>NZ_BSDE01000003.1 GCF_030268085.1 Geothrix limicola
ATCCGGTTTTCAAAGACGCCCCCATGCTCCTCAGCATGGCCCAGAACGGCCTCTCAGCCCTTCCTGACACCTCGCAGCCTCAACCGCGCAGACATTCAGACTATCACCCTCATCCTAAAGTGCAAGAGAAAATTTCCGCAGAGGGCCCCAAACCTTCATTCTGTGAGCATCCTCAGCCATCATGAGCCATCGGAGATGCCATGAAGACCCTACGCAAAGCCGTCATTCCCGTTGCAGGACTGGGCACTCGTTTCCTTCCAGCCACCAAGGCCCAGCCCAAGGAAATGCTGCCGCTCGTGGATACGCCGGTCATCCAATACGTGGTGGAAGAGGCGATTCGTGCCGGCATTGAAAGCCTGGTGCTGGTGACAGGACGCGGCAAGGCCGCCATCGAGAACCACTTTGATGTGTCCTTCGAGCTTGAGGACACCCTCAGGCGCCGCGGCAAACAGGAGGATCTCGATCTGGTGCGTGGCATCAGCCATCTCGCCCAGTTCGCCTATGTGCGCCAGGGCGAACCCCTCGGCCTCGGCCACGCGGTCCTCTGCGCGCGCCATGCCGTGGGCGATGAACCCTTCGCCCTGCTGCTAGGTGACGATGTCTTTGACGAACGGGATTCGGCCCTGGATGCCCTCATCGCCGCCTACCGGATCACCGGCAAATCGGTGGTGGGTGTGCAGGAGGTCCCGCTCGAGCACGTTTCCCGCTACGGCATCGTGAACGCGCCGGCGGGCCGACACGAAACCTGGGATGTGACATCCATTGTCGAAAAGCCCCGCCCCGAGGCCGCGCCTAGCCGCTGGGCCGTGGTCGGGCGCTACGTCCTGGAACCGCGGGTCTTCGATCACCTCGCCGCGCTGGAGCCCGGCGTCGGCGGCGAGTACCAGCTCACGGATGCCCTGGCCGCCCTGGCCGAGGAGGGTCGACTCGTCGCCGCCCCCATCCCCGCCACCCGCTTCGATACGGGCAACAAGCTGGATTACCTGAAGGCCAACGTGGAGTTCGCCCTCAAGCGCGATGATCTGCGTGATGAGTTCGCGGCCTACTTGAAGGAACTGTCCTGCGACCTCTAGCGCCGCAGGCGCAGCGCGTTCAGCACCACCGTCAGTGAGCTCAACCCCATGGCCACGCCCGCGAGCATGGGGCCGCCGAACCGCTCGAGCTGCCCGAAGGCAGCCAGCGGCACCAGCACGAGGTTGTAGCCAAAGGCCCAGCCGAGGTTCTGCCGGATGATGCGATGGGTGCGCTGCGCCAACCGGCGCGCCGCGAGGATGGGCTCCAGCCCGGGCCGCAACAGCACCAGCGGAGCCGCGGCCATGGCCGCGGCCGTGCCCTGCTCGCCCGCGCCCGATCCCATCGCGATGCCGCAATCGGCCTGGGCCAGGGCCGGCGCATCGTTGACGCCATCCCCCACGAAACCAGCAACGGCCCCGCCCTCCTGCAGGCGCTTCAGTTCCGCCAGCTTCCCCTCCGGCCGAACCTCGGCGATCACGTTCTGAATGCCGACGGCCTCCGCCATGAGGCGGGCCGGGGCACTGCGATCCCCCGTCAACAGGTGGAGCTTCAGCCCCTGGGCCCCCAGCGCGTGTACCACCGCGGCCGCCTCAGATCGCAGGCGATCGCCCAGCACGAGCACACCCTGAAGACCCAGCTCATCCGCCAAGCCAACCGCAATGCCGTCCTCGTCCATCTCCGGCCAGCTCACATCGAGGAAGGCCGCGCTTCCCAGGCGCCACGCCCGCCCTTCCACCACGCCTGTGATGCCTCCACCGGGATGCGCCCGGAATCCTTCGACGGGCAGGAGCGGTCCTTCATGCGCAGAGCGGATGCCCCGGGCGATGGGATGCTCGGAATCCCGCTCCAGGCTGGCCGCCACCTTCAACACGTCGGCTTCGCCCAGGGTCCCTGAGATCACCACGCGCCGGAGTCGGGGTCGCCCTTCCGTGAGCGTGCCTGTCTTGTCGAAGACGAGGTCCGTGGCCTGCCCCAGGGCTTCCAGCGCCGCAGCGTCGCGCACCAGCACGCCCTTGCGGGCGGCCGCGCCGATGCCGACCATGACGGCCACCGGTGTCGCCAGGCCCAGGGCGCAGGGACACGCGATGACGAGCAGGGTCACCGCGGGGCGCCAGGCCTGGGCCAGCCCTCCGCCCAGCCACCACCAGCCCGCGAAGGTCACGAGAGCCAGCGCGAGGATGGCCGGCACGAACACCGCGCTGATGCGGTCTGCCAGGTCCTGGGCCGGGGCCTTGGAACCCTGGGCCTGGGCCACCATGGCGGCCATGTGGGCCAACTGGGTGTCCGCCCCGACGGCCATCACGTCCAGTTCAAGTACAGAGCCATGGACGACGGTACCCGCCACCACCGCCTCGCCGGGCCCCTTCGGCACGGGCAGGGGCTCCCCGGTGAGCATGGATTCGTCCACCTCCGCCTGCCCGGACATCACCCGTCCATCGGCGGGGACGGCTTGTCCCGGGAGCACGCGGACCCGGTCTCCCGGCACCAGGGCGGCCACGGGCACTTCCAGGACGGACCCATCGGGTTCGAGGCGCAGGGCCGTCGGCGGGGCCAGGGCGAGCAGGGCCTTCAAGGCGTCCGTGGCGCGGGACTTGGCCCGGGCCTCGAGGTATTTCCCGGTGAGCAGGAAGGCCACCAGGGCCGAGGCCGTCTCGAAGCTGAGTTCGTGGGCCCCACCCCACCATTCGCTCACAGCGAAAGCCCAGGCGACACCGGAGCCCAGCGCGATGAGCGTATCCATGGAGGCCTGTCCGTGAAGGGCCTGGCGCGCCGCGCGGCGGAAGAAGCCCAGCCCCGCGCCAAACACCACGGGCGTCGCCAGCAGGGCCTGCACCCAGCCCGGCAGGTGCCAGCCTAGGCCAGGAAGCATTCCCACCAGCAATGGCGCGGTGAGGGTCAGTGCGACGAGCATCCGCCAGCGCGCGGGCGCCAGACTGTCCCCTTCAGGCGTTTCGGCCTCGATGCGCTTCAAGCCGTAGCCTGCATCCTCCACCTGGAGCGCCATGGCCTCGTAGGTCGCCGTCCCATCCACCGTGGCGGTGGACGTGGCCAGATTCACGGTGGCCGAGGCGACGCCGGGTGTGGCCGCCAGGGCCTTCTCCACGTGACGCACGCAGGAGGCGCACGTCATGCCGGATACGGAAAAGGTCTGCTGGCTCACGGATCTTCCTCCCTGACGACAGGCACAAGCGAAGGCCTAGGCTTGGCTCGCCATCGCGTAGCCGGCCTCGGCCACGCGAGCGGCCATGGCCTCGAAGGGCGCCCCGCCTTCCACGGTGGCGGTGCCCTGGGCCAGATCCACGGTCACTCCCGTTACGCCCTCCACGGAGCGCAGGGCCTTCTCCACGTGCTTGGCGCATCCGCCGCAGGTCATGCCGGTGATGCGGTAGGTCTTGGCATTCATGAGTGCCTCCTTGAAGACGTCAAAGTCTCGGATTCCCGAGGACGGAGGCGGCCAGCTCCATCCAGGAGGGTCGCCATCAAATCACAACCGACGGTGCTGCTCTGACCGTCCGGCGTGGCCAGCGTGAGCCGGAGCAGCTCCACCAGGGCGTTGATCTCGGCCAACCGAACCTCCAGCGCGGTCAGCTTGGTGCCGAGCGCTTCGCGCACATGCCCGCAGGGCGCGGTGCTTCCCCGGAGGACCCGCAGCAACTCCTGAATCTCCTCCAGATCGAATCCGGCCACCTGGGCAGCCCGGAGCATCCGGACCCAGTGCACCGCCTCCGCAGGGAAGAGGCGATAGCCTTTCCCGGAGCGCGGAAGCTCCCCGAACACGCCCGCATCGGCATAGAAGCGCAGGTTGCGGGCAGTGACGCCCGAAAGATCGGCCAATTGGCCGATCTTGAGCATCCCGGATGGGCCGGAACCCTTCGCCAACCCTTCGATCTGCTTCGCCATGGGACCCTCCCGAGCGCCTTGGATCCCAGGGTAAGGTTCCAGTCGCCTGGAGACTCAAGGGAAAAATTCACATCGACGAAGCGCCCCTGGCCCGGTGGATCAGAAGGTGGAGGATCGTCACGGCTGCGGGCGTGATTCCCGGGATGCGGCTGGCCTGGCCGAGGGTCTCAGGCCGATGCAGGGCCAGCTTCTCGAGCACCTCCTTCGAGATGCCGTGCAGGTGCTCCACGCGCAGGTCCGAGGGGATCCGCACGTGATCCCAGGCGCGCTGCCCCTCCAGCAGCCGGGCCTCCCGCTCACGATAGGGCGCGTAGCGCAGATCGAATAACAGCAGGTCCCGCTCGGTGGCAGGCGTCCAACCCGCCTGAGCGTCGTCCCACCCCTCCAGCAGGCCCAGACAGGCATCCGCCTCGGCCGGACCGATCTGCTGACGCCGGAACAGGTCCGACAGGCTCAGGCCCGCCTCCAGGCGCAATCCAGCCCCGGCCGCGATGGCGCCGAAGGGGCTGGTCTGAGTGACCCAGGCCGCCTCGCACTGCACCTTCAGGCGCTCCCGGCGGGCGACCTTCGCCTCCACCTGGGCGAGCTCGGCGGGATCCAGGGCACCCACCTCGCGGGCCACGGCCAGCAGCCGGCCGTCGGCCAGGTCGCAGGCCAGGCCCAGCCGGTGTTCGGCCCGGGCCGTGAGCATGCGGTAGGGCTCATCGGTGCCCTTGGTGACGAGGTCGTCGACCATCACGCCCAGGTAGGCCTGCTCGCGACCAAGGACGATGGGTTCCTGGCCCCTCAAGCCCCGCACGGCGTTGATGCCCGCCAGGAGGCCCTGCCCCGCCGCCTCTTCGTACCCGGTGGTGCCGTTGATCTGACCCGCGAACCAGACGCCTTCCAGGCTCGCCACCGAAAGATCCTGGCGAAGCTGCAGAGGGTCGAAGCTGTCGTACTCGATGGCGTAGCCCGGGCGCAGGATTTCCGCCGCTTCGAAGCCCGGCAGGCTCCGCACCATGCGCACTTGAACATCCGGCGGCATGGAGGTGGAGAGGCCCGCCAGGTAGATCTCCTCGGTCTCGAGGCTTTCGGGCTCCACGAAGATCTGGTGATGCCCCTTGTCGGGGAACTTCACGAACTTGTCTTCGATGGAGGGGCAGTAGCGCGGCCCGACGCCTTCGATGTGGCCCCCGTAGAGGCTCGACTTGGGCAGGTTCTCGCGCACGATGGCTTCGGTGTCCCGCGTGGTGTGCACGATGTGGCAGGGCACCTGGGGCTGAGGGATGCCCGGGCTGAAGAAGCTGAAGGGCCGCGGTGGATCATCCCCGGGCTGGACCTCCAGGCGGCTGAAATCGATGGAGGCCTTGGCCAGCCTCGGGCTGGTGCCCGTCTTCAGGCGGCGGTGGCGCAGCCCGAGGCTGCGCAGCTGCTCGGCTAGGTGCGTGCTGGCGGGTTCGCCCGCGCGGCCCGCTTCCAGGCGCTTCTCCCCGATGAGGATGCACCCGTTGAGGAAGGTGCCGCTGGTCACCACCACGGCCTCGCAAGGCAGGACGGAACCGTCCAGCAGCTCCACGCCGCGCAGCCCCTGTGTGCCTTCCCGCCAGAGCAGGGCGGCCGCCATGCCCTGGCGCAGCCGCAGATTCGGCGTGTGCTCCAGCAGGTGGCGAGCGGCGATGCGGTATTTCACCTTGTCGGCTTGGGCCCGCGGGCCGCGCACGGCCACGCCGCGGCTTTCGTTGAGGATGCGGAAATGGATCCCCGTCGCATCGATGAGGCGGCCCATGGCGCCACCCAGGGCGTCGAGCTCGCGGACCATGTGGCCCTTCCCCACCCCTCCAATGCTCGGGTTGCAGCTCATCTGGCCGATCTGGTCGAGGTTCATGGTGAGCAGGGTGGTGTCCATGCCCATGCGCGCCGCGATGTAGGCAGCCTCGATCCCCGCGTGCCCGCCCCCGATGACCACCACGTGCTTCAACCGAACCTCCGAAGGTTGTCAGGATACCCTTCCGCGCCGGCGACATCCCCTGGGGCCCCGGGTAAACTGGTGTCATGCGACCCCGTCTGAGTCCCGAGGAACGCCGCGCGCGGCGACAGCGAGCCATGCGGAGGTCGATGTTCGTGCTGCCCTCCAGCATCACGATGGCTTCCGTGTTCTGCGGTTTTTCCAGCGTGGTCATGTCCATCAACGCCGCGGGCGCCACGCCGGAGCGCTATTTCCTCTGGGCCGCGGGCCTGCTGGTGCTGGCCGGCGTCTTCGATGGTCTGGACGGCCGGGTGGCGCGGGCCACCAACACGGCCACGGAATTCGGCGTGCAGCTGGACAGCCTCGCGGACGTCGTCAGCTTCGGCATGGCTCCCGCGATCCTGGCCTACCGCTACGGGTTCTTCCAGCTCGGCATCAATGATTCCCACGTGCGGGCCGCCGGATGGGCCGCCTGTTTCGTATTCACGGCCTGCGGCGCCCTGCGCCTGGCCCGCTTCAACGTGCAGGTGGGGGCCGTGGATTCCCGCTACTTCGTCGGGCTGCCCATTCCCGCCGGCGCCGCCTGCGTGGCGTCCGTGATCATCTGGCATCCCACGCCGCCCGCTGCGGCGGGCCTCGCCTACTGTTTCGCGGCCATGCTCTTCTTCGTCGGCCTGCTCATGGTGTCCACCATCCGGTTCTCGAGCTTCAAGAAGCGCGCCACCAGCCCCCGCGCGGTCATGGTCACCAACCTGAGCATCGTGCTCGTCCTGGCCATGATGATCCTCTTCCAGCAGCGCTTCTTCGGCAGCTTCTTCGCGGCCTACATCACGCTTTCGCTGATCATGAATCTCGCATGGAAGGCGGGCTGGCGCGGCATTGAGCCGCCTCACGACGGGCCCAAGGAACCGGAAACGGTCCACTGACCTTTCAGAAGCAAAGTGCCGAGCCGGTCTAGAGCGCCGTGGCGCCGGCCGGAACGGTCACGCCCGCGACGGCGGAGACCTTGGCATTGGCCAGCAGCTTGCCGCCCGTCCCGGGCCCGATGCCCAGGGCGGCGCCCTGCTTGACGCCCGCCTCGGTGGTGGCGGCCGTCGGCACCTTGATGGCCGCCATGCGCTGGATGAGGAAGGTCGCCGCGGAAGATCCGTCACCGGCGATGCGGTCCCCCGCGAGGAGCAGCACGGCGTCCGGCTTCCGGCTCGACAGGGTGCCGATGGCCTTGCCCATGTCCTGAGGACCCTTCACGTCCACCACGATCAGCTTCATGCCGCCCGCGGCCCCCGTAAGGGCCGCCAGGGCGCCCTTGCTGCCGTTCGAATCGCAGACCACGGCGAGCGTTTCGCAATTGGGCCAGGACTTCTTGATGGCGCCGATGATCGCATCGTAATCCCCAGCGACCAGAGTCGATGCGGCCATGGCCAGTAACACCGCGACAGAACGGACCCTCGACATGAAACCTCCAACCGATGCCCCTTCATCGGCAGCCTTCCTCAAAGGCTGGAGCTTTCACCGCATCAGCGGGTTTTTTACAGCCTGCTCGGCTAACTCAGGATGCCCGCGATGCAGGCGCTGAGGAAGTTGGCCAGGGTTCCGGCCAGCATGGCCCGGATGCCCAGGCGGGCCAGGTCGCCCCGCCGTTCGGGCACGAGGGCGCCGATGCCGCCCACCTGGATGGCGATGCTGCTGAAGTTGGCGAAGCCGCAGAGGGCGAAGGTGGAGATGAGCCTCGCCTTGGCGGACAGATCCGTCATCCGGCCCAGATCCAGGAAGGCCACGAATTCGTTCACCACCATGCGCTTGCCCAGCAGGCCGCCCACCCGACCCGCCTCGCCCCAGGGCACGCCCATGAGGAAGGCGGGGATCTTGAACATCCAGCCCAGCACCAGCTCCAGGCTGAAACCGGGATGGATGGCCTTCATGAGCCCGTTGATGAGGTAGATGAGCGCGATGAAGGCGATAAGCATGACGGCCACGTTGAAGGCCAGCTGGCCGCCTTCGAAGGCGCCGCGAGCCGCGGCATCCAGCACGTTCGCGTCGTGGTTGGGGATGTCCACCTTGATCTCGCCGGCGGTTTCGGGGGCGCCCGTCTCGGGTTCCAGCATCTTGGCCATCATCACCGCGCCGGGCGCCGTCATGATGACGGCCGTCAGCAGGTGGACGATGTCGACGTGGGCCACCTGGACGTAGGCCACCATGATGCTGCCCGACACGTGGGCCATGCCCGCCGTCATGATCACCATGAGCTCGCTGCGGGTCATCTTGGCCAGGAAGGGCCGGATGGTCAGGGGCGCTTCGGTCTGGCCCATGAGGATGCTGGCCGCCACGCTCACGCTTTCCGCGCCGGAGACCTTCAGGAAGCGGCCCATGGCGCGGGCCGCCGCGCTCACCACCCACTGCATGATGCCGACGTAGTAGAGCACCGCGAAGATCGAAGCCACGAAGATGATGGTGGGCAGCACGGCGAACGCGAAGACCATCCCCACGCTGCTGCCGGGGCCATCGGACAGGCTGCCGAACACGAAGCTCGCGCCTTCGTGGGCATAGGTCATGAGGTGTTCGACCACCAGGCGCATCTTGTCGAAGGTGGAACCCACCAGGTTCCCGCGCAGCAGGCCCAGCACGATGACGCCGAAGAGGCCCCAGTTGAGCGGCTTGTTCTCGTAGGCGGCGAAGCGCCGCAGCAGCATGGGCGTGAACATCAGCGCCAGCACCACCCAACCCGTTCCCCTGGGGAAGGGCAGGAAGCTCAGCAGGCTCGAGATCTGCACGCCCTTGAGCACGATGAGGGCGAAGATCCACTGGAGCCCCAGGCCCCAGAGGATCGTCCGCCAGTGGATCGCGCTGCGCTTGTGGGACAGCAGGTACGCAAGGGCCACGAAGGCCACGATTCCGGCCAGTCCAATGAACCGTTCCATCGAGTTCTCCCTACAGTTCGTGGTTCAGGGCCTCGATGGCCTGCTCCATGTGAAAACGGGCCCGGCCCAGCAGGCCCTCCCGCTGCATCACCAGCACCAGGGTGCACTGTTCCTTGGCGCCCACCATCAGGATCCAGTGCTGGTCCGTCGCAAAGGCCACCTGCTTGATCTCGCCGCGGTCGAATTCCTCCACGGCCTGCTGCAGGTGCCGCTTCACCACGTGCTGATAGGCGCCCAGCAACTGCAGCCCTTCGTTGGACACCTGGATGGTGCGCGCGCAGACGGGATCTCCGTCCCGGTCGTTGAACGTCGCGGCCAGGGCTTCGGGCACGCGCTCGATAAGCTGATCCAGGATTTGCTGGAACATGGTGGGACTCCGGTGATGCGTGACCAAAGCATGACCGGACTGGGTCACTCCCACAAAACAACCTTTTCATCCCCAGGGGCACAAGGGCACAGGAAGGTGCTTCGGCACGACCTGGGCAGGCATGGGTTTTCCCCAACCGCTTCTAAATCCCCCGCACCACCTGAAACGCCCACACGGCGAGCAGGAGCACCCAGATGAACGTCCGCGCCTTTCGGGAATCCGGAAGCCGCGGATAGGGATCGCCCCGCCGGGCCCGCCGCAGGTCCCATAAGGAGAGGAGCGGGAGCAGAAAGGCGAGGCCCGCCGCTGCGGGATGCCAGTGGAAGGCGCCTCGCCAATCTCCTTGTCCCAGGGCCATGACACAGCGCGTCAGGCCGCAGGTCATGCAGGCCAATCCCGTGAAGTGCTTGAAAGCGCAGCCCGGAAGCAGGTCCGCCACCGGCCGAAGCCAGGTGGAAGCCCAGGCTCCCAGCCCGGCCAGCAGGGCCCCCAGGGCCAACCACGGCACCCGTCTCATACGGCCAACCGGGCCACGAACAGGGTCAGCCCCAGCAGCCCCAGACCGCAGACACTCACCAGCACCGCATGGACCACCGTGGCCGCCAGGCCCCGCCAGGGCTCGCAATCGTGGCGCGCGGCCAGGGCGAAGCCCCGGAACACCCACAGGTAGGCGTCCAGCAACAGAAGCGGTAGCGCCAGCAGCGTGCCGAACACCGGGACGAAGCCCAGGAGCCCCAGCAGGGTGCCCAACGCGGCCACCCGCAGGGCCTGGGCCTCGGCGAGCAGACTCGTGCGGAACCCCCGTTTCCGTTTCAGCCCGCCCAGCAGCCACAGGCCGAGATGATCCCAGACGGCGTGATGGAGCCAGGTGCCCAGCACGCCGAGGGGCACTGCCAACAGCAGCCAGGGCCAGATCCTCCCGAAGGCCGGCGCCGGCGGCAAGGAGGCCAGGGCCGCGCGCAGATCCGAAGGATCCACGCCGAACCTTTCGAAGAGACCTGTTGCGACGGCCCCACGCCGGAGCAGCTCATAGGCCTGGCCCATCCGCCAGGCCGTGCCCAGCGCGTTCAGCAGGGCCAGCGGCATCCAGACCCGCGCCATCTCCCAACAGGCGCGGGCCAGGCTCGGTGGAGCCGGGGCGAAGGCCTCGCCGGGCCGGAGCAGGGCCCGGCAGGACGCCGAGAAGGGGAACAGCATCACTTCCCCAGGAAGAGGGCTTCGAATTCGCGCAGCGCCATCGGGTCGCCATCCCGCTTGAGGGGCCCGTAGAAGTCCCTGGGACTCAGCTCCGCGAATTCCCCGAAAGTCGCGACATTGCCGTTGATGTAGGCGATGAACTCATCCTGCCGCCCCTTGATGTAGCCGCGGAAGGGGCGCGACAGCGCGCCGAGCACCGCTGAATCCAGGGCCGTCCAGGTCTGCAGGTGGCTTTCGAAGCCGTTCTTGCCTTCCCAGTAGCGGTACGAGGTGAGCATCTTCGCTCCCACGGCGAAGGGCGTCTTCAGGCGGCCCTTCTCGGCCCGGCCCTCCACCAGGTACACGCGATGGCCCGGGCGCTTGTAGACCAAGCGCAACGTTCCGTGGAGGCCCCGGGTATCGTCGATGCTCCAGGCGCCATCCGGGTGGATGAAGGCGTAGAACCCCGGCACGAACTGGCAGTTCCGCCACATGGCCGCACCCAGGACCGGGTGGTCGAAGAGCTTCTCCATGGTGGACATGCGCACGTGCTTGGGCTCGGTCCGCGTTTCGAACACGAAGTCGGCGCGATTCACGATGTCCATGGCCTCCACCTGGGCCGCGGGCGGCAGCTGGTCCAGGAAAGCCGGGGCCTGGGCCTGGAGGGTGCAAACCAGGAGGATCGGGAGCAGGGCGCGCATGGAAAAACGCTAACACTTCCGAAGGAAAATGGTGGTTCTTGACCCGGGAAGCGGTTGGGCCGATGGAAGGGCATGGCCGCCCTTCTCCGACACATCCCCGTCACCCCCCTGGACGAACTCCGGGCCTGGCTGAGCGACCATGTCGAAAGCGATGCCAGCGCCCAGCTCCGCCTCTACCAGCTTCTCCAACAATTGCGCCAAATGGCCCTGCCCGAACTCGGAAGCCGCCTGACCAAGGCTTCGAACCCACCGGCCATGAAGCGCTTCATCCTGGGCCTCACGGCCAAATTCGATTGGCCGGAATGGGTGCCCTGGCTCCTTCAGGCCCTCCAGCAGGAGACGGACCTGGGCGTTTTCGACGAAGGCTGCGCGGCCCTGGGCCGCCTGGAGATCCGGTCGGCCCGGGAGGCCCTCCTCAAGCTGGCGGCCCAGCGCACCGACCCCGACCGCCAGCTGATCCTGCGGCGGGAACTGGGCGCCCAGGATTCCCAGCAGCCCCTGTCCTTTTTTCTCGGCCGCCTCCTGGAAGGCGAAGCGAACGCCCGCCTGGCGCACCAGGGCGCACGAGGTCTGGCCGCCGTGGCCGAGCCCAAGGACCTGCCCGCCCTCTGGGAGGCCTTGAACGGCGCCGATCCCCTGGCCTTCCGCCTGCTCCTGCGGGCCATCACCGAATTCCAGGGGGAGGCCGCTGGCCCCCTCCTGCTGGACCTGTTCCAGGAGACCCTGCAGACCCTGGAGGACCTGGAGGCCCTCGAAACCCTCACCCACCGCGTGCAGGTCGGAGCCCGGACCGCTGCCCGGTCAGAACTGGCCGGGGCCCTGGTGGCCCGCATGGGCACGCGCCAACCGGAAACGGTCGAAGCCCTGCAACAGGCCCTCGCGGCGGGCGAAGCCGGCAACCCGATCCCCTGCCTCGATCGGATCCGGGAACAGGCCAAGGGACCCTACGAGCTCTTCCTCACCGACGCGCTGGCCGTTCTGGTGGAAGGCAAGGTGGCCCGGTTCAGCGCCATGGTGACCGAGGCACAGGACCTCGCCACCAAGCAGCAGGTCATCCTGAGCGGCACGCTGAATCAGGTCTGCGAGGGTCTGATGCGCCAGGTGCTTCAGGCCCAGCTTCCGGTGGCCGCGGCCATGCCCGTGCTCCAGGAGGCTTTCGCCCGTTTCTCCCACAGCGAGGGCCTGGACTACACCTTCTGCCGCCTGGTGCCGGCCTCGGATGAATCCGCCCTCGTGCGCGTGCTCGGCGTCTCCGAGCCCAAGCGCCGCACCGCCTGCCTGGATGTGATCGGCGCCCGGGAGGAGGATGCCCTGGTCCCTTTCTTCCTGCTCGCCATGCAGGATCCCATCGTTGAGGTGGGACACCGGGCCATGCACCACTTCGGGAAGCTGCCCTCCAGCTTTCCGGCGGTCATGGCCCTGTTCGAATCGGGCCATCCCGAGAAGGTCCGCACGGCCCTCCGCATCTTCGCGGTGAACGGTACCCAGGCCGCCGCGGAACCGCTGATGGCCTTCCTCAAGACGGATGTTCGCGACGACCTGCTTCTCGAAACGGTCGAGGCCCTGGGCGCCATCCGCTGCCCCAGCGCGGCGCCCGTGCTGCTCGACCTCCTGCATGACGGCAAACCCGCCCGCCTGCAGGAAGCCCTCGTGGAAGCCCTGGCCGAAATCGCCACGCCAGAATCCGGCCTGGGTCTGCTGACCAAGTCGGCTCACCTCAAACTGCCCCTCGTCCTCATTCGGGCCCTGGAGGGCCTCCTTGCGGCCTTCCCCGGATTCGAGAAACCCCTGCCCCAGGACACGCTGCCGGCCCTCGAACAGCTCATCACCCGCTGCTGCGACGAGCGGGAGGGCGAAGGCCAGCGCCTGCGGGCCATCCTCGCCACCCAGCACCTCTACTGCTTCGACCAGGCCCTCTACACGCGGCTGAAGGACACCTTTTCCGATTTCCTCTTCGACCTCCGCACCAAGGGCGACTGGGACCGCGACACCAATGACCGCGTGGCCGCAGTGGTCAAGGAACTCGGCCGCCGCAGCGCCAGCCTGAACCACATCGCGGGGCGCGAGGAGAAGGTCCGGAACATGATGCAGGGCCTGCCCGCGGCCGGGCCCGGGCGCGCCCCCGCCCTGCTGGCGCTTCGCGAGGCCCTGCAGGATCCCGAATTCATCATGCGGGCCGAACTGGCCCAGGAGCTGTCCGCCTTCGTGCTTCAGGAGATGGGCCGCACGGACCAGGACTGGCGCGAACTGGCCCGCCTCTGCGAGATCGGCGGCCTCACCCGCCAAATGGATCTCGTCGACCCGCTCAAGGACGTCTTCAACCGCGCCTCGGGCCTGGGCCTGCGCAGCGCCGCGAAGGAGTCCCTCCTCGCCCTGGGCCTGAGCGAAGCCGACATCTCGAGAAGGCCACCGATCCGCACCATCCTGCTTCTGGAGCCCAGCGCCTTCTTCCGCAAGCGCCTGCTGGCGGCCCTCGGACAGGGATGGGAGCTCCAGGAAGCGGGCCACCGCACCGAAGCCGAAGCCATCCTGGAGCAGCATCCCGTCGACCTCGTGATCTCGGAACAAACCGACGGCTCCGGGGATCTCCTGCCCTGGCTGAAGGCCCAGGTGGAGGCTCGGAAATGCCGCCAGATCCTTCTTTCCACGGCGGCCCGCGACGTCAGCCCCGGCGAGTCCTGGCTCATGGGCGTGCTCTACAAGCCCTATGCGCCCGAAGCGCTCCTCAAGGCCCTGGAGCCTTGAGCGAGTCCCAGGCGGATATGCTTTTTTTCTGACCCGAGGCCTCCATGCTCGTCCTGTCCCCCTGGTTCCGACCCCCGGCTGCGCTGCTTTGCGCTTTGCCGGCCATGGCTCTGGCCCAGGCCCCGACCCAAGCATCGGCACAGGACGGGGATCTGGCCGACCGCCTCTATCACAGCGGGGAGCGGGCCTACGCCTCCAAGGCCTACAAGGAAGCCACGGACACCTGGGAGCAGCTGCTGCAGACCAGCCCCCGCAGCGAGTTCGCGCCCCTGGTCCTCCTCCGCCTCGCCCGCCACCAGGTGGAAGTCGAGCACAAACCCGAGGCGGCCAAGCCCTATCTGGACCGTCTTCGCAGCGAGTACATCAAGGCCCCCGAAGCCGCCGATGGGCTGCTTCTGCACGGCCAGCTCCTGGCCCAGGAGGCCCGCCGCCCCGCCGACCTGAAGGATGCGATGGCGGAGTTCAATCGCGTGCTCGACCTGTTCCCGGATGCTTCCGCCTGCGCCGAGGCCCGCCTCGAACTGGCCCGGGCCTGGCGGGACCAGGGCCAGTGGGGACGCGCCCTCCAGCAGGCCATCGACGCCTTCCGCCTCCATTCCGGATCGGCCGTGGCCCCCCGGGCCATGTTCGAAGCCGCCGAGATCCTCGACCAGATGGGCGACCTGCCGGGCTGTCTGCGGATGCTGCAGCGGGTGCGCTCCGAGGCGCCCCAGTCCCCCGAGGCCCAGGAAGCCGCCTGGCGCATGGCGGTACGCGTGAAGCACCGCCTGCAGAAGCCCCCCTTTCGCAATGAGGGCCCCTGGCCCGCGGGCCGGACCAAGTGGCTCAAGACGCCGACCCTGCTCTCCCTGGCCCCGGACGGGGACCTGCTCGTCTTCCAGAACGACTTGGACCGCGCCTTCCGCCTGCACGCCGCTGAGGCCGGGCCCCTGGGACCTCCGGCGCCCGGCACGCGCGCCCTGCTCGCAAGCCCCAAAGGTGCCCTGTGGATGCTGACGAAGAACGGCCTGGTTCGCGAAGACGCCGCCGCCGTGCAGCCCCTGGGTGGCCTCGGCGCCATCTCGGGAGCGGCCTTGGACCGCTGGGGCAGCCTCTGGGTGGCGGATGCCAAGACCCCCGCGCTCACGGTGTTCGCAGCCGATGGGGGATCCCGGACCGTGGCCTCCCCGACGCTCAACGCCCTCGCCCCCCTGCCCAGCGGTGGTCTGGCGGTCGCCGCCGACGCGGACCGCAAGCTGCTCTTCCTGGACGCCGAGGGCCAGCCCCGGATCGTCGTGCCCTATGGCAAGGACCTGCCGGCCCCCTTTCGCACCGTGACCGCCCTGGCCGCGGATGGCGCCGGCCAGGTGGCCGCCCTCGTGGATGGCGGCGATTTTGGCGAAGGGGTCGTGATCTTCGGGCCCGATGGCGCCCTGCTTCGTCAGGCCACCTTCAAGGCCCTGGGCATCAGCGGACGCATCACCTCCCTGGCCCTGGACCGCTCCGGAGGATTGATCCTCTGCGACCGCCGCAACGACCTGCTGATCCGGTTGAACTAAAATGAGATTTCGACATTTTCTGTCCATTTTTCTGCTCTGCGCCGCCCTTTGGGGCCAGGACGCCGCCCTCAAGGAAACCTTCCTTCAGGCCAAGGCCCTCTGGGCCACTCAGGGGGACCGGGAGGGCGCCACCGCCCGTTTCGACAGCGTGGTGGCCGCGCTGGCCCCCAAGGCCGCCGGACTCGAGCCCGAGTGGATCCAGGTGCTGTGCGAAAGCTACAACTGGCTCGCCGTGCTCGATGACCGCAGCGCCCAGAACAAGGCGCGTGCCCAGGTTCGCCTCCAGGCCCTCATCGACCTCAATCCGGATTTCGACCTGGACCGCGCCCTAACCTCCCAGCGCCTGGCAGCCCAGTTCGACCGTATGAAGGGGGAGAAGTTCGCCCTGGTCAAACTGAGCTACGCGCCCGAAGGCGGTCGGCTCACCGTGGACGGCCGTGCCACCCCGGCCCTACCGCGGAAATACCTCCCTTTCGGAAATCACAAGCTGGTCTACGCGCGACCGGGACACGCCCCCGCCGAAGTCACGCTCGACTTCGCTCCGAAGGATGCGAAACCAGTGGATTTCAAGCTGACCCGGACCTCGTCCACCGTCACGCTGTACACACAGCCCAGCGATGTGGAAGTCTTCGTGGACGGCAAGAGCCTCGGGTACGCCATCGGCAAGGCCGGCCCCGAGGCTGCGCCCCTCGCCGTGCCCCTGGGACTGCGGCCTGAGGACCTCTCGGCGCCCTTCATCATTCCTGAACTCGCGCCGGGCAAGCACCGTCTGGAGCTTCGCGCTGGCTGCTACCGGACCAAGGTGCTCGAATTGGGCGCGGAACTCGCGACCCCGGCTGCGGACCACACCCTGGAGCCGATCCGGATGGAACCCTCCCGGGGCCTGCTGAGCGTGAGTTCCGCCTGGCCCGGCGGCGAGCTGTTCCTTTCGGGCCGAAGCCAGGGGATGCTTCCTCTGACGAACCTCCAGGTCTGCTCGGGCCCCTACGACGTGATGGTGCGGTTCCCCGGCGGCGGCTTCTCGCAGCGCATCACCGTGGAGGACGGCAAGTCGCTCCGTTTGGAGGCCCGTCCGAAACCCCGCCTGGCCTTTTTGGGGCTCGAGGGAGGGGATTTCACCGGACGGGCCCGCTTCCAGGCCCTGCTGGAATCCCTGGGTGACCGGCTTCAGCAGCTGGCCTTCCTTCCCGCCCATGCCGGCGAACCTGCGGCCGAGGCCCTGGTGCGCCTGAAGGCCTCGCGGGACGCCGAACTGGTGCTCCTGGCTCGGCCGGTCCCCGACAAGGTGATCCATCGCGTCGAACTCCTGGTGGCCACCCTCGACGGCGAGGAAGAACGTCTGGTCGTCAAACCCCTGGAACAGGATCCCCTCGAAGCCCTGGCGGCGCGCCTCAACGCCGTACCGACCCTCCACCGTCCGGGCCTCGGCCTCTCAGCCCTGGATATCCCGGGCGAACCCGGCCCCTGGGTGCTCGCCGCGACCGAGCCCGCCCTCAAGGCGGGTCTGGCGGTCGGCAGGCCCATCCTCCAGGTCCAGGAACGCTCCGTTTCCACCGTCGAGCAGCTTCAGCAGGCGGAAGGCTCAGCCAAGGGAGCGCTGAGTCTGGTCCAGGAAGGGGCGACCTCCACCCTGCCGCTGCAATCGGAGGCCCTGGAGATCCCCCTCGGAGCCACGAACCTGAGCTATCCCGCCCTGCTCGCCCACCTGCGCCTGTTGTCCGCCGGCGCCAAGGGTGATGAGGCGAACCTGATCAAACTCAACCTGGCCCTGGGCTTGATGCAGTTCCGAAAGTACGACAAGGCCATCGAACTGCTTCGCGATGCGCGGCTCAGCACCGTCCGCGGAGTCAGCCAGGGCACCATCGACTACCACATGGGCCTCTGCTTCCTGCATCTGGGCAGTGCCTACCAATCCGAAGCCGGGCAGGCATTCCGGCAGTCCCTGAAGTATCCTCAGTCAACCCTTCTCGGTCCCGATGGCCCCCTGGTCGCCCCCCTGGCCAAGCAGGCGCTCGAAGACCTGAAGTGAGTCCGGAGGTACCATCCATGCGGCAACGGCAGCGCGGTGAAGGCAAGATCGGGTGCATCATCTCCTTTCTCGTCCTGGGCGTCCTGGGTGCGGTGGCGTACAAGGCTGTCCCCGTCTACTACGGCAACAGCGAACTGGCTGACGCCTGTGACTTCATCGCCAGCGGTGCCGCGGGCAAGCCCGTCGAAACACTGGAACGAGAAGTGAAAGCCAAGGCCAAGGAATTGGAGGTCGATGAAGCCCTGACCGACAAAAACGCGATTCGAGTCACCAAGGTCGGCGCCGGAGAGGCTGGAACTTGTACGATCACTCTCCGCTACAAGCGGACCATCGATTTCTACGGCGTCTACCAGTGGACCCTGGTGACGGACAAGCGGCTCAGCAAACCCTTCTACGAAAACATACGCTAATCCGCGCTTGCGGCCGGGCCTGCCTCACGGCACCCTGCCCAGATGCGCCTGTCACTTCCCGAAGACACCCACCTCGCCCCTGGCGAACCCCTGGCGTCGGTGCGCATCCCGGGCTCCAAATCCGTCACCAACCGAGCCCTGCTGCTGGCCGCGCTGGCCCCCGGTCCCAGCCTGCTGCGCGGCGGTCTGGAGGCTGAAGACACCCGCTGGATGCGCCAATCCTTGCGAAGCCTGGGCTACGCCCTCGAAGAAGCCGACGGGACATGGAGCCTTCGGGGAGGCGCCCGACCCCGAGCCGAGGCCCCCCTTTGGCTCGGAGCCTCCGGCACCACCCTGCGTTTCCTGCTGCCCTGGCTGGCCCTGTGTTCCGAAGGACCCATCCACCTGGAGGGCGACCCCCGCCTCTTCGAACGTCCCCTTGGTCCCCTCCTTGAACCCCTGCAGGCCCTGGGCGCGCGCTGGTTGCCGGATGAATCCGGAGCATGGCTGCATCCCAGTCCCACGCCCCCGCAACAGCTCGACCTCCGCGTGGACGCCCACCTCAGCAGCCAATTCCTGTCGGGACTTGCCCTCGCGGCAGCCGCCCTGCCTGGACCGAGCCTGCTGACCTGGACCGAGGTGGCGAGCCCCAGCTACCTCACCCTGACGACCCAGTGGCTTCGGCGCTTCGGATGCATGGCCGAATTGGAACCCGGCTGCTGGCGCATTCCCGGCGATTCCCTCCGGGCCGGCCGGTTCGAGCTGCCGGGGGACTGGAGCGGAGCCGCGGCCTTCCTCGCCGCCGCGACCGCGACGGGACGGACGCTGCGGCTCGGCCCCCTCGATCCGGAGGACGCCCAGGGAGACCGAGCCATGATCGCGATCTTGGAAGCCGCCGGCTGCAGTCTGCACTGGGTGGATGCGCAGGTCCTGGAAGCCTCAGGCCGCCTGTCTCGCGGGCTGGATGCGGATCTGACGGATTGCCCCGACCTGGGCCCGGTCCTCGCCGCCCTGGCCGCCCTGGCGCCCGAGCCTTCGGAATTGCGGGGCCTCCATACCCTGCCTCTCAAGGAATGCGACCGGCTGGACGCCTCGGCCGAACTGGTGCGCTGGTTGGGCGGCCAGGCCGAGGTGATCGGAGACCACACCCTGCGCATCCGCCCAGGCACGCCGCCTCGCGAGCGGCCCGCCTTCGATCCTCGGAACGATCACCGCATGGCCTTCGCCGCCGCCCTCGGCGGACTCCGCTGGGGCGGAAACCTCCTGGACCCCCACTGCGTCGCCAAGACTTTCCCGGACTTCTGGGAGGTCTGGCGAGCCATGCTCCGATGTTGAGAGCGGCCTGGCTGGGAGACTGGAAGGCCCCCTGGGGACTCGACCGGGGAAGGCGCTGGGGGGATGCCCCCTGGGCCCTGGCCGCCATTTCCCAGGCCTGGCTGCTAGGAGGTCATGAGGGACGGTGGCCGCGGCTGGATCAGGAGGCCCACCGATCCCGTGGTCCCCATGTGCTCTCGCCCCCGACCACCTTCGATTCCCGTCCGGATCCCGCCTGGGTTGCGCGCCTGCGCCACGGGAGCGCCAAGGTCCCCGCCACCCAGCGCGGCGACCGGGAGGACGAACTCCTAGCCTGGGCCTGGGAAGCCCTGCTTGAAGGCGATGGAACGCCCTGGATGGCGGCGGGGTCGGTGCTGCTGGACCTGCCTCTGCGCCTGAAATGGGTGGCGGCCCTCGGCGCAGTGGATCCGGAGGGCCATCTCTGGCTCCCGCCCTACCTGGATCTGATCCCGCCCGAATGGCATGACCTACCCTGCGGATGGTGGGAGAGCCTGCTCAAAGCCATGGATGCAGAAGGCCGACTGCTCCCCGAGGGACCCCTCAATCCGAACCTTCCTTGGCCCACCCTCCAGAAGCATGCGGATCCCCTGGTGATGGCCACTCTCCCCGAGGATCTGAAGGCCCACCACCAGGCCGCCTGGCTATGGGAATCCCCCACCGGAGGCTGGATGTTGGCCCCCGCGGTCCGGGCCTGGGCTCGGGGATTCGGAGCGTCACCCAAGGGCCTCATGCCCCTGGTGCCCCACAGCCTCGGTGCCGGCCATGCCCCCGGCGCCGACCTCGCCGATCTCCTCGCCCTGCGTATGCCTGCCTCCCACCCATCGGGGTGGGGACCTTCCATCCAGGCCGACCTCCAAGAAGACCTCCAGCGCCCCGAAGCCCCCAAGGCCTCGGGACATCCAACCTGGGACCGACTCCGCATGCGCTGGGGTGGCGAGCCCGCAGCTCCCGCCCCCCATTACCCCGCGTGGGATACCCCCGCCGCTCCCTGCGCAGACCCATTCCACTGGATGGCACAGGGGCAGGTTTGGTTTAGAAATTACAACCCCAAAGGTGCACTTCAAGCTTTCAATTTGGCCTACGCTCACTTCGTACGATTACAGGCAGTCGGGTGGGCCTCACGTGCTGCCTCGAATGCAGCCATCGCGGCTCTTCAATGGGCGAACGTTCCAACCCATAAACTCTGGCGTTTAATAAGAGGCCCTCTCCCGGGGCCCTGGCGTGATCTCGAAGAAGCACAACTTGCTGGAATTTATCTAGAAGAAGAGGAGGCTCTTTCTCAAATTCGCAAATTAGTCGAACAATACCCGGATTTGCCTGAGGGGTGGGGGTTGCAAGCGACGCATGGTGTTGATGCTGACCGATGGGATCTGGTCAGAGAAAGTTTGCCGCATGTAAGTGAACACCCTTATGCACGGTTCTTGGAAGCTGCACTGGGCCCGTTGATAGAAGGCCCTCCGGAACATACTGACCCCGAAACCCGCCTCAGCTGGGAAGCGCATCGTTTGTTCCGGGGCACAGGGAATGCTCAGGCGTTCTGGTCGGCTTGGCGGGATTGCCCGACGCAGATCATGTGCCTGGAACTGGGGCTGCAGGTCATGGAGCGGGTGCCGGAGCTGCGCACGGCGGCGGACCTGCTGGCACTGCAGGTCATCGCGGATCGGGCGGCCTCGCCTCGGCATCAGCGGCGTCTGGCGGCGCTCTGGCCTCTGTCCGAGGGGGAGGCTGATCCCGCACCCGAGCTTGTATTCAAGGCCTGGCTGGACGAGCGCGAGACGCCGATCTGGATCGTCTGGGAAGAGGATGGCCAGTTGCATTCCCTCGGGAGCGGGGACCCGCCTCCTGAAGGAGCGCTCAGCCGCCTAGCCAAGAACGGCAGCCTGGCTCCGTTCCTTCACGGGAGCTGGGCCTGGCGGGGGTACCCGCTGATCTGGGAGGGTAGCCCCGTCGGCGCCGTGCTGCTGGGCCAAAGGGCGGACGCGCCTCCGGCGCCGGCCCTGGAACCCCTGCTCATCTCGCCCTGGTTGGCGCGGATCCGGGCGCGGCGCCCGGTCGAAGCGGTCGTCGAGTCCGGCCTCCTGCTGACGGATGGCAGCGAACCCATGGCCACCATCCTGCGCGAGCTGGACCGCGTGGCCGCCTCGGATCTGCCCGTGCTCATCCTCGGCCCCACGGGCAGTGGCAAGGAACTCGCGGCCGGAGAGGTGCACCAGCGCTCGGGTCGATCCGGCCCTCTGGTCGCGGTGAACTGCTCGGCCTTCGCCGAGGGCCTGCTGGAATCCGAATTGTTCGGGCACACCAAGGGCGCCTTCACGGGTGCTGACCGGGACCGCCGCGGCGCCATCGAGGTCGCCAAGGGTGGCACCCTGTTTCTCGACGAGGTCGCGGACCTTTCGCCGCGCCTCCAGTCCATGCTGCTGCGCGTCCTCCAGGAGCGCGAGATCCGCCGGGTGGGATCGGATCACGCCCTCAAGGTGGATGTCCGCTTCATCGCGGCCACGCACCGGTCTCTGGAGGATCTGAGCCGGGCCGGCGCCTTCCGTCGCGACCTGCTCTTCCGGCTTCAAGGCGCGGTGCTCAACCTGCCCGCCCTGGCCGAGCGGCGCCACGAATTCCCCTTCCTGCTGCCTCGGCTGACGCTCCGCGCGGCCCAGGCGGTGAAGCGGCCCATCCCCGCGCTGGCCCCGGGCCTGGCCCAGGCCCTGGCCCGCCTGCCCTGGCCCGGCAATGTCCGGGAACTGCTCCACACCCTGGAGCGCGCGATCCTGCGCTGCGAGGACGGCATCCTGAAACCCCGACACTTCCCCGAGCTGGACACCCCGACCCTGCAATCTCGCACCTGGGATGAAGCCACCCGCGCCTTCCAGCGCCGCCTTCTGCTGGACACCCTGCAGGGCCGCCACTTCAAGGTGGCCGAGGCGGCCCAGGCCCTGGGCCTCGCCCGTCCGGCGCTCTACGCCACGGCCAAACGGCTGGGCGTAGACCTGGTGGCCGAAAAGGCGCTGAGACCGTCCTGATCCGCGTTTCGGCGTCTACACCCTGCGCCCGAAGCTGCGGTCCAGATCATCCAGAGTGAGCTTCTTGATGATCGGCCGGCCGTGGGGGCAGGTGTTGGGAACCTCGCAGGCCAGCAGGTCCCGGATGAGTCCCAGGGCCAGGTCCGAGGGCAGCGCGTGGTGCTTCTTGATGGCGGCGCGGCAGGCCAGTTCCGCGTTGAGATCGCGCCGGAAGACGTCCAGATCCACGCGGCCTTCCCGTTCCAGACGGGCCAGCAGATCCTCCAGCAGGGCCTGCGGATCCCGGTCCGCCAGGAAATCCGGCAGGCCGCGGACCACGAGGGCGTCCGCGCCGAAGGCCTCCGCTTCGACACCGACGGCCCCCAGTTCCCCCAGGAAGGGCGAGAGCCGGGCCATGGCTTCGGGTCCGAGCTGAACCACCTGGGGCGGCATCAGGGGCTGGATGGCGGGGGCGTGGCGGCGCAGGAAGAGCCGCTCGAAAAGAATCCGCTCGTGGGCCACGTGCTGGTCCACCAGCCAGAGTTCGGGCCCGGCGGATGTCGTAATTTCCGCCACCAGGTAGGTCCGCTGGAAGGCCCCCAGGTAGCGGATCTCCGAGCGTTCCTCCAGGTTCTCAGACACGCCCGTGGGCGTGGGTTCGTAGGCGTAGATGGTGTCCAGGGGCCGCGTGTCGAAGGTCTCGGTCTGGGTCTGGTAGGCGCCCAGGGCGCCGCCCGAATGATCCGACCAGAGCCGCGGATGCTGGGGCGCGGCGCGGCGCGACGGATCCAGTTCGAATTCGGCCTCCAAAGGCTTGGGCGGCAGTTCCAGCACCGAGGCGAGGCCGCCCCGCAGCTTGGCCCAGGCTTCTTCCGCGCCGCTCCGCACCCAGGCGAAGATGCGCTGGGGCTCGCGGAAGCGCACCTCGGCCTTGGTGGGATGCACGTTCACGTCCACGGCTTCTGGCGGCATCTCCAGGAAGAGCACGGCCGCGGGGTACGAGCCCTTGGCGAAGGTACCGGACCAGGCTTCCGACAGGGCCGCCAGCAGGAGGCGATCCCGCACGGCACGGCCGTTCACGAAGAGGTAGAGGTGGTTGCGGTCACGGAAGCTGAGATCCGGCGGCGAGACGAACCCCCGCACCTGCCAGGGCCTTTCGCCGTTCACGAAGGGCACCAGCCGGCCCAGCTTGTCGCCCAGCAGGGGTGCCAGGCGCAGGCCCGCATCCTCCACGGGCGGCAGCACGAGGGGCGCACCGCGATCGGGACGGATGACCCAGTGGACGCCCGGCGCGCTGAGGGCCAGCCGCGCCACCGCGCCCCAGAGCTGGGCGTGTTCGGTGTCCGTGGACTTGAGGAAGCGGCGCCGCGCCGGCAGCTGCGCGAAGAGATCGCGCACGGTCACGGTGGTGCCCCGGCTGCGGGAGACCGGCGCCACCTCCTTGATGACACCGAATTCGCAGCGCAGGCGATGGCCCGCGCCTTCCGCTTCCGCACTCGTGAGATCGAAGCGGCTCACGCTGGCGATGCTGGGCAGGGCCTCTCCGCGAAAACCGAAGGTGCCGAGGTGACCGAGGTCCTCGGCCGTGCGCACTTTGCTCGTGGCGTGGCGCTCCAGGGCCAGGTAGAGGTCGTCCCGGGCCATGCCCGAGCCGTCGTCGGCCACTTCCAGCAGGCGCTTGCCGCCCTCCTCCCAGGCCACCTCGATGTGCCGCGCACCCGCATCCAGGGCGTTCTCCACCAGCTCCTTGAGCACGGAGGAGGGCCGTTCCACCACTTCTCCCGCAGCGATCTGGTTGGCCACCTGGTCGGGGAGAATGCGGATGCGTGACATACCCTGAATGTACCCCTCCCCGGCCGCTGGTGGTCCCTTGAAAACGCCTGCCCTTTGGAGTCTGAGCTCAGGACGGATTCAGGGAGGCATCCGCTTCGGCCAGGGCGCTACGCGTCTGCCTCAGGGGCGCGAGCAGGTGCACGCCGTAGCCCGCGAGAAAGAGCAGGCTCGACACACCGTGGATCCAGGCCAGGGCCAGGCGTCCGGCGGGTGCGACCACCACCTGCACGCCGTAGCCGCTCAGCACCATGGGCGCCAAGACCATCGCCAGCAGGAAGCCCGAGGCCCGGCCCACGGGCCGACCCGAGCGCCACATGGGCAGCACGTGGCCCCGCACCAGCATGCCCAGGGCGAAGACCAGCAGGGGCGCCGCAAGCACGTGCAGATGCTGCAGCGCGCCCTGAAGCGGATGGGCCTCCAGTCCGAACTCGCCCTCGCGCTGCCCGTAGTAGCGGAGCCAGCCGTAGATCAGGCCCGTCGCGCCCGTGAACAGGGCGGCCAGGTGGAGGCTCCAGCGTTCCAGGCGCGTCATTTCTTGTCCCCGTATAGGACCTGCCACAGGCCGAGGCAGCGCCGCGACGCGTCCGTGAGGGCATTGGCCGTGAGCGTGGCCCCGCCGAGGGGACGGATGCCCCGCCTGAGGCTCAGTTCGTCATCGAGCTGGTGGCCCACCAGCTGCTGCTTCCAGGCATCCTTGGCCATGTATTCCTGGGGCTCATGGAACTGGATGACCTCCACGCGCAGGATCCGGCCATCGGGGGCCACGGCCACCATGGCCGTCTCGTTCAGGGTCCTCACTCGGTGGGTGTCGAAGAAGGCCACGCCCACGGGTTTTCCATTCACCGCGGCCTCGTAGGCGATCCACCAGAGGCCCGGCAGCTCCCGCTGGGAGAGTTGCTTCACCCTCTGGGCCTGGGCCTCACTGAGGAAGTATTCCTTGCGCGTGAAGGCGGCGCCCGGAAAAGCGAGCTTCAACGCCTCATCCCGACTGGGCAGCGCGGCGGCCAGAGAGGCGGTCAGGAGGAAGGCTGGAACGAGACGCATCATGATCACTCCAGAAGATCACTGGACCTCGAATTGGCCCATCATGCCGGCGCCCTCATGCTCGAGGATGTGGCAGTGGTAGAGGTAGCGGCCGCTGAGCCCCTGGAAACGCAAGATCACCCGCACGGTCTCGCCGGGACTGACCAGGAAGGTGTCCTTCCAGCCCCGCTCGCCCTCGGGCAGCTCACCGCCGCTCCGGCTGAGGATCTGGAACTGGCCGCCGTGGATATGGAAGGGATGGGCGATGGTGGTGGCGAAATTGGTCACCTCCCAGATCTCCGTGCTTCCGGCGGATACCGTGACATCCACTCGCATCTCATCGAAGGTCTTCCCGTTGATCACGGCGTCACCCGTATCCTCCAGCCCGAACCTGCGCGTCATCGCGGCCTCCGATTCGGGAATGCGAGGAACGGGCGTCAGGGACCCAGGCACGGGACGGGCCGTTCCGGGCCTCGCGATGCGCAGCTGCATCACGGGAAAGCCCCTCCCCTGGCCCGCCTCGGCCTCTTCGCTTGCGGCCGCGAAGGCCTCGCTGCGCAGGAAGAGACTGCGGCCCAGGTCCTTCGAGAAATCCACGAGGATCTCCGCCCGTTCGGCGGGCCCCAGCCTGAGCTGGGTGAGGGCCACGGGGGCCGCGAGAAACCCGCCATCCGAAGCGATCTGATGGAAGGTGCGTCCATCCTCGAGGGCAAAGGCGTAGCGGCGGGTGCTGGAACCGTTCAACAGGCGCAGCCGCACCAGGCCTGCGGGCAAGTCCAGGTAGGGATTCTCCACGCCGTTTACGAGGATCCGCTCGCCCATCATGAAATCCTTGCCGCCCATGCTTTCCATGTAGGCGAGGGAACCGTCGGCCTTCAGGCGGCGGTCCTGCACCACCAGGGGGAAGTCGTCCACGCCATAGGCCTTCGGCAGCGGGAGGGCATCGGAGACGTCATCTTCCAGGAGGATCAGCCCTGCCATCCCCAGATTGACCTGGAGGCCCGTGGATCCGTGCGGATGGGGGTGGTACCAAAGCAGGGCCGCGGGCTGGTCGGGTGTGAAGGCGGCCAAGGCGGTTTCACCGGAATGGATCCCTTGGTGGAGGTCGGGGACGATGTCCATGCTCCCCGGTACCTTCAGTCCGTGCCAATGCAGGTTGGTGTCACTGTGATCGGATTCGGGCAGGTGGTTGGCGAGGGCCACTTCCACGGCCTGCCCCCGGCGCATGCGCAGCGTGGGGCCCAGGATGGCGCCGTTGTAGCCATAGGTTTCGGTGGGTTTCCCCGCTTCAAGTTCGCTGGTGCCGGCCTGGGCCACCAGGTCGTAATGCACGCTTCCCCCCGTCCCCACCGTGGCGGCCAGGAGGGGCGGCACGGGCATGGGGCGGGAAAACTTGGTGTCTGAACCTCCACTGCCTCCGCAGGCCACCAAGGCGGCCAACGTCACGCCCGCGAGGAGGCTTTGAAACAGGCGCATGCCGCCCTCCTCAGAAGTTGTAGCCGATGCCGAGGTTGAACTGATCCTGGGCGGTCTTGGCCTTGTTGTCGGCCTTGGTGTAGTCGGCCTTGACCACCACCTGGGGGATGGGCTTGTAGTCCATGCCGAAGGTCAGGTAGGTGCGGTCGTTGGCGGGGTCGGCCACGACGCCTGCCGCCACCTGCTTCTGGAGTTTGAGCTGCTCGTAGCGCACGAAGGGGATCAGGGACTGGCGCGTGCCGCCGCTGCTCAGCAGGTCATAGCCCACTTCCAGATAGCCGCCGGCCTGGTTCGTCCCCACTTCCCGAAGGACGCTGGCCGCGGGCAGGGCCTCCACTCCGGCCTTGCTGATGCTGGTCTGAGCGTAGATCGCCCGCACCTGCCAGCCCCGGGCCCGGTACTCGCCGTGCACTTCGGCGATGCTGGTGTCGAGGGGCACGCCGGTATCAGGAATCGTGTCATTGCCGCCCTGGTTGCTGTTGCCGCGGTAGAAGCTGCCACCCACCAGCGCTCCGGGCGTGAAGGTCCAATCGAGCCGTCCCGTGAGGGCCAGCTTGTTGGCCTGGGCCTGCTTGCCCAGCTGCACGGCGCCCGTGATGCCTTCGGCGTTGAAACCGTGGTCGGCATCCCGCCCGATGCCATCGAGGCCGTTGACCGCGAAAAGACGATAGGTCAGGCCATGGCCGAGATCCCCGTGGATGCCCACGCCGTTCTCGCGCCACGTGGTGGGGATGATTCCGCCTTCGTTTTCGAGGAAGGGGCGCCGGGCGCCCAGGCGGGAGGGCGGCTCGTGCAGCTCGTTGACGAAGCCCATGGGCATGAGCAGAAGGCCCGCCCGCACGTTGAAGGCGCGGTTCACGAGGAAGTCCAGGTAGGCGAATTCGAGGATGGCCTCGCCGTCCGTGCTGCGGTCGCTGTAGCCGCCGTGCTCCCACTCCAGTTCCGTGTTGAGCACGATCCAGTCGTTGAACTTGTAGCCCATGTACAGCACCGCCCGCAGGGCATCCGTCTGGGCCGTACTCGGCAGCGTGCTGCCATCGGGAAGCAGCTTGCTGCGCGTGTTGGTGTAGAGCACCTCGCCGTAGCCGCCGATGCTCAGGCCACCCTTGGTGTCGTAGACCTTGGACGCAGAGGCGCCCAGGCCGAAGCGGCCCTGGTCCGGCGCCTCCATCTGGGTGCCCGTGCTCTGGGCCTCGAGCTGCTTGGAGAGGATGTCGAGCTTGCGCTCCAGATCCTGGATGCGCTTCTCCTGATCGGGCTTGGGCGGTTCCTGGGCGAAGGCTGGCCCGGCCAGCAGGGTGCACATCAGGGGAGTGAGGAAGGCTTTCATCGGGGCTCTCTTAGAATCAGGGTGGGGTGGAGGGAACGGAAGGCCGGGCTCAACCGGATGCTGCCGTCCCGAAGCAGAAAGGCCGCCGCCACGTCGTGGCGTTCGGCCCAGCGAAGGCCAGCCTTGGGTCCCAGGACGTAGAGGGCGGTGGACAGCACGTCCGCCGTCAGGCCGTCCGCCGCGACGACGGCCGTACTGCCCCAGGCCGGGCAGGGTTCTCCGCTACGAGGGTCCAGGATGTGACGGCCCCGCTCGGAGGTGCCGCTGCAGGAGAGCGAGGCTTCGTTCAATCGGAAGGTGAGGCGGGGTCGCTGGCGGTCCAGGGGATCGGCCACCGAGGCTTCGACCGGGCTTCCCCATGCCAGGAGCTGGCCGCCGAAATCCAGGAGTCCCGCCTGGGCCTGGGCAGCGGCCTTCATGCGATCCAGGGCGTAGCCCTTGAGGAAACCCCCCTCTTCTAAGCCCGCGGCGGGATGGCCCAGCTGCGCCATGCCGCTGCGCGCATCGAGCCGAAGCAGGGCGGCGCCCGAAGCCTCGCGTGCCTGCGCCACGGCCTCGGGGCTTGGATGCGCGCCCCCCTGGCGAATGCCCCAGGCGTTCAGCAGCGCCCACAGCACGGGGTCGAAGGCCCCTTCGGTGCGCGCCGTCCAGCCCTTCACGGTTTCCAGCAGACCGATCCACTCCGCCGCCAGCGGGACGGCCGCCCCCCGGGCCGCGTTCAGGCGACTCCAGGCGGAGGCCGGATTCCAGGTGGAGCAGGCCGCCTCGATGCGCTGGGTTTCGGCCAGGGCCGCCTCGGAGGCCTTACCCAGATCACCCGTCCCCTCCAGGTGGACGCGCAGTTCCGTGCCCATGGCGAGCACCCGGCGGTCCATCGCCGGAAGCGGCGTGGAAGGCGTGGGCTGCGACACCTGTGGCACCGGAGCGGGAGGGGGAAGCGCGATCAACACGAGAATGAGTCTCAAATAATCACATTCCCCTTTCAAGGCATTTTTGAGATTGGTTCTCATAATGTGACCCGAGTCACCCGGCGGGCAAACTGGAGCCATGCCTCTGAGACCTCTCTCCACCCTCCTGCTTCTGCCCGCCTTGCTTCAGGCGGCCCCCCGCACCCAGGCGCCCGATGCCGCCTGGATCACCTTCACCACGACCCACTACCGCATCCACTGCCCCAGGGCCTTCGAAACCTTCGGCCGCGAGGTGGCGGGTCGCGTGGAAGGCATCCATGCCCAGTACCTGAACCTCGTCGGCTACGCCCACGACAAGCCCATCGACATCCTGATCCAGGACCCCGTGATGGAGTCCAACGGCCAGGCCCTGCCCTTCCTGAACCGGCCCCACGTGGTGCTCTGGAAAACCGAGCCCGAGGCGGACTCCAGCATCGGCCACCACCACGGCTGGCCCGAGCTGCTGCTCACCCACGAGCTGGCCCACATGCACCACCTGCTGCGGCCTGCCCGGAAAGCCAGCCTGCTGGAACGCTGGACCGCCGTGGTGGGCCCTCTGCCCCGCAAGACACCCCGCTGGGCGATCGAAGGTTACGCCACCTACATCGAAGGCAAGCTCACCGGCAGCGGCCGGCCCCACAGCGCCATCCGCGCCTCGGTCCTGCGCCAGTGGGCCCTGGAGGGGAAGCTGCCTTCGTACGAGGCGATGAGCGGGGCGGAGGGCTTCCTGGGCGGCAGCATGGCCTACCTGGCGGGCAGCGCCTACCTGGAATGGCTGGACGCCAGAGCCGCCGATCCCAAGGCCTTCCAGACGCTGTGGCTCCGCATCGCTGGCAAGCGCTCCTTCGAGGAATCCTTCAAGGCCACCTTCGGGTTCGCTCCCAAGGACGGCTATCAGCGCTTCTGCGCCGAGCTCACCCACACGGCCCTGGAACTGGAGCGCCGCGCCAAGGCCGAGGGGCTCCGCGAGACCGAAGCAGGAGCGGAGGTCCACCGTCGCGCAAAGCGCGATGACCCGCAGGGCGCAGCCCAGGAAGGGCTGCGTGAGGGCGAACTCGTCACCCAGCTGCACGGCTGGGCCTCGGACCTGTCCCTCAGCCCCGATGGCTCCAGGCTCCTGGCGCGGGTGCTCGATCCCCGAAAGCCCGGGCTCTACCTCTGGGACCTGAAGGCTCCGAAGGCCAAGGCCGCCGACAAGAAGGCGGACCCCGACGAGCCCGCCGATCATGCCCCGGCGCTGCCCGTGCTTCCCCCCACCCGGCGGCTGGGCCGCATCGACGGCGCCCTGCCCGCCAAGCCCTCCTGGACCTCGGCCAGCACCATCGCCTACGAGCTGCGCCTGCCCGATGGTGAAGGCGTCCTCCAACCGCACCTCCGGACCTGGCGCGTGGGCCCGGGCACCGCACCCGTGACGCCCGCGCCCACCGCCTCCCTCGCCTGGAAAGAGGTCGACGGCATCTGGAACCTCGTGGATGGCGCAGGAAGGCCCCTCACGCGCACCCTGGCGGCCGCCTGGAATCCCGTGGCCTCGCCCGATGGCAAGTGGATCTACTACACCCAGCTCAGCGCCACGGGCCTGCAGATCCGCAGGCTCGACGCGTCCCTGCCGCCCCTCGAGGAAAGGCCCCTGCCCCAGGACGCCGCGGCCCTGGTGAAGCAGACGATTCTGCCCAAGGCCGACGAACCCAGCCCCCTGCCTCCGCCCGTCTCCGTGGAGCCGCACCCCTACCGCGTCGGAGAGACCCACCATGTGTTCTCCCTCGTGGGCTACAGCGACACGCCCTCGGGCACCAGCCTGCAGGTGGGCGGCGGCGGCAATGATGTGCTGGGGCGCCTGAACTGGCAGGTGCTCGCGGGCCTCGGCAACGCCACGGGCCCGCGCGGCGGCAATCTGGGCGCGGCCTGGCGGGGCTGGCGCTGGGCACCCTCGCTTCAGATCTTCTCCACGCTGGATCAGCCCTCCCGGCAGGATCACCTCTTCGTGAAGGGTATGGATCGGGAGCGACGGGGCGCCGAGCTGGCCTTCGCCTACGAGGACCTGGGCCGGCCTCGCTTCAGCTTCCGCCCCGTGGCGGCCTTCGAGCGCATCACGCCCATCGGCGGGGAGGTGCTCACTCGCGCCCTGGCTGGCGGCGTCGCCTCCCTGTCCAACCACTGGAGCCAGGACGGTCAGGGTTTCCGGGGCGCCGCGACTCTCCACGAGTACCAGGGACGCACCGAGGGCCGGGCCTGGACCCTCAGCCGCCTCGCCCTCACAGCCGGGTGGATCAACCCCTGGGCGCCCCTCAGCCTCCAGGCCGAGGCCGGCCGTCTCAACGGCGACCCGGGCCCCTTCGACCGCTTCCACCTCGGCGGCGTGCCGACCTCCCTCCTGCCCACCGCCCTGGATGCCAACCGCGTGGTGCAGGCCGCCCTTCCCGCCTACACGAGCACGGGCAACCGCCTGGCGCGGCTCCGGAGCGAACTGGGCCTGGGCGTCTTCCGGGCCTACGTCGAACACGCGACCCTCTGGCCGGACAGCGCGCCGCGCCCTTCGGCCCAGCGGGTGGCGGGTCTCGAATTGGATAGCCGCCACCTCAATCTGCCGATGGATGTGCTGCGCAGGATGGCGGGGAACCTCTCCTTCACCCTGGGCCTCCACAGGCCCCTCGACGGGGTGATGAAGGACCGTACGGTGGGAACCCTCAGCGTGATCGTGCGACCCTAAGCTGCCCCAGGGACTCGAATGCCCTTCCTGATCGCCCTCATCCTCATCGTGCTCGTCCAGTGGTTCCACCTGCGCCTGCTGCGCCTGGAGCTTCCGGACCGCACGCACCGGTGGCTGCCCTGGGCGCTCATTCTCGTGCATGTGCCCCTGATCGTGTTCGCGCTCCTCCGCGTGGCCAGCCTGAGCGGGCACCCCTCCCTGCCCCTGCTGCGGTCCCTGGCGCGCTCGGGCTTCTATTTCCAGGCCTTCACGGTGCTCCACCTGATCATCGCCATGATCGCGGAGGGCACCTGGCGGATCAGCCGCCTGGGCCATCCGGATGATCTGGAGGCGGAAGCCGAGGCACCGGACGACGCCGGGCGCCGCGCCTTTCTGCGCACGGCGGCCGTCGCCAGCACGGGCGCCGCCGCAGCCCTGGGCGCGGGCGGCTCCCGCGAAGCCTACGGGGATCCGAGGATCACGCGGCTTCCCCTCGCCTTCCCGGATCTGCCCGAGGGACTGGATGGCCTGCGCCTCGCTCAGCTCAGCGACCTTCATGCGGGCCCCCTCATCGGTCCGGCCACCCTGCGCCGCTGGCGCGAGCTGGCGGAGCGCGAACAGCCCGAACTGCTCCTCTTCACCGGCGATCTGGTGGACAGTCGCCCTGAGGAACTCGAAGCCCTGCTCGTCGCCTTCCAGGGGTGGAATCCGCCCCTCGGACGCTTCGCCATCCTCGGCAACCACGACTACTTTGACGATCCCCGTCCCATCTGGCGCGACCTGGAGGCCGCGGGAATCCGCTGCCTGGAGAACGCGGCGACCCTCATCCCGCGGGGAGACGCGACCCTGGCCCTCATGGGCCTGCAGGATCCCATGGCGCGGAACGGCCGCTTCCGCCGCATGGTCTTCGGCCCCGGACCCCGGCCCGCCGAGGCCGCCCGCGACCTGCCCGCCGACGCCTTCCGCATCTGCATGAACCACCGCCCCAGCGAATGGGAACAGGCCCTGGCGGCGGGGGCCCGGCTCACGCTCTCGGGTCACACCCACGGCGGCCAGATCAACCCCATTCCCGGTATCAGCAGCGCCCGCCTCATCGGCCCGCGCACGCAGGGCCTCTTCCGCGAGGGCGAGGATCTGCTCTACGTCAGCCGCGGCCTGGGCGTGGTGGGCCTCCCCATGCGCATCGCCGCGCCGCCGGAGATCGTCATCATCACGCTGAAGCGGGGCTAGTTCACTTCCCCGTTCACTTCTCTTTGCGAAGGGCTGCCTGCACCTGGGCCTGTACTTGGGCGAGGGCGAGGGTCGCGGCTTCGGGGGCCTTCGCCGGCGCCGCGAGGGATCGCTTGGCCACGCCGGGCAGGGCTTCCAGGCCGCGCAGGAAGCCCGCGCACACGCGGCAGAGCAGGAGATGCAGCCAGATGCCGAGCCGCCTCCGCAGCGGCAGCGCGCCTTCCAGATACTCGGTGAGTTCGGTCTGGACGTCGTGGCAGGAGGGCAGGAGCTTCATGAGCGGCCTCCCAGGACATGGCTTCGCAGGCGCGCCTGAAGCAGCACCCGGGCGCGGTGGAGCCGCTGCCGGACGGTGCCTGGCGCCAGTTGGAGGTGGCGGGCGATGGCGTCGAGATCCCAGTCCTCCAGATCCTTCAGGACGAAGACGATCCGCTGCGAATCCGGCAGCTCGTCCAGGGCCCGCAGCAGGCAGGCCCGCATCTCCTGCTTCTCCACCAGCGCGTGGGCCTGCGCCTCTTCCTGCCATTCGGGCAGGTGGTCCGTTTCCGTGTGGTGGCCGCGCTCATCAAAGGGCCCGAGGGCCAACGGCTCGGGGCGTTCCATGTCCTGGATCCGCACCCGGCTGCGCCGCGTCATCAGGGCCGCGTTCAGGCAGATCTTGTAGCCCCAGCTGCTGAAGCGGCTGCGTCCCTCGAACCTGGGCAGATCGCGGTGCATGCTCATGAGCGCGTCCTGCAGCGCATCCTGGGCATCGGCCTCGTTGCCCAGGATGCGCTGGATCCCGTTGAAGAAGAGCGAGAGGTGGGGCTGCACGAGACCGCCGAAGGCCTCCGAGTCGCCCTGGGCGGCCCGCTGGATCAGCTCCGGTTCTGCGAGAAGGGTTGCCGTCATGCCGCTGCCAGTGTCGGCGGCGGCCCCTTCCCCGGCAAGCTACTTCTTGGCGGGGGCCTTCTTCGAGGCGACGGGCGGCTTCATCGCGGCCTTGGGCTCTTCGAAGAAGCCCACCAGCAGGAGGTTCAGTTCCACCTGGCGCTTTAGGCTGATCTTGGCCGCCACGCTTTCGGCGCCGATGCCGTAGTCCAGGCGGTCCAGGGGCAGCATGGTTCGGTACGACCAGGTGCGCACGCCGGCGCCGTTCATGCCCTCGGCGGGCTCGAAGGAGAGGTCGAGGTCCTTGCTGACCCCGTGCATCTGAAGGGTGCCGTGGACCTTCACGCGGTCGCCCTCCTTGCGGACATCGCTGGAGGTGAAGGTGATCTTCGGATACTTGGCCACGTCGAAGAAATCCGCCGAGCGCAGGTGTTCGTCGCGGCTCTGGATCGCCGTGTTGAGCGACTTCGCATCGATCTCGAGGCGCACCTTCGCACCCTCGAAGGTGGCCGGATCGCCCTGGATATCGGCCTTGTAGTGCGCGAAGCGGCCCGGCACGTCGAAGAGCAGAGTCGAAGCCTTGAAACCCAGCACCGTGTGGTTGTCGTCCACGCGGAAGACCTTGGTTTGGGCCATGAGGGTAGGAGCCAGCAGCAGGGCTGGCAGGAGGATGCGAAGGAGCATGGGGGCCTCTCGGGCTAGGTGGGGGTTTGGAATCCGGCGATGGCGCCGTCTCGATGCAGGTCTTTGAGCAGGGTCATCGCCGCGTCGGGGCCGGCCAGGCCCAGGGCCGCGGCCACCTCGCCAAGGGGCCGGTCCTGGGCCCGCACGAGGAGCGCCGCCGTGGCGGGGGTCAGCTCCAGGAGCCGGGCATCGCCATCAGCCAGGCGATAGGCGATGAGATGAGTGGGGCGGATTTCGGGCACCGGTGAGGCTTCGCTCGCGCGATGCACCGCATGGGTGTAGGTCAGGATCTGGGTGGCCGGATCCAGGACGATGCAGTCTTCGGGCGTCGGTTCCGCGCGCAGGCCTTCGGGCCGAGCCGCATCCGGAAACCGGGCGACGAGCACTTCCAGGATCTCGACGTGGGCCAGTTCGAGCAGGAAGGGCCAGCGGTCCTGGCCCCAGCGCGTGCTGGCCAGCCAGCCCAGGAAGGTGGGGGCGATGTCGCGGTACTGGCCGCTGCGGATGAGACGGGCCTCGAGGAAGGCCTGGACACAGGGCTCCCAGGCTCCGGCCGGTTCCAGCAGAGCCTTTGTCACAGGGAACATGGTTTCGAGAGGCTCGATGAGGCTGGCCCGGGCCAGCTCGCGGTAGGTGAGCATCGCTTCGGCCTGGTCCCGGAAGGCCTGCTGATCGGCGCCCGGAAGGGCCTGGCTCCGCGCGACGCGGCCGGGGTCGGCCTCGAGGGCGACCTCGTCCGCATCCAGGACCAGCGAGGCCATGGCGCGCTGCAGGCGGAGGGTTCTCGGTTCGGACCCGGATCCGGTCGTCGCTTCAGGCATGGCGGGCCTCCGCGGACGCCAAGGCTGCGTCGTAGGCCGCGTCGTAGGCGGCCTGGATCTGCGCCCGTTCGGCGAGGAGCGCATCGAGGTCGGGGATGTGGTTGTCCCGCTCCAGCAGCACGGGCACCGGGCGGCCGAGGCGCGCGAGGGTCCACTGCATCAGTTCGATGACGGGGTCGATGACGTCGGCGCCATGGGTATCGATGGTGAGGTTGCCGAATTTTTTGTGCCCCGCGATGTGCATCTGGGAGACCCGGTCCAGGGGCATGCGGGACAGCCAGGCCTTGGGATCGAAGCCGAAGTTGAGCGCGTTGACGTAGACGTTGTTGATGTCCAGCAGCCAGCCCACGTCCGCGCCCTCCAGCACCGTGCTGATGAAGTCGGCCTCGTCCATGTCGGAAGCCCCCAGCTCGGCGTAGTAGGTGATGTTTTCCAGCAGCAGCGGCACGGGCAGCCGGGACTGCAGGTCCCGCGCGCGGGCGATGGTGTGGCGCGCGGCCTCCCGCGTGAAGGGGAGCGGCAGCAGTTCGTGCAGGCAGTTCGCGTCCACCCGGGTGAAGCAGAGGTGCTCGGAATGCCAGGGCGTGCCAGTGCGGAGGAGGAAGTCCCCCAGGTCCTGGAGGTAGGTCTCGTCCCAGGGATCGTAGCCACCCACGGACATGGTCAGTCCGTGGGTGAGCACCGGATCCCGATCGAGGATGGCGCAGGCCAGCCGGTGCTGGCGGCCCCCGTCCCCAACCACGTTCTCAGGACAGGTTTCCCAGAAGGGTACGCCGTGGCCTTCCCTCCGTGCGACCTCTTCGAGGTGCGGACGGCGCAGCCCGAGGCCGACGCCGTGGAAACGGTCCTGAGTCACGGCAGCCTCCTACGACTTCTTGTCCTTGCCGCAGGAGCCTTCCTTCTTGTCCTTCCCGCAGCTGCCGTCCTTCTTGTCCTTCCCGCAGGAACCGTCCTTCTTCATCTTCTTGTCCTTGCTGCCGCAGGAACCCTTGCCGCAGGAACCGTCCTTGGACTTGGCATCCTTCGCCTTCGCCTTGGCGGGGGCCTTGCCCTCCTCCTTTGCGTCCTTGGCATCCTTGGTACCGCATCCACCGGCCTGGCTGAGGGCGGCCTCGCTTCCGAAGGCGTCGACGGGGGTGGCGCCGAGGGTGGGGGAGCCCGCGGCCGTCAGGGACCCGGCGGCGAAGAGGGTGGCGGCACCGATGAGCTTCGTGATCATGAATCCTCCATGCGGACAGAGCCGCGGCGGGGGGCGCACGGCGACCCCACGTGTGATGGAACGCGACCCGATCCCCCCGATTTGGAGGAGCGATCGAGACCGTGTTGCTGTTCCTAACCCTTGGGGTGCGGGTTCATCGAGCTTTGTGACATTTTTTTATGTCTATGCCTCGAACCGCTCGTCCAGCACGGCTTTATCCATTGGACAAGCTCGTCTTGCGGGCCGGATCCAGGCGATGAACCGGTAGGCCCCATCGCGCAGCCAGGTTGGAATCCAGGCCAGAACCACCCCCACCCGCCGCCAGGCCGGGCCCATCCGCTTCAGGACGTGAATCGCCGCCTCGGAGCGGGTCAGCAGCTCCCCCTCGGGCGTCAGCACCACGAGGCTGTCGGGAAGCCCACGCCACCGGGAGGCGGGCACCAGCCGCGTGAAGGTGCTTCCAAACAGGGGTGCGAAGTGGATGCGACCGGAGCTGTCATGACGGGCCACGAATCGCGCCGCGCCGCTGCAGAAGCCGCAGTCGCCATCGTAGAAGAGCCGGGTCAGCCCTTGATCAGCACCCATAGCCCCACCGCGATGAAGGCCACGCCCGCCACCCACTTGATGGCCGCCTCGGGGATGAACCTGAAGAGCACGCCGCCGACCGCGACGCCGATGGCCGTGGCGCACACCAGAGCCGCGCTGGCGGCGAGGAAGACGGTCCAGACCTGGCCGCTGCGCACGGTGGCCGTCATCGCCGCGAGCTGCGTCTTGTCGCCGACCTCGGCGAGGAAGACGGTGCCGAAGGTGGTCCAGAAGAGGGATCGATTCATCGTGTTTCCTTGGAATTCCTGTGGACTGTACAGGGTAACGGACTGTCATCTGCGGCACACTGGAGGGATGGTGCTTGATCACTTCGACCTCCCCACGACCTACGTGGACACGCCGGAAAAGCTGCAGGAGGCGCTGCCCCAGTGGCATGCGGCGGGCCTGCTGTCGGTGGACATCGAGTGCAGCCTCACCGGCGTCCACCACTGCGTGCTGGCGCTCATGCAGGTGGCGACCCACGACCAGGCCTGGCTCGTGGATCCCCTGCCGCTGGAGGATTTCATGCGCCCCGCCCTGCAGGCCATGGCCCAGGTGCCCTGGATCGTCCATGACTTCTCCGGCGACGGCATCGTCTTCAAACGCCTCTACGACGTGGTGCCCGAGAGCATCTTCGACACCATGCTGCTCTCCCGGGCCCTGGGCTACCCTCAGCCGGGGCTCAAGACCATGGCCAAGCTCAAGCTGGGGCTCGACATCCCCAAGGAGGAGCAGGATTCCAACTGGATGATCCGCCCCCTGCGCGAGGCCCAGATCAGCTACGCCAGCCGTGACGCCGCCCTGTTGCTGCCCCTTCTGCGCATCCTGGCCGATGAATGCGATGCCCACCGGGATCATCCCGAGATCGGCCCCCGCCTCGCCAGCCTGCCCAAGGAGATGCGCCACCTGCTCAAGCGTGTGCGGGCCTACACGCCCCCCAAGCACGATCCCGTCGTGGACAAGATCCGGCACCTGGGCGACCTGGCCGTGGAGCGCGCCCTCAAGCTGACGGCCCTGCGCTGGGCCTGGGGCAACGAGGGGGACGTGGGTGCCGTCATGGAACTGGGCAATCGCTGGCTCACAGCGCGGCTCACCCATCCGCCCACCTCCAAGGAGGCCCTGGAGCGCACCATCGCCAACCCCCGGTTCCGCCGCAAACGGCTGGACGCCCTTTGGGCCGTGTTCAGCGAGGGGATGGTGGAAACTCAGGATGACCCGGAATCTCCCGATGGATTGATCTGGAACAACCCTGGACGGCCATGACCCCCGAACCCGAAACGACCAAGCCCGCCTCTCCCTTCTTCGAAGAAGGGGTCGTCCTGACCTTCCCCAAGGGCCTGCTCGGCTTCGAACAGCTCACGAGCTACCGGCTCGTGGAGCCGCAGGACGCCTACCCCCTCAAATTCCTCCAGTCCACCGAGGCCGAAGAGGTGTCCTTCATCTGCATCGATCCCGTGGCCGTAAAGAAGGACTACGAGGTGTCGTTGAGCGATGAGGAGGCCCAGGCCCTCGGCCTGGAATCCCCCGAGGACGCCCTCATTCTCACCCTCGTGGTGGTGCCCGAGAACCCCCGGCACATGACGACGAACCTGGCCGGCCCCCTGGTGGTGAACGTGAAGACGCGCGTGGGCTACCAGATCATCCTCAGTTCGGAGACGTTCCCCCTCCGGTTCCCGATCCTCGTCCAAGACTGAAGCCGGGAACCCGCCCATGCTCGTCATCACCCGAAAGCCGGATCAGTCCATCGTCATTGGCGGCGAGGTGGAGGTCGTCGTCCTCGGGATCACGAAGGATGGCGTCCGCCTGGGCATCAAGGCCCCGCGCAGCGTGCAAGTGCATCGGCGCGAGGTTTTCGAGGCTATCGCCGCCGAGAACCGCGCCGCCACCACCGCCAAGGCCCCCGTGCAGGATGCGGCCGCCCTGCTCCGGGCCGCTCAAGTCCGCAAGCCCCACATCCGATAAGGCCCTGTCGAGGTCTCTATGGAAATCAGCGCCGCAGGGCTTGCTGCCGAGGTTCAGGCGAACACCCAGAACCAGGTGGCCGTCAGCGTCCTGAAGAAATCCTTGGATATCCAGGCCGAGCAGGGCGCCGAAATGGCCAAGATGGTCGCCCAGGCCGCCGGCGTGGGCCAGCGGGTGGACCAGTACGCCTGAGGCAGGATAGGGCCGTTCGGATTCACTTCAGATACGGCGCCAGGAACTTCCCGGTAACGCTGGTCTTGCGCTTGGCCACCTCCTCGGGGGTGCCCACGGCGATGATGCGGCCGCCTTCGCCGCCGCCTTCGGGGCCCAGGTCGAGGATCCAGTCCGCGGTCTTGATCACGTCGAGGTTGTGCTCGATGACGATGAGCGTATTGCCCGTCTCCACCAGCCGGTTCACGACCTCCAGCAGCTTCTGGATGTCCTTCAGGTGCAGGCCCGTGGTGGGTTCGTCCAGGATGTAGACCGTGCGGCCCGTGGCGCGCTTGCTCAGCTCCTTGGCCAGCTTCACGCGCTGGGCCTCGCCACCTGAGAGCGTGGTGGCGCTCTGCCCCAGGCGGATGTAGCCCAGGCCCACGTCCATCAGCGTCTGCAGCTTGTTGGCCAGCACGGGGATGGGCGCGAAGAGCGTCAGCGCCTCCTCCACGGTCATGGCCAGCACTTCGGAGATGCTGTGGCCCTTGTAATGGATCTCGAGGGTCTCGCGGTTGTAGCGCTTGCCCTTGCACTGTTCGCAGGTGACGTAGACATCCGGGAGGAAGTGCATCTCGATCTTGAGAACGCCGTCGCCCTCGCACTTCTCACAGCGCCCGCCCTTCACGTTGAAGCTGTAGCGGCCCGGCGCGTAGCCGCGGGCCTTGCTTTCGGGCAACTGGGCGAAGAGCTCGCGCAGGGGCGTGAAGAGGCCCGTGTACGTGGCGGGATTGCTGCGGGGTGTGCGGCCGATGGGCGCCTGGTCGATGTCAATGACCTTGTCGACCGCCTCGAGGCCCTTGATCGCCTTGTGCTTGCCGACGATGTGAACGCCCTGGTGCAGCTGGTTGGCGAGGGCCTTGTAGAGGATCTCGTTCACCAGTGTGCTCTTGCCCGAGCCTGAAACCCCGGTGACGCAGGTGAAGAGACCGATGGGGAATTCCGCGTCCACCTTCTTGAGGTTGTTCTCCTCGGCGCCTACCACGGAGAGGTAGCCGCGCTTGGCCTTGCGCCGCGTGCGAGGCACGGGGATGGCGTCCCGGCCCGACAGGAAGTCGCCGGTGATGGATCCTTCCGTGCGGCCGATCTCCTCGGGCGTGCCCTGGGCCACCACCATGCCGCCGTGCTCGCCGGCGCCGGGGCCCATGTCCACCACGTGATCGGCGGCGAGGATGGTTTCCAGATCGTGCTCGACCACCAGCACCGTGTTGCCCAGGTCGCGCATCTCCTGAAGGGTGCGGATGAGCTGCAGGTTGTCCCGCTGGTGCAGGCCGATGCTCGGCTCGTCCAGCACGTAGAGCACGCCCTGCAGCTTGCTGCCGATCTGGGTGGCGAGGCGGATGCGCTGGCCCTCGCCGCCCGACAGCGTGGCGGCGCTGCGGTCCAGCGTGAGGTAACCGAGGCCCACGTCATCCAGGAAGCCCAGGCGCTCCCGGATCTCCTTCAGCACCTTCTCGGCGATGACGGCGTCCTTGCCTTCGAGGGCCAGGTCCGCGAACCACTTGCGGGAATCGCGGACGCTCTTCGACACCACCTGGGCGATGTTCAGGCCAGCCACGAAGACCGCCAGCACCTCGGGCTTCAGGCGCTGCCCCCCGCAATCCTCGCAGGGGATGACGCGCATGGATTCCTCCAGCTCCGCCTGGATCTCCTCGCTGGTGGTCTCGCGGTAGCGGCGGTCGAGGTTGCCGATGATGCCTTCGAAGTGGTGCACGAAATCGTAGCGGTTGCGCTTGCTCTCGTAGGTGAAGCGCATCTCCTTCTCGGTGCCGTGGAGCAGCAGGCGCCGGATGTCGGCGGGCAGCTTCTTCCAGGGCGTGTCGAGGTTGAACTTCAGCTTGCGGGCCAGCTGATCCAGCATCTGGGAGCGCCAGCCGTCTTCGCTGACGCTCTTCCAGCCGCTGGCCTGGATGGCGCCTTCGTTGATGGACAGCGCGGGATTGGGAATGATCAGCTCTTCCGCAAACTGGCGCTTGAAGCCCAGGCCGTCGCAGGTGGGGCAGGCGCCGTAGGGGCTGTTGAAGGAGAAGGAGCGCGGCTCCAGCTCCGGCAGGCCCTGGCCGAACTTGGCGCACTTCACGTTGTTGCAGGCCAGCTTGCTGGAGAAGAGCTGCTCGGTGCCGTCCAGATCGATGAGCGCACTGCCTTCCGCCAGGTTGCAGGCGATCTCCAGGCTGTCCGCCAGGCGCGACTGGATAGCGGGGCTCACCTTCAGGCGGTCGATGACCACTTCAAGGGTGTGCTTCTTCTGCTTGTCCAGGTCCGGGATGCCTTCCGTGAGATCAAGCATCGTGCCGTTCACTCGGGCGCGGATGTAGCCGCGCTTCATCAGGTCCTGCAGCAGCTTCTTGTACTCGCCCTTGCGGCCCCGCACGACAGGCGCGAGGATCTGCAGCTTGGAACCCTCGGGCTTGGCGAGGATCTGATCCGCCATCTCCTGGATGGTCTGGCTGGCGATGGCGTTGCCGCAGCCCACGCAGGTGGGCCGGCCCGTGCGGGCGTAGAGCAGGCGCAGGTAGTCGTAGATCTCCGTCACCGTCGCCACGGTGGAGCGGGGGTTCTTGCTCGTCGTCTTCTGCTCGATGGAGATGGCCGGCGACAGCCCCTCGATGCTGTCCACATCGGGCTTTTCCATCTGGTCGAGGAACTGCCGGGCGTAGGCCGACAGGCTTTCCACGTAGCGCCGCTGGCCCTCGGCGTAGAGCGTGTCGAAGGCGAGGCTGGACTTGCCCGAGCCCGACAGCCCCGTGATCACCACCAGCTGGTTGCGCGGCAGGCTGAGGTCGAGGTTCTTGAGGTTGTGCTCGCGCGCACCCTTGATGTGAATGTGTTCCATGGTTTCCCCAGCTTACGCCAATTTTTCGCTTTTGCGAATTGTGTCTAAAATCATCAGATGCATCCAGCCGACCTGGCGATCCTGCTTCACCGCGCCCTCGAGGTCCGGTTGGCGCGCCTGCAGGAACTGCTCAGGACCGATGATTGGGCCGCTGAGGCCGAACAGCTCCACCAGGTGCGGGTTTCGTCCCGCCGCCTCGGCGCCGTGCTGGATCTCGTGGATGCAGAGGTCTACCCCGGCCACAAGGGTCAGCGCCGCGCCCTGAAGGACCTGGTGGACATCCTGGGCCTGCCCCGCGAACTCGACGTCCACGCGGAATTCCTGAAGGCCCGCCACCTCGAGGCCGCCACCCCCGCCCAGGCCGCCGTGCTGGAGCACCTGCTCGAAGGGGTCGACCATCGCCGCGCCAAGGCCCGCCGCGCCATGGGCAAAGCCCTGGAGCGCCTGCGCCTGCCGGACCTTCGCCGCCTCCTCGACGTGCGTGCCCTTCAGCAGCCCTTCCAGGCCACCTCCCTGCAGGAGGCCGCCTGGGCCTGCCTGGAACCCCGCGTCTCCGCGGCCCTGGAGCCCCTGCCCGCCCTGGTCGCCCACGAGGATCCCGCAGCCCTCCACAAGGGCCGGGTCCGCCTCAAGAAACTGCGCTATGCCGTCGAGGCCCTCGAAAGCGCCTTCGCCGAATCACCCGAGGCCGTACTTGGAGACTTGCGGGCGCTTCAGACCATCCTCGGGGAGCACCACGACCTCGCCGCCCTGGAGGCCCTGCTCTGGGAAGTCGAAGGCGAGCTTCGGGCGCGCACGCGGCCCACCCTATGTGCCGGCGTGCTCGACCTTCTCGGAACCGTGGCCGAGGCCCGCCGCGCGGCCTTCGACCGCTTTGCCGCCCTCGCCCAGCCGCTGGGTTCCGCTGTCCTCGCCCGCGCCCTTCGAGCCGCGCTCGGTCTGCCCCTTGAGGAAACCCTCGCATGAGTTTCTGGCGGATGCGGATTCGACCCCTGGCCTGGATGCGCAGCCTGCACGCCAAGCTCTTCGTTCTCCTCGGGCTCGTCACCAGCGTGCTCACCGTGGCCGTGGCCTACTCCATCACCCGCAACAGCCGCCGGGAACTGGAGAGCTATTCGCGCAAGCTCACCATCGAAACGGCCCTCACGGTGGAGACGGACATCGTCGAGCGCGATCCCACCTTCAAGGATCCAGACAAGCTCGACCAGCTGCTGGAGAGCATCGCCGGCCCGGACCGCAGCATCTTCCAGATCGATGTCTTCAAGCGCGTGGGCAAGGGCTCCGAGGTCGAACTCGTCCGCTCCTCCGGCGAAGAGGACAAGGTGGAGTGGGGCTCGGAAATCGGATCCTACCTCTCCCTGCCCGGGCCCCAGGCCGAACTGGTGGACCTGGATCCCGCCGGGCGCGCCTGGAAGGTCTACCTGCCCATCCACACCCACAAGCCCGGCCAACCGCCCATCGGCCTCATCCGCGCCTACTGCGACCTGGAGCGCTGGGAGGTGGTCTGGACCAACAACTTCAACAAGACCCTGCACACCCTCCCCGGCGTACTGATGGGCGAGTTCATCCTCCTCTGGCTCATCCTCCGCGTGCTCATCAGCGATCCCATCGAGGGCCTGGTCCTCACCATGCAGCGCCTGGAGCAGGGCGAGGCCAACGCCCGCGCCCCCGTGCGCCGCAGCGACGAACTGGGCCTCATCGCCGCCCGCTTCAACGACATGGCCGGGCGCATCGAACAGGCCGCCGAGGAACGCGAGACCCTCATCCGCGAGATCCGCGGTCTGAACGCCAACCTCCAGGGCCGCATCGACGAGGCCCTGTCCGAACTCCAGGCCAAGAACCGCGAACTGGCCGCCCTGGTGGAACGCAACGCCCTCCTGCGCGAGGAACTCGGCGCCCAGGAACGGCTCGCCGTCGCCGGCCAGCTGACGGCCACCTTCGCCCACGAGGTGGGCACGCCGCTCAACCTCGTGACGGGCCACCTCCAGCTGCTCGAAGGCCAGAAGGACCTGCCGGACAAGACCCGTGAAAGGCTGGGCGTCATCGGCGGCCAGATCAAGCGCGTGGGCGACATCGTGCGCCGCATGCTGGACCTCACCCGCCGTCCCCAGCTCGATCGGCAGTCCCAGTCCTTCTCCGCCCTCCTGCTGGATCTGCAGCAGCTGTGGACCCCCACCCTGACAGCCCACGGCGTCACGGTCACCGCCCAGGCCCCCGCGGACTGCCTCCTGAATGTGGACCGCAAGCAGATGGAGCAGCTCTTCCTCAATCTCATGAACAACGCGGTGGACGCCATGCCCGGCGGCGGCGCCGTCACCCTCAGTGCCCAACTCTCCGAGGAAAGCACCCCTGGCGGGCAGTGGTGGGAGTTCCGCTTCCATGATTCGGGGCTGGGTATTCCCGCCGACCTGCTGAGCCAGGTCTTCCGCCCCATGTTCACCACCAAGCCCGAGGGGCGCGGCACGGGCCTGGGCCTCAGCATCTGCCGCGAGATCGTGCGCGGCCACGGCGGCGAAATCCGCATCGAAAGCACCGAAGGCCAGGGCACCTGCGTCGTGTTCACCCTGCCGGGAGCCGCCTAGATTCGGGCGAAAGGGGTTGCATGAAGATCGAACTCACGAGCGTCCTGGTGAACGACCAGGCCCACGCCCTGGCCTTCTACACGGAAGTGCTCGGCTTCATGCAGAAGCGCAACATCCCGCTGGGGGAAGTCCGATGGCTGACCGTCGTCTCCGCCGAGGGACCCGACCATGTGGAGCTGCTGCTGGAACCCAACAGCAACCCTGCGGCCAGGACCTACCAGCGGGCCCTCCTCGAACAGGGGATCCCGCTGACCGCCTTCCGCGTGGCCGACCTCGATTCCGAGTACGTCCGTCTGAAATCCCTCGGTGTGTCCTTCTCCATGAATCCCACCGACGTGGGCATGGCCTCCCTGGCCGTCTTCGACGACACCTGCGGCAACCTCATCCAGATCTACCAGGCTAAGAACGACTGACGCCCTGCCGGATCCGTTCGCGGATGAACTGCTGCAGCCGTGCCTCGTCCCCGGTCTTGAATCGCAGGAACTCCAGCTTCGCCTGGTTCGCGTGGAGCCCCCGCAGCACGGCCTCCTGCACGTCGACGACCTCCGCCTGATCCGGGAGCTGCACCTGGAGCCGCAGGATGTCGCCGGGCTCGAAGCGGATTTCCGTGCCAAGGGAACAACCGGCCATGGATAGGTCCGTGAGCGTGCCCTGGCCCTGCCGCGTTCCGAGAGAAAGCGTCACCGCCAGGTCGATCGGCAGACGCTCGTACTCGCGCCGATCCTCGTCGATCCGCGTGTAGGTGACGCCTTTCTGGAGGCGGTGGAACCGGTGCCGGCAGAGCTGGCAGCGAAAGGGGTAGACGGCGAACGAACTGAACAGGCGGTCCAGCAGGCCCGTCCTACGGGAGCGGCGGACATAGTCGCTGTGGCAGGCAGGGCAGGTCAGGGGTGCGGGATGGTCTGGATCGGTGGACATGGTCGGGCCCTATGGTTGGCTGAGGATGGCGGAAAGGCTGGCGACTCAGGCCGGGAGTTCCTGGCCGAGGTCGCACCTGTGTTTCGAAACCTTCGTGATCTTGGAACGGGTTTCTGCGCGGTACTGCGCGATGCTGGCGCCTTCGGAGTGGGCCGCGAGTGCGGCCTCATCCGCGTAGAGTTCGAAGATCAGGAACTTGCCCGGCTCGTTCTGCGGCACCAACACCTCGAACTGCAGCGTTCCAGACTCATCCCTCAGGGACCGTTCCCGATGGGCGAGAAGGGCATGAAGAATCTCCCCTTTCAGCTCGGGTTCGAATTCGGCGGTGACGATGAGGGCGACCTTGCTCATGAACGTCTGCTCCAAGGGGATGACGGCCGTTTCAGGTGGGGCATGCGGGCTTGGTTCACGGATTGGATCGGCGCAATCCGCTGTCGAGCTCGTCGATGATGTCGGCCCAGTCCGCATCGTTCTGGATTTCTTCGCGCAGGAATCCCGCCTGGGAGGGCGTCCAGAAGGGCGCCTCGTGCAAGGCGAGACCGGGCGCCAGGGGCCGGCGGGATTCGATGAAGGCCTGGATCTCCGCGGGGGCCGAGGGGAGACCAAGCTGGGCGAACAGACTGGTCATCGAATGGACATGGCCTTCCATGGGCGCCCTCCCACCGGCAGGGTACGACTTCCTGCCCGAACCAGTCTAGATTTCGACGACTTCCACATCGCCCAGGGCTTCCTCCAGAAAGCGGCTGCCCACTTCCTTGAGGCGGCTACTGGCGTCCGTGAGCTGGACCCGCAGGCTGCCGCGGGCACTGGCGGTGCGGTAGCCGAGGCTGCGCTGCAGCAGCCGGTCCACGGCCTTGGCCGTAACGCGCCCGCTGTCGATCCACCGCGTGCCGGGACGGCTGCGTTCCAGGCTCGCCATGAGCGTCGGATAGTGGGTGCATCCCAGCACCACCGTCTTCACCTCGAAGGGCAGTTGGTTCAGGTAGCGGCGGCAGATGGTGTCGGTGACCGGATCATCGAACCAGCCTTCTTCCGCGAGGGGCACCAGCAGGGGACAGGCCACGCTGTGGATCACGCGCTCCGGGTCGTGGCGGCGGATGGCCGCCTCGTAGGCGGCACTGCCCACGGTGGCCAGGGTGCCGATGACGCCCACGGGCCCCGGCTGCTCCGCCGCGGCTTCGGCGCCGGGCTCGATCACGCCGATCACCGGACAGGGGCTCACGGCCTGCAGGGCCGGAAGGCCGTGGGCGCTGGCCGTATTGCAGGCGATGACGATGAGCTTGGGATCATGGCGCTGCAGCAGTTCGCCCATCTGCAGGGTGTAACGCTCGATGGTGCGGTGGCTCTTGCTGCCGTAGGGCAGGCGCGCCGTGTCGCCGAGGTAGACCAGGTCCTCCTGGGGCAGCGACTGGCGCAGGGCGTGGATGACGGTGAGCCCGCCGATGCCCGAATCGAAGACGCCGATGGGACGATCCGAGCGGTTCATAGGACCCACCACGGAGACACGGAGGGCACCGAGGAAAGACACGGAGAAAGGGCCGGAGATCGCAGTGAATCTCCGTGCGTTTTTCTCCGTGTTCTCCGTGCCTCCGTGGCGAATCCGTTCATGCCGTCACCCGCGTGGCCAAGATGGCGATCCACTCGCCTTCCTTCACCACCTTCTCGGGCCTGAAGCCGTGGGAGGCCAGGCTCAGCAGGGCCTCGTCCGTGCACTCGGCCAGGATGCCGCTGGCGATGAGCCAGCCGCCGGGCGCGGACACCTCGGCCATGCGGGGCAGCAGATCCTGGATGGTGAGCAGCAGGATGTTGGCCAGCAGGCCGGCGAAGGGGCCCGCGGCCTGGGGATGCTCCAGGGTGCCGACGAAGCTGTCATAGGGCTTGGCGCCCTTGAGCAGGTGGGCATTCAATTCGATCAGTTCGTCCATGGCCGGGCCACAGTCCGGGTCGATATCGAAGGCCGTGAGCCCCTGGCCCCCCAGCAAATGGGCCGCCAGCGAGAGGATGCCGGTGCCGGCGCCGATGTCGAGGATGGGCCCCTTCAGGCGCCCGGAAGCCGCCAGTTCCTCCAGCAGTTCCATGCAGAGCCGCGTGGTCTCGTGGCCGCCGGTGCCAAAGGCCAGGCCGGGATTCACCACCAGGTCGATGCGGTCCGCGGGACCCGGGGTCTCGTCCCAGAGGGGCCGCACATGGAAGCGCCGGCCCACGTTGAAGGCGTCGAAGCCTTCGCGGCTCTTGGCCAACCAGTCCTCGTCGCCAAAGGCCTCGGCCTCCAGCAGGCGCACGCCCGGGAAGGCACCCAGGCCCGCCGCATCGGGGGGGGCTTGGTCGGGCGGGAAATACGCAAAGCAGGCCTGCGGGGGATCCGCTTCCCGGTAGAAGGCGGAGGAGCCCTCCCCCTCCAGCCAGGCGCAGAGCGCCTCTTCCTGGGGGTCCGGAACCTCCAGTTTCCACCTCAGATGGGTCGCATTCGCCATTCGCCCAGATTAGCAGGGGCCCCCGGGAACCATTCCCCCCCGCCCTGCATTCAATGGGTGCGGCCGGCCAGATCGCCGCGGAAGTGGGAAGTGAAGTGGGACAGGGGGTATGCCGCGGGGGAACGGGGGTTCCCCCGCGCTTGCGTCTGGGTCGGGCTACTCGGCCGCTTCCGCCGCCTCGGAATCCTCCAGATCCAGCCGCTTCATCTTTTCGAGGAAAGTCGTGCGCTTGAGGCCCAGCAGGTCCGCCGCGCGCTTCTTGTTGCCCCGGGTGATGGCCAGGCTCTGGAGCATGAGCGTCTTTTCCATGTCCGACACGACCTGGTTGAGGTCCAGTCCCTCGGCCGGCAGGTCCATGCCGAAGGCCGCGGGCGGCAGGGGCGCGAAGGCATCGGGAAGCACCGGGGCGGACTCGGCCTTCGAGGCGATGGGATGGGTGCTATCGGGGGCCTGGTTGAGGGCCGGAGCCTCGCCCATGCGCTCGGCCAGGAAGGCGAAATCCTCCCGGGTGAGCACAGGACGGGTGCCCGACAGCACGATGGCCCGCTCGATGGCGTTTTCCAACTGACGCACGTTGCCCGGCCAGGGCATGGCCATGAGCAGGGGATCCACGCTGGGGTGCAGGGCCTTGGGGTAGAGGCCATGTTCGCGGGCCTTGCGGTTGAGGAAATGCTGGGCCAGGAAGGGCACTTCTTCGCGCCGCGCCCGCAGGGGCGGCAGGGTGATGGGCACCACTTCGAGCCGGTAGAAGAGATCCTCGCGGAAGCTGCCGTCCTGCACCTTCTTCCACAGGTCCACGTTGGAGGCCGTCACCACGCGCACATCCACCTTCACGGGCGCGCCACCGCCCAGGGGCTGCACCTCGCGCTCCTGCAGCACGCGCAGCAGGCGCACCTGGGCGCCCAGGGGCATGGTTCCCACTTCGTCGAGGAAGATCGTGCCGCCGTGGGCCTCGCGGAACTTGCCCGGCGTGTCCTTGCGGGCATCCGTGAAGGCGCCCTTGTTGTAGCCGAAGAGTTCGGATTCCAACAGGTTCTCGGGGATGGCGCCGCAGTGCACGGCCACGAAGGGTTCGGCCACGTCGGCGCTCATGCGGTGGATGGCGCGGGCGATGACCTCCTTGCCCGTGCCGCTCTCCCCCAGCAGCAGCACGGTCGCGCGGGTGGCGGCGGCGCTGCGAGCGCGGGCGAGCACGTCCTGCATGGCGACGCTGGTGCCTACGAGACCAAAAGCGAGGGCCTGCGAAACCGTCAGCTGGGTGGTGGTGCCCGAGCGCGGGCGCAGGCCCGGCATGGGGGGCTCGGGGCCCAGCACGCCCCAGCGCACGGACCCCAGCGAACCCCATTCCGACAGGGCTTTGGGATCCATGGGCGCCGCGTCGGGCTTCAGGCCCAGCAGGATGGGCAGGGCCGCCACTTCGGCCATCATGCGATTGAGTTCCGGCGGGGGCCAGGCGCCCTTGGCGCTGATCACCCAGAGATCCACGTCCTTGGGCGCCAGGGCCGGCGCGGTACCGCGATCCACGCTCACGTTCCAAAGGGCCGCCCACCGATGTTCCAGCCCCCCCGTATCGTCGCCGAGGGTGGACCAGTGAAGGCGGGGCAGCTGCGTCATAAGCTCCTTGGTTGGATTTAGCCTAGATGCAGGTCGCTTTCGGTCAAGTCAAAAAAATGACGGCGCGCGCCTCCGCTTGCTCCCCGGCGTACGATGGAAGGGACTTCCTGGAGGTCCCCATGGCGCTCACGGAATCCACCATGGTCCCGCTCGGCACCGCCTGTCCCGACTTCACGCTGCCCGGGGTGGACGGGCGGCTCTGGTCCCTCCACGACTTCCACACCCCCGCCCTGCTGGTGGTGGTCATGTGCAACCACTGTCCCTATGTGCAGGCCATCGATGACCGATTGAATGAACTTGCCAAGATCCATGCCGGGCAGTGCGCCGTGGTGGGCATCAATTCGAATGACGCGGTCGCCTACCCCGATGACAGCTTCGAAGCCATGCGCGCCCGGGCCGCGGAAAAGGGCTACGTGTTCCCCTACCTCTGGGACGAGGAACAGACCGTGGCGCGGGCCCTGGGCGCCGTGTGCACGCCGGATTTCTTCCTCTACGATTCGCACCGCCGCCTGAGGTACCGGGGCCGCATGGACGACAACTGGAAGGACGCCGCCCACGTCACGCGCCATGACCTGCGGCGAGCCATCGTCCGCGTGCTGAACGGCGAGGAGCTTCCGACCACCCAGCTCCCGAGCATGGGATGTTCCATCAAGTGGAAGGCCGGGGTCTGAGGCTGTTCTTCGCCCTTCCGCTGCCGGAAGGGCTCGCCGCCGCGCTGGAAGGTTGGCGGCAGGGATACCCTGGCATCGAGGGCTGGTGCGCCTCCGCGGACCTGCACCTGACCCTCGCCTTCCTGGGGCACCGTCCGCCTTTGATCCTGCCCGGCCTGGAAGCCCTCGGCGCCAGCGTCGCCGCCCGCCACCGGATCTTTTCCCTGCAGACGGCCGCCCTCGGCAGTTTTTCGAAGCACCCCACCACGCGCCTGCTCTGGCTGGGCCTGGATCCCGCCAGGGCCCTGGAGGCCCTTGCGGAGGATCTGCGCCGCGCCCTGCTCGCGGCGGGCGAAAGCCTCGACACGCGGCCCTTCCATCCCCACCTGACCCTGGCCCGCTTCAAGCAGGCCCAGCCCTTTGCCGCCTTCGCGGATCCGCCGGCTCGCGCCTTTGCCGCGGACCGGCTCGTGCTCTTCGAAAGCCGGCCCCGCGGACATCACACGCCCCTGGGGACCTGGCCGCTTCGGGGGGTATGATCGAAAGTTCTGCCGGAGCTCGCATGCGCCTTCCCCTCCTCGCGATCTGCCTCGCCAGCTTGCCCCTCTGCGCCCAGTGGGACCTGCGCCTGGAGCTGCCCCGGCCCACGGGCCAGAGCCTGCCCCAGACCCTCCTCAGTGGCAGCGGCCAGCTCGTCGCCGGCAGCTTCGACACCGGCAAGGGCTTCATCGCCACGGCCAACCGCCAGATCTTTCAGATCGGCCCCCTCTTGAAGCTGGAGGGCGGGCTCGAATACTCACAGTTCACCGCCGACGGCAACCTCGCCAAGGGCACGGGCTCCCAGGGCACCACCCTCAAGCAGCAGGGCGCCGGCGTGGATCTCAACGCCCAGGTCTGGGTGCCCTTCGTGGGCATCGCCGGCGAGATCGGCCTCATCCAGCGCTTCCAGCGCTACACCGTCGACACCGAAGGCGCCTCCAGCGCCAAGGACCTGAGCCGCACCTGGCTGCGCGTCGGCGCGCGGTGGCGCGTGCCCTCCGTGATCGTGCACCCCTACGTGGTGGCCAGCTACCAGCAGCCCGTCACCAAGGATCGCCCCGTGAAACTCGGCAGCGTATCGGATCTGGCCGCCTACTTCACGGCCCAGGGCAACGGCCAGGAATTCGAACGCCTCTGGACCTTCGGTGTGGGCGTGAGCTTCTGATGCGCCGCGCCGCGCTCCTCCCCCTGCTGCTCGTCCCGGCCCTCGTCGCCGCGCCTCCGCCGCACAGACCGAAGCTCGTCGTCGTCATTTCGGTCGATCAGTTCTCCGCTGCCCTGATGCAGACCTACGGTCCCGAACTGCACGGCGGCCTCGCGCGGCTCAGAAAGGAAGGCGTCTTCTTCAGCGAGGCCTATCACGATCACGGCTTCACGGAGACCGGCCCGGGCCATTCCGTGCTGCTCTCGGGACGCTTCCCCGCCCACACGGGCATCGTCGAAAACGTGTGGATGGATCGGGCCCTCGGCCATCGCGTCTACTGCGTGGAGGATCCCGCCGCCAAGGCCCTGCATGCGCCGGAACAGGCCAGCGCCTCCAACCTGCGCTTCCTGGGCGACGCCCTCGGCGACTGGCTGCAAGCCCAGGTGCCCGGCAGCCGCGTCTTCGCCGTCTCGGGGAAGGATCGCGCCGCCATCCTCATGGCCGGTCGCAAACCCACGGGCGCCTTCTGGTTCACGGGCTCCGCGGGCTTCACCAGCTCCACGGTCTACGGCACGCGCCTGCCCCAGTGGCTCGTCCGCTACGACCAGGAGCTTTCCGATCGCATCGCCACCGACAACTGGCTCTGGTCGAAGGATCCCGCGACACCCGAAGGCCGGAAGGCCGAGTGGACCTACGGCGCCCAGACCATGCGCAACGGCGCCCTGCCCCGGCTCATCCAGGGCGCGGGCATGCCCGTCGACAAGGGCTTCGAGGTCCGCTTCCGCAAGTCGCCCTTCCTCGACGCCGTGACGCTGGAGGCTGCCGAAGCCCTGCTGGACGGCGAGAAGCTGGGCCAGGGCCCGGGTACGGACCTGCTGGCCCTCAGCTTCTCGGCCACCGACTACATCGGCCACAGCTACGGCAGCCTCGGCACCGAGATGCGCGACCAGATGCACCGCCTGGACCAGGTGCTGGGCCGCCTGCTGGCGCGGCTGGACCGAGAGTATCCCGGCGCCTGGGTGGTGCTGAGCGCCGACCACGGCGGCCTCGATGTGCCCGAAGCCCTGGCCGACCAGGGCTTCCCCGCCCGCCGCCTGCTGGCGGAGCCCTTCATGGGCGCCCTGCAAGCGGACCTGCGCGCGGCCTTCAAGGCCGATCACGACCTGGTGCTGCCCAGCACCGAACCCAATTCCCTCTACCTCGACGAAACGGTGGTGAAGGCCATGGGCTTGGACCGCCGCGCGGTGCTGGCCCACCTGCAGGCCTGGCTGCGGGCGCGCCCCGAAGTGGCGGATGCCTTCACCTCCGAAGAACTTCAGGCCACCGATCCGACCGTCCAGGGCAGCCCCCGCGACAGCAGCCTGCGCGCCCTGCTCCGCCGCAGCTTCCACCCCGACCGCAGCGGCGACATCCTCATCGCCGTGAAACCCCTCGTCGTCATTGGCACGCCGCCCACGGACTATCCCGCCAATCACGGCACGCCCAACGGCTACGACCGCCGCGTGCCCCTCATCTTCTGGGGGCCCTGGAAGGCCGCCGAACGCCGCGAGCCCGTGCGCACTGTGGACCTCGCCCCCACCCTCGCCCACGAACTGGGCCTCCGGCCCGGCGCCGTGGATGGGAAGGCGCTGGACCTCGGCCCGCGGAAGTAGCCCCAGATGCACACACGGGATGCCCGCCTCGTGATCCTCACGGGAGCGGGCATTTCCGCGGAAAGCGGGCTGCGCACCTTCCGTGGCGCCGACGGTCTGTGGGAGAACCACCGGGTGCAGGACGTGGCGACGCCCGAGGCGTTTCATCGCGATCCCGACCTGGTCTACCGCTTCTACAATGAGCGGCGGCGCGGCCTGAAGGCGGTTCAGCCCAATGCCGCCCACCTGGCCCTCGCCCGCCTGGAGCGCGCCTGGAAGGGGGACTTCCTCCTCGTCACGCAGAACGTGGACGACCTCCACGACCGCGCGGGCTCGCAGCGCCTGCTGCACATGCACGGCGAACTGCTCCGGGCCCGCTGCCTGGCCTGCCATGGGGTACAGCCGTGGACGGGCGATCTGGGCGCGGCGGATCGATGTCCCGCCTGCGACCGCGGCCCCCTGCGCCCGCACATCGTGTGGTTCGGCGAGCTCCCCCTGGAGATGCCCCGCATCTACGAGGCCCTGGACCGCTGCGACCTCTTCCTGTCCATCGGCACCAGCGGCCACGTCTACCCGGCGGCGGGCTTCGTGGAGGCCGTCGGTCCCGGTGCCCGCACCGTCGAACTCAACCTCGAACCCAGCCTCGTGGCCAGCGCCTTCCAGGAGGCCCGCACGGGCCGGGCCACCGACCTGGTGCCCGCCTTCGTGGAAGACCTGCTGGGCGGCTAGGTCTCCAGCCCCTTCAGCAGCCGGTCTTCCGCCAGGCGCAGCATGTGTTCGCTGGCCAGGACGCCGTCCTGGTGGTTCAGGCGCTGGAAATGGCCCCGCAGATGGCGCAGGGTGCGGGGCACGGCCGAAGCGAAGTGGGCCTTCTTCCGGTGCACGAGCTGATGGCCGAAGGTGCCCAGGGCCTTGAGGCTGCGCTGCAGGGCGCTGAGGTTCAACTCCTCCATCAGGGCCTCGTGGTTCCAGCCCAGCTCGTCCTGCAGGGGGGCGACGAGGACGCGTCCCGCCTCCTTCGACCAGTCCCAGTAGGCGTCGTAGAGCAGGCTGGCCAGGTCGTAGGTGGCCGCGCCCCGGCGGGCATCCTGGAAGTCGATGGCCACGAGGCGGTCGCCGTGCACCATCAGGTTGCGCACGTGGAAATCGCGGTGAACGAAGAAGTGCGCCCGCGTCTCCAGGCTGGCGTGGACCTCTTCCATCATGCGGTCCAGCCAGCGAGGCGGATCCTTCTGCAGGAAATCGTGGAAGAAATTGATGCGGCAGTACTCCCATTCGAATTCGAACTTGGCCTGGTCGAAGGCCCGGCTCATGAAGAAGGTGTGGCTGGGCGCGCCCAGGGTCAGAGGGCCCGCCAGGGTGGTCAGCAGCCAGCCCGCGCGCTGGGCCCAGGCCAGCTCCTCTTCGGGGTGCTCCACGAGGCGGCGCTCCAGCGTGGTGTCACCCAAATCTTCCACGAGCAGGCAGCGGTCCGCATCGTCGCTCTGGAGGATGGTGGGCACCCTCAGCAGCGGATCCAGGTAGGCCTGGAGGGCGCGGAACTCGAAGTAGCTGTCGTCGGTCTTTTCGGGCGTGTCCAGCGGGTGCAGCACCACCAGGGCCGTGCCCAGCTGGGGGTGGTTCACGCGGACGTACTGGCGCGTGCCCGCGTCCCCCATGAGTGGGCGGGGTTCCGACAGCTGCCAGCGATCGAGCGCGCGTTGAAGGCGTGGGTCCATCCGAACAGGGTACTCCTGGAGGGAATGTCGGCCACGGATGAACACAGAAAACCCCTAGAGCCCCAGGCGCACCTGGCGGCCCCGCGCCTCGAACCAGAGGGCGTCGGCATCGGTGATGGCCGCGGGCGGACGTGCTCCGGGTCCCAGCACGCAGCGGCCGAGACGGCCCGCGGGCACCGCGCTGGGATGCACGTAGCAGCCCGGAAGGTGCCCCTCCTGTTCAGGCGCCAGCTCGGCGGCGGTCTGGATGAGCGCCTGCGGACTGCCCACCTCGCGCCAGGGGAAGGGTTCCACCACCACGCCCAGGTGGAGGGCCAGCCGCGGGCGCAGATCGTTCACTTCACTGGGCCCCTGGGGCAGGAGGGCCAGGGCCTCGGGCGACCAGGCGGCGGCTCCCGTGAAATGGAAGGGCCCCTTAGGCCCGGCCACGCCCTTGGGCAGCACACGGTCCGCCTCGTCCAGCCACACCGGGTTCCAGTCCCCGCCCGGATGGGGTATGAGCAGCCAGCTCAGCGTCGCCGCCGCGGCCCGGTGGGCTTCCCGCAGGCGGGCGAAGGGCACGGCTTCGGCCCACACATCGGCATTCCAGGTCAGCAGCTCCGAGGCCACGCGGCCCTGGGCGTGCCGCAGGCCGCCCGCGCTGCCCAGCAGCTCCGGTTCCTCGAAGACCTCCAGCCCATGGGCCACGCCGCGGAGAAGGTCCGTGTGCAGGTGGGCGTTGCATCCGAGGTGGCGCAGCCCGGCTCCGCGCAGGGCCTCGGCTCCCCATTGGAGGAGGGGTCTTCCCCTCAGCGTCCAGGCGGGCTTGGGCAGGCACTGGCTGAGGGCCCCCATGCGCAGCCCCAGGCCCGCCGCGAGCAGGAAGCCCTCCAGCGGCTCAGTCATGGGCAGGCTCGTTGACGTGCTCCGGAGGCAGCGGCTTGAGCAGGAACTGGCCCGGCGCCAGGCCCCGCATGGACAGCACGCGCACGCGCCAGCCCTCGAGGCGCAGCTCGTCGCCGGGCCGCAGGACCCGGCCCAGCTGCTCCTGGAAGAAGCCTCCGAGGCTGACGGAGCCGGCCACGGTCTCCAGGTTCAGCCCCAGGTGATCCGCCAGCTGCTCCAACAGGACGTTCCCCTGGGCCAGCCAGGCGCCGCTGCGGGTGCGCCGGAGCTGGATCGCCTCCCGGTCGAACTCGTCCTGGATCTCGCCCACCAGCTCTTCCAGCACGTCCTCCAGGGTCACCAGTCCGTCGACGCCGCCGTGCTCGTTCACCACCAGCGCGAGGTGCTGCTTTCGAAGCTGGAAGTCCATCAGGAGTCCCTGGATGGGCTTCATCTCCGGCACGAAGAAGGCGGGCCGCGCCAGGTCGCGCAGATCCACCGCGCCGTTCAGATCCTGCATGGCCCACAGCAGCTCTTTCAGGTGGATGATGCCGACCACGCGATCGAGGTCGCCTTCCACCAGGGGGATGCGCGTGTGGGGCGTGCTGCGGGCCAGGGCCAGGTTGTCCGCGAGGCTGCGGGTCAGGTCGAAGCAGACCACCTGGGCCCGGGGCACGGAGATCTCCTTCACCATGCGGCGGCTGAAATCGAAGAGGTTCTCGATGAGCTCCTTCCGGTCGAGCTCGAGGTGCCCCTCGGCCTGGCTGCGCTCCAGCATCCGCCGGAACTCGGCCTCCGAGGGCAGCAGGTCCTCCGCGTCCGCCTCGGGCTGCACGCGAAGCAGCCACAGCACGCCGTGGCTGAGTTTGGTGAGGCCCCAGGTGAGCGGCCGCACCAGCCGCGACCAGGCCAGCAGGGGCGCCGCGGTGCGCAGGGCCCAGGGAAGCGCCGAGCGGATGGCGAGGCTGCGGGGCACCAGTTCGGCCAGCACGACGTGAAGCGTGGTCATCAGCAGCAGGGCCAGACCCGTGCTGAAGGGCAGCACGAGGCGGGGCCAGGGCAGATGGCCGAAGAGGGTGAGGAAGGCGTGGCTGAACAGCCCCTCGCCCACGGCGCCCAGGGCCAGGGCGCAGAGCACGATGCCCGCCTGGATGGCCGAGAGGTGGTGGGAGAGGCCGCGGTGGACCTCCAGGGCGCGCTGGGCGCGGGCGTCCTCTTCCGCCAACGCTTCCAGCTGGGTCGCGCGCACGCGCACCGCCGCGAATTCGGCCATGACGAAAAAGGCGCTGGCGAAGATGAGGGCGGCGCAGATCAGGGCCGCGGCGAGGGTCACAGCGATCAGCCCCTGGTCAGGTCCGAGCCGCGCCGGGCCTTGTCCTGGATGTCCTGGAACAGGCCGTCGAGGTTCTGCAGGCGCTCCCGGTGCTCGGCGAGCTGGCCGAGGATGGCGGCCTTCTCGCGGTCCAGCGCCACATAGGCCTCCTGCTGCTGATCGAGGGCCTGGTTCATGCGGGCGATCTCGGCCTCCTTCTGGTCCAGGCCGTTCATCAGTTCGAGCCGTTCCCCCTCGTGCAGGATCCGGGCCTCATCCAGCTCCTGGCAGGTTCCCCCCAGGCGGATCGTGAGCATGCCGATCTCCTCCTGGTGCTTGTGGATGGCCTCCTGGCGCTCCGTCAGCAACTGGTCGCGTTCGAGCACCTGGGCCTGGCTGGCCTCCAGGGCCGCCTCCACCTCCTGCAGGCGGGTCCCCAGTTCGGCCAGATCCCGGCCCTGGCCGCGCATGGTCGCTTCCAGCCCCGCGATCTCCATCTGGTAGACGTGGGCCTTCTCCTTGTAGCCCGTCACCTCCAGCAGCGCCGCCTGATGCACGCCTTCGAGCGCAGCGTGCTGCGCCACGAGGCCTTCGAGGGTGGCGTTCAGCTGGCCCTGCGCAATCTGGGATTCCTCCAGCTCCCGCCCGAGGGCGGCGATGGCCTCCTCCTTGGCGTTCGACAGGGCTTCCATCTCCAGGGCCTTGTCGGCCAGGGCGAGGTCCATCTCCTGCTGCTTGGCGGCCAGGGCCGCTTCCATCTCATGGATCTTCGACGCCAGGGCCGTCTCGAGTTCCTGGGCCTTGGCGCGGAAGGGCTCCAGATCGAGGTTCTCGTGCAGGAGACGGTCGCGTTCCTTGAGCAGTTCGATGGCCCGCTGGGACTTCTCCCCCACCTGGTGGTTGAGGGTCTCCACCTGGTGGATCAGGTCCGTGCGCTCGCCGAGCGCCTCCTTCAACTGGGCCTTGAGCGTCTCGGCGCTTTCCCCCTCGCGGCCGCGGCTGTCTTCGAGGGCCCGCAGGGCCGCCTCGGTTTCCGCCAGGCGCGCCTTCAGCGCTTCGGATTCACGGTTGCTCCGTTCCAGCTCGTCCAGATTCAGGGTCACCGAATTCAGCTGGCGCTGGACCTGCTGCGCATCGGCCTCGGCCTGCTGGATGCGCTGGTCCGCCGCCGCGAGGCGCTGATCCTTGGCGCGGAGCTCCTCGTGCAGCGCGGCGACCTGCTCTTCCAGCAGCTTGACGTGGCGCGAATCCGGGGGCACTTCGCCCCTGGCATCCAGATGGGTGGTCTGCACCGGCGAGGTGGGACGCACTCCGAAGACGGGCGTCGAATCCGGATTGGCGGCGGGGCTTTCCAGCACGTTCTTGAGGCCGTCCAGCCAGTCGTCGCCCAGCTCGGTGTCCACCAGCTCGCCGAAGGGGTTGTCCGGATCCAGCGTGCGGCTCGGCACCAGGGGCGTCAGGGCCGCCACCAGGGCGCTGGGCGCGATGGGCTTGTGGAGGTAGAGGTCGGCCTTGCTCTTGCCCTGGTTCAGATTCTGGTGGCGCCGGTACTCCTCTTCCGTCGCCTTGGCGCTGATGAGCGCGATCTTCACGCCATCGAGCTTCGGGTTCTTCCGGATGGAGGAGCACAGCGCGTAGCCCTTGTTGTCGGCCACCTCCACGCAGATGAACACGGCGGCGTAGGCTCCACCCTCCAGGCGCGCCAGCACGCCATCCGGCGAGGACGCCACCTCGAGATCGAAGGCCGCCTCAAGACTGACTTGGTGCTCTTTGAGGAAGCTCCGGTCGCTGTCCACAAGCAGGAGGCGTTGGCCCATGGTCGATCCTTAGGCTTTGGTTGAACCCCCAAGTCTAGCGGAATGAACGAAGCCCCGGGGAATCCGGGGCTTCACTCCGATCAACTTGGCGGTGGCTTCGACCCTCAGCGGGGCGAAATGGCCAGGGTGACTTCCTGGTTCCCGTTGGGGGTCTGGATGAAGAGCAGCAGGGTGCGGCCCCCGGCCCTCTTCACCTGGGCGTTGAATTCCGCCACATTGTTCACGGCCTGCCGGCCCACCGCCGTGATGATCATGCCCGGGGCCAGCCCGCGGTCGGCGGCGGGGGAGCGGGGGTCCACCGTGGTCACCACCACGCCCTTGATGCGATTCTTGGGATCGGCGGATTCCACCTTGAAGCCGTAGGTCTTCTCCAGGTTCAGGCTCTTGGCATCGTCCGGGGACTTCGGCGAGGCCTCGTCCTCGGACTCCTCACCGGATTCCCGGCGGCGCTGGTCCTCGATGGCCTTCCGGTCGCCGAGGGTGACGTTCAGGCTGATCGCCTTGCCGTCGCGCAGGAGGCTCAGCTTGATGGTCTCGCCCGCCCGGCGGCTGGAGACGGCGGCCACCAGTTCATCCTGGCTGTTGACGGCCTGGCCGTCCACCGCCGTGATCACGTCCAGGCGCTGCACGCCGGCCTTGTCGGCGGCCTGCCCCTTTTCGACCGTGCTCACCACCACACCCTGCTTGGCGCCGAGGGCGTCCTGGTAGGCCTGGTCCAGGTCCATGGGCCGCACGCCCAGGTAGCCGCGGCTCACGGGCTTGCCGCTGCGCAGGTCCTTGAGGATGCGGTTCACCATGCTGATGGGCACCGCGAAGCCGATGTTCTGGCCCGCAGGATTGATGGCGGTGTTGATGCCGATCACCTCGCCCTTGAGGTTCAGCAGCGGCCCGCCGGAATTGCCGCGGTTGATGGCGGCGTCCGTCTGCAGGTACGAGCTCACGCCCGCATCGAGCTTGCGGCCCCGGGCGCTGAGGATGCCCTGGGTGACCGTGTGCTCCAGACCCAGGGGGTTGCCGATGGCCACCACCCATTCGCCGATGCGCAGGGCGTCCGAATCGCCGAGCTTGGCGTAAGGCAGATGGGCCGCGTCGATCTTGATGAGGGCGATGTCCAGCTCCTTGTCCTTGCCCAGTACCGTCGCCTTGTAGGACTTCCCGTCGCTGACCTTCACTTCCAGGGCATTGTCCGATCCGCCCATGCTGGCGATCACGTGGTAGTTCGTGAGGATCTCGCCCTGGGGGCTGATGATCACGCCCGAACCGCCGGAGACGGCCCGCTGCTCGTCCTCACCACCGCGGGGGCTGCGCCGCTGCTGGGGCCCGCCGGGGCCGAAGAAGAAATCAAAGAAATCCTGGCCTCCGACCTGGGGGTGCTCGAACCGGTTCTTCACGAAACTGGTGTTGGTGATGGCCACCACCGTGGGGTTGAGCTTCTCGGCCACTTCCGCGATGGGCGGCAGGTGGTCCATCCCCCTCGCCTCCACCGTCACGGGTTTTTCTTCCTGAGCCGAAGCCACCCAACCGTGGCTGAGGCCCATGCCCAAGGCCATGCACCCGGCCGCAAAGGCCGACAAGCCCAGAACCTGCTTTACCTGACGCTTCATGACATCCCTCACTTGGCCGGGGTCCCGGCGTAATCTTTCGATGACCGCAGTCCCCCGAAGGTTCCCGCTGGCCTTTCCAGGGCGACCAGGATAATCTGAGTGGTCCAACGGCGGCTGTAGTTCAGTTGGTTAGAGCACTGGATTGTGATTCCAGTTGTCGCCGGTTCGAGTCCGGTCAGCCGCCCCAAACGAAAGGCCCCCCATTCGGGGGGCTTTTCGTTTGGGGTTACCCGAGGGCTCGAATCGGCGGAGGCTCCGCCTCCCTGAGCCGTCAGGCGGAGGGGACCGCGGAGACAGCGCGGGGCGCTGTCGGGAGCGGGACCGGCAGATGGCGAAGCCAGACGCAGTTCGAGTCCCCGCCCCCCTCCTCAAAAAATGGGAGCCCCCAAATGGAGGCTCCCATCCAATCCTTCCATCCCCAACCAGCGGAAGGCCCCCGGATCGGGGCCTTCCGCAACGGGTCCCCCCTAGGCCCCGTACCCCACAGGATGTTGCCGACGCCAGTTCCAGGTGCTCTGGACGATGGATTCCAGGCTCGGGTAGCGGGGCTCCCAGCCCAGTTCCTGGCGGATCTTGTCGCTGGAGGCCACCAGCACGGCCGGATCTCCGGCCCGGCGCGGCTCGACCTCCACGGGAATGGGATGGCCCGTGATCCGGCGGGCCACGTCGATGACCTGGCGGACCGAATAGCCCTGGCCATTGCCCAGGTTGTAGATGAGCGGCGTGCCCTTGCCCAGGGCCCGCAGGGCCAGCAGGTGGGCGGCGGCCAGGTCCTCCACGTGGATGTAGTCGCGGATGCAGGTGCCGTCCGGGGTCGGGTAGTCCGTGCCGAAGAGCTTGATGGCGTCCCGCCGTCCCGCCGCCACGTCGAGGATCAGCGGGATGAGGTGGGTTTCGGGATGGTGGTCCTCGCCCAACCGCTCGGAGCAGCCCGAGGCGTTGAAGTAGCGCAGGGCCGCGTAGTCCAGGCCCCGCAGCCGGTGCATCCAGTCCAGGGCGCCTTCCACCAGCAGCTTGGCGTAGCCATAGGCATTGGTGGGTGACTGGGGGTGCTTTTCATCGATGGGCGTGTACAGGGGCTCGCCGTAGGTCGCTGCCGTGGAGCTGAAGACGAACTGCTTCACCCCGGCGCGCATCATCGCATCCAGCAGCACCATGGGGCGGGCCGTGTTGTTCACGAAGAAGCGCCCCGGTTCGCGCATGGATTCGCCCGCCTCGATGTAGGCGGCGAAGTGGAGCACGGCGTCGACGGGCCGCTCGGCGAAGATCATGTCCAGCAGCACCGGATCCCCGCAGTCGCCCTGGACGAAGGCGGCCTCGGGATGAACGGCGGCGCGATGACCCTTCTCCAGGCTGTCCAGGACCGTGACGGCATAGCCCTCGCGGATGAGGAGGTCCACCGTGTGGCTGCCGATGAAGCCGGCTCCGCCGGTGACGAGGACGTGCGCGGTCATGAAGGCTCCTGGCATGCGGAAATCGAAGAGAAGATCATCATCCCTGCACCTTCACCAGTTCGAACACGGCGGAATCGTATTCATGGTTGAGGTCGACGGGGAGGCCCATCTCCAGAAGGGTCCGACCCGAGAAGGTCCGGCCCTCCCACGCGCTGTGGCGCCGCTTGGGCAGCCCGTTCAGCTCGCGGATCGTATAGGTGGCTTCGGGATCCAGACCCTGCAGGCGCAGGCTGTTCAGCTCCTGTCCCACGAGGTGTCGGAGGCTGTAGCTGAACACGACGGCCCGCCCCCGGTCCTCCGCGACATACATGAGGGCCGCGAAGGGCCCATCGAAGGGTGAGAGCAGGCGATAGAGGTCCCCCTGCTGCACCACGGGCCGGATGCCCTTGTAGACATCCACCGCGGATTTCGAAAAAGCCAGATCCTCGGCACTCATCTTGGCGGGATCCAGTTCGAAGCCCAGGCGTCCTGTCATGGCCACATCGAAACGGAACTTGAGGGGCACGGTGCGACCCGTCGTGTGATTGGGCACCACCGTCACATGGGAAGCCATGGCATTGGCCGGATAGACGTGGCTGGCGCTCCACTGGATGAAGAGCCGCTGGAGGGCGTCCGTGTTGTCGCTGGTCCAGAACTCGTGGGCATAGGCCAGGTTGCCGTAGTCCATACGCCCCCCGCCCGAAGCGCAGTCCTTGAAGAGCACCGCCGGGTGCTTGGCCTGGATGCGGCCCAAAACCGAATAGAGCCCACGGGTGTACTCCACCCAGATGTGGCTCTGGTCCTGGGGTCCCAGGAAGGTCGATCCCACATTCAGGAAGTCCGCGTTCGCGTCCCACTTGATGTACGAGATGCCCGGATGCTCCGTCAGCAGCTTGTCCATGAAGCCCACGATGAAGTCCTGCACCTTGGGGTTGGACAGGTCCAGCACCACCTGGGTGCCGCCCCGCCCCTTGTTGAGGGGCCGCCCTGCTGTCTGCAGGATCCAGTCGGGATGGTCCTTCACCAGCTGGCTTTCGGTGTTGGCCATCTCCGGTTCCACCCAGAGCCCGAACTTCAGGCCGCGGGATTCCGCCTCCTTGGCCAGGTAGGAGAGGCCGTGCGGCAGCTTGGTCGCGTTCACCTGCCAGTCGCCCAGGCCCCGTTTGTCGTCGTCGCGGGCAAAGGCGCCGTTGCCGAACCAGCCGTCGTCCACCACGAACATTTCTCCGCCCATGGTCTTCACGCCATCCATCATCTTGAGGAGCCGCGCCTCGTCGAAGGTGAAGTAGGCGCCCTCCCAGCTGTTGAGGAGAATGGGGCGCAGTTTGTCGCCGTCGCGAAGGCCCACCTTGCGAGCCCACCGGTGGAGGTTACGGCTGGCCTGACCCTTGCCCTGGGCGCTGAAGGTGAAGAGGAAATGGGGCGTTTCGAAAGGGGTGCGCGGCTTCAGATGGTAGCTGAGGTTCGCGGCGTTGAGGCCCGCCTCCAGGGACATCAGTCCATCGACATCCCGCCGCAGGCTGATGTGCCAGGCCCCGCTCCAGGCCAGGGCACCGGCGATCACGCGACCCGTGGTTTCAGCGGCCGGACCGTCCAGCGAGAGCAGGAAGGAGGGGTTGGTGCCGAAGGCGCCCCGCACCCCGGCGCGGTTTTCCAGGGTCAGGCTCCGCTCCGTGCCGAGGGCCGTTCCTGAACGCCGGCCTTCTGAGGCCCAGGAGGAGGGGAACGAGGTCACCCACGCCGTTTCGGGCATGTGGTCGAAGAGCATGGCCGCCGAATCCGCCCGGTGCAGGGTGAGGGGGCGTCCCTCCTCGTGGCGGATCCGCGTCCAGGTATCGAAGGTGTCCGAATCCTGGTGGGCGCGGATGAACACGCTGAGGTAGAAGGGGTGCGTCCGGTCCTTGAATTCCAGGGTCGTGAGGATGGAACCCGTGGCTTCCTGCACCTGGCTGCTGCCGGTGCAGGCCAGATCCAGGGTCGGATCCCCGTTGTCGTGGGTGACGGCGAGTCCGCCGAAGGCGTTCTGATCCCCGTAGGCCGCATGAAAGGCTTCTCCGCCCGCGGGCAGGGCGCACAGGTCCGCGTCCGCGAGGCGGGGGCCGAAGTAGCGCAGCCGCACCTGCTGGTCCTGCTGCAGGAAGAGGGTCGTATGGGCCGTGTGCAGGATGAGGGGACGCGGTGCCTCCGCGCGCAGCGCCAGCACGGCGAGCCCGATGGCGAGGCCGCAGGTCAGGTTCCGGTGAAGGCCGGAGCGCCTCATCGGGCGGCCTTGTAGTGAATCTCCGGCATCTCGCGCAGGCGCGCGGCGGCGACCTCGGGCGTGATGTCGCGGCCGGGCATGCCGAGCATTTCGAAACCGACCATGAACTTGCGCACCTTGGCGCTGCGCAGCAGGGGCGGATAGAAGTGCATGTGCAGGATCCACTCCGGGTGGGCATCCCCGTCGAAGGGCGCCTGGTGGAAACCCATGCTGTAGGGGAAGCTCGTGTCGAACAGGTTGTCGTAGCGCGTCGTGAGCCGCTTGATCAGGTCCGCGAGCAGCAGCCGGTCCCGGGCATCAAGATCCAGCAGCGTGCGCAGCGGCCGGCGGGGGAGCACGAGGGTCTCGAAGGGCCAGGCGGCCCAGAAGGGCACCAGGGCCACGAAGCCTTCGTTCTCGACGACGATGCGCTCGCCCGCCTTCAATTCTTCGGCGAGGAGGTCCATCAGGAGCGGGTGGCCCGCCTTGGCGAAATGGGCCCGCTGATGGTGGAGTTCCTTCAGGGATTCGTTGGGCAGATGTTCGGTCGCCCAGATCTGGCTGTGGGGATGGGGGTTGGAACAGCCCATCAGCTCGCCCTTGTTTTCGAAGACCTGCACGCACACGATGTCTTCCCGGGCGCTCAGGGCGCGGGTCTCCGAGGTCCAGGCGTCCAGGACCGCCTCCAGCTCGGGCAGGCTCATCTCGGGCAGGCTGAGGTCATGGCGCGGGGAAAAGCAGAGCACGCGGCATTCCCCGCTTTCGGGCTCGGCCACCAGGAGGCTTTTCCTGGAAGGGACCTTGCTCCCGGATTCCTTGGGCGTGAGCGCGGCGAAATCGTTGCCGAACACGAAGGTGCCCGTGTAGGCCGGGTTCTGATGCCCTCCGGCGCGGGCGTTGCCCGGGCAGAGATAGCAGGCCGGATCGTAGGCGGGCCGATCCTCTCCGGCTTCCCGTTCGACCTTGCCCTGCCAGGGCCGTTGGGTCCGGTGCGGACTCACAAGGACGTACTCGCCGGTCAGCGGGTTCAGGCGGCGATGGGAGCGGTCGAACATCGAGGGTTCCTTATTTCATTTCCGCGCGACGGGCGCGCAGGGCGAACCCGAGCATGACCGCCCCGAAGACGAGGATGAGTGCGCCGCACCACAGGTTCATGTTGAGGCCCAGGGATTTCCGGTAGAGCTCGGCGGGCGTGAGCAGGCCGAAGACACTCAGCAGCACGCCGAGGATGGAGAACAACAAACCGATGGGAAGGCGCAGGTCGAAGTTCATGGCGTTCCCCTCAGGCGAAAAGGATGTTTAGGACGAGGGCCACGAGAAGGATCAGGGCCCCCAGGTAGAGCGGCCGCTTGTACCAGGGCAGGTGCCCTTCGGCGTGCCGCTCGGTGAGGCTGTATACGAGGCCGCGCAGCTCCTCGTCGCTCTTCGTGCGGCGGGTCGCGAGGCTGATCAGAATCGTGACGATGAAGCAGGTGCTCCAGGACCAGATGGCCGTCCAGAAGTTCTGCGCCATTTCGCTCGGGTAGACGTGCAGCACATGGCCGATCCAGCCGCCCTTGAAGAGGCTTTCGGCGCCGATGGGCACGGTCAGTCCGTGGTGGAGCGCCGCCGCCGCCGTGCCCGAAAGCAGGCCGAAGAAGGCGCCGTGGCCCGTCGTCCGCTTCCAGAACATGCCCAGCAGGAAGGTCGCGAAGAGCGGCGCGTTCACGAACGCGAAGATCAGCTGCAGCATGTCCATGATGTTGTTGAAGTGCACCGCCATGTAGGCCGTGAGGATCGACAGCAGGATGCCGCCCACCGTCGCCATGCGGCCCATCCAGAGGTAGTGGCTGTCGCTCTTATCTTTCGCGATGTGGCTCTGGTAGATGTCGTAGGTCCACACCGTGTTGAAGGCCGTCACGTTGCCCGCCATGCCGCTCATGAAGCTGGCCATCAGCGCCGTCAGGCCCAGGCCCAGCAGGCCCGTGGGGAAGTAGTGCTTGAGCATGAGCGGGATCGTCATGTCGTAGTCGTAGGACGCGCCCTTCACCGGCAGCGCGAAGCCCGTCTGGCCGCTCTTGTAGGTGAGGCCGATGGCGATCATGCCCGGCAGGATGACGAGGAAGGGGAAAAGCATCTTGGGCACGGCGGCGATGAGCGGCACCTTGCGCGCGGCCGTTTCGTTCTCGGCCACCATGGCCCGCTGCACGACGAGGAAGTCCGTGCACCAGTAGCCGAAGGAGAGCACAAAGCCCAGACCCATGGCCATGCCGAACCACTCGACGCCCATGGGATTGGCACCCGGCGTGCCCATGTGCCGCCAGGTGCTCACCCAAGCGCCGCCCGCGTAGGCCTGGCCCTGTAGATTGTGGCTGCTGCCCGCGACGAGGTTGAGGCGCTGCACGAGGCCCGTCCAACCGCCGCAGTCCTTCAGGCCCAGGAAGACGAGGGGCGCAAATCCCAGCACGATGAGGAAGAACTGCATCACCTCGTTGTAGATGGCCGAGGTCAGGCCGCCGAGGAAGATGTAGGCCAGCACGATGGCGGCGCTGATCCAGAGAGAGACGTTGAAGTTCCAACCCAGGAGCAGGTTCAACAGCTTGGCCATGGCGTACATCGAGATGCCGCTGGAAAAGACGGTCATGATGGCGAAGCTGAAGGCGTTGAAGGTGCGCGTCTTCTCGTCGTAGCGCAGCTTCAGGTATTCCGGCACGCTGCGGGCCTTGGAGCCGTAGTAGAAGGGCATCATGAAGACGCCGACGAAGACCATGGCCGGCACGGCGCCCACCCAGTAGAAGTGGGCGGTCATCATGCCGTATTTCGCGCCCGAGGCCGCCATGCCCATGACCTCCTGCGCACCCAGGTTCGCGCTCAGGAAGGCCAGGCCCGCGATCCAGGCGGGGATGGCCCGGCCCGACAGGAAGAAGTCCGTGGAGCTCTTCATGCCGCGCTTGAGCACCACGCCGATGCCGACGACGAAGGAGAAATACAGGACGAGGATGGTCCAGTCGATGGGGCCAAGCTGGATGCTCGGGATGCCGCTCATGGGCCTCTCCAGGTCGATGGGCAAGGGCCCGAGTGGATGATAGGGCGCCCGGCCCTGATATCCCAGAAGCCCGCCGGTCAATTTTGTAAGGAATCAGGTCACCTATTTTTCGACCTTCGGAGCCTGGAGGTACTCATGCATCAGGAGGAGATCCACCGCCGAGGTCCAGGCAAAGCCGCGACAACGAAGGCCTTTCCCAGACAGCGAGTCGTAGTTTTCATAGTGTCCACCAGCCAGAGCCACCGTGTCACAGAAACGTCGAGCGATTTCACGTGAGAGATCCGGTCGGCCTCCCCGACGCAATCCGTCCACTAGCAGGTAGGTCGTCGGCGCCCAGATCGGCCCCAGCCAGTAGCCATCGGGTTGGTAGTGGGAACTCATGGGATCCTCGGTGGCCGGGCCATAGGGCGTGAGGAACCGCTGCTCCAGTTCCTCGGCCATCCGGTTGAACACGGCCTTGTCCAGATGCTCCCCCAGCACCAGGGGTATCAGGTTGAGCAGGGAGGTCGGTTCGGCCTCCACAGCCTCTGTGCCCACTTTGCGCACGACGAAGTGACGGCCATTCCAGAAGCGCGCCATGAGCCGCTTGAGATGGGCCTCGGCGCGGCACTCCCATTCGGCCGCCTCGGCGGGGCGGTCCAACCCCCGAGCCACCCGCGCGAGGGCCTTCATCTGCAGCACCAGGTAAGCCTGCAGGTCCGGAGACTGGTAGGCGGCCTTGGGATCCCCGAGGACGCTCGCGTTGTCCCACCCGCTTTCCCATCCCGAATGCTCGCCGGCGTAGGCGGGGATGCCGTCGTGGTTCAGGTCGCGATGGGCGAACCAGAATTCGGTCCACTTCTTCAGCGGCGGATAGACCCGCTCCAGCTGCGCCTTCGTGAAGGGGTGCCAGTCCATCAGCTTCATCAGGGCCCAGCCGTGGATGGGCGGCTTGGTCACGCCGCGGTACATGAAGTCGGGCGCGGTTTCATCGGGTAGCTGGCCGTTGACGTCGGCATTGAGAAAGGGCAGGAGGAACTGCTCCAGGCCCGCCTCTAGATCCGTGCGCCCCAGGGCCAGGGCCGGGAAGCAGTGGTCCCAGGGCCAGACCGCGTTCATGTCCACCTTGGCCACCAGGACGGCTTCCGTGGGGAAGTTCGTATCGGGCGGCGCGTAGAGGCTCCAGAGGTTCCACCAGGCGGCCTCGGCCATGGCACGACGCTCCGGCGGGACGCTCGGCAGCTTCGTACGGAAAGCCTCCCAGGAGGCCTCGATGGCCGCGAGATCCTTCGCGGGCTCCGGATGCAGCCACTCGGTTTCCGCGCCCTGATGCATGCGCAGGGCCACGCGCAGTCGTCCCTCAGTGGCCCTTAGGCGCCAGCCCTTCTCCTGGCGTTCGGCACGCCCCTGCAGCATCTGGACATCCAGTGTCCAACCCTCTGCTTCCATGGAGAAGCGCCGCACGGGGTCTTCTTTCGAAGCACCGAGGTTCAATCCCGTCTTCACACCCGCGAGGTCCACGTCCATGTCCCACCCATCGATCACGGCATCGCAGCGCCCCAGCAGGTAGACCTGGGCATGGGGCGCGACGCGGCCGCCCGCGCTGACCTGGATGTGGCTTGCCGTGGCTGTGAGGGCCAGGGGGCGGAGCTTGCCGTTCACGAGAAAGGTCAGGTCCAGCCAGGAGCCCTTCTCCTCCAGCATGCGGCTGAACACGTAGCGGAGGGTGGCGGGCTTGTCCGTCGGATACAGCGCGATCCAGGAGTCCCGGCGGCTGAAGAAGGTGTGGCGCAGGTCCACGGGAAACGCGGCGCGGAGACCCATCACGCAAAGCAGGACCACCAGGCAGGTTCGAAAGAAGGCCGATCTCCGCATGAAAACTCCGAAGGAAATGCCGGTGCGCCGCTTCGCCCCACCTCGATGATGAACACGCGGCGCCCGCGGCGATACGGCCTGACCTAAACCCTTCCAAGATTGACCGGCAGCCTCCTGTCCCGCCCCAGCGCCCCGCCTTATTCTCTCTCTGACCATCCACCCGCCCATTCATTCGACTCCCCAAACGAAAACCAACATTCCCGTTTTTCTTCTCCGTTCACCTTCAGCTTCTATACCGAGCCCCACCCACCCCCACATCCACCCAACACAGGGCGGCCCTCCGAGAGGGCACCCCTTCCTGGACCTCTCCGCCTCGACGCGGGGCTGCCCGGGTTTTGCCTCCATGCCCCCAGGAGTCTCATGCGATCCCCCTCCTCCCCTCCCAACCCCCTTTTCCAAGGTGGCCTCATGATTCGTTCCACCCTTCTCGTGGCCCTCGCGGCCGGCCTCGTCGGCCTCCCGGCTCGATCAGCCGAGACGCCCTTCCAGATGGGCTTGGCCCTGCGCACGGGCTACAGCCTGAGCACGCAGGACCACCTCAATCCGAGCCTGTTCGGCCTGGGTCTGTCCGGCGACTACGCGCTCAGCAGCACCCAGACCCTCCGGGGTGAGCTGGCCTACTTCTACGAGGCCGGGCGCACGTACCGCACCGACTTCCTGCCCGCCGCGCCGGGCCAGGCCCAGCCCGATCCCACCAAGTCCGCCGACGTCCGCAAGAACAAGCTGGAAGGCCTGACGCTGCGCCTCAGCGGCATCCAGGCCCTGTCCTCCGGATGGTCGATGCAGGGCGGCCTGCAGATCGGCAACAGCCGCTTCACGCAGGAGTACATCGGCAACACCATCGACGCGAACCGGCTGTATCAGGACACCTACAACGGCGTGCCCGTGAAGTCCGCCCTGAAGCTGAGCCCCTTCGCCGGGCTGCAGTACGACATCGACCGCGACGGCGCGGTGGAACTGAACCTCATCGGGCTTTCCTACACGGCCATCGAGTTCCAGCACACGCCCGGCGCACCCCTGGTGTCCGGCGATCTCACCCGGCCCGGTTCCCACCTCGTCTACGCCGGAGACCACCTGGAGGAGCGCTCCCGGATGCGCCTGGCCGTCGAGTTCAGCTACCGCTTCCGCTTCTGAGACCAGGGAGAATCCATGTTGCGCAACCGTCTGTTTCCCCTCTCCAGCTCCATCCTCTTCCTGCTGGTGGGCACCGGCCTCCAGGCCCAGGAAAGCGCCATCCTGCACGGCGTCGTCAAAGGCCCCGACGGCCAGGGCATCCCCGAGGCCCGGGTCACGCTGGAATCCCCCGCCCTCTTCAGTCCCCGCGTCCTCACCACCAACAAGAACGGCGAATGGCGCGCGCCCCTGCTGCCCATCGGCAGCTTCAAGGTCACGGTGGCCAAAGATGGCTTCGATTCCACCCACCGCGGCGACATCCGCCTGGGCATCGGCAGCAATGTCCGCATCGACCTCGCCCTGGCACCCATCAAGTCCGCCGTCGTGGAAGTGCTGGCCGCGAGCGGCAGCGTCATCGACAAGACCCAGGTGAATTCCGGCGCCAACTATTCGGCCGAAGCCATGTCGGAGCTGCCCCTGGTGGACCGGAACTTCTTCGGCGCCCTCGACATGACGGCGGGAACCTCCGCCAGCATCGACGGCTCGTACATCATCCGCGGCGGCTCCAACACCTACACGAACTTCCGCGTGAACGGCGCCGAGGTGAAGGACGACTACGCCAACGGCCTCGGCGCCACCTGGGCCATCGACGACAACATCGAGGACGCCCAGGTGGTCACCTCCCAGGTGAACGTGCGCTTCGGCCGCGCCCTGGGCGGCGCCGTGAACATCGTCACCAAGAGCGGCGGCAACACCTTCGAGGGCTCGCTGCGCGTCAAGCTCTCCCGCGACGACTGGCGGGCCCGCACGCCTGACACGACGCCCGACGCCCAGTGGGCCGATACGCTCAACCGCGAGTACGACCTCACCTTCCGCGGTCCCCTCGTCAAGGACCGCCTCTGGTTCGCCGTCGGCACCATCCTCAAGCCCAACCAGGCCTGGAGCCAGGGCCTGGCCCAGTTTCCCGCCGAGGCCAACGCGCCCATGCAGACCGGCGATGCCGGTGTGGACGCCCTGCTGAACGCGGGGCCCGGGAACGGCTACAAGGTGGCCAGCTTCGACAACGGGAAGTTCTACACCGAGAAGTTCGATTCCCACTACTACGAGGGCAAGCTCACCGGCGCCGTCACGACGGATCACATCGTCGAGCTGAGCTTCGTGGACCAGAAGCAGGTCTACTCCAACGCCGATCCTTCGGGCCAGGCCCTGAGCCTCGCCTCCCTGGGCAACCAGTTCAACAAGTACCAGATGGCCAGCTTCAATTACAAAGGCGTGCTGGGCCCGGCAGCCTTCCTCGAGGGACGCTACACCACCAGCAAGACGACTTGGGGACAGGACACGGGCGATCCGGCCTATGGCGGCCAGGAAGGCGTCTACGTGCAGCTGGGCCAGGCGGGCTTCCCCGATAACGGCCTGCAGGGATTCGGCCTTCCCTTCGGCTTCGCCCTGGGGGCGACTCCCGAAGTGCATGGCAACGTCAGCGCCGCCCTCAACCTCAACCTGGCCCCGCAGGCCGCGGGATCACACGACATCGACCTGGGCTTCGAGTACTTCGACAGCTACACCGACAACGGCGAGGACTGGGGCAAGCGCAGCCTGCGCTTCGACGTAGGCGGCGCCTACTACAACGATCAGACGAAGAGCTACCTCTTCCCGGTGCTCAACTATCCGAAAAACCCGTCGGACTACTACGTCTACCACAGCCCCGACGACGGCCACAGCTACGGCGCCGCGCCCTTCGTCCGCCAGGCCCTGGGGCCCAAGGGCCGGGCCCACTGCAGCCAGTTCGGCACCTACGCCAACGAGACCTGGACCATCAATCCCAACATCCAGGTCGGCGCGGGCCTGCGCTTCGACACCAACAAGGCCACCGATGTGGACGGGCGCGTCATGGCCAAATCCACGGATCCCACCTACTCCTTCATCTTCCGATGGGATCCCAGGGGGGACAGCAGCCATCTCGTGACCTTCACGGCCGCCAACAACGCGGGCAACTTCAACCAAGCCCTCTTCGGGCAGTTCACCGCCAAGAAGACCACGGTGGAGGTGGACCGCGGCTGGGGCGCCAATGCGGCGGACCTGGGCGCAGGCACGCCCTCCCAGGTCGTGAACTTCGTCGACTACAAGACCCTGGTGGACCTGGCCAACTACAGCCGCATCGTCTCCTTCGTCGACCAGACCAAGCGAAACGCCCTGGCGCCGGACCTGCGCCCCCCCCGCACCCAGGAGTTCACCCTCGGCTACAAACGCGGCTACGCCGACCAGTCCCGCGTGGGCATCACCTTCGTCTACCGCCGCTGGCTGGACATGTGGGCCCAGCGCTGGGACTTCGCGGATCCCTATGTCATCACCGTGCAGGATCCCTCCCACTCGGGCCTGCCCGCCATGCAGGACATCACCCGCCGCTACGACAACAGCAACGACCTCACCCGCCAGTACAAGGCCGTCGAGGTGGAGTTCGTGCGGCATTTCGGCCCCCGCTGGAGCGTCCAGGGCAACTACACCTATAGCCGCCTGACCGGCAACAACGACGACGGCGACATCGCCTGGGGCGGCTGGCGGAACAACGATCCCACCATGGGCACCATCATGTGGAACCCCATCGTGCTGCAGAACATGGGCCTCAGCCGCGCGGATTACGGCGCTTCGGGCCTGCTCGCGAACAACCAGAGCCAGAAGGCCCGGCTCGCCCTGCTCCACGTGCTGCCCGTGGGGAAGAACGGCCGCATGACCCTCTCCCTCATGGCCAGCTACGACAGCGGCAAGCCCTGGAACGCGCGGAACTACGCCGCCATCGACCAGACCAAGTGGGGCGTCGACCTCAACGCGAAATACCCGAACCTCGGCGTTTCGCCCGATGCCGTCTACCGCCAGTACTACGCCGCGCTGGGCGCCTACTCCTTCAATGACATCTACAACGTCGACATGAAGGCCACCTGGGACATCCCGCTCTCCACCTCCAGCGTCCACTTCATCGGCGACGCCAGCATTTCCAACGTCTTCAACGTGACCATGCCCATGTCCACCTACGGCAGCTTCACGAACGACTCGTCGAACGGCCGGACCCAGCTCTTCATGAAGAACCCCACCTACTGGGGCACCTCCCATGTCACGGGCTCCACGTTCTACACGAACGGACGTTCGGCCAAATTCAGCTGCGGCTTCCGCTTCTAGGAGGACTGACCATGACCCGCTCCTTGCGTTCTCTCGTCTTGATCCTGGCCGCCGGTCTCCTTCCGGTGGCCGCCCAGGAGGCCGGCGCCTTCTCCGCCGCCCTCAGCCTGGCCCAGGGTACCGATGCCATGAAGGCCCTCACCGGCTCTGCCAACGGCTTCGCCCTGGACGGCGCCTGGGATTCACCCTCCCAGGGCCTGCCCTTCCGCGTGGGTCTGTCCGCGGCCCACTTTTCGGACGCCACCCACACCCGGTCCCTGGGCCTGGATGCCAACGGCGACCCCCAGACCAACCTCAGTTTGAAGGGCCCCGCCCTGACCACCTTCCAGGCCTACGCCGCCCTCCGCGTCGAATTGGCCACCGATCTGAATCTGTACCTGGGCCTTTCCGCCAACCGCCACCACCTCTCTTCGGATCTCGTGGGCCAGGGCGGATCCCAGTACGTGGTGGGCACCAAGCTCGGCACCCGGGTCGATCTGGAATACCGCGTCGCGCCCCGCTGGGCCGCCCTCGGCAGCTTTCAGTGGGTGGAACTGGGACAGGGCCCCTCGGGGAATCAGTTCCTCAATCCGAGCTGGTTCCAGCTCGGCGTTCGCCACACCTTCTAGCTAGACCACACCGATCACGGCCCGGCTGAAGCTTTCCAGGAAATCCAGCAGGGCATCGGACGCACGCCCGGCCTCTTCTTCGTCGCCCTCGGCGACGGCGAGCATGAGGCGGGCGTGCTTCTCTGCGGACAGGAGCAGGTCCGACCCGCGGCTGTACGAGCACCAGATCCGCCGGCAGTGCGAGTAGAGGGGCGTGAGGGCGTCCATGGCGAAGGGGTTGTGGGCGGCCTGCATGACGATGCGGTCGCATTCGCGGTCATGGAAGAGGTAGGCGTGCTTGTCCCCCTTCTTGGCGGCCTCGAGAATGCCCTTGGCCTCTCCGCGCAGGGCCTTGCGTTGCGCCTCCGTGGCCCAGCGCGCGGCCTTGGTGGCGAGCAGGTGATCCAGGGGGCGCATCACTTCCAGCAGGGCGAAATGCTCGGCCACGTTCATCTCGCGCACCAGCAGGCCCCGGCGGGGGACGCTGCTCACGAGGCGTTGGATCTCCAGCCGCTTGAGGGCCTCCCGGATGGGCGTGCGCCCGATGCCCATGCGCGCGCTCAGCCCGGCCTCGGACAGCACCGCGCCCGGCGCCAGTTCCAGCGTGACGATCATTTCCTCGAGCTGCTGGTAGGCCTGATCCGCCAGGCTCTGCCCCTCCTCGGGGGCCGGAACCGCGGCCGTACGCGCGCGGGAGGACAGAAGGGTGCGGCCCTTGGTCGTCATGGGTGGGATTCTCGCAAACGGAGCCAGGTCACGAAATCCGGCATACAAATGGTATACCACGATGTTCGGCCCATTTCTCGCTTATTCCCTATGAATGATCCCTGCCGCCGGGCCTTCATAAAATGTTTTCAAGGTGTGAATCGAATTCTGGTATACCAGTGGCATACCATTGAACGCCTTACCTGCAATCGTCCCGTCCGGCCTGATGCTTTCCCAGAGGTATGCCATGACGCTCTCTCCCGATCTCGCCCGTCTCCTCTCCCTCGAAGGCCAGGTGGCCGTCGCCACCGGCGCCGCCTCGGGCATCGGGCGCGGCACGGCCCTGAGGCTCGCCGAGGCCGGAGCCGCCGTGCTCGTGCTCGACATCAACGAGGCCGGCGGCCAGGAGACCGTGCGCCTCATCGAAGCCGCCGGCGGCCGGGCCGCCTTCCAGCGCTGCGACGTGCGGGTGGAAGCCGACTGCCGGGCCGCGGCCGAGGCCGCCATGGCCCGCTTCGGCCGCATCGACATCCTCTTCAACAACGCCGGCATCGCCATCCGCAAGAACGCCGTGAACCTGCTCGAACAGGAGTGGGATCTCGTCCTGGACGTGATGCTGAAGGGCGTCTACATGCTCACCCGCCAGGTGGTGCCGCACATGATCGCGGGCGGGCGCGGCGGTTCCATCATCAACACGGGCTCGGGCTGGGCCCTCAAGGGCGGCGCCGACGCCGTCTCCTACTGCGCCGCCAAGGGCGGCGTGTGGAACATGACCCGGGCCATGGCCATCGATTTCGGCAAGCACCAGATCCGCGTCAACGCGGTCTGCCCCGGCGACATCGACACGCCCATGCTGCGCAGCGAGTGCGCCCAGCTGGGTGAGGACGAAACCAAGTTCATGGAAGAGGCCGCCGCGCGGCCCATCCACCGCGTGGGCACGCCCCAGGACGTGGCCAACGCCGTGCTCTTCCTCGCCTCGGGCCTTTCCGCCTGGGTCACGGGCACCCACGTCGTGGTCGACGGCGGCGGCATCGCCTAGGCCCCCTTCATCCCTTCGCACGGAGCATCCATGACCGTTCAGGCCCGGCGGGCCCATCCCTACATTCCCAATTCCGAGCCCGGCACCAAGGCCGCCATGCTCGCCGAGATCGGCGCCGCCAGCATGGATGAGCTGTATGCCGACATCCCGGAATCCCTGCGTTTCCGCGGCACGCTGAACATCCCCGAGGCCCTGCCCGCCGAAGCGCAGCTCAAGCGCACCCTCGAGCGGATCATGGCCCGCAACACGTCCTGCGAGGAGGCCACCAGCTTCCTCGGGGCGGGCTGCTACAACCACTACGTGCCGGCCATCTGCGATGAGATCACGCGCCGCGCCGAATTCCTCACGGCCTACGCCGGCGAACCCTACGAGGACTTCGGCCGCTTCCAGGCCCTCTGGGAGTACGAAAGCCTCATGGCCGAGCTGCTCGATATGGACATCTGCAACGTGCCCACCTTCGACTGGTTCCAGGCGGCCTCCACGGCCCTGCGCATGGCGGGCCGCTACACGGACCGGCCTGTGGCCCTGATCGCAGGCAATATCAGTCCCGATCGCCTCGCCGCCATCCGCAACTACTGCGAACCCGTCATGCGCCTGGAGCTGCTCGGCTGGGATCCGGCCACGGGCCTCATGGATCTCGCCGACCTGCGGGCCAAGCTGAACGGCCAGGTCGCCGCCGTCTACTTCGAAAACCCCGGCTACCTGGGCTTCCTGGAAACTCAGGGACAGGCCATCGCCGACCTGACCCACGCCCAGGGCAGCCTGCTGGTGGTGGGCGCCGATCCCAATTCCCTGGGGCTTCTGACGCCCCCCAGCCAGTACGGCGCCGACCTCGTCTGCGGCGACATCCAGACGCTGGGCAACCACATGCATTTCGGTGGCGGCATGGGCGGCTTCATCGCCACCCGGGACGAGGAGAAGCTCGTCATGGAATACCCCAGCCGTCTCTTCGGCATCAGCACCACCGACGTCCCCGGCGAATACGGCTTTGGCGACGTGGCCTACGACCGCACCTCCTTCGCCCACCGGGAGAAGGGCAAGGAGTTCGTCGGCACGGCCACCGCCCTGCACGGCATCGCCGCGGCGGTCTACCTGTCCCTCATGGGCCCCGTGGGCATGAAGGATCTGGGCGAGCACATCCTGCAGAAGGCCCAGTACCTCGCCCAGGGCTTGGCTTCTCTGCGCGGCGTGAAGCTAGGGCTAAACGCCCCCTACTACAAGGAATTCGTCGTCGACTTCAATGGCACGGGCCGCAGCGTCGCCGAGATCAACGAGGCCCTCCTGAAGGCCGGCATCTTCGGCGGCAAGGATCTGTCCGGCGAGTTCCCTGCCCTCGGCCAGAGCGCCCTCTGGGCCGTCACCGAGCTGGTGAGCCGGGAAGAGATCGACCGCGCCATCGACGTCCTCGCGGCGTTCCTGGGAGGAAAGTGACATGGGCACCATGCGTCCCCTGAAGGTCCGCAACCACTTTCATCAGGCCAAGTGGGATGAGGAACTCATCTTCGAACTCCACAAGCCCGGCGAGGTCGGCGTGGCCGTCGCCCCAGTCGAAAAGGGCATCACGGAAAAAGTGAAAGGCGTCGCCGCCCTGCCCCCGTCCATGGTCCGCACGAAGGCCCCGGGGCTTCCCGAAGTGGGCCAGATGCGGGTGCTCAAGCACTTCCTCCGCCTCTCCCAGCAGACCCTGGGCGCCGATTTCACCGTCGACATCGGCCAGGGCACCTGCACGATGAAGTACAGCCCCAAGATCAACGACGTGCTGGCCTCCAGCCCCAAGATGGCCCGCCTGCACCCGCTGCAGGACGGCCGCACCGTCCAGGGCCTCCTACAGGTGATGCACGAGCTGGACCTCTACCTGCGCGAGATCTCAGGCATGGATGCCTTCTCCATGCAGCCCGCCTCCGGCTCAGCCGCCATCCTCGGCATGGTGTCCATGATCCAGGCCTACCACGCCTCCCGGGGCGAGGCCGAGACCCGAGACGAAATCATCACCACCATCTTCAGCCACCCCTCGGACGCCGCCGCCGCCGCCGTGAAGGGCTACAAGGTCATCACCCTCATGCAGGGCGAGGATGGCCTGCCCACGGTGGAGGATCTAAAGAAGGTGGTCGGCCCCCGCACGGCGGGCCTGCTCATCACCAATCCCGAGGACACGGGCATCTTCAACCCGCAGATCCGCGAATTCACGCGCCTCGTCCACGAGGCGGGCGGCCTCTGCGGCTACGACCAGGCCAACCTCAACGGCATCATGGCCATCACGCGGGCGCGGGAAGCGGGCTTCGACATGTGCTTCTTCAACCTGCACAAGACCTTCAGCACCCCCCACGGCTGCGGCGGCCCCGCCGGCGGCGCCCTGGGCGTGGTGCAGCACCTGCGCGACTTCCTGCCCCGGCCCCTGGTGGTCAAGGAGAATGGCGTCTACCGCCTCGACTCGGACCTCAAGCATTCCATCGGCAAGCTGCGCGCCTTCTGCGGCACGGCCCAGGTGCAGCTGCGGGCCTACACGTGGATCCGCGCCCTGGGCGCCGAGGGCCTCAAGGAGGCCGCCGAAATTGCGGTGCTCAACAACAACTACCTGCTGAAGAAGATCACGCGCATCAAGGGAGCCTCGGCCCCCTACGCCGTGGGGCGGCGCCGCATCGAGCAGGTGCGCTACAGCTGGGAGCAGCTGCACCGCGACACGGGCGTGACCACCGAAGAGATCGCCGTGCGCATGGCGGATTTCGGCATGCACCTCTGGAGCAGCCATCACCCCTTCATCGTGCCCCAGCCCTTCACCATCGAGCCCACCGAGTCCTATTCCCGCGAGGAGCTGGACGAGTACGTGGGCGTGCTGGAGCAGATCTCGAAGGAAGCCTACACGGAACCCGAGACCGTGAAGACGGCGCCCCACCGCAGCGTCTGCCACCATATCCATCACGACGATTTCGACGACCCCCGGCGCTGGGCCATCACCTGGCGCCTCTACCAGCGGAAGCATTCCGCCCGACCCTGAGGAGCGGCCATGAACAGAAGGCATTGGGCCCTCGGATTCTTACTCGTCTCGCTGACGGCGAGCCTCGGCGCGGCAGAGACCCCCCGCAGAGAAGCCACGCGGACCGGGGCCCAGGCCTTCTTCCCCAAGGCCAACCTCATGCCCGTCGGCGTCTACTACTACCCCGAGCAGTGGCCGCGGGATCAGTGGGCGCGCGACCTCCAGAACATCCACAAGCTGGGTTTCGAATTCACCCACTTCGCCGAATTCGCCTGGACCTACCTGGAACCCCGGGAGGGCCACTTCGACTTCGCCTGGCTGGACGAGGCCCTCGCCGAGGCCCAGGCGGCGGGCCTCAAGGTCATCCTCTGCACGCCCTCCCCGGCACCCCCGGCCTGGATGGGGGAGAGGTACCCCGAGATCTACCTGGTGGGTTCCGAAGGGCGGCGCCGCGAGCACGGCACCCGCGCCAACGGCTCGCTGTCGAACCCCCGCTTCAACGCCTTCGTCGACCGCATCGTCGGGGCCCTGGCCCAACGCTACGGCCATGATCCGCGGATCTGGGGCTGGCAGGTGGACAACGAGCCCGGCGCCGAAGCCGACTTCAGCCCCTCGGCCCGCAAGGCCTTCCAGGCCTGGCTGAAGCGGCGCTACGGCACCGTGGCCAAGCTGAACGAGGCCTGGGGCGGCAGCTTCTGGAGCTTCCGCTACGCCGCCTTCAGCCAGGTGGTGCTGCCCAACGCCTCCCTCACCGGTGAGGACAAGTCGAGCCCCCACGCCCTCCTCGATTTCCAGCGCTTCACCGCCGATACACAGGCCGCCTTCCTCGACCGCCAGGCCGCGATCCTCAAGCGCCACATCGCACCCACCCAGTGGGTGACCACGAACTACACCAATGTCACCCAGGGCAGTGATCCCCGGCGCAGCCACACGGTGGACTTCCCCACCTTCACGTTCTACCCGGTCTCAGGCAGCAACGTGCTGGGCGGCGAAACCTTCCGCCAGGGCAATCCCTTCCGGATGATGGAGGCCTGCGACTACTTCCGTCCCATCGCGGGCACGACGGGCGTGATGGAGCTCCAGCCCGGCCAGGTCAACTGGGCACCCACCAACCCCAAGCCCATGCCCGGCGCCGTCCGCATGTGGCTCTGGCACGCCTTCGGGGGAGGCTGCTCCTTCGCCTGCACCTACCGCTACCGCCAGCCCCGCTTCGGCAGCGAGATGTACCACGAGGGCATCGTCGGTCTCGATGGCACCTCGCTCTCCCAGGGCGGCCAGGAGTTCGCCCAGACCATCGCCGAACTCCAGCGGCTGAAGCCCGCCTTCGATGCCGCCGCCACGATGCCCGCCCGCCTCGCGGCGCGTCGCACGGCCCTGCTCTGGAGCCACGACGTCATGTGGGATCTGGAGCTGCAGAAGCAGAGCGAGACCTGGTCCACCTGGCGCCACCGCAGCCGCTTCAGCGCCGCCGTGAAATCCACGGGCGCGCCCATGGCCTTCATCTCCGAGGCCGACGACTTCAGCGCCTATCCCTTCCTCGTGGCGCCCGCCTACCAGCTGGCGGATGCCAAGCTCATCGAGAAGTGGCGCCGCTACGTGGAAGGCGGGGGCCACCTCATCCTCAGCTGCCGCAGCGCCCAGAAGGACGGCTCGGGCCACTTCCCCGAAACCCGCCTGGGCAGCCGCCTGGAAGCCCTCACCGGCGCGCATCTGGAGGGCTTCGACACCCTGCCCGGCGACAGCACCGCCAGCGTGTCGGCCCAAGGCCAGACCACTCGCTGGCGCACCTGGGGAGACATCCTTCGGCCCAGCGCCGAGGCCACCCCCTTGGCCACGTACGGCGACGCCTTCTATGCCGGGGCCGCCGCCGCGACCACCCATCGCCTCGGCAAGGGCAGCGTCACCTACATCGGCGTGGAGACCCTGGACGGCGCCCTGGAACGGACCCTCGTGCGCGACGTCTACGCGCGGGCCGGCGTGGCCATCGAGGATTATCCGAAGGGCGTCTACGTCGAATGGCGCGACGGCTTCTTTGTCGCCGTGAACTATTCGGCCTCGCCCGCCGCCCTCCCGCTGGCTCCAGGAAGCACTACCCTGCTGGGCCAAAACCCCCTTCAACCCACCCAAGTCCTCGTCTGGAAGGAACAGGGCTCCCCCATCGGTGTACTGAAATGAACTGCACCCCAAGACCTCAAGCCTCCGAGCTCGAAGGCGGACTCCTGCCGGATCCCCTGAAGACGCCCCGCATCGCCCTGCTGGTGGAAACCTCCCTCGCCTCCGGTCGCGACATCCTCTGCGGCATCGCGAAGTACGCGCGGAACCACGGCCCCTGGGCGCTCTACCACGAGCCGCGCAGCCTGGCCGAGGGACTGCCCGGCTGGCTGCAGCACTGGGAGGGCGATGGCATCATCGCGCGCGTCCAGGATCCCGCCCTGGCCGAGGCGGTCCAGGCCACGGGCCTGCCCGTGGTGGACGTGCTCGGCGCCGTGCCCGCCGCCGGCCTGCCGCTGGTGCACGTCGACGACCGCCGCATCGCCGCCCTGGCGGCGGAACACCTCATCGAGCGCGGCTTCCATCACTTCGCCTTCCTGGGCATCCAGGCCGAGAACTGGTCCGAACAGCGCCTCGAAGGCTTCCGCCTCGCACTGCCGGGGCCGCCCGAGACCGTGCCCCGTTTCGAGGTGCCACGCCAGCTCATGGACCGCTCACCCTGGGAAACCCAGATGGAGGCCCTGGCCCGCTGGATCGTCCAGCTACCCAAGCCCATCGGCATCATGGTCGCCAGCGACCAGCTGGGCCACCACCTGCTGGAGGCCTGCCGCCGCGCGCGCATCCTCGTGCCCGACGACGTGGCCGTCGTGAGCGTGGACAACGACGAGACCCTTTGCGAGGTGTGCAACCCGTCCCTGTCCTCCATCGAAGCGGGCCACCGCCTCGTGGGCTACAAGGCCGCCGAGCTGCTGGATCACCTCCTGCGCGGCGGTGAGCGGCCGACCCGGGCCGAGCGGGTGGAGCCCCACCGCGTCATCACCCGGGCCTCCTCCGACGTGCTCGCCACCTCGGACCGCCAGGTGGCCACGGCCCTGCGCATCATCCGCGATCTGGCCTGCACGGGCCTGTCGGCCTCGGCCCTCATCGCCCGCATCCCGACCTCGCGCAGCGTGCTGCAGCGGCGTTTCCGCTCGGAGACGGGCCGCTCCATCCAGCAGGAGATCATCCAGGTGCGCCTCAACCACGCCCGGCGCCTGCTGGCGGAAACGGACCTGCCCCTGGTGGAGGTGGCCGAGCGCTCCGGCTTCAAGCACCGCGAGTACCTCGGCGCCATCTTCAAGGCCCACCTGGGCAAGTCCCCGGCCGAGTACCGCCGCGAGGTCGCCATGATCGGCTCCGACGGCCGCCACTACCCGCTCTCCGAAGGCGGCTGAGGCCCGGTGTCCGGTCAGCTCCGCTGCGCGTCCAGCCAGGCCCGCGGCGACAGGCCCGTGAGCTCCCGGAAGGCGCGGGACAGGGCCGTGGAACTGCCGTAGCCCACGTCGTAGGCGACCACCTTCAGGGGCAATCCCCGGGCCAGCCGCTCCTGGGCCGTGGCCACGCGGAACCGCGCCAGGTGCTCACCCGGCGTGGTGCCCACCGTCTGCTTGAAGAGCGCCGCGAAGGCGCTGCGCGACAGACCCGCCTCCGCGGCCATGTCCTCGAGCGACCAGGCCCGCGCGGGATCCGCGTGCAGGGCCGTGAGGGCGTTCCGCAGCTGCGGATGCATGAGGCCCGCCATCAGCCCCGCCTGCGCCTGCCCCGCCTCGAGCGCCTGGCGGACGAAGTGGACCAGCACCACTTCGCAAAGACGATCCACGACGGCCTGCCGGCCCTGGGCGGTCCCGAAGGCCTCCTGGAAGATGAGCTCCGCCAGCGGGCCCACCTGCCCAACCCCCAGGTGCATGACCTCGGGCAGGGCCAGGGCGAGCGGGCAGCCCACGCCCAGTCCGAAGGTGATGGTGGCGCAGACCAGATCCAACCCTTCGGGCCCCTCGGGAACCAGGTGATGGGGCAGGTTCCGCGGGTAGAAGAGCAGGCCCGGGCCCTCGATGCGCAGAGCCTTCCGGCCGCTCTGGTAGCGGATCTCCCCGCGGCCCGCCCGCACCAGGTGCAGGTGCCCATGATCCTGCGGCTTTTCGAAGCTGGCCACGGCGCAGAGGTTGCCGGTGAAGAAGGTCTGGGCCCGAAGCCGGAAGTGCTCGAAGAGGGGCTGGAGGGCGTCGCTCGGCATGCGTGGACTCCGGGTCTGCTTTCTCGGACCCTCAGTCACCTTCGGGTGGAATCAGGGTGCCACCTTTGGACGGTGCACTGAGCACCCATTCCCAGGAGCCATCATGGCCACCATCCAGCCTCTCGACCTCAGCCAGGCTTCCCCGGAAGTCGCGCCCATCCTCCAGGCCGTGAAGGCCAAGCTGGGCCGGGTGCCCAACCTCTTCCTCACCCTGGCCCAGGCCCCGGCCGCCCTGAAGGCCTACCTGGGCGCCTCCGAAGCCATCGGCGGCGGCCGCCTGGACGCGGAGCAGCGCGAAGTGATCGCCCTGGCCGTGGCCGAGGTCAACGGCTGCGACTACTGCCTGGCGGCCCACAGCGCCATCGGCCACATGGTGGGCCTGGACGCCGACACCATTCTTCAGTCTCGATCGGGCGTGCCCGCCAATCCCCGCCAGGCGGCCCTGGCGGCCTTCTCCCGCGCCGTGGTCCGCGAACGGGGGCAAGTCTCAGCCCTTGATCTGCAGGCCGCCCGCGAGGCCGGTCTCGACGATCAGGACCTGCTGGAGGTCGTGGCCAACGTGGCCGTGAACATCCTTACCAACTACACGAACCACGTGGCCGGCACCGAGGTTGATTTCCCCGCCGCCGCGCGCCTGAGCCGCGTCTGAGACGGACCAGGACTGAAATGAACCGGGCCTGGGCCGCATCGAACCAGGGTGCGGCCCGCCCCGCGAAGGGAGTTCCCATGTCTTCCCGCTTCATGGATCTGATGCTGACCCCGAGCGTGCAGGCCGCCCAAGCCCGCGCCTACGGGCGCAGCCAGGCGAGGCCTACGACAGAAGGGCCGCAGGTTCTCGGCCCCGACGAGGCCGCCTTCATCGCCGGGATGGACAGCTTCTACCTCGCCACCGTGAGCGAGGAAGGCTGGCCTTATGTGCAGCATCGGGGCGGGCCCAAGGGTTTCCTGAAGGTGCTCGGCCCCGCCGAGCTTGGCTTCGCGGACCTGCGTGGCAACCGCCAGCTGCTGAGCACGGGCAACCTGTCGAAGGACGGCCGGGTCTGCCTCTTCCTCATGAACTACCCCCTGAAGGCCCGCCTGAAGATCCTCGGCCGCGCCGAGGTGCTGGAGGCGGCGTCGAACCCCGAACTCGCGGAGGCCCTGATCGTCCCAGGTCAGCAAGCCGTCACGGAGCGCTTGTTCCGCATCCGCGTCGAAGCCTTCGATTGGAACTGCCCCCAGCACATCACGCCCCGCTACACGGAAGCCGAGATCCGGGAGGCGGTCCTCCCCCTCCGGACCCGCATCGCCGAGCTGGAGGCCGAACTGGCGCGCTTCAGACCCTAGGGATGTGATTCCCGCCCGGCGGCCCCCGTGAAAGAATCCAGCACACGATTTCTGACGGCGCAACACAGGTTCTTCCGTCACGATGCTTGGATCCTTTCCTCCGGGGCCCCCATGCTGCGCCGCGCCATCGACGTCGAGGAACGCCTGCCCCTGGGACAGACGCTTCCCCTCAGCCTGCAGCACCTCTTCGCCATGTTCGGCGCCACCGTGCTGGTGCCCTTCCTGTTGCATGTGAACCCGGCCACCAGCCTGCTCATGAACGGCGTGGGCACCCTGCTCTACCTGTGGATCTGCAGGGGCCGCATCCCCGCCTACCTGGGATCGAGCTTCGCCTTCATCGCGCCCGTATTGGCCGTGCTCGCCCAGCCCGCGCTGGGCAGCTACGCGGCGGCCCAGGGCGGCTTCATCGCCTTCGGCCTCTTCTTCGTGCTCGTCAGCCAGATCGTCCGCGTGGCGGGCACGCGCTGGATCGACGTCATCTTCCCCGCCGCGGCCATGGGCGCCATCGTGGCGGTGATCGGCCTGGAACTGGCCCCGGTGGCCGCCGACATGGCCGGCCTCACAGGCAAGGTGTCGGGCCCCTTCACGGCCGGATCGGCCATGGCGGTCTCCCTCTTCACCCTGGGCCTCACCATCCTCTGCTCGGTGCTGCTGCGCGGTTTCTGGGGCGTGATCCCCGTGCTGCTGGGCGTCGTGGGCGGTACGGCCCTGTCGCTGGTCCTCGGCAAGGTGGATCTCGCTTCCATCGCGGCGGCGCCCTGGTTCCAGGTGCCCTCGCTCTACCGTCCGATCTTCAGCCCCCAGGCCATTCTCATGATCATGCCCGCGGCCCTGGTGGTACTGGCGGAGCACATCGGCCACCTGGTGGTGACGGGCAACATCGTATCTCGGGATCTGGTGAAGGACCCGGGCCTGCACCGCTCCCTGCTGGGCGACGGCCTGTCCAACATCCTGTCGGGGCTGGCGGGCGCCACGCCCAACACGACCTACGGCGAGAACATCGGCGTCATGGCCATCACCAAGGTCTACAGCGTGTGGGTGATCCGCGGCGCGGCCCTCATCGCCATCGCCGTCAGCTTCGTGGGCAAGGCCGCGGCGGCCATCCGCGCCATCCCCGTGCCCGTCATGGGGGGTGTCTGCCTCCTGCTCTTCGGCGTCATCGCCGCCGCGGGCATCCGCATGCTGGTGGAAAAGCAGGTGGACTACACGAAGGCCCGCAACCTCGTGCTGACCAGCGTCGTGCTCATCAGCGGCACCAGCGGCGCCACAGTGAAACTGGGCACGGTGGAACTGCGCGGCATGGCCCTCGGCACCCTGGTGGCCATCTTCCTCAGCCTGCTCTTCTGGGCCTTCGACCGCATGGGCCTCAGCAACGATTCGGAAACAGCGCACTGAGCTCCCCTTTCTGGAGGACGACATGGATCGCTTCTTCAACCTGAAAGCCAAGGGCACGACGGTGGCCACCGAGGTGCTCGCGGGCACCACCACCTTCATTTCGCTGGCCTACGTGATCTCGCTGATCCCCAACGCCTTCCTCAAGGTGGCGGGCATCGCGCCGGCCCAGGGTTTCACGGCCTTCCTCGTCTGCGCCATCATCTCGACCCTCATCGGCGCCTTCTACGCGAACCTGCCCATCGCCTTCGCCTCGGGCATCGGCCTCTCGGCCTTCTTCGCCTTCACCGTCTGCGCGCCCGCCAGCCAGGGCGGCATGGGCTACACCATCCAGGCGGCCCTCACGGCCCTGCTGCTCGAAGGCATCGTCTTCATCTTCCTCAGCGCCATGAAGGTGCGCGAAGCCTTCATGGACGCCATCCCCTTCTCGCTGAAGAAGGGAATCTCCGTGGGCATCGGACTCTTCATCGCCATCATCGGCTTCGTGGATTCGGGCGTGACGCAGGTGGGCCTGAAGTTCGACGCCGACGCGGTCTTCCCGGTGTTGAAGAACGACCCCTCGGCCCTCTTCGGCCTGCACGACGTGAACAACCTCTTCATCGCGAAATTCTGGGACCACGGCCACCTGACCCCCGCCTTCTGGAGCGTCGTCGGCCTCTTCCTCATCGCCGTGCTCGTGGCCCGGCGCGTGAAGGGCGCCATCCTCCTGGGCATCCTCGCCATCACCCTGGCGGGCCTGCTGCCCGCCAGCTTCGGCGGCGGGTTCACGCATCTTCCCAAGGGCGCCCTCTTCCAGATCCCGAGCTGGCCGAAGATGTTCCAGTACGACTGGTCCTGGACCAGGTCCCTGGGCGGCATGGTCAACATCTTCATCATCCTCTTCACCCTGCTCTTCGTGGACATGTTCGACACCATCGGCACGCTCATGGGCATCGGCGCCCAGGGCAAGCTGCTGGACAAGGAGGGCAAATTCCCCGGCGCCTCGAAGGCCTTCATGGCCGACGCCGTGGGCACCACCTTCGCGTCCATGTTCGGCACGACGGCCATCACGGCCTACATCGAAAGCGCCTCGGGCGTGGCCGAGGGCGGCAAGACGGGCCTCACGGCCCTCGTCGTCGCCGGCTGGATGGCCCTCGCGCTCTTCCTTTCACCCTTATTCCTGATGGTGCCCCTGCAGGCCACCTCGCCGGCCCTCATGATGATCGGCTTCTTCATGCTGTCGGAGATCAAGGAGATCCGCTTCGACGACATCACCGACGCCATCCCCGCCTATCTCGCCGTCATCGTCATGCCCTTCACCTTCTCCATCGTGAACGGCATCGCCCTCGGCATGATCGCCTACACCGTGCTGAAGGCCGCCACCGGCCGCCGGAAGGAGATCAATCCCATCATCCTCGTGCTCTCGGTGATCTTCCTGCTCAAGCTGCTCTTCCTGTCGGCCTAGCTCGCGATTATTTTCTGGCGGGAGCCGGGCGATAGTACTGACGGTACGCCTCTTCCCGCGCGTACTGGCGGTTCCGCGCGGCGTTGTCGTCGGGGATCTCGGCGAAACCCTTCATGAAGGACACCTTCAGCAAGGTGTCGTCCATCCACACGGTCTTCAGGATCGTGATGGCGTGGGCAGGCTCCTGATGGTGGAAGGTCATGAGGCAGGTCGTGGTGCCGTCGGCCTTCTGCAGCGTTTCCAGCTCCACGCCTCCCGCCTCCTGGCGGTTGGCGGGCAGCGCGCTCAGACGAGGGCGCCAAGGTGCGACGAAGTAGGCGAAGTGCTCCTCGGACCCGAAGGAATCCCCGAGGCCGCGGTGGCTGGCGAAGACCTTCCGCGTACCCTCGTCGGTGACGAGAAAGGAGACCAGGGTCCTCAGGCGTCCCCAGTACTTGTCCGCCGCGGCCGGAACGGGCGTCGCCATGGGCGCGAGCCCCTGGGCCCTTCCGGGGCACACACCCAGCAGAAGAACGGAAAGGATCCAGGCACGATTCGATCGCGGCATCATGGGGCACTCGAAGGTTGGGCAGAAGCCTGCCACATCATAACGAAGGATCGGCGCCCGCCGGAGCAGGGTTCGGCGAGGAGGCGGGTTTCGGCACGCTGGGCATCCCCTCGCAGGCGTTGGGATTGAGGCGCAATTTCCAACTCCCGTCACCGGCGGGTCCCGCCTGCACCTGGTACGTCAGGCCAGGTTTGACCTGCTTGGCGCCGGGCCCGAACCCTTGCTGTTGACCGTACCAGTGGCTGCCCGTCACATAGGCCAGTTCGAAACTGCCCTCGGGCGCCAGACCTTGGTAGGTCTCGCCACCGCGCAGGTAGAGCGTCAGGGCGAGGGCCTGGGACTTCGCGTCGAGCAGGGTCAGGACGTAGTCCTGGCCGGGTTCCGTATCGATCCGCCAGGACACCGTGGGACGGATCTCCGGGCCCAGCTGAAGCCAGCCGTGATCCGGAGGCGGCATGGGCGCCAGTTCCTCCGCCCGCGGCGCGGATTCCCCCGCGGGTCGTGGCCGGGTTTCGCGAAGCCCCTGTCCCGGCGCGGTGACTTCCGCCCCCGGGACCACGCGGGCGGCGCGCATGCCGATTCCCACGATCAGGGCCACGAGTATCAGGCCCGCCACCGCCCAACCCGTCCTTCGGAAGCCCCGGGCGGACGCGTGCGCCTGGCCGCGGACAGGGGCGCGGGCCGGGGTTTCAAAGGCCCGAGGAGGATTCGAAAGGCCCGGATCTTCCGCAAGCCCCAGGCTGGACCGGACCGCCGACAGCTCCCGACCTCGGCTCAAAACCCAGTCGTACCGCGCCTTCCGGGAAGCGTCCAGCAGCACGAACCGGGCGGCCTCGCGCAGCTCCACGGGGCATCCGGGCCGGGCGAGGGCCCGCTCGATACTGGGGCGGTCGGCCTCGATGCCGGAAAGGCCCAGGGCTCGGTAGAGATCCCTCATGCCTCGACCTTCAGCAAGAACTCGTAGGCATCCTTGAGGCGGCGGAAGGCCAGGTCCGCCTCTTGGGCGGCCTCGGGCCCGGAGGCGGCGTAGTGGTCCGGGTGGTGCACGCGGCTGATGCGCAGGAAGGCCCGCCGGATCTCCGCCTCGGAAGCCCCCTCGTCGAGCCCCAACAATCCCAGGGCCTTGATGCGGGCCAGGCGGTCCCCGCCCATCGGAGCCACCGCACCTGGATGGGGTCCGCCGTCATCCCAGGGGCCTCCAGGGCCGGGGCCATTTCCATCCCGTCCCCGCCATGCGGCCGGCAGACTCGGATCCCAGGGTTCCGGCAGCACGGCGCCGGTCCGTTGGGACATGAGCTCCGCCAGATCGCCCGGTCCCAAGGCCAGGGCCTCCGTCACGGTGCGAAGGGCTTGGTTCTGCGCCAGGGGCAGGGTTCCTCGGCCCAGAGCCACTTCCAGGGCACCTCGCAGCGCCAGCCGCCGCGTCGAGGGTGCGGCCTCCCGCAAAAGGGACAGGCTTTGCGTGAAGGCTTCCAGCGGAAGCGGCAGCTCCGGAAAGGAAGGCGGAACCCCGATCTGCGCCGACAGATCCAGGCGCCGTCCAGCCTCCTCCAGGCGCGCCGCCGCTGCCCTGGAGTCGAGGGGCTCCCATCGGGTCATGGCGGCGCACAAGATCCAGATCGCCCTGCACTGGGGCGGCGAGGGCGATGGAATCTTGTCGAACGTCATAGGAAAAAGCCACCATCTTTCTGGCTCAATAATGGACACCCCACCCCACCAACCGTCTATCCCTTTTTCCTGGACGTGGCCTTTGAACCAAGAACCCTCCGATTCGCTGGACATCCTTCTCGACCTCTCCGGCGATTCCGGCGCAGGCAGCCCCAAGGCCCCTGAACCCGAGCCGAAGATCCTGCTGGCGGAGGAACCCACCCCGCGCAAAGTCACGCCGCGGACCTTTGAACCCCTGCCCGACGACACACCCTTCGTGCCTGCGGATCCAGAACCCCAGGCGACCGCCCGGCCTTCTCGCCTGGCGCCCATCAAGAGCATGGTGGCCGAGGTCTACTTCGACCCCGCCAAGGCCTTCGCGGCGGAAGTCGACTGGTCCCGGTTCCGCAAGGCCCAGATCTCACTCTTCGGGCTGTCGTTGGCCATGCCCTTCATCATGCTGCTGCTGCTGGGGGTCATCCTGGGCGTGGTCTACCATGCGGGCGCCTCGCTCTACAACGCCACCACGCCGAACCCCATCTACCAGCTCATGCTCTACCCCCTGGTGTTCGTGCTGGCCCGCGGCTACTGGATGGCCTACCTGGCCCTGCCGCTCATCCTGTTCGGAGTCGGATGGCTTTGGGCTGCCGTCACGGCGGGAGCCCTCTCCCGCATCGAAGACGGGGCCCACATCGACTACAAAACGGCCCTGAGTATCCTCGCCATGCTCGGCGCCATGCTGGCGCCCTTCACGATGTTTCCCTTCCTGCGCCTGCTGGCCCTGGCCGTCATCTTCTGGTTCACGATCCGGCGTCTGGAAGACACCTTCGGCATCGGGTTCTGGACCGTGGCCGGACGCGGGGGCCTGACCCTGGTCGCATCGATGTTCCTCTACGGGGCCATGGAGCGGAAGGTCGAATCCCTCTTCCCCGCCGGCGAGGAAATGAAGGTCAACCTGAACGCCTTCGTGAACCAGCGCAAGATGCTGGAGTGGCCCTCCTTCCACGAGAAGATCTATGTCAAACCCAACGAGCGGCTCTACGCGGACCTGACGAACTTCACCCCGCAGATCCGTGACCTGGCGACCCAGAAGGCCATGAACCTTTTGAAGGCCGGAAGTGACACGCCCGAGTTCCGCTACCGGCTGGCCCAGCGCCTGGCCGAGAACGGCCAGAACGAGGCCTTCCTCTACCTGTCCCGCTACGCCGCCGCGGGCCAGGGAACGCCCCTCGATGCTGCGGCCGCCCTCGTGTGGATCCAGAAATACACCCTCGCCAATCCCAACAACCTGGACGTCAATCTGGACAAGGTCCGCCTGCTCATCCAGAACAACCGGCGGCTGGAGGGGAAACGCCTGCTCGTGAGCCTGGTCAAGGCCCAGCTGACCGACATGAACCGCATCACCGACTTCATCCAGAAGGAGGGCCTGGGCCAGACCAACTCAGGATTCAACGATGAGGTCCAGAACCTCTACCAATTCGGAAACGGCACGAACTACGTGGGCAGCTACACGCCATCCAGTGGATCCTCAAGCGGATATTCCCGCTACGGCTATGAGACCCAGACCAAGCAGGAGGGGCTGTTGAAGCGCCTCTTCGTCAACGAGCACGACAACTCCCTCTGGTTCTACCGTGCCATGGTGGTCGAGTACAACCGCAGCGCCGAGGCAGGCCCGGAAATCTATGGGGAGATCCCGACGATCATGGGACAGGCCGAACTCGACCAGAAGATCCAGGAGGGCGATCCCATCGCCATGGACATCCTCGCCGACCGGAGCGCTCGGGATGGCGACATCGCCAAGGCCCGCCAGTATTGGCTGGCCGCCATCCGGGTGCTGGACAGCGATAACCGTTATCCCAACGTGGCCTACTACATGAAGCTCGCCGAGAGCTATGATCCCGCCGAAAGCGACAAGGCCGCCGACCCGGCACAAGCCACCAAGTACTACCTCGCCGCCCTGCTGATCTCCAGCTGGCAGGGGCGCGGCATTCCCGTGGGGCTGAAACCCCTCCAGCGCCTCCAGCCCGGAAAGCTCTCCGATCCCAGGGGACAGCCCTTCCTCGACACCTGCCTGAAATACGACATCCCGGAGGCCTGGGCCATGATGGGCGACCGTTACTTCAACGGCGATTTCCCCGGCGTGCCCAAGAACATCGCCAAGGGCAGGGACTGTTTCATGAAGGCCCAGGCCCTCGGCTACAAGGGCCCCCAGTTCCAGAAACAGCTGGCCCTGATGGGCGCCGCCACTGCAACCCGCTAGACTGGGTGCTGCGCGCCCATAGCTCAGGTGGATAGAGCAGCAGCCTTCTAAGCTGCAGGTCGCTGGTTCGAGTCCAGCTGGGCGCACCAGCGCCCAGCTGGACTCGGGCCAGCGAGTGGGATCGTGAGACGCCACAAACGTGGCGTCGGAACGAGACCGGCGGATGGCGGAGCCAGACGCGTTCGAGGCCCCTCCACATATCCACCACCCTGGCGCACCAGCGCCCGGCTGGACTCGGGCCAGCGAGTGGGATCGTGGAGACGCCACAGGCGTGGCGTCGGAACGAGACCGGCGGATGGCGAAGCCAGACGCGTTCGAGGCCCCTCCACATATCCACCACCCTGGCGCACCAGCGCCCAGTTGGACTTGGGCCAGCAGGTGGCGGTTCGAGGCTCCCGCCTTCCTACGACCGCACCAGCGCCCGGTTGGACTCGGGCCAGCGAGTGGGATCGTGGAGACGCCACAGATGTGGCGTCGGAACGAGACCGGCGGATGGCGGAGCCAGACGCGTTCGAGGCCCCGCTCGCTCAAAGCCACTTAGCCCGCTCAGCGGTTCTCCCCATAGACCTTGTCCAGCACCTTCCGCGCATCCACGCAGATGGGGCACATGCAAATGGATCGGCTGGCGGATTTGGCGTGCTCCATCATGAAGCGGCGCAGCAGTGCGATCAGCTTGGCGTTGGAGATGGCTTCCGGCGACACGAGAACTCCAGGGGCCAGGCAACCTCCCCGACCCGGATGAGACCCATCATCCTGTAGGGGGCATCGCCTGCCCGTCACAAGTGATCTTTGCAGGGTAGGTGCCAAGTCGGGGGACCATTCGGGCCTCGATCGGAAGACCGGGGTGGCCAACCTGGCTGTGATGCTCAGCCCGGCGGGTGGCGAGGAACGCTGCACAGCAGCGCCCCTCGCCACCCGCCTGGGCTTCGCCCCAGCGGTCTCGTGGCATAAGCTCCTCGCTGGGTCCCGGCTTCGCGGAGGACAGAGGCTCCGACGCTGCAAGCCTGAAGGGCGCGCAGGAGCCCAGGGCTTGATGCCCTGAGCCTCCGGCGGAGGTCCTCCGCTTCGCCACCCAGCGGTCTCGTGGCATAAGCTCCTCGCTGGGTCCCGGCTTCGCGGAGGACATTCAGTCCTCCGCTTCGCCACCCAGCGGTCGCTTACATGTTCCTCCGGTACTGCCCGCCGACTTCGTAGAGGGCCTGGCTGATCTGGCCGAGGCTGCAGACCTTGGCGGCGTCGAGAAGCTCCTCGAAGAGGTTGCCGTTGGCCCGGGCGACCTCCTTCAGGTGCTCCAAGGCCGCGGGGGCGCGGTCGGCGTTGCGGGCGTGGAAGGCTTCGAGGTTGGTGATCTGCTGGCGCTTTTCGGTCTCGGTGCTGCGGATCAGTTCCGGTGCGCCGAGCTCGGCGGGCTGGGGGTTCAGGAAGGTGTTCACGCCAATGATGGGCAGCTCGCCGCTGTGCTTGAGGTGCTCGTAGTGCATGGATTCTTCCTGGATCTTGCCGCGCTGGTACATGGTCTCCATGGCCCCCAGCACGCCGCCGCGGTCGGCGATGCGGCGGAACTCCATGAGCACCGCCTCCTCCACCAGCTCGGTCATCTGCTCGATGAGGAAGGCGCCCTGCAGTGGGTTCTCGTTCTTCGCCTGGCCCAGTTCGCGGTTGATGATGAGCTGCACGGCGATGGCGCGGCGCACGCTTTCTTCGGTGGGCGTGGTGATGGCCTCGTCGTAGGCGTTCGTATGCAGGCTGTTGCAGTTGTCGTAGATGGCGTAGAGGGCCTGCAGCGTCGTGCGGATGTCGTTGAAGTCGATCTCCTGGGCGTGCAGGGAACGGCCGCTGGTCTGGATGTGGTACTTCAGCTTCTGGCTGCGGTCGTTGGCGCCGTACTTCTCCTTCATGGCCACGGCCCAGATGCGGCGGGCCACGCGGCCGATGACGCTGTATTCGGGATCGAGGCCGTTGCTGAAGAAGAAGCTGAGGTTCGGCGCGAAGTCATCAATGTGCATGCCGCGCGACAGGTAGTACTCGACGAAAGTGAAGCCGTTGGCCAGCGTGAAGGCCAGCTGGCTGATGGGGTTCGCGCCGGCCTCGGCGATGTGGTAGCCGCTGATGCTCACCGAGTAGAAGTTGCGGACCTTCTCCTCGATGAAGGTCGACTGGATGTCGCCCATCACCTTGAGGCTGAACTCCGTACTGAAGATGCAGGTGTTCTGGGCCTGGTCCTCTTTCAGGATGTCGGCCTGCACGGTGCCGCGCACGGTCTGCAGCGCCTCGGCGCGGAGCTTGGCGTAGACGTCGGCGGGCAGGATCTCGTCCGAGGTCACGCCCAGCAAGGCCAGGCCCAGGCCGTGGTTGCCTTCGGGCAGACCGCCCTCGTAGCGGGGCCGCGACAGGCCCTTGGCGGCGTACATCGCGTCGATCTTGGCCTGGGCGGCTTCCATCTGCCCGTGCTCCTTCAGCCACATCTCGGCGCGCTGATCGATGGCGGCGTTGAGGAAGAAGGCCAGCATGGTGGGCGCGGGGCCGTTGATGGTCATGCTCACGCTGGTGGTGGGGCAGAGCAGATCGAAGCCCGAGTAGAGCTTCTTCGCGTCGTCCACCGTGCAGACGGAGACGCCACTGTTGCCGACCTTGCCGTAGATATCGGGGCGGACGTGGGGGTCTTCGCCGTAGAGCGTGACGCTATCGAAGGCCGTGCTGAGCCGCACGGCGGGCTGGCCCTGGCTCACGTAGTGGAAGCGCTTGTTCGTGCGCTCAGGCGTACCCTCGCCGGCGAACATGCGGGTGGGATCCTCACCCACGCGCTTGTACTCGAAGACACCGGCCGTGAAGGGGAAGCGGCCCGGCAGGTTTTCCAGCAGCTGCCAGCGCAGCAGCTCGCCCCAGCCCGAGTAGGGCGGCAGGGCCACCTTGGGCACCAGCGTGCCACTGAGCGAGGCGGTGTAGTTCTCGGTGCGGATCTCCTTGCCACGCACGACGTAGACATTCTCCGGCTCGGTGTAGCTGCGCTTCAGCTCGGCCCAATCGTGGATGAGGCGGCGGCTTTCGGTGTGCAGCTCGCCCAGGTGCTCCTGGTAGCGCTGGCGGAGCAGCAGGATCGCCGCGCCCTGATCGCCCTCGCCGGCCTCCGTGAGGTGGATGGCGTCATAGAAGCCCCCCGCGGGCGGCACCTTGTCGCCCAGGGCCCGCAGACTGGTCCACAGCGCGAAGGCGATCTCGGCCGTGTCGGCCTGGCGGCGGGCCCAGGCCTTGAAGCCCTGCACGGTATCGGCGATCTCGGCCAGGTAGCGCACCCGCTCGGGGGGAATAATGGCGGCCCGGCGGGGATTCACGGCCTGGGCTTCGAGCTTGGGCATCCAGTCCAGGCCGGCCTTGGCGGCGATGGCCTTCACCAGGTTCACGAAAAGCCAGTTGGTGGCGGGGTCGTTGAACTGGCTGGCGCAGGTGGCGTAGACGGGCATGTCATCGGCCGCCTCGCTGAAGCGCTTGTGGGCGCGCTGGTACTGCTTGCGCACATCGCGCAGGGCATCCTCGGCGCCCCGCTTGTCGGCCTTGTTGAGCACGACGAGGTCGGCGAAATCCAGCATGTCGATCTTCTCGAGCTGGCTGGCGGCGCCATATTCAGGCGTCATCACGTACATGGAGAGGTCCACCATGTCCGCGATTTCGCTATCGCTCTGGCCGATTCCCGCCGTCTCGACGATCACCAGGTCGAAGCCCTCGGCCTTGGCGGCGGCGATGCTGGCCACCAGGGCCTCGCTGGTGGCACGGTGGGCGGCGCTGCGGGTGGCGAGGCTGCGCATGAAGACGCGATCCCGCAGCTCGGGGTGGTAGAGCGAATTCATGCGGATACGGTCGCCCAGCAGGGCCCCGCCGGTCTTGCGCTTGGTGGGATCGACGCTGAGCACGGCCACGCGCTTGTCGGGGAAGTCCACCAGGAAGCGCCGCAGCAGCTCATCGATGAGGGAGGATTTCCCCGCGCCGCCCGTGCCGGTGATGCCCAGCACGGGGATCTTCTGGGTGCCGAGGGCCGAAGGCAGGGCGGCCACTTCACCCAACTCGATGCGCGTGATGCGGCGGGCGAGCGGATGGAATTCGGGGGTGGTGCGGGGATCGATGTCACAGCGGCGCACCATGTCGTCGATCATGCCCTGGAGGCCCATGTGGCGGCCGTCCTCGGGGCTGTAGATGCGGGCGACGCCGTAGACTTCCAGTTCGCGGATCTCCTCGGGGGAGATGACGCCGCCACCGCCGCCGAAGACTTGGATATGCCCCGCGCCGCGCTCCCGCAGCAGGTCCACCATGTACTTGAAGTACTCCACGTGACCGCCCTGGTAGCTCGATAGCGCGATGCCCTGGGCATCCTCATGGATGGCGGTCTCGACGATGTCCTGCACGGCCCGGTTGTGGCCCAGGTGGATCACCTCGCAGCCCGTGGCCTGAAGGATGCGGCGCATGATGTTGATGCTGGCATCGTGGCCATCGAAGAGGCTGGCGGCGGTGACGAAGCGCACCTTGTGCTGGGGTACATAACCCTCGAGAGAAGGGTCGAGAGACGCGGGCGCGGTCAGTGTGGACATGGGACTCCCGGATTGGGGGAAAACCCAAGTTTACCGGCCCTTTCCATTCCTTCGAAGAGATGGTTTCCGACCCCTCAGAGGTCCTCCAGCAGGCCGATGGGAAAGCGGTCTTCCATCAGGAGTTGCCGTTCCCGGAGGTGCTGCAGGAGGGCCTGCCATTTGGGCAGGCCACGCAGGGGCTCCAGCATGGGGCTCCGCTCGTACCAGGCGGTGCAGCCGAAACCGCGCGCAAAGGCCCGGCTGGCCATTTCCATGGCACTGGCCCGGTCGCCCATCATCGCGTAGGCCTCCGCCAGGCGGATGGTGAACTCGCCGTCGGGTTCGCGCATGCCGATGCGCTCCTGGTCATATTCCCGCAGCTTCTTCCAGGCCTCATCCTTGCGGCCTTCCAGGATCAAATCGTAGATCTGGCTCAGGCGCAGGATGTTGGGATAGCCGCCATTGAGGTTGGCCGCCGCCTCGAATTCCTGGTGCGCCAGGGCCTGGTTGCCCCGGACCAGGGCCAGATAGCCGCGGTAGAAGGGCAGCACGCCCGAGGTGCTCCTCAGGTGCCCCGGCTGTTCCTGCAGGCTGGCCTCGAAACGGGCGATCTCGCCGGTGTAGAGGCAGGTGATATCCACCGCCTGCGGCTGCAGCTGCGCGAAGGCGAGGCGGTCCCGCAGGTCCATGGCCCGTCGCGCCATCGGCAGCAGGCCCGCCCCGCGCGCGGCGTAGGCGATCCCCGTGAGAAGGGTCGGGTTGTGCGACTGCTTGCGCCGCACCCGCAGGAGCAGGTCCAGGGCCTCTCGCTGGTTCCCGATGTCGCTCTTGAGCAGGGAGAGCAGGAAGGTCCCGCGCGGATGTCCCGGCGCCAGGGCGAGCCCCCGCTGGAGGCAGGCCTCCGCGTCGGTCTGCTCCTGACGGAAAGCCGCCTGGCTGTTGAGCATCTGACGGTAGCGGAGGTTCCCGAGCAGGATCCAGGTGGACGCGCAGTCGGGCTCCAGGCGGGTGGTCTGCTCGGCGAGTTGCATCGCCTCGTCCAGATGCTGGTTCTGCAGCCGCCAGGTGGTCGAGCGCACCAGGTCCCAGAACACCGCCGCCGACCTGGGCACGAGGCTTCCGGCCGGCAGGTTCACGGGCTTGGGAAAGGTCCTGAGGAAGGCATCAAAGGCCCGGGAAGGCGGCAGCGGCTCCGCCTCGTGCCGCACCCAGGGCACCGGCGATCCCTTGGCGAGTTGCTTGCCCCAGGCAAAGCGGTAGGAGAGCGCCAGATCCTCGCCCTGGCGACTGGGCTCGGTCTGCACCATCAGGGTGCGCGCCTGGCCGATCAGGGGGCCCAGGTCCGCGGGCAGCTCGGTGACGCTGGTGACGGCGAATCCGCCGAGGTGCTCCAGATGATCCTGGATGAGGGCTCCGAGGGCCCGGCCCTGAGCCGCTTCCAGCCCCGAGGCCGGGGCCGCGGGCGGGGTGACGAGGAGGATGCGCAGTGGGGCCCGGACGCCCTGCCCCGCCAGCAGCCAGGCCATGGCGCTACCGCCCCCCAGCAACACGAGGAAGGCGATCCCCAGAAACAGGGCCGTGCGCGGGGATCGTGACCTGAGGTCGAGCATGAACCCTCAGCTTAGAACCCGACGGGGTCTTGGTGAAGTGACGCAGACAAAAAGGAATCCGGGCCCTTGGCCTCGACTCGGGGCAACCAGCTCCGCCCCGAGACCCCATAATCGACCCGGGAGCCCCCATGATCCGTGCCGCCCTGACCGCCCTGATGGCCCTACCCCTGGCCGCGCAGACGGCATCCAAGCCCGCGCCCCCCACTGAAGAGGCCACCATCGAGCGCTTCCGCGCCCATGCGAAGGCCCGCCCCGTGGCGCCTCAGGCCCCGCTCAGCCCGGAAGAGCGCAACATCATCCGCCGCTTCAAGGAGGCCAAATCCAGCGTCGTCTTCGTGTCGGCCATCGTGAAGGGACAGGATCCCCGGACCCTCGACATCGCCAAGATCCCCACGGGATCTGGCACGGGCTTCGTCTGGGACGACTGGGGCCACATCGTCACCAACCACCACGTCATCACGGTGGAGGATCAGGGCCTGCGCATCGGCGAGGTCCAGGAGGTGGAAGTCACCCTCGCCGACGGGAAGACCTACAAGGGCCGCGTCATCGGCGTCAGCTTCGCCTACGACATCGCGGTGATCCAGGCCTTCGCCCCGCTGAAGGACATGAAGCCCATCCCCATCGGCCGTAGCAGCGATCTGCAGGTGGGCCAGTCCGTGCTCGCCATCGGCAATCCCTTCGGCCTGGACCATTCGCTCACGAGGGGCGTCATCTCGGCCCTCAGCCGGAAGATCGACACCGGCTACAACTCGAGCATCCTGAACGCCATCCAGACGGACGCCGCCGTGAACCCCGGCAACTCCGGCGGCCCGCTCCTGGACAGCGGCGGGCGCCTGGTCGGCATGAACACCGCCATCACCAGCACGAGCGGCAGTTCGGCGGGAGTGGGCTTCGCCATCCCCGTGGACACCTTGAATGACATCGTGCCCAAGCTCATCGCCCGCGGGCGGTTGGAGCCCCCCCGCATGGGCTTCGAAGTCTTCACCACCGCCGCCGCCCGGCAGACTTTCGGCATCACCCGCGGGCTGCTGGTCATGACCGTGGACCCGGATTCGCCGGCCGGGCGGGCCGGACTCCGACCACTGGAGGTGGACGCGTCGGGCCAGGTCAAATCGATGGGCGACATCCTGCTGGGCTACGAAGGACGGGCCCTCGAAAGCGAAGGCCAGTTCATGGCCATGCTGGAAGTAATTCCGCCCAGCGACAAGGTCGTCTTCGACGTGCAGCGGGACGGAAAGGTCATCAGGATCGAGCTGAACCTCAAGGACACCAAGGCGGGCAAGAAGGTCAAAGCCCAGCCCGCCAGCATCTAGAAAGGCTGATCACTTCTTCCCAGACACCTGGATCATGGGCGTGGCCCCGCCCATGGGCGTGATGATGAGGTTGCCCTTGGAGCCGATGTCGCGCAGGGCCTGGATGCGCTGGTACTCGATGATCTGGGGCGTCAGGCTCTGGCTCACGATCTGCTGGGCCCGGGCCTGGCCCTCGGCCTCGATGCGCTTGCGCTCGGCCTCCTGCTTTTCCTTCTGCAGCACGAAGGCCATCTTCTGCGCGTCCTGGTCGGCGGCGATCTTGTCGTTGATGGCCTTGGTGATCTGGTCGGGCAGCAGCACGTTGCGCAGCAGCACCTGCTCCATGACGATGCCGCGCTCCTTGAAGGCCGCCGTCAGCGTCTTCGTCACGTTCTCGACGAAACCCATGCGATGCGTGGTGTAGAGTTCGGTGGCGCTGAGGCCCGCCGCCGCATCGCGCAGCGAGGTGCGGATCTGGCTGCGGAGGATCTGCCCTTCCACGTCGGTGCCGATCTTCTCGTAGATCTTGGCGCAGTACTCCTGGTCCAGGTGGTAGAAGACCGTGGAATCCAGCTTCACGGTCAGGCCGTCGGAGGTGATGACGGGGATGGAATCATCGCCCCGCTTCTGGCCCTCGTCGGCGATGCCGGACATGGTGTAGTTGCGGGTGCGGACCTCCATCTCCACCACCTGGGAGAAGGGGTTGATGAAGTGCAGGCCCGCGGGCAGCACCTGGGTCTGCACGTGGCCGAAGAGCACCACCACGCCCGCCTGGCCGGGCTGCACGATGACGGCCATGGAGGCGAGGAAGACCACCACGCCGAGTCCCAGGCCCACCCACTGCACGATCACCAGGCGGGCCGACAGCGGAAACCCGACCTTGGTCTTCCAGCGCCAGGCCAACAATCCGACGACGAGCAGCAGAACGGCGATGAGGATCAAAGAGCACCTCCAAGGGGCGCGTCAGATTAACAGGGCGCCTTGCCCGGCCCCGCCGGGGGCCCGTTAAAAGATCGCTAAGGTCGGGGCTCGGGTGTTGCGGGAGCTCCTGGATCCAGGAAACGGAGCGGCACCTGGAGCGGCGTCTCCTGGTTCGAGCAGCGAAGCACCAGCACAGCCTCGGTCTGGCGCCCGGTGCGGCGCACACGCAAGGTGTGGCGCACGGCTTCGGGCCCCGGCGCGTCGATGAGTTCGAAGCCCCTGCCCTGGATCTCGGCGCCGAGGATGCGGAAGGGCTTGCCATCCCGCGCCGCCAGTTCCAATCCCAGCAGGGTCGTCTTCAGGTCCGTGAACACCAGGCGGGAGGGCGTGGGCACCACCGGCGTGGCGATGCGCCAGTCGAGGTAAAGGGTGAACTGTGGCTGCCGGGGCCCGTTCGTCTCCACCTTGAGGACCTCCAGACCCGCCGTGGTGCCCGGTTTGAGACGATTCGGGCGCAGGGTGACCCGCAGATCCGCGGTCGTGCCTTCGTGCACGAGTTCGGCCGCGAGATGCGGGGGCAGCTCGCCGGCCAGCACGAGCTTGAGGGGGTCGCCGCCTTCCCGCGTGAAGTGGAAGCGCGCCTCGGGGGTCTCGTGAGGTGCCACGTCGCCGAGGCTCTTGCGCGTGTTGTCCACCGCCACCTCGGGGCGGACCGTCATGTCGTAACGCAGGATGTAGTTGGGCTGGGCGGGATCATCCGTGCCCAGGCGCACGGCGCCCTTGATGGGGCCTTCCAGCCCCGAGGGATCCACCTTGAGGCGCAGCGTCCGCACTTCACCCGGTTGCATCGGCGCCGCGAGCTGGGCCTCGTCGAGGCTCAGCCCCAGCGACAGGTCGAGCACGCGGAATCGGAAGGGGCGATCGTGGGTGCTTCGGATGCCGAAGAGGGCCTCGCGGGCTTCGCGCGGGCCCACGCTGCCGAGGTGCACGGGGAAGGGCGTCGTCAGTTCGATGCGCGCCAGCGGCACCGGATCGGGCTTGGCGGCGGGCACGGGAACCGGGGCCTGGATCATTACAAGGGCGGGAAGGATGAGCATGGTGCGTCCTGGGGGGTCTACCAGTGTGCCGCGAGAGGCCTCCGCATCCGAGTTGTTAATTGTTGTTAAGCCCCGTGAATTCACCTCGCGTTCACATCCCTCCCGGGTGCAATGGGGGATTCCATTCCCCTTTCAGGAGCACCTCATGCAACCCTTCCGAACCCTCTGCTGTCTGGCCCTGGCTTCGGCCCTGAGCCTGGGCGCGCAGACACCCAAACGGATCCTCTTCGACCACACGCGCCACGAGGAGGCGGGCACCTCCGCCGAGTGGGTGATCTGCACCGCCAGCGAACCCGATCCCAGCCCCGCCAACCCCACCACGGAGACGGACTGGAACGGCGGCATCAGCGCCTGGGCCTTCGATCTCTACAAGGCGGGCTACACCGTGCAGTCCCTGCCGCCCACGGGCCGAGTCACCTACGGCGACACCAGCAATGCGCAGGACCTTTCCCATTACGCGGCCTACATCATCGACGAGCCCTACATCCTGTTCACGGCCGCGGAGAAGCAGGCCATCCTCAGCTACGTCCAGCACGGCGGCGGGCTCTTCGTCGTGGGCAACCACGTGGGCGCCGCCCGCTACAGCGGAGGCACGGACGCCTACACCGTCTTCAACGACATGGTCCAGGTGAACGGCACCAACCCCTACGGCTTCACCTTCGTGCCCGGCCACGGGCCCGGCGACGCTCAGGCCAACACCACCAGCACCGCCTTCACCACCAGCTCCTCCCCCGCGGCCCAGACCATCGTCAACGGCTCCTTCGGTTCGCTGGGGATGATGGACTTCCACTCCTACTCCTACCTGAACTACAGCACCGCGCAGAACCCGAGCGTGCAGGAGATCCTCCACACGCAGGTGAGCGGCGACAGCGGCTCCTTCATCGTCACCTGCACCGTCGGCAGCGGGCGCGTCGTGGCCATCAGCGACAGCGCTCCGGCCGACGACGGAACCACCACGACCTCCGGCAAGAGCCTGCATGCCAGCTGGCCCATCAACAGCAACCGAGCCTTCTTCATGAACGCCACGGCCTACCTGGCGGGCGCGGCCACCACGGCGCCCGTGCCCGTAGTGAGCATCAGCTCCCCGGCCACCGACCCCACCATCACGGCCGGCGGGTCCGTCAGCTTCCAGGGAAGCGCGACGATCTCCGACGGCAGCGCCCTCAGCTACAGCTGGTCCTTCGGAGACGGTGCCTCCGCGGCGGTCCAGGGCCCGGTGAACCACACCTACACGACGGCGGGCACCTACACCGCCACCTTCACGGCCACCAGCAACCAGGGCCAGGCGGCCTCCGCCACGCGTACCGTCACGGTGAGCCCCACGGCCGACACCCAGCCGCCCACCGTCTCCGTCTCTGAATCCGGCACGAGCGGCACGATCTCCTTCAGCGCCTCCGCCACCGACAACGTGGGTGTCACGAAGGTTGAGTTCTATGTGGATGGCGCCCTGGTGGGCACCGATACGGCCTCGCCCTACACCCTGGCCTCCGATTCCACCAAGCTGGCTAACGGATCCCACACCCTGGTGGCCAAGGCCTATGACGCCGCCGCCAACGTCGGCACCTCCGCCTCCGTGGCCTTCTCCGTGAACAACCCCACGGGCGGCGGCACCACCACCCAGATTCTGGGCAACCCCGGCTTCGAGACCGGCTCGGCCAGCCCCTGGACGGCCTCTGCCGGCGTCCTTGACAACAGCACGTCGGAGGCCGCCCACAGCGGCAGCTGGAAGGCCTGGCTGGACGGCTACGGCAGCAGCCACACCGACTCCCTCTACCAGCAGGTGGCCATCGATCCCACGGCCACGGCGGCCACGCTGACCTTCTGGCTCCACGTCGATACCGCGGAAACCACCACCACGGCGGCCAACGACACCCTGAAGGTGCAGGTCCGCAACGGCTCGGGTACCGTCCTGGCGACGCTCGCCATCTACTCCAACCTGAACGCCAGCACGGGCTTCGCCCAGAAGAGCTTCGACCTCACCGCCTACAAGGGCCAGACCATCCAGATCTACCTGGTGGGCACCGAAGACAGCTCCAACCAGACCTCCTTCGTCGTGGACGACTTCGCCCTGAGCGTCACGACCTCGGGCGGCAGTTCGGATACCACGCCGCCCACCGTCTCCGTCACCGAGAGCGGCTCCACCGGCACCATCACCTTCAATGCCACCGCCACGGACAACGTGGGCGTGACGAAGGTGGAGTTCTATGTGGACGGCGTCCTGAAGGGCACGGACACGGCCTCGCCCTACGCCCTGGGCTTGGACAGCACCACCCTGGCCAACGGCGGCCACTCGCTGACGGCCAAGGCCTATGACGCCGCGGGCAACGTGGGGAGCTCCCCGGCCCTGAGTTTCTCCGTGAGCAACAGCGTCCCCACCGGCTCGTCGCTCGCCGAGTCCTTCGACACGGGTACGAAGACGTCCTACACCGCGGGCCCCGTAACCCTGCCCACGGGCACCTGGACCCTGACCGACGCCCTCCTCGGCAACAGCACCAGCGACGCCAAGAACGGCGCCCAGAGCGTCCGCGTCCGCAACAGCGGCAAGGTCACCATGGGCTTCGATTTCGCCACCGGCGCCCAGACCGTATCCGTGAAGCACGCCAAGTTCGGCACCGACGGCAACAGCACTTGGGGCCTCTGGTACTCCACCGACGGCGGATCCACCTGGATCCAGGCCGGCAACCTCGTGACCACCTCGTCCACCACCCTGGCCGCGGCCTCCTTCACGGTGAACGTGACGGGCACCATCCGCTTCGAGATCCGCAAGACGGACGGAACGTCCAACCGGATGAACGTCGACGACTTCGCCATCGCCGGCTACTGACCCTTCGCGACCCGCCAAGAACCCCGGGCCCCGGCCCGGGGTTTTTCGTTATGCTTCGACCCATGAAGAGCCACCGGACCGTCCTCACCCTCCGCCTCCCCGGCCGCGCGGGCTTCGTGAACATCACGGACCAGGTGGCCGAGGCCGTGCGCGAAAGCGGGGTTCAGGAGGGGCTCTGCCTCGTGAACTCCATGCACATCACCTCCAGCGTATTCATCAACGACGAGGAGTCGGGCCTCAAGCAGGACTACCTCCGCTGGCTGGAGAAGCTGGCCCCCTTCAACGCCGGATCCGATCCCGCCCAGGGCGGCTACCTGCACAACCGCACAGGCGAGGACAACGGCGACGCCCACCATAAGCGGCAGATCATGGGCCGCGAAGTGGTCGTGGCCATCACGGGCGGACGCCTCGACTTCGGAACCTGGGAGCAGATCTTCTACGGCGAATTCGACGGCCGCCGGGACAAGCGCGTGCTGATCAAGATCATCGGGGAATGAGCATGATCACCCGCGACCTGGCCTCCCTGCCCAAGCGTGACGTCTACCGCGTGCTGTCCAGCCTCGTCATCCCGCGGCCCATCGCCTGGATCACCACCTTGAATGAAGGGGGGGCCGTGAACCTGGCGCCCTTCAGCAGCTTCATGGGCATCTTCGGACCCCCCATGCTCGCCGTCACCCTGGGTCGGCGGCGGGACGGATCACTCAAGGACACCCACCGCAACCTGAGGGAACGGCGCGAAGCCGTCGTGCACCTGGCGGACCTGCCCCTGCTGGAAGCGCTTCACGCCAGTGCCGATGAAGTAGCTCCGGAGGTCAGCGAAGTCGAGCGGCTGGGCCTGCCCACGGAACCTTCCCTCCGCGTGGGTCCGCCCCGTCTGAAGGACGCCCCCGTGGCCCTGGAGTGCCGCCTGAACCAGGAGCTGGAGCTGGGACCCGCCAGCACCCTCGTCCTGCTGGATGTGCTGGTGAGCCATGCGGCCGAGCGCATCTGGAGCGCCGAGGCCGATTGCGCGGATGCCAGCCTCTGGACGCCCCTGTCCCGACTCGCCTCCGTTGTCGGCCCCAACTATGGCGCTCTCGGACAGACCTTCCGCCTCGGCGCTTCCGAATTGCCCTGATCCCGCCTCAGTCCCAGTGACGGATCCAGGTCGGATCGAACTTGCTGTCCGCCGATCTCGGCTCTGCCTCGACGGCCGCCTGCGCCACCCCCAGGGCGCGCAGCGCGGCCTGCAGGGATTCCGCCCGCTGTTTCTGAAGGGCCGGCGTGGCCTTGTCCGAGGGCACCTGCACCGCCCAGCGGCCCGCCCGGCCCCAGGCTTTCACCCAGGCCTCCAGCTTCTTCACGCCGGCCGGACTGAGCTCGCCCTGCTGGGGCAGGAAATAGAGGATGCCCTCCCGAGGCGGCGCCGCGGACGTCATCATCGGCGCAGGAGCGGCCGGAATCGGATCGACGTTCAGCGCCCGGGCCTTGGGCACCCAGGTGGGAAGGGCTGGAAAGGCGAGGTCGCCCTTCATGGGATAGAGCGCCTCCTTGGGCTCGAAGCGCGTTTCCGCCTGGGCGCCGCGAAGGCCCGTCACATAGGCGTAGCCCAGGGTTCGCAGATCCCCCGCCCGCTTGACGATCAGACGGTCCCCCACGTGGAGGCCCTGCTCCTGCGCGCCATCCAGGCAGTAGATCCGATCGCCGGGTTCGTAGGGCGGTGGACCGCGCCGCTCCACGGCCACCACGTGGAGGGGGGCCTGGGCGCCGAGCACGGCGCAGAGCGCGAGACAGAGGGAGAACCACCGCATGGGCTGCTTATCGGTCGGCGGGGGGCATCTTCCTTAGTACGGCCGGATGCCCATCTCGCGGAGGAGGTCCCCCAGCAGGTAGAGCGATCCTGTCACCAGGCGCGGGGCTTCCGCCGCGGCCCGCAGGTGCACTGCGGCCTGCCGCAGGGTGAGCATGGGTGCTTCCAGTCCCCAGGCTTCGCCCAGGCCCTGGGCCGTGGCGTACCGTTCCGCATCCCCCTGCACGAAGGTCACCGACAACGGATGCATGCGCTTGAGTTCGCGTGCCACGCCCGCGAGATCCTTGTCTCCCATGGCGCCGACATAGAGGTGGGGCCTCACGCCGCAGGCCAGGGCATGATCGGCCAGGGCCCGCGCGCCGTCGGGGTTGTGGGCGCCGTCCATCCACACGCCTTCCAGGCTCGGCACCTTCCACAGGCGTCCGGGCCAGCGTGCCGCCGCCACGCCCTCCCAGAGCCGGTCGTCGGGAATCGGGAAGCCCAGCGCCTGAAGTTGGCGCACGGCTTCGAAGGCCGTGGCCAGGTTGTCCAGCTGGTGGAGGCCCGCGAGCCCAACGCGCTGTCCCGCCACGCGCGAGTGGTCCCAGCGGATGTCGGCAGGCCCGAGGCGGGAGGCCGGATGCAGAGTGGGCCGGCAGGGCAGCAGCGGGCGGATCCACTCCGGATCCAGTGTCGGGCCCAGCACGAGCGGACGGTCGTCCCGGGCGGTGCAGAGCTTTTCTTGCGCAATGGCTTCCCGCGTGTTCCCCAGGTACTGCTGGTGATCGAGCCCCACCGTGGTGAGCACCGTGAGGATGGGATCCGTGGCGTTGGTGGCGTCCCAGCGCCCGCCCATGCCCACTTCCAGGAGGGCCACCTCCACGCCGGTCATCCGGAAGGCGGACAGCGCGGCGGTGATCATCAGTTCGAAGTACGTGGCCTGCAGCCCGGTCCGCTCCTCAGCCTCGAAAGCCTCACCCAGCAGCAGGTCCAGCGCGCCCACGCCGATGGGTTCGCCATCCACCCAGATGCGCTCGGTGACGTCGACCAGGTGCGGCGAGGTGGTCCAGCCCACCACGAAGCCCGCGGCCTTCAACATGTGGGCGAGGAAGGCGCCCGTGCTGCCCTTTCCGTTGGTGCCCGCGATGAGCACCACCGGAAACCCGTGATCGGGGTGGCCCAGGCTCTCCAGCAGGGTCCGGATGTTGTCCAGTCCGCACTTGATGCCAAGGTGGCCCCGCTCCTGGAGGCGCGGGACGTGGATGGGTACGAATTCGCCGGCCATCAGTCCCTGGGCGAGGGCATCATCCACGCCAGGGTCGCGGCGATGAAGTCCTTGAGGTGATCGCGGTTGACCACCTTGTCCACCATGCCGTGGGCCTGGAGGAACTCCGAGCGCTGGAAGTCATCCGGAAGGGTCTGCTTGATGGTCTGCTCGATGACGCGGCGCCCCGCGAACCCGATCTGGGCCTTGGGCTCGGCGATGTTGAGATCCCCCAGCATGGCGTAGCTGGCGCTCACGCCGCCGGTGGTGGGGTCCGTGAGGATGCTGAGGTAGGGCAGGCCGGCCTTGTCCAGCTTGGCGAGGGCGGCGCTCACCTTGGCCATCTGCATCAGCGACAGGGTGCCCTCCTGCATGCGGGCACCGCCGCTGCAGCTCACGATGACGTAGGCGCACTGCTTCTCGAGGGCCCGCTCGGCGGCCAGCCGGAGCTTCTCGCCGACCACACTGCCCATGCTCGCGGCGAGGAAATCGAAGTTCATGACCGCGGCCACCACGGGATGGCCCGAGATGGCGCCTTCGACCACCACCACCGCATCTTCCGTATGCCCGGCCTCTTCCAGCTTCTTCAGCTGGTCCTTGTAGCTCTTGGTCGAGACGAATCCGAGGGGGTCCCCGCTCTTGAGGTCGCTGAAGAGCGTCGTCCAGCCCTCATCCATCAGGTTCTCGAGCCGCTCGTCCACGCCGATGCGGAAGTGGTAGCCGCACTTGGGGCAGACGTTGTGGGTGTTGACCAGTTCCTTGCGGTAGATCAGCTCCTTGCAGGCTTCACACTTGATCCAAAGGCCCTCAGGCACCCGGACGGTCTTTTCCTCTACGGCGGTTTTCTGCTGACGTTTCTTGACGAACCACGACATGGAGACTCCTTACTGAGACGCGGTGCTAGCGGCGCTTCGCCGGACCGTGCTTGAGGGCTTCGAAGAGGCGGTCGAGTTCGCCTTCGCTGCCGTAGTGCATCACCAGGGTGCCCGTCTTGCCCTTGGCCTTGATTTCGATCTTCGTGCCCCAGGACTGGGTGAGTTCTTCCGCCGCGGCCTTGATGAAGAGCTCCTGGGGGTGCTTCTTCTTGCCCTTGGCCTTGGTCTGTTTCTGAAGCTTCTGGATGCGGGCCTCCAGGGCGCGGACGCTGAGCTGCTGGTCGACCACTTCAAAGGCCAGCTGCTCCTGCAGGCGCGGATCCGGAACGCCGAGCAGCACCTTCGCGTGGCCCGTGCTGAGCCGGCCGTCGGCCACCTCGGCCTTGAGTTCAGCCGGCAGGCGGAGCAGGCGCAGGGTGTTCGCGACCTGGGGCCGGGACTTGCCCACGCGGTCCGCCACCTGTTCCTGCGTCAGCCGCAGGTGCTCGCCGAGCTGCCAGTACGCGGTGGCCTCCTCGATGGGGTTCAACTCCTGGCGCTGGATGTTCTCGACGAGCGCGATCTCCAGCAGGCGGTCGTCCGGAACCTCCTTGATGACCACGGGCACCATGGCGAGGCCCGCCTTGCGGGCGGCCCGCCAACGGCGCTCGCCGGCGATGATCTCGAACTGCTCGCCCACCTTGCGCACGACGATGGGCTGAACCATCCCGTGCTGCTTCAGACTTTCGGCCAGCTCCGCCAGCGCCGTCTCGTCGAAGTGGGTGCGCGGCTGGGCGCGGTTCGGCACGAGACTGCCCAGGGGCAGTTCCCGCTGATTGGCATCTTCAGGAGCCATCTGGCTCATGAGCGAGGTGAGTCCACGGCCCAGGGCCGGTCGCTTCAACTGGGTCATCAGGCTTCCCTCTTCGCAAGGATGTCCAGTCCAAGCCACTCCTTCGCAAGGCTGAGGTAGGCTTGGGCGCCTTTGGAGCGCAGATCGTAGAAGGCCACGGGCTTGCCGTGGCTGGGCGCCTCGGCGAGGCGGATATTGCGCGGGATCATGGTCTGGAAGACCTTGCCCGGGAAGGCGTGACGCACTTCGTTGGCCACCGCGGCGCCGAGGTTGGTGCGCTCTTCAGCCATCGTGAGGAGGATGCCGCCAAGCTGCAGGTTGGGATTCGGACCGGACTGGATGCGGCGCAGTGTCTCCGTCAATTCCGCGAGGCCATCGAGCGCGAAGAACTCGCAGGGCATGGGGACGATCACCTCGTCGGCGGCCGTGAGCGCGTTCAGTGTGATCATGCCGAGGCTCGGGGGCGGGTCGATGAGGATGTAGTCGAAGCGGTTCATCAGCGGGGCAAGCCCCTGCTTGAGCACCTGGAGCTGGGGCATCTCGAAGAGTTCGAATTCCAGCTGGGCGAGATCCTTGCCCGCGGGGATCACCTGCATCATCGGCACTTCGGTGCTCAGCAGCAGCGCCTCCGCCGGCGCGCCCTTCATCAGCGCGTACGAACCCGCGCGATGGTCCGGCTTGGGAAAGCCGAGGCCGGTGGTGCTGTGCCCCTGGGGATCGAAATCCACGAGCAGGACCATCTTCTCCATCATCGCGAGAGACGCGGCGAGGTTGATCGCCGTGGTCGTCTTGCCCACGCCACCTTTCTGGTTCGCCAATGCCACCACGCGGGCGCGCATCAGGCGCCCCTCTTCGTCACGCAGGTGCTGGCGGAACCAAACATCTCGACATCCCCTCGGGTGTGGAACATGCCAGTCTAGCAGGTTGGGTTCCACGGCGAAGCGCCGCGTTCACCGGCCCCGCAACTCCAGCAGCAGCGAGGGATCGGGATGCACGATTCCGAGACGGCGGACCGGGCCGGACAGCCAGAGGTCTCGCCATTCACCGTTCGCATCCAAGGCCAGTTCCACCTTCACCGTCTCGCCACCCGCGGTGTGGAGGCGCCAGCTCGAAACACCTTCCGTGCGCATCAGCCAGGCCGCCGCCACCGCGCTGCCAGTGCCGCAGCAGAGCGTCTCACCTTCCACACCCCGCTCCCAGGAGCGGATGCGCGCTTCGCCGGGTGCGATCACTTCGATCACGTTCACGTTCGTTCCATCGGGTACCGCCGGGTGATGGCGGAGCGGCGGCGCCAAGGTCGGCAGATCCACTGCGGCCACCGAAGGCACGCGCAGCACCAGCTGTGGATTGCCGATCCATCCGAAGCCTGCGGGCTCCGCCGTGGCCATGGGGACGTCGCGCAATCCGAACCCCTCACCCTCGGGCATGCGAATGCCGATGTCCTTCCCATCGCGACGAAGGAGAATCCGCTCTCCGCTGGAGATCACCTCGACAAGGGGCTCCACAGGTGCCCCCGGAATCGCGAGCGCCGCCCTTGAACCATTGGAACAAAAGGATTTAGATCCATCTGTATCCCAGTGCTCCAGGATCCAGCGACCCGATTCGGGCCTTTGCATCAAAAAAAAGCCATCTAAACCAAAACCATGCCCCCGAGGACAGAGCAATTTTGCATAATCCTCGCCAGAGCAACCTTTAGCCTCCTCAGCCCAGAGGTAGCCGAAGACGTTGCCGGCGGCAGATGCGAGATGGAGTTCCAAGCTACCGCTCCCGGTTGCTGCGGAAGGTGTAGACCGTCTCGCCCTTGCGCGCATAGCCCTGACGTCGCGCCAGGGCTTCCATCAGTTCGGGGTCCTTGGCCGCGAGCCGCTGGACCTCGTCCATCAGCTCGCGGTTACGGCGGTTCAATTCGATCAGGCGCGTCCGGGCCGTCTGCAGCTCGGCCTCGCGCTTGCGCAGCTCAGGCAGCCCCCCCTGTGAGAAGAGGATGGCCATGAGGGACAGGAACGCCGAGGCTCCCAGCACTCCCCACAGGGTGGAGGACTTCAGGAGCCAGTTGGCGTTCATGCGGCCCTCCTAGCTGAGGCGGGATCCGAAGGCTTCGCGGCCCGCGTAGCGAGCGGCGGCCCCCAGCTCCCATTCGATCTGGAGCAGGCGGTTGTACTTGGCCACCCGGTCCGTGCGGCAGGGGGCGCCGGTCTTGATCTGGCCCGCGCCGGTGGCCACGGCCAGGTCGGCGATGAAGCTGTCTTCGGTCTCGCCGCTGCGGTGGCTGATGATGGCCCGGTAGCCGGCCTTGTGGGCCATGTCCACGGCCCGGAGGGTCTCCGTGACCGTGCCGATCTGGTTCAGCTTGATGAGGATGGCGTTGGCTACGCCTTCGCTGATGCCCTTGGCCAGGATGGCGGGGTTGGTCACGAAGAGGTCGTCGCCCACCAGCTGGGTCTTGGCGCCCATGGCGTCGGTCTGAGCCTTCCAGCCCTTCCAGTCGCCCTCGGCGAAGCCGTCCTCGATGGACACGATGGGGTGGCGGGACACGAGGCCCTCGTAATACGCCACCATCTGGGGCACGGTCTTGTTCGCACCGTCCAGGGTGTAGCCCTTCCCGGTGTGGAATTCACTCGCGGCACAGTCCATGCCCAGGTAGATGTCCTTCCCGGGCTTGTAGCCGGCCTTCTTGATCGCTTCTCCGATCAGGTTCAGGGCCTCTTCGTTCGACGCCAGGTTCGGGGCGAAGCCGCCCTCATCGCCCACGCCCGTGGCCAGCTTCTGGGCCTTCAGCACGCCCTTCAGGGCATGGTAGACCTCGGCGCCCCAGCGGAGGGCCTCGCGGAAATTCGGCGCGCCCACGGGCAGCACCATGAATTCCTGGATGTCCACGTTGTTGTCGGCATGGGCCCCGCCGTTGAGGATGTTCATCATCGGCACGGGGAGCAGGCGGGCGGTGGCGCCGCCCAGATACCGGTACAACGGCATCCTGGACGCCTTCGCCGAGGCATCCGCGAGGGCCATGGACACACCCAGGATGGCATTCGCACCCAGACGGCCCTTGTTCTCGGTTCCGTCCAGATCGCACATCAGCTCGTCGAGCTCGGCCTGCTGGAAGGGATCCATGCCCTGCAGCGCGCCCGCGAGTTCGACGTTGATCGCATCCACGGCCCCGAGCACGCCCTTGCCAAGGTACCGCTTCTTGTCGCCATCGCGCCGTTCCAACGCCTCACGACTTCCCGTCGAGGCACCGGAAGGAACTATGGCCTGACCGGCCGTTCCATCGGAAAGGAGCACTCGGGCCAGCACGGTGGGATTCCCACGGCTGTCCAGCACTTCGAGAGCGGAGACACGGTCAATGATGTTCATGAAGACACCCAGCTCAGAGAGGCGCGACGACGCGCCTCTCTGATATTAGCCAGGTTGTGCAGGCTCGAAGGGCCTACTTCTTGGCGGCCTTCTTCGGCGCGGCCTTCTTCACGACCTTCTTGGCAGCCGGCTTCTTGGCAGCGGCCTTCTTCGGCGCGGCCTTCTTCACGGCCTTCTTCACGACCTTCTTGGCGGCCGGCTTCTTGGCGGCGGCCTTCTTCGGCGCGGCCTTCTTCACGGCGGCCTTCTTCGGCGCGGCCTTCTTGGCAGCGGCCTTCTTCGGCGCGGCCTTCTTGGCAGCGGCCTTCTTCGGCGCGGCCTTCTTGGCGGCGGCCTTCTTCGGCGCGGCCTTCTTCACGGCAGCCTTCTTCACCGCGGCCTTCTTCGGAGCGGCCTTCTTGGCGGCCGGCTTCTTGGCGGCGGCCTTCTTCGGCGCGGCCTTCTTGGCAGCCGGCTTCTTGGCGGCGGCCTTCTTCTTGGGGGCGGCCTTCTTCGCCGGCTTCTTAGCGGCGACGGGCTCAGTGGTGGCGACCGGGTTGGTCATTTCAGCCATGGGTGGCTCCTTTACGCCCTTTTGGGCGGGGTTGGAAGGGGTCGTGCGTGAAGATGGCTTGCCTGTAGCAACTTTCGCGCCAGGATGGACCGAACCTTCACGCTGGGTGGATATGCGTTCCTTGGCCGCAGAAGCAGCCGTGGGGGCTAGCGCCGCGTCGGCGGCAGAGCCGGTCTTGCCCTTGGGCTTCGCGGCTTTTTTCGGGGGCTCCACGCCGGCCAGAATCTGGGCCAGGCGCTTGCCGGGATAGTAATCATCGAGGAGGGCGTCGCCGATCACCAGGCCGTGGACGCCGAGGGCCTCCATCTGCTTGATCTGCTCCAACCGGTGGATGCCGCCTTCGACGAGTTTGAGACAGCTCTTGGGGACCTTCTTAACGAGGGCCACGGCCTGATCCCAGGAGGCTTCCCAGGTATCGAGGTTCCGACCCACGGCGCAGATGATGTCCGCCCCGGCCTCCATCGCCCGCTGCAGCTCCGCTTCCGACGTGACTTCCACGACCACGTCGAGGCCCTTGCTGGTGGCGAATTTCAGGAGGGCCTGAAGCCGGTCCTGCGTCAGCAGGGCGGGCATCAGGAAGATGGCGTCGGCGCCGAGGATCTTGCTCTCCTCGACCTGGTATTCCTCGAAGATGAACTCGCGCCTCACTAACGGGAGCTTCACCTGACTCCGCACTTCGGAGAGGTGCTTGTCCTCGCCGAAATAAAGGAACTTGTCCGTGGCGATCGACAGGGCGCGGGCGCCGTTTTCGGCCAGGCTTTTGGCATGCGTGGAGGCCTTGTAGGACTCCCGGACCTGCCCACGGCCGGGGTCGCCCCCGGCAACTTCACCCAAGATCGTGATTCCAGGCTGGCTGAGCTCTTCTTTCAGCGAGTGATGCCCCTTGTAGGCATCTTTTACCGCCACAGGGCCCCTCTGCTTCTTGATTTCAACATCCAGGGCCTTGAAGATGGCGACTTTCTTTAGCATTTCCCACTCTCCAAATCTCAGATACCTCGCTGCTGGCCCTATGGGGAAGATGATCGGTCGTTTTTCCTCTGATTCAACATGAAACCAGCGATCTGGATGAGGTCAACAGAGAAATCCAAAAAATCTTCATTTTTTTTGACGCTACCTGTCCATCATCGCACCATTCGTTTCCGCGTTCACAGACCCGATTTCTGACCTTCAAGCTTCGGAGTTCGCGCTCACGGCTCGATGAGACACGACTCTTTCAATGAGTTCGCATCGTGCGAAGGCGCTGTACCAGCGCGTTTGCTCAAGTCGATATGTTTTCTCGACACGATCCCATGCGCTTGCGATTCGATTCGGTATTCACGTCGAGGCCACCCACTCCCGGTCCCCTTCGTGCCGCTTTCCCGCCCCTGCGCCTGCTAGGCTTCTTCTCGCGCCTTCCGCCCTTGGCGCCGTGCGAGCGGTACCTCGGAACCCAACCACACCCTCGAGAGGCCCCCATGACGATCCACGTTGTCGACCATCCACTCGTCCACCACAAGCTCTCCCTCATCCGCGACCGCAAGACGCCGGGCATCCTCTTCCGCGCCCTGATCGAAGAGGTCGGCCTGATCCTGGCCGCAGAGGCGACCCGAACACTGCCCACCGAATCCGTCGTGGTGGAGACGCCCCTCGAGCGTACGGGCTCACTCCGCCTGAAGTCCCTCGATCCAGTGCTGGTGCCTGTTTTGCGGGCCGGCCTCGGCCTCCTTCCGCCCTTCCTTCAGCTGATGCCCACGGCCAAAGTCGGCCACCTCGGTCTCTACCGCGACCACGATTCCCTCGTGCCGGTGCCCTACTACCGCAACTTCCCGCCCCTCCTGGAAGCGCGGCCCGTCTTCATCCTGGATCCCATGCTCGCGACCGGGGGGAGCGCCTCCGAAGCCGTGCGCCAGCTCAAGACGGCCGGCGCCGTGAACCTCTCCCTCGTCTCGCTGCTGGCCGCGCCGGAAGGCCTCGAGCGGCTGCAGCGCGACCACCCGGATCTCACCATCGTCGTCGGCGCGGTGGACCGGCAGCTCAACGACAAGGGCTACATCCTCCCCGGTCTCGGCGATGCCGGCGATCGACTCTTCGGAACGGTCTAGAACTCGGGGTTTTCCGACATCCCCTGCCCCTTGAAGAGCACCTGCTCCCAGGACTTCCTGATTTCGCCCATCTGATCGGCGACCGTCCTCAGACGCTCGACATCGTCCTGCTCGCCGCCGTCCAGAACCTCTCTCCCCCACCAGTCGTAGATCCGGATGAGGTTGTTCACCAGCGAGCCGCCCAGTTCGCAATTCACGCGCTTGGTCAGTTCCAGGATGATGCTGAGGACGCGCTTCAGGTAGAAATCCCGGAGCATCGAGTCCCGGGCCTGGATGGCCTCCTCGGCCTTCCCCAGGAAACGCTGGGCCCCCTCCAGCAGCATCACCACCACGTGCTCGGGCATCTCGGCCGCATCGGAGGAGGCGATGGAATCCGGTGGTTCGGGCGCAGGAGTCATGATGTGGCCTCGACTCGGACGTCACCCCGCGCCACCGGCATCGGAGCGCTCGCTGCGGAAGGGGTTGGTCGGTGGATCATGTCTGCCGGACTATTCGGCCTGGGTTGCCAACCCTTGAATCCAGGCCGCGATGCGGAGGTCCCGCTACGAGGCTGTCCATTTCCGCCACATGGTCCGGTAGGCGGCTTCCACGGTGCGGGTGTAGCGCCCAGGATGACCCGCCGATGAGGCCAGGATCCGCGGGCGGATGCCTTCACGGAATCGCGCCAGCGCGCCGAGATCGGCCGCTTTCCGGATGGCCACATCCAGGTAGGCATCCTCATCTCCGGCCACCCATTCGCCCAGATCCAAACTGTCGAGGATCGCGCCGGAGATCCGACTGACGAACCTGTCGCCCAGCAAGGCGATCACCGGCCCGCCCATCCACAGCGATTCCCACGTGGTGATCCCGCCGTTCTGCGGGAAGGAGTCGAGCACGATGTCGACTTCGCCGTAGGCTGCGAGGTGACGCTGGTGCGAGGTGAAACCGCGGAACTCGAGACGGCCCGGATCGATGCCCTCCCGCTCGAACGAGGCCAGGGTGACGCGCCGGGCCTCGGGCTCATCGAACAGGCCATCCTTCAGCAGCAGGCGGGATCCGGGGATCGCCGCTAGGATCCGCGCCCAGAGGCGCTCCACCGCCGGCGTGACCTTCGTGTACCGGTTCAAGCTGCCGAAAGTCAGATGGCCTTTGGTGAGGGCAGGCAGGGGCGCGACGGGCGGCGCGAAGGCCGGCGCCTCAAAAGTGATGAAGCAGGGCAGGTCGTAACAGGCTTCCGCAAAGAGACCACGGACCGAGGCCGGAATGCTGACGGGATCCGTGAACTGATAATCCACCATCGGCAGGCCCGTGCCCCCCGCGTGCCCCCAGGCGGTCACCTGGATGGGCGCGGGTTTGCGAGCGAAGACCAGGAGCCGGTTTCCCTTGGAATGCCCCGACAAATCGATGAGGATGTCGACGCCGTCGGCCTGGATCTGGTCGGCCAGGGCATCATCCGAAAGCCCCGCCACCGGCCGCCACACCTCCGCGCAGGCCTTGAAGCGGCCCGTCCAGTCGTCCTCCGCCAGCACGCCCGAATAGCAGATGACCTTGAAATCCCCCTGGGCGTGGCGCTGCAGGATGGGCAGGAAGCAGGAGGCGGCGGAGTGGTGCTTGAAGTCCGCGGACACATAGCCCAACACCAGCCGACGCTCCGGATCCCGGTCCACGCCGGACAGGTCCCGTGGCTGGATCCGTCCTTTCACGTGGGCTTCGAAGAAGTCGCGGCGGGCCTGTTGATGCGCTTCGAAACTCACCTCCGGAATGAAATCCAGGAGGAAGATCCGGTTGGAGTGGACCTGGCTGTGGCTGGGATCGATGGCGAGGGCGCGGTCATAACTCTCGACCGCCTCCCGGTGGCGCCCGAGCATGTGCAGCGCCGTGCCATGGTTCATCAGCAGATTGGCATTCTCGGGGTCCAGGACCAGGGCCCGGTCGAAGGTGGCGAGGGCCTCCGCGGGGCGCTTCAGATCCAGCAGCGCCGTACCTCGGTTCACGAGTGCGCCCGCATGCTCCGGCCGAAGTGCCAAAGCCTGGTCGCAGGCCTCCAGCGCTTCGTGGGGACGCTTGAGGGCGAGCAGCGCGTGACCGCGGTTCAACAGCACGTCCGGGTCATCCGGCTGCAGGGCCTGCGCCCGGTCATAGCTGGCCAGCGCTTCGGCGAGGCGGCCCAGGCTCATCAGCGCATTACCCCGGTTCATGTGGAGGCCCGCGTGATCCAGCCTCAGGGCCAGGGCCCGGTCGTAGCAGGCCATGGCCTCCAGCGGCCGGCCAAGGGCCAGCTGCGCGGTGCCGCGGTTCATCTCGCCATCCGCATGATCCGGCTCGAGGGCCACCACCTCACCGAAGCTGGCCAGCGCCTCTTCGTAGCGGCGAAGGCCCATGAGCGCGTTGCCCCGGATCAGCCAGGCTTCGGCGCGCCCCCGGTGGAGGGACAGAACCTGCTCGCACATGTGGAGGGCTTCGCCCGGACGCTGGGTCAGGGTCAACTCGCGGGCGCGATCCAGAAGGTTCGCCGCCATGGCCGGGTCGAGGGCCAGGGCCCGGTCGAAATCCGTCCGGGCCTCGTCTTCCCGGTGAAGCTCCTGCAGCACGATGCCGTGGTTCAAGTGGGCTAGGGCATCTCCAGGCACGAGGGCCAGGTAACGGTCCCAGAGCGCCAGCGCCTCCTCGGTCTGCATCATCACCTGCAGCGAGAAGGCCAGGCGCAGAAGGGTTTCGGGATGGTCCCGCTCCAGCACGAGGGCATAGCGGTAGTGGGTGATCGCCTCGTGCTGCCGCCCCAGGTGCCACAGGGCGATGCCCAGGTTCAGATGGACCACCGCCGAGCGCGGGCTCAACCTCAGGGCCCGGCTCAGGACGTCGGCGGCGGCCTGGTGGTCCCCGCACTGATTCCTGAGCACGCCGAGCAGGTGGGTCGCGCTGAAATGGTTGGGTTCCTGTTCAAGGATGCGCAGGTACAGGCCCTCGGCTTCCGGCATGTCGCCGCGCTCATGGGCGGCCATGGCCCGCTCCAGCAGGGTCAGCGTCTCCTGCGGAAGCTCCCCTGCCCCTTCGATCGGAGGTTCGGAGGATTCGCTCACGGATGCCCGCTCCCCAGGTCTTGGGCCTGCCTGCCCTCCAACCATCGCCTCCACATGGTTCGATAGGCCGCCTCCACCGCCCGGGTGAACAGGACGGGGTTCCCTGCCTCCGAGGCCGCGATGCGCGCCCGGATGGTCTCCCGAAAACCTTCCAGGGCCGCCGCGTCCGAGGCTTTATCAATCGCGAGATGGAGGTAGGCCTCCTCGGATTCAGCGATCCAATCGTTCAGCCCGAGCGCGTGGAGGATGCCTCCGGAAATGCGGCTCGAAGGTTTGGAGCCGGGCATGGTGATGACGGGCACGCCCATCCACAGGGCCTCCCAGGTGGTGATGCCCCCGCTGTGGGGAAAGGGATCCAGGGCGATGTCCACCTCGCCGTAGGCCGCAAGGTGATCTCGATGGGAACTGCCACCCCGAAGCAGGAGGCGGTCCGGCGCGATGCCGAGCCCTTCGAACCGCGCGCGGAAGTCGTCCTGCACGCGGGAATCTTCCAGAAGGCCGTCCTTCAGGCACAGCTTCGAGCCCGGCACCGCCTCCAGGAGGCGGGCCCAGAGGGCCAGGGCCTCAGGCGTGACCTTCATGGTGCGGTTGAGGCATCCGAAGGTCAGGTACCCGTGGCGGCGAAGGGGCAGGTCCGACACCTCGGGCGCGTAGTCGGGGGCCTCGAAGGTGATGTTGCAGGGAAGGTCGAAGCAGGTTTCGGTGAACAGGGGCCGGGCCCAGTCCGGGATGTGGACGGGGTCGGTGAACTGGTAGTCGATCATGGGTAGGCCCGTGCCGCCGCCGCCGCCCCAGGCCGTGACCTGCACCGGCGCCGGCCTGCGCGCAAAGACCAGGAGCCGGTTGCCCTCCGAATGGCCCGACAGATCGATGAGCACATCGACGCCATCGGCCCGGATGAGATCGGCGAGCTCCGCGTCAGGCATCCGCGCCGTCCGGCGCCACGCGTCGGCCCCGGCCTGGAACCCGCGGGTCCAGTCGTCCTCCTCCAGCACGCCTGAATAGCAGATCACTTTGAATTCCGCCCGGTCGTGATGCCTCAGAACGGGCCCGAAACAGGCGGCCGCCGAATGACGCTTGAAGTCCGCCGACACATAGCCCAGCACCAGCCTCCGAGCGGGATCGCGGTCGTTCTCGAAGACGGGCTCCTCCAGCGCGAGTCGCTGGGCCTGGGCTTCGTAGTACCGCCGGCGCGCGCCCTGATGAGCCTCGAAGCCGAGGGACGGCAGGTAGTCCATCACGAAGATCTTGTTCGAATGCGCCACCGCATGATCCGGCCTGAGGGCCAGGGCCGCATCATAGCTCGCCACTGCTTCCACGTGGCGGCCCAGGCGATGCAGCGCCGTGCCGCGGCTGACCAGGGTTTCCACGTGGTCCGGCTGGCGGCCAAGCAGCTCGGTGTAGGTGGCCAGGGCCTCCTCATTCCGGTGCAGCAGCACCTGGGCATTGCCGCGCCCCAGGAGCGCTTCCAGGTGTTCCGGATGAATCGAGAGGAGGTGGTCGAAACTGGCGAGGGCCTCAGGGGGGCGGCGAAGCTCGATCAGGATCTGGCCCCGGTCCATGAGTGCGCCCTCGTGGTCCGCATCCAGATCCAAAGCCTTGTCGAAGCTGGCCAGGGCCTCCAGGGGACGCTGGAGCTCCCGCAGGGCTCGTCCCCGGTTCACGTGTGCCTCGACCCTTCCGGGTTCGAGGGCCAGCAGGCGGTCTACATCCACCAGGGCCTCGGCCGGAAGATGGAGCGCCAGGCGGAGGACGCCCGCGTGCAAGAGGCCCGCGGGCAGGTCCGGATGCTGCGCGAGCACCTTTCCCACCTCGGCCAGGGCCGCTTCGTCCTGATGCTCGAGGTGCAGCACACCCGCGAGGTTGAGCCGGGCCTCCTCCCATTCGGGCCGGAGCCGCAGGGCCGCCTCATAGTCCGCCCTGGCCGCCTCGAGCCGACCCAGTTCCTGCAGCGCGAAACCGCGCTGGAAGTGGACCTCGGCGAAATCCGGGCACTCGGCGAGGGCCTGATCGAAGCTGGCAAGGGCCTCCTCCATCCGGTCGAGGGCGGCGAGGGCGAGGCCGCGGTTCAGCAGGGCCGCGGGATCCCCGGGGGCGAGCGCCAGGTAGCGGTCCCAGTTGTCCAGGGCCTCCTCCTGCTGATGCAGCACCTGCAGCGCGGAAGCGAGGTGGCGAAGGGCTTCAGGCTCGTCCCGCTTGAGCACCGAGGCGTAGCGGTAGTGCGTCAGCGCCTCCTCCTGCCGACCCAGCTGCCAGAGGGCGATACCCAGGTTCAGGTGCACCCTTGCCGATCGCGGATTCAAGCGCAGGGCACGGCTCAGCCATTCGGCCGCGGCGCTGTGATCACCGCGCTGATTCTTGAGTACGCCGAGAAGGTGCGTGGCCGCGGCATGCTGGGGTTCCCGTTCCAGGATGCGGGTGTAGAGCGCCTCGGCCAGGTCCAGGTCGCCCTTGTCATGGGCGGCGGTGGCTGCCTCCAGCCAATCCCCCGTTTCAGGGACGGGTGCTACGGGGCTGTCGGCGGGATCACTCACGAATACCACTCCATGGCTGCCGGCCTCTGGGACGTTCTGGCCGGCTCGGCACGATCAAGGATGATCCCAGAACCTGTCCTGGAGGCGTCCGATCCCCTCCATGATTTGATCCACCACCTGTCGCGATTCCCGCAGGCGGGGATCGTCCGCGGCCTGGCCCGTCGGATCGAAGCAGACCTGCTGGGGGAAAAGCCAGGTGGCGACCCGGCCGAGGTGGGCGCCGAAACGGCTCAGGCGTTCGAGGCTGAATTCCCCCATGTCGTACTCGAAGGCGTCGCCATTGGCGCTGACGAAACGGTTGCCCCGGGAGAGCTCGAAATAGTTGGCTTCGGCGGGGTCGGTCAGCATCACACAGCGGCCGAGCTCTTCTTCGGAGCGGATGATTTTTGGGAGGAAATCCCCGTCCAGGTTTTTGAACATCGACCCATCGAAGCGGCTCATGGCCTCGGCCGAAATCAGGAAGGGCGTGTGGTGGTAGCCATGCATCACGAAGCCCCCTCCCCCCAGGGGCCAGAGGAAGACCGCCACCGTCGAACGCCGGGCACCGGGGGTGTAGACGTAGTCCTGTTTCACGAAGGGGTGCACGTGACGCATGCCCAGGCCCAGCAGGTCGCGGGGGGCCAGGGACAAGCGCCGGCCCACCGCCGGGAAGGCCTGGGCCTGCTCTTCTGCGAAGGCCTCCAGATGAAGGATCAGGCCGGGCGCGAAGACCACGTCGCAGCCGTCGCGCAGCCGCCGGTCCAAGGCGCGCAGGAAGTCGCGGGAGAAGACCAGGTCCGGCGCCAGGAAGAAGAAATGGGATCGGCTGGCCTTGGCCACCTCCATGCAAGCCAGGTGCATGGCGCTCATGAGCCGGTAGTTGTCGCCCGTGCGGGTGAGCGCCTCGGGGAAGGTGAGGATGTCGACCGGAAGCATGGCCCGAAGATCTTCAAGGATGGGCATCCGCGCGAGGCGGTCAGCCCCGGCTTCTGTCGTGAAGAAGAGAAGGTGGGCGTCCCCCGCCCCTTGGAAATAGGGGAGGTTTCCCTCGGCCATCAGGCTGGGAAGGGTGAACTGCTCCAACGTATCCAGGTAGGCGTCACCCCACACCACCATGGGGAAGACGTACCGGGGGCTGTCTTCGCGGAAGGGAGACAGGTCGCGCAGGGGCGCCTTCAGAAAGGCCACCAGCCAATCGAGGAGAAGGAGGTGCCAACGACGCGCCCGCTCCCCCGCCTCCAGAATCAGCGCGTCGGGACACTGGAAGGGTTCCGACAACAGGCGCAGCGCTTCCCCATATCGGCCCGTGTCCATGAGGGTCGTGATCATCAGAAGCACCACTCGCGGAGAGGCTTCTCCCGGCGATCGCCGGTGCACCGCCAGGGCGCGCTCGAAGGCCTGCCCGGCCTCCGAGGTGCGGTGAAGGGCCAGGAGCGCCAGGTGCCGGTTGATGAGCCCCTCCAGCCAGTCCGGCCGCAGACGCAGGATGTGATCGTAGTCGGCGAGCGCCTCTTCGGCCCGCCGCAATTCCAGCAGGACGACGCCCCGAACCATGAGGCTCTCCACATCGTCGGGGCGGGCGGCCACCACCTCATCCAGATCTCGGAGCGCTTCGGCGGGCCGCTTGAGCATCAACAGCGCCTGGCACCGGCTGCGGCGCGCCTCCAGGCTCTGCGGCTGGTTCGCCAGGGCCCGCTCGAAGCTGGCCAGGGCTTCGGCCGGCCGCTGAAGATCCAGCAGGCTCTGGCCGAGGTGGATGTGGGCGGAGGGGTGTTCCGGATGAAGCGACAGCAGCCGTTCGAGATCCTCAAGGACCTCCTCGTGCCGCCCCAGTTCCTGCAGAACGAGCCCGCGGTTCAGCAGGGCTTCGGGATTGTCCGGGTTCAGCAGCAGGGCGCGGTGGAAGGCCGCCTGGGCTTCATCCAACCGCCTGAGGTTCCACAGGGCGATCCCCAGGTTGAGGTACGCCATGACCGATCGCGGTCTCAGATGCAGGGCCTCCCGGAAACAACGGGCTCCGGCCTCGAAGTCGCCGCGCTGGTTGTAGAGCACTCCGAGCAGCTGAAGGGCCGTCACGTGTTCGGGTTCGTTCTGGAGGATGGTCCGGTAGATCGCCTCGGCGTGATCCAGGTCGCCCGCCTGCTGCAGGGCCGTGGCCTCCTGAACCAGGACGGAGGCATCGGACGTCGCGCCGGGAAGCTTCGAGGACGGATGATCGGACACTGTCCCGTCCCCGCCTAGGCCTGGTTCTTCTGGAAGCATAGGTAGTGGTAGGCCGTGCCCCATTGGCTGCGCAACAGGGCAGACCCCCGATAAGTGGACAGGAGTTCGTCGGAGAATGGGGAACCCAGAGTGCCGAGCAGCGCCAGCAGTTCGCGCGCGAAGGCCCGCGGGGCTTCCTGTGGGCTGGCCATCAAGTACTCAAAGAAGCGCGGCGCCTCGAAGGGCGCGGGAGCTCCCGGATCGAGCGTGTCCCCGATGCGCGCGAGGGCCCGGACCAGGCCCGCCACCTCATCCAGGACCTCATCCGAAGCCCGGGCCTCCTTCCCCGCGGGGGGCAATCCCGTGAGGAAGTAGAACAGATGGCGGCGCCATTCCTCTTCGAAACGGCCGTTGACGGAGCCCGCCTCCGGCGTGTTCTTGTACCAGTTGAAATGCTCCCAGGTGGACCACATCGGGGAGGTTCCGAAGGCCGTCGCGCCCTCGGCCTGGAGGATGGCCAGCATCTCGGGGTAGGACCAGAGGTGCTCATATAGATAGACCGGGGCCACGAGCGTATCCCGCCACCAGGTCTCGAAGGTGCGCGAAGCCTTCAGCTTGAGGAAGTCCGCTTCGAAGAAGCCACGGGCGATGGCCAGGGCCTCCTCGGATTGCACGTCGGTTACGGAAGCCAACGCGTAGGCGCGGTAGAGGACGGCCCGCTTCAGCATCTCCAGGAGGCCGCCGGGACGGTCGTTGAAGGAAACGACGCCGAAGCCGCCGGGACGGACGAGACCGACGATCTTGGCGAGCATCGCCTCCCGATCGGCGAGGGTGCTGAGGAAGCCTTCGGCGATCACCAGGTCGAAGGTCTCGTCGGTCTGGAAGTCGGCGATTCCGGCTTCGTGGAAGGCCTCGATGGACGCCTCCAGACCGAAGGACTGGAAGAGTTCCCGCAGCCGGGGCGCCACGAGGGGATTGGGCTCGACGAAGGTGAGCCGGGCGCCCTGGGTGGCGAGCACCAGCGCGTTCTCGCCGGAATTGCATCCGAATTCGAGCACGCGGCGGCCCCCGAGCAGACTCAGGGGCAGGCCCAGGTGGCGCTCGTAGAGGTGGCGGCGTTTGGCGACGTGCTCCTTCCAGACCTCCTGGCGCTCCACGGGGATGAGCACCGGATTGAAGGCCTGGGCCTTGTAGTACTCCACCATCGTGAGGGACCCGGGAGTGGTGGTCTTGGGGTCCACCTCAGCCTCCTTGCCGCACGCAGAGCGCCAGGAGGTAGTGAGCCATCTTGGCGAAACCCGTATGCACCATCTCGTCGTTCATGGAGAAGGGGAAGACGTGCGAGAAGTGGCCCTCCAGGGTGCTGACGAAGCGGTCCGGATCGAAGAGGTTGATGTGGCCGGCCCGGCTCGGCGGCGAGGCGAAGGCGTCCGAAGCGATGTTGGGTGTGCCGAAGATGGCCACGGCACCGGGTTTCAGCACACTCACGCAGTTTTCGAGGAAGCGCGCCTCCTCCTTCTGATCGACGTGCTCGATGACGTCAAGGCAGACCAACCCATCGAAGGGTCCCGCGGCCTGGGCCTCAGTGGTGGCGTCCCCGCACAGGAAAGAGAGCCGACCGCGGCCGTGGGGCGCGACCTCGCGCTGGGCGTACAGGATCTGGGCTTCGTCGAAATCCACTCCCAGCACCCGGGCCGGCGTGTCCCGCACCAGCATGAAGGCGCCGAGGCCCTCGCCGCAGCCCACTTCGAGGATGGCCTGGCAGCGTCGCATCATCTTGGCGGCGAACTTGTAGCGGGCCAGCATGAAGCCCATGTGGCGGGGATCGCGCAGCCAGGTGGCGGCGTTGACGGGGCCGAGCAGGAACCCTTCGGGGTGGTTCAGCTCGGTGACTTTGTTCCAGGTGTCGCGGGACTGGGTCATGGGCATCAGACAAAGGGAAGGTGGTTGGGGTCGGCGTCCAGGTACTCGACGAGCAGCTTGTTGGCGCTGTGGGCGACGCAGTGGTGGTTGCAGTGCCGCGTGGGATCGACCTTCATGAACTGGGCCTTGCTCTCCATCCAGGCATCCTTGAAGCGGCGGTCCTTGATGGAGAAGAGCAGGCCGTCGGGATTGTAGGCCTTGTCCTGGCAGGAATAGATATTGAGGTCGGCGCCGATGACGGGGCGCACCTGGAGCATGGGGCACCAGGTGTAGGCCTTGTCGAAGGTGTGGAGCTGGTTGTCGAAGGCGTCCGAGATCTCGGTGTACTGGCCGAAATCCTGGATGGCCCGGGCCACCTGATCCTTCACCGCCTCGAAGTGCTTCGCGTGGTAGGCGACGTTCTTCGCGCCCTCGTTGCTGACGATGACCGGGGAGATCTTGATGCTGTCGAGGCCGAGGGTGGCCATGCGGCTCACGAGCTCGTGGATGTGAGGGCCGTTCTCGTGGCCCACCACGATGACGGCGCCGAGGTAGCACTTGCCGCCCAGCTTCTTGAAGGCCCGCATGTTCGACAGCACCTTCTCGAACTCGGTCTCCTTGGTGTTTCGCGCCTTGGCGTAGCTGGGCCCATCCCAGCCGTCCACGGAGATCCGCACCCAGGTGCCGTGCTCCGCGAAGAGCTCCGCCACCTCGCCCGATAGACGCGATCCGTTGGTGAGGCTGGCGAAGGCGATGCCGCCATCGACCAGGCGCTGGGTGGTCTTGAGCAGGTGGGGATAGACGAAGGGTTCGCCGCCCCCGCTGAAGGTCACAGCCCGCACCTTCATCTCGATGAGGTCGTCCACGATCTCCATCATCTTGTCGAAGGGGATCTGATCCCGCTCGACCATGGTTTCACCCAGCTGGAAATCCTCCTGGCGGTAGGCGCAGAACCAGCAGTCGTGGTTGCAGATGTTGGTGGGCTTGATGCGGACGTGGATGGGGGGGAGGACTTCGTCCACGGCAGGAGGGAGCGAGCTCACCTTGTCCGGATAGCCGAAGACCTTGAGGTTCGTGTTCAGGATGGCCATGGGCCCCTACTCGAAAAAGATGAACTCATAGTCCCCTTCGTAGCCGAAGTGGCCTAGAAGCCAGATCCATTCCTCTTCGTCAAAGAAGCTCTCGGCCGTTAATGCCCAGCATTGAAGGTTGAACAGCTCCTGCTCGTTCCGGTAGCTCTCCACCATCAGGTACTGGCGGCGGGCGACGCGGCTCATCTCCTTCAGGGCCCGCTCCAGCTGGAAGATCCGCAGGTTGTGCAGGGTGCCCAGCGAGATCACCAGATCGAAATGCCCGTCGGGAAAGGGGAAGGGCTGGCGGGCATCGTGCTTGAAGAGGAAGGGCCGGATGGGTTCGGGCGCGTCGGCCAATCCGTGTTCCGAGATGTCAAACCCCCGGCACTCCGCCTGGGGCAGCAGCTGCTGCAGCTCGTAGAGCAGGTGGGCCTTGCCGCAGCCCACATCCAGGATCCTGGCGTCCGGCCCGAGGTTGTAGGTCTCGATGAGCCGCTGGGCCACGCCCTTCCAGCGTCCATCGTAGCGGTAGCCGCCGTAGCCGTAGCGGCGGTCCCCATCCCAGTAGTCGCGGCCGTACTGCTTGCTGACGAGCATGGCTTCGACCTTGTTGTCGACCATGCGGGCGAGACAGTCCCGCTTCGTCTGGCGGTGGAGGGGCGTCACGAGGTTCAGCAGGGGGCTCATGTGGATCCGATCAGAAGGGCCTCGGGGGCTCAGGGTTCCGTTCCAGCCAGCGGTGCCAGAAGCTGCGGTAGGCGGCCTCCACGGCCCGCGTGTAGCGTTCCGGATTGCCGGCGGCCGAGGTGCGGATGCGCTCGCGCAGGCCCGCGCGAAGTTGGGCCAGGGCCTCAAGATCCGCGGCCTGTCGAAGGGCCAGGTCCACATAGGTGTCGGCATCTCGCGCCGTCCAGGCCTCAAGCCCCAGGGCCCCGAGGATGGCCGCGGAGAGGCGGCAGGCCGGATGATCCCCCAGCAGGGCCACCACCGGCACGCCCATCCAGAGCGACTCCCAGGTCGTGATGCCGCCGTTCTGGGGGAAGGTGTCGAGGGTGATGTCCACCTCGCCATAGACCGCCAGATGCGCCTGCCTCGAGGTGCGGCCCCGCAGGTCGAGGCGTTCGGCGCCGACGCCCCGCTTCTCGAAGGTGGCGAGGACGCGGGCCCGCACCTGGGGATCGTCCAGCACGCCATCCTTCAGCAGCAGGCGTGAACGGGGCACGGCGAGCAGGAGCTCGGCCCACTGCTCCATCAGGCCCGGCGTGATCTTTGAAAAGCGGTTGAGGCAACCGAAGGTAAGGTGGCCCTTCGATCTGGCGGGCAGATCCGTGACCGGCGGCGCGAAAGGCGGTGGATCGAAGGTGATGCAGCAGGGCAGATCGTACGAGCTTTCAGCAAACAGGGGTCTGACCCCATCCGGAATGTGGATGGGGTCCGTGAACTGGTAGTCGATCATGGGCAGGCCCGTGCCGCCGCCGTGCCCCCAGGCCGTCACCTGGATGGGCGCGGGCCTGCGCCCGAAGACGGGCAGGCGATTTCCCGTGGAGTGCCCTGAAAGGTCGATGAGAATGTCGACGCCATCCTGCCGGATGCGCTCGGCCAGGTCGTCGTCGCCGAGCCTGGAACTGCGGACCCACTGATCCGCGAAACCCTGGAATTCGCGCGTACGGTCATCCTCGGTGAGGACGCCGGAATAGCAGATCACCTTGAAGGCGGAACGGTCATGATGGCGAAGGATGGGGCCGAAGCAGACCGCGGCCGAATGCTCGCAGAAGTCCGCGGACACGTAGCCCAGGACGAGGGGGCGACCGGGGTTCCGGTCCCGGGCCGGGAGTGGGGTGACAGGCCAGGCGGGGCCGTGCATCTCGAAGAAGCGGCGCCGCTCCTCCTGGTGTCGGGCGAAGCTCAGTTCCGGCAGGAAGTCGAGCATGAAGATCTTGGGCGAATGGGCGGCGGCGTCGCTGGGATCGAGCGCGAGGACGCGATCCAGGTCCGCGATGGCCGCCTCGTGCCGGCCCATGAGATGCAGGGCCAGGGCGCGGTTCTTGAGCGCGCTGGTGGATTGCGGCGCCAGGACGAGGGACCGGTCGAAGGCCGCCAGGGCCTCGCTGAAGCGGCGGAGCTGGAGCAGCGCATTGCCGCGGTTCATGAGCCCATCGGCCCGCTCCCCCGTGAGGGCCAGGGAGCGGTCGATGCTGGCCAGGGCCTGCTCGGGCCGCTGCAGGTCCAGCAGGGCCGTGCCGCGATTCAAGAGCGCGTCCGCGTGATCGGGGCGCAGGGACAGGGCCCGGTCGTGATCCTCGAGCCCCCGCTGCGGGTCGCCGAGCGCCTGCCGCACGGCCCCTCGGTCCGTTAGCGCGTCCGCATCATCGGGCCGCAGGCGCAGGGCTTCGTCTAGGCAGGCCAGGGCCTCCTCATGGCGATGCAGCTCCTGCAGCAGGCCCGCGAGGGCCCGAAGCACCCGGCCATCCTCGGGCTCGAGGGACCGGGCTTTTTCGAGGGCGGCCCGGGCCTGCTCGCTTCTCCCGAGGGAACGCAGGGCCACGGCCTGGTTGAGCAGGGCCTCGACGGACTTCGGATTGATCAGGAGCGCCAACTGGTAGTGCTGCAGCGCCTCTTCGGCCCGGCCCAGGTTCCAGAGCGCGACTCCACGGTTCATGTGGGCGAGGGCGGATCTCGGATGAAGCTGGAGGGCCGTCGCCAAGATTTGCGCCGCGTCTTCGTAATGGCCCCGCTGGTTCGCGATGACGCCCAGCTGGTGCGTGGCGATGAAGTGGCGCGCGTCCTGGCCCAGGATCCTGCGAAACAGGTCCTCAGCCCCATCCAAATCGCCCAGGTCGTGTCGGTGGAGCGCCGCCTCCAGCAGGGAGGTCTTGGCCTCGGCGGATTCCGGCGCGGGATCGGGCGAAAGGGGCATGGACAGCGGGTTTCCAAGTGAGTGGTATGAAGGTAGGAGACAGGCCTATCTTGAACCTTTCGTCCCAGCTTGGTTCAAACATTTCAAACGTTCTGTGTAGAGTGGTGGGCATGAGCCTCAAAACGGTCGTCACGGGCGGAGCGGGTTTTATCGGGAGCCATCTCGTGGAGCGGCTTCTCGGCGAGGGTCACCACGTCACGGTGGTGGACAACTTCGCCACGGGTCGCCTGGAGAACCTGGCGGGCTTCCGGGATCACGCCAACCTTGTCGTCGAAAAGGTGGACGTCGCGGATTTCCTGACTCTCCGCCCCATCTTCGAGGGCCGCGACTGGGTGTTCCACCTCGCGGGCCTCGCCGACATCGTGCCCTCCATCCAGCGGCCCCTGGAATACCACCACGCCAACGTGGACGGCACCATCTCCGTGCTGGAATCCGCGCGGCTCGGCGGCGTGAAGCGCCTGCTCTACGCCGCGTCTTCGACCTGCTACGGCCTGCCCGACGCGGTGCCCACGCCTGAAACGGCGCCCATCCGCCCCATGTTCCCCTACGCCCAGACCAAGTACATGGGCGAGGAGTACGTGATGGCCTGGCACAAGATCTACCACCTGCCCGTGGTCTCGCTGCGCCTCTTCAACGTGTTCGGCCCGCGCTCCCGCACCACGGGAACCTACGGCGCGGTCTTCGGGGTCTTCCTCGCCCAGAAGCTCGCCGGAAAACCCTACACGGTGGTGGGCGATGGTCAGCAGACCCGCGACTTCACCTATGTCACGGACGTGGTGGATGCCTTCGTGAAGGCCGCCCAATCCGAGGTGGCCGGGGAGATCTTCAACGTCGGTTCGGGAGGCACGTACAGCGTGAACCGCCTGGTCCAGCTTCTTGGCGGGGATGTTGCTTATGTCCCCAAGCGACCCGGGGAACCCGACTGTACCTTCGCGGATACCAGCAAAATATGCCGCGCACTCGGTTGGAAACCCCAGGTGAGCTTCGAGCAGGGGGTCACCCATATGTTGAATCACATCGAAATGTGGCGACAGGCGCCCGTGTGGGACACGGCCTCCGTCCAGGAAGCGACCCGCGACTGGTTCAAGTACCTCGGCCGGTGAGCGCGCCATGCCCACCACCGACAAGGTCCTGAGCCTCGAAAACCTGGCGCACCGGCTGGAGGATCGAACCCAGGGACAGCGGGTCGTCCTCTGTCACGGCGATTTCGAGGTCCTCCACCCGGGCTACATCCACTATCTGGAGGAGGCCCGCCGAATGGGCGACGTGCTGGTGGTGACCCTCACCCCCGACCGTCACCTGCCCCAGACCTTCACCTACCCGCATTTCGACGGGCCCCAGCGGGCCCAATCCCTCGCGGCGCTGTCCATGGTGGACTTCGTGGTGGTGAGCCCCCACGCCGACACCGCCGGCGCCATCCGCCTTTTGAAGCCCGATGTCTTCGTGCGCGGCGATGGCGAGACCTCCGACCACGGCGAGGGCCAGGCCCTGGCGGAAGTGGGGGCGCGGCTCGCCGTCGCCCACGCGCCCACGCCCGTGATGTCGTACTACAACCCGATGTCCGTCTACCCGAAGGAGGTGACGGAATTCCTGGAGGACTTCTCCTCCCGCCACTCGGCCGCCTCCATCACCCAGTGGCTGGATGCGGGGCGCCGCCTCAAGGTACTCGTGGTGGGCGAAACCATCATCGACGAGTACCACTACGTCGAGACCATGGGCAAATCCGGCAAGGAGCCCATCCTCGCCACCCGCTACCAGCGCACGGAGAGCTTCGCCGGCGGCATCCTCGCCGTGGCGAACAACGTGGCCGCCTTCGTGGACCAGGTGGACATGCTCACGGTCCTCGGCCGCCAGGACGGCAAGCCCGATCCCACCGAGCCCTTCATCCACCAGCACCTCAATCCCAAAGTCCGCCCCATCTTCCTCTACCAGGACGACGCGCCCACCATCGTCAAGCGGCGCTTCGTGGAGAGCTACCCGCTGCAGAAGCTCTTCGAGGTCTACCTGCTGAAGCACATGGAAGAGGTCAGCCCCCTGGCCGACGAACTCTGCGACAAACTGGAGGCCATCCTGCCGGACTACGACGTGGTGCTCGTCACGGACTACGGCCACGGCATGATCGTGCCCCGCGCCGTGGAGCTTCTCTGCCAGAAGGCTCGCTTCCTCGCGGTGAATACCCAGACCAACGCCGACAACCAGGGCTTCAACACCATTTCGAAGTACCGCCGCGCCGACTTCATCAGCCTCTCCGAAAAGGAGCTCCGGCTGGAGGTGCGCAGCCGCCGCCGGGAAACCGCCTCGATCATGGAAGAGGTGGCCGGCAAGATGGGCTGCCAGACCCTGCTCGTCACCTCGGGCCAGCACGGCAACCAGCTCTTCAGCCGCAACGAAGGCTTCTTCCGCTCGCCTTCGCTGTCCAACCGCATCCTCGACCGCGTGGGCGCGGGCGATGCCGTCTTCTCCGCCACCACCCTCTGCGTGGCCCAGGGCGCCCCCGTGGACGTGGTCGGCTTCATCGGCAATATCGTCGGGGCCCACGCCGTGGCGACGGTGGGTCACCGCACCTCCCTGGACGCCGAGCTTCTGGCGCAGCATATTTCAGCGCTTCTCGAACAGGGGGCCTCATGAACCCAGCACCCAGCATTTCCAGCCTCTGGCTTGAACACCTCGCCCGGCACCCCGGGGAAGTGGTGAGCACGGGATCCGCCGGGGAGGCCTTCGCCTTCGACGAGGCCATCCAGGCCGCCAAGGCCATGCTTCTGGAGGCCAAGGCCCACGGGAAGAAGGTCCTCATCATTGGCAACGGCGGCAGCGCCGCCATCGCGAGCCACATGCAGACGGACCTCTGCCACAGCCTGGGCATCCGCGGCCTCGTGTTCAACGAGCCGCCCCTGCTCACGGCCCTCTCCAACGACAACGGCTACGAGAACGCCTTCCAGCGGCTCGTGGACCTGTGGGGCGATGCGGGCGACGTGCTCGTGGCCATCAGCAGTTCGGGCCGTTCGGCCAACATCCTCAACGCCTGCGCGGCTGCGCGGGCGCGGGGCCTCGGCCTCATCACCTACTCGGGATTCGGCGCCGACAACCCCCTGCGCGGCAAGGGCGACCTCAACTTCTACGTGGCCAACGCCAACTACGGCCCGGTGGAATCCGCTCACGCCGTGCTGGTGCACCACCTCACCGACCAGGTGCTGGCACACCTCCGCGCCCAGGTGCCCGCATGAATTCCACGCTCAAACCTGGCCTCAAGTTCGACCGCGTGCTCGTCACCGGCGGCGCCGGCTATGTCGGCTCCATCCTGGTGCCCAAGCTCCTGGCGGCGGGCTACCGCGTGCGGGTGCTGGACCTCTACCTCTACGGCGACCACGTGCTGGACGCAGTGAAGGATCATCCCGGTCTGGAGCAGGTCAAGGGCGACCTGCGAGACACGGAGCTCCTGAAGAAGGTGATCCCCGGCTGCCAGGCCGTCATCCACCTCGCCTGCATCTCCAACGATCCGAGCTTCGAACTGGATCCCGACCTCGGCAAGAGCATCAACTACGACGCCTTCTTCGGCCTGGTGGACATCAGCAAGGCCAGCGGCGTGCAGCGGTTCATCTATGCCTCGTCCTCGAGCGTCTACGGCGTGAAGCCCGGCCAGGACGTCACCGAGGAACTGAGCCTCGAGCCCCTGACGGACTATTCGAAGTACAAGGCCATGTGCGAAGAGGTGCTCCAGGCCAAGCGCGAGCCCGGCTTCACCACGCTGACGCTGCGCCCCGCCACCGTGTGCGGCTATTCCCCGCGCCTGCGGCTGGATCTGGCGGTCAACGTCATGGCCGCCCACGCCCACGTCAACCGCCTCATCAAGGTCTTCGGCGGCGGCCAGATGCGGCCGAACCTCCACATCCAGGACATGACCGATCTCTACCTCAAGACCCTCCTGTGGGAATCCGAAGCCATCGACGGGAAGACGTACAACGCCGGCTACCAGAACCACACGGTGGGCGAGATCGCCCAGATCGTGAAGGGCGTGATGGGCGAGGACGTGGGCATCGTCACCACGCCCACGGACGACAACCGTTCGTACCACATCTCCTCGGAGAAGATCCGGCGAGAGCTGGGTTTCGAGCCGAAGTACACCATCCAGGCTGCCGTCCAGGATCTGAAGCAGGCCTTCCAGGCGGGCCTCGTGACGGATCCCCTGACCAATCCGCTCTACTCCAACATCAAGCTCATGCAGAGCGTGGCGCTCCACTGAGGCCGGCCCCCGCCCCTTCGGAGCCCCCATGACGCCCCGCCTCGGCATCGACTTCGACAACACGATCATCTGCTACGACGCGGTGTTCCACCGCCTGGCCGTGGAAGCGGGGTTGTTGTCCCCGGAAGCACCCCCACGCCAAAAGGCCGTCCGCGACGCCGCGCGACGATCTCCCGAGGGCGACGTGGCTTGGCAGCGCCTCCAGGGCCAGGCCTATGGTCCGCGCATCCAGGAGGCGACACCCGCGCCCGGCATTCTGGCCTTTCTGTCGAAGGCCCGACGTGCCGGATTCGAGGTCCACATCATCAGCCACAAGACCCGCTTCGCCTCCATCGATCCCACGGGCACGGACCTGCAGGCGGCCGCCGCGGCCTGGCTGGCGCGGCACGGTTTCTTTTCGGAAGAGACCGGCCTCGATCCAAGCCATTTCCACTGCGGCGTGACGCGGCAGGAAAAGGTGGCCCTGATCCGGAATCTCGGCTGCACCCACTTCGTCGATGACCTGGTGGAGACCTTCCGCGAAGCCGCCTTCCCATCCACCGTCCAGCCCATCCTGTACGCACCCGGCGGAGAGCCTGCGCCCGAGGACCTGCCCCACCTTTGGGTGGCCCGCTCCTGGGACGAGGTCGCCCGAAGGATCCACCTTGTCTAGTCCGGCCCTGTCCCTGGGCGCCGCGGCGCGGCTGGCCGGAAGCCCCGTGCGGGCCCTGAAGCCCCTGGGTGGCGGGCGGAACAGCCAGGTCTACCGGCTGGAGACCGAGGAGGACCGCGTCTTCGCGCTGAAGGCCTACTTCCGCCACGCGGGTGACCCGCGGGACCGCCTCGGCACGGAGTTCAGCGCCCTGCGCTTCCTTTGGGAACGCGGCCTCCGCTGCGTGCCCCAGCCCCTGGCCATGGACGCGGAAGCGGGGCTGGGCCTCTATGAATTCATCGAGGGGCGGCCCCAGCCCCAGCCGGCCGAAGCCGATCTGGACGCGGCCTGGGGCTTTCTCGTCGGCCTCCGGGATCTGGCCTCCGACCCCGCGGCCCGGAGCCTCCCCGAGGCTTCGGAAGCCTGCTTCTCCCTGCGCGACGTGGCCCAGAACATCCAGTCGCGGCTGGACCGCCTGGGCGCCGTGGACTCCCGGCTGGCTCAGGAATCGGGGCTCGCGGCCTTCCTCAACCGGGATCTGGGACCCGCCTGGCTGGAACTCCTGGATGACTGCCAGGGGGTCTGCCTCCGCTCCGGCCTCGCCTTCGATGCGCCCCTGCCCCAGGCCCAGCGCACCCTGAGCCCTTCGGATTTCGGCTTCCACAACGCCTTGAAGCGGGCCGAGGGCATGGTCTTTCTGGACTTTGAATACTTCGGGTGGGACGATCCGGCCAAGATGCTGGCAGATTTCCTGCTGCACCCCGGCATGGAGCTGACGCTCCGCCAGCGCCAGCGTTTCGCCGCCGGGCTCATCGACCACCTGGACCTCGACACCCTTCCCCTTCGCACGCGCCTCAGCTTTCCCCTCTTCGGCATCAAGTGGTGCCTCATCCTTCTCAATGAATTCCTCAAGGGCTCCCTGGACCGGCGCGCCTTCGCCGATTTCGAGGCCCGCGGCGCCGAGGAACGCCAGGCCCAGCAACTGGAGAAGGCCCGACTCAAACTCCGACACCTCCTGGATGACCATGCCCACTTCCCCTACTTCCCCCTTTAGCCCACCCACCTCCAGGCCGAGCCTCGACCGGAGGTCCAAGGACCTGCGCACCCTCGTGCTCCGCGCCTTCGGCGCCGGACGCCGCGGGCACCTCGGCTCGGCCTTCTCCCTCGTGGAGATGCTGCGCGTGCTCTACGACGACGTACTGCGTTTCGACGCCACCAAGCCCCTGTGGGAGGGCCGCGACCGCATGATCCTCTCCAAGGGCCATGGCTGTCTGGCGCTCTACGCCATCCTCGCGGACAAGAGCTTCTTTCCCGAATCGGAGCTGATGAAGTTCTGCCACATCGACGGCAAGCTCGGCGGCCATCCCGAACGCGGCAAGGTGCCCGGCGTCGAAGCCTCCACGGGCAGCCTGGGTCACGGCCTGTCCATCGGCGTCGGCATGGCCCTCGCGCTACGGGCGCGGCCCGAAGCCGGCCGAGTCTTCGTCATCGACAGCGACGGTGAGTGCAATGAAGGCTCGCTCTGGGAGGCCGCGCTGTCGGCTTCCAAGCACCGGCTGGAGAACCTCACGGTCCTCGTGGACTACAACCACATGCAGTCCTACAGCACGACGGCCGAGGTCCTCAACCTCGAGCCCATGGCCGACAAGTGGCGCGCCTTCGGGTTCGCGGTGAAGGAAGTGGACGGCCACGATGTGGCGTCGCTGCGCGAGGCGCTCAAGGCGACGCCCTTCGAGCCGGGCCGCCCCAGCGCGCTCATCTGTCACACCGTGAAGGGCCGGGGCGTGCCGCTGCTGGAGTGGAACGCCGCCTGGCACCACAAGAACAAGGTCACCGACGAGGAAGTCGCGACCCTGCTCGCCGCGCTCGAGGAGGCCTGATGCGCAAGACAAGTCTGGATAGCGTCTACGAGCTGGCCAAGCAGGACAAACGCATCGTGTTCATCGGCTCGGACATCGGGGCCGGCACCCTCGACGAGTTCAAGGCCGAGATGCCCAACCAATTCTTCATGGAAGGCATCAGCGAGGCCCACGTGGTGGGCATGGCCGCGGGCATGGCGCTGGAAGGGAAGATCGTCTACATCAACACCATCGCCACCTTCCTCACGCGGCGCTGCTACGAGCAGGTCGCCCTGGACTGCTGCCTCCACAAGACCCGCGTGCGACTCATCGGCAGCGGCGGCGGCCTCGTGTACGCACCCCTCGGGCCCACGCACCTCGCCGTCGAAGACATCGCCATCATGCGCGCCCTGCCGGGCATGACGATCCTCGCCGCGGCCGATGCCGAGGAAATGAAGCGCATGATGCCGCACACCGTGGACATTCCCGGCCCCGTCTACATCCGCCTGGGCCGTGGCGGCGATCCCGTCGTCACGGATCCCACGGATCCCTTCGAGATCGGCAAGCTGTTCCTCCTGAAACCCGGGAAGGATGTCCTCCTCATCACGACGGGCACCATGTCCAAGATGGCCCTGGATGCGGCCGACCTGCTGCGCGCCCAGTCCCTCGACGCCGGCGTGCTCCACGTGCCCACCCTCAAGCCGCTGAACGTATCTGGGCTCATCGCTCAGATGGCGGAGATCCCCGTGATCCTCACCCTCGAAGAACACTCCGTGATCGGCGGACTCGGGAGCGCGATCTCCGAGATCCTGGCGGAGGCCGCCTTCACGCCGGCCAAGCGCTTCAGGCGTCTCGGTCTGCCCGATGCGTTCTGCGAAAACTACGGCTCCCAGGCCAGCCTGATGGCCAAGCAGGGTCTCAGCGTCGAACGGGTGGCCCAGCAGGCGCTGGAGTTGGCGGCCGGCGCGAGGGTTTGATCGGGGGCACCATGGATCTGGGCATCGCAGGAAAGCGGGTGCTGGTGACCGCCGGCAGCCAGGGGCTGGGGCGCGTGGCGGCCCTGGCCTTCGCGCAGGAAGGCTGCCGTGTGGCGGTGATCGCCCGCGACCAGGCGAAGCTGGACCAACTGCTGAACGAGCTCGGAGGCCCCGGCAAGGGGCACGCCGTCCTCAGCGCGGACCTGATGGAACCCCAGGCGCCGGCGCGGGCCCTGAAGGCGCTCGTGGCGCAGGGCGGCCCCTTCGACATCGTCATCCACAACCTCGGCGGCACCCTGGGCCTGAAGGATCCACTCTCAGCCCCTGAACGCTGGGCCGAGGTCTGGCGCTTCAACGCCGGCATCACCATCGAGCTCAACAACCTCGTCATCCCCGCGATGGAAGAGCGGGGCTGGGGCCGCATCGTCCACATATCCTCCACGGCGGCGGAATCCGCCCGGGGATCCGTGCCCTACGCCGCCGCCAAGGCCTTCCTCAACACCTACGTGAAGGGCGTCGGGCGGGCCTACGCCTCCAAGGGCCTCGTCCTCTCCGCCATCATGCCCGCGGCCTTTGAATCCGAAGGCGGCCACTGGGCTCGGGTGCGGCGGGACAATCCGGCCCTGGTCGAGGACTATGTCCGCCACCACCACGCCATCGGTAGGCTGGGCACCCCGGAGGACATCACGCCCTTCCTCCTCTTCATGGCCTCCACCCACGTCACCTTCGCCACCGCCGCCGTCTTCGCCGTGGACGGCGGCAGCATGTAGGCGCGGTTCAGGGGATGCCGGGGAATTCGGCCCGGGCGCGTTCCAGACGGTCTGGCGAATCGATGGCGCAGCGGTATCCGCTCAGGGGAAACCCGTAGACGCGCCCTTCCGCGATGAGGTCGGGGAAGACGTCGCGCGGGAAATCCTGGATACCCCCTTCCGCGATGCGCGAAAGGATGGAGGGATCCAACACGTAGATCCCCGAATTCACCCAAGGGGACTCGACGCCCATCCGTTCGCGGTCATCGGGCCGCTCCAACAGCCGCGTCACGCGAAAGGTTTCGTCCAGCACCACGACGCTGTTAGAGCTGGCCCGCTGGTGCAGCAGCAACGTGGCCAGGGCGCCCGTCCGCCGGTGGGCGGCCACCATGGCCCCGAGATCCTGATTCGTGAGGATGTCGCCGTAGTGCAGGAGGAAGGGTTCGTCGCCCTGCAGGTGAGCCGCGGCATTCCGCGCGCTCCCCGCCGTGCCCAGGAGCTGGGTTTCAGGCACATAGGTGATGCGCAGGCCCAGGGCGGAACCGTCGCCGAAGTGATCCCGGATGACCTGCGGATGGTGGAAGAGATTCAGCACCACCTCGCGAAACCCGTGGCGCGCGAGGTTTCGCAGGATGTGCTCGAGGATCGGGCGGCCCTGCACCATCAGCATGGGCTTGGGGCAGTCCTTCGTGAGCTCCCCCATGCGGCTTCCCGCACCCGCCGCCAGCACCATCGCCTTCATCGTTCCTCCAGGATCCAGGTGGCAGCCTCCGTCAGGGAGGCGCAGACGAAGGCCGGAACGATCCCCGGATCGAGCGCCTCCGCCGTTTCGATGGGCCGGTCCGCGTGGCGGCCCGACTGGACCCAGATGCCCAGGCATCCGGCCCGGTGACCCGCCTGCAGGTCCGTCGGGCGGTCCCCCACCATGTAGCTGGATGCCAGGTCCAGCCCCAGATCCTCGGCCGCCTTCAGCAGCATCCCGGGGCGCGGCTTGCGACACCCGCAGTCCACGCGGTATTCCGGGAGCGTGGCCGAGGGATGGTGGGGACAGTAGTAGAACCCGTCGAAGGCCGGCGCGCCCTGCGCCTGCAGCCGAGCCTCCAGCGTTTCCTGGAGGCGCCGCATCCCGGCCTCGCTGAGCAGGCCACGGGCCACCACGGCCTGGTTGCTCACGACGACCAGAGCGAACCCCGCGCGATGCAGGCGCGCCAGGGCCTCGGGCACGCCCTCGTAGATCCGGATGTCTTCTGCGTCCACCAGCAGGCCGCGGTCCTCCACCAGCACGCCATCCCGGTCCAGGAAGACGGCCCGGCGTCGAATCCCCATCCTCGGCTGCCCCTCAGTAGGATTGATAGGATTTCTCCTCGATCAGATCGGAGCCCAGCAGCTCGTTGATCCTGCGTTTGACCTGCGCGCGGAGATCGTTCTGCCGGTAGACGGCGCGCGCCAGTTCGATGAAGCGCGCATCAAAGGCCCGTTGGCGCTCGCAAAGACGGATCTCGTCCTCCACCTCCCACAGAGCTTCGTTGACGGCCTTCAGCTCCGCTTCGCAGGCCGCGAGATCCGGATGGGCGGCGTGGGCCTGCTCGCGCAGCGGCCGGAGGGCCTCCAGCTCGCGCCGCACGTTGGCCACCTTGGCCGCATCCTGGATCCGCTCCGCCTTGATCAAGAGGATCGTCACCTTGTCGATCAATTCGCCCCAGGAAACCGGCGCCAGCACGGACATCAGCACACCTCATACCCAGGCCAGGACCTGCGGCTCCGGGCAGGTTCGATTCTAAGGCGCACGGGCAGGATTCTCCCTTAATTCCAATCCAGTACGCGCCTATGGTGGTAAGCAAACACCCATGTCCTCATGAGGGTCTCTTGCACACCCATCCATCCGACAGTCTCGAGACCGCCCGCAGCCTGGATCTGGCGGGAAAATCCGAAGAGGCCCTCGCGGCCTTCCGGGCCTATCTGCAGGCCCACCCCGAAGTCGTCGAAGGCTGGGTGGATTGCGCGGGGCTGCTGCTGGGACTCAACCGGTTGGACGAGGCTGAGGCAGCCTGCGAAGCCGCGCTGCGCTTGGATTCCAGCCACTACGGCGCCCTCACCTATTTCGCCGGGATCCGCATGAACCAGGGCCGCCTCGACGAATCCGAAGCCCTCTTCCGCCGCGCGATCTTGCTTGAGCCGCGGCGCTTCGCCGCGCGCCTGATGCTGTCGGACTGCCTCGTGCGGAAGGGTGATCCCGACCAGGCCCGGGCCCTGCTGGACGACGTGCTCGAGCAGGATCCCAGCCACGCCATCGCCATGGACAAGCGCAGCACGCTCATGGCCCTCCAGGGCGACTGGGCGGGGCTGCGCAAGAGCATGATGCGCCAGGTGGCGCGCTATGCGGGCGCCGAGGCGGACTACGTGTCGAGCCACCTGGACCTGATGTTCGGGGACATGCCCGGAGGCTGGCAGAGGTTCGAATCCCGCCTCGACATTCCGAACCGGCCCCAGCCCGAACACACCCGGACCAAACCGCGCTGGATGGGCGAGCCCCTGGCGGGCAAGACCCTGCTCCTCACCTGGGAGCAGGGCTTCGGCGACACCTTGATGTTCCTCCGCTACGCGCCCCTGGCCAAGGCCCTGGGCGCCACAGTGCTCGTGGAGGTCCAGCCGCCCCTGGCCGAGCTGGCGGCCACCTGCCCGGGCATCGATCAGGTGCTGGTCCCCGGAGAGCCGGCACCCTCCTTCGATGTCCACGCCTCCCTGCTCTCCCTGCCCGCCCTCTTCGGCACGGACCTGGAGTCCATTCCCGCCGAGGTGCCCTACCTCCGCGTGCCGGACACCGTGCCCGAACGCCGCAAGATCATCGACCAGGTGAATGCCTCCGGAGATCGGGTGCGCATCGGCATCTGCTGGGCCGGCAGCGAGCGGCACGCGAAGGATGCCAAGCGCTCTCTTCCCGCTTCGGCCCTGGCGCCGCTGAGTGCGCTGGGCGACGTGGCCTGGTACAACTTCCAGTTCGAGGCCAAGGAGGTGCCCCCCCTTCCGGGCCTCATCAACATGGGTCCGCTGCTGGCGGGCTTCACCAACACGGCCTTCGCCCTCAGCCACATGGACCTGGTCATCACCGCCGACACGGTCCTCGCACATCTGGCCGGCGCCCTGGGCATCCCTACGCTGCTGCTGCTCTCCTTCATCCCGGATTGGCGCTGGATGCTCGGCCGCAGCGACACACCGTGGTACCCCGCCACGCGCCTGTATCGCCAGCACACGCCGGGCGACTGGGATTCGGTGCTCCGGCACGTGGTCCAGGATCTGGCGAGCGATCCCGACACGCAGGCCTGAGGCCGCCCGCCCGAATTCAGGTCGTGCGGAGGTTCGCCTCGTAGCCCCGGAGGGCGCGGCTGCCGCGTTCCTGGGCGTCCAATTCGGCCTTCAACGCGTCCCGCAACTTCTCGAAGGGGGGAATCCGCGCTTCGAGCCGAGCCCCCACCGCATGGGCCCTCGCGATGAGCTCAGCCCAGCCGGGGCCCCTCTCCGCCTGGGCCAGGGCCTGCTGGAATTCAGCGTTCCATTGGGCCAGCCCATCCGGATCCGGATTCCAGGCCGCATCGTCGATCCATTCCTCCATCTGGCAGATGGCGGAAAGAACCGCTGCGTCGCTCATACGACCCGGTCCCTGACCTGGAAGTCCATGGCCGCGGCCGCGCCGGAAAGCTTGATGTGGAGCTGCTCCCAGGCCTGGCGGATCTCGCCCATGTGGAAGGACAGGGCCTCGAGGCGCGCGACATCCTTGTTGGCGCTGGCTTCGAAGACTTCCCAGATCCACCAGTCGTAGACCTTCCCGAGGTTCCCGACCAGCTCTCCGCCTTCTTCGTGGTTCAGCCGCAGGGTCGCCTCGTTGATGATCTCGGTGACCCGGCTCAGGCAGCGCCCCGCCTCCATGTGATTGCTCTGCTCCATGGCCTTGATGGCCTTCCCGATGAAGCGCTGTCCGGCCTCCATGAGCAGGGCGGCCTGCTGCACGGGGCCGGCGTTCATCACGCGCTGGACGAGGTAGGCATCGGTCGGTGGAGCGTATGGTTTCATGGCGAATTCCTCTAGAGCCTTTTCGACACAATCAGACCAAGCGATGAGGGCTGACTATGCGCCCGTGAGGCTCGATGCGGAAGCCCTCATTTGCGCCACCGTGCTCTCCATCGTCGAGAACTGCAGTTGAAGCACCTGCTTCCGTCGGTTCAAAGCCGACTGGGCTGCGCTGATCTGAGTCGCAAGTGTCTGGTTCTGTGTCCGGATGTTGTTCAGCGCCGAGGACAGGAATCCGGTGCCCGAAGCCGAGAAGCTCGTGATGAGGTCGCTCACGGCTTGGCCCGCGCCCCGGGCGAGGGTGAGGGTGCCCGTGCCCGTGGCGGTCACGGAAAGGGTCAGCCCTTCCAGTGGGGTGCCTGCGGCTCCGACGAGGGTCCCGTTGGAACCCGTCAGGCGGACGTTGGAAAATGCGGTGCCGTTGTAGGTGCCCGAGAAGGTGCCGGACACCGTGCCCCCCGTCGTGAACTGATCGATGTTGAAGGTCACCGGTCCCGTGGCCGTCTTGGCGCCCCCGCTCTTGAAGCTCACCACGCCGTTGGTGGTGTCACCCGAGAACGTGAAGAGGCGCAGGGCCGCGCTGGGATCCTTCTCCATGGCGGCCTTGAAGGTCGTCGTGTCGAGGCTCAGGGTGCCATCCGAATTGGTCCGGACTCCCAGGCTGGCGGGCACCGTGAAAGGCGCCGTGCTCGGCAGGCCCGCGGACGCGCCCGTCAGGGCGGTGCGGATCTGGGCCATGATGCTGCGGGAGGTGGAGTCGCCGGCGAGGGGCCCCTGGTTGAGGCTGCCGTCGGAGTTCTTGGTGGTCGCCGAGGCGCTCTTGTAGCCCGAGACCAGGGCGTTGAACTTGGTGATCACATCCTGGATGCCCGCGGTGGCCGTGCTGATGTCCTGGGACACGGTCAGCGTCGTGGATCCCGTCTGGCCGCCCTGCTTGAGGGTGAAGGTGATGCCGTCGGCGGCGTCCGAGACCACGTTGCTTTGGCGGGTGAGCTGGATGCCGTTCAGGGTGAACACGGCATTCTGGGCCGTGGCCCCGGAAGTCGCGGAGCTCAGGCCGGTGATGGTGGTCGGCGCCGTGGTGCTGTCCACGAAACCCGCCGTGATGCCGAGGGTATTGACTGAGGCGCCGGCGGAGCTGCTCGTGCCGTTGGTGATATCGGCGAGCGTGATGTTGCCGCCTGTCTGTCCGGTTCCCGTGGCGTTGGCCGTGATGACCAGCTGATAGGGAGTGGTGCCCGTCCCCGTGTTCACGATGGAGGCCGTCACCCCGGCGCCCGAGGCATTGATGGCATCGCGCAGACCATTGAGACTGTTGTTGGTCACCTGGAAGGTCTTGATGACGCCATCCGTGCCCTGAACGGCGAAGGTCCCAGTCGTCTGACCGGCCGTGAAGATGGCGTTGGCCGGATTGGCCACGGCCAGGTTCGTGGGGTTTCCGCTGGCATCCAACGTAGGCGAAATTCGCCCCTTGGTCGCCAGGGTCGAGACCTTCACATCGTACGTGCCAGCACCGGCACCGCTCGCGGTCGCCGTGACGTAGCTGTTGTTCGTATCGGTGCTGGTGACGGTGCGGGCGTTGAACTTGTCCTGAAGCGCGGCCAGGCTCACGAACAGCGACGTCATGCTCGTTTGCATGGCCGTGAGGGCCGTGGTCTTGTTGTTGTTCCGGGTCTGCCTTGCCTGCAGGGCCGCCAAACCCTGCCCTTCCTGGGCAAGAATGGCGCTCACAAGCGCGTCGGTCTGAATCCCGGTGGACAGGCCCTGAAAACTAAGGGCGGAGTTTGCACTCGTCGCCATGTCGCACCTCCACTTGCCGAAAAGCTAGCCCTGCTTGTCCACCAGGACGCCCGAGGCGCCCATCTTGGAGTCCAGAGCCCTCAAATTCCGTGCCATCGCAAGCACTTCCTCGGAAGGCACCTGGAGCACGACTGCCCCCGTGTGCTCGTCGACGACTTTAAAGACGGTTCGACCCGTCCCCTTGTCCACTTGGATCTTCAAGTCCGTGGCAGCCTGCTGGAGATGGCTGTTGATCTGGACCACGGCCTTTTCGGGGGTCGTGGCCCCCTCGGAGGCTGGCGTATCCGTCTTTTGAGGCTGGATGTCGGAAGCCGGCGCCGAGGGCTGCTTTTCGGGTGCGGGCCGCGATGGAGCTGCCGCCAGCGTCAGTGGAAGGCTCGACGCCAAGCTACCCGTGAGGTTGACTTGATCGGCCATGGTTGAACTCCTCAACCAACTTCAACGTCCGGAGGGGGCTGATCAGGCCAGCCCCCTCCGGGAATCGTTAGAAGTCAGTTACCGGAAGAGGCCCAGAACGGTCTGGCTCGAGGAGTTCGCGTTCGTCAGAGCGCTGGTGCCAGCCTGCATCAGGATCTGGTACTTGGTGAGGTTCACCATTTCACGGCCGATGTCGGCGCCCATGATGGTGTCGGCCTGGGACGTGGCGTTTTCACCCTCGATGCCCTTGATGTTGGCGTTGCTCTGGGCAGTGGCCATGGTCGCGGCCAGGGTGGAGCGCTGCGAGTTGATGGCCGACAGCGCGGTGCTGGAGTTGGTGGCCGAGGAACTGGCACCACCAAGGGCGGCGGCGGAGTTCGCAAGGGCCAGCACAGCGGTGTACTCAGCGGAAGTGCTGTTGCCGCTGCCTTCCAGTTCCGCCAGGCGGTAGGCCTGGTTGGTGGCTTCTTCCAGGTAACCGTCCGAAGCCTGCGCGGCGAAGTACTGGTTCTGGTAGGCCTGCACCTGGGCGGAGGCGGTCTTGGCCTGGGCGGTGAAGCCCGTGCCGGCGACCATGCCCGCGGCGTCGTCAGAGGCGCGGTTGACGCGCTTGCCGGTGGTGAGTCGCTCGATCGCCTGCTTCAGACCCATCTGGGTGACGCCGAGCTGACGGCTGGCGGCGATAGCGGTGACGTTATTGAGAATACTAGGCATGACATCCTCCGTGATGTGCCTTGGCAGCATCCGTGCTGCCGGTTGTGGGTGTGGGGGGAACCCCCGACCTTCCCTCTTTCGGTGCCTGGGCGAAAAACCTTTAGCTTTTTTTCACGGGCGAGCCGCGGCGCGCCTTTCCATGCACGAAGGGCCAATGGATCCATCAGTTCAAAGGTGCGTCAGTCCTTTTCGCGACTGAACATGCCCCGCAGCCGGCCCATGAGACCGGCCTGGCCGTCCTTGGACGAAGGTACCCCTGCTTCTGCGGCCCACCCGGCCGGCACGGCCACGGAAGGATCGAGCTCCAGGGCCCGTCGGAAGCAGCCTTGAGCGTTCGCCTGGAATCCCTTGCGGTGATAGAGCTCGCCCATGAGTGCCCAGGGCTCGGCCGCCCGTGGATTGAGCCTTGACGCCACCTGCAGCGCCTCGATGGCACGGGTGGACCAGGCGGGATTGGCCAGCCTGAGGCGGCCGAGCAGCATCCAGGATTCGTAGGCCCCGGGCGAATCCCCGTCCAGCTTGATGGCCTGCTCCAGGGCGCGGATCGCTTCGCTGGTGCGATCCTGCATCACGTAGGATTTGGCTTTGATCAGCAGGCGCCGAGCCCGCTCGGTGGCCGAAAGCTCCTCTTCTTCCCGCGCGGGCGGCTGGGCCGGCGGCGTCATGGCCGGCACGTCCAGATCGAAGGAATCCGCGTGATGTGGAGAGTGATGCGGCGGAAACGGCGCGGGCGCCGGTTCTTCGGGCATCAGCAGGATCGGTTCGATCTCGATTTCGATCTCGGGCTCGATGATGGGTTCGGGTTCGGGCTCCACGACCGGCGGGGGTGGAGGCGGTGGTGGCGGCGCTTCGATTTTCGGCAAGAGCGGAAGGTCCCCACGAACGAGGTTCATGCCGCCCAGGGCCCAGAGGGTCGCCACCAGCCGCGCGGCCTGAGTCTGCGGAAGGCCCGTCAGCGATTCGATGGTGTCGCAGCCGAGGGGTTCCGTGCCCAGCAGGGACAGGGCATAGGCCAGGGTTGGCGTCAGCGGAAGGTCAGTCAGCGCGTTGAGGAGGTCGGGCACCGCCTTCCAGCGCCAATCGGGCTCGCTGCGGAACATCCCGACCAGCTCCTGATCGATCTGCGCGCTCTGGAAGGTATCCCAGACCACGCTGCGGTGATCGAGCCGGAACTGCATGTCCCCGCCCAGGCTGTCGCTGAGAGGTCCCGGAAGCCAGGTCATCTTCAGGATCGGATGCTCCATGGCGTGGAGCAGGACCGATCCGAACAGCTCATGGAGGCGCTCGTCGCGCTCCTCCACGGTCATCAGGCCCCACTGCACGACGCGATCACCCACGCGGGCGCCTTCACCATCGGCGAGGAGCTCCTTGAGCGCGGCCATGTCCAGCACGCCGCGCCGGATGAGGAAGTTGCCGAACTGCTCGCCCACCGCGTCGCTTCGCAGGTACCTCAGGTCGCCGTCGGCCCAGTAGAGGCGCCGGACGCCGTCGTTTTGCTCGAGCACCAGCTCGCCCTCAGCCTTCTGCTGATGAAGGGACCCCATGAGGGCCGGCAAGAAATGGTGGATCCGAACTTCGGGCACTGACTCTCCGGGAGTTGGTCTCTAGTTTGCATGTTCCGGGCTGGGACGCCAGCCCAGAAAACGGGATCGGAATGCCGCATTATCCCAAGTTCCTTGGCCCTGATCCCGTCTGGACCTATCCTGTCTTTCTGCCCAGCGCATGCACCCGGAAGGGTCCGTCCATGTTCGAGAAGCTCGGAAAATTCGAGATCAAGCGCGTCCTCGGCAATGGCGCCATGGGCGAGGTCTATCTCGGTGTGGACCCCTCCATCGGCCGCGAAGTGGCCATCAAGACCATCCTCCCGGCCTCGGCCCAGGGGGGCGAGGCCAAGGAGCGCTTCTCCCGCGAGGCCCGGGCCGCCGGCGTGCTGAACCATCCCAACCTGGTGACCATCTATGAATTCGGCGAAGACCAGGGCGTGCTCTACATCGCTATGGAGTTCGTCCGGGGCCACGATCTGGACGAGCTGCTGCAGGAGCAGTCCCTCACCCGCTCCGAAGCCCTGGAGGTGCTGGCCCAGGTCTGCGACGGCCTGGGCTTCGCCCACCGCCAGCACATCGTCCACCGCGACATCAAGCCCACCAACGTCCGCGTCCAGCGCGACGGCAAGCGGCTCCACGCCAAGGTCATGGATTTCGGCGTGGCGAAGATCAGCAATTCCGACATGACCGCCACGGGCATGGTCATGGGCACCGTGAGCTACATGGCTCCCGAGTACATCCGCACGGGCAAGCCGGATCCGCGCAGCGACCTCTTCGCCGTGGGCGTGATGCTCTACGAGTGCCTCAGCGGACGGAAACCCTTCTCCGGTGACACCACGCCGACGGTGCTCTACAAGATCGTCAACGAGCCGCCCGATCCCATCGACCTCGAAAAGCTCCACGGCATCAGCCCCGCCATCCGATCGGTGCTCGACCGCTCCCTTTGCAAGAATCCCGACGAGCGGTACCAGACCGCCGAGGATCTCGCCAAGGCCCTGCGCGCCGCCAAGGACCCCTCCTGGATGGGCCAGGTGGAGGAGGTCACCACCCAACTGCAGGCTTCCTCACCCACCGCACCCGTGCCTTCGGCCTCGTCGGCCATCACCGCGCAGAAGCCCGCGCCGGCTCCAGCCGCGTTACCCGAAGCAGCCCCGGTGGCAGCGGTCCCGACCCCGGCCGCGCCGACAGCCCAGCCGAAACGCCAGGCCAGCCCGAAGGGGCTGTGGCTGGGGCTCGCGGCCCTCGTCCTCCTTTCCCTCGGCGGCGCCTGGTGGGCCCTGAAGGGTCGCGCTTCCGCAACGGCCTCGCTTTCCGGAACCCAACCCGAGACCCAGGCTCCGCCTTCCGAAATGCCCAAGGATTCCGCGGCCTCCAAGGGCACTCCGGGGGCCTCGGCGACGCCAGGTGCCCAGACGCCGGGCCAGCCCACACCCGGCAACCATCCCTCGGAAACCCAGGCGCAGGTGGGCGGGACCTCGGCCAAACCGGGCTCCGAGCCTCCCAAGGTCGATCTGAAACCCGAAGCCCGACCCGAACCGGCGCGTCCCGCCAAGCCCGCAGAGACAAAGCCCGCCAAGTCCATCGACCAGCCCGAACTCTACCAGCCCGAAAAGCTCGACAAGCTGCAGGTCCACGAACGCCTGAATCTGGGCAATGTCTCCCTGAGCGAGGCCATCCAACTGGCGGACAGCCAGCCGGACAAGGCCATCCAGGGTTTCCGCCAGGCCATCAAGGCCGACCCCTATAACGTGAACGCCCATGCCTGGCTGGGCGTGGTGCTCTACGACCAGGGCCGCATGAACGAGTTCGTGCAGGAAATCCGCGAAGCCCGGCGGCAGGGCATCCTCGGGCAGATGGCCGCCCGCAACATCCGCTTCCGGTCGGTGCTCAATCAGGCGCGGTTCAACCGGAAGCTCCCTTCCGACCTCGCGGATTGACCATGACTCGATCCAAGGCTGACGTGGGCGATCTGGAGGCCCGGCTGGGCTACCGGTTCCAGGATCCGACCCTGCTGCGCGAGGCCCTGACCCACACCTCCGCGGGACTTCCCCACGACAACCAGCGCCTCGAGTTCCTCGGCGATGCCCTGCTCAATTTCGCCGTGGCCCTGATCCTCCATCGGGAACGCCCGGATTGGCAGGAAGGTCCCATGAGCAAGCTCCGGGGCGTCCTCGTGCGCACGGATTCGCTGCACGCCTGGGCCGCGGACCTGGGCCTGGACCGTGCCCTCAAGGCCGTCCATCCCCGCAAGGCCCCGCCCATGGGGCCCAAGCCCCTCGCCGATGCCCTCGAAGCCCTTCTGGCCGCGGTCTACCTCGACGCCCAGGCCACCGGATCGGACGGCACCGCGCGAGTCGCGGCCCTGGTGGAAGCCCGCTTCCTGGAGCCCATCCGCCAGGCCCGTCCCGAAAGCTGGACCCGATCAGATCCCAAGACCCACCTCCAGGAAACCGCCGCCCGGCTCGGGCTGCCGGCCCCGGTCTATGCCCAGGTGGACCTCGCCGGTCCGGGACACGCGCCGCGGTTCACCATGCGGGTTTCCGTCGGCTCCCTCTCGGCCCAGGCCGAGGGTCCCACCCGCAAGCGCGCCGAGGGCGAGGCGGCCCAGCGGCTGCTCGATCAACTCGGAACCCACACAGAGTCCTAACCCTTGCGTTACACTCCCAATCTGCATCTCACCTGGGGTGTGCGATTGAAGATCTACCCGACCTTGAACCTCCAGCACGGCCGCGTGGTCTCGACCGCCGGCACGGAAGAGCCCTGCCCTCAGACACCTGCGGATCTGGCGGAACGCCTGATCGAGGAGGGGGCGACTCGCCTGGCGCTGGTGGACGTGGACGCCGCCATGGGCCGGGGGAACAACCGCGAACTCATCGCCCAGATCCTCCACCGCTGCCGCGCACGGGAGCGCAAGGTCTGCATCCAGGTGGCCGGCGGCATCCGCAGTTCGGACCAGGCCCAGTTCTTCATCGACCTCGGCGCCACCTGGCTCGTCGCCGGCACCATCCTCCACAAGTCGCCCATGGTCTCCGAACAGCTGATGGCGCGATTCCAATCCTTCCTCACGGCCGCCATCGACGCCCGCGGCGGCAAGGTGCACCGCTCCGGCTGGGTGGACTCGGCCAGCCTCAGCGCCCTCGACCTCGCCCTGCGCGCCAAGGCCTACGGATTCCGGCGCCTGCTCTTCGTCGACATTCCGGAGAACGCCGCGGCCGAGCCGGATTTCCAGACCGCCCAGGAGCTCGCCACCGCCACCGGCCTGCCCCTCATCATGGGCGGCAGCCTCACGAGCCCGACTCACCTGGAGACCGTGCACGCCTATCCCGGACTCAAGGGCGCCCTGGTGGACGCCTTGCTGTTCAAGGAAAATCCGCGGCTTCTGGCCTTCCTCCAAGCCACCTGCGCCTGATCCGGGAGGGACCGTGACTGGAGGGGAATCCGTCTTCCTGGAAACCCTCACGGAATCCGAGCGCGTCCACTTCCATCATCTGGCCATGATCCGCCCGCATTTGCCGACGCCCAGCCAGATCCACATGCTGGAGGGCCTCGCCAGTTCGCTGGCCTCCCCGCGCCTGCTCACCCTCATGGCGCGCACCCCTCATTGGCTGGCCCACTGGCCCATCCTACTCGGCCTCACCGAAAACGAGGCGACCCCCGAGCCCATCCGCCGCGACCTTGAGATGGTGGTGTCCCTCTTCGATCAGATGCGGGAGATGGACCAGGCTTCCGCCGAGGAGAAGCCCGATCGTTCGGAATCCGTGAAGGCCCTCTACTCCCAGCTGAGCACCGGGCTCAAGCCCGTCGCCAAGCTCCTCGCCAAGCAGCTCGCGAAGACGGTGTCCGCCACGGGCACCACCCAGGAGCTGCCGCCCCTTCCCACGGAAAATCCGGACTGGGACACGCTCACGGCTCCTCCGCCCCCCCTTCCCGCCCAGACTCCCAGCGCGGGCCTGGACCGGGTCGGCCGCCTCACCTGGGCACGGCAGACGGCCCAGCCTGGAGAACTCTTGTCCTTCCTCGTGAGCTCCGATGCCGAAGTGCGGCAGACGGCCCTCCAGAACCCGATGGTCTCCGAAGAACTCATCTGCCAGGCCCTCGCCCAGAGCACCGAATCCGCCTTCTTCGAGGAGGTCTACGCCGAAGCCCGCTGGTACTTCCGCGACCCCGTGCGCGAAAGCCTGCAGGACGCGCCGGGATGCCCGGCGGACCTGTCCCGGCGCATCGGACTCTCCCAGAAACTGGTGGCCGCCCTGGAGCAGGGTTCGCTCGGCCGCGCCTCGCTCCGCCGCATGGTGAGCCTCTTCACCCAGCTGGACGAAAGCGAGTACCAGTTCATCACCTTTTGGGCCAAGCGGCAGTCCCCCCACCTGCTCCGGGTGGTGAAGTACTTCTACGACCGCCTGCAGCGCGAGCGTTCGGGGCTGTCGACGGCCCTGCCTGAACGCGGCGAGGAGGGCCGCTGGGCGACGATGGAAGAGCGCGTCTTCCTCGCCACCCAGGCCACCCAGGAAGAGCAGATCGCCCAGATCCTGAAGGATCCCAACCCCCAGGTCTTCCAGCTGGCGCTGGAGAATCCCGCCCTGAGCCCGCGCCTGCTCGCCGCCACCGCCCCGGGGCTGGATCACGGTCGCGTGGAGGCCATCGCCGCCCACGGCTCCTGGTCCGAGGATCCCATGGTGGCCGAGGCCCTCGTCCACCACCCCCAGCTCTCCGAAGCCTCGGCCCTGCGCCTCTTCGGCCGGCTCCACGGCATGAAGCCCGCCATCGAAGTCCTGCGGGATTCCAGGCTGCTGCACCTCGAAGTCAAGCGGCGGGCCCTCGAACACCTCCGCACCCTCTACCTGGCCATGCCGGTATCCGATCGCATCACGGCCCTGCGCACCTCGGGCGGCGAACTCATGCGCCACCTGCCCCAGGAAGTGCTCCAGGACGAGGAGACCCTCCGCCGCCTGGTGGCGGACCGCCAGCTGGACCCCGGCATCCTGCTGCGACTGGCGCGGAACAAGCTGACCCCGCGCGCCGTGCTGGAACAGATCGCGGGCCATCCGGTGCTCATGGCCCACGCGGCCATCATGTCCGAGCTTCTCCTCAACCCGAAGACGCCCCGGGAGGCCTCCGTCCGCATCTGGGGCCTCCTGTCCGAGGCCGAGCAGCAGCAGCTCCTGCACAGCCCCCACCTGCCGGCCGCTTTAAGGGCTCTGGGCTGAGCCGACCCGGCCTGGTTAAACGCCACCCGCCCGATCCCGTAGCCGATCCAGGAGCCCACCATGCGTCGCCCCGCCGCCATTCTGATTCCCGCCGTGGTCGCGCTGGCCTGCCTGCCCTCCGCCGTCTCCTGCCGACCCAAGTCCCACGCGCCCGCCTGGGTGCAGGCCGCGCCCGGCGACAGCCTGGCGGCCTTTTCGGGCGAGGCGGGCTGGATGCTGACCCACAAGGAGGTCCAGTCCTTCATCGCCCGCGATCCCATGGTGGAACGGGCCCTCGACCTCTTCCTCCAGAAGGCCCGGATCAATCCCCGCACCGAAACCGGCCGCGTGACCTTCCACCTGCTGGGCATGCCCCAGGTCAAGGAAAACAGCCTGCAGAAGGGGCTGGAACACGCCCTCATCCAGCTCAACCAGTTCAAGGACCCGGCCGCCCTGGTGGGGGCCCTGTCCGAATCCTTCCCCCAGGAGGGCAGCCTCCGCCTTCAGGGCCGGGACTGGCCCCTCTACGTGATCCTCGATGTGGAAGCCAACGGTGTCAAAGCCCACATCCGCGCCGCCAGTGATGAAAAGGGGCAGATCTGGATCGGCTCCCTGGAAGCCCTGACGCGGCTGGCCTCCAAGGAGGGGCTCGCCTCCCAGGCGGACGCGGCCCTTGCCGCCGAATGGATCAGCCCCCGCGCGCCCTTCCAGGGCTACCTGCAGCCCGAGGCGCTGCTCGGCGGGCTGCGCCAGAACCTGGATGAAAGCATCGTCAAGGAGCTGCCCCAGGGCGTGACCGCGCTGTTCTGGAGCATCACCCCCGCCGCCGACAAGGATCAGCCGGTCCACTTCGAACTGGCCCTGGCCGGCCAGCCCGAGGGCATCAGCCGGGTGGCGCCCTGGCTCCAGCGCCTGATCGCCGCCGCCAACGCCGTCCAGTCCTCGCCCGGCTCCGCGCCGGAGCTGATGCAGGAGAAAAAACGCGTAGGTCTACGTTGCACCCTCACGCCCGATCAGCTCAAGCTGGTCATGGAGAAGCTCGGCCAGCCCGGCATCTCCTTCACGCTTCCCGGCGGAGGCCGCAAGGCATGAGTCCGGCCATCCCGATCACCGCAGACGGCGGCTTCGTGTCGTCGGACGAGCCGTCGCCCGAATACTGGATGGCGCAGCTGAAGGCCGGCAAGGAGGAGGCCCTGGCCCACCTCATGGCCCGCTTCGAGCGACCCCTGTTCGCCTTCCTCCACCGCCGCCTCCAGGGCGAGGGCGGGGTCGTCCAGGAGTTGGCCCAGGAGGTTTTCCTCAAGTGCCTCCAGCATTGTCAACGGTTTGAGGAGGGTCGGCCCGTGGCCGCCTGGCTTTTTACGCTGGCGGCTAATGCGGCGACCGACCACCTGCGTAGAAGAGGGCGGGAGGTACCCCCTCCCGAGACCTTTGACGCACCGGACCCCCACCAACCTTCACCCTGGGAGTCCGTGGACCAAAGCCGACGGATCCAAGCCCTGAAAGGGGCCTTGGAAGGCCTCACCCCCCGCCAGCGAGCCATGGTCCTGGCCTACTACGTGCACGAGCATCCGGTGAAACGGATCGCCCAGGATCTGGGATGCGCCGAAGGAACCGTCAAGGCCACCCTCTTTCAAAGCCTCCAGAAACTCCGCAAGACCCTTGGACCCCAGCCATGACCGCCTCCCCTGACCCCCAGCGCCTCGATCCCAGTTCACTGGACGAAGCCCGCCTCTTCGAGCTGCTCGAACAGCCCGAACTGTGGCCCGAGGACCCTGCCGTTCAGGCCGAGCTGGCCAGCCTTCTGGAGCTGCACCTGGGCCTTGGAAGCCATGCCGCCGAACTCAGCGAAGAGCTGACCCCGGCCCCCCGGGTCCGGTGGCGCGCCTCCTGGTCCCTGGCCGCCGCCGCCGTCTTCCTCGTGGCGCTGATTCCCGCCTTCACCGCCCATCAGATGACAAAGCGCATCCAGGCCCAGGCCCGGGACACGGCCCGCCTGGAACAGCTGGCCCAGAAGCGGACCCAGGAGCGCGCCTGGATCGACTTCTTCCAGCAAAGCACGACGCTCCTTCAGGATTTCGAGCAGAATCCCAACCTCTGCAAGAAGGGTGAGGAGGACCGCCGCCAGGAACGCGAGATGGCCCGGGCCCTGCTCGAGGCCAGCCACCAGCTCGCCGCCCAGGGCGCCCCCCTCAAGGAAGCCGAAGCCATCCGCGCCAGCCTCCATTCCTGGCTCTCCGAACTCGCCTTCGAAGACAGCTGCCTGAGCGTGGAGCGGGCCCAGGAACTGCGCCAGTGGGCCACGGCCCACAACCTGGAAGACAAGTCTGAGCGCATGGAACGCCGCCTCCGCGGAGAGGGCGCATGATCCTGGCTTTCCTAATGCTGGTTTCCGCCCCGACGCCAACCTCCTCGCCGGCCCCGGCCCCGGCGGAGCCCCCCCGGCTCGTCGCCCCCGAAGGCCAGGCTGACGCCCTCTTCCGCCAGGGCCGCGACCTCCGCTACGCCCAGCGCTGGTGGGAGGCCGCCCAGGCCTACCGCAGCCTGGTCCGCGAGTTCCCCACCTCCTTCCGCGTTCCGGATGCCCGCTACTGGCTGGCTTCCAGCCTCGAGCAGGACCAGCGGTGGGACGAGGCCGCCGAAGCCTACACGGATTTCCTCGCCAAACATCCCGACCAGCGAATGCTCGGCAAGGAGGCCCGGCTCAACCGCGTTCGCTGCTGGGGCATCCGCCAGTGCGACAACCCCGCCGCGGCCGCCGGCCTGGTGAACGCCCTTTCCGAGGACCGCGAAGAGGTCCGCATCGCCGCGGCCCTGCAGTTGGCCAAGCGCCGCGACAAGCGCGCGATCCCCGTGCTGCAGGCGGGTCTGCGGCTGGATGCCTCTTCCGAGGCCTGCCGCCTGGCCCTGCAGTCCATGGGCGTGCAGCCCCAGGTCACAGGCCCCGCCCAGGGCCGTTTCCTCGTCGTGCGCGTGAAGGAGCGCGGGCAATCCGAAGCCCTCACCGTGCGCTTGGCCCTGGGGCTCGCCCGGGCCGTGGGCGGCTACCTGTCCGACGAGCAGCTGCGCCAGGCGAAGAAGAAGGGCGTCGACATGGAGCGCCTCATGGATCAGGCCCTCAATGCCCCGAAGGGCACCGAGCTCTTCAGCCTGGACGATGGCAAGAGCACGGTGAGCGTGACCGTCGAGTAGCAGCGATCCGTTAAGCTGGAAGGTCGAGGGTCCATGTCCAGCATTCGCCGTTTCTACCGGGAGCACCTGCTCCGGTTCCTCCCCGCCATCCTGGGCGGCATGCTCCTGCTGCTGGCGGCGGGGCTTTGCCAGTCGCTGCTCATCGGCAGCCTCAACTTCGTCTTCAAGGACAACCTGCACATGGCCCCGCCGGGCGTCAAGGCCACCGGCGCCTTCGCGGCCCTGGACCACCTGAAGCTCTGGCTCATGGCCCACATGCCCCAGCGGGCCGACCTGCAGCAGAGCAGCCGCTTCGTCCCCATGCTGCTGATCAGCCTCTTCCTGATGAAGGGGCTCCTCGGCTACGCCGGCACCCTGCTGATGGTGCGCAGCGGCATCCGGGCCACCCAGGCCCTGCGGGAGCGGCTGTTCAGCCACCTCCTGGACCAGGAGCCCGGCTTCTTTCAGAAGCATCCCGTGGGCGAGCTCATCACCCGCTGCATCTCCGACGTGGGCGCCGTGCAGGGCATCGCCAGCAACCAGCTGGCCGAGGCCGTCCGCGAGATCTGCCTAGCCGTCTCCATGATCGCGGCCCTGCTCTGGATGGACTGGAAGCTTTCGCTCACCCTCTTCATCGCCGGCCCCCTCGTGATCGTCCCCGTGCGCAAGCTGAGCCAACGCATCCGCGCCGTGAACCACCGCAACCAGGAGGCCTCCAGCCGCCTCCTGCAGCGCCTCAAGGAGGTCTTCAGCAACATCCGCGTCGTGCTCGGCTTCGCGCGGGAGGACTTCGAGGTTCGGCGCTTCCAGGGCCAGAACCACGAGCTCTACCGCCTGGGCATGAAGAGCGCCCGCGCCTCGGCGCTATCAACGCCCATCATGGAGCTGGTGGGCGGCTGCCTGCTCGCGGCCCTGGTGGCCTACGCCTCCGCCGAGATCCGCTCGGGGCGGCTCTCCGGCGCGGATTTCTTCACCTACCTCCTGGCGGTCTACCAGCTCTACGATCCCCTGCGCCGCCTCACCAAGCTCAACAACGAGGTGCAGGTGGCCACCGCCAGCCTGGACCGCGTCTACAGCATGCTGGAGCGGACCAGCGAACTCGCGGTACCCGCCAAGCCAAGCCCCGTACCCGTCCATCCGCGCAGCCTGCGCTTCGAGGACGTCAGCTTCACCTACGACGCCAAGCACCCGGTTCTGCGCGGCATCAACCTGGAGATCCGTTCCGGCGAGACCGTGGCCCTGGTGGGCGGCAGCGGCGGCGGCAAGACGACCCTCGTCAACCTCGTGCCGCGCTTCTTCGATCCCTCAGACGGGCGCATCACGCTGGATGGCACCGACCTCCGCGACTTCGATCCCCGCGAGCTGCGCAAGCGCATCGGCATCGTCACCCAGGAGACCCTGCTCTTCATGGACACGGTGCACGACAACATCGCCTACGGCATGGAGGCCAGCCGCGAGGCCGTGATCGAGGCCGCCAAGAAGGCCCACGCCCACGACTTCATCATGGCCCTGCCCAAGGGCTACGACACCTCTTTGGCGGAGACGGGCTCCAGCGTGAGCGGCGGCCAGCGCCAGCGCCTCGCCATCGCCCGGGCTCTGCTGCAGGACCCGCCCATCCTCATCCTCGACGAGGCCACCAGCGCTCTCGACACGGAAAGCGAGCGGGCCGTGCAGGCCGCCCTCGAGACCCTCATCCAGAACCGCACCACCCTCGTGATCGCCCACCGTCTCAGCACCATCCAGCGGGCCACCCGCATCTGCGCCCTGAAGCAGGGCCGCATCGTGGAGGAGGGCACCCACGAGGATCTGCTGGCGGCCCAGGGCGAGTACGCGCGCCTGCACAAGTTGCAGTTCGCCGAGGCCTGAAGGCCGATGCAGCGTTCCGATTTCCACTTCGACCTGCCGCCGGAGCTCATCGCGCAGCACCCGGCCGCCGAGCGCGACGGCGCGCGCCTGCTGGTGGTGGATGCCCGCACGGGCACCTGGTCCCATCGGGCCATCCGCGACCTGCCCGAGCTCGTGCCCGCGGGCAGCCTCTGCGTGCCCAACGATGTGCGTGTGCGCCACGCCCGCCTCTTCCTGCGCCGGCGTGGCGGCGGTGAGGGCGAGGCCCTGCTGCTGCGCAGCCTCGGCGGCGGCGCCTTCGAGGCCATGGTGAAGCCCGGCGCGCGCCTGAAGCCCGGTGCATCAGCCCTGGTGGTGGATCCCACCTCCGGCGCGGAGCTGGCCCGTCTCGACGTGCTCGACACGCTGCCCGAGGGCCTCCGCGCCGTGCGCGTCCACAGCGACCACGGCCTGGACTGGGACGAGATCGACCGCATCGGCCGCCTGCCCCTGCCGCCCTACATCGAGCATCTGGCCGATGGCGAGGACGAGACCCGCTACCAGACGGTCTTCGCAGCCTCCGAAGGCGAGGCCGTGGCGGCCCCCACGGCAGGCCTCCACTTCACGCCCGACCTCATCGCGGCCCTGCAGGCGAAGGGCTGCGGCTGGCACCCCGTTCGGCTGCACGTGGGCCTCGGCACCTTCCGACCCATGACCGCGGACCGCCTCGAAGACCACGCCATGCACGAGGAGCGCTTCGAGATCCCCGGTGAAACGGCCGCTCGCCTCGAACCCGTGCTGGCCGATCGCGCGCGGCCCGTCCTCTGTGTCGGCACCACCGCGCTGCGCACGCTCGAAGGCGCCTGGGACGGCGCGCACCTCCAGCGCGAAGGCGCCACGCGGCTCTTCATCACGCCGGGCTACCGGCTGCGCACCGCCGACCACCTGCTCACCAACTTCCACCTGCCCGAAAGCACGCTCTTCGTGCTCGTGTCGGCGTTGCTGGGGCTCGAGACCGCCCAAGCCGCCTACGCCGAGGCCGTCCGCGAGCGGTACCGGTTCTTCAGCTACGGCGACGCCATGCTGATCCTGAACGCCCGCCGGGTGGCGTAGCGGAGCCCGGGGGGCTCAGCGAAGCCGGGACCCGGCGAGGCGTTCATGCCACTGCTCGGCAGGCTCGTGCCTACAAATAATCCACGAACTGGTGGATCACCGGGATGCGGTGCTTCTTGCCCTTGGTGGCCTGCAGGACGCTCGTCACGGACATGCCCAGGCACCAGAGCAGCCAGAGGGGCAGGAAGAAGCGCACGGACACGGATCCGAAGATGGGGAAGAGGCCGACGATGATCATGGCCAGGGTCAGCACGCATTCGGCGAAGGCGAGGATCACGCCCTGGCGCGCATGCCAGAGCAGTTCGGAATCCTCCCGGTTCCGCATGTAGGGCAGGAAGGCCCAGGGCCCCGCGTAGCACAGGATCAGGTCTCGCAGGCGCTCCCCCGCATAGAGGGGCGTTGGGGCATCCAGGGGCACGGCAACCTCCGTCATGAGAATAACCCAAGGCGGCCTAAACCCTGTGGCGCCTGTTCGTGTCTGTGGATTACACCTAAAGATCTAACAATCTTGATCTTGACCAATTCGTGCGCCCGTCCATCCTATTTCCAATGATTCGGAGTCTCATGCGCCTGGTTCTTCCCGCCCTGAGTGCCTTGGCCTTCGCCCTCGCCTGCGGTGGCGGCGGAAGCAGCGCGACTCCCGCCCCGCCGGCGCCTTCGCCATCCACCTGCCCCATCACGGTGGCCAAGACCAACCCCTCCTTTTCCGCCGATCTAGTGCCCGCCATTCAAAGCAGCTGCGGTTCCACCGCCAGCTCCTGCCATGGCGGCCCCTCACCCACGGGTCATGTGAGCTATTCGGGCACGGCCTCCCAGATCCGGGCCTCCCTTGTTAACGTCGCGCCCGCCAACGCGCCTGCGGGCTGGCTGCTCGTCAAGCCCGGGGATCCGGCGCACTCCTGGATCATCGAGAAAGTCACCAAGGATCAACCCGGCGGATCCGGCTACGGCACGCGCATGCCCCAGGGCGCGCCCAACCTGTGCCAACCCACCGTCGATACGCTCTCGGCCTGGATCAGCGCCGGGGCCCCCGACAACTAGGAGCCCACCATGGCCGATCTCAGTCCCCTCGCCAGCTGGACCCTCGCCGATGTCCAGCACTTCGCCCGGCGCGCGGGCTTCGGCCTGAACCCGGCCGATGCGGCGGCGCTCCAGGCCCAGGCCCCCGGCGCGGCCATCGACGCCTGGATCGACGGCACCGCCGCCGATTCCGCTGCCTTCACCGCCGCCCTCGCCTCCGCGGACGTCGTGACGGAAGCCCTCGTCACGGCCAGCACGACGGATCCCGGCAGCGTGGACGTGCCCGCCGTGCCCGGGCCCCACGCCTTCCTCGTCGAGGGGGCGAACGCCTGGCGCAACAACCTGAACACGGCCCAGGCCCTCTGCGCCTGGCGCATGCAGCACAACCCCTACGCCTTCCAGGAGCGGATGGCGCTCTTCTGGCACAACCTCTTCGCCACGGGCCAGCACAAGGTCAACAACGCGGCCCTGATGCTCAAGCAGATCCAGCTGTTCCGCAGCCAGGGCCTGGTCAAGTTCGATGATCTGCTTGTGGCCGTCAGCAAGGACCCAGCCATGTGCATCTGGCTGGATTCGGTGCTGAACAACGCCTCGGGCACGAACATCCCCAACGAGAACTACGCCCGCGAAGTGATGGAGCTCTACAGCCTGGGGGCTGACAACGGCTACAACCAGACCGACATCACCCAGCTGGCCCGGGCGCTCAGCGGCTGGAGCTTCACCTTCGCCGAGACCGACTACATCGCGAACCCCGCGAGCCCCAGCCAGAAGACCGCCGCCGACGGCCATTTCCGCGTCTACGACGGCAGCGCCATCGCCCCGGACACCCGCCTCTACTACGGCGGCGCGCGCAGCACCACGTACAACCTGCACGGCACGGGCACCATCTCCCTGTTTGGCCAGACCCTCGACATCACCACCACCGCGAACGGATGGGCCAAGGGCGAGAACGCCCTGCGCAGCATCCTCGTCCAGCGCGGGCCCAACTGCGCGCAGTTCCTCGCCAAGCGCCTACTCATCCACTTCGTCAGCGCCGATTATTCCGCGCAGGACCAGAGCGACGTGGCGGCCATGATCCAGGCCGCGGGCTTCGACCTGCGCGTGGTGATGAAGACCCTGCTCAAGTCCAATTTCTTCTTCGACCCCGCCCACCGCTTCGCCCTGGTGGAGGGGCCCGTGTCCTGGATCGTGCGGGCCGCCCGCATGCTCTGCCCCTCCCTCGCCACCGCCAGCGCCCAGACGCCCAAGGGCTACCCCGCCTGGCGCCTCGTCACAAGCAACGCCACCACCTTCGATCAGATGGGCATGAAGCTGCTGGATGCCAGCGGCCCCAACGGATGGAAGGAGCACACGGCCTGGCTCAACAGCAACACCATGCGCTACCGCACCAAGGCCGCCGCGGCGCTCACCTTGAATGAAACGCGATCCTCCGGCGGCACCACCTATCCGCTGTTTCCCACGTCGCTCACGACGGACTGGTTCCCCACGGCGCCGGCCTCGGCCCAGGCCGTCTACGACCGCCTCGTCGCGCTGCTGCAGCCGGGGACCATTCCCGCCTCCGTCTCGGCCGCCTGGCTCGCGGCCCTCTGGCCCTCGACCTTCACCTGGGACGCGGCGGCCCAGACCAAGGCGCGCGAGCTGGCCTTCCTCATCCTCTGCTCGCCCGCGGGCCAGCTCTACTGACGGGAGACGACGATGACCACGCGACGCGAATTCATCCAGACCCTCGGCGCCACGGGCGCCGCCCTGGCGGGACTGACGGCCTGCAGCGGCGGCGGCAAGAGCAGCGGAGGCGGCGGCGGCAGCACCCAGCCGCCAGCGCCGCCGCCGGCCTCGCCCATCCTCGTCATCGTCAACATCGATGGCGGCTACGACTGGCTGAACGTGATGCCCCCCAATGCCGGATCCAACCTCGGCGTCTACCAGACCAAGCGTGCGACGCTGGGCATCACGGATTCCGGATTGCTGACCGACCTGGGGAGCGGTGCCGCCCTCAACAAGGATTTCACGGGCATGGACACGCTTTCCGCCCTGGGCCGCGTGGCCTGGATTCCGGGCATCGGCATGCCGAATCCGAACCTCTCCCACTTCACGTCCATCGACCTCTGGGGTCAGGGCGCCACCGTGCCCGCGGGCACCGGCTGGCTGGGCCGCTTCGCAGACACGGCCTTCAGCCCCTCAGGCGACGTGCTGCGCGGCCTCAGCGTCACCTCCGACCTGCCCGTCATGCTCAAGGGCGCCAGCCGAAGCTTCGTCTCCATCCCCAGCGCCGGGGGCTACGTCTTCCCGGCCTACCTGCTGAACGGCGGTACCGTCCCCGACGCGGCCACCCTCGAAACCGGATGGGGCACGGCGCTGAACGCCACCAGCCCGGATCCGGGCTACGCCGCCGGTGCCCAGGCTGGAAAGCTCTTCTTTGATGCGCAGAACAACCCGGCCTTCGGCACCGGAGGCGCCCTCGCCGCGCGCACGCCCAGCGTGGCCTACCCGGGGGACACCACCTATCCCATCACGCGGCTCAGCGGATCGCCCCTCACCAGCAGCCTCAGCAACCAGTTCAAGCTCATCGCCCAGATGATCGCCGCCGGGCTACCGGGCCAGGTCTACTTCTCCCGCCTCGGCGGCTGGGATACCCACAGCAACCAGGCCGTGGACCATCCCAACCTCCAGCGCGCCCTGGGGGGTTCCATCAAGGCCTTCTACGACGACCTCGCCACCATCACCACCTCCGCCGGAAACGCCCAGGACCGTGTGATGATCCTGGCCTACAGCGAATTCGGTCGCCGCGTGCAGGAGAACAACGGTGGCACGGACCACGGCACCGCCGGCCTGGCCTTCTGCGTGGGCAAGGCCGTGAAGGGCGGCTTCTACGGCGCCTATCCCGATCTCACGAACCTGGATGCCAACGGGAACATGAAGTTCACGACCGACTTCCGTAGCCTCTACGCCACCGTGCTCGACCGCTGGCTGGGCCAGGCGACGAGCACGACGGACACCCTGCTGGGCAGCGCCTACCCGCGCCTGGGTTTCCTGTAGTTGGATTCCCTGTAGTCGGATTTCCTCTCTCAGTGCCGGCGCAGCACCACCAGCAGCGCCATCAGCAGCACGAAGCCCGCGTAGACCTGCTTCAGCTTCGCGCCGCGCACGCGCGTGGCCATGCGGGCCCCGAGAAACCCGCCCACCGCGAAACCTGCCGCCACGGCGCCGATGGTCCCCCAGGGCAGCCCGCCCTGGGCCTTGGCGTACACGTAGACGCCGGGCAGGCCGATGGGCGGCAGCAGCATCATCAGGCTCGTGAGCTGCGCCTCGTGCTGGGTCATGCGGAACTTCGAGGCCAGGAGCGGAATGACCACCACGGCGCCGCCCAGGCCCGTGAGGCCTGATACTAGGCCCGCCAGCAGCCCGATGGGCAGGCCCCAGGTCCAGCGTCCGCCCAGGTTCATCGGCTCCGCCTCCCGATTCACCACCGGCGGTTCCTCTCGAAGAAAGGTGCGCAGGGCGAGGAAGACGAGGAAGGCCGCGTAGCCCCAGCGCAGCCCTTCCGAAGGAATCACGTTGGCCACCAGGGAGCCGCCCGTGATGCCGAAGAGGAAGGCCAGGATGAGCACGCCCACCAGGGGCAGGTCCGCCGCGATGCCCCGCCGGCGGTACTGGAGCACGGCCGGCAGCCCCGTGGGCAGCAGCATGGCCGCCAGGGTCGCCCCCTGGGCGCGGTGCTGATCCAGCCGCAGGGTCAGGCCCAGCAGGGGCACCATGACGATGCCCCCGCCGATGCCGAAGAGGCCCGACAGCAGGCCGCCGCAAAGGCCCGTCCCCAGGCCCCCCAGCAGGTGTTCCGTGCCCGAATTCATGGGGCCTCCAGGGGATGGGCCTCGAAGAAGGCCCAGATCAGGTGGGCGGCGGACAGATCCTTCACCGGTTCGTCCGCACCAGGCGCGTAGGGCCGCCCGCCGGGCCAGGCGTGGCCCATGCCCGCCACCGTCCAGAACCCCACCTGGCAGGCCTCGGAGGTCCAGAGATCCAGGCCGTGGGCGTCCAGCGAGTCCCGCTCCGGCTCTCCATCGCAGCCCATGAGGGCCGCCCAGCGCGCCAGGGCCTCCCGGGCCGGAAGGGCCCGCAGCCGGCGGCCCAGGGGACCCACGCCGCCCTCGTAGGGGATGTGCTGATCCGCCGTGCCGTGGAAGGCGAGGGTGGGCACGGGCCGCGAGGGCGCCTCGCCCCAGACGGGCGCCCCGGCCACGGCAGCGATGGCCGCCACCCAGGGCGCCGCGAGGGCCATGCGGTAGGCCATACGGGCCCCGTTGGAAAAGCCCGCCACGTAGATGCGCTGGGGATCCACCGGCGCGTGGCGGTCCACGCGATCCGCCACAGCCCGCAGGAAGGTCACATCATCGGCGTCGGGATGGAGGGGACAACCCATGCCCGGCCCGGCGTTCCAGGCGGCCCCGAGGGCCGGGTCCTCCGTGCCCGCCTCGCCCAGAGCCTGGGGATAGGCCACGCGGAAGCCCCGCTCGTCCGCCAGGCGGCTGAGGCCCGAGAGGTGGGCCATGAGGCGGCCCGTGCCGCCGGTGCCGTGCAGGGCCAGGATCAGGGGCAGGCTTCGGCCCTCGTGGCCGGGAGGGTCGTGGACGAGCACCCGCCGGCCTTCGCCGTTCCATTCGACCTTCAGGTAGTGGCCTTGGCCGTGCTGCACGTCTCCCCCTCCCCGGATTCTGGGGTGGCCTGTGTTCCAATGGAAGGTTGGAGGTTCCGGTGCAGGTGCAGCTCAGCGAGGATGTGGTGCTCGACAGCCGAAGGGCCGTCTGGCTGCCCCGGCAGAAGACGCTGGTGCTGTCGGATCTCTTCTTCGGCCTGGGAGCCGCCCGGCGGCGGCGTCCCGATCCCATGCCGGCCACCCCGCAGATGGAGATCTGGGAGCGGGTCTTCAGCCTCATCGACGACTACGCCCCCGAGCAGGTGGCCCTGCTGGGGGACCTGAAACCCAGCCAGGGCACGGTGGAGGGTGACGAGGCCGAGGAGCTGCGCACCATCTTCCGCAAGCTCAAATCCGGCGGCCGCCAGGTGGTCCAGGTGGTGGGCCATCCCGAACGCAGCATGGGCGCGGCCCTGGACGGCACGGGCATCCAGCCCGTCGAAACCCACCGCGTGGGGCCCTTCACCCTCATGCACCGCCGGCGCATCTTCGTCTACCCACGCCACGACCCCTCGCACGGTTTCTGGATCAACGGCGGCGTGCATCCCCTCTTCGCCGTGCCCAATCCCGGGCCCATGGCCGAAGCGGACTGGCTGCGCCTTCCCGCCTTCCTCTACACGGGCTTCGCCCTGGTGATGCCGCCCTTCGTGAGCTACGCCCAGGGCTTCGAGGTCATCCAGCCCGAGCGCCTGCCGCGGCAGGCCAAGGCCTGGAAGCTGCTGGCGGACCGGCTCAGCCCCCTCGACCTGGGCAGCCTGCCGCCCACGCCCGAGCACCTGCGCACGCTCACGCGCCCGCCGCGCAAGGGGAAGGAAACCGCCAAGTCGGAGGAGTAGTCGCCTCCTGCTTCTTCGCCTTCGGCCTATTTCTTTCTTGCCTTCGGCCTACTTTTTCTTCGCCTTCGGCAGGGGCAGGCCGCCGCGCACCGCGCGACCGTCGTCCAGCGTGAGGTCCCAGCCCAGGCGGTCGCCCTTCTTCAGGCCCAGGTGTTTGAAGGTGCCCGCAGGGAATTCGATGAAGTACCGCGCCGGGATCGTGCCGCCATAGGTGGGGCAGTCGTCGCCGCGCATGGGGCTGCAGGGCGGCACGTGCTCGGCGGTCTCCACGACCTTCCCCTCGGCGTCGATCCAGACCACATCGAGCGCGATGAGGCAGTTCTTCATCCAGATGGCGTGGTAGCCCTCCTCGCCGTAGACGAAGAACATGCAGCGGTCCTTGGCCAGGCTCTGCCGGTACATCAGGCCCTTCGCCTTTTCCGCATCCGTGGCCGCCACTTCGGCCATGAACGACGTCTGCTTGAAGACGACGGTGCCGCCTCCGGCCGCCAGCAGCGGAAGGGAAAGCAGGGCCGTGAACCACATGCGCATGAGAACTCCTGGAGATCCATTATCGATGGAAGTGTGCGGCTGATTCGAGGGGATCCGGCATTCATTCTACCTCGCATGCTGTGGCATCATGAATCCCCCGGCCCGGCGCCTTTGAGAGGTCCATGCGCATCCCACCCCTGCTCGTGATCCCCCTGCTGGCCGGTTCGGTGGCGGCGCGTCCCAAGCCGGACATAGGCATCCGGGCCTTGCGGACCTCTACGGAGATCCGGGTGGACGGGCATCTCGATGAGGCCGCCTGGGAGCGAGCCCAGCCCGCTTCGGATTTCACCCAGGACTGGCCTCTGCGCGGGCGGCCCGCCCGCCAGCGCACGGAGGTGCGCGTCCTCTTCGACGACCAGTTCCTCTACGTGGGCGCCCGCATGCACCACAATCCCGCCCTGGAAGGCGGCACCGCCAAGGTGGTGCGCCGCCTCCACCGCCGGGACCAGGGCAGCCAAAGCGACTGGTTCAGCGTGGCCGTGGATTCCAACCACGACCGCCGCACGGCCCTCGTCTTCGAAGTCAACGCCGCCGGGGTGCAGAAGGACCAGGTCATCTACAACGACACCTCCTTCGATCCCAGCTGGGACGGTGTGTGGGAAAGCGCCGTCAGCGTGGATGCGGAGGGTTGGACCGCCGAGCTGAAGATTCCCCTCTCCCTGCTGCGCTTCACGCCCAGCGAAGGCCCCCAGACCTGGGGCATCAACTTCACGCGGCAGGACCAGGGTGCCATCCGCGAAACCAGCCGCTGGATGGAGGTTCCGCGCGGCGAAAGCGGCTTCGTCAGCCGTTTCCCGGAGCTGAGGGGGCTCGAAGGCCTGAAGCCCCAGGCCCGCAAGGAGTACCTCCCCTACGTGGGGTCGGCCCGCAAATTCGAAACGGCCCGAACCTACGACGATCGCGGCTGGGACAACCGGGCGGGCATGGACGCCCGATGGGGCCTCAACTCCCACGCCCAGGTGGACCTTTCGATCCGGCCGGACTTCGGCCAGGTCGAGGTGGATCAGGCCGTGCTGAACCTGGGCACGGTGGAGACCTTCTTTCCCGAGAAACGGCCCTTCTTCCTCGAGGGCATGGACATCTTCCGCGTGGCGGGCCCCGACCTCTTCTACAGCCGCCGCATTGGACAGGGATTGTCGGATCCGGATCTGAACCCCGGGGAAACCCTGCTGGGCCGGCCCAACGCCACCGACATCAGCGCCGCCGCCAAGTACACGGCCAAGTACGCCAGCGGCACCAATGTCGGCCTGCTGGGCGCCAGCGTGGAGCCGGCCCGGGCCAGTCTCCGCGACGCCAGCGGGAACCCTTTCCAGCGCGAGATCGCGCCCCTCACCAACTTCGGCGTCCTGCGCGTGCAGCAGCTCATGAACGACCGCGGCAGCTACCTGGGCGGCTTCAGCTCCGGCGTGCACCAGGCCGGTGCCAATGGGCGCATCGCCCAGGTCCAGGCCTTGGACGGCGCCTACAACACCGAGGACCGCAGCCGCCTGCTGGAGGTCACCCTCAGCCGCAGCCAGGCGGGGCCCAAGACGGCCCAGGAGCAGGGCTGGCGCGGCCAGGTGCGCGCCCACCAGGAGGGCCCCGAAGGGTGGAGCTTCGAAGTGCAGGCCGTCAACGCCGGCCGCACCTACGATCCCAACGACATGGGCTACCTGGGCCGTGCCGACGAGCAGCGTGTCCACGGCGAAGTGGATCGCACCTGGGACCGCACCTGGGGCGTGTTCCGCAACTGGGGCGTGGGCTTCGGGCACACGGAGGCACGGGACCAGGCCGGCCACACCTTCGCGCGGAACCTCAGCGCCTGGGCGAGGACCGACTTCACCAACTTCTACTCCCTCTGGGGCGGAGGCGGCGTGGACCTGCCCGTGGACGACGACCGCGAACTCCGCACCTACAACGACCCCGTCAAGAAGTACCTCGCGCGGCCCTCGACGCCCTACATGAACCTGGGCTTCGACACGCCCGGCAACCGGCCCTGGTACCTGCGCCTCAGCGCCAACCGCTCGTGGCAGGAGGGCGGCCCCTCCATGGACACCTCGCTCTTCCAGATCATCCAGCCCACCTCGGCCACCGAGGTCCAGCTCTCCACCTCCGTCACCCGCGACGAAGGCGAGCTGAAGTGGCTGGAGACGCCCGTCGCCACGCCCATCGTGGGCCTGCGGCGCCTCAGCCAGCTCAACCAAACCCTGCGGGTGGCCTACGCCTTCAGCCCCAGCTTCACGCTGCAGTTCTTCAGCCAGTGGCTGGCCGCCAACTGGAACTACCGGGACCTGAAGCACACGAGCAACGGCCAGACCTTCGACCCCGGCCTGCCCGACGATCAGCCCGCGGGCACCACGCCCCAGACCGCTTTCAGCTACCGCACCTGGAATCTAAATCTCATCAGCCGCTGGGAATTCAAGCCGGGCTCGACCCTCTTCCTCGTCTACACCCACGGCGCCAGCACGGACGCGCTCATCAATGACCGGGCCAGCCTCTCGCCGCGGCCCGATTTCGCCGTGCTGCGCACCCTGCCCTCCGACGACGTCGTCCAGGCCAAGCTCAGCTGGCTGTTCCGCTAGCCGCGCAAAGCCAGGCGGCCACACGGTCCACATCGGCCTCGGTGTGGAAGCCGTGGAAGGCCACGCGCAGGTAGCCCTCCCGCACGGAGGCGAAGACGCCCTGGCGGTAGCCCGCCTTGAGGATCCGGTCGAGTCCTTCCAGACCGCGGCCCCCGTGGTGGAAGCTCAGCACCGAGGCCAGCCGACCCGCCTCCAGCAACGCCTTCAGCCGCGCGGCCTCCGCAGCCCAGGTCGTCCCGGCCAGCGCCTCCAGCAGCCTCGCCTGAAGCTCCGCGATGTGGGCCGCGATGGCGGGGACACCCACCCCGTTGAGGAGGCGCAGGGATTCGAGCAGGACCGACGCGTGCAGCAGGTTCGGCCCGCCGGGTTCGAGGGCCCGCCCATCCGGCAGCCAGTCCCGCTGGAAATCCGTCGAGGGCCGCGCAAAGTCCGTCGCCCCCTCCACCGACAGCCAGCTGCCGCAAGGCGACAGGGACTGTCGAAACGCCGCGTCGGTCCAGAGGAAACCCAGGCCCTCGGGGGCCAGCAAGCCCTTGTACCCGCCCGTGGCGAAGGCGGACAGGCCCTCCAGGTTCAGGGGCGCGGTGCCCACGCCCTGAATGCCGTCCACCACAAGGTGGATGCCCCGGTCGCGGCAGGCCGCGCCCAGGCGCTGAAGTTCCAACTTCAGGCCGTCCTGGAAACGCACCCAGGAGAGGGCGAGCACCTTGGTGCGGGGCCCGAGGGCGGCGATGAGACGGCCTTCCGGATCCGCCGCCTGGGTGGGCGGGAGGCTTTCCCAGGCTTCGGTCCCGGAGCGGTGGCCCTCCCAGAGGGGCACCTCGTGGAAGGCCACGCCGCGGGCGCGCAGCGCCAGCCAGGGCCAGGCGTTCGATGGGAATTCGCCCAGGGGCGCCAGCACCTCGTCGCCTGGAGACCAGGGAAAGCCCTGGGCCACGGTCACCAGGCCCGACGAGGTGGTGGGGCTGAGGCTGATGTCCTCGGCGCGCCCGCCCAGCAGGGCCGCAGCCTCAGTCCGCACCGCGGCGGGCAGGCCCAGGAAATCCTCCTCCCAGCGCATCCGCCAGGGCTGCAGCTCCTTGTGCATGAAGGCGCGCACGGCCCGCAGGCCCGCGCGGGGCACGGGACCCTCGGCACAGTGCATGACCCAGAGGTGGGCCTCGTCCAGGTGGAACAGCGCGGGGTTGAGGGGCGGGAGGTTCATCCTTTGCCGGAGGCGAGGAGGGCCTTCAGGCCCACGGGATAGAGGGGCTCCACCACCTCGCGCACGGCGGCGGCGTACTGCTGGATCTCCCACTGGGCGTGGGCATCGGCGCGCAGGCGGATGAAGTGGGCCACGGCCTGGAGGCTGACGGTCCAGTAGACCTCGGAGTAGAGCGCCACGGGCAGCACACAGCGGGCCTGCTCGCGGCAGACGCCCAGCGAGATCAGCTCCTTGTAGTGGGCCACGGCGCCGCGGCAGCTCTCCAGGTAGCTTTCCAGGGCCCGGGCCCGGTTCGCCTCAGCGATCTCGCCCTCGCTGCCCTGCTTGTTCACCTTGGCCTGCTGGCGGAAGGTGGCGGGCACGAAGAATTCATCCTCGGGAAACTCCACGTAGCGGCCCGAGATCTCGTTGAACTCCGAGCCGATGCGGTGCTTCATCCACTGCCTGAACACGAAGATCGGCGCCTTCACGTGCAGCGTGAGCGCCGTGTGGCGGAAGGGCGAGGTGTGCTCGTGCTCGGCGAGGTAGTTCACCAACTTGGCGTCGCCCTCCTCGAAGGCCTCCTTCTTCTTGCCGAAGGAGACCCGGGCCGCGTTCACCACGGATAAATCCGAGCCCATGTGGTCGACGAGACGCACAAAGCCTTTATCTAGAACCTTGATTTCGGGATGGGCCATCTGGAGACTCCGGGCTTCCAGCTTCCCGCGCCGCCTGGGAGAATGGAAGGGTCCAGCGCATGCCGGGCCAGGAGACGACCATGAAGTTTTTTATCGACACCGCGAACATCGATGAGATCAAGCGCATCAATGCCCTCGGCGTGCTGGACGGCGTGACCACCAACCCCAGCCTCATCGCCAAGGAAACCGGCAAGCCCTTTGAAGCCATCATCGAAGAGATCTGCCAGATCGTGGACGGCCCCATCAGCGCCGAAGTCATCGGCCTGGAGGCCCCGGGCATGATCGAGGAGGGCCGCCGTCTCTCCAAGATCCACAAGAACGTCGTCGTGAAGCTGCCCCTCATCGCCGAGGGCCTGAAGGCCTGCAAGGCCCTGAGTTCTGAAGGCATCCACACCAACGTCACCCTCTGCTTCAGCGCCACCCAGGCCCTCATGGCCGCCAAGGCCGGCGCCACCTACGTGAGCCCCTTCGTGGGCCGCCTGGACGACATCAACCTCGAGGGCATGGACCTGATCCGCGAGATCTGCGCCATCTTCGAGAACTACGCCTTCGATACCCAGGTGCTCTCCGCCAGCATCCGCAGCCCCCGCCACGTCACGGATTCGGCCCTGGCCGGCGCCCACGTGGCCACCATCCCCACCAAGGTCTTCGACCAGATGCTCAAGCACCCCCTGACGGACAAGGGCGTGGAGGGCTTCCTCGCCGACTGGAAGAAGAGCGGGCGGTAACGGAATCGGCGGGCGGCGATGCGCCGCGCCCTGATCCTCCTGTCGGTCCTGGCCCTCCTCGGTGGCCCGGGGCTGGTGGCTCAAGCCCCGCCCCCGGCCGCCAAAGAGGCGCCCGTCGACTGCATCTTCTGCAGGATCGTGGCGGGCAAGGCCCCTTCGAAAAAGGTCTATGAGGATCAGTACGTCCTGGCCTTCTGGGACATCCGCCCCCGGGCCAAGGTGCACCTCCTCGTCATTCCCAAGCAGCACGTGGCCAGCCTCAAGGAGCTGGACGAGCTGCCCGTGGAAACCCGCGCGGCCCTGCTCAGCGCCTGCGTAAGGGTGGCCAAGGACCAGGGCATCCTCGACAAGGGCTTCCGCGTCATCACCAACGCGGGCAAGGATGCGAGCCAGAGCGTCTTCCACCTCCACTTCCACGTGGTGGGCGGAGAGCAATTGCGCGAGGACGCCATCACGAAGGATCCGACCCCGCAACCCTGATCCGGCGCCCGATGACACTCCGTCAAGCTGTCAGACGCGGCCCCCCAAACGTGACCAAATCGTAAAGTGATGCCGGTAGCATGGGGCCTGCTGATTTCAGGCTTTGAGGTGTCCCCATGGATGCGAACACGTCGGTTCTTCGCCGTTGCGAAATCTTCTCCGGATTGTCTGATGCGGACCTGAGCCTCATCGCCCGGGCGGCGAAACGCCGCGAGGTGCCGGCGGGGACGACCCTCTTCAAGCAGGGCGAGACCCGCCAGGGCGCCCTCGTCATCGCCGAAGGGCGCGTGGAGATCAGCCGCGACAACGGCGACGGCCCCGAGCCAGTCGTCCTCCTGGGCCCCGGCGACGTGGCCGGCGAGCAGTCCTTCCTGTCCGTCAGCAGCCATTCTGCGACGGGCGTGGCTCTCACCCCTGCCGTGCTGCTGGATCTGAACCGAGAGGCCGTGCTGGCCAGCCTGGCCTCGGACGGCGCCGCCGCCATCGCCGTGCTGAGCAAGGTGGCCAACGTGCTGAACCAGCGCCTGCTCTACTCGGGCACGCCGCGCACGGGCCGCGAGCAGGCCTTCGCCAGCGGACGGATCCGCAAGGAATCGGACCTCATCGGCCCCCTGGACGTGCCCGAAGACGCCCTCTTCGGCGTGCAGACCCTGCGTGCCGTCTACAACTTCCCCATCACGGGCACGCCCACCAGCCACTTCCCGGCCATGGTCCGCGCCCTGGCCATGGTCAAGCAGGGCGCCGCCCGCGCCAACGCCCGCCTGGGCCTGCTGGACGCCCCCATCGCCGACGCCATCGACCGTGCCTGCCAGGAGATCATCGACGGCCACTGGCACGGCCACTTCCCCACGGACATGGTGCAGGGCGGCGCCGGCACCTCGACCAACATGAACGCCAACGAGGTGATCGCCAACCGCGCCCTCGAACTGCTGGGCCACAAGCGCGGCGAGTACGCCTTCTGCCATCCCAACGACCACGTGAACCTGGGCCAGAGCACCAACGATGTCTACCCCACAGCCCTGCGCCTCACGACGATCTTCATGCTGAAGAGCCTGCTCGAAGCCATGAACCGATTGAAGGCGGCCCTGCACGCCAAGGGCAAGGAATTCTCGGATGTCATCAAGATGGGGCGCACCCAGCTGCAGGACGCCGTGCCCATGACCCTGGGCCAGGAGTTCGAGGCCTATGCCGTCACCACGGGCGAAGACATCCAGCGCCTGCAGGAGATCGCCCGCTTCTTCCTCGAAGTGAACATGGGCGGCACGGCCATCGGCACGGGCATCTGCGCCGATCCCCGCTACCCCCAAGTGGTCGTCGAGGAGCTGCGCAAGGTCACGGGCCTGGACATCGTGCTGGCGGAAAACCTCGTGGAGGCCACGCCCGATACCGGCGCCTTCGTCATGTTCTCCGGCGCGGTCAAGCGCGCCGCCGTGAAGCTGAGCAAGCTCTGTAATGATCTGCGCCTGCTCAGCAGCGGCCCCCGCTGCGGCTTCGGCGAGCTGAACCTGCCCCCCATGCAGCCCGGTAGTAGCATCATGCCCGGCAAGGTGAACCCCGTGATCCCCGAGGTGGTCAACCAGGTGGCCTTCCAGGTCATCGGCAACGACCTCACCATCACCCTCGCCGCCGAGGCCGGCCAGCTCCAGCTCAACGTGATGGAACCCATCCTCGCCTACAGCCTGGCCACCAGCATGCGCAACCTCACGGCCGCCGTGAACGTGCTCACCACCAAGTGCATCGTCGGCATCACCGCCAACCGCGACCGCTGCCGCGACCTGGTGGAGCACAGCATCGGCATCGTCACCGCCGTCATGCCCGCCATCGGCTACAAGCGCGCCACCGAAGTGGCCAAGGAAGCCCTGGAGACCGGCGTCCCCGTGCGCGAACTGATCCTCCGTAAGGGCTGGCTCACCCCCGCCGAGCTCGACGAAACCCTCAGCCTCGAAGCAATGACCCAGCCGAGGGCCGTCCGATAGTAGATTGCACCATTACGTGAGTGGAATGCTTTGCGATCTCTCACTTTCAAAGCTGTTCACCCGGGGCAACAATAGGCCAGTGCCTTTGCACTCCTGTCTTTTGTGCCCTGGGTGAGCAGCTCGGTCACGCCAGTTGCAATCGCGAACGATTCACCTGCAAAACAGCACAGTCACGATCAAGACCGAGTCATGACCCTCACCAATTAGGGACAAATGACGCTGTGCCAGTAACGCCATTTGAATCGGTAACCGTCACCGTATAGACCGTGTTACCTCCATTGAATTTGCCCGGCACCAAAATAGTTTGGGTTGTATCGCCAGTGGACCAAAGGTAAGTCCACGGCCCAGTGCCTTTGGCATACGCCGTACCGCTGACCCATCCAGCACCGGCATACGCCTGTTGGATCCACACCTGCGGCAGGCCAGCTAGAGAAGATTCGGAACTAGTTCCACTGGCCATCCGGCCTTGGCCGGCTGGAATACTGGCTTTCAGGGAAAGTGGTGTTTGCTGGGCAAACAAGAGCACCGTACTGCACGCGGCAGTAAAAATCACACGCTTCATGTTGTGGCTCCATGAATTTGAATTAAGAAGGTGCGCTCGTCGACGGGAGCGAGGGGATCATTTCATGGGTAAAAAATAAAACAACTGAAATTTTAGATATTGTATATTTAATCTAAATTAACGCGATTTTATGCTGAGCCCATTCCGTTCAGCCCCGCTCTCACCAACGTCCAAATCCATTCACTGGCTCTCTGTGGGTTAACCTAGGGACAACCTTCTCTCCTTTGGAGTCCCATGCGGCGCGCGCTTCCCCTCCTTCTGGGCCCGGCCCTCTGTCTCACGGCTCAGGAAACGCCCAAAACGGAGGCGGCCCCGGCTCCTCCGACCACAGCAGCGCCTGCGTCCGTCACTGCGACTGCACCTGTGCCTGCACCCAAGCCGGCTGCGCCCAAGGCCCCTCTCCAGGACGACGGCCTCTTGGATCCCGCCTGGTTCGGCGAAGACATCACCTTCACCAAGGGCGACGATGTGGACTACTACTGGATCAAGCCCGGCCTAAACCTCGGCGGCCACACGGTGTTCATGAAGGCCTGGGAGGATCCCGCCATGCTCCGCAAGGGCCGGGACGGCAAGGACAACGCCAAGGCCACCGAGCTGACGGACAGCTTCCCGGGCATGCTTCGCGGCGCTCTCACCGGCGCCTTCAACGGCAAGGCCAAGGTGAGCCGCTCGGACGGCGACCTGGCGCTGGTGGGCCGCTTCGTGGACGCCAATGCCGGGAGCAAGGCGGCCAAGTGGCTCATCGGCCTCGGCGCCGGCAGTGAGACCGCCACCTGGGACCTGAAGATCGTGGACGCCAAGTCCGGCGAGGTGCTGATGGCCATCCATCACCGCGCCATCAGTGGCACCGCCATGAGCAACATCCAGGACAAGCTCGTGAAGTGGGCCGACAAGTTCGCCACCTTCGTGGCCATTCAGGCCGTCAAATAAGCCGGTTTGGCCGGCGTCGAGCTTCGCCCGGGCCCTGGGTTAGACTGTGGGCAGATCCCCAGATCCGCCGACGGTCCTGTGCCCGGGAGTACCCATGTCCCTCGAAAAGAAGATCGAGCTGCTGAAAGCCAAGCATGCCCAGGCCCTGGCCGGAGGGGGCGAGGCACGCATCCAGAAGCAGCATGAGGGCGGCAAGCTCACGGCCCGGGAACGCGTCGCGGCCTTCCTGGACGAGGGCTCCTTCGAGGAGATGGACGCCCTCATGGTCCACCGCAACTGGGGCGTGGAGAAGATCCCCGGCGACGGCGTCATCACGGGCTTCGGCCGCGTGGATGGCCGTCCCGTGGCCGTCTTCGCCCAGGATTTCACGGTCTTCGGCGGTTCGCTCAGCGAAGCCTACGCCAAGAAGATCTGCAAGGTGATGGATCTGGCCATGAAGGTGGGCTGCCCCGTCGTCGGCCTCAACGACAGCGGCGGCGCGCGCATCCAGGAGGGTGTGGTCTCGCTGGGCGGCTATGCCGACATCTTCCTGCGCAACACGCTGGCCTCGGGCGTCATCCCCCAGATCAGCCTCATCATGGGCCCCTGCGCCGGCGGCGCCGTCTACAGCCCCGCCATCACGGACTTCATCACCATGGTAAAGGGCACGAGCTACATGTTCGTGACGGGCCCCGACGTCATCAAGGCCGTCACCCACGAGGAAGTCACGAAGGAAGAGCTGGGCGGCGCCGCCACCCACAGCGCCAAGAGCGGCGTGGCCCACTTCGTCACCCAAAGCGACCTGGCGGCCCTGGCGCACACCCGTGAGCTGCTCTCCTTCCTGCCCAGCAACAACCTGGGCGAGGCGCCTAGGCGCGCGCCCAAGCGCGATATGCCCCTGGAGAATCCGGACCTCGACAAGGTGGTGCCGGACGACGCGAGCAAGCCCTACGACATCCGCGACATCATCCGCGGCGTGGTGGACGACGCCCACTTCTTCGAGGTGCACGAGGCCTTCGCACCCAACCTCGTCGTCGGCTTTGCCCGCATCGACGGGCGCAGCGTGGGCATCGTGGCCAACCAGCCGGCCTTCTACGCCGGTGTGCTCGACATCGCGTCCAGCGAGAAGGGCGCGCGCTTCGTGCGCTTCTGCGACGCCTTCAACATCCCCCTCATCACCTTCGAGGACGTGCCGGGCTTCCTGCCGGGCGTCACGCAGGAGCACGGCGGCATCATCCGCCACGGTGCCAAGCTGCTCTTCGCCTTCTGCGAGGCCACGGTGCCCAAGATCACCGTCATCACCCGCAAGGCCTACGGCGGCGCCTACTGCGTGATGGCCTCCAAGCACATCCGCACGGACTTCAACTTCGCCTATCCCACGGCGGAGATCGCCGTCATGGGCGCCGAGGGCGCCATGAACGTGCTGCACGGCAAGTCCATCGCCATCGCGCCGGATCCCGCGGCCCGCAAGGCCGAGCTCATCGCCGAGTACAACGAGAAGTTCGCCAACCCCTACATCGCCGCCGAGCACGGCTTCGTGGACGAGGTGATCCTGCCCCGCGAAACCCGCCTGAAGCTGGTCAAGGCCCTGGCCTTCCTCGACACCAAGCGCGACACCATGCCCCCCAAGAAGCACGGGAACATCCCCCTGTAGGCGGTCTCATGCGGCGGCTCATCTTCCTCCTCGCACTTCCCCTCTCGCTTCCCCTGCTGGGCCAGGACGCCACGGCGGCCTTCTTCAAGGGCGACCCCAAGGCCGTGCTGACGGTCTGCGCGGACCGGGCCCGCGCCCTCGATCCCAAGGATTCGCGCCTGCTCGCGGAGTACGGCCGCGCCTACCTGCTGGCGGGGGACCGCGCCAAGGCCGAAGTCACCTTCAAGGCCGCTGCGCTGTCGGATCCGAAGGATGCCGAGACCTACCGGCTCATCGCCATGGCCTGGTTCTCCGCGGGTCAGAAGCCCGAGGCTCTCGCGGCCCTGCAGACCATGCAGACGATGGATCCCAAGGCCAAGAACGTCTTCAAGCACGCGGCCATCAACCTGCTGGACGCCGGCTGCGTGGAAGAGGCTCAGACCCTGATGGAAAGGGCCTGGACCCTCGATCCCAAGGACTACAACAACGGCAAGGATTTCGCCTTCGCCGCCCTGCGCACCCAGCATTGGGAAGTGGCCTCCGCGTGGATCGAGCGGATCCACGTCCTCGAGCCCAAGGAGTGGGAGGATCCCATTGCCTTCGCCCGGGCCGCGCTGCGCGGAGGCAAGCGCGACCTCGCCGGGCTCTGGCTGGAGCGGGCGGTCCTGGCCCGTCCGAAGGAGGTCCGCATGTGGAACGAGATCGCCCTCCTCTTCGCCGAGCAGGAGAACCCCGCCTGGACAGCCCACCCCTAGACAAGTCCCGCGCAAATCACCCGGCGCGGCGAAGTGGCTTATCATGAGCCACCCCTTCCGGAGTGCCCATGCGCCGCCTGCTACCCGGCCTGCTGGCCTTTCCCCTTCTGTCCCAGGCCCTCTTTTCCCAGGCCTTGGATGAAGCCGCCTTCCGGGGGGACCCGAAGCGGCTGGCGGGCAGCTGCGCGGACCGCGCGCGCCTGCTGCGCCCCAAGGACGCGAAGATGCTCGCCGAATACGGCCGCGCCTTCCTCGCCGCCGGGGAGAAGGCCAAGGCCGAGGACTGCTTCCAGCTGGCCCGCATGGACAAGCCCAAGGATGCCGACGTCCACCGCCTTATCGCCGTGGCCTGGATGCGCGCCGGGCAGCGGGCCGAGGCCCTGAAGGCCATCGCCGACATGCAGATGGCCGATCCCAAGGACAAGAACGCCTTCACCCGCGCCGCCGTGAATCTGTCGGATTTCGGCCATGCCAAGGAGGCCGAGGCCCTCATGGAGCGGGCCTGGATCTTGGATCCCTCGGACTGGCAGAACTGTGTGGCCTTCGGCCGCGCCTGCCTGCGCAAAGGCCACCGCGACGCCTCCGCCAAGTGGTTCGCCCGGGCCAGCCAGGCCAAGCCCCAGGAGGAGCGCATGTGGAACGCCATCGCCCTCGCCTACGCCGATCACGGCGCCGAACCGAGCTAGGAGCCCCCATGCGCCTGCCCCTGCTTCTGACGGTTTCCATCCTCAGCCTTCAGGCCGATGAATCCGCCGTCCTGAGGAGCTCCCTGGCCAAGTTCCAGGCGGATCCCCAGGCGGCGCTCGCCGATGTGGAGCCCGGCTCGCCCGTGGAACGGACGGCCATGAAGATGATCCTTACGGGCGGCAGCTCCACGTGGCGAACCCGCTATCTCGCCGCGGAGTGGCTCCTGCAGGCGCACCTGCTGCGCAGCCGCATGGAGCCCGTGCCTGCGGTCACCCGCGAGCGCCAGGATCTGGAGCAGGCCTGGCGGCTCGTGAGCACGGCCCTGGCCCAGTCCCGCCGGACCATCGTCCCCCGCGGAGGCGCCAGTTTCTATCGCGGCGCCGATCCCGTGAAACGCAGCGAAGCGGCCCAGGCCCTCTCCAATCGGGTGGGCCAGGAGCACGTCCCCGAGGAATTCACGCGCACGATGAACACCCTGGCCCTCGAAATCGCCGTCCGTCTGGAAGACCCCTCCCGGATGGCCGAGGCGCTGGAACCCGTCCTTCCCCTCACCGACCTGCGCCCCCGCGACAAGACTTTCGCCCTCGTGGCCGCTACCCACTGCGGGCGCTGGGACGAAGCCAGGGCCTGGTGCCGGGATCTGGTCGGCACGCCCAGTTTCAAGGTGCTCCACGACCGGGCCCAGGAGCACGCCGCCAGCTTCGACTACACCTTCCTCAGCCTGGATGTCCCTGCGTCCGCCGCATGGCCGCCGGCGGCCACCACGCCCCCCGCCGTGGCCGCCGAGCTTCCCGTGGCCGAGGTCCGGATCCGCCTCCTGGACGTGCAGGGCGATGCGGCCTCGGCCGCCAAGATCCGCGAGGCCTATCCCGTGGGCTGGTCCGCGGGCGGGCCCACCACACCCATCCTGAGGCGGGGCGCCCTCGCCCGCTGGCAGGTGCCCGGAGCTCATCCGCCCACCCTGACGGGCGCCTGCGGGCCCGATCGCATGCGGCTTCTCGGCTACCAGGACCTTCCAGAGGGCGGGCGCCGTCTGGATACCCTCGACCTGAGACCAGACGCGACCCGGTCGGGCACCTGGGTGGGCACCTTGCAGAGCGACCGGCCCTCGGAAGCCGGTCCCGTCAGTCTCCGTTTCGATGTCGAACTCGACCTTCGCTAGCTCCTGACTGGTTCCATTCCCGGAGTGCCCATGCGCGTCTCAAGCCTCGTCTTCACCCTCGCCACCCTGTCGCTCGCGGCGCAGGTGCCCACCCCCGTTGTCTTTGACGAAGCCTTCTTCAACGGGGACCGCCGCGCCATCCTCGAGGGCTGCGCCGACAAGGCCCGCGCCCTCAAGCCGAAGGACGCGAAATACCTGGCCGAGTGCGGCCGGGCCTACCTGGCGGCCCTGGACAAGCCCAAGGCCGAAGCCGCCTTCAAGGAGGCCGAGACCCGCGAACCCAAGGATGGACAGGTACTGCGCCTCATCGCCCAGGCCTGGCTGAAGCACGGCTACAAGACCGAGGCCCTGGAGGGCTACGAAAAGATCCTGGCCCGGGATCCCAAGAACAAGGAGGCCGTCACCCAGGCCGCCGTGGACCTGGCGGAAGTGGGCCTGGTGAACGAGGCCGAGCGGTACATGGGCGTGCTGCTGGCGCTGGACAAGGACGCCTGGGAACGCTTCCTCGCCTTCGGCCGGGCCCTGCTGGTGGCCGGGCAGCGCAAGAAGGCCGCCGTCTGGTTCGCCCGCGCCGTGGCCCTGAAACCCAACGAGGAAAGGCTCTTCCTGGAAATCTCCCGCACCTTCGCCGAAACCCAGAGCGTCATGTAGGGCTCAACCGGGGGCGCATCCCTCCGTAGCCCGGTTTTCCAGGAGATGTCATGTCCAAGTGGTTCCTCAACGAGGAGGGCTCTGTCCGCAGCGGGTGGAAGGTCCTCGGCTTCATCGCGCTGTTCATGGCCATGGGCATCGGTCTCGGCATGATCGCCAAGGCCTTCCATGCGCCCCGGCCCAGCAACACCCTCCTCGTCTGGATCAACGCCATCGTCATGGCCCTCGCCAGCCTCATCTGCGTGCGCCTGGAGAAGCGAGCCTTCCGCGACCTGGGTTTCCGCCTGGGATCGCGTTGGTTCCGCGAGTTCGGCCTGGGCGCCCTCCTGGGCCTCCTGCTCATGGTGGTGACCGCCCTGGTCGTGAAGGGCTTCGGAGGTTTCCATTGGGAACAGGCCGCGGCCATCGGCGCCCGGCAGATGCTTGCCGCCGCCCTCCTCTTTCTGGGCGTGGCCTTCAACGAGGAGATCATGTCCCGCGGCTACCCCTTCCAGCGGCTCGTGGAAGGCGCCGGCCCCTGGGTGGGCCAGCTGGTCTTCGCCGCCCTCTTCGCGTTTCTGCACTGGGGCAACCCGGGCATGCACGGCGCCACCAAGGCCTGGGCCACGCTGAACATCGGGCTGGCGGCCATCCTGCTGGGCTTCTGCTACCTGCGCACCAAGAGCCTGGCCCTGCCCATCGGCCTGCACCTGGGCTGGAACTGGGCCCAGGGCAGCCTGCTCGGCTTCGGCGTGAGCGGCACGACGGATGTCAAGGGCCTGTGGACCCCGGTCTTCCACGGCAAGCCCGAATGGCTCACGGGCGGGGCCTTCGGCCTGGAGGCCAGCCTGCCCTGCGCCCTGGTCTGCGGCCTGGCGATCTTCGTGCTGTGGCGCTGGCGCGGCGTGACGGCGAACGCCGTCAGCGCCGATGCTTCCACTGCTTCGGCGTCTTGATGCCCGCGCCCATCACGAGGCGCATCTCACTGGTCGGCGCGAAGCCCATCCGCTGGTAGAGGCCCTCGGCTTCGAGGCTGGCGTGCAGCTCCATGATCTCGATGCCCAGGTCCCTGGCCAGGTCCAGGGCGCCTTCGGTCAGGAGGGCCGCCAGGCCCCGGCGCCGGTGTGAGGGTTCGGTGTAGACGTTGAAGAGGTAGCCCCGCACCGACAGGGGCGAGACCGGCGTGGGCACCGAGTCCTTCATCAGCATGAGCACGCTGGCCACGGGGCGGCCCGCCTCCTCGGCGATGAGGCCCCGGCACTGGCCCGTCACCAGCCAGCCCCGCAGCTGGTGGCGGAAGGCCTCGGCCATGCGCTTCAGGCCTTCTTCGGAGCCCATCTCCATGTCGCGGAACATGGCGACGCGGTGTGCCACGTGGGTTTCCAGATCCGCGAGGGTGGAGGGACGCAGGGTCGGGGCGGGCTTTTGACTGGGGCTCATGCGGTCAGTGTAAGCGTTATCCTGGACCATGCACTATGCGGCGCTCGCCTCCGGTTCCAAGGGGAACTGCCACGCCCTGTCGGATGGCGAGCGGACGCTCCTCATCGACGCGGGCATCTCCCTGCGCCAGATCCGGCAGCGCCTGGAGGCCCTGGCCTTCGATCCCGCGGGCGTCCAGGCCCTGGCCCTCACCCATGAGCATTCGGATCACATCGGCGCCCTGGGCGTCATCCTCCGCCGGACCGACTGGGCCATCCTCGCGACGGCCGACACGCGCAAGGCCGCCGAAAAGGCCCAGGGAGAGCCGATCCCCAACCACCGCTGGGTCGAGCTGAAGGCCGGCCAGGCCCTGGACTGGCAGGGCTGGCGCGTCCTGCCCTTCGCCCTGCCCCATGATGCGGCCGATCCCGTGGCCTACCGCGTCGAGGCCGATGGCTGCGCCTGCGCCGTCGTCACGGACCTGGGCCATCCCACGGCCCTGGTGGCCGACCACCTGCAGGAGCTCGACCTCCTCGTGCTGGAGGCCAACCACGACGTGGACATGCTGCGCGAAGGCGACTATCCGCCCCAGCTCAAGGCCCGCATCCTCAGCCGGGTGGGCCATCTCAGCAACGCCTCCATGGCCGAGCTGCTGGCGCGGGTCTGCTCGCCGCGGTTGAAACGGCTCGTGCTGGCCCACCTCAGCGAATCCAACAACCACCCCGACCTGGCCCGCTTCGCCGCCGAGGAGGTCCTGCGGGGCACCACCGTGGCATTGCACGTGGCCCATCAGCGGGAACCCCTCGCCCTGTCCACCGCATCCCACTGAGTGTCCATGTCCCGAACCCTCCTCGTCCTGATCCTGCTCGCCCTGGGCGCCGCGCCTCCCCTGGCCGCCCAGGCGCCGCCTCCCCTGCGCGAGGTGGTGGAGCGCTTCGACGCCGCCCAGGCCCAGGCCCAGACCCTGCAATGCCCCTTCACCCTCACCCTGCGGCGCGCCCTCCTGAAGACGCCCTCGGTCACGAAGGGCACGCTGTACCTCCAGGGCTCCGACTTCGCGCACTTCGCCTTCCAACCTCCAGAGGACCTCATCCTCCACCTGACGCCCAAGGCCCTCATCTCGTACAGCCCCGAGGCCCGCGAAGGCGAGCTCATGAAGATCGGCTTCATCAAGAACGCCGACCGGAAATTCCTGGGCCTGGGCCAGAAGCTGAGCTACCTGTCGGACTACTTCCAGATCGCCCTCTCCGACGCGAAGGATGGCTCCAACACCTGGTTCCTCACCCTCACGCCGCGTACTCTGTCGCTCCGCAAGCGGATGCAGACCCTGAATCTGTGGGTGGACAAGGAGTCCTGGCTGCCGCGTCAGATCCAGTGGATCGAGCGCAGCGGGGACACCTGGTTCCTCGAACTCGGCGCGCTGAAGGTCAACCAGCCCCTGCCCCCCACGGTCACGGGATTCAAGCTCCCCGAGGGCATTCCCCTGCGCAGCGAATTCAGCTTCTTCGCCACGCGCAAGAAGTAGGGATACACTGCAACTGCTTCCCGAGGGCCCGATGATCGTGGTGTGCCCGGCCTGCCAGGCCCGCTTCCAATATGACGACAGTCGATTCGGCACCGTCCGGGTCAAGCGGTTCAAATGCCCGAAATGCAGCCACGTCTTCGAGGTGATGAACCCGACGCTGGCCCCCGCGCCCCTGATGCCCGAACCTCCCCTCGTGACGGTCCCGGCCCCCATGCCCCCCAACGAGCCGACGCCCCCCGCCCCGATCCCGGCGGCCCAGACAACGGCCCGGCGCGATCGCGAAGCCATGCTCGTGGCCGCAGGCCTCCAGGTGCCGGGCATGCCCCCGGGCCTGAAGTTCAGCCTGGCCTTCCTGTCCGGGCCCCAGGCCTCCACCGTGAAGGTCATCGAAAACCCCCAGACGGTCATCGGCCGCGAGGAAGGTGACGTCGTAACCCTGGACCCCGAGACCTCCCGCCGACACGCCCTGCTGGAGATCCACCGGGACGGCACCGTGTGGATCAGCGATCAGCAGTCCACCAACGGCACCCTGGTCAACGGCGAGCGCATCACGGGTGCCGTCCAGCTTTTCAGCCAGCAGGAATTCACCTGCGGGAACAGCACCTTCATGCTGCTGGTGCGCAGCACCGACGAATTCCCGCTTCACTGAGACGCGACCCATGACGCCCGATCCCTACGCGCCCCATCTCCGTCAGGCGGATGACCTCTTTGCCAAGGGGGAGATCGTCAAGGCCGGCCAGATCTGGCAGGCCATCCTCAAGCAGCAGCCCACCCACGCCGAGGCCCGCGAACGCCTGGTCCTCGTGAAGCAGCGCCTCCTGGCCCTCCGCGAGGCCGAAGCCGCCCAGGCGAAGGCTCCGGAACCGCCCCCAGCACCCGTCCTCTCACCGGCCCCCGAACCCGCCTCGGCCCCAGTGGCAGCCCCCGCGACGTCGCCTGAACCGCAGCCCGAGCCCGTAATCGAGGTGGCCGAGGAACCAGTGCCGCTGCCTTCCTCCCTTCCGCAGCCCGAACCCGTCTCTGCATTCGGCGCCGAACCTGGCGAAGCGGCGCCGGTGCCTCCCGCCGTCGAGCGGCCTGCCGCACCCGCCCCGGATCCCGAGCGCCTGGTCGCCGAGGGCTGCACCCTCTACGACATGGGCCAACTGGAGGACGCGCTGCGGAAGTGGGAGCAGGCCCTCTCCCTGGATCCCGCCCACGCCCTCGCCCGCGGCTATGCCAACGGGGCTCGCCGCGAACTGGGACGTCCTCCCCTGGAGGCGGCCCCGAGTCCCGCGCCGGTGCAAGTGGAGGCCCTCCACGGGGACGAAGACATCGACAAGCTTCTGCGCGAGGCCGTCCAGCTCTACGACATGGGCCTGGTGGAAGAAGCCATCACCAAGTGGGAGCGCGTCCTCGCGCTGGAACCCCATCGCACCGAGATCGAGGGCTACCTGAGACAGGCCCGCGCGGAGGCAGGTTCGGCCCCGGCCCCCACCGCGCCCGCCGCGCCGACCCAACCCGCGACGACCGTCTCGGAGGCCCTGGACCTCAAGCTCCGGCAGGCCGAGCACCTGCTCACCCTGCAGCGCCACGAGGAGGCGGCCTTCACCTTCCAGCAGGCCCTGGGCCTGGATCCGGGCAATGCCCGCGCCCTCCAGGGCCTGGAGCGCTGCCGCAAGCCCGGCGGACCCGGCGCCGTCGCGGCCCCGCCCACCCCGGTGGTGTCGCTGGATCCCCAGGGGCGCATCGCCATGGCCGTCGTGGAGGCCTCCGGTGCCACCGAGGCCCAGGGCGTCGAACCTCCAGCCGCCCTCCTCAAGACGGCCCAGGCCCCGCGCGAAGGGCTGTCCCTGCCCGAGCGGCTGCGGGAAGCCGCCGAGCGCCTGCCCTGGCTGAAGGACACCAAGACCCTCGCCTACGCGGGCAGCGGCACCATCGCCCTCATCCTCGGCCTCACCTTCTTCCACAGCTACCGGAAGGACCAGGCCCTAAAGGAGGAGGTCCGCGCCGCCCGGGCGGCCGCCGTGGCCCCCGTGTCCCAGCAGGCCCAGGCCCCCGACCTCGCCGAAACCTCCGATTCGATCCGCCAGGAGGCCGAGGCCGCCCTCGTCGTTGACCCTCTGCGGGCCTACCTCCGCGCCGAGGCCTTCGTGAACCGCAGCCCCAACGATGCCTCTGGAGCCCAGCTGCTGGAGAAGGCCAGGGCCGGGCTGGCCGGGGGCGTCACCGGCGCCAGCCTGCCTGAGTTCCAAAAGCACCTGCAGGCCGGTGATCTCGAGGCCGCCCTGAAGGTGCTCGACACCCTGCTTCGCGCGCAGCCCGGCGACACCGACCTCCGCGCCCGGGGCGGCCGCCTGGCCCTCGCCCTCTGCGTCGCCCACGCCAGCCAGGCCAAGTGGGAGGAGGCCGAGATGGACCTCCTGCGCGGCCGTGCCCTCTTCCCCGGGGACAAGACCTGGCAGGTCCGCCTCAAGCTCCTCGAACGGATCAAGGCCCTGCCCAAGGATCAGCGGGGCGCCTGGATCACGCTGCTCGGCTAGGGCCTCACCCCACCCAGATTTCCGGCGGCACCGGGTGGCTCAGGAAATGGGTCATGCCCTCGTTCAGGCCGTAGGCACCCGTGCTGCCGAAGGCCAGCAGGTCGCCCGCCTTCAGCTCGGGCAGCCGCACCTCGCCCAGGCGGTCCAGGCTCGTGCATAGGGGCCCCGCCAGCGTGTGGGCGGCGGCGCCTTCCCCCTGGCCCACGGCCTTGACCGGGAAGGGTTCGCCCGTGAGCAGGGGGCGGATGAGGTGGTTGATGCCACCCTCCAGGATGGCGAAGCGTGTGCCCCGGCTCTCCTTGATGCGCACCACCCGAGCCAGGTAGACGCCGCAGGGGCCCGCCAGGAAGCGGCCCGGCTCCAGGATCAGTTCGCCCTTGTACCAGGCGTGCCGCCCGAGCAGATCCGACAGTCCCTGTCCAAAGGCCGCCAGATCCAGGGGCGCCTGTTCGGGCGCGTAGGGAATCCCCAGACCGCCGCCCAGGTCGATCTGCTCGAAGGTGAGGCCATGCTGCTCGTGCAGACGCTTGGCCAGGTCCAGCACGGCGCCGTGGATGGTCTTCAGCTTGGCGGCGTCCCGCTGGTTGCTGGCCGCGAAGACATGCAGGCCGCGGATGCGGACGTGGCGCAGCTGCGCCGCGCGCGCCAACAGGGCCGGCACGTCCTCCTCGTCGATGCCGAAGGCCGAAGGCCCGCTGCCGCCGATGATGCGGTTCCCCTCGGAGACGTCGAAGGCCGGATGTACCCGCAGGTTGACGGCGGTTTCGCGATCCACCAGCGCGTCAATGCGCGCCAGGTCCTCGAAACCCTCCGCCTGGATGCGTACGCCCATGGCCAGGGCCTTCTGCAGCTCCGCCTCGCGCTTGCCCGGGCCCGCGAAGAAGGTGCGGCCCGGCTCAAGATTCAGGGCCTCCACCCGGCCCAGCTCCCCGATGGACGCGCAGTCGAAGCTGGCCCCTAGCGACGCGAAGCGCGCCAGCAGGCCCGGATGGGGGTTGGCCTTCACCGCGTAGGCGAGGCGCACCCGCCCAGGCAACACGTCGCGAAGCGCGCGGAACTGCGCTTCAGCCACCGCGCCTGAGTAGGCGAAGCAGGGCGTGCCATGGGTTTCGGCGAGGGAGCGGCACTGAGTGTCGTCAAAAGCGAAAAGCATTAAAACCTCTAACTGCAGTGAATATCTTTTTCAGTTCTTCCAGTACGGCGCCAGGCGCCGCACGCCTTCGCGCAGCTGCTCGGGCGTCGCGGCGAAGCTGAGACGGGCGTGGCCGCGGCCGCCTTCGCCGAAGGCGAGGCCGGGGATGAGCACGACCTTGGCCTCGTCACGCAGCTTCAGACAGAAGGCGAGGGGATCGGCGTGGGCCGAAGGCGGCAGGGGCATGAAGTGGTAGAAGGTGCCGTCGGGCGGAGCCACGACCTGTCCCAGCTCTTCGCGCAGGGCGGCCGCCAGGGCCTCCCAGCGCAGCTGCACGGCGGCGCGGGCCTCGGCCAGCACCGTATCGGAATGCTCGATGAGGGCCAGGGCCGCCCACTGGGCGGGCGTGGCCGTGCCGGTGACGGCATAGCCGTGCACCACGCGGGCGGGGGCCAGCCAGGCGGGATCGCCCACGGCCCAACCCACACGCAGGCCCGGCGCGCCCCAGCCCTTGCTCACGGAGCTCGTCACCACGCCGCGGTCCGTGACGTCGCGCAGGCTGGGGGCCCGCACGCCGAAGTGCAGGTCGCGGTAGACCTCGTCGGAGATGAGCAGCACGCCGCGGGCCGTGCAGGCGTCCGCCACGCGCTTGAGCGCCGTGAGGTCGCCGCCGCCGCCCGTGGGGTTGGAGGGCAGGTTGAGGATCACGGCCGAGGCGTCCGGCGTCGCCTCCAGCACGCGGATCAGTTCGTCCGCATCCAGGCGGAAGCGGTCCGGTGAAAGCCGGTAGGTGACGGGTTCGGCGCCCGCCATGCGGGCCAGGGCCGGGTAGGCCACGAAGCCCGGATCGGGCATGAGCACCTGGGTGCCGGGGTTCACCCAGGCCTGGAACAGCGAGAACAGCGCGCCCTGCGATCCCGTGGTGATGAGCACCTCGTCGAGGTGGGCGTTGTGGAAGGCGGCGACGGCCTTGCGCAGCTCCGTGAGTCCCACGTGGGGCACGTAGGCGCAGGGACCTGGATCGCGCAGCAGGGCTTTGCGCCCCACCTCGGGCAGGTCCCAGGTGGGCTCGCCCAATCCAAGAGGAATGGCGCCCGGCGGTGTGCCGTCCGTGATGGCGCGGATGGGCGAGGGTTTGAGCTGGGAAAGACGTTCTGCAGGCTTCATCGCAGGGCTTGCTCCAGGGCGGTGGCCGCATCGGTCCTGTCGTCGCGGTACTTCACGATACAGGGGGCCGACACCTGGAGTCCGTGGGCCTTGGCAAAGTCCCCCGAGGCCGGGCGGGAACCGGGCACGACGACAGCTCCTTCGGGTACCTCCTGGCGCAGCTCGCGGCCGTTCACCAGGTCGTAGATCACCGTGCTGCCCGTGATGACGACGCCGGAAGCCAGCACGGCGCGCTTGCGCACGACGATGCCTTCGAAGAGGCCCACGAGGCCGCCCACGAAGGCTTCATCTTCCACGATGACGGGACGTGCTCCGGCGGGTTCGAGCACGCCGCCGATCTGGGCCGCGGCCGAAAGGTGCACCCGCTTGCCGATCTGCGCGCAGCTGCCCACCAGGGCGTGGCTGTCCACCATGGTCCCCTCGTCCACGAAGGCACCCACGTTCACGTAAGCCGGGGGCATCACGACGACGCCCTTGGCCACGTGCGCCCCGCGGCGCACGGAGGAACCACCGGGCACGAGGCGCACGGCATCCTCCGGCCCGAAGTGGCGCGGCGGGTAGGCGGTCTTGTCGAACATGGGGAAGCCCGGGCCCTCCATGGCCACGATGGCCGTGCGGCGGAAGCCGCAGAGGATGGCCTGCTTCACCCAGGCGTTGGCCTGCCAGCTGCCGTCCTCCTGGCGTTCCGCGGCCCGGATGGCGCCGGTTTCCAGGCCCACGAGCAGCAGCTGGTGCATGGCCGGAGCCTGGGGATCGACGAGCAGGGCCTCGGGCGCCTGGCTGAAGAAACCACGAATGAGATCCACATCCACGACCATCACATCACTCCGGGAAGGGTGCCGTCCGAGGCCAGGCAGAGGGCCTCACTCAAAAGGGTGCGCGTGGCCGCCGAGGCCTGCGCGAGGGGAAGGCGCACGACGTCCGTGCCGAGGCCCAGCAGTTTCAGCGCCGCCTTCAGGGGCACGGGATTGCTCTCCACGAACAGCGCGTCCATGAGGGGCAGCAGCTGCTGGTGCAGGCGCAGGGCCTCGGCCCCATTCCCGCCGCGAGCCGCGGCCACCAGGGCCGAGGTCTCCCGGGGCAGCACGTTACCCAGCACGGATACGAGGCCCGAGGCACCCACGGCCATGGAGGCCAAGGCCAGGTTGTCGTCACCCGACAGCAGGGTCTTGCCCTTGGGCAGGGTCCGGGCCACCTCGGCGATCTGGGACAAACTGCCGCTGCTTTCCTTCACGGCCACCACCTGGGGGTTCTCCCAGAGCCGCATGAGCAGGGCGGGCACCACGTTCTGGCCCGTCCGGCCCGGCACATTGTAGGCCACAAGGGGGAAGCCCGGCGCGGCCTCGGCGATGGCGGCGTAGTGGGCCACCAGGCCATCGGGGTTGGGCTTGTTGTAGTAGGGCGTCACCACCAGGGCGCCGGCGGCGCCCAGTTCCTGCGCGCGCCGCGTCAGGGCCGCGGCCTGGCGCGTGGCGTTCGAGCCCGTGCCGACGATCACCGTGCGGCCCTGGCTTTCTTCGAGGCAGGCCGTGATGATCGCGTCGCGCTCCGCATCCAGCAGGGTGGACGCCTCGCCCGTCGTGCCCAGGGGCACCAGGGTGTCCACCCCGCCCCCCACCACGTGGCGCACCAGCTTGCGGAAGGCGGGAAGGTCCAGGTCGCCCGCAGACGTGAAGGGCGTGGCCAGCGCGACGGCGAGGCCGGACAGATCCAGGGTCATGGCTTGCCTCCGAAGGACGGGGTATCGGGGCTTTGCCCGGATACCCCGTGGGGGAGTTCGAGGGGGGACGAAGAGCGAGCACCGCGAGCGGACGATCCCCCCTCGTTCAAGTTGGTGAACAAGGGGTCGAGCAGGTCCGCGCCCAAGTCGTCCATGGTGAAGAGGCCCTTGCGTCCGTGCAGCCAGCGGGCGGCGGCGAGGGCGCCCTGGGCGAAGGGCGCCCTGGAGCGCGCCCTGTGCGTGAGTTCCAGCACCTCGGCGGGGGCGTCGAGGCCCACCGTGTGGGTGCCGAATTCGGCGCCGGCGCGCAGCACGCCCAGGCTGAGCTGGTGCGGCGCGGGGGTACCGAGGGTCCATTCGGTCTTGCGCGGGCAGCCCGCCATCAGGGCCGCCGCCAGAGTCCTGGCGGTGCCCGAGGGCGCATCGGCCTTGAGGCGGTGGTGGTGCTCGAAGAGGTAGGGATCGCGAGTCGGGTCCAGGGCCGCGAAGCGTCCCATCACTGTCGCCAGGCGCGCCATGAGGGCCACGGTGAGCGAGAAGTTGGTGGCCGTCAGCACGCCGATGCGACCTCCGATCCGCGTTTCCAGATCCGGGATGGACCAGCCCGTGGCGCCGATCACCAGATCGGTACCCGTTTCCAAGGCCCAGTCCAGGTGGGCTTCCACGCCTTCCGCCAGGCTGGCGTCGATGGCCACGTCCACGGCGCCGCCGGGCGCCTCGCCCCTATCCACGGTCCAGGCCAGGCCTTCGCCGGCCTCCGCGAGGATGGCCGAGCCCAGACGGCCTCGGCCGAAAAGTCCGATGCGCAAGGTCACGCGGCGCCTCCCACCAGCACGCGGTGCAGGCGGCGCAGCGCCTCGGCGGTGCTTTCCCCCTTCACGACGAGGCTCAGGTTGATCTCGTTGGCGCCCATGCTGATCATCTCCACGTTGATGTCGCCCAAGGCCGTGAGTAGCTGGGCGCCGAGGCCCGGCGTGGATTTCAGGCGCTCGCCCACGGCGGCGATGATGGCGCGGTCCTCGTGCACCTCCACCGTCGCGAAGACCGCCAGATCCTGCAGCAGGGGCTTCAGGGGCACGTCGGCTTCCACGGTCAGCGACACGCTGACTTCAGCCGTGGCAACGAGGTCGACGCTCACGCCCCGGCGACCGAAGACTTCAAAGAGCCGCGCGAGAAACCCGCTCTGCGCGAGCATCCGCGTGCTGCTCACCGTCAGCACCGTTACCGGCCCGCGGTTGGCCAGCGCCGTGATGGGACGACCCGTGCGCACCTCGGCCGAGATGGTCGTGAAGCGGCCCTCGGGCTTCTGCGTGTGGCGCACGGTGACGGGGATGCGCGCTTCGACGGCGGGCTGGATGGTGGCGGGGTGCAGCACCTTGGCGCCGAAGGCCGCGAGTTCGGCGGCCTCCGCGAAACTCAGATCGGGAATGGGCAGGGCCTCGGGCACGATGCGCGGATCGCAGGTGAGCACGCCTTCCACGTCGGTCCAGATCTGCACTTCTTCCGCGCCGAGCGCCGCGCCGAAGAGGGCCGCCGAGTAGTCGCTGCCCCCCCGACCCAGCGTGGTGGTGAGGCCGTCCTCCGTGGCGCCGATGTAGCCCTGGGTGACGACGGATCGGCCTGCGCCAAGGCGGGGTGCCAAGTGCTCCGCCGCCAGGGTGCGGATCGCGTCCTGCTGGGGCACCGCCTCACCGAAGACGTCATCCGTGCGCAACACCGTGCGTGCGTCCACCCAAGTGCCACCCACGAAGGCCGCGAAGATGCGCGTGGACAGCCGCTCGCCGAGGGAGGCGATGGCGTCCATGCTGCGGGGGCTCAGTTCGCGCAGCAGGGCCACGCCGCGCAGCAGCAGCTCCAGTTCGCCGAAGAGGTCCGTCAGGGCCACGTCCAGGCTTTCGGGCACGGCGCCGTCGAAGAGTTCCTCCGCCGCCTTGCGGTGGGCGGCCATGAGGGCGCGCTGGCACTCCATGGCCGCGGCCAGGTCGCCCGCCTCGGCGGCCTTGGCGGCGTCGAAGAGGCCGTTGGTGGTCTTGCCCATGGCCGAGAGCACGACGAGAGGCGCTTTGGACAGAGCCGCCTGCACGAGGCCCGCCACCTGCCGCATGCAGGCCGCATCCGCGACGCTGCTGCCGCCGAACTTGAGGACGATCATCGGAGGTACCCCTTCGCGTGGGCGAGTTCGGCGTTGAGGATGCTGCCGCCCGCCGCTCCGCGTTCCGTGTTGTGGCCCAGCAGCGCGAACTTGAGGCCGAGGATGGGGCACACGCGGATGCGGCCCACGTGGATGCTCATGCCCTCGTCCTGCTCCACGTCGCGGCGCACCTGGGGACGATCCTCCAGGGTGTGCACGTGGATGGGCACGGCGGGCGCCGAAAAGAGGCCCAGGCGCTGGGGCTCGGGTTTCCAATTCAGGAACGCTTCGCGCACGGCGTCGAGGGAGGGGTTGCCCTTCAGCTTCACGCTGACGGCCTCCGTGTGGCCCTCGAGCACGGGCACGCGGTGGCAGAGGGCGCTGACGGCCATGGGCGCCAGCTCCACGCCGCTGCCCGTGAAGCAGCCCAGCATCTTGGGCGTCTCCTCTTCGACCTTCGGCTCCTCATTACGGATGAAGGGGATGACGTTGCCCAGGATGTCGAGGCTGGGCACGCCGGGATAACCCGCGCCGCTGATGGCCTGCATGGACGTCATCATCACCGCCTCGACACCAAAGGCTTCGTGCAGCGGCGCCAGCGCCATCACGAGCACGGTGGCCGTGCAGTTGGCGTTGGTGACGATGCCGCCCTTCCATCCGTGGTGGTGGCGCTGGAGATCCAGCAGACCCAGGTGGGCGGCGTTCACCTCAGGCACCAGGAGGGGCACTTCCGGTGACATGCGGAAAGCCGCGGCATTGGAGAAGACCATGGCCCCGGCCCGCGCGAAGGCCGGCTCCAGCTCGCTGGCGGGGGCCGTGTCGAGGGCGCTGAAGACCACGGGCGAGAGCGCGAATTCCGGCGTGCCCTCGGCCATCACCTGATCGCCCAGGCCGCCGTAGGGCTCGCCGTCCAGACGCCAGGCGCAGGCGTCGCGGTAGCGCTTGCCGGCGCTGCGCTCGCTGGCCGCGAGGTGCTCCACGCGGAAGAGGGGGTGGTTTGCCAGGCGGCGGACGAAGCGCTGGCCGACGACGCCGGTGGCGCCCAGGACGGTGACGGGGATCTTGGTGGTCATGGTTCAGTCTCCCAGGAAATGCAGGGCCAGGCGGCGGTTGAGGTCCACGCCGGCTTCAAGGTCGGAAAGGGTGAGGTGTTCATCCAGCGTGTGGGCCACGGTGATGCTGCCCGGTCCCGCCAGCACTACGGTGCGATCCGGCACCAGCGCGCGCAGGGCCGGCGCATCGGAGCCGAAGGGCATGGGCGCACGGTCGAAGCCGGGCACCGCCGGGTAGAGGTCCGCGGGTTCGTCGAGGCGCAGGTCCACCGAGCCTTCGGGCGGCGCCAGGCGGCGGATCTCGTCGAGGAGGGTGCTGCCCGGCACCACGCGGGCCATGAGGTGGGCCTCGGCCTTCGCGGGCACGGAGTTGAGGGCCTCGCCCGCCTGCAGCAGGCCGAGATTCCAGAGTTCTGGGCCCAGCTGCGGGTCCACGGGTCGCGCCTGCTCACGCAGCCGCTGCAGCCAATCCAGCAGGGGCCAGGTGGCGTTGCGGCCCAGCTCGGGGCTGCCGCTGTGGGCCGCCCGGCCCTGGCAGTGGAGGCAGACGTGCTGCACGCCTCGCTGGCCCGTGGCCAGCTTCAGCTCCGTGGGTTCGCCATTGATGAGCGCCTTCAGATCCTGCAGGCGGTCCGCCAGGCCCAGGGCCGCCGCGGCGCCGGCGCTGTCGGTCTCCTCGCCCACGACGCCCAGCCAGGCGAAGCCGTCGCGGCCCTCGGCCAGCAGCGTCTTCAGGGCCCCTAGCTGGGCCACGATCTGACCCTTAGCGTCGCAGGTGCCGCGGCCCCAGAGCGTCTCGCCCTCCAGGCGCGGCGACAGGTAGGGCGGCACCGTGTCGAGGTGCGTGGAAAACAGCACCTGGGGCCGGCCCCAGATGGCCAGTACGTTGGTGCGGCCCGGCGCCACCGGCTGTTCCACGAGGGTCGCGCCCAATTCCGCCAGCAGCGCGCGGAGGTCCGGCAGGCCGGCATCCTCGGCGCCCGAGGTGGTTTCCGACGCGCAGAGCGTCAGCAGCCGGCTGCTGAGCCAGCTTCGGAGTTCTGCGGGGGATGCGTTCATGGAAACCTCGGCGTGCCGACGGTGCCCTCAGGAACGCGGTGGGAGCGATCCCGCCGCTGCGCCTCAGGCCCTCCGTACCGGGTGACCGGCACGACAGCCGCCGGGCTTTCGCCTCGACGTCCAGGGGGCGCGTTGATGATCCGCGTTCCCTTCGGCGATTCTCCCCTTTCCCAACGGGTCATCGGGTTCATCGCCCTCGCCGCCGGTAATGATGGGAATCGCTCCTCCATCGGAAGCTCCACCTTCCCATGGCGGCGCCTCAAACGCAACTAGGCCGGTACCAAGGCATCCGCCAGGCGCCGGACATAGCCGCTCAGATCGGTCACGGCCTGCACCGCCTCGGGCGTGCTTCGCAGCAGCTGGAAGTAGCCCGCGTAGGCCGCGTAGGCGAGCAGGGCCTTCTCTCGGGCCTCCCCTTCGGCGAGGCCGAGGGCCTGGAAGGCCTGCACGCCGAAGGCCAGCCGCTGCTCCGTCGCCCGGCGCAGGTAGGGCTGCACGCGGGGATCCTCGCTCGATACCGCCAGGGCTGCGAAGAAGCGCCCGTTCTCCACGTCCTCGAAGGCCGCGAAGAGCAGCACCCGCAGGCGGCGCCGCGGATCGCTGATGCCGCCGTAGCGGCTCACCACGTCCCGGCTCTGATCCTGTTCCCAGGCCTCCAGGGCCGCGTGGATGAGCTCGTCGCGGTTCTGAAAGTGCCAATAGAAGCTGCCCTTCGTCACGCCCAGGGCCTGGGCCAGCGGTTCCACCGCCACGGCCTGCACCCCCTCCTGGGCGATGAGGTTCGTGGCGGCCTTCACCCAGGCCTCCCGCGAGAGCGGGACGGCGGTACGGGGTTTCTTCTTCGGTGTGGGCATGGCGGCCTTGACAGAGAACCCGACCAGCCTACCATACCATACCGTATGGCATCCATACGCAAGCGTATTGAGACTGGAGATCCCCATGAATCCTCGTCTGATCCTCAACGCGGCCCTGCTGGGCGCCCTCCTCGCCACGGTTGCCTGCAACACGCCCCAGACCCACGCCCGGCGCAGCAGCCTGATGGACTACCTCTACCCCAAGCAGCAGAGTGCCCCCTTGCCCAACCCCGCCGGGGCGCGGCTGAAGCTGCCCCTGAAGCTCGGCATCGCCTTCGTGCCCGCCACCTCCGCCTCCTGGCGGGTGCAGGGCCTCATGGCCCCGGGCCAGGAGAAGCCGCTGCTCGACGTCGTCAAGCAGAGCTTCAGGGACAAGCCCTGGGTGGCAGACATCAAGCTGGTGCCCAGCACCTACCTCCGTCCCAATGGAGGCTTCGACAACCTGGACCAGGTGGCCCGGATGTACGGGGTGGACGTGATGGCCCTCGTCAGCGTCGACCAGATCCAGTACACCGATCCCAAGTGGTACAGCTTCACCTACCTGTCCATCGTCGGTGCCTACGTGCTGCCCGGCGACGCCAACGACACGCGCACCCTCATCGATGCCGCCGTCTACGACGTGCCCAGCCACACCTTCCTGCTCCGAGCCCCGGGCCAAAGTCAGATCAAGGGCAGCTCCACCTGGGCCCATCGCGAGGTGCAGCTGCGCGCGCACTCCCAGGAGGGCCTCCAGAGCGCGATGACGGATCTGGCGAAAAACCTCGATGTCGAAGTCGCCAACTTCAAGGCCGAGATCGCCCGCGGCGAACGCAAGGACGTGGAGGTGGTGGACCGCCAGGGCGTGTCGCTGCGCCAGAGCGGGGGCCGGAACTTCGGCGGCAGCTTCGGCTGGGTCGAGGCCCTCGGTGCCCTCTCGATCCTCGGCTTCGCCCTTCGTTCGCGGAGGTCCTGATGGATCCTCTCGCCCTGACCTCGGAGGCCCTGCAGGAGCCCTGGCGCCTCTGGACCGCGCACCTCGTCCACTTCGGATGGGACCACGCCCTCGCCAACCTGATGGCCCTGGCCGTGCCCGCGCTTCTGGTGCGCCGCCAGGAGCGCCTCCGCCTGCTGGCCGCTGCCCTCCTCATCGCGCCCCTGCTGAGCCTGGCGCTCCTGCCCGGGCTCGGCGGCGGCCAATACCGCGGAGCCTCCGGCCTGGCCTGCGCGCTGTGGGCCTGGACGGGCCAGCGCCTCCTACAGCGTGAGGAATCCCTCAGCGTCGGACTGCTTCTGCTCGGTGGCCTGGGCCTGAAGCTCGGCCTCGAAGGGTGCCTGGGGCTCTACGTCCTGCCCTCCCAGGCGGCCTGGCGCCCCCTGCCTGAGGCTCATGTATGGGGCGCCCTGCTGGGCCTCCTCGCGGCGGCGCCTTCCCTGCTCCCCATGCGCCGCTGGCACCCGCGCCGAATCTGAGCCCCTGGAGGGCCGCCATGAAAACCATCCTCTGCACGCTCCTGCTCCTCCTGGAAAACCTCGCCTGCGCGCGGATCTACCGTCCCATCGAGGTGCTCGCCGCGCCCATCCCGGGCCGGGCCGAAGATCTGAGCGGACACCTGGCGCCCCAACCCTGGGGGGACAACTCCCGCTACGAGGACCGGGCCCGCGAGGCGGGGCTTCAGCTTCTGGTCCTCGGTCTGGAGAACCACGCGCCGGAGGCCCTCGACATCCTGGGGCTGGAGGGCCCTACAGGCGCCGCCCTCCTCTCGCCCGAAGCCGCCCTCGACCTCGTGCGCCAGAGGCCCATCCGCTACCTGATCTATCCCCTGATTCCCGCGGGCCTCATGGGCCTGGCCTTCAGCAACACCGCGAGCAGCCTGGCCGACCCCGCCTTCTGGCTCTTCATGGCGACCACCGACCTGGTCTTCGGCCTCCCCAACGCCTGGGTCGCCGCCCGCAGCAATGCGCGGCTCGGCGCCTGCTTCCGGGAGCGGGCCTTCCGTCCGGGTAGCCTGCCCGCGGGCGGGATTCAGCGGGGGCTCGTCTTCCTGCGAAGCCCGGTAACCCAGCCGCCCCCCTGGCTGCGGATTCGCTTCCGGTCGACAGCAGGCGAGCAGCGGCTGGACGTGCTCTGTTCCGGCACCTCCCACGAGCCCTGAGACCGGGTCGAGCCTCGGCAGCGGCGCTAGACTGGAGGTTCGGAGCGCCCATGTCCCTCGTCATCGCCGGCAAGACCTTCAACAACCGCCTCGTGCTCGGCACGGGCAAGTACAAGGACTTCGCCACCATGCAGGCCTGCTACCGGGCCGCGCGGGTGGAGATGGTCACCCTGGCCGTGCGCCGCTTCGACCTCGCCGCCAAGGGCGAGGACAACATCCTCAACTGGATCCCCAAGGATATCGCCCTCCTGCCCAACACGGCGGGCTGCTTCACCCGCGAGGACGCCCTGCGCGTCTCCCGCCTGGCCCGCGAAGCCCTGCAGACGGACTGGGTGAAGCTTGAGGTCATCGGCGATCCCAAGAGCCTCTACCCCGACAACGAGGAGACGCTGGAAGCCGCGAAGATCCTCGTGAAGGAGGGCTTCATCGTGCTGCCCTACGTGAACGCCGATCCCATCCTCGCCAAGAAGCTCTGCGACGTGGGCTGCGCCGCCGTCATGCCCCTGGGCAGCGCCATCGGCTCGGGCCTGGGCGTGCAGAACCCCATGACCCTGCTGCTCATCAAGGAAGTCGTCGACTCGTTCAAGCTGCCCATGATCGTGGACGCGGGCGTGGGCACGGCTTCGGACGCGGCCCTGGCCATGGAGCTGGGCGCGGACGGCGTGCTGCTGAACACGGCCGTGGCCGAGGCGGGCGAGCCCACCAAGATGGCCCAGGCCATGGATCACGCCGTCCTCGCCGGCCGCCTCGCTTTTGAAAGCGGACGCATGCCCAAGCGCCTCTACGCCAGCGCCAGCAGCCCCATGGCGGGCCTCGTCGGCCGGTAGGCTCGGTTCAGGACGCCAGCGCCCGCACCGCGACCAGGGCCTGGTCCACCTCCTCGGGCGTGTTCATCAGGCCCGCGGAAAGCCGCGCGTACGTGATGGCGTAGGGGCTCGTGCTGGCGACGATGCGCTTGTCCAGCAGCGCCTTCACGACGGCGGCCGGGCTGTGGCCCGCCACTTCGAAACAATTGATGCCCGCCGAAAGCTCCCGGGCCAGCGGGGTGTGCAGCTTCACGCCCGGGATGGCCGCGAGGCCGCGCCGGCAGCGATCATTCAGTTCGAAGACGCGATCGGCGATGCGCGCCGGGCCGATCTTCATGTGCATGCGGAAGGCCGCGCCCGCGGCCCACTGATGCTCGAAGGCGTGGAATCCCCCGGGGCAGACGCGGGCCGCGATGGTCGGCCCCTTCACGGGGCGGCCCTCGGCCCAGGCGTTGAAGCACTCCATGTCCGAGAAGGTCGGGATGAGGGGCGTGAGCCGCGCCCAGCTCTTCGCCGGGGCCCACAGGATGCCCGTGCCCCTCGGAGCGAAGATCCACTTATGAGTGCCGGCGCTGAAGAAATCGCAGCCCATCCGGGGGATCGAATCTTCCACGGCGCCCAGGCCGTGCACGCCATCGACGACGAGGAGCACGCGCTCGGCCTCGCTGCGGCTGCGGTTAATCTCGTCGAGCGCATCGGCGATGCGGCGGATGGGCAGGCGGATGCCCGTGGCCGAATGAACCCAGGTCAGGCCCAGCACCCGCGTCGCCGGCCGGATGGCGGCGCGGATCCGCCCGACGATGTCTTCCGTCGTGGCCGCGGCCGCCTCCTCGAAGAGCGCGATCTTGCGCACGGAGGCGCCGTTCCGCTGGGTCGACAGCCGGATGCTCTCGTGGTGCACGACGTGATCGTGCGTGGTGGTCAGGATCTCGTCCCCCGGCTTCAGGGGCAGCCCGTGGTAGATGAGCGCCAGCCCCATGGTCGTGTTGCCCGTGAGGGCGATCTCCTCCGGCCGCGCTCCCAGGTAGGCCGCGATGTCTTCACAGACGCGATGTTCGAGATTGGTCGCCTCGGATTCGAAGAGGCCCTGCTCCACCGCCAGGAAGGGATTCTCGTCGATGGCCCGCCGATAGCCCTCGATGGCCGCCCGCACGGGCTCGGGATGCGAGGCGATGAAGAAGCCCGCCAGGTGGATGAAATCCCGGGACAGCCGGAACTGGGCCCGGACCTGGGCCCAGTCCTCCAGGGCCGGCGCCGCGGGCGTGGCGGCCTCCACCGCCGAAAGCAGACCTCCCGGCAGGAGCAGGGCCCCCAGCGCGGCCCCCTGGGTGGCTAGAAAGCTGCGGCGTGATAGGTCCATACTGTCCCTCGCTTTCGCGAAACGCCTGATTGGGTTTGCAAACTATAGACACTTTTCAAGCGCGTTTAGCCGTTTTATTCATGTTCCACACCCTTTCCAACCGGAGCTTCGTCCTCTCTTGAACCTGAGCCTGCTCGAATGTCGCATCCTGGGCTGCCTGCTGGAAAAACAGCTGAGCACGCCCGACGTCTACCCCCTCTCCCTGAACGCGCTGCTCAACGCCTGCAACCAGTCCAGCAACCGAGATCCCGTGCTGTCGCTGACGGAAGCCGAGGTGCAGGAGGGCGTGGCCGCGCTCATCGAGAAAAACCTCGCGGAGCACTGGCCGGGACGCGTGCTGAAGGTGGCCCACACGGCCAAGCCCACCTGGAACCTCTCGGTGCAGGAAGGCGCGCTGCTGGCCGAGCTCCTGCTGCGCGGCCCCCAGACGCCCGGCGAGCTGCGCACCAACAGCAAGCGGATGTATGCCTTCCCCGATCTCGCCGAAGTAGAGGGCTGCCTGGCGGTGCTGATGGAGGCCGAACCGCCCCTCGTGGTGCGCCTGGCCCGGGCCCCCGGCGCCCGCGAAGCACGCGTCGCCCACCTGCTCTCCGGCCCCGTGGACACCGCTTCTACCGCCCTTCCGGAGCCCTCGCCCGCCCGCTCAGGCCGCATCGATCAGCTGGAGGCGGAGGTGGCCTCCCTGCGTGAAGAACTCGCGGAGCTGCGCCAGGCCTTCGAAGCCTTCAAGGCCCAGTTCTGATGTCCCCCGCCGAGGTGGCGAACCGCTTCTACGAGGCCTTCGCCCGGCATGATGCTGAGGCCATGGCCGCCTGCTACCACCCGCAGGCCACCTTCGAGGATCCGGCCTTCGGCCCCCTGCCCCGCGCCCAAGCCTGCGCCATGTGGGCGATGCTGCTGAGCCGCTCCGCCGACCTCCGCATCACCCACCAGGTGTCCAGCGAGATGGGCGCCACGGTGATCGTCCGCTGGGAGGCCCGCTACACCTTCAGCCGCACGGGCCGTGCCGTCCTCAACCGCATCGAGGCCACCCTGGGCTTCGAAGACGGGCTCATCCGCACCCATCAGGACCGGTTCGATTTCTGGGCCTGGGCCCGCCAGGCCTTCGGCCTCCCGGGAGTCCTGCTGGGTTGGACGCCCTGGTTCCAGGCCAAGGTCCGCGCCCAGGCCCTTCACGCGCTGGAGGCCTACCTGGCCAAAACGGCGCGGCCCTAGGCCAGTCCCATGGCCCTCAGGCCTTCCACCAGGGTTTCGTATCGCCCGGGCTCCGCCTGAAGCACCACCCAAAAGGGCCTGGGCGCCAGGTCTTCACGCACATCCTCCAGCACCCGCCAGAGGGTGGCCACCTCTTCGGGCGGCGCGTCCTGGAGCAGCTGATCCGCCTCCAGCACGAGGAACACGCCGCCTTCCGGAAGATCGGAAAGACAGTCCCGCAGTCCATCCCAGGTGCCTCCGAAATAGGACGGGAACCCGGCCGCGACGGCCCATTCGTCCATCAGCCCCTGGCGGGTGCGCATGCGGGATCCATGAAGCCACCCCTGGCCCGTGCGATTCCCGAGGGCAGCCCTGAGGGCCCCCGTGGACCCGCACCAGGGGCGGATCAGGGGGCCTCCGGGATCCATCGGAAGCGTCGGCTGGGTCATTTCACTTCGGTGAAGCTGCGGTAGTGATCCGCGGTGTACCAGGCCCGGCCGTCACTTCCCGTGATCAGGCGCTCGGCGCCCCGGTTGTGGCCTTCGGCCTTCGGCATCACGTCCCACTCCCGGTACTCGATGCGCTTGCGGCGCACGTTGTAGCGCGGCAGCTGGCCTTCGTAGTTCCCGAAGACCCGCCCGCCCACAAAGCCCGGCGGGGCGTAGCCGTGCTGCCGGACATAGGCCAGGGTCTCGCGCACGTACGGCGGAATCGAATCCCGTGGCGCGGCCTGCGCCTGGACCGGAGGCGGCGCGGGCGCAGGCGCGCCCGAACCGCAGGCCAGCGCCGACAGAAGCACCACGGCGCCAACCAGGCCAGAGGCCAGGTGAGCCAGGATCCTCCGCCAGCGGGTCATGTGTCCTCCGGAAGCCGCTCCCAGTCTACTCGGGCTGAAGCTCCGTACCCCGGCTTCCCGCGCCCGATCCCGCCTCCAGCACACCCCCGTGGCGCTTGTCCGCGCGGAGGAGCAGGAAGGCGAAGAGGAGGCCTGCCGCGCCCAGTCCCGAGAACATGATCTGGGTGGACGTGTAGGTGCCGGTCTTGTCCCGCAGCCAGCCGTTGAGCAGCGGGAACAGGGCCAGGCCGCCGTTCTGGATGGCCGTCATGAGACCGAAGGCCGTGCCGACCCGCTTCTCCTCCACCACCAGGGGCACCGAAGGCCACATGGCCGCGGGCACCAGCACGAAGGCGACGCCCAGCAGGGCCATCATCGGAATGGGGTTCCAGTGGGTGACCCCCAGCAGCAGGTGGGCGGGGATCATGATCAGCGCGCCCACCACCATCAGGGAGGCGCGGCGTCCGATGCGGTCCACCAGACCGCCCGCGAAGGGCGCGAAGATCATCGAAGCGGCGATGGTGATGCTGGTGATGCCCGGCGCCGTGTTGAACATGTGGGTGAAGTTGTAGAACACCTTGGTCAGGAAGCCGCCGCTCATGGCCGTCACGTTGGGAATGCCCCACTTGTCGTGGAACATGTCCGAGGACAGGGCCGTGAAGGGGAAGATGGCGCTGTAGAAGGTCACGCAGAGCAGCACCACGAACCAGTAGGACGAGGTGAACTTCTTGAGGTCGGAAAACACGATCTTGTCGCCGGCTTCGGCCTTCTGCAAGGAGAGCACCTTCTCGCCGTGGCGGTCCATGGCGATGAAGACCAGGTTGCAGAGCACCGAGAAGAGGCAGAGCAGGGCCGCGGCCCAGAGCGCCACACGGAAGCTGTGGAAATGGTCGGCGATGAGTTCTTCCGTGTTGAAGGAGAACACCGTGCCCACGCGGCTGAGGGTGAGGGCGATGCCGAAAGCCATGGCCATTTCCTTGCCCTTGAACCAGCGGCTGATGATGGCGCTCTGCACCACGATCAGGGATTCGGATCCGGCGCCGAAGATCAGGCGGCCGAAGATGAGCATCCACTTGCCCTTGGCCACGGCGACGATGACCGCGCCCAGGAAGACCAGCACGCTGAAGAGTAGGCTCGCCTTGCGAGGCCCCAGCTTGTCGTAGAGCATGCCGCCGAAGAACACGATGGCGATGGCGGCCACGGAGTAGGCGGTGTAGAGCGATCCGATGGTGCTGCGGTCCAGGTGCAGTTCCGCCATCAGCGTGTTCTCGAGGGCGCCGATGCTGTCGTAGGCAAAGTAGCTCCCGAGCACCAGCAGGCTGATGAAGATCAGGATGGTGAACCGGTAGAACCGGCCACTCGGGTGGAAGACGCCCAGGGGTTCGCTCGTCATCGTCGGGTCCTTATCGGCCGGGGGATCGCGGAGGGGAATCGGACCTGCAGGCCCAAACCACCGATGGTGACATGGCCCCGCCCCCTTTCCATCAAACGGAACCCATTTTCAACAAACTTAACAACTCTTAACCATCCAAAGCCGGCCGCCCCCTCCAGGCTTAAATTCGTCTCCCCCATTCCTTCTCACCTTTTCCACGCCTCGCGGAGCCTCTCGGCTCCCATAGGAGATTTCTATGCCTTCACGCCTCGCCCTCCGCCTCGCCGTCGCCGCGGTCCTGCTGGCTCCGGCCCTCACCGCCCACCCCGCCGGCCAGCCCCTGGCCGACGCGGCCCAGCGACACCTGGACACCCGGGTCTACCAGCTGGGACTCAGCCGCGACCACAGCTTCGCGACGAAGAACGTCTTCGAGGAAGCCACGGGCGAAGCCCACGTGCGCATGCACCAGCTCTACAAGGGCGTGCGCGTCTTCGAAGGGGAATCCATCGTCCACATGCGGGGCGGCCTGGTGACCGAGCACACGGATGCCCTCGTGCGCGGCCTCAATCTCAGTGTCTCCCCCACCCTCGGCGCCTCCGAGGCCCTGGCCTCCGCCCACGCCTTCCTGGCCCCCAATGGCGATTACGCCTACGCGCCCAGCGCCGAGCTGGTGATCGCCACGCCGGATCGCGCTTCGGCGCGTCCCACCCTCGTCTACCACGTGCACACCGAGCTCGAGAACGCCCAGGACGGCATCCGCCACACGGATTTCTTCATCGACGCCCACAGCGGCGCGGTGCTCGAATCCTGGAACAGCCTGCACACGGCGGGCGCCACGGGCACGGGCAACTCCCAGTACTCGGGCGTCGTCTCCATCCCCACCAACAGCACGGGCACGGGCTACGAACTGCGCGACACCACCCGCGGCACCGGCGGCACCTTCGGCGCCAACGTGGTGACCAACGCCAACCACGCCTCCACCTCCTCCACGGCAGCGGGCAGCATCTACACCAACACCACGAACACCTGGGGCGACGGCGCCAACTACGTTGAAGGCACCTCCACCACGGCGGCCAACGGCCAGACCGCGGCCGTGGACGCCATGTACGGCATGTTGAACACCTGGGACTTCTACAAGAACGTGTTCGGCCGCAACGGCATCGACAACGCGGGCACCGCCACCTACAGCCGTGTCCACATCGGCAACGGCTACGACAACGCCTTCTGGTCCGACAGCTGCTTCTGCATGACCTACGGCGATGGCACCAGCTTCCAGACCCTCACTTCCATCGACGTGACGGGCCACGAAATGAGCCACGGCGTCTGCGCCCGCACCGCCAACCTCACCTACCGCGGCGAGTCCGGCGGCCTCAACGAAGCCAACTCCGACATCTTCGGCACCATGGTCGAGTTCATGGGCCACGGCGGCGGCACGACGACCATCCCCAACTACACCAGCATCGGCGGCACCATCTCGACGGTGGGTGGCGTCGTTCCGGCGGCCAACTACCTCATCGGCGAGCAGCTCGAAACCTCCTCCTTCGCCCACCCGCTGCGCTGGATGTACAAGCCCAGCCTCGATGGCAGCAGCGCGGACGCCTGGTCCAAGTCCGTGGGCCGCCTCGACGTGCACTACAGCTCCGGCGTCGCCAACCACTTCTTCTTCCTCCTGGCCCACGGCAGCCAGATCGACGCCTTCTCGGGCAACATCCAGTCCCCCATGGCCAACGGCGTCACCAGCATCACGGGCCTTGGCAACGACCTGGCCGCCCGCATCTGGTACAAGGCCCTCACGGCCTACATGACCAGCAGCACCACCTATGCCGGGGCCCGCACGGCCACCCTCAGCGCCTGCACGGCCCTGGGCTATCCCTCGGGCAGCTCGGTCTACAACACCGTCAACACGGCCTGGCTCGCCGTGAACGTGAAGTAGGCTGCACCGCCTTCCCCGCGCCCCGGCTTGCCGGGGCGCGGCTGTTTACAGGCCTCACCCCCCTGGCGGATAGTGGTTCCGATGGCCACGCCCACCCGCCGCACCTGCCCCAGCTGCCACACCCGCCTCTCACCCCTCGCGGCGGAGTGCCCGGAATGCGGCCTGGCCCTGGCCCCGCCCCGGCAGGGACGCCCCCTGCTCTTCCAGGCCTCGGCCCTGGCCCAGGCCTCGTTCCAGACACCCGCCCGGGCCCTCACGGCCCCGGCCCTCGGGCGGGTGGCCCCGGTCACGGTGGAGATCAGCCCCGAGGAACTGGAACGTCCAGGCGGGCCCGAGCCCACACCCTCGCCTGCGCCCGCCCAGCCGACCCTCGGTGCCCAGGAACCCGCCTCGAGCTTCTGGCCCCTCGTGAAGGTCGAGGCCAGCGAAGCCCTCCTCCTGGTGTTTGTCCAGGCCCTCGCGATGCTCCTTCCGGCCCTGGTGCTGGGCGTGTCACCGAACCGCCTCTTCACCGGCGCCTGGCCCCTGGTCCTGCCCTACCTGGTAGCGGTCTCGTGGATGCTCTTCATGGCCCCCCTCGTGCTCACGGGCCAGTCGCCGATGATGGGCACCTTCGGCGTCACCCTGCCCGAGAACAGCCCCGAACGGCGTATGGCCTTTTCCCTCGTCCACCTGCTTTCCGTCGTCTGCTTCCCGCTGAGCTTCCTGTGCATGGTGCTCAGCCCCCGGCACCAGACCCTCGCCGAGTGGCTCAGCGGCCAGGAACTGCTGTCGCGGCCCACCTCGCGGATGCGCGGATAGCCCAGGGGCCTCCTACTGCGGCAGGTGCATGGGCACCGAGGTCACGATCACGCCGGGCTTGAGCAGCAGCCTCGCCTTGATGCGGAAGGCGCTCTGGGTGTGGAGGATCTGCTGCCACCACTTGGGCGTGATGAATTCCGGCAGGATGATGGTGAGCGCGAGTTCGGGCTCCGCGTCCCGGATGCGGTCAACCTCCTCCAGGATCGGTTCCACCATCTTCCGATAGGGGCTCGGAATGCATCGCAGCGGGATGCCCAGCCCGTAGATGGACCAGTCCGCCCGCAGTTTCTCCATGGCCGGGCTCTCGTGGTAGCCGTCCGAACCCAGGTCCACCGTCAGGGCCTCCACACGGTCGCCCGCGATGAGGCGCGCGTACAGGAGCGACTGCACCACCCCGCGGTGGATGCCGTTCACGAGCACGATGGCGTGGTGCTTGTTGGGCAGGAAGGCGTCCGTGCGGCTGGCCGCCAGCTTGGACTTCACGCCGACGTAGTGGCGGCGGATGTTGAAGTGGACCACCACCAGCACGGGCACCAGCAGGATCACCACCCAGGCGCCGTGGATGAACTTGGTGATGGCGATGTCGAGCAGCACGATGGAGGCCGTGATGGCCCCCAGGCCGTTGACCACCGCCTTGGCGTGCCAGTGCCGGCCGCGCACCTTGCGCCAGTGGACGACCATGCCCGTCTGGCTGAGGGTGAACCCCATGAAGACGCCCGCCGCGTAGAGCGGAAGCAGGATGTCCGTGTTGGCGTGGAAGGCCCAGACGAGGGCTGCCGAAAAGAAGAAGAGGATCAGGATACCGTTGGAGAAGACGAGGCGATCCCCCTGGCTGGCGAACTGGCGCGGCAGGAAGCCGTCGCGGGCCTGCAGGGCCGCCAGCCGCGGGAAATCCGCGAAGGCCGTGTTCGCCGCCACCACAAGGATGGCGAAGGTGAATCCCTGGACCAGGTAGTAGATGATCTTGGGCAGGCCGTGGCTGACATCGCCGAGGATGGCCTTGTTCAGTTTCGACAGCAGGGTTTCGGCCACCACGGTGGGATCGGCGCTGTGCTGGTAGGTCACGCCGAAGCGGTGCGCCAGCAGCGTGATGCCGAGGAACATGGTCCCCAGCAGCAGCACCATCCAGATCATGGTCTTGGCTGCGTTGGGCCCGGCGGGATCGCGGAAGGCCGTCGTGCCGTTGCTGATGGCCTCCACGCCCGTGAGCGCGGTGCAGCCCGCGCTGTAGGCGCGCATGAAAATCCAGACCATCGACAGGCCCGCCAAATGGGCGCCCTGCTGGGCCGCATGCTGGACCTGGACCACGGTGGGGCCGCCGCCCAGCGCCAGCTTCAGTGTCCCGTAGCCCAGGATCAGGAAGATGCTGAGCACGAAGCCGTACGTGGGAATCGCGAAGAGGCCGCCGCTCTCCTTGATGCCGCGCAGATTCATGAGGGCGATGAAGCCGATGGAGAGGATCGTCAGCGCGACGTTGTGGCCTTCCAGTACGGGCAGGGCTGCGGTGATGGCCGCCACGCCTGAGGAAGCCGACACCGCCACCGTCAGGATGTAGTCGATGAGCAGGGAGGCGCCCGCCGTCAGCGCCGCGATGTCGCCCAGGTTCTCCATGGAGACGATGTAGGCGCCGCCGCCACCGGGATAGGCCAGGATGGTCTGCCGGTAGCTAATGGCGAGGATCATCAGCAGCGCGATGATGCCCAGGGCCACGGGAATCGACCAGCCGAAGATCGCGTGGCCCGCCACACCCGCCAGCGCGCCCGCGCCAAGCGCGTGCATGAGGGCCCCCGAGAGCGAGGCCATGATCTCCTGCGTCGCGTAGGCCACAGAGGAGAGCGCGTCCGAGCTGAAGACGGCCAGGGCGATGGGGTTGCTGATCTTGGTGTGTTGGGTTTCTTCGCTGGCCAGCCGCCGCCCCAGCAACATCCGTCTCAGGCTCTGCATGGAGGCTCTCCAGGATGGAGGCTACTCCACCAGGGGCTCCAGGTGGTAGGGGATCGAGATCACCACGGTCTTGGGCTTCATCAGCAGGGTGCCCTTGATGCGCCAGGCCGTCTGGTTGTGCAGCAGGTTCGCCCACCAGTGCCCCGTCACGAATTCGGGCAGAATGACGGTGATGGTGTATTCAGGCTCCGCGCGCCGCATGCGGTCCAGTTCATCCACGATGGGCTCGACGATCTTGCGGTAGGGGCTGCGCAGCGCCCGGAGGGGGATGCCCTCGCAGTAGCGCGGCCAGTCGGAGCGAAGCTTCTCCAGGGCGGCGCTGTCGCGGCCGTTCTCATCGGGGAAATCGACGGTGAGGGCCTCCACCTCGCCGTGGTCGGCGATGACCTTGGCGTAGTTGAGGGCCTGAACCACACCGGAATGGATGCCCGAAACCAGCACCACCACGCGGTTCTTGCGGGGGCTGTGAAATTCCGCCCGGCTGCCCGCCAGGATCGACTTCACGCGGATGTAGTGGCGGTGGATGTTGAAGAAGGTCATCACCATCGCGGGCACGAGCACCAGCACGATCCAAGCGCCGTGGGTGAAGCGCGTCACGGCGATGACCAGCATGACGATGAGGGTCGTCACCGCACCCATGCCGTTGATGAGCGCCTTCAGCTGCCAGGCCTTGCCCTTGAGGCGGAACCAGCGCAGCACCATGCCCGACTGGCTGAGGGTGAAGCCCAGGAACACGCCCACGGCGTAGAGGGGCAGCAGGTGGTCCTCCTTCGCACCGAAAACCAGCACAAGGAAACCCGCGGCCATGGAGAGGATGAGGATGCCGTTGGAGAAGACGAGGCGGTCGCCCTGGCTCGTGAACTGGCGGGGCAGGAACCCGTCCTTGGCCTGGAGCGCGGCCAGGCGCGGGAAATCCGCATAGGCCGTGTTGGCCGCCAGGGCCAGGATGGCCATGGTGAAGCCCGTGGTGATGAGGTAGACCGCCTTGGAGAAGCCGTGGTCCACCCCGCCGAGGATGGCCCGCGTCAGCTGGGAGAGCAGGGTCTCCGGCGCATCCGGGTGGTAGGTCAGGCCGTAGTGGTTCGACAGGAACGTGATGCCGAGGAACATCGTTCCGAGGATCGCCACCATCCACGTCATGGTCTTCGCGGCGTTGTGGGCCGAGGGGACCTTGAAGACGGTCACGCCGTTGCTGATGGCCTCCACGCCCGTGAGCGCCGTGCAGCCCGCGCTGTAGGCCCGGGCGAAGAGCCACATGGCCGCCAGCTTGGAGGTGCCTTCCAGGTGGACCACCGCGTGCTGGGTGACGACCGCCTGACCCGTGGCCACGTTCCAGAAGCCCTTGATCAGCAGGCCCAGGATGCAGAGCACGAAGCCGTAGGTCGGCACCGAGAACACGAGCCCGCTTTCCTTCACGCCCCGCAGGTTCATCAAGCCAATGAAGGCGATGATGCCTTCGGCGAGGAAGATCCGGTGGGCTTCCAACCCGGGAAAGGCCGATACGATCGCGGAGACGCCCGCGGACACGGACACCGCCACCGTCAGGATGTAGTCGATGAGCAGCGAGGCGCCGGCCGTCTGCGCCGCCACCTCACCCAGGTTGTCCTTGGCCACCAGGTAGGCGCCGCCGCCGCTGGGGTAGGCGTGGATGGTCTGGCGGTAGCTGACGTTCAGCACCAGCAGCAGGCCCACGATGCCGAGAGCCACCCACCAGGACCAGCCCAGCACGCCCGCGCCGAAGATGGCCACGGCCGCCGTGAGGGGCGCCATGATTTCCTGCGTGGCGTAGGCCACGGAGGAGAGCGCGTCCGAGCTGAACACCGCCAGCGCGATGGGATTGCTGATCTTGGTTTCGTGACTTTCTTCGCTGGCGAGGCGACGGCCCAGGAGGATTCTGCGGAAATTGGGCATCGTTCAGGAGTCCTGGATCAGCGGGCCATCAGCCAAAGGCCGGAGAGGGTGGCCGCGAGACCCAGCAGCTTGGAGGGCTGGAGGTGCTCGCGGAAAAGCAGGAAGGCCAGAAGCGCCACCAGGATGAAGTTGGCGTTCATGATGCCGACGGCGAGCGCGGCCTTCGCGCCGCGGGAAAAGCTTTCGTTCAGCAGGATGAGGGCCACGGCCGTGAAGACGCCCGCCCCCAGGGCCCATGCCGCGCCGACGGTGGGGCCCGTCTGACGCCCGCGCCAGGTCCAGTAGATCAACGCCAGCGGAAGTTCGCCGAGCACCACCCAGAACAGCACCGAGGCCGATCCGAGCCCGCGCATGCTTGCCGCCTTCATTCCCAGATTGGCCAGGCCCATGAAGCCCAACGCCGCCAATGCCCAGCCCAACCACGCCATATCCGACACACCCCAAGGAAAACCATTATGGCCTTTGCTGGAGCTTGTGGGGACAAGGGTTGATCGAGGCCACAGAGATTCACCGGCTGCGCCGGAAGGCCAGGGCCTCGACGAGGTGCCTTTGCCCTGGCGCCAGGGGCCAGATCCAGCGCTCCTGCCGCGCCAGCTCCAGGCCGCCGCCCCGAACATGGGCCGCCACATCCAATCCACCGAGGGGATCGCTCGCCTCGATGGGCACGCCATTCCCGCGCAGTTGGCGCGACCAGTCTTCATCCCAGGGCCCCAGCTCCAGGGCGCCGCCACTGAAGACCACGGCCCGATCATACAGGAGCCACAGGTCTGCGCCGCTGTCGCGCAGCGCGTCCAGGAAGGCCGCCAGGGCCCGCCCCGTCCAGCCTTCCAGGGCTTCGGCCAGGGGATCGGGCGTTTCTGGATCCAGTCTCCAGGGCGCGAACCCGAAGGCCGCCTCCACCACCCGCTCGGCCACGACACCGAACTGACCCATGACGTTCGCGCAAAGGATCGCCCCGGGGCGGTGCGCCGCAATCCAGGCGCGTAGCGGGGCCGGGTCGGGGTGCAGGAAGGGGATCAGGCCTGCCAGACGCCGGGCCGCCGTGTCCCGATCGCGACGGTGGCCCGACCAGGGCTCTGCCACGGCCCGCCGCGCCGTGGCTTCCAGATCCGCCAGGCCTCCGGTCATGTCGTCGAAGATCCAGGCGGGCCAGCGACGGTGGCGCAGGGCCGTCCAGACCCGGCTCCAGGGATCCGCGTCCCAGCCGATTGTGTGCTTGGGCGTCAGGGACCAGGGCAGCTCCAGGCCCGCACCCGCCCCGAGCACCAGCACGGGGTGCCCCGGATCCGCCGCCTGCAGGCCCTCACCGAGGAAGGCCCGCGCCCGCCCCAGATGCTCATCCCAGGCCGAGCGTTCCCGGCCCAGGAAGGCGAACTGCTCCCGGCGCAGGAGTCTGGAAAGCGACTTGGACATTCCATGAATCCTACGGGAAACTGAAAGATCAGGAGTCCGAATGCCCCGTTTCTCAAAGCGTGTCGGCCGCGAAGTGCTCGAAGGGCATCCCCGCCTGCCCGAATGGATCACCAAGGAGCGCGTCAAGCTCTCCGATCTGCATGGCATGAAGAAGGACCTGCGAGATTCGCACCTACACACGGTCTGCGAGGAGGCGCGCTGCCCCAACCGGACCCACTGCTTCACCCACGGCACGGCCACCTTCCTGCTCATGGGTGAGGTCTGCACCCGCGCCTGCGGCTTCTGCAGCATCCAGAGCGGCAAGCCCCGGCTCCTGAACCCCCATGAACCGCAGGAGACCGCCGAGCGTGTGGCGGCCCTGAACCTGCGCTTCGCCGTGCTCACGAGCGTGAACCGCGACGACCTGCCCGACGGCGGCGCGGCCCACTTCGCCGAGACCGTCCTCGCCATCCGCCGCCGCAATCCCGGTGTGGACGTGGAGGTGCTGGTGCCCGACTTCATGGGCGATCTCGACGCCGTGGCGCGCGTGGTGGCGGCGCGTCCCGCCGTGTTCAACCACAACACCGAGACCGTGCCCAGCCTCTATTCGGAAGTGCGTCCCGCGGGCCGCTTCGAGCGCAGCCTCGCCGTGCTGCGGCACGCCAAGGACCTGGGCACCTCGCTCTACGGTTCGTCGTTTCGCACGAAGAGCGGCATGATGCTGGGCCTGGGCGAGACCGAAGCCGAGCTGATGAGCACCTTCGAATCGCTGGCCCGGGCCGGTGTCGACATCCTCACCCTGGGCCAGTATCTGCGCCCCACGCGCCACCAGCTGCCGGTGAAGCGGTACGTGCATCCCGACGAATTCGCCGAGCTCGGCGCCAAGGCCAAGACCTTCGGCTTCGCCACGGTCTACGCCGGGCCCCTCGTGCGGTCCAGTTTCAATGCCCACGAAGTGGCGGAGATGGAAGGCATCAGCATCGCCTAGGCTCAGTCCCGGCGCGGATCCACGACGATGGCCGAGGGTTCGGCGGGACAGGCGAAGACGCAGAGGCCGCAGCCCGTGCACGCGTCGGCGTACACCACCGGATGACCAATCGTTTCCCCCTCGAAGGTCACGATGCGGATGGCCTCTTCGGGATAGGGACAGCGGTCCACGCAGATGCGGCAGGCCCGGGCCTCGCGATCCAGGCTGCCCCAGGTGACGCATTGGCTGGGTTTCACGCGGGCCGTGCCCATGCGGGTGGCCTTGGGCCCCTCGATCTCTTGACCATCGGCCCGCTTGAGCCGCGGCCAGACGAGGGCCTCGTCCTCGCAGGCGGCCACGCAGGGAAGCGTTGTGCAAAGGAAGCAGGGCACGCTGCGCGGATCGATATAGGGCGTCTTCAGGGCCAGGCCCGCCGACGCGGGCGCCATGAGGATTGCATTCTCGGGGCAGGCCCGCATGCACTTGTCGCAGCGGGTGCATTTGGTGAGGAATTCCAGCTCGTCGAGGGCGCCCGGGGGCCGCAGCAGCTTGGGGCCGAGGCCCGTCACCGCATCCTCGATGCGGTTCGCGACGAAGCCGGCGAACAGGGTGCCCAGGGACTTGAAGAAGTCGCCGCGCTCCTGGGGTTCGTCGAGCTTCTTGGCCATGGCGCCTACATCAAGCCCAGCACGCGCAGAGTGGGCCGCAGCACGCCCCATAGCACGGGGTCGAAGCCCAGGGTGAGCATGGCCGCCTTGTTGTCGCCCGCGAGGTCCATGTGGGCCAGTAGGTCGGCGCTCACGGCCACGTCCCGGGAACTGGGCGCCGCGTCCACCCACTTCACGCCGGCGGGCGCCTCCTTCTTCACGAGGCTCTTGCCCTCGGCGGCGCGGATCTGGAGGATCAACAGGTCGCCATGGAAGGAGGGCACGCGGACCTCCATCAGGCGGCCCTTGCCCGCGGGCGGCGTCACGGGCACGACCTCGAAGGCCTGCCGGTAGCCCAGCTTCGCCAGGTCCGGATCCTCACCGTTGAGCACGGCGAGGGTCTGCTCCACGAGGCCGTCCAGCCCCTGGTCGCCCATCCAGGCCACGGATCGCAGGTGGGTTCCGCCCACGTCGCCCAGGCCCTCCAGCAGGCTGGGAAGCAGCGCCAGCACCTGTTCCAGGGCCGGGCGGCTGCGAAGCGCCCGGGCGTCCTTGGGCCAGGCTCCGGCCAGGGGCATGGGGTCGGTCTTGGCTTCGGGCTCGGAACGCAGATCCAGGATGCGACCGGGGAAATCGGCCAGTAGCGCGGGGTCCGGCGTGTCGGCCAGGATCACCGCGTCCAGGCCTTCCAGCAGCAGCGGCGTCGGCGCGAAGACCACCAAGTCGCCGATCTCTTCCTCCACGGTGAGGGGTCCCGTGGAAAGCGGCACCACGGAGGCCTCGCGCGCCTCCAGGGCGTTCACGAGTTCGCGGCCCAGCAGGGATTGGGCGCCGATGACGGCCAGCTTCAACATGGGAAACCTTTCAAGCTCAAACGCGGACGGCGGCTTCTTCGGCGGGGGCGTGATCCTTCAACGCCTCGGCCACGGGACCCGCCAGGAACTGGCGGACCTGATCGCCGGCCCGGCCCGTGAACCGCGTGGCATCCAGCAGGGCGGCCAGTTCGGACTCGTTCATGGCCCAGGCGGGATCTTCCGCCAGCAGCTTCAACAGATCATTGGAACGGCCCTCGGCCTTGATGCGGCGACCCGCCTCCAGCGCCGCGACACGGAAGCGCTCGTGGAGATCCTGACGGTCCCCGCCCCGCTTCACCGCTTCCATGAGCAGCACCTCGGCGGCCATGAAGGGGAGTTCCTGCGCCAGGCGCGCCTCGATCATCTTGGGGTAGACCACGAGGCCCGAGGCCACGTTGCGCAGCAGCACGAGGATGGCATCGGCCGCCAGCAGGCCCTGGCTGATGGTGAGGCGCCGATGGGCGCTGTCGTCCAAGGTGCGCTCCATCCACTGGCTGGCGCTGGTCTGGTAGCTGGAGGGCATGAGCCCGAGCACGAAGCGGGCGAGGCTGTTGATGCGTTCCGAGCGCATGGGATTGCGCTTGTAGGGCATGGCGCTCGAACCGATCTGCTTCGTCTCGAAGGGTTCTTCCACTTCCTTCAGGTGCTGCAGCAGACGCAGGTCGCAGGCGAACTTGGAAGCCGAGGCGGCGATGCCGCATAGCACCTGGCCGATGCGGTCCTCCAGCTTGCGCGTGGCCGTCTGGCCGCTCACGGGGATCGCGGGGAAACCCACCTTGGCGCAGAAGCGCTGCTCCAGGGCCTCCACCTTGGCGCCGTCGCCTTCGAAGAGTTCCAGAAAGCTGGCCTGAGTGCCCGTCGTGCCCTTCACGCCACGCACGGGCGTGGTGCGGATGAGGTGGTCGAGGTCCTCCAGGTCCAGCAGCAGGTCCTGGATCCAGAGGCTGGCGCGCTTGCCCACCGTCGTGGGCTGGGCGGGCTGGAAGTGGGTGAAACCGAGCGTCGGCTGGTCCTGCCACTGGGCGGCGAAACCGGCCAGGGCCGCGATGACGTCCTGCAGGCGGCGACGCAGCAGGGCCAGCGCCTCCTGCACGATGAGCAGGTCGCCGTTGTCCGTGACGAAGCAGCTGGTGGCCCCGAGGTGGATGATGGGCCGCGCGCCGGGTGCCTGCTCACCCCAGGCGTGGATGGCGGCCATCACGTCGTGGCGCAGGGCGGCTTCGTGCTTGGCAATGGTCTCCAGATCCACCGCGTCCTGGCTGGCCTTGAGCTCAGTGATCTGGGCAGCGGTGACGGGCAGGCCCAGCTCGGATTCGGATTCCGCGAGGGCGATCCAGAGGCGGCGCCACACGCGCTGCCGGTAGAGCGGCGACAGCAGACGCACCATGGCCTTGCTGGCGTAGCGGCTCGCCAGCGGATGCTCGAACCGCTCCAGTTCGGGTCCATCGTGAGGGGGCAGGAAGGGCATAGACTCTCCGACCTTCCAGTGTCGCACGTCTGTAGACCTGTGACCCTGCTCACGAAGAGGGGCTCTGCGGGGCGACGGTCGCGGCTAGGATGAATACATCACACGGGAGCCCCGGCCATGTACGAAGTGATCCGAACCTCAGACCCCGCCGTGTTCCAGGCCCTGGAACTGGAAGTCCAGCGCCAGCGGCATCACCTGGAACTCATCGCGTCTGAAAACTACGCCTCCCGCGCGGTCATGCAGTCCATGGGCTCCCACTTCACCAACAAGTACGCCGAGGGCTACCCGGGCAAGCGCTACTACGGCGGCTGCGGCCAGGTGGACATCATCGAGAACCTGGCCCGGGATCGCGCCAAGGAGATCTTCGGCGCCGAACATGTGAATGTGCAGCCTCACAGCGGCGCCCAGGCCAACATGGCCGTCTACCTCGCCGCCCTCAAGCCCGGCGACACGGTCATGGGCCTCGATCTGGCCCACGGCGGCCACCTCACCCACGGCCACCCCCTGAACAGCTCTGGCATCCTCTACAAGTTCGTGCCCTACCACGTGAAGAAAGAAGACGAACGCGTGGACATGGACGAGGTCCGCAGCCTGGCCCTGCAGCACCGCCCCAAGATGATCGTGGTCGGCGCCTCGGCCTACAGCCGCACCTGGGATTTCCCCCTCTTCCGCCAGATCTGCGACGAGGTGGGCGCCATGCTCATGGTGGACATGGCCCACATCGCGGGCCTCGTGGCCACCGGGCATCACCCGAGCCCCGTGCCCCACGCGGATTTCGTCACCTCGACCACGCACAAGACCCTCCGCGGTCCCCGCGGCGGCATCATCCTTTGCAAATCCCAGTACGCGAAGGATCTCGACCGCGCGGTCTTCCCGGGCGTCCAGGGCGGCCCGCTCATGCACGTCATCGCCGCCAAGGCCGTGGCCTTCCATGAGATCCTGCAGCCCGAATTCAAGGCCTACAGCGGCCAGGTGATCCGCAACGCCCACGCCCTCGCCAAGGGCCTGCAGGAGCGCGGCTGGCGCATCGTCAGCGGCGGCACGGACAACCACCTCTTCCTCGTCGATCTGCGCGATCACGGCCTGCTGGGCCATGAAGCCGAGGAATGCCTGGGCCGCGCCGGCATGACCACCAACAAGAACGGCATCCCCTTCGATCCCAACCCGCCCCTCAAGCCCTCGGGCGTCCGCCTGGGCAGCCCCGCCCTCACGACCCGCGGCATGAAGGAGGAGGAGATGGATCACATCGCCCGCTTCTTCGACGTGACCCTCCGCCACCGGGCCGACGACAGCACCTTCGCGCGGGTGCGCCAGGAAGTCTTCCACCTGACCGACCAGTTCCCCATTCCCGAGTAGTCCATGACCGAGCGCCCGGGCCCAGCCGTCCCTCCGCCCCAGGAGAGGGGCGGCTCGGTCCGGGTGCTTCAGGTCCTGGCGCTGGCCCTGGTTTTCCTGGCGACGGCGAAGATCCCGCTCGCCTCGGGCCTGACCTTCCAGGCCTACCTCTTCTGGCCCGCCGCCGCGTTATCCCACACCGCCTTCTTTGTGCTGGGACGAAGGGCCTGGTGGGGCCTCGCCCTCGGCAGCCTCCTCCTCAACCTCACGGGATGGCTGCCCTGGCCGCACGCTCTCGCCATGGCGGCCCTGCAAACCTTCGGACCCTGGGCCGCCTGGCGGATCATGGTCCGGCTGGGCTGTCCTCATCCGGATTTGAGCCGCACCCGAGATCTGGTTCGTTGGCTCGGCACGGCCCTGCTTTCCAGCGCCCTCTTTTCGGCCTGCCTGGGATCGGTCATCGTGGGCCTGAACCTCCCGGGTCACGGCTTCCCCCACGCCGTGGCCACTGCCTTCTCCTGGTTCCTCGGGGACCTGACGGCCATCCTGTGCCTGGGCCCCTGGATCCTTCACTTCGTTCCGGCCTGGATGGAAGCCGAGACAGGCCCGCCTCAGGTCGGCCCCACCCCGCCCCTCGCGGCCAAGCTTCTGGTCGGGGCCTTCTGCCTGTTGCTGCTCTTCGGGGGGCGCATCAATCCAGGCCTCTCCGGGGACTTCAGGCTCGCCCTTCAGTTCGCCCTCGTGCTGCCGGTCCTGTGGATGGCCCTCCGCTTCGGCCCGCGGGACAGCAGCGCCGGAGTGGCCTTGTTGTCCCTCGCCTTCCTCGCCCACCTCGGTGCCTTCGGGTCCAAGCTGCCGGACGAGGCCTTCCGTTTTTCCCAGCTCCACCTGCTGGTTCTGGCCCTGGCCGCGCTTGTCACCTCCGCGGTGGCCGAAGAATCCCGACTCGCCCACCAGGCATTGCAAGCAAGGGATTTACAAGCCCTACGCATGGAGGCGGTCGGCACCCTGGCCGGAGGTCTCGTCCACGAATTCAACAACCAGTTGACAGTGGTCTTCGGCAATCTCGACCGGTTACAGGACCTTTTGCCGGCGGAGAGCCAAGCCTCCCTGTTCGTTCAAAAGCTGGACGAGGCCGCCTTTTCCCTTGGCCAGACGGTGCAGCAGTTGAAGGCCCTCTCCCACCAGGTCCCCCTGCAGGCCCACCCCCAGCCCCTCCGGGAGGCTCTGGGTCCCTTTTTCCAGCGGACGGGCGACCTGCCTGCCCGCATCTCCTTCGAGCTGGCCCTCGAGGAGGGGCTGGTGGTCAGCCTCGACCCCGACCTCCTGAACCAGACCCTGCAGCACCTCCTGGCTAATAGTCTGGACGCCATTCCCGACCGGGGCCGCATCAAGCTGCAGGCCTGGCACGAAGAAGACTCGGTTCACCTTACTTTGGAGGACAACGGCACGGGCATGAGCCCCGAAATCCTGCGCCGGGCCTGTGACCCCTTCTTTTCCACCAAGCCCATGGCCAAGGGTCGCGGGCTCGGTCTCTCCTTCGCGTTCTCCCTCGCCCGCCAGATGGGTGGGCGGCTCAGCCTGGAGAGCCATCCTGGCGAGGGCACCCGCGCCGAGCTGGTCTTCCCCCTCGATCGGACCGCACCGGCCCCGCTGAAGACCGCGCCCGGGGCCCCCAAGTCCCGGCGGATCCTGCTCGCCGACGACGAGGCCGGGATCCGGGAATTGACCCGGGAATTCCTTGAAAGCGAAGGCTTCCACGTGTCCGAAGCCGCCGATGGCCAGGAGGCCCTGGAACGCTTCGAATCCGACCCCGAGGCCTGGGATCTCGTCATCCTGGACCTGGTCATGCCCCGACTAGGCGGCGCCGAAGTGCTGAGCCGGATCGAAGCCCTCCGCCCCGATCTCCCCGCCCTGATGATCAGCGGCTACAGTTCGGAGGCGCGGCCCAACCTCTTGAACGGCCCCCACCGGCGTTTCCTGACCAAGCCCTTCCGGTTGCATGAATTGGCCGAAACCCTCGACACCCTCGGGCTGCGGGGCTCCGGAAAGGACACCCCCCATGGAGAGTGACGGCCTCTTCGTGTACGGCACCCTGCGTGAAGGCGGGTCGAACCACGGTTGGTTGATGCGCACCCACCCCCAGGGCCTGACCCGTGCCTGGGCGGCCGGGCGGCTCTTCCACCTTCCTGCGGGTTACCCGGCCCTGGTGCCTAGCCCCGAACCCCCCGACGGTCCACCGGGCCCAGGCTGGGTCCGCGGGGACTTCGTCGGTTACGACGACGAGGCCGACCTCGACTCCGCCCTGGCCGATCTGGATCCCCTCGAAGGGGTGGAAGAAGGCCTCTTCACCCGCGAAATTCGCCCGGTGATCCTCGATGGCGGCCAGCACTACCGGGCCTGGGTCTACGTGTTCCATGTGGAACGCCTGCCCCGGCTGGAACGGGAGGCCGTGGAGCTGCTAAATGGGGATTGGACGAGCTGGTTGAATGGCGAATAATTAACGAAAATCCGTCTTGACTTTTTTATCGCAATCCAGCATGTTAGGCTACGCGTGAGCGCCACTCATTCCCGAAAACCACGGTTCACCCGTGGCAACCCCCAGAGGGTAGCCCAACAGGGCCTAGGGTTGAGGGCGCTTTTTTATTTTCGAAATCGAAAATGCCAACTCGAGAACCCGTGTTCCTCAATTGGGTGGGCTAAGCTTCGAATTTTAAGATTCATTTCGATATGAGCGCAAAGCGCCAACTTTGCACTGCAAGCATTCGCTGCCAGTTCTTTGCCATTCACTCGAAAGCCGATTGCCCCCATAAAAACATCGGCCATTTGAATCAAGTCGTGTTCTTTTGAATTCAGAGGTACCACATCTCTTAGTGGGTTTTGAGGCAAACCATATCTCTTGACTAAACCTCTATTCATTATGGTTTTAAAATCACTCAATGAATACGAAGTGCTTCTTTGATCAAGAAATAACGAAAATCGATCACCCACTTTTAGATATTTCCCAAACCGATGTAAAACAAATTGATACATCATTTTATAAAATGTGGTTTCAGCATTGCCTGCGCTATATTTTTTATGGTCATATTGATGACTATCTATTACCAGCGCATGAAAATGAGCTACATCATCAAGAAACAATTGCGAGCCTATGTCAACAAATTGAACATATTGTTCGCGTTTTTGGTTCTTCACCTTTGTCCACTTCAACTCTTTGCTCATATTTGTTGAAGATCTAAAGGTTTTAATTTTTTCTATTATTGCTGATTCGTGTTTCCTATTTAAAATCAAGCCGCCTATTACATGGTAACGATCAGAAATACATGATTCGTCACAATAGATCTGATAATAGGCGCTTTCAGACATTTCGACGTTCAATCCAATGACAGCTTTGGTTGAACCCCACCTTCATCGGGGCCCGGGTGCGCCACTTCGGTTTCACCCAGATCCTCTTCCTCGTCCAGGGCCATGGCGCTGGCGTCGATCTTGGCCAGACCCACCACCCGGTCCTCGGCACTGGCCAGCTTGAGCAGGCCGACGCCCTGGGCATTGCGGCCCGTCTTGCGGACCTCGTCGATGAGGAAGCGGATGACCATGCCTTCCTGGCTGATGAGCAGGCACCCTTCGCCAGGCTTGACGAGCTTGAAGCCCACCACGTGGCCGTTGCGAACCCCGGCGCGGATATTGATGACGCCCGTGCCGCCCCGGCCCTGGAGCCGGTAGTCCTGGAGGAGGCTGCGCTTGCCGTAGCCCTTTTCGCAGACCGTCAGGAGCATGCCGTGATCCTCGGTGCTTTCGTCGGGCTCGATGCCTTCGGGCAGGTCCGGCAGGGGATCGGCCACTTCCATATCCACGATGTGATCGCCCTTCGCGAGCTTCATGCCGCGAACGCCCGTGGTGGCGCGACCCGTGGCCCGCACGTCCTCCTCGGGGAAGCGGATGGCCTTGCCCTGGGCCGTGGCCAGCACGATCTGCTGGGAACCCGTCGAGCGCCGCACGGCCACCAGGCTGTTGCCGTCATCGATGTTGAGGGCGATGAGGCCGTTGGCCCGGATGTTGGCGTAGGCCGCCAGGCTGGACTTCTTCACGGTGCCGTCGCTGGTGGCGAAGACCAGGTTTTCGCCCTCGGGGAAGTCCCGGATGGCCATGAGGGTGACGACGTTCTCCCCGTCCTTCAGCGAGATGAGGTTGCGGATGTGCTTGCCGCGGGTGGAGGCGGCGGCCTCAGGCAGGTCGTAGACCTTGAGGGCGTAGACAATGCCCTTGTCCGTGAAGGCCATGAGGGTGTCGTGGGCCTTGGTCATGAAGAGCTGTTCGACGAAATCCTCGTCCTTCGTCTTCATGCCCACCTTGCCCTTGCCCCCGCGGCGCTGGCGCCGGTAGGCCGTGAGATCGGTGCGCTTGATGTAGCCGGCCTTGGACATGGTGACGACCATCGGGTCGTCGGGAACCACGTCCTCCATGCGGATCTCGCCGGAGTAGCCGACGATTTCCGTGCGGCGGTCGTTGCCGAACTGCTCGGCCACCTGCTGCAGCTCTTCCTTGATGACCTTCAAGAGCAGCTTCTCGTCCGCCAAAATGGCCTTGAGACGGGCGATGAGCTTTTCGATCTCGGCCAGTTCCTCGAGGATCTTCTCGCGCTCCAGGCCCGTGAGGCGCTGGAGGCGCATGTCCAGGATGGCCTGGGCCTGGATGGCGGACAGGCAGAGGCTGGGGTCCTTCTTGATGGCCGCGGCGGTGGCGAAGGCACCGGCCATGAGGCCGGCCTTGGCCTCCTCAGGGCTCTTGGCGGCGCGGATGAGCTTGATGACCGCGTCCAGGTGATCGAGGGCGATCTTGAGGCCCAGCAGGACATGGTGCCGCTCCTCGGCCTTGCGGAGCTGGAAGAGGGTCCGGCGGGTGACGACCTCGCGGCGGAAACCGATGAACTCCTGCAGCACCTCGCGCAGGGTGCAGATGCGCGGCTGCCCGTTCACGATGGCGAGCATGGTGATGGGGAAGCTGTTCTGGAGCTGGGTCTGCTGGTAGAGCTGGTTCAGGACGATGTCGCTGGGCTCGTTCTTCTTGAGCTCGATGACCAGGCGGATGCCCTCGCGATCGCTCTCATCCCGCAGGTCGCTGATGCCGTCGATCTTCTTGTCGCGCACCAGCTCGGCGATCTTCTCGATGAGGGTGGATTTGTTCACCTGGTAGGGCAGTTCGGTGAACACGATCTGCTCGCGGTCGCCCGCCCGCTTGATCTGCTCCACGTGGGCCTTGCCGCGGACGACGCAGCGGCCACGGCCGGTGCGGTAGGCGTCCAGCACGCCCTCGGTGCCAAGCATGAGGCCGCCGCCGGGGAAATCGGGGCCCTTGATGTGGGCCATCAGGCCTTCGAGGCCGAGGCTGGGCTGGTCGATCAGATCCACCAGGGCGTTGCAGCATTCCCGCAGGTTGTGGGGGGGGATGCTGGTGGCCATGCCCACGGCGATGCCCTGGGAGCCGTTGACCAGCAGGTTGGGGAACCGCGAGGGCAGGACGAGGGGCTCCTCCATGCTGCCGTCATAGTTGGGCCCGAAATCCACCGTGTCCTGGTCGATGTCGCCCATCATCTCGTTGGCGAGGCGGGAGAGGCGGGCTTCGGTGTAGCGCATGGCCGCGGGGCTGTCACCGTCGATGGAGCCGAAGTTGCCCTGGCCATCCACCAGCACGTGGCGCATGGAGAAGGGCTGGGCCATGCGGACGAGGGTGTCGTAGATGGCGGAGTCGCCATGGGGATGGTACTTACCCATCACGTCACCGACCGTGCGGGCGGACTTCTTGTAGGCCCGGTTCCAGTCGTTCCCGGCCTCCTTCATGGCGAACAGCACCCGGCGATGGACGGGTTTGAGGCCGTCGCGGACATCGGGCAGGGCCCGGCCGACGATGACGCTCATGGCGTAGTCCAGGTAGGACTTCCGCATTTCCTTTTCAATTTCCAGGGGCTCGATTCGATTCTGATTCATGGTTCTTCCGATGTTCTACGTGGAACGCTGCTCGACCGGTTGTAAAACAAGGGCCTAGATATCGATGTTTTCGGCCAGGAGCGCGTTTGTCTCGATGAAGCGGCGGCGGGGTTCCACGGCATCGCCCATGAGGATGGTGAAGATCTCGTCGGCTTCCACGGCATCGTCGACCCGCACCTGAAGCAGCGTGCGACGTTCGGGATCCATGGTCGTCTCCCAGAGCTGTTCGGGGTTCATTTCGCCCAACCCCTTGTAGCGCTGGATGCCCAGGCCCCGCTTGCCCTCTTCGAGGATCACCCCCAGCATGGCCTCCGGATCCGTGAAGACCTGCTCCTTGCTGAGCTTGGTGCCCTCTTCGGGCTCTTCATCCTTCTCCTTGGCGATCTCTTTGACGTCCTTGAGGCGGCGCAACCGCAGCTCGCCCCCGCTGAAGGCGGCCAGTTCCAGGTGAAGGGCGGACAGGCGGCGGAACTCGCCCCAGTGCGCCACCTGGCTGTCGATCCAGAGGGTGATGGGGCGGTTCAGGTGCATGCGCACCACACGCAGGCGGTGGCTGGCGGGAACGGTGACCGCGGGATCCTCCCCTTCGGCGCTTCGCTCGAAGGCTTCGACGGTTTCGATCTCGCAGGTGCCCAACTTCTGCTTGGTGATGGCCGAAGCCAGCTGCTCGAGGTTGGCCCGATCTGCGAACCGATCCGCATCAAGCAGTCCTTCCGCCAGCAGGGCGTCCACCAGGGGACGGGCATAGCCGCGGCGGTTCAATTTGCCGTAGAGCTGCTGAACCTCGCCCCACTTCTTCATTTCCCGCACGAGGATGGCGCCCTTGTGCTCGGTGCCGTCCGGCAGGCTGAGGCTCCAGCCGTCCAGGGCCTTGTGGAACAGGAACTCTTCGAGGGCCCGCTCGTCCTTGAGGTATTTCTCGGTCTTGCCCTTCTTCACCTTGTAGAGGGGCGGCTGGGCGATGTAGAGGTGGCCGCGCTCCACCAGCTCCGGCATCTGCCGGTAGAAGAACGTAAGCAGCAGCGTGCGGATGTGAGAGCCATCCACGTCGGCGTCGGTCATCAGTACGATCTTGTGGTACCGGAGGTTCTCGACCTTGAACTCCTCCTTGCCGATGCCCGTGCCCAGGGCCTGGATCAGCACCCGCAGCTCGTTGTGGCTGAGGATCTTGTCGAAGCGGGCCTTCTCCACGTTCAGCACCTTGCCCTTGAGGGGCAGGATGGCCTGGGTGGCGCGGTGGCGGCCCTGCTTGGCGCTGCCGCCGGCGGAATCACCCTCCACGAGGAAGATTTCGCTGAGGGCCGGATCCTTCTCCTGGCAGTCCGCCAGCTTGCCCGGCAGGCCGCCCCCGTCGAGGGCGCCCTTGCGGCGGGTCAGTTCGCGCGCCTTGCGCGCGGCCTCGCGGGCCCGGGCGGCTTCGATGGCCTTCTCCAGGATGGCCTTCGCTTCGCGGGGATTCTCCTCGAAGAAGCTGGAGAGCTTTTCGTAGACGATGGTCTGGACGATGCCCTTCACCTCCGAGGAGACGAGCTTGTCCTTGGTCTGGCTGGAGAACTTGGGATCCGGCACCTTGGCGCTGATGACCGCCGTCAGTCCCTCACGCACATCCTCGCCCGAGAGGCTCACCTTGGCGCTCTTGAGCAGGTTGTTCTTCTCGGCGTAGGTGTTGATGACGCGCGTCATGGCGGCCCGGAAGCCCTCCAGATGCGCGCCGCCGTCGCGGTTGCGGATGTTGTTCGTGAAGCAGTAGAGGGTCTCCTGGTAGGAGTCGTTCCACTGGAGGGCCACCTCCACGGTGGTGTCCTGCTTCTCGTCTTTGATGAAGATCGGCGGCTTGTGGAGGGCCACCTTGTTGCGGTTCAGGTGTTCCACGAAGGCGCTGATGCCGCCGGCGTTCATGAAGTCGTGGGTGTCGCCGGAGCGCTCGTCCGTGATGCGGATGTGGACGCCCTGGTTGAGGTAGCTCAGTTCGCGCAGGCGCTGGCTCAGCGTTTCGAAGCTGAAGTCGAGCACGTTGTTGAAGACTTCCGGATCGGGCTGGAAGCGCACGCGGGTGCCGCGCCGCGCCGTGGGGCCCATCACCTTCAGGGGGGCGTCGGCCTTGCCCTGGGAGAAGGTCATGGCGTGCTCCTGGCCCTCCTTCCAGACCGTGAGCCAGAGCTTGGCGGAGAGGGCGTTGACGCAGGACACGCCCACGCCGTGGAGGCCGCCGGACACCTTGTAGGCGTTCTTGCCCTCGGTGCTCGTGTTGTCGAATTTCCCGCCGGCGTGGAGCACGGTCATGATCACTTCGGCGGCGCTGCGGCCCTCTTCCTTGTGGATGTCCACCGGGATGCCGCGGCCGTTGTCCTCGACACTGCAGCTGCCGTCGTTGTGGAGGATCACGTCGACGCGGGTGCAGAAGCCCGCCAGGGCCTCGTCGATGGCGTTGTCCACCACCTCGTAGACCATGTGGTGGAGACCGCTGCCATCGTCGGTATCGCCGATGTACATGCCGGGCCGCTTGCGGACCGCTTCGAGATCTCTCAGGACCGTGATGTTGTCGGCGGTGTAGCTATCGGTTTCCAGGGGGGTGTGAACGCGGGCGCTAAGGACTTCTTCGGACATCAAGACTCACTTGGTTGGGTACGGTGAAATGCGGTGCTGCAGGCGCCTCAGGCGGTGGCGCTGTTGGCGAAGCGGACGGGCATGAGGACATAGCGGAAGCTGAAATCCTCGAGGCTGGGCGACATGAAGACGCCCTGGCCGACCTCGTCCTTGAACTGGTAGACCACTTCCTCGCCCGGGAGCCGCTCCAGCAGCTCCGTGAGGTAGTCGATGTTGAAGGCCAGTTCGAAGGGATGTTCCTCGCCCGTGAAGGGCAGCGTCGCCTGGTTCACGCCTTCGTCGGGATGCTGGAAGACCGTGCGCAGGTTGGGGAATTCGTAGAACAGGCGCACGTTCTTGTTGTAGTCATCCTTCTTCAGGCCGACGAAGCGCAGGGTGCGCAGGAAGACTTCGCGGTCCATGATGACGCGCTTGGGCAGCTCGGCGGGCAGCACCTTCTCGTAGGCCGGGTAGTTGCCGGTAACGAGGCGGGTGCTGAACTTCAGGCCGGGCTGATCGAGGAAGAGGGTCGTGCCGTCCCAGCAGAGTTCCACCTCGCCCTCATCGCCCAGCAGGGTAGGAATAAGGTCCAGGGCGCGCTTGGGGACGATGAGCCGCACCTCGTCCTTCAGCTTCGTGTCGCAGGGCACTTCGGCCACCGCCAGACGGAAGCCGTCCGTGGAGACGACGCGGACATGGTGCTTGGACAGGTGCAGCAACACGGCAGACAGCGTGGGCTTGGTGGCGTCCTTGCTCACGGCGATCGATCCCAGCTGGATGGCGCGCTTGAAGCGCAGCACGGGGATCTTCACGACGGGCAGTTCCTTGCCAGGGGCGGGAAGTTCAGGGAAGCCCTCGCCGGGTTGGATGTTGTGCTCGGAGTTCATGCCCTTGGCGCGCAGCCAGAGACGGCCGCCCGCATCCGGACATTCGAGGCTGAGGATGCCTTCAGGGAAGACCCGCACGGTCTCGATGAACTTCTTCCCAGGCACAGCCATGGTCCATTCGCCCTGCCCTTCGCCAGGCACGGTGGCTTCAAAGGCCAGTTCCATGTCTGTCGCCTTCATCACCACTTCCTTGGGACGGACGTCCACGAGGATGTGCTGAAGGATCGGAAGGGTCACCCGGCGGTCGAGGGCATGCTTCAGCAGACCCAGAGTCCGGTCCAGACGATCCTTGGAAACCTGTAACTGAAGATTCATGAATCACCCTTGATGATGCTGAGGACCTGGGCAACCTGTGGAAAGACGTGTCAAAGCCCTATCCTACCGGAGTTTCACTGCCTGGGACAGGCTGTGGAAAGCGCCTGGATGCCTGCGGAACAAAGCCCTCGGGGCCGTCTGGCGGGGCAGGAAGCGCCCGGGTGTGGATCCAGATGGACAGGGGCCTGTGGAAAAGACCATAACAACAGGTAAATCAGTGGATGCTGTTCAGTAAAGCCTGGACCATCCTGTGGAATTCGGGATCGCGCTTCATCCGGTCCCGCACCGAGTCGATGGCGTTCATCACGGTGGAGTGGTGCATGTTGAAGGATCGTCCGATGTCAGCGAAGGGCAGTGATGAAATCTCGCGGGCGAGATACATGGCCACCTGGCGCGGAAGCAGGATGGCCTGCTGGCGGGACCGCTTCTTCATCAGGTCGACGAAGGACACATTGAAGGTCTCCGCCGTCATGCGGTAGATGCGGTCGGGATGGATGGGGGCCGTGGGCTCTTCCCCACTCTGGCCCTGGAAGGCCGCGTGAGCCACCTCCAGAGAGGGCGGCACGCCGATGAGGCTAGCCTGGAAGATGACGCGGGTGAGGAACCCTTCCAGATCGCGCACGCTGCCCTTGGCCTTGTGGGCGATGAAGGTCAGCACGTCCTCGGGGATGGGCGGGACATGGCGGAAATCCACATCCTCGAGCTTCTTCTTCAGGATCGCGATGCGCGTTTCGAAGTCGGGCGGCTGGATGTCAGCCGTGAGTCCCCACTTGAAGCGCGTGATGAGTCGTTCGTGGCATCCCTCCAGGCGTTGCGGAGGCTTGTCGGAAGTGATGACGATCTGCTTCCCGTGCTGAAGCAGGTGCTCGAGGATGTGGAAGATCTCCTCCTGCGTGCGCTCCATCTTCCCGAGGGTCTGCACGTCATCGAGCAGCAGCACGTCGTTCTGCTGGTACTTCTTGCGCATGGGCTCGGTGTTCTTCGCCCGGATGGCCACGGTCAGTTCGTTGAAGAAGTTGTCCACCTTGAGGTAGACGACCCGCAGCTTGGGATCGCGCTCCAGCAGGCCCTTGCCGATGCCGACCATGAGGTGGGTCTTGCCCAGGCCCGCGCCGCCGTAGATGAACAGCGGGTTCATGCTGAGGGGTGTGGCCGCCTTGCCGTAGCTGTCCACCACGGCCTTGGCCGCGGCGAAGGCCAGCTGGCTGCCCGGGCCCACGACGAAGCGGTCGAGGGTATAGCGGTTGAAGAGGTGTGGAAACGAGGCTGGTGGCTCGGGTGCGGGGCCGGAAGCCGTGTGTGCGGCCTTCTTGGAGGCCACCTTGGGAAGGACGGCCGGTGTGCCGTTGACGTGGAATTCGAGGCGCAGGTCCGCCAGCCCGCCCTGGGCCAGCGCATCGCTGAACTCTTCCGGCAGCTGCTGCTCGATCCAGAGCTTCGCGGCGGCGCTGGGCACCTGGATCCAGAGTACGCCGTCCTTCACCCGCAGCGGTTCGCAGGGGGCGACCCACTCTCTGAAACTGGCCTCGGGCAACTGCTTGGACAGGCCCTGGCGGATGGTGTCCCAAAGGGTTGTGGGATCGGCGGATGGCATGGGTTCACCAGCAAGGGCGGGACGGATCGCGGGGCACACGCCGTTGGCGGAGGGTGCATCGCACGCTCCGTCCACGCCAGGCTCGCGGGGGGGAACCCAATCTAGCATCCCTCGGCGGGGATGGGAGAGTGGAAATCCCCTTGAGGGCGAGCCTCCTCGCTGGTAGGCTCGAAGGTTCGTCCTCCTCCCAGGGAGGGGACCCCTGAGGTGGAATCATGAAGCGGACCTTTCAGCCCAACAACCGTCGCCGCGCCAAGACCCATGGCTTCCTGAGCCGCATGAAGACGAAGAACGGCCGCCTGGTGCTCAAGCGCCGCCGCGCCAAGGGTCGCCACGTCCTGGCGCTCTAGCCCCTTCCGTGATCTACAGAGGCCGCTTCCGCACGGTGCGGCACAAAGACCACGCCGTTCCGACCCCCTTGCCCCGGCCCTTGCTGGGGCAATCGTCGTGTTTGGATATTCGCGCCTGGCACCGGTCGGATGCTGAGGGGCCGTTGCTTCTCGTGACCTCGCCCCGGAGGACCGGCGGCGCGGTGCAGCGCAACCGGTTCCGCCGCCGCGTGAGGATGGCCTTCCTGGCTGGCGTGGAGCCCCTGCTGAACCTTCCCTGGGTGGTGTGGGTGCGGCCTGGCCGAACGGCCCCTCCGCTCGATACGATCAGTTTCCAGGTCATTGAAAGCCAGCTCCAACTGGCCCTGCAGCGCCTTCCAGCCTTGGATACCCCATGAACAACCGCAACGTCCTCCTCTTCGTCATTGGCAGCATGATCCTGCTCGGCGGCCAGTTCTGGCTGTCGTCGCGGTATGCCAAGCCCCTCCCCAAGGCTGAACTTCAGCAGGCGGGCCCCGTGACGGTGAAGCCCGCGACGCCAGCGGCTCCGGAAGCCGCGCCCGCGGCGATCTCCACGGCCCAGGTCACGAACGGCGTGAAGGCGGCGGATCCCGCGGCCACCCACACCCTGACCGCCGGGGAATTCACCCTCACCTGGCAGGTGGCCACCGGCGCCCTCAAGCAGGTGAGCTGGCATCAGGACGGCACCCTGTTCTTCCCCCAGGCCTTCGCGGGCCTCGGCGCCCTGAAGGGCGCAGGATTTGAAACCGTGCGCGATGAGCGGGGCCCGAACGGCACCGCGGTCATCTTCGAGAATGCGGCCGGAGAACGCCTCAGCTACCTCGTTCCGACCGATGGCCATGTCCTGAAGGTCGAGGCCGTCTCCCCCCGCAACGCCTCCCTGCAGCTCCTGTCGGCCCCCGCCTCCGACGAGCCCGTGAAGCAGCTGGGCCGCGTGTTCACGCTCACCGAAAAAAGTGTCGAGGCCGTGACCTGGGCCGAGACCCTGCACGATCCCTTCTTCAGCTTCCTGGGTGCCAAGCGCAAGGTCCTGCCGCCCGTGGCAGAACGCCTGGGCCTGGACGCGGGTCTGGAAAAGGATGTGAAGAGCCAGCGCAACCACTACTTCGCCGCCCTCTGGAAGCTGCCCCGCCCCGCTGGACGGGATACGTCCGGCTACGAGCTGCTGCCCCAGAACGGTCGCCTGGAAGCCTCCCTCTACCTCGGCCCCAAGCAGGCCGAGCACCTCCTCGCCTTCGAAAAGCCCTTCACCCAGGTCATCGACTACGGCTTCTTCGGCGCCGTCTCCCACCTGCTCTTCTGGATCCTGAAGAAGGTCCACGCCCTGGTGGGCAACTGGGGCTGGGCCATCGTGCTCTTCACCGTGATCATCCGCCTGGCCACCTGGCACCTGAACACGAAGCAGACCATCTCCATGCTGCGCATGAAGGACTTCGAACCGCACCAGAAGGCCATCCAGGCCAAGTACGAGAAGTTCGGCAGCGACATGACGAAGAAGGCCGAGATGCAGAAGGAGCTCATGGAGCTCTACAAGAAGAACGGCCACAACCCCATGGGCGGCTGCCTGCCCATGCTGCTCCAGATGCCCATCTTCCTGGCCCTCTGGTCCATGCTCAACAACGTCTTCGAGCTTCGCCACGCGGCCTTCTTCGGTTGGATCACCGACCTGTCGGCCAAGGATCCCTTCTACATCTTCCCGGTGCTGATGGGCGCCTCGATGTTCGCCCAGCAGGCCATGACGCCGGCCGTGGGTGACCCGGCCCAGCGCAAGATGATGATGGTCCTCATGCCCGTCATGATGACCTTCTTCTTCGCGCAGAGCCCCGCCGGTCTTACGATCTACTACTTCGTCTTCAACCTCATCGGCCTTGCCCAGACCTGGTGGATCATGCGGTCCTACCAGCCCCAGCCCATCACTGTGTAGGAGGTCGTCATGCGGAAAAGTGGCGCCACGCTGGAGTCTGTTCCCGAGCTCATCGTCCGCTGGGGCGCGCATCTGGGCCTCGGCCTGGAGGCCCGCTTCGCCCCCTCCGGGGACGAGGAGGCCTTCCCCAATCGCGTGGCCGTGGCCGGCCCCGATGCCTCCTTCCTCGCCGCCAATCGCGGCGCGGCCCTGGATGCCCTGCAGTTCCTCGTGCACGAGGCCCAGGGTGAACGGGAGGATCAGAAGCTCGCCTACCTGGACGTCAAGGGCGCCCGCCTCTTCCGCATGCAGGAAGTCATGGCCATGGGCCAGTTCGCGGCCGAAAAGGCCCGGGAGCTGGGCAGCCACACCCTCGGTGCCCTCAGCGCCCGCGAGCGCCGCTGGGTGCACCTGGTGGTGAGCCGCGAAGCGGGCCTGGGCACGGAAAGCGAAGGCACGGGCACGTTCAAGCCCGTGAAGGTGTTCCGGAAGTAGACTGGCGCGGTGCACCCGGCCTCTGATCCCATCTGCGCGCCCGCCTCGCCCCTGCTCCCCTCGGCGGTGGCCCTGGTGCGGGTGTCAGGAGCCGGCCTGGCGTCCCGCCTGGGTTCCCTCCTGAAGCTGCCCGAACCCCGGGTGGCGACCCTGCGCACCCTGCGTTGGGGCGGCTTCGCCGAGCGCGCCCTGGTGCTGTTCTTCCCGGGGCCGGCCAGCTACACGGGCGAGGACCTGGTGGAATTCCAGGTGCACGGGAATCCACTTCTGGTCCGCCGTCTCCTCGGCCACCTGGCCTGCCTGGGTGTGAGGCAGGCGGAGCCCGGCGAGTTCACCCGGCGGGCCCTGCTGAATGGCAAGCAGAATCTGCTGGAGGCGGAAGCCCTGCGGGACCTGGTGGCCGCCGAAACGGACACCCAGATCCGCCTGGCTCAGGCGCGTGCGGGGGCCCAACCCGGGTGGATCACGGAGGCGCGCCGCGCCCTCGCCCCCTGGATGGCCCGGGCCGAAGCGGCCGTGGACTACGGGGAGGAAGAAGGAATTTTGTTGAATCTCAAGGACTTGGCCGCTGAATTGGAGCCGCTTCGCGCGCGGTTCCACGTGGAACAAAGGCGTTCCCGGGCGGCCAGGCACCTGCAGGATGGAATCCGCCTGGCCCTCGTGGGCCGGCCCAATGCCGGGAAGAGCACCCTCTTCAATGCTCTGGCCGGGGAGGACCGGGCCATCGTCACCGACATTCCGGGAACCACGCGGGACGTCCTGGAGGTGCGCTGCGAATGGCGCGGCCTGCCCCTTCGCCTGTACGACACCGCCGGCCTGCGGGAGACGGAGGATCCCGTGGAGCGTTTGGGCGTCGCCCGCGTGGGGCCGATCCTCGAATCCGCCGACCTGGTACTGCACCTGGTTCCGGCCGGCGAAGAAGGCTCCAGCCTGTCCAAAACCACCCTCGCCCCCTACCAAGGCAAGGTGGTCGAGATCCGAACCTTCGCGGACCTGGCGGAGTCTTCGGGCATCGCCATCGCGGCCAACCTGGGGCACCTGGATGCTCTGGAGTCCGCTCTGAAGGAACGGTTGCTGGGCGGCCTGGCTCCGGATGCCTGTTTCGGTGCCCTGGCCACGGATCGGCAGGTGCGCCTGCTGGATGATCTGACGGAGCAGTTGGATCTGCTGCTCGGTTTGGAGCCGGGATGCCCGCCGGAACTGCCGGCGTCCATGCTCCAGGGGGCCTGGGGTCTGCTTGCCCGGCTCACGGGAGAGGACCGCGCCGAAACGGCCCTGGACGCGCTCTTCAGCGGGTTCTGTCTGGGCAAGTAGACTGGACCAAGGAGTCGCGATGAAGCCTGGCTATGAAGCGGTGATCGGCCTGGAAGTGCACGTTCAGTTGAGGACGCGCTCCAAGATGTTCTGCGCTTGTCCGAACGCCAGCGGCGAGGCCCCCAACAGCCGCACCTGCCCCGTGTGCCTCGGCCTTCCCGGGGCCCTTCCGGTCCTCAACGCGGAGGCGGTCCGCATGGCCATCACCCTGGGCCTGGCGGTCGAGGCGAGGATCCGGCCCGAGAGCGCCTTCTACCGGAAACAGTATTTCTATCCGGACTTGCCCAAGGGCTATCAGATCACCCAGGGTCCCGTGGCCCTGGTGGAGGAGGGTCACTTGGACATCCCTGGCGACGAGCGCGTGCGGGGAGGGAGAGGACCGGTCCGGGTGCGTCTGGAACGGGCCCACCTGGAGGAGGATGCCGGGAAGAGCCATCACGATCTGGATGGGAAGGCCAGCCACGTGGATCTGAACCGCGCCGGCCTGCCCCTCCTGGAAATCGTCGGGGCCCCGGACCTGCGCAGCGCCCAGGAGGCCTCGGACTACCTGAAATCCCTCCACCGGCTGGTGGTGGCCCTCGGCATCTGCGACGGGAACATGGAGGAAGGCAGCTTCCGCTGCGACGCCAACGTGAGTGTTCGGAGGCAGGGTGACGCGGACTTCGGCACGCGGGTCGAGGTGAAGAACCTCAACTCGTTCCGCTTCGTCCGCCAGGCGCTGGATTACGAGGTGGATCGGCACGTGACTCTTCTGGAGGCGGGCGGTTCCGTGGCCATGGAGACCCGGGGCTGGGACGCCGCCGCTGGCGAGACCCGGGCCCAGCGCACGAAGGAGGCGGCCATGGACTACCGGTATTTCCCGGAGCCGGACCTGCCCCTGCTGGTGGTGGACTCCTCCGAGATCGAGGCCGCCAAGGCGGCCCTGCCCGAACTGCCCGATCAGCGCATCAAGCGCTGGTGCGAAACCCACGAGCTTGGCCTGGAAGAGGCCCAGACCCTGGCCCAGAGTCCGGCCTTCGCGGCCTACTTCGAGGCCCTGGCCGAGGCGAGCGGGACGGGCCGGGGGGCGGCCGCCTGGATGCTGGGGGAGGTCAGTCGGACCCTCAACGAGCGGGGGATCGGGATCGAGGCCTTCCCGCTCGCGCCGGAAACCCTAGCGGGTCTCGTGCGCCTGGTGGAAGCGCGGACCCTTGCCTTCGGCACGGCCAAGGATCAGGTCTTCCCCGCCCTCCTGGCTGGAGCGCCGAGCGCCGAGGCCATCGTGGCCGAGCGGGGACTCGCCCAGGTGGGCGATAGGGTCGCCATCCTCGCCCTCGTGGAGGAAACCCTGGCCTCAAATCCGGGTCCCGTGGCCCAGATCCGGGCCGGCAAGGAGAGCCTCCGGGGCTTCCTGGTGGGCCAGGTGCTCAAATCGGGGGGGGGGCGGCTGGATGCCCGGATCGTGCAGGAAGTGCTGACGGAAGCCCTAGCCAAACCTTGATTTCCGCCCCATGCTGGGCCTATGACGAACGAGATCCCTTCCGCGCTCGAAGCCTATCATCCGGGCGTGGTGCATCATTGCGCGCGATGCGGCTGCTCGGTGATCGATGCGGTGGAAACGCCCGGTGAACCCTTCCGTTGCACGGATTGCCGGGGGCTGGTGCCGGCTCCCGAGGACGAGCTCACCCGGGCGGCCCTGGAGGACCGGGGACCCTTCGACATGCCCGAGGACCGCCCCACCGTCTGGCGGCTCGTGGTGGTGATCACCTTCGCCGTGGTGGCCTTGGCCATCGTGTTCTGGAAGCGATAGGCCTGCGCGCACTATCCTGGGAAGTGGAGCCTTCCGATGCCCAAACCCTGGGGACCCACCACCACCGCCATCCACGCCGGTAGGCGCTTCAATCCGACGCGGGCCGTGACGACGCCCATCTTCCAGACCTCCGTGTTCCAGTTGCTGGAAAACCGCGAGGGCGCTGAGTTCGCGGCCAGCGTCGAGCCGCCGGCCTTCTACACCCGCTGGGGCAATCCCAACCAGAGCGAAGTCGAGGCGGTGCTGGCTGAACTCGAAGGGGCGGAACGGGCCCTGGTGACGGCCTCGGGCATGGCGGCCTTTGCCCTCGTCTTCGAGGCCTTCCTGAAGACGGGGGATCACCTGGTGGCGCCATCGGCCATCTACCTGGGAACGGAACAACTGATCCGGCGCTGGGAGGCCGAACGGGACCTGAAGGTGACCTGGGTGCAGAACACGCTGGACCAGGGCGAATGGGAGGCGGCGATCCGTCCCGAGACACGTTTGATTTGGGTGGAGACCCCATCCAATCCAACGCTCGCCCTCACGGACCTCGCGGCCGTGGCGGCCTTGGGCAGAAAGCACGGCATCCGGACTGTGGCCGACAACACCTTTCCCAGCCCCATTCACACGAAGCCCCTGGACTTCGGCATCGACCTGAGCGTGGCCTCGGCCACCAAGTACCTGGCGGGCCATTCGGATGTGGTGGCAGGGGTTCTCGCGGGCCGCGAAGCGGATGTGGTGGCCTGCTGGCACCTCAGCAAGATCTGGGGGCCGACCCTGGATCCCATGGCCGCCTGGCTGCTGCACCGGGGGCTGAAGACCCTCGCCCTCCGGGTGAGGCGCTCCTCCGACAACGCCCAGGCCCTCGCCCAGTGGCTGCTGTGGCAGCCCCATGTGGCGCGGGTGGACTATCCGGGCCTGCCCACCCACCCCGGCCACGTGGTGGCGGCGCGGCAAATGGACAAGGGGTTCGGCGGCATGGTCTGCTTCGAACTGGCCGCGGGTCTTCTGGCGGGCCAGCGCTTCTGCGAGGCCCTGGAGGTCATCACGCGCGGTGTGAGCTTAGGGGGTGTGGAGAGCCTCATCCAGCATCCGGCGAGCATGAGCCATCTGAAGACGGCCCCCGAGGTGAAGGCCCGCCTGGGCATCACCGATGGGCTGCTGCGCTTTTCGGTGGGCATCGAAGATCAGCCCGACCTCATCGCCGACCTTGAAAAGGGCTTCCAGGCTGCGGCGGGGGCGCGATGAGGCTGCACATCAACGGCGATGTCCGCGAGACGCCGGCCCTGGGCACCCTGGCCGATCTGGCCGCCTGGCTGGAACTGCCCGACTTCGGGAGTGCCATCGAATTGAACGGCGAGGTCATCCGTCGGGCCGATCACCCGGCCACGGCCCTGAGCGAAGGCGACCGGCTGGAGGTGGTCCGGCTGGTGGGCGGCGGCTGATCGCGGCTAACGCCAGACTTCCCATTGTCCCGTGGACCAGCGGGCCGAGGCCGATCGGGTCCAGGTGGGGGGAAGCTCAAGGGGCAGCACGGGGCCGCCGGCCGGCGAGTCGCTTTGGAAGCGGTGGAATTCATCCACCAGGCCCTGGCTGAGGAATCCGCGCGCCAGCGTACCCCCGCCTTCCACGAGGACCCGCCCCACCCCGAGGGCGACGAGCTCGTGCAGGAGGTGGCGCAGACTGCAGCCCCGCCCATCCGGGGGAAGGTGCAGGTCCTCGACGCCCCGCAGCGGCGTGGGATCACCGGTCACCGCGCGGTAGGCCGGCTGGCCGGCAACGGGGGCCCAGACGCGGGCGGTGAGGGGAATACGGCCGTCCTCATCCATCACCACGCGGGCGAAGGTCCGGTGGGGGGCCGTGGGGGCGGGCCAGCGATCGGTCAACTGGGGGTCGTCCACCTCGATGGTGTGGCGCCCGACCACGATGGCTTCGGAGGCCCGCCGGAGGGCGTGGGCCAGGCGCTGGACGTCAGGCGGGGTGACCTGGGTGGTCTGTCCCGCGGGGCCAAGGGACCCGTCCGAACCCAGGGCCAGCTTGAGGGTGACCCAGGGCAACCCGGTGCGGATGAACTTGAAGAAGGGGGCGTGGAAGCGGCCGCAGGCTTCGCCGAGCACCCCCTCCTGGACGGAGACACCCTGGGCACGCAGGATCGCCAGACCCCCCCCGTCGACCCTGGGATTGGGATCCCGGACGCCCACCACGACGCGGGTTACGCCCGCCTGCAGAAGGGCCAGGGTGCAGGGCCCGGTACGGCCCTGATGACAGCAGGGTTCCAGGGTGACGTAGGCCGTGGCACCCACGGGATCCTCGCCACGGGATTCGGCGTCGCGAAGGGCCATGATCTCGCCGTGGGGATCCCCGGCGCGGGTATGAACCCCCCTGCCCAGGATCCGGTCCTCCTTCACCAACACGCATCCCACGGGAGGGTTGGGGCTGGAGAGGCCGACGCCCTTGAGACCCTCCTGGAGGGCCAGGGCCATGAAATGGGCGTCGCCCTGTAGGTCGGCGGGGTTCGGCCAGGGGCCGCCCGTGGCCAGGGCCCATGCGCTGTCAGGCGTGAGGATCGGGTCAGGCATTGAGGAGACCGTCTACGAAGGCTTCGGCATCGAAGGGGATCAGGTCGTCCACCCCTTCCCCCACCCCCACGAAGGCGATGGGGAGCTTGAGGCGGTCGAGGATGGGCACCACCACGCCCCCCTTGGCGCTGCCATCCAGTTTCGTGAGCACCAGGTCCGTGACGCCCGCCACCTGGGCGAAGGCTTCGGCCTGCACCAGCCCGTTCTGGCCCGTCGTGGCATCCAGCACCAGCAGCACGCGGTGGGGGGCTTCGGGGATCACCTTCTGGAGGCTGCGCCGGATCTTGTCGAGCTCCTTCATCAGGTGGTCCTTGGTGTGCAGGCGGCCCGCGGTATCGATGAGCACCCAGGGCGTGCCCTTGGCCTTGGCGCTGGTGGCGCCGTCGAAGGCGATGGCCGCCGGATCCCCGCCCATCTGGTTGCGGATCACGGGCACGCCGGCCCGCTCCCCCCATCGTTCCAGCTGGTCGATGGCGGCGGCACGGAAGGTATCACCGGCGACCACCAGCACACCCTCGCCGCGGGCCTTGAGGTGGGCCGCCAGCTTGCCGAGGGTCGTCGTCTTGCCGACGCCGTTGACGCCCACCAGCAACACGATCTGGGTGCCCGATTCGGCGAAGGGCCGGGCCGGTCGCTGGCGGAGCAGCTTCAGCAATTCATCCTTCAGCACGGCCTTGGGATCGATTTCGGTTTGGCTTTTCAGTTCAGCGCGGAGCCGGGTCATGAGTTGGTCCACGGCCTTCACCCCGAGGTCGGCCTGGAGGAGCAGGTCTTCCAGCTCTTCCAACTGGGCTTCGTCCAGCCGCCTCAGCCCGAGCAGGCGCCCCATGGGCGCCAGCACCAATTCCTGGGTGCGCTTCAGGCCTTTTTTGAACTGGTTGAACAGGCCGTCAAGCAGACCCACGGGCACCTCGCGAAGGTCCAGTTTACCCAGGCGGAGGCTTCTTCCCGGCGGCCTTCTTTTCATGGGCCCAGAGATGTTCCACGTGGAACTACCGGTGGGTCATGCCCCAGGAGGGGGGCGCCATCGGAGGGATCAGGACCGGCGTGACGGCCCCGGTGGCATCCCAGGCTCTCACCCCCCAGGGCCGGTCATCCCAGCCTCCCCGGGTGGCGGCAAGGGCGCCCAGGATGAGGGCGGCTTCCAGGGCAGGATGGGTGAAGTGGCGATCGAGTCCGGGTCCCACGGCCGGGATCCTGAGGAGCTTCCGTTGGGCCGGCCAGGGCGGCCGGACGGGTTCCTGGATCCGTCCCAGGTCGCGGATCTCGCAGGTCAGCGCCCTCGGAAGGGCGAAGGCGGGCGGCGGCAGGGCCGGCCCGAAGGCCAGGGGCGGGAGCTGGATTAGGAATGCGAAAGCCTCAATCCACATGAGGATCTCCCGGTTGGGAATGTAACCCTCTGGAATGCGTGGAACAAGGTTCGGGTTGTTTTTAAGGCACTCGGAATCACTGCGAACTTGACAGGTGCCGGGGATTCAACGCTTGCGGCGGGCCTTGGGGCTGGGCTTCGCGGCTTCGGGTCGCTTCCAGCCCACCAGGGCCTGCTCGAAGACCTCCTCCACGTGCTTCACGGGGTGGAAGCGCAGCTGCTTGCGGAGTTCGGGGTCGATCTCCTCGAGGTCCTTCTGGTTGGCGAAGGGAATGAGGATGTCCTTGACGCCCACACGCAGGGCGGCAAGCGATTTCTCCTTGAGGCCGCCGATGGCCAGGGCCTCGCCCCGGAGGTCGATCTCGCCGGTCATGGCCACGGTGTTCTTCACGGGAACGCCCTTCAGCACCGACAGCAGCACGGTGGCGATGGCCAGACCGGCGCTGGGGCCGTCCTTGGGGATGGCGCCCTCGGGGAAGTGGACGTGGATGTCCTGCTTCTGGAACACCTCGGGATCGATCTGGAAGGCTTCGCCGCGGCTGCGGATGTAGCTCAGCGCGGCCTGGGCACTTTCCTTCATGACATCGCCCAGCTGGCCCGTGAGGGTGAGCAGGCCCTTGCCGGGCATCCTCAGGGCCTCGACGAAGAGCACGTCGCCACCCACGGAGGTCCAGGCCAGGCCCGTCACCACGCCCACGCGGGGCGCCTTCAGTCGCTCGTCCTGCAGCAGCTTCACGGGGCCGAGCAGCTCGTGGATGCTTCCGTCGTCCAGGGTGAGCTTCTTCTTGAGGCTGTTTTCCGCGACGCGGCGGGCCACCTTGCGGCAGACGGCGCCGATCTCGCGTTCGAGCTGGCGCAGGCCGGCCTCTCGCGTGTAGCCCGTGATGATGGCCTTGAGGGCCTTCTTCGGGATGGACAACTGCTTGCGGGTGATGCCGTGCTTCTCCAGCTGCTTAGGGACCAGGTGCTGCTCAGCGATGCCGAGCTTCTCCTCCAGCGTGTAGCTGCTGAGGTAGATGATCTCCATGCGGTCCTTGAAGGCCGGGTGGATGGGCTCCAGCTCGTTGGCGTTGGCAAGGAAGAGCACCTGGCTCAGATCCAGGGGCACGTTCAGGTAGTGGTCGCGGAAGGTGTGGTTCTGCTCAGGGTCGAGCACTTCCAGCAGGGCGGCGCTCGGGTCCCCGCGCATGTCGCGGCCGATCTTGTCCACCTCGTCGAGCATGATGACGGGGTTCATGCTCTTGACCTGATGCAGGGCCTGCACGATGCGTCCGGGCATGGCGCCCACGTAGGTGCGGCGGTGGCCGCGGATCTCGCTTTCGTCGTGCACGCCGCCCAATGAAATGCGCGAATATTTGCGGCCCAGGGCCCGGGCGATGGATTTGCCCAGCGAGGTCTTGCCGACGCCCGGAGGGCCCACGAAGCAGAGGATGGTGCCCCGGAGATCGGGCTTCAGCTTGCGCACGGCGAGGAATTCCAGCAGCCGGTCCTTGATCTTGGCGAGGCCGAAGTGGTCCTCGTCGAGCACGCGCTTGGCCTGCTTCAGGTCCAGGTTGTCTTCGGTCGCCTGGCCCCAGGGCAGCTCGGTCATCCACTCCAGGTAGGTCCGCGTCACGGCGGTCTCGCTGGAATCGGGATGCATGCGCTCGAGCTTCTTCAGGTTGCGCTCGATCTCGACGAGGGGTTCCTCGGGCACCTTCATCTTCGCGAGCTTGTCGCGGAAGGCGGCCACCTCCTCGCCGAGTTCCGACCCTTCGCCGAGCTCCTGCTGGATGGCTTTGAGCTGCTGACGGAGGTAGTACTCCCGCTGGCTCTTGTCCATCTCACCGCGGGCTTCCATGGTGATCTTCTGCTGCACTTCCAGCAGCTGGATTTCCCGCTGCAGCAGTTCGTTCACGCGCTTGAGGCGCAGGCCCGGGTGGGCGATCTCCAGCACTTCCTGGGTCTGCTGCAGCTTGAGGTCCAGGTTCGAGGCCACCAGGTCCGCCAGGCGGCCGGGGTTGTCGAGGTTGCCCGCGATGACGAGCACCTCCTGGGGCAGCGTCTTGCCCAGGGCCACGGCCTTTTCGAGGGTCTGCTTCACGCTGCGCAGCAGGGCGTCCTGTTCGAGGTCCGGCGACTTCATCTCGGGCTCGCCCAGGGGCTCGACCCGCGCCTTGAAGAGGTTCTCGGTCTCGGTGAAGTATTCCACGCGCACGCGCTGGAGGCCCTGCACGAGGGCGCGGATGCGGCCGTCCGGCAGCTTCAGAACGCGCATGATGAGCGCCGCCGTGCCCACCTGGTAGAGGTCCTCGGGCCGCGGATTGTCCATCTCCGTCTGCTTCTGGGAGAGCAGCAGGATCATGCGGTTCTCCACCAGGGCCGTGTCCACGGCGCGGATGGATTTCTCGCGGCTGATGCTGAGGGGCAGGATCACATAGGGGTAGACCACCACGTCGCGAAGCGGAAGCACGGGCAGTTCTTCCGGCAGCTTGGGGATCTCGTCGGATGGGGGGGGCAGGAGAACATCGTCAGCCACGGAAAACCTCGGTATTTCAGAATACCCCTACTTCTTGCGCGTCCTCAGGATCGGGGCGTCCGCTTCTCCGGGGAAAAGCGCCTGGGGCACGGGTTTCGCCGGCTCGATGGGCGGGGTGGAGGGCGGAAAGGGTGGAACGGAATGGCGGCCCGCGGCGGCCTCTTTGTGCATGAGGCCTTCGAGGGCCTTCACGAAATCGGGCAGGTCCTTGAAATCGCGGTACACGCTGGCGAAGCGCACATAGGCGACCTGATCGAGGCCCTTGAGTTCGTCCATGATCAGTTCGCCCAGTTCGCGGCTGCGGATCTCCCGGTCAGGGCGCTCCATGAGGCGGGCCTGGAGGTCGCCTACCAGTTCTTCGATGCGGGCCAGTGAGACGGGCCGCTTCTGGCAGGCCAGCAGCAGGCCCTTCATGAGCTTCTGCCGATCGAAGGGTTCGCGGCGTCCGTCCTTCTTGAGGATCACCAGGGGCACCTCCTCCACCCGCTCGTAGCTGGTGAAGCGGCGGGCGCAGGACAGGCATTCGCGGCGGCGACGGATGGAGTCGCCTTCGCGGGATTCACGGGAATCCACGACCTTGTCCTCGAGGTGTCCGCAGAAGGGACAGCGCATGAATCTCCCGGTGTCTAGACTTCCACCACGCGGGGCGCCATGACGGCCTTGCTGGTGATGGAGTTGGCCACGAAGCAGTACTTGTGAGCCTTTTCGAACAGCTCGACCACCTTGGCCATGCTGGTGCCGCGGGTGACGCGGATGACGGGGCGCAGGTGGATCTCGGTCACGCGGGTGACCTTGTCGATCGTGTCCAGCACGGCTTCGGCGTGATCCTCGTAGCCCACGACTTCCACCTTGGCCTTCGAGCAGAGGGCGAGGAAGGTGAGCATGTGGCAGGTGGAGAGCGCCGAACCCAGCAGATCCTCGGGGTTCCAGCGGGTGGGGTCGCCCGCGTATTCCGGCGCGCTGCTCACGGACAGCGGATGCTTGCCGTCGGTGGTGACGGTGGCGTTGCGGGTGTAGCTGCCTTCCAGGGTGTTGCCGGTCCAGTTCAGCTGAAGGGGGTAGTGGTGGGCCATGGGATCTCCTTGTCGTTGCCTTGGACAGAGTAACCGTTGCGCGCCTGCCTCCGAAGCGGGGGGACGCAGAGGCAAAGCCGGGCGGTCCCCCCGGAGAACGATGGATGCTAGCCTGGACCGGCCTGTCCGGAGTCCCCATGCGCCCGTTGATGACCGCCTCCCTGGCCTTGCTCGCCCTGCCCGTCCAGGCCCAGTTCTGGAGCGAACTGGCCAACCCCAAGGTGGAGGTCACGCTGGTCCATCCGCCGGGCCTGGGTCTGAAAGTGGAGCGCCTGGCCTTCGCGCCCTCGCATGACCGGAACTCCCGCGAGCTGGTGGACGCTCTCACGGCGGACCTGGTGCAGAGCCGCCAGGTGGAGGTGGTGGACCGCGCCCACCTGGATGCGGTGCTGAAGGAGCAGGAACTGGGGGCCAGCGGCTACGTGGAGCCCGCCACCATCGCGCGGTTGGGCAAGCTGCTGGGCCCCAGCGTGCTCGTGATCGTGAACGTGAACCGCTCGGACCTCAGCCGCAACCAGTCCTCCAAGGAAGAACGGAGCACCGACTACAAGACCAAGCAGGAGATCGTCCGCCGCAAGCACACGAGCATCACCAGCCTCGATTTCAGCGCCACCGTGCAGGTGGTGGACCTCAGCACCGGGCGGGTCTTCGCCGCCCAGCGCATGGAGGATGCGCCGAACCTCAGCAACACCTCGTACGAAGGTTTTCCGGCCTATCCGCCGGATGCCGACGTGCGGCGCCTGGCCTTCGAAACCGCCAAGGTGAAGGTGCTGCACCTGCTGCTGACCTGGAGCGAACCGCGCAAGCTCACCTTCTTCGACGACGACACCTTCGGCATGGACCGGGCCCACAGCCGCCTCAAGGCCGGCGATCTCCGCGGTGCGCTGGACCAGGCCCTGGACGGGCTGGACCAGTCCAAGCGCGATACGGGCCGGAAGCCCAAGTACTATCCGCGCGTCCAGTACAACGTCGGCATCATCCTCTTCGCCCAGGGCAGGTACAGTGAGGCCCTGCCCTACCTTCGCGCGGCCCTGGACATGCAGCCCGATGCGAGCATCTTCCAGACCGCGCTGCGGGAATGCCAGGAGGCCATCGACCTGCAGGGGGCGATGCGGCGGGCCGAGCGCCAGGGTGAGCGTTCCGTCGAATCGCGTCCCGCCCCCCCGCCCTACGATCCTCCGGTCCAGCGCAAACCCGAAGCGCTCGCCAAGCCCAGCCCCGAGGAGCGCCTGCAGAAGCTGCAGGAGCTCTACAAGAAGGGTCTGCTCGACAAAAAGGAGTACGAAGCCAAGAAGGCGGAGATCCTGAAGGAGTTGTAGCCCCGACGCGAGATAATCGGGGTTCTGCCTTCCGGAGCCCCATGCCCACGCCCGCCCGCATCCATGTCGCCCACGCCCTGCACGAAGTCTTTGGGGAGGGGGGGCGGGTGCCCGATATCTGGGACCGCGACCTCGGCGAGGACGCCCAGTTGGCCCAGGCCCTGCTGGGCCTCTGCCTGCGCCGATGGGGCCGCCTCCAGGCCTGGGTGAAGCCCAAGCTGAAGGATCCGGATCGCGGTGTGCCGCTGGGCACCCGCGTGTGCCTGGCCATGGGCCTCGCCCAGCTGGCCTGGCTGCCGGGTGTGAGCGACCACGCCGCCGTGAACGAATCCGTGGACCTGGCCGCCAACCGCGACCTGGGCTTCTTGCCCCACAAGGGACTGGTGAACGCACTGCTGCGCAAGGCCTCCAAGGATCGCTCGGCCCTGGCCGCCGAGCTTGAAGCCCTGCCCTCGGCCTTGGATCGCAGCCCCGCGGCTGATCGCGTGTTGAAGGCGGCTCTCGCGCCCCATGTTTGCCAAGAGGGGGGCGCCGAGGCGGAATTGGAAACGCTCTGGGCGCGGCTGCAGCAGCCCCCCCGCCCGGATTTCCGCCTGCTGAAGGGTGAGGTGCCCGAGGGCCTGGTGCCCGAAGCCGGGCTGCCGGGCTGTCTGCGTCTGGAGGATGGCGCTCCCTTCCCCCGCCCCTGGCTGGAATCCGCCCAGGGCATGGTGCAGGACCGAAGCTCCCAGGCCTTGTTGGCTTACCGGTGGGAGCGTCCCGTCGCTCGCATCCTGGACGCCTGCGCGGCCCCCGGCGGCAAGACGACGACCCTGGCCCTGCGTCATCCCGGTGCGGCGATCACGGCCCTTGAGGTGCACCCCAAGCGCGCCGCCCGCCTGCGCCAGACCCTGCAGCAGCGCGGCCTTGAGGCTCAGGTGATCCAGGCGGACGCGGCCGAATGGCTGGAGGGGAATGAAGGGACCTTCGACCTCATCCTGCTGGACGCGCCCTGCAGCGGCAGCGGCACCCTGCAGAAGCATCCCGAGTGGCCCTGGCTCAAGCACGAGGATCTGCCCCGTCTGACGGGTCTCCAGCGCCGCCTGTTGGCCGCCGCCGCGGATCGCTTGGCCCCCGGAGGGCTCCTTATCTACGCCGTCTGCTCCTGGCTGCCGGAAGAGGGCGCGGCCCACCGCGAATGGCTGAGGGAGGCCCGCCCCGAGTTCCGTCCCGAGGCCGTCTGGCCCGCGTCCCTGGGTGTCGCTTCTGAAGCGGAGAACGAGGCGACATCGTTCTTCAGGCCCCATCCCCTGCAATGGGAGGGGGAAGGCTTCCAGGCTTTCGCGACGAGCCGGAGCCTCTGAGCCCGATGCTTGCTTGGGCCTAGTGAGGCCGCTTTCCCGGGGCGGGCCCCAGGGTGGTGCCTTCGATGATCTGCACGGGCACGACGACGTGTCGCACCACTTCCCGCTCGATGGCGCCCAGGGCGAGAGTGACGGCTTCCTGGGCGATGGCGGGAATGTCCTGGGCCACGGAGGCCAGGCCCGGGTAGAGGTCCACCAGGCCGTCGAAGCCCAGCACGGAAACCTGGCCGGGCACGGAGACGCCGAGGTCGGCCAGGGCCCCGAGGGCGCCCACGGCCATTTCATCCGTGGCGCAGAAGATCCCCGTCGGACGGTGGCCCTGCTGCCAGGCGTCGCGCATCAGGCGATAGCCGCCCAGCACGGACCCGCCGCCGCGAAGGATCACGGGCGCCAGCGAGGCGCTGCTACCTTCGGCGAGGGAGGCGGCGAAGCCGGCGGCGCGGTCGACGGCCCACTGGTGCTCGTCGGACACCGTGAGGTGCAACAGGTCCCGGTGGCCGAGCGAAAGCAGTTTGGCCGCGGCCATGCGTCCGCCGCCCATGTCGTCGGGGGCCACGCAGGAGACGCCGGGATGATGCCCGATGAGCGCGCCGGGCACGCCGCGCCGCCAGAGCGTGTCCAGGCGCTGATCGATGTCGGCGCAGTGGAAGAGCAGCACCGCGTCCATGCGCCGCCGCACCTGGGTGATGTCGACGGGCAGCTCGACGAACTGGGTGGCATGCAGCTGCATCTCGCGCATGAGCGCGCGCCAGATGACGTTGAAGTAGGGCGAGAGGCGGTTCTCGCCCGCGCCCACCCAGATGCCGAGGGTGTGTTTCGTGCGCCGGGAGAGCTCGCGGGCCACGGGATCGGGCTCGTAGCCCAGCTTCTTCATCACTGCGAGCACCGTGGCCCGCGTCTCCGAGGCGACCGTGGGCTTGCCGTTGATGACGCGGCTCACGGTGCCCGTGGACACGCCGGCCTGGTTTGCGATCTCGCCGATGGTGATCTTCATGGGTGGCCGGGGGAAAGGGGCAGAGGAAGAAAGCGGTTCCCATGAATACCGTTCGCTTTCCGCCACTGTCAATGAAGCGTTGGCGCCGCGCCGGGAGACACCGCGGCTCAGGAGGTGCAGTCCGGCGCGTGGGCCGCGCCGTAGAGGCTGAGGTCGTAGTCGTGCACCAGGTAGACCGGCGTGGCCCGCGTCAGTCCATCGAGGTGCGCGCGGTAGTTCCGTTCGAAGCGGGCCATGAAGCGGCCTTCGTTCAGGAAGTGCTCGCGGTTCTTCGCGGCGATGCCGCCGGCGAGGAAGAGCCCGCCGGTGGGAAGGAAGGCGGCGCAGAGTTCGGCGCAGACCCGCGCGTAGAGGTCCACGAAGAGGGCCATGGTGCGGGCGCAGGCCGGATTGGCGGTGGCCTGCGCGGAAATGGCGGCGGGCTGATCCGCGACAGGAAGGGCCAGGATGGCCGCCGTCTCCGGTGTGCGGGCGACTCGTCCCGAATCCAGGAGGAAGCGGAAGAGGTGTCCGATCCCCATGCCCGAGACCGCCATTTCCGCGCCCGGAGGCCCGGGCAGTCCCTCCTGGAGGTACTGCCATAGGGCGAGGGTCTCCGCGTCGAAGAGGGGCAGGCCGATGTGTCCGCCCTCGCTGGGAAAGGCGCGGGTCCCCTGCGCCGTCCGGGTGATGAAGCCTACGCCCAGGCCCGTGCCGGCGCCCACCACGAGGGCCAGGCCCCGCGGGTCGGCGGCCGGGAGGCTGCCGTCACCATGAGGCAGGGGCGTGACCTGGCGGGGGTCGGTCAGGTCCAGCTGGATGACGCCGCAGGACAGGGCGATGAAGTCGTTCACCAGGTGGACGGGGATGCCGAGCTCCCGCTCCAGGGCCGCACCGTCGATGTCCCAGGGGGCGTTGGTGAGACGGATGCAGCGCTGGAGCACGGGGCCGGCCGCCGAGAAGCAGGCCCGTCCAGGCTGGAGGGCGGGACTGGCCGCCAGGAAACGACGGATGGGATCCAGGAGGGACCGTTCGTCCTGGGTGCTGAAGCGCGCCTTGCGAAGGAGGCGGAAGCGGCCCTCTTCGGGAGCGAGAAGGGCCAGGTTGAGGTTGGTGCCGCCCACATCGGCGACCAGAACCGGATTGTTAGCGCTTGCAATCATGAAAGGAGGGCCTCGCTGAAACAGAATATGACTGAAATACGGTATTCCATGCCTCCCCGTCGCGGAGAGGCCGGTTCTTTGCTTGAAGCTTGAGTGTCTCCCGGATCCCCATTATGTGATTCTTGTCATAATCAGGTTGATTTGGATGCGAAACACGGCATCTGTTTATTTGTTGCGACTTAAATTGTCGAAAAACGCGAGGGATCCCGCCTGATTCCCCACTTGACAGACCTGTGACCCGGGTCGACCATACCTGGGACCTTCTTGTAACCGTTTACATTTTTCTCAATCCATACCCGCTTGTCCGCGTTCCGCGGGCACCCCAGCCAGGCAGGCCGCTCTTTCGCGCCTTAACTTTGTAACCGGTTACAACGATCATTTCGAAGGCCACCCAGCCCCCCCGCCGATTCGACCCATCACGCCCCGGACCTTTCCCTCATGTCACTTCCCCCCCCATCCCGAATCCCTGCGCGCAGGCCCACCTCGGAGGCCCCGGACCAGCGACCGGCTTCCGAGTGGTGGCGGGGCGCGAGCATCTACCAGATCTATCCCCGGAGCTTCCAGGACACGAACGGGGATGGGGTGGGGGACCTGCCGGGCATCACCAGGCACCTGCCCTACGTGGCCGATCTGGGGGTGGATGCCATCTGGATCTCGCCCTTCTTCACCTCGCCCATGAAGGATTTCGGCTACGACGTCTCCAACTACCGGGACGTGGATCCGACCTTCGGCACCCTGGGGGATTTCGACCATCTGGTGGCCGAGGCCCATCGCCTGGGCCTGAAGGTGCTCATCGATCAGGTGCTATCCCACTCTTCCGACCAGCACGCCTGGTTCAAGGAAAGCCGCACGAGCCGCACCAATGCCAAGGCCGACTGGTACGTCTGGGCCGAGGCCCGGCCCGACGGCACCCCGCCCAACAACTGGCAGTCCGTCTTCGGCGGATCCGCCTGGTCCTGGGAGCCGCGGCGACGCCAGTACTACCTGCACAACTTCCTGGAATCCCAGCCGGACCTGAACTTCCACCACGAGCCGGTCCAGGACCAGCTGCTCGAGGAAGTGCGCTTCTGGATGGAGCGCGGCGTGGACGGCTTCCGCTTCGACGCCTGCAACTTCCACTTCCACGACAAGCTCTTGAGGAACAACCCGTCCGCCAAGCCCGGGCAGGTGGAACTGACCTCGGTGCGCGAAGGCAATCCCTACGGACTGCAGATTCACCGCTACGACAAGAGCCGTCCCGAGAACCTGGGTTTCCTCAAGCGGCTCCGCAGTCTCATCGACGAGTACGGCGCCATGAGCGTGGGCGAAGTGGGCGACGAGGGCGCCCTGGCCACCATGGCCGAATACACGGCGGACGGTGACAAGCTGCACATGGCCTACGGCTTCAGCCTCTTCACCGAGGAATTCACCGCCGCCCGCATCCGCGGCGTGGTGCAGGAGTACGAGAAGCGCATCCGCCGCGGCGGCGGATGGGGCTGCTGGTCCCTGTCCAACCATGACTGCGTGCGCGTGGTCACCCGCTGGGGCAAGGGCGTGGATGATCCCGCGCTGGCCAAGCTGCTGCTGGCCATGCTGGGATCGCTGCGGGGAAGCTTCTGCATCTACCAGGGCGAAGAGCTCGGGCTGCCGGAGGCGGAAGTGCCCTTCGACCGGCTCATCGATCCCTACGGACGCGCCTTCTGGCCCGACTACAAGGGGCGCGACGGCTGCCGGACGCCCATGCCCTGGACCGACGAGGCGCCGCGCGGCGGCTTTTCGGAGGTGGAGCCCTGGCTGCCCATGTCGCCGGATCACCTGCGCCGCTCCGTGGTTCGGCAGTCCGCGGACCCAGCCTCGGTGCTGCGCTTCTACCGGCAGTTCCTCGCCTGGCGGAAGGGTTCGGAAGCCCTCTGCCGTGGAAGCATCCGCTTCGACGTCACGCCGGAACCCCTGCTCCTCCTGCGACGCCAGGCCGGGTCCGAGCGTGTGCTCGCAGCCTTCAACCTCAGCGCCGAACCCCTTCGCCACACGCTCTCCGCCCAGGTCCGACCCCTTGATGGGCACGGCCTGGACGCCGGGCGCCTGGACGGCCGCGACCTGTTCCTTCCCCCCTGGGGGGGCTTCTTCGGACACCTGGCCTGAGGCCCGGCGCCGAGCCCCCCAAACCAACCCCCCACCCCCACACGCCGCGCCGCGGCAACTCACACCGGAGGCAAGACAATGAAGCGTCTCTCCCTACTCAAGGCCGCGCTGCCCATGGCGCTGGTCTGTGGCCCCCTGCTCTCCCAGGACGTGTTCGACATCCACGGGTACATGCGCGCCGGCGCCGGGCGCTCCTCCAACGGCGGCGAGCAGGGAAGCTTCTACCTTCCCGGCACGCCCAACAACCCCTCGGGCGGCCCGGGCTACCGCCTCGGCAACGAAGAGGACAACTACTTCGAGCTGGCCATCGACGTGAAGGCCTACGAGAAGGGCGAGACGAACTTCAAGCTTCACTTCCGTCCCACCTTCCGCCAGTGGTACGACGCTCGGGACGCCAGCGTGGACGCGGGCGGCAACGTGGACTACTCCCACTCGGCCCCCCAGAACCAGATGGTCTTCCTGCGTGAGGGCTGGGGCGAGGCGAACGGCGTGCTCGGCAACTCGTCCATCCTGAAGGACGCCAGCCTCTGGATGGGCCGCCGCTTCTACCAGCGCCACGACATCCACATGCTCGACCTCTACTACTGGAACAACAGCGGCGACGGCGTCGGCATCGAGAACATGAACGTGGGCCTCGGCAAGCTGAGCTACGCCTACATCCAGGCCGACCGCAACAACGTCGACGGCGGCTGGGGCGCGGGCCACTTCCCCGGCGCCATCCAGACCGACGTCTTCAACTACAACGGCAAGGTGGTGGTGGCATCCCACGACCTGCGCTGGTCGGGCCTTTCCGCCTGGCAGGGCTCCTCCTTCACGTTCGGGTTCCAGTACAACGAGCCCAGCGTGCGCAAGGGGACGGGCAACCAGGCCTTCACCAACCTCGGTCGCCGCTACACCTTCGAGTACCAGCAGTCCAACATCCTCGGCGGCGACAACAAGCTCTACTTCACCAAGGGCGACGGCTCCACCTTCTGGAACTGGTACAACCCCGAGGTGAACACCAAGAACAACTGGTGGATGGTGATGGACAACCTCTTCGTCCAACCCATCAAGGAGCTGGGCATCGGCGCCGTGGCCATCCACCGCGTGCAGACCGAGGATCCCACCCAGGCTGGCCATCGCGAAATGATCTGGGACTCCATCGGCGCCCGTCCCGTCTACTTCTTCACCAAGCACATCAGCCTGGCGGCCGAAGTGGGCATGGATCACTTCAAGGTCAGCGGCGACGGCTCCGCCGCCGACGGCCAGACCCGCAGCATGCTGAAGAAGACGCTGGCCCTGCAGTTCAGCCCCCAGGCGAGCTGGTGGTCGCGCCCCGTGCTGCGCCTCTTCGTCACCAAGGCCAACTGGAACAAGTACGCCACGGCCTGGGGCACCCCCAGCGGCCTCGGCGTGTTCCAGGGCTCCCAGGCCGGCACCACCTTCGGCGCCCAGATCGAAGCCTGGTGGTGAGTTCGAAGGTTGAAACGGCCCGTCTTTGGACGGGCCGTTTCCTGCCCGATTCAAGAAAGGAATGGATGTGAGGATGCGCCCCGTTCTGACCGCAGTCGCCCTGCTCCTGGCAGGGCTGGCCTGCCAAGGGCCCAACTCGGACGCCCACAGCCGCTACCCGGTGGACACCACGACCATCGAGCCGGGCCAGCAGCTGGAAAGCGCGCCGGGCTGGTACGGGGATGCCGTGATCTACCACATCTGGGTGAAGGCCTTCGCCGATGGCGTCTACCAGGACGGCATCGGCGACTTGCCTGGCATCCAGTCCAAGCTGGACTACCTCCAGTCCCTGGGCGTGAACACCCTGTGGCTGTCGCCGATCTTCGAGTGCGCCTACAAGGGCGACAACATGCACGGCTACGACACGACGGACTACTACGCCATCAACGACCGCTTCGGCACTCGCGCGGATCTGAGGGCGCTCATCGACGCCGTGCATGGCCGCGGCATGCGGATCCTCTTCGACTTCGTGCCGAACCACACGTCGACCCAGCATCCCTGGTTCACCCAGGGATCCACCCGGAACGACTGGTACGTCTGGAAGGGCGCCCAACCCGCCGGCTGGGGCCTGCCCTGGGGCGGCGGCTCTTCGCAGGATGTCTGGAAACCCAATGGCGGAGCCTATTTCTACACCTCCTTCGCCACGGACAGCCTGGCGGATTTGAACTTCTACAATCCGGCGGTGCAGGCGGAGATGCGCAAGGTGCAGGCCTATTGGCTGGACCGCGGCTTCGACGGCATGCGCGTGGATGCCGCGCGCTACCTCTGCGAATCGGGCCCGGGCCAGCAGGCGGATCAGCCGGACACGCACACCCGGTTGCAGGCTTTCCGAAGCCTCCTGGACGAGTACAGCACCGGCGACCTGCATCCGCACCCCGGCGGTGACGCGGCCAAGCACAGCGCCAAGGCCATGATCGCCGAGGCCTGGACCAACGACGCCTCCGGCGTGACGCCCTACTACGGCAACGGCGCCAACGAATTCCACATGTGCCTGGATTTCAGCGCGCCGTGGGCCATCGCCAACGCCATCACCAAGGGCGATGCCACCCAGGTGAGCTCGCTCTGGGAGTTCGAACAGAGGACCTACCCGGCGGGCACGCGGTCAGCCACCTTCGATTCGAACCACGACAACCTGATCTCGCGGCCCGGCACCCAGTACGGCGGCGCCAAGGCGAAGATCATCCTGGCCGAGGCCCTCACCCTGCTTTCGCCCGGCACGCCCATCCTCTACTACGGGAACGAGGTCGGCATGACCGGCCAGTCGGGAACGGACCTCAACCTGCGCCAGCCCATGGACTGGGCCGCCGTGGCGACGCAAACCAGCCAGCCGGATTCCATCCTCAGCTGGTGCCGCTACCTGATCCAGGCCCGCAGGGCCTATCCCGCGCTGCGGGGCGGCTACACCACCCTGAGCACGGACCTGGGGCCCACGAAGGCCCTCGCCTACCTGCGGAACGCGGGCACCGAGCGCGTGCTCGTGGTGGCCAACCTCAGCGCGGTCAGTCAGACCATCACCGTGTCCGGATTGACCGGCCAGGGCGTGCCCGCGGGCGGCCCCGTGCAGGCCATCCTCGGCGACCTGAAGGGCCAGGATGCCCTCTCCGGCGATACCTACACCGCCACCTGTCTCCCGGCTTACGGCGTGCGCGTGCTCTACGTGGCGGGCACGGGCTTCCAGACCACCCTGCACGGCGACCTGCCCTGACTCTGCCCTGACCTTGCACCACCCGCTCCGCGGACCTATCCCTCAAGCACCACCCTCTTCTGCTTTCGTCGGACTCATCCCATGGCCAACCTTCAATTCAAAGCCCTGCGCAAATCCTTTGGTGATGTGGAGATCCTCCATGGGATCGACCTCGAGATCCAGGACGGCGAATTCGTCGTGTTCGTGGGGCCCTCGGGCTGCGGAAAGTCCACCCTGCTCCGCTGCATCGCGGGTCTGGAGGAGATCAGCGAGGGCGAGCTGTTCATCGGCGGCCAGCAAGTGAACGAGGTGCCGCCTTCCAAGCGCGGCATCGCCATGGTGTTCCAGAGCTACGCGCTCTATCCCCACATGACTGTGGCCGAGAACATGGCCTTCGGTCTGAAGCTGGCCGGCCATTCGAAAACGGAGATCGCCGCGGCCGTCCAGCGCGCCGCCCAGATCCTCCAGATCGAATCCCTGCTCGATCGCCGCCCGAAGGCGCTGTCTGGGGGGCAGCGCCAGCGCGTGGCGATCGGCAGGGCCATCGTGCGCAAGCCCGGCGTCTTCCTCTTCGACGAGCCCCTCTCCAACCTCGACGCGGGCCTGCGCGTGCAGATGCGCGTCGAGCTGGCTCGCCTGCACGCGGACCTGCGCACCACCATGATCTACGTGACCCACGACCAGGTGGAGGCCATGACCCTGGCCAACCGCATCGTCGTCATCAACCAGGGCCGAATCGAACAGGTGGGCGCGCCGCTGGAGCTCTACCACCGACCCGCCAACCGCTTCGTGGCGGGCTTCATGGGCTCGCCCAAGATGAACTTCCTGCCCTGCACGCTGGTGTCGGCCACGGAGCGCCTGGCCACCGTGCGCCTGAAGGATGGCACCCCGGTGACCGTATCTGCGGACGCTCGCGGGCTCGGCGACGGCGCCGCGCTCACGCTGGGCATCCGCCCCGAGCACCTCCTGGCCGGCAGCGAGGCCGGCGAAGGCCGCGCCCGCACGGCGGTCCGCGTGGCCGAGCACCTGGGCGATACGGTCTTCCTCTACGTGGAATCGCCGGGGTCGCCCGAATCGCTGACGGTGAAGGCGCTGCCCGAAAACCGGCTCGGCATGGGCGACCCGGCCCACCTGAGCTTCCCGCCGGAACACGGCTACCTCTTCGGTCCCGACGACCGGACCCTTCCCCGCACGTCCTGATCCGCACCACTTCCTCATCAGGGGGCCCTCGGGCCGCCATCCAACCAAGGAGACACCATGACTTCATCCAACCTCCGCAAGCTGGTGACCGCCGCGGCCCTGACCCTCGTCGCCGGCGTTTCGATGCAGGCCGCCGAAAAGGGCAAGCTGCTCATCTGGATCAACGGCGACAAGGGCTACAACGGCCTGCAGAAGGTGGGCGACGAGTTCACCAAGAAGACGGGCATCAAGGTCATCGTCGAGCATCCCGAAGACGCGCCCGGCAAGTTCCAGCAGGCCGCCGAAGAAGGCAAGGGCCCCGACATCTGGATGTGGGCGCACGACCGCGTGGGCGAGTGGGCCGAGAGCGGCGTCATCAACGCCATCAACCCCGGCAAGAAGATCAAGGACGACATCGAGCCCAGCGCCTGGCAGGCCTTCACCATCAAGGGCAAGGTCTGGGCCTACCCCGTGGCCATCGAAGCGGTCTCACTCATCTACAACAAGAACCTGGTGAAGACGCCGCCGAAAACCTTCGAAGAGATCTTCGCCCTGGACAAGGCCCTGGTGGCCAAGGGCAAGAAGGCCATCCTCTGGGACTACACCAACACCTACTTCACCATGCCCATGCTGGCGGCCAACGGCGGCTACGCCTTCAAGATGAAGGCCGACGGCACCTACGATCCCAAGGATACGGGCGTGAACAACGCCGGGGCCCTCAAGGGCGCCGAGATGCTCACCCGCCTCGTGAAGGAAGGGGTGATGCCCAAGGGCGCCACCTACGCCGACATGGAGTCCAACATGGCCCAGGGCAAGCTGGCCATGATGATCAGCGGCCCCTGGGCCTGGGACAACCTCAAGAAGGCCAAGATCAACTTCGGCGTGGCCAAGATCCCCAGCGTGGGCGGCAAGGCCGCTTCGCCCTTCGTGGGCTACCTGGGCGCCATGATCACCAAGGCGGCCTCCAGCGTGGGCAACGTCGACATCGCCCGCGAGTTCATCGAGAACAACATGCTGAGCCTCAAGGGCCTGGAGACCATCAACGCCGACGTGGCCATCGGCACGCCCGCCAGCAAGGCCGCCTTCGCCAAGATGAAGGCCGATCCCTTCATCCAGGTATCGATGGCCAGCGCCAAGGACGGCGTCGTCATGCCCAACAACCCGCAGATGGGCCGCTTCTGGGCCGCCATGGTCTCGGCGCTGAACAACATGACCGAAGGCCGGCAGACCCCCAAGGAAGCTCTGGACGCCGCCGCCAAGCGGATCCTGAAGTAGTCGTTCCCCTCTCCAGAAGCGGGCCCGGCCCGCTTCTGGAGCTGATTTGACCTCGAAGCTGGAACACCCCATGTCGATGCCCCAGGCCCTGAAGCGATTCCTCCACCCCGCCCTGATGATCCTCCTGGGCCTGGCGGGGCTCTACATCGTCACCCTCGTCTACGCCACGGGCGAAAGCCTGCTGGCCTGCGTGATGCTGGTGACCCTGGCCTGCTTCGTATGGATCTACACCTCGCCGAAGACCTACGCCTACCGCTACCTCTTCCCGGGCATCGGCGCGGCGCTGATCTTCGTCGTCTTCCCCATGCTCTACACCGTGCGCATCGGGTTCACGAACTACAGCTCCAAGAACCTGCTCACCTTCAAGCGCGCCACCCAGTACCTGCTGGAGGAGACCTACCGCGCCGAGGGCGCCACCTACAACTCGAGCCTGTATCCCGAGGGCAGCCGCTGGCGCCTCCGGCTGGAGGACGCGGACAGCGGCGCGGCCTTCGCGACGGATCCCCTCGACCTCAGCGCCGAAAAGCACCTGACCCTGAAGGCCAGCCCCTCTCCCGCGTCGCTTCCCGGCGAGGAAATGGCGATGAAGGATCTCATCGACCGGCAGGCGGCTCTGAAGGCGATCACCGTGCAGATGCCGGACGGCGCCCTGGTCCGCATGACGGGCCTGCGGGAGTTCGCGCCCTCGCGCCTGCAGTACGCGCGCAACCCCGATGGCAGCCTCACCAACAACCAGGATCACAGCGTCATCCGTCCCAACCTGAAGAGCGGCTTCTATGAAACCTCCGACGGGGAACAGGTGCAGCCGGGCTTCCAGGTGGACATCGGCTGGAAGCACTACGTGGACATCCTCAAGGATCCGGGCGTGCGGGAACCCTTCGGCCAGATCTTCATCTGGACGATCACTTTCGCGGCCCTGACGGTGGTCTTCGCCACCAGCCTTGGCATGCTGCTCGCCGTGCTCCTGAACTGGGAATCCCTGCGCTTCCGCAGCGTGTACCGCCTGCTGCTCTTCCTGCCCTACGCCATCCCGGGCTTCATCTCCATCCTCGTGTTCAAGGGGCTCTTCAACAACAACCTGGGCGAGATCAACATCGTCCTTAGCTCGCTGTTCGGCATCAAGCCGGCCTGGTTCTCGGATCCCTTCCTCGCCAAGACGATGATCCTCATCGTCAACACCTGGCTGGGTTTCCCCTACATGATGGTGGTCTGCATGGGCCTCATCAAGGCGATCCCGCAGGACCTCTACGAGGCCTCGGCGGTGGCGGGCGCGGGGCCCATCACGAACTTCTTCAAGATCACCGTGCCGCTGATCATCAAGCCGATGACGCCGCTCCTGATCTCGTCCTTCGCGTTCAACTTCAACAACTTCGTACTCATCAGCCTGCTCACGGGCGGGCGGCCGGACATCCTCAACACCAGCTTGTCAGCGGGCACCACGGACATCCTCGCCACCTTCACCTACCGCATCGCGTTTGAGGGTGAGGGCCAGCAGTTCGGCCTCGCCGCGGCCATCTCCACACTGATCTTTCTCATGGTGGCGGTGATTTCCATCGTGCAGATCCGGGCCACGAAGATCACCCAAGACGACAAACGCTGAGAGGAGGCAACCATGGCCATCGTCATCGACAAATCCCAGCGCTGGCGCGTCTTCGCGGCCCACCTCTTCCTCATCGTGCTTTGCGCACTGGTGATCTTCCCCCTGCTCATGGTGATCTCCATCTCGCTACGGCCCGGCAACTTCGCCACGGGCAAGCTGATCCCCGAGACCATCAGCCTCGAGCACTGGCGCTTCGCCCTGGGCATCCCCTCCATGGGCCCCGACGGGCAGATGATCAAGCCCGACCTGCCCGTGCTGCTCTGGCTCTGGAATTCCGTGAAGGTGGCCACCATCTCGGCCACGGTGGCGCTCTTCCTCTCCACCACGGCGGCCTATGCGTTTGCGCGCATGAAGTTCGCCGGGAAGAAGGCCGCGCTGCTGGGCCTGATGCTCATGCAGATGTTCCCCACGGTGCTGGCCCTCATCGCCATCCACGCCATCTTCTCCCGCATCGGCCACGTCTTCCCGCTCTTCGGCGTCGATAGCCACTGGGCCCTGGTGCTGGCCTATTCCGGCGGCATCGCCCTGCATATCTGGACCATCAAGGGCTTCTACGAAACCATCCCCGGCGAGATCGAAGAGGCCGCCACGGTCGATGGGGCCACGCCCTGGCAGGCCTTCTGGCGGGTACTCCTGCCCATGTCCCTGCCCATCCTCATGGTCATTTTCCTGCTCGCCTTCATCGGCGCCATCATCGAATACCCCCAGGCCTCGGTCCTGCTGCGCAGCCAGGACAAGCTCACGATGGCCGCGGGCATGAAGCAGTTCCTCTACGCCCAGAAGTACCTCTGGGGCGACTTCGCGGCGGCCGCCATCCTCTCGGGCCTGCCCATCTCCATCGTCTTCATCCTCGCCCAGCGCTGGATGATCTCCGGCCTTACCTCCGGCGCCAACAAGGGCTGACCTCTCCCCCACCCCGAGGGCCCCGGCCCTCCCTTCCCCCAAGGAGTCATGCATGAGCCTCCGCTCTAGCCTCCTCAAGGCGATCGCCGTGATCGCCCTGGCCTTCACTCCCCTTCTCGCCGAGCCCCCCGCGGGCAAGATCGAGATCAACTACCACCGTTGCGACGGCAACTACACCAAGTGGGGCGTGCACCTCTGGAAGAGCCCCAACATGCCGCTGCCCGATATCGAGTGGCCCAATCCCATGATGCCGACGGGCAAGAATGATTTCGGCGTCTACTGGCACGTGGACCTGGAGGAGTTCAACACGGGCTCCAAGTCCCAGGTGAACTACATCATCCACAAGGGCGACATCAAGGAGCAGGGCGCCAAGGACATGGCCTTCGACGGCCGCGCCCACAAGGCCATCTGGGTGGTGAACAACGATCGCGCCATCTACTTCTCCAAGGAAGACGCGATGAAGGATCACGTCTGCAAGAAATAGTTTCAGCGGCACATCAGGGGCACCTGCCCCTGATGTGCCCATAGTTTTGGCCTGCCCTGCGGAGTGTTTCCATGGCCCTTGATCGACTCCTGACAACTTCCGTTCGTGCCCTGGTTCTGGTGGCGGGGATGGCCGCGGTCGTGCTGCCCGTGTTCGCTCAGACACCCGTGGCCATCCCCGGCACCTTCGCGGAAAACCCCATCGTCTACTTCGTCGTGACGGACCGCTTCTACAACGGCAATCCGGCCAACGATGAAAGCTACGGGCGGCATCGGGAGAAGACGCCGAAAGATGACGTGGGCACCTTCCATGGCGGCGATCTGAAGGGCCTCACGCTGAAGCTGAAAGAAGGCTGGTTCAGGGATCTGGGCGTCAATGCCCTCTGGATCACCGCGCCCTACGAGCAGATCCACGGCTGGGTGCAGGGCGGCCAGAAGGAGTTCAAGCACTACGCCTACCACGGCTACTACGCCCTGGATTACACCGTGCTCGATAAGAACATGGGCACCCCCGAGGAGCTGCGCGAGCTGGTCGACACGGCCCACGCCCAGGGCATCCGCATCCTCTTCGACATCGTCATGAACCACCCTGGCTACCTGGATATCCAGACCGCCAAGGACATGAAGATCGACGTGCTGTGGCCGGACTGGGAGAAGGATTCGAACCTGCTGCGGAATTACCACAACTTCATCGACTACAACTCCGAGAAGTTCGGCGACTGGTGGGGCCGCCCCTGGGTGCGCGCGGGCCTGCCGGGCTACATGGACGGCGGCCGCGACGACCTCACCATGCAGCTGGCCTACCTGCCGGACTTCCGCACGGAAAGCACGGAGGCGGTGAAGCTCCCCAAATTCCTGAAAGAGAAGGCCGACACCAAGGCCGTGGACCTACCCAACACCACGGTGCGCGGCTATCTCATCAAGTGGCTGACGGACTGGGTGCGCGAGTTCGGCGTCGACGGCTTCCGCTGTGACACGGTGAAGCACGTGGAACCCGCGGCCTGGGCCGCCCTGAAGGCCGAGGCCGCGAAGGCCCTGGCGGAGTTCAAGGCCAAGAACCCCACCCGCAAGGTGGACGACGCGCCCTTCTGGATGGTCGGCGAGTACTGGGGCGCGGGCCCCGCCAAGCACAAGCTCACGGGCTTCGGCTTCGACGCCATGATCAACTTCGATTTCCAGCAACAGGAGGGCGACTACGCCAAGCCCGAGAAGCTGTTCCGTGGCTACGCCAAGGAGCAGGCCGGCCGGCCCGTCCACATGCTGAACTACCTTTCTTCGCACGATACGGAGCTCTTCGAACGCGAGCGGCTCATCGAGGGCGGCTCGGCCCTGCTGCTGGCCCCGGGCGGCGTGCAGATCTTCTACGGCGACGAAACGGCCCGGCCCCTGGGCGTGGTGCCTCGCACGGACCCGCAGCAGGCGACGCGCTCGGACATGAACTGGGCCAGTCCCGATGCGAAGGTGCTCGCCCACTGGCGCAAGCTGGGCCGCTTCCGCGCCCGCCATCGCGCCCTCGCTACCGGCGAGCACAAGCAACTGGGCGACGCCCCCTACACCTTCAGCCGCGTGGAGCCCGCCAGCGGCGACCGTGTGGTGGTAGCCCTCGGCGCCAAGGGCGCCGTCAGCCTCCCCGTGGCTGGCGTCTTCGAAGAGGGCCAGACCGTGCTCGATGCCTACACGGGCCGCACGGCCAAGGTGGTGGGCGGCAAGGTCGCCCTCCAGGCCGAACAAACGGTCCTGCTCGAACGCGTGCAGGTCGAAACCCATTGATGGAATCATCCCCGTCCGACTGGACGGCGCAGCGCACAGCTTTGATGCATGACGAAGGAGCCCGCATGGCCACCAAGAAACTTTCCCGGGTCGCGTATTTCTGCATGGAGTACGCCCTCGACAGCCCCTTCAAGATCTATGCGGGGGGCCTCGGCATCCTGGCCGGCGACTACCTGAAGGGCGTGAAGGATCACGGCTACCCCATGGTGGGCATCGGCATCCGTTGGAAGCAGGGCTACGGCGAGCAGATGGTGGACGCACAGTCCGGCAAGGTCTACGACGCCTACAAGAACGGCAACCATGAGTTCCTGGAAGACACGGGCGTGATCGTCGAGATCGAGATCAAGGGCAAGCCCGTGAAGATCAAGGTCTGGCGCGTGAACAGCTTCGGCGTGGATTCCCTCTATCTGCTCGATACCGACATCGAGGAGAACGACGGCGAATCCCGCTGGATCACGGGCCAGCTCTACGGCTGGTTCGGCGAGGAGCGCGTCGCCCAGGAGATGGTGCTCGGCATCGGCGGCGTGCGGGCCCTGCAGGCCCTGCGCATCAAGCCCGAGGTCTACCACTTCAACGAAGGGCATGCCCTCTTCGCGGGCTTCGAGCTCATCCACCAGCGCATGGCCAAGGGCGCCACCTTCGAGGCGGCCCTGGCCAAGACGCGCGACGAGGTGGTCTTCACCACCCATACGCCCATCGTGCAGGGCAACGAATCCCACCCCATCGACCGCTTCCTCTACATGGGCGCCAACCTCGGCATCAGCAAGGCCCAGCTCAAGCAGCTCGGCGGTAGCCCCTTCAACATGACGGTGGGCGCCCTGCGGATGTCGCGCATCGCCAATGCAGTGGCGGATCTTCACCGCGTCACGGCCAACAGCATGTGGAAGAAGGTGGAGGGCCGCTGCGAGATCATCGGCATCACCAACGCCATCCACCGGCCCACTTGGGTGGACCAACGCATGCTCGATCTGTCCGCCGCCTGCGACGGCTCGAAGAAGGCCAAGGAGGCGCTGTGGAAGGCGCACATGGACAACAAGAAGAAGCTCATCACCTTCGTGGAGGGTCGCACGGGCGTGAAGCTCGACGCCGACAAGCTGCTCATCGGCTTCTCCCGCCGCGCGGCGCCCTACAAGCGGTCGAACTTCATCTTCACGGACCGCAAGTTCATCGAGCCCCTGCTCAAGAGCGGCAAGCTCCAGATCGTGTTCTCCGGCAAGGCCCATCCGCTGGATGACAACGGCAAGAAGATCGTCGAGAACATCCTGGAGATGACCCAGAAGTATCCGAACAGCGTCGTGTTCCTGGAGAACTACGACATGGAGATCGGCCGCATGCTGACCCGCGGCTCGGACGTGTGGCTGAACAACCCGCGCCGCCCCAAGGAGGCCTCGGGCACGTCGGGCATGAAGGCCGCCATGAACGGCGTGCTGAACCTCTCCATCCTCGACGGCTGGTGGCCCGAGGCCTGCAATCACGGCGTGAACGGCTGGCAGTTCGGCGACGGCTTCGAGAGCGAGGACGAGGCCGTGCTGGACAAGCACGACTTCAAGGCCTTCAAGAAGGTGCTGGCCGACGAGGTGCTGCCCACCTACTACGAGCGCCGCGAGGCCTGGATGGACATGATGGTGGCCTCCATCCAGAGCACCCGCGACGCCTTCGGCATGCAGCGCATGCTCGACGAGTACTACAGCCGGATGTACCGGCGCACCACCCGCTAGCCGATCGGAGCTCCCATGACCCGCCGCCCCGCCTCCCTGCTTGCCCCCCTGTTTGCTTCAGGCCTGGTGCTGTTCTGCGGCTGTGGTGGCGGAGGATCTTCCGCGTCGGCGCCGCCCCCGCCGGCCCTGGCCATCGACAACGATCCCAACGCCACGCCGACGGCGGATGCGGCCTACTTCAAGGTGCCGAGCAACCCGTTGGGCGTTCTCTTCAGTGGCGGCCAGGTCACCTTCAACTACTGGAACGCCAATGCCAGCGGCGTCACGCTCTGCCTCTACGCCCACTGGAACGATGCCCTCAACGCGCCCGCGGCCACCCAGGCCCTCACGCGGGGAGCGGGAGGCGTTTGGACGACGGGGCCAATGTCCGTCCCAGCCCAGCCCTACTACGTCTACAAGATCGGCAGCGACTACGTGCTGGATCCCTACGCGAAGTCCATGGCCCAGTGGGTCCATGCCAACGGCAGCGCCATCGCTGGAGACAGCATCGGCAAGGGCGCCATCCTCGACCCTGGGGCCTCGGCACCCGACGGCGGCTGGGCTTTTGCGGGATCGGCCAACTACTTCGACGGCTCGAGGATGAAGGGGCCGGACGGAGCCACCGCCGCGCCCTACGCCTACGCCTCCAACCGCGACGCCATCGTCTACGAGGCCGGGGTGCGCGATCTCACGGTGGATCCGGTCCTCACAGGTTTCTCATCAGGTCATCCCTGGGGCACCTACAAGGGCCTGGTGGACCTGCTGCCCCACATCCAGAAGCTGGGCGTCACCCACGTCCAGCTGCTCTGCCCCCTGGCCAACTACAACTACGACCAGACCAAGATCGGCACGCGGGAACTCGACATCACCAGGACCTCGGGCGCCAACTACAACTGGGGCTACGATCCCCAGAACTACTTCACGCCCACGGGCATGTACTCGGCCGCACCGGACAACGCAGCGGCGCGCATCAATGAGCTGAAGACGCTCATCAACGAGATCCACAAGCAGGGCATGGGCGTCATCCTGGACGTGGTCTACAACCACACGGCCAACAACGCCGTGCTGGGCGACACGGGCATCCAGAGCTACTTCTACCGCAGTAGCTCCAACAACGGCGCGGGCAGCCGCGACGTGAAGTCCGAGGCCAAGATGATGCGCAAGCTCATCCTGGATTCGGTGGTGCACTGGGTGGGCGAGTACAAGGTGGACGGCTTCCGCTTCGACCTCATGGGTGTGCTGGATTCGCAGACCCTCAAGGCGGCCTACGGCGCGGCCAAGGCCCTCAATCCCAACACGCTCTTCCTCGGCGAGGGCTGGAACGGCTTCTACACCGGCCCCACCACGGACTACAACGGCGACCCCATCACGGGCGCCGACCAGGGGAACTCGGCCCAGTTCAACGGCCTGAACATCGCCATGTTCTCCGACAGCTACCGCCAGATCTTCAAGAACGGCTATCCCAATGACGGCGCCCCGGCCTTCCTCACGGGCACGCCCCAGAATCCGGCCGCCCTCTTCTCCAACGTGGCGGGCCTGCCCACCAACACCAACCCGACCTTCGCGCCGGGATCGACCAACAGCGTGGTGAGCTACCTCACCTGCCACGACAACCTCTGCCTCTACGATGTCCTGGCCATGGGCACGGGGGCCCTGAAGGGCGCCGCGGGCGATGCGGACATCCTCAAACGAGCCAAGATGGGCTACGCCGTGCTGCTGACCTCTCAGGGCCTGGCCTTCATTCATGCGGGCGACGAGATGTTCCGCACCAAGGAGACGACGGGCGGCTACGCCAACACCAAGTCGAATTCGACCTCGTTCCGTTCCTTCGTGGACAACTCCTACAACGCCTCGGACGCCATCAACCTGGTGAAGTGGTCCAACGTCTACGCCAGCGATCCCATGGCCGGTGGCTTCACGAACTACGACACGACGGCGAACGGATACAAGCTCTACGCCTACGTGCAGGGGCTGGCAGCCCTGCGCAAGAGCAGCAACGCCTTCCGGCTGCCGGATGCCTCGCGCGCGGCCAACCTCAGTCGCATCGATCCCTTCGGCCTCGGCAGCAGCACCCTCGCCTTCGGCTACAAGGCCGTGGCCACGGACGGCACGGCCTTCTACGTGCTGCACAACGCCGACACCACCGCGAAGTCCTTCAATGTGGGCGCAGATCTGAACGCCGCCGCCCTGCTGGTGGATGGCGCCCAGGCGGGCCTCACGCCCATCGCCGCGCCCACGGGCGTATCCGTCGTCACCACGGCCGGCGCCAGCACCGTCACGCTCCAGCCTCTGACCTCGGCCATCCTGCGCAAGTAGGGGCTGAGGTAAGGCGAGGAAGGAAGCTTCAAGCGGAGGGATGCGGAGGAGCGGAGGAAAGCGGAGAAAATGATTCCTCAGCTTTCCTCAGCCTCTCCGCTCTCCTCCGCTTATTGAATTCCTTTGGGCGCTACTGCAGCCCCGTGAAGGCCACATCCACCTTCTGGTGTCCGGGGAAGCCCGGCAGGGGTTGGCTGCTGCGGCTACCGACGGTGCCTTCGAAGAAGTAGGGGCGCAGGAGGGCCTTGGCGCTGGGTGGCGCGAAATAGAGATGGGCCGGCTGTCCGTGCAGGGCCTGGGCCGTGAGGTAACCCACGAGGGCGTGCTCGGCGGAGTGGTAGCCGCTCTTCCACTGATGGATCTTGGGGCCCTCCCAGGGCTGCATGTCGGGGCCACCGGCCCCACCCCAGACTTCGTGGCCCTGATGATCCACCATCACGCGGAACCAGAAGTCCGCCGTGCGCGGCAGGGGCATGGCCTGGGCAGGGTCGCGCAGCGCCAGCGTTTCGGCCAGCTGATCGAGCTCCGCGTAGATCCACCACTCCTTGCCTGAATCCACGGATCCATCGGGCCGAAGCCGCGAGCCCCAGGTGCCTGAATCCGGCAGGTAGGCCTGTTTCAGCACGGCCTGGGCACCCGTGGTGGCGAGGTCCACCAGGGCCGGATCCTTGGTGAGGCGGCCGATGCGCTCGAGCATCCAGTAGGCCTTGGCGCTGTGGCCGAAATCCGTGTGTCGCGAGCCCAGCTTCTTCTGGGCGGGATCGTGGAGGGTGCCCCAGAACAGGTGGCGGTCGGCGTCCTGGTAGTCGCGCACCATCACCTGGGCGAGCCGCTTCAGATCCGCGGTCCACGCCTTCCGGTCCCGCTCCGGCAGGATGGGCGTGAGCAGCAGCATGTAGGCGTTGACCTGGTCCAGCTGGGCCACCAGTTCCTGGCGCAGGTGCTCGCCGTCGGGGGATGCCTTCTTCACCCAGCGCAGGGCCTGCCACTGGGGGTTCCAGTATTCGGTGAAGATGTGCGCCTTGAGCCTCTTGATGTCGCGGAGCATGGCCTCGTCGCGGGTGAGGTAGTAGTACATCGCCAGGCCCAGCTCGGCGTAGGCGAGATCCTGCGTGGTGCGCGCGAGTACCTCGGGTTTGGCTTCGCCCTTCTCCCAGTAGGAGACGGCGCTACCGGTCTTCGGATCCAGGGCCTTCTTGCGGATGAAGGTCGCGCCGTCCCGCGCCAGCTCCAGCATCTTGGGGTCGCCCGTGAGGTGGTAGGCGACGCCGTAGAAGTAGGTCTGGCGGGACTTCATGCGCACGTACTCGCGGCCGAAGTTCTCCTTGATCCAGCCCGGCGCCGTGGCGAGTTCTTCAGGGGGCTTCGTCCAATCCACGGCGTGGCCATCGTTGGAGCGGAAGGTGGGGAAGTCGCCCCGGGGCTGGCCCCAGGCGTCCGGCTGATTCCAGAAGGGCAGCAGGTCCTCGTTGAAGTGCTTCAGCCAGCGCTCGCCCGTGGGCAGGTCTGCGGGAAGCTGGGCCTGCGCGGAAGGGGCCGGAGATTGAGCCGGAAGTCCGGCGCCGGAGAGCACGAGTAATAGGCAAAGCGTGGGTTTCAGCATCGTCGGCTCCGGGGGCTCGGGGCACCGAAAAGGTGGAATGGATCGCACGGGGTGCTCCCAACCTACCACTCCGGTTCCCGGCGCGGAACGCGGGAGGTCGGCTCCCGGAAGCCGCTCAGAGCTGCAGCAGCCGCCGCCAACCGAGTAGTCCCAACTGGCCGGAGCGGGCCCGCACCAGGGCGCCGAAGTAGGCGAGGGTGCCGATCATGGCGGCGCAGGCGGCGGGGATGGCGACGCGCAGCCAGGTGGGCTGTCGCTCGGAAAGCAGGGCCCAGCCGCAGAGGAGGACGGCCAGGCTGCCCAGGTAGACGAAGGCGTCCATCAGGCGCCGGATGCGGCGCGCGCTCTTGGCGCCCTTCCTTCCCAGCAGGCTTTCGACCTGGGGGCGCGAGACGCAGTGATCGAGGTAATCCGCCGCGGCCCTCAGGGTCAGCTCCAGGGGGACGGGCTTGGCGCTGCTTTCCGCCAGCAGCTCCTCGTAGAGGGCGAGGTAATGGCTCACCATGTGTTCGAGGCTGAAGGCCTCGCGGACCCGCGCCTGCACGCTGCGCGCCTCCTGGGGATCGTATTCGGCGATGGCCCGCTCCAGATCCGTCGGCGTCGCGGGTCGGAGGAGGCGCCGTCCGAAATTGCAGTTCAGGAAGGTCTGGAAGCGCCCGTCTGTGACGAAGCCGCCCAGGCCCTCCAGGCCCCAGACGATGACGGCGTTGCCCTTGGCCATGGCCTCCATGGCGCTGCGTCCCAGGCCGAACACGAGGTCGTAGCGGCCGAGTTCGTCTTCGGGACGGGCCAGCGAACGCTGGAAGCCCGCGCCCGCCAGGCTGAGGGAGAGGCCCTGGCGCTGGCAGGCCCGCTCGAGATCCCGGTAGTCCGCGTGGGAGCGGATGTAGTTGCTGAAGAGCAGCGCCGTCTGGGGCCTGGATGGGAGGGGCGTCCTGGGGCTGAAGCGCCGCGTGTCCACGGTGTTGGGCAGGATGGTGACGAGCTCGGGCGGAACGCCCTGGGTCAAGACGAGGCGGTCCCGCCGCGTCTGATCCACGGCCACGAAGCGGCGGATCTGGGGAAAGGCGAGGGGCGTGTCGTGCCAGCTGTGCCAATCGTGGACGACGAAGAGGGCTGGCGCCTTCGGAAAGCGCAGCAGGGCCCGGGCCGTCTCTTCGCAATGGTGCCCGTGGATGATCTCCGGCGCCTCGGAGATGTCGCCGAGGTGGCTCACGACGGGCACGGTGGCCTGCCTCAGATCCTCGGCGAGGGGCCCCAGATCCGGCGAGTAGACGATGGGGTGCATGCCGCGGCCCAGCAGCCCCAGGGCCAGGTCGCGGATGAAGGTCTCCGTGCCGGTGCGGCCCGCCAGGGTGTGGTTGGTGAGAAGGATGCGCAAAAGAAGAACCCCTCCCATGGACCCTCGGATCCAGGGAGGGGTTGAACGTCCCTCAGATCAGGCGGTGACTACTTCGCGATGACGCGCACCATCTCGAGCACCTTGCTGGAGTAGCCCCACTCGTTGTCGTACCAGGAGACGACCTTCACGAAGGTGCCGTCCAGGGCCATGCCGGCCTCGGCGTCGAAGACGGAGGTGCAGCTTTCGCCGCGGAAGTCGGTCGAGACGACCTTCTGATCGGTGTAGCCGAGGATGCCCTTCATGGGGCCTTCGGAGGCGGCCTTCATGGCGGCGCAGATGGCCTCGTAGGTCGTTTCCTTGTTCAGCTCAACGGTCAGGTCCACCACGGAGACATCGGACGTGGGCACGCGGAAGGACATGCCCGTGAGCTTCTTGTTCAGCTCGGGGATGACCTTGCCCACGGCCTTGGCCGCGCCGGTGCTGCTGGGGATGATGTTCTCCAGGATGCCGCGTCCGCCGCGCCAGTCCTTATTGCTGGGGCCGTCCACGGTCTTCTGGGTGGCGGTGGTGGCGTGCACCGTCGTCATGAGGCCGCGCTTCACGCCGAAGGTGTCGTGCAGCACCTTGGCGACGGGCGCGAGGCAGTTCGTCGTGCAGGAGGCGTTGGAGATGATCGTCTGGCCCGCGTAGGTCTTGTCGTTCACGCCGAAGACGAACATGGGCGTGTCGTCCTTGCTGGGGGCCGACAGGATCACCTTCTTGGCGCCCGCGGCGAGGTGCTTCTCGGCGGTCTCCTTCGTGAGGAAGAGGCCCGTGGATTCGACGACGATCTCTGCGCCCACCTCGTTCCACTTGAGCTCGGCGGGATCCTTGACGGCCGTCAGGCGGATCTTCTTGCCGTTCACGATGAGGGTGTTGCCCTCCACGGCGACGGTGCCCTTGAAGCGGCCGTGCACCGAGTCGAACTGAAGCATGTAGGCCAGGTACTCGGGCTCGAGCAGATCGTTGATGCCCACGATCTCGATGTCCTGGAAGTTCTGCACCGCCGCGCGGAACACCATGCGTCCGATGCGGCCGAAACCGTTGATGCCGACTTTGATCGCCATGCGTCTTCTCCTAGAAAAAGAAAGGTCGTTCAGTGGGCGAGGGCGGAGGCCTGACGGGCCAAATCTATGATGACCTTCCAGTCGCCAGCGTCCAGTGAAGCCTTGGGGGTCAGCCAGGATCCGCCTACGCAGATCACATTCGGCTGGGAAAGGTAGGTGGGGGCCGAGGCCGGCGTGATGCCGCCCGTGGGGCAGAAGTGCAGCTCCCGGAAGGGTCCCGCGAGGGCCTTCAGCATGGCGAGGCCGCCCGCCTGCTCGGCGGGGAAGAGCTTCAGGAACCGGAAGCCCGCATCCACCGCGCGCATCACTTCAGACGGCGTCATGACGCCCGGCAGCAGGGGGATGGCGCCCTGGGCCGCGGCGGTGACGAGGGGGTCCGTCAGGCCCGGGCTCACGGCGAAGGCCGCGCCCGCGTCCTCCACCCGGCGCAGGGCCTCTGGCGTGGTGACGGTGCCGGCGCCCACGTGGACCTTGGGAAAGGTGCGGCTGATGAGGCGGATGGCCTCGAGGGCGACGGGGGTGCGCAGCGTGACTTCCAGCGTGGAGATCCCGCCCTGCAGCAGGGCTTCGGCCAAGGGCAGGGCCTGGTCGAGGCGGTCCAGGGCGATGACGGGCATCACCGGGGAGGCGCGGAGGATCTGCTCCAGCTGCCCGGCGCTCATGACAGGCTCCGGTCGAAGCTGGATCCGAAGGAGGTCGCCCCGGCCTCGGCGGTGGTCGCGTGGGCGCGGAAGAGGCCGAAGAGTTCGCGGCCGCTGCCCCGTCCCTGGCTTGAGGTGGGCGGCTGGGCCAGGGGGCGCACGGCCCATTCGGCGGGATCCACGCGGATCTCCAGGGTGCCGCGCTCCGCATCCAGTTCGATGAGGTCGCCGTTCTGGATCTTGGCGAGGGGGCCGCCCATCAGGGCCTCGGGCGAGGCGTGGATGGCGGCGGGCACCTTGCCCGAGGCGCCGGACATGCGGCCATCCGTCACGAGGGCCACGCGGTAGCCGCGGTCCTGGAGGTTGGCGAGGGGCGGCGTGAGCTGGTGCAGTTCGGGCATGCCGTTGGCGCGGGGCCCCTGGAAGCGCACGACGGCCACGACGTTCCGGTTGAGTTCGCCCGCGCGGTAGGCCTCCTGCAGCGCCTCCTGGCTGTCGAAGACGCGCGCCGGGGCGAGGATGTGGCGGTGCTCGGGCTTCACGGAGGACACCTTGATGACCGAGCGTCCCAGGTTGCCCGTGAGCAGGCGCAGGCCGCCGTTGTGAGAGAAGGGCCGCAGTGCGGGGCGCAGCACTTCCTCATCGCCGCTGGTGGCGGGCGCCTCGCGCCAGACGAGACCGCCGGGACCCAGCTCGGGTGCCAACTCAGGAGCTTGGGTGTAGGGGTTCAGGCCCGGCCCGGCCACGGTCAGCACGTCGCCGTGCAGCAGGCCCGCCTCCAGCAGCTCACGGATGAGGTAGCCCATGCCCCCGGCGCGGTGGAAGGCGTTCACATCCGCCTGGCCATTGGGGTAGACGCGGGTGAGAAGGGGCACCTGCGCCGAGAGCGCATCGAAGTCGCTCCAGTCGATCTGGATGCCTGCGGCCCGCGCGATGGCCACGAGGTGCAGGGTGTGGTTGGTGGAACCGCCCGTCGCCAGCAGGCCCACCATGCCGTTGACGATGGCCCGCTCGTCGATGACGAGGCCCAGGGGCGTGTACTCGGGGCCGCCCGCCACCAGGGCCGCGACGCGTTCGGCGGCGCGGCGCGTGAGGGCCTCGCGCAGCGCGCTGCCCGCGGGCACGAAGGCCGTGCCCGGCAGGTGGAGGCCCATGATCTCCATGAGCATCTGGTTGCTGTTGGCCGTGCCGTAGAAGGTGCAGGTGCCCGGCGCCGAATAGGACTTGGCCTCGGTCTCCAGGAGCTCCGTGCGGTCCGCCTGGCCCGCGGCGGCGCGCTGGCGCACCTTGGCCTTCTCCTCGTTGGAGATGCCCGTGACCATGGGGCCGCCGGGCACGAAGATCACGGGCAGGTGCCCGAACTGCAGGGCGCCGATGAGCAGGCCCGGCACGATCTTGTCACAGACGCCCAGGCAGAGGGCCGCGTCGAAGACGTTGTGGGAGAGGGCCACCGCCGTGGACATGGCGATGACATCGCGCGAGAAGAGTGAGAGCTCCATGCCCGGCTGGCCCTGGGTGATGCCGTCGCACATGGCGGGCACGCCGCCGGCCACCTGGGCCGTGGCGCCGGCTGCGCGGGCTGCCTCCTTGATCCAGGCCGGGTAGTCGCCCAGGGGCTGGTGGGCCGAGAGCATGTCGTTGTAGGCCGTCACGATGCCGAGGTTGGGCTGCTTGCCTTCGCGCAGGGCGGGCTTGTCGGGGCCCGAGGCGGCAAAGGTGTGCGCCAGGTTGGCGCAGGAGACCTCGCAGCGGTGGGGCGTGGCCGACGCGGCGTCGCGGATCTGCGCCAGGTAGGCCTCCCGGCTCGTCCGGCTGCGCGCGCGGATGCGGTCTGTGATGGCAGCCACGTGGGGATTCAAGGCCATGACATGTTCCTTCTGGTGCCCGGCAACGCCTCGGCGGATGTAATATTATTACTTCGCGACGCCGATTCCATCACAAATATCGTAGTATTTCTACATTCGGAGTGCGCATGAAACCCCTGCCCGATTTCGACATGGTGCTGTTCGGCGGCACCGGCGACCTGGCCATGCGCAAGCTGCTGCCGGCCCTCTACCAGCAGGTGAAGGCGGGCACGGTCAGCCCCGCGTCGCGCATCCTCGCCGCCGCGCGGCGCAAGCTTTCGAGAGCCGAATTCCTCGACCTGGCGGAGGCTTCCTGCAAACCCTTCCTGGGCGAGGCCTACGACGCGGCCACCTGGAAGGCCTTCGCCGAACGCGTCAGCTACTTCTCGGTGGATGCGCAGGACGCGGCGAGCTACGCGGTGCTGGGCGAGGCCCTGGGTCAGCATCCTGACCGCGTGCGCGTCTTCTACTACTCCACCGCGCCTGAATTCTTCGCCGCCATTTCCGCCCACCTGGGCAATGCGGGCCTCATCACCGCGCGCTCGCGGGTGGTGGTGGAGAAGCCCCTGGGCCACGACCTGGAATCCTCGCGGGAGATCAACGACGCGGTGGGCCAGCATTTCGCCGAGCGGCAGATCTTCCGCATCGATCACTACCTGGGCAAGGAGCCCGTGCAGAACCTGCTGGCGCTGCGTTTCGGCAACGTGCTCTTCGAGCCGCTCTGGCGCCGCGAATGGGTGCAGGACGTGCAGATCACCGTCGCCGAGCAGCTGGGGGTCGAAGGCCGCGGCGACTTCTATGAGCACACGGGGGCCCTGCGCGACATGCTGCAGAACCACCTGTTGCAGCTGCTCTGCATCGTCGCCATGGAGCCGCCCACGGGCAGCGATCCCGACGCGGTGCGCGACGAGAAGCTGAAGGTGCTGCGCTCCCTCAAGCCCTTCACGCCCATGGATGTCGCCACCAAGACCGTGCGCGGCCAGTACAAGGCCGGGGCCGTGGGCAGCGGGCCCGTGAGCGCCTACGTGGAGGAGCCGGGCGTGGCACCGGACAGCCGCACGGAGACCTTCGTGGCGGTGAAGGCGGAGATCGACACCTGGCGCTGGGCCGGCGTGCCCTTCTTCCTGCGCACGGGCAAGCGCATGCCCGACAAGCTGGCGGAGATCGTCATCAACTTCCGCCCCGTGCCCCATCCCATCTTCGGCGAAGCCGCCCACGGGGGCCGCGCCAACCGGCTCATCATCCGCATGCAGCCCGACGAAAGCATGCGGCTTTACCTTGTGGCCAAGCAGCCCGGCGATGCCATGACGCTGCAGCCCGTGAACCTCAACCTGGACTTCGCGGAATCCTTTCGCGCCCGCCGCCTGGAGGCCTACGAGCGCCTCCTCATGGATGCCATCCGCGGCAAGCTCACGCTCTTCGTGCGGCGCGACGAGCAGGAGGCCGCCTGGCGCTGGGTGGAGCCCATCCTCGAGAACTGGGCTAGCAGCGAGGAGCGGCCCAAGTACTACACGGCGGGAAGCTGGGGACCAGCGGCCTCCAGCGCCCTGCTGTCCCGCGATGGGCTCGCCTGGAACGAGGAGGACTGAAGGTGGCAAGGCTGCACGAATTCGCGGACATGGCCGCGCTCACGGCCGCCTTGGCCGAGCGCGTGGCGTGGCGCCTGCGCGACGATCTGGCTCAGCACGAGCAGGTGGTGCTGGCGGTCTCCGGCGGCAAGAGCCCGGTGCCCCTCTTCGACGCCCTGTCGGCCCAGTCCCTCGTCTGGAGCCGCGTGGCCGTCACCCTGGCCGACGAGCGCTGGGTGCCGCCCGATCATCCCGACAGCAACGAAGCCCTCGTCCGCACCCACCTGTTGAAGGACCGCGCGGCGACGGCGCTCATGGTGCCCTTCTGGAACGGCGACGCGGTGCCCGAGACGGCCGCCCCGGCCCTGTCCCGGGTGCTGGACGCGCTGCCGCACCCCTTCAGCGAAGTCATCCTGGGCATGGGCGAGGATGGCCACATCGCCTCCCTCTTCCCCGGGGCGCCCGAATTGGCCGCGGGGCTGTCGACCCGGGCCTCGGCCCTGGCCGTCAATCCGACGCTCGCGCCCCACGCACGCCTGAGCCTGTCGCTGCATGCGCTGCTGAACACCCGCGACATCGTGCTGCTGATCACGGGCGAAGCCAAGCGGCGCGTCTACGAGCGCGCGCTGGGCCAGGGGTCCGAGGAGGAATTGCCTGTGCGCGCCATCCTGCGCCAGAACGGCGTGCCGGTTTCGGTATTCTGGGCCCCGTGAGTATGTCCCTTCTCAGCCGCATCCAGGCCCTCCTCCCCGACCTCCCGCCCTCCGAAAAGCGGGTGGCGGAGCTGGTGCTGAACCGGCCCGTGGAGGTGGTCTCGGCGCCCATTTCGCAGATCGCCCAGTGGTCCGACGTGAGCCAGCCGACGGTGATCCGCTTCTGCCGCCGCCTGAAATGTCCGGGCCTGCCCGGGTTCAAGCTCAAGCTGGCGGGCGATCTGGGCGCGGGCATCCCCTTCGTCCATGCGAGTCTCGCGCCCGGGGACGACCTGAGCCAGCTCATCGGAAAGGTCTTCGATCACGCGGTGGCGGGCCTGGCCCGGGGCCGGAACGCCCTGCCGCCCGAGGCCGTGGACCGGGCGGTGGAGGCCCTCGACCGGGCCAGCCGCATCGAGTGCTATGGCCTGGGCAATTCGGCTATCACGGCCCAGGACGCCCAGATGAAGCTCTTCCGCCTGGGCACGGCCACGGTGGTCTGCACGGATTCGCAGATCCAGCGCGTCGCCGCGGCCCTGCTGCCCGGGGATGCCGCGGTGCTCGTCATCTCGAACTCCGGGCGGACGAAATCGCTCCTCGACGTGGCGGCCCTCGCCCGGCGATCAGGGGCCACGATCATCGCCCTCACCCGCTCGGACTCGCCCCTGGCCGAGGCGGCCGACATCCTGCTGCCCGCGGACGTGCAGGAGAATCCGGAAGTCTACGCGCCCATGGTTTCGCGCCTCGTCCACCTCGCCATCATCGATGTGCTGACGGTGGCCCTGGCCCTGCGCAAAGGGCCCGCCGCCATCACGCGCATGGAAGTGGCCAAGGCCTCGCTCCAGGCCACGCGCGAGCCCCGCTAGGCCGGAAGGTTGGTCGGACGATAGGGCGCCGGTGTCCGGTCGGGTTCGCAAAGCACCGCCGAGGCGGACTGGCGTTCCTGGATCGAAGCGTCCAGGCTCAACCCGCTTGGGAACGTGCGCGGCCCGAGGCGCACGCCCGGCAGGCACCAGGGCAGGGCGGCCCAGGGTTGATGAGCCGTCGCCGTCGCGTTGGGCTGGATGCCATCGAGCCATCCGGGGCGGAAGGTGAGGCCCACCTGGCCGAGCTGCTGGGCCATCCATTTCAGCGCGCCATCCGACAGGCCGCTTTCACCGTTGGCCGAGGGATAGCCGCCGCCCACATCCGCGTGGGCGCCCGGGAACAGCACCTGGCGGATGCGGTCGGCCGGATCCCAGAGGGTGGGCACGAAGTCGTCGCGCCGTTCGTCCAGGGCCACCGCGTGGAAGCCGTTCAGCACCTTGTCGCTGAGCTTGGTGTCGGCGAAGCGGAAGGCGTCCTGGCGCTGCCCGGCGTCGTAATCGGGAATCCCCATGGCCCCGACGGTGTCCCACACGCCGACGGCGGCCAGGGTCGGCACGGGCACGAGGTCCGCGTCCTTGAGGGAACCTTGGGAGAGGAAGGCCGGCAGGTCGGCGATGATCTCGCCGAGACAGGCCAGGCTGAAGGGATTGCGCAGGGCGGCGCGCCGGTAGCGGTACCAGGCCTCGGCGCCGCAGCGGTAGGCCTTCTCGTGATCGGCGGTGAGGGCGGGATTGAGCAGGCCCTGGGAGGCGATCAGGCCCGCCAGGGCGCGGGCCGTGTAGGCACCGCGGCTGAAGCCGAGGATGGTGATGGCGTCGCCCGGCGCGTAGTTGCGCGAGATGAAGGTGTAGCCGCGGACGATGCGTGAAATGATCCCTGCGCCGAAGGCGCCGCCCATGAGCTTGATGATGGGGTTGCGGGAATCGCCGACGCCGTGGAGGTACTTGGCGATCTGGATGGTGGCGCCGTCCTGCTGCAGTTCCTTCTCCTGTTCGTCCGCCAGCAGCAGGGAGGCGTCGGACAGGGCGCCATCCAGGCCCACGAAGAGCTTGTAGACGTTGGTCGGATCCGAGGTCTGATCGTGGTTCTCGTCTTCGTTCGGATTGTTCCAGGTGCCGTCCGCGCAAAAGACGATCTGTTTCGACATGTCTGTCTCCAGGGGGGCCGCTCGAGGGCGGGCGGGTCAGTGGGGGTGGGATCCGGTCTTCCGCCGTCCGGGGTGGGTGCGGTTCAGGCTGGCCACATCGAGGTCGAAGAGCCCCGTGTCGATGACACAGTCGATGAAGGTGGGGTGAATGAAGGCGCAGGTTCGGAAATCCGCACCGCCGAAGCGGCAGCCTTCGAAGGTGGCGTCCGTGAAGGTGGCGGAGGGCCACCTGGAGCCGCCGAAATCGCAACGGAGGAAGGCGGTCTTCTGGACCACGGCCGCCTGTCCGTTCAGCCCCATCAGCTCGCAGTCCTCGAAGCGGTCGTGGGACCACTCGGCCTCCGAAAGGTCCGAGGCGGTGAGCTTGGCGTGGCGGAATTCGGACTCAACCCAATGGGATTTTGGAGCGTGGACCTTCCGGAGGTCGGACTGGTCGAAGCGGCAGCCCGTGACGTGAAGGCCCGGCAGCTCGGCCTGGACGAGGCTCGCCTTCAGGAAGGTCGCGGCCTCCAGGTGGGCGCCGTCGAAATGCGAGTGGTCGAGATCGGCGTGATCGAAGGTGCCTTTTTTCAGCACGAGGTGGACGGCCTGCAGGGGGCCCTTGGCCCCGGTGAGGTCGCAGCCCTGGAGGTGGGCGTCCGTGAAGACGGCGCCTTCGAGCACGGCGCCGCGGAAGTTGCCTTCCCGGATGCGGGCCTGCTTGAGAACCGCGCCCCGGAGGTTGCACTTCCGGAAGTTCGCGCCCTGGAGCTTGAGGCCGAGGAAGATGCACTTGGACAGGTCCACGTCCGCGAGGTCGTACTGCTGGGTGGAGCCGCCATCCGCCTGGATCAGGAGGTTCTGGATGGCCACCTTGGTCCGGGCCGCGAGGCGCTCGCCGTCATAGATGTCACCGGCCTGAAGGATCGTGTTGGAGGTTTCGGCCTCGAAGACCTGGGCGATGCGGTTCAGACGGATCAGTTCGGGTAGCACCTCGGGGCCCATGCTCACGAGGGCCAGCAGCACCGACTTGCTGATCTCCTCGTCGAAACGGCCCAGGGACATGGTGAGGAGGCGCCCGGTCTCCTTCGGGTAGAGCGACAGGGCGAGGATGATCCAGGTCTTCTTCTCGGCGTCAGGGGCCTGGTTGAAGGCCGCGAGGAGGTTGGCCACCCGCTCGGCGCGGCGGCCCTCCTCGTCGAGGCGCTGCTGGTCCAGGCGGTCCTTGTCGGCCTTCGCCCGCTGCGCGCGGTCCTGCTGCCTCTGATCGAAATAGCGGACGAGCGCCCAAATGGCGCCGATGAATCCCGCCAGGATCGTGAACGCCAGGGTGCCGGCGTCCACGAGGGCCTTGATGAATTTGGGATCGGTCAGCACCTCGGACTCCGGGTGATCCGGCCCAGCCTATCAGAGCGCGACTGGGAAAAGTCCGTGAGAAATGTCTACCGGATGGGCTTGAAGGCGGGGCGGGTGTCGGCGTTGGCCAGGGCCTGGCCCAGGTCGAAGGTGAACTGGGCCTGCTGCGCCATGCCGCGCAGATCCCAGGTCGGGTCGTACTCGTCCGTCACCTGGTGGTAGCGCTTTCCGTAGGTCGCGGCCTTGGCCTTCAAGGCCGCCGGATCGGCGCCGAGGTAGTCGTGGCCTCCGCCCACGGAAAGGGCGGGCACGCCGGCCTGCACGAAGCTGTAGTGGTCCGAACGGAAGTAGCCGCCGCCCGTATCCGGGCGGGCGGGGGCGATCATGAGGCCCGAAGCCTTGGCCACGGCGGCGCCGACCTCGCCCAGAGTGCTGCGCTCGCCGAAGGGCAGGCCGATGTCGCGGGTGGGGGCGACGAAGTTGAGGCAGTCCAGGTTGAGGTCCGCGGCCGTCTTCGCCAGCGGCCACAGGGGATCCGCCGCGTAGGCCTTGGATCCCAGCAGGCCCTGCTCCTCGCCGCAGACGAAGAGGAACATCCGGCTGCGCCGCGCGGGCGCGTGGCGGGCGGCCTGGGCCATGGCCAGCAGGCCCGCGCAGCCTGAGGCGTTGTCGATGGCGCCGTTGTAGATGGTGTCGTCCTCGTGGCCCGGTTCGGACTGGGGATGGGTGTCCACGGCCAGATCGGTGCCCCGGCCCAGGTGATCCCAGTGGGCGGAGTAGATCACGACTTCATCCTTCAGGGCCGGATCGGTGCCCGGCACCAGGCCCGCCACGTTGAACTGCTCGAGGGTGCGCACGGAGCTGCTGAGGTGGCCCTTCATCTGCAGATCCAGGGGCACGGGCTGGAAATCCCGCCGCAGGGCCCGGGCGCGCAGGGTGTCGAGGTCCTGGCCGCCCTGTTTCACCAGGGCCCTGGCCGTGTCCTCGGTGACCCAGCCCTTGAGGGGGGCGCCCGCGGCCTCCTTGGCGAGGGAAAAGCGTTCCGCGTCCCATCCGGTGCGCACGACGGACCAGCCGTAGGTGGCGGAAGGCGTCGTGTGGATCAGCAGCACGCCCGCGGCTCCGCGCCGGGCGGCCATCTCGAACTTGGTGGTCCAGCGGCCGTAGGCGCTGAGGTTCGGCCCCTCGAAGAGGCCCGGCTCCTCGGCGGTGGGGGCGGGCTCGTTGACCATCATGAGCAGCACCTTGCCGTGCAGGTCCACGCCTTTGTAGTCGTCCCAGCGGTACTCGGGCGCCTCGATGCCGAAACCCACGAACACGACGGGCGCGTCGAAGGTCTGCTCGGTCTCGGCCCGGCCCGATCCGAAGACGATCTCGGATCCGAACCGCGGCGTGGCGCAGGCACCCCCGCCCATGAAGCTGATGGTGCTGCGCGGCACGAGGGTCCGCAGGCCCAGCAGGGACACGGCCTGGCGGTAGGAACCCCGCACCGGGCTGAGGCCCAGGGCCTGGAGCTGGGTCTCCAGGTAGCGCACCGTGAGATCGGCGCCGCGCTGACCGGTGCCGCGGCCCTCCAGCAGGTCATCGGAGAGGAAGGCGAGGTGGGCGCGCAGGGTCGCCTCCTGGACCTTGGGGGCGGGCACGGCCCCCTGGGCAAGCAGGCCGGCCGCGGCCAGTACAGGCAGCATGAAACGCATGAAGGCTCCCGGGGGAGCCTTCAGCATACCTCGCAAGCTGTGGTGAATTCGGGCTAGATCTGACTGGCGCCCGAGGGAATGCTGACGCCGGCCACGCCCGCGACCTTGGCATTCGCCAGGAGCTTGCCGCCGGTGCCGGGGCCCATGCCGAGCACCGCGCCCTGGCGGACACCGGCTTCCGTCGTCGAGACGGTGGGCACCTTGGCGGCGGCCATGCGCTGAATGAGGAAGGTGGCGGCGCTGGTGCCATCCCCGGCGATGCGGTCACCGGCCACGAGCACCACGGCGTCCGGGCGGCGGGTGCCGAGCGTGCCCAGGGCCTTGCCCATGTCCTGGGGGCCCTTCACGTCGACGACGATGAGCTTCATGCCGGGCATGGCCGCGGAGATCGAATCGAGGGCGCCCCGGTTGCTGGCGGAATCGCAAACCACTGCCACGGTCGACACCTGGGGCCAGGCGCTGCGCATGGCCTTGCCGAGGGCATCGTAGTCGCCGGCGGCCAGGGGAGCGGTCAGGAGGGCGGCAGTGGACAGAAGGGTGACAAGCTTCATGAAAGGATCTCCTCTAGGGGCTGTCCGGACACACGCCGGACTGGGCACAAGGAGTCTCATCGGCCGCCGCAAACAATTCTTGAACAGACTAAATGTTGTTTTATTTTAATTTAAAAAAAAGGTAAAAATCGTGACCTTCATCCGGGTAAACCAGTCGACTTGTCTTGGGACGAAAGCCATAAAAACAGATTTCGTTTGGGTTGAATTTTTGAGCAGGGCTCAGCGACCCTTGACTCAGTGAGGCTCGGACAAGCGGCCCAGCTGGAACTGCACGGCGCCCAGCAGGGCCACGGGGGTTGTGACGGCCCGGAGGATGCTGCGGCCCAGGCTGACGGGCAGCCATCCGGACTGGCGGAGGGCGGCGAATTCCTCGTCGCTGATGCCGCCCTCGGGCCCGCTGGTGAAGGCCAGGGCTTCGGCGCGGAAAGTAGGATTGGCTTCGCCCGTGGCCAGCTCGTAGGCCACCCATTTCTGGGGCGCCTCCCAGGTCAGCAGCGACGCGAAGGGCAGCGGCGCGCGGAGGTCGGGGCGGCGGCTCCGGTGGCTCTGCTCGCAGGCGGATTGGATGAGGCGGGTCCAGCGTTCCATGCGGGCCTCGGTCTTGGCGGCGTCGTACTCGCTGCGGGCGTAGACCACGGGCTGGATGAGGGTGACGCCCAGCTCCACCAGGGGCGGCAGCCATTCGTCGAAGAGGCTGAGCTGGGCGGGAAGGGGCAGGCAGGCCTGGAGGGCGAAGGGCGGCTCCCGGTCCTCGAGCAGGGGGGTGACGAGGCGGGCTGTCGCGCGGCCCCGGTCGAGTTCCGCCAGGTCCGCGGTCCAAGCCTCGTCCCCCAGCACCAGTTCCAGGGCCGACCCGGGCCTCAGGCGCAGGGCCTTCAGGTGCCGGGCGGCCTCGGGCCCGAGGGGGATCAGCGTGTTTTCGACCGCGGGCTGGGCATCGAGGAAGAGGCGGGGCAGGCTCATGGGGACATGATGGGCGATTCCGGGCCCTCCTGGCGAGGCAGGCTGCCACAGGCGGAGCATCCGCTGAGGCAAGGTTCCACGCGGGCCTCCCTCAACCTTTTGCGAAGGCTTGGGGTCAAGTCAGATACCCGACTGGCACGGGTTGTGACCAGGAACCCCCGGGGCCGTCGCCCCTGATCGAAAGGAACCGCCATGAACGTTCGCCGTTTCTCCGTCGCCGCCTTCGGAATGCTCCTCATGGGCGCCTCGCTCTTCGCCCAGAGCCCCGAGCCGGGCACCCAGACCAGCACCCCCAAGCGCGAGGCCCACGCGGAAAAGCGCGCGGAGCGCCAGCAGAAGCGCATCGCCCAGGGCGTGGCCAGCGGCTCGCTGACCCCGAAGGAGACCGCCCGCCTCGAACGCCAGGAGGGGAAGGTCAACAAGGACATCGCCAAGGCCGAGGCCGACGGCAAGATCACGAAGAAGGAAGCCGCCAAGATCCAGAAGGAGCAGAACAAGGAAAGCCGCCGCATCCACCGGCAGAAGCACGACGCCCAGACCACCAAGTAGGCGAGGCGCTTGTTCTGGATGGGGCCCCGCGGGGCCCCTTCCTCGTGGCGCTGGGCCGGGGCTGGCCAACCCAGATAAGCTGGTGGTTCTGGAGGACCCTTGGTCGACGCCCTACTCCAAGCCGCGCCCTGGTGGGCTTGGGCCGGATTCCACGCCTTTGTGTTCCTGATGCTGGCCCTGGATCTGGGCGTCTTCAACCGCCGGGTCCACGCGCCGACCATGCGTGAAGCGGGCATCTGGAGCGCCGTGTGGATCGGCCTGGCGCTGCTGTTCAACGGCCTGATCTTCCAGGCCGGGGGCACGCAGAAGGGCCTGGAATGGTTCACGGGCTACGTGCTGGAGAAGTCCCTCAGCGTCGACAACCTCTTCGTCTTCGTCCTCGTCTTCCGCAGCTTCCAGGTGGATCTGCGCCACCAGCACCGGGTGCTCTTCTGGGGCGTGTTCGGAGCGCTGGTCATGCGCGCCGCCATGATCCTGGCGGGCACGGCCCTGCTGAACCGCTTCGAATGGATGATGTACGTCTTCGGCGGCTTCCTCGTCTACACCGGACTGAAGATGCTGCTGGTGGAAGAGGCGGAAGCCGATCCCACCCAGAACCCCCTGGTGCGGGCCTTCCGTCGTTTCGTGCCCTACGACGAAACCGGAGGTCACGAACGCTTCTGGTCCGTGCGTCAGGGCCGCCGTTTCGCCACGCCCATGCTGGTGGTGCTCATCACCATCGAGGTGACGGACCTGGTCTTCGCCGTGGATTCCATTCCGGCCGTGCTGGCCGTGAGCCGGGATCCCTTCGTCGTCTACACGTCGAACATCTTCGCGATCATGGGCCTGCGAAGCCTCTACTTCCTGCTGGCCAAGATGATGGACCGCTTCCACCGCCTGAAGACGGGACTGGCCGTCGTGCTCGCCTTCGTGGGCGTGAAGATGTGCATCGCGGAATGGGTGAAGATCCCCGTGCAGTACAGCCTGCTGGTCATCGCGGCCATCCTGGCGGGCAGCGTCGTCGCGAGCCTGGCCTGGCCCCTGGAACAGGACGGTCCCGAATGATGGAGGTCTGGCACCACGACCTCGAGACCGCCCCCGCCTCGGGACCTTTCGTCGTGACCCTGGGCACCTTCGATGGCGTCCACGCGGGGCATCGGGAGCTGCTGCAGGTGGCCTCGGGCCGCGCCAAGGCGCTGGGGCACCGGGCGGCCGTCGTGACCTTCGATCCCCATCCGGCCGTCGTCGTCGCCCCCGAGCGCCGGCCGAAGCTGCTGATGACCCTGGACCAGCGGCTGGCGGCCTTCGAGGCCGAGGCTATGGATCTGGCCTGGGTGATCCCCTTCAGCCGCACCTTCTCCGAACTGAGTCCCATGGACTTCCTGGACCGGCTGGAACGGATCCTTTCTCCCGTGGAGTTGCACGTGGGCCGGGCCTTCTGCTTCGGCCGCGACCGCAGCGGCACCGTGGAAACCCTGGAGGCCTGGGGTGCGGCCCATGGCTGCCGCGTGCACACCCTGGCGCTGCGCGCCCCCGACGGGGGCCGCCTGTCCAGCACGCGGATCCGGGAGGCGCTGGATCTGGGCGATGCGGAGGGCGCGGCGCAGCTGCTGGGCCATCCCTACACGCTGACGGGCGTGGTGGTAGAAGGCGACCGGCGGGGTCGCCATCTGGGCTTTCCCACGGCCAACCTGGCCTGGGAGCAGGAGCAGCTGCCGGCCAACGGCGTCTATGTCACGGAGGTCGTGCTGCCTCATCACGGGGGCATGCACCTGGGCCTGACGAACGTGGGGGAGAAGCCCACCTTCGACGGCCGCCGTCTCACGGTGGAAACGCACTTGCCAGGTTTCGAGGGCGACCTGTACGGGGCCCGTCTCAGCGTGCGATTCCTCCACCGCATCCGCGGCGAAGCGAAGTTCGCTTCGGTGGACGAGCTGAGGGTTCAGATCGGCCAGGATGTGGCCGAGGGTTGGGCCTGGTGGAAGGCGCACAAGGCCTAGTCGACCCGCTCGATACGCCTCAGCTGGCGGCGTCCACCCGCCAGCGGGTGAGGGGGCGCTCGGCCAGGTCCCAGATCTGCAGGCCCTGGGGCAGGCGGCCCACGCTCAGGCGCTGCCGGATCTGGGCTTTGGCGGCGTCCAGGCTATCGGCCTCGATGGGGCCGTATTCCATGAAGTAGCCGCTGAGTTTGTAACCGAAACTGCGAAGAGGGGTCCGCATGAGGGCTCCATCTGTTCCGTTCATCTATGATTCGTTTTATTTTCGTGTTTGTCAAGATCAAAAGCGAAAATAAACGGGAGGGCAAATTCGGGCGCCCTCCCAGTATTCGAATTCACATTGGACAGTGGTTGTCGCATCCGAACGATCAGCGGAACCGGAGCTCCACTCGGCCCTCGAAGGGGGCCTCCAGCGGCCGCAGGGGCATGAAGACGACACGGCCTTCTCCGCAGCCATCCTGGCGATACCGTTCGTACCGTTCGCGCCGCTCCCAGCGGTCGTCCCAACGATCATCCCAGTGGCGCGCCTCCCAGCGCCGTTCTTCCCAGCCGCGGTAGGGGGCGCAGCGGGGCGCTTCGACCACCACGATGCGGCGGGGGCCCCGCCAGTGGTCGTGAGCCGAGAGGGGAAAGGCCGCGAGGGCCACGAGGGTGAGCAGAACCAGGCGTCGCATGGGACCTCCTTCGCCGGGGCGGGATCGACCACCCCATGGCAGCTAGATTCACGAGCCGTGCCAAAGCCCAAAGCGAGGTTCTGTGCGGGGTTTCAAGGTCTAGGCGGAAGAGGTGTTCGCGAATTGCAACAGAGGATCGCCACGGTGTGGCGGTCCGCCAATGGGCAAACCCCTCTCACTTGTCCCGACGGTCTCCCACGACCCTGGCCGGCACGCCCGCCACGATGGCCCATTCGGGCACGTCCTTCGTCACCACGGCGCCCATGGCCACGACGGCGTGATCCCCGATGACGACGCCATCGGTGACGCCCGCGTTGGCGCCGATCCAGACGTCCCGCCCGATGCGGATGCCGTGGGATCGCACGGACTGGTCCTTGATGTCGCGGTCGGGCTTCAGGCCGTGGTCGAAGGCGTAGAGGGCCGCGCCGCTGGCGATGCGGGTGCCGTCGCCGACGATGAGCCCCTTGCGCCCGCCGTCCAGCCGGGCGCCGGCGTTGACACTCACCTCATTCCCCAGCGTGATGGGGCCGTGAAGGAAGGCCTGGGCGGCGATGGCGCAGCGGTCGCCGAGCACGACGGCCCGGCCCGGCTCGCCGAAGATGGCAGCTTCCGGCGCGATGAAGCAGCCCGTACCGAGTTCCACCGTCTCCTGGGCCAGGAGCCGCGCCTGCACCTCCGCCTGCCAGGCCTCGGCCCAGCCGCGGTGCCGCGCCTTCAGCGCGAAGTAGAGCCAGGGCATCCAGGAGAGGCGTCGCTTGTGCTGTTCCCGCAGGGATTCCGGATCACGCATGGGTTCATGCTAGCGCTACAGTACCGCATGCCCCACCTCGGCCCCCTGCCCTCCTGGTCCTTCGCCCTGGGCGTGACGACGTCGCTCTTCTCGGTGCTCAACCCCATCAGCGCGGCGGCGATCTTCGCCAGCGCCACGGTGGGCATGGACCGGGCGGCCCTCCGGCGCAGCGCGCGCAAGGCCGCGCTGACGGCCGGCGCGGCGATGATCGTCTTCGCCCTCGTGGGCCAGTTCATCTTCAGCTTCTTCGGCTTCACGGCCCTGGCCATGCGCTTCGTCGGCGGTGTGCTCGTGCTCTACCGGGCCATCTCCATGCTCTACGGCGAGGATCCCCGCGAGCGGAGCACGGAGGACGAGAAGGCCGAGGCCAGCCTCAAAGCGCCCGAGGATTTCGCCATCATCCCCTTCGGCATTCCGCTGCTGGCGGGCCCGGGCACCATCTCCACGGTGATGGGCATGATCGCCGGCACCAGTTGGCGCGAGTACGGCGTGGTACTCATGGCCATCCTGCTGAACGTGTGGGCGACCTACCTCTTCCTGCGCAAGGCCCCGGCCGTGTTCGCCCTCATCGGCGCCATCGGCACCAAGGTGGTGAACAAGCTCATGGGCCTCATCCTGGCCGCCGTGGCCATGCAGTTCCTCATCAACGGCGTGAAGGCCCTCTACATCGAGATGCAGCAGGGCCCTCCAACGGCCGTCGTATCGATGAAGTAACTACTTCAGGGCGGCCTCGATGGCGGCCTTCAGTTCGGGGCTGTCGGGCGCGACCTTGCTGCTGAAGGCTGCGATCACCTGGCCATCCTTGCCGATCAGGTACTTGTGGAAGTTCCAGGCGGGCTCGCCGTGCTTGGCCGTGAGGAACTGGTAGAGCGGGGCCTGGCCGGGCCCCTTCACCTCGAGCTTTTCGAAGAGGGGGAAGGTCACGCCGTAGTTCTTCTGGCAGAAGCTGTGGATCTCCTCGGCTGAACCGGGTTCCTGGCCTCCGAACTGGTTGCAGGGGAAGCCCAGCACGACGAGGCCGCGGCCCTTCTGCTGCTCGTAGAGTTTTTCGAGCCCGGCGTACTGGGGCGTGAAGCCGCATTCGCTGGCCACGTTCACGGCCAGCACGACCTTCCCCTTGTAGGCGGCGAGGGACTGGGGCTTTCCATCCAGGGTGTTGAGGGTGATGTCGTGGAGGGACATGGGGACCTTCCTTTCGGCGGCGGGCAGGGCCAGGGTGGTGGCGAGACTGAGGGCAAGGGCAAGGATGGGGCGCATGGGATCTCCGGACTTGGTTCCTTGGGTGCCTGCGGGGAGCTCGGCGTTCCAAGGCAAATCGGCGAATCACCGGCGCCCTGCCCCGGTTGGGCGGGCGCCACTGGCCGCTCGGCGTGACCTCGCCCGGGAGGGTTCGGCTCGGGCATGCTGGAACCCATGCGCCTCGCCCCCCTCCAACAGCATTTCCACGCGCGCCTCCGGAGGCGGGTGCCCTGGATCGTGGTGCTCGTCTTCGCGGTGGTGTTCACAGGGTTCCAGTTTCTGCTGGTGCCCGCGAACCAGCTGCGCCAGTCGGGGGCCCTGCTGAACACCCTGGTCATGCCCTTCGTGATCTCGTTCTGCTACGGCTTCCTCTCGCCCCTGCCCTGGCGCTGGAGCGGCGACGACCGGGCCCGGGCGCCCTTTTGGCGCGGCCTGGCCCAGGCGCTGCTCTTCAACACGCTGATCATCCTGCTGCTGGTCAGCGTCAGCTGGCTGATGGTGCGCAACGCGAGCCTGAAGGCGGAAGCCCTGGGCCTGGGCCAGGGGGCCAAGGTCACGTTCAAGACCGTGCTTTCGATGAACCTCCTCGGAGGCGTGCCCATCATGTCCATCGTGGGCGCCATCATCGCCTTTTCCGTCATCACGGAGGAAGAGAAGCTCGCCGCCGAGGCCAAGCTGGAAGAGGCCCAGTGGGTGCTGCTGCGGGGCCAACTGAGTCCCCACGTGCTGTTCAATTCGCTGAACGGCCTGGCCGAACTGGTGCGCCAGGACCCCGAGGCGGCCGAACAGGCGCTTCTCGACCTGTCGGAGCTGTACCGCGCCCTGCTTCGACATGGCGACCGGCCCACGGCCCCCCTGGGGGACGAGCGGGCCCTGGTGCAGCGTTTCCTCGCGGTGGAGGGCCTGCGGATGGGCGAGCGCCTCAAGGTGAGCTGGGGTTGGGATTCGGGCCTGGATGCCGTGGAGGCGCCGCCCTTCCTGCTCCAGCCCCTCGTGGAGAACGCACTGAAGCACGGTATCGCGCCCCATCCGGCCGGAGGTGAAATGACCATCAAGCTGCTGCGCGACAAGGCCGGTCTGCGCCTGCAGGTCGTGAACACGGGGCGGGGCCTGGGCCTGGTGCCCGGCCAGGGTGTGGGGCTTCGCAATCTGGAGGCGCGGTTGAAGCTGGCCTATGGATCCGGGGCCAGTTTCCACCTCCGCTCCGAAGGGGCGACGACGGTGGCGGAAGTGGCCCTGGAAGGCCTGGAGACCCGGCGATGAGGCCGCTGCGCGTGGCGCTGACCGACGATGAGCCCTTGGCCCGGGCCCGGCTGGCGCGCCTGCTGAGGGAGGCGGGCTGCGAGGTGAAGGCCGAGCTGGTGGACGGCCCCTCCGTCATCGCCTGGCTTCGCGATCCGCAGGACGTGGACGTTCTCTTCCTCGACATCCAGATGCCCGGGGCCACGGGCCTGGAGGTGATGGCCGAGCTGGGGGAATGCCGCCACTGTCCCCCCGTGGTCTTCGTCACGGCCTATTCGGAACACGCGGTCCGCGCCTTCGAGGCGGCCGCCGCGGACTACATCATGAAGCCGGTCTCTGCCGAACGGCTGGCGAAGACCCTGGCGCGCCTGGGCGAAGCCGGGCCCCGGCGCGTGGACGCGCCGGCCGCGGCGCCCCAGCGCTTCCCCGTGAAGGCGGGCGAAGGCCACGTCTTCCTCGACCTGAAACGCACGAGCCACTTCGAGGTGGAAGAAGAGGTCGTCTGGGCCTGGGCCTCCATCCAGGGCGCGCCGAGCCGCCACCGCACGGCCTGGACCACCCTGGCCGAGGTGGAGGCCGCCTTCCCGGGGGCGGGTCTCATCCGCATCCAGCGCCACCTGCTGCTGCGCCCCGAAGCCGTGCTCGGACTCAGGCCTCTCGAAGGCGGCCGGGCTTCCGTGCGCGTGGCCGACGGCCTGGACCTTGAAGTGAGCCGCAGCGTCACGCCCAAGATCAAGGAGCTGTTCGGGCTGTGACGAGAGGGCTGGGATAGGATAGATCTCTCGACCTCCGGACCGCATCATGCCCGAGCCGATCCAGATCCACCCGAAGGCCGCGGTATCAAGCACGGTCGGAGCCCTGCGGATCGTCCTCCTCTACGCGGGATTCTCGGGTCTTTGGATTCTCCTGTCCGATCGCGCGGTGCAGGTGCTGGTGCGCGAACCGGCCATGATGACCGTCGTCAGCATCCTGAAGGGCTGGGTCTTCGTGGCCGTCACCGCGGCCATGCTCTTTGTCATGGTGAAGCATCTGGTGGAGCGGGTGGCCAATCGCGAAGCCAAGCTGCGGACCCTCATCCACGCCATCCCGGACCTGGTGTGGTTGAAGAGCCCCGAAGGCGTCTACCTCGCCTGCAACCCGGCTTTCGAGCACTTCTTCGGGGCCAAGGAGGCCGAGATCGTCGGCCGGACGGATCATGATTTCGTGCCCAAGGACATGGCGGATTTCTTCAGGCAGAAAGATCAGGAGGCGATCGAGGCGGGGGAGACGCGGCAGAACGAAGAGTGGGTCACCGTCGCGGAGACGGGCCAGCCCATGCTGCTGGAGACCCTCAAGACGCCCGTGTTCGACCTCAGCGGCCGACTCGTCGGCGTGCTGGGCATCGGACGTGACATCACCGAGCACCACAAGCTCGTCACCGAGCGCGGCCGGCTCGAGGCCCAGTTGCATCAGGCCCAGAAGATGGAGGCGGTGGGGCGCTTCGCGGGGGGCGTGGCCCACGACTACAGCAACATGCTCGGCGTGATCCTCGCGAACGCGGATTTGGCGCTTCACCGGATGCCCCCGGAACAGCGGGAGCGGAAGTACCTCGAGGAGATCCGGCGGGCGGCCCGCCATTCTGCGGAGCTGACGCATCAGCTGCTGGCCTTCGCGCGCCAGCAGCCGGTCACTCCCCGTCTGGTGGATCTCAACGAGACCTCGGCGGCCATGGAAGGCGTGCTGGCGCGGATGGTGGAACCGGAGATCGAGCTGAGCTGGCACAAGGAACCGGCGCTCTGGAAGGTGCGGATGGATCCCACCCAGCTCGGCCAGATCCTGACCAACCTGGTGGTGAACGCCCGCGATGCCATCTCCGGATCGGGACGGATCGAGGTGGGTACGGCCAACCGGACCTTGAACGAAGCCGACTGCGCCGCGCTGGGCGACACGCTGCCGGGAGACTACGTCTGCCTCAGCGTGACGGACAGCGGGTGCGGCATGGCGCCCGACCTGGTGGCGCGGATCTTCGAACCCTTCTTCACCACCAAGCCCGCGGGCAAGGGGACGGGCCTGGGCCTCGCCCTCGTGCATGGCGTGGTGAAGCAGAACCGCGGAACCATCCACGTGGAAAGTGAATCCGGGCGGGGCACCCGCTTCCAGGTGCTGTTCCCGCGCGCCGAAGTGGCTACTTCCTGAGCTTCAGCAGGTCCATGACGATCACCAGGGCGATGAGCGAGGCGAGCATCAGGAAGCCGCCGGTGAGGATCTTCTCCTTGAGTTCGATGGTGAGTTCCTTGCGGCGCAGCTTCTCGAAGGTGAGCAGGGCCATGTGGCCGCCGTCGAGGGCGGGGATGGGCAGGGCGTTGAGCAGGCCCAGCTGCAGGCTGATGGCGCCGCAGAGCCAGAGGAAGGCGTCCCAGCCCGTGCGGGCGGCACGGCTGCTCTGGCGGATGATGCCGATGGGCCCCGAGACTTCCGCGCCCTTGAAGGTGACGAGGCGCTTGAGGACCGCGAAGACCTGGCTCGTCATGCGCCAGGACGTAACCACGGCGTACCTGGCGCCCACGGCGAAGTCGCCGGGGCGGTAGGCGCGGCGTTCGAGGGGCGTGGGCACGGGCATGGGCTGGAAGCCCAGGCGGCCCTTGCCGTTCTCCAGCCGGGGTGTGAGGGCGAGGTCCATGGCCTTGCCATCGCGGGTGAGGTGGAAGGGCACGGGCTGGCCGGGATGGGCCTGGATGTAAGCCACGGCCGTTTCCCAGGCGGTGGCGGGGAAGGCCAGGTCGCCGATGCCGCGGAGTTCATCGCCCACCTTGAGGCCCCCCTGTTCGGCGGCGCTGCCGGGTAGGACCTCGATGACCGTCCAGGATTCCTGCACCTTGGTGATGCGGGACTGGTCCGCGCCGATGAGGGTGAACAGGACCAGGGTGGTGGCGAAGTTGGCCAGGACGCCGCCGCTGTAGAAGAGCATGCGCTTGGCGTAGGGCTGCTTGAGGAAGCCGTAGGGGTCGTCGGCGCCGGGGTCTTCGGGGTTGAAGCCCGCCAGCTTCACATAGCCGCCCAGGGGCAGGGCCGAGAGGCGCACGTCCGTCTCCCGCCACTTGAAGCCGAAGAGCCGGGGGCCGAAGCCCAGCGAGAAGACTTCCACGGGCATGCCCATGTACTTGGCCGCCAGGAAGTGGCCGCCTTCGTGCAGGAAGACGAGGCCGCCCAGCATGAGGATGGGGCCCCAGAAGCCCGCGCCCGGCATCTTGAGGGCGAAGATGAACGTGACGACAACGGACAGCGACAAGGACAGCGGCAGACGAAGACGGCTCATGGACATCCGAGAAGGTCAGGCCCGGGTTTGGACCCATCCTTCAGCATGACGTCTCGCGGCCCGATCCGCATCCAGCACTTGGTCCAGGGAGCACAGGGGCTGGGCGGGCAGGCGGGAGAGGGTCTCCCGGTTGCAGGCCTGGATGTCCCAGAATCCCAGCCGGCCTTGGAGGAAAGCGGCCACAGCCACCTCGTTGGCGGCGTTCAGGAGGGCCGGGGCCGTGCCGCCTTCGCGCAGGGCCTCGAAGGCCAAGCCCAGGCAGGGGAAGCGTTCCGGATCCGGGGCCTCGAAGGTCCAGGTGCGGGCCGCCTCCCAGGGATAGGGCGCCACGGGGCCCGGCTGCTTGTCGGGATAGAGCAGGCAGTACTGGATGGGCAGCTTCATGTCGTTGGCGCAGACCTGCAGCTGGTAGCTGCCGTCGTGGAAGCCGACCATGGCGTGCACCTGGCTTTGCGGGTGGACGGTGACGGCCACCTGATCCGCCGTGAGGCCGAAGAGCACCGAGGCCTCGATGACTTCCAGACCCTTGTTCATCAGCGTCGCGCTATCGATGGTGATCTTGGGCCCCATCTTCCAGGTGGGATGGTTGAGGGCCTCCTGAACCGTGGCGGCCTGGATGCGGGACAAAGGCCAGTCGCGGAAGGGGCCGCCGCTGGCGGTGATGCGGACTTCGCGGACGCTGGCCGGATCCCGGCCGTCCAGCAGCTGGTGCAGGGCCGCGTGCTCGCTGTCCACGGGCAGCAGTTCGCCGCTTCCGGCCAGGGCCGCCTCGTGCATGAGGGCACCGCCGACGACGAGGGATTCCTTGTTGGCCACGCAGACCCGGCGTCCGGCCCGCAGGGCCGCCTCGGTGCTGGCCAGTCCCGCGCTGCCCACGATGGCGGCCACCACGGTGTCGGCGTCAGCGTGCAGGGCGCAGGCCAGGAGGCCTTCGGGGCCCCAGTGCAGCTCAGGCTGGTAGGAGAGCTGGGCACGCAGCCACTGGGCGTCCTCCTGGGAACCCACGGACACGCAGCGGGGGCGGAAGGTCTCGCACTGGGTCTTGAGCAGGTCCCGGTTCCGGCCCGCGGCGAGCGCCACGACGGACAAGCGGTCGGGATGGGCCCTCACAACATCCAGGGTGGAGGTGCCGATGCTCCCGGTGGAGCCGAGGATGGCGAGGGTTCGCACTCAGTTAAAACCGTGGACGAAGTGCAGGTAGGCGAAGAGGGCGGGCGCGGCGAAGACCAGGCTGTCCACGCGGTCCAGCAGGCCGCCGTGGCCCGGGATGGAGACGCCGCCGACGTTGGAATCCTTCACGCCCGTGCTGCGCTTCCAGGTGCTTTCCACGAGGTCGCCCAACTGGCCCACGGTGCCCAGCAGCAGGCCCAGGGCCACCACGTCCACCCAGGTCCATTCGGTGCAGACGGTGGCGCGCATGAGGGCGGCGCCGAGGAGGTTGCCGCCGAGGTTGCCGAAGGCGCCCTCCCAGCTCTTCTTGGGGCTCACCTTGGGGGCAAGGCGGTGCTTGCCGAAGTAGCTGCCCACGAAGTAGGCGGCGCTATCGCCGAACCACGTGATGATGAAAAGGGCCAGGATCAGGCGGCTGCCGGTCTTGGGCAGGGTGCCCTGCAGCATGAAGATCTTCTGTTGAAAGCCCAGGCCCAGGCCCAGGTAGAGGGCGCCGAGCCAGGTGATGGCCTGGCTGGGCAGGGCCTCTTCCAGCTTCTGGTCGAAGAAAAGGGCGCCGAAGTGGATGACCATGGCCCCCAGGGCCAGCACCAGCCAGAGCGGCAGGGGATCCTGGCTGCCGCTCTGCAGGAAGAAGTGGGCGAGAAGGCCCCAGGTCAGCAGGACGCCGGCGACCAGCGAGGGATTGAAGCCCCGGGCCCGAGCCATGAGAGCCATCTCCCGCATGCCCATCAGGGAGGCGAGGGCCATGATGGCCAGGTAGGTGGGCGGGGCCCAGGACTGGTCGCCGAACCACAGGAGGCTGAAGAAAAAGACGCCGAAAACCAGGGCCGAGGTCACGCGCACGGTCATGTTCCTGGTGTCCACCTTGGGCGTGGTCCGTTCCATCAGATCCCCCCGAAGCGGCGTTCGCGCTGGGCATAGTCCTCGAGCGCGGCTTGCAGTTCCGCGGGGCCAAAATCCGGCCAGAGGAGGTCGGTCATGTAGAGTTCGGCATAGGCCGACTGCCAGAGCAGGAAGTTGGAGATGCGGTGCTCGCCGCTGGTGCGGATGAGCAGGTCCACATCGGGCACCCCGGTGGTCCACAGGCGGGCTTCAAGGGCAGCCTCGTCCACCTGGTCGGCCCGGAGGCCGTCCTCGATGCAGCGGCGGGCCGCCTGGGAGAGTTCCAGGCGCGAGCCGTAGTTGACGGCGAGGTGGAAGGTCATGCCCGTGTTCTTCGCCGTGGCCGCTTCCAGGGCCCGGATGTCCGTGCGGATGCCCGCGGGCATGCCCTCCAGCGAGCCCAGGTGGTGGAAGCGGATCTGCTTCCGGGTGAGCTGGTGGACGAACATGCGCAGGTACATGCGGAGCAGGGCCATGAGCGCTCCCACTTCGAGGGCGGGCCGCTTCCAGTTTTCCGTGGAGAAGGCGTAGAGGCTCAGGTGCTGGATGCCCGCATCCGAAGCGGCCTCCAGGATGCGTTCGACCGCCTGCACTCCGGCCTTGTGCCCCTTGATGCGGGCCTTGCCTCGCTGGGCTGCCCAACGGCCGTTGCCGTCCATGATGATGGCGACATGGGTCGGGATGCTCATCGCGGGCTCCCCGGCTCGGTCTTGCCTGGCCATCCCGCGTGGGCGGCCTCGCGTATGCCCGATGGGCATACCGAGATGATGATGGCGACGTGGGTCGGCATCGTCATCGCGCGCTTCCTGGCTGGATGGGGCCGAGTCCTGCCGCGTGGTCGGCCTCGCATACGCCCGACGGGCATACCGAGATGATGATGGCCACTTGGATCGGGACGGTCATCGCGCCAGAAACCCCTGAAAGTGTGAAAAAGGTCATGCTAACACGGGGTTTGCCGTTGAGAGGGAGGTGGCGGCTTGTACCGCGGTCCTCCGTGGTAGGCTGGATTCCACTTTTTTCCTGGCGAACCCATGGTTCAGTTTAATACCCGTGCCAATGAGATCCTGCTCAAGCTGGTCTATTACGGGCCAGGTCTGTCGGGAAAGACCACCAATCTGCAATCCCTGCACGCCATGTGCTCGGACACGCAACGGGGCGAGATGTTCTCCGTCAATACGCAGGAGGACCGCACCCTCTTCTTCGATCTGCTGCCCATCAACCTGGGCTACATCTACGGCAACGCCATCCATCTCCAGATCTACACGGTGCCGGGCCAGGTGCAGTACGATGCCAGCCGGCGCGTGGTGCTCGGTGGGGCCGACGGCGTGGTGTTCGTGGCGGATTCCAGCGAAGCCAAGATGCAGGACAACGTGGACTCGCTGTCGAACCTCTACCACAACCTCAACGCCAACCGGCTGAACATCAAGCAGATACCCTTCATCATCCAGTACAACAAGCGGGATCTGCCGGACGCCATGGCCGTGGGTGTCATGAATCGGCGCCTAAATTTCCGCAGCGTGCCGTACTTCGAATCCGTGGCGAACCGCGGCACCGGCGTGCTGGACACCTTCCTGGCCATCACCCGGGAAACGGTGGGCTACACCTTCAAGAAGTACCACCTGGACAAGAAGATCAAGGACTTCGACGAGATGCTTAACCTCATCGAGTCCAACGTGCGCACCAGCATGCGGGAACTGCCACCTCCCCAGGAGGCGCCCCTGGCCCCGGCGGTGGAATCGACGGTGCTGCGCCACAGCAACGTGAGCGTGGCGGACCTGGTGCCCGGCAAGGTCGCCGACGCCCAGGATCTGCTGGAAGATGCCCTCAAATCCAACATGGAGACGGCCCGGCTCTATTCGGAGCTGAAGCAGGTCAAGGACACGCTGGAAAAGAAGAACGAGGAGATGAGCCAGCTCTACACCCAGCTGGACCGGGCGAACCAGGACAACCTGAAGACCCGGAAATACCTGGAGGGCCTCGTCCAGAACATCGGCGAAGCGGTCATCTCCTATGCGCCGGATGGCAAGATCCTCACCTGGAACACTGCCGCGGAACGCATCTTCGGATACTCCCGCCCCGAGATCGTCGGCCGCAGCATGGCCCAGCTGACCCCGGATAACCTCCTGGGCGAACTGGACCAGGTGGCCCAGCAGGTGGGCCGCGGCCAGGTGGTGCGGGACATGGCCACCACCCGGCTGCGCAAGGGGGGGATCGCCTTCCCCGCCAACATCACCTATGCGCCGGTGCGCGGCAACGATGAGCGCGTGCTGGCCTACTCGGCCCTGGTTCGGGACCTTTCGGAGCAGCGGGATCTGCAGGACCGCCTGGTCCATTCCCAGAAGCACGAGGCCCTGGGCCGCCTGGTTCCCACGCTCTTCCACGAGGCGGCCAACCGGCTCACGCCCGTGCTGCTCGAATCGCGCCTGATCGCGGAATCCTCCCTGGATCCCCACCAGGCCGAGCAGGCCACCCGCCTCGCCAAGGCCGTGGATTCCATCCAGAGCCTGCTGCAGCCCCTGCTCACCGTGCTGAACCCGCCCAGCCCCCGGCCCCTGCCCGCGCAGGTGAATGACCTGGTGCGGGAGGCGGCGGCCCTGGTGGACGCCAAGGCCCAGCGCATGGGCGTGACGGTCGAACTGAACCTGGACGCCACCCTGCCCGAAACGGCCCTGGATCCCGGCCTGATGGTCCAGGCCCTCACCAACCTCCTGTTGAACGGACTCCAGGCCATGGCCATGAGCCCCATCAAGCGCCTGAGGGTGGCCACCCGGGCCTCCGGCGAGAACCTCCAGGTGGTCGTGCAGGACACGGCTCCGGCCCTCGGAGAGGCGTGCCAGGCCGAGCTGTTCGATCCGGCGCAGGCCACGACGACGGAGGCCCTGGGCCTGCCCATCGCCGACATCATCGCCCGCCAGCATGGCGGCCGCCTGAGTGCCCGCAGCCAGGAGGGCCTGGGGAACGCCTTCCTGCTGGAACTGCCCTGTACGGCCCTGCCCACACCGCCCGCGGTTCCGGTGGCGCCCATGGGATTGAAGGGGGCCAAGGCCCTGGTGGTGGATGACGAAAGCTTCCTGCTGGAATGCCTCGTGGACGCCCTCGGCGCCTGGGGCATGGAGGTGGCGTCGAGCCCCCGCGGCGACGAAGCCATCCAGAAGCTGGAATCCGGCGCCTTCGACGTCATCGTCTCGGATATCCGCATGCCGGGCCTTTCGGGCGTCGACCTCTTCGAGTGGCTGAAGGCCCAGCGGCCCGCCATGACGCGGCGGATCCTCTACACGACCGGGGATTCCTTCGACGCGAAGACGCGGGAATTCCTCGAGGCCAGCCAGGTGCCCTACCTGGGTAAGCCCTTCGATCTAAAGCAGCTCAAGCAAAGTCTCGAGCGTCTCCTAGAGACTCCGGTCGAGGCGTGAGTCTGCCGCCTGGGGCATACTGGGGCCATCCACAGCCCCCCCCATCGAGGAGTCCCCCATGCAGCGAAGTTGGGTCATGGCCGCCATCGTGGCCTCGGGCCTTCTGGCCCAGACACCCCCTCCTGAACCAAAGCCCGCCCCGGTCCAGGCCCCAGAAACCGCCACCAAGCCCGTCGAATCGCCGATGGCGCCCCAGGCGGAGACGCCGAAACCCGCAGTTCCGGTTGTGGAGGCCAAGCCCTTCGAGCAGCTCCGCCCCACCCAGCGCAAGCTGGCCTACACCCTGCGTCGCGCCGCGCTGTCCGCCCACGAGCTGGGCTTCTACCGCAGCCATCCCCGGGCCATCGAAGTGCGCGACGGGCTGGAGGCGCTGCTGAAGGCCAAGGTCGATATCCCCGCGAAGGCTTCGGCCGCCTTGCCGGCGGTGGAAGCCTACCTGGCGAAGTTCAACGCCAACCATGGTTTCTACGACACTGAAGGGAAGAAAATTCTGCTCGAGTCCACCTGGAAGGACCTCCAGGCCGCCGCCCGCGGCGCGGCCAAGACCGGCCCCAAGGGCCTGGAGCCCCGCCTCGCGAAGGTGAAGGGCCTGCTCTTTGACGCCAAGGTGGATGCCACGGCGCCCAGCTGGGCGGAGCCCGAAGCCCCTGCCAAGGGCAAGAAGGCCAAGGCGAAGGGACCCAAGGCCCCCGAAGGCTTCGCCACCCAGAAGGCCATCACGGCCCTCTGGGTGAAGCGCGCCCAGGAGTGGATCGCCGTGACGCCGCAGGAGACCGAGGTCAAGGGCGAGAAGAAGACCCGCCGCCTGCCCGATCCCGTCCAGACCAAGGCCCTGAAGGACCTGGCGGCCTGGCTGGACAAGGAGGACCTGGACCTGCTGCGCGATCCCGCCTTCGGCTGGCTGGACCTGCGCCGCCTCGGCGCCATGCCCGGCGCCACCCTGATGGCCAAGGCCGGAGACATCGCCGCCTCCAAGGCCCCGGAAGGCCCCGCAGGTGAGCTGACCCTGCTGCCTGCGCTGGAACCCGTGATGGGGGAGAGCAAATTCGCCAAGGGTGACGAGAAGCGCGCCGTGCTCGCCGACGCGAAGCAGGGAGCCCCCGCCGCTACCCTCGCCGAGCAGTGCGCCGCCTTCGAGGCGCTGGCCCGCAGCCGGGATTTCGAGGTCAAGTAGTTCAGCCCAGCCAATGAAGAGGGGCGCTTTCGCGCCCCTCTTTTATTCTTCGCCCTTGCGCTGGCGGCCTTCGGGATCGAACTGGTAGCCCACGCTGCGGATGGTGTGGACCCAGCGCGGGTGGTGGGGATCGTCCTCCATCACGCGGCGGATGCGCACGATGAAGTTGTCCACGGTGCGGCTGGTGGGGTAGGCGTCCTCGCCCCAGACCTTGTCCAGGATGTCCGTGCGGCTCACCACCTGGCCCGGCCGCTCCATCAGGAGCTTGAGGATCATGGATTCCTTCACGCCCAGCTGGAAGGCGCCGCCGGGGCCCTCGCCGCAGAAGTTGTCGAAGTCCACCCAGTAGTTGCCGTAGGGCTGGCGGCTGCTGATCTCCCGGCTCTTGTACCAGGATTCGCGGCGCAGGATGGCGCGCACGCGCAGCAGCAGCTCGCGCACCTGGAAGGGCTTGCCCAGGTAGTCGTCGGCGCCGGTCTCGAAGCCGTGGACGCGGTCGTCGTCGGTGTTCTTGGCTGTGAGGAAGAGGATGGGCGTGAAGTTCCGGGCGGCCCGCACCTTTTCGCAGATGGTGAAGCCGTCCATGCCCGGCAGCATCACGTCGAGGATCACGAGGTCGTAGGATTCGGCCAGGATCTGCTTCAGGGCCTGATCCCCACGGGGGATCCAGGTGCAGGCGAGGCCCTCCAGCTCGAGGTTCAGCTTGATCCCCTCGGCGAGGCTGAGCTCGTCTTCCACCAGCAGGATCTTGGGCTCGGGCATGGCAGACTCCGGTACAGCCTTTGATCCTACTAGAATGGAAGCTTCGGAGCGCCCATGGACGCCATGCCAAACACCTATCTCAGCGTCGTCATCCCCATCTACAACGAGGAGGAGAACATCCCCACGTTGTGGGCGCGGCTGTCCAAGGTGATGGCGGACCACTTCTCCGATCCGGCCAAACCCTGGGAGATCGTGCTCACGGACGACGGCAGCCGGGACCGCAGCCTCTCCATGCTCATCGAGATCGCCAAGGCCGAGCCGCGGGTGAAGGTGGTGGAGTTCAACCGGAACTATGGCCAGCACAGCGCCATCTTCGGCGCCTTCGCCGAGGCCCAGGGCCAGGTGATCGTGACCCTCGACGCCGACCTGCAGAATCCTCCCGAGGAGATCCCCAAGCTCGTGGCCAAGATCGAGGAAGGCTACGACGTGGTCGGCGGCTGGCGCCAGGGCCGCCAGGAGAACGACAGCTTCTTCCGCACCATGCCCAGCAAGATCGTCAACGCCGTCACGCGAAAAACCACGGGCGTGAAGCTGCATGACTACGGCTGCATGCTGCGGGCCTACAACCGCGATGTCGTCAACGCGATGATGCTGTGCAAGGAGCGTTCGAGCTTCATCCCCGCCCTGGCCAACAGCTTCGCCAAGCGCATCACGGAAGTGCCCGTGGCCCACGCCGAGCGTGCCGCGGGAGAGAGCAAGTACGGGCTCTGGAAGCTCATCAACCTCCAGTTCGACCTGCTCACGAGCTTCAGCCTGCTGCCCCTGCAGGCCCTCAGCGTGTTCGGCGTGATCACGGCGGCGGTGGGCTTCCTCCTCTTCCTCGGCCTCGTGATCTACCGCTTCCTCCACCCCGAAGGCACGGCCCAGGGCGTGTTCACGCTGTTCGCCATCCTCTTCTTCTTCGTGGGCTGCCAGTTCATCGCCTTCGGCCTGCTGGGCGAATACATCGGCCGCATCTACCAGGAAGTGCGCGACCGGCCCCGCTACATGGTGAAGAAGGTCCATCAGGCGGACTGACTTTCCGGGTGTGGCAGAATCGGCCATGCCCTGGGATCCCGGCCAGTACCTGCGTTTCCAGTCCGAACGGCTGAGGCCGGCCCTCGACCTGCTGACCCGCGTGCCCCTGGAGGCCCCGGAGCGCGTGGTGGACCTGGGCTGCGGTCCCGGCCAGGTGACGCGGCTCCTGAAGGCCCGCTGGCCCGGGGCCCAGGTGCTGGGCGTGGACCGCGATCCGGAGATGCTGGCCCGGGCGGCCTCCGAGGCTCCTGGCCTAGCTTGGTGCCAGGCGGACCTGGCGGCCTGGGCTCCGGATCGGCCCGTGGATCTCCTCTACGCCAACGCCTCGCTCCACTGGCTGGACGGGCACGAAACCCTCTTTCCGCGCCTGATGGGCTTCCTGACCCCCGGCGGTTGCCTGGCAGTGCAGATGCCCTGCAACCAGGATCGCCCCTCCCACCGAGCGGCCTTCGACGTGGCCGAATCCGGCCCCTGGCGAGAGCGGCTTCGTCCGCTTCTCAGGCGCCATCCCGTCGCCGAGGCCGAAGCCTACCTGCGTTGGCTTTCGCCCTGGGCGAGCCGGATGGACCTTTGGCAGACCGACTACCTGCACCTGCTCGAGGGGCCGGATGCGGTCGCCGCCTGGACGCGGGGGAGCCTGCTGGTGCCCCTGCTGGAAGCGCTCGATGACGCGGAAGGCGCGGCCTTCTTCGAAGCCTACAGGCATCGGCTGCGCGAGGCCTATCCGCAGGATGGGAATGGCCGCACACCCTTCTGGTTCCGCCGCCTCTTCCTCGTCGTGCAGCGTCCCCCGGGGCCTGATTAGCCCTCTTCGCCTTCGTCGCTCCAGCCTTCGCCGTCCTCCTCCTGGGGCTTTTCCGGGATGCGGTAGCTTTCGCTGGACCAGGCGCCCAGGTCGCGGGTCTGGCACCGCTCCGAGCAGAAGGGCTTGAAGGGGTTCCCCTCCCAGGAGGTGGGGGTGCGGCAGGTGGGACAGGGCCGAAGGGTCATGGCTTCCAGCATATTCATTCGAAGAAGAACATCAACCGAGAAGAAAATATGAGTCAAATCTTGAAGATCATGTTGACAATCCCGCCATCCCCCCTATCCTAGGAATTCCAGGGGGGCGAAGCCTCGACCTGGCCCCCAGGAGGCACGACATGGGCAAGATCATCGGCATTGACCTCGGCACCACCAACAGCTGCGTCGCCGTCATGGAAGGCGGGCAGCCCAAGGTGATCCCGAACCCCGAGGGCGCGAACACGACGCCTTCCGTGGTGGGCTTCAACCCCAAGACCAGCGAGCGGCTGGTGGGCGCCCCGGCCAAGCGTCAGGCCGTGGCCCAGCCCAAGAGCACCATCTACTCCATCAAGCGCTTCATGGGCCTGCCCTACGCCGATTCGGACCGCGAGCAGAAACTCGTGCCCTACACCGTCGAGCGCGCCGAAAAGGGCGGCTGTGCCGTGGTGGTCAACGACAAGCACCTCAGCCCCGAGGAGATCAGTGCCGTCGTGTTGAGCAAGATGAAGGAGGCCGCCGAGGCCTACCTGGGCGAGAAGGTCACGGAAGCCGTCATCACCGTGCCCGCCTACTTCAACGACGCCCAGCGCCAGGCCACCAAGGATGCGGGCGCCATCGCGGGCCTGGACGTGAAGCGCATCGTCAACGAGCCCACGGCCGCGGCCCTGGCCTACGGCCTCGACAAGAAGAAGGACGGCACCATCGCCGTCTTCGACTTCGGCGGCGGCACCTTCGATATCTCCATCCTCGAAGTCTCCGAGGGCGTGGTCGAAGTGAAGTCCACCAACGGTGACACCCACCTGGGTGGCGACAACGTGGACCAGGCCATCATCGACTGGCTGGCCGACGAGTTCCAGAAGGCCGAGGGCATCGACCTTCGCAAGCAGGCCGACGCCATGCAGCGCCTCAAGGAGGCCGCCGAGAAGGCCAAGATCGAGCTGTCCAGCACCACGCAAACCGAGATCAGCCTGCCCTACATCACGGCGGACGCCAGCGGCCCCAAGCACGTCAACCAGAGCCTCAGTCGCGCCAAGTTCGAACTGATGATCGAGCCCGTGCTGCAGAAGCTCAAGGGCCCCTGCGAGAACGCCGTGCGCGACGCCAAGCTCTCCCATCACGAGATCGACGAAGTGGTGATGGTGGGTGGCTCCACCCGCATCCCCAAGGTGCTGGAGATGGTCAAGCAGATCTTCGGCAAGGAGCCCAACCACAGCGTGAATCCCGATGAAGTCGTGGCCGTGGGCGCCGCCGTGCAGGCCGGCGTGCTGGCCGGCGACGTGAAGGGCGTGCTGCTCCTCGACGTGACGCCGCTTTCCCTCGGCATCAACGCCAACGGCGGCCAGATGAGCGTGATCATCCCGCGTAACACCACCATCCCCACCAAGCGCAGCGAGGTCTACACCACCGCCGTGGACAACCAGCCCGGCGTGGACATCGAGGTGTTCCAGGGCGAGCGTCCCGTGGTCGAGGGCAACAAGCTGCTGGGCCAGTTCCACCTCGGCAACATCGCGCCCGCGCCCCGTGGCATGCCGCAGATCGAGGTGGTCTTCGACATCGACGCCAACGGCATCGTGCACGTGACGGCCAAGGACAAGGGCACGGGCAAGGATGCCAGCATCACGCTGACGGGCAGCACGGGCCTCTCCAAGGAGGAGATCGAAGCCAAGGTGCGCGACGCCGAGGCCCACAAGGCCGACGACGAGGCCCGCAAATCCATGCTCGAGGAGAAGAACCACCTGGACCAGATGGTCTACCAGGTGGAGAAGCTCCTGAAGGACAACGGCGACAAGCTGCCCGAGGCCGACAAGAAGGAGGCCGAGGAGGCCATCGTCGAAGCCAAGGCCGCCCTGGCGAGCCTGGAGAAGGAGCGCATCAAGAAGGCGCTCGAAACCCTCACGGCCAAGAGCCACAAGCTGGCTGAAAGCCTCTACAAGCAGGAGCCGCCCCAGGACGGTTCCACCCCCGGCGCGCCCGGTGCCCCCGCCGGCGAGAAGAAGGGCGACGATAATGTGATCGACGCCGAAGTGGTTAGTTAGCCAAGGCACGAAACGGGGAGCCTGCGGGCTCCCCATTTTTGTGCCTGAATGAAATCTTAGTGCCCTAGACTAAGACCATGCCCCACCCCGACTACTACAAGATCCTGGGCGTGCCGAAATCGGCCTCCGATGAGGAGATCAAGAAGGCGTATCGGAAATTGGCGCGCAAGCACCATCCGGACCTGAACCCCGGGAATGCGAAGGCCGAGGCCGAGTTCAAGCAGCTCGCCGAGGCCAACGACGTGCTGTCGGATCCCGAGAAGCGGCGGAACTACGACACCTACGGCGATCCCAACGGACCCGGCGCGCAGATCCCGCCGGATTTCCAGCATGGCGGCGGCTTCTCCTTCGAGGATGTCTTCGCGGGTTTCAGCGGCCGTCCCATGCGGCAGGGGCCCGAACGCGGCGAGGACCTGCTCCACTCGGTCCGCCTGGGCTTCAGGGAGGCCTTCGAAGGCACGCGTCTCAACCTGCGCGTGAACCGCTCCGAGCCCTGCCTGGCCTGCCGGGGCACGGGCGAATCCAACCGCAAACAGGAGCTGTGCCGCACCTGCCAGGGCAAGGGCAAGATCGGCGGAGGCTCGGGCTTCCTGTCCTTCGGTCGCAGCTGCCCGGACTGCGGCGGCCGCGGATCCAAGGCCCCGGCCTGCCCGGACTGCGGCGGGGCGGGCCGCCACGCCCGCCAGGAGACCGTCACCATCGCCATTCCGGCGGGGGTGGAGGATGGCGCCAAGCTGCGCGTCGCGGGCAAGGGCGAGGCCGGGCGCCGCGGCGGTGGGCCCGGGGACCTCTTCCTGCAGATCAGCATGGAGCCGGATGCGCGCTTCGAGCGCAAGGGGCCGAACCTCTACGTGCGCCTGCCCATCAGCTTCACCGAGGCCGCCCTGGGCGCCAAGGTGGACGTGCCGACCCCCGAGGGCCAGCAGACGATCAAAGTGCCACCCGGCACCCAGACCGGCGCGAGGCTGCGCCTCAAGGGCCAGGGCATGCCCGTGCCGCGCAGCAACCAGCGCGGCGACCTCATCGCCGAGGTGGCTCTGGTCACGCCCCAGATCCAGGACGAGCGCAGCAAGGAGCTCCTGCGGGAACTGGCCGAACTGAACGACGAAGACGTGAGAAAGCAGCGGAGTGTCCACCATGGCTAAAGACCCACGCATGGGGGCCTACATGATCGGCGTGGTGTCGATGCGCTATGGCGTGCATCCCCAGACCCTGCGCCTCTACGAACGGGAGGGGCTGCTCACGCCCAGCCGCACCGAAGGCAAGACGCGGCTCTACAGCGACGAGGATCTGGAACGCCTGGAATTCATCCTGAACCTCACCCGTGACCTGGGTGTGAATTTGGCGGGCGTCGAGGTGGTGCTGGGCCTTCGGGATCGCATGAACCGCATGCAGGAGGACATGGAGCGCCTGGCCCATCTGCTGGAAGCGGCGGGCCTGAAGGACGTGCCCCGGCCGACGACGGCCACGGGCCTCGTGAAGCTGACGCCCCACGGGCTCCGCAAACGCTCCTGACGTGAGGCATCGCTCGGAGGCGCGCTCGCTTGCTATGCTGGTCCCTCCCCATTAGGTGATCCGTGCCCCTCCGGCATCTCGAAGAGCGCTCGCTCGACAAGTATTTCGATTCGATCCGCCACCTGCCCCTGCTGACGGCGGAGGAGGAGCGGATCAACGGCCGTCTCTGGCAGAACGACCGCAATCCCGAGGGCCTGCGCAAGCTGGTGGAGGGGAACCTGCGCTTCGTCGTCAAGGAGGCGCGCAAGTTCGAAGGCATGGGCCTCGACCTGCTGGACCTCATCAGCGAAGGCAACCTGGGCCTCATCGAGGCCGCCAAGCGCTTCGATCCCGAGCGCCTCAACAAGTTCCTCACCTACGCCTCCTGGTGGGTGCGGCAGGCGATCTTCCACGCCCTGGCCGAGCATGGCAACAAGATCCGCCTGCCCCAGAAGGTGGCGGGCCACCTCGTGCAGCTCAACCGCGTGACCCAGAAGCTCAGCCAGTCGCTGGGCCGCGCGCCCTTCCTGCAGGAGATCGCCGACGCCGCGGGCCTGAGCCTCGAGGACGTAGAGCGCTACCAGCTGCTGCAGCAGACGACCTCCACCGTCTCGACGGAGCAGGGCCTGGGCGATTCGGACCTCACCGTGGGCGACAGCCTGGAGCAAGAGGTCGAGCCCTCGGCCATGCACACCCTCGACCAGGAGGCCTTCCTCGAGCAGATCGACGCCAGCCTGGCCTCACTCAGCGAGAAGGAGCGCACCATCATCACGCTGCACTTCGGCATCGGCGGCGAGGATCCGCTGACGCTCGAACAGATCGGCAAGCGCTTCGATCCGCCCATCTCCCGCGAGCGCGTGCGCCAGCTGGAAGAGCGCGCCTTCGCGCGCATCCGCGAACGCCGCCGCGAAGTGCTGGGCGGCTTCCTGCGCGGCGGAGACGGGCCATGACGGGAGCGCGCGCATGGTGAGGGGCCGCCCCGATTGCCCACGCTGCCACGGGAAGGGACTGGTCTTCGATCCGGATCCGCAGAAGCCCGTCTTCGTCTGCGGCTGCACCGCCGATCTGGCGCCCGACGCCGAAACGCTGGGCCTGCCCGCGCGCTACCGCGAAGCGGATTTCACCCGCTTCTGGAAGTGGTGGAACAACGCCCAGGCCAGCGGCGTGCGCGCCCTCCTGGACCGGGTGCCGGACCTCGAAGACCTGCTGGCCCGCCCCGCCGAGGAGGTGGGCGAACTGGAGGGCCGCGAGGATCTGGTGAAGCTGCTCCAGGCCCTGCGCAAGCGCCCCGAGCACGGCATCCGGCCCGCCGGCGCCGACGGCCTGGCCCAGTGGGCCACCTCGGGCAAGCACCGCTTCCGCCACGGATGGGAGCTCTGGTGGATCCACGGCCCCGCCCAGAGCGGACGCAGCACGCTGGCCGCCGCCGCGCTGCGGGCCTGGACCGAGCGCACAGGCCGCAGCGGCAGCTTCATCTCCGTGCGCACCCTCAGCCAGACCATCAAGGACGCCTACTACGACGTGCGCAGCTTCCAGAACCAGGCCTTCCAGAGCGTGCGCGACCTCATCGAGCCGCTGCAGGAACAGCCGCTGCTGGTGCTGGATGACTGGGACCGCATGGACACGGACATCCGCGTCGCCGCGGCCCTGGCCCAGCTGCTGGATCACCGCTACAGCGAAGAACTGCCTACCATCCTCACGGCCTCGTACCCGCCCGAAGCCATGGACCGGCGGGAGAACCATCCCCTCGTGCGCCTGGAGGATGCCAGTCTCTTCGAGCGTCTGCGCGGTGCCGAGCGCGTGGAGATGGTGCCGGCACTGAGGCCCTGGATCGACCGCATCGAACGCTGCTAGCTCATGAAAACGCCGATGAAAGCATTCCTGCGCGGCCTGCTTCGGCTGCACCTCTCCCGCTCGCGCGGCCTCTGGTTCGTCGTGGCGGGCCTCACGCTCCTGCTGGGCTGGGGCACGTTGCGGGTGGAGCGTGCCCTCGACCTCATGAGCCTGCTGCCCTCCGAGCATCCGGCCGTGCGCGCCAACCTGGAGGCGGGCGTCGGACAGCAGGAATTGATGTGGGTGGTGGCCGAGGGCGGAGAGGCGGATCTGGAGGCCCGGCGGGCCTGGGCCGAAGGGGTGGTCGACCGCCTGCTCACCGAGGGCAACCTGCCCCTGAATGGATTGGCCGCCGAGGGACGCCTGAGCGATCCCGTGCCCGTGCCGGGTCCCGGCGGCGCCAGCCCCTGGCCCGCCCTGCTGGCCGTGGGGGCCATCACCGAAGGCGACGCCGCCGTCAGCCGCCTCACGACGGAAACGCTCTACACCCTCGCGCCCGCCTGGCTGGGCGACCGCCTCGCACCGCTGACGGATCCCGCCGCGCTGCAGCGCCGCCTGCAGGCCACGGCCAAGGCCCTGGCCTCGCCCGAGCCCCTGTCCGCCGCCCTGGCGCGCCTCGACCCCCTGGGCCTGCGCGACCTCGCGCCCCAGAACGGCGAAGGCATGGCCAAGGCCACCGCCCTGGGCCGGGCCTTCACGCTGCGGGTGCGCACCGGATACTTCGAGACCAAGGATGGCCGTTTCGTGCTGCTGCCCCTGGTGGTGGGCTTCCCGGCCACGGATGCCAAAGCCACCACGCATCTCATGGCCTGGCTGGGCCGCGGTGCCAAGGGGGCCCTGCCCGCCTCCGCCAACCTGGAGGACGTGAAACGGGCACTGGCGCCCATGGAGGGCCGCGCCTTCCCGCTGCAGATCACGGGCGCCCACGCGATCACTGCCTGGGAATCCCACCGCCTCACGATGGAGGTGCTGTTCAGCCTCGGCCTGAGCTTCGTCCTCATCGGCCTCGTCTACTGGCTGGGCTTTCGCACCCTGGCGGGCTACGGCTTCGTCATGGTGCCCCTGCTCGTCGGCATGGTCTGGGCGTTGGGCCTCACGGGCTGGGTGCTGGGCCGGGTGAACCTCATGGCCGCGGGCTTCGGCGCGGTGTTGCTGGGCGTGGGCGACGACGTGGGCATCCTACTCTTCAGCCGCTACCGCGACGAGCGCCGCGCGGGCCGGTCCAAGGCCTGGGCCCTGCGCGCCGCCCTGCTCGGCACGGGGCCCGGCGTGGTCGCGGGCGCCCTGGCCACGTCCTTTGCCTTCCTCGCGCTGGCCTTCGCGCCCTTCCCCGGCATCCGCGACCTGGGCCTCACAACGGGGCTGGGCCTGCTGGCCTGCCTGCTCGCCACCTTCCTCGTGCTGCCGCCCCTCCTCTTGGCGCTGGATCACGGCACAGGCACCTTCGCCCCCGGACCCGTCCAGACTGCTGCTTCGCGCCACCGCTGGGCGCCCTGGGTGGCCCTCGCCGTGCTGATCCTCGCCCTCGTCGGCGCCCCCCGCACGCGCTGGGAAGAGGATCTGCGGCGCTTCCGCGCCCAGGGCAATCCGGCCCTCAACCTGCAGGAGCGCCTCACGCGGAACCTCGGCGCCAGCCTGCAGCCCCTCGCCCTCCAGATCCCGCTGGAAGATCCGGACCGCCTGCCCGCGCGCTGGAACAAGCTGAGCCCCATCCTGCGGGAGGCGGGCCTGCCCGTGCCCGATTGGAAGACCCTCGATCCCGAACTGCGCCACGCGCTGGGTTCGGAAACCTGGCGCCACCAGGTGCTGGAGGCCGCCGCCAAGGCGGGCCTGGATCCTGCGGGTCTGGAGGGTCCGCTCACGGCCCTGGCCGCCGCGGCCGCCGATCCCGCCCAGCCCGTGGGTGCCCTGCAGGCGATGCTGCCCCGCGTCTCCCAGCCCGAGGATCACCATCCCTGGAACCTCTGGGACGGCTTCCACAGGAACCGCAAACCCGCGCCCCTGGCCCCGGCGCTGACCGTGCCCATCCGCCTGGACGAGGCCGCCCTGGCGCGGCTCACGCCGAGCGTGGAGGCCGCCGGCGGACGCTTCGTCGGCACCCAGCCCCTCTTCCGCGTGGTGAAGGGCATCGCCAAGGAGGCCGTGCAGCAGGCCGTGCTGCTGGCGGTGGCGGGCATCTTCATCGTCATCGCCACCTTCGGCCGCAGCCTGCGCTTCGCGGCTTTCGCCCTCGTGCCCCTGCTCGCCAGCCAGGTGGGAGTCTTCGGCGCCCTGGGCTGGTTCGGCGAACCCCTGACCTTCCTCTCCCTCATGGCCATCCCCATCGCGCTGGGCGTGAGCGTCGACACGGCCTTCAACCTCCTGCATCGCGCGCGCCGGGAGGCGGATGCGCCCGGGCGCGTGGCGCGCGTGAACGCCGTGTGCGCGGGCACCACGCTCGCGGGATTTGGCGGCATGGTCTTCAGCGGCTACCGCGGCCTGCGGGGCCTCGGACTCGCCTGCCTGGGCGGCGTGGCGCTGGCGCTCCTGCTCACGCAGTGGCTGCTGCCCGTGCTGCTGGAGACATGGCCCCTGGAGAAGAAGTGAATCCGCTGAACGAACTGCTGCAGCCCCGATTGAACGAAGGCGCCGTGCCCGCGGCCGAAGTGATGGCCCTGGGCCTCTACCACCCGCAGCACGGCTACTACCGGCGGAAGGAAGGCCCCTGGGGTTTCGCGGGCAAGGACTACTACACGGCCCTGGATCTGGGGCCGTTGCTGGGGCAGACCCTCGCCCTGCGCCTGGAGGCCGCCTGGGAGCGCCTGGGCCGCCCCGCGCGCTTCACGGCCCTGGAGCCGGGCGCAGGGCGCGGCTGGCTCGGCCGCGACCTGCTGAACGCCGTCTCCGGGCCCTTCGCCGAAGCCCTCATCTACGTCCATCGCGACGACAATCCTGCAGCGAGGCATGCGGCTGAAGCGGCCCTGGCGCCTTTCCTCCAGGCGAATCGCGCGCGATTCGCCTCGGAAACCGATCCCCTTGAACCCTTCACCGGCTGCGTGTTCAGCAATGAACTCTTCGATGCCCTGCCCGCCCAGCCCTGGCGCTGGAATGGCGAGCAGTGGGCCCGCGAGGTGCTGGCGGCCTCCGGTCCCGAATGGCAGGCGGCGGATCCCGGCGAGGCCGGGGTCTGGTTCGCGGCGCAGACGGACGGCCTCGAACCCGGGGACGGAAGCATCTGGTGCGAGGCCCTGCCGGGTCTCGTGCGAGAGCTGTCCAGGGCCCTGGAGGCCGGGCTCTTCCTGGCGGTGGACTACGGCGAATCCGCCGACCGCCTGCTTGCCAAGGGCGCGGACCTGCGCCGCTTCAAGGCCCACGGAGTGGATGGTCTGTGGCACGAGGATCTGGGTGAGGCGGATTTGACATCCGATGTTGATTTCACGCGCCTGGCGCACGTGCTGGAGGGTGAGGGTCTGACTTCCCTCTCGCACATGGAACTGAGCAGGTGGATCCGCACCCACGCCCCTCTCGACGCCTGGGGCGCCCAGTGGATGGGCCTGCCGGCCCCCGACCGCATGAAGCGCACCGAGAACCTGCTCCAGCTCACCCTGCCCGGCATGATGGGCAGCCGCTTCAGGGTGCTGGAAGGCTGGAAGGGGAATGAAGGATGAGCCACAGATAAACACGGATAAACCCAGATGGAAAAACCATGCTTCATCTGCGTTTATCCGTGTTCATCCGCGGCTGCTTCTATTTTTCGGCGTAGACCCCGACACCCAGGTGGCTGGGCCGGGCGGCGTCGTGGAAGACGGTGTGGGTGGCCTTCTGGTAGTCGGCGGGCTGGGCCTCGTTGATGTTCATGAACACCTGGGGATTGCGGTCCATGAGGGGGAACCAGGTGCTCTGCACCTGCACCATGACGCGGTGGCCCTTCTTGAACGTGTGGAAGACGTCGTTCATGGACCAGGCGACGCGGGTGGGTTGGCCAGGCACGAAGGGGGCGGGCTTTTCGAGGCTGTCGCGGAACTTGCCGCGCATGACTTCGCCACGCACCAACTGCTGGTAACCGCCCATGGGGTTGGGTGTGCGGTCCCAGGGATCACCGCCCTCTCTGAAATCGGGGTTCCTGAAATCATCGGGGTAGACGTCGATGAGCTTCACCACCCAGTCGGCGTCGGTGCCCGTGGTGGCCACGAAAAGTTCGGGGCGCAGCGGACCAGCCAAGGTCAGGTCCTCACGAAGCGGCTCAGTCTGGAAGACGAGCACGTCCGTGCGGCGCCCGGCGAAGCGCTGGTCGGCCGACATGTACTCGCGGGGCATGCCGATGGCCACCTGCTCGATGAAGGGCACGGGCTTGGCGGGATCGGAGACGAAGGCATCGGAACCACCCTCGGGTGGGGGCGCCGTGAAGGCGAGCTTTCCCCGGGGCTGAAGATAGAGGGCCCGCGGCTCAGCCCGCCTGGGGGGCCAAGCATCGAGCTTGTGCCAGCGGTTGGCGCCGGTTTCGAAGACGGTGGCCCGGGCCAGGTTCGCCTCCTTCGCGCCCTTCAGGTGATGCATGAAGAAGGGGAACAGCACCTCGGACTGGAACCAGTCGGAGGTGGCAGATCCGAATTGCACGGGGCCCAGATGGTCGCCCTTGCTGCGTTCCCAGCCCCCGTGGAACCAGGGGCCCATCACGAGGCGGCTGTCGGTGGCCGGGCTCTGGCGCGCGATCGTCTGGAAGACCTGGAGGGCCCCGTAGATGTTTTCGGCGTCGAACCAGCCGCCCACGGTAAGCACGGCGGGCCTCACGTCCTTCAGTTGGGGGCGCAGGTTGCGGGCCTGCCAGAAGGCGTCGTACGTGGGGTGGTCCATCATCTCGTTCCAGAAGGCGATGTCCTTCGTGAACTGCCGGGTGGCGGCGGTGCTGCCCAGGCGCAGGAACCACTCGTAGCCGTCCGAAGTGCCGTGATCCAGGGTGCTGGGCCAGGCCTTGGTCGGCACGGGCCGGGGCTTGCCGAACGAGGTCATGAAGTTGAAGGCGTGGGGCAGCCAGAGGGCGCCGTTCCGATGGAAATCATCCCCCTGGAACCAGTCCACGATGGGGGCCTGGGGCGAGACGGCCTTGAGGGCGGGATGTCCCGAGAGCAGGCCCACGGCCGAGTAGAAGCCCGGATAGCTGATGCCCCACTGACCCACGCGCCCGTTGTTGCTAGCGGCATGTTCGAGCAGCCAGGCGATGGTGTCGTAGGTATCCGTGCTCTCGTCCACGGCGGCGCCGCTCACGGCGCGCTGGGGGCGCATGTTCACGAACTCGCCTTCGGACATCATGCGGCCGCGCACGTCCTGGTAGACGAAGATGAAGCCCTCCTGCTGGAAGCGGGCGGAGGGGCCCAGGTGCGCCGGAAAGGCCTCTTCGCCGTAGGGGTGGATGCTGTAGGGCGTGCGCTGCAGGAGGATCGGATAGGTCCGGCTCTTGTCCCTGGGCGTGTAGATGGCCGTGAAGAGGTGGGCGCCGTCCCGCATGGGGATCCGCACCTCGCGCTTGGTGTACTGCTCGCGGACCGTGGCCTCGGTCTTTTCCGCCGACCGCTGGGCCCGCAAATCGAGGGTGGGCGCCAGCAGGGCTGCGGCGAACAGGACTGCGGCCCGCAGAAGACGGGGAAGCGGCATGGGGGCTCCGGGTGGATACCCCATCTTACGCGGTATCCTGGTCCGTCAAGGCGATCTTCCTGTCCGGGCAGCCATTCTCCTCGACGGGACCGTCGGCTTTTGATGAACTGGAGGGTGCGCCGCTCGAAGGCGCCCTTCCCCGCCAGGACCTTTTCCGTCATGACGAATCCGATGATCCACCAACCCGCCGAATGGGATCGCCACAGCGCCTGCTGGCTGGCCTGGCCCAGCCACGGCCACCTGTGGCAGGAGAACCTGGCCTCGGCCCAGACGGAGTTTGCGGCCCTCTGCCTCGCCATCGCCGAAGATGGCGGTGAGGATCTGGATCTGCTCGTGCAGGACGATGTGGCCGAAGCCCAGGCCCGCGCGGCCCTGGCGCCCGTGCTGGGCCAGGTGCGCTTCCACCGTGTGCCCGTGGGCGACATCTGGCTGCGGGATACGGCGCCGATCTTCGTGAAGGCGGGCGGTGCGCTGCAGGCCGCCTGCTTCCGCTTCAACGGATGGGGCGGCAAGTACGTGCTGCCGGGCGACGATCAGGTGGCCCCGCGGGTGGCGGCCCTGAGCGGCCTGCCTTCGCGGGTTCATGCGTGGATCCTCGAAGGCGGATCCGTGGAGGCAGATGGTGAAGGCACCCTGCTCACCACCCGCCAGTGCCTGCTCAATCCCAACCGCAATCCGGGCCTGGATCAGGCGGCCCTCGAAGCGGCCCTGCGCAAGGATCTCGGCGCCGAGAAGGTGCTTTGGCTGGACGAGGGCCTCATCAACGATCACACCGATGGCCACATCGATACCCTGGCGCGCTTCGTGGCGCCGGGCGTCGTCGTGTGCATGGAGGCGCGCGATGCCGGCGATCCCAACGCCGCCACGCTGGCGCGCCTCGCGTCGGATCTCGAAGCCATGACCGATGCGCGGGGGCGGAAGCTGAAGGTGCTGCGCATCCCCTCGCCCGGCGCACTGGAAAACGAGGACGGCGAGCTCATGCCCGCCAGCTACGTGAACTTCTACATCGGCAACCGCAGCGTCGTCGTGCCGACCTACGGCACGCCCCACGACGAAGCCGCCGTGGCGGCCCTGGCGCCCCTCTTCCCTGGGCGGCGCGTGGTGGGCCGCTCGGCCCGCGCCATCCTCAGCGGGGGCGGCGCCTTTCACTGCATCACCCAGCAGCAGCCGGAGGTCCTGTGAACACGACAATCCGCGTCGCCGCCACCCAGTGCGCCTTCACCGCCAGCCTGGACGAGAACGTGGCCCGGGTGGAATCGCTCGTGCGCGAGGCCGCGGCTCAAGGTGCGCAGGTGATCCTGCCTTCGGAGCTGTTCGAGGGCTACTACTTCTGCCGCGAAGAGAAGGACGAATTCTTCGACTGGGCCAAGCCCGCCGCGGGACACCCCACCATCACCCGATTCCAGGCCCTGGCCAGGGAACTGGGCGTGGTCATCCCCGTCTCCTTCTACGAGCGGGACGGCCACATGTACTACAACAGCCTCGCCATGGTGGACGCCGACGGCGCCCTGCTCGGCATCTACCGCAAGAGCCACATTCCCGACGGACCCGGCTACGAGGAGAAGTTCTATTTCCGGCCGGGCAACACGGGCTTCAAGGTCTGGGACACGCGCTTCGGCCGTGTCGGCGTGGGCATCTGCTGGGACCAGTGGTACCCGGAATGCGCCCGGGCCATGATGCTCATGGGCGCCGAGATCCTGATGTATCCCACGGCCATCGGCACCGAGCCCGAGAACCCCGAGCTGGACACGAAGGACCTCTGGCAGCGCGCGATGATTGGACACGCGGTGTCCAACGTGGTGCCCGTGGTGGCCTCCAACCGCATCGGTCTGGAGGGCGACCAGACCTTCTACGGCCACTCCTTCATCTCGAACCACCGCGGCGACAAGGTGGCGGAACTGGGGCGCACCGACTCGGGCATCATCCACGCGGCCTTCGACCTCGACGAGATCCGCCGCAACCGGGCCTCCTTCGGCTTCTTCCGTGATCGCCGGCCCGACCTCTACGGCACGATCACCCAGCTCTAGGTTCCTTCGGCTCTCAGCGCCTCCGCCACGCCCTCGAGCCGCGCGAGGCCCTGGGCGAGGGTGGCGCGGTCCGGCGCGGCGCCGATGGAGATGCGCAGCCCCGGCTCCTGCACGGCCCGCGTGGCGGCGAAGACGTCTGAAGGCACCACGACCACGCCAACCTCCAGGGCCCGCCGGGTGAAGCGCTCGGGCCCGCCCGGAGGGGCGGGCAGCCACACGTGGGGGCAGTGGGGCGCGCCGCGCCAGGCGAGGTGGCGGAGATTTTGGGCGCAGAGGCGATGCCGGGCGGCGAGTTCCTTCCGTTGGGCGAGGAGGCGGTGCCAGGCCGTGCCGTCCTCCAGCCAGGCCGTGCCCAGGGCCATGCTCAGGGCCGTGACGTACCAGGTCGTGTGATGCTCAGCCTCGCGGGCCCGGGCCTGCAGCAGGGGCGGAAGCAGCAGGTAGCCCAGCCGCAGGCCCGGCGCGACGGTCTTGGAGAGGCCGGTCACGTACAGCACGCGCTCGGGCGCCAGGGCGGCCAGGGGCGGCGGCGCCCCCTCCTGCAGCAGGCCGTAGACGTCTTCCTCGACCAGGATCAGATCGTGCTTCCGGGCGAGGGCGACGATCTGCTCGCGCCGCTTCAGGCCCATGGTGGCGGTGGTGGGGTTGTTCAGGGTGGGCGACAGGGCCGCCACGCGAAGGCCCGCGCGGCAAGCCGCCTCCAGGCCCGAGGGCAGGAGGCCCTCCTCGTCCATGGGCATGGGGTGGAGGCGGCGGTGGCTCTGGCGCGCCACGGCCTTCAGGCCCGGATAGACGAGGGCTTCACAGGCAAGATCCTCGTGCTCGGAGAGCAGCCCCAGGGCCGTGTCCGCCGCGTGCTGCGCGCCGGCGCAGATCAGCACCCGCTCGGGATCGGCCGACACGCCGCGGCGCGCCATCCAGGCGGCGGCGGCCTCGCGGTGGAGGCGCGTATCGCCGGGACTCGGGTAGTTGAGGAAGCGCCCGCCTTCGCGGTGAAGGAGGGCCGCGAGCCCTTTGGCCAGGTCGTCCTCGGCGAGGCCCACGGGCGGGCGGTTGGTGGAGAGGTCGATGACGCCGCCCTCGGGCCGGCTGTGGAAGGCGAAGAGGGCTTCTTCCGAGGCCAGGCCCAGCACGTAGGTGCCGCGTCCCACCTCGCCGCCGACCAGCAGGCGGCGGGCGGCTTCGCGGTAGGCGCGTGTGATCGTGCTCACATTCACACCCAGGAGGTCCGCAAGGGCGCGGTGGGTCGGGAGCTGGTCCCCGGGCCTCAGCCGGCCCAGTCGTACCGCGGCTCCGATGGCATCGGCCACGGCCAGGTACGTGGGACGTGAATCCTCGGGAAGGTCGGGCACCCAGATTGTCATGCAGACAATTTTGATTCTGACCCACACAAAATCCAGCCCGGATGTGGGGCGCGGATCGCCCGGCTTGGGAGGATGCATGGGCAGTCTGGTGTTCAACGGACAGGTGGTGGCGCTGAACGAGGAGGGTTTCCTCGTGGAGCCGGGCCTCTGGAACGAGGATCTGGCGCGGGTCTTGGCCCGGGAGGAAGAGGGGCTCGAGACCCTGGACGAGGAGCACTGGGCGGTCATCCGGTTCATCCGCGCGCACTTCGAGGAGAAGCAGGGGGCGCCCATGGTCCGCGCGGTCTGCAAGGGCACGGGTCTGCGGCTCCAGCGCATCTACGACCTCTTTCCCAGTGGCCCCGCCAAGGGCGCCTGCAAGCTGGCGGGCCTGCCCAAGCCCGACGGCTGCGTCTAGGGGGTGTCGATGTCTGTCGTGCTGACCTTGGGCGTGCTCGCCTCGGCCACCTGGGCCGTGGCGGGTCTCGTCCTGCTGCGAGCCGAGGCCCGTGCCTACGGATCGCGCGCCCTCCACGCGGCCCCCGCCGGGGACCCGGCCGCGGGCGTGCGCTACGCCTTCACGGGGGCCATGAGCCCCGGTGCCAAGGAGAGCGTGCGGGAGCACCTGCCTTCGTACTTCGCGGGCCTGGCCTACCACGGTGGCATCTTCACGGCCCTGGGCCTGCTGCTGCTTGCCCTGTGCGATGTGGCGCTGCCCGGCCGCATCCTGATGGGAGCCCGGATTCTCCTTGGCTTGGGTGTCTTGGGCGGTCTCGGGCTGCTGTTGAAGCGCCTCCTGAAGCCGGAGCTACGCCGCCTCTCCCACCCGGATGACGTGGTATCGAACCTGCTCGCCACGGCCTTCGTGGCCCTGGCCCTCACAGGGCCCGTTACGGCCTGGATGCTGAGCGCCATGCTGCTGCTGATCTACGTGCCCCTCGGCAAGATCCGGCACTGCCTCTTCTTCTTTGTGGCGCGCCGCCACCTCGGGGCCTTCTTCGGCCGCCGGGGCGTCTTTCCGCCGGGAGGCGCCCATGTCCGCTGAACTGGATCAGAAGCTGGAGGCCCTCACGGACGAGACCCTCGCCAAGGGGCTGGCGGTTTTCCGCGAACATCTCAAAGAGGCCGAGGCGGGCTTCCTGAACGCCTGCGTCCGCTGCGGTCTCTGCGCGGACAGCTGCCACTACCACCGCGCCGAACCCAGGCTGGAGAACGTGCCGGGCCGCAAGCTGGATCACATCGCGAGCGTCTTCCGCGCCCATTACACGACTTTTGGCCGCGTGGCGCCGGGCTTGGTGGGCGCCAAGCGCTTCGACCGCGACATGGCCCGCGCCTGGGTGGATGCGGTCTTCGGCCGCTGTTCGCTGTGCGGGCGCTGCTCACTCAACTGCACCATCGGCATCCCCATGCCCGCGCTGTTCCGCGCGGCGCGGCGGGCGCTCGGCGCCATGGGCCTGGTGCCCGACGATCTGCAGGCCAACGTGGAAAACAGCCTGAGGCACGGCAACAACATGGCCATCGAGCGCGAGGAGTGGGTGGAGACCCTCGAGTGGATCGAAGAAGAACTGCAGGCCGAGACGGGCGATCCGCAGGCCCGGATCCCCGTGGACAAGCAGGGCGCGCGCTGCCTCTTCACGGTGAATCCCCGCGAGGCCAAGTTCTTCCCGCTCTCCCTGCAGGCCAGCGCCAAGGTCTTCTGGGCGGCCAAGGAGGACTGGACCCTGGCCAGCGAGGCGGGCTGGGATCTCACGAACTATGCGCTGTTCACCTGCGAGGACGACCAGGCCGCGGCCATCGTGAAGAACCTCACGGACGCCATGACGCGGCTGGGCTGCGAGGTGCTGGTCATCGGCGAATGCGGCCACGGCTACCAGAGCGCGCGCTGGATGGGGCCCGAGTGGCTCAAATCCGCATTCCCTTTTCCCGTCGTGAGCATCCTCGAACTCATGGATCAGTACCTGGACGAAGGCCGCATCCAGGTCGATCCGACGAAGAACACCCAGCCCGTGACCTTGCATGACCCCTGCAACCTCGTGCGCCACGGCGGCATTTCGGAACCCCAGCGCCGCGTGCTGCGCAGGGCCGTGAACACCTTCACGGAGATGGCACCGCGAGGCATCGAGAACTACTGCTGCGGCGGGGGCGGCGGCCAGCTGGCCATGTCCGAATACCGGAACCGGCGCCTGAAGGCGGGCCGCATGAAGGCGGATCAGATCCGCGCCACCGGCGCCAAGGTGGTGGCCGCCCCCTGTCACAACTGCATCGATCAACTCAGTGAGCTGAACAAGGAATACCAGCTGAAGGTTCACATCAAGACCGTGGCGGAACTCGTCGCCGCGGCCCTCGTCCCGCCCACGTCCACTCCCTCGTCTACACCCACATTCGCGGAGGCCCAGCCATGACCCTGCTCCACCTTCCGATTCCGCCCGAAGTGAAGATGATCTACCTCGACAACGGGGCCACCTCCTTCCCCAAGCCGCAGGAGGTCTACACGCGCATGGACACCTTCTACCGCTCGGCGGGCGTGAATCCCGGACGCAGCGGCTTCGACCTCTGCCTGGAGGCGGGTTCCCTCGTGGACGACACGCGGCGCCTGCTCTGCGATTTCTTCGGGGGCACGGATCCCAACCGCCTCGTCTTCGGCCTGAATTCGACGGACGCACTGAACCTGGCCATCTGGGGCAGCCTCCAGCCCGGCGATCACGTCGTCACCACCCACCTGGAGCACAACGCCACGCTGCGGCCCCTCTGGAAGCTGGAGCAGGAGGGCAGTCCCGTCGATTGGGTGGACTTCGACGCGACCGGCTACGTGGATCCCGCCGAGGTCATCCGCCGCTTCAGGCCCGAAACGAAGGCCTGCGTCATGAACCATGCCTCCAACGTCATCGGCACCGTGCAGGACGCTGCCACCATCGGCGCGGCATGTCGCGAGCGCGGCATTCGCTTCATCCTGGACGTGAGCCAGAGCGCAGGCATGGTGCCCGTGAAGATGGATGAGCTGAACGCCGATATCGTCTGCTTCACGGGCCACAAGAGCCTGATGGGCCCCATGGGCATCGGCGGCATGTACGTGCGCGAGGGCGTGGAGGTGCGCCGCACCCGCGCGGGCGGCACGGGCGTGAAGAGCATCCAGCGCCAGCACCTGGACGAGTATCCCTACCGCATGGAGTACGGCACGCCCAACCTGCCGGGCATCGCGGGCCTGAACGCGGGCGTGCGGTGGGTGAACGAGTTGGGGCTTTCGACGATCCACCACCACGAGATGGTCCTGTGGCGGCGCCTGCGGGACGCCCTGCGGGAGATCGAGGGCGTGAGGCTCTACTGCGCCGAGGACATCCCGGGCCGCGAGCGGATCAGCGTGCTCTCCTTCAACGTGGAGGGGATGGAGGCAGCGGACGTGGGCACCATGCTGGACGTGGACCACAACATCGCCTGCCGCACGGGCCTCCACTGCACGCCCATGGTGCACGAGCACCTGGGCACGGCGGCGATCCACGGCGCCGTGCGCTTCGGCATCGGCGCCTTCAATCACGCCGAGCACATCGAGGCGGCCATCGAGGGCGTGCGCGAGATCGCAGCCGGGCGCAGGCGCCGGGCCGCGAAGCTGGAGACGACGAGCGCCTAGACCCTGAACTGTCCGACGAGCTGGTTCTGGTCCTCGGCGACGCGGGCCAGCTCGGCGGCGGTGCGCGCCACTTCACTCACGGTGCGGGCCATCTGCTCGGTGGCGGTGGCGTTGTGGGCGACGCGGCCCAGGTTCTGATCCACCTGCTCGGCCACTTCGGTGCTGGTGCGGGCCTGTTCGTCGGCGGCGGCACCCACTTCGAGGATCATGGCCGCGAGGCCCTGGATGTTCGTATCGATGGTGCCGAGGGCCGCCACGGTGGCGTCGACCATCTCGGCGCCGCGGTCCACGGAGGCGTTGCTGCGCTCGATGAGTTCGCCGATCTCCCGCGCGGCGGCCCCGCTGCGTTCGGCCAGCTTGCGCACTTCCTCGGCCACGACGGCGAAGCCCTTGCCCATGGCCCCGGCCTTGGCGGCCTCGATGGCGGCGTTGAGCGAAAGCAGGTTGGTTTGCCGCGCGATGTCCTGGATGAGACGGACGGCGGCCACCATCCGGACCGTGGATTCGCGGATGTCATCCATGGCCTGGGCGCTTTCGCCGCCGGCCTGGGTGCCCTGGTTCACGGCGGCCACGGCGGCTTCGGATTCCTTCTGTGATCTGCGGATGTTGCCCGAGACTTGGTCGATTGAAGCGGAGAGCTGGGTGACGGCGGCGGCGACGCGCTCGAAGGCGGCGCGCTGGGCCACGGAGTTCTCGGCCAGGCTCGAACTGGTGGTGGCCATCTCCTCGCTGGAGGCCGAGAGCTGGGTCGCCCCGCTGGCCACGGCGCCCGAGGATCCCGTTAGGTTCTGGAAGACGCCGCGCAGGCGGGTGTTGTAGGCGTTGAAGGCACGGGCGGCCTGGCCGATCTCGTCGGCGCTTTCGACCTCCAGTTGCAGGGTGAGGTCGCTTTGTTCGAGGCCGCTGGCGAGGGCCTTCAGGGGCTTAGTGATCCAGAGGCTGAGGCGGTAGACCACGACGAAGGTGATCACCCAGACGGCAAAGGAGATCAGGAGTCCGAAGACGAAGGAGCGCCAGAGCGGGTGGCCCAGGTCGATCCCCTTGGCGAGCAGGCCCTGCACGCGGAGCGCCTGGAAGTCTGTCCAGGCCTCATGCAGGTTGAAGTAGGCATAGCCCCCCAGGGGGAGCATCAGCATCAGGAGGAGTTTGCCCCGGACACTCAGGCGCTGCGATAACGACATGCGGATTTCCTTTGAGGTGGGGACAACCATCGGCCACCCCCCTGCATCGGATGCCCCCGGCCTCCTCTGAAGTTCAGCCAAAGAGTTTCAGGGTCTCGTCGAGGGTGCGCAGGACCGCCAGGACGTGGAAGGGATCGACCACCAGGTAGTCCACGGCCCCGGCCGCCGCGGCGCGGTTGCGCTTCAGATCGGATTCCTCCTCGGTGCCCGCAATGAGGATGGGCAGGGGGCAGGCCTCCTCCTGGACCGTGCGACGGCAGCGCTCCAGGGCCGTGCCCGAGCGGAGCAGGTGATGGATCATGACGAGGCGGATGCGCCCCCAGGTCTGGCCATCGACGCCCAGGTCCGCCAGGGTCGGCTTGAGGGGGCCGGGGCCCAGGTCGAGGGCGGCCACGCCGAATTTGCGGCCGATGGCCTCGGCGAGGCGGGCGGGGAAGGCCTCTCCTTCGGCGAGCACGAGCACGAGGGGATCGCGGTCCACGATCAGCTTGGGCCTGGTGGTGGGCAGGAGGACCTCCCTGCGCCCTGGCAGGCGGGGCGATTCGAGCCCGCCCGGGCTGAAGCGGGCGCGGTCCCGGTTGGCCTGCTGGTGGCGGGCCTCCATCAGCCACTGGCGGTACTGGCCCACGGCCAGGCGGTCGGCGCCGTCGCTGAGCCGCAGGCCCCAGGCCCTGTCGGTGAAGTAGGCGACCCGCACCTCGAGGACCATGCGCTCCGTCGGCGTGGTCCGTAGCTCGACCGTGGAGGCGGCGTTGAGTCTCAGGAGGTCGCTGAGGGACTGGGTGCCTTCGGGGGGCGCCAGCTCCAGCCCGTCCTCGCCGAAGGCCAGGGCGAAGCCATCCTTCACGTTGCTGTGCTGATCGGCGAAGGGGCAGGGCAGGGGGCGGTCCGGCACGAATTCCGCGAACCGGTGCGTGTCCATGGCCCGCAGCAGCCGCGGCATCGCGATGTGCCCGGCCTCCATGCCGTGGAGCTTGCCGTGGCCCTCGAAATCCACCACCGCCTCGTAGGGCAGGCCCCGGTCCACCAGCTTCAGGGTGAGCTTGGCGCCGGGCTTCAGGCGCCACTGGCCGCGTTCCACGTCGGAGATGCCGAGGATGATGCGGTCCGGCGCCTCGGCCAGCACCTTGAATTCACCGCTCAGCTGGCCGAAGGTCAGGCGCACGCTTTCCTCGCCTTCGCAGAGGCGCTGGAAGACCATGCGGATGGCCTCCGGCTCGTCCTTGTTGAGGTTGCGTGTCCCCATGACTGCCCTATCGGGACACGGGCCAGAGACTCAAACTTCGCCGAGAATTTCGCTCACGGCGGTGTAGGGGTCCAGGGCCCGGTCGGCGATGCCCTGGACGAGCGCCTCCACCCTGTCCGGCCCGGCCTGCTGCTTGGCGCGGCGCAGGGCGGCCTCGGCGAGCAGCGATTCGAAGCGGAGCCGGGCGCGCTCCTTGGCCTTGCGTGCGAGCCCGCCATGGGCCCGCAGCCAGCGCTCGTGCTCGCGCACCTGGGCCAGCAGCTCGGCCACGCCCTCGCCCTGCTGGGCCACCGTGCGCAGCACGGGCGGATCCCAGCCGCTGGGCATGGCCAGCGACTTCATGGCCTCGAGTTCGCGCTCCACCTGGTCGGCCCCGTCGCGGTCGGCCTTGTTGATGACGAAGAGATCGGCGACCTCCATGATCCCGGCCTTGATGGCCTGGATCTCGTCGCCCATGCCCGGCACCAGCACGACGCAGCAGGTCTGGACGCAGCTCACGACGTCCACCTCGTCCTGGCCCACGCCGACGGTCTCCACGAGGATCGTGTCGAAGCCCGCGGCATCCAGCAGGTCGATGGCGTCCTGGGTGGCCCGCGCCAGGCCGCCCAGGGCCCCGCGGGTGGCCATGCTGCGGATGAAGATGCCGGGATCGGCCGCGATGCGCTGCATGCGGATGCGGTCGCCCAGGATGGCACCGCCGCTGAAGGGCGAGGTGGGATCCACCGCGAGGATGCCCACCCGCTGTCCCTCGGCGCGCAGAGCCCGGGCCAGGCGGTCCGTGAGGGTGCTCTTGCCGGCACCGGGGGAACCCGTGATGCCGATCACGGATGCCCGCCCCAGGTGGGGCCAGAGCCGGGCCATGAGGCCGCGGGCGCCGGGGTGGCCGTTTTCCATCCAGGAGATGGCCCGGCCCAGGGCCCGGTGCTCGCCGCGGCGCAGGGGCTCCAGGAGGTCGGAATGCTGGGTCATGTGCCCAGGATGCCAGACTTCGGGGCCCCCAACTCGCGGGCCCCAATTCGCAGCTTAGGGCCGGATGGGGTACCCTGATCCCTCGGCTCTGGCCGCCTTGGAAGCATGACAATGAAAAAAGGATCCAAATCAGCGAACGATCCCCCGAGCGGGGATGCGGTTCCGGATCAGGCTCCGAAACCCTCACCCGTCCTGCTGACCAAGCGGGCCCCCGTGGCGGCACCGGATCCCAAGGCCCCCCGGGAGAAGATCTGCGCCGACTGCGGCATGCACTTCCGCGTCGAGACGGGCCAGAAGTTCTACCTGTGCCCGGACTGCTACCGGCGTTCCTTCGTCTACAAGCGCAAGGGCGGAAAGGATGCGGCCCGCATCCTCACCCACATCACCTGCGCCGCATGCGGGGCCCAGGAGTACCTGCCCTTCGTGCCCGAGGATCCGGCCAAGGCCCTCTGCCGGGCCTGCTTCGCCAAGGAGCGGCCGGAACCAAAGTCCAGCCCACGACATCCTCATCGTTGATGCCCAGAGGTTTTGCATGCGTCCTTCCGCCCTCCCCTTTCTGCTCGTAGCCACCCTGCTTCCGGCCCAGGCGCCCGCCAAGGCCAGCAAGCCGGCCCCGGCCAAGGCTGCGCCCAAAGCGGCCCCGAAGGCCACGCCTGAGTCCGAAGCTGCGCGCAGGACCCTGCGGGAAACGCTGGATGCCATCGATTCGGCCTGGTTCGGCCAGCCCTACCAGGGCATCTCCTCCGTCGAGATGCAGGGCACCCTCGGAATCGCGCTCAGCGGCGCCCTCGTGAACCAGAAGGTGGACAGCCTCAGTCAGGGCGCGGTGAAGGGCAACAGCCAGGGCGGCGCCGCCAACCTGCGCGTGCACGGCACCTACTTCGCCAACGGCGACTTCAAGACGGACCTGGCCGGCGATTTCGGCACGATCCTCTACACGCGCCGCGGCAACCGGGGCTTCATCTACAGCAAGGAGCAGAACGCCTACACCACCCGTGTGGACCTGGCGGCCTCCGACGCGCCCCTCACCTACATGTCCTGGTTCCGCCAGACCCTGAACGACATCAAGGCCGTCTACATCGACGCCCCCACCTTCCAGGCCAGCCTGGCCGGCGAGGACACCATCGACGGCCATGCCGTCCAGCGGCTCGTCTTCAATGCCCCCACCCAGGGCTGGGACGCGAAGAAGCGCGAGCAGAGTCTGGCCCAGAGCCTAGGCTTCTGGAAGCGCGGCAAGCTGGAGGTGGCCGTGGACAAGGCCACCAAGCAGCCCGTGCGCCTGGATTTCCGCAACGACGAGCAGGGTGTGCACACCCGCATGGATTTCTCCTACGGGGCCGGAAACCGCCTGCAGTCCGTGAACATCAACAACAGCAGCCGCGGCTTCGAAGGCCCGGGCTGGCTGCGGGTCGGCTACGGCGGCGACGGCCGCATGTCCAACGTCGCCGGCGAACTGGCCAGCCAGGATAAGAAAGTCTCCTTCGCCATGGACCTGAACTGGTCCAAGACCCGCACCGCCGCCGACATCACCGCCCTTCCCCCCGCGGGCGCCACCAAGCGTGGCCGCGAGGAGATGGAAACCCAGCTGCTCGTCGGCCTCGCCGCCAAGATCTTCGACCTCCAGCGCGCCGGTCTCAACCTCCGCGCCGTCGCCATCGGCGGCAAGTAGCGGTATCCTGACTCCTTCGGGGCGTGGCGCAGCCTGGTAGCGCATCTGCTTTGGGAGCAGAGGGTCGGAGGTTCGAATCCTCTCGCCCCGACCAAAAAGGGGGCCGCGTGGCCCCCTTTTTTCTCGAAATGACCCGGGAGGATTCGAACCTCCGAGTGGGCTTGCGGAGACAGCGCGGTGCGCTGTCGCGAGCAAGACCGGCGGACGGCGCAGCCGGACGCGTTCGAATCCCGCCTGCGTGAGTCGGGGTCAAATTGCGCGCAGGGCCTGTCCTTCCAGGGTGATGCAGACATCGAAAGGGGATTGCCCCTCATGAATTAGGCTCCGCGGCCGATGGGACCTATCATGGAAGCTCCATGTGGCGTCCCGGACTGATCCTGCCCGCCCTCGCCCTGTGCCTGACCGCCGGGATGCCGAAGGCCTCGCGGGATCCGGTGCGGCCCGGGAACACGTATCTCTACACCTACTGGGACAAGCAGGGCCGCCTGGTGATCAACAACCTGCCGCCGGCCTACATGAAGGGCCAGGGACTGGTGCTCAAGCACGTCGGCGTGGGCAAGGTGCGCCTCGCGGTCACGCCCGCGGAAATGGCGAAGGCCCTGCGGAGCCCGGAGCTCATCGCACTGGTCGATGAGATCGCCCAGGTCGAAGGGGTGGACACCCACCTCGCCCGGGCCATCATCCAGGCGGAAAGCGCCTTCAACTACAAGGCGCGCTCCCGCGCCGGGGCCCTGGGCCTGATGCAGCTCATGCCCTCGACGGCTGAGCGCTTCGGCGTGGTGGATCCCTTCGATCCCCGGCAGAACATCCAGGGCGGCGTGAAGTACCTGAAATGGCTCCACGACTACTATTCCGGCGACCTGATCCGCGTGGTGGCGGCCTACAACGCCGGGGAAGGCGCCGTGAACCGGCACAAGGGCATTCCCCCTTTCCGGGAAACGCAGGCTTACGTGCCCAAGGTTCTCGACCTCTACCACCGCAAGGCCGTCCAGCCGGATCCGAAGCTGGCGGGCAGCATGTCCCTGCTGCAGAAGGGCCGGGGCGGCTTCAAGGTGGACGAAGAGAAGACCGTGCCTGAACCCACGCCCCAGCAGCGGGCCTCCACGCGCATCTACCAGTGGACCGATGCCAACGGCCGCATCCAGATCAGCGATCAGCCCCCGCCCAAGGGCGCGTCGGGCGTCCGTCCCTTCGGCGGGCCCTGAGCCCAGCCGTTCTCATGACTGGTCGTCCTCAGGGCCGGGCCGGGAGGCTCGCCACGTAGGCGTCCAGGGCGGCCAGGGAGCTCTGGAAGAGGTCTTCGAGGCGCCTCGACAGGTCAAGCCCCGCATCCGTGGAGCCGCTGCGTCCCAGGGCCTCCAGATCCGCCGCGAAGCTGCGCATGGCATGGGCGCCAAGGGCGCCGGCCCCGCCTTTGAGGGCATGCCCGGCATGGGAGAATTCCAGGGCGTTCCCGCGGGCGGCCGCCTGCAGGATGTCCTGGATGCGGCGTGGCGTGTCCTCGCGGAAGATGGTGATCATCTCGGACAGTAGGCCCGAGCCGCCATCATCCAGATCCACCAGGTTCTGGAGCGTCATCAAGTCCAGCAGATTCGCGGCGTCCCCGTCGAAAGCATTGGCATCGCCCTTGGATGGTGTGCACATGGCAGGCTCCTGCATCCAATGCTGGATCACTCGCGTCAGTTCGTCCAACCGGAGGGGCTTGGTCAGGTAATCGTCCATGCCGGCCGCCAGGCAGCGGGCCCGCTCGCCGGCCATGGCGTGGGCCGTCAGGGCGATGATGGGGATGCGCCGGGCCGCGTGACCGTCTTCCCGCGCGCGCAGGGCCGCCGTCGCCTCGAAGCCGTCCATCTCGGGCATCTGGCAGTCCATGAAGATCAGGTCGTAGGGCAGCCGGGCGCAGGCCTCCAGGGCCTCCAGACCGTTGGCCGCGACGTCCACGCGGTAGCCCAGGCGCTCCAGGTAGCGCACGGCCACCTTCTGGTTCACAGCGTTGTCCTCCACCACCAGCATCCGGCCCTGGCGGGGCAGGGCGAGGGGCTCGGCCGCTGCTGGTTCGGCTGGCAGGGCCTCCGGCGTGAACCCCAGGGCGCCTTCGAGGGCGGCCAGGAAGGGGCGCTGCCGGATGGGCCGGACCAGCTGCGCCGCCGAAAGGGTGTGGCGGGTCGGCAGGGACCAGGGAACCACGCGCAGGCAGGTGGGAGGGTGGACCGGCCAGGAGGACGGCGCCTCCTCTTCCAGGATCACGATCTGGAAGGCACTGGGATTCAGGCCGGCCGCCGTGGAGCGCACGGTGGGCACCAGGCCCATGGCTTCCATCTGCGCCACCATCGTGTCGCGCGTGGCGCTGGGGGGCCCCACCCACAGGACACTGGCGCCCCGCAGGCGGTTGGGTCGCGGGCGGGCGAGGGGGTCCACTTCCAGCCGCAGGGAGAAATGGAAGGTGGATCCCGCGCCGGGCCGGCTGTCCACGCGGATGTCGCCGCCCAGCAGGGTGAGGAGCTGCCGGCAGATGGCCAGGCCCAGTCCCGTGCCGCCGAAGCGGCGCGTCATGGATCCGTCCGCCTGGGAGAAGGGGCTGAACAGGCGGGCCTGCGCGTCCTCGGGAATGCCAATGCCAGTGTCTTCCAGGGTGAAGGCGAGTTCGAGGTGGTCCCCCTCGCGTGCGCCGGCGCGGGCCCGGAGGATGACCGAGCCCGCGCCCGTGAACTTGATGGCATTGCCCACGAGGTTGATGAGGATCTGGCGGATGCGGCCGGGATCGCCGCGCAGCGAGGCCGGGATGGCGGGATCCAGGAAGCAGGCCAGGTCGAGGCCCTTGGCTTCGGCCTGATCCGCGAACATGGCCAGCACCTCGTCCACGCAGTCCCGTAGATCGAAGTCGAGGATCTCCAGGTCCAGCTTGCCGGCCTCGATCTTGGAGAAGTCGAGGATGTCGTTGATGATCTCGAGGAGGCCGCTGGCGCAGGCGTGGACGGTCTCGGCGTGCTCGCGCTGATCAGGATTGAGGGGCGTGTCGAGCAGGAAGCCGATCATGCCGAGCACCCCGTTCATGGGTGTGCGGATCTCGTGGCTCATGTTGGCGAGGAAGTCCGACTTGGCCCGGGTGGCGGCCTCGGCCTGCTCCTTGGCCTTGCGCAGCTCGTCCTCCGCCCACTTGCGCGAGGTGATGTCGAGGCTGAAACCCAGCAGGGTGGGTTCGTTGCGCGAGTGCGCCTGGATGAGGGTCTTGCCCACGAGGAACCAGCGGGTGCCCGTGGGGCTTTCGAAGGGATCCTCGCTGGTGATGAGCGTGCCGGTCTCCCACACGCGCAGATCCTCGGCGCGGTGCCGGGCGGCCTTTTCGGGCGGGAAGATGTCGGCGTCGGTGCGGCCGGTGATGGCCTCGGCGGGGAGCCCGAGGGTGCGGCAGGTCTCCTGGTTCACGAAGAGGAAGCGGCCTTCGGCGTCCTTCAGGAAGATGCTGATGGGCAGCGTATCGAGGAGGCTCGACAGGAGTCGCTGCTGGCGCTGGATCTCCTCCTCGGCCTGGCGGCGGTCATGGATGTCGTTGAGGGTGCCGCTGGCGCCGGTGATGAGGCCATCCGCATCGATCAGGGGGCGGGCGTGGACCTCCAGCCAGCGGTAGCCCGTCTTCGAGCGGAAGCGGACGGCGCGGCGGGCCTCCCGCGTGGGGTCGCGGAGGGAAGCGACCACTTCGGCCTTGGCGGCCTCCCGGTCCTCGGGAAGCACGGCGTCGAGATAGAACGTGCCCAGCGTCTCGGCGACGGTGAATCCCGTCAGCTCCTCCCAGGCGGGATTGAGGAACACCCACTCGCCCCGCGCGTTGGTGTGGAAGATGACCTCCTGCACGGTCTCCATGACCGCGCGGAGACGCTGTTCGCTTTCGGCGATGCGGCTTTCGGAAATGCGCTTCAGCTCCACGAGCAGGCCGTCCATCTCCTCGCTGGACTGGGCCAGGCTCTGCCTGAGCGCGGCGCGGTCCAGGTCGGCCTCCGCGTAGGACTGGCTAACGCTTTCGAGGAGCCGCTGGAGCGCCTCGGGGCCTGATCCGACGTCCAGACCCGTTCCTTTGAGCTGCTGCTGAAGCAGGGGGTGCAGCATCAGGAGGTCCCGTGGCGGGGGGCGGGCTGCGGGCAAGCGGCCGATTCCATGAACCCCTCCGAGCGGTACATCTGCTTTTCCTTCGGCGGAAACGCATCCCGGCATGAGTCTGTGAGGTACGCTGGAGGCATGACCGAAGCCCCACCCATGACCCCGGCGGAGACCGCCCTCTCCCTGCTCTTCCGCAAGCTGCACCCGCACCTTGAGGACGCGGCGCACGCGCTGGCGCGGGGGGGCGCGCGGCGGGAGCTGGAGCGCCTGCACCTGAAGCTGATCACGGCCCGGTTGAAGACCGTCGAACTCATCGAAGCCGAGGCGGAGAAGCTGCCGGAAGAGGCGCCCCTGACCGAGATCCTGGATACCCTCGCCGCCAACCTTACGCCCGTGGGGGAAAGCTACCGCCAGGCCCTGATCCTCACCCAGCTCTGTCTGGAGGAGGCCCCGGCCGACCTGCTGTCCCACGCGCCCGAAGGTTGCGTGGCGACCTCCTCCTGGGGCCCGCGCATGACGGATTTCCTGGGCCACCTGAAGGACCCCGCCTTCCGGGCACGGCGCCGCTGGGAAGGCATCGAGGAAGACATCGGCGAAACCGAAGAAGGCGAGTAGGCCCCCGTTCGACCCCCCGCATCTGTCATTCGGGGGCCCGAATCTGCATTCCACGGCCGCGGCGCCACCGTCGGTCGCCAAGGGGTATCTCATGGGGTGGACGGACCACCCGTCCCTTCCCCAGGAGGTCCCATGAACATCCGCTCCCTTCGCATCGCCGCCCTGACCGCGGCCGTGCTTTCCATCGGCGGGGCCCTTTCCGCCCAGATGCCCGGCCCCAATCCTGCCCATGGGCACGGTCCCATGGGAGAGGGCCACGGCTTCAAGGGCCTGAACCTCACGACCGACCAGCAGGCCAAGGTGAAGGCCATCCACGAAAGCCATCAGGCCGCCTTCAAGGCCAAGGGCGAAGAGGCTCGGGCGGCCCACAAGGCCCTGGGCGAAGCGATGGCCAACGACGCCACCGATGCCAAGACCCTGCGCACCTTGCACGACGCGGCCGCCGCCGCCCAGTTCGAGCTGCTGCTGGAGCACCGCGCCGTGCGGCAGGAAATCCTGCCCCTCCTCAGTGCCGATCAGAAGGCGCTGTTCAACAAGCACCCCATGGGCATGTCCCCCCATCACGGTCATGGCATGGGCCCGGGTTTCGGCGGCCCCATGCACGGTGGTTCCCGGCATGGTGGCCCCGGGCCTGAGGGCATGGGCCCCGACGCGCCGCCTGTGAAGCCGTCTTGAACCAAGTATCCTGAGGCACCATGCGCGCTTCAGCCGTTCTACAGGCCACCTTGCAGCGAATGCGGCGCCCCCGAACCTGGGGCGCCGCACTGCTGTTTGGCGTGGTGTGGGTGGGCACACGCCTGTTCATGGGGCTGCCGAACCCGGGCCCCGTCGAACTGCTCGCCCCATCGCTGTGGGTAGCGCTCTTCCTGGTGCTGGCCCCGCTGCCCTGGCAGTGGACAGGATCGGATGCGCCGCTCGCCAGCGTGTGGCGAGGCGCGGCCCAGGCCCTGCCCTGGATGGCGGGGCTGACGCTGGGCACCATGCTGCTGGTGGGATCCCTGGAGGGACCACCCCCCGGCCGAGGACCCGGTCCGGTCCCCCGCATGGACATGGGCCCGAGGGAGCACCCGATCGAGCACTCGATCGAGCATGCCGGTCCCCATCACGCGATGGGACCGCGCCACGAGGGCATCTGGCGGGCCCCCATCCACCCGCGGCTCTGGGCCTTCGGCGTGGCGCACCTCTGCTTCGGCCTGCTGCTGGGTTGGATCCTGGCGGACCGCGAACGCGCCGAGTTCCAGGAGGCGGCGGCCCGCCTCGCCGCGCGCGAAGCGCAGGCCCGAGTGCTGCAGGGCCAGATGAACCCCCACGTGCTGTTCAACGCCATCAGCGGGCTCACGGAGCTGGTGCGCGAGGATCCCGTGGCCGCCGAGGCGGCCCTGGTGAACCTGGCCGACCTGTTGCGCGCCCTGCTGGTGCACGGTTCGCGCCTGCGGGCCCCCCTGGCCGATGAGCGCAGGCTGGTGGAGCGCCACCTCTCGCTGGAACGGCTCCGCCTGGGGCATCGGCTGCGCGAATCCTGGGACTGGCCCGAGGCCCTCGATACGTTGGAGGTGCCGCCCCTGATGATCCAGCCCCTGGTGGAGAACGCCCTGAAACATGGCGTCTCCCTGGCGGTGGGCGGCGGCGCGCTGAAGGTGGAGGTGCGTCGGGAAGGCGAAGCGCTGTGCGTGCGTGTCGCCAACACGGGGCCGGCGCCCGAGACCACCGAAGGCCCGGGCCTCGGATTGCGCAACCTGCGGGAGCGCCTGGCCCTGCTGGGCGAGCCCGCCGGGGCCCTGCGGATCCACCGCGACGGCGAATGGACCATCGCTGAGCTGCGCCTGAGGGTGAAAGCATGAACCCGGCCCTGCGCGTGCTTGTGGCCGAAGACGAGCCCTTCAACCTGCGGCGTCTCACGCGACTGCTGCGCGAAGCGGGCTGCGAGGTGGTGGCCGAGCTGGAAGACGGCCCCTCGGTGCTGGCTTGGCTGACCCGCGGCGAGGCGGTGGACGCCCTGTTCCTCGATATCCAGATGCCCGGCCTCACGGGCCTGGATGTGTCGGCGGACCTGCCGCGCCCCTTCCCCGTGGTGTTCGTCACGGCCTATGCCGAGCACGCCGTGCGGGCCTTCGAACAGGCCGCCACCGACTACCTGCTCAAGCCCGTGACGGCCGAACGCCTGGCGGCCACCCTGCAGCGGCTGCGGACCAGGACCGATGCCAGAACCGATGTCAGAAGCGAGACCGGCGGCGGACATGAAGCGGTGCCGCGACCCGCCGGGCCCTTCCGCTTTCCCGTGCGGGCGGGCGAGGGCGTGGTGCTGGTGGATCTGGCGAGGACCACCCACTTCCTCTTCGAGGAGGACGCCGTGTGGGCCTTCGCGGGCGAGCGCCTGCGCACCACCTGGAAGACGTTGGCCGAGGCGGAATCCGCCCTCGGCGCCCGCGTCGTCCGCGGTCACCGCCACCTGCTCATCCGGCCCGAAGCCATCGTGGGCCTGCGCGCGGGGGATTCCGGGCGCCTGCGCGTGAGGCTCAGTGGCGGTGCCGAACTGGAGGTGAGCCGCGGCGCGGCGCCAGGGCTCAAGGCGCGCCTGGGCCTGGGCTGAATCGATTCGCCATCGCCCGTTAAAGATCCATCAGAGAGACACAGAGATGTCTCCGTGAACCTCCGTGAGTTCCGTGCCTCCGTGGTGAAGGTTCCTTAGACCTCGGCGATGAGTTCGATCTCGACCTTCGCCCCGCGCGGCAGGGCGGCCACCTGCACGGTGCTGCGGGCGGGCTTGGCGCCACCGAGGGCCTTCTCGTAGATGGCGTTGAAGGCGGCGAAGTCGGCCATGTCCGTGAGGAAGACGGTCGTCTTCACGACGCGGTCCCAGCCGGTGTTGGCGGCGGCGAGCACGGCGCTGAGGTTTTTCAGGACCTGTTCGGCCTGCCCTTCGATGGGGCCCGTCACCATCTCCATGGTCTCGGGCACGAGGGGGATCTGGCCGGAGGTGAAGAGGTGGTTGCCCGAGATCTGGGCCTGGCTGTAGGGGCCGATGGCGGCGGGGGCATTCGAGGTGGCGATGGTGCGCATGGAGACTCCGGAAACGGGTTATTGTCCGCCTTTTTTACCCCAGCGCCGCTTCTTGTGACGCCAGTTGCGGCTGGCCTTGGGCGCGGGCTGGAGGGGCGCGTCGAAGGGGGATGCGGGCTGCTCCAGTTCGGCCTCGCCCTCCACATCCTCAAGGCGGCGCGGACCTTCTTCGATCTGCTGCTGCACCCACTGGGCCGTACGGTGCATGAGGGCGGCCAGGCAGAGGCTCGTCTCGATGCGCGCGTGGGGCAGGGGGCCGAGCTGCGTGAACACCGAAGGATCCGGCGGGATCACACGGGGGATGGCGATCTCGGGAAGGGGCATGGGCAGCGCATCGTAGGCCTCTTCCGGCAGGCGGCGCCAGGGTTCGGGCTCGGCCTGCTCCTGGCGGAGGAGGTCGGCGACCGTGAGCTTCTTCTTGGGAGGCCGCCCGCGCTTCTTCGGTGCGGCCACGGCGGCGGCGTCGAGGGCCGACTGCAGGGCCTGCAACACCTCGTCGCGGCTCTTGCCGCGCAGATCGAAGAGCAGCCAGGGATCGCGGTCGAGGGCCTCGGCCATGACGTAGCAGACGGCGGCGACGTGCTTGCAGGGGTTGGCCCAGTCGGGGCAGTCGCAGTGGGTCTGCAGTTCCTTCGGCACGCGCGGATAGAGGCTGGCGCCGGCCTCGCGGAAGGTTTCGTCGAGCCCCTGGGGCATCTCGCCCGCCAGCAGGGAGGCCACGAAGCGGCTTTCGAGGGCGATGCGGTCGAGGGCCTTGCCCCATTGGGCCGAGGTGAGGGCGGGCAGGCCCAGGGTCACGTTGTAGGTCTTGCGGCCGTGGACGCGGGCCTGGATCTCGCCGGGCTGCACGCTGAAATGCGAGACGTGGCCGTCCTCCGCGTACTTCTTGCCGCGGGGCAGGCGATTCTCGTAGTCGTCGCCCAGCTTCTCGAGGCCGTTGATCCAGAGGCGGCCCCACCAGGTGGCGCCGAAGCGGTCGGCGTGGCTGATCATGGGGCCACCTCCTTGGCCTTCCGTTTGAGGGGCTTGGGTGCGGCCACTTCCTCGCCGTTGCCCTCATCCGCATCCAGCAGTTCGGCGTCGGGATCCAGGGCCACGAGGCGGCGCAGCGCGTCGTCGTCCAGCTCCGTGAGCCAGCCTTCGCCGGTGCCCACCACGCGGTCCGCCAGGTCCCGTTTCGATTCCAGCAGGGCGTCGATCTTCTCCTCCAGCGTGCCGATGGTGACGAGCTTGTGCACCTGCACGTTCTTCGTCTGGCCGATGCGGTAGGTCCGGTCCGTGGCCTGGTCTTCCACGGCCGGGTTCCACCAGCGGTCGAAGTGGAAGACGTGCGTGGCGGCCGTGAGGTTGAGGCCCACGCCGCCGGCCTTGAGGCTGAGCAGCAGGACCGGCGAGGAGTTGGGATCCTCCTGGAAGCTGCGCACCAGTTCGTCGCGGCCTTCGCGGGTGGTGCCGCCGTGGAGGAAGGGCGGTTCGAAACCGAGGGCCTCCTGCAGGTGGACCTGCAGGCGGTCGCCCATCTCCTTGAACTGGGTGAAGACGAGGGCGCGTTCCCCGGCCTCCACCACCTCCTCCAGCATTTCCGTGAGGCGGTCCAGCTTGCCGCTGCGCCCGCGGTAGGGGCCCTGGGCCTTGAGGAACTGGCTCGGGTGGTTGCAGATCTGCTTGAGGTGCGTGAGCAGCGCGAGGATACGGCCGCGGCGCTCGATGCCGGTGACGGCGTCCAGCTCCTCGTCCATCTTCTCGACGCGGTACTGGTAGAGCTCGGCCTGCTCGCGACTGAGGGTCGTGAAGACCTTCATCTCGTGCTTCTCGGGCAGGTCCTGGATGATGTTCTTGTCGTTCTTCAGGCGGCGCAGGATGAAGGGTCCGATGCGCTGACGCAGCTCGTTGGCGGCGTCGGGGTCGCGGTACTTCTCGATGGGGTTGGCGAAGCGCTCCTTGAACTGCGATTCGCTGCCGAGGTAGCCGGGCAGTCCCGCGCTCATGATGGCCCAGAGCTCCGAGAGGCGGTTCTCGATGGGCGTGCCCGTGAGGGCCAGGCGGAAGGCGCCGCGCAGCTTGCGGATGGCCTTGGCCTGGGCCGATCCGGCGTTCTTGATGGCCTGGGCCTCGTCCACCACCACCATGCCCCAGGGGCGGCTGGCGAAGGTGTCCTCCTCGCGACGCACGACGCCGTACGTGGTGAGCACGAGGGTGTGGGCTTTGAAGGTGTTGGGCAGGCGGTCGCGGTTGTTGCCGTGGTGCACAAAGACCGGCAGGCTGGGCGCGAACTTGGCGAGCTCGCGCTCCCAGTTGCCCAGCAGCGAGGTGGGGCAGACGAGCAGGGTGGCGGGGCCGAATTCGGGGCTTTGCGTCTGGCGATGCAACAGCAGCGCGAGCACCTGGATGGTCTTGCCGAGGCCCATGTCGTCGGCGAGGATGCCACCCAGGCCGTGGCGGGACAGGCCCTCCAGCCAGGCGAGGCCGCGCAGCTGGTAGGGGCGCAGCTGGCCCTGGAAGCTGGCGGGCTGGGTGATGGGCTTGTCGGGGAGGACCTTGAGATCTTCGAGCGCCGCGCCGAAGTCGCCGGCGACTTCCACTTCGATGGCCTCGCTCACGCCGGGGATGCGGGCCGTGCCCGTGAGGGCGGCGGCCAGGGCCTCGCCCTTGGTCATGCTTTCGAAACCCGCACCGCGACTGGCCTGCAGCACGGTGGAAATCTGCTTGAGGGTCTCGGGATCCAGGGCCACCCACTTGCCCTTCCAGGCCACGAGCGGATGCTTGAGGCTCGCCATCTGGGCGAAATCCTCCACGCTGAGGGCGTCGTCGCCCAGCATGAGCGACCAGTCGGCGCTGACACTGCCCTCCAGGCCCGCCTGGGCCAGGGGCGCGGAATCCAGCACGTTGCGGGCGCCCAGGCGCACCTTGGCGCGCAGGCGCTTGGCGCCGCCGAAATCGGCGAGGCCCTCGGGGACGTGGACGAGAAAGCCCGCCTCCTTTAACTGCGCTGCGCCGCGGGTGAGAAATCCCCAGGCCTCGGTGGGCCGCAGCACGAGGTCTTCGGGCTTCTGGCCCGACAGGGCGCGCTCCAGGGCCGGGAAGAAGGGCACGGCGCGGGCGAGGCCGCGCAGCAGCACCTGGCGGGCCTGCAGCACCTCGGGTTCGGTGGAGGGCTCCCAGAGCTTGGCCACGCCGATATCGGCGCCGGCTTCCGTTTCGAGGCCCACCTTGAGGATCCAGCCTTCCTCGGCGAGGCGATCCGCGTCCTGCACGGCCTGGGTGACGGTGGGGACGTCCGGGGCTTCGAGACGGAGGCTAGGTCGCAGCCACTGGGGCCGCGCGCCTTCGCTCCACTGGGCCAGCTGCTCGCCCAGGGTGCGTTCGGTGATGCCCGTGGTGGGGAACTCCGGCAGCTGGTGCGAGAGCGCCACCATGATGCGCTCGTCCCAGGGCAGGCGGTCGCGCTTGTGGCCCCGCAGGCGGTGGATGAGGCCCAGACGGGGATCGTCCCCGGCCCTAAGGCCGCCCGAGACGAAGCGCATGATGAAGTCGGCGCCATCCTCCAGGAAGGCCGTCAGCACAGCGTCGGCGGCCGGGGGCATGGCGAGGTCGTCCTCGATGTCGAAGGCGTCCAGCTCACCCAGGCCGACGGTCTTGGTGAAGGCCCAGGTGTCGTTCTCGGGGAAGGCCAGGGCCGCGGGCGGCATGGCTTCCGCCAGCTGGCGCAGGGCCGCACGGTCCGAGGGGCTCGTGAGACTCACGCCCCAGCGGGCCTTCCAGGGGCTGCCCTTGGTATCGAGCTGGGGCAGCATGGCGCCGCGCACGACGAGGGACTGGAGCAGGCGCAGGGCCATGGCCCAGTAGCGGAGGGTGGGCCCGGCATTGGCGGGGCGCAGGGCGAGCGATGAAAGCCAGGGATAGGCCCGCTGCCAGCGCAGGGGCAGGGCGTGCATCTCCACCAGGGTGCCGTCGGCGAGGAAGATCTGAGCCTTGGCGGGCGTGAGGCGCTCGCGGCCCTGGAGTTCCCCGGGCAAAGTGCGGAGGGCGCGGAGCCACTCGGCGGGCTCCACGGCCTCCGGCATGCAGAGGAGGAAGCCGCGGTCCTGGGGGCGGTACTGGATGAAGGGATTCAGCATGAGAGAGAGGCCGTCGCTTGGCGGTAGGATGCAAGGCGGGGGGAAGATAGATGAAGCTCGGTTTCGCAAGCGATCATGCGGGGTTCGACCTGAAGGAAAGGCTCAAGGCCTGGGCGCTGGAGCAGGGTCACGAGGTGGTGGATTTCGGCACGAACGGAATGGCCTCGGTGGATTACCCGGATTTCGCGCACCGGGCGGCGGAGGGCATGGATCAGTGGGAGCGCCTGGTGCTGGTCTGCGGATCCGGCATCGGCATCAGCATCGCGGCCAACCGCCATGCCGGCATCCGCTGCGCGCTGGTAACCTCCCCCGAGCACGCAGCACTGGCTCGACAGCACAATGACGCGAACGCCATCGCTTTCGGCCAGCGGCTGACGGATCCGCTCAAGGCAGAATCCTACCTCAAAACCTTTTTGGAAACACCCTTCGAAGGGGGACGCCACCAGGGGCGGGTCGACAAGATCGAATGGAAGGGCTCCTGCTGATGCGCCAGAACGAGGAATTGCGCCCTTTTGGCCTGGAGAAAGGCGTGCAGCTCCACGCCTCGGGCTCCTGCCTCATCAAGGTGGGCCGGACCCATGTCCTGTGCGCGGCCAACCTGGAGGACCGGGTGCCGGGCTGGATGAAGGGGAAGGGATCCGGCTGGCTCACGGCGGAATACGGCATGCTGCCCTCGGCCACCCACACGCGTTCGGACCGCGAGGCGGCCCGTGGCAAGCAGCAGGGCCGCACGGTGGAGATCCAGCGGCTCATCGGCCGCAGCCTGCGCCAGGCCGTGGATCTGGCGGCCCTGGGCGAGCGCACCCTCACGGTGGACTGTGATGTGCTGAACGCCGACGGGGGCACCCGCTGCGCGGCCATCACCGGCGCCTGGGTGGCCGTGGCCTTGGCGCTGCGCTCCCAGGGGCTGGAGGCGGCCCTGGTGCGCCAGGTGGCCGCCGTGAGCGCGGGCATCGTGGAAACCGGCGAAGGCCGCCGCGGCCTGGTGCTCGATCTGGAATATGAGGAAGACCACCTGGCCGCCGTGGACTGCAACCTGGTGGCCGCCCGGCCCGCGCTTGGGGGCGACCTCGAATTGGTGGAGCTGCAGGGCACCGGCGAAGGCCGCTCCTTCAGCCGCAGCGAGGCCACGGGCCTGCTGGACCTGGGCCTGGCCGGATGCGCGGCGCTCATGGAGGCTCAGCGGGCGGCCCTCGAATGAAATCCCTGCTGCTGGCGCTGGGACTGCCCGCCCTGTTGGCGGGACAGGGCGCGACGCCCCCCCACCCCGGCAGTATCCAGAAGGAGGAGACTCCCGCGCCCCGCCGCATCGACGTGGTGGTCCAGCCTGCGGACATGGTCTTCCGCTTCACGCCGCGGGTGAGCATCCCCGGCATGCCCCGCGTGGCCCTGGCCCTCAGCGGGGGCGGGGCCCGGGGCCTGGCCCACATCGGCGTGCTCCAGCAGCTGGAGGACGTGGGCTACCCCCTGGACAGCGTCACGGGCACCAGCGCTGGGGCCATGGTGGGCGCGCTCTACGCCAGCGGCTTCTCGGGCCATGAGATCGAGGACCTGTTCAGCCGCCTGGATCTGACGCGGGCTTTTCTGGAGCCCCTGTGGCGCAACCCGGGCGAGACGCTGGGCGAGCAGGAGGACCGCAACGACACCTTCCTCTCCATCGAGCGGCACGACGGCCACATCACGCTGGCCCAGGGGTTGAGAAGCGGCGTCGAGGTGCAGCACACGCTGCAGGGCCTCCTGGCCCGCGGCGCCTACTTCTCCGGGGGCGACTTCAACAAGCTGCAGCGCCCCCTGCGCGTGCTGGCGACCAACCTCGAAACGGGCCAGGGCCGTGTCTTCGGCAGCGGCGACCTGGTGGAGGCGGTGCGGGCCTCCATGTCCATCCCCGGCGGCTTCCGTCCCGTCGTCATCGAGGGCCAGCAGTACGTGGACGGCGCCCTGGTGGAGAACCTGCCGGTGCAGACGGCGAAGGAGGCCTTCCATCCGGACCTCGTCATCGCCGTCGACATCAGCGCGCCCCTGGAGAACCGCCCGGCGACGAGCATCCTCTCCGTGGCCGCCCGCAGCCTGGACCTGGTGGTGGAGCGGCGCCAGTGGGAAAGCCGCGCCGCGGCGGACTTCCTCATCCGCCCCGACATCCACGACGTGCCCTTCCTCGAATACGGATCCCAGGCCGCGAATCTCGTGCGGCAGGGCCGCGAAGCCTTCGAGGCTCGGCGCGACGCCATGAACGCCCTGCTCCGCAGCCGGCTCAGCGACGAGCGCCTGGATGTGACGCGGGTGGCCTTCGAAAGCCCCGGGGGCCTGAGTCCCGCCCTGGCGGGCCTCCTGGAGGAGACCCTGAAATCCAACGGGGTGGGGATCCGCGTGCAGGACGTGCAGATCCTGCTGCAGCAGGTGCTCGTGCACGGCCTCGCCCGAGAGGCCTTTGCCACGGTGGATCCGGACCGCGCGCTCACGATCCATCTGCGGGCCTATCCCGCGATTCAGGCGGTGGACATCGAGGCGCCGGAGGGCTGGCGAAAGGCCGTCGAGTCCGCGGTGGCCGAATCGATCCACCTGGGCGAACCCTTCAACCCCCAGGTGTTCGGCCGCATGATGGGCCACCTGGTCTACCGCTTCCTCATGGACGGCGGTCCCCTCGTGGATGCCCGCGGATCGGCCTTCGACGCGCAGACGGGCCGCCTGCGCATCTGCATCAAGGAGCCCCTCGTCACGCGGGTGGAGGCCCGCCTCGCCCCGGGGTCCACGGTGGACGGGGCCCACCTGATGCGTCTGCTGGGGCAGCTGAAGGATCGGCCCTTTCGCCCCGTGGAGCTCCAGCAGCGCGTCGCCCTGGCGGAGCACCGGCTGCACCTCGCGGAGCTGCGCTACCAGATCCGGCCCGACGGGCAGGAGGGCACGGCCATCACGCTCATCCCGGTCCCCCAGCAGCGCGAGCGCATGGACATCTCGCTGGGCTACGAGACCACCCTGGGCGGCCAGGTGGGCCTGGCCTACCGGGCCCTGAACCTGGGCTTCAAGGGCACCGAGGCGGAACTGAGCGCCGCGCGGAACCGCCTGCAGGAGGAAGCGGGCCTGGCCCTGCGCAGCCCCTTCGGGTTTTCCCCCGGAGCCGGGATCGAGGCCGTCGCCAATTATTGGGAGCAGCGCCTGGAGGTGGCCCTGCCCTGGAAGGCCCCCGAGCTGCCGGGCAATGGCATGGACGCCCGCATCAGCGCCTCGGACCTGATGGTGAAGACCTACTTCCGCTTCAGCAACCTGGGCACGGGCAAGGCGAGCCTCGACCTGGGCCGGCGCGATTCGGCCTTCCGCGAATCGGGCCAGCGCCTCACCCAGAGCCAGGACGCGGCCTTCCTTTCGGGCGAATGGGACAACTTCGACCGCTACACCCTGCCCCGCGACGGGTTGCTGCTGCGGGCCCGCTTCGGCATGGGCCGCACCCATGCCACGGGCGAACTGGCGGGGGGGACCTTCCAGCAGAGCTACTTCAGGGCCCGGGGCGTGAAGCCCCTGGGCGAGTTCTTCGGCGCGGACCTGGATCTGGAATGGGGCCAGGGCCACCGCCTGCCCCTGGACCGCTGGTGGGTGCTGGGCGGGCCCTCCTTCGTCATCGGCTCCCAGGCCGTGGGCTTCATGGCGCCGAATTTCGCGGCCCTGCGCTTCGGCCTGCCCCTGCGGCTCTACATGGGCCTGGGGCTCACGGTGGAGGTGGCGCCCCGCTTCGACGTGGCCTGGGTATCCCAGGACGCCTCGGCCCTCATGAAGTCCGAGGTCTCGCCGAGGGCCGAAGGAATGGGTCTCATGCTCCGCACGACCCTCTCCAATTTCTACGTGGAAGCCTCGTACGGCTTCCTGCGCCTCCGCACGCCCCAGGACAGCGGCCGCGCGGTGGGCAGTTTCAACATCCTCATCGGCACCCAGCCCTTCGACCTCTGGAAGCGGCATTGATGCTGTCCGGGGGTTCCTCGCTCCGCTGCGCTGCGCGAACACCCCTGGGCCCCCGCGCTCAGCCCGGCACAGCCGGGCCGAGCTTTCTCCTCTGGGAAGGCCCGGGGATCAGACGGCATTAGCGGATTTAGCGACCGGGAGGCAGGCTGTGACCCATTCCCTATGGGGCATCCCGGTCCCGCCTGATACTCTGGTTCGTTGGTATATCAACGTTCTTTGCTGAGGCTGCCATGCGCTACCTGCCCTCTTCCCCTGTCGAGGATCGAGCCCTCCTGGACACCATAGGCGTGCCGAACGCCGAGGCCCTGCTGGCCGGCATTCCCGAACCCCTGCGCCTGCGGCGGGAGCTGGACCTGCCCCCCACGGGATCCGAGCAGGAAGTCTTCGGGCAGATGCTGGACCTGGCCAACACCAACACGCGCTTCTGCGCCCAGTTCCTCGGCGCCGGCGCCTACGACCACTACGTCCCCTCGGCCATCGACGCGCTCTGCAGCCGCCAGGAGTGGTTCACGGCCTACACGCCCTACCAGCCCGAGATCAGCCAGGGCACCCTGCAGCACATCTTCGAGTACCAGACCCTCATCTGCGATCTGACGGGCCTCGAGGTCACCAACGCCAGCCTCTACGACGGCGGCACCTCCTGCGTGGAAGCGGCGCTCATGGCCGTGCGCGTGCAGAAGAAGCGCCACACGGTGCTCGTGAGCCGCGGCCTGCACCCGCTCTACCGCCAGGTGCTGGAGACCAACTTCGCGCCCCACGACGGCCTCAAGCTCGTCGAAGTGGGCCTGAAGGACGGCGTCACCGACATGGCCGACCTGCAGGCCAAGCTCAACGACGACGTGGCCGCCGTGATGGTGGGCTACCCCAACTTCCTCGGCGCGGCCGAGGATCTGACGGCCCTGGCCGGCCCCATCCACGCCGCCGGTGCCCTGCTGGTGAGCGTCACCCAGGAGGCCTTCGCCTTTGGCTGGTTCGAGGCCCCCGGCAAGGCCGGCGCCGACATGGCCTGCGGTGAGGCCATGAGCCTTGGCAACAAGCCCAACTTCGGCGGCCCCTTCCTCGGCTTCCTGGCCGTGAAGGACGCCCACAAGCGCGAGATCCCCGGCCGCGTCGTCGGTCAGACCAAGGATCTGGAGGGCCGCACGGGCTACGTGCTCACGCTCACCGCCCGCGAGCAGCACATCCGCCGCGACAAGGCCACCAGCAACATCTGCTCGAACCAGGGTCTCGTCGCCCTGCGCGCCAACATCTTCATGCAGCTCGCCGGGCCCGAGGGCCTGCGCGGCCTCGCCGAACAGAACGCCGCCAAGGCCCAGTACCTGCGGGCGCGCCTGCTGGAGCTGCCGGACATGGAAGCCGTGCCCGAGGTGCCCTTCTTCAACGAGTTCGTGCTGCGCTACAAGGGCGACTACGCCGCGCTGCAGGAGGCCTGCCTGAAGGAGAAGATGCTGCCGGGCCTCGACCTGGGCCGCTTCTACCCCGAATACAAAGGCTGCATCCTTTGGTGCGCCACCGAACTCCACACCCGCCAGACGATCGAAAGCCTCGTCGAGATCCTGGCCCGCGTCCCCGCCACCGTCTAGAGGATTCGACATGTTCCTTCGTCAGCGCGAACCCCTCTCCTTCGATCGTTCCGTCCCCGGCAAGCGGGGCATGGACCTGCCCAAGCTCGACGTCCCCGCAGCCAAGGACACCCGGCCCGCCCACCTCAAGCGCAGCGGCTTCGACGCCCTGCCCGAGCTGAGCGAGGTCGAGGTCATCCGCCACTTCACGCGCCTCTCCAAGTGGAACTACGGCGTGGATGACGGCATGTATCCGCTGGGCTCCTGCACCATGAAGCACAACCCCCGGCTCAACGAGAAGGTCGCGGGCCTGCGCGGCTTCACGGACAGCCACCCCATGGCGCCCGACGCCTTCGTCCAGGGCAACCTGGGCATGCTCTTCACCCTGCAGGAATGGCTGAAGGAGATCACGGGCCTGCCCGGCGTCACCCTGCAGCCCAGCGCCGGCGCCGCCGGCGAGCTGACGGGCGTCATGCTCATCCGCGCCTACCACCTGTCCAAGGGTGCCAAGCGCCGCGTCATCCTCATCCCGGACAGCGGCCACGGCACCAACCCCGCCACCGCCGCCATGGCCGGCTATGAAGTCGTCGAGCTGCCCTCCATGCCCGATGGCACCATCAGCTTCGACGACGTGACCGACCCCGTGAACGGCAAGGTGCGCAAGGGCCTGAAGACCCTCGTGAGCGAGCTGGGCAGCGAGATCGCCGGCGCCATGATCACCAATCCGAACACCATCGGCGTCTTCGAGTACCGATTCAAGGAGATCAGCGACCTGCTCCACAGCGTGGACGCCCTCGTCTACATGGACGGCGCCAACATGAACGCCCTCGTGGGTGTGGCCCGCCCCGGCGACTTCGGCGTGGATGTCATGCACCTGAACCTGCACAAGACCATGTCGACGCCCCACGGCGGCGGCGGCCCCGGCGCCGGCCCCGTCTGCTGCGCCGAGAAGCTCATCCCCTTCCTGCCCGTGCCCGTCATCCTGCGCGACACCGAGAAGGTGGGCGAGGGCGAGGTGCCCAGGCACACCTACCGCATGGAGTGGAACCGCCCCCAGAGCATCGGCAAGGTGCACAGCTTCTATGGCAACTTCGGCATCCTCGTGCGCGCGCTCACCTACTGCCTGAGCCACGGTGGCGACGGCCTGAAGACCGCCACCCTGCGCGCCATCGTGAACGCCAACTACATCCGCACCCGCCTGAAGGGCAGCTACGCCCTGCACATCGATTCGCCCAGCCTGCACGAAGTCGTCTTCAGCGACACCAACCAGGCCAAGCACGACGTGCACACGCTCGACATCGCCAAGCGCCTCATCGACCACGGCTACCACCCGCCCACGATCTACTTCCCCCTGATCGTGCCCGGCGCGCTCATGATCGAGCCCACGGAAAGCGAAGACAAGGGCGAGCTGGACGCCTTCTGCGACACCATGCTGCAGATCGCGAAGGAGGCCGAGGAGAATCCCGACCTGCTGCACCAGGCGCCCGTCCTGGCGCCCCTGCGCCGCATGGATGAGACGACGGCCGCGCGCAAGCCCATCCTGCGCTGGACGAAACAGCTCTAGATTCGGGCAGGCCTAAGCTCCGTTCCACGGCCTGAAGGGCCCCGCGAGGGGCCCTTCGCGCGTCAGCGGCGGTCGAAGCGCGGCGACATGACGAGCAGGGTCTGGGTGGAGGCGATGCCCGGTAGCCGGCCCACCTCGTCGCGGACCCGGTTCAGGTCCTCCACCCGATCCGCCTCCAGCTGCAGCACCAGGTCGATGTCTCCGCTCACGGAATCCGCCACGCGCACCTCGGGGATGGCCGCGGCTAGGCGCACGGCCCGATCGTGGCTGGGGCCGTCGCCCTTGATGAGCAGGAAGGCCCGCAGCCCCGGACGGGGGGCTTCCCCCAGCCGCAGGGTGTAGCCCAGGATCACGCCCTCGCGCTCCATGCGCTTGATGCGTTCCTGCACGGCGGAGCGGGACAGGCCCACGCGGGCGGCCAGGGCCACCTGGGTCAGCCGGGCGTCGGCGCCCAGTTCGGCGAGAATGCGGCGGTCGGAATCGTCCAGATTGGGGATGGGCATGGAGGCTCCGGATCCATGGGCGGTGTGAACGGGAGCACGCCTCGCGCGCGATCCCCGGAGGCATTCTGGCATTCCGCCGGGAAACCGGCACGTTGCCGGCTAGACCCCGGTGGCACGGCCACGAAACCTGGAGGACCTGGAGGCCCCATGCGTACATCGATCTGTTTCACCTTGCCCGCCCTCGTGCTGACCCTCTCGGCCCAGGAGGCGCCGGTGCCCGTCACGCCCGATCAGCAGAAGGCCGTGGTGGAGGCTCTGGCCAGGGAGCTGAAGGCCCGCTACGTGTTCCCCGAGGTGGCAGAGAAGACCGGCACCGCGCTGAAGGCCCGATTGGCCAAGGGGGCCTACCTGGGTGCGACGAGCGCCCAGGCCTTCGCGGAGGCGCTCGGGAAGGATCTGCGCGACCTGGGCCAGGATGGCCACTTCCGCGTGCGCTTCGATCCGGCCTTCCAGCCCATGGGCGACGATGACGACAGGCCGCCCACGCGCGAGGAGGTCGCCCAGATGCGTCTCGCCTCGCAGCGCCGCGCCTTCGGCATCGCCAAGGTGGAACAGCTGCAAGGCAATGTGGGCTACCTCGACGTCCGCGGGTTCGGGCCCACGGAATTCGTCGGTCCGGCCCTCTCCTCGGCCCTGCAGATTTTGTCGGGCACGGAGGCGCTGATCCTCGACCTGCGCCAGAACGGCGGCGGCGAGCCGGAGAGCGTGGCCTACCTCGTGAGCCATTTCTTCGAGGAGGGCGACAGCCGCCACCTCAACTCCATCTACAACCGCCCGAAGAACACGACGCGCCAGTACTGGACCAGCCCCACGGTCGCGCCCCGCTACACGAAACCGGTCTACGTCCTCACCTCGGCCCGCACCTTCTCCGGCGGCGAGGAATGCGCCTACGATTTCCAGACGCAGAAGCGCGCGACGCTGGTGGGCGAAACGACCGGTGGCGGCGCGAACCCCGGTGGGGCCGTGCTGCTGGCCCACGGGTTTTTCGCCTTCATCCCCACGGGTCGCGCCATCAACCCGGTGACGAACACCAACTGGGAGCACGTGGGCGTGAAGCCCGACGTGGCCGCACCGGCCGCGGAGGCCCTGAAAGTGGCCCACGTGGCGATCCTCAGGGCCATGCTGGACACCGAGAAGGATCCTGGCGCTCGGAAGCGGATGGAGGCCACCCTCGCCCGGGTGGAGAAGGGCGAGCCTGAGCCTCCGCGCTATACGCGCTAGGTTGCCATCCGCCTGAATCTGAGGCCGGAGGGTAAAAAGATTCACAGTCCCGCCGGGCCGAGCCGATGCTAGGGGTCTAAGTTCCCCGCCACCCCGCCTGCTCACAGGATTCGGATCGTGCCCTACCTTCGCCAGCGCTCCATTGGGGCCCAGGTCCGGATGGCCCTGGGGCTGCTCGCGCTCCTCATGTCGCTGGGCTCGGTGGGACTGCTCATCCTCGCCCGGCGGGCCTCCCAGCGGGCCAACGAGATCTACCAGGACCATCTGCATCCCATGCTGCAGCTCATGGAAGTCTCCGAAGCCTACTCGGTGGACATCACCATGGCGATGCGCGGCGTGCGGGCGGGGCGCATCGCCCCCGAGGCGGGGCTGCGGATCCTCCAGGACAGCGAAGCCCGGGCCCGGGTGGCCTGGGACGCCTACAAGGCGCACCGGGGCGGGGAGGAGGCCCTCCGGGTGGCCGAGGAGGATCTGGTCCGCCTGCATGCGCTTGAGGCGCGGCTGAAGGACTTGATGCCCCAGGCTTCGGGCGCTGTGCTGGGCACCTTCGGCGACAACGAGTGGATGCCCGAGGTCTCGACCTTTTCGAGGGCGTTACAGAACCTGAGGAGTGAGGAGGATCGCCGAGCCCGGGTCATGATCCGGGAACTGGAACTCAGCGCCCAGCGCACGCTGGCGATGGGCGTGGTCATGATCTCGCTCACGTTCCTGCTGGCGCTCGGGCTCGGATGGCGCTTCGCCACGCACCTGCGACAGGGTGTGGCGAGCCTGGTGGCGCGCCTGCGCCAGGTGGCCGATGGGGATCTGGATCCCGTGCCCGAGGAACCAGGCGAAGGCGAACTGGCGATCGCCGAGCGGGAGCTCAACCGCACGGTCGCCCGCCTCCGGCAGCTCCTGCTGGACCTTCACGCCCAGAAGGCCCTGGAGCGCGCCATTCTCGACGGAGCCCGCGCGGCCATCATCGGGCTCGATCTGGAAGGCCGGGTGAGCCGCTGGAACCGTGCCGCGGAGCTCATGACGGGCTACACGGCGGAGGAGGTGCTGGGCAAGGCCACGCCGCTCCTCTGGCGTCTGCCCGATGAGCTGGACGTGCTCGCGAGGGAGGTGAGCGAAAGGCTGGGCCGCACCATCACGTCGCGGGTCGAGGCCCTGCAGGCGGCCTCGGACATTCCGGGCTTCGCCACCGAATGCCACTACCGACACAAGGACGGCTCCCTCGTCCCCGTGCTGCTGTCCATCTCCCGGGTGCGCGGCCTGGATGGCGATCTGCTGGGCACCATGGGCGTGGCCCTCGACATGCGCGACATCGAGCGCCTGAAGGCGGCCCTGAAGGCCAGCGAGGCGCGCTACCGGCGCCTGGCGGAACACCTGCCGGGCGTCGTCTACCAGACCCAGATCTGGCCGGACGGCCGCCGCGCCTGGCCCTTCATCGGCCCGCAGTTCAGCGAGCTCTACGGCGCGGACAAGCAGGCCTGGGAGGAGGATCCCGGCTACGTCATCGGCAAGCTCCATCCCGAGGATCGCGCCGAATACCAGCGTCTTCACCAGGAGGCGACGCGGAACCTGACGCCGCTGAGCTGGACGGGACGCACCTTCACGAGCCGGCCCGGCGAGATGAAGTGGATCCGCGCCCGCAGCAACCCCACGCCCCAGGCCGACGGCAGCATCCTGTGGGACGGCCTGATGGAGGACGTGACCGAGCTGAAGCGGGCGGAGGAGGCCCTGAAGCAGAGCGAGGCCCGGGCCCAGGAGGCTTCCAAGGCCAAGAGCGCCTTTCTCGCCAGCATGAGCCACGAGCTGCGCACGCCCCTGTCGGCCATCCTCGGTTACTCGCGGCTCATGGCCCGGGAACCGCTGCGCAGCGAGGAGGACCGCGTCCAGCTGGAGCACGTGCTGAGGGCCGGCGAGCACCTGCTGGCGCTCATCAACGACGTGCTCTCGCTGTCGAAGATCGAGGCCGGCAAGATGGAGCTGCGCCGCGTGCCCTTCGACCCATCGGTGCTTGTGAACGAGCTGGACTCGCTGTTCCGCCTGACGGCCCTGAGCAAAGGACTGGCCTTCGCGGTCGAGGCGAAGGGCCTGCCGCCGCAGGTGGAAGGCGATCCCGCCAAGCTGCGCCAGGTGCTGGTGAACCTGCTGGGCAACGCCTTGAAGTTCACGACCCACGGCATGGTGCGCCTTCAGATCGAGTGGTCCGACGAGGTCTTCGCGGCCTCGGTGGAAGACACGGGGGCGGGCATTTCCGAGGCCGAGCAGGCCCAGCTCTTCGGCGCCTTCAATCAGACCTCCCAGGGCCACGCCGCGGGCGGCACGGGTCTCGGCCTGCACATCAGCCAGGCCCTCGTGGCCATCATGGGCGGGGGCATCGGCGTGTCCTCCGTGCCGGGGCAGGGTTCCCGCTTCTACTTCGACATCCCCCTACCCGTGCCCGAGGTGCCGGCCCTGCTGTCCACCCAGGGGCGCGTCCTGCAGGTGGCCGAAGGCGGGCCCCAGCGCCACATCCTCGTGGTGGACGACCGGCCCGAGAACCGCGACATTCTGGATCGCCTGTTGAGGATGGTCGGCTTCCGCTGCAGCCTCGCCGAGCACGGGCGGGCCGGTCTGGAGCAGTGGCGGGAGGGCCGCCCAGACCTCGTCCTCATGGACCTGCGCATGCCCGAGATGGACGGCTTCGAGGCGGTGGCGCGGATGCGCCAGAGCGAAGCGAACCTCGGCATCGCGCGCACGCCGGTGATCGCCATCAGCGCCAGCGTCTACGACGTCAGCCGCGAGGACCTGATCCAGCGGGGCTTCGACGCCTTCCTCACCAAGCCCATCGAGGAAGAGCAGCTGTTCGCGGCGCTCGAAGCGCACCTGGGCCTGCGCTTCGAGCGCGAAGCCGACACCCTTCCGGCCCCGGGCACGGTCGGGCTGGAAGCGCTGGCGAGGCAGGATCCCGACTGGCGCAGCCGCTTCCAGGAGGAAGTCGCCGTCGGGGATCTGGAGGCCGCCGAAGCCCTGCTGGTGGAAGTGCCGGATCAGGCCCTGGTGCAGGCGCTTCGGCAGCGTTTGCGCGCCTATAATCTGGAAGACATCCTCCAACATCTGAACTGAGGCTCCACCTTCTGAACAGAGGCTCCCATGCTCGTGCCGCCGGCTGACATCCTCCTGGTGGATGACAACCCCACCAACCTCGATGTGCTCGCGAGGGTGCTCAAGCGCCAGAACCACCGCGTGCGGACGGTGACCAGCGGAGCCATGGCCCTCGAAGCCATGCGCCGCCAGCCGCCTGAAGTGGTGCTCATGGATGTGGCCATGCCCGAGATGGATGGCTACGACACCTGCCTGGCCATGGGCCAGGACGCGAACCTGAGCCTGATCCCCGTGATCTTCATCAGCGCCATGGACAGCCCCCTGGACAAGGTGAAGGCCTTCCAGAGCGGCGGCCGGGATTACGTGACCAAGCCCTTCTCGTCGGACGAAGTGCTCGCCCGCGTGGAGCACCAGGTGACGCTTCGGCGCATGCAGAAGCACCTCGAGCAGCAGAACCAGTCGCTGCTGGACGCCAACCTGAAGCTCAAGGAGATCCACGTCCTGAAGGCCAACTTCACGGCCATGCTCGTGCACGACCTGCGCTCGCCGCTCACGGGGGTGGGCCTGGTGCTCGATGCGCTGAAGGAGGGCCAGGCCATCCGGCCCAGCACGCTGGACCAGGCCCTCGCCAGCTTCGGCCGCGTCCAGACCCTGCTGGAGGAGATGCTGGACCTTCACCGCAGCGAGCACGGCCAGCTGCCCATCGAGGCGGTGCCCTTCGAGCCGGTGCCCTGGCTCGAAAGCGTGGCGGACCACTTCCAGGTGCGGGCCCACGACGCGGGCATCCTCCTGCAGACCCAGTGGCCGGAGACGCTGCCCATGATCACCGGGGACCGCAGCAAGCTGGACCGCGTGCTGCACAACCTGCTGGGGAACGCCATCAAGTTCACGCCGCGGGGCGGCGCCGTGAAGCTGGAGGCGGGCATGGAATTCGGCTCGGGGGTGGAGGCCGGTCTGCGCTTCCTGCGCCTGGGCATCATCGATACGGGGCGCGGCATTCCTGCAGACCAGCTGCCCTTCATCTTCGACCCCTTCCGTCAGGCCGAGCCCGGCGACGCCCAGCGGGGCTTCGGTCTGGGCCTGGCCATCGTCCAGCGCCTCGTGGCGGCCCACCAGGGCCAGATCCGCGCCCAGAGCCAGCCCGGCTTCGGCACGAGTTTCACCGTGCTGCTGCCGCTTTGAGGGGTCAAAGGAAGGGATTCTAAATCCCGCCTGCAGGGCCCAAAATGAAGGATTAACTGGAGCTTCCATGCGAATCCTTCCTGCCTTGATGCTCGGCGCCCCGCTGGTCGCCCAGATGGCCGCCCCCGTGCAGGAGCGCGCGGACCGCTTCCTGAGCCTGGTGAACTCGGGCTACCAGGCCCTGACCTACGTGCAGCAGCAGGCCTCCTGGCTCGCGTCGACCGACGTGAAGCCCGAGCACGATGCCGGCGCCGAGTGGGCGGGCAAGGCCTACGCCGCCTTCAACGGCAGCCCGGCCCTCATCACCGAAGCCCGCGAGCTGCTGACGCACCGCAAGGAACTGAAAGAGATCACCGTGCGCCAGCTGGAGCGGGTGCTGCTGAACGCCGCCGAGGGTCCCATGACCAAGCCCGAGCTGGTGGCCGCGCGGGTGGCCGCGGAGACGGCCCAGGCCAGCACCATGAACGGGTTCACCTGGAAGTTGGACGGCAAGCCCATCACGGCGAACCAGATCGACGACATCCTCGGCAAGAGCAACAACCTGGAGGAGCGCCGGAAGGTGTGGGAGGCCTCCAAGGAGAACGGTCCTGCCCTGAAGGACGGCCTGCTCAAGCTGCGGGACCTGCGTAACGGCTGCGCCCAGGCCCTGGGCTACCACGACTACTTCGAGCTGCAGGTGGCCAAGTACGGGCTCACCACCGACGAGATGCTCGCCTTCAATCGCAAGTTCATGGCCGAACTGAGGCCCCTCTACCTGCAGCTGCACACCTGGGTGAAGTACGAGATGGCGAAGAAGTACGGCCAGCCCGTGCCCAAGGCCATCCCGGCCCACTGGATCAACAACCGCTGGAGCCAGAACTGGACCGGTTTCGTCAACGCCGTGGACTTCGACCCCTACTTCAAGGGCTGGCAGCCCGAGCGCATCGTGAAGACCGCCGAAGCCTTCTACACCGGCCTGGGCTTCGATCCGCTGCCCGCCTCCTTCTGGGTCAAGTCGGACCTCTACCCCGTGCCCGCGGGCGGCACGCGCAAGAAGAACAGCCACGCCTCCTGCTGGCACCTGGATCTGGGAACCGACATCCGCTCGCTCATGAGCGTCGAGCCCAACATGGAGTGGTTCGAGACCACCCATCACGAACTGGGCCACGGCTACTACTTCATGAGCTACACCAATCCCAATGTGCCGCCCCTCCTGCGCGATGGCGCCAACCCGAGCTTCCACGAGGGCGTGGGCGAGCTCATCGCCCTGGCCACCCGCCAAATTCCCTACCTCAAGGGCGCTGGCGTCCTGCCCGCGGACTACAAGGTCGACGAGATGCAGGTGCTGCTCAACGACGCGCTGGAAGTCGCCATCCCCTTCATGTTCTGGTCCTGCGGAACCATGCCCGAGTGGGAATCCGAGTTCTACGCCAAGGGCATGCCCGCCGATCAGATGAACGCCCGCTGGTGGAAGCAGGTGCACGACCTGCAGGGTGTGGAGCCCCCCAGCCCGCGCGGCGAGCAGTTCTGCGATGCCCCCACCAAGACTCACATCAACGATACGCCCGCCTACTACTACAGCTACGGCTGGGCGACGGTCTTCAAGTTCCAGATGCATGATCACATCGCGAAGAAGATCCTCCACCAGGATCCCCACGCCACCAATTACGCCGGCCACAAGGAAGTGGGCGATTTCCTCAAGAAGGTGCTGTCCAAGGGCGCCACGGAGGACTGGCGCAAGGTGCTGAAGGACGCCACGGGCGAGGACCTCTCCACCCGCGCCATGATGGACTACTTCAAGCCCCTGATGGCCTGGCTGGAAAAGCAGAACAAGGGCCGCCAGATCGGCTGGTAGGGATTCACCACGGAGACACGGAGGACACTGAGAAAAACACGGAGGGCAAACCCTGATGAAATTCCTCTCCGTGCTTTCCCTCCGTGAACTCCGTACCTCCGTGGTGGAGGATGTTTAAGGAACCCATGAACGACGCAATCCATCAGTCCAGGGTCCTCAAGGCCCTCACGAAGGACCGGCACATCCGCCTCTCCTCGCTGGACGCCAGTCCCCTGTGGGATGGCGTCCGGCGCGGGCATCCGCACCTCGATCCGGACGCCTGTGCCTGCCTCACGGAACTGCTCTCGGCCACGGCCCTCCTCCAGGGCCGCACAGTCTTCGCGGAACGCCTGCAGCTGCTCGTGAAGGGCTCGGGCCGGGCCAAGGCCGTGGTGGCCGATAGCTGGCCGGATGGCACCATCCGCGGCGTGCTGGACCTCGGCGACCCGGGCGCCCAGGACTGGATCGCCGCGCCGGGCCTGCTGCAGGTCATGCGCTCCAACGTCGCGGGCCAGCCCTACATCGGGAACCTCGAACTGGTGGAGGGCGGCATCCAGGTGCAGGTGGAGCACTACCTGCAAAGCTCAGAGCAGATCCAGGCGAGCCTCACCCTCTGGTGTGATCCGGGCACCGGTGAAGCCGGCGGCCTGCTGGTGGAGCCCCTGCCCGACTGCCCGCCCGCCCGCCTGGCGCGGCTGGTGCAGGCCATCGAAGGTCTCGAAGTGGTGCCCTACTGGGAGCGTACGGCGGAATTCCTCGCCGCCTGGGTGGCCCAGGGTGAAGGCACGGACGACCTGGTGGCCACGGACCTCTACTACCGCTGCCGCTGCACCCGCGAAGCGCTGCTGGAAACGCTGCGCCGCTTCTCCGAAGCGCAGAAGGCGGACCTTTTCCAGGACGAGGGGCCGCTGGAAGTGCGCTGCGACTACTGCGGCACGCGCTACCCCATCAGCCGCGCGGACCTGCTGACGGGAGAAGCCTGATGGCCGCCCGCGTGGCCATCGCGGAGCGTGGGCGCCCCCTAGGTTCGCCCTTTTCCGTCTGGCTGCATTTCCGCCTGATCCCCTTCCTCGGGGCGGGCCTGTCCAAGCTCTGGTCGTACACGCTGCGCGTGCGCCGCGAGGGGTTCGAAGCGGTCGAAGATCTCGCCGCCCGCGACGAGCGCTTCATCCTCAGCTTCTGGCACCGGCGGCTCTTCATGATGCCCCTGGCCTACCCCTTTCTCCGCAAGGGCCGGGGTGTGGCCATTCTCTCCAGCGACAGCCGGGATGGCGAGCGCAGCGCCGCCACCTGGCGCTGGTTCGGCATCCACGCCGTGCGCGGCACCGCCAGCGACGACGGTGCCAAGGCCCTCGTGCGCATGATCCAGGCCGTGAAGCAGGGCTGGGATTTCGGCATCACGCCCGACGGCCCCCGCGGCCCTCTCATGGAGCTGAAGCCCGGCGTCACGGCCCTCGCACGCAAGACCGGCGCCTGGATCGTGCCCGTCACCCTGGCCTTCGACCGGCAGTTCGAACTGCGAACCTGGGACCGCATGGTAATCCCCTTGCCGTTTGCGACATGCACCATCCGCTACGGTCAGCCCTACCGGCTGGAGCCCAAGGCTGACGACAACGCCGAAGGCGCGCGGTTGCAGCGGGCGATGGATGAGCTTGAAACCTGGGCTGTGAGCATGTCTGAAGGTGCGGTATGAGCTGGTTTGGCCGCCACCCCAATCTGGGCGATTTCCAGCGGGATGCGTGGGGAAAGGCTTTGGAGCGATTCTCTTCCGACCTCAACTTCAGCGTAGAAAGTTGGATTCCCGAAGGGCTTGTGCTGCTTGATCTGGATGGCACCGAGATCGGGCGCCACTTGGGCCCAGAGATCTCCCAATTCCCCGTTTGGGGAGACCGGCGGCCCGTGGGAATGGCCGTGGAAGGCTTGGTCATTCCGTACGATTCGGAAGGTTCCGGCTCGAACCTTTCACCACTTCAGATCTCTTGGGGACGCATTCAACCTGCGTTTGATGAAGTTCACTTCAGTCTTACGGCTGATGTGATCGTCACAATACGCTTGAGTGAAGAGGCAGCGACAGCCGTTCGGGCGCGTCTTGAGGCACATCATGGCTGAACTCGCGGTCGTCTCCCTATCCGGCGGCATGGACTCCTGCGTCACGGCCGCCATCGCGAAGGCCGAAGGCTACGAATTGGCCCTGCTCCACGCGGACTACGGCCAGCGCACTCAAACGCGCGAACGGCAGGCCTTCCGCGACATTGCGGATTTCTACGGCGTGCCCGAAGGGCGCCGGCTCATCATCGGCTTCGACACGTTGAAGGCCATTGGCGGCTCGGCGCTCACGGACACCTCCATCGCGCTGCCCGAGGGCGAACTGGACAAGCCTGGCGTGCCCGTGAGCTACGTGCCCTTCCGCAACGCACATCTGCTGGCCACCTGCGTGAGCTGGGCCGAGGTACTTGGGGCCTCGGCCATCTTCGTGGGCTTCGTCGAGGAGGACAGCAGCGGCTACCCGGACTGCCGCGAGGCCTTCCTCCGCAGCTTCGAGCAGACCGCCAACCTCGGTACCAAGCCCGAGACACGACTGGCCTTCCACGCGCCCCTCATCCATCTGCGCAAGTCCGAGATCGTGCGCAGGGGCCGCGACCTGGGCGCCCCCCTGCACCTCAGCTGGTCATGCTACCAGGGCGAGCTTGAAGCCTGCGGCCACTGCGACAGCTGCCACCTGCGCCTGCGCGGCTTCCAGGAGGCGGGTTTTCCCGATCCCATCCCGTACGCGTTCATTCCTGAGCATCTGAAAACCGCCAACCGCGGAGAATGCTGAGAGCGCGGAGGAATGCATGCCGAATTCAGGCCTGTCCTTGGATGAACTGAGTGAAAGGCTCATCGGAGCCTGCATCGAGGTTCATCGGCACCTCGGGCCCGGATTGTTGGAGTCGGCCTACGAGGAATGCCTTTGTTACGAACTTGGATGGAATTCAGCGTCTGGTTCTGGATCATCCTGAATAATGTTCCTCTGCGTTCTCCGCGTTCTCTGCGGTGAATCCACCCTACGGATTTGACATGGCCACCAAGAAGACCCCCAAAGCCTCCCTCCCCGATCAGCTGCCGAAGTTCGTCGTGACGCGCCCCACGGGCAAGCTCGATACGTTCACGAGCCCGCGGCCCGGGCGGCCCTTCACGATCACCTTCGAGACGGAGGAGTTCACCTGCCTCTGCCCGCTCACGGGCCAGCCGGACTTCGCCAAGCTGCGCATCCTCTACCAGCCCGATCAGCTCTGCGTCGAATCGAAGTCGCTCAAGCTCTACCTCTGGAGCTTCCGCGACCAGGGCGCCTTCCACGAAGCCGTCACCAACCAGATCCTCGACGACCTCGTGAAGGCCACCCAGCCACAGTGGATGCGCGTCGAAGGTGACTTCCTCATCCGCGGCGGCATCCGCACCCTGGTGGTGGCCGAACACGGGAAAAAGCAATGAAACCGCGGATGGCGCGAATTTTCGCGAAGGCGGGGTTTCCATTCGCGCCCATTCGCGTTCATTCGCGGTTCCCATGAAGGCCGTCGTCGCGCTGGGCTCGAACCTCGGCGATCGCCGTGCACACCTGGACGCGGGGCTCGCGGCCCTGCGCAGCCTGGGGGCGGTGCTGCCTTCGCCGTTGGTGATGGAGACGCCGGATGAATCGGGATGCGGACCCGCCTACCTCAACACGGTGGCGATCCTCGTGACGGAGGAGGCGGATCCGCGGCGCCTGCTGGAGGCCCTGCTGCGCCTGGAACTGGCGGAGGGACGTGACCGCCAGGCGGGCCGGAACGCCCCGCGCACGCTGGACCTGGACCTCATCACGACGGACGGCGCGCCCGGCCACTGGACCTGGGAAACGCCCGAAGACCTACGCCTCCTGGGGCCCGAACTGAGCCTGGAGCTGCCCCACCCCAGGGCCTTCAGCCGTCCCTTCGTCCTGGAACCCTGGCGAGTGCTGTCCGATCCGGGGGAATGCGGGGGCGTGATTCCGGGGAAATGATTCACCACGGAGGCACGGGAATCACGGAGTCATTCACGGAGAGTCCCATTTTTGAACGATTTCTCCGTGTGGCTTCTCAGTGTCCTCAGTGCCTCCGTGGTGAAAGCTTTTACTTCGTCCAGCGTTCGCACCAGCTCAGCACGGTCTCGTACCAGAGCTTGCTGTTCTGCGGCTTGGCGACGAAGTGGCATTCGTCGGGGAAGTAGAGCAGCTGGCTGGGGATGCCGCGCACCTGCAGGGTGTTGTAGAGCTGGAAGGCTTCGGTGACGGGCACGCGGTAGTCCAGTTCGCCGTGGATGACGAGCATGGGCTTGGTCATGCCGGCGATGCCGGTGGTGGGACTCTGGGACTGCCAGCGGGCCTTGGTCTCGGCGCTCTCCCAGGGCCAGCCCTTGAACTCCCAGTGGGGGAACCAGAGCTCCTCGGTGCCCAGCTGCATGGATTCGGTGTTGAAGATGCTGGCGTGGGTGACGAAGGCGGCGAAGCGGTCGGCGTAGTGGCCCGAGATCCAGTTCACGGCGTAGCCGCCATAGCTGCCGCCGGCGGCGACGACGCGCTTGGGATCGGCGTTGGGGAACTGCTTGAGCACGGCGTCCAGCGTGTTCATGAGGTCGGTCATGACGGCGCCGTTCCAGTCGCCGCTGATGGCGTCGCAGTAGGCCTGGCCGAAGCCCGTCGACCCGCGGGGGTTGGGCAGCACGGTGATGAAGCCGCGGCTGGCCCAGGCCTGGGCGTTCCAGCGGGGATGCCAGGCGTCGGCCCAGTCGCCCTGGGGGCCGCCGTGGATCACGAAGGCCACGGGGTAGCGCTTGGCGGGGTCATAGCCCACGGGCTTGACGATGAAGGCGTGGGTCTTCGTGGGCTTACCATCCACGGGCAGGGTGTCCACCCAGAGGTCCTCGCCCTTGTTGAGGCCCAGCTCCTTGGCGAGCGCCTCGTTGTGGTGCGAAGCGCGGGCCGTCTGGCCGGTCTTGAGGTCCAGCGAGTAGAGGTCGGTCGGCGTCGTCAGGCTGGTGGAGACCAGCACGACCTGATCCTTGGAGGCGGTGAAGCCTTCGATGTGCAGGTTGGTGCTGAGGCGCTGCACGGTCTGGCCGTCCCAGCGGAAGAGGTCCGCGTGGCCCTGGCGCTCGCTGACGCCCAGCAGATCGGAACCCTGCCACTGGAAGTCGCCGAAGCCCAGGTCGAAGGCCTGGGTGCTGCGCACGATCTCTCCGCTGGCGCGGTCCATGACCCAGAGCTCCCACTTGTCGGCCTCGAAGCCGGGCCGGCGCTGGGCGCGCCAGGCCAGGTACTTGCCGTCCGGCGAGTAGCGAGGCGTGTTGTCCATGGCCGGGTTGTTGGAGACCTTCTTGGCGGCGCCGCCGGCGAGGGGCACTTCGTAGATCTCGCCGTTGGTGCTGGTGGCCTTGGTCTGCTCGGGGGCCGACTCGAAGGCCAGGGCCTTGCTGTCCGGGGCCCAGGCGTACCCGTCGCCCGCCGACACCCCGGCGTAGTTGGGCACGTCCGTTGTGAAGCCCGCGGTCAGGTCGCGCGGCGCGGCGCTGCCGTCGCTGGGCACGACGAAGAGGTGGCTCACCTGCTGGGCATCCTTCCACTCGTTCCAGTGGCGGTAGCTCAGCGTGTTGAAAAGGCGACCCGAAACCTTGGATTCCTCCTTGGCCTTGAGGTAGGCGGCGTTCTCGGCGTCATTGCCGCTGGGCACGGTGGTGCTGAGGAAGGCGATCCACTTGCCGTCGGGGCTCCAGGTCTGGCCTTCGGCGCTGCCGCTCAGTTTCGTGAGCTGCTTCTTCTCCTTGGTGGCGAGGTTGAGGATCCACACCTGGCCGCCGGACTGGTAGGCCAGCTTCTTGCCGTCGGGGCTGAAGCGGGGCCGGGACTGGCTGCCGGTGCCGAGATCCAGCTCCTTGGCTCCGCCGGAAGCGGCCTTGAACCAGATCCGATTCACGCTCTTGTTGGCCGCGAAATCCACGCTGCCCACCTGGTAGGCCAGGGCACCCGTGGAGGCGATCTGCGGATCGGCGACCTTCTTGACCTTGAAGAGGTCGTCTACCTGCATCGGGCGCGAGGCTAGAAGGGCCAGGGAGGCCGTGAAGAGAAGGGCGGTGCGCATGGGAACTCCGGGAACAGACGCGGTGGTGGGCTTGGCTCGGACACCGCGTGGGGATGCAGGAGGGAGGACGCAGAAGGCGCGAGGCGTCGAGACGGTCCCCTCGGTCAGGTCAGTATTCGGAAAGGAGGTACCGCGCGATCACGGTGCGCTGGATCTCGCTGGTGCCTTCGCCGATGGTGCAGAGCTTCACGTCCCGGTAGTACTTCTCCACCGGGTAGTCCTTGATGTAGCCGTAGCCGCCGAGGATCTGCACGGCCTGATCGGCGACCCGGCAGGCGACCTCGGAGCTGTAGAGCTTGGCCATGCTGGCGGCCTTGGCGTAGGGCAGGCCTGCATCCTTCAGTCCCGCGGCGCGGTAGATGAGCAGGCGCGCGGCCTCGATCTCCATGCCCATATCCGCCAGCTTGAACTGGATGCCCTGGTGGTCGGCGAGGGGGTGTCCGAAGGTGTGGCGGATCTTGCTGTAGCGCACGGCCTCTTCGAAGGCGCCCTGGGCCATTCCGAGGCCCAGGGCCCCGATGCTGATGCGGCCGCCGTCCAGGGTGCGCATGGCCTGCTTGAAGCCGACGCCGTCCTCTCCCAGCAGGTTGGCCTCGGGCACCTTCACGTCCTCCATGATGAGCTCGGAGGTGTCGCTGGCGCGCAGGCCCAGCTTGTTCTCCTGCTTGCCCGGGCGGAAGCCGTTCATGCCCTTCTCCAGCACGAAGGCGCTGATGCCATCGGCATTGCTGTGCCCGAATTCAGGCGGTCGCGTGCGGGCCATGACGACGAAGATGTCGCCGTAGGTGCCGTGGGTGATGAAGGTCTTGGTGCCGTTCAGGATGTAGTGGGAACCTTCCTTCTTGGCGGTGGTGCGCAGGGAACCCGCGTCACTGCCCGATCCCGGCTCGGTGAGGCCCCAGGCACCGAGGGCCTTGCCGCTGGCCAGGGGCTTGAGGTAGGCCTGCTTCTGCCGTTCGTCGCCCATGGTGTAGATGTGGTTGCTGCAGAGGCTGTTGTGGGCGGCCACGGTGATGCCCACGGAGCCATCCACCCGGGAGAGCTCTTCGACGACGACGGCGTATTCGGCGTAGCCCATGCCCGCGCCCCCGTATTCCTCGGGAAAGATGACGCCCATCATGCCCATCTCGCCGAGCTGCTTGACCACCTCGAAGGGGAAGCTCTTGGCCTCGTCCCAGGCCATGACGTGGGGGCGGATCTCCTTTTCGGCGAACTTTCGCACCTCAAGGCGCAGGGCTTCGACGTGCTCGGGGAGGGTGACGTCCATGGAAGCCTCGCGGAGAGGACGGCCTAGAGGGTGGTCCCGACCGTCGCGGATGCGCTACGGGAGAGGAGCTGCTTCTTCTGCAGGAGGGTTTCGGCCTCGGGCATGACTTCGAGGGCCTTGAGGATGAAGGGATCCTTCTCGCACTGGATCTTAAAGCCGGCCTCGATGCCGTAGGCGACGTTCTGCATCTCGATGGAGATCTGCTCCTGGATGAGGTCGCGATTGGCCTCCCAGTCCTTGTCCGTGATGGGCGGCAGCTTCTGTTCCAGGGCCCAGCTGCGGAAGCGGCCCAGGATGACGTCGTCGGCGTGCTGGCCGGGCTTGATGCCGAAGTGCTCCTTCTCGTGGACGGCGAAGCGGAAGAAGGCCGAGTGCTGGAAGCGGAAGCTGATCATGAACTCGTTCGGCTTGATGAAGGGCATGGCGTAGTCGGGGTTGATGCCGCCGCCGCCGTAGACCGTGCGGTTGAGGTCGGTCTTGAAGGCCGGGCCCTGGGGCTTGGCGTCCTTCTCGTCCTCGGGATTGTAGTAGTCGTCCAGGCCGTGGGTGTAGTCGCGCTGGATGCTGCGGCCCGAAGGCGTGTAGTAGCGGGCGGTGGTGAGCGCCAGGCCGCGGGAGCGGTTGATGGTGAGCACGCTCTGCACGAGGCCCTTGCCCCAGCTGGTCTGGCCGAGGACGAGTCCGCGGTCGTGATCCTGGATGGCGCCGGTGACGATCTCGCTGGCGCTGGCCGATCCGCGGTTGATGAGGATGACGAGGGGGAAGGGATCGAGCTGGGCGCCCTTGCTCGTGCGGGTCTGGTTCTCGTCGCGCCCGTCGCGGCCCTTCTGGCTGACGATGAGCTGGTCGGGGCCCAGCAGCTGGCGGCAGATGCCGATGGCCGCGTCGAGCACGCCGCCGCCGTTGTTGCGCAGGTCGAGGATGAGCTGCTTCATGCCCTGCTTCTTCAGCGTGGTGACGGCCTTCTCGAATTCCTCGGAGGTGGTCTCGCCGAAATCCTTGATGAGGATGAAACCCGTCGTGGGGTTCAGCATGAAGCTGTAGTAGACGCTGTTGGTGGGCACTTCGGCCCGGGCGATGGAGAAGTGCAGCAGCTCGGCGATGCCCGCGCGCTGAATGGCGAGCTCGACCAGGGTGCCCTTCTCGCCGCGCAGCTTCTGAAGCGCGCCGTTGGAGGTCATGCCCTCGGTGCTGGTGCCATCGATCTCCTTGATGATGTCGCCGGAGCGCACGCCCTGATGTTCGGCGGGGCCGCCCTTCATGGGGCTGATGATGGCGATGCCCTGGTCGTGCTGCTGGATGATGGCGCCGATGCCGTAGAAGGAACCCTTCTGCTCCTCGCGCAGCAGCCTGAATTCGCTTTCATCCATGTAGTTCGAATGGGGGTCGAGGGTGTGCAGCATGCCCTGGATGGTGGCGTGGGTCAGCTGCCGGGGCGCGGGGGGCTCGGGGCTCTGCTTCTGCACCAGGTCCATGATCTCGGTCAGGGTGTCGAGGCTGCGCTGGCGGGAAGTCTCACCGCCCGAGCGGGCCAGCAGGGGACCCGCCACGGCCACCGTGGCCGCCATCATCATCCACATCCAATTGCGCTTGATAAAACGGGCCATGAGGCTCCTGGGGAGAGTCCTCCCAGGATACGCCCGAGCCGTTCCGAGGGCGAATGCTGGTTCCCGGAGGGTGCCTGGGGGAAGACTTGGAACCGCGAATGTCGCGAATGAACGCGAATAAGAATGCGTAAAAGCACGTGTTTAGATCACGGCTCAGTGCCTTTTATCTGCTTGCCTAAAAGGTGGTCAGAACCCTTCGAGGATCCGCTGGGCGACGGGGGCCATGCGTTCGCGGCTGGCGCGGGTGGCGTAGACGATGCTTTCGAGCTGCTGGTAGGCGAGCTCGAGATCGTCATTGAGGATGAGGTAGTCGTAGGCGTGGTACAGCTCCAGCTCATGGCGTGCGTGCCTGAGGCGGATGCCGATCTGCTCGTCCGTGTCCTTGCCCCGGCTCCGCAGGCGCCGCTCCAGGGCCGCCGCCGAGGGGGGCAGGATGAAGATCATGCGGGCGTCGGGGATGGCTCGCCGCAGGTTCAGGGCCCCCGTCGTCTCGATGTCGAGCAGCACGTCGCGGCCCGTGGCCAGGACGCCGTTCAGCCAGGCCCGGCCCGTGCCGTAGCGGTGGCCGTAGACCTGCACCCACTCCACGAAGCCGTCCTCGCGGACCATGGTCTCGAAGCGGTCGTCGTCGATGAAGAAGTAGTCGCGGCCGTCCACCTCGCCGGGCCGCGGCTTCCGGGTCGTGAAGGAGATGGAGAAGCTCAGGTCGGGCACGCTTTGCACCAGCCGCTGGGCGAGGGTGGACTTGCCCGCGCCGGACGGCGCGGAGACCACGAACACGTTGCCTGGATGCTGGATCAAGGGCCCCTCCAACCTCCACTTTAGCGGAAGCGCTGCCCAGGCTGCTTTGAGGGGGCAGGACCTGCCCGCAGGCCCTGGTCCCGCGGGCTAATCGAAGGTCTCGGGCTCCGGTGCGGGCTTGGGCGCCTGCTTGAAGATGGCCGAGGCGCTGCGCCGCCCATCCATGACGATGTGCAGGGGCGCATCCACCCGGCTGTGCACGAGGCAGCCCGATCGCGAGACCACCGGCTGTTGGCGCAGCCAATCCCAGTCCAGGCGGCTCGATCCCCGCGGGTAGGGCACGGTGAAGTAGCCGATGTTGAGCGAGGTCACGTTGTGGAAGAAGTGGGAGCCCAGCGAGGCGTCCGCCTGGAAATGCTCCATGGCGTATTCGACGATGACCTGGGCGCAGGAGATCATGGACCAGGTGATGGGGATGCCCAGGTGCCGGTCGTTGCTGCCCCAGCGGCCCGGGCCCAGCAGCACGTACTTGCCGCCCTCCGTGCGGAAATGGTCGTTGAGGTGCTCCAGCTGCACGGCCAGGGCGGGAGTCTCGAACTTGTCGAAGCCGTCGGGATCCACCCACACGATGTCGCGCAGGCCCTCGACCATGCCGTTGCCCACGCACTTTTCCGAAAAGAGGAAGAGGTCCTCGGGCACGAGGTCCGAAGCCACCAGGTTCACCTCGCCGTTGTCGAGGAGCTGGTGCTTGATCTGCAGCAGGGTGAAGGTGGGTTTGCCGCTGTTGGGATCCTTGTCCAGGTTCACGGCGAACTCGATCTCGACGGGCGTCTCCATGGCCTCGCGGATGAGTTCGAGCAGGCGTTGCAGGATCTTGGCCAGGGGAAACTGGTCGTACTTGAGGATGTTCCGGAAGTTCACGATGCGGGCGCCTGGGCTGTCCAGGCCGTCGCGGATGCGGTCGTCGTTGTTGTCCCAGACCGAGGCGCAGTGCTGGAGGGCGCCGTCCTTCTCGGCCTCCGAGATGTCGAGGGTGAGCAGGGTGGCATCCTCGCCGCCGTAGAGGTCCACCGAGGTCTGGCTCATGTCCAGGGCGTAGAACTGCTTCTGCGTGGTGCGCAGCTGCTCCTTGGGCGGCAGCATGTCCATCTCCGGATAGGGCGGCGCGAAGCGGTAGGTCTTTCCGCCTTCCACGACGTACTTCCCGAGGCCCACGGCGATGTTGGCGATGCCGTCCTGGGGCTGGGTGTAGGCCACGGGGTAGTAGTTGAAGGATTGCGCCACGCCGGAGATGTGCGGGTAGAAGCGGTCACCGAAGCGGCTGCCCGAGACCTCCTGGATGAGGATGGCCATCTGCTCTTCCTCGATCTTGTAGTCGATGGCCGTGAAGTAGGAGCGCGAGGCCTTCGAGTAGACCGAGGCGTAGACCAGCTTGATGGCCTCCGTGAGCTGGGCCTCGCGGACGGCCGGATCGGGATCGTTGTTGGGCAGGAAGAAGGTGTTGTAGAGGCCCGCGAAGGGATGGGACAGGCTGTCCTCCAGCAGGCCCGAGGAGCGCACTGCCAGGGGCACCTTGGCGTGCTTGGTGAGGAAGAGACGCAGCTTGGCCACCAGCTCGGGGGAGAGCGAGCCCATGAGGAAGCGCCGCTTGATGGCGTCGTCGTCCACGTCGTTCTGCAGCATCTGGCGCAGGCCGTTGCGGGTGATGAAGCTGTTGAACTCCTCGGTGCCGATGATGGCCGAGCGGGGGATGCGGATGCTCGCGTCGGGCAGCAGGTTGTCCAGGTCCAGCCTGGAGAGGAGGGAATGCATGAAGGCGACGCCGCGGCCCTTGCCGCCCATGGAGCCCGGCGCCAGGCGGAGGATGTTGGGCTCGTCCTTGGGGGTGGATTCCGTCAGGGGGATCACCTTGCCCAGCGTCCTCATGCGCTGCACGTAGTCGCCCACGTTGATGAGGAAGGTGCGCATCTCCTCGGGATCGCGGTAGTCCGTGATGCGGAACTTGGCCAGCACGCGGGCCACCTGCACCTCGCCGCGGGCCATGATCCAGGCCGAAAAATGGTTGCGGGAGGCGTGGTAGACGAGGGATTCCACGGGCACCGTGCGCAGCTTGGCCTGCAGGTCCTCCATGTCCGTGGCCCGGGTGATCTCGGCGCCGTTGGCGTCGCGGAAGATGAAGTCGCCGAACCCCAGGCTTTCGTAGAAGAAGTTGGAGAGTTCGGCGCCGAGGGTGTACGAGTTCTTGTTGAGGAAGCCGCTGTTGATGGCCGTGGCCCAGGATTCCTTGAAGGGGTCGGACGACTGCAGCAGGGTGGGCAGGTGGGGGTTGCGGTCCTTCAGGGCCTTGATGAGCTTGATGCCGGCCTCGCGGTCCAGCACCCCGTCCTTGGGGAACTTGCGGTCCGTGATGAGGCAGAGCATGTAGTCCTGGTACTTGTCGCAGAAGGCCATGGCCTCTTCGTACGTCGTGGCCAGGATCACCTTGGGCCGGACGCGCATGGAGAGCGTGCGCGTCATGCCGTCGATGGCCTGGTCCTTGGCGAGGCGCGTCGTCTGCTTGAGGATCTCGGCGTAGAGGATGGGCAGGTACCGCGAGTAGTAGCGGATGCTGTCTTCGACGAGCAGGATGACGCGCGTGAGGCCGACCGCCGTGTCGTTCTCGACGTTGGCGCGGTCCTCCATGAACTTCACCATGGCCATGAAGATCTCGGGATTGCCGTTCCACACGAAAATCTGGTCGTAGTGGCGGTGCAGCTCCTGGCGCCGCCGGTCCATGGCGCCCACTTCGACATTGTCGTTGAGCAGCAGGTAGATGGGGATCCGCGGTGCGGCCTTCTTGAGGGCTCTGGACAATTCGAGGTGGCCGCCCTGGCCGAGGCGGCTCATGACGATGATCATGTCGAAGTGGCGGGTGGAGCACTTCTCCAGGGCTTCTTCCACCGTGGAGACGTTGATGACCCGGGGCGGGTTGCTCATGTTGAGCTGGTAGTAGCCGTCGAAGAGGATCTCGGTGAGCAGGCCGTCCTGCTCCAGCGTGAAGGCGTCGAAGGCCGGGGCCACCAGCAGGATCTCCCGCGTGCGCAGGGGCATCAGATCGTGGAAGATCTCCTTGTCCGAGGCGTACTTGCGGAAGATCTCATTGAATTCGCGACTGATCATCGGGAAGGCCTCGTCTCTCCGGCAGTTTACTTCCAACGCAGAAATGGGGGCCATTCGGCCCCCATTTCTGCGATCGCGAAAGGCTGGTGGTTACACGAGGCCCTGGTCGATCATGGAGTCGGCCACCTTGATGAAGCCGGCGATGTTGGCGCCGTTCACGTAGTTGCCGGGGGTGCCGAAACGGGCGGCGGCATCCGCGCAGGACTTGTGGATGTTGATCATGATCTGGTGCAGGCGGGCGTCCACTTCCTCGGCGGTCCAGCCCAAGCGCATGGAGTTCTGGCTCATCTCGAGGCCCGAGGTGGCCACGCCGCCGGCGTTAGAGGCCTTGCCGGGGGAGAAGAGGATCTTGCCGGTGTTGGCCTGGAAGAATTCCACGGCTTCCAGGGTGCTGGGCATGTTGGCGCCTTCGATGACCGCCAGGCAGCCGTTGGCCATCAGGTTCTTGGCCTCGTCGAGGTTCAGCTCGTTCTGGATGGCGCAGGGCAGGGCCACGTCCACCTTCTGCTCCCAGGGGCGCTTGCCGGCGTGGAACTGGGCGCTCTTGAACTTCTGGGCGTAGGGGGCGACGGACATGCGGTCGATGCGGAGCATCTCTTCCATGTAGGCGATCTTCTCGCCGCTGATGCCATCGGCGTCGTAGATGTAGCCGTCGGGACCGGAGATGGTGACGACCTTGGCACCCAGCTGGGTGGCCTTGGTGACGGCGCCCCAGGCCACGTTGCCGAAGCCCGACACGGCCACCTTCTTGCCTCCGATGGAATCGCCCTTGGTCTTCAGGGCCTCTTCGGCGAAGTAGACGACGCCGTAGCCCGTGGCTTCGGGACGGATGAGGCTGCCGCCCCAGTACTGGCCCTTGCCCGTGAGCACGCCGGTGAATTCGTTGGCGAGCTTCTTGTACATGCCGAACATGTAGCCCACTTCGCGGCCGCCCACGCCGATGTCGCCGGCGGGCACGTCGGTGTCAGCGCCGATGTGGCGGTAGAGCTCCATCATGAAGGACTGGCAGAAGCGCATGACTTCCGCATCGGACTTGCCGTTGGGATCGAAGTTGGAACCGCCCTTGCCGCCGCCCATGGGCAGGCCGGTGAGGCTGTTCTTGAAGATCTGCTCGAAGCCCAGGAACTTCAGGGTGTCGAGGGTGACGTTGGGGTGGAAGCGGATGCCGCCCTTGTAGGGGCCGATGGCGCTGCTGAACTGCACGCGCCAGCCCGGATTGACGCGGATCTGGCCCTTGTCGTCCACCCAGGGCACACGGAAGCCGATGGCGCGTTCGGGCTCCACGATCCGCTCGAGGATGGCGTTCTTCTTGTACTTCGGCTCCTTCTCGAGGACGGGGGCCAGGGAGTGCAGGATTTCGGTGGCAGCCTGGATGAAGAGGCTTTCCCAGGGAGCCTTCTTCTTGAGGCCCTCGAGGACTTCGTTGACGTACTGGCTCATGGTTCCTCCAAAAAGGAGAGTGTTGAGAAAGATTGGGCGCGAGCCCGGTGCAGGGTGGTCTGGAAGGGGTGCCGCGGAGCCCGTCCCGAGGCTGCGGCGGCATGGTTCGAAGGCCGGAAACAGGACGACATGACTCTAGCCGGAGGAACCAGAACCGGGGAGGGCCGTGGGATCAAGAGGTGATGAGAAGCACTAAATGGGGGCCTTTTTCAGGATTGTACGTCGATCTCTTGACGGATTGTCAAGGCGCATCTCGCAGAATCTATGCCCGTTCCCTGCGACCATGGGGCATTGCCCAGGTGCCCCGAAACCATGTCCCGTGCCGAGCGCTTGCTCCAGTTGATGCAGGTCCTGAGACGCCACCAGGCCCCGGTGCGCGGGCAGGTCCTGGCCGAGACCCTCGACATCAGCCTGCGCACCCTCTACAGGGACATCGCCTCCCTGCAGGCCCAGGGTGCGCGCATCGAAGGCGAGCCGGGCCTGGGCTACCAGCTTCGCCCGGGCTTCACGCTGCCGCCCCTCATGTTCACAGAGGAAGAGATCGAGGCCCTGGTGCTGGGCCTGCGCTGGGTGTCCGAGCGGGCCGACACGCAGCTGGCCGAAGCCGCGCGGGAGGTATCGGCCAAGGTCGCGACGGTCATCCCCCAGGAGCTGCGCCGGGAACTGGAGGCATCTTCCCTGCTCATCGGCCCTTCGAAACCGAAGCCCGAGGGGGACGAGGAACTGGCGCAGATCCGCCGCGCCATCCGCGGCGAACGGAAGCTCGGCATCACCTACCGCGACCTCCGGGGCGGCGATTCCACGCGCACCATCTGGCCCTTCGCCCTGGGCTTCTTCGAACACACCCGCGTCGTGGTGGCCTGGTGCGAACTGAGGAACACCTTCCGCCATTTCCGCACGGACCGGATCCAGAGCCTGAGCGTGAGCGAAGAGCGCTATCCGCGCCACCGCCGCGCCCTGCTGGAAGCCTGGCGGGAGGCCGAGGGCCTCGGAGTCAAACTCACTGCTGACGGAAACTGACAGGGGGGCTCCTACCTTGGTCGGAAGGGGTGGCAGGCCGCCACCTCCGGTCCAAGGAGCCCCCGTGCTGAACCCGAACTTCACCCTTCTCTACGTCGACCAGCCCCTGCGCAGCGCGGCCTTCTACGGTGACCTGCTGGGTTGCGCACCCGTCGAATCGGGGCCCACCTTCGCGATGTTCGTCCTGCCCACGGGCCTGAAGCTGGGGCTCTGGTCCAAGCACACGGTCGAGCCCGCCTTCGAGGCGGCGAAGGGGGGCCCGGGCGGCGGCGCCGAACTGGTCTTCACCGTCGATTCGGCCGAGGCCGTCGAGGCCGCCCACGCCGCCTGGAAGGCCAAGGGCCTGCCCATCCTCCAGGCCCCCGTGGCCATGGATTTCGGCCGTACCTTCGTGGCCCTGGATCCGGACGGCCACCGTCTGCGCGTCTACTTCCCCGAGGAGAACGCATGAGCGGCATCCAATCCCGTGTCCAATCTCGCACATGGATCGCCGTCGCCTCGGCCGAGCACGTGCGCCTGGGTCGCGCGCAGGGCTTCATGCAGGTCTGCCACGGCAAGGACGCTCCCTTGCGCCGCATGGGGCCCGGCGACGTGGTGATCTACTACTCGCCCTCCGAACGGATGGGCGGTGGCGCGCGGCTGCAGGCCTTCACGGCCATCGGCCACGTGAAAGAGGGCGATCCCTACGCGGTCCAGATGGGCGCGGACTTCAGGCCTTTTCGAAAGGACGTCGCCTGGATGCCCGCCTCGGAGACGCCCATCGCGCCGCTGCTGGCGCGGCTCTCCTTCACGACGGGACAGCGGAACTGGGGGGCCAGATTCCGGTTCGGCGTGTTCCAGATCAGCGAGGCGGACCGGCGGATCATCGCCGAGGCCATGGCCCTGGAACATTGAATCCAAAAGGATGATCTTTGCGCGGGCTCCGGCCATGCTTGAACATCACCACTCCGGAGTTTGAATGCGCCTTCCATCCATTCTGGCAGCCTGCCTCCTTCTCGGGCCCGCCGCCCTGTTGGCCGCGGGCCGGGAGAACGGGGGCGCCAAGGCCTTCGACGGATGGCTGGCGCAGCACTACCGGCCCGGCCGGGCGGGCGCCTCGGTGCTGGTGAAGCGGGGCCGCCAGGTGCTGTTCCGCAAGGCCTACGGCCTGGCCAACCTGGAGCTGGGCGTGAAGGCGACCCCCGAGAATGTCTTCCGCATCGGCTCGGTGACCAAGTCCTTCGGCACGGTGATCGTGCTGCAGCTGGTGGACGAGGGCAAGCTCTCCCTGGACGCGCCCATCTCGACCTACCTGAAGGACGTGCCCGAAGCCTGGAAGAAGATCACGGTGGCCCATCTCCTGAGCCACACCTCCGGCATCCCCAGCTACAGCGCAGGGCCGCAGGGCGGGTACGCGGCCCTGCGGGCGAAGCGGCGCAGCCTGGATGAGGTCATCGCCACCTTCCGCGACCTCCCCCTGGAATTCGAACCCGGAACGGCCTTCACCTACAGCAACAGCGGCTTCCTCATTCTGCAGAAGCTCATCGAGACGATCACGGGGCGGGGCTTCGCCCAGAACCTGCAGGCGCGCCTCGTGGAACCGCTGGACCTGAAACACACAAGGCAATGCGAGGTCGACCAGGTGACGCCCGGCCTGGCCACGGGCTACACGGACGGCGGCCACCCCACCTATCCGGCCCCCCTCGACATCGCCTTCATGGATGGCGGCATGGTGAGCAACACGGCGGATCTGGCGGCCTTCACCGAGGCCCTGCACGGGGGCAGGCTGCTTCGGCCGGAGACCTATCGCCGCATGATCACGCAGGTTCGCACCCCGGACGGCCAGGGCGTTGGATACGGCCTGGGCCTGTGGATCCGCAGCTCCCAGGGCCACACGCTGGTGGGCCACGGGGGCGACGTGGTGGGGTTCAGCGCGGAAGTCGAGACCGACCTCGCGAACCACACCGTGGCCGTGATCCTGCAGAACGAAGACAAGTTCGGCTCGACGCATGCCGTCAACGTGGAGTACCTCAGCCGCCGCCTGCTGGCCCTGGCGGGAGGGCGGCCCCTCCCCGAACCCAGGGCCGTTGAGGTGCCCGAAGCCCAGCTCGCCCGCCTGGTGGGCACCTACGCCTCTCCCCTGGGCAAGCGGGTGATCCGCCTGGAGAAGGGCCGGCTGGTGAGCCGCAACAACGGGGGACGGCCCTACACCCTGCAGGCCTCCTCGCCGACCACCTTCTTCATCGAAGGCAACGAACTGCGCCTGCGTTTCGTCCTGGAGGACGGGCGGGCCGTGGCCGTGGAGAAGTACGAGGATCAGGGGGATGCGGGAATCCTGGCGCGGCGCGAGATGGAGTCCCTTTGAAACGGACGGCGCCGCGAATCCAGATCCCCGAAAGCCGGCCTTCGACTCCCATGACGAGGAACCCATGACCGATCTGTCTGGTCCCGCGGGCCGCCGCCCGGGATTCGCCCTGCATCGCGTGGAGGCCTTCAGCGACGCGGTGTTCGCCTTCGCCGTCACCCTGCTGGTGGTGTCTCTGGAAGTGCCCCGCTCGGCGCAGGAGCTCTTCCGCACGCTCTGGGGCTTCCCCGCCTTCGGCATCTGCTTCGCCTTCCTGGGGCTGATCTGGTTCGATCACCACAGTTTTTTCAAGCGCTATCCGCTGACGGACCTCCGCACCCTTGTGCTCAACATGGTCCTGCTCTTCGTGGTGCTGCTCTACGTCTACCCCATGAAGTTCCTCTTCACCCTGCTGGTGAACGGCGTGCTGCTGAAGCAATCCGTCGGGGCCCTGAACAGCGTCGCGGAAACCAAGACACTGATGGTGGTCTACGGCCTCGGCTTCCTCACGGTCTACGCCGTGCTCTTCCTGATGCACCTGCATGCCTGGCGGCAGCGCGGGGCGCTGGGGCTTTCCCCCTCCGAGTGCCTGGAGCTGGCCGGGCGCCTGCGCCGCTTCCTCATCAACGGAGCCGTGGCCCTGCTTTCCATTTCGCTCGCCCGTTTCACCTCCGACGCCGGGTCGCTGGCCGGCTGGACCTATGCCCTGCTTGCACCCGCTCAGGTGGCGAACGGCGCCTTCACCCGGAGTCGCATGCGTCGGGCTCTGGCGGCCGGTGAAGCTGGGCTTGCGGCAGACTGAGCCGCGCTTCCTTCGCCCATGAGGGGCCTTCCACCCTAGGATGGTGCTTACCATGCCCAGGACGCGCCCGGTCTTCCAGCTCAGGGCCAGGATCAACCTCCTGGTCTGCCTGATTCTCGCCCTGGTCCTGCTCGTGACGGGCCTCATGGTGCACTGGCGGATGGAACAACAGACCCGGGAGGCCCTGGGCGAGAAGGCCATGCTGCTGTCCCGCCTCGTGTCCGAGGCCGAGGTGGTGCGCGAGGGCCTCGGCGGCGGTCGCCCGACGGCCCAGGTCCAGGACTATGCGGAGCAGGTGCGGCTCGAGTCGGGCATGGACTACGTGGTCGTGATGGACATGCAGGGCCTGCGGCTCTCCCATCCCAACCGCTCCCTGATCGGCGCCCGCTTCGCCGGAGGCGACGACGCCGATGTCTACCGAGGCCGCTCCTACCTGTCCGTGGCCAAGGGCACGCTGGGCGTCTCCCTGCGGGCCTTCACGCCGGTCCGGGTGGGGGATCGCCAGGTGGGGGCCGTGGCCGTTGGCATCCTCCAGTCCGGGGTGGACCGCGCGGTGGTGAGCATCCGCAAGCGCATCGCCCTGGGCGGCCTCATCGGCTTTGCGGCGGGGATCCTCGGCGCCATGTACCTGGCGGGCCGCATCAAGCGGATCCTCATGGGCATGGAGCCCCAGGAGATCTCGACCCTGCTCCAGCAGCGCAACGCCATGCTGCATTCGGTGCGCGAAGGCATCATCGGCGTGAACCGGGAGCTGGTGATCACGGTCGTCAACGAGGAGGCCCTGCGCCTCTTCGCCCTGGCGGGCAGCCACGGCGCCCTGGTGGGCCGCAACGTCGAAGACGTGCTGCCCAGCTCGAGGCTGCGCGCGGTCGTGGAGACGGGCCAGGCGGAGTACGACCAGGAGGGCGACATCCTGGGCCTGAAGATCCTCACGAACCGGGTGCCCGTCCTCGTCGATGGGCGCATCTCCGGGGCCGTGGCCACCTTCCGGGACAAGACCGAAGTGAACCGGCTGGCGGAGCAGCTCACGGGCGTCCGCTTCTACGCCGACGCCCTGCGCGCCCAGACCCACGAGTTCATGAACAAGCTGCACGTGATCCTCGGCCTGGTGAAGCTGGAGGAGTACGGGCGGCTCAAGACCTTCATCACCGACGTGGCGGGAAGGCTGGATGACGAAGTGGGTTTCGTGGTGCAGCGCATCAAGGATCCCGTCGTCGCCGGCTTCCTGTTGGCGCGCTTCTCTACGGCGCGGGAGCAGAACATCCTCATGCGCCTCGACGAGGAGGCCTTCCTGCCGCCCTGTCCCGAGGACGCAGCTTCCCACGACCTCGTCACCGTGCTGGGCAACCTGCTGGAGAACGCCGTCGAGGCCATCGGCGAGGGGAGCCGCCGGGAGATCCTGGTCTCACTCCGCCCCGAGGAAACCTTCGTGCACCTGTCCGTCACGGACAGCGGCCCGGGCCTGCCCGAGGGGCTCCTGGACAAGGCCTTCACGCTGGGCTTTTCCACCAAGGGCGAGAACCGCGGCTTCGGGCTGTGGCAGGCCGCTCGCACCATCGAGACCCGGGGGGGACGCCTGGTGGGGGAGAATCAGGAAGGCGGCGGGGCCCGCTTCACGGCCTCACTCCGCCTGTTCCCGGGGGGGGAGCCATGATCCGCGTGCTGCTGGTCGAGGACGATCCCATGGTGGCCGAGCTCAATCGCGTCTACCTGAGCCGCGTGGCGGGCTTCGAGATGGTGGCCTCGGTGCGGAGCGCCGCCGAGGCCCTGGACCTGCTGCGGGACCGCCCCGTGGACCTGCTGCTGCTGGACATCTTCATGCCCGGCCAGAGCGGCCTCGAGCTCATGGAGGAGATCCGGCGGCAGGCCCTGGACGTGGACGTGATCTTCGTGACCGCCGCCCGGGACACGCGGACCATCGACCGGGCCCTGAAGCTGGGCGCCGTGGACTACCTCATCAAGCCCTTCGAATTTGAGCGGCTCAAGCAGGCGCTGGATCGCTATGGCGAGACGCGCCGTTTGATCCGAGGCGGCCGGGCCCTCGATCAGACCGAGCTGGACCGGCGCCTGGCCCGCCAGCCCGTCGACGGCCCCAAACTGGAAGGACTGCCCAAGGGCCTCGATCGCAACACCCTGGACAAGGTGCTGCGGGCCATCGAGGCCTGGCCGGGGGAAGGCCCCGGGTTCACCAGCGAGGACATCGGCCAGCAGGTGGGCATCTCCCGGGTGTCCGTGCGGAAGTACGTGGAGTTCCTCTGCACCCTCAGGGTGTTGCGCATGGAGCCGGGCTATGGCACCGGCGGGCGGCCCGTCCACCGCTTCCAGCTCCAGCGGGCCCACCTGCCGCAGGCGCAACGTTTCCTCTGACCGGTTCCCTGTGACCTGAATTACAGGCCCCGCTTACAAAAGTTCCAAATCCCTGAATCAAGTTCCAGAACGCACATGCGTCTTCCGGGCGCCCCAGACTGGGGCAAATCACCAGGAGGTCCTATGTTCAAGCGCGCCGCGTCCAAGCTGTACAACTGGGTCGCGTTCACCATCGTGCTGGGCGCGCTGGTGGGCCACTTCTTCCCCGGCGTCGCCGTGAAGATGCAGCCCCTGGCCGACGGTTTCATCGCCCTCATCAAGATGCTCATCCCGCCCGTGATCCTCTGCAGCGTGGTGCTGGGCATCGCGGGTTCCGGCAGCATCAAGAAGGCGGGCCGGGTGGGCGGCAAGGCCATCCTCTACTTCGAAATCGTCAGCACCCTGGCCCTGGTGATCGGCCTCGTCATGGCCAACCTGTTCGGGCCGGGGCGGAGCTTCCACGCGGATCCATCCAAACTCGATCCCAAGCTGGTGGCCGGCTACGTGACCCAGGCCCAGCACCTGACGGTGACGGACCACCTGCTGAAGATGATCCCCAAGACCATGTTCAGCGCCTTCACGGATGGCGACATCCTGCAGGTGCTGCTGATCTCGGTGCTGCTGGGCTTTGCCGTAGCGGCCCTGAACGAGAAGCACAAGACGCCCCTCATCGGCTTCCTGGAGAACCTCAGCAAGGCCTTCTTCGGCGTCATGCACCAGATCCTCTACCTCGCGCCCATCGGTGCTGGTGCGGCCATCGCCTACACCATCGGCAAGTTCGGGCTGAAGTCGCTGCTGCCCATGGCCCAGCTCATCTTCCTCTTCTACGCTACCTGCGCCCTCTTCATCTTCGTCGTGCTGGGCATCATCGCGCGGCTGGCGGGCTTCAACATCCTCAAGGTCGTGGGCTACATCAAGAGCGAGCTGCTGCTCGTGATGGCCACCAGCTCGTCCGAATCGGCCCTGATCCCGCTCATGGAGAAGATGGAGAACCTGGGCCTTTCTAAATCCATCGTGGGGCTGGTCATCCCCACCGGCTACTCCTTCAACCTCGACGGCACGAACATCTACATGACCCTGGCCTCGCTCTTCATCGCCCAGGCCCTGGGCATCGAGCTCACCCTGGGCCAGCAGCTGGGCATCCTCGTGGTGGCGATGATCACCAGCAAGGGCGCCGCCGGCGTCACAGGCTCGGGTTTCATCACCCTGGCCGCGACCCTCGCGGTGGTACCCGGCATCCCCGTGGCCGGCATGGCCCTCATCCTCGGCATCGACAAGTTCATGTCCGAGGCCCGCGCCATCACCAACCACATCGGCAACTGCATCGCGGCCGTCGTGATGGCCAGCTGGGAGAAGGAGCTGGACTGGGATCGCTTCCACGCGGTGCTGGGGCGGACGCAGCTGCCTGCACCCGCTCCCGTGGCCGAGGTGCCGGCGCTGGCGGGCGAGATGGACTGAACGCGGCGGCGCGGGGAAGAGGCGGGGGCTCAGGCCCCCGCTTTTTTCGCTCTTCCGGACAGGTTTCCCCTTGTTCCTGGAATTGTTCCTGGAATTTCGGGCTGGACGTTTGAAGCCATCGGCAAACCCGGGCCCTGCGAATGGGTGATGACGAGACCATGCGCCGCTTCCGCGCAGGGACTGCCATCGCGTGCGCATTCACGAGCCCCGGCTTTGAGAACAGGCTCTAGTTCGAGTTGTACTCAGTCCAGAGAAGCCTGGTGCCTGCAGGTGTCTGGATTTGGCCATTGGCTTCGGCCGTCACGAACAACTGGAAGGCGTGGAGGGGAGTCACCGACTTGAGGGTGCCCTCGCGATCCTTATCAACCTTCAGGGCCCCGATGTTCTGCGCCGGTGAATCCTTGTCTGCGCTGACCCAAACCACATAGGTCGTTGCGGGGGGTTGAAGCTTCTGAGGATCCGCCAGGTACTTCACCTCCAGATTGATTGAGACGTTGCCATCATCCGTCTTGTTGAATTTGACCTTGCCTTGGGCCGCCGGAATGTCTGGGGAAACAGTCATGGTGACGGCGTGCTGAAAAATGCCTGGAAGGTTTAAGGCCGTGAGGGGCGAAAGGGCCAAGGCCGCAGTCACCAAGGTGAGGTGAGAGATTCTCATGTTTGATCTCCATTGGCGTCGCTGCTGGTGCCCAGGGAATCTGGAGGGCGACATACCACCAAGGCAAATTCCAGACCACGATCCATCAAGCTTTGAATCAGATGGTTACTGGGAATGAGAAACCCCGTGCACGACCTTCCGATCAAACTGGTGGAGTCCACTCAATCAAAACTGTCTGATCCAAAGAACCCATCCCGATAAGCCTCGGCCAGGTCCTGCGAGACCGGACTCTGGATCAAAGCCTACGGCGATCCGTGTTGAAACCGTTCCGCCGCTCCGTGCCGAGGTAGCCCTTGGTGGCAGAGTGGATCTGAGCGCCAACCTGGAAGGTGGATTCGGCGCGTCGACGCTCAGCACTGGTCCGTCGGGATCGTGATGGAAGGGCGCCGAATGTCTCCTTGGACAGCATGGGTTCGAGGCGCTTGCGAAGCTGATCCAGGCTGAAGGGCTTGGGTATCAAGGAGGTGTAGGGATGGGCAGCGATGAGATCCAGGGTCGACTGATCGACACGGCCGGTGGAGATCAGCACGGGCATTTTGGGGCGCATGGCATGCAGTTGGGGAAGGGTCCCGAGGCCACCCAGACCAGGCATGTTCATGTCCAGAATCACCACATCGGGGTTCGCGCCCGATTCAAGTTGCGCAAGGGCCTCCTCTCCACTTGAAGCCACGGTCACCCTGTGACCCAGCGCTTGGAGGAGCGTCTTCATGGCGCTGTGAATCAGTTCGTCGTCATCCACCACAACCACATCCAACACCGGCTGGGGCTGTCCCAGGTAGGGTTCGATCAGGGGTTGCATCGGCTTGACTTGAACGTCACACCTTGGGAAGGACATTTCCACGCGGGTGCCGCGGTCGAGCTCGCTTTCGATGGCCATGTGCCCGCGGTGGGCCTCGACCGCACTGTAGACCATGGACAATCCCAGCCCGGTTCCCTTGCCCACCTCCTTGGTCGTGAAAAAGGGGTCGAGGGCCTTGGCCTGGATCTCCTTGGACATGCCGCATCCCGTATCCTCGATGATGACCTGGACCCAATGTTCGCCGAGGTTCCGAGTGCGCAGGGAAAGGGTGCCATTCTGAGCCATCGCGTCGACGGCATTCACACACAAATTCATGAAGGCATGGGTCAATGCACTGGCGTCTCCCCGAATGAGCCCCAGGGCCGGGTCCAGATCCATCTCCAGATGAATCTTGGAGAGCGTGGTCCGTTCCAGGAGTCGGACCTCCTCTCGAAGGATCACATTCAGCTCGATGTCCTGCTCTTCGGCAGGACGCTGATGGGCAAAGGTCAATAGGCTCTTCACCGTGTTGCCGCCGCGCACGGCGGCCTTGCAGATGGTCTCGAACGCGAGGTAGGCCGTACTGCCTTTGGGTTGGAGTTCCAGATTGGCCGAAGCCAAACCAAGAATCGCGGCCAGCACATTGTTCATGTCGTGGGCCACCCCTCCCGCCAAACGACCGAGGGTCTCCATGTTCCGCGACCGCTGCACCTGGAGCCGGAGATGTTCCTGCTCCTTTTCCAACCGCTGACGTTCGGTGATGTCGCTCAGCACGAGGCGGGAAAGGGTGCATCCGTCATCCGCCGTGACGACACAGGCCTCCAGGTGCGCCCAGAAGGAAGTCCCGTCTTGCCTCATCATCCTCAATTCACAGGACCGCGGCTCGCGGGTTTCGAATATTTGCTTTCGGTAGAGGTAGTACTCATCCTGATCCTCATCCAGAATGAACCTGGTGATCGGTTGTTGGACCATGGCGCCGCGATCCGCCCCAAGAATGGTCGCCGCAGTGAGGTTGGCCTCCTGGATCAGCCCTCCTTCATCAATGGTGAGGTAGCCCAGGGGGGCCCGATTGTATAAATCGAAATAGCGGGCTTGGGACGCATCCAGTTTGGCTTGGGTCAGGCGCAGCTCCTCGTTCTGCATCTCCAGTTCGATCTGGTGGACTCGCAGCTCGTGAACGAGCTGCCGACGGTCATCCGCGGTCATGGCCTCCACATCCTCGGGTGAGGCGGTCCAGTGCGCGTGAAACAACGCTTCGGCTCGAAGGCGCAGGTCTTTGGCCATCCCCAACTCATCTTCGGTCGAATGCATCGGAGGCTCCCTTCAAATTCACGACATGTCGATGGGACCTTTGACTGGTTCAGTGTTTGGTCCAACCCGTCGCCGGGGTTTGGTGCGTTGCGACTTCGCCAGAAGGTCAGCAAGTTCGAGCTCCACCCGTTTGCGTTCGCTGATATCGCTCAGCACCAATCGGCTCACGGGAAGGTCGTCGGGGTTTCTTGAGGCATTCGGCGGAGTGGAGGCAAGGCTCACCCAGAGGGTGGTTCCATCCTTCTTGACCAGGCGCAATTCGCAGGATTGGGGTGAATTGGATTCGTGCAGACGCTTGCGATGCAGGTAATAGATATCCTGATCTTCCTTCAGAATGAACCGTGTGAGCGGTTGCTTCACGAGCGTGGATCGAGCCTCACCCAGCAGGGCAACGGCGGTGAGGTTGACCTCCAGGATCAGACCCGCCATGGATAGGATGCAGTAGCCCACGGGTGCCAAGTCATACAGGTCGAAGTAATGCGCACGGGATACATCGAGTTCAGCTTGAACGCGGCGAAGCTCGACATTCTGCATTTCCAATTCGATTTGATGAACCCGGAGTTCATGAATGGTTTTCTGGAACTCCTCCACCGAGAGGGTTCTTGCAGCCGGGAGTGAGGCCCCGGCATGAAGGTGGGCAACCTCCTCGGCCCGCCAACGTTCCTCCGCCCGCCACCGCAACTTGGCGGCCATCTCAGATCCATCATTCTTGTTAAGCATTGGCCACCGCCTCGCTTTCATTGCCCTCGATTCGTTTGGTTGAGGTTGGACCCTCTTTCCGCGAGGGCTCGGCTGCGTCTTGGGCGGAATCAGTGATCTCTGTGCTCAGCCCCAGCCATTTCGTGATGCGGCCCGAAGCGTCGCGCAGGGCGATGGCCCGGGTCAGGAATCGACGGAATGTCCCGCTGTGGTGGCGGAGCCGAAATGCCACTTCGCAAGGTTCGCCCTTCGCCACCGAGGAACCCAAAACCTCCGTCAACCTCTCACGGTCCTCCGGGTGGACCTGATCCAACCACCGGCTGCCGGACAGTTGCGCCTCGGATACGCCCGTGAAGGCCTCCCATTGCGGGCTCACATAATCGTAGAGGCCATCGGTTCGGCACATCCAGGTGAGTTGAGGCAGGGATCCCACCAACTGTCGGAAGAGCGTTTCACTCTCCCGAAGCGCAGCCTCGGCCCGCTTCATTTCCGTGATGTCCACAAAGGTGATGACCGCCCCTTCGATGACATTTTCCAGCGTGCGATAAACCTGGATGCGCATGGTGTACCACTTGTCATCCGTCGTCAGCACATCAATTTCCTTGGGGATCAGGGTGTCCAGCACGGCTTGGGTATCTGCAGCCAGGTTGGCGTAGCTGACCAGATTGGAGAGGATGTGGTTCACGGGCCTTCCCACGTCGCTCTGGATGAGGTTGATCATCCGTGTGGCCGATGGGGTGAAGCGCAGGATGTTCAATCGGTGATCAACAAACACCGTGCCGATGCCGGTGCCAGCCAGCAGGTTGTTCATGTCATTGTTGGCTCTCGAAAGGTCAGCCACCTTGTTCTGCAATTCAGCGTTGACCGTGGAGAGTTCCTCGTTGACGGACTGTAGTTCCTCTTTGGAGGTTTCCAACTCCTCGTTGGAGGACTGTAGTTCTTCATTCACCGATTGCATTTCCTCGTTGGAGGATTTGAGCTCTTCGTTGGAGGTTTCCAGCTCCTCATTGGTGATCTGCAGAAATTCATCCTTCGCCTGAAGTTCCCGGGTGAGAGCGGCGATGCGTGCTGCGGAATCGGCATCAGGAAGCCCCTGGCCCTCCTTGGGAAGCCGACCTTTCGGCCGATTCTCTTTGGATTCGGCGCTTGAAGTCCCCTCCAGGATGACCATGAACAGCGGAGTATCCAAGGAAGCCTGAGCGCTGATCGGCATGGGGTAGATTTTCAGGTTGACCGTGGTGAATTGCCCGTGGGCTTTGACTCTCAGCCCCGGACACTGGATGGCTTCCTTCGTGGATACAGCTTTGTGGAGGGCCGTCGTCAATTCACGCCGCAAACCATCACGGGCCATCTTCAAAATATTGTTGATGCCCGCCTCGCCGGACATGGGTTCCAGGTACAACCCAGCACGTCCGTGAAGGTAGAGGATGTCCCCTTTGCCATTGACGAGGGCTCCGATGAGGGAAGCCTGCTTTAACAGCGCCTGTTCGGTGAGTTCCCGCAGGGGTTGTTTGATCCCAGTGGCCAGTTTTCCAGCGACTCTCGGAGCAGCCATGGAGCCTTTGCCCATGGGCGGGATGAAGCGGGTCATGGTCGTTCGCTGCGTGCCCTGAGAATCCTGTTTGCGAAGGTACAGTTTCGATTTGCGATCCAGCGCGGAGAACAGATCGCCGAAATCCCCCACAGACTCCGAGGTTCCCAGGAAAAGGATGCCTTCCGGATTCAACGCATAGTGGAAGAGGGGAATGAGCTTCCGCTGCAGATCTGCGCCCAGGTAGATCAGGAGGTTGCGGCAGCTGATGAGGTCGATTTTTGAGAAGGGCGGATCCTTGATCACGTCCTGTTCGGAAAAGATCAGCAGATCCCGGATGCTTTTGTGAATTCGGTAGGCTGATTCATCGGATTCGGGTGTGAAGAACCGCGCCAGTCGCTCCGGCGAGAGGCCCGCGGCGATGCTGGCGGGGTAGATCCCAAGGCGGGCGGTGGCGATGGCCTGGCTGTCCAGATCCGTGGCGAAGACCTGCAGGATGTAACTTTGCCTCAGTGCTTCCATCCTTTCCTGCAACAGGATCGCGATGGAGTAGGCCTCTTCACCGGTGGAACAGCCAGGAGTCCAGACGCGAATCACCGAGCCCGCGGGCTTCCCGTCGAACAACCTGGGAATGGCCACCTCTTCAAGGGCCTTGAAGGCTTCCTTATCCCGGAAGAAATGAGTCACGCCGATCAGCAGATCCCGGAAAAGGGACTCTGCCTCTGAAGGCGTGTGCTGCATGAACTGAACATACTCCTCGAGCGTTTCAATCTGATGCACGGCCATGCGCCGCTCGATGCGACGGTGGATGGTGCTCGGCTTGTAGCTCGAGAAGTCATGCCCGGTCTGAGCTCGCAGCAGGATGAAGAGTTTCTTCAGGGCATTTTCGGATTTGGGCGTGGGTGCGATTTTGGAAAGCGGGGGCTTGCTGAAGGCGTGCGCCACGTAGGCCATGAGCTGGGCAGGCATCTTGGCAGGGGCCAATTCATAGTCCACGAGCCCCGTGGCGATGGCACTGGTTGGCATGCCGTCGTATTCAGCGGAGTCGGGGCTCTGGACCATGGCCATCCCGCCTTCGGCCTTGATGGCCCTCAGGCCCAAGGTGCCGTCGCTGCCGGTACCAGACAGCACGATGCCGATGGCGAGGTCGTGCTGGTCCTGAGCCAGGGACCTGAAGAAGAAGTCTATGGGCAGCCGCTGGCCGCGCGGCGCAGACGGTTCCAACAACTGCAGGGTGCCCTTCATGAAGGCCATGTCCCGACCCGGGGGGATGATGTAGGCGCAGTTGGGTTGGACGACCATGCCATCCTCGACTTCGTACACCTTCATCTGGGTGGAACGCTGAATGAGTTCGGTGAGGAGGCTCTTGTGATCCGGAGCCAGATGCTGGACGAGGACGAAAGCCATGCCCGGGTCGGCATCCGTGGGCATGCCTGAAAAGAAGGCTTCAAAAGCCCCAAGTCCGCCAGCGGAAGCGCCGATGCCGACGATGGGAAAGGTGTTCTGAGGCACCGTGCTCGTCCCCCCATCATGATCAGCCGAAGGACTTGTCTCGTCACTGGGCGTGGAGATGGTCGCCCTGACCGATGAACTCGGAACCAGCCTGGATACCCTTTTCTTTTCGTTCATCTCGGTCATGGTGGATATCTCCTGATGGAGCATGGTCTGAACGGGGCCATTTCCATCGTTTTTTGTGCCTAGCCTTAACTGATTTCGATGTTCGTCGAACCTATTTGAAGCGGGACCTCCCAAGCCGTATGACTTTGACCATCAGACCAATGCGCTTTCACAGCCTTGCCTGAACGGTTTGCTGACTTCAGAAAGCAGGTGGATGGGCTGAGTTAACCGGCCCTCTTTGTGCACGGGTCCTTCGCAGCCCCATGCAAGCCAATCACTCAGGACTTTATTGAAGGTCTCGGGTTGCTCGAGTTCCACCAGGTGTCCAGCATTGGGGATGACCCTCAGCTGGGAATCAGGGATGGAGTCCGCCAGCGCGGCCGACTCCGTGGGGGGGATGACTCGATCATCCGAACCTGCAATGACGAGAGCAGGCACACGGATCTTGCCGAGCCAGGGGCGCGCATCAGGCCGCTCCGCCATTCCCAGCAGCGCGCCACGCATGCCCTCGGGACTTGCGGATGCCATGAGGGCGCGAACTGAAGTGGCCAAAGGGCCGTTGGCGTTGACCGGGGAAAGCATCCTTGGCGCCAGCTCTTCCATCACCAGGGTGGTCCCAGATCTCTGGATGGTTTCGGCTGTTTGCCGATGATCATTCATCATCTCGCTGGAATCAAGGCCGGCCTTGGTCCCCACCAGCATCAGTCCGCGGACCCATTTCGGGTGCATTCTCGCGAAGGTGAGCGCGACGAATCCACCCATGGCGTGGCCCGCGAGAATGAGGGGGCCGATGCCGAGCTGCTGCACCAGGTCCCAGACATCCTCAGCAAAGCAGGCCATGGAGACGAGACCACCGGTCGCATGACTTTCACCGAACCCTCGAAGATCTGGTGCGATCACCCGGAGTTTGGATTTGAATGCGTCCACTTGAGGGGACCATGAACCACGATTCAGGGGAAAACCGTGAAGAAAGAGCAACGGGAAGCCCGATCCTTCGTCGGTGTAGGCCATCAGGTTTCCGTTGACGTTCATGAACATGGGGCCTCCTTCCGCTTTCAATTCAGGGGTATCGCATCGAAGTGAGATTCACCGCGCATCTCGCAATCCAGCTTCTGGATGACAACGGACCAAGAACGGTGGCGGATTGCATTCACGCTGGGAGGCCACCAGCCACCCTCCGGGGAGCATGGTGACCCCAAGGCTGATGCGATGGATCACTTCTCCTCGTGCATGCATCAGGTGACCCCCTCAGTGATAGGTTCTAATGCAGGATTCTGGCCAATACCTAATGGCTTGAACTGCTGCGTTTAAACAAATATCGATCGATGCGCGCAGGAGTACTTTCCATCAAGATGAACGATGCCTCCTTCAGTCCGGAGGGCAAGGCCCACCCATGCTCATCGAGGATCGGGACCTGATGAGACCCAATCGAGAGCAGATCTCCATCGCCTGCGGCGTAGGATTTTGGCGGAAGAGCAAGCACCGGGCCGACCATCAAGGATCGATCAAGCACTCCTGTGGATGGATGGAGAATTCACAAATCCATCGACCTTCCCTCGTGCAATATTCTCGCGTCCTCGTGAATCCGAGCTTTTCATAGAAGGCGAGCACGGGAGCATTGCCATCCCGATCCGTGGTGAGGCAAACCCCCAAAACGCCGTCCCGCTTCAATCTCGACAGGTATCGCATGATGAGCCGCTTTCCGATACCGGTTCGCTTCTGGTTTGGGATCACGGCAAGAGACATCAAGGTCGCCGGGTACGACGCGTGGGCCGCCAAACGAGATGCTCCCAGAGATCTCCACAATCGCGGAATGATCGAGGGCTGCAAAATGGCCGCCCGCATGGAGGAGAGTCCAAACGTGAGCCATTTCCTCCTGGCGAGCCTTTGATAGAAAGCGCCCAGGTCGGGTACCCCGGCGGCGAAACCAATAATCTCATTTTCTGGCGAGGTGGCGACCAAGAACACGGCGCCTGGTTCGCGGGTCACCTCAAGGTAAAGATGGCTCAAAAACCGGCGACCAAGAAACGTGAGGAAGAAGTTCTGGAAGCTGGCCATGTGCACAGCGACGACACCAGCAATGTCCTTGACCCTGGCATCTCGAATCTCGCTGATTCGATGGAGCCTTCCGATGGATGGCACAACCCTGTCCTTCTTCGGCGGCACGGGCGGTGATGGCGGGACCGTTTGTGGGGCACTGAGACCTGGAAACAGCGCGTGCATCCATGTCGGTTGAAAGGGGACAGGTTCCAGCAGCTGGGTCTGGTGATTGAGGGATGCCTTCGTTTCAAGTTCCCTCATGCTCATTTGAATGAAGGATGATCCATCGGCATTTTGAACAACGGCGGCCTCAAGGTGGACCCAGAATTCAGAACCATCCGACCGGACCAGTCGAACGTCCAATTGCTCCGACGATCCGGGGCCTGAAAGGTTCTTGTGATGAAGGTAGAAGTCGTCTTGGTCTTCACGGGAGACGAACTTGTTGAAGGGCTGCTGCATGAGGGCCATTCGGGGAACACCCAATCTGGAAGCAGCAAACAAGTTCACATCTCGAATCACGCCGGATTCACTCAGGGAGAAATACCCGATTGGAGCCGAATGATAAAAATCGAAATACCGCGCGTGGGTTTCCTCCAAGGCTTTTTGAGCGCTTCTCAGTTCCTCGTTCTGCAACTCCAGCTCGATCTGATGCACCCTGAGTTCATGAACCATTTCCAGGGCCCAGTCAGGAAGCAGGTTTTCGAGATCAACCGATTGGGGCGGCGTGTGACGTAGCGCCAGTTCCTCGGCAAGCCGACGGAGCTCGAAACCTTGTTCGGATACTTGGATCGATTTATCCATCGCAGGCCCCATGCGAATTCATGGGTTCGAAGGCGAATCTCAGAACCCTGCCAAGCTTCGAAAAACTCTTGCTCTTTGTCCCTGCAGGGTCGAGCCGCAGGACGGCTTGGATTTGAAACAAAACATGGCAGGGCTGCCAGGAAGCATCACGGCCGGGCCTAACTTTTGAATGATTCATACCGCCACACATCTTCGTTGATGTCGAGTTTTCGATCATTGGTATGGAATTCAAAATTTGCATCACTAGCCCATGACCACGGTGTATGCCGTTGGCTGACCTTCCTGCATGACTTGATAGTGTGTTTCGTCCTGAAGGTGCTTCTTGAATTCCAGATAGGCCCTCGCCTCGAAATCGCCCGTCTCTGGGAGAAGAACGACCCGAACACCTTTTGGCCCAGGATGGTGCTCCTGGTAGTCCCGGCAGGGACGAGGCGGCACCAGGTGGCTCAAGCATCGATCTTCAAAATCGAACCGGTCCCGGACTTCTATTTTCTCAATTTCCTGCCTGTGCTTGGAAACAACGGCGTACATGTGCTCTCCTCGATTCAAACGCAGCCTCGAATGGGAATGTTCGAGACCATCACTCATTTCGAACGGCTCGGACATCCCGTCGGATGAAGAGACACATGAGCAGAGACTCGTTTCGCTGACCTTTCTTCAGATAGACCCACAATTGCCATGAATTGATGCAGGTTCTATGCCTCGCTCCTACCGATAGCGATTTGATGATTTACAAAAGAGACCTTGAGGATTCAGCTCGAATCAATCCATCAGCCTGATACAACGATCCATCAATTTGATATCTGCGAATAACCCTGTGCGAAGGGGCAGCAGCGGGATTCCCAAGCGAAGCAACCTAGCCTGAGCGATGCCATTTGGCATTGAGGTAGCCCCACACATCTCTCACATCCATGTAGATCAGGCGGCCCAGGCCTTGATGTTTCCGCCTATCCGAAAGCCGCCGCCTGCGTTCAATCTTTTGAAATAGACCTCGAGGTGCTGGGATCTTCGAGTGGTTTCGTCTGTCGGGCATGGTGAAGCTCCTTGGTCCGAAGCACGCAAGTAACGCACCAGCGGATGCGGGCGCTGCATTCTGGTCAGAGATTCACTCCTCGCAGGCATCCTTTCCCGTTCGGACAGGATCCTTCAGTCAATTTGAAGGTTCTTTTCCCTCATTCTGGATGTTCCGATTTTCATCCAACGTTGCTCATCGCTTTATTTGTTTTGATTAAGGCGCTTGTGAGTTGGTTCGGTTATTGCTCTCTGAGTGGCGTCGCCCGACTGGAGCGGACCGGTGCTGAGGCGCCGGTATAGCCCCGCTTTCTCCATGACGTGTTCATCCCTTCAACCACCAGGTCATCAGAGGAACGTTCCATGAAGCACACCCGTGAATGCCCTGAATCCCCACGGTGGATCCGGAATTGGGATCGCGTTTGTCTTGGTCTCTTGGCTTCGTCAATGGTTTTGAATTTCGGGTGTGGTGGGAAAGCGGAATCGTCTGCGCCCGTTTCCACCCATGGCCCGCCCTCACCGAAGCTGGACAGTTGGACTGGCACAGGGGACATGGGTACAGGCCGAGCGAATCACGCCGCGACGATGCTTCAAAATGGCCGTGCCATGGTGGTCGGGGGAGATGGCCTATCCGCCAATCTATCCAGCACCGAAGTCTACGATCCCTCGACCGCCACCTGGACCGCGACGGGAAGCATGGGTGTTGGCCGCAGCCACCCCACCATCAGCCTGCTCAGGAACGGAACCGTCCTGGTCGCGGGCGGCGGAAGTGAGCCCTCAGGCCTCTCGAGTACTGAAATCTGGGAGCCGGCAACAGGGACATGGACCTTCGCGGGCCCCTTGAAAGCAGCGCGCACACTCCATGCGATGACCCAGTTGGCCGATGGGAAAGTCCTCGTGGCGGGCGGGCGCGGTGATTCGGGTCCTCTGGCCAGCACGGAGATCTATGATCCCTTTTCAGGCGTTTGGACGCCCTCGGGCGATATGACCTTTGCACGATCAAGTTTCACGATCACCCTCCTGAGGGATGGGAGGGTGCTTGCGGTGGGCGGCCTTGGGCGTTCCGGTCCATTGATGAGTGCAGAGATCTACGACCCGGGGACAGGCGCCTGGACCTTTGCCGGAGACACGGGAACAGCTCGAATGGATCACACGGCCACGCTGCTTCCCAATGGGAAAGTCCTCGTGGCGGGAGGATACGACCTTGAGGTCCTGGCCCTTTCTCAGATCTATGACCCGGCGACCGGCCACTGGACCACCACGGGGAAGTTGACCGTCGCACGCAGGGGCCACACTGCCACCGCCCTTCCGAATGGGAAGGTTCTGGTCGCTGGAGGGATGGATGCAACGGGTTCGCTGGCAAGCACGGAGACCTACGACTTCGCGACGGGCCTATGGACATCCATTGGAAACCTGACATCGGCACGGGGCCGTCACGCCGCCACCTTGATCTCGAATGGCGCGGTCCTCGTGACGGGTGGGTCGATCGCTGCAGGAACGGCTTCAACCAGTGCGGAAATCCGCCATTTCTAGGAACCCTGTTGTGATCCGCAGCCAGCGTTCTGCAGTGGGCTCGCGCCCTTGGTTCGAAACATCCCGAGTCTTCACAAAGAAACGCACAGGGTCGAAGCTGCAACCTGCCCGGCCAGATGGCGTCATTCTTCCCCGATCGCATTTCAACGTCGTGCGCAGGTCATCTCGGAGAATCCCATGGCCAAAGTGAAGGCACCCGACATCAAGTGGCTTCTGAACGCGGAAGAACACGACTATCCAGCGGCGGATTCTTTCCTTCGCTTGATGTATGAAGACGAAACCGTGGCTGGAATGGTGGCACGCCTGAGAAGCGCCCCCATGGTCGAGTTCAAGGCGAAGGATATTCTCAGGGCCTCAGAATTGTCCCCCCTTGGAATCAGCAACTCGCATGTGGAGCGAGATAAGAGGCGCATCAAGCAGGGGACGGTCCTTTCCCCCCTGCTTCTGGTGCGAGATCCGGCCAGGGGAAGGGTCGTGATCGCCGATGGCTATCACAGGCTTTGCGCGATCTACCAGTTTGATGAAGATGCGTGGATTCACTGCAAAATCATATGAAGCGAACGACGCGAAAGACTGATTTCCTCGCGCTGTCCCGGAATGCGATTCAGCCAACCGGCTCGGCCATGCATGGCGGAACCCGGTTGGCCGTATCAGCATCATGATCTCGATCCTGGTCCCGGTGCCTTTCGAACCCAGGCGGATTTGGGCCGTCGCGGGCAGGCAACCACAAGCTGCGAGTACGGCAGGTAGTGCCAGGTTTGCCAATCGGTTTGTCATGAAGGCCTCCTCGACACCCAAGAAGAATGCAGGTGCCGTGCTGACCCATTAACCCCATCCGATGGGCTCTCTGCGCGTCCCCACCGGTTTCACATTTCGCACCAAGCCATCGAGATGAGGCAGGAGGCGCATCGGATCGATTCCTTTTTTCGCCGCCGGGCTGGAAGGTCGACGTGTTCAGAAAAACAGGGCCTCGCGGGCCTCCACGCAGGCAGCGGCATAGAGGTACATGGATGCGGACCACGTCTGCCACTCTTCGCCTTCCGGGCTGCCATCCTGCGCGCGGAACCACTCGTTGAAGCCGAAGGCTCCGGAATGATGGATCTGCCCTTTCTTTGAACGCTGCACGAGTGCCGTAAGCGCTAGCAGCTTCCTCTCGGCCAGGTCGTAGGCTCCGGCTGCCACAAGGGCGGCGATGTAGAACCCGCAGACGAAGGGCCAGACCCCACCGTTGTGGTAGCTGCCCGGAGGGTTGTAGATCCCATCCCGGGCGTGCCAATCCCAGTCCCCGGGCTGCACAAAGGGGAACAGGCATGGGGGCAGGTCCAAGGCCAATTCGCCCTGTCGCCGCAAGGCTTCGCATTGGGCCTCGATCCACCCCACCATCTCCCGAGCCCGATCGCCATCCGCCAATCCCGTCAGGATGGCCAGGCTGTTGCCAAGCACGTCGCAGCGCTCGTTTCGCAGCACCTTGTAGAACCAGAAGGCATAGGTGGGTTGCCCTGGGGTGAGGAACCCACGGCCATCCACCCGGTTGGCAGCCTCGCGGAAGGCCCCGGCCTGGCGGTTCAAGCCGAGGATGCGCAGGTAACCGTGGACGAGGGCATTGACGTACAGGCCGTGGCCCAGCACCCACTGTTCATCCCGCCAGTCACTGGTGGGTTGCTGGCCCACCAGATCCCGATCCTCGGTGGTCTGATAGGCCATCCAGGTGAGGGCCTTGGCACCGGCCGCTTCAAGGAAGGCCGCTTCGCCCGTATGCCGTCGGAACATTCCCAGGACCAGGAGGAACAGGGGTGTGGTGTCGCTGGCGCCGCGGTTTTCGGGATCCTGCACCAGGGATGGAATCTGCCCGTGCGGCCCCTGATTCCGGCCGAGGGTTTCCAGCACCTCGCGCAAGGCACCGACGAGTTCTTCCCGTCCCGAGGTGAAAATCCCAAGCGCGGATATGAGCAGATCCCGGGTGTAGGGTTCCGGGTAGCCCCAGCCCGCGGTGCGTGGCAGCCCGTCGAAGGGACCCGATCGGTTGTGCAGCAACACGTCTATCGCCGCCTGCTTGGTGAGTTGGATGGCGCTTTCCATATCGCACCTAGGTTCCGCGCAGAATGTCGACCAGGCGCTGCGCCACCCGCCGGTAATCGAAGCGCGCCACCGCGCGCGTGCGCCCCGCCGCACCCATGCGTTGGCACAAAGGTTGGTCGTTGAGCAGAAGCTTCAGATAGCTCGCGATGTCTGAGACATTCGCCCGGTAGTCCGATACGCGAGGTTTGCCGAACACCACGCGATGGCCCGGTTCAAAACCAGATTCGGGACCGAGTACCGCCTCCGTGATGCGGATCTCCTCGGCCACGCCTGCCAGGAAGGCCGTCTCTCCATGCACCAGCGTGTCGAGCATGGCCATGGCCCGGATCCCGATGACCGGCTTGGCGCAGGCCCCGGCCTCCACCTGGGGCATGCCGAAACCCTCCAGCCGGGAAGGTGCGGCGTAGATATCGCAGGCCGCCAGGAGGTACGGCATGAGGTTCCGGGAGACCTGATGGGTCTGGAAACTCACCCGGTCCCCGATCCCGAGGGACGCGGCCAGTGCCCGATCGAATTCGTTTTGAACCTGCGTCCGCTCCTGTGGCCACACCTTGCAGACGTACCGCCAGGGTGGAACCTCACCCTGAATGGTCGCCAGGGCTTCCATCACCTCCCGGCCGCCCTTGGAAGCGGCGTCGCCTCCCACCGTCAGGATGAGCCGTTCCTCGGGGGTCACGCCGAGGGCCTCACGAATGGCCCGTACTTTCGGATCATCCAGGCCCCTCGGAATGAAGGCGTCGGTGTCGCAGCCCACGGGCAAGGTCACGGTGTGGTCCCCGCGGATGCCGTCGCGGACGAAGGTCTCCCGCACCCAATCGGAGGTCACCAGGACGAGGGGCAGATGATCCAGAACCTCACGGTAATTGGCGACGTACCCGTCAGCCAGAATCCATGGAACGGCCCGCATGCCGAAGCGCTGAGGATGAAGGACGATGTCGGGAACATCGCCCCAGAAGCCGATGCCCACCACGGCATCCGGCTTGAACCAGCGGTAGTACCACTCCTTCTCGAGATCCGATCGGAGGTTCGCGGCGCAGACCTCCACGCCAATCTCCTGGAGACCCCGGTACAGGAGGTCGCCCTGGGTCGCCAGGCCGCCCGGGGCGGGGGGATAGCTGTAGAGCACCAGGATCCTCACGGGTTCACCAGCAGGCTCTGCTCAAGCGCGGGATTGGGCGGCCCTCCGTCCGTGAAGCAGTTGAAGGCTTCCACGCGGCTGGCGGCGCGGGCTTCCCAACTGGTCGCGCCGAATCCGTAGACCTCGGTGATGATCTGCAGCTTCCGGTTCCAGATGGCTTCGGTCAGGGGAAGCTGGAGGGTGTTGTGGCTTTGAGGTCGAGGCGGATAGCTGCCTCCCCCGTCCTCGTAGGCGAACTGCCATAGGGCCTTCGCCTGGAGTTGCCCGCTCCGCCACAGCGCGTGCATCGCCAGGGAGACCTCCCCGTGCCGTCGATGCCATGTGTATTCACCCTGGGGCGCATGCGTCAGAAGGAGGTCGAAAGGCCATTTCGGCAGGAGCGACAGGATGGTGTCCTGAACGCGCTTGGCGGATAGAGGGTATTGGTCTACCCCGTCATCAAGGTTCCCCATGGCGCCCGTGGCCCTGAGACTGACCAGGGCCTGGCGGAACCGGGCCGAGCGGTCGAAGTCCTCTCCACGGCACAGCGTCACGATGAAGGTTGACCATTCGGGGTGGCTCAGAAGAAGGCCCCCGCACCACAGGGTTTCATCATCCGGATGGGCCACGACGATGGCGACGCAAGGGGGCTTGAGGGGCTCCTTGCCATCGATCTGATTCACTTCATCTCCTTCAAGGGTGCCGGTCCACTCAACGCGCACCTGGCCCGCCTCAAGAAGAGGTGGGCCGATCCGCCTTGGTCCAGCTGAGCGCTTCCATGTCTGAAATTCCTAATGGACCATCACCGTGATCGCGAGCTGATCCATCGGGTGCCGACGGTTGCGGAGATAGTAGCCCCCGTCGAACCATTCGATGTACAAATCGTCGCTGTTGTACCAGTCATCGGTCCAGTATTCGGGCCAGGGGTCCATCACGCTGAACCACATGCCGCCATACTGGAACCGCGGGTAACCGCCGATCATCAACAAGGGATAGTTGAACATCCGGAAGCCATGACGCGGACCGAAGCTGCCGCGGTAGCGATCCATGGGGATGCGGTAGCCGCTGTATCCCCCCCGCTGCTGCCAGGTCTGGTGCTCCGACTCCCAGTGACGGGCGCGTCGGTTCTGCCAGATGCCCGCGTGCTGATCAGCGTATGGGCGCGGGGCCTGCTGGACCTGGGGCCGCGGCTGGGGTGAGGGCCTGGGTTGGACCTGAGTCTGCGGACGCATCGGTCTTTCCAGTGGCGGCCTTGCAACCGGTGCCGCCTTCGCTTCGGGCGACCGGTGCGGCGGTTCCTTGTGTGACGGCCGGATGGGCTGCGGAGGCCTCTCTGGCCTGGCCTCCTGCCGCTTGTGAGGCGGTTCTTGATGGGCGGGCTTGGCCCTCTCTTCGGGGTGTTGAGGCCGGGCTTCCTGCTCCTGGCGCCGGGGTTCCTGGTCGCGGGGGTCGTGCTGCGCATAGCCCGGAGTCATGGCCTCGAGCAGCAGAGGAAGCACGCCCGCGTTGATCAGCCCAACGGTTTTCATGGTGTCACCTTCAAGAAGGCCCTTTCGTGGCCTGGTGCGCGTGGATTGCGCACCCCTCGTGATTCCTTGAAGAGCGTCTTTCGTGCCAATTCGCAACGCCGTGGTTCAAGCCCGCTTGCGATTCCTTCCGTCTTCCAAGGGGAGCCTGGTCCCTTCATGACGAAGGGCCATCCCTTCAATTCGATGGGGATTCACAGGGACCTGGGCTTACCCCAAGAAGGCGGATGTCCGGTCGGCCACCTGGGAGCGATGCGTCGAAGGCATCCTGGGTCTAGAAATAGAGGTGGTCCCTGGCCCGTGCCGCGATCTGGCGGTCAGTTGCTTGTTCGATCGGCATCATCACGAGGCTTCGCCGATCGGGCCCCATGGCATCGATGAGGCGGCCCAATTCACACTTGAGATCCCCCGGCCCCGAAATCAGGATGGATCCCGCGTCGCCGATGGCCGCGATCACCTCCAACAGGTAGTGCCTGAGGCGTTCCGTGAAGGCCTCGTGGGGACCGAGGCCTGGCGGAAGGGCCGGCGGTTCCCCCGGAACGCTTTTTTTCGGATCGGGCCAGGGCCCGAGGGGTGATCGGATCTCCAGTGCCGTCTCGCCATCGTCACCAAGCCTACGGATGACCGCCTTCCGGGCATCGATCCATACATTTGCGGCCATTTTCATCTGGTTCTCCTGGGTTGATGTTCGGGTGAAGGCGGTAACTGCGAAGCGATGGAACCTGGCGTTCATAGCCAATAGGACACGAGTCTTGCGAGCCACTCTTTGAACCGCTGGCCAAAGGTGCGCTGGTTCCAGATGACGGCGTCGATCTGGTGGGAGTCCTTCAAGTCCTCCTGGAAGGCGCTCTCCATTTCCGATCCGAAGGCGTCTCCCATCACGACCACGTTCACCTCCTTGTTGTGAAGGAAGCTGCGCGTGTCCATGTTGGTGGAACCGATCGTGGACCAGCATCCATCGATGACCGCGGTCTTGGCGTGCAGCACCGAGGCTTTCAACTCGTAGATGTGGACGCCTCCCTCCAGCATCTGCGCATAGAAGGAATGGGCGGCCTGCGAGGTCAGCCAGCCGTCCGAGACGCTGGGGAGGATGAGCTTCACATCCACGCCGCGCTTGGCCGCGTCGAGAAGCGCCCCCAGGATCTGCGCGTCCGGAATGAAGTAGGCGGCCGTGATGTGGATGGTTTTCGTGGCGCCTTGAATGGCCAGGAAATAGGCCTTGAAGATTTCGTGATTGCTTCCGGGCTGGCTCCGGAGCACCCGAACGACCTTGTCGCCCTGAACCGTGAGGGGAGGGAAATAGTCCCGGGCGGACAGGTCCCCTTCGTGCCCGCTGGCCCAATTGTCCAGGAACATCCACTGCAGGGCCGCGACCGCGGGACCTTCAATCTGGAGGTGGGTATCCCGCCATCCCGCACCAGGCATGGGTTTGCGATGAGAGCGAAAGGGCGAACTGCGCGTGTAGGCCGCCGTGATATTCACGCCTCCGGCGAAGGCCAACTGGCCATCCACCACGAGGATCTTGCGATGATCCCGGTTGTTGATGCGCCAGCGTCCCAAGTGACTGAGGGGGCTGACGGGATGGTAGGGCAACAGCCTGATGCCCGCCGCCTGCATGCGGTCGAAGAAGGTTTGGGGGGTTCCCATCGTTCCCACGCAGTCGTAGATGATGTTGACCTGAACGCCCGCGCCTTGTTTCTCGATGAGAAGATCGGCGAACTTCAGGCCCAAAGGATCCTGATCGAACAGGTACGTCTCCAGGTTGATGGTGTCCTTGGCGCGGGAGACCGCGGCCATCATGGCTGATATCGTGCTCGGCCCATCGAACAGAAGGGTGACCTTGTTGCCTGCAATGAGCGGCCGGCCTGTGGCGGCTTCTTCCAGCGCAGCCAGGGCCTTCGCATCGATCTTGGACCGGCCGAGCTTTCCAACCAAGAGGGAGGAGGCGGCCTTCGGATCCAGCGTCCCCTTTCCGTCCTCCACTTTCGGCGCCACGGGCCGGTTGAGCGGTTCCTTGAGGTAGTTCAACGACGGGAGCCGGGCGCAGGCCACGCACATCAGGCTCAGAACGAAAAAGCTGAACCACCCGACGCCATCAGGCCATGCCCATCGGCTTCGGGCCACGGGGTTCCGGCTCATGGAACGAGGGATTTCTTGTGGATCAGATCCGCCAGGATCGACAATTGTTCCTTCTGGATCGCCAGCAGCTCCTCCCACTGCTTCTCGCGCAGAAGGTCCATTTTTTCGTGGAGCAGCATGATATCGAGTTCGGCCTTGAGGTTGACCTCGTAGTCATGCTCCGCATTGAGGCGGTCCTTCTCCGAATGACGGTTCTGGGACATCAGGATGACGGGGGCCTGGATGGCCGCCAGCATGGACAAGAACAGGTTGAGCAGGATGTACGGGTAGGGGTCGAACGTCTTTCCGCGGCTCATGACGAGGAAGGCATTCAATCCCACCCAGAGGAGCATGACTGCGGCGAAGAGGCCCACAAAAATCCAGGATCCGCCGAAGGACGCCACCCGATCCGCCGCGCGCTGGCCGAACGTGGTTCCCTTTTCGTAGTCCTGAGTGACATTCCGCGCAATGTGCTTGCCTTCCGCCACGTGGCGAGCGACTTTCTGGGCCCGTTCATCCAGCGATTCATAGGCCGAGCCCATCAGTTTAGAGGCGACCTCCTGGGCTTTTTTCATGGGGACTCCTCTCTGTAAGACCTTCTACGTCCGGTGTCGGTGCACCGTCATGAGGCACTCGATATGACCACTTTGAGGGCCCGTTCCTGCATGGCCTGACCGAAGGTGTCATAGGCCTGCATGATCTGATTCAAGGCGAAGCGGTGGGTGATGAGGGGCCTGGGATCGAGCCTCCCGGCTGTGACGGTCTTCAGCAGCATGTGCGTCGAGGTGGTATCCACGAGCCGGGTGGTCAAGGTGATGTTGTGGGACCAGAGCTTGTCCAGATTCAGCTGGACCGGTTTTCCGTGCACGCCGATGTTGGCCAGGTGGCCTCCTGCGGCGACGACGGCCTGGCAGATGTCGAAGCTCGCGGGTTGCCCGATAGCTTCAATGGCCACGTCCACCCCTCGGCCCTCCGTCAGGGCCATTACCCTTTCGGCCGCTCCGCCATCCCGGTTGTTCATCAAACGGGTGGCGCCGAATCTCCTGGCCCATTCGAGGCGGTTGTCATCCACGTCAATCATGAAGATGTCGGCGGGCGAGTAGAACTGGGCCGTGAGCAGCGCGGCCAGTCCGATGGGGCCGGCACCCACGATGGCCAGGGTGTCTCCGGGCTTCACGCGGCCACTGAGCACCCCGCATTCGAACCCTGTCGGAAGGATGTCGCTGAGCATCACCAGGGTCATTTCATCCACATCCGGGGGGATGGCGTACAGGCTGTGATCCGCGTAAGGGATGCGCACCCGTTCGGCCTGGGTTCCGTCGATGAGGTTCCCCAGGATCCACCCGCCGCCCTCCTGGCAGTGCGAAGGCATGCCCTTCTTGCAGTTCACGCATCGCCCGCAGGAGGTGATGCACGAAACCAGGACGTGGTCGCCCACCTGGAAGCCCAGGACACTGGCGCCGACCGCCTCGACGATGCCCACCCCTTCGTGGCCGAGGATCCGGCCTGGTGCGACGGTCGGTACATCTCCCTGCATGATGTGCAGGTCCGTCCCGCAAAGGGTGGTGTGGGCGATCCTGACGATGGCATCGGTGGGCTCCGACATCACGGGGTCAGGTCTCTCCTCGAAGGCCCGCATCCCGGGTCCGTGATACACAAGCGCTTTCAAGGTGGTTCCTTTCTGGGGATCGAAGCTGAGCATCTCCATGCCCGGTGCCTGACGATTGAAGGGGCGGGCTAGGTCACGCTCACGAGCTCCCTGCAGGATTCGGCATGCACGCAGGTGTGGGCTGCACCAGCCCCTTCGAGAATGTGCCTGGCCTTCGAAGCCTCCTCCCCCATTCCATGGGCGATCACGAGGAAGCGGTTGGATTTGACGGCGGTTTCGTACTGCAGGCAACTGTCCCTGGGGATGCCGAGGCTGTAGAGGGCCGCGGCCAGGGCTCCCAGCCCGCCCATGACGGCCGCGCCTTCCAGCGCACCGACCATCCAACTCACCAAGGGGCCGAAGACCACCAGCGGACCGACCCCCGGGATGACGAAGAGGGCTGAACCGAACAGCAGGCCCCAAAACCCGCCCCAGAAGACACCGAGCTTGCCCCAGACCTTCATCCGGTCCCCGGCGTTGTAGTACCCGATGACATGCTCTTCGGTGTGGAAGCCCTTGCCCACAATGGAAAGCTTCTGCATGTCGAACCCCGCATGGTGGAGTTCCTTGATGCTCGCCTCCGCCTCCAGGTGGGAGAGGAAGACGCCGATCACCGCGTGGCGCTCATTCATGGCGTGACCCCTTCGGGTACGGTCCTGAGTTGGGAATCCTGGCGGACCAGCGGAAAGATCTGACGCCCCCTCGGACTGGAATCCAGCCATGAGGCCAGGGCTTCATTGAAGGGGCCTGGTTGCTCATACGCCACCAGGTGACCCGCCTTCGGGATGACCACCAGCCGAGCTTCCGGGATCGTTTCGGCCATGTCCACGGATTCACGCATAGGGATCAGGGTGTCGTCGGCGCCAGCCACCACCAGTGTGGGGACTTGGATGCTCGCAAGTTGAGCGCGCCGATCGGGCCGATCGGCCATGCCCAGCAAAGCACTCACCACGCCTTCAGAACTGGAGGATGCCATGGTGTCGCGCACCTGACGGGCCATGTCCAGATCCGTATTGATGGCCGACAGCATCTTCGGGGCCATGTCCGTCACCACCGAGCCGATCCCTGCTTGCTGAACGGCGCGCGCACGCATGCGCCTCGCGGATGCGACTTCGGGTTCATCCCTGCCGGCCCTCGTTCCCACGAGGACCAGGCCGCGGAGGAACACGGGGTAAGCCTGGGCGAAAGCCAGGGCGATGTAGCCACCCATGGAATGCCCCACCAGGACGATCGGGCCGGTTTGAAGGTACTGGCACAGCGTGAAGATTCCCTCGGCGAAGTGATTCATCGTCGCCGGGCCCCGTTCTGCTTCGCTGGCACCAAATCCGGGTAGGTCGAGTGCGATGACCCGGTTTCGGGATTTGAAGCATTCCACCTGCTTGGACCAGCAGCTGCGGTTCAAGGGAAAGCCATGCACGAAGACAAGGGGTGGCCCCTTCCCTTCATCCGTGTAGGCAACCTGGTGGCCGTTGATCAGCGTCATCATGGGAACTCCCTTTTCATCCTTCCGTTTTCGAATCATGTTTCAGTGGCCCAGATTTCCGGATCAACCGGTGAGGGCCCCCCTGGGACATGGATGTCTTGCTTTGGATTGGGATGCTTCCAGACAAAGGTTCTTCTTGCGCGTTTCCCGGTGCCTTTCAGATCGTTGCAGGCCGCCTTGATCCGCGCTTTGCCTTCACTGGCGAGCCCTGCTAGATCCTTCCGAAGCCTTATTCCCTTCTTGGGAGTGGTGAGCGCCGCCACCACCGCCCCGATGGCAGCGCCAGCGAAAAAGGTGATGACGGATGAAAGGGCCGCGTGAGATTTGGATTGGGTCATGGCTGAGCTCCGTGCTTTTTCCTTGAACCGTTTGGGAACCCATCACGGGCTGGCGGAGCCATGGCCCTGTTGGACCGTGGCTCCGTCGGGCCCGCAACGGGGCCTACTCCCAATAAGGGGAATATCCGTAGTAGGCGTGGATATCGCGGTTCCAATGTTCGTCGGACATGGAGGGCCAATGGTCTGCGTCGAAGCCCGGGGCCTTTTCCAGTAGGGTCTTTGGAACCTGGAGGGTGTACTGGTTGTTCGCCTTGTCGTAATCAAACGACTTGAATGGAATGGCAAACAACTTCTCTCCCATGCCGAGAAAGCCCCCGAAGGCGACGACGGCATATGCCACCCGCCCGGTCTCCGGATCGATGACGAGTTCCTTGATGTTGCCCAGGCTTTCCGCATGGACATCGACGACTCGGGTGCCGAGGATGCTTGAGGCTTTCAAGGGGGTATTGGAAAATTGGACGACCTGGCTCATGTCAAGACTCCTTCAAGTGGATGGATGAATGCTTCGGTTGGGAGTGCGGATCGGATGGTGGACCATCCTGCTCAGAGCCCGGCATCCTTGGGCGCACCAAGGCCCTCGCCAGAAACCACCAGCTCAACCCTGCGGTTCTCCTGCCGGCCTTCGGCAGTGTCGTTGGAGGCAATGGGGCTGCTCTCGCCGAATCCCTTGTAGGTGATGGCGTTGGCATGCACCCCCTGCTGCACCAGATAATCCTTCGTGTTCTGGGCCCGCTTTTCCGAAAGGATCTGGTTGGAGGCCTCCGTCCCGTTGCTGTCCGTGAAGCCCTCGGCCTCGATCTTCAGACCCTTGTGGGTCGAGAGGATGCCCGCGATTTTCGAAAGCTTTTCACGCGCCGCGGGCAAGAGGGTGGCCTTGCCGTTCTGGAACAGCACTCCGGACATGTTGACAATGAGGCCGCGGGCGGTGGCGCGGGTCTGGAGGACGGCATTCAGTTCCGTCATCAGGCGCTCTTGCAACCCGTCGTTGCGGGTTTGCAGCCCTGCGTTCTGAGTTCTCAATCCCGCGTTTTCGCTTTCCGACGTCTGTGCCTGCCGAAGCGCGGCGCCCTCAGCCGCCGTGGCGAGGGAGGCCTCCCGCTTCGCGGCTTCGACCTTCTCCTCGGCCGCACTGCGTTCCTGGGCCACACGCTCTACGTCCTGGCGTTGAACCGCGATGAGCCGGGCGTCTTCCGCGCGCTGCACGGCTTCGCGAGCCGAGACGATTCGGGCCTTGTTCCCGCCCGCATGAGTCTCCGCCTCCGCGAGGTACGCCTGGGCTTTGGCGAAGGAGTCCGCCGCGTACGTCGATGCCCCAGACGCATGCGCGATGCGTACGGCGTTGCGGGCCTGGTAGACATCAAAGGGCGTCTTTTTATCGAGGATGACCGGCGCGACAGGGCTCAAGTTCATGGTGTACTGCCCACGCTTCAGCAGTTCATACTTGGCATCGATGAATTCGAACTGCTCCTTTGAACCCTTCCGAATGTCGTTTTCGAGCACGATGACATCGCTGGGCTGGCTCACCGCAAAATAGGGTTCCGCCGTCACGATGAGGCCGAAGGTCTGGAGTTTCTCCGTGACCTTGACCTTGCCCTTGCCGTGCTCGAGGATGACCTCCCCCAGGTTCGTCGCTCGTCCTTCTGGAGAGATGCCCCACAGCACATAGGTGAGGAACTCCCCACCGAAGGTCGAGACGGGCGGCATGTTCTTGAATTTCGCCGTGATCTGGATGGCTCCGTCTTCACTTTTCACCCGGGCCTCGCCCGAGGCGTTCGGCCCGAGCACGGTGCCGAGCAGATCGATTTCGGTGGAGTGCTTCAGGTTCCGGTAGTTGATGGCCTTGGCCGTTCCCTGGACGACGGTCACCCGGTAGAGGGGAACCGAAACCGTCTGGGCCGGCGGCGGCTGGTTCTGACTGGGATAGGAGAGAGGGGTAGCCGAGGGGGTGCCGGCCTGGGCAACCAGGATGGCGGTCATCAGCGGGATGGCTTTGAAAATGATCATGGAATTCCTTTCAAGGGGTTCATGGAGGGGCTACCGGCCTGCCCACGAGGGGAGGGCGGTCGCCAGGGGCTGTTGGGTTTCGAGCAGGAAAGCAGTCAGGAGTGCAGGGCGGCGAGGCCGTCCTACGCGGCGCTCAGCCGCGCAAATCACGGGCGGCATCGGCCACCCCACGCTTCAGGTCGGCGCTTGCGAGTACGGTCCGCTCCTTGAAGTCGTCCCACGTATCGGCGGCATCTTCGGCCAATTCTCCGGCCCTGCGTTTCGCGCGGAGACCGAGATCCCGCAGGTTGCCGCGAAGTTCCGGCCCGGTTTTGGGTGTCGTCAAGGCCACCACCACCGCCCCCACGGCCGCGCCGGCAAGGAAGGTCAAAAAGGTCGTGCCATAGGAGGAAGGTCTAGGTTCGTTCATGAGCGTGCTCCTTTTCTGTTTCGTGATGGGCCTGCTTGCTTTTAAAGAAGGCCAGCACCGAGCTGACCCCTCCGATCAGGCCGCCCAGGTTTCGCGTCGTGGAATCCATGGCGCTGCGAAACCGTGCGTGCCAATCCTTTACCGCGCTGCCCACCTCCCGGATCGAATGGGTGAATGTGGACAGGTCTCCCAATGTGATCTGCAGGGTTCCGGCCAACTGATCCATTCGCAGCCGAGACGCATGAACGTCCTCGGCGATCTGGGACAGGTCGCTCTTGGCGGACAACAGGAACCGGTCCAGCCCGCGGGCCGTGGTGCGCAGCTGGACGAGCAGGGGAACCACACCGGCGGCCAGGGCGATAAGCACGACGATGAGGGTGATCTCCAGTGCGATGGACATTGGGACTCCAAACGAATCAGACATCCTGGTGCGAGGTCAGCATCCAAAGGGCTTTGTCCATGGCGCGGCTGACCGACGTGTAGAGATCGGCCGAATCCTTGTCGCCGAGCTTTTCGGCTTTTCGGATGGCGTGGCGAACGCGGCTCGAATAATCGCTGTAGCGGTCCACCAGCGCGTTCACATGGGTCATGCTCTTTTTGGCATCGAGTGGATATTCTTCGAGGCTTGACGTGGCAGTTGCGGCGCGCACGGTTCCATAGGCCTGGCCTCCCAGCGCGACGGCCCTTTCGGCGAAGTCGTCCACATAAGTGGACAGCTGCACGTAGAGGGTGTCGAAGAGAAGGTGAAGGCCATAGAAATTGGAACCCTTTACATTCCAGTGGGCCTGCTTGGTCTGGTAGGCCAGGTCCAACGTGTCGGCCAGGGACTGGTTCAACATCGCCACCAGTTCTTCCGTGGCCTTTTCATCGAACAATTCATGTTCGACAAGGATTTGATGCTTGCTCATGATTCACTCCTGATTCGGGCATGGGGTGGGGTGCGAACTTGGGCGATCCACGGGCGGTAAGGCCGCCTTCAGTGCATCTCGATGGATCGGTTGAAATGAGACCTGATGTCTGTCCAGGCCTTTTCCGTTCCCAATTTGAGGTCTTCCCACACCTCGTCGCTGGCTTCCTTCAAGCCGCTCAGATGCCGGTTTGCCTCGTCATGGGCCCGTTGGAGGCTGTCGATGGCCAGGTCGAATTGGACTTTTGCACGGGGCTCCGCGCGACCCGCCTTGGCTCGGGCGAGATCGATTTCCGCCTTCCATTTCGCCAGCTGGGCATCCAGATGGCCTTCATAGCTCTTGCGATTCTCGAGCATGGGTCTTTTCTCCTACACGAGTCTCCGGCCCTGGATGAGCCGAATCAGGACGACGACGATGGCAAGCACCAGCAGCACGTGGATGAAGCCCCCCATCGTGTAGGCACTGACCAGGCCGAGGGCCCAGAGGACGATCAGAATGATGGCAACGGTCCACAACATGGCTGTCCCTCCAAAAGAACGGTGGAGCGCCAGTTCCCGGGTTTCCCCGGGAACTGGGGTTCATGGCTGGCGATCTATTTCACGGTCATCCGGTTCTGCACCATCTTCACGCCGTGGACATCCTCCACAAGCTTGGTGACCAGATCTCGTTCGGCCCCATTCTTGGCCTCGCCGTGCAGGCTCACCACACCGTCTTTCGTGGTCACCTTCGTGGCCAGGGCGTGGGTGGATTTGTGGAACAGAAGCGTGGTCTTGACCTGGGCGGTGATGGAGGTGTCATCCACCTTTTCACCCACGGTCTGGTGCTCGGTCTTGTCGATGACCAGATTGTTTCGGACTGAGGTGACGCCTTCCACATCCTTGGCGTACTCGGCGGTCAGCTGTTTCTGGGCAGCATTTTCGACCTTGCCCGAAAGCGTGACGACGCCATTCTCCGTGCTCACCTCGGTGCCCATGGCACTCACATTCTTGTGAAAGGCGAGGACGGTCTTCACCTTCATGGTGATCCAGCCGTCGGAGTGTTCAGCGGGCTGGTCGCCCACCACCACCAGCTGGTTGTCCACGCTCTTCACGCCGGCCAGTCCGGCAACCGTGTCCTGGGCCAGGAACTTGTGATAGTCGCGGGAAACCGTCCCCGTCAAGGTCACCACCCCGGCGGAGGATTCGACCTTGATGGTGTCGTCTTTCAGATGCGTCTTGAAGTTGTAGCTGTTCTTGGCCGAGTTCTCGATACGGCGATCCTGCTCCGAGGCCTGCATGGGCAGGCCGGCGAGGATCAATGGAACGGAGACAAGCAGGGCGTTGCGGAAATTCAAATTGAACTGTCGCATGATGGGTTCTCTTTCTGCCCCTCGGGGCGATTGGGTTGGGAGATCCTGCGCTGAAGCAGATAGGCAGGCGTTGGATCGCATGGATCTACTTACGTCTTGTTGGGTTCAACGGGTGGCTTCCCGGGGCGAAGCTGGGAAGGTCCTTGCTGGGGCGCCGCGGGCTGCTTCTCCCGGGCGTTGAGCTTGGGCGCTGGTTTGGGCGCGGTATCGTGCCTGGATTCATGCGGGGAAAGGTCAGCGGCCTTTCTCCCGGACGTCCTCACCTGAAGGGGTTGGACCTCCTCGGCCCGCGCATCCAATCCCGGGTGGGGTGACTGGGGGTTCTTGGTGAGGGTGGGCCTCAGGATTTCAACGTGGTTCACGGCTGGCTCCTTCAAGAGGTTGGAAAGAGGAGATCGATTCGCGCAGGCGCTGCGCCTCGGTCCGTGCGCCAACGTCCCGTGCGGATTGCGGCATTCCAGCCGACACGGATTCCACCGGCTGTGCGATCCGTCGGCTGGCACGGGGGAATCCCGCGGCGGCCAGGATGGTGCGAGGTCGATCGCACTTGAACTGCATGCCTACCAAGGCGAGGCCCGTTAACAGCGCTGCCCAATAGGTGGCCCGGCGGATGGCGACAGCTGGAGCATTCACGGTGATTCCCTCATCTAGGGTTCTTCTCCGCACGTTTCAAGCCATTTGCTAACGCATGTTTTTTCTATATTTAAATTATTGGCCTTTCATGTCGGTGGTAGAATTCTCCATCAAGATGAACGATCAGCTCCTTCACTCCGAAGGATGAAGGCCACCGATGCGTGCCGACGATCTAGACCATAAAGAGCTCCTGGAATTGGATCCGGCCGGCGGCGTGATCCGCTTCGCCGGCCAGCGCGCGATCCTTCTCGATGCCGTGGCCATGGGGCTTTTGCGGAAGTACCTCGTGGAGAATTTCGGGTATACGGCGGCTCGCGCTGTGCTCACCCAGTTCGGCTTCGCTCACGGTTGGCGCATGGCAGAAGCCATGCAGGCGGAGTTCAAATGGGAAAATGAGGAAGAACGTCGCTGGGCAGGAACCCGCATCCACACGTTGGGCGGCCTCTTTGGCGTCGAGTTGGATAGTCGTGACCCGCTTTCCAAAGAAGGCATGATGCTTGTGGGCTGCTACGAGGCCGAACAGCACCTCCTCCACTTCGGACGTGCGGATGCGCCCATGTGCTGGACGATCTGCGGGCTCCTCAGCGGGTACCTGAGTCGCACACTCGGGAAGGATATCTTCGTGCTCGAAGACCGCTGCCAAGGCAAGGGTGACGCGGGCTGCCATCTCTTCGGTCGAGCCCGGGAAGAGTGGGGCGAGGACCGGGCGGCCGAGCTCCGCTTCTTTGATCAGGGCCGCCTCGAGGAATGCCTCGACATCTCCATTCACCGCGTCACGGAAACCCTGAAAGCCGCTGAACGGAAGATCAAGGAACACCGCAAAGCGCTTACCCAGGTGACCGAGGTTGGAGACGAACCCGAACTCGGCATCGTGGCCAGGAGCGCAGCCATGCGTCAGCTCGTGGACCTCGCCAAACGGGTTGCACGGGTGGATTCGACCGTGCTCATCACGGGGGAAAGTGGTTCCGGGAAGGAACGCATCGCCCGCCTCGTTCATGAGGAGTCCACCCGCGCCGGTGGCCCCTTCATTCCGGTCAATTGCGGAGCCATCGCCGAAACGCTGCTGGAGAGCGAGCTCTTCGGCCATGCGCGCGGCGCCTTCACGGGCGCGACCCATGACCGGCCCGGCCTGTTTGAATCCGCCAATGGCGGCACCTTGCTCCTCGATGAAGTGGGCGAAGTGTCACCGGGCATGCAGGTGAAGCTGCTGCGGGCGATCCAGGAGCGGGAGGTCCGCCGCGTGGGTGAAAACAAGAACCGGAAGGTGGACGTCCGCATCATTGCCGCCACGAACCGCGACCTCGCCCTTGGCGTTGCCAACGGGTTGTTCAGGCAGGACCTCTACTACCGCCTCAAGGTCGTGGAACTCTACGTGCCTCCCTTGCGGGATCGCCGGGAGGACATCCTGCCCCTGGCGAGGGTCCTGCTTGCCCAATCGTCCCTGCAGATGAAGCGCAAGATCACCGGGCTGACACCCGGAGCCACGGATCAACTGCTGCGATACGCCTGGCCTGGCAATGTCCGCGAGCTGGAGAACGCCATGGAGCGCGCGGTCGCCCTGTCACTGGGCCCCCGCGTGGAATTGGAAGACCTGCCCGAGGAGCTTCGGCAGGCCTGCCCCATCCCCATCGCCTCCTTCGGAACCATCCGCCCGCTCGAGGAGATCGAGAAGGAGTACATCCTCGCCGCCCTCGCCTTGAACAGCGGGAACCAGACGCGAACCTCTGAGCAGCTCAAGATCGGTTCCGCGACCCTCTACCGGAAACTGAAGAGCTACGGACTTATTGGAGCCTCGAAGAGCGCTCCGAGCAACTTCTGAGCGCTCGGTCCCCAACCCCCAGGCTGATTCCCCGTGACGCGCCTAGAGGTCGTAGGTGATCTTGCGTCGGACGACGATGTCCGCTGATTCCGCGTCCGTATCGAGGCCCACCCGGAGCTTGAGTTTGTACCGGCTGCGCTCATTGAAACGGTCGACGGCCTCGATCACCTCCAGCGCCCTGCGGGCGCTTTGAATGGTCAGCGCCGTCGCCTGATCGCTGAGCCCGACGGAAGCCAGATAGGCATTCCCGATGGTCTTGGCTGGATCGAGGCGCGGGCCTTTTGCGGCGCCATCGAAGCGGGTGGAGATCTCATCCAGTACGCCCATGAGCACCTCCGCATTGGCGCCTTCGACGAAGGTGGTGAAAGCCATGAGGTCGGCGAAGAGGACGGTGACTTCCGCGTAGCTCTCCGTGATGACGCCACTGGCAGCCGCAGGCAGTGCGAAACCCCGCTTTTCCAACCGCTCTGCGAGGGAGGGGGGGAGGAGATCCCGCAGCAACCGCTCGGATACCTTCTGCTCGTCCAGCACCCGTTTGTAGAGCTGCTTGGTTTCCATGTGAAGCAGGCGCACTTCGAGCATGTTGTGAACGCGGATCAGCACCTCGGCCAGGTCCAGCGGCTTGCTGATGAAATCCTTCGCGCCCGCCTTCAGGGCTCGCACCTTGTGGCCGGGTTGGGCGGTGATCACGAGGACCGGAAGGTAGCCCTCGGTTTCGACCTGCTTCAGGTTTTCCATCACCTGGAAGCCGTCCATTCCGGGCATCTGCAGGTCGAGCAGGATGAGATCGTAGTGATGGATGAGGTGCAATTCACACACCCGCGCCGAATCCCGCGTCATGGATACGTTCGTATAGCCCGCACCCCGAAGCATCTGTTCCAGGAGCGCGACGTTGGCCTCCTGATCGTCCACGATCAGGATTTTGCCGAGCAGGATGTCCGTTGGTCCGATCATGTGTACCTCGAAGTTTCGTTCGGCCCCGGGATGGATGCGGCCGTTCCTGCCTTTTCGAGCGCTTCGTCCAGCGCGTCCATGAATTCGATGACGTTGATCGGTTTGGTGAGGTACCGGGAGAATCCGGAATCCAACCCTCTCTTGATGTCGCCGACCATGGCGTTCGCACTGATGGCGATGACCGGAATGTGGGCCGTGGACGACGTGTTCTTCAAGATGATGAGCGCGTCGATGCCGTTCAGGCCCGGCAGGTTGATGTCCATGAGGATGACATCGGGCTGCTTCTCTTTCGCCAAGGCCATGCCTTGGGTCGCATTTTCAGCGGACAGGAGTCGCAGTTCCGGTCGGCGGCCAATGAGCTGTTGGATCAACGCCAGGTTCGCCGGATTGTCCTCCACACACAGAACCGTGCGCAGCGAGGTCGCGCCGCCTTCGGACGTCTTCCGCTCGACCCTGTCCTCGACCTTGGTATCCACCAGACTCGGCGATTCAGAGGTGTTCAAGTCGTACCAAAACAGGCTTCCCACCCCGACGCTGCTGTTCACCCCGAGGGTCCCGCCCATGAGCTCGACCAGCAATTTGCTCATGACCAGGCCGATGCCGGTTCCCTCTTCGTTGCTGTGCTCCTGGCCCAGGCGGTTGAAGGGCTGGAAGAGCTGGCGAAGCTGCACCGGCGTCATGCCTTGACCCGAATCCTGGACGCTGATGCGCACCCGCCCCGGAGTCGCGGAATCGCAGGCGACGTTGACCGTCCCGCCCGGCCGGTTGTACTTGATGGCATTGGATAGCAGGTTGATCAGGACCTGCTTCAGGCGAACCCGGTCGGCCCGTACGAAAAGGGGTGCTCCGAAGACCGGGAAGGTCAGTTTGATGCCGCGCTTCTCGCCTTGGGGCTCGATCATCGACTGACAATCGAACATGACCTCCGCCAGGGACACCGGCTCCTGGGACAAGGAGAGTTTCCCAGACTCGATCACCGCCAGGTCCAGGATCTCGTTGATGAGTTCCAGCAGGTACCAGCCCGCGTGCAGAATGCGGTCGATGCTGGCCTTCTGATCCGGCGTCGCCGGCGGCGTGGCCGAGTCCATGAGCTGGGCGAAGCCGAGGATGGCGTTGAGGGGGGAGCGCAACTCGTGGCTCATGCTCGAAAGGAATTCGGATTTGGCGAGGTTGGCCTTGTCCGCGACGATGCGCGCGCTGATCAGTTCGGCATTCCTGTCCTGCAGCACCTGGTCCAGGCGCTCACGCTCGAGCTCGATCAGTTTCCGGTCCGTGTTGTCCGTTCCGATGAGCAGGTAGCCGATGATCGTTTCCTGGCGATCCCGCAGGGCCGTGACGGAGACCACCGCAGGAATGCGGGTGCCGTCCTTGCGGATGTAGGTCAGCTCGTAGATGTCTCCGATGCCGCGCGAGGCCTTGAAGGCCAGGGCCTCGAACCCCGGGGCGATCGGCGTCGACAGCTCCAGGCTGAGGGCCGCGGCGCGCTCGATCACTTCTTCAGGATCGGAGATGTCGGCGGGGGTGATCTTGTTCACCACGTCTTCCGCGGCGTAGCCCAACATGCGCTCGGCGCCCACGTTGAAGATCTGGATGACGCCATGGGCATCCGTCGCGATGCTCGAAAAATTAGCGCTGTGGAATATGGCCGTCTGCAGGGCTCCGGCTTTCACCAGGGCCTCTTCCACGCGCTTGCGGGAGCTGAGGTCTCGCAAAAGGCCGGTGAAGTAGCGCTTGCCGCCCAACCACATGTCGCTTGCGATCATTTCCAGGGGAAAAGCCTCGCCCCCTTTGCGCCTGCCCTCCAGTTCGCGGCCCGGGCCATCGTTTCCGGCCTCTTGGTCTGCGAGCTCATGCCCCAAGGGGGCTTCGAATGGAATCTGATCCATCTGCGGGATCAACAGGCTGATCTTCTGCCCCACAAGGTCCGCGGCCGGGTAGCCGAACATCTGCTCCACCGCGGGATTCGCGGTCTCGATCCGGCCGTCGAGGGCCTGGATGGTGATGATCCCGTCCACGACGGTATTGAGGATCGCCTGGATCTGCGCGGAACTGTCCCGCAGCGATTGCTGTGAAGCGTATTCCTGCGTGACATCCCGGAACACCAGCACGGCCCCTCCCACGCCGCCGTCGCGGTTCCGGATGGGGGCGCAGCTGTCGGCGATGGCGCATTCGGTGCCATTCCTGGCGATGAGCAGGGTGTGGTTGGCCAGTCCCTGGACCGTGCCATGGGCCAGGGTCTCCAGGATCGGAGCGACCGCCGGGTGCCGCGTCTCCTGGTTGATGATCCGGAAGACTTCATCCACGTGATGTCCCATGGCTTCAGCCAGGGGCCACCCCGTGAGGCGCTCGGCGACCGGGTTCAGGAGCTTGATGCGGGCTTGAGCATCGGTGGCGATGACCGCATCCCCGATCGAGTTCAGGGTGACGGCCAGTTTCTCCTCGCTCTCCTGGAGCGTTGCATTGGCCTGGAGCAGCTGGCTGTTGGTCTCCTCCTGGGCCTCCAGGAGATGCTGTGTTTCCAGATGGACCAGATCCTTCAACCGCTGATGGGTCTGACGGCGCAGGGACTGGATGAAGGAAACGGCCGCCAGCAAGGCGAAGCCGCTGACCGCGGCGATCAGGATGAACAGCCGATCCATGAGGGAGCGGAAGGAGCTTTCGTTCTGGGCCAGGGCGCTTTCTTCGGCCTGCGTGAAGGCTGCCATCTCCAAACGAATGGCCTCCATCAGCGGCTTGCCCTTCTCGAGGCTTGCCGCCGCTCTCGCGGCGGGCAGATGCCGGTTTCGGCGGAGCGTCATGGTGGAAGCCATGTCCGCCCATTTCTCGTCAACGATGGGGGCGAGGGACTCCAGGTGCACCCGGGCCGAAGGCGCCAGGTTCCGTTGACGCAAGGCGTTCAGCTGATCCTGCGCGTGACGATGATCGGCCGTGTAGAGACCCAGGAAGGACGCATCTCCCGTGAGCAGGTACCCGCGCTGGCTTGCCTCGGCCTGGAGCAGGTCCGCTTCGAGGGCTTCGGCGCCGAGGAGGGTTTCATAGGTGTGCTGCCGCGACCTCCCAGCCTCCTTCATTTGCGCGAACGCCCAGAAGGAGGGGATCACGAGCAGCACGGCCCCGAGGACCGCAGCCGCGTAGGAGGCCAGCAGGCGGTAGGGCGTTTTCATGGCCATGTGAGCCTCATTCCTGGGCCGGGCCGCCGGTTCATGGCAAACCGTTTCTGAGGCCCCGAGGCGAAGGCGCCTTCGCAAAGGGTTCCGATTCTTCGAGCCGTTTGAAGCAACGTGGCTTCGGCACCCGGGCCTCGAAGGCCGCCCCATTCGAGATCCATGGCTTCAGGATCCAGGGCTTCAGGATCCGGAGCCTCGGGTTTGCGGCCCGCAAGCTGAACAAGCCGATGGCTGGGATGGGGCCCGACCACCCGGATCGATCGGAAGGCGCAGATGTCGCAAAGCCAAAGCATCTCTGCGGCTGGAAGCGCCGGAACGGGATGACAACGGAGTTGGGACACGGTCGACCTCTGGGTAACCGCGAAAAAACTTGCGGATCGCGAGGCCGAAGGTGTGAGCGCCACCTGTCTTAACTTATACGCCCATTCATCTCGAAATCCCGATCACATCCAAGTCCTGTGCGAGAGCGTGCTCGTTGGGAAGGTAACAGCCCTGGCCTCAGCCAAGGTGTTGCCGAGACCCCCATGAGGTGGAACACAGGTGTCTCGGTGTGGATCGCCGAACGCTCAACATGGAGCAGGTTTCGTTCCAACGCCCAAATGCCGTTGTCATGGCACATGCGGAACATGCCCTTGGACGATTCACGCCATCATCCATCGTTATGACTAGCCCAGTCGCCAAAATGATCTGATGGATCGCCCCGTTGCCGCCGGGGATCCAGGACGAGCCGCCGGATCAGAACCCGGCTCAGAACCTCATCGCATTGCCGACCGTGACCTGCCATCGCGCCTGGTAGGGTTCACGATTCAGCGGCACCGCCACGCTCAGCAGGATCACCCGGCCCAGGGCGCTCTTGAGGTTGCCGAGCCGGAGCCCGACCCCCACATCGGAATAGGTGCGGGACCATCCCTGCCCATCCATCCGGCGCACCGACCCCACGTCCAGGAAGGCGGTGTATCCGAGCCGCACCAGGCCCCACCAGCGCTGTTCCGTCAGCAGCCGGTAGTCGAAGGAGGCCGTCCACCGTGCATCCCCCGGATGCAGCTGGTTGGGGAATCCGCGCAGGCCCTGGTCTCCGCCCACGTAGTACCAGGTTTCCGGATCCGGGCGATGGGCCAGGTCGAGGGTCACCAATCCGGCGAGGATCTGGTTTGGGGTCAGCTTCCGGTAGTGCACCAGAGACGTGGACAGGTGGTTGTTCTCCAGGCCGGCCGGGGGTTTCCGCGCCTCCCAGGAGGCCGTGAACAGGGTGAGGGTTTCGCTCGAAGCGGACCAGCCCTTGGCCCCCTCGACCTTGAAGAAGGGCGCGGCCATGGAGGACCCGCAGGCCCGGCTGTAGGCTCCCAGTTCCAGGGCCCCCGTCCAGGCCAGGTTGTAGTCCTCTGGGGTGTCCATGCCCTGCAGGTCGGCGAAGGTATCGAACGCATCCTTCTGCGTCGACAGGGTGAGCGCGGGTCCCCGCAGGCGCCGGTCCTTCAGCAGGGGTGGAGCCAAAGCTCCCGACGGGGCGGTCTGCGTCATGAGCCCATAGGTGGTGTCCTGGCGCTTGAAGAGAAGCCCTCCACGCCAGACACGGTCTTCCCTTTCGAACAGGAGCTTGGCGGCCGACAAGCGGACCTCGTTCTGGATGAACGGCACCTGGGCGATCTGCTTTCCTTCGTCGTACAGGTAAAGGCTGGTGTGGGCCTGGGACAGCTTGAGGCCCGTGGACCACGGGGTGTCCAGGGCGAAGAATGGGCGCTCAAGATCGAGGCTGCGGGTGAACCCGTCCGTGAGGTACTGGGTGTGGGCCGCGAGGGTCCAGCGGCTTCCGAACAACTGGGGGTCCCCGTAGGCGAGTCCCCAGGTGCTTCGCTCGTGGTCCTTCGAAAGATCGAAGGTCACGCTTTTGCCGGTGCCCATGAAATTCTTTTCATCGACTCCGAAGTTCATGGCCCTTTGGCCACCCACCTGCGAGGCGCCCGCATTCACCTGGGTCGTCCAGGCATCCCGCACGCGCACGCGGGCCACCACCGTTCCGTCCGGCTGGATCACCGGATCGATGTGGGCATCCTTGATGAAGGGCAGCGCCCGGAGGAGCCGCTCCGTCTCGTAGATCCGCCGCTCGCGCACCTGCTCCCCTTCGGAAATGAGGAGTGCCCTCCGGATGACCATCTCGCGCGTGGAGGCGTGAAGGTGATCGGCCGTGCGGCCGATCCAGGTGTTTTCATCGGCCTTGGTAAGGTCGAAGACATCTCCGATCACCACCTCGATCTTATCGATGTGGGCCTTCCGGGTTTCAAGGCCGCGCCACGGCTTTTCCGCGGCCACCCCTTGGATCGGCATGCCGACGACCACCAGTACGGCGGCGAGGCAGGCTCCGAGGCTTCGGAGCAGGGGCCACGATTCGCGCACGGCACACGGGGCTAGAGCCGCCCGCTGATCAGCAACACGATCAGGACGAGCAGCAGAAGGCCCATCCCGCCGCTCGGGTAGTAGCCCCAATTGCGGCTATGCGGCCATCTGGGGAAGGAGCCGACGAGCATCGACACCACAATGATGATCAGGATGAGTCCGAGCATGTCCACCTCCCCGTTTGGATGTCTTGCGTCCGCTCACCAATGCCACCTCCACCTGCCGGCAAGGCAGGCGGGAAGCCGGTGACGGCCGTGTTCTTGCGCCGTTCAGGCTGGATGCGCCTTAATGGCGATCCCATCCCGGCCGCCGTGTTTCCCTGGGCCAGTGGGATCTCGGAAGCTCCATGCGGCGCCCGTCCCTCGTTTCCGAGTAGTACCAGCGGTCATCGTTGTAGAAGTAGTGATAGCCGCCGTGGGCGTAATAGGAATCCGCATCCACCTCGACGACCACGGGGAGGATCGGCACGATTTCCAGCCCCCCTCCCATCCTGGGCGCCACCATGCAGCCCGAAAGCAGAACGAGCGAGAACAAAGGGACAACCAGGTTTCGATTCATGAGTCTCTCCGAATGAATGGGCCGTTCGCCTGCGTCGAGTCTTCCGCGCCGCGGCGAGGAATCCGGTCACCTGAACGTGCAGCTTTCGAGCCAACGACAAAGACCCATGAATCCTAGGACTTCGAAGCACAACCACCGGGCAAAGGGTCACAGAGGCCCATCAAGATGATGGCCTCCGCCCTTCAAATCGACGGCGGCATCGTGCCCTTGCTCGGAGCGAGAGGAGGTTCCTGGAATCCTCCTTCGAAATGATTCGGTGCCCCCGTCATTTTGAGTGGCTTCGCCGGTGCCAACGGTAATTCGCCCCGAAGCCGAATCGCGAATTCCCTGGCCGCAAGGCCCTTTCCGGGCCATCCGAACCACGGAACGAAACCTGCATTCTTCCCTCCGTTCAGCGCGGAGCCACCATTCGATACGACATCACGAACGGCACTTTGATCCGCATCTTCCTCTTTGGTGCGGCTCTTTGGCTGGTTTTTCGGCTTTGGCCCGTGATTCTCGTACTCATCGTCGCGCTTCTCGTCATGGGGACCTTGAGTCCGGCGGTCCAATGGCTGGAACGGCACCGGGTGAGGCGCAACTTTGGAATCCTCCTCGTCTTTCTGGCGGTATCCATCGCCGCGGTGCTCGTCTTGACGCTGACGGTTCCCTCGATCGTGAACCAGGCCATCTCCCTTCTCGAGCGGGAGCCGGCCTTCCGAACGGGCCTGGCGGATCGACTCGCCCAGCACCACCTCAGCGCCCCTTTCGCAGATTGGCTTCGCAACCTCAGTTACGGCGCGCTTGGGAACACCATGGCCGCCACGGCGTTCGGCTATTCCCTGCGCATCTTCGAGATCGCCGCCTACGGCATGAGCGCCATCTTCCTGGCCCTCTACATGATGATCGACCGGGATCGGCTGCGCGGCGGCCTCTTCGCGCTCGTCCCCCGCACCCATCACATCCGGCTTTCCCGGGTCATGCTGAACGTGGAAACCATCGTTGGCGCCTACATCCGCGGTCAACTCATCACCTGCGCGCTCATGGGCGCATTCACCTTCATCCTGCTCAGGGCCTGCGGGGTCGAAAACGCCCTGGCCCTGGCCGTGTTCGCGAGCGTGGCCGATATCCTTCCCTACATCGGCGCCATCCTTTCCGTGCTTCCTGCGGTCCTGGCGGCCCTGGGCCACAGTTCGACGTCCGCCCTCGTGGTGCTCGTCATGATGGTGGCCTACGAGGAATTCGAAAGCCGACTGCTCGTTCCACGCATCTACGGACAATCCCTTCGGCTCCCCTCCTCCGTGGTCTTTCTCGCCCTTCTGGTGGGCGGCACCCTCATGGGCCTCCTCGGCGCCATCCTGGCCCTGCCCGTCGCCGCCACGGTGATGATGCTCATCGAGGAGCTGCGAGTGGGCCTTCCGGGCGAGCAGGAGCAGGCCGAGGACTTGATGCTTCGTGCCAAGGACAGCCTTGGAGAAGAGGAATACATCCGCCGGAGCACGGGTGTGGCGGCCGAGGAAGCGGCGGCCATCGCCGTCGAGATCTCATCGGATCGCAGGGAGAAGGACCGCTTCAAGATCGCCGGGGATCCAAATCCCGGTCTCCTTGAAAAATGAAACGCAAACCACACACAACCGTCGATGGAGCTGACTCATGGAACGATCCGAAAGTTTTCTTATCCTCGCCGTGGATGACACGCCAAGCGACCTCGACCTCATCGCCACGATTCTGGGTCGAGAAGGGTATACGTTGGCACTGGCCGAGGGCGGTCTCCGGGCCTTGGAGCTCGCGGCCCAAGGGAAACCGGACCTGGTGCTGCTGGATCTCCTCATGCCCGGGGTGGATGGACTTGAAACCTGCCGAAGGCTCAAAGGGGACCCGGCCACCGCGGCCATTCCCGTCATTTTCGTCACCGCCGACAGCGAGCTGGATGTGATTCTCGCCTGCTTCGAGGCGGGTGCATCCGACTACATCATCAAGCCATTCCGAGTCCCCGAGCTGCTTGCCCGAATTCGAGTTCACGCGGAACTCCGTCACGTTCAGCACGAGATCCGAAAGCTTCACGGCCTGTTGCCCATTTGCGCCCACTGCAAAAAAATCAGAGCCGATCAAGGAACATGGCACGCCATCGAAACATACATTTCGCAGCACTCGGAGGCGCAGTTTTCACACGGCATCTGTCCGGATTGCGTCGGTATCTACTTCCCAGATGCTGAGCTTCAAGCCTCAACCGTCACCTCGGAATCCAATCCGGCTTGACTGAGCCGCACCCCAGCATTTTGGGGGAACGACGACTCGTTCTTTCGGAGGTGTGCAAAGAGCCGGCTCGGGCAGAACCTTCCCCTCGGCCGTTCCCTTCATTTTGGTGGGGGGCCACTTCGTTTTGGCCGGTTCGGCCGTGTCTACGCGGGTTCAAGTAACGTTTAATCAGTGATTTTAATCGGCATTCAACATGGCCCGCTTGATGCCCCTCAGGCATGGACGTACCGCCGCCCCGTGGGGTCACACCACCCATTCACACCAACGCCGCACCAAATTCAGCATCGGGATCTCCAAAGATTCCTTCTCCGACATCCAAGCATCTGGAGGTACTGCCATGGACCGCACCAACGACAGTGCACCTGCGGTGGGGCCCCTGGAGCAGCTGGCCATCAACACCATCCGTTTCCTGTCCGTGGATGCCATCCAGATGGCCAACAGCGGCCATCCCGGCCTACCCCTGGGCGCCGCACCCATGGCCTACACCCTGTGGACACGCTTCCTCCGGCACAACCCGGCCGATCCGTCGTGGTTCAACCGCGATCGTTTCGTCCTGTCGGCGGGTCACGGGTCCATGCTGCTCTACAGCCTGTTGCATCTGACGGGCTACGATCTGCCGCTGGAACAGTTTCACCATTTCCGCCAGTGGGGCAGCCGCATGCCGGGACATCCGGAGCGCGGCCTGACGCCCGGTGTGGAAGTCACCACGGGTCCGCTGGGTCAGGGCTTTGGCAATGGCGTGGGCCTGGCCATGGCCGAAGCGCACCTGGCGGCTCGGTACAACCGGCCCGGGTTCGATCTCATCAACCACCTCACGTATGGGCTGGTCAGTGATGGCGATCTCATGGAGGGCGTGGCCGCGGAATCGGCCTCCCTGGCGGGCCACCTGAAACTCGGGAAGCTCATCTACCTCTACGATGACAACCGCGTCACGCTGGCGGCCTCGACGCAGCTTACCTTCACCGAGAACCTCGCCCTGCGCTTCGAATCCTACGGCTGGCATGTGGAAACCGTGGCGGACGGCAACGATGTGGAGGCCATCGCCCGCGCCATCGCCGCCGCCCAGGGCGAAACCACGCGGCCCTCGCTGATCCAGGTGCGGACCCATCTCGGCTACGGATCACCGCACAAGCAAGACACCTTCACGGCCCATGGCTCACCCCTGGGTGTGGAGGAGGTGGCCTTGACGAAACAGAACCTCGGCTGGCCCCTGGAGCCAAGCTTCCACGTGCCCGCGGACGTGGAACGCCACTTCCGCGAAGCGGTCGAACGGGGGCGGATGGACGAAGCGGAATGGAAGGCGACCTTCGCCCGCTACGAGGCGCAATATCCCGAGCTCGGCCGTGAACTGCGCCAGCTCATCCAGTCCGAACGGCCCCACGGGTGGGATTCGGGACTGCCGTCCTTCCCAGCCGATGCCAAGGGCATGGCCACCCGCGTCGCTTCGGGTGCGGCCCTCCAGGTCCTCGCCGCCGCGCTACCGGGCCTCATCGGTGGATCCGCGGACCTGAATCCCTCCACGGAAACCGAACTGAAAGGGATGGGCAATTTCCAGAGCCCCATTCGGGAAGTGGGGGATCTGCAGGGTTCGGCCGGCGGCGGTTGGAATCAAGCGGGGCGGAATCTGGCCTTCGGCGTGCGCGAGCATGCCATGGGCGCGGTCCTGAACGGGCTGGCGGCCCACGGCGGCCTCCTGCCCTTCGGGGCCACCTTCCTCACCTTTTCCGATTACCTGCGTCCTGCGATCCGCCTCGCCGCGCTGATGGAATTGCAGGTGATCTACGTGTTCACCCACGACAGCATCGGCATGGGCGAGGACGGCCCGACCCACCAACCGGTGGAGCATCTGGCCAGCCTGCGAGCCATCCCCGGCCTCATCGTCATCCGCCCCGGCGATGCCAATGAAACCGCGGTGGCCTGGCGGGTCGCCGTGGAATCGAACCATCGACCGGTGGCCCTGGTGCTCACGCGCCAGAACGTGCCGACCCTCGACCGCCACCGATTCGCCTCCGCGGAAGGCCTCCGTCGCGGTGCCTACGTCCTGGCGGACCCACCCAAGGATGCACCGCGCCTCATCCTCCTCGCGAGCGGATCCGAAATCGGCTTGATCGTGGCCGCCGCAGAGGAATTGCAGGCGAAGCAGATCCCCGTCCGCCTCGTCTCCATGCCGAGCTGGGAACTGTTCGAGGCCCAGCCCCAGGCCTACCGTGACGCCGTGCTGCCCCCCTCCATCCAGGCGCGCCTCGCGGTCGAAGCCGGCGTGTCGCAGGGATGGCATCGCTACATCGGCAGTCGGGGAGATGTGATCGCCGTGGATCACTTCGGGGCCTCGGCCCCTGGGCCCACCCTGCTGCGCGAGTACGGGTTCAGCCCCGAGCATGTGTGTCAGCGCGCCCTGGCGCTGCTCGACGAGAAAGGCACCTGAACCATGGCCCGGTCTCCCGGAGTCCTGAAGTCCATCGGCATCGCTTCCGATCACGGCGGTCATGACCTCAAGCAGTACCTGGTCGGACGGCTGCGCCAAGCCGGTTACGACGTCACCGATTTCGGCAACGCTCACCCGATTCCCGAGGACGACTATCCGGATGTGGTCGTGCCCCTGGCCCGGGCCATCGCAGACGACCGGATCGCTCGCGGTGTGGCCATCTGCGGCAGCGGCGTGGGCGCGTGCGTGGTCGCCAACAAGGTGCCGGGGGTGCGGGCCTGCCTGATCCATGAATCCTATTCAGCGCATCAGGGCGTCGAGGATGACGATCTGAACCTGATCTGCCTGGGGGGCCTCGTGGTCGGTCAGGAGCTGGCCTGGGAACTGGTGGGGACCTTTCTCGCCGCGAGGTTCAGCGGCGCGGAACGCCATCGTCGCCGTCTCTCCAAAGTGGCGGCGCTGGAAGCCAAGGAGTCGGGATCATGAAACTGAATCCTCTCAAGCTCATGGAATCGTTCGGGCAGTCCATCTGGCTCGACTACATCCGGAAGGATCTGATCACCAGCGGTGAGCTCCGGCGACTCATCGAGGAGGATGGCGTGAAGGGGATGACCTCCAACCCCGCCCTCTTCGAGAAGGCCCTGGCGGGAAGTCAGGCTTACGACGAGGACATCCTGCCCATGGTTCAAGAGGGCAAGGGGGCCAATGCCATCTACGAAGCCCTCAGCCAGCGCGACGTGCAAAGCGCCGCGGACGCCTTCCGGCCGCTCTACCAGCGGACCGGCGGCAAGGATGGCTACGTCAGTCTGGAGGTCAACCCTCATCTGGCCCGCGACACCGAAGGCACGTTGCAGGAGGCCCGCCGGCTGTGGGCCGATCTGAACCGTCCCAACGTCTTCATCAAGGTTCCCGCCACGTCTGAAGGGCTCCCGGCCATCCGGCAACTCCTCAGTGAAGGCATCAACGTCAACATCACGCTGCTCTTCGGGTTGCCGCGCTACCGCCAGGTGGCGGAAGCCTACCTGGCCGGTCTCGAGGCTCGCCTGGCTCAAGGGGAGGACGTATCGAAGGTCGCCTCCGTGGCCAGTTTCTTCGTGAGCCGCGTCGATGCCGCGGTGGATCCCATGCTCGACAAGAAGGTCGCGCAGGGGGGCCCCACGGCCGACCTCGCCAAAGGGCTGCTGGGTCAGGTGGCGACGGCCAACGCCAAGCTGGCCTACCAGATCTACAAGGAGCTGTTTCATTCGCCCCGGTTCCAGAGCCTGGCCGAAAAGGGTGCTCGCACCCAGCGCCTCCTGTGGGCCAGCACGGGCACCAAGAACCCCGGCTACAGCGACGTCAAGTACATCGAGGCCCTCATCGGACCGGACACCGTCAACACCGTTCCCGTCGAAACCCTCCAAGCCTTCCGCGATCACGGCGTGCCGGAAGCCCGCCTGGACCAGGACATCCCGGCGGCCTCTCTCATCCTGGAGCAATTGGCAGCGCTCGGTATCAGCCTGGATGCCGTGACCCAACGCCTGGAGGACGAGGGCGTCGAAGCCTTCAACAAACCCTTCGACAAGCTCCTGGCCGCGCTGGCGGCACGCACCACTGCCCATGCGATGAGAACCCCGTGACCCCGCCATGACGAGCCCATCCGACCCCACCCCCCCGGGCTGGCCCGGCATCCCCCCGCGCTGGACCTCCAGCGCCAAGAGCGGGGTGGGCACGGCCCTCCGCGCCAGCGGCCGGACCTGGTTCACCCTCAGCCACGGCATTGTGAATGAGGTCTACTACTCCCGCATCGACCAGGCCTGCACGCGCGACCTGGGGCTGATCGTGACGGACGGCGTGAGGTTTTTCTCCGAAGAGAAGCGTCATACGCAGCACGAGGTCACGACCGTGGCCGACGGCATCCCGGCCTTCCGCGTGGTGAACACCTGTCGGGAGGGCAGGTACCGGATCGAAAAGGAGATCCTCGCCGATCCCTCCCGCGAAGTCGTGCTCCAGAGAATCACCTTCGTCCCCCTGGTGGGGACCCTCTCGGGCTATTCGGTCCATGTGCTGCTCGCCCCCCACCTGGAGAACGCGGGCAACGGCAACACGGCCTGGGTGGACGAGGTCAAGGGCGTGCCCATGCTGCTGGCCGTGCGCAACGGCACGGCCCTGGCGCTGGCCTGTTCTGCGGGATGGAAGAAACGCTCGGCGGGCTTTGTGGGCGTCTCCGATGGCTGGCAGGATCTCCGCCAGCACAGCCAGATGGAATGGACCTACGACCGGGCCGAAAACGGCAACGTCGCCCTCACCGGCGAGGTGGACCTCATGGCCTCGCGGGGCCAGTTCGTTCTCGCCCTGGGGTTCGGCTTGACGCACACCGAGGCGGGACATCGCGCCATCGCCAGCCTATGGGATGGTTTCGACAAGGCCGCCGCGGATTACCGCGGCGACTGGGAGGCCTGGCAGCGGACGCTGCGGCCCCTGGAGCGACCGCGGCCCGGGGCGCGGGACCTCTACCGGGTGTCCACCGCCGTCCTGCGGACGCATGAATCCTCGCGCTTCCCCGGAGGCCTCATCGCCAGCCTTTCGATCCCCTGGGGCTTCTCCAAGGACGACGGAGACCTCGGCGGTTACCACCTGGCCTGGCCCCGGGACCTCGTGGAGAGTGCCGGTGGCTTGCTGGCGGCCGGAGCCCTCGAGGAGGTGGGCCGCATCCTCCGCTACCTCGCGGTCACCCAGGAGGCCGACGGCCACTGGCCCCAGAACATGTGGCTCGACGGGGCGCCCTACTGGAACGGCATTCAAATGGATGAGACGGGGTTCCCCATCCTCCTGGTGGATCTCGCCCGGCGATCGGGGGCCCTGGCCGAACCCGACCTCGCCCGCCTGTGGCCCATGGTCCGAAGGGCCGCGGGATTCCTCGTTCAGAACGGGCCCGTCACCCAGCAGGACCGCTGGGAGGAGGATCCGGGCTACTCGCCGTTCACCCTGGCCGTGGAAGTGGCGGCACTCCTCTGCGCCGCAGATCTCGCGGATCAGGTCGAGCCGGGCCTTGCCGCTTATCTGCGGGAGACCGCCGACGCCTGGAACGCCGCCATCGAACGGTGGACCTATGTCACCGGCACCGACCTCGCCCGCGAGCTCGGCGTCGATGGCTACTATGTCCGCATCGCACCGACGGACGCCGCGGATGCCGCCTCCCCGGCCACCGGCTTCGTCCCCATCAAGAACCGACCGCCGGGACAGAGCGCCGAGGCCGCTTCGCACATCATCAGTCCGGATGCCCTCGCCCTGGTTCGGTTCGGCCTCCGGGCGGCGGACGATCCGCGCATCGTCAACACCGTCAAAGCCATCGATTCGCTCCTCAAAGTCGACACGCCGAGCGGCCCCCTGTGGCGGCGCTACAACGGCGATGGCTACGGCGAACATCAGGACGGCAGCCCGTTCGACGGCACGGGCATCGGCCGGCCCTGGCCCCTGCTGACCGGCGAGCGCGCGCACTACGAGCTGGCCGCGGGCCGCCTCGAGGAGGCGGAAGCCCTCACCTCGGCCCTCTCGCGTTTCGCCAACGAAGGGGGCCTCCTGCCGGAACAGACCTGGGACGGCGCCGACAGCCCCGAGCACGAGCTGGTGTTCGGCAAGCCCACCGGATCGGCCATGCCGCTGGTCTGGGCCCACGCGGAGTACGTCAAGCTGTGCCGCTCCCTCGCCGATGGTCGGGTCTTCGACATGCCGCCCCAGCCGGTGCAGCGCTACCAGGTGCTTCGGGTGGATTCTCCCCACGCCATCTGGCGCTTCAATCACAAATGCCTGCTGATGCCATTCGGCAAGCGCCTCCGCCTCGAGGTGCTCGAACCCGCCCTGGTCCACTGGAGTCCAGACGGATGGCGGACGATCATCGATACCCCGACCTGTGACACGGGGCTTGGCATCCACGTGGCCGACCTTCCCTCGGAAACGCTCCAGGCCGGCGTCCCGTTGAATTTCACCTTCTTCTGGCCTGCGGCGGCCCGCTGGGAAGGCCGCGATTTCACCGTCACCGTGGCGCCACCCACGTCTTCCCATCGAGGTCGCGCATGACGACATCCCTGCCGCCTTCCGATGCCTTCGTGTTCTTCGGGGCCACGGGTGATCTGGCCTTCAAGAAGGTGTTCCCGGCCCTTCAGGCGATGATCCGCCATCGGCACCTGGAGTGCCCGATCATCGGAATCGCCAGGGCGGGCTGGAGCCTGGAGCGCCTCCAGGAGCGCGCGCGGGCGAGCCTCGTGGAGCACGGCGGGGGCCTCGACCCGGCCGCCTTCGAGAAACTCCTCACCCTCCTGCGGTACGTGGAGGGCGATTACCAGGAGCGGTCCACCTTCGACAGGCTTCGCGAGCAGCTTGGCCAGGCCGCCCATCCCCTTCACTACCTGGCCATCCCGCCCAGCATGTTCCCGACGGTCATCGAACACTTGGGGGCCTCCGGCTGCGCGAAGAATGCCCGGGTGATCGTCGAGAAGCCCTTCGGCCGCGACCTGGCTTCGGCGGTGCGCCTGAGCGAAACGATCCACACGGTGTTCGACGAATCTTCCGTTTTCCGCATCGATCACTACCTCGGAAAGGAGGCGGTGCAGAACCTCGTCGTCTTCCGTTTCGCCAACACCTTTCTCGAACCCATCTGGAACCGGAACTACGTCGAGAGCGTCCAGATCACCATGGCCGAATCATTTGGCGTCCAGGGCCGCGGCAGCTTCTATGAAGAGGCCGGCGCCATCCGCGATGTGGTGCAGAACCACCTCATGCAGGTGGTGGGATACCTCGCCATGGAGCCCCCCGCGACCACGTACCACGAATCCATCCGGGATGAACTCGTGAAGGTCTTCCGCCAGATTCGTCCCCTGGGACCCGACGACCTCGTCCGTGGGCAGTTCAAGGGCTACCGGAACGAAACGGGGGTTTCGCCGGATTCCGAAGTCGAGACCTTCGCGGCGCTGAGCCTGGTGATCGACTCGTGGCGCTGGGAGGGTGTGCCGTTCTACATTCGGGCCGGGAAGTGCCTTCCGGTGTCCACCACCGAAGTGATGGTCCGGCTCAAACGCCCGCCCCTGGCCCGCTTGGCCCTGGGCGATGAGAACCACCTCCGGTTGCGCCTGACACCCGAGTTGAGCATCGCGCTGGGGGCCCGGGTGAAGAAGCCAGGAGAGGCCATGGTGGGTGAGCCCACCGAGCTCACGCTCATCCACCACCCGTCGGGCGATGAGATGAGCGACTACGAGCGGCTCCTCGGGGAGGCGATGCAGGGAGACGCCACCCTGTTCGCGCGGCAGGATGCCGTGGAGGCGGCCTGGGCCATCGTGGATCCCGTGCTCGGCCAGGCGGCCCCGCTCCATCCCTACGAACCGGGCACCTGGGGGCCGATCGAGGCCGACCAGTTGATCGCCGCCACCGGGGACTGGGCTCAGCCGAAGGCCTCGCCATGATCATCCTCACCATCGATATCGGAGGGACGCACGTCAAGATGCTGGCCTCGGACCGGTCGGAGCCGCGCCGGTTCGAATCGGGTCCCTCCCTGCATCCGTCGCAGCTCGTGAAGAAGGTGAAGCAGCTCACCGCCGACTGGTCGTACGGGGCCCTTTCCGTGGGCTACCCCGGACCGGTCGTGCACGAACGCATCGCCGCCGAACCGAGGAACCTGGGCTCGGGCTGGGTAGGTTTCGACTTCGCCAAGGCCTTCGGGCTTCCCGTGAAACTCATCAATGACGCGGCCATGCAGGCGCTCGGCAGCTACCAGGGGGGCCGCATGCTCTTTCTCGGCCTCGGCACCGGAATGGGGTCGGCCATGATCGTCGAAGGCCGCCTCGAACCCATGGAGCTCGCCCACCTGCCCTACCGGAAGGGACGGAGCTACGAAGACTACCTCGGGGCGGCGGGGATGAAACGCCTGGGCAAGGCGAAATGGCGCAAGCATGTGTGGGCCGTGGTCGCCCTGCTGCGTGAAGCGCTGGAGGCGGATTCCGTGGTCGTGGGGGGCGGCAACGCCTCGCGCCTGGGCCCGCTGCCGCCCGGTGTCCGCCCGGGGGATAACGCCAACGCCTTCCTCGGCGGATTTCGACTTTGGCAAGAAGGAGGGATCAACCCATGAAACTCGGAATGATCGGACTGGGAAGGATGGGCTCCAACATGGTACGGCGGCTCATGGGCGCGGGCCATGCGTGTGTGGTGTTCGACCGCTCGCCCGAGGCGGTGGAAGCGTTGGTGAAGGAAGGGGCCGAGGGGGCTTCGTCCATGGACGAGTTCGTCGCGAAGCTGCCCGGGCCGCGAGCCATCTGGCTGATGGTGCCGGCCGCCGGAGTGGACGCCGCCATCGACGACCTCGCGCCGCGGCTGGCCCCGGGGGACACCCTCATCGATGGCGGGAACTCGTACTACGTCGACGACATCCGCCGGGCCAAGCAACTCGCTTCCCTGGGGCTCCACTACCTCGACGTGGGCACCAGCGGCGGCGTGTGGGGATTGGAGCGGGGCTACTGCCAGATGATCGGCGGGGAGCCGGAAACGTTCCATCGGCTGGAACCGATCTTCGCGAGCCTTGCGCCACCGATGGCCTCGAGCCCGCGCACGCCCGGCCGCGAGAAGCGGGAACCGGGCACCGCTGAACTCGGGTACCTCCACTGCGGAAGCGCCGGGGCGGGCCACTTCGTGAAGATGGTCCACAACGGCATCGAGTACGGCCTCATGGCTTCCTACGCGGAGGGCCTCAGCATCCTGCGTCACGCCAACGTCGGCACGAAGCCCCGCGAGGCCGATGCCGAAACCACGCCCCTGCGCGACCCCGAGTTGTACGCCTACGATTTCGACCTCGGGGCCATCGCCGAAGTCTGGCGACGGGGCAGCGTCGTGGCCTCCTGGCTGCTCGACTTGACGGCCCAGGCCCTGCTCGAAGAACCGGATCTCGCGGGCTTCGCGGGGCGGGTTTCCGACTCCGGCGAAGGACGGTGGACCGTGAAGGCCGCCATCGACGAATCCGTGCCCGCGCCGGTCCTCAGCGCGGCGCTGTACCAGCGCTTCTCCTCCCGGGGCGAGGGGGACTATGCCGACAAGGTGCTTTCGGCGATGCGCCATGCCTTCGGCGGGCACGCGGAGCGCAAGGTGTGAGCACCGAAGTCGACAGGAGACCCATCGAGGCGGCTTTCAAATTGATCGATGGAACAACTCATCTTGAAGGAGGAGATCTTCAAGGCATCGCATCGTTGCATGGAAGCGTTTGGTTTTTTAGCTATTTGAAATGTGGTTCGGATGGTGCTTTCTCTCTCCTGACCCGAGGAGGCTCCCATGAAACCAAGACCATCCATCCTGCGATCCGTGAACCCTGCGATCGCGGCCTCACAGACGGGCGTGCTGATCCATCGACCCATGAACCCCGCCACGCCAGGGCCTTTCAAGGGCATGCTCCAACTCGGTACCCAGCAGGCTCTGGACTACATGGTCGCCATCCTGCGCAAAAGCTGGTGAAGCCCCGATCGAACCAGGTCTCGGCCCACCGCTGGCCGCCCCGGACAACCCTTCTTCAGGACGATTGGAACCGATGACAAAGCCAGGAAAGCCTCCCGGAAGGTGGAAGCGATTCCTCAAGATCTGCCGCGCCCATCGCGGCAAGAGCCTCCTGATCGGTTTCTCCTTGATGGCGCTGATCCTCTCGTTTTTTGGAGACGCCCTGCTCGCAGAGCCCATGCGGGGTTGGGCCGAGCGGACCATGAATTCGAAATTGAAGGGGTACACGGTTCGGATCGGGCGGGTTCATCCGCACCTGTGGCGTGCGGCCTTCGACCTGAATGATCTTGTGGTGAAGCAGGATTCCCACCCCGAGACCTCCGTGGCCGATTTTGGAGCGCTGAAATTCTCGTTGATGCTGCGGGAGCTTTTGCGGTTCAAGGTCGTCGGGGACTTGACCCTGGTGCGTCCCGCCCTGCATCTGAACCTCACCCAGATCCGTGAGGAAGCCCAAAGCCACATGGGGTTGAAGGAACGGGGATGGCAGAGCGCCGTCGAATCCATCTTTCCCTTCAAGTTGAACCAGGTGAAAGTGCAGGACGGATCCCTGCTCTACCTTTCCGATCGCACGGCCAGCAAGCCGATCCAGCTCACGAGGGTCTTCATGACCGCCAGGAACGTTCGCAACCTGGCCGCAGCGAAGCGCACCTATCCCTCGCCCATCACCATGGAGGGGATGCTGTTCGATACGGGCCGGGTCTGGTTCAAGGGAGAAGCGGATTTCCTCCGTGAGCCTTATGTCGCCGCCCATGGGGACATCCGTCTGCAGCAGGTGCCCCTGGACCGCCTCAGCCCCCTCGCCCAGGAGTACCAACTGAAAACCACGGGCGGATTCCTCTCCCTGCAGGGCTCGATGGAATACACCCCCGAAGGGCAGACGGCTCATCTCTCGGATGTCGAACTCGAAGGCCTCCGCCTGGATTACGTCACCAGCGGCGCCACCAAGGCCGTGGAAAAACAGCACGCGCAACAGGCCGTCAAGCTGGCGGAGAAGGTTCGAAATGCGCCGAAGCTGCGGCTAGATATCGATGTCTTGAGGTTGAAGAACAGTCAGTTTGGTTTCGAGAACCGTAGAACGACTCCGTCCTATCGCGTGTTCATGTCCCACCTGAACCTCGATCTGGAACATCTGAGCAACCACCAGGGCGCGCAGCATTCAGACTTTCATGCCCGGGGCGATTTGATGGGCAGCGGGACCACCACGCTGAAAGGCCGAATCCGGTCTACGGCCCGGCCGGCCGACTTCGCGGTGAGCCTGGAAGTGGAGGATGCCAAGCTGGTGGACCTCAACGGCATGTTGATGGCCCACGCGGGCGTGGACGTGGCGGATGGCCTGTTCTCGCTCTACACCGAGATCGCCGTCAAGAACGGCCAGGTGGAAGGCTACGTCAAACCCCTCATCAAAAACCTGAGGATCTCGGATCGTCAGAAGGATGTCGCGAAGCCCTTCCGCCAACGGATGAAGCTGCATGGGATGCAATTCCTCGCCAACCTCTTCAAGAACCATTCGACCCATGCGGTGGCCACCGTGGCCCACATCTCCGGTTCCACCGGGGGGCCGAAGACCAGCGAGTGGGAGGTGATCCGGAAGCTCATCGGGAACGGCATCTTCCAGGCGATTCTCCCCGGATTCCTCAGCCCTTCGAAAACGGTGGCAGCGCCTGCTCCCGAAACGCACCCCCGCCTGGCCCTCAAGCCGGACTGATCCGCGCGGAACGAGCTCGGTCCGACCGCCCAGCGTGTCGCTGCTGGGCACGGCGCTGATCCATGCCGACAGCCCACGGGGCTGCCGACATGGGCGCCTACCTGCCCGCAGCGGCAATTCCACCAACAAAAAACCCCCGCAAGCGGGGGCTTTCCGTTGGTGGAGGTGGTGGGAGTCGAACCCACGTCCAAGACATGCCGAATGGCGGCTCTTCACAGGCTTGGTCCGCTCTTGGAACCGCCCGGCGGGGAACGGACGAGCCGTCCGGGCGGTGTGCCCCTGATCTCGGCCGCCGTCAGGGAGCGTCGCGGCGGCCTATCTGGTGCCTCCGTCCGGCAGGCCGAAGCCACCCTTTCAGAGGTTTAACGAGCTCGGTACCCAGAGATCCCGAGGACTCGCTCGGAACCTAGGTTGCCCTAGGCAGCGAGAGCCAGTTCGAAGTTATCGTTGGCAGTTTGATGTGGGCGGATTGATAAGGGGGCCATCCGTCCAACCCCCGCCTGCACCGTGCACCCGGATCACGACCTGTCGAAACCGGTCACCCCCGTGGCTTGGTGTTCCGCTCTCTCGTCCCCCGCGAGGGCGCGACTTGAGCGGATCCTGAGTATGCAAGCCCTCACCGGGTTGCACAAGGCGCGACTCAAAGCGGGTGCAGGGCCTTCCGCTGGAGGACGGCACGGCTGCCGCCATCGGCGAAGCGCCAGGGGCGGGCCTGGTCTTCCTCGGTGGCGAAGCCGATGCCCAGGCGCGGTCCGGCGAGGATCAGGGCCGGCGGCTCGCCGGGGCGCAGTTCGAGTCCCGCGGGCGCCAGCAGGTCGTGATCGTCGAAGGCCTTGTCGAGGCCCAGGGCCTGGGCCACCTTGCCGGGCCCCGCGCAGAGCTGGGGCGTGGCCTGGGCGGCGCGACGGCGCTGGAGCACGGTGTCCAGTCCGGCCACCACCTCGGCGCCCCGGATGAGCACGGCCTCGGCGCGGCCCTCGGGGCCCGTCACGACGTTCAGCATCCAGTGCACGCCGTAGCAGAAGTAGAGGTAGGCCCGGCCCGGGGGGCCCCACATGGGCGCGTTGCGGCCCGTGCGGCCGTGGCGCGCGTGGCTGGCGCTGTCCTCGGGGCCGCCGTAGGCCTCGACCTCCGTGATGCGCAGGGTGACGTCCCCGCGCACGAGGAGCTGGCCCAGCAGGGTCCGGGCGGCCTGGTCCACGGGGCCGGACAGCTGAATGGCAGGCTTCGCCCTGAGCCTCATCACACCATCAGCTCCCGACTGCGGAGGAAGGTTTCCAGCTCCGCGCCGGCGGCCTCGTCCAGGGCGCGCTCGGGGACGAGCACGGCCTGGGAGGGGCCCCGGCGGAAGATCCAGAAGCCGCTGCGGCGGCGGATCTCCGTGAAGGCGCCCCAGGGCAGGCCGCCTTCGCTGGTGGCGGTCTCCAGGTTCAGGCCCTCGTCGTCCAGGCGCAGCGTCAGGGGCGTGTACAGCGCGGCGCCCTGCCGGCGGCGGGCCCAGCGCAGCACGGCCTCCGGCATGCCCACGAAGAGCAGGCCGTTGAAGATCATGAAGAAGCCGAAGCCGCCCTGGCCCCTGGACGCGATCAGCGCGGCCAGGCCCAGCAGGGCCACGAGGGCGCCCGATCCCACGGACACGGCGTACCAGAGGCGCTTGAAGGCCCGGCTGCCGCGCAGGGCTTCGTCGGGCGTGAGGGTGTAGCGGGCGCTGATCTGCACGGGGCATCCTGTGGGGCCTGGGCCGCAGGCGGCCCGGGAGAAGACAAGCATGAATGAAAACGGGCCCGCGGATGCGGGCCCGTTTTCGATCTCGGATCAATGGCGAACCGAGCGGTTCCTACACTTCATCGAAGAAGAAGGGCTTCAGCACCTGGATGCGCTGCTCCCAGTCCTCGGGGTGGATGAAGTGCAGGGCGGCGCAGACGCTGGACAGGAGGCTGTTGCCGTCCTGGGGCGTGAAGCAGAAACCCACCACGCGGTTGGGGTTGGGCATGGTCATGGTGCTGAGGGGGATCACGGTCTGGTTCATGATGCGGCCGAAGTGGCCCTGGTCGCGGCCGAAGGAGAACACGGTGTTGGCGTCCTTCTTCTCGGTGATGGCGATGCGGTCGTTGGCCTTGATGCGCAGCTTGAGGGCGTCCAGCGTGGTGGCGCGCTTTAGGCGCAGGTCGAACCAGAGGCTGTGCATGTACTGGGTGGGCAGCTTCACGGCACTGCTGAAGAGGTTCAGCTCCAGGCCCTTGGTCTGGAACAGGTGGTAGGCGTCGCGGGCGTGGTGGGTTCCGAACTTGCCGTCCTTGTGCGTGCCCACCTGGGGCGCGGGACAGAAGTCCTTCACCTGGCTGATGTCGTTGGCGCGGCGCATGCAGACGAAGGAGCCTTCGACGAGGTTGTCGTTGCCTTCGGCCAGGGCCAGGGTCTGCAGGATGCAGGAGAGGTTGTGGGTGTTGCAGCTCACCACCTGGACGTACTGCTCCTTGCCGGTCAGCAGCTCGTCGTTGACGCCGCGGGCGTACATCAGGCCGAAGCCGAATTCGCTGCCCTGGGCGATGAAGCCCAGCGTGTTGTGCTCGTACTTCTTGTAGAGCTGCTCCTTCATCTCGAGGCCCTTGGGGCTGCAGTCGATGACGACGGTGGCCTCTTCCAGGGCCTGGTCGTGGAGCATGTGGGGCTCGATGCCCCAGGAGCGGAAGCCCTCCACGTTCTGGGGGTCCACGGACAGCTTGGCGCCACGGCGGAGGAGGGCCTTCACCTTGGGCCGATCCGTCACGCTGTTCTTGTGGAAGGTGACCTCGTCGATGCCCAGCTCCTTCGAATATTCGATGAGCAGCCCGATGAGGGGTTCGCCGATGGTGCCCGTGCCGACGACGTGGATGACGTTCTTTTTGGCCATGAATCCTCCACGGCTGGATTGTGTTGGGACGCCCCGCCAGCCGAAGGATTGATTTTCCCAGGCGGTACAATGAAAAGCCACTGCATTTCTGGAGTCGGGGCTCCTTTGAGTTTGCAGGAGGATGCCTGGGGCCGTACATGCCGAGGCCGCGTGGATTCCACGCGGCCTCGGAACCTTGAAATCTTAGTCCTGCTTGAGGGTCTTGGGGTTCACTTCCCAACGCAGCAGGGTGACGCCGAAGGTGCCATCGGGCTTCTTGAGGCAGCTGACGGTGAGGACCTTCTTGCCGTCAAAGCCCAGGGCCATGTCCTTGATGATGGCCTGCGAGCCGTAGGCGCGGCCGGCGGCGTTGTCCGTGATGCCCATGTGGCGCATCTTGCCCCAGGTCTTGGCGGTGAGGGCCTTGGTCATGCGGTAGATGCCGGCGTTGAAGGCCAGGCGCGCGTCCTTCACCGGGTAGTCATCGGTGGGGCCGCCGGGCAGGGTGTCGAGCTTGTCGGCCAGGTGCTCGATGCCCAGGCCCTTGATCTCTTCGGGGGTGAGCGTGATGCCGAGGGCCTTGGCGTCCACGTGGAGCTGGCGCGCCGAGGGGTAGACCACGTCCGGCGTGATGGGGGCGATGAGCGCGACGTGCTTGTAGTCCTTGCGCACGGCCACGTACTGCAGGTGGTAGAGAATGTCGGCGGGCTCTTTCGCGGCCTGGGGCGCCGTCGTCGGGATTTCATCCCCGCCGCAGCTGATGAAGGCTGGCACGAGGAGCAGACTGGCGAGTGGCAGCATCAGGGAACGACGCATGGGATTCCTCCTGAAGGATCGGGATGATTAGGATGGTGTCGTCCTTTCGCTGGGCTGCCAAGGGAAATTCATCACAATAGGATCATGTATCCCATTTCCCTCCTGGCCTTCGGCCGCCTCCGCCTGGAACCCTGTCGCAGCCTGGAACGGCACTACCTCGACATGCTTCGCGCCTATGCCCGCATGGACGTCGTGGAGCTGCCCGAGGGCAAGGGCGACCCGGCCCGGCAGCTGAAGGAGGAGGCCGAGCGACTGCGGCCGAAGCTGATGGCGGCCCGCTGCCCCGTACTGCTGACGCCCGAAGGAAAACTCCGCGACAGCGAGGGCCTGGCCCAGTGGCTGGCCGAGCGCATGGACCGCGGCGAGAGCCTGGCCTTCGCCCTGGGCAGCAGCCATGGATTCGATCCGGCCTTGAAAAAAGAGGTCCGCGAACAGATCAGCCTCTCGCCCATGACCTTCCCCCACGAACTGAGCCGGGTCATGTTCCTGGAACAGCTCTACCGCGCCTTCACGATCATCCGGGGCAAGGACTATCACAAATAAAATCAACCGCGAATGGCGCCAGGTCATCCCGTGATTTTCATTCGCGCCCATTCGCGTCATTCGCGGTTTCCGTTTTTCGTTGTTCGCCCTTTTTCCGCCTTTGCCTCAGACTGGTGGAATGGCGCATCCCATGGACCGCTTCTTCGCCCCGCAGGAGGGTCGGATCTTCGCCTGCTTCCCGGGGGCGGAGGATCGGCCCGGCCAGCGGCGCATGGCCGAATTGGTGCACAACACCGTGGTGGAGGGCGCCGCCCGCTTCCAGCAGTGGCGCGACCGGGGCGCCGAACCTGAATCCAAGCCGGAGGCCGTCATCCAGGCCGTGGAGGCGGGCACGGGCACGGGCAAGAGCCTGGGCTACCTGGTGCCGGCCCTGGCGGCGGGGCGCCATCCCATCCTCGTGGCCACGCGCACCAAGCAGCTTCAGCGGCAGTTGCTGGAAGAAGACGTGCCCCGCGCCGCGGGCATCCTGGGTCGGCCCATCAAGGCCGTGCTCGCCAAGGGCCGCGCCAACTACCTCTGCCGCACGGCCTGGGAGGCCGTCTCCACGGATGCCCATCTCGAATTCACCCGCGCCGATCAGCAGCTCTGGCTGGCCCTGCAGCGCTGGACCCGCGAGACCCAGGATGGCGACCGCGAGGGCCTGGGCCGTTTCGGCGAAGGCGAGTCGCCCCTCTGGGACAAGATCAACGCCCGCGCCGAGCGCTGCACGGGCCGCCAGTGCCCGCGCTTCGAGGACTGCTACCTCACGAAGCTGCGGGCCGAGGTGGCCGAGGCCGACCTCATCATCGTCAACCACGCGCTGCTCCTCGCTGACCGCGTGCTGCGCGAATCAGCCTTCGGCCAGGTGCTGCCGGACGCGCCGGTGCTCATCCTGGACGAGGCCCACGACCTGGAGGAGCAGCTCACGGAAAGCTGCGCCGAGGCCTGGTCGAGCCGTGCCATGAACCTGCTCTTCACGGATCTGCGCGACGCGGCCCGGGACCAGGGCGCGGCCCTGCTGGGCCTGCTGGAGCCCTGGGAAAGGGCCTGGGCCGACCTCATGGCCTGGGTGCCCCTGGACGGCGGCGTGCAGCCCCTGCTGGCGCCGGGCCCCGAGATGAAGGCCCTGGCCGACGCCGTGGGCGCCTGGGTGGAGGCGGGCCACCCCCTGTGGATCGAGGCGCGCCGCCTCGCCGCCGCCGATCCCGAGAACCCCATCTGGATGCGCCTCGCCGAGCGCGTGGGCACGGCCTTCTCGCGCATGGAGCAGATCTTTGCGCAGCCCGAGGGCTGGGTCTCGACGCTCAGCCGCGAGGGCGCCAGCCTCGTGCACTTCAAGTCCAATCCCGTGGACGTGCGGCCCTTTTTCCACCAGCACGTGCGACGCGGTTTCGAAAGCGTCGTCCTCACCAGCGCCACCCTGCGCGACGGCCGCGGCTTCAACGGCCTGGGCCTGCGCCTGGGCCTCACCCGGCCCGAGGTCGAGGTGGCGGAGCACGTGGAAAGCCCCTTCGATTTCGAAGACCAGGGCCTGCTCTTCGTACCGCCCGACCTGCCGGAACGCCGCCCCGGGGCAGGCGGCGGCGTGGGTGATCCCGCCTGGGTCGAATCCTCCCTGGCGGCCATGGAGCGCATGCTGCGGGCCAGCCGCGGCCGGGCGCTGCTGCTCTTCACCAGCCGCAAGATGCTGGCGGCCTTCCGTCCCCGGCTGGAAGATGCGTTGCCCGAGATCACTTTCTTCGTGCAGGGCGAGGGCCTTTCGCGCACCCAGTTGCTGGACCGCTTCCGCGCCACGCCCTCGGCGGCCCTGCTGGGCCTCGCCAGCTTCTGGCAGGGCGTGGACCTGCCCGGCGAGGCGCTCAGCCTCGTGGTCGTCTCCGCGCTGCCCTTCGCGCCGCCGGACGATCCCGTGCTGCAGGCCCGCATCCGCGAGGCCGACGCGCAGCGCGAGGGCCTGGGCTTCATCGGCATCCAGGTGCCGCAGATGACGCTCAAGCTCAAGCAGGGCATCGGCCGCCTCATCCGCACCCGTTCCGATCGCGGCGTGGTGGCCGTCATGGATCCGCGCCTCATGCTGCCCAGCGAGGACCGCCTCGGAAAGCGCTACGCCGCCCAGGTGCGCGCCGCCCTGCCGCCCTTCCCCCTGACGCGGGATTGGGAGCGGGTGGAGGCCTTCCTGCGCACTCTCTGAGATGGGCCGAGTGAAGCATTCCCTGCGCCTGCTCGGGGCCTGCGCGGTCGTTTCTACGCCGATGATGATGGCCGCCTCCAGGCCGTCCATCGAAGGCTCCTTCGAGGCCTTCTGGGTCGAAGCTCGCGGCCGCTCCCTCGAAGATCAGGTCAGGCTCTGGGATCGGTGGATCGAAGGACCGCAACAGGATCTCTACGCCTCGGCCGTGTGGGAGGTCCGGAACCATCCGGATTGGAAGGCTCGGAAGGCGCGCCTGCTCGAGGCTCGCTTCGCCGACTATGCCCGCGTCGGGGATCAAATACCCGGGATGATCCGAATCCTCGAAAAGGATCTTCCGTCGCGTTTGGTCTCATTCCGTTCCCTGTTTCCGGACACGCCCACGGATCTCGCGGTCCGGGTGGTGGTGGCGCCGGGATTCGACGCGAAAAGCGGCGTGCGGGCGGATGGTTCGCCTGTGCTGCTGCTCGCGGCGGATTCGCTGCTGCTCGAGCAGGCGAACCTCGACGTCCTGTTCCCCCATGAGCTGTTCCACCTCTACCATGCGCGGCACGCGGGCATCCTGAACGACGGGGTCATGCCCGGCGCCCGACTGCTCCTGCCCCTGTTCGTCGAGGGGCTGGCGACCTGCGTCAGTGTCCGGCTCGCACCCGGATCCACGGAGGGCCAGCTGCTGCTTCAGGAAGACCTGGGCGCGATTCCGGAGCAGCGCCTGCCCGCCATCGCGACGCGCTTTCTGGCGGAGGCGGACGAACCCGTGCTTGATGGAGGGCCCACGACCGCCTTCAAGCGCTGGTTCAACGCGGCGCGCACGCCGCAGCAGCCGGACCTGCCGAACCGGGCGGGCTACTGGCTCGGTCTGCACGTCATCCGTGCGCTGCTTCGGGACCGATCGCTGCAGGAACTGGCCTCCTGGCCACCGGCCAGGGCCGAAGCCGAGACCCAGGCCACGCTGGTCCGGATTGCCGGCCCGCGACATTGAGTGCGGCGAACGTCTGTTCTGGACGGGCAAGGAGCTGGCATGCTCGGGGCATGATCCCGGTGCTCCTTCTCGCCGTCCCTGTCGCTGCCGCGGCTCCGATGCCCGACGTTCAGACGAGCGAGGCCCAGAAGATCGAGACGCTGATCCAGGCCGTGGCCAGCCTGCAGGGCGCCGTGTTCATCCGCAACGGCACGCAGCACAGCCCAAAGGAGGCCGCCGACCACCTCCGCCTGAAGTGGAAGAATGCCGGCAGCCGCGTGAAGACGGCCCCGGACTTCATCCGCCTCTGCGCGAGCGAAAGCTCTATGAGCGGTCGTCCCTATGAGATCCGGCTGAAGGATGGCCGCACGGTGCTTTCGCGGGATTGGTTGTGGACCGAGCTGAAGCGGATGGAGGCCGGGCGCTAGGATCCGGTGGCTACCGGGAATTCGACCCGAGGCCCACGACAAAATCCGCCACCCGCTGGATCGCCGACGGGGCAAGCGTTTCCTCCAGGCTGTCGTACTCGTCCTCGCGGCCGGTCTTGGCGGTCTGGAAGAGGTGGTTGAGGGAGGGCAGTAGCGCGGATTCCACCCGGGCGTTGCCTCCTGCCTTCAGAGCCGCGAGGATGCCCTGGAGGTGCTCCGGGGGCACCTGGTGGTCCAGGCTGCCGTTGAGGGCCAGCACAGGGCAGCGCACGGCCCGCCACTGGGCCGGGATGTCGGAAAGCAGGGAGGCGCGCAGGGCGGGCTCCTCGGCGGCGTCCAGGGAAAGGGTGCCTTCGTTCATGTGGCGCTTTTCGATGAGGGCCTTGAGCTCCGGAGACAGGCCCTTCTGCAGGGCCCTGAGGGCGGCGAGGCGGGTCGGCACGTCCGCCTGGGCGAGGATGGTGCCGTAGTACTGGCGCACATAGCCCATGAGCTGGTCCACCTCCGCGGGGCTCGCACCCTGGTCCTTCGCGTAGACACGGTCCTGCACGAGGATGCTGTCGAGGCCCGACAGTCCGATGCCGGCCATGGAGATCACGAAATCCACTTGATCGGGATGCGCGGCTGCGACGGTCGCGGCGAGCCCGGAGCCTTCGCTGTGTCCGAGGAGGCCGATGCGGCGGAAGGCGTGGCGGGCCCTGAGGGTCCGCACGACGGCGGCCGCGTCGGAGATCAGCTGGGTGTCCGTGTGCTGGTAGTAGTTGCCCGTGGATCGGCCCACGCCGCGCTTGTCGTAGCGCAGCACCGCGAGGCCCCGGCGGGCCAGCTGGTCGGCCAGCACGGCGAAGGGCTGGTGGCCGCCCCCGTCTTCATCGCGGTTGCCGGGGCCGCTCCCCCCGATCAGCACCACCACGTCGGGCTGGGCCGAGCCCTTCGGCAAGGTGAGAGTGGCGCCCAGGAAGATGCCGTCCGGGGTGCGGATGGCGAGGGGCTGATCCTCGTAGGGGAAGGGCGGCTTGGGGGTCTGGGGGCGCAGCGGCCGTGGGAAGGCCGCCGTGGCGCGCAGTTCGAAGGGCAGCTTGTCCCCGCCCTGCCGCCATTCGCCGTGGAAGTGGTCCTGGGTCCAGGTCAGCTGGAGCGTGGCATGGGTGAAGTCCAGCAGCACCGTGTTCCCTTCTTCCCGGGCGCTGGCGACGGGGATGTCGACGGCCCCCCGGCCCGGGCTGGCCAGGCTGGCCCAGGCCGACCCGTCCGCCCGCCTGAACAGCTCCACGCCGGTCTGGATGGTGCGGCCGTTGGGAAGGGTCAGGTTGCCCAGCCACCGGCCTGGGTGATCGGCCAGCACGCCGCCCTGGGCCATTACGGAAAGAGCGAGTCCGGCGAGGACGGTTCGGGGCTTGAGGAAAGAAGGACGCATGGGGCTCCCACAGGCGATGGAAGGGGCGTTGGAGATGAGGCGTCGGAATTGCCGCACAGGGCTGCGCCCAGCGGGACCGCGTCGTCGGTCGTCGCAGAAGGGTCGCCGTAAAGCGGAGCCTCAGGCAAAAGGAAAGGCGGGGACCCTTCCAGGAAGGAGCCCCGCCTTCAGGTCGTCCGAAGGTTTCAGCGCTCGGGTGCGGGAGGTGGCGGTGGGGGCGGCGGCACGGCCGTGGGAGGCGCGGGCGGCGCAGGGGGAGCCGGCGGGGCCGGGGGCGCATCGGGACCTTCCAGGGACGGCGGAGGCGGCGGAACCGGGGGATGGACCGAACGCGGAGGTGCCGGGGGCCGCGGCGTCCTGGGGGTCTTCGGCGTCTTGGAGGGCGAGGCCGCTTCCTTCTTCAGCTGGTCCAGGCGGCTCTGGAGCGCCTTCATCTCGGCCTGGATTGCCTCCATCTCAGCCTTGGGATCGTCCTCGTCATGGACGAAGGTGCGGACGTGCATGCGAGGCACGTGGACGGGCGGGACATGGATGGGCGGGATGTGGAGATCCTTCTCGATCTCGATGTCCAGCGGTCCTTCGCTCCGGTGCTCGAGCATGGTCCATTCACCGGGTTCGCCGTGTTTGCGTCGGACTTCCATGCGGACCTGGCGGCTTTCCTTCTTGGCCTGCTCGATGAGGGCCTTCAGCTCGGGATCATTTTTGAGCCGCTCCCCCTCGGCCCTGAGCTTGGCGCCCTCGGCCTTGAGGTGCTCGGCTTCGGCCTGGATCTTCGCCTTCTCTTCGGGGCTCATGTTGGCGCCGCGGGTTTCCAGATCTTTCGTCATGGCCTCGAATTCGCGGGCGTGGGCCTCCATCTCCCGGGCATGGGCTTCCATGTCGCGGGCGCGGTCCTCCATGTGCCGCGTGCGGAACTCCACGACGCGCTCACGCTCATGGCCCGGACGGCGCTGCTTGATGCTCTTCACGACGCCGCGCAGCCAGTCCTTCCCGTCCTGATCGAGGGCCTGCTCCTTGCCATTCACGGTGTAGGTGGCCTTGTCCTTCGTGGCCGCATAGGCGCGGGCCTTGCCGTCCTTCTGCTCCTCCACGCGGAAGGTGCCACTCGCCACCGTCACGGGTTCGGGGGCTTCGGCATTGAGCTTGACGTCGCCCTGGATCTTCACGGTGAGCTTGCGCTGTTCGTCGGAGGCGGGCGCCTTCGGATCGGCCTTGGGGGCGGGATCCTTCGGCTTGTCCTGCATGGCGACGCCGGCTGCGCCGAGGAGGGAGGCCGCCAGGACGGCCAGGGCGGTGACCCGCGCGCCGCTGGTGATGGGCAGGGCGGGGTGGAGCAGGTGGCGGACGCGATGCATGAGGGAACCTCCGTTGGCGGCCAGGGCCAGATGGTTGGGAGCAGGGGTGAGGGGCTCGCGCAGGGCCTCAAGGTCCGTGAGGGCGCGGGCCAGGATCAGGGGATCGCCGCAGAGGTCGGCCGCCACGTCGTCGCAGCAGAGCTCGCGCTCGGCGCGGATGCGGGCCGACAGCCACCAGATGGCGGGATGGTAGAAGAGCAGCACTTCGACGAGGGACTGCAGCAGGTTCACGGCGAAATCCCCGCGGCGGATGTGGGCCAGCTCGTGGGCGAGGATGGCCTCCAGTTGCAGGGGCGACAGGCCCGATAGCGCGCAGGCCGGCAGCAGGATCACGGGCCGCAGCCAGCCCAGGGCCGTGGGAACTTCCACCGCCGCGGACTGCAGCAGGCGCACGGTGCGCGACAGCTTCAGCTCCCGGCAGAGGCGGGACAGCACCAGGTGCCATTCGGCGGGCACGGGCAGGGCGCTGCGGCGGCGCAGCCGCTGTACGCGGACCCAGCCGCCGAGGAAGCGGCCCGACAGCAGCAGCACGCCCAGGGCCCATCCACCCAGCAGCCAGGGCAGGGCGGGATCCAGCTTGGCCTTCAGGCGTTGGGTCAGGGCCAGGTTGGGGGTTGGGGCCGGCGCCGCGGCGACGGCTGCCGGAGCCGTCTCCACGCTCAGGGAGAGCGCCCCCACGGGAGCCGGGGCCTGCCGCTGGAGGGTGAGGAAGGTGATGGCCGGGGCGGCCACCATGAGCACGAGGAAGGCGCAGGCCATGCCGTAGCGCGCCTTGGGGTTGGCCCGTCGGAGCAGGGTCAGCGCCAGCCAGGCCAGCAGGCCCAGGGCCGTGCCCTGCCACAGGAAATGGAGGAGGCTCCAGCCCAGGGCCTGGGACGCCGGGTGGGCGACGGCCTGCTGGACGAGCGACAGGAACGGGTTCATCGCTTCCTCCCTTCCGCGTGATCGAGCATTTTCCGGATTTCCGCCAGTTCCTCGTGGCTGGCCTTGCGGGTGGCCAGGGCCTGCATTACCAGGTTCAACGAGGACCCCCCGAAGGCCTTGTCCAGCAGGTCATCCAGCAGGTGCCGCTGGGTCTGGGTCTGCGTCTGCGTGGTGGAGAAGGTATGCACCCGGTCCGTCACGTCCCGCTGCACCAGGCCCTTCTCGTGCATGATCTGCAGCATTTTGAGCACGGTCGTGTAGCCCAGCTCCCGCTCTTCGGACATGACCTCGAAGACCTGGCGCACGGTGCTGGGCCCCCGCTCCCAGAGCACCCGCAGGATGGCGAGCTCGGCGTCGGTGGGTCGGACGACTGGGGGCATGGTGTTGTCTCCAGAGGAGGGGTGCCGAAAAGATACGACAGGTTTCGTAGTCGTCAACGAAAATCTTCGTAATCGGTTTAGTCGCCCGGGCTGATGTCGGGTGCGGAATGAACTGAAATTCCACGGAATGAACTGAAAATACGAGTATTGAAATTGTATGTGCTGCATCAATGTGGTTTACGATTGAACCACCATGCGGTGGCCGGTGTACCTGTGCGCTCCTGATTCAGGTCCGATCTGAGGCCAGGCTAGATGTCGTTGCCGGCTCTGCTGATCCCCGGGGGAGCTATCATCTGACCCTTGACTGGACCAGGGGTGAAGGAATTTTTTGAGGTGCCAAATTGGCACCTCAAGTCTCCGGGTAGGAATAGAAGAAGGGCCGAGACGAGCCGCCGCAGATATCCGACCCCCTGCTTCCGTTCATGAGGGGTGCGATTCGGCTGGGCTTGGGATCACGTTCAGCACCTAGGGGATCATCCTGGCTGCGACAGAGGTGTTTGATGGCAATGCCTTGGGTGCACCTGGGGCATCCCAGCCGCCACCAAGTGCCCTGTAGGCGGCTACGGCTGCGCGGGCTGATTCCGTTTGTGCCTGCGCTTGTGCATCGGAGGCACGCAGCACGTTTTCGTCAGCCTGCAGGACTTCGATCAGGCTGACGACGCCCTTTTGATAGGCTGCAAACGCAGCTGCTCGCGCCCGGCTGAGCGAATCCACACCCTGGACGAGCACGGCTGCCTGCTCTTCGCGCTTCACCAGCGCCGAGAAGGCGTTTTCCACGTCCTCCGTGGCGTGCAGAGCGGCCAGCCGGTAGGCAGCCAGCAACTCGGCTTCCCGGCCCTTTGCGGCGTCGATCTGCGCATTGATGCGCCCGAAATCAAACAGGCGCCAGCGCAGACCCAATATTCCAGCGGATTGCCTGGCACCATTTGAGAACAGGTTGCCGCTGGACACCGACGTCGCGCCGCCGATCAGTCCGCTCAGGGAAAATTTGGGATAGTACTCAGCGACGGCCACCCCAATACGGGCATGTGACGCGGCGAGGAGGCGCTCAGCTGCGATCAGGTCTGGCCTTCGCCGGAGTAATTCACTGGGCGACTCTGTCCCTACGATCTGCGGCGCGGCGGGGATGCTTCCTGTATCAGCCAGTTCAGCCCGATGCGTGCCGGGCGCCGAACCCAATATCACATCCAGAGCGTTCATGGCCACGTCCAGACCCGCCTCAAGGACCGGTATCGATGCTCGAACCTGGGCCAGGGCACCCTCGACCTGCCTCACTTGAAGTTCGGCAACCAACCCCTTGCCATATAGAAGATTGACGAGCGAAAGCAATTCCTCTTGCGTGTGCACCTGTCTCTGGGCCACCCCAAGACGTGTCTGCAATCCACGGATGCTGATGTAGATGTCGGCGGTTTGGGCAGCCACAGCCAGTCGCGTAGCCACTACTCCGGCTTCTGAAGCCTGATAATCCGCGAAGGCCGCTTCCCGGCCGTGACGCAGGCCACCGAATAGATCGAGTTCCCAACTCGCGCTGAGATTCGCTTCATAGGCCTTGCCGTACCGGTCGAAACCCGGCACCGAATTCAAGACTCGCCCCAAGGGCGTCTCGACGGATTGGTAGGCTCTGGCCGCTTGACCGCCGACCATTCCGAAAGGCAGCAACGCGGCATTAGCCGCACCAAGTCCGGCGCGCGCTTGGGTGACCCGAGCGGATGCCTGCGCCAGATCCAGATTCTGCTCCAGGGCAAGCTGAACGAATCGGCTCAGCTTTGGATCACCGAAACCTGTCCACCATGCAAGGAAATCTCCATGGGCAGTGGCATGCCGCTGGTCCACAGCCGCCTGACCCAGAAACCGGTCTGGCATGGAGACACGCGGTCCGATGTTGTCGGAACCAGCTACGGTTGCCGCCGAAAGGCTGGCAACAAGGAGGGGAGCAAGGATGTGTTTTGAGGGCATGGGGTTCTCTCGAGAAAGGAGAAAGGCACGGTGGTGACCATATCACCAAATGGTCACTCGTTGTCCTTCTTTTTTGTTGAGAGTAGGCTTGGTCATATGAAGACGCCCCCCCCCTATCCCGTTTCGGGCCGTGGCCCAGCTGATCACGAGGTCCGGGATCAAATCGTTGCAGCGGCCACCGAGCACTTCAGCCGATACGGCTACGAGAAAACGACCGTCTCGGATCTCGCCAAGGCTGTTGGATACTCTAAAGCTTACATCTACAAATTTTTTGCATCCAAGCAGGTCATTGGAGAGATGATCTGTGCAGCCTGCCTGCAGGAGATCGAAGCTGAAGTCGGGGCGGCCATTGACGGAGTGGACCGGCCGCCTGAGAAGCTGCGGCGGATGTTCAAAGCGATCGTCGAGGCAAGCCTCCGCCTGTTCTTTCAGGATCGAAAGCTCTATGAAATTGCCGCTTCAGCTGCCACTGAGCGCTGGCAAACAGCACTCGCCTATGAGGGGCGAATTCAGAAACTGCTACAAGGAGTCTTAGAGGAAGGGCGGCAGAGTGGGGACTTTGAACGGAAAACGCCCCTAGATGAAACCACGATGGCCATCTATCTGGTCATTCGCCAGTATCTTAACCCACTGCTTTTACAACATAACCTCGACTTCGCCGAGGAAGCACCGGCTCGGCTCGCTGGCTTGGTGCTCCGGAGTTTGTCGCCGTGATGAAAAGAATTTGAAGTGACCATTGACCAAATTGGTCACTAGTGCCAGCATGAACGTCCCGACAACTTCCTCGAGGGACCTTCATGCTCAGACCACGCCTCTCACCATCAACTGTCCTCACGTGGCTCTTGCCGCTTGCTCTCCTCGCTTGCGGGCACGAAGGGGGAGTCGATCCTCGCACCCAGGCCCCGCTGGTCCGTGCCGTGGCCGTTCAAGGGGCAGCCTCCGGCTCGCGCATCTTTACGGGAACCGTAGCCGCGCGGGTTCAGAGCGACCTGGGGTTTCGCGTCCCCGGCAAGGTGCTGGAGCGACTCGTTGATGCGGGGCAGACGGTCAAGCGCGGCCAGCCCCTCATGCGCATCGACCCAGTTGATCTGAAGCTCGCTGCTCGCGCGCAGCAGGAAGCGGTTGCCGCCGCCCGGGCGCGAGCACAGCAGACCGCGGAAGACGAAGCCCGCTACCGCGATTTGCGTGGAACAGGTGCCATCTCCGCGTCGGCCTATGACCAGATCAAGGCTGGGGCGGATATGGCGAAAGCGCAGCTCAGTTCCGCCGAGGCCCAAGCTGATGCCGCCCGCAATGCCAGCCTCTATGCGGAGCTGGTGGCCGATGGTGATGGGGTGGTCATGGAAACCCTGGCCGAGCCTGGCCAGGTGGTCGGCGCTGGACAGATCGTGGTGCGCTTGGCCCACGCGGGCCAACGCGAAGCCGTCATTCAGTTGCCGGAAACCTTGCGTCCCGCCGTCGGGTCCTCCGGACGTGCCACGCTCTTCGGCAAAGAAAGCGTTACGGTTCAGGCCAAACTTAGGCAGCTCTCGGGGGCGGCAGATCGACTGACCCGCACCTTCGAGGCGCGGTATGTGCTTGAGGGCGACCTGGCAAATGCACCGTTGGGAACCACGGTCAGCGTCCAGATCGCGGACGGCCGTTCCTCGGCCCAAGGCGGATTGCTGGTGCCGATCGGCTCCGTGTTCGACGGCGGCAAGGGTCCAGGTGTATGGGTCATTAGTGGTGAGCCGACCAAGGTCTCCTGGCGGCCAGTCGCCATCCAGTCTCTAGACGACAATGCCGCCTACATCGTTGGACAGGTGAAGCAAGGCGACCAGATCGTCGCACTGGGGGCCCATCTGCTGCATGAAGGCGAACGGGTTCGGATCGCCGGGCAGACAGTCGCTTCCGCAGCCCAGGGAGTGCACCCGTGAGCGAAGGCCGATTCAACCTGTCGGCGCTGGCCGTACGCGAGCGCTCGATTACCTTGTTCTTGATTTGCCTGATCTCCTTGGCTGGACTCGTTTCCTTCTTCAAGTTGGGCAGAGCGGAAGACCCGGCCTTTACTGTCAAGGTGATGACCATCGTCACAGCCTGGCCTGGAGCCACCGCCCAGGAAATGCAGGATCAGGTCGCGGAGAAGATTGAAAAGCGCATGCAGGAGTTGCGCTGGTATGACCGCACCGAGACTTACACAAGGCCAGGCCTGGCCTTCACGACCCTCACCTTGCTTGAAAGCACGCCTCCCTCGGAAGTGAAGGAGGAGTTCTACCAGGCACGGAAAAAGGCGGGTGATGAGGTAGCCAATCTTCCGCAAGGTGTGATTGGCCCCATGATCAACGATGAGTATTCGGATGTGACCTTCGCCCTGTTCGCGCTGAAGGCCAAGGGCGAAACGCAGCGCATCCTGGTCCGCGACGCGGAGACGGTTCGCCAGCGGCTACTCCACGTCCCGGGTGTAAAGAAGGTCAACATCATCGGCGAGCAGTCTGAGCGCATCTATGTGGAATTCTCCCACGAGCGTCTGACAACTCTCGGTATCAGCCCGATGGACGTGTTCGCCGCGCTAAACGGCCAGAACGCCCTGACACCAGCAGGTTCCGTAGAGACCAAAGGCCCCCAAGTGTTCATCCGTCTGGACGGCGCTTTCGACAAGCTGCAGAAGATCAGCGACACGCCGATCGTGGCGCAGGGACGAACTCTGAAGCTCTCGGATATCGCTACCGTCAAGCGCGGGTACGAAGATCCATCCTCATTCATCATCCGTAATGGCCGGGACCCCGCGTTGCTCTTGGGCATCGTCATGCGCGACGGATGGAATGGACTCGATCTGGGCAAGTCGCTGGATCAAGAGGTTGGCAAGATCAACAACGAACTCCCCTTGGGCATGGGTCTGACCAAGGTCACGGATCAGGCCGTCAATATCAGCTCCTCGGTCAATGAGTTCATGGTCAAGTTCTTCGCCGCCTTGCTGGTGGTTCTGCTGGTGTGCTTTGTGAGCATGGGCTGGCGAGTGGGAGTCGTGGTCGCGGCGGCCGTGCCGCTGACGCTTGCCGCCGTCTTCATGGTGATGGCCGCCACCGGAAAGAATTTCGACCGCATCACCTTGGGTTCCCTGATCCTGGCGCTGGGCCTTCTTGTGGACGACGCCATCATTGCCGTCGAAATGATGGTCGTGAAGATGGAAGAGGGCTACAGCCGCGTCGCCGCATCCGCATATGCATGGAGCCTGACGGCCGCGCCCATGCTTTCGGGCACGCTGGTCACAGCTGTGGGCTTCATGCCTAACGGCTTCGCCCGGTCCACCGCGGGCGAATACACCAGCAATATGTTCTGGATCGTCGGCATCGCACTCATCGTGTCCTGGATTGTGGCCGTCGTTTTCACCCCCTATCTGGGCGTCAAGTTGTTGCCTGAAATCAAGAAAAGCCATAGGGGCCACGCGGCGCTCGAAGTTGCCCTCTACGACACACCGCGCTACAACCGCTTCCGGCAGTTGTTAGGTCATGTCATCGCGCGCAAGTGGCTGGTCGCTGGTTCGGTGGTTGGCCTGTTCATCGTATCCCTGCTCCTCATGGGTGCGGTCAAGAAGCAGTTCTTCCCGATTTCAGATCGCCCTGAAGTGCTGGTTGAGGTTCAGATGCCCTACGGCACCTCCATCACCCAGACAAGTGCCGCCGCAGCCAAGGTGGAAGACTGGTTAGCTAAGCAAAAGGAGGCCAGGATCGTCACAGCCTACATCGGGCAGGGCGCACCCCGCTTCTACTTGGCCATGGGCCCAGAAATGCCTGATCCCTCCTTCGCCAAGATCGTGATTCGCACTGACGGTCAGGATGAGCGGGATGCGCTTAAACTGCGGCTGCGCGAAGCCATCGCAGGAGGGCTCGCTTCAGAGGCGCGTGTTCGCGTAACCCAGTTGGTGTTCGGACCCTATTCTCCCTTCCCGGTCGCCTACCGGGTCATGGGCCCGGACCCGGAGAAACTGCGAAGCATTGCGAATCAAGTGCAGCAGGTTATGGAAGCCAGCCCGATGATGCGCACGGTCAACTCTGACTGGGGCACCATGACACCGACGCTGCACTTCACCCTGCAGCAGGATCGATTGCAGGCCGTTGGGCTGACTTCCAGTGCAGTGGCGATCCAACTTCAATTCTTGCTGAGCGGTGTTCCCGTCACCACTGCGCGTGAAGATATCCGGACGGTCCAAGTGGTAGCCCGCACTGCAGGGAATACCCGACTTGACCCGGCAAGGATTGGTGACTTCACACTGGTTGGCAGCAGTGGCCAGCGGATCCCGCTGTCGCAGGTGGGCAAGGTCGAGGTACGCATGGAAGAGCCGATCATGCGGCGCCGCGACCGGATGCCGACGATCACAGTCCGGGGAGACATCGCTGACAGTCTGCAACCACCGGATGTTTCCGGAGCCATCCTCCAGCAGCTTCAGCCCATCATGGCAAAGCTGCCTAGCGAGTACCGAATCGAGCAGGCAGGTTCTATCGAGGAATCCGGCAAAGCGAACAAGGCGATGTTGCCGCTGTTCCCGATCATGCTGGCAATGACCCTGTTGATCATCATCCTCCAAGTGCGCTCGATTTCGGCCATGGTCATCGTGTTTTTGACCAGTCCTCTGGGTCTTATCGGCGTGGTGCCGACCCTGATCCTCTTCCAGAAGCCCTTCGGTATCAATGCACTGGTAGGTCTGATCGCGCTTTCGGGGATCCTGATGCGCAACACACTGATTCTGATTGGGCAGATCTCCCACAATGAACAAGCGGGGCTTGACCCATTCACCGCGGTGGTGGAGGCGACCGTGCAAAGAGCCCGGCCAGTCGTCCTGACCGCGTTGGCCGCGATCCTTGCTTTCATCCCGCTGACCCATTCGGTGTTCTGGGGAACGCTCGCTTACACCTTGATCGGAGGCACACTCGCCGGAACGATCCTAACTCTGGTGTTCCTGCCAGCCATGTATGCCATTTGGTACAAGATCAAGCCAGTCCACGTCCATAGCTGATTTGCCATCCATCTCAATCCACCCACGCAGAAAGGAACTGTCATGTCGAACCCTAAGGTTGTCGTTATTACCGGCGTATCTTCAGGTATCGGACGTATCACGGCGTTTGCCTTGGCCAGGCGGGGTTGTCAGGTATTTGGAACCGTGCGTAATACCGCCAACGTCAACCCACTTCCCGGAATTGAACTCATCGAGATGGACGTCCGAGACGAGAAGTCCGTTCAACAAGGAATCCAGGCCATTATTGCTCAGGCCAAGCGCATCGACGTGCTTGTGAATAGCGCAGGTGTGGCTCTTCTGGGAGCGACGGAAGAAACGTCGGTAGCGGAAGCCCAGGCGCTGTTCGACACCAATGTTTTTGGCATTTTGCGCACAACCCAAGCCGTGCTGCCGCATATGCGCGAGCAGCGTTCCGGCCGCATCGTCAACATCAGCTCGGTGTTGGGCTTTCTTCCGGCCCCGTACATGGGGCTCTATTCGGCATCGAAGCATGCTGTTGAAGGACTGTCTGAGACCTTGGATCATGAGGTGCGCCAATTCGGAATCCGTGTAGCGCTCGTCGAACCTTCCTTCACCAAAACGAACCTGGATATCAATGCGCCCCAGGCGGCTTCTAAAATTCAAGCCTACGATAACGAGCGCAACATCGTTTCCCAGGCCATTCAAAAAAATGTCCATAAAGCTCCAGAGCCCAATGGCGTTGCCGATACAATCGTCGAGGCAGCATTGGGCGCATGGAAAATGCGGCGTACGCCAAAGGGCGAGGCCACGCTTCTGCGCAGACTGCGCCGCTTCATGCCCGCTGGCCCCGTCGATTCAGGCCTGCGGAAATCATTCGGTCTTAATTAAATACTTGGGAAGTTTGCAAAGAGGCCACAGACCAACCCAAAGCTTTTCGTGTTCGAGAATAATGCGCGCGCCCCATCGAGGAGAACCTATGACCTCTCCAAACACAGACTGGACCGCCCAGCAGGAAGCCGCACTGCAACGATCGGTTGCCGGTGGGGGCGGCCCTGGTCTTGCTCGAGTGGAACAACTCATCAACAAGAGCGGACGCGCGATTCTCGAAGCCATGATGTCGGGAGAGTTGCCCTATCCACCCATGAACCAAACCATGAACATGACGTTGCTGGAGGTGGATAACGGTCGCGCCGTCTTTCAAGGCATACCGCAACGAGAACACTACAACCCGTTGGGCACGGTGCATGGCGGGTGGTTTGCAACGCTGCTGGATTCAGCCATGGGCTGCGCTGTTCAAACCACGCTGCCAGCCGGGCGCTCCTATACGACGGCCGGACTCAACGTGAACATCGTCCGGCCTGCCTCTCATACGACTGGTCCCCTACGCGCGATTGGTGCCGTGATTCATGGCGGCCGACAGATCGTCACAGCCGAAGCTCGTATCGAGGACGAGCGTGGCAGGCTGTACGCCCACGCGACCGCAACCTGCTTTCTCTTCGAGGTTCCAACCGGTTGTGAGTAAGTGGCCATTGCGAGCAAGGTCAGCCGATGTGCGTTCGAGATCGATTTTTATTGAACTGGTGTGGGGGCTGGATGGTGGCACCGAGCGCTCCGATGCTGGACCAAATGGTTATTAAATGAAGTTCAAGATTTTTGATCGCAACATTTGCATGTTCATTGTGGGAATTGCAGGTTCAATGGTTTCCTGACAGTGTCCTGTCTTATTCCAGGTGCTCGTGCCTCATACGAAATGCATTTGGGCAATTTGAGTTGTTATACAAATGTAATCAATATGGTTAGGCGGCGGCCCCCTTTCTGTGAAACCGAGCCGACTCCTTCGAGATTTGGACAGCGCTGGTTGCCCGCCATTCAGTGGCAGGGAGGTCGGAGATCCGACATTCATCCTGCTGCCGGTCTTTCCTTCCACCTCCCAAGAATCGCCCACGGGGCCCGTCGAATCCCCAGGACGTCCAGAACCCGACTAGCTCTCTGGAACCGTGACATCCACCCCCGCCCGCTGCTGGAGTAGGATGATGTCCTTGGTGGGCGGGTTGCCGAAGAACCGGCCGTATTCCCGGGTGAACTGGGGCACGCTCTGGTAGCCGACCTTTCGACCGGCAGAGCCCACGTCCATCCGCAGGATCAACATCAGACGCCTAGCCTCCTGGAGGCGAAGGGCCTTCTGGTACTGCAGGGGGCTCATCTCCGTGACCGACTTGAAGTGCTGATGGAAGGAGGATGGGCTCATGTGGACGAGGGCGGCCAACCGCTCGACATCGAGGGGCTGGTCGAAGTTGGACCTCACCCAGGCCACGGCTTGGGAGATGCGATGGACCTTGCTCTTCTCCTGGCCCACCATGGCCAGCTTCACACCAAGCGAGCTGTTGAGCAGGCGGATGAGGATCTCATCCATGACCAGCGGGGCCAGCAGCTCCGCTTCACCTGGTTGTGAGGCGAGGTCGAGGATGCGGACCACGGCGTTGATCACCCGGTCATCCACCTGGTCCACGCAGATGGCGTGTCCCTCCCCTTTTGAAGGAAGACCGTTCGGGTAGACCTTCGCCGTCAGTTCCGCGATCCGGGCTGGATCGATGTCCAGACGCACGCTGAGGTAGGGATCGTCCAGGCTGGCCTGTGTCACCTGCCCCGTCACGGGCACATCCATGGCATAGACCAACATCCGGGAGGCGTCGTAGTCGTAGATCTCTTTCCCGAGCATCACCCGTTTTGCACCCTGAGCCACGAGGCACAAAGAGGGCTGGGCGATGGCATGGTTGAAGGTCTTCTGGGCACGGGAAGCCCGAGAGATGTGGACACCGGGCACACGAAGATCAAAGGTTCCGTCGATGGGCGCATGAGCCTGGATCAGTCGCGCGAGGCGCTCCAGATCGGTCAGTTCCTCGATCGTGCCCGCATGCTTGGACCCAGCATTCAGCTTGCTCATCTTCACCGTCCTTAGAACAGCCACATCGAAGGGAGATTCTAGAGCGCTCGCCGTGACCCATCGCTTCAATCTGTGGGCTCGAACAGCGCCCCTTCCGTAGTCCTCGTGGTCGAGGGGGGTGAGGCGGCCACACGTCTGCCTCGGTCCATTCTTACCCCGGTTGACCATCGTCCACCGCCAGAACTTCCTTGGCGATCAGGATAGCCGTCATGCTACTGGGCCATCCTGCATAGAAGGCAAGGTGCGTGATCACCTCGATCAATTCTTCTCGGGTCATCCCGTGCTCCTGGGCGTATCGCAGATGGAATCGAAGCTGGTCCGGCCGATGGAGGGCGATGAGCGCCGAGACGGTTGCCAGGCACCGGTCGCGCTTGGAGAGTTCGGGCCGCTCCCAGACATCTCCGAATAGAACGTCATCCGTGAGCTGGACGAGCATCGGAGCGAAGGAACCGAGCATCTGTTGAGCCGGCGTGTTTTTCGAGGTCAATTCCTTTTCCACGTTTCATCTCCTCATCAGGGAACGAGCGCGGGTTCAGGGTGTTGGATCGCGGGGTCCTGACCACGCCAAAGGTGAAAGGTCATTCCGGCAGCCCCCAAGGCCAGGAGACCACTCGCCATGAACACGGAGGCGAGCCCTGTCCTTCCGGCCATCCACCCCAGAGCCGGTGCCGAGACTCCCAGGGATAGATCGAAGAACGCGGTGAACGTTCCCATGGCCGTGCCTCGTGCCCGCTGGGATGTGCGGCGCATGACCTCTGCACCGAGCCCCGGGTAGACCAGGGAATACCCGAGTCCGCCCAGGATCACACCAGCCAGCGCCACGCCGGACCAAGGCGCCGACCAGACCAGGAACAGGCCAAAGGCCTGGATCAGGATGCACACCATGGCGACCCTGGCCCCACCCAACCGGTCCGGCAGGTGCCCCAGCAGACCACGCCCGGCCATGAAGGCGACGCTCATGGCCGTCAGGCAGAACCACGCGGAGCCCCACCCGCGAGCCACGTAGAGGAGGCTCACGAAGGTGGTCACAGCCCCGAAGCCCACGCCGCTCAACGACAGGGCCACTCCGGGTTGCCACACCTGCCTCGCCACCTCCACGAAGGGGACATGGTCGCCCTTGACTGCTTCAGCCTTAGGCAGGGACAGGACCAGCGGTAGGGTCACCAAGGGGAGCAAGGTGGTCACCCCGGCGATCCCCGTGAAGGTGTAGCCGTGGTAGAGGAGTGTTCCCAGGGGCGCCCCTGCGCCATAGGCGGCGTAGATGGCCGTTCCAACCCAGGCGATGGTCCGGCCAGAGTGGCTCGGGCCCAGCAGCCCCATTCCCCAACTGAGGGCACCCGTGATGATGAAACTCTCCGCCGCACCCAGGAGAAGGCGACCCAGAACAAGGACTCCCAGGCAGACCATGCGTTCCTTGGAGAAGGCCATGGAGAGCAGGTAGAAGCCTCCTGAGGCGATGGCTAAGGAGAGCCCGAATACCACGGCGTCTCGCCCGCCCCTTTGGTCCGTGAAGCGCCCCGCCAGGAGCCGTGAGAACAGCGCCGCGGCAAAGGGGGCGCCCGCCACGAGGCCAACCACGAACGTATCAAATCCCAGGTCCTGGTGGATGTGCAGAGGAAGCACAGGCATGGCCAGACCGATGTTCAGGTAGACCATGAACACGAACGCCATGATCGGCATCAGCACCCGGATCGGTGATTGCGCCAGCCTGCCTGTGTCTTGCGTTCTCAAGGGACTCCCTCCTGGGTGGGCGGGTTACCGCCCCACCAGCTTCTGCAGATGAGCTGGATAGCGATCACCCGTCAGTTCGACCTTCGAGGTCACAGCGTGGATGGTCTGGAGATCCTCGGGACTCAGCTCGATGTCTGTGGCGCCCAGGTTCTCCTCCAGGCGGCTCACCTTGGTCGTGCCAGGGATCGGCACGATCCACGGCTTCTGCGCCAGGAGCCAGGCCAGGGCGAGTTGGGCCGGGGTGACTCCCTTGGCCATGGCCAGGGTCTTCAGGACCTCGACCAAGGCCAGGTTGGCTTTGCGTGCCTCTGCAGTGAAGCGGGGGACCACATTCCGAAAATCCGTGGGATCGAAGGTCGTCATTTCGTCGATCTTTCCGGTCAGGAAGCCCTTGCCCAGCGGGCTGAAGGGAACGAAGCCAATCCCGAGTTCCTCCAGGACAGGAATGACCTCGGCCTCCGGTTCGCGCCAGAAGAGCGAGTACTCGCTCTGCAGTGCGGCGACCGGTTGCACCGCGTGGGCCCGCCGGATGGAGTTGACGCCGGCTTCAGACAGCCCGAAATGCTTCACCTTCCCAGCCTGGATGAGCTCTTTCACGGCTCCGGCCACATCCTCCATGGGAACTTCGGGATCCACCCGGTGCTGGTAGAACAGGTCGATGGCCTCCACCCGGAGCCGTTTGAGCGAGGCTTCCGCCACGGCTTTGATCCGTTCGGGGCGGCTGTTGAGTCCACCCGGATTCTGGCCCGTGACCTGGTCGATGGCGAAGCCGAACTTGGTGGCGATGGCCACGCGGCCCTTGAAGGGCGCCAGGGCTTCCCCGACCAGTTCCTCATTCACCCAGGGCCCGTACACTTCGGCCGTATCGAAGAAGGTGGCACCCTTCTCGACGGCGGCTCGCATCAGGGCGATAGACTCCTGCTTGTCTGCGGCGGGGCCGAAGCCAAAGCTCATGCCCATGCATCCGAGACCCAGCGCAGAGACTTCCAGGCCACTCTTTCCAAGATTCCGTTTCTTCATGGTGTTCACTCCTCGATGGGTTGTTTAGGGTTCCTTGTGGACCCCTAGGCTGTGGCGGACTTCCAGCCCCGGAGTGGTGGCCAGCTTGACCACCAGGCTTGCGACGCTCTTCCGCGATACGGTGGCGGAAGGATTCTTGAAAGGTTCGCCCTTTTGGGTGGTTCCGTAGGCGATCTCGTCACGGTCGTTCAGCCAAGCCGGACGAATGATGGTGTAGTCCAAGTCTGTGGCTTCGATCACCCGAACCGAGTTCCGGTAGGGATCCAGGATGCTGCCGTGGCGCTCGCCGGGCACCTCGTCGTAGATGCCCATGGAGCTGATGAAGATCAGGCGCTTGAGCCCCGTCTTCTTCATGGCTCCGACGATATTCTTGGCCTGCTGTTCCATCGGGCCGGAGAGGTTGGCGTAGACCAGGTCGTGCCCAGGCATGATCGCCTCGAGCGCCTTTTGATCCAGCACATCCCCTTCGATCACGCGAACCTGGGGCGTCTGTTCCAGCTTCTTCAGCCGCTTGGCGTCCCTGAGGAAAAGTGTCAGGTGAACGTCCGGCTGCAACATGAAGAACATGGTGGCCACACGGGCGATTTGGCCGCAGGCGCCGAGGATCAATACGTTCGTCATACTCACCCCTTGAGCGTGGCCATGTCGATAACGAAGCGGTACTTCACGTCGCTCTTCAGCAGGCGTTCGTAGGCCGCGTTGATCCCGTCCATGCGGATGACCTCCACGTCGGAGGTGATGCCATGCTCTCCACAGAAATCGAGCATCTCCTGGGTCTCCCTAGTCCCCCCGATGAGGGATTCCGCCACGGACTTCCGGCTCAGCACCATGGAGGTCGTGTTGAGGAAGGGATCCAGGGGGCCCAGGTAGCCCACCAACACCAGGGTCCCGTCCGTGGCCAGGGTCGGCAGGTACGGATTCAGGTCGTGCACGTAGGGGACGGTGTCGATGATGAGGTCGAAGCGGTCCGAGACGGCTGCCATCTGCTCCGTGTCCGTCGAGAGCACGATGCGGTCCGCCCCCAGCTTGCGGGCATCTGCCTCCTTGCCCTTGGAGCGGGTGAACAGCGTCACCTCCGCACCCAACGCCTTGGCCAGCTTCAGCCCCATGTGCCCGAGACCGCCAAGGCCAACGACGGCCACCTGGCTGCCCGGGCCGACCTTCCAGTGCCGCAGGGGCGACCAGGTGGTGATGCCGGCGCAGAGCAGCGGCGCCGCGCCCCTGAGATCCAGCGTCTCCGGGACCTTCAGCACAAACCGTTCAGACACCACGATCCGGTCCGAGTAGCCGCCTTGGGTGAAGGAGCCATCGTGGCGGTCCTTGCCGCCATAGGTGAAGGTGGAGCCTTCCTTGCAGTACTGCTCTTCCTCATGCTCGCAGGGCTTGCAGTGGCGGCAGGAATCCACCATGCAGCCCACGCCCACGGGGTCGCCTGCCTTGAACCGAGTGACCTGTGCGCCGACCTCGCGGACCCGGCCGATGATTTCGTGTCCCGGCACGATGGGATAGGCGGTCCAGCCCCAGTCGTTCCGGGCGGTGTGCAGGTCCGAGTGACAGACCCCGCAGTAGAGGATGTCGATCACCACGTCGTCCGGTCGGGGATCCCGGCGTTCGAAGTGGAAGGGGGCCAGATCCGAAGTCGCGCTCTGCGCCGCGTAGCCGATTGCCGTGTGAGCCATTGGGTTCTCCATGACCGCGACCGTGTTTGATCGCGAAGCAGAGAGAAGTCTAGAAAGGCCCGACCACCTGGGCTTGCCTGATCCTATGAATTGCTTTCCTGATCCTGCAATTCGGTGCCTCGGGAGGATCATCAAGGCGAATGGAGATCCCTCCCCCCATGGGTCGGCATCAGGATCTGCGGCCGCCTGCGTAGGCCAAAGACTTGCGGGGGGCAGGGCGGATCCGGGGCGCCAATTCGTGCCTACGGCAAGGTCACCCCCCCCATTCTCCTTGTGACGCCATCCGGACTGACCAGCCCAGAACGGAACGGGCCGGACCAATTGGAAACCTCAGAACCGGACGGGTGCTCGCCGGGGTTTCGCCCGAAGACTAGGACGAGGACAACCAGCCCGGGCGTCCTCGCCTTGCCCCTCGAGTGCTTCATCGCGCTCATGTCTGAGAGAAACCCATGAGACTCACACGTCTGTTCATGTTCCTGGCCATGTTTGGGACATTCACCGCGTCGGCGTTCGGGTTCGAGCCTGACCAAGATGTGGCCGTCGCCTTCCAGAAGGGCGCCGTCGTCATCGCCGTTCCCCAGGGTGCCCACATCAAGAAGTCCTTTACGGACGTCACCCTGGCGTCGGGACCCGGAAGCCTGAAGGTCGGCCCCCTTCCCAAGAGCGACGCCAAAGATGAGCTTGGTGAAGAGGTCTATCACGGAACCATCCGCATCCCTCTGACGGGCACGGGCCTGAAGGGAGATGTACGCCTGAATGTCCAATTCCAGGCCTGCACCGAAGGGGAAGGTGGGAACTGCTTCCCTCCCACGACGAGGACCCTGAGCGTCAAAGCCTCGGACATCCCGGGCTCGGCGAAGGCAGAGATCGCCTCAAGGGAGGTGAAGGGTGAGACCGCAGGAGAGTCGTCGGGGGTTGGACAACCCTCCGGGACGGTCGCCGTTGTGCCCGTGGACGTGCCCTCATCGACGACCACGTCGACTACGGCGAGCGCGCCGGAGCCTCAGCGGGGGCTCTTGGTTGCGCTGCTGCTGGTTTTCTTCGCGGGGATGGGTGCCAGCCTGACGCCCTGTGTCTATCCCATGATTCCCATCACGATGGCCATCATCGGGGCAAAGGGCGGCGGCAAGCTCAAGGGCTTCGCCCTTTCCCTGGTGCTGGTGCTGGGGATGGCCCTGACCTATACCACCCTGGGCGTGGTGGCAGCCAAGAGTGGTGCGGCCTTTGGAGCCTTTGCCCAGAAGCCGGCCTTCCTCATTCCCGTGTCGGCGCTCTTCGGACTCTTTGCGCTTTCCCTTTTCGGGGCCTTCGAAATCGCCCTGCCCCAGGGGCTTCAGAGCCGCCTGCAGGGAAGTGGTCCGCGCAAAGGCTATGGAGGCGCCTTCCTCATGGGCATGGTGCTGGGACCCATCTCCGCGCCGTGCGTCGGCCCCATCATTGGCGCGGTACTGGTGGGTATCGCTCAGCAGGGCAGCGTCGTCCAGGGTGGACTGCAGCTCTTCACCTTCGCGTTGGGCATGGGCGTCCTGTTCCTGGTGGTGGGCACCTTCTCGGCCGCCCTTCCCAAGAGCGGCGAATGGCTCACGCGCTTCAAATACATCATGGGCCTCACGGTGCTTGGCTTCGCAGCCTGGAATGTGCGGCTGATCGTGCCTGAAGCATTGAATCTCGCCATGTGGACCGTCGTGCTGCTGGTGGGCGCAGCGGTGTTCGGCGCTTTCGGAACCGGCGACGGACTTGTGGCCCAGTTCAGAAAAGGCTTCGCCATTCTCCTTCTCATCCTGGCCCTGGTGCTGGGCATCAAGGCCACGGAGGCGGGACTGAACCTTCACCTCTTGCCCGCGGGCGGGACTGCTGCCGCGGAGAAAACCGAAAACCCATGGATCAGCCAGGACTATGAAAAGGCGTTGGCGATCGCCAAGGCCGAGAACAAGCTCGTGCTCTTGGATACCTACGCCGAGTGGTGCGCCCAGTGCAAGGAGTTGAACGAGAAGACCTGGCCGGATTCCCAGGTGAGTGGCTGGATCAAGGATCATGCGGTGCCCGTGAAGGTGGATGCCGACAAGGTGCGCCCCGATCTCGCCAAGAGCCTTGGCATCCGAAGCTTCCCCACGGTGATCCTGCTCGATGCGCAGGGCCATGAGGTACAGCGGAGTCTGGGGTTCCAGAAACCAGCCGGGATGTTGGCCTGGCTCCGTCAATCGCGTTGAGTCTCGAGGAGACCGCCATGTCCCTATCCGCGCTTCATTCCGACTTTCTAGAAAAAACCGCCCACGCGCTCGTGGGGCGCACCCCCCTCTTGACCCTGAACTATCGCTACCTGGGCCGCCTCCGTCGCGTTTATGTGAAGGCCGAGCATTTCAACCTCACCGGAAGTGTGAAGGACCGCATGGCCCTCCACATCCTCCGTCGAGCCTATGAACGCGGTGTGTTAAAGCCCGGTGACCCGATCGCCGAGGCCACCAGCGGGAACACGGGGATTTCATTTGCGGCCCTGGGCCGGGCCCTGGGCCATCCCGTCACCATCTTCATGCCGAACTGGATGAGTCAGGAGCGGAAGGATCTGATCCAAAGCCTCGGAGCCAGCATCCGTCTGGTGAGCCATCGAGAGGGTGGATTTCTTGGCAGTGTCCGGCTCAGCCAGGAGATGAAGGAATCGAATCCCGCCTGCTTCCTCCCGAGCCAGTTCTCGAACGAAGACAACGTCGCGGCCCATCGGGAATCGACGGGTCCGGAAATCCAGTTCCAGCTGGCCCAAATGGGATTGCGTCCCGAGGCATTCGTAGCCGGTGTCGGAACCGGGGGAACGGTGATGGGTGTTGGCTCTTACCTCAGGGAATCCTTCCCGGCGGTGGGGATTCATCCCTTGGAACCGGCCAACTCACCGACCCTAAGCACCGGTTACAAGGTCGGAAAGCACCGCATCCAGGGAATCTCCGACGAATTCATTCCCGACATTGTAAAACTGGAGAAGCTGGATGACGTGGTCTCCGTGGATGATGGCGATGCCATCATCATGGCCCAGATGCTGGCGGCTCAGCTGGGTCTGGCGGTGGGGATCTCCAGTGGCGCCAATCTGCTCGGCGCCATCAAGATCCAGGAGCAGATGGGAGGAGATGCCGTCGTCGTGACGCTCTTCCCTGACGACAACAAAAAGTATCTCAGCACGGACCTCATGCGTGAGGAGCCCGTGAAACCTGCGTTCCTTTCCCCTTTTATCGAACTGGTTTCCTATGAGGCGACCCGCCGATTCACGCCCTGACAGAGGTCCTCGGCAAAAGCGTTGACCTCGAAAAGGAAGCAACCCCACGTTTGGTTGACTTGGGGTTGCAACTCTCTCGCCCGGCTCTTGGGGGGGACGGGCGGGAGGATTTATTTTGACATCCCCATGGAACGACCATGACATCGACCCATCACCGCCTGGTCATCATCGGTACTGGCCCTGCAGGTTACACCGCAGCCATCTATGCCAGCCGCGCCGGCCTGGAACCCCTCGTTTTCGAAGGGTCCCAGCCCGGAGGCCAGCTCACCATCACGACAGAAGTCGAGAATTTCCCTGGGTTCACAACGGGCATTTCAGGGCCGGTCCTCATGGAGGAAATGCGCGAGCAGGCCCTTCGTTTCGGAACGAAGCTCCGGTCGGAAACCGTCGAGAAGGTCGATCTCAAGTGCCGTCCATTCCGGCTGACCACGAATGTCGGAGAGTACACGACCGAGGCCATCATCATTGCCACCGGAGCCTCGGCCAAGTGGCTGGGCCTTGGCAAGGACCTGGAGTTGAGCCGTCACGGAGGAGGCGTATCCGCCTGTGCGACGTGTGATGGGTTTTTCTTTCGGGGGATGGAGATCGCGGTCGTGGGTGGCGGAGACACGGCCCTCGAAGAAGCGCTCTATCTCACCAAGTTCGCCACAAAGGTCCATCTCATTCATCGTCGTGATTCCTTTCGAGCCTCAAAGGCCATGCAGGTCCGCACGCTGGCGCATGAAAAGATCAAGCTTCACTGGAACAAGGAAATCACCCACCTTCAGACGATCCGAACTGAAAATTCGTTCGGAGAGGCTGTCGAGAAACTGTCGTCCCTGATCTTGAAAGACACGGTGGACGGTGGGCTGTCCTCCCTGTCCGTAAAGGGGCTCTTCGTGGCCATCGGGCACCAGCCCAACACGAGCCTGTTCGAGGACCAGCTCCCGTTGGATCCATCCGGGTATGTGCTTGTGGAGAAGGGTTCGTCGCGAACGATCATTCCAGGCGTCTTCGCCGCGGGCGATGTGGCCGACCATACCTATCGTCAGGCCATCACTGCCGCGGGCAGTGGCTGCATGGCCGCCATCGATGCCGAGCGTTGGCTCGGTGAGCAGGGTCAATAAAAGGAGGCGTCATGTCCCAATTGAAGATCGTTGAAAGCCGCGATTTCAGCACCACCATCGCATCGGGCACCGTACTCGTGGATTTCGGTGCTCCCTGGTGTGCTCCCTGCAAGGCGCTGGAACCCTTGCTGTGCCGTCTAGGTGATGAATTTGAGGGCCGCCTCTCCATCGTGAAGGTGGATGTGGATGCCACACCCGACCTGGCCGAGCAGTGCGGCATTATGTCCGTGCCTGCCCTCATGCTCTTTAAAGATGGGAAGAGGGTGGCAGGACGGACCGGCCCACAAACGCTGGATCAGCTTCGGACCTTCGTGCAGCCGGTGCTCTGAGCCATGAGCATCGATTCAGGCGGGGCAACCCTGCTGATGTCTGAATACCTCGCGGCGGAATGGAAACCAGCGCTGGGTTGCACGGAGCCGGCGGCGGTGGCATGGGCCACCGCCCTGGCCGCTGGCATTTGTGAGGGGGCCATCAAAGAGATTCGCCTGACCTGCGACCCAAGGATCTACAAGAACTGCTACGCGGTGGGTCTCCCGAATTCCGGTGGCCGGCAGGGTATTCTCTGGACTTTGGCCATTGGATCCCAATTGAAAGACAGTTCGTTGGGCCTCCGCTGTTTTGAAGGAGCCGACGCGGAAGCGCTGGTCCAGGCTCAGGACCTCATGGATCGTTGTGCAGTCCGTGTGGACGTCCATCCGATCCGGGCTGACCTGTTCATCGATGTCACGGTGGTGCGCGAAGGCGGAACCGGGCGGGCCGTGGTGGAGGGAGACCATACAAATCTGACTCGCCTTGAACGGAACGGCATCCTGACCTCAGCAGCCGCGTCGAGGAGCGTTCCCTGCCGTGTTTCATCCCTAAGGGCTTCGATCGCGGGAATGAGCATTCAGGAGACGATGGCCCTTGCGCGATCCCTCACGGAAGAAGACCGAGCCGCCCTGCGGGAAGGCATTGCCTGCAACGTCGAGGTGGCCAGGGACGGAATGTCGCTGGTCCCTGAGCACCTCGTCTATTCCCAGATGCGCGACGGCCAGAGTCGGGCGGAGATGTACGTCGGAGCCGGAGTCAGGGCCCGCATGTCGGGCCTATCAAGGACCGTGATGACCCTGGCCGGATCAGGCAACAAGGGCATCACCGTCTCCATTCCCATTTGGCTGTGGGGAAGAGAATCCGGGCATTCCGATCATCACATCGACGAAGCCCTGGCCTTTGCGTGCTTGATCACCTCGGCCACCACCTTCCGTTTGGGAACCCTATCTGCGGCCTGCGGATCCGCCATCGCAGCCGGGGCCGGAATTGCAGCGGGACTGGTCATGTTGGAAGGCGGGAGCGCCCACAAAGCGGGCCTGGCCATAAGCACCGTCGTCGGAACCCTCGCGGGCATGATCTGCGATGGGGCGAAGACCGGGTGCTCGATGAAGACAGTGACGGGTGTGGAGGTCGCGTTCCGAGCCGCCAACCACGCAATGCTCGGCGAAGGCATCCCCGAGACCAACGGTATCGTCGGCCATGATGGCGAAACCTCCTTGGTCTACTTGGGCCTGGTCGTGACCAAAGGCATGGCCAGCGTGGATGCCGAAATCCTCGACATCATGCAACAGAAACTCACGTCGTCCGGAAATTATTGACCCTGAGGCAACCGTCCGCGCCTCTTTCTTGACTGAATTAGCGAGAACCTAATGCTGCGACCTCTTACTCATGCACGCCTTCTTGCCTTTGTGGCGACGCTTCCCATGACAGCACAGGCCATTCCGGTGATCGAGAAAACCTTATCCAACGGAATGCGGGTTTTAATGGTGGAGCGCCATGATGAGCCAACCATCGCCGCAGGCTGGGTCGTTCGTGCAGGGAGTGCGGATGAGCGCCCCGGGATGACTGGCATCGCCCACCTCTTCGAGCACTTGATGTTCAAAGGGACCAAGACCATTGGCACACGCGATTCGAAACGCGATGCTGAATTGAACGACTCCCAAGACAACATTCAATCAAAGATCCGTGAAGAATGGGATGTTCTTCGAGAAAAACAGCGGCGAGGCGAAATCGCCGACATGCTCGATCCAGCATCCCGAACCCCGAGATTACAACGCCTCATGGCCGAGTTCGATTCTCTGGTCAAACAACAGCGGGCCCTCACGGTAAAGGATGAATTGGACAGGATCTATAAGCAGGCCGGGGCCCGCGGCATGAATGCCAACACCACATCAGACCGGACCTTTTTCCACATTGAGCTGCCTAGCAACAAAGTCGAACTTTGGGCTTGGCTTGAATCGGATCGGCTGAAGAATGCCGTCTTTCGGGAATTCTATTCCGAGCGAGACGTAGTCATCGAAGAACGCCGCCTTCGAGTCGATGCGACTCCCACAGGCAAGGCAGGCGAGGCCTTCACCGCCATGGTCTGGCAGGCTCACCCTTATTCATGGCCTGTCATTGGCTGGATCAGCGATGTTACGCAGATGACCCGGGACCAGGCGAACGAGTTTTTCGCGACCTATTACGCCCCCAATAACATCACTGCCGTGCTTGTGGGGGATTTCAACCCCGGCGAAGTCCTGCAAATGCTTGAGCGCTACTTCGGGCGCATCCCTGCCAACCCAAAGAATCCGCCTAAAGTCATCACGCAGGAGCCAGTCCAAACCGCCGAACAACGTCTGAATGCCGAAGTCGAATCCAATCCCAGCACCATCATCGCCTTCAAAACCGTGCCATCAGTGCATCGGGACGCTGCGGCCTTGGAGGTTCTCGGGTCATTGTTGAATGGGAAGTCCGGCCGTTTGTATAAGGAATTGGTCCTGAACCAGAAATCGGCCGTCGGAGTTGGCGCCTTCTATCACGGGATGAAATATGGAGGCACGTTCTCCCTATATGCCATGTCGGCCCCGGATCGTCGCCCTGAGGATCTGGAACCTATGCTTTATGCGGAGATCGAAAAGATTGCCAGGGAAGGCCTGACAGAACATGAACTTCAAGGTGTTAAGAACAGGGTGCGTGCCGAGTCTTTTTCACGAATGGAAGGCCATGCGGCGTTGCGAGATGCCTTAGCTGAGGCAGAAGGCCGAGGAACCTACAAGGATTTCCTAGATGAACCTGATCGCCTAACAGTCGTGACGAACGAGGATGTCAAGCGCGTGGCCAACGTCTATTTCAAGAAAGAGCGAAGTAACGTCATGACCATCCACCGCAAGGCTAAGGAACATGAGGTCAAATAATGTTTAGAGATGTCTGTCTCAATCTGGCATTTTCCGTCTCGACCCTATTTGGGCAATCCATTCCGATACGACCGGAGGAGCTAGTCTATAAACCGATGGCATTCCAGGCTCCACGCAGCCATGAATTCGAAGGAAAACTGGACAACGGAATCCCCGTCTTTCTGGCCCCTGATCCACACGGGGCTCCATTTATCCGCCTAAATCTAAAAATCAGAGGCGGGCGTTACCTGGTACCCAAGGGCAAGGAGGGCCTGGCCGAACTGACTGGATCACTCTGGCGTGCTGGGGGAACGATGCAGGTTCCCGCTGACAAGCTCGATGATCGGATCGAATTCCTGGCAGGGACCATTAGTACCAGCATTGATGACTCAAGCAGCTCTATCTCCATGCGGTTCATGGAACAGGATCTGAAGGAAGGGTTGGATCTCTTCATGCAGGTATTGCTTCAACCTGCCTTCGCCCAAAATCGCATCGACCTAGCAAAAATGAATATGCGGAAGAGTCTGGATTCCCGAAATGACAGCGCGAGCAGCATCACGAACTACCAGCTGGGGTATCTGCTGAACGGGGAGAATCACTATTCAACGGCCGCCATGACTACTTCAAGCTTGGATTCGCTGACTCGGGACGATTGCCGTTCATTCCATCAGGGCCTGATGCATCCCGGAAACATGGCGATTGCCGTTTCCGGAAGGTTTGAGAAGAAAACCATGCTCGACATCCTGAATGCAACCGTTGGACGCCTCAAGCCGATGGGTGAGGCCCGGATCAGCCGGAAGGTCCCTGCCCCGGAGCACACTCGGCAACCGGGCATCTACGTCGTGGACAAGAATGTCCCCCAAAGTACCGTTCGAATTGTTATCCCCGGCCTGCGTCGCACGGATTCGGACTGGCACGCTGCGGTGGTGATGAACCAAATACTAGGTGGCGGTGGATTCTCAAGTCGTTTGATGAAGCACCTTCGCTCCGACGAAGGGCTGACTTATGGGGTGGAAACCAGGGTCAGCCCAGGCACTTATTGGACTGGTGATTTCATATGCGGCCTCCAGACCAAAAACCGTTCGGTTCCCTATGCCCTGCGGCTGATCCTCGATGAGATCGACCTGATCAGGCGCAGTCCTGTCGCTGACGACGAGTTAAAGGTGATCAAGGATGCCATCGTCCAAGCCTACCCATCTGAGTGGGGAAATAAACAGGCTGTGGCCAACCGTTTGGCAGAAGAATGGATGGAGGGCTGGCCTGTCGATTGGTGGGTGAATTATCGAGAAAAAATCCAATCCGTTACAGCAGAGGAGGTTCTGCGGGTCGCCAAGAAATACTTGGATCCTACCCGTGTCGTGATCCTGGTCGTTGGGAAAGCAGCCGAAGTCGAAGCCGGGGACGAGAAGGATCATCCAGGCCTGCTCAAAGACGTTGCCAACCTGCCGCTTCGGCGACTGTCACTTCGGGATCCCGAAACGAACCGAATCGTAGATTCAAAATAGAGGGGATCTGGTCTGTTGGAACGCTCGGTGTTCAGGATATAGAAACATCTTGGCCCAAAAGCTTCGGACATCTACCAAAGCTGATTGATCGAGACGCTGTTCCGATCGGCTGAACACCCATCGCTACAGAAACGAAACTTTTAAGATGGGACTTCCTGTGACTTCGATCTGCACCTTGGACCTTCTAATCGTCGGGGCGGGGCCAGCCGGGCTTTCCGCCGCCGTGGAAGCGCGCCGAGCTGGCATCGAGCAGATGAAAGTGATCGAAAAGGGGCCGACGCACAGTTTGACGCTCGAGCAGCTCTACACGCCGCGAAAGCGTGTCGACAAGGTCTACCTGGGCCAGGATGTTCCTTGCGAAGGAAGGGTATGCATCGAGGATGGATCACGTGAAACCGTGCTTCAAACCATGAATGATTACATCCGAGACTTTGCGCTTCCGATCCAGTACGACACCGAGGTGACTTCCATCCGACGTCGAGAGGACGGCCGGTTCCAGGTGGACACGGCTGGGATGGACACCTACCTCGCCCGAACCGTTGTCGTTGCCATCGGTGTCTTCGGCCGCCCCAACCGCCCGGACTATCCGCTACCCGGGTCGCTCAAGAGAAACGTGCATTTCGACCTGACCCAACCTCTTCCCGAAGGTGAAAGCATCCTTGTCGTGGGAGGCGGCAACACGGCCCTGGAATATGTGGACTTTCTGCACAGGAAACATCCGGTGGTGCTGGCCTACCGCGGAAACGTCTTCGCGCGCGCCAATGAAGTCAACCGGCGGATCTTGGAGGAGATCCAGGGGCGTGGTCTGGCCGAGGTTTGGATGCAGGCGGATATCCGGATGGTCCTGGATACCGGAGTGGCCCCACGGGTCCAGGCGATCTTCAAAGATGGCCGGAGTCTTTGCACTGATCACGTGGTCTACGCCATCGGAGGATCCACGCCTCTGGGTTTCCTCCAACAGGCAGGCATCCAACTGGATGGAAAGCACGCCGTCGTGGACCATCGTGGTGAGACCAATCAGCGGGGGCTCTATTTGGCGGGCGACCTGGTTGCCGGCGGGAAGGGCACCCTTGTGAAGGCCTTCAATTCGGGACATCGGGTCGTGTGGGGAGGCCTTTGCCAGAGCCACTTCTCGTGTCATCCGCCCAGCTGAAATGCGATCCGCCGTCTTGGGCGGGGCGGCGAATCTGCTGATCAAGGAATGGGATCAAGGGACGAGATCTCAGAGTGCTTCAAGAATGGGGCCCTCAGTCAAGATCCTGAGGGCCCCGTGCTGCTTTCATGAAGGCTGTCGCCTGCACTGGCAGAACTACTTCTTGGCTGCCTGGTACTTCTTGAGCGCCGCCTCGGCATCCAGCACGTAGGCCGCCGGGGCCTTCTTGCCATTCAGGAAGGAGATCCACTTCTCCTGCGCCTGAATGGCCTCTTCCACCCTGCCCAGGTAGAAGTAGACCTTGGCAAGGTTGCCCAAGGGACCGATGCCCATCGCGGGGTTCTTCGTCTGCTCCTCCAGATTGACCCGGGCGATCTCCAACCAGGCCTTGCTCACGCCTTCGCCTTCGATCCAGTTGATCAACTCGTTCGCACGTTGGGGATCCTTCGCCTTGGCCGCCTCGTAGATGGCGTGGGCCCGGGCGTCGTCCACATGGATCAGGAAGGGGAAACGCCAGGCGTCGTAGTCTTTCCCCTTGTCCGTATCGAGGGCGGCGGCCTTGTCCAGGTAGGCCAGGCCGAGCTCATTCCAGCGGCGGCCCTTCTCACGCAGTGCCAGGAGGGCTCCCGCCGCGCTCATGTAGGACTGCACCGAGGGTTCTGTGAAATCCTTCTCCAGCAAGGGCTGTACCTTGTCGGGGGCCGAGCCGGCGAGGGCCTGGATGCGGAGGGGCTTCGCCATCTGATGCACCCGCTTCAAGTCGGGGTATTTGCTCTCGGCTTCGTCGCAGAGGCGCAGTGCCGTGGCCCAGTCGTTAGCCAGGAGCGCCTTCCTGATGGGGATATCGAAGGGCTCGAAGGCCTTGGAGGCGGTCTCCCATTCCTTGGCCCTCTGCGCCACGGCGGCGACATCCGCCTTGGCCTCCTGGAGCTTGAACGTGCCCGCGACGATCTTCTCCAGGAACTTGTCCAGCTCCGTAGGATGTCCCTCCCAGACGATGCGGCCTTCCCGATCCACGATGAAGCTCTGGGGGATGCCTTCATGCCCCCCCGCCTTCATCCATGTCTTGTCCATGAAGCTGTCGCGCGTGTCCTGGGCGACGGTGTAACCCATCTTGTCACCCATCCCCTCCACGAACTTGGAGACCTTGGCATCCACGGCTTCGGGACTTCCAGACTCCTTGATGTTCACCCCGATGAAGGTCACCTTGCCCGCGTATTTCTTCGCCAGTTCCGTGAGGTGGGGCATGGCCGCCTTGCAGGGCCCGCACCAGGTCGCCCAGAACTCGACGACATAGAGCTCTCCCTTCTTGAGGGCCTCGACCGGCTGGCCCTTCACCCAGCGAGAGACCTTCAAGGCCGGTGCGTGGTCGCCCACCTTCAGCGTCACCGCTTGAGCCTGAGCCGGGGAAGCTTTCGGCGACTCCGCGGCGGGTAACTGGACCGCCAGCAGGCCGGCGGCCACCAGTGCCACAGCCAGTCGGCTGTTGAACAGATGTGAGGTCATGAGTGTCTCCAGAAGATGGGCCCTCAAAGGGATCGAGAGGCTCTCATCCTGGTCCTTTTCACGCCCACACCCTTGGTCCGGTTTGAACAATGCAAACCGGGCCGGTAGGGCATCCTTCAGCTGCCCTGAATCGCCGTCAGCGCCCTTGCCAATCGTTCGACAGCGTCCTGAAGCTCGCCTTCGTTTGCCTGGGCGAATCCCATGCGGAAGGCCGGCTCGGGGGTTCCGAGGAAGAAGTGGGAAGGTGAATTGAGCACAAGCCCATGGGCGCGGGCGGAGCGAATCCATGCGTCGGGATCTATTCCTGGTCGCACGTGGATCCAGAGCCCCATGCCTCCTTCGGGAACATCGACGTCCAGGTGGTCGCCCAATCTGTCTCGGAGGAGCGCCACCAGGTGATCCCGCCGTGACATGTAGATCTTTCGTGTCTTTCGAAGGTGCCGCGCGAGCTCCCCATCCCGGATGAGGTCGGCCAGTGCCCACTCGAGCACGGGATCGCCATGCTCGTCGAGGTTGCGCCTCACGCGAGCCAGAATGGGCGAGAGTGCGGCCGGGAACACCATGTAGCCCAATCGAAGGCCAGGCGCCAGCAGGCGGGAGAGGGATCCGATATGGAGAACCTGTCCCGTGGTGTCCTGGGCCAGCAAGGGTTCCGGGCGCTGATCCGTGTAGGTGAACTCGCCGTCGTAATCATCCTCGACCACGGCAAGGCGGTATTTTTGAGCCAGGCTCAGGATCGCAGCCCCTCGCTTCCGCGAAAGACTCGCCCCCGTAGGGAACTGCCTGCGGGCCATGAGGAAGAGGAGCCGGATCCGCTCCCGCGTCAGCAGCTCTTCCAGTGCGATGGGATCCATACCCTCCTGATCGATGGGGACCGGCCTGAGGCCCAACCGAGCATCCCGCTGGAAGATATCCCAGGCCCCTCGATTTCCGGGGTTCTCCACCGCCGCGAGATCGTTCGGCCGGAACAGGGAATGCGCCACGAGGTTCAGGGCCCCCCGGCTGCCCCGCGTAATGAGAATCCGCTCCGGCTCCACGCGGATGCCGTGGCGCTCTGAGATCCAGGCAGCCAGGGTCTCGCGCAAGAGGGGCGTGCCGAGGGGATCCCGATCCTGGAGCAGCTTGGATCCATGGCGAAGCATGGCCCTTTGATATCCCCTCGATAATTCGACCGCCGGCGCCAGGCGCGGATCGGCGGCACCATCGGCGAGGAGCAGGGCCCCAGATGGATGGGTGGATACGGGCTGCAGCAGGCTGGGGAGATCGAAGCCGACCGAGGTCGAGCCCTGCGTTGGTTCCGCAACCCTGGAACGCTTGGCCTGTGAGGGGAGTTCTTCCGCCACGAACGTCCCGCGGTTGGGGAGCGTCACCAGCCAACCTTGCGCTTCCAAGTCCTGGAGCGCAGAAACCACGGTCTGCCGGTGGACTCCCAGCCGATCCGCCAGGACACGTGAGCCAGGTAGAGCCGTGCCGGGTGTCAGACGGCCCTCCAGGATCGCCCGGTGCAGCGCGTTCACGATTCGCTGCCCCAACGAAAGTTCCGGGGAATCATCCAGGGTGAGAAGCAGGTCGCGTGCGCGCATGTGAACCAGGAAATTCGGGCTTGGAGAGCCATTCATCCAATCATTCAGGATCGCCGTGAGTCAGCACCGCCAGTGGTCCGGGAACAGAAACGATGGGTGGTCCGGTTCATCCTCCTCTCAGGGCGGGCTGGGTGGCAAGCCTGTGGGCGTCCTGGATGAACGGGGCCAAAGGGTTCCGCAGGTTCCCATTCCGATGAATGGCGTCCACGAAGGCCTCCTGGGCCTGCAACGCCCAACGGCGCCTCTTTTCTGGAGCTTCCACCCGGGCCAAAGCGAGGAGCAATTCTCCCCGCATGGCGAGCACCCGCCCCAGGTGTGGCAGCCCCTCCAAGCCCTGGAAATTGGCCTGGGTGCGGATGGCACGGGCCGCCCTGTCCTGGCTGCCTGGACGGATGACTTGCAGGATCTGATCCGTCTCCTCCAGGCCCTTGCGGAGAGGTTCCGCGGCCCCTTCGGTGACCCGGCTCTCGATCAAGCAGAGTTCCGCCATGCGCAGCCTCAGGTTGAGGAGTGCCGGGGCGGATGCTTTCCGCATGGCCGCTTCCAGGGACCCTCGCGTGAGCCGGAGCAGCGGAACGGCGTCTTCTCCCACGTCATGTTTATGCCGGGCGAGGAGAAGGCTTCCTTTCGTGAGCAAATCAAGCCCTTGCGAACTGGGTCGCTGTCCTTGATCAGACCTCATCCCAGTCAGGAGAGCGTCAAGTGCCTCCCAGTCTTCGGTCCGCCCGAAGACCTTAGCCTGAAGCAACCTCAATTCAAGTTCGGTTTGATGCTCGGAAGAGGCACGCGCGCGTTCCTGCCAGATGTGTTCTGCCAGCCGAAGCGGGCCAGAGGCATCGGCACCGATCGTGTTCAGGTAATCCGCCTGAAGCAGATTCATTTGAAGAAGCTGCACGTCGGCGCGGTCCCCCGCCCCCGAATCGCCGGATTCGCCCGCAAACGCCAGATATGGCGTGGGGTCACCACCCAGCTCGAGGGCGAACTGCCCAGCCTTCAACAAAAAAACAGGAAGGATGCGCAAGGCTGAAAGCTGCAGAGATCCTTCTCTTGGATGCTCCTTCAACAGGTGCAGTGCCTCGTTCTCGAACTCAAGGGAAGCCTGTCCATGCCACTCGCAGGTTTGGGTGTAGTTGAGGATCGAGAACAGAAGTTGATCCACCAGCTCGCCGTTTCCTGTGGCGAAACTGTCGCGCATGAATGCGCGGAATTCCCGTTCAATCGGCTCCCGGCTTAACCCGCGGCTCAATCTGAAATCCAGAGCCTCCCCGCAGAGATAGCCCGCATATACCGCGTTGAGACTTAGATTCTGGGCCGAAACCCTCCGCCCCTGGTCGAGCCACCTTCGAGCCTGCTCCAGCACGGCCTCACGATCCAAGAGGGATTCGGTCGGAAGGCGGATCTGAATGAGGCTGGCCCGAGCCAGCCGCATGTAGATTCCGGGATGACTCGGGGCAATCCGAAGCGCCTGCTCTAAAAGGTGTCCGATCCTTTCCCGAAGCGGGCCTACTTCCGTATCACATGGGGGCGGCCACGCAGGTGAGGCATCGGCGGAGCGCCTCCATAGTTGATTCGCCTTTTGAGTGAGGGCATCCACTTCTTCCAACCATCCGTCGAGATCGTCAGGAAAACGGGCGCGATACATTCTGGCGAGCGCAATGGCCCGATCGGGATCAGGGTTCTCTCGGGCCCAAACCTCAGCCTGTTCCGCCAGGTGAGAAAGGCGAGCCTGGTCCGAATCTCTGCGGCCCTGCAGCATTCGGCGTGCAGGCTCCAGATACTGTTGCCGCGCGGTGTCTCGAATGCGTTCTGCGGCCACTTTGTCCTGCACCGTCCAGGCATCGGTCTGTGCTTTCCGGAAGGCCCCCAGAAGGGAGAACGCCAGCCAGGTGCGTGCGCCTTCCGTCTGGAATCCCAGGTCCCATGCGGTCTGGAATTGGCGTGCGGCAGCGGGATCCTGGGGATTCAGGAGCAGCATGGCCTGACCTAGGGCCAGGTACCCTGGCCCCTTGGAAGCGCGACCATTGCTCTTCATTTCCGTTTCAATGGTCTTGAGGATCGTTCTGGCCTGGACCAGTTCAGGCTCGATGTCATGGGCCGGAAGTCGATAGGCGTGGTCCAGCAGGCTGCGCATATCTCCAAGGAGCTTCTGGAAGTGGTGGTCCCATTCCGCCCGTTGATAGACGTACCGGGAATACTGAATTCCGAACCCGGAACTGACCAGGAGCGCCGTCAACCCCAGACCAATCGCCCACCCCATCCGACGGTGCCGGCGGATCCACTTCCCTGTCCGATAGAGCCAGGAGGAACCCATGACCGATAACGCCTCACCGGCAAGGAACCGATCCAGCTCCAGGGCCAGTTCCCTTGCAGAGCCGTAGCGTGCATCGGGGTTCTTCTGCATGCAGCGGCGAACGACGGCCTCCAGATCTCTCGGGACGTTCGGCACGCGCTGTCGAAGGGGAACAGGATCTTCTTGGGAGATGCATTCGAGCAGGCGCTTGAAATCCATGGCATCGAACGGAATGCATCCGGCGATCAGAACGTACAGCATGACGCCGAGCGAATAGACGTCCGTGTGAGGACCCAAGCGGGAAACATCCCCTGCGAGTTGCTCAGGGCTTGTGTAGGGGGGTGTCCCCATGGGACATGAATCGAAACGCTCTGCGGCGTGCGACAGGACCATTCCGAAGTCGCCCACCACCGGTTGGTAGGTTCCGTCCGCAGCGGCCTGCATCAGGATGTTGTTGAGCTTTAAATCCAAATGAACCAGACCCCGCTGGTGGGCCGCGTGAATCCCCTGGGCGATGTCCCGCATGAGCCGCAGCTTCGACGTCAGGTCCAGGGTCGGGGCCAGCCGGGCCAGGGTGGCCCCCTCCATCAGCTGCATGACGATGAAGTTCTGCCCGACCTCGTAGATCCGGCAAACATTTGGATGCTCCACCTGCGCCTGGGCGCGCGCCTCCGCGAGCGCTGTGGCATCTTTGTCCTTGAGAACCTTGAGGGCGACCTGGCGTTGCAGCAGCGTGTCCATGGCCTTGAACACCTGCGCCGTGGCCCCTTCACCAATGAGCACGAGGTCCCGGTAGCGGTCCCCCAGGCCCGGCAGATCACCAACGGGTGTGGGGCCTTGAAAGAGCGGGTCGACCCAGGATCCGACCTCGCCGCCGATGGCATCCCAGGCGAGGGACCTCAGGTTTTCTTCGGTCAACCGCCTCGTGCCCACGAGCGAAAGCAGCCGGTCTCCCCAGAGGCTGGTTCCTGGGATCGCAGTGCTTTGTGCTTCGCCCCGAGGCGTCTCATTTGGCTTCACATCCTGCACGAGACCACGAGCCTGGGCCTCCTGGAGAATCCTGGATTCTAGGTCTTGGGAGAACACGATGGAAGGATACTCCATGTCGTTCCAGGGGGCGGCCCCTGGCGCAGCGATGCGTGAATATCCGATTGCTTGAGATCAGGCATTGCGGAATCCAGGTTCAACGAATCAAGCGACCCAAGTGTTCGATCGCCCGGCGAGTGGTCGCCGGATCGCACGTAGAGACATTCAGCCGAAGGCAGTTGGTTCCGCGGCCATCGGGGAAGAATAGCGGCCCAGGTGCGAAGCTGATGCCGCGCTTGAGGGCTTTGGCCTGCAGATCGACAGCAGAACAATCCTCCGGGAGAACGACCCAAAGGTGCAGCCCTCCCTTGGGTTCGGAGATCTGGGTGTCGGGTGGAAAGTGCGTGACGACGGCTTCGATCATGGCCTCTTTGCGAGCCTTGATCGTGCGGCGCAACCGACCCACATGACGGCGGAAGCCGCCGGAATCAAGAAACCGTGCCACGACGGCTTGCGTGAGGGGCGCCAATGCGATGGCCTGCGATTCCTGAATGGGCGCCATTCGACGGAGAAGGGGCTCCTTTGCGATCAGGTAGCCAAGCCGCAATCCAGCGGCCAAGGATTTTGAGAAACTGCCCAATTGGATGACGTGATCCGAACCATCCAGTTGCCGATTGGACGGATGGTGAAGGCCTGAAAAGCGAAGGTCCGCATAGGTGGAGTCCTCAACGACGAGGACGCCACGGGCCCTTGTCAAGGCGAGGATGCGTTCTCGCCGCCCCCTGGGCTGGATCGTTCCGGTGGGGTTTTGGAATGTCGGTACCGTGAATAGAACCTTTGCATCGACGTATTTCAAAATGGACTCGAGGCGATCGGGATCTACGCCATGTTGATCCAAAGGCATGGGGACGGCTTCCCGTCCAAGGGCCCGAACCAGTGCCAGGAGACCCGCCTGACCTGGGCTTTCGACCAGCACGCGGTCCCCGGGGACCGTGAAGGTTTCCAGGGTCAGAGCCAATCCTGCTTGGGCACCGGGGATCGCCCGAATTCCCCAACCCTCTTCAACCGGCTCTCCTTGGCTGGCCAACCATCGGCCGACGGCCTCAAGGTAGGGCGCAAAGCCAGCGGGTTCGGAATATTGCCAAAGTTCGGGTCCCAGTTCCCGGAGGGCCTGCCTTGTCATGCTCCGGAGTGCGTCATGCGGAAGCAGGTCGGGGGGGGCGGTTTCGGCCGAGAAATTCAATAATTCGCAATCCTGTGGCTGCTCCAGAGTCTCGCAAATCCACGAGCCGACAGCCCCTTTGCGGACGGTCGCGGATGACCCTTCAAAGGGGTGGTGGTTGGCCGTTTTCCCGCCCTGGAATTCGGGCAGTTTCGAAGCGACGAAGGTTCCTCGCCCATTGAAGGTCTGAACCCATCCTGCATGCTTCAAACCTGCCAAGGCCTTCAACACCGTGAGTCGGTTGACGCCGTGATGGCGGGCCAGTTCCGACACCGTGGGAAGCTGGCTTTCGGGCTTCCACAGCCCCTGTTGGATCAGTGTGCGGATTCGCCTCCGGAGCTGGATGTACAGAGGGCTCGCCATCTCAGGTTCGAGCATCGAATTGCTCAAGGCGTTGGTCATGCTTGATGCCTTTCAAATAGAACTGGCGCTGTTGTCAGTCCCCGGATCCGTGGCTGTTCCATGCACGTCGCACCCCGGGGCAGATGGGCCGCCCCGGGGTGCGATGACACGAACAGAAGCGACTAGAAAGTCACGGACACGCCCGCGGTGACGGCGCGCCCATCCACCCAGTACCGCGGCAGTCCGAAGTTGGGATCGGGCTGTGCGACGTTCATGAAGTACCCCGTCGCCCTCTGGGTGAAGTAGCCGGTGATGGGCCGGGTGTTGAAGAGGTTCGTGATGCTGCAGCTGGGCGTGACAGTCACGCGGCGGCCCACCTTAAGGGCGCTGCTCAGGTTCAGGTCCACGTTGAGGGTGGAGGGCGTATGGCCCATGTCATCGCGCTGATTGCTTGCGTTCGCGCTCAGGAAGGGATTCAGGCCGTGGGTGAACCAGGCGGCCATGTTGGCAAGGTACAGGCTGCCCAGCGACTGTCCTGAGGTGAGGCCATACCCTGAGTGCCAGGTGAGCGTGGGGCCCAGGTCCACCTTCTGGCCCCACAGGGAGAGGGTGTAGTTGCCCACGACCTTCAGTTCGTGGACCGGGCTGCCTTCGTAGTTGCCCGATTGAATGGTCTTGTTCCAGTCGAATTCTGAGGTGGCGTTCGAATTGACGCCCATGGCGGTGTTGCTGCCGGTATTGGCGGCCACCATGTTCATGCCCGATCCCCGGTAATTGCCGTAGTGGTGGGTCCAGGTGTAGTCCACGGACAGGAAGTGATTCTCCCCCTGGTGTCGGGCGTGCAGGTTGAGGCTGACGAACTTGTCCACAGGATTCGGATAGGGGCTGTTCCAGGTATGGAGCACCCCGTTCTGGTCGTAGAAATCCACATTCCCGGAGCGGGGGTTCCACGTGACCTTCGTATTGGCTAGGACCGGAAAGGCTCTCGTGCCGTCGTCGTTCAGGAAGTAGCTGTCATCCAGCACGTCCTTCATGGTCCAGTACTTCCAGGTGGTTCCGGCACTCCAGCCCTTGGGAAGGGTCCAGTCGCCGCCCAGGGTGAGCGTGTCCTTGTGGGGGAGACGGATGTCTGAGGCATGGGGCAGGGGCTTGCCAACGGTCCCGGAAGCTTGAACGTAGTCCGGTGCGTAGGGCTGGCCGGTGGCCGGGTTGGTCAGGATCGTGTAGGGGCTCTGGCCGTTGCTGTAGTCCTGGTTGTACGTCCAGTGACCCGCAGCCCAGCCGCTCTGGGACGACGTGGAAGCCTTGGCCCAGCTGACGGAGTTCATCGGCAGGGTTTCGAAGAAGCGGCCCCAGTGGGCGTAGATCTTGGTCTTGCCATCGTTGTTCGGATCCCACGTGACGCCGATGCGCGGCTGGAGCTGTCGGCCGAAATTGGCGTACTTGGATAGTTCCACGCCATCGAAGGACCCGGATCCGCCCACCATGCGGGAGGGGTCGTACCGCACGCCGGCGTCCACCCGCACGCCGGGCACGACTTCCCAAAGATCCTTCAAGTAGTAGCTCTTGAAGTAGCCCTTGATGACTGAATTCGTGGGCCCGTACCAGGACTGGTCCAGCACCCGGTAATCCCCATACGGGCTGTAGGTGTCCCCGTTGACGGCATTGCGAATGGAGGTCGACAGGGAAGCGGGAGAACGGTCCTCCGTCCTGGCATCCTGCTGCATGTAGCCGGCCTTCACCTGGTGGGTGCCGTGGGACCACGTGAGATCGACCCGGAACTGCGTATTGGGATTGTCGGAGTACTGGCCGCCGTTGGTGCCCGTGCCCGTGATGTACGTCCAGATTTCGGGGGTGCTGGGGATGTTCGCGGCGGTCCGGCCGGGCCCGTCGATCCAGTAGCGGCTGTCACTCACCGAATACGTGGCTGCGCCGGGCGCGGCCCCATTGGGTGTGACCCGGCTGGGGCTGGTGTATTTCCCGAGGCTCGTCACGAGGAAAAGCTCGGGAGAGACCAGCCAGTTCCAGGTGAGGTTGACGGTCTGACTGGTGGCCGTGTGGTTGGTGCCGTAATCGAGGGTTCCGGCCGACCAGCTGCTGGCGGCGGGGTACTGATGTCCGTCGTTCTGCTCCGTGTGGGCGCGGGTCGCCGAGAGCACGAGCTGGTGGTCCTGGGTGAGGAACCAGTTCATCTTGAGTGAAACGAGATCGGGACCATCCGTGGTTCGGTTCGTCGAGGCCAGCCCGTTCCAGTTGGTGCCTCCGTTCGTGCTCGGGGGCAGCTTGTCCTTGAATCCCTGGTAGCCGAGGAAGAAGAAGAGCTTGTCCTTCACGAGGGGGCCACTCACCGTGGCTCCGTAACGGTGGTACTTGTCCACGGGGAGGGGCTCGGTATCCGGGAACGGGCGGGCGTTGGCCTGCCATTTGGGCTTGGCGATGGAGTTGGGGAAGTTCGTCGCGTAGAAGGCGCTGCCGGACCAATTGTTGGTGCCGGACTTGGTCAGGACGTTGATGGCACCACCCAGCACGTTGTACTCGGCGCCAAAGGCGCCCGTGACAACCTCCACGTTCTCCATGAACTCTTTCGGTGGCTGAAGCGAAACGGCGAGCGTGCTCGTGGTGAAACCCCTGGGCAAGGCGGTTCCGCCGCTCCCCTGATTGGTGCGGGTCTGGTTGGTGATGTTGCCGTCCACCACGAACAGGTTCTGATCGTGGGTGGCGCCGCCGATGTAGTACACGTTGTTCCCGGCGCTCTGGACACCGGGAACGGTCGTCATGATGCCGTCCAGTGCATTGAGGCTGGTCATGTTCGAAGGGATCTTGGAGAGGGTCTCCGCCGTGAGGTTGGTGGCGGTCTGGGTGGTTGTCACGTCCAAATCCCCAGCCTGTCCCACGACGACCACCGTGACCTCGGCCACGGGACGTAACTGGAAATTGATGGTCAGGGTTTCATTGACGTTGACCGTGGTTTTGGCTGTGCTGGTCTGAAAGCCCTGGCGGACCACGGTCAGGGTCCAGGCGCCCGGGTTCATCAGAGGCAGACGGAATTCGCCTTTGCCATTGGTGGTCACCGTGCGACCGACCTGGCCCGATGTGGCCCGGACCTGGACCTCCGCCATGGGCTGGCCATCGGCGCCCTTCACGACGCCGATCAGGGCCCCCGTTTGCAGGCTCTGCCCCATGAGCATCTGCCCACCGACGAGAAGGACGGCCAAGGTAGATAAGGGTTGGAAAGTTCGGCGCATGGATGGGTTCCTTTAAGATGGGAGGCTTCTCGGACGAAGCCTTGAGTGGGCATCGTGGCGAGAAGCGGAACGGTGCTGACGTAATGGGATGGGTTTCAGAGAACGATTCAGGAATTCTCAGTTCAACCTCCAAGGCGGGGATGGTCCGGATGTAAGAAAGGGCACTGGTCCGGTTCAACGGGCGCCTCTGAACGTCGCGGTCGAGCAGGGTTCTCGAGTCGGGGTTCATTCAAGTCACGATGGGCGGGTTGAGCGGGCTGGAGCCATTCTGGACCTGAGCGCCAGGGGTGGAGACCGACGAACCGCTAGGCCCGCTGCACCCCTGGTGGACTTGGTGCGATGAACGCTCGTTTCGGACGAATCAGCCGCGCCGAATGCTCAAAGCGTCCTTCGAAGTGGACGAGCCTGGCCGTCGCTTTTCGGTACTGGGCGGAAGGACAGGCAGAGGCCAGGAACCTTTGTGTTGGTTCATTTCGATTGCCGAAGGTTTCTCCAGCATTCCACTCGAAGGGGGAGCGGCATGCGGGAAAATAATTGGGTTCGCAAGCTGCGTGATATTTAAAAATACAGTCTAGATTCGATCGAACGACATCGAAGGGAACTTCGACATCAGTCGTCGTGAGGGCTCCGACCTGATATATCAGAAGATGTCCTGGGGGATCCCGTGCGCGTTCGTGCTTGGTCGGTGGGCCTGTTGATCGTCCTGACTTCCTGGGGGAGTCTCCGGGCGGCGGATATCGATCTCAACGGCCCCTGGAAGATGAAGGACTTCACGCGGGGGATGGGCGTCCAGAAGGGGGTGCAGCGGCCGGGCCACTCCCAGGCGGGCTTCCTGAACGTGACGGTGCCCACGACGGAGCGGGCGGCTCTGCTGAAGGCCGGAGAGATCCCGGATCCCTACGTGGGCACGAACAACGAGGGGAGCCTCTGGACCGAGGAGAAAGAGTGGTGGTTCCTCAAGGCGTTCACGGTGCCCGCGGCGCTGCGGGGCCAGAGCATCGACGTGGTGTTCGACGGAATCGTCTATCGCGGCGAGGTCTGGCTCAACGGCGAGCCCCTGGGCCGCATGGAAGGCATGTTCAACCCCTTCGCCTTCCCGGTCTCGAAGGCCCTGCGCTATGGAGAAAAGAATTACCTCGCCGTGCGCCTGGAGGCCCCCGAGGACGCGACCCAGCGCAACCTCGTGCGCGGCTATCAGTACGACCTGCAGCCGGACCGCCCCCAGCGCCACGTTATCAGCCAAAGCCTCTACTGCTGGGACTGGGCGCCCCACATGGTGGTCACGGGCATCTGGCGCCCCGTGCGCCTGCGCGTGAGCGGGCCCCTGCGCGTGGAGCGGCCCTGGGTGCGAAGCACCCTCATGCCGGCGCGCAGTACCCTCATTCCGGTGCGCAGCACGCTGAAGGGGGATCCCGCCCGCCCGGACGCCCGCCTGGACATCCAGGTGGAGACGACCAACACGACGGACCAGGATCAGGAGGCCACCCTCATCGCCACCCTGAAGCCGAAGACCTTCAATGGGGAATCGCGCTTCCTTCGGCAATCCCTGCGCCTGGCGCCCCGGGCCACGGTGCAGGCGCGCTTCGAGGTGGATCTGATCGCGCCGCGCCTCTGGTGGCCCAACGGCATGGGCGACCCGGACCTCTACACCTGCGAGGTGAAGGTCCTGTGCGGCGGAAGACCCAGCGAATCGGCGACCACCTCCTTCGGCATCCGCGAGCTGAAGATCGTGGCCAATGAGAACACCGAGGCCTTCCTGAAGAGCATGGCCGACAGCGTTCAGACCGGCGCCAGTTCGACAGACCTGGTGGCCGTGCAGCACCTGGGCAAGGTGGTGGGGGCCTATCCGTGGACCTTCCAGATCAACGGCAAGAAGATGTTCGCCAAGGGCAGCAACTGGGTGCCCGCGGATCAGATGCTGCGCCTCGACCGGGCGCGCTACGCGCACCTGCTGGACCTGGCCAGGGACGCGCACTTCAACCTCTTCCGCGTCTGGGGCGGGGGTCTCTTCGAAACGGAGGACTTCTACGAACTCTGCGACGAGAAGGGCCTGCTCAACTGGTTCGAATTCCTGTCCAGCAGCGACTTCTCCGGGATCGACCGGGACCGCTTCACCCAGGCGGCGCGTGCGGCCCTGCGGCGCATCCGCAATCATCCGAGCCTCACCTACTACTGCGGCGGCAATGAATTCGATCCCGACGACAAGGGCGTGAAGGATCTCATCGACCGCCTGGGCGAGGTGGTGAAGGCCGAGGATCCGGATCGCGAATTCCACCGCGCCTCGCCCTACATGGGCGACGATCATTACTGGGGTGTCTGGCATCGCTTCGCGCCCTACACGGAATACCGCCGCGTGCGGCCCTTCCGCAGCGAGGCGGGCTTGAACGCGCTGCCCGTGCTGGAGAACTACCGGAAGTTCACACCCGATGACAAGCTTTGGCCCGTGGACGCGCAGTGGCTCGAATACCGCGGCTCCTACCAGGTGAACTTCAGTCACCTGCCCAAACAGGACCGCTACGCCAACGAGTTCGGTCCCGCGAGCGGCATCGCCGAGTACATCCGCCACTCACAGATGGCCCAGGCTCTGGCGGACGGCTTCAACATCGAGTTCTGCCGCTCGAAGAAGTTCCAGAACAGCGGCGTGCTCATCTGGCAGTTCAACGATGCCTACCCCTGCGCTTCATGGTCCCTCGTGGACTGGTACGGCACGCCGAAGGCCGCCTACTACGCCGCCCGCCGCGCCTGCAGGCCCCTCCACGTGGCGGCGGATTTCGAAACCTACCTGTGGAAGCCCGGCGCCACCTTCAAGGCCGCGCTGAGCCTGCTGAATGACCTCGATCTGCCTCAGTCGCACCTGAAGGTGGAATCGATCCTCATGGACCTGCAGGGCCACCTGCTGGACCGTCAGGAGAGCTCCGGCGACGTGGGCGCCAACGCCTCCCGCCCCGTGCTGACGCACACCTGGCGCATCCCTGAAAACATGGAAGGCCGCAGCTTCCTGCTGGCCGTGCGCCTGCGCGACGCGGCGGGAACCCTGATCAGCGAACTGCTTTATCCCATGGCGGCCCGCACGACGACGCCCATCCAGGCCACGCCCGAGCAGGCGAAGGACCGCGGCTTCAACCGATTCGCCCACTACGCAAACATCCTCGACGAATGCCAGAAGCTGCCCAGGGTCGAACCCGACCTGAGGGCGGAGGCCCTGCCGGGCGAGGCGAGGGTCTGGCGCATCACCCTGCGCAACCCCGGATCGGGGCCGCTCTTCGATGCGAGGCTGCGCCTGGACGGCGAGGACGAGACCTTCCGGGCCGCCTACAGCGACAACCACCTCAGCCTCCTCCCCGGCGAGGAGCGGCGCCTGACGGTCCGCCTGACGCCCTTGAAGCCGGGGCCGCTGACCGTTCCCCATCTCCAGCTGGAGGCCTGGAACGCCAGCGCCGCCTGCGTCTTGGCGCGCTAGATCGCCGGATCCCTCCGTGACCCAACCTTGATCCCATGAGGACACCATGAACGCTTTGAAGACCACAGCCATTCTCGCCGGATTCCTGGGCCTCCTGTCCCTGCAGGCCGAAGAGGCACGCCACCCCTTTTCCGTGGATCTGCGCCACACCTACTTCAGCCGCCGTGAATCCTGGATGACGCTCTACCCCACGGAGCAGGCGGCCACGCTGCGCTACTACTTCGCCCGCATGTACAACACCCGGGGTGAGTGGCTGGACCTGACCTTTCTGCAGGGCGGGAAGGCGCGCCCGGTGGCCTTCGCGGCGAGCGCGAGCGAGCTTTCGATCAGGGCCGGTGGGGAAGGGGCGCCCTCGGCGCGGGCCTACTTCGTCGGCCCCTTGGACACCGTGGTGGACGGGCGGGGCTTCGACCTGCGAATCGGTGCCGTGAAGGAGGGCCTGGACCTGGCAACCTCGCGGATGGAGACGCCCGGCCAGATCGCCTTCGAATCCGAAGGTTGGACCTGTCGCATCGAAGTGAAACAGGGGCGAGCCGAGCGGGAGGGGAAGGGTTGGGTCCTGCGGGCCGTGGATGGACGTCTTCGAGTGGCTTTCCGCCTCTTTCGCGGCCAGGCACCTGCGCCCCTCGCCGTCGATCCGGATCACGACGTGGCGGCGATCCAGAAGGGCTGGGAGAGCTGGCGGGCCAAGATGCCGGCCGTGGCGCCGGAACGCACGCACATGGCCGAGACGGCCTGGTGGAACCTCTGGAGCCTCTACGCGCCGAAGGATGATGTCTTCGTGACGCCCGCGGTCTTGGAGGCCAAGGCCCACATGAATTCGGAGTGGCCCTGGGACCACTGTTTCGTGGCCCAGGCCCTTGGCATGGCGGACCTGGATGCGGCCCTGGACGAGTTCATGATTCCCTTCGCGAACATGGATGCGAAGGGACAATTGCCGGATCGCATGCTTCCCGACGAGATCTACCGGGGCGCTTCCAAGCCGCCCATTCACGGCTGGACGCTCATGCAACTCATGAAGCGCCACGCCTTCACGCAGGCCCAGCTTGAGCGCGTCTACGGCCCCCTCGTGAAGTGGACGGAGTTCTGGTTCGCCCAGCGGGACCTCGACCAGAACGGCCTGCCGGCCTACGGTGGCGAGCACAGCGGCTGGGAGAGCGGTTGGGACAATGCCACCGTCCTGGGAAACCCCAAGGCCAAGTACGAATCCCCGGATCTGCAGGCCTACCTGGTGCTCCAGATGAAGGCCCTCGGCCACATCGCCGGGCTCTTGGGCAAGGCCGAAGAGGCGAAGCGCTGGGAGACTCGCGCCGTCGCCCATCAGAAGCTGCTCATGAAGGAACTCTGGAACGGGCAGTCCTTCACCGTGAGGGAGGAGGCGACGCACGCCGCCAAGACGGATTCCGCCTGTCTGCTGCCTTACATGCCGCTGATCCTGGGCGAGCACCTGGACAAGGCGGTATTCAATCGCCTGGCGGATGATCTGGAGGCCCGCTTCCTCACGCCCTTCGGCCCGGCGACGGAGGCGCCCACCAGCCCCGCCTACACTCCGGACGGCTATTGGCGCGGCCCCATCTGGGGGCCCACGACCTTCATCCTGGTCGACGGTCTGGCGCGCGGGGGACGGAAGGATCTGGCCCGCGAAATCGCCCGGCGCTTCAGTGACATGGTCCAGCGCGTCGGCGGGCACTACGAAAACTACGATGCGCTGACGGGCCAGCCGCTTTGTTGCAAGGGCTACGCCTGGACGGCGGCCGTGGACCTGCTCTTCGCCCACGACTACCTGCGTTGAGGCTTTCTCGAACAGGGGCGCCCATCCAGGTCCGCCCCTCATCTCCCCCGGAAGCTGCGCCGGTAGGCGATGGGAGCGGTGCCGAGGGCTTCGCGGAAGCGCAGGCGCAGGGAGACGGCGGATCCGAAACCGGCCAGCGTCGCCACGTGGTCGATGGGGTGATCCGTCGTCTCCAGCAGGCGCTGGGCGAAGGCGAGACGCTGCTGCATGAGCCAGCTCCAGACGGTGGTTCCGGTCTCCTTCTGGAAGCGGCGTGTGAAGGAGCGTCGGCTCATGCGCGCGCGCTCGGCCAGGCTGTCGAGGGAGTGCGGCCGGTCCAGGTGGGCGCGCGCCCATGCCAGGGTTTCGGTGAAGGGATTGAGCTCAGGCGAGGGCGGCACCGGCTGCTCGATGAACTGGGCCTGGCCCCCTTGGCGGTGAGGCTGGACCACCATGCGGCGGGCCACGGCGTTGGCCACCTCGGCGCCGCAGCGGCTCCGCAGCAGGTGCAGGCAGCAGTCGATGCCCGCGGCCGCGCCCGCCGAAGTCAGCACCTCGCCGTCATCCACGTAGAGCACGTCGGCGTCGAGGCGGACCTGGGGAAAACGGCGGGAGAACAGATCCGCCCAATGCCAGTGGGTGGTGGCGGGGCGGCCGTCGAGCAGGCCCGCCTCGGCCAGCACGAAGGCGCCCAGGCAGAGCCCCACGATGCGCGCGCCACGGGCGTGGGCCCGCTGCAGGGCCCGCAGCAGGGTCTCGGGCGGGCGCTCCAGGGGATCCCGCCAGCTGGGCACGATGATGGTATCGGCCCAGGAAAGGGCCCCCAGGCCATGCCGCGTGCGGATCTCAAAGCCCGCCGAGGTGCGTAGCGGCCCCGGCTCCGCGCCGCAGACCCGGAGGTTGTAGGGCGGCACGCCGAGATCGGGCCGGGCTTCGAAGACGGCGCAGGGCACCGAGAGGTGGAAGGGACTGATGCGATCAAAGGCGATCACGGCGAGGTTGCAGGGGGGAATGGGCGTTTCTGGAGCCATGGCCCAATTCTATCGAAGATTGTCCTTCGGGCCACTTTCGGGAAGGGGGCGCTGAACCCACTCTGACGCCGTCCGGTCGTCCCGGACCTTTTCAGGAGCCTCCCATGAACCCTTCCATCAATCCTTCCCTCAGGCGCGCCCTCGTGGTCATCGACGTTCAGGAGGAGTACGTCACCGGCGGCCTTCTGATCGAATACCCGCCCATCCAGGAGTCGTTGGCCAACATCGGAAGGGCCATGGATGCCGCCCGCGCCGCGGCCATTCCCATCGTCGTCGTCCAGCACACCGCGCCGCCCTCGGCGCCGGTCTTCGTCAAGGGCACCCCGGCCTGGGAGCTGCATGAGGTCGTGAGCTCCAGGCCGCGGGATCACTACGTCGAGAAGGCGTTCCCCAGCGCCTTCGCGGGCACGGACCTGGCTGCGTGGCTGAAGGCCCGGGGCGTCGACACGATCACGGTGGTGGGCTACATGACCCAGAACTGCGACGATTCCACCCTCAAGCAGGCGGAGAGCGCGGGCCTGAAGGCCGAGTTCCTCCAGGACGCCTCCGGGGCCGTGCCCTACGAGAATCGCGCGGGCTTCGCCAGCGCCGAAGAGATCCACCGCGTCTACTCCGTCGTGCTCCAGTCCCGCTTCGCCTCGGTGATGAGCACGGAGGCCTGGATCGAGGCCGTCAGCCACAACACGCCGGCGCCGGCCGTCGAGACGATCTTCGATTCCAACCAGCGCGCGCGGCGCCGCCAGGGGGTTCCCGCCTGACCGGATCGTCCCGAAAGTGCCCGGCCTGAGCCTTGAAGGGCAGCCCAAAAAAAACTGTTCCGACCTGTCCAAACGGGGCACCGTGGAGCGTCATGAGGGTGAAGGGTGGCATGGGGCCCCCGCGGTTCGACAAGGAGGTTCCGGTGCAGTACATGCTTCTGGACTATGTGAGGGAAGAAGGCTGGACCGCCCTGACCAAGGTCGAGCAGGTGACGTGGCTGGGCGCCTACAAGGCCTATCTGGAGGCCATGGCGGAAGCCGGTGTGCTCAAGCACAGCCTGGGCCTCCACCCCACCGCGTCGGCGACGACCCTGCGCACCGTGGAGGGCGACCTCCAGGTGCTCGACGGGCCCTACGCCGATTCCAAGGAGCAGCTGGGCGGCTTTCACCTCATCGAGGCGCCGGACCTGGATGCGGCCATCGCCTGGGCCGCCCGCTGTCCGACGGTGCGCCACGGGGTGGTGGAAGTGCGCCCGGTGATGAACGTGGATCTTGCCACCCTGATCCAGCAGATCCAAGGCTCGGACACCTGAGGCCTGCACCGATTCGATCCGTTTCCTTCCGGTGCTTACGATCAAGGAGCAGACATGCGCAAGCTCAGGGTGTTCAACCATGTGTCGCTGGACGGCTACATCGCCGACGCGAAGGGCGACATGAGCTGGGCCCACCAGCAGGATGAGGAATGGAACGCCTTCGTGGCGGGCAACGCCCAGGGCGAAGCGGAGTTCCTGTTCGGCCGGCGGACCTACGAACTGATGGCCTCCTTCTGGCCGACGCCCATGGCCCTGGAGCGGATGCCCGTGGTGGCCGAAGCGATGAACGGGAATCCGAAGGTGGTTTTCTCGCGCACGCTTGAACGGGCCACCTGGAACCGCACGCGGCTGGTGAAGACGGATCCCGTCGCGGAAGTCCTGAGGATGAAGCAGACCCCGGGGCCCGACCTGATGATCTTCGGGAGCGGCAGCCTCATCGCGCCGCTGGCGGAGGCGGGCCTCATCGACAGCTTCCAGCTGGTGGTCAACGCCCTCGCCCTCGGCGGCGGCACGCCGATGTTCGGAGGGCTCCAGGCGCCGCTTCGGCTGAAGCGGACGGACCTGCGCGCCTTCGGCAACGGCAACGTGCTGCTCAGCTTCGAGCCGCTGCGGTGACGGCGGCGAGGCGGCGCGCATGACGCAGCGCGAAGACGAGGCCCATCGCGCCCTCGAAACCGCGGCGCGGCAAAGCTACGGCAAGCTCATCGCCTGCCTGGCGGCGGGCACGCGGGACATCGCCCTGGCCGAAGACGCGCTGTCCGAGGCCTTCGCCGCCGCGCTGGCCGCCTGGACAGACCAGGGTTGTCCCGCCCGTCCCGAAGGCTGGCTTCTGACCGTGGCGCGCCGGAAGATGATCGATCAGTATCGCGGTCGCCGCCGGGACGAGCTGGCCGCCGAGCAGTGGCGGATCCTGGTCGAGGACGCGGCCACGGAGACCGCGGAGGCCGACCTTCCGGACCGCCGCCTCGCGCTGATGTTCGCCTGCGCCCACCCCGCCATCGAGGCTTCCGTCCGGGCGCCGCTCATGCTGCAGACCGTGGTGGGGCTGGACGCGAAGCAGATCGCTTCAGGTTTCCTCATGTCGCCTTCGGCCATGGGCAAGCGGCTCGTCCGGGCCAAGGAGAAGATCCGCCGGGCGGCCATCCCCTTCCGCATTCCCGAGCGCACGGAATTGCCCGCCCGCCTCGATGCGGTGCTGGAGGCCATCTACGCGGCCTTCACGGAAGGCTGGTCCGATCCCGCAGGAACGGATGCGCAGCGGCGGGGGCTCACGGAGGAGGCGCTGTTCCTCGCGCGTGTGGCGGTGGACCTGTTGCCGAAGGAGCCCGAGGCCCTCGGTCTGCTCGCCCTCCTGCTGCACCTGGAGGCCCGTCGCCGCGCGCGGCGCGACGGACAGGGCGACTACGTGCCCTTCGCCGATCAGGACACGGCCCTGTGGGACGCGCCCATGATCGCCGAGGCCGAGGCCGTGCTTCAGCGCGCCGGCGCCATGGGCGCGCCGGGCCGGTACCAGCTCGAAGCCGCGCTGCAGTCGGCCCACGTGCACCGCCGGCTCAGGGGCGGAGCTCCCTGGGCGGAGGTCCTGCGGCTCTACGATGCGCTCTTCGCGATCACGGGATCCCCCGTGGTGGCGATCAACCGCGCCATGGCCCTGGCCGAGCTGGAGGGACCGACGCGGGCCCTCGAAGCCCTGTCCGAGGTGGCCGCCGATGCGCGGCTGGTGGAGTACCAGCCCTACTGGGCCGTTCGCGCAGACCTGCTGGCCCGGGCGGGGGAGCGCGCCGAGGCACGCCACGCCTACGAGGTGGCCATCGGCCTGCAGCGGGATCCAGCCGTGCGCCGTTTCCTGCAGGGGCGGTTGTCTTCTTTGCAGGAAGATTCCTGATCGCTGTCTGGGGGAACAAGGGCGGCGACCCGCTTCGGGACTTCGGGCATGACAGGGGGCGGGGCCTGCCCTAGGCTGCTCGAATGCGACTGCCGACCCTGCCTTCCATCGACCTGACCCAGCGGACCGCCTTCCAGGCCCACCTGGACGACCTCACCAAGCCCCTGGGCGCCCTGGGCGGTCTGGAGCGGTTGGGCCTGCGCCTGGCGCTCATCGCGGGGACCTGCCGCCCCCAGGATCCACCGGCCTTCCTGCTGACCTTCGCGGGCGACCACGGCATCACGCGGCACGGCGTCTCCGCCTATCCGGCCGAAGTCACGCCGCAGATGGTGGCGAACCTCGCGGCGGGCGGCGCGGCGAGTTCGGTGCTCTGCCGGCTCAACCGCATCACGCACCGCGTGGTGGACGTGGGCGTGGCCGCGCCCTGCGACTTCCCGGGCGTCATCCAACGCAACGTCGTGCGCGGCACCGCCGATCCCCTGCAGGGCCCGGCCATGATCCGCGCGGAGGCCGAAGCCTGCCTGCAGGCGGGCCTGGACGAGGTGGCCTCCCTGCCCGAGCACGCCTTCGCCCTGCTCGCCGTCGGGGAAATGGGCATCGGTAATTCCGCCGTGGCGGCCCTGCTCTGTTGCGCGCTCGGGGGGCTCAGCCCCGAAGCGGCCGTGGGCCCGGGCACGGGCGTCCAGGGCGAAGCTCTCGCGCAGAAGGTGCGCGTGGTGGCCCAGGTGCTGGCCCATCACGCACCCGACGCCAAGGATCCCCTCGGCGTGCTGGCGGCCATCGGCGGCGCCGAGTTCGGCGCCATGGCGGGCGCCATGCTGGGCGCCGCGTCGCGCGGCTGGGCCGTGGTGGTGGACGGCTACATCGCGGGAGCGGCGGCCCTCGTCGCGCTGCGCCTCGATCCGAAACTCGAGGATTTCCTCGTGTGGTCCCACCGCAGCGCCGAGCCCGGTGCGAGCCGCCTGATGGAACGGTTGGGCGCGGAGCCCGTGCTTGATCTGGGACTGCGCCTGGGCGAAGGCAGCGGCGCGGCGCTGGCCGTGCCCATCCTGCGGGCGGCCTGCGCGGTGATGCGCGAGATGGCCACCTTTTCGGGCGCCGGCGTGTCCACGGCCCTGGAGCCCGAAGCCTCGAACGCCGACGCCTCGTGAGAACCCTGCTCGCGGCCCTCCGCTTCCTCACGCGCCTGCCCCTGCCAGGACGACCCACGGAAGTCCACGAGATCCAGGGTGCCGTGGTCTGGTTTCCCCTGGTGGGCGCCGGCGTGGGCGCCTTCACGGGCTGGATCCACGTGCTGGGCTGCCGACTCTGGCCCCCCACCGTCGCGGCGGCCTTGGCGGTGGCGGCGGGCCTGCTGCTCACGGGCGGCTTCCATGAGGACGGGCTGACGGACGCGGTGGACGGCCTGGGCGGCGGATTCACGAAGGAGAAGGTGCTCACGATCATGAAGGACAGCCGCATCGGCGCCTACGGCAGCATGGCCCTCGTGTGCGCGCTGCTGCTGCGCTGGAGCCTGCTGGTGGCGCTCGGGAATCGCGCCGTGCCCGTGTTCGCCCTGGCCATGGCCCTCGGACGTTGGAGCATCCTCCACGTGCTGACGTTGCTTTCGCCCATCGCCGAAGGGCTGGCGAAGGAAGTTCACCGTCGCGGGAGCTTCGGCCCCTGGCTTGGCGGCACGGCGCTCATGCTGGTTCTCGCGGGGGGAGGCTACGCGCTGAGTCTTCCGCGCATTCCCCTCGCGATCCTCGCGGCGACGGCGGCGAGCCTGCTCTGGGCCTGGCGCCTGAAGGTGCGTCTCGGTGGCCACTGCGGCGACGCGCTGGGCGCCACGGCCATGCTGGCGGAAGCCGCGGCCCTGCTGGTGTGGGTCGCGCGTTGACGCGGCTCATGCTGCTGCGCCACGGCCCCACGACCGCGAGCCAGGGCGGCGCGCCGCTGGGCAGGCTGGACCTGCCCGTGAGTCCCGAGGGCGAGGCGCGCTGGCCCGAGGTGAAGCGCCACCTCCAGGCCCTGAATCCGGAGCGTGTGCTGTGCTCGCCGCTTCAGCGCAGCCGCCGCCATGCCGAGGACCTGGGATTTCCCCTCACGGTATTGGAGGATCTGTCGGAGCAGGCATTCGGCACTTGGGAAGGCCGTCCCTGGGATGAACTCTGCGCCGCGGAACCCACCGCCACAACCGCATTCTTCGAGGCACCCTTTGAGTCACCCGCGCCGAATGGCGAATCCTTCGACGCGGTGACGCGTCGTGCCCTGCGCGCCTTCGAGGGCGCCTGGGATCCCGCGCGCACCACGCTCGTGCTCGCCCACGCGGGGCCCCTGCGCGCGATCCTCACGCACCTGCTCGGCGAGCCTCGCGAACGGGCGTTGGAGGTGGTCTGGCAACCCTTCGGCCTCACCTGCCTGGAGGTGGATGAGGAAGGGCGCGCAGGGCTGTGCTGGCATAACCACGTGCTGCCAGGAATGCCTTGTGATCCGGAAAGCCCCGTGTTTAGATCGGGGTTCTGACATCGCGTCCTGTGATGTTCGGGAAGCCGGTGAGATTCCGGCACTGCCCCGCAACGGTAAGCGCCATCCCCCGGGATGAGACCGCAAGCCCAGCCACTGAGATTTCTTGGGAAGGCTGGGGGGATCGCCAAGATCCTGTCGCGCGCAAGTCCGGAGACCGGTCCAGGACCTAGACCCCCGTCGCGGGAGCGGGCGGTTCGGATCCCTAGGATCCGTCCGTCTCCCCGACCTTCATGCGTGGAGACATGATGCGTCTGACCTCACTCACCCTTCTGCTTGCCGTCGGCACCCTGGGCGCGGCCGCGCCGGAAGGCGATGCCGAACGCCGCACGGAACCTTCGGCCACCGTCACCGTCACCGCCGAAGGCCAGCCGGTCGAACTGGCGAAGACGCCCAATCCCGTGAAGGTGATCACGCGCGAGCAGATCGACCGCTCGGGCACGACCAACCTCCGCGACCTGCTCCAGACCCTGTACCCGGGCCAGCTCGTGAGCAACGGCGGTCTCGGTACGGCCACCTCCTTCAACCTCGGCGGCGCCCGCAACCAGGACGTGGTGGTGCTGCTGGACGGCCTCCGCCTCACGGACGCCTCGGGCCTGGGCTCGGTGAATCCCGCCTCCATCGGCCTCGTGGGCATCGAGCGCATCGAGGTGGAGCAGGGGCCCTGCTCCACGCGCTTCGGCGCCGAGGCCGCGGGCGGCGTCGTGGCGCTCTACACCGCCGCACCCGCCGTGGGCCTTAGCGGCCGCCTGCAGGGCGCCCTGGGCACGCGCAGTCTGCGCGGCGGCCAGGCCGAGATCGGCTACGGCGGCAACCAGGGCCTCTGGTTCCGCGCCGGGGTCGCGGCGGAATCGGAAGAACAGGCTCTGGAAGCCACCAACCCTTACCGGAATGCGGGCGTGCACCTGGCCCTGGGCCTGCAGGATGGCGGCGCCGCGGCCTACACCCTGACCTACCGCAACACCTACGTGGGCGTGCCCATCCCCTGGGCGAAGAGCACCTTCCCCCGCGTCTTCGCCGAAGATCGCGAAACGCGCACGCGACAGGAGCAGGTCATCGGCAATGTGCGCGTGGACCTCGGCCACCAGTGGCTGCTGGACCTGAGCCTGGGCCAGGCCACCCAGGCCCGCCAGGAGCCCAACTACATGGCGCCCTACACGCCCTACTCGCCCTATGACAGCCGCCGCAACCAGGCCAACGCGAGCCTCGCCTGGCACGGCGAGAACACGGGCGCCACCACCACCCTGACGGCCTACGAAGAACACGGCTACGCGCCGGGCTACCCCAGCGGCACGGATCACGGCGTGGGGCGCCATGTGGGCCTCAGCCAGGAGGGCTGGTTCGAGCCCGTGCCTTCGCTGCGCCTCTCGGCGGGCCTGCGCCAGCAGTGGGACCGCCAGACCTTCCTCGTCGATGCGGGCCCGCAGCCCGACGAGATGAAGGCCTCGACCCTCACGGGCCGCCTCGGCGCCACCTGGCAGATGGGGGGTGGTTTCCGAAGCTATGCGAGCGTGGGCACGGCCTTCGGCCTGCCCTTCCTGTCGGCCGTGATGTACAACCAGCAGAACGGCGGCGAGGCCCTCGACCGCGAAAAGAGCCGCTTCGCCCAGGTGGGCGCGGCCTGGGAGGGCGGCCCCTGGTACGCCAAGCTGGAGGCCAGCCGCACCCAGCACGACAACCTCGTGATCTTCGACCTGGATTCCTACCTCTACGCAAACGCAGGCGCCATGAGGATCCAGGGGACCGAGGCGACCCTGGGCTACAGGCAGGAGGGTTTCCTGCTGGAAGGTTTCTACCGCAACCAGGAGGCCCGCGACACCCGCGCGCCCCAGGCGGTGCAGCTCCAGACCAGCGGCGTCATCCGCCGTCCCTTCCAGAGCCTCGGCCTGAAGGGCTCACGCACCCTCGGAGCCTGGCGCGGCGACCTCGGCTGGGGCTGGTCGGGTGCGTCGTACGAGAACTTCGGGAACGGCATCCGCGCCTCGCGCACCCACTTCAACCAGCTCGACGCGGCCCTGGCCTACAAGCCCAGGCCCGCCTGGGAGATCACGCTGCGCGGCGCGCACCTACTGCAGCGGGCCTGGTCCGTCGCCGAGTGGAAGGCCGGCCTGATGGACGGCCGCAACGATGCCGCCCTCATCGCCGGCTACCCCGCCCAGCCCCGCACGGTCAGCCTTGAAGCGGCCTACCGCTTCTGAGATGCGGGCCCTCCTGCTGGTCCTGTTCGTTGCGGTGGCCTGTTTCGGCGGGCCGCCGCGGCGCGTCGTCTCCCAGACCGTGGGCAGCGACGAACTGCTGCTGGCCCTGGCGGATCCGGATCAGATCGCGGCCCTCTCGCACCTCAGCCGGAACGGGGATTTCAGCCTCACGGCGAAGGAGGCCGAGCGCCATCCCCAGCTGCTCGGCCAGGACGCCGAGGCCATCCTGCGCCACCATCCGGACCTCGTGCTGGTGGCCTCCTACTCGCAGGCCGAACTCGTCGCCCAGCTTCGGCGCGCGGGCATTCGGATGATCTGCTTCGAGCATTTCGAATCCCTCGAAGAGAGCTACGCGAACCTGCGCCTGCTGGGCCGGGAGCTCGGCCATCCCGAGCGGGCCGAGGCCCTCATCCAGGCCTGCCAGACGCGGGCCACGGCGCTGGCCCGGCGCCTGCAGGGCGTGAAGCCCGTGCGGGTGCTCTGCCCCTCGATCTACGGCTACACGGCGGGGCGCGGAACGACCTTCCAGGACATCTGCGATCACACCGGGGCCCTCAACGTGGCGGCGGAGGCGGGCCTCGTCGGCCACATGCCCACGCCCGCCGAACGCGTGCTGACCTGGAATCCCGAGGTGCTCGTCGTTTCGGGGCGCAGCTGCGAGGAAGGCCTGGCGCCCTACCGGGAGCGCATCCCCTACAGGTCCCTGCCCGCGCTGCGCCAGTCCCGCTGCGCCTTGCTGCCCCGCAACCTCATGAGCTGCGTCACCCACCGCCGCGTGGAAGCCTACGAGCAGCTCGCCCGCGCGCTGCACCCCGAGCGTTTCCGCTAATCACCAGAACCCATCCGAGAGGTTTCCGATGACCGACGCTCCGCTTCATCAGATCCGCATGCAGAAGCTCCAGGCCGCCATGCAGGCTCGCATGGCCCGCGCCACGGAAAAACGCGGCCTCCTCCTCGTCCACACGGGAAACGGCAAGGGCAAGAGCACGGCGGCCCTCGGCATGCTGGTGCGCAGCCTGGGCCACGGCTTCAAGTGCGCCGTCGTGCAGTTCATCAAGGGCAGCCAGCCCACGGCGGAAACCGCGCTGGTGCAAGCCTTCCCAGGCCTGTTGAGTTGGGACCGCTGCGGCGACGGCTTCACCTGGGACACGCAGGACCGCGAGGGCGACGTGGCGCGCGTTCGCGAAGGCTGGGAGATCGTGAAGGCCCATCTCGCCGATCCGGACCTGCGCTTCCTGATGCTCGATGAATTCAACGTCGTGCTGCAGCACCGCTACTTCCCCGTGGAGGAGCTGCTGGAGGCCCTGGCGGCGCGGCCCGACCACCTCCACGTGGTGCTCACCGGTCGCGGCGCGCCCCAGGTCCTCATCGACGCCGCGGACCTCGTCACCGAGATGCGCATGGTCAAGCACCCCTTCGCGGCCGGCGTGCAGGCCCAGCCTGGACTCGAGTTTTGAGGCTCGAGTTTTGAGGCGCGAATCCTGATGGTTCTCCTGGCGGCGGGCCTGCTGGACGAGCTGGTGGGCGATCCCGAAGGCTGGCCCCATCCCGTGCGCGTCCTCGGCTGGATCATCCAGCGTCTGGACCGCGCGCGGCGTACCGTCACCTCGCGCGTCGTGCTGCGCGTCATGAGCTCTCGGGCCGCTGTTCGCGGCCTGGGCCTGCTGCTGGCCCTGGGGCTCTGCCTGCTGTCGGGCGGAACCGCGTGGCTGGCGCATCGTGCCGCGGGCCCCTGGGGCTGGGTCGTGGACATAGTGCTCGGCGCCTGGATGCTGTCGGGCCGCAGCCTGCGGGTGGCCGTGGCGCGGGTGGCGGAGGCCCTGGAGGCGGGTGACCTAGGGTGCGCACGCCAGGCCGTGGGCCGCGTGGTGGGCCGCGATACCCAGGATCTCGATGAAGGTGGCGTGGTCCGCGCGGGCCTCGAGACCCTGGGCGAAAGCCTTTGCGATGGCGTGGTGGCGCCGCTCTTCTGGTTTGCCATGGGCGGGCTGCCGGGACTCTGGGCCTTCAAGGCCGCCAGCACCCTCGACAGCATGGTAGGCCACCGCGAGGCGCCATGGACGGACTTCGGCTGGGCTTCGGCGCGCCTGGATGACCTGCTGAACCTGGTGCCGGCGCGGTTCACGGCGCTCTTCATCGCGCTCGTCTTCCTTCGCGTGGAACCGCTGCGTGCCGCCTGGCGCGAGGCGCGGCGCCACGCCAGTCCCAACGCGGGCTGGGGCGAGGCCGCACTGGCCGCGGCGCTGAACGTGCAACTTGGTGGCCTCAACCACTACGATGGCGTGCCTCATCAGGGCCCGACTTTCGGCCGCGTCGAAAAACCGCTGGAGGAGGCGCGTCTGCGGGAGGGACTGGCCCTGGGCCTGCGGGTGAACCTCGCGGCCCTCCTTTCGATGGCCCTGCTGGGGAGGCTGCTCCATGGCTGAGAGCCAAGCCACCCATGGCGGCCGGGTGTACGAAGTCGCGCGCGAGCTGGGAGTCGCACCGGAGGCGATCCTGGATTTCAGCGCCAACCTGAACCCGCTGGGTCCACCGCCGGGCGTGATCGGCGTACTTCGCCAGGCCCTGCCCGAAGCGCTCCTGGCCTATCCCGACGCGGATCCCGCAGGCCTGAAGGCGCGGCTCTGCGCCCGCCATGGCGCCCGCGAGGAGCACCTGGTCCTGGGCGCAGGCGGGGCGGCCCTTCTGCATCTCGCCCTGCGCGCGCTGGCGCCGCGGCGGGTGGCGCTGCCCCTTCCGGCCTTCTCCGAACAGGCCCGGGCTGTGGCGGCGGCGGGGGCCGACCTCCTGCCGTTGAGTGTCGGCCTGCCCCTGGATCTGGTGCGCCTGTCGGCCCAGTTGAACGACGCGGACGTGCTCATCCTCACCAATCCCCACAACCCCACGGGACAGCTGTTGGACGCCGCGGCACTGCGCGATTGGCTGGAGGCCCATCCCCATCTCGCCCTCGTGCTCGATGAAGCCTTCATGGACTACGCGCCCTGGGCCACCCAGCTGCCGGGTCGGCTGGCGCGCCCGCGCACGGTGGTCCTGCGCAGCCTCACGAAGTTCTACGCCATGCCGGGCCTGCGGGTGGGCCATGCCTTCGCCGATCCCGCCACGGCGGCCCGCATGCGGGCGCTGCAGGAGGGCTGGCCCGTGGGACAGCTCGCCCTGCTGGCGGCGGAGGCGGCCCTTCAAGATGAAGCCTTCGAAGCCCGCAGCCTCGCCGCTTTCCGCGAGACCCAGCCCATCTGGAAGAAACAGTTGGAGGGCCTGCCCGGCGTGTTCGTCCATCCCAGCGCCGCGCCTTTCTTCCTGCTGCGCCTCGCGGGTCCCTGGGGCACGCGGCTGGCGTCGGCGCTGCGGCGCGAGGGCATCCTCATCCGCACCTGCGAGGCCTGGCCCGGTCTCGATGACCATCATATCCGTCTCGCCGTGAAGGATGAGGCGGCCCACGCACGCCTGCTGCCGCGGCTGAACGCACTCCTTTCGACCTGCCCCTAGCCGCGCCAGACCCGCATGCGCGCCATCCAGTGCTCGGCCCATGCAGGATTCGCGGCGAAGTGCAGGTGGACGTACGAGGCCATGCAGTTGCCGGCGGCGTGGCCTTCGAGGCGCCCTTCGCCGCGGAGGGGCGTGGCTTCATAGGCGGGCGATTCGAGGCTGCCCTCCCAGGTGGAGTGGTGGAATTCGTGGCCCCGCCCTTCGCTGCCGGCGGGGCCCAGCAGGCAGTCCCGCTCGAGGCGCAGCTGCTTGTAGCCGAATTGCTGCAGGCGCGACGTCATGCGCACGCGCCCGGGGATGAGGCCCGCCATGGGGTGGGCGCGGCCTTCCGCATCTTCCAGGCTGTCCGCCAGGATCATGTAGCCGCCGCACTCGGCGTAGCAGGGCAGTCCCGTGTGAATGCGCTCGCGCAGGGCGTCCAGGAAGGCTCGGTTGAGGCTGAGGGCCTCGGCGTGCAGTTCGGGATAGCCGCCGGGCAGGTACACGCCGGCCACGCCTTCGGGCAGCGGATCGCGCAGGGGCGAGAAGGGCACCCAGCGCACGCCCAGGGCGGACAGGCGGTCCAGTGTGTCGGCATAGACGAAGCTGAAGGCTTCGTCCTGAGCGAGGGCCACGGGCAGGTCGCCGCCGGTTTGAGACGTGATTGGCGCGGGACTTCCGGGAGCAGGGCGCGTGGCGAGCTTAGCCATCGCGACCAGATCCACCGTGGCTTCCAGCTGATCCGCCAGGGCACCGAGTCGATCCTCCAGATCCGGCAGATCGTGGGGGCGGTGGAGGCCCAGGTGGCGCTCAGGCAGGTGCCAGCGCGCGTCCGGCGGCACGAAGCCGAGAGGACGCACGTCCGTGTGGGCGTGCACGGCTTCGGCCAGCAGGCGGTAGTGGCCCTCGCTGCCGACGCGGTTGAAGAGCACGCCCTTCAATTGGAGGTCGGGCCACAACGTGGCATGTCCGAGCACTGTGGCCGCCACGCTGCCTGCGACGTTCTGGGCGTCCACCACGAGCACCACGGGAAGGCCCAGGCGCCGCGCCAGGTCGGCGGTGGAGCCCTGGAAGCTGACGGGATCGGCGCCGTCGAAGAGGCCCATCACGCCCTCCACCAGGCCCAGGTTGGCCCCCGCGCCGCCCCGCACCCAGGCGTCGCGCAGGCCCGCGTCGTCCATGAACCAGCCATCCAGGTTCCAGCTCGGGCGCCCCGCCGCCGCGCCGTGCAGCAGGGGATCGAGGTAGTCAGGGCCCGCCTTGAAGGGCGCCACCACGTGGCCCCGCCGCCGGAAGGCCGTCAGCAGGCCCGCCGTGAGCGTGGTCTTGCCCGAACCGGAATTGGGCGCCGCCAGTACGAGACCGGGCATGGGTTGACTCGTCATCATGCGGGCCTCGCGGCCGCCAGCAGGCGTTCCCAGGCCCCGGGCCGCAGGCTGCGACGCAGGTGTTCGGCCCAGCGCTGGATGCGGTTCTCCAGGGGATCGGCGACGGACACGGCGCGGGTGGGCAGTCCGCGGGAGCTGCGGATCTGGTTGAGCAGGGCGGCGCGCCAGGCATCATTGCCGAGGAGGCCGTGCAGGTAGGATCCGAGCGCGCGCTCGCCGTGCCAGCCCGCCTCGGCGCCAATGTCCATCAACAGCGGCGAGCCGCCTGCATTCACCAATTCTGTCTGGCCATGATGAATTTCATAGCCCGAGAGCGCGTGCCCCGCCTCGGGCCAGAGGCTTTCGAAATCCGAAGGCCGCGTCGCCTTTTCGGTGCGGAACACGGTGCGGGTGGGCAGCAGGCCGAGGCCGGGCCACGAGGCAGGCCCGCCCTCGGTGCCGGCTTCATCCAGCAGCGATTGCCCCAGCATCTGGTAGCCGCCGCAGAGGCCCAGTATCCAGGCGCCGCGTGCGTGAGCCTGGCGCACGGCTTCGGCGAGTCCCGTGGAGGCGTGGTGCGCGAGGTCGGCCACCGTGGCCTTGGATCCGGGCAGGATGAGCAGGTCCTGCTCCAGCGCGCGCCTGGGATCCGTGATCCAGGTGAGGTAGAGATCGGGCTCCGCCAGCAGGGGCGCCAGGTCCTCGGTGTTGCTCACGCGGGGCGAGAGCAGGGCGCCCACCTTCAGCGTGCCTGCGGGTGCCGCGGCATCCACGGGGATGCGGAAGGGACGGTCCTCCTCGTCCAGGGCATGGTCCAGGTGGGGCACGACGGCCAGCACGGGCACGCCGGTGATGGCTTCCAACTGCGTGATGCCCGCTTCGAAGAGCGAGGCGTCGCCCTTGAAGCGGTTCACCACCAGGCCGATGACGCGGGATCGATCCTCGGGCGGCAGCAGGTCCAGCGTGCCCTTGGCCTGGGCGAAGACGCCGCCCTTGTGGATGTCCAGCACCAGCACGAGGGCCCCCGCGAGGCGGCGCGCCGGGCGCAGGTTCACGAAGTCGCGGTCCATGAGGTTGAGTTCGACGGGAGATCCGGCGCCTTCCATCACGATGAGTTCGTGGCGCGCCGCCAGGCGCAGCAGGGCCGCGTCCGCGAGGCCCGCCAGCTGCGAGGTGTCGCGGAAATAATCCTTCGCCTCCTGGATGCCCGCGGCCCGGCCGAGCACGATCACCTGGGCGCCGGTCTGGTTGAGGGGCTTGAGGAGCACGGGCCCCATGTCCACGTGGGGCGCGAGGCGGCAGGCCTGGGCCTGCAGGATCTGGGCGCGCGGCATCTCCAGCCCCTCGGGAGTGACGCCGGCCTGGTTGGCCATGTTCTGGGCCTTGAAGGGCGCCACGTCGAGGCCCGCGTCGCTGAAGAGGCGGCAAAGGCCCGCGGCGACGAGGCTCTTGCCCACGTCCGAGGCGCTGCCGAGCACGGCGATCGCACGAGCCAGTTGTGCATCGTGGGCAGGGTTCAACGGCGCTCCAGCACATCGGCCAGGGGGCGGCGCTGTTCCCAGCCCTCGGCCTCCAGCTCGGGGATGTCGAGGAAGGCCTCGGGCCATCCGACGCAGAGGTAGGCCACCCACTCCCAGGTGGGCGGCAGGTCGAAGGCTTCGCGCAGGCCCTGGGGATCGAGGATGCTCACCCAGCCGATGCCGAGGCCCTCGGCGCGGGCCGCCAGCCACAGGATCTGGATGGCGCAGACGACGCTGTCGCGCAGGGTCTGGGGCTGGGTCTGGCGGCCCAGGCCGTGACCCTGGGCGGGCGCCGTCTCACAGCAGATGAGCAGGTGCTCGGGGGCCTGGCCGAGGCCCTCCAGCTTGAGCCGCTTGTAGGTCTCGGCGCGGGCGCCCTCGTAGCCCGAGGCCGCCGCCGCATTGGCCGCCTCGAAGGCCGTGGCCACGGCCGCGCGAAGCTTCGGGCTCTGCACGCGGATGAAGCGCCAGGGCTGGCTCAGGCCCACGCTGGGCGCCAGATTGGCCTGCTCCAGCAGGTGCAGCAGCAGGGGTTCGGGCACGGGGTCCCGCCGGAAGCGCCGCACGTCCCGGCGGGCCCTGAGAAGGGCATCCAGCTCGGCGCGGAAGGCTTCGGAAAAGGCGTGCATTCCACCATTCTCGCGGAGAAGGGTTAAATGGAACATGGCTGAGATCATCTATGTCACCGGACCGGTCCGCAGCGGGAAGAGCCGCTACGCCGTCGAGCGCGCCTCGGCCTGGGGCCCGGGCGTCGTGTTTGCCGCCACCTACCTGGCCGATCCGCGCGACGCGGAGATGACCGAGCGGGTGCGGCGGCACAAGGAAGAGCGGCCCGCGGACTGGCGGACGCTGGAGGCTCCCGAAGACGTGGCCGGCGCCCTGCGGGGCCTCCAGCCGCCACCCTCGGGCCTGCTTCTGGACTGTCAGACCCTCTGGCTGTCCGCCCGCCTGGATCGTTCTGACGAGGCTCTGCTGCGCGAATGGCAGGAACTGCTCGACGCCCTGCGCGAGGCGCCCTATCCCGCCCTCCTCGTGGGCAACGAAGTGGGTTGGAGCCCCGTGCCCGAATCCGCCGAGCTCCGCCGCTGGCGCGATCTGGCGGGCTGGATGGGACAGCGCAGCGCCGCCGCCGCCGCCGAGGTCTGGCTGCTGGTGGCGGGCTGTCCCTTGCGCCTGAAATAGGCGTTTGAAGTCGGTGTCTGAAGCCGATTCTCGGGTTTCTGACAAGTTCCTCTGTCCGGACATCGAAATCGGATGAGATCTGCTAGGATTCCAGATGTATGGGATCCCAAACAAAGCTCCCCAAGGCCGACGCCGCCACGCGGCGCATCCTCCAATCCCTGCGGGCCATCGTGCGGGACCTGCGCCTGGCCTCCGTGTCCTGCGAGAGGCGCTTCGGCCTGAGCGCCGCCCAGCTCTTCGTGCTCCAGGTCCTGCAGGATCAGCCGGGCCTGAGCCTGGGCGAGGTGGCCGAGCGCACGGGCACGGATCAAAGCTCGGTATCCGTGGTGGTGCGCAAGCTCCAGGAGAAGCAGCTCGTGCAGAAGCAGGCCTCCCCCGAAGACGCGCGGCGCCTGGTGATCCACCCGACCGCCGCCGGAAGTCGCCTCGCGCAGTCGGCGCCGCCCGCCGTGCAGGGCCAACTGATCCAGCGCCTGGCGGCGTTGGGAACACGAGACCGGGCCCAGCTCGCGGAGCTGCTGGAACGCTTTGCGCCGGCGGATGCCGAGGCGCAGCCGATGTTCTTCGAAGAAGCGGCGGGCACGACGAAGAAAGGGAAAGCACGTGACTGAACCCACCTCACCCTATGGTCTGTCCGGGGAAGGGATCCCCGTGGCGCCGAGTCTGGAGCCTTCCCTCAAGAACGCCCGGGTGCCTCTCGTCACGGCGGTCCTCGACGGCCGCACGGCCTTCCTGGGGCTTCTCGCCCTGGGCCTCGGCGTGGTGGCGGGCTACCTCGCGGACGTGCTGATCAAGCTCATCGGCCTCGTGACGAACCTCGCCTACTACCACCGCGTGTCCACGAGCTTTGCCTCCCCGGCGGGGCATCACCTGGGCTGGCCCGCGATCTTCATTCCCGTGGCGGGCGGGCTCATCGTGGGCCTCATGGCCCGCTACGGATCGCGGGCCATCCGCGGTCACGGCATCCCGGAAGCGATGGAGCAGGTGCTGCTGAATGAAAGCCGGATCCCGGCGCGCATCACGCTGCTGAAGCCGCTGTCCGCGGCCATCGCCATCGGCACGGGCGGGCCCTTCGGCGCGGAGGGCCCCATTATCGCCACCGGCGGCGCGCTGGGTTCCCTGATTGGACAGTTGTTGTCCACGACGGCGCTGGAACGCAAGACGCTCCTGGCCGCGGGCGCGGCGGCGGGCATGGCGGCCACCTTTGGGGCCCCGGTCTCGGCGGTGTTGCTGGCGGTGGAACTGCTGCTCTTCGAGATGCGCCCGCGCTCCATCATCCCCGTGGCCCTCGCGGCCGTGGCGGCCACGGGTGTGCGCTACTCGCTCGTGGGCATCCAGCCGGTCTTTCCCATGCCCGCACTGTCGGCGCCCAGTGGCATCGCCCTGGCGATCTACGTGCTCATCGGCGCGCTGGTGGGCGTGGCCTCCGTGGGCGTGACGCGGGCCGTCTACTGGATCGAGGATAGCTTCGAGCGGCTGCCCATCCACTGGATGTGGTGGCCCGCGCTCGGCGGTCTGGCGGTGGGCGGCATCGGGTACTTCGTGCCGCGCAGCATGGGCGTGGGTTACGACAACATCCAGTCCATCCTTTCGGCGAACCTCGTCGGCGTCACCCTCCTGACCCTCTGCCTGGCCAAGTTCGTCTCCTGGGCGGTTTCGCTGGGCAGTGGCACCTCCGGCGGCACGCTCGCGCCCCTCTTCACCCTCGGCGGCGCTCTGGGCGCCCTCGCCGGAGGTCTCATCGCCGCGGCCTTCCCGCAGGCGGGTGTGGATCCGCGCATCTGCGCCCTGGTGGGCATGGCCGCGATCTTCGCCGGGGCTTCGCGGGCCCTGCTGGCCTCGGCCATCTTCGCCTTCGAGATCACGCTTCAGCCCCTGGGCCTCCTGCCCCTGCTGGGCGGCTGCTCGGCGGCCTACCTGATTTCCGCCCTGCTGATGAAGCACAGCATCATGACGGAGAAGCTGGCCCGGCGGGGCGTCCGCGTACCCGAAGACTACTCGGCGGATTTCCTGGACCAGGTCCTCGTGAAGGAGGCGGCCTCGAAGCGGGTCGTCACCCTGGACGCCCGGCAGACCCTCGGCGAGGCGCGGGCCTGGATGGGCGCCGGCGCCGGAGGCGCGACGCACCACGGCTTTCCGATCCTGGAGGGCACCCGCCTGATCGGACTGCTCACGCGCCGGGACCTGCTGGAGGCGCAACACGATGAGGCTTCGCCCCTGCGGGATCTCATCCATCGCGACCTCGCCGTGGCCTACGAGGGGCATTCCCTTCGCGAGGCCGCGGACCACATGGTGCGCGAGAAGGTGGGCCGTCTCCCCGTGGTGGACGCGCACGCGCAGCTCGTGGGCATCCTCACGCGCAGCGATCTGCTGGAGGCCCATGCGGCGAGGCTCGCCTCCTCCGAAAAGGCCGAGCGCAGCCTGGTTCCGGCCCGGAGGGGCTAGACGCGAACCTCCGTGGCCGCCGTTCACCGGGCGGCTCGGGCCGTTCGCCGATACGGGACCCCGCCTGGCCGAAGCCGCTTTGGGGGCCCACGAAACGTGGCCATCCTTGAGCTTTCCGGAGATCGCCATGCAAGAGATCCTGTCGAGTTCATACATCGTTCCCCTCGGCGCCTTCCTGCTGGCCGGCGTCACCGGCTGCTTCGCCATCTGGCGGAAGGTGCGCGAAGCCGAACTGGCCCATGACCGGGAGCTGCGCCTCAAGGAGATGGAGCACGCCCAGCGCATGAAGGAACTGGAGCTGGAAAGCCTGCGCCTCGGGGCCGAAGGCAAGTAGCCGGAACTGCCCTCGCGGGCTTTGACGGCCGCATCCTAGGATGGAGGTTCGGCAACCTTGCGGAGGACCTGGGTGGACACAAGGCGGATCTTCTTGGCGCTGCTGCTGGGCCTGGCCCCGGCCTCCCTGCCCGCAGGCCCCCAGGACTGGTCCTCCCTGAGCCCGCAGGCGCAGCCTGCCCCGGGCCCCACGGTGGAGATCGGCACGGATCTCAGCGCGACGGAACTCCTCCCGAAGGTCTGGATCCTCGCCAGCACCTCCGAACTGGAGGGTTTCGGCCGCGTGTCCTCCAACGCCCTGCTGGTGGCCGGGCCCCGGGAAAGCCTGCTGGTGGACGTGCCGGCCACCGAGGCGCAGACGCGGCTGCTGCTGGATTGGGCGGCCCACACGCTGAAGCGTCCCGTGGGCGCGGTGCTCTGCACCCACGCCCATGCCGACCGCATCGGCGGCCTGTCGGCGGCCCACGCGCGGGGCATCGAATCCTACGGGCTTCCGCTCACACAGCGTTTCGCGGCGGACTATCACCGGCAGGCGCCCCGGCGCAGCCTCGGGCCGGAGGAGACCCGCAAGTTGTGCGGCATCCCGCTCCAGACCCTGTTTCCCGGCGCGGGTCACACGCCGGACAACCTCGTCGTGTGGCTGCCCTCCGTCAAGGTGCTCTTCGGCGGATGCCTCATCAAGGAGGCCGCCAGCACCGGCCTGGGCAACCTCGCGGACGCCGATCCTGTCTCCTGGAAGCGGGCCGTGGCCCTGGTCCAGGCCCGCTACCCCGAGGCGCGCTGGGTGGTGCCCGGGCACGGGGCCCCGGGGGGCCAGGATCTGCTCGCCCACACGCGCGGCCTGCTGGAAGCCCAGCCCGCGAAGTGAGCTCGGCGAAAGCTCGCTCCTGGGACACAGCGTCCCAGAAATGGGACGGGTGTCGTGGGGGCAGATTTGCTAACTGCATAAATGGCGGATGTTGAAAGCTGGCATCGCTTTGGCTGAGAACCGGGCTGGAGTCCCGGTCATGGATATCGTTCTTCCCAAGCGCAGTCCCCTTCGCAAACGCCTCTGGATGGGCGCGGCCGCCCTGGGCGTGCTGGCCCTGATCTTCGGCCTGAGCCGGCTGAAGCCCGCGGCGCCGGAGGTGGACCGCCAAAGCCTGCTGCTCGACCGGGTCCAGGAGGGCGCCATGGTCTTCCAGGTGCGCGGCACGGGAACGCTGGTGCCCGTGGACGTGCGCATGATCACGGCCCAGGTGCCCTGCAAGGTCGAGCGCATCCTCCTCTTCCCCGGCACCGAGGTGCGTGAGGACAGCATCATCGCCGAGCTCTCCAGTCCCGAACTGCAGCAGTCGGCCCAGGACGCCTTCTGGAGCCTCAAGCGCGCCGAATCCGATTACAGCGTGAGCGCCCTGAACCAGAAGGGCACCGTGGCCTCGGCCCGCGCGGCGGAAAAGGAGGCGGCGGCCACGCTGAAGGCCTACCAGAAGCTCTTCAAGGAAGGGCTCCAGTCCGAAAGCGACGTACTGCGCGCCAACGCGAAGTACGAGGACTGCGCCGCGCGCCTCGCCACCGAAGAGGCCCGCATGGCGCTCTTCGAGGGGCGGGGTGGCCAGCTGGCGCCGGCCCGCGCCGCGCTGGAGCAGGCCCGCGCCCAGTACGCGCTGAAGCAGGCGCAGACCGCCTCGCTGCATGTGCGCGCGGGCATGGCGGGCATGCTGCAGCAGGTGCCCCTGCAGGTGGGCCAGCAGCTGGCGCCGGGCGCGAACCTTGCAAAGGTCGCCAAGCCCATGCCGTTGAAGGCCGAGCTGAAGGTCAGCGAAACCCAGGCCAAGGACATCCAGGTGGGGCAGGCCGTGGCCGTGGACACGCGCAACGGCATCGTGCAGGGCCGCGTCATCCGCATCGACCCCAGCGTGCAGAACGGCACCGTCACCGTGGATGCGAGCCTCGAAGGCGCGCTGCCCAAGGGCGCCCGCCCCGATCTCAGCGTGGAAGGCATCATCGAACTGGATCACGCGGACCGCGCCATCAAGGTGGGCCGACCCGTGCAGGCCCAGTCCTTCGCCACGCTGTCGCTCTTCAAGCTTTCGCCCGACGGCCGCGAGGCCACGCGGATCAAGGTCCGCCTGGGCCGGGCCTCCGTGAGCACCATCGAAGTGCTCGAAGGCCTGCATCCCGGCGACCAGGTGATCCTCAGCGACACCAGCGCCTGGGACGGCGTCGACCGCATCCGAATCCACTAGGGGCTGATCTATGGACCACCTGCTTCAGGAATGTCGCCTCGCCCTGCGCAACCTGCGCCGCATGCCCCAGTTCACGGTGTCGGTGCTGATCGTGCTGGCCCTGGGCCTGGGCGCTACGGCGGGCGCGCTGGGCACCCTGCGGACGGTCTTCTTCACGGAGCTTCCCTTCGTGGATTCCCAGCGGATCCACGCGCTGTGGTGGACCGACCGCGAGGGGAAGGGCTCGCAGGTGACGAACTCCTGGCCCCTCTACCAGGAACTGAAGACGCGGCTCCAGGGCACCGGGGACGTGGAAGGCATCACGAGCATGAACATGAACCTCGCCGGCGAGGGGGATCCCGAGATCGTCATGGCGGGGAAGGTGACGCCCGGCTTCTTCGATGTCTTCTTCACCCGGCCGCTGCTGGGCTCGCTCCATTGGGGCGCGGAAACCACCCGCGGCGCGGTGCTGGGCGAGAAGCTCTGGACCTCGCGCTTCGGCCGCGATCCGGGCGTGCTGGGCCGCACGGTGCGGCTCAACGGCGTCGAGCATCCGATTCTCGGCGTGCTTCCGGCCTCTGCGCAGATCCGTGGCGCCGAGCTGTTCATCCCGCTGGTGCCGACGGCCAGCCAGCTGGGTGGCCGCTACAACCGCTTCATGACGACCTACCTGCGCCTGGCGCCCGGGGTGGGTGAGGCCCAGATCAAAGCGCGCCTGGACGCGCTGTCGCAGAGCCTGGCCGAAGAACATCCCGGCGAGCCCGAAACGATCACGAAGCTGGTCAGCCGCTCGGAGATCTCCGTGCGGCGGGCCTCCCAGCGCACGCTGGGCGCGATCCTCGGCCTGGCCACGGGGCTGCTCGTGATCCTCACCCTGGTCAACCTGGCCAATGCCGTGCTGGCCCGGGCCCTGGCGGCCACGGAGGAAACGGCCCTGCGCCTGGCCCTGGGCGCCAGTGCCTGGAAGGCCATCCGGCCGCGGCTCATGGAATCGCTCCTGCTGGGCCTGGGGGGCGCCGTCGCGGGCCTCGGCGTGGCCCAGGCCACGCTCTCGCTGCTGCGGCCCGTCGTGAGCCGGGACCTGCAGGCGGCGCGTCCCCTCGCGCTGGACGGCGCCCTGCTGGGGTGGACCACCCTGGCCGCCCTGGCGGTGGCCCTGGGCATGGCCGCCATTCCGGGCCTGCTCATCTCCCGCATCCGCCTGGGCCGCCTCCTCAACGCCGGAGGCCGGGGCGCGGGACGCAGCGCCTCGCCACGCCTGCGCGTCGCCCTGGTGGTGGCCCAGGTCGCCCTGGCCCTCACGCTGCTGGCCTCCTTCGGGTCCCTGGAAGGCACCTTCCTGCGCCTGGCGGGAACCCCCCTGGGCCTGCGCACCAAGGGCGTGGCGGTCTTCACCTGCGACACCAGCGCCAAGGACGAGGCGGGCGAACGGCTGGCCATGGCCAAGGCCACGGACCTGATGGCGCGGCTCAGGGCCGTGCCGGGCGTGAGCCGCGTGGGCAGCATCGCCCTCCTGCCCGTGGACGATTTCGGATGGGCCTACACCACCGAAAGCCACGAGCACCCCATGCGCCAGGACGAGTACGTGGAGATGCGTACCGTGAGTCCGGGGCTCTTCGATACCCTCGGCATCCGCCTGCTTGGCGGCCGCGACTTCGGTTCCGCCGACATCACGTCCCCGGTCAGCACGGCCATCGTCAGCGAGTCCATGGCCCGCACCTTCTGGCCCGGTAGCGATCCCATCGGCCAGGAGTTCAAATCCCCGAACGACCAGTGGGTGCGCGTCGTGGGCCTGGTGGCGGACGTGCGCAACGCGGGCCCCGCGAACGCCGGGCACCAGATGACCGCCTACTTCGCCTCGCCCACCGGATTCGTCACCACCACCTTCGTCGTGCAGTTCGATAACCCGCGCCTGATGAACCTGCAGGCCCTCCGCGGCGCTGTGCGCGAGGTGGCGCCGGAGTGGCCGGTGAAGGGGCTGCGGCGCATGGATGACGTGATTGCCGCGAAGCTGGAAGCCACCGCCACCCAGACGCGCTTGATGGGCTTCGCGGGCGGCCTGGCCCTGCTGCTGGCGCTGGCCGGACTGCACGGCCTGCTGGCCTACCTCGTGGCCCAGCGCACGCGGGAATTCGGCATCCGCGCGGCCCTGGGGGCCAGCGCGGGCCAGATCTTCCGCCTGGTGCTGAAACGCGGCCTCTGGACCAGCCTGCTCGGCATCCTGGCGGGCCTGGCCGGGGCCCTGGCCGCGGGGCGGCTGCTGGCGGCCGTCCTCGCCGAGGCCCGACCCTCCAGTGCCAACGGCCTGCTCGGCGCCGCGGCCGTCCTGCTGCTGGGCTCCGTGGCGGCCAGTCTCCTCCCCGCCTTCCGCGCCGCGAGCATCCAGCCCGCCGAAGCCCTTCGCCAGAACTGAACGGATTCCCCATGCGACCCGCTTCCCTGCTGAAATCCCTCCTCCGCGAACCGCGCACGGCGCTGCCGGCCCTGATCCTCCTGGCGCTGGGGATCGGCGGCTTCGCGTGGATGATGGCCCTGCACCGCAGTCTGATGGTGCGCAGTCTGCCTGCGCCTCGTCCCGATCGGCTCCTGAGCCTGTGGAACGGATCTGCGGCCGTCCCGGAGCGCCACGGCACACCTTCCACGGGCGACCTGCAGCTCATGCGTGGGTTTCCGCAGGTCTTCAAGGGCGTGGCGGCCTGGGAACCCACCCACGCGAACCTCGGCTTCGAAGTGCCGGTCCGCGTCCGCCTGGACCGCGTGACGGCTAACTACTTCGACGTGCTGGAAGTGCAGCCGGCCCTGGGGCGGGGCTTCACGGCGGCCGACGACGAGGCGGGCGCCCCGTCCACGCTGCTGATCTCGCACCGCGCCTGGCGCGACCGGTTTGGCGCCGACCCGGGCCTGGTGGGGCGCAGCCTCAGCGTGGATGGCGCCAGCGCCCAGGTGATCGGCGTGCTGCCCGAAGGCTTCCATACGCCCCAGGGCACCGAACTCTTCCAGCCCTTCCAGTGGACCGCCGCGCGGCGCGACAACCACGGCCCGCATTTCCTGCGGGTGGTCGCGCGCCTGCAGGACAACGCCACCCCGGCCCAGGCCCGGGCGGCCATGGCCCAGGTGGCGGGGCGCATTCGCGAGCTGTTCGCTGGGGAAGCCCCGAAGGATCTGCTGGACCAGGTGCGCTACGGCGTCACGCCCCTCGTCGACGAGGCGCTGGGGCAGGGGCTCCGGCTGTTGCGCCTGCTGCGCTGGGCGACGGCCCTCGTGCTGCTGTTGGCCGCCTACAACGCCGGCTCCCTGCTGCTGGCCCGGGGCCTGGGACGGCGCAACGAGATGGCCGTGCGCAGCGCCCTCGGCGCCGAACCGGCCGACCTGCGGCGCCTGCTGGTGGCCGAAGGCGCGCTGCTGGGCGGCCTCGGTGCCCTCGGGGGCCTGCTGCTCGCGCACCTGAGCCTGGGCCTCACGGGGAGGATCCTCGGCTGGAGCTTTCCCGACCTGGCGCTCGACGGCCTTTCCCTCGACGGGCCCTCGCTCCTCGGGGCGGCCCTGCTGGGCCCGCTCCTGGGTGCGGTCTGCGCCCTCGCGGCCCAGCCCGGACACCAGCTGGCGGCCCTGCTCCGCGTGGGCGGACGCGCGCCGCGGCTGGGCGGGCAGGGCCGGGCGCGGCGCCTGTTCGTGGGCGCGCAGCTGGTGCTGGGAGGCGCGCTGCTGCTGGGAGCGCTCTCCCTGCAGCACGGCCTGGGGCGCCTGGCGGCGGCGGATCCGGGCTTCGACCTGGCGCGCGTCTGGAGCTTCCAGATCCAGCCCGCCAGGCGGATGCCGCTGGAATCCCGCGCGCGGCTGGCCGAGGCGATCACCGCGCGCCTCGCAGCCTTGCCCGGGGTGCAGGCCGCGGGGGCCTGCAACGGCCTGCCCATGAGCGGCTTCCGCAGCGACCTCCACACGGTCCTTCCCGACGGCCGGAACCTGGATCCCGAAGCCCGGGCCCTGACGCCCGGCCTGCTGAAGGCCCTGGGCCTGCGCCTCCTGCGCGGCCGAGATGTGGACGTCACGGACCAGGCGGGTTCGGATCCGGTGATGCTGGTGACGCGGGCCCTGGCCTTGGAGGCCTTCGGTTCCGACGACGTCGTGGGCCGGCGTCTCCCCTTCGGCGACCAATCCTTCACCATCGTGGGCGTGCTGGCGGATCTGCGGGAATTCGGCCCGGCCCAGCCTGCGCCGCCCCTCTTCTACGTGCCCCTGGCCCAGTCGGGCATGGTCTGGCACGGGGATCTCTACCTCGTGTTCCGCACGTTGGGCCCGGCGCCCACCGGAGCTCAGCTGCAGGCCCTGCTGCGCGAGGCGGCACCGGGTCTCGCGCTGGACCGCTACCTGCCCATGGAAGACCTCCTGAAGGCGCAGTTGGGCCCCCAGCGCATGGCCCTCGCCTTCATCGGCGCCTTCGCGGCCCTGGCCCTCCTGCTGGCGGCGGGCGGCGTCTTCGGCATCATGGCGGCCTCGGTGTCGGCGCGCCGGGCCGAGTTTGGCGTCCGCTCCGCGCTGGGTGCGTCGCCGCTGGCGATCCTCGGTCAGATCCTGAAGGAAACGGTGCGCCTGGCCTTGCTGGCGAGCCTGGCGGGCGTGCTCCTTGGCGGGCTGCTGGAACGCCTGGGCCGCGAGGCCCTGGGCGCCTGGCCCAGCCCGCCCCTTCAGCTCAGCCTGCTGGCCCTAGGCACCCTCGTGGGCGCCGCGCTCGCCTCGGCCCTCCTGCCCGCCCTTCGCGCCGCGCGCATGTCGCCCGCCGAGGCCCTGCGGGACGACTAGACCGCGCATTCACCACGATCCCCTTCCTCGTCCTCTTCCCTCTTCACGGAGTCCCCATGTCCCACCCCATCATCCACCTCGAATCCATCAAGAAGGTCTTCACCACCGACGAGGTGGAGACCCACGCCCTGTCCGACGTGCACCTCGACATCCGCGAGGGCGAGTTCGTATCCATCGCCGGCCCCTCGGGCTGCGGCAAGTCCACCCTGCTCTCCATCCTGGGTCTGCTGGACACGCCCACCGGTGGCACCTACGTCCTCAACAACAAGCCCGCCTCGGGGCTGAAGCTGGCGGACCGCGCGCGCATCCGCAATCGCGAGATCGGCTTCATCTTCCAGAGCTTCAACCTCATCGGCGATCTCACGGTCTTCGAGAACGTGGAGCTGCCTCTCGTCTACCGCGGCATGTCGGCGGTGGAGCGGCGCACCCGCGCCCTGAACGTGCTCGAAGACGTGGGCATGAGCCACCGCGCGCGGCACCTGCCCAGCCAGCTCAGCGGCGGCCAGCAGCAGCGCGTGGCCGTGGCCCGCGCCCTGGCGGGCAAACCCAGCATCCTCCTGGCGGACGAGCCCACGGGCAACCTCGACAGCGCCAACGGCGAATCCGTCATGGAGCTGCTGAAGGAGCTCCACCAGCGCGGTTCCACCATCTGCATGGTGACCCACGACAGCCGCTTCGCCGGCGTGGCCGATCGCACCGTGCACCTCTTCGACGGCCGCGTCGTCAGCGAAGAGGAAGCCCGCAAGCAGCACACCGCCTAGCTCATTCCGCTGCCCTTTCCTCGAAAGGCCTCCCATGTTCACCCTGCTCTTCGACCTCCGCCAATCCTTCCGCAGCCTCCTGCGCTCGCCGGGCTTCCTGATCACCACCACCCTGTGCCTGGCCCTCGGCATCGGCGCCAACCTCGCCGTGATCTCGCACGTGGACCGCCTGGTGCTGCGTCCGCTGCCCTACCCGGACAGCGGGCGTCTGGCGGTGATCCAGCCCATGGACAACCAGACGGGCGAGATCGGTCCCATGACCATGGCCGACTTCCTGGACGTGCAGGCCCAGACGACGGGGGGCCCGGGCAAGGGCTTCCAGGCCATGGCGGCCTGCACCTCGCGCAACCGTACGCTCACAGGCCTGGGCGAGCCCCTCCGCGTGGACGTGGGCATGGTGACCGCAGACTTCTTCGGCCTGCTGGGCGTGAAGCCCGCTCTGGGGCGCGTCGTCTTCCGGCCCGACGAGGAAGTGCTGCCGGCCACCGTGGGCATCCTCCGCCACGATTTCTGGATGAGCCATTTCCACGGGGATCCCGGCGCGCTGGGACGCACCGTGGTGCTGGACGGCAAGGCCGTGCAGGTGGTCGGCGTGCTGCCTGCAGGATTCCGGTTCCATGAGCGCATCCAGGATTCCAAGATCTTCACGCCTGAAGCCACGCCCTTCGCGGGGCGGAACAACCGCGGCATGGGCACCTTCCTGGCCATCGGCCGCCTGCGTGCGGACGTGCCGTTCCAGCAGGCGCAGACGGAAGCCCACGTGGCCGCGGGGCGCATCGGCGCCTCCGTGGGCAACCCCCGCTTCGACCTCCGGGTGTCGAGCCTGCTCGAGCAGGCCGCCGCCGAATTCAAACAGGTGCTGCTGACTTTCCAGGGCGCCGTGGCCGTCGTGCTCCTCATCACCTGCTTCAACGTCGCGGGACTGCAGCTGGTGCGCGACATGGCCCGGCGCCGGGAACTGGCCATCCGCCAGGCCCTCGGTGCGGGGCAGGGCCAGTTGGGCCGGCTCTTCCTCGCCGAAAGCCTGGTCCTCGCGGGGCTGGGCGGCGGCCTGGGCATCGGGCTCAGCTACTACCTGCAGCAGGCCCTCGGCTGGCTGATGAAGGACATCTCCCCCATTCCCGTGGAGGCCCAGCTCTACCCGGCCCTGGTGGTCGCGGCATTGGCGCTGAGCCTGCTCACGGGCCTCGGCCTGGCCTTCCTCTCCTGGTTCATGGCCCGGCGTTCGCACCTGATGGAAGCGCTGCGCGCCGGATCCCGCGGAGGCCACGCCCGCGGCCACTGGCGCATGCTCAAGGGCCTGGTGGTGGCCGAGGTGGCCCTGTCGGTGATGCTGCTGATGGGCGCCGGGCTGCTCATCCACACCCTGCTGAATCTGCGGAACACGAACCCCGGTTTCGAGGCCGAGCACGTCCTGACCGTGAACGTGCCCCTGCCGCCGCAGAAGTACACGCAGGATCTCCAGAAGATCTTCCTCGAGCAGCTGGAGCTCAGCCTGAAGGCCATCCCCGGCGTGCAGGAGGTGGGCGTCAACGACACGCTGCCCTTCGTGAAGGCCGTCAACGCGGGCTATGCCCGGCTTGTTCCGCCCGGGCCCGACGGCTCGAGCACCGACGGCGCCATCCACAGCCGCGCCCACGTGGTGTCGCCGGGCTATTTTCAGGCCATGGGCATTCCCATCCTCACGGGCCGGACCTTCCAGCCGGCCGAGCCCCGGGGCTGCATCCTCAGCCGCAGCCTGGCCGCGAAGCTCTGGCCCGGTGCGGATCCCATCGGGCGGCCGGTCTACTTCGGCCCTCCCGAACCCTTCACCGTCTCGGCCGTGGTGGGTGATACGGCGGAGCACGATGTGAGCAAGAAGGAGGATCCTCAGTTCTACCTCTCCGCCGGAGTCCAAAGGCTCTTCGAGGGGCCCGTGGTGGTGGTGAAGGTGGCGGGGGCGCCCATCCGCTACGCCGCCCAGGTGAAGGCGGCCATCCGCGCCCTGGACCTGGATCTGGCCCTGCCGGAACCGCGGCCCCTGAAGGACATCCTGCGTGAAAACCTGGCCACCCAGGCCATGGCCAGCGTCCTGTTCTTCGCCTTCGGCGTGCTGGCCCTGCTCCTGTCGGCCGTCGGGCTCTACGGCGTGCTGGCCCAGATCGCCCTGCAGCGTCGCCGCGATATCGGCATCCGCATGTCCCTGGGGGCGACCCGCGTCCAGGTGGTGGCGGAGATCCTCGCCGGCGCCGGCGGCATGGTGGGGCTCGGTCTGATCCTGGGCTCGGTCTTCGGATGGGGCATGGGCCGCGCCCTGGCCCAGTGGCTCTACGGCCTCAGCCAGGCCGGGCCGCTCATCTACCTCGGCGTCCTCGCCCTGCTGGTGCCCGCCGCCCTCCTCGCCTGCCTCATGCCCGCCTTGCGCGCCGCCCGCGTGAACCCCGCCGAAGTCCTGCGATCGGAATGACCATGTCCAACCTGCTGCTCGACCTGCGCCAGACCCTGCGCGCCCTCCTCCGCTCGCCCGGTTTCACCCTGCCCATCGTGCTCGTGCTGGGCCTCGGCCTGGGCGCCAACGTCGCGCTGCACGCCATCCTGCAGACCGTGCTCCTGCGCCCGCTGCCCGTGGCGGAGCGAGAGAACCTCTTGCTGATCAAGGTCCAGCCCAAGGGCGAGAAAGGACTGTGGAACGCTTCCCATCCGCAGTTCGAGGATCTGAAGGGTTTCCCGGGGCCCTTCACGGCCATGACCGAATCCATCCACGAGTCCGAAACCCGGCTGCGCCTGGGCGATCGGCTGGTGAGCGTCACGTGTCCCATGGTGGGCGAAGGCTGGTTCCGCACGCTGGGACTCCGACCGAGCCTGGGCCGGACCTTCACGGCCGACGAGGAGGCCACGGGCGCCCCGGTGGCCGTCCTCAGTCACCGGCTGTGGCGCGCGGCCTTCCAGGGCGATCCCTCCATCCTCGGGCGCACGGTGAGCACCGAACGGGGACTGGTTCCGTTCACGGTGGTGGGCGTGGGGCCGGCAGGGTTCGAGGGCCTGGAGCTGGGCCAGCGGGAGGACCTCTGGATGCCCATGAAGTCCCTGATGCGCGTGAGTTCCGCCCTGCCACCGGGCTTCTTCACGAACCGCGAGATCCCCGCCTTCCACATCACCGCCCGCCTGAAAGCGGGGGCCACGCGGGCGGAAGGCCAGGCGGCGCTGGATGTGGCCAGTGCGGCCCTGGCGAAGGCGCATCCGGAAAGCGATTCGGGACGCGCCTTCGTGCTGGAGGGCCTGGAGGCCAGTGAGCAGACCCTGCTCAACCGCGTGCTCCCCCAGCGCACGCTGCTGTTCGCCGCGTCGGGCCTGGCCCTGCTTCTCGGCGTGGTGAGCGCCTCGGGCCTCTTCGCGGCCCGCATCCGCCGGCGCGAAAAGGAATTCGCCATGCGCTATGCCCTCGGCGCCAGTGGCGGCGCGCTGGCCCGCAGACTGCTGCTGGAAGCGTTGCTGCTCGCGCTGATGGCCGCTCCCGTGGCCCTGGCCAGCGGCCTGGCCCTGGCCCGGCGGCTCATGCTGAATCCGGGCCAGGCGGCTTCCGACGCCTCCACCCTCCCCACCCTGGATGGCGGCATCCTGGCCCTGGGCCTCGGCCTCAGCCTGGCCGCGCTGCTCCTGGCGGCCCTGATCCCGATGCTCCGCACCCGCCGCCAGGACCCGGCGCAGATCCTGGCTTCGCGGGGCGGCCGCACCGCCACGTCGGCAGGCGGAGGCCTCTTCGTGGCCACCCAGGTGGCTCTTTCCCTCTCCCTCCTGGCGGCCTCCAGCGTGGCGCTCGGCGCCTTCCGGAGCGCGGCGCAGATGGGCTATCCCACCGCCCACCGCGCCTTCATGCAGGTGAGCGCTCCTCAGGATCCGGGCCTGGCCGAGCGGGTGCTGGCCCGCCTCCGGGCCCATCCCGAGGTGGCCTTCGCGGCCCGGAGCGCCGCGGCGCCCCTGGGGGGCCTGCGGGTGATGTTCGGTCTGCGCGGGGGGGATCGCACCGAGATGGAGCACCTTCCGGCGGCCATGGTGGGCGCGGGCTGGTTCCACGCCCTGGGCGTACCCCTCGTGGAGGGGCGGGATTTCACGGACCGGGACGGGAAGGACAAGGTCATCCTGAACGAAACCCTCGCGCGGTCCTTCTTTCCCGACGGGTCCGCCGTGGGCCGTCCCATCGACATGGGCGGAGGCCAGCGCCTGGAGGTGGTGGGCGTGGTGGCGGATCACCGCATGCGCTTCGATCCGGATTTCCACCTGCCCATGATCTGGCTGACCCATGAATGGCTTCAAATGGACAGTTGCTGTCTGCTGGTGGCGGGCCGCGGCAATGCCCGCGCCCTCCGCGGCCTGATGAAGGATGCCCTGGCTCAGGAGAAGCCCGGCGCCGAGCCGGACCAGCTGATCACGCTGGAGGACCACGTGGCCGCGACCCTGCACCAGGAGCACCAGAACCTGCGCCTGCTCGGCCTGCTGGGCATGGGATCGCTGGTGCTGGCCTGCTTCGGCCTCTGGGCGGCGCTCAACCTGCACGTGGCCCTGCGCCGCCGCGACATGGGCATCCGCGCCGCCCTCGGCGCCACCGCGCAGCACCTGCTCGCCAGCGTCATGGGTCTGGGCCTGCGCCTGCTGGCCCTGGGCCTCGGCATCGGCGTGGCCGGTGTCTGGGCGCTCATGCGCCTCGTCCAGTGGCGCTGGCCGGGCCTGCCCCAGATCGGCGCGCTGGACCTGGCTTTCAGCGCAGGCACCCTGCTTCTCGCGGGGCTGCTCGCCTGCCTCCTCCCCGCCCTGCGCGCCGCCCGCGTAAATCCGGCGGACGTGCTGCGAAGCGAGTGATAAGCGGGTGATACGCCAAAGCGAAGCGAGTGATACTAGCTCATGCCCTTTCGCATCCTCATCGCCGACGACCAGCCCGACGTGCGGGAGAGCCTGCGGCTGCTGCTGAAGGCCGAGGGCTTCAAGGTGGACCTGGCGGCCACGCCCGTCGCTGCCCTGGCGGCGCTGGAGGCGGCGGCGCCGGACCTGGTGCTCATGGACATGAACTATTCCAAGGACACCACCTCGGGGCGCGAGGGGCTGGAGCTGCTGGAGCGCATCCGCGCCGTGGATGCGGCCCTGCCCGTGGTGGTGATGACGGCCTGGGGCAGCGTGGAGCTGGCGGTGGAGGCCATGAAGCGCGGCGCCAAGGATTTCGTGCTCAAGCCCTGGGAGAACGCTCGCCTTCTGGCCACCCTCTCGACCCAGCTGGAACTGGCCTCGGCGCTGAACCGCTCGAAGCGGCTGGAGGCCGAGAACGCCCTGCTGCGGGGCGAGGGCGCTTCGCCCCTGGTGGCGCGCTCCAAGGCCATGCAGCAGGTGGTGCAGTTGCTGGAGCGCCTGGGCCCCTCGGATGCGGGCGTGCTCATCACCGGTGAGAACGGCACGGGCAAGAGCCTGGTGGCCAAGTGCCTGCACGCGGCCTCCCGGCGCGCGGCCCAGCCCCTGCTCACGCTCAATGCGGGCGGCCTCTCTGAAGGTGTGTTGGAATCCGAACTCTTCGGCCACGTGAAGGGCGCCTTCACGGACGCGCGGGAAGGGCGGGCCGGGCGCTTCGAGCTGGCGGACGGCGGCACGCTGTTTCTCGACGAGATCGGCAACGCGCCGCTGAGCCTGCAGGCCAAGCTGCTGCGCGTGCTGGAGACGGGCGAATTCGAACGGGTGGGTTCGAGCCGCACCCAGAGGGCCGACGTGCGCGTCATCGCCGCCACCAACGTCGACCTGGAAAGCGAGATCGCCGCCGGGCGCTTCCGCCAGGATCTCCGCTACCGGCTCAACACCTTCGAAATCCACCTGCTGCCGCTGCGCGAACGCCGCGAAGACATCGCTCCGCTCGCGGCGCTGTTCCTCGACCGCCACGCCAAGCGCTATCGCAAGGCCATCTCGGGCTTCGAGGAGGGCGCCCTGCGCCTGCTGGAGCAGCAGCCCTGGCCGGGCAACGTGCGCGAACTGGATCACGCCGTGGAGCGGGCCGTGCTCATGGCGTCCGGGTCGACCCTGGCCGCATCAGACCTCCTGCTCGCGCCGAATGCCAATCGGGCCTCGCTGGACGACCTCAGCCTCGATGACATGGAGGCCCTGCTCATCCGCAAGGCCCTGGCCCGCCACGGCAGCGCCAGCCTGGCGGCCGAAGCCCTGGGCCTCAGCCGCAGCGCCATCTACCGCCGCATGCAGAAACTCGGGATCACGGGATGAACCACGCCCGCTCGCTCCAGCGCGCGGCCCTCCTGGCCCTGCTGCCGGTGCTGCTGGCGGCGGGATTGTGCCTGGCCCCCGTGCCACGCTGGCTGATGGGCGCCGCGCTAGGCGCCGCGCTGCTGCTCGCGGTGGAGCGCCTGCGCGCGCTTGGACGTTTGGCGGAGCGCCCCCTCCAGACCCTTTCCAATCTGCTGGCGGCCATCCGCGAAGGCGACTACAGCTTCCGTGCGCGCACGCCCACCTCTGCCGACGCGCTGGGCGACGTGTTCCGCGAGCTGAACACGCTTTCGGAGCTGCTGCAGCAGCAGCGCACCAAGGCCATGGAGGCCACGGCCCTGCTGCGTTCCGTGATGGAAGAGATCGATGTGGCGGTCTTCGCCTTCGACGAGGAGGGCCGCCTGCAGCTCGTGAACCGCGCGGGCGAAGCCTTCCTGGGGCAGCGCCAGGCTCACCTGCTGGGGCGCCCCGCCGCGGAGCTGGGTCTGGCGGAAGCCCTGGCGGAGGAGGGGCCGGGCCTGCTGGACCTCGCGCTGCCGGGCCGCGTGGGCCGCTTCGAACGACGCCGCGGGGCCTTCCGGCAGGCGGGCCGGCCCCATCAGCTGCTGGTGCTATCGGACCTCACGCGGCCCCTGCGCGAGGAGGAACGCCAGGCCTGGCAACGCCTCATCCGTGTGCTGGGCCACGAGATCAACAACTCGCTGGCGCCCATCCAGTCGCTGTCGGGCAGCATCGCCACCCTGCTGGAACGTCAGGGGCCCGAGTGGCAGGAGGACGCCGCCCAGGGCCTCGCCATCATCGGATCGCGCGCCCAGGCCCTGGGCCGCTTCATGGAATCCTACACGCGGCTGGCCCGTCTGCCGGAACCGCAGCTCCGCGAGGTGGACGCCGGCGCGCTGGCCCACAAGCTGGCGGCCCTGGAGCAGCGCCTGCCGGTGGCGGTGGAGGAGGGGCCCGCCATGGGTTTCCCTGGCGACGCGGATCAGCTGGAACAGGCCCTCATCAACCTCCTGCGCAACGCCGTGGATTCGGCCCTGACCTGCGGTGGCGGCGTGCGCATCGGCTGGCGGCGGGCCGGGAGCTGGATCGAATTCCTCATCGAGGACGAGGGCACGGGCCTGCCCCCCAGCGGCAACCTCTTCGTGCCCTTCTTCACCACCAAGCCCGGCGGCAGCGGCATCGGCCTCGTGCTGGCCCGGCAGGTCGCCGAGGGCCACCGGGGCTCCCTGCACCTCGCCAACCGCGAACCGCGGGGTGCGCGGGCGGTGTTGCGTCTGCCGTTGAAGGGCTAGACTGATGCCGCCCAGGAGGTCCCATGGCCGAAGCCCTCGACACGATCCAGGATGAGGTTCAGGAGCACGCGGCGGAAAGCCGCTTCAACGGGTTCATCGCGCTCTTCGTGGCCGTGGTGGCCACCTTCATGGCGCTGTGCAACGTGAAGGACGGCAACGTCGTCCAGGCTATGCAGCAGGCCCAAGCCAAGGCCATCGATCAGTGGGCCTACTACCAGAGCAAGGGCACCAAGCAGCACATCGCCGAGAACTCCGCCGACATGCTGAAGACCCAGCTGGAGATGAATCCCGGGCTGAAGCCCGAGGTGCGCGCCAAGGTGGAAGCCAAGGTCGCAGGCCTGGAGGCCGCGGCGAAGAAGTACGAAAAGGAGAAGGAGCAGATCAAGACCGAGGCCGAGCAGGCGGCCAAGGATTACGACACGATGAACATCCACGACGATCAGTTCGACCTCGCCGAGGCCTGCCTGAGCGTGGCCGTAGCGCTGGCGGGCGTGACGGCCCTGACGAAGAAGCGCTGGCTCTTCGGCGTGGCCTGCGCCTTCGCGGGCTTCGGCTTCCTCTTCGGCCTGGCGGGCTTCCTCCACTGGAACCTGCATTCGGATGTCATGGCGAAGGTGCTCGGATGAGCGTGCCCCGGCACTGAACCCTGAACCTCCATGGGCCCCCTGGAGATGACATGGTCCCCACCCTCCGATCCCATCCGATGCTCCTGGAGGGCGAGGCGAGGGCCTTCGCGCTCCAGGCGGACTATGTGGATGGCCAGATCGATCTGAAGGCCTTCTGCGCGGCGCATCCGCACCATCCCATCCTCGGCGCCAACCCCCTCGTGCTGGAGCCCCAGAAGGGCAGCTACGTCTTCCTGTCCCGCTTCGGCGGCGTGGTGTTCTGGGATTGCCCGGAGCCGCTGATCCGCCAGATCCACGAGGAGCTGAAGGCGCTGCCCGGGATGAACCGCCTGGAGGAGCAGGCGCGGGACTTCCTCGCGGTGAAGGTGGGGGCCCCCGAGGACGCGGTGGGGTTCAGCGAGGTGCGGCTGCAGGAACTCAGTCTGGAGAAGCTGCGGATCATCAGCCTCACCCTGGCCCAGAGCGTGGCGCTGGATCATTTCGAGGGGGCCGTGAGCCAGGCCATGGGGCGCTTCCAGCCCGTGGTGGAAGCCCTCAGCCACGCGGGCAAGCTGCTGCTCCCCCATCGGGAAGTCCTCCGGCTCGTGGGGTTCGCCATGGAAGTCCGCGCCGCCGTGCTGGACAACCTCACCCTCTTCGATGATCCACCGGAAACCTGGGAGAGCGAATCCCTCGCCCACCTCGACAGTGCGCTGTACGACCAGTTCGACCTGGATGAACGGGTGAGTGCCATCCGGGAGAAGCTGGCCTACCTCCACGACGCGGGGATGACCCTGCTCGGCCTGCAGGACACACGGAAGAACCAGCGCCTGGAATGGGTGATCATCCTGCTCATCCTGGCGGAAATCCTGTTGGCCTTCGGAAAGCCCCTGCTGGCGCGCCTGGGGCTGTGGTCCTGAGGGAGGTCCCGCTTCAGACGGCCCGGGCCCTTTTCCCCAAGCGGACCCGATCCCCCAGGTGCGCCTTCAGAAGGGCGATCCATTCGCGGGTGCCCCAGAGGACGGCGGCGCCGAGGGCCAGGCTGGAGAGGAGGGTGGCTCGGGCGGAGGGGGATCGCATGGTGGGGTCTCCCGGAGGGTCCACATCGACGGACCTGGCGACTATAGGCGCCGCGTCCCGGAGGCTTGTGTCCGCGCTGTGAAGCTTGTGTAACCGGGTGAAATCGCCGGGCGCGGAAGGAGCGTTCCGGGCTAGGCTTCAGAGCCATCCCCCACCTGATCGGGACCATGCCGCGCCTGCCGCTTCTTGAGGATCTTGAACGCACCATCGAGGCCGGCGGCGCCCGATTCGAGGCGCGTCGCGTGTGCGAGGTGGAATGCCGCGGCGACCGGATGCCGGTCTACGTGGTGCTGGTGGGCAACCCCGATCCCCAGGCGCCGGCAGTGGGCTTCTTCGGCGGCGTGCATGGTCTGGAGCGCATCGGCGCCGAAGTCGTGCTGGCCTACCTGCAGAACCTGGCGGGCCGCCTGCGCTGGGACGACACCGTCGAGGCGCTGCTGGCCTCGGTGCGCATGGTGTTCATGCCCCTCGTGAATCCGGGCGGCACCTGGCTGGGCACCCGGGCCAACCCCAGCGGCGTGGACCTCATGCGCAACGCGCCGGTGGAGTCGAAGGAGCGCGTGCCCTGGCTCATCGGCGGACAGCGGTTCAGCCCGCGCATGCCCTGGTTCCGCGGGGCGCTGGACCAGCCCATGGAGGCGGAAAGCCGGGCCCTGTGCGAGGTGGTATCCCGCGAGCTGCTGAGCCGCCGCTGCTGCGTGGCGGTGGATTGCCACTCGGGCTTCGGCATGGCCGACCGCATCTGGTTTCCCTACGCGCACACCCGCGCGCCCATCCCGCACCTGCCCGAGATGCACGCCCTCAGGGACCTTCTGCAGGAGACGCTCTGCAACTACCGCTACATCTTCGAGCCCCAAAGCCTGCAGTACCTCACCCACGGCGATCTCTGGGACCACCTCTACCTGCAGTCGCTCGAAGAACCCAGCCGTGTGTTCCTGCCGCTGACGCTGGAGATGGGCTCCTGGAGCTGGGTGAAGAAGAATCCGCGGCAGTTCTTCACCCTGCTGGGCAACTTCAATCCGCTCATCGAGCATCGCCAGCAGCGCGTGCTGAGGCGCCACGTGCCCCTGCTGGAGTTCTTCGCGCGGGCCGCCGCCAGCCACCGGCGCTGGCTGCCCACGGGCGCGGAACGCGAGCAGCACCGGGCCCGGGCCATGGACCACTGGTATCCCGGCTTCCCCTGGGATCTGCAGGCATCTCCGGAGGTGCGGCCTTGAGCACGTGGATCCTGCTGCGTGGATGGATGCGCGAACGGGGGCACTGGGGGGCTTTCCCCGGGGCGCTCGAAGAGGCCCTGCCCGGCGCCCGCGCCGTTGCGCTGGACCTGCCGGGGAACGGCGTCCATCACGACCGGCCCAGCCCCACGCGCCCGGCTGACCTGGTCGCGCACCTCCGCGCCGAACTCGCGGACCTCGGCCTGCAGCCGCCCTATCAGGTGCTGGCCCTTTCGCTGGGGGGCATGGTCGCGGCGGCCTGGGCCGAGGCCCATCCCGAAGAAATGGCGGGCTGCGTCTTCGTCAACACGAGCTTCGGGAATGTCAGCGCACCGCACCGGCGGATGCGGCCCCGGGCCTGGCCCCTGGCCGCGCGCTTCCTGTTCGTCCGGAAGCCCGGGGAGCGGGAGGAACTCATCTTCCGCCTCACGAGCCGGCTCGGCACACCGCCGCCGGGCTTGATCGAGACTTGGACCGCCATCCGGCAGTCCCGGCCCGTGCGCCTCTCCAACGCGTGGCGCCAGCTGCTCGCGGCGGCCCGGCTCCGCGCGCCCTCAGTGCTGTCGGTGCCCACACTGCTGCTGGCGAGCGCGGGGGACGGATTGGTGGACCCGCGCTGCTCCGAGGCCCTCGCGCGCCGCTGGGGCTGTCCGCTGGCGGTGCACCCCTGGGCGGGCCATGACCTGCCCCTGGACGATGGCGCCTGGGTCCTCGAAAGGATTCGCCAGTGGATGGAGGCGACGGATCCCTGGGCGCCTCCGTTCCTCGGATGAGGTCTGGGGGGCGTCTTTCGTTCCGTGCGCCCCGCGGATTCTGGAAAGATGAAGGAGGGAGCGCTCCGTGAAACACCAAAAGGCCATCGCCCTCGTCGCCCACGACAACCGCAAGCGGGACATGATCGAATGGGTCTCCTGGAATCATGCGATTCTCGCCGAGCACCGGCTCATCTGCACGGGCACGACGGGCCGCCTCGTGGAGGAGGCGCTGGCGCGGAACGCCGCGGAAGCCCTCGGCACGGCGCCCGTGCCGCCCATCCAGAAACTCAAGTCGGGCCCCCTGGGCGGGGATCAGCAGCTCGGTGCGCTGATCGCCGAAGGGAAGATCGACATGATGATCTTCCTGTGGGATCCCATGGAGCCCCAGCCCCACGATGTCGACGTGAAGGCGCTACTGCGCATCGCCGTGCTCTACAACCTCCCCATGGCCTGCACGCGCAGCACCGCGGACTTCCTCATCTCGTCGCCCCTCATGAAGAAGGCCTACGCGCCGGCGCTCACGGACTACAGCGGGTACATCAAGCGCAAGGTGGACGGGGACTGACCTCCCCGCGGCTTCGGTCTGGATGGCTCCCGTGAGATCTTAGGCCATTCCGCCGGGCGGTTCCGGCGGCTCCCTTCAAGGCGCCATGGCATCCCTGATCTCCCCCGGCAAACCGATTCCGAACGATGACCTCGGCCTGGGTCTGCGCACGGGCCCCGCGCGAGGCGTGAACAAGGATGGCAGCTTCAACGTGCGGCGCGCGGGCCGGCCCCTCTTCCGCGGCTACGAGCTCTACCACAGCCTCATCACCATGGGCGGCTTCCAGTTCCTGGCCCTGCTCTTCCTCGGCTTTCTCGTCACCAACGCCCTGTTCGCGGCCGTCTACCTGGGCCTGGGCATGGAGCACTTCATCCGCACCGGGGGCTCGACCCGCCTGGACCAGATGCTGGACGCCTTCTTCTTCAGCGCCCAGACGCTCACGACGGTGGGCTACGGCCACATCAGCCCCAACAGCCACCTGGTGAGCGCCGTGGCGGCCCTGGAATCCCTGCTGGGCCTGCTCAGCTTCGCGCTGGCGACGGGCCTGCTCTACGGGCGCTTCTCCCGTCCCCACGCCCAGATGTGCTTCAGCCACCACGCGCTGGTGGCGCCCTACCGCGGCATCACGGGCTTCATGTTCCGCTTCGCCAACCGCCGCAGCAACCAGCTCATCGAGGTCGAGGCGACGGTGTCGATGTCCTTCCTCGATGGGGACAACCAGACCCGGCGCTACGTCGCCCTGGAGCTGGAACGCAGCAAGATCAACCTCTTCCCCACCAGCTGGACCGTGGTGCACCCCATCGATGAATCGAGTCCCTTGCACGGCATGACCGAGGCCGATCTGCGCCGCTCCCAGGCCGAGTTCATCGTGCTCATCAAGGCCTTCGACGACACCTTCGCCCAGACCATCTACCAGCGCACCTCGTACGTCGCCGACGAGGTGCTGTGGGGCTTCAGGTTCAAGCCCATGGCGAGCCTCGGGCCCGATGGCAGCACGGAATTCCGCCTTCGCGACGTGGGAGCCGTGGAGGCGGCGGAGGGCGCTCAGTCCAGGATGTAGTAGTCGCGGATGAAGGGTTCCTGGACCTCGAAGGACCAGTGCACGTCGCGGAGGTAGGCCGCGGCCGCCTCGATCTCGCCGGCCTCCAGGAGGCGGAGCAGTTCGAAGTGCTCCTCCACGGATTTCTGCTCCCACTCGTTGTGGAAGATATGCCGCAGGGGCAGGTCGTTCAGGCGGTCCTTCGGCGTCCTCAGGAGGGCCTCGATCTGGGGGTTGGCGCAGCCATCCAGGAAGACCCGGTGGATGGCCACGTTCTGGGCGAGGTAGGTGTCGAGATCCTTGCGCTTGAGGGCCTTGAGCATGCCCTCGTGGGCGGTGCGCAGGCCCTGCAGGTCCTTCTTTCCGAGCTTGGGGGCGGTGATGCTGAGGGCCATGGATTCGAGGAACCCGATGACCTGGTAGTAGTGGCGGATGTCGTCCAGCGTGAGCGGCTTCACCCGGAATCCGCGCCTGGGGAGGATTTCCACGTAGCCGACGGCCTCCAGCTGGAGCAGGGCGTCCCTCAGGGGCGTGCGGCTCACGCCAAGGGGCTGGGCCAGGGCATTGAGGTCGAGGAAGGAACCCGGCTGAAGCTGTCCGGCGCGCATCTCGGCGCGGAGGTAATCGTGCACCTGCTCGCGCAGGGAGCGCGTCTGGAGGATGGGCGGTTCCGGAACGTCAAGCCCGCCGGCATTGGATTTGGACGGTTTCATGGATGCACCGACATCAGGGGGAAAGCCACGGGAAGTCGGCTGCGCGTTTCCCGCGAGCGGCCAGACCTGAAACCACCATACAACAGAAATATCAGGTCAGAAATATTGAGTGCGCGTTTAAACAGCGATCCCCGGATGCGAGGAATCCCCTGCCTAGTCTTCGAGGAAGAGACGGTAGCCGACACCGGGTTCGGTCTTGAGGTAGCGAGGGCGCGAGGGCTCTTCTTCGAGCTTGTGGCGCAGCTGGGTCATGTAGACGCGGAGGTAGAGCGGCTGGGCGCCGGCGGCGCCGCCCCAGACCTCCTTCAGCAGCTGGCGGTGGGTGACGACCTTGCCCGCGTGGCGGATGAGGGTGGTGAAGAGGCTGTATTCGAGGGGCGTGAGGTGCACCTCCTGGTCTTCGACGAACACCTGGCGTTTGGCCAGGTCCACGCGCCAGCGCCCCAGCGTGAAGACCGGCTGTTCTCCGGCCTCGGGATTGGCGTGGCGCAGGGCCACGCGCACGCGGGCCAACAGTTCGCGGGTGCCGAAGGGCTTGGTGAGGTAGTCGTTGGCGCCCGCGTCGAGGGCGTCGACCTTGTCGCTCTCCTGGCCCCGGGCCGAGATCACGATGACTGGGATCTGGCTCCATTCGCGCAGACGCGAGACGACTTCCAGGCCGTCCATGTCGGGCAGGCCCAGGTCCAGCAGGAGGACGTCGGGGCGGTGCTGGGCCGCGAGGCTGAGGCCCTCCTGCCCTGTGGCGGCTTCGAGATAACGGTAGCCGCTGCCCTCCAGGGACACGCGGAGGAAGCGGCGCATCTGCGGTTCGTCCTCCACGAGGAGAATGAGGGCACCGGGGCCGCTCATAGGGCCTCCTCAGGCAGGGAAGGCGGCGTGCCGAGGGGCAGCATGACGAGGAACTGCGCGCCGCCCTGAGGATGGTTGACGGCCTGGATGTGTCCGCCGTGCGCCATGGCGATGCCCTTGCAGATGGCCAGTCCCAGGCCGGCGCCGGGGCGGTTGGAGGCGACCTGCCCGCGCGCGAGCTTTTCGAAGATGCGTGCCTCCTCGCCGGGGGGGATGCCCGGCCCCCGGTCAGAGACGGAGAGGGTGAGCGACTTGCCGGCGGCCCAGGCCTTGATATCCACGGGGGATCCGGGCGGCGAGTACTTCAGGGCGTTGTCGAGCAGGTTCAGCAGCAGCTGCTCCATGAGCACGCCGTCCATGGCCACGAGCGGCAGGTCCTCGGGCAGGGAGACGCGCACACGGTGGGCCTCGGCGGCCATCTCGCGGCGGTTGAGGGCCGAGCCCACCACCTCCTCCAGGGGCATCCATTCCGTGTGGAGGTCCAGGGCCCCCGATTCCAGGCGGGTGATGTCGAGCAGGTTGCTCACGAGGCGGTGCAGGCGCTGGGCCTCTTCCTGGGCGGACTGGAGCAGTTCCCGGCGGGCGGGCTCGGCGAGATCCGGCGTCTCCAGGGCCGTGCTCACGGCGCCGGTGATGACGCCCAGCGGCGTGCGCAGGTCGTGCGAGACGGAACTGAGGAGGGCGTTGCGCAGCCGCTCCTCATCGGCCCGCTGCCGGTCGAAGGCGCTCTGTTCGGCCAGCAGCGCGCGTTCCAGAGCCAGGGCGGTCTGGTTGGCGAAGGCTTCCAGCAGTTGCCGCTGATCGGGCTCGGCCCAGCGCGGCGCGCCTTCGGGCAGCACGCCCATGACGCCGATGGCGCCGCGGGCCCCCTTGAGGGGCAGGTAGGTGGCGCGGGCGCCGGGCAACGTGAGCGTGCCCAGGCCTGCGGGTTCGGCATGGTCGAAGACCCACTGGGCGACACCCAGTTCCTGCTCGTTGAGGGGGAAGGCCAGAGGGTGCTCGGGCCGTTGGAGGCGGCCATGTTCATCGGGCTGCAGGACGACGCCCTGGCTCTGGAACTGGGTCGCCACGTTCTGGATGGCCGAGGCCACCAGGGCGGCGGAACCCGCGCTGCGGGCCAGCTCCTGGCCCAGTCGGTAGAGGGCGTGGGTGCGCTGCTCGCGGCCCCGGGCGAGCCGCGCCTGGGCGCGGATGCGCTCGGTGAGGTTGCCGATGACGAGGCCCAGCAGCAGCATCACGGCGAAGGTGCCCACGTGGCGGAAGTCCGTGACGGCGAAGGTGAGGTAGGGCGGAACGAAGAGGAAATCCACCGCCGCCACGCTGAGGATGGAGGCCAGCAGGGAAGGGCCGCGGCCGAAGCGCGTGGCCACGATCAGGATGCCGAGGAGGTAGACCATGATGATGTCGGCCAGCTCGTTGCGGCGGAAGATGAGGCCCGCGGCGCCGCTGGCCAGGCCCACGACGAGGGCGGCCAGCAGGTAGTTGCGCGCGGGACTCGTGATGCCGCGCCTCAACAAGGGGGCGGCGGGCTCGCGGCCGGGTTCCCCGCTGATGACGTAGACATCGATGGTGCCGCTGTCGCGGATGAGGTCGTCCACCGTCGAGCCCCTCAACAGCTCCACCCAGCGGGGCCGCGAGGGCTTGCCCACGACGATCTTGGTGATGTTGCGATCCTGCGCGAAGGTGAGGATGTCTTCGACCAGGGTGCCGGCGCCTTCGATGACCGCCGTCTCGCCGCCGAGTTTCTCCGCGAGGCGCAGGCTGCTTTCGATGCGCGCGCGCTCTTCTTCCGTGAAACGCAGATGATGGCGCGACTCCACGTAGAGGGCCATCCAGGGCGCGCCCAGGGCGCCGGCCATGCGCCGTGTGCCACGGATGAGCCGTTCGGAAAGCTCGCCTGGGCTCACGCAGACCAGCAGCCGGTCGCCCGCGGCCCAGGTCTTGCGGATGCCTTCGGAGGCCATGTAGCGGCGCATCTGCGCGTCGACGCTTTCGGCCGTGTGGCGCAGGGCCAGCTCGCGCAGGGCCAGGAGGTTGCCCTTGCGGAAGAAGTGATCCTGCGCGTGGCGGGCCTGGTCGGGAAGGTAGACCTTGCCTTCCTTGAGGCGCACCAGCAGGTCGTCCGGGGGCAGGTCCACCAGCTCGACCTCGTCGGCGCGTTCGAGCACCGTGTCCGGCACGTTCTCGCGCACGATGACGCCCGTGATCTGGGCCACCACGTCGCGCAGGCTCTCTAGGTGCTGGACGTTCATGGTCGTGTAGACGTCGATGCCCGCGTCCAGGAGCTCCATCACGTCCTGCCAGCGCTTGACGTGGCGCGATCCCATCACGTTCGAGTGGGCCAGCTCATCCATGAGGATCAGCGAGGGCCGGCGCTTCAGGGCCGCATCCAGGTCGAATTCGGGAAGGAACTGCCCCGCGTAGGCCAGCTCCTGGCGCGGCAGGACCTCCAGCCCTTCGAGGAGGGCCGCGGTCTCGGATCGGCCGTGGGTCTCCACGACGCCGACGAGCACGTCGAACCCTTCCTTCCTTCGCTCCTGCGCCTCGGAGAGCATGGCGTAGGTCTTGCCGACGCCGGGCGCGGCGCCGAAGAAGACCTTCAGCTTGGCCCGCAGGGCCCGGGCCTCCTCCTCCTGCACCCGACGGAGCAGGGGTTCAGGATCGGGCCGTCCTGGTTCGCGCACCCGCCCAGCCTAGCGCAGGTCGGGCTCTCCGGCAGGTCCAGGGCGGGATTCTCCTTCCTAACACTTTCTTAACGCGCCTTCGGGCCATTCTCTAGGGTTGGCTGCTCTTGGGAATGCGAGAACCGAGTGGGCCTTGATCGCACAGTCCTCTCACCCGACGGCCACCCTCCCGGAACCCTAGCCACCATGCCCAATGTCCGATCATTTCTCCTGGGGCGGCGACTCTCGACGGAAGAGAGCCACGAAACCAAGATCAGCAATCCCATCGCCCTGGCGGTGTTCAGTTCGGACGCGCTGTCCTCGGTGGCCTACGGCACCCAGGAAATCATGGCGCCCCTCACGGCGGCCATCGCCATCTTCGGCGCGGGCGTGCTGGGCTGGTCCTGGTGGGTGGCCCTTGGCATCGTGGGCCTGCTGCTCATCCTCAACGTGAGCTACCGCCAGACCATCCACGCCTACCCCAGCGGGGGCGGCGCCTACCTGGTGGCCAAGGACAACCTCGGCGAAGCCGCGGCCCAGACGGCGGGCGCCTCCCTCCTGATCGACTACATCCTGACGGTGGCGGTGTCCGTATCCGCGGGCGTCTCGGCCATCATCTCGGCCTTCCCGGGGCTAGAGGCCCACCGCATCTTCCTGGCCGAGGGCATCATCGCCTTCATCGCCCTGATGAACCTGCGGGGCGTGAAGGAAAGCGGGCTGGTCTTCTCGCTGCCGACCTACGGGTTCGTCGTCTGCATCGTGGGGCTGCTGCTCAAGGGCTTCTGGAACGTGGCAACCGGCCACGAAGTCATCACCGCCCATGCCGCCGTCGCCCACGTGGAGGGCACCTCCAAGCTGGCGGCCCTGTGGCTGCTGGCGCGGGCCTACAGCGCGGGCTGCACGGCGCTCACGGGAGTCGAAGCCATCAGCAATGGCGTGACGGCGTTCAAGGATCCGGTCTCGCGTAACGCGTCGAAGACGATGACCTGGATGGTCGTGATCCTCGGGACGATGTTCCTGGGCATCACCTACCTGACGAACCACTACGGGCTGACCTACCATCCGGACTCGCCGGAGACCCTGCTGTCCCAGCTCACCCGCATCATCCTGGGCGGCGCGGAGCACGGCTTCCCCAGGCTCGTCTACCTCGTCACCACGGGCTTCACCATGGCGATCCTGGCCCTGGCGGCCAACACGGCCTACGCGGATTTCCCGCGCCTGGCTGCGCTTCACGCCCGGGACGGCTTCCTGCCGCGCCAGTTCACGAGCCAGGGGGACCGCCTCGTCTTTTCCAATGGCATCTTCATCCTGTCCCTGGCCGCCGGGGTGCTGGTCCTGCTCTTCGGCGGGAAGGAAGACCACCTGCTGCCCCTCTACGCCGTGGGCGTGTTCCTGGGCTTCACCATCAGCCAGACCGGCATGGTGCGCCGCTGGTTCCGCCTCAAGGGCAAGGCCTGGCAGCTGAAGGCGCTCATCAACGGCGTGGGCGCCGTGACGACGTGCATCGTGATGCTGGTGATCGCCGTGACGCGATTTGCCCACGGGGCCTGGATCGTCATCGTCCTGGTGCCCCTGATGGTGATGACCTTCTTCAACATCCACCGCCATTACATCCGCATCAAGTCGATCCTCGCCGCGAGCCGTGTGGACTTCGTCGGTCCGCGCCGGAACCGAGTTGTGGTGCTGGTTTCGGGCATCCACGCGGGCGTGGTGCAGGCCCTCAACTACGCGAAGGTCATCGCGGACCGCGGCGAAGTCGAGGCGCTCACCGTGGACTTCCCCGATGAGCGCGGCCGCGACAGCGCGGCGCTGGACAAGCTGCAGTCTGACTGGCCGAGGTACTGCGAAGGCATTCCCCTGCGGGCCCTGCGCAGCCCCTACCGCAAGGTGGTCGAGCCCATCGTGCAGGAACTGGAGCGCATGCGGAAGGTGGAACCGGAATACACCATCACCGTGATCCTGCCTGAATTCATAACCGGCCATTGGTGGGCGAACCTGCTGCACAACCAAACCGCCTGGCGCATCAAGGGCACCCTTCTGCTCATGCCCAAGATCATCGTGATTTCGATTCCCTACCATGTGGAGCCGGTGATCGAGTAGGCCGGGCCTTTTGCTGGCTCGCGGCATGGGGCGACAAAGATCTTCCGAATGTTTTCTTAACGCAAGCGGACCCTCTATTAGCGCCGTCTTAACGGGCGCCACGGCGATCCTGTCTGGCTGGCAATCTGCGCCGGATCTTTGGAGTCGTGATGAATTCGCCCCTCATGCTTCTCGTGCTGGTCGGCCTTCCAGTGCTGGCCCAAGCCCCGGCTCCCGCCAAATCCGCCGAGCCCTTCGCCGAGTTCCGCCTCGGGCGAGAGGTGGGACATCAGTTCCGCGGCATCGGCGGGGTGCACCTCCCGGAAGCGGTGCCCAAGGGTGAGCCATTGCTGAGCTTCGATGAGCTCGGCCATCCGCGCGGGCGTGAGGGGGGCCTGGGTTTCCATCATCCGATCCTCCGCTTGGGAACCTCATCGTGACTGGGATGGCGCGCTTTTGGGGCGGGGGAGTGTGGCAAGGACGGAAAGGGGACGCACGGATTCCGTGCGTCCCCCCGTGGGATCGGTGGGATCAGATGGGCCTTTGAACCGCCTGAGGCCTTATTTCGAGGCGAGCGTTTCCAGGGCCAGGTTCAGCTTCAGCACGTTCACGCGGGCATCGCCCAGCACGCCGATCTGGGGCGGTTCCGTGTGGGCGGCCACGAGGTCGCGCACCTTGGCTTCGTCGAGGCCTCGGGCCTTGGCCACGCGGTGCACCTGGTAGGCGGCGGCGGCGGGGCTGATGTGGGGGTCGAGGCCGCTGGCCGAGCTCGTCACGAGGTCCACGGGCACGGGGCCCGTCGCTTCGGGATCCGCCGCGCGGAGGGCGGCGATGCGCTCTTCCACGGCCTTCTTCAGATCGGGGTTGCTGGGGGCCAGGTTGGAGCCGCCGCTGTTGGCGCCGTTGTAGGGCAGGGGCTTGCCGTTGGCGTCGACGGTGGCGGAGGGGCGGCTCCAGAAATCCCGCGGCGATGTGAAGGCTTGGCCGATGAGTTCGGAACCGATCACCTGGCCATCCTTGTGGATGAGGCTACCCGCGGCCTGCCTGGGGAAGATGAGTTTGGCGAGGCCCGTGGTGAGGGCGGGGTAGGCGAGGCCCGTGAGGACGCTGAGGGCGATGAAGGAGACGAGGGCGGGACGGAGTTGCAGGTTCATGGGAGCTCCAAGGCAGTGGGGTGCGGACTTGTTCCGAGCCCCACTGCGGGGGATCGGGGGGACATCGCGAGCATGGCGAGCAGGCGGTCCCCCCGAGGAGGGTTAGGCCGCGAAGTGGAGGGCGACGAGCAGCCAGTCGATGAGCTTGATGCCGATGAAGGGCACCACCAGGCCGCCGGCGCCGTAGATCAGCAGATTCCGCTGCAGCAGCTGGGCGGCACCCACGGGCCGGTACTTCACGCCGCGCAGGGACAGCGGGATCAGCACGACGATGATCAGCGCGTTGAAGATCACCGCCGAGAGGATGGCGCTTTCGGGGCTGTGCAGGCCCATGATGTTGAGGGCGCCCAGGGCCGGATAGGTGGCCACGAAGGCCGCCGGCAGGATGGCGAAGTACTTGGCCACGTCGTTGGCGATGCTGAAGGTGGTGAGCGACCCGCGCGTCATGAGCATCTGCTTGCCGATCTCCACGATCTCGATGAGTTTGGTGGGATTGGAATCCAGGTCCACCATGTTGCCGGCCTCTTTCGCCGCCTGGGTGCCGCTGTTCATGGCCACGGCCACGTCCGCCTGGGCGAGGGCGGGGGCGTCATTGGTGCCGTCGCCCGTCATGGCCACGAGGCGGCCCCCGGCCTGGTACTCGCGGATGAGTTTGAGCTTGGCTTCAGGCGTGGCCTGGGCGAGGAAGTCGTCCACGCCCGCTTCGGCGGCGATGGCGGCGGCGGTGAGCGGGTTGTCGCCGGTGATCATGACGGTCTTGATTCCCATGCCCCGCAGTTCGGAGAAGCGCTCCTTGATGCCGCCCTTCACGATGTCCTTGAGCTGGATGACGCCCAATGCTCTCGCGGGGGGACCGCCCGGCCCGCGGGCCTCTGCGTCCCCCCGCGCTCCCCCATTGGTTCGGTCGGCGGAGCCGCCCGCACCGATCAGGCCCGGGCAATATTCGGCCACCACGAGGGGCGTGCCGCCGGCCATGGAGATCTGATCCACCGTGCGGCGCAGGTCGTCGGGGAACTTGCCGCCATTGGACTGGACGTAATCCTCGATGGCCGAGGCCGCGCCCTTGCGGATCTGGCGCTGGCCCCCTTCCGTGGTGAGGTTCACCCCGCTCATGCGGGTCTGGGCGGTGAAGGGCACGAAGTGGGCGTCGAGGGCGTGCAGGTCCCGTTCGCGCAGGCCGTACTGCTCCTTGGCCAGCACGACGATGCTGCGGCCCTCGGGGGTTTCATCGGAAAGCGAAGAGAGCTGGGCCGCATCGGCCAGTTGCTTGATGTCCACGCCTTCGGCAGGCAGGAAGGCGACCGCCTGCCGGTTGCCCAGGGTGATGGTACCGGTCTTGTCCAGCAGCAGCACGTCCACGTCGCCGGCAGCTTCCACGGCGCGGCCCGAGGTGGCGATGACATTGGCCTGGATCATGCGATCCATGCCCGCGATGCCGATGGCGCTGAGCAGGCCGCCGATGGTGGTGGGGATGAGGCAGACCAGCAGGGAGACGAGCACCGTGAGGCTCACGGGGCTGCCCTGGCCCGCGGCCTTCACGCTGAAGATGGAGAAGGGCAGGAGGGTGGCGGTGGCCAGGAGGAAGACGATGGTGAGGCCCGCCAGCAGGATATCGAGCGCGATCTCGTTGGGCGTCTTCTGGCGCTTGGCGCCTTCCACCATGGCGATCATGCGGTCGAGGAAGCTTTCGCCGGGGTTCGAGGAGATGCGGATCACCAGCCAATCCGAGAGCACCAGGGTGCCGCCGGTGACGGCGGAGCGGTCGCCGCCGCTTTCACGGATGACGGGCGCGCTTTCGCCGGTGATGGCGCTTTCGTTGACGGAAGCGACGCCTTCCACCACTTCGCCATCGCCGGGGATGGTCTCGCCGGCTTCCACCAGCACCATGTCGTTGATGCGCAGTTCCGGCGCATCAACCACCTTGTGGGGGCCCTGGCGATCGGTGCCGACGAGGCGTTTGGCCTTCACGTCGCGCTTGGATTTGCGCAGGGAATCCGCCTGGGCCTTGCCGCGGCCCTCGGCCATGGCTTCGGCGAAGTTGGCGAAGAGCAGGGTGAACCAGAGCCAGAGGGAGATGGCGAGGATGAAGCCGGGACGGCCTTCGCCGTGGCCCGCCAGGGCCTGGACCCAGAGCCCCGTGGTGAAGGCGCTGCAGATCCACACGGTGAACATCACGGGGTTGCGGAGCTGGTGCAGGGGGTTCAGCTTCCGAAGCGCATCGATGACCGCGCGGCGCACGATGCTGGGCTCGAAGAGGGGGCGGGCTTGCCCATAGGTCCCACCTCGCGCATGTGCGAGGTGGGGAAGGTCCTGCCGGGAATGGGGAACCATGATCGTCTCCGGGAATCAGCGAAGCGAAAGCTGCTCGGCGATGGGGCCGAGGGCCAGGGCGGGCAGGTAGGTGAGGGCGCCCACCAGCAGGACCACGCCCACCAGCACGGCCACGAAGAGCGGGGTGTGCGTCGGCAGGGTGCCCAGACCCTCGGGCGTGACCTTCTTGCGGCCGAGGGAACCGGCGACGGCCAGCACGGGGAAGATGACGCCGAAGCGGCCCACGAGCATGGCCAGGGCCAGGCCGTAGTTGTAGAAGGGGATGTTGCCGTTGAGGCCGCCGAAGGCGCTGCCGTTGTTCTGGGCGCAGCTGCTGAAGGCGTAGAGCACCTGTGTGAAGCCATGGGGCCCGGGGTTCGAAATGGAGGCCGTGGCCGCGGTCGAGAGCACGGCCGCCGCGGTGCCGATGAGGATGGCCGCCGAGGGCAGGAGGATGGCGATGGAGGCCATCTTCATTTCGAAGGCCTCGATCTTCTTGCCCAGGTATTCCGGCGTGCGGCCCACCATGAGGCCGCCGATGAAGACGCCCACCAGCGCGAAGAGGAGCATGCCGTAGAGACCCGAACCCACACCGCCGAAGACCACTTCGCCCAGTTCCATCAGCCAGAGGGGCACGAGGCCGCCCAGGGGGTTGAAGGAGTCGTGCCAGCCGTTGATGGCCCCGCAGGAGGCAGACGTGGTGATGGTGGCGAAGAGGCTGGTGGCGCCGCTGCCGAAGCGGACTTCCTTGCCCTCCATGTTGCCGCCGCCCTGGTGCACGGAGACGACCTGGTCGACGGGGAGCTGCTTCAGGCCGGCATTGCCCTTGGATTCGGCCCAGGTGGTGACGGAAAGGGCCAGCACGAAGATGACCGACATGGCGGCCAGCACGGCCCAGCCCTGGCGGCGGTCCTTCACCATCCGGCCGAAGGTGAGGCAGAGCGCCGCGGGGATGACGAAGATCGCCAGCATCTGGATGAGGTTGCTGAGGGCGTTCGGGTTTTCGAAGGGATGGGCGGAATTCGCGTTGAAGAATCCGCCGCCGTTGGTGCCGAGCATCTTGATGGCCACCTGGGAGGCCACGGGGCCCATGGCGATGACCTGGCCGGAGGCGGTGTGCACGTAGGCCGCAAGGTTCTGGATGACGCCCTGGGAGACGAGCAGGAGGGCCATGACCAGGCTGAGGGGCAGCAGCACGTAGAGGGTGCTGCGGACCAGGTCGGCCCACGCGTTGCCGATGCCGTTCGAGGTGCGCCGCACCAGGCCGCGGATGAGGGCCACGAGTACGGCCATGGCCGTGGCGGCGGAGAGGAAGTTCTGCACCGTGAGGCCCAGCATCTGGGTGAGGTAGCTCATGGTGCTTTCACCACCGTAGTTCTGCCAGTTGGTGTTGGTGACGAAGCTGACGGCGGTGTTCAAGGCGAGGTCCGTGGGCAGCTTGCCCATGGCTTCGGGGTTCAGGGGAAGGGCGGCCTGGGCATTCTGCAGCGCGAAGACGGCGGCGATGCCCAGCAGGTTGATGAAGGCGATGGCCCAGGCGTAGGTCTTCCAGCCCATGTCCTCTTCGCCGGAGATGCCCATGAGCCGGTAGATGCCCCGTTCCACAGGCCCCAGCACGGGGTGGAGGAAGGTGCGTTCCCCTTCCATCACTTTGGCGATGAAGGGGCCGAGGGGCACGGCGAGGGCGAGGAGGAGGCCGAGGAACAGGAGGTTCTGGATCCAGGCGTGGCTCATTGGAACTTCTCCGGCTTCAGCAGGGCGAAGGTGAGGTAGCCCAGCAGGCCCAGGGCCAGGAGGGAGGCGACGAGGAGGGTCGTGCTCATGAGGGGCTCCCGAATCGAGACAAGAGGATGGCGAGGCCCCAGACCAGCAGGGGGGCCCAGCACACGGTCAACATGAGCGCGATGTCGGCCTTGGTGCCCTTGGAGCGGCGGATGTGCCGGGCCGCGCGCGTGCCGAGCCAGCCGAGGGTCAGGGCGGTCGGCAGGAAGAGGTAGGGATTCAGGGACACGGGGACACCCCCGGGCCGAGGGCAACCGGCACCCGCGCCAGGAAGGGGGCTGAGGCCCTCATCTGCAACGAACACGCGCGTCCCATGGCGCCTCCTGCGAGCCGGTCAGAGGCCGGCATGAAAGGATGGCCACGACGAACGTTAAGGCGCCGTTAGGAGACGGCGCCGGCCCGTTAAGAGATCGTTGGGATGGCCCTCAGCGGGGCTTTCCGCCCCCGGTTTCGGGCTGAGGCTGGATGGGCTTGCCGGGCTCGGCCTTCAGGAGGACCTCCCGGACCATGAGTGTCGAATCCTCCTCGCTGAGCTGGTCCTTCCAGGCGGGCATGGACAGGCCGAAGAAGAGCCCCTTCTGGATGGCGTGCACCATGGCGCGGATCTCCCGGTCGGCCGCGGGGCCGTTGAGGGCGCTGAAGTCCCGGGCGGCCTTCGTGAAATCCAGGCCCGAGAGCTTCTTGCCTTCGGCGTTGTGGGCGGAGCCGTCCGCGCCGTGGCAGCGGATGCAGTTCTGCTGGAAGAAGGCCTTCAGCTGGTTGACGCTCTTGGGACTGGGACCGGGACTAGGGCTGGGGCTCTGCGCGGAGGCCGCCAGTGCCAGGCCGGCGACCAGCACGCCGAGCGCGCGGGGCAGGGCCCGGCGGAAAGCAGGGATGTGGACGGATTCCTGGGTGGGCTTCATGTCCGCTCCTTGGGGCGCAGAAGGGCTTGATGTCAGAGGATGGGCCGTGGCGGCGCGCGCGCCAGATCCGGTTTGTGCGCGGAGCTGGATCCGGTTCATCCGGGGCGCCGGGCGCGGGCTTCCTTCAGGGCCAGGGCCATGCGCGAACAGGCCTCGTTCTGCTCGTCGAGGTTGTGCGCGGCGAAGCCCAGGCAGATGAAGGGCAGGTTCTGGCGGTGGAGGTCGTAGAGGCCGCCGGGATAGAAGACGACGCCGTGGGCGAGGCAGCGCTCGGTCCAGGCCTCGAGTGGCACGTCCTCGGCCACGCGGACCCAGAGGGAAAGCCCTTCGCGGGGGTTCTCGACGCTGATGGCCGGGTGCAGGTGCAGCAGGAGGCGGTCCACCATCGTGTCGCGGCGCTCGTCGGTGACCTTGCGGATGCGGCGGAGATGCCGGACGATTTCGCCGTCGCGCAGGGTCTCCTCGATGGTGGCCTCCTGCACCAGGTTGCCGGGCCAGTCCACCAGCTGCCGCTGCTGGGCCAGGGCCTTGATGAGGCCCGCCTCGCCGGCGAGGAAGCCCACCTGCAGGCCCGGCGCGAGGATCTGTTCGAAGCTGCTGAAGTAGAGCACGCGGCCATGCAGGTCATCGCTGGCGAGGGGCAGGGTGGGGTTCTTCTCGCGGTGGAATCCGAGCCCGGGATCGCCTTCGAGGATGCGGAAGCCGTGGGCCCGCGACAGCTCCAGCAGGCGCTTGCGGCGCGCGGGATCGAGGCGCACCTGGGTGGGATGCTGGGGGCTGGCGCTGAGGTAGAGCAGGCGGATGGGCTCCTGGATGAGGAGGGCTTCGAGGGCTTCCACGTTCAGGCCCTGGGCATCGACGGGCACGGGGAAGAGCCGCGCGCCCGCGGCCTTGAAGGCCTCGGCCACGCGGAACCAGCCGGGGTTCTCCACGGCGACGGCGTCCCCCGGCGCGAAGAGCACGCGCGATACCAGGTTGAGGGTGCTCATCAGGCCCCGGGTGAGCAGCAGGTTGCCCGCCTCGACGGAGAGACCGCGCATGTCGCGCAGCATCTTGCAGAGCGAATTGCGCAGATCCAGCAGGCCGCGCGGATCCCAGCCCGGCTGGAGGAGCCGCTCGGGATGCAGCTTGAGCACGCGGCCGTAGGCGCGGTGGATGGCGTCCGTGGGCGCGAGGCGCAGGTCAGGCGTGTCCGGGATGAGCTGGAAGGATTCGACGCCCGGCGCGCCGGGCTGGAAGAAGGGCTCGCTGCGCGGTGTGGCGCGTTTCCACGAGGCCGAGTCCTGGGCCGCGATGCCCTCGGGCACCTCCACGACGATGGGCAGCCGGCGGGCGACGAAGGTGCCCCGGTCCGCGGCCACCTCGATCCAGCCCTCGGCCTCGAGCTCCTTGTAGGCCGCCAGGGTGGTGTTGCGGTTGACGCCCAGGAGATCGGCCAGCGCGCGGGTGCCCGGAAGGGCGTCGCCGGGCTTGAAGCGGCCGTGGCGGATGCCCTCCTCCAGGGCCTTCACGAGCTGAAGGTACAGGGGCTCCGCCTGGGATCGATCCAGTGCGATGGCGAGGTCCCATTGAGCCAAGGGCGCTCCGTCGGTCGGGGGTCGGATCAGAATTGGGTTGGGAGGGGCCCCCGTCAAGGGAAGCGCCGGGTGAGAGCCACCAGGGTCCCGCGGCACGGGGCTTTGGACAGATCCGGTTTGAAAGGAGCGACCCATCCGGTGGGTTCGCTTCACCGGGTCATCCTTCACCGGGCTCGGACACTGGGCTATCCTCCACGGATCGCCCCGGGCGGAGGATGATGCCGATTCGCCGATGGACCCTTGGTTTGGCTGCCGTCATCGCCTTCGGCCAGGAGGCCGCGCCCTTCCAGCCCGAGGTCGCCGATCCCCGGAAACCCGCCTGGGAGCTGACGCTGCGCGGCGACCGGCTGGACAATCCGGTCGACGCGGGCGACAGCTTCCGCCGTACCGCACTGCAGTTGCGCCTGCGCTGGTCCTGGGATCTGGACGCGCTCCATCTGGAGGCGGGTACGCGATCCGCGATGGGCTCGGACGGGAACCGTTTCAACGCGCCCCGTTGGGATCAGCAGCCCTCCAACGGCACCCAGGTGGACGTGGCCCACGGGGATCTGTCCTGGGCCAGCGCGCGCAGCTTCGGCACCCTCAGTCTGGGTTTCCAGGAGAACGGCCTGCTCAGTTCCCAGGCCCTCTGGGACCGCAACCTCCGCTTCCTGGGCGCGGGGGGACGGGTGGGCCTGCGCGACAGCGAGGGCCTGGTCCAGGAGGCGGGTCTCCGCGCCTCCGTGGGTCGGGTGCGCAACGTCCTCGGCGGAGACATGGATCTGGCGGCGGGGCAGGCGGTGCTGAAGCTGGACACGGGGCCCTGGTCCTGGACCGCCCATGCGGGGCGCTGGAATCTGTCCTGGAACCCGGGCGCCGAGCGGCTGCGCGCGCTGCCGGGCGCCGATCCCCTCGCGCGGCAGAAGCTGGTGCTGGACGCGGTCGGTGCCTCGGCCCGGTGGAACTGCCGCTTTCCGCTGGAAGCGCGCTGGTTCGAGGCGAAGAACCGGAGGACCGGCGAAAACAGCGAAGAGGTGCAGGCCACGGCCGGCAGCCGGGAGCGGCTCTACTGGCCCCAGCTTTCGATCACCTGGCAGCGCCTCTCGTCCACGGGCACGCTCTACCCCGTGAACGGCGACGAGTGGTGGTTCTACCGCCGCGCCAAGGGGCACCGGGCGGACCTCTCCCTCCCCCTGCCCGGGCACTGGCTCGCAACCCTCGTCTACCTCCGGCAGCGCGCCGACGGCGAGGACTACGACGTCACGCGGAAGCAGATCGTCCTCGTGAAACGGTTCTGAGGCGGCCGAGGTCCGGGCCTAGTAGTTCCGGTCGTCCGCGGGCGGGGCGTAGTCGCGGCCGAACTTGTTCTTGTGCGGCTCCAGCGGCGGCCGGGAGGCGTCCAGATCCCAGGCGCCCTGCGTGAGGCCGCTGCCGATCTTGACGGTCCAGGTCTTCTCGCCGGATTCGGGATGCCAGAGTCGCAGCCGGTACGTGCCTGGCGGCACCTGGTCGAAGGCGAGTCCCGTGCGGCCGTCCAGAAGCTGGGCGAAGGGTGTGGTCACCACCCATAAGAAGGCGTTCATCTGGTGGTGCACGTTGCAGTAGAGCTTCACCAGCCCCGGGTTCACCACGCGCACCTTGGGCGCGTCGCCGGGCTTGTAGTGGCCGGTGTCGAAGCGGTTGCCCTGGGTCACGCTGAAGACGTTGTGCAGGATGTGGTCGAGGTTGGGGAAGGCCACTTCGGTGCCCGGCGTGGCGAGGGCGACGCGCGGGATGAACTGCTTTCCCACCGTGCGGATGGTCACGGGTTTGGATGGCCCCGCCGCGGGCACGGCGGCTTCCAGGGGCTCCAGCATGGCCACGCAGTCCTTCAGGCTGGGCCGCAGCCGGCCGTCCTTTTCGCGCAGCCGCACGGGGCCCTGGAGGCTTCCCGCGGAGAGTGGCGCGATGAGCGGCGCGGCCAGGGTCGCGAGGCACAGGCCGGTTGCAAACGCTCGAATCATGTTGGACATCCAGGGTAGATTCGAGGCCAGTATAGCGATCGCGTCCCCGGGGTATTCCATGCAGCCGACCATGAGGTGGTACCAGACGCTGGCCTGGACCTTCTTCATCCGGCAGGCGGCGGCCATCCTGGGCCTGCTGTCGATCATCCTGTGGGTGGCCTACAGCGAGGCGGAGCGGGGCGCGCGCAGCACGGCAAGCGCCAGCCTCTCGGCGGGCGGCTACGTGGTGGACCGGGCCTTCGAACAGCAGGGCCGTTCCATGGATGCGGGGCTCGAGGTCTTCACGCAGTACTCGGGCAACGTGGCCCTCATCGAGCGTTCCCTCGAATCCGGCGCGCCCAGCAGCCTCATCGATACCCTCGTGGAAAACCTCCCGCGCCTGAGCGCGACCATCGCCCTCGTGGTGCGGCCCGATGGTTCGGTGCTGGCGAGCACCGCCAAGGGCGGGCGCCAGAGCCTGCCCGACAGCGGGATCCTGCAGATGGCCCTGGCGCCTGAAGAAGCCAAGACCGTGGGCCAGGCGGGGCCCTTCTACCGGGGCTTCCTCCGCGTGGACTGGGGCGATCATCCGGGCCTCTACCACGCCGTCGCGCGGCCCCTGAGTTCGCCGGGCGGAAGGCCTCTGGGCGCCATGCTGGTGGGCGTGCCGGTGGATGACCGCGCCGCCGAGGATCTGCGACGCCTGGCCATCGCGGGGCCCCAGAAGGGCGACCCTTCCGCCCACCTGGCGCTGCTCAGCCAGTTCAAGACCCTGGGTGCCACCTTTCCCGGCGCCGAAGGCCTGGATAGGCTCCTGGCCCGCGATCCCGCCTGCCTGGCGGTGCGCTCCCAGGTGCTGGACGGCCAGCGTTCCAGCGTGCTGCCCTTCCGGGTGGACGGGCGGAACTACCTGGGGATGATCTCGCCGCTGCGCGGCGTGAACGCCCTCGATCTGGAGATGGCCGAGGTGCTGCTGATGCCCGTGGATCCGCTGCTGGCGCCCTTCCGCAACCTGCAGCGGGCCATCCTGGTGGTGGGGGCGCTGGGCCTGCTGGGGGCCCTGGGCCTGAGCCTGCGCTCGGCCCGCAAGGTCACGGCCCCGCTCAAGGCGCTGGCCGAGGCCGCCGGCACCCTGGCCCAGGGCGAGCATCCCGACACGCTGGCCCTCGTGCCCACGGAGAACGAGGTGGGTGTGCTCACGCGCACCTTCAAATCCATGCTGGCGGAACTGCGGGCCAAGGAGGATCTGCTGGCCCTCCTGGAAACGACCCGGAAGGGGCTCGGCGCGCCCGGGGCCGCCCCGGCGGACCAGGGGCCCGCCCTCGCCGATACGCGGCGGCTGACCCGCAACCATGCGCTGGTGGAAGGCGCAGAGGCCCTCCCTCTCTCCTTCGAGGCGGGCGAGATCTTCGCCTCGCGATACCGCGTCGAGAGCGTGCTGGGCCGCGGCGGCATGGGCGTGGTGCTCAAGGTGCGCGACCTGCAGCTGGATGAGGACGTGGCGCTCAAGGTGGTACGCGCAGGCCTGGCCTCGAACCCGGCCTTCCTCGACATGCTCAAGCAGGAGATCCGCCTCGCGCGCAAGATCACGCACCGCTACGTGCTTCGCACCCACGATTTCGGCGAGTTCGAAGGCGTCCCCTTCGTGACGATGGAGTATCTGAAGGGCATCACGCTGCGCAGCCTGCTGGATGGGCGGGGCCGCCTGCCCCTGCAGCTGGTGCTGCGCATCGCGCGGCAGGTGGCCGAGGGGCTGGAGGCCGCCCACGCCGTGGGCGTGGTGCACCGGGACATCAAGCCGGCGAACGTGCTGTTCGACGTGCGGGGCGACGCCAAGATCATGGATTTCGGCCTGGCCGCGCCCGTCGCCGCCACGATGGGCAAGGAGGCCGGCGATCTCATCGGGTCGCCCCGCTACATGTCGCCCGAGCAGATCCTGGGCGATGCGGTGGACGCGCGCACGGACCTCTACGCCCTGGGGATCATGCTCTTCGAACTCTGCTCGGGCCTGGCGCCCTACGACAGCCCGCGCATCAACGACCTGTTGAGGCTGCACCTGGAGGCGCCCGTGCCCTCGCTCGGAGAGGCCATGCCGGAGCTTCCCTTCGAGCTCAGCGCCCTCGTGGGACGCCTCATGGCGAAACAGCGCGGCGACCGTCCCCAGTCCGCGGCGGAAGTGGTCGAGATCCTGAAGCTGGTGGCCGCCGGCGGCGCCACCTCCCTGGCCTGAGCGGCTCGCCCCAAAACCAGCCCGGGCGCGCCCTCCTGCCTTCAGGCAAAATGGAGCTTTGCGTCGAAGGAACACCCGCATGCAGTACCGGCTCGGCTCCGCCCTTCTCCTCTGCTTACTCGCGGCCCCGGTCGCGCGGGCCTGCGGCGCCTGCGGGTGCACCCTGAATTCGGATTGGGCCAGCCAGGGCTACGCGCTGAGACCGGGATTCCGTGCCGACCTCCGCTTCGACTATTTCAACCAGGATCAGCTCCGCACGGGCACGCGCACCGTGGATGGGAGCGCCTTCGCCCTGCCCAGCGAGCAGGAGATCCAGCGGGAAACCCTCAACCGCAACCTGACGCTGACGCTGGACTACAGCCCCAGCGCGGACTGGGGCCTGTCCGTGGCGCTACCCACCTACCACCGAAGCCACGGGACCGTCGCCGAGGGCGACGTGGATCCCTCCTATTCAGATGGTCGCGGGCTGGGGGATGTGCGCCTCCTGGGTCGCTACCAGGGCTTTTCCGAGGATCACGCCTTCGGTCTGCAGGCCGGCTTGAAGCTGGCGACGGGTGGTACGACGCAGGCCTTCAGCGGCGGTCCCCAGGCGGGCCAACCCCTGGATCGCGGGCTGCAGCTCGGTTCGGGCACCACGGACCTGCTGCTGGGCGCCTATGCGTTCGGCGACCTCGCCCAGGATTGGGGCTGCTTCGCCCAGGTGCTCTTCCAGAAGCCGCTGGCCGAAAAGGACGGGTTCAAGCCCGGGGACGGCGTGAACGCGAACGCGGGCCTGCGCTACACGGGATGGCGGGGCCTCACGCCGCATCTGCAGTTGAACCTGCGGGCCGAGGGCCGGGAATCGGGCCCCAACGCCGATGTTGAGAACAGCGGGGCCACCCTCCTTTACCTGAGTCCCGGCCTGACGGTGGATGTGAACCGGGCCTTCCAGGTCTACGCTTTCGCCCAGGTGCCCCTGGCTCAGCGCGTGACGGGCCTGCAGATCGAGCCGCGGTGGAGCTTGTCCCTCGGCCTGCACTGGACCTTCTAAAGCCTTAGCCCCGGCTAGCCCCGCGATCCGAAGAGCGGGAAGAACTCCTTGTCGGCCTTGAGCATGTGCTGGGCGATCACGTCATGCGCCACGAACTGGAAGAGGCTGTCGACGGGAAGGGCGCCGGACCGATAGGCCTGTTCCAGCTCAAGGCCCTTGGCCAGTAGGTTGGCGTGCTTTTCCGCGTGAGCCGGCAGCCCGGAGAAGGCGGTCTCCTTGAGGATCGCTTCCTCATCCTGGAAATGCTGGGCCACCTCGGAAAGCAGGCTCCGGGCGAAGGCCTGCACCTCGGCCGCAGGAGCGCCCGCGAGGATGAGGTCCAGCAGGCCGTTGGCGGTGCGAAACAGGTGTTCGTGCTCCGCGTCGATGCGGGCCTGGCCGGAGTGGTAGGTGTCGGACCAGACCAGCTTCAGGAAGACGCCCCCTGAAGGCGTGGAGACGGGCGCGCTGCGGCTGCGGGCCGGGTCGGCTTCGACACGGTTGCGTCCCTTGCGCTTGGCCTGGTACATGGCCTGGTCGGCCCGTTCCAGCCAGGTCTCCAGCGGCGCGAAGGGCAGGTACTCGGCCACGCCCAGGCTGGCCGTGACGGTCCCGATCCCCTCGAAGTGGTGCCCGGCGATGCCTTCGCGGATGCGTTCGGCCAACACCATGGCGCTGGCCGGATCGGTTTCGGGCATGAGCACGATGAATTCCTCGCCGCCCCAGCGCGTCAGGGAATCCGACTGGCGGATGGCCGCCCGGATGCAGTCCGCGACCTGGCGGAGCACGCGATCCCCCTCTGGATGGCCGTAGGTGTCGTTGACGCGCTTGAAGTGGTCGATGTCGAGCAGCAGCAGGGACAGGGCGTGACCATGCCGGCGGGCGCGGTGCATCTCGGCTTCCACCGCCTCTTCGAAATGACGGCGGTTCCAGGCGCCGGTCAAAAGATCCGTGCTCGCGAGCTGCTCCAGGGAGTGCCATGCCCGCTGGCGTTGCGCCTCGATGCGCCTCCGGGCCGTGATGTCGCGGGTGACGCCGAGCACCGCCAGGGGCCGGCCCTCCGCATCGCCGTGGAAGGTGGTCACCACCTCGGTGGGCACCAGGTGGCCGTCCTTGTGGGGCTGATCCACCTCGGTCACCTGGGGCAGGCCCTGCTGACTGGGATCCCACTGGGCGAGGGTTTCGATCATGGCGGCCTGCACACGGGCCGCTGATTCGGGCGTCAGGGAGGCGGCGGCGGGCTGGGCCATCACTTCTTCAGGCGTGAAGCCCCGCAGCTGGAGGACCGAGGGGCTGACGTAGGTGAAGCGCTGGGTGGCCACATCCATCATCCAGATGACGTCGGCGGAATGCTCGGCGATGAAGCGGAATTTGCGCTCGCTGTCCTGGATGGCGGCGGCCAGCTCGGCCTGGGCGGCCAGGGTCCGCTTCTGGCGCCGGTTCGCGTGCAGCACGAGCAGGGCGGCGACGGCGAACAGCCCGCTGATCGGCAGGACGAGGGCCAGCACCGTCCGTGTGCGCTCGTGGGCACGGCGTTCTTCGGCGCCGGGATCGTAGAGGAATCCCTCCATGGAGAAGCCGGCCGGCAGCAGGCCGAGCTTCTGGTAGATCTCGGCGATGTGCTGCCAGCGGCCCGGGTACATGTAGCCCATCTCGACCAGCTGGGGCTGGAGGAGGGGGACCATCTGATGGGCTTCGAAGAGGAGGTGGTTCCGGTCGAGGTGCCGGCCGTACTTGGCCCGGATGAGGTCGGCGGTGGCCTCGGGATGCTGCATGGCGTATTTCCAGCCCCGCAGGCAGGCCTCCCGGAAGGCCCGGACCCGGGCCGGGTGGTTCCGAATCTCACCATCCGTCGTGAACAGGTTGTCGCCGTAGAAGTCGATGCCGCCCATGCGGGGCGTGAAGGTGAGATAGGGGATGCCGGCCTGGTCGAGGCGGTAGGGATCGTCCGTGCTGAAGGCGCTGCTGGCATCGACGCGGCCGCGGTCCAGATCCAGGGGGTCGAAGGGACGGTTCTGCACCTGAAGCGACTGGAGCGGCACGCCCTCCTCGGCGAGGTAGGCCAGGAGTTCTTCGGAATGGGGCTCCAGCATCACGCGGTGCCCCACCAGGTCGTGGATGGACGTGATGCCCGAATCCGCCCGGGCGATGAGCAGGAAGGGCGAGTGCTGGAAGATGGCCGCCAGGGTGACCACGGGCTGGCCCGCTTGCCGGGCCAACAGCAGGCTGCTGTTGCCGACGCCATATTGGGCATGCCCCTCGACCACTTCGCGGATGGCGTCCAGGTTCGGATCCGCATCCCGGATCTCCACTTCCAGCCCCGCCTCACGGAAATAGCCCTGGGCCTCGGCCGCGTAGTAGCCCGCGAACTGGAACTGGTGCCGCCAGTTCAGCTGCAGGGTGACCTTGTCGGGCGGTGCCGCGGCCAGGCCTGCCGCCAGGCTGAAGACGCACAGGCAGGTCCGGAGCCGGCGCAGCGGGACCGGGTGCGTCTCCGGTGAGAGGGGGCAGGGGATCGTCGGGGGCCGAGGCTGCACGGGGAGGCTCGCGTGGGTGGAGTTGCCTTTGGATCGGCCGCGGCGGGCCTTTCTGCGAATTTCGGCCGGTTCCCGGGGCCGATCCGAGCCCGGTCCAGGGGCCCGCGGGCTGGAGATGGGCGGGTTTCCTTGTAGAATCAAGGGTTCTACCGGAGTATCGCCATGCCGTTCCAGCCCCTGACCCAGGAACCCGAGATCCAGCGCCGCTGGCTCGAGTCCGGCGCTTTCCGCGCCAAGCGGTCCGGGGAACTGCTGCCGGGTTCCAAGACCTTCTACATGCTCGTCATGCTGCCCTATCCCAGCGGCCGCATCCACATGGGCCACGTGCGCAACTACACCCTGGGCGACGTGACCGCCCGCTTCCGGCGCATGAAGGGCTACGAAGTGATGCACCCCCTCGGCTGGGACAGCTTCGGCCTGCCGGCGGAAAACGCCGCCATCAAGCATGGCATCCACCCCGCCATCTGGACCCGCAAGAACATCGAGGAGATGAAGGGCCAGATCCAGAAGATGGGCATCAGCTACGACTGGGACCGCGAGATCGCCAGCTTCCAGGACGACTACTACCGGTGGAACCAGTGGCTCTTCCTCCAGATGTGGGAGCAGGGCGATGTCTTCCGCGCCAACCGCACCGTGAACTGGTGCGAGGAGCTGGGCACCGTGCTCGCCAACGAGCAGGTGGTGGACGGCAAGGACGAGCGCACGGGATTTCCCGTCGTGCAGAAGCCCCTGGAGCAGTATTTCTTCAAGACGACCAAGTATGCCGATGAGCTGCTGGCCTGCCTCGACGGCCTGGACTGGCCCGAGAACGTGAAGACCATGCAGCGCAACTGGATCGGGAAGTCCGAAGGCGCGCGCCTCGCGTTCGACCTTGAGATCGGCGGTCAGATCCCAGCGGGCATCCGCCAAGTGGAGGTCTTCACCACGCGCCTCGACACGCTCTTCGGTGTGACCTTCATGGCGCTCAGCACCGAGCATCCCGTCATCGAAAAGGCCGCCGAAAGCGACGCGGCGCTGAAGGCCTTCTGCGACCAGGTGGCCGCCGTGAGCCGCGAAGAGCGCATGACCAGCGACGTGAAGCTGGGACACCGCACGGCGCTCTCGGTGATCCACCCTTTCACGGGCGAGAAGGTGCCCGTGTTCGCCGCCAACTACGTGCTCATGGACTACGGCACGGGCGCCGTCATGGGCGTGCCCGCGCACGACGAGCGCGACAACGAGTTCGCCAAGAAGTACGGCCTGCCCATTCCCCAGGTGATCGTTTCCGACAGCGAGTGGGATCTCGGGACGCTGATCAACAGCGGCGAATTCACGGGCCTGAAGAGCGAGGATGCCGTCACGGCCATGATCGCCAAGCTCGGCGCCCGCGCCGAGAAGACGACCACCTACAAGCTGAAGGACTGGGGCCTGAGCCGCCAGCGCTACTGGGGCACGCCCATCCCGACCGTGCACTGCGAGAGCTGCGGCGTCGTGCCCGAAAAGGCCGAGAACCTGCCCGTGCGCCTGCCCGAGGACGTGGCCTTCACGGGCGTCGGACCCTCGCCCCTCACCACGTCGCGCTCCTTCCTCGACTGCGCCTGCCCGGCCTGCGGCAAGCCCGCGCGCCGCGAGACGGACACCATGGACACCTTCGTGGACAGCAGCTGGTACTGGCTGCGCTACCTGGATCCCAAGAACACCGAGTTGCCCTTCGCCAAGGCCGAGAGCGATGCCTGGATGCCCGTGGACCTCTACGTGGGCGGCATCGAGCACGCCACCATGCACCTCATCTACGCCCGCTTCTTCTACAAGGTGCTGCGCGACCTGGGCCTGGCCAGTGGCCCCGAGCCCTTCCAGAAGCTCATCTGCCAGGGCATGGTGCTGAAGGACGGCTCGAAGATGAGCAAGTCCAAGGGCAACATCGTGGACCCCGACGAGGTGATCTCGAAGTACGGGGCGGATGCGCTGCGGCTCTTCATGATCTTCGCCGCGCCCATCGAGAAGGAGATCGACTGGACGGGCTTCGAGGGCATCGAAGGCGCCAGCCGCTTCCTCAAACGCATCACGCGCATGGTCGAGGATCACGGAAACACCGCCGAGCCGCTGCCCGCCAAGGATCAGCTTGCGCCTGAGGAAAAGGCGCTCCTCATCAAGCTCAACCGGACCATCCAGCGCCTCACGGACGATCTGGAGCGCCGCTACCAGTTCAACACCGTCGTCTCCGGTCTCATGGAGCTGTCCAACGCGCTCTCCGACCTGCCCGCCGGCGCGCCCCACCGCGGCGCCGTGCTGCAGCACGCGCTGGACGCCTTCGTGCGCATGATGTCGCCCGTGGCGCCGCATCTCGCCGAGCAGCTCTGGAGCCAGCTCGGCAAGGCGGGTCTCTGCATGCAGGCCGCCTGGCCCGAGGCCGACGCCCAGTACCTGGAGGCCGACGAGGTGCTCGTGGTGGTGCAGGTGAACGGCAAGGTGCGCGGTCGCATCACCGTGCCCGCCGGCGCCAGCGAGGATCAGCGTCGCGCCGCCGCCCTGGCCTGCCCCGAGGCCCAGTCCCACCTGGACGGCAAGGAGATCGTCAAGGTGGTGCTGCCCCCCGGCGGCAAGCTGGTGAGCATCGTGGTGAAGGGCTGAGCGCGGAACCGTCAAGGATGAAGAGGCTGCATCCCGCCCTGACCGTTTCGGATCCGCGCCTGCGGGGCACGGATCCGGATCGCCTGGGCGGGCGCGTGCGGGATCTTGCCGAGGCCGAATATCTCGGGCCCGGCGATGTCGTGCTGCTGGGCCTCTGCAACGACCAGGGCGTCGTCGCCAACGGCGGGCGAGCCGGCGCGGCAGAGGGGCCGGCGGGATTCCGGAAGGCCTTCTTCCGCCTGGATGCGGCCTGCCTCGGCCCACGCCGGCTCTGGGACGCGGGCGACGTGCCCGCGGGCGTGGCCTACGAGGACTACCTCGACGCAGCCCGCGCCGTGGTGGCCACCTGTGTGAAGCGCGGTGCGCGACCCATCGTCATCGGCGGCGGCCACGACTGCAGCTACGGGAACTACCTCGGCCTCTGCGACGCGTTGGGGGAGCCGCCGGCCGTGATCGTCGTGGATGCCCACCTGGACCTGCGGCCCACCCACGCACCCTCCAGCGGCAACCCCTTCTTCCGCATGCTGGAGCACGGCCTGCCCGGCGAGCGGCTCGTGGAGGTGGGCCTGATCCCCTGGGTGAACGCCACGGCCCACCGCCAGTACGCCGAGGCCAAGGGGGCCTGCCTGCACTTCCTGGCGCCCGGGCAGGATGACTCCCTGGCGCGTGTGCGCGAGGCCCTGGAGGCCTTCCAGGCGCAGGGAAGGCGGGTCCTCGCCACCTTCGATCTGGATGCCTTCACGGCCACCCACGCGCCGGGGGTTTCGGCGGTGAACCCCTGGGGCCTGTCGGCGGATGCGGGGCTGGCCCTGGCCCAGGCCTTCGGGGCGAGCCCCGGGGTGGCCTGCCTCGACCTCATGGAACTGGCCCCGCCCCTCGATCCGGACGGACGCACGTCCAAGCTGGCGGCTTTCCTCGCCGCGGCCTTCCTGGAGGCATCCCTTCGGAGGCAGTAGAATCGGGAACCTGGAGTTCCCATGCCCACTGCCTCGAAAGCCCTGCCCTCGGTCGTCGATTCCGTCCTGGATCTGGTGGGGAACACGCCCCTGTTGCGCCTCACGCGGTTCGCGCCCGGTCTGCAGGTGTTCTCCAAGCTGGAGTACCTCAACCCCGGCGGCAGCGTGAAGGACCGCATCGGCGTGGGCATGATCCAGGCGGCCGAGGCCCTGGGCCAGATCAAGCCCGGCCTCAGCACCATCATCGAACCCACGGCGGGCAACACGGGCGTGGGCCTCGCCATCGCCGCGAAGGCTCTGGGCTACCGCTGCATCCTTTGTGTCCCCACCAAGTACAGCCGCGAAAAGATGATGCTCATGAAGGCCCTGGGCGCTGAGCTGGTGCTGATCCCCAAGGAACTCGGCATGAAGGGCGCCATCGAGAAATGCGCCGAGCTGGCCGCCAGCATCCCCCACGCCTTCGTACCCCAGCAGTTCGCCAACCCCAGCAACCCCGACAGCCACTTCGCCACCACGGGCCCCGAGATCTGGGAGCAGATGGAGGGCCGCGTGGATGCGGTGGTGCTGGGCGCGGGCAGCGGCGGCACCTTCACGGGCATCGCCCGTTTCCTCAAGGCGAAGAATCCCGCCATCCACGCCGTGGTGGTGCAGCCCGTGGGATCCATCTACGGCGGTGCGCCGCTGAAGGAGTGGGTGGTGGAAGGCGTGGGCAACAGCTTCATCCCGGACAGCCTCGACCTCTCCCTCGCCGACCGCATCATGGATGTCTCGGACGCGGACAGCCTGGCGACGGCCCGTGAACTCATCGCCACCGAAGGCTGCCTGGTGGGCGCCTCCAGCGGCGCCAACGCCTGGGCCGCCCGGGAGCTGGCCAAGTCGATGCCCGCGGGTTCCCGCGTCGTGACCCTGTTCCCCGACGGCGCCGAGCGCTACATGTCCAAGCAGCCCGTCGCCGACCTGGACCTGTGATCGGCCGACTTGAAATTTCTTTGATGCGCTCGTTCGCAGGAGTACGTGATGCCCTTGTCTCCCCGTGATCTCGCCGGTTGCCTGCTGCAGGTGGGCGCCGTGCGCCTGCAGCCCCTGGATCCCTTCACCTGGGCCAGTGGGCTGAAGTCCCCGATCTACTGCGACAACCGGCAGCTCCTGGGCTTTCCCGAGGTGCGCGACCAGATCGTCGAGGCGCTGGCGGCCAGCGCGGCGGCGCTGAAACCCACGCTCGTCACCGGCGCCGCCACGGCAGGCGTGCCTTGGGCCGCCATGGTGGCGGACCGCCTGAAGCTGCCCATGGCCTATGTGCGCCCCACGCCCAAGAACCACGGCATGGGACGCCAGGTGGAGGGTCCCCTGGCCAAGGGACACCGCGCCGTGCTCATCGAGGATCTGATCTCGACGGGCATGTCGAGCCTGAAGTGTGCCGACGCGCTCCGCGCCGAAGGCGCCGAGGTGCCCGCGGTGCTGGCGCTCTTCAGCTACGGCCTGCCCCAGGCCGAAGCGGCCTTCGGCTCCGCCGGCATCGACCTGGCCGTGCTGAGCTCCTTCGAGGCGCTGTCGGCCGAAGCCGAGGCCCGCGGCATCCTGGATGGTGCCGGATCGTCGGCCCTGAAGGCCTGGCGCTCGGATACCGTGGCCTGGAGCCAGGCCCACGGCGGCGCTTAAAGTTCACCGCGGACACACGGAGATCCCAGCGTTTCAAACACGGAGAAAAGCAGAGACAGGTAGGATCCTCGGCATGGTTCTCAGCGATTCGAAGCGCGCTTCTCTCTGTGTTCCTCCGTGTTCTCCGTGACTCCGTGGTGAATCTTTTTCGGGAGGCCGACCATGAAGCTCTACACGCGCACCGGTGACGATGGTTCCTCGGGCCTCTTCGGCGGCGACCGGGTCAGCAAGTCGCACCTGCGGCTGGTGGCCTTCGGCACGCTGGACGAGCTGAACAGCATCATGGGCCTCGTGCGCCTGCACGCGACGCCCGCCTGCGCGGACGCGGCCACGCTCCAGCGGGTGCAGCACGACCTCTTCGTGCTGGGCGCCATCCTCGCCACGCCCGCGTCGCGCCAGGAGCTGCTGGGGGCCCACATGAACCGGCCCACCTGGGAACTGGCGGACATGGAGGCCGACATCGACCGCCTCACGGCCCTGGCGCCGCCCATGACGGCCTTCGTGCTGCCGGGGGGCACGCCCGCCTCCGCGCACGCACACCTGGCCCGCACGGTCTGCCGCCGCGCCGAGCGCGAAGTCGTGGCCCTCACCCACGAAGAACCCATGAACCCCGCCGTGCTGACCTACTTGAACCGGCTCAGCGACTGGCTCTTCGCCCTCGCCCGCGCCGAGAACGCTACGGCGGGGGTGGCCGACATCGTCTGGGTGGCGAAGAGCTAACCTCGCGATCCGGGCATGAAAAGGCGCCTCCGAAGAGGCGCCCCCTCCTGAATCCCCCCCCCGGGGGCTCCTCAGAACTTGATGCCCGCAGATACCTGCACGGCGCGGGCGGTGATGTAGTCGTTTGACGTGCGGGCCAGGCCGTAGTTGGCGCCGGGCCTCCACACGTTGCCTGCGGCCACCGAGGCCGAGGTGTTCCAGCTCGCCTGCAGCTGGTGGTTGGGGAAGTTGACCAGGTTTACCTGAGTGAAGAAGGTGGCCTTCCTCCAGACGGGCACCTCGTAGGCGATCTGCAGGTCCATGCGGTAGGTGTCCGGGAAGCGGAAGGCGCCGCGCGGGGCGAAGTACTCGGTGTAGGTCCCGCCGAAGGTGGAGAGGCCGGCCGGCGTCGGGGCCGAGGCGGTCTTGTTGTAAACCCCACCCGAGGTGTAGGCGAGGATGGCGCCGAAGTTCAGCTTGCCGGGCCCGAGGTGCACCAGGTAGTTGGATGTGATGCGGGCTCGCACGGGCACGTCCGCAAGGAGGTACCCCTCCGGCGACATCTGGGCGCGGGTCAGGGCGCCGGGAAGGGCCCCGGGCTCACCGGCCAAAGGGCCATAATTGTGGAGCTGCTCCTGGGTGCCGACCTGGCCGCCCTCGTAGTTGCCTTTCAGCTCGCTGAAGGTGACGTTGCCGCCCCAGCTGAAGGCCTCTGTGACCTGGGATTGGAACTGCAGTTCGAGGCTCTGGTACGTGCGCCAGAGGCTGGGATCGTTCTTGACGGTGGTCTGGGTCAGATCGTTCGCGTCCACCGGATTGGTCTGGAGGTCGACGAAGTCATCGACGAAGTTCTTCCAGCGGCGCCGGCTGTAGGCCAGGCTCCAGAAGCCGTTCTGTCCATCGGCGTGCTTGAGGCTGTAGGAGACCTCCTGCATGGTCGGCATCTTCAGGTTCGAATCGATGATGTTGGAATGCCGGTAGAGGGCGGGATCGTAGACCTTGAAGGGCGTCGTGGAGAAGCTCGAGCGCTGGAGCGGATCGCCCCCCAGGTAGACATAGTCGTACTCGGCGGGGTTGCCCACGACGGAGGCGCCGTCCGTGGCGCCCTGAAGCACCTGGCCGGCGTATTCGCCGAAGGAGAGCTGGCTGATCCAGGCCCCGTCGCCCCTGAGGTCCCAGATGGCCGCCAGGCGCGGCGTGATCGTGGTCAGGTTGAAGTTGTTGGTGCCCAGGTCGTTCGTGGACTTGAAGTTGTCGGCGCGCACGCCAACGTTGAAGCTCCAGTTGGCGTTCAGCTTCCACTTGTCGTTCGCGTAGGCGGCCTGGATGGTGTTCTTGGCCTTGGCGCCGAGGACGGGCACCCAGACCTGCAGGGAGGTCGTGCCGGGACTGTTCACGTCGAACACGCGGTTGGAGATGGCCGTGCTGCCACCGCTGTTGGGATCGACGGTGAACCCGTTGAAGAAGATGAAGGTGTTGGTGGGGCTCTGGGAATTGGCCGCCGAATGGGACGACTCGTACCAGTCGAGGCCCACCTTGAGTTCGTGTTCGCCCGCCCCGTTGAGGAAGGTCAGGAGGCTGAGGGATCCGTTCTGGATGGGCCGGGCATCGCCATCCTCGCCGAAGAAGCCGTTATCGAAGATGTTGCCGGTCTGGTTGTCCACCATCATGGGGACAGGGCCCCCCTGACCGCCGCCGCCGGGGCCGCCGAGGGTCTCCTTCTTGTAACCGTAGTGGGCCGAGAGGAGCATGCTCGATGTGAGCTGCCCCTGGTAGCCCAGGGTGTAGTAGGAGAAGGTGTTGGGTTGGTTGCTGAGGGTGGCCAGCGACGTGCTGCCACCCCCCAGGAAGAACCCGTAGTCGCGGCCCTTCTGATCGATCTGCGTCTTGTTGTACTGCCAGAAGACGCGATGATCGGCCGTGATCTGCCAATCGATCTTGATGTCCTTGCGGTCGTCCGTTTGAGACAGGTAGTAAGGCTGCCCGCCGCCATAGACCGGGTCGGCCGTGGTCTGGTTGGCGGTCAGGCGCGCGAAGGGGGCCTGGGCGCGGTACCCCACGATGAAGAACAGGGTGTCCCGGATGATCGGACCCGACACCACGAAGTTCTGCTGGATGCTGTGGGTGTCCTTGTAGGTGGTGGTGCCAGCGAGGCCGCGGTTCAGCGGATTGTAGGCGTTCCAGGCGGGGTCCGTCGCCGTGAGGCGGAGGATGCCCGTGAAATCGTTGGTGCCGGACTTGGTCACCGTGTTTACGACGCCGCCCGTGAAGCGGCCGTACTCCGCGGACACGCCGCCGCTCAGCACCTGCACGTCGGAAAGCATGTCCTCGTTCAGCTGGGCGGAGAATCCGCCCGTGACGGGGTCGGCGACATCGGCGCCATCCACGAGGTAGAGCACCTGGGTGCTCTGGCCGCCCCGGATGGTGAGGCCGTTGGCGTCCGTGCTCACGCCCGGGGCCAGGCTGGCGATGTTGGCGACTGTGCGGTTGTTCACGGGCAGATCACTGATGTTTTCCAGCGTGAAGTTCTGTCCGGCCTTGGCGTCGGTCTTGTCGACGATGTTGGCGGAGGCGAGCACCACGACGGTGGTTTGGGCCTCGCTGACAGGCTTGAGGGGGAAATCCGTGATGTTGGTGTCGCCGACGAGGACGCGGGAATTGAGCGAGGCGCCGAGGAAACCCTCGGCATTGACCTTGACGGTGACTGGGCCGGGGATGAGGAGCGCGAACCGGAAGGCACCCTGTGCATTGGTGGTGGTGACGCGATCGCCCTGCTGGGTGGTCAGCACCACGCGGGCGCCGGCGATGGGCTTGTTCGTACCGGTCTCCTTGACGGTGCCGGCGATGTTGCCGGTCTGGGTGCCCTGTGCATGAAGCACGGCGCCGCCCAGGATGAGGAAGGCCGTGAGACGGCCGAGACGGGGGTTCGAGAGATGCATGGCATCCTCCAGTGGGCCCGGGACATCGGGGGTGTCCCGAGGGGGAAGGGAAGCCTTCAGTCCGCAGCCTTCCCAACCCCCTGAATCGAAGGGTTGGTGTGGGCGGCGCCGGGGCTGGGGTGGGGCAAAGATCGGGGAGATCGGGTGGCTTTAGCGGGGCCAGGCGCAAGCAGCCCACCTAGGGCCAGCGCTGGACGAATCACAGCGCGGGCCTCGGGTGGGCAGAGAATGAAATTCAATCGCTTGGCAATGGTGCATGGACCCACTTTGGCCAAGTGGGTGTCGTGGACCACCGTTGTGGGGCAAACGGTTCCTATCCAGGGGTGAACCGTTTGCCTGCATCCCTCGGTCGGCTTTGAGGCTGACTTGTTCCCCGCTTCAATCCGACGCCCCTCAGCGGTGCCCGTCGAACCGCTGTCTCGCTGAGATCGATGACATGGGAAGCTGATTCGGATCGCAACGGACGTACAAAAAAAGGGAGGCCAAACGGCCTCCCTTTTTGGGGTAAAGCGTGAAACCTAGAACTGGTACTTCACGCCCAGGCGGACCCGGCGGGCCGTCTGGTAGCCACTGATGTTCATGAAGTTCACGTTGATGGTGTCCACGGAACGCTCGTAATTCTGATCGTAGGCCGTGACCTTGCTTGCGTTGAAGAGGTTGAACACGTCCATCTTGAAGTTCAGGGACTGGGTGCCCTTGATCTTCCAGGTGTAGGAACCGGTCCAGTCGAAGTTCATGGTGGAGGGAGTACGGCCCATGGCGCCGCGGCCACCGGCCGCCAGTTCGCCGGCGTTGTCGTAGTCGATCAGGCCGTAGAACTTGTTGAGGGGCGAGCCGGTCTGGATCTTGACGACGAAGCCAGTGGCGAAGCCGTTGTCCCAGTTGTAGGACATGCCGGCATTCATGATGACGGCGCGGTCATTGGGCAGGGGGCCGGAAGCGAAGGCTTCCTCACCCGTCAAGCCGCGGGGGTGGCTGATGAGGGCACCGGGGTCGCCATCGTTCGTGTAGCTCGGGAAACGAGCGGTCGCCGAGGCGGTCTCGTAGTTCTTCATGTATTCGAGGGAGAAGTCGTAGAGCGAGGTGATGTTCGGATCGCTCTGGCCGTTGTCGTTGCGGAACAGGCCCTCGTAGTTGCCTTCGAGGCGGGAGAGGCGCAGGTTGAAGAAGCCGGCCCAGTGGGCGCTGTTATAGTTGGCTTCGAATTCCCACGCCCAGTAGTCGCGCACGGGCTTGGGCCAGGTGGCGGTCTGGCCGCTGCCCATCAGGTTGGGGCTGGCCACGCCATAGCCGTCCGGAGCAGGAGCGGCTTCCAGAGCGAGGGCCGCCTGGGCGATCCTCCAGGAGTTTTCGCCGGGGTTGGCGATGAAGTAGGGCAGGTAGTTGCCGCCGTCGATGCCCATGTCCTCGAGGACGCGGCCGATGGTGCGATGGACGAGGCGGTTGCTTACGCGAACCTTCTCGCTCAGCTGGGAATCCCAGCCCAACACGTACTCGTTGGTGTAGGGGAGCTTGGTGCCCTCCATGACGGGGGTCAGGAAGCCTGAACTGCCCGTGTAGTGGGTGGTGGTGGCGGAGCCGACCTTGAGGGTGGTGGGGTTCGCATCCGTGATCGAAACGCCACTCTGGATCGGGTTGGAGAGGGTGGTTCCGGCGGCATCGAGGTTATACCAGTCGGAACGGCTGGTGCCCACTTCGTGGCTGAGGGAGCGCACGGCCAGATCCAGGGGCACCTTCTCGAAGTACTTGCCATAGAAGGCGTAGATCTTGTTCTTGCCGTTGCCATCCGGATCCCAGGTGATGGAGATGCGGGGCGCCATGGAATCGGCGGCCTTGAACTTGTAGGTCTCGTTGCGGCCCTGCATGTCCTCTTCTTCCCAGCGGAAGCCGGCCTTGATGAAGAGGCGGTTGTTCAGGGAGTACTTGGCCTGGATGAAGTAGGCATCCCAGGGGGTATCCACCGCGATGGCAGGAGGAGTGAAGCGGGCGCGGGTCACGCGGTAGTAGGGGGCGATGTTGGCAGCCGTGGTGAACTTGTTGCCGCTGGCATCCGTCGTGTAGGCGTTGGGATCGATCATGTAGTAGCGCTGGTTGATGAGGGCGCCGGTGCTGTAGGCCTGTCCGCCGGCCGCGGCATGGGTATCCACCTGGCCGTGGGGGCCCTGGTAGTACGTGCCGCTCTCATAGTGCAGCTTCTCGGAGGTGTAGCCGGCCTTCAGTTCGAGGTCGCCGAAGGTCTTGGTGATCTTGATGTCGTACTGACGGTTCTTCTCGTCCTTGTTCTCGTAGAAGCCGGGGCCGCCGTGACCGTTGATGGGGGCGCCGGTGTTGACATCCGTCACGCGGAAGGCATTGTTCACGGCCGGATCCAGACCCTGGTGGAACTTGTTCTTGGTCTGGGCGACGTGGGCCTCAACCAGCAGGTCGTTGAAGAAGACGCCGTTGTACTTCAGGTTCCAGTTGCTGGAACCGTATTCCAGGGAAGACCACTTGTCATTGGAGAGGTAGGACATGGCGGAGTTGAGGGCCTGGTAGGGATCCTTGCCGGGATCGCCGAAGATGCTGAATTCCAGGTTCTGGGTGGCGGTGAGCACCCAGTTCAACTTGCCGTAGTAGGTGTCAGTCTGCTGCTTGCGGGTGAATTGCGTGCCGTAGTTGAGCCGGCGGCTGTCCACCTGGGTGTACTTCTGGGAGTTGCGGATGGGGTTGTAGCCCACGAAGTAGAACAGCTTGTCCTTGATGATGGGACCGGACACGGTGAAGCCGAATTCCTGGCGGTCCGAGTTGTCGAAGCGGTTCGGAATGGGCAGGGTCGGATCCAGATTCGCGGGGACCTTATTCCGGGCCTGGAGGGAGTCGATGTCGAGGTAGGCAAAGACCTGGCCGCGGAAGGTGTTGTCACCGGACTTGGTGACGGCGTTCACCATGCCGCCGGTGGTGCCGCCGAACTCGGCGTCAAGACCGAAGCTCTTGATCTGGACTTCGGAGATGAAGTCCGTGTTAATGCCGGTGCCACGCGAACCCCAGGTGATGGAGTAGGCGCCGGCGGCGCCGTAGCCGGTGCCGGTGGTGTTCACGCCGTCGATGACGTAGGCATTCTCGAGGCCCGAGGAGCCGCTGACGGAGGGGTTGTTGTTATCCACGCCAGAGGAGGCGACGCCGGGGGCCATGTTCACAACGGAGGAGAAGGAACGGCCGAGGGGCAGGCTGGAGACGGTCTCGGAGGTGAAGGTCGCGCCCGAGGTCTGGGTCGTGGTGTCGACGGCCTGGGAGGTGGCGAGCACTTCGACGACCGCGCCGGCAGCCTTCGTCATCGTCACGCGGACGGGCGTGAGGATGTTGATGGAGGCCTGGGCGGTGAGCTTGGTGGCGGTCTCGAAACCGGAAGCCGTCACGGTGATCTGGTATACACCGGGGATTAGCGCAGAAGCCTTGAAGGTGCCGTTGGCATCGGTGACGCGAACCACCTGGCCGCGACCACCGTCGAGAATGACCTTGGCACCAGCGACAACCGCACCGTTCGGGCCGGTGACCACGCCGGAGATGGCTCCGGTCGTGGAGTCCTGCGCGTGAGCGACGATGCCGCTCCCAGCGACGAGGGCGGCGGCGGTAAAGCCGAGCCGGGTGAAGATTCGATTCATAAGCACTCCTGTGGAGAACGCGGCAAAGCCGCTGGGGGGGAGAACGAGCGTCCGTTCGTGGGCCTTTAGGAAAATGGCCTCTCGCCGCTCGGTTGGAGCGACGCAGTGAATAGGGACCAAGCTGACCAAAGAACCGGGGAGGGGGCGTGCGTCTACAGTAAGACAGGTTCCCGACTTTTCGATGATTTTTTTAAATGCCCTTCTAAGGTCTGCAACCAATGGCGTCTAGGAGCCAAGGGACCTCGGGGGCTGGTACATTGATGACTTCAATGGTCTTAAGGTATGGGCTTGATGCTACCAGGGTTTCGCGCTTGGCATAGACCGTAAATAAAAGATCGTTTTTTTCAATTTTCGAGCCAACGGTGGCGTGCACCCGGATGCCGACGCCGAGATCCAGGATGTCGTTCCGGTCCCGCCGGCCCGCGCCGAGGTCCATGGCCAGGATGCCCAGGGCCCTTCCGTCGATGGCGGCGAGGGTGCCGGCCTGCTCGGCCCGGATCTCCACCACCTGGCCGGCCTGGGGCAATCGGGTGAAATCGTCGAGGGCCCGGGCATCGCCGCCGTTGAGCGTGACGAAGCGCCGCAGCGTTTCCAGGGCGGACCCGTCCTGGATGCAGGCCTGGACCTTGGCCTGGGCCTCGGTCAGGGTCTTCGCCGCACCGCCCATGATCAGCATTTCGGCGGCAAGGCGGAAACTCATCTGGGCCAACTCGGAATCGCCGTGTTCGCCGCGGAGGATCTCGACGGACTCCATCACCTCGAGGGCATTGCCGATGGCCCAGCCGAGGGGCGCGTCCATGCGGGTGATGAGGGCGCGGATCTGCATGCCGTGGGCGGTGCCCACGTCCACCATGCTCTGGGCCAGGGCCCGGGCATCTTCCAGGGTCTTCATGAAGGCCGTGGGCCCACATTTCACGTCGAGCACGAGCGCATCGGCTCCGCCCGCCAGCTTCTTGGACATGATGCTGGCGGTGATGAGGGGGATGCTTTCCACCGTGGCGGTGACGTCGCGAAGGGCGTAGAGCTTCTTGTCCGCCGGGGCGATGTCGGCCGTCTGCGCGGAATTGGCGAAGCGGGTCTCGGCGAGGCTTCGTACGAATTCGGCCTCGCTGAGTTCGACCTTCAGGCCCGGAATGGCCGCGAACTTGTCCACGGTGCCGCCGGTATGCCCCAGGCCGCGTCCGCTGAACATGGGGCAGGGCACGCCACAGGCCGCGACGATGGGGCCGAGGATGAGGGTGGTCTTGTCGCCCACGCCACCGGTGCTGTGCTTGTCGACCTTGAGGCCGGGCACGGACGAGAGGTCGAGCCGCTTACCCGAATCCCGCATGGCCAGGGTGAGGGCGAGGGTCTCCTCGGTGCTCATGCCGCGCCAGCAGATGGCCATGAGGAGGGAGGCGCTCTGCTCGTCGGGGATGCTGCCGTCGGCGGCTCCCTTCACCCAGAAGGCGATCTGTTCCGGGGACAGGGCCCCGCCCAGTTTCTTGGTGTAGATCAGGTCGTACATCCGCATGGGATGCCTCCTCGCACTGAGGGGCCTAGATGCTCCGGATGAGGTTTTCCATCGCGGAAGCGTCGCCCCGGCCCTTGAAGCGGGCCTTGTAGTCCGCCAGGTCCTTCAGGGCCTGGGTACGGTCGCCGGCCAGCCGGTCGGCGTCCATCTGGCTGGCCCAGAAGGCCTCGGCCCAGGCTTCACCGGGCGTGGCCTTGGCGCGCAGGGGATCGAGCTGGACGCGGGCCTCCTGGATCTGGCCCAGGGCCAGGGCCCGCTGGGCCAGCCGAATCTGGCCCCAGGCATCCTCGGCCTTGGCGGGGCTTGGGCCCTTCCCGTCGAGGGTGAGGCGCCAGGTGTTCAGCAGGCCGAGGGTGGCGGCCTTCCGGGATGACGGCGCCGCGGCGACGAGACCTTCGAGACGGCCGAGGCGCTCGCGCATCCGCTTCTCGATTTCCGGTGCGGGCAGCGGGGTCACGCCATCGCCTTCCACCTCCATCTGAAGCGCCGCAAGGGCGGCTTCGTGCTTTTCAGCGACCGAGGTCTGCCAGGCGGACCAGCCGCCGTACAGGAGGCCCAGCGCCAGCAGCGAAACGACGCCGATCAGGATGGGCTTCAGAAGCCCGGCGTCTTCTTCCTGACCCTGGCCCAGCTTGGTCTGGAAATGGGCAAGGCTTTGGGCGGGCTTCTGGACTTGGATTTCGCGGGCTTTGGTCGGGCGGGCCATGCAGAACCTCTTCGGGGAAACGACAATCGAATCATTGAGGATGCACCAATCCCCTCTCCTCCTGCACTTGAAAATGCGGCTCCGCCTGCTATCCTGGTCATTCCTGCCTGGGTAGCTCAGTTGGTAGAGCAATGGATTGAAAATCCATGTGTCGGCGGTTCGATTCCGTCTCCAGGCACCAAGCAAAGGCCCCCGCACGGGGGCCTTTGCCATTGGATGTCACTCGGATAAACGTCGGCCGCAGGCCTGCGTAGAGATTGACAACACGTCGATGGAGGTTCCCATGTGGAAGTCCCTGGTTCTTCTGGCCAGCCTGGTGGGCGCGCCGCTGGCGGCGCAGGCTCGGGTGGACATCCACGGGATGAACCGGACCTGGACGGACCTGGGTCAGCCCGTGGGGAACACGTTGTACCTCGATCTGGAAGCCGCGGGCGTGAGCATCCTGCCCAGCGAGGATGGCCATGTGCGGACGCGCTTCGTGGGCACCAAGGACATCGACCTTTCGCGGCTGCGCGTGCGCTTCGATCCCGCGGGCAATCCTGCGGAACTGCGCGTGAGCCACACCCCGCACAACAATTTCGAATTCGAAATCCAGGTGCCGCGGAGCATCGATCTCACCCTGCGGATGAGCGCCGGCGAAGTGAAGATCCAGGGCGTGGAAGGCAACAAGGACTTGCGGCTGCATGCGGGCGAAGTGCGCGTGCAGGTGGGCGATGCCCGCGCCTACGGCCCCGTCTCAGCCTCGGTCTGGGCCGGCGAGATCAAGCCGGGACCCTTCGGAGAAGGGAAGGAGGGCCTGTTCCGCAGCTTCCATCGCGAGGGCCCGGGCCGCTACAGCCTCCAGGTGAGTCTGAAGGCGGGCGAGATCACCTTCCAGAACTGAAGCCAACGAACGAACTGGGGCCGCCGGGATTGGGATCCTGATCACAGGCCGGCCCGCTTGCCGTCAGGGCGGGGGGCTGGGGCGCTAAGCTGATGCTTTGCGCTCAGGAGTTCCCATGCCGCTCTGGTTGCTTGTTCCCGCCGCCCTCGTCGCCCAGACACCGGCGATGCCCCAGGGGCTGGATCAGGTCCAGGTCCTGGTCACCGCCATTCCCGAGGCCTTGATCGAGGGGAAGCGCGGCGCGATGACGGGCCTCGTGGCGAAGGCGAAGGCCGGATGGGACGCGGCGAAACCCGGGCTGCTGAAGACCGTGCCCGAACCCGATGCCACCTTCATCGATAAACAGCTGAAGGCCATGCTGAAGATGAAGCCGCGGGAGCAGGCCATCGGGGCCCTGGGCATCTCCGCCACCCTGAGCCGTTTCCAGGGCCGTTCGCGCAAGCAGGACCTGCTGCAAGCGAGCCGCGTGTCGATGATGGCCTGGTGCGGGGTCGACGCAGCGCTGTGGGCCCCCATGCCCAACGTCGACGTGGCCTTCAAGCCCCTGATCGAACAGGACAACGGCGCGCATGCGGTGGCGATCGTCGGCGTGCAGGACGCGCTGAAGCGCTTCCAGGAGAGCGCGGCCAAGCGCCAGGCGCAGCCCGCCAAGAAGGCCCTGAAGGACCTCATGAACCTCGCGCAGGTGCTGGCCAAGGGCTGAGGGGTGGGCCGTTGAAGGCATGAAGAAGGCCCCCGGACGGGGGCCTTCTTCATGCGAGTGGAAAGCCTGAGTGCTACTCGCTCGCGGGGCGGTAGTCGTCCGCGAGGGTGACGGGCACCTTGGCCTTGATCTCCTTCTGGATGTCCTGGCTGATGGCCGCCATGCGCTGCTGCTTGTAGCCCTGGGCCACCTGGGCCTTGACCGTTTCGAAGGGGGGGACCGCGGTGCCGCCCTGGGCCTTCATGCGCTCGACCTGCTCCTTGTAGAAGGCCAGCAGCTGCTCGTCGGTGGGTTCGGCGGTGGGCATGCGCTTCTTCGCCAGGGCCTGGAAGTAGACGTTGGCCTGCTGCTGCTCCAGCTGGCGCTTCACGCTGGGCTCCTGATCCAGGCCCGTCTGCTTGGCGTAGGCGGAAATGGCGCGGGACATGGCGATGCGGTTGGCCAGCTGGGCGCGATCCTCGCGGGCGGCGGGGTCGTTGAGGAAGGTCTGGGCCTCCTTGGGATCCGGGGACAGGGTGGTCACCACTTCCCGGAATTCGGCCTCGGTGATCTTCTCGCCGCCGACGTTGGCGATCACGCGGCTGGTGTCGGCCTTGTTGGCCTTGCAGGCCATGGACAGCAGGAGGGCGGATCCGGCGAGAAGGGTGGTGACATGGACCATCTTGGACATGGAATCTCCACGAAGAGCATCAAAGGATCCAGAATGACAGGTCCCGGAGGATCCCATGAGCCGAATTGAAGACCTGGCGAGCCTGGATCTGGCCGTCTACAGCGCCACCTGGTGCCCGGACTGCCGGCGCCTGGAGGGCTGGTTGGCGGAACACGGCATCGCCCACACCAAGGTCGACATCGAAACCGTGCCCGGGGCCGCCGAGAAACTCGAGGCCGAGACCGGGAAGCGGGCCATCCCCTTCGTGCTGGTGGGTGGAAAGCGCTGGGTCCGGGGCTACCACAAGGAATTACCCCAGCGTCTGGACGGCGATCTGCTGGTGGAGGAGCTCCTGGCCGCGGGCAAGTAACCCGCCCCGGACACGCGCTGGATGCTCGCCGGTGCGGGGGCCCCGCTCGGTGCAGCCCACCGGGCTGCCCGCTCGCGACCCGCATCCGGTTCGCGGGTCCGGGGCTACCACAAGGAATTACCCCAGCGCCTGGATGGTGACCTGCTGGTGGAGGAGCTGCTGGCCGCGGGGGTCTGATTTAGCCTCTTGGAGCCCGCTTCGGCCTTGCTGTGGCCCGGGGGGTCGGTTCATGGCACCCTAAGAGGTTCTCCGGGAGTCCTCTGTGGCCAGTATTTTTTCCAGCCAGTTCTGGTCCAACTTGTTCAATTCAGACCTGGCCATCGACCTTGGCACGGCCTCGACCCTGATCCACACCAAGCAGGCCGGGCGCATTGTCATCTACGAACCCTCCATCGTCGCCGTGAACACCCTCACCCACGAGGTGGAGGCCGTGGGCGATGAAGCCAAGCAGCTGCTGGGTCGCGCCCCCCAGGGCGTGCGCACCATCCGCCCCATGAAGGACGGCATGATCTTCGAGGTGGACGCGGCAGAGAAGATGCTCGCCTCCTTCATCCAGAAGGCCCGTCCCAACCGCGGCATCGCGCGCACCCGCATCGTCGTCAGCGTGCCGCCTCGCGCCCACCAGGTGGCCCGCCGCGCCGTGAAGCAGGTCTGCTACGACGCCAAGGCCGGCGAAGTCTTCCTCGTGGACCAGACCATGGTGGCCGCCATCGGCGCCGGTCTCGCCATCAACGAGAAGCGCGGCTGCATGATCGTCGACATCGGCGGCGGCACGACGGATGTGGCCGTCATCAGCTACAACGGCAAGGTGTTTTCCGATTCCATCCTCATCGCCGGCGACGAGATGGACGAGGCCGTGATCAAGTACATCCGCGAGAAGTACAACGTGCTGATCTCCGAGGCCTCGGCGGAAGAAGTGAAGTGGACCCTCGGTTCCGCCTCGCCTTCGGAACTGACGCGCACCATGGAAGTGAGTGGCCGCGACCAGTTCGAAGGCCTGCCCAAGACGCTCACGCTCAACGATGCCGAAATTCGGGAAGCCCTGGCCGAGCCCATCAACGCCATCATCGACCTGGTCCGCAAGGCCCTCAACGAAACGCCGCCCCAGCTGGCTGCGGACCTCATCGACCGCGGCATCTGCCTGACGGGCGGCGGGTCGCTCATTCAGGGCCTGGACGAGCGCCTGCGCAAGGAGACCCACCTGCCGGTCTTCCGCGCGGAGGATCCCCAGACTGCGGTGGTGCGCGGCACCGCGCTGCTGCTGGAGAACATCCCGCTCCTGCGCCGCATCCAGATCCTCGACTAGAGGAGCGCTTCCATGGCCCTCCGGGCAGCCAGGTGGGGTTGGAGCCGCGCGGGGTGGCAGCGCTTGGCGTTGGTCCTCCTCTGGCTTGGCCACGGGGCCTGGGTGATCCTGGGTTCCAAGCCCGGCCGGCACTGGACGAACGTGGCCGATGTCGTCTCGCGGCCCTCCCAGGGCCTCGCCTCCCGCTGGGCGGCCTGGCGCACCGCGCGCCGCGATGCCGGCCGCACCCTCGCCGAGACCCGCGCTGAAAACGTCAGACTTTCCGCGGAGTTGGCCCAGCTGAAGACCCAGGCCGCGCAGGAGGCGCCCCGGCTCGCCGAGGCCGACGAAGCCGTCCGTCTGCTGGGCCTCAAGCGGCAGATCCCCCTGGAGCTCAAATCCGCGCGGGTGATCTTCAGCACGCGGCCCGCGACCTTCGGCGGCCTCATCCTGGATCGGGGCCTGGACCTGGGCCTGCTACCCGATCAGGGCGTGATCGTGCCCGAGGGCATCGTGGGCCGGCTGTGGTCCGTCAATGCCACCCAGTCCAAGGTGCTGCCCGCGGACGCGCCCAACGCCTCCGTCGGCGTCATGCTCATGCGCAGCCGCGCCACAGGCGTGCTCCAGGGCCTGGGCTCGGGCCGCGCCCTCATCCGCTACGTGAGTAACCAGGAAGTCGTGCAGGTGGGCGAGGCCGTCCTCACCAGCGGGCTGGACCGCGTCTTCTCGCGCGGGCTGCTCGTGGGCTACGTGGCCGAAGTGGCCCAGGGCGACCTCGAGCTGCGCGTCATCGTCAACCTGGCGGCGCCTCTGGATCGCGTGAACACCGTGCTTCTGCTGCCGCCCCAGCCGCCCCTGGAAGTGCAGCCCCCCTTCGTGCCGGTGGATCAGAAACCGCAGAAGAAGAAGGGGACGCCATGAGGATCGCCCCGCCCACCCTCACCCGCCAGAACCTCGTCTGCGCGGTCGCGCTCGGCCTGATCTTCCTCAGCGCGCCCTTCCCGCGGCTGCAGCTCGTCCTGCACGCCATGCTGGTGATTGCGCTGGCGCCGCGGGCCGGCGTGCCGCTGATGGGCGCCCTCTGGGCCCTGGCGGCGGGCTGGACGATGGAAGGTTCCCTCCGCCTCTATCCCCATCTGGGAGGCACGCCCTGGGCGGACATGAGCCTCGCCCTGCTGGCGGGATGGATGGCCGGACGCTGGCCCCTTGAAGGCCTGAAGGGCTGGCTGGCGCGGCTCGCGGCCCTCAGCCTGCTGCATGCGATCCTCGTGCATCTCGCCGTCCGCCTGGCCACCGCACCGCATCCCTGGGGTTGGGGCTGGTTCTGGGTCCTGCTGACGACGCCGCTCTGGGGCTGGGCGGCCTGGCGGCTGCTCCACCCGGGCGCGGGATCCGGGCGGCGCTGAGCCATGGATCCGCGGCAGCGTCCCCTGCTTCGCCGAAGGCTCGAGGTCCTCAGGGTGATGACCTGGAGCCTGGTGGGCCTCCTCGTGCTCATCTACGCCCGCCTGCAGCTGGTGCGCCACGGCGAGCTGAGCGAGCAGGCCCTGCAGCAGGCCGTGAAGGTGCGCCCCATCCCGGCGCCTCGTGGGCTGGTGCTGGACCGCAACGGGAATCGCCTCGTGGACAACCGGCGGGCCCTGCACCTCGTCATCCAGCGCGAGGACCTGCCCACCAAGCCCGAGGTCGTGGCCTCCCTCGCCGCGGCCCTGGAGCTGGATCCGGCGGCCCTCACGCGCAAGATCCAGAGCTACTGGCAGGCGGGCAAGGGGCGGCCTCTCGTGCTGAAGGAGAACCTCGACGAGGTGGGCATCGCCCTCGCCGAGCGCATTCGCGCGCGCTTCCCCTTCCTCAGCGTGGAAGTGGCGCCGCGGCGCGTCTACCTGGGCGACGAGCTGGCGGGCCACGTGCTCGGCTACGTCGGTGAGGTCGACGAGCAGATGATGAAGGAGAAGCACGACGTCTTCCGGCTGGGCGAGACCATCGGCAAGGAGGGCTTCGAGGCCAGCGGCAACGACAAGCTGAAGGGGGTGGACGGCCAGAAGCGCATCCTCGTGGATCAGCTCGGCACCGAGGTCGCCAACTTCGGTCAGGCCGACGCCCAGACGGGCCGCAGCCTCTTCCTCACACTCGACGCGGGACTGCAGAAGGTGGCCGAGGACGCCATGGGGCAGGAGGCCGGGGCCGTGGTGGTGCTGGATCTCCGGGATGGCGGCGTGCTGGCCATGTACTCCAGCCCCTCGTACGATCCGAACCTCTTCCTCAACCGGCTGAGCCAGGACATGGTGGATCGCTACCTGGCCAACAACGTCACGCGGCCCATGGTGAACCGGGCCATCCAGGGCATCTATGCGCCGGGATCCACCTTCAAGCTGCTCATCGCCATCGCGGCGCTGGAGAAGGGCGTCATCACGCCGCAGACGCCCATTTTCTGCGGCGGACGGAAGAATTTCTACGGCCGCGATTTCCGCTGCGACAAGCCCACCGGCCACGGCAGCCTGAACATGGTGCAGGCCATCGCGCAGAGCTGCGACGTCTACTTCTACGAGCTGGCCTCGCGCATGGACATCGACGATATCTACGCCACGGCGGAGAAGTACGGCCTCACCGAGCGCACGGGCATCGACCTGCCCCAGGAGAAGCGCACCCGCATTCCCAGCCGGGAGTGGAAGCGGAAGGCCGTGCCCCGCGATCCCAAATGGTACGCCGGCGAAACCATCAGCGTGGGCATCGGGCAGGGGGCCGTGGGCGTCACACCCCTCGGCCTGGCCCGCTTCTACGCCCTGCTCGCCACCAGGGGCAAGATGCTCACGCCGCACCTGTTCTACGGCTTCCGCGACGACCAGACCAACGCGCTGGAACCCGCGGCCGTGCCCGCCTTCAAGGATACGCCCCTCGATCCGAAGATCTGGTCGGTGCTGGCCGAGGGACTTCACGAAGTGGTGCAGAGCGGGACAGCGGCGGCCAATCCGTTCATTCGCGAGATCGCCAAGGAGATTCCCTTCGCGGGCAAGACCGGCACGGCCCAGGTGGCCACCTTCGTGGACAAGGCCCACTACGCCCGCCAGGCCAAGAAGCTCAAGGACCATGCCCTCTTCGCGGGTTACGCGCCGGTCGATCATCCCCAGATCGCCTTCGCCGTGGTGGTGGAGAACGCGGGTTTCGGCTCCACCGCCGCCGCGCCCGTTGCGGCCAAGCTGGTGAAGTACTGGTGCGTGGACCGCCTCACCAACCCGCTGCCTCCGCCCCGCGGCAGGATGGTGGATCCCTTCGCGCCCCAGCAGCCCCAGGAACCGGAGGCCTCGGAATGAAGGAGCGTTTCCGCGCCCTCGATCCCCGCCTCCTCTGGGTGCTGCTGGCGCTCATCGCGCTGGGTACGCTGACGCTCTATTCCGCGGGACGGAACACGGTGCAGGCCACCATCTGGCTAAAGCAGAGCGTGTGGAACCTGCTGGGCCTGTCCCTCATGCTGCTGCTGGCGAGCATGGATCCCCGGCGCATCTTCCGCTACAGCTTCGTGGCCTACCTGTTGGGCCTCGCGGCCCTGGCCGCCGTGCTCGTGGTGGGCAAGAAGATCGGCGGCTCCACGCGCTGGTTCTCCATCGCGGGGCAGACCTTCCAGCCCTCGGAGCTGATGAAGTGGGTGACCCTGCTCTACCTCTCGCAGCGTCTGGGATCGCGCAACGCCGACACGGTGGGTCGCCTGGAGCTGGTCGGCGCCATCGGCCTGGTGGTCTTTCCCATGCTGCTCATCGAGCGCCAGCCGGACCTGGGCATGGCCCTCAGCTTCCTGCCCATCCTGCTCATCATTCCGCTGATGAAGGGGCTGCGCGCCCGCTGGATCGTCGCCCTCGTCCTGCTCGTCCTGGCGGGCGGCTTCGGCGCGTGGAAATTCGCGTTGAAGCCCTACCAGAAGCAGCGGGTCATGATCTTCCTCGATCCCTCCAGTGATCTGAAGAAGAAGGGCTACCAGGTCAACCAGAGCAAGATCGCCATCGGTTCGGGCGGCCTCATCGGGAAGGGCTTCACCAGCGGCTCCCAGACCCAGCTGAACTTCCTCCCGGTGAAGACGACGGACTTCGCGTTCAGCGTGTGGGCCGAGGAGCGCGGCTTCCTCGGCGTGCTGCTGGCCCTGGGGCTCTTCGGCCTCCTGATGAGCCGCATCCTGGATGCGGCCCGGGCCGCCCACACCAATCCCGAGGCCTACTTCTGCGCGGGCGCCGCGGGCATCTTCGGGCTGCACCTGCTGGTGAACGTGGGCATGGTGGCGGGCGCCCTGCCCAACAAGGGCATGGTGCTGCCCTTCTTCAGCGCGGGCGGCAGCAGCACGCTGAGCTTCTTCCTGGCGCTGGGCCTCATCATGGGTATCCTCCACCGATCGAGGGTGAAATGAACGCGGAAGACAGGGCGCACCTGCGTCAGCGCATGAAGGATCTCGCCGACCAGGTGCGGATGCACCGGCACCGCTACTACGTGCTGGACCAGCCGCAGCTTTCCGACGCCGAGTACGACGCGCTGGAGCGGGAGCTGAAGGATCTCGAGGCCGCCCACCCCGACCTCGCCGATCCCAACAGCCCCACCCATCGTGTCGGCGCGCCACCCGTGGACTTCTTCGAGAAGCGCCGCCACGCCGCGCCGATGCTCAGCCTCGACAATGCCTATTCGGAAGCCGAGCTGCGTGACTGGGAAACCAAGTGGCGCAAACTCGCGCCCGAGGCCGCGCCGCGCTACGCCGCCGAGCTGAAGGTGGACGGGCTTTCCCTGTCGCTGAAGTACGAACGGGGCCGCCTGGTCGAGGCCCTCACGCGAGGCGATGGTGAAACCGGCGAGCTGGTGACGGAGAACGCGCGCACCATCGCGGACATCCCCCTGGTGCTGCCTGCGGAGGCCCCGGAGCGGCTGGAGGTACGGGGCGAGGTCTTCCTGTCCCGCAAGCGCTGGGAGGAGCTGAACCACCAGCGGGATGACCGGGGCGAGGCCCGCTTCGCCAATCCGCGAAACGCCGCCAGCGGCACCATGAAGCTGTTGGACAGCCGGGAGGTCGCCGCGCGGGGCCTCTCCTTCCTGCCCTGGCAGGCCCTCGGTTTGGAGGGTGAGGGCGAGGATCATTCGGGCGCCATGGCGCGGCTGGGCACCTGGGGCTTCGGCGTGATGCCGGCCCAGGGCGAGGGGGATCTGGAGGCTGTGCTGGCCTTCATCGCCGAGCAGGCCGAAGGCCGCCTGCGCCTGCCCTTCGATACGGACGGCGTGGTGCTGAAGGTGCTCGATCCGGCGGTGCAGCAGCGCCTGGGCGCCACGGACCGCGTGCCGCGCTGGGCCATCGCCTTCAAGTACCCGGCGACCCAGGTGACGACGACGGTGCTGGGCATCACCTGGCAGGTGGGGAGATCGGGCAAGCTGACGCCGGTGGCGGAGCTGGAGGCGGTGGAAGTGGCGGGTTCCATCGTGCGCCGCGCCACCCTGCACAACATTGAATTCATTCGTAATTTAGGAATTCATGTCGGTCACCGCGTATTTATAGAAAAAGGGGGCGAAGTCATTCCAAAAGTCGTCGCCTTGGTTCCTGACCAGGGGAATGAGTTCTCCGCTGCACCTTCTGCACCCGACCGCTGCCCGGTCTGTGGTGGGGAGGTTAAAGAAGTAAGAAATGATGCTTCGAATAAGACCTCAGAAGAAAGAAATTGGAAGGTATCGCATTTTTGTGAGAATCCCGAGTGTCCAGCCAAGCTAGAGGGACGCTTCCTTCATTTTGCAAGCCGTTCGGCTTTGGATCTTGAGGGCATTGGCGACGTCGTTGCGATTCAGTTGGTTGAATCTAGACGCTTCCAGCACCCGTGGGAACTGCTGGGATTGCTTGATCAACCTTTATTCGGAATCGCCTTCATTAGCTCGCTTGAGGGTTTTGCCGAGACATCGGCGAGAAATCTTTTCGAGGCAATTCGTCAGTCTCATGGAAAACCACTTTGGCGCTGGATTCACGCTTTAGGAATTCCCAATGTCGGTGAAACCACGAGTCGTTCGCTGGCGCGTGCGTTTCCCAGTCTGGACCTTCTCTGGGAGGCCGACGAGTGGGCTCTTCGGGCAATCAGAGATATTGGAGAAAAAGTGTCCATATCTCTGAAGCAGTTTATTGCGCAGCATCCCAATCTCCCCGGTGAACTAAAAGGCTATGGAGTCCAGCCAAGCATAGAAGATGATTTAGCCGATGGGGTTGGACTGAGGGAGTGGCTCTCGTCGCTTCCCTTGCCAGATTTTGGATTAGTTAAAATTGAATCATTGCTGAATTCGTTCCCAACGGTCGACAGTATTTGGAAATGCAAAAAGGAAGATTTGCAGGTGCTTCCTAAGTGGAATACCAAAAAAGGGCCATCAAAAGCTGTAGATGCGCTATATGCCTTTATTGGTGAGCATCCAAATCTTCCTAGAGATCTGAAGCAGATCAATTTGATTCGCGAGCAGATGTCCATGATTGAAGATCAATCCAAGCCACTGACTGGCCTCACTGTGGTAATTACTGGGACACTGCCAACACTAAGCCGATCCGAGGCAACTGAGTTGTTGATCAAGCTTGGTGCCAAAGTTGCAAGCTCTGTTTCAGGGAAAACAAGCTATTTAGTCGCCGGGGAGGATGCTGGGTCTAAGTTGTCTGACGCGGAAAAACTTGGTGTTCCCATTCGAGATGAGGCCTGGGTAATGGAAATGAAGAATCAGGGTGGGCTATGAATGACTTAACCTTTCTTGTCCAAGGAAGCGAACCAGAGCCATATCGGATAGTGTTTCGCCGCGAAGGAACAAACTTCACTGCTACCTGCACCTGTCGCGCGGGGGGCATGGGGCAGGTGTGTAAGCATCGGATGAGTCTCCTTAAGGGTGAGGTGGCGAATCTAGTGAGCGGAAATGGTGACCAATTGACCCATCTACCCAGTATGTTTATCGGCACTGATGTGGAGCGTGCACTAGAGAAACTTGTCGAGGCCGAGTCTCTTCTTGAGGCGGCCAAGAGTGAATTCGCCAAAAGGAAGAAAGCCCTTGCAAGGGTGATGCTTGATTAAGTGGTCCTTCCATAGGAATCGGTTGATCCGCCTAGAGCGAGTCGGCCTCCGTCTATCGCACGCTCCTCAGGAGCGTGCTTCCAATCGCTGGTCCCTTCGGGTCTGCGCTCTTGGAGACGGAGCCTCGGTCACGGGTACCCTGCCCACCCTGTCGCGGGAGGAGGCCGAAGCGCGCCTGAAGGAGCTCGGCGCGAAGGTGACGGGCAGCGTCTCGGCGAAGACGACGCTGTTGCTGGCGGGTGAAAAGGCGGGTTCCAAGCTCGCCAAGGCCGAGGCGCTGGGCATTCCCGTGCGGGACGAGGCCTGGCTCCGCGCGCTGGAAGGCTGAGATTGCGCGGGACCAGCAGGCAAGAAAGGCCTGGACGGGGCTTCGGCCCCAGTGGATGATCTGACATTCAACGTCCGGAAACCTCCGTGCTGACGCGACTTGGCAAGTTCGAAATCATCCGACTGCTCGCCCAGGGAAGCATGGGCGAAGTCTACGTGGGCCGGGATCCGATCCTGGGGCGCGAGGTGGCCATCAAGGTCATCCACACGGCCACCAACATGGGCCCCAAGGCCCGGGAGCGCTTCGCCACCGAGGCCCGCGCCGCCGCCGTGCTCAACCATCCGAACATCGTCACCGTGCACGAACTGGGCGAGGAAGACGGCGTGCTCTATCTGGCCATGGAGCTGGTGAAGGGCGAGGACCTCGGCACCCTGATCCGCGCCGGGACGCTGTCGCCCCGCGACACGCTGGAGGTGCTGGCGCAGGTCTGCGACGGCCTGGCCGTGGCCCACCGCCACCAGGTGCTGCACCGCGACATCAAGCCCTCGAACATCCGCGTGGTGTGGGACGGGAAGCTCCTCCAGGCCAAGATCCTGGATTTCGGCGTGGCCAAGATCATCAATTCCGACACGACGGACGAGGGCACGGTGTTCGGCACCGTGAACTACATGGCGCCGGAGTATCTGCAAAGCGGCCGCCCGGATTCCCGCAGCGACCTCTTCGCCGTGGGCGTGATCCTCTACGAGGCGCTGGCGGGCATTCCGCCCTTCGACGGGCCGAGCCCGGGCTCCGTGATCTACCGCCTGCTGCATGAAACGCCCGGGCCGCTTCCGCCGACGGTCTTCCAGGGCATCAGCCGCGACGTGCAGGGCATCCTGCAGCACGCCCTCGCCAAGGATCCCGCCAACCGGTTCCAGACGGCCGAGGAGCTGGCCCGCGTGCTGCGCGCCGCCAAGGACACCTCCTGGCGCTGGGAGCAGGAGCGGCCCACCACGGCCACCAAGATTCCCCTCGCCCCGGCGGAGCGCCTTCCGCTGAAAGCGGCGCCGACGCCCCCGCGCGGTTTCATGGCGGCTTCGTCCGTGCCCGCGCCAGCCTCGCCGGCTTCGCTTCCGCTGATCCCAGCGCCGCCACTAAGGCCGGCACCCAACCGGGCCGCGCCCCTGCGGACCATGGGGACGGGATCGGGTTCGATCCCTCGGCCCATCCCGCTGCCCGCGCCAAGCCTTCGGGGCGCGGCGATCGGTTCGGGCGCGGGCGCCAGCGGCCGGACCGAGGTGCGCAAGGACGTGCTGGAGACCACGCGCCGGCAATTGCTTCAGGCCCTGGAGATCGATCCGACCAACGGCAAGACCTACGGCATGCTCATCGTGACGCACTACCGGCTGGGGTGGATGGATGCCGTGATGCAGACGCTGCGCCACGCCCGTGAGCGCGGCATCCCGTCTTCGGAACTGCGGGCCGTGATCCGCTGCAAACAGGTCGTGACCGAAGAGATGCAGAACTGTCGCCTGCCGCTGGACCTCCACAACGAGTTTATGGAATACCTGGGGCTCTGAAGCTTTTTCCCCCTTCAACCGAGAAGGATGGTTTCGGTTCCAAGGTTGCAGGTGACGACATGCTCCATACGCTGGGCCGGTTCAACATCCTGAAGCGCCTCGGCCAGGGCGCCATGGGCGAGGTGTTCCTGGGCCAGGATCCCGCCATCGGGCGGGAGGTGGCGCTCAAAACCATCCACCGCGAGGCCGCCCAGGGCGCCGAGGCGCGGGACCGCTTCGCCCGGGAGGCCCGCGCCGCGGGCACCCTGAACCATCCGAACCTGGTGACCATCCATGAATTCGGCGAAGCCGACGGCGTGCTCTACCTGGCCATGGAGTACGTGCCCGGCGCGGATCTGGAGGCGATGCTCCGGGATCGCGTGCTGGCCCCGGTGGAGGCCCTCGACATCCTGGCCCAGGTCTGCGACGGCCTGGCCTACGCCCACCAGAAGGGCGTGCTGCATCGCGACATCAAGCCCAGCAACATCCGCGTGCGCCGCGACGGCGAGCGCCTGCACGCCAAGGTGATGGACTTCGGCATCGCGCGGGTGGCGGGCTCGGACATGACGGGCACCGGCACCCTGCTGGGCACCTTCGGCTACATGGCGCCCGAGTACCTCCAGACCGGCCGCCCGGATCCGCGCAGCGACCTCTTCGCCGTGGGCGTGATCCTCTACGAGGCCCTGGCGGGCCACCGCCCCTTCGACGGTGACACGACGGCCACCGTGCTCTACAAGCTCGTGAACGAAGAGCCCGCGCCCCTGCCGCCTTCGGATTTCCGCGGCATCAGCCCCCAGGCGGGCCTGCTCCTGGCGAAGGCCCTGGCGAAGGATCCCGCCCAGCGCTTCCAGTCCGCCGAAGCCATGGCGAAGGCCCTGCGCGACGCGATGGATCCCGCCTGGGCGGGTCTGGCCGGCACCCCGCCGACGAAGGTTCTGGCGCGACCCACGGTTCCGTCCGGAAGCCAGGCCACACCCCGCCGCAAGGTCTGGCCCTGGGCTGCGGCTCTGGTGCTTCTCGGTGCGGGTGGTGCGGGCGCCTGGGCCTGGGCGCACCGGCCCGCGCCCGTGCGGGTGATCTCGCTGCCGGAGCCCGAACCCGCCGCGCCCTCCACCTCTGTTTCGTCCCCTGTCGTTCCGTCAGCCACGGCCCCGGCGCCTGCGGAAAGTCGCACCAGTCCGAAAACCGAGCGGGTCGAACCGACCTCGCCCAAGCCTGCACCGAAACCGGGGCCGGCACCCAAGGCGCCGCCCCGTATGACCGAGGAGGAGGCCGCGGAGCTGCTCAACGAGGCCGGCCGGGGCCTGGTGGACCAGCCCCAGGGCAGCCTGGCCCTCTGCGACCGCGTGCTTCGCGACCATCCCATGAACCCGCGGGCCTACGCGCTGAAGGTCACGGCGCTGTACGGCCTGGGGCGCTACCAGGAGATGCCGGGCGTGCTGGACGCGGGCAAGGAGCACGGCGTGAAGCCGGTCCAGTACCTGGCCTTCGGCCACTTCACGGCCATGCTGCGGGAGGAGCGCCGCGAGCGACGCCTGCCACCCGACGTGCGGGAGTCCATCCTGGCGGAGCTGCCCGTGGGCACCTTGCGCCCGGGGGCGCGGGCCCTGCAGCCCCGGTTTCAGCGCCCGTCGAGGGACTGAGCCTCCAGCAGCCGCCAGTCCTTCCCGGTCTTCCGCCAGCGCAGGCGGAAGCTGCGGTGCGAGGCGTCCTGCGGTAGTAGACCGCCGCCGCGGCTCGTGAGGATCAGATCGACCTCCTGGAAGGCTTCGTTGCCGCGCACGGCGACCTCGTTGCGCACGACGGTCACGCCGACCTTTTCCTGCCGGAAGGTGCCCATGAGGAAGAGGCGCAGCGAGGCCTTGTCCAGGCCCTCGGGCCCCTGGAAGGCGGGATCGAGGGGGGCCGTGGCCCCGGCGGCGTCGCCGGCCTCCACGGCCGCGCGGCAGGTCTCGAAGGTCGCGCGCACCTGGTCCTCGGGCTTGTCGGATCGGCAAGCCACCAGGGCAAAGATCACGCAAACGCAGGCAATCCTTTTCCTCATGGCGGCACCTCATCACACTGTGGAATCACGGAAGGATAGCGCCATGAATCATGAAGCCCGTTTCGACACCCTCTGCATCCATGCCGGGCAGTCGCCGGACCCCACCAACGGCGCGCTCATGACGCCGGTCTACTTCACCAGCACCTACCTTCAGGACGGGCTGGGGCAGAACCGCGGCTTCGACTACGCCCGTGTGCGCAACCCCACCCGCGACGCCGTGGAGGCCAACCTGGCGGCTCTGGAGGGCGGGGCTCACGGCATGGCCTTCGGCTCAGGGATGGCGGCGGTGCAGGCCATCTTCGAGCAGCTCTCCAGCGGCGATCACGTGGTGCTGGGCGACAACGTCTACGGCGGCACCTTCCGCCTGCTGGACAAGGTGATGACCCGCTTCGGCCTCACCTACACCCAGGTGGACACGGGCGATCTGGCGGCCTTCAAGGCGGCCCTGCGGCCCAACACCAAGCTGGTGATGCTGGAGACGCCCACCAATCCGATGCTCGGCATTACCGATATCCCCGGCGCGCGGCGCGTGATGACGCAGATGGGCTGCAAGGCGGTGCTTGCGGTGGACAACACCTTCGCCACGCCCTTCAACCAGCGGCCCCTGGAGCTGGGCGCCGATCTCGTCTTCCACTCCACGACGAAGTACCTGAACGGCCACAGTGACTCCATCGGCGGCATCGCCATCACCAACCGCGAAGACATCGCCGAGGGCCTGCGTTTCCACCAGAAGGCCGCCGGCGGCATCCTCTCGCCCATGGAATCCTGGCTCATCCTGCGGGGCACCAAGACGCTGCACCTGCGCATGGAGCGCCACAACCAGAGCGCGCTCACCATCGCCCGCTGGCTGGAGAACCGCAAGGATCTGAAGGCCGTTTACTACCCTGGCCTCGAATCCCATCCCCAGCACGCCCTCGCCAAGCAGCAGATGAAGGGCTTCTCGGGCATCGTGAGTTTTGACACGGGCGACGCCGAACGCACCCGTCGCATGGCCTCGGCCTTCAAGGTGTTCGCACTCGCCGAGAGTCTGGGCGGTGTGGAAAGCCTCGTCTGCCACCCCGCCAGCATGACCCACGGCAGCGTGCCCGAGGCCGACCGGCAGCGCCTGGGCATCAACGACAACCTGCTGCGCCTCAGCGTCGGCGTGGAGGACGTGCAGGATCTGATCGAGGATCTGGAGCGCGTGCTGAAGGTCTGAACCTTCGCGCCGACCCACCCCGACGGTTGATTCACCGCAGAGAACGCGGAGAGCGCAGAGGAAGGCCTTCTTCTTTTCCTCTGCGTTCTCGGCGTTCTCTGCGGTTGGCGGTTCTTCTTTTCCGCGGTCTACCCGAGCCCGTGGGCCTGGTACAGCTCGGGGTAGCTGCGGGTCTCGGCGCGATCGGGGGCCAGGCCCAGGCCTTCCATGGCGGCGCGGATGGCCTGGGGATCGCCTTCCAGCTCCAGGTAGCAGCCGAAGGGCGTCTCGTCGAGGCAGGCCTCCAGTTCGGCGCGCTCCCACACGGCGCGCACCTTCTCCATGCGCAACACGGGCGCGTAGCCCAGGGCGCGGAGGATGGCCTCCAGGGCGGTGGCGTCCTCGATGCCGGTCTCGTGTTCGGGGCGGATCTTCAGGATCGGATCGGGCACCTTGGGGCCCTTCCAGGTCAGGCGCGACTGGCCCGCATAGCTGCGCGTGCGCAGCGCCGAACCGGCGGCGCGCAGATGGCCCTCCCGGTCCCAGAGCACGCTGACCTCGGCCTGGGCGGCTGAGACCTCGCGGAATCCAAGGGCCTGCAGCAGGCCGCGGTAGGGGCCCGTGGCCGGAATGCGCAGCTTGAGTTCGGTCTCCACCGCGGATTTGTGTTTCATCGGGCCGGTCTCCCACGGGGATGAGGCATGATGATGCAACGTCCTGGGCACCCCGTGATCCCCCAACGGTACATCATTGCCACCCTCTTCATCGCCGCCATGCTGCTGCTCTTCGCGGTGGTGCAAGCGCCGCGTCCGGTCAGCGAGGGCGGCGTCACGTCAGCGGGGGCGCCGGCCGTCATGAGTCTGGGCGGCTTCGAATCCCTGGCGGAATTCCGCCTGGAGGACGGCTGGGCGCCGCGCTTCCAGGGCACGCGGGATCCGGATCAGCCCGAGGCCTGGCCCTACGAAGGCGGCTTCGGCACGCCCTGGGAGCCCGCCTCGCCCTACCTGGCGGATCAGGGTCTGGCGCTGAACGGGCCCGGGGGCCGCAGCGAGATCGTGCTGTGGCGGGGGCTCGAGTGGCGGCACTACCGGTTCGATGCGCCCATCTGTTCGGCCCGCCTGGATCCCGCCAAGGGCAACCGCCTGCTGGTGACCCTTCAGATGGGTTCGGCACGCTTTGAGACACGCCTGCTCGAAGTCCCCGAGGGCCGCGTCATTTGGTCCGCCCAGTCGGGCCCATGGAGCCGATTCAGCTGGGACGGGAAGGCCGCGCTCATCGGCTTCTTCGAGCCCGCCGAAGCCCGCGCCGAACCGAGGTTCCTGCTGAGCGCCTTGCCCTGCGAGGTGGAACCGGGAGAGCCCACCCTCGCCAGCTGGGACGAGGCGGATCTGCCGGCGCCGCCCAAGGGGCTCGCCACCAAGGCCGAGGCCCTTTCCGAGGACGGCCAGGACCTGCCGGGCAGCCGGGTGGAGATCCCCTGGCACGGTGGGGACGGCATCTGGATGCCGCGGGCCGATCGGCTCTGGCACGGCGGCGCCCAGGGCTGGACGGCCTGGGGTCTGGAAGGCGGGCGCTGGCGCCGCCTGGCGGTGGGCAGCGGGCTCCTCACGGCCCAGCCTCCCCAGCGCATGGCCCTGGTGGCGCCGCTTCCGGATGAAGGCATGGCGCGGAAGACGAGCCCTCTGACCAGGGTCGAATGGACCGAGGTGGCCGCCGATGCCCTTCCCTGGCCCGCTTGGGACGCGGCCTGGGCCTGGCGGGAGAATGGCGCGGGGAGAGGGGCCTTCGACGCCTGGGACCAACGCTGGAACGAAAGCGCCCTGCCGCCGGAACGCCAGCGCCAGGCGCTGCTGGATTCCTACCGCCCTGAATGGCGCTCGGCCACGGGTCTGCGCGCTTCCGTGAAAGGCTGGCTGCCCAAGGGGCCCGAGATCGCCCTGCGGGAACCCTACGGCGCCGCCTGGGTCTGGGTGGGTGACCGGGTGCTCCTCGTGCGCCTCGTGGAGGTGGAGCGGGTGAGGATACTCAGGAAGCTGCTGCGCTGAGCCGAAGACTCGGACAAGCTCGTTGCCGATTCCTTACCGATCCCTTCGCTGATCCATTGTTACCGAAGTGCACATTTCTGGTAGCGTTGTGCCCAGCCACTCTCTCTTCCTCCCGGCTTCCCGAGGTCCCCGATGCCGCGTCTCCTCCTCGTGGACGACAATCCCAGCATCCACCGGATTGCCGAATCCCTCTTGGCACACACAGATGTAGAGCTCGTCTGCGTGGATTCCGCCGCGGAGGCCCTGGATCGTCTTGGACGCGGAGAGCGCTTCGACGTGGCCCTGGTGGACACGGCCATGCCGGGCATGGACGGCTGGACCCTGCTGGGCCGCCTGCGGGCCATGGATGCCACCGCCATGATGCCCATCGCCCTGATGGCGGGTGTGCTGGATCCCGTGGACCCCGCCAAGCTGGCCAAAGCGCCCATCCAGGGTTTCCTGAAAAAGCCCATTGAGCTCCGCGAGCTCGGAGACCGCGTGAAGGCCCTCCTGGTCACACCCGTGGTCATCACGCCCTCCCCCTTCAGCACGGTGCCGGCGACCCCGGCCCGCGACCTGGTGAAGCGCGCCGAGGAGGCTCTGCCCGAATTCAGGCCCGAGCCCGAAGAAGAACCGGCGGGCCTCCTGGACGGCGATCTGGATCTGCCCGACCTCGAAGAGGATCTGCTCCTGCTCACGGCCGAGGACCTCTGGTCCGAGGCGCCCGCTCCAGCCCTTCCGGAAGCCGAGGCCCCTGCGGCGGCATCTGCGGCGGTCCACCCGGAGGTCCACCTCGAACTGGAGGAGCTGGACCTCGACAGTCTGCAGGACCTGACGGCTGAGCCTCCTGTGGCCCCGGTCGCGGAGATCCCCGTCGTTCCAGCCGCGGTGCCCGATTCCCACACGACCCTCGAATTGGAACCGGGCCTCGTCCTGCCCGAGGACGAAGAGGAACTGGTCACCCTGTCGGGCCTGGAAGACCTGGAAACCCTGTCGGTGGACTTCCCCATGCCGCCTCCCGAAGCGGCGCCGAAGCCGGCCGCGCTGGAAGCTCCAGCCGAATCTCCCTTCCCGGTTTCTGCGGAATCCGATGAATTGTTCGTGGACCTTCCCGCGGCTTCGGATTTCCTTGGTACCGACGGCACGACGGCCGTGGAAGAGCTCATCACCATGGAGGCCATTCCGGAGATCCATGAACCCGGACCGGCGCCCCACGTGCCGATGTTCGAGTCCGATCTGGCCCCCGCGCCTGCGGTCGAAACCCCTGTGGTCGAAACCAGGGTCCCGGCTGCCGCAACCGGGCACGCCCCTGCCGCGCCTGGGCATGCGGCTCCTTCCGGAGCGGCCACCGTCGGTCCAGAGCAGGCCCAGGCCCTGGTGCAGGCCCTGCTCGCCGACCCCGTGCTGGTGGACGCCCTGGTCAAGGCCGTCGTGGCCCGCATGGGCGACCAGGTGATCCGCGAGATCGCCTGGGAGGTCATGCCCGATTTGGCGGGAAGATTGCAGCGGTAGCTGGATGAACCTTTCCGCCCCCCTGCCTTCGAGGCTGCTCCCCAGGTCCCTCCCATGATCACTGACTACAACACGGATGTGCGCCACGGGAACCGGATCTTCCATGTCCAGACGGAGGACAAGGGGCTTTCCAATCCCAGGATTGAAACGCTCATCTATGTGGGCGGCGAGATCCTGGACAGCTATCGTTCCTCGTACGAGGACCTGCTGGCCACGCCGCCGGTGGTCGAATCGACCATTCAGGAGCGCATGGATGAGCAGCACCGCGCCATCATCCGCGACATCAAGAACGGTAAGTACGACCTGACGCCGCCGGACCTCCTGGAACAGCGGGCCTTCAACGACCGTCCCCTGGATCAGGCGATCCTGGAATTCCTGCAGCAGGAAGGCGATGTGGACACCCTCGAGCTGGTGCTGGACCAGCCCCTGAGGCCGGCCTTCGGCAGCCTGTTCCGCGTGCGCCTCAGGGCGCGGCTCTGCCAGAGCCAAAGCCCCGTGGAGGGTGCTGAGGTGGCCGTGAAGCTGGTCTCCAGCCTCAAGAAAGCCACCGGGCTGTTGTCGGGACGCACGGGCAGTGATGGCGTCTTCACCGGTGAGGTCCAGCTTCCTCCCAGCCAGCCCGGCCAGTGCGCCGTGGTGGTCAGCTGCACCAGCGACCAGGGCTTCGATGAGCTGAAGGCCGTGGTGGTGTCGGTCTAGAAGCTCCGCTTCAGGACGGCTCGCGCTCCTCGGGGTTCCACTGCTTCCGGATCCGGTGAAGCAGGAGGCGCAGTTCCAGGAGCAGGGGGCGGGCCGCCAGGAAGCATAGGAAGGCCGCCAGTGGGACCGTGATCTTGAACCCCACGTGGCGGAAGCCCAGGGCCCCCACGACGCCACCGCCGAGGAAGGCGGCCAGGATGAGGAGCAGCAGGCTCAGCTTCTGGCGGTTGGCGATGATGCGCTCACGGCCGTGCCGGTTGTGGATGTTCACATAGGTGAGCTTGCTCAGCTCGATACCGATGTCGGTCACCGTGCCCGTCAGGTGCGTGGTGCGAACCGCGGCGCCGGAAATGATCGACGTCACCGCGTTGTGCATGCCCATGATGAAGCAGAGCAGCATCACCGTCGTGGGCAGCGTGAACCGGATCTCCTGCTGGAGCCGGTTCCCCATGAAACCGAAGACGAGCATCAGCACGGCCTCCAGCGCCAGGGTCAGCGCATAGCGGCTGCGCATGCGGTGCCGCTGCCCGAAGCTGATGAGGGTGGTGCAGACGAAGGCGCCCCCGAGGAAGCTCAGCATCATGGCCAAGGCGGCGAGCGCAGTCGTGAGGTCGCCGTCGGCTAGCTCGTCGGCCATGGAGGAGACCACGCCGGTCATGTGGGAGGTGTAGTGGCTCACGGCGAGGAACCCACCGGCGTTCACCGCGCCCGCCACGAAGGCCATGGCCCAGGCCAGCTGGCGGTTCAGGGTCTCCGAGCGCAGGGATCCTTCGCGCACCAGCAGCTTTTCCTGGATGGGCAGCGTGGCGAGGGCCGATTCCACCGCTGCCTGCAATTGTTGACCATCCAGACGGTTCCGAAGCAGGCGCCGCAGGTAGCGGGCCACAATGATTTGGATGGTTCGGGGGATGCGACGCATGGGGTACCAAGCCCCAGTGAACCATGACCCGGGGGTGGCCAGGGTCAAAGCTGGAATGGGGTGAAACCTGGGACGAGTGGACTTGAAAAATATTTATTTGAGCTGGGAACCTTTGCTGATGTATCAGCATCGTCACCTCGCTAGCTAGGGTATGCTCATCCCATTTATGGCGGTTCACCTCTCGTCAGCCCATCTCTCTGGGCTTTTAACCTAACGGCGGATTACCCCGCGGAGGATCACAAAGTGGCAAGTATCACTCGAATGACCAAGCTCCTGACCCTTGCTCTCGCTGCCGGACTCGGCCTCAGCGCCCAGACTTCGCCCTGGGACGCCTCCTTCAAGTTCGCGGGCGGCCACATCGACGGCAACGCCACCAAGATCCTCAACAACAACGAGATCCTCAACACCTTCTGCGGATCGGTGGAGGTCACCTACCGCCTGGACAAGACCAGCGTGCTGGCCTTCGACCTGGGCTACCGCTTCTTCCCGGGCAAGGAAGTCACCCTGAGCTACATCCCGTCCACCCTGCCCGCCTCCAGCACCGTGACGGGCCTGGCGCGCAAGGACGAGTCCAAGGGAATCCAGGCTTCCGCCCTCTACCGCAAGGCCGCGTTCATGGACGGCATGTCCTGGCAGGCCGGCCTCCGCATCAACCGAAATGAAGTGACCCAGACGGACACGGGCTCGACGCTCACCACCAATGCCGCCGCCGCCATCACCCGGGTGGACACCATCGTGTCCTCCACCCGGAAATCGACCTTTGCCATTGGCGTGCTGGGTGGCATCCACCAGCAGTTCAATGAGAAGTTCGCGGGCGAACTGAACCTGTACACCACCGGGATGGAATCTCCGACGTCCGGCAAGAAGTCCGGCATGGTGGCTGAAATGGTTTTTGGTATCCGCTTCTAGGCCCCGGCCTCTCGCCTTCTGACTGGAGTCATATATGAATCGATTTTCCTGCAGGAACCTGACCCTTCTGGCGCTGTCCATGGTGGCGGCCCCCTCCCTCATGGCCCAGGAACTCACGGGCCAGATGGTCGGCCGCGTGAAGACCCCCGCGGGCGAGCCCGTGGCCGGGGCTGAAGTCCGCCTCACTTCGCCCGTGCTGCAGGGCGTCCGCGTCCTCGTGACCGACGAGCGCGGCGCCTTCCGTGCCCCCCTGCTGCCTCCGGGTTCGTATACCGTGGCCGCCACCAAGGCCGGCATGGTCAGCAACCCCATCCATGGCGTGACCATCGGCCTGGGCCAGACGGTCAACCAGGACATCCCCATGGCCTCGGCCCAGGCCAGCGCCGTGGTCGAAGTGGTCGGCACCGCCGCCCGCGTGGACAAGTCCGATGTGAAGGCCAGCACGAACGTGACCTCTGAGGACATGGACCTGCTGCCCCGCACCACCCGCGGCCTCAACACCGTGGCGCTCCTGGCGCCGGGCGTGGTGCAGAACACCGCCAACGGCGTCAACCGCATCCAGATCCGCGGCGGCCAGGGCACGGGCAACCGCTTCCTCCTGAACGGCACGGACATCTCGGACAACGCCTTCGGCACCACGGACGGACGCCAGTTCTTCGTGGACGACTCCGTGGCCGAGACCCAGGTCATCCAGAGCCCCGTGAATGCCCGCTACGGCGGCTTCACCGGAGGCGTCGTGAACGCCATCACCAAGGTGGGCGGCAACGAGTACACCGGCGTCATCCGCGCCAACATCAGCCGTCCGAGCTGGATCGCCAATGCTCCCCTGGGCATGCGCAACGCCCCGGCCAACGCCAAGCCCGCCCCGGGCGTGGACGACGCCAGCCGCGCCTACACCATCTGGATCGGCGGCCCCATCGTCAAGGACAGGCTCTGGTTCACCGCCTCCACCAAGCTCGATCCCTCCACGGGCACCACGGTGACCTGGGCGAACCCGGCCCTCTCCGGCGGCACCAACACCGGTGATGCCGCGGCCACTGCCGGCCCGGCCTACCTGACGGGCGCGGGTGGCAACCACACCCAGACCAACTCCACCCAGTTCTATGAACTGAAGCTGACGGGCCAGATCAACCAGAACCACACGGTGGAAGCCTCCGGCAGCCGCCAGGTCCTGTCCATCAACAACCGCCAGTACCTCTCTGGATCGGACGGCAGCGGATCCTTCGATCCCGCCACCCTGAACATCGGCTCCCAGATCTTCGAGTACTACTCCCTGGGCTACCGCGGCATCCTCAACAACAGCACCAACCTGGAAGCCCGCTACTCGAACAAGCACCAGGTGTTCATCTCCGGCGGCGATCCGGCCAACGGTCCGACCATCTTCGCCCGCTACAGCAACGGTTCCTACTACCAGTTCAACAACGGCATCTTCAATATCACGGACGGCGGCGACAACCGCGACATCGTCACCTACATGTCCAACCTGCAGTGGTTCTCTCCCCAGTCCGATCTGGGCAGCCACCAGGTGGACATCGGCTTCGAGATCCTCCGCCAGGAGCGCAAGGCCGCCAATGACCAGGCGCCCACCAACCAGCGCTTCCGCGTCTGGGGCCGCAACGCCGACGGCACCTACCGCGCCGCCGGTCTGGCCTTCAGCGCCAATGCCGGACAGCAGAACGTCTATCGCGCCTACTTCAGCGACAAGGGTGCGGCCGACACCAACCTCGACGCCTACTACGTCAACGACGTATGGAGCATCACCAACCGCTTCCAGGTCTCCCTGGGCATGCGCTACGACAAGGTCTCCGCGTCGGATACGCTGGGTTCCAAGACCATCAGCAGCACCCAGACCTCTCCCCGCACCAAGTTCACCTACGACATCAAGGGCGATCAGTCCTGGCTGGTCACGGCCAGCTGGGCCCGCTACACCGCCAAGCTCCAGGACGGCTTCGCCAACCAGTTCACCCTGGCGGGCAATCCCATCCAGGAGAACTACGGTTGGGGCGGCGCCATCAACGGCATCTCCAACAATGCCCTGACCACCGCCCAGGTGATCGACCTGCGCAACTGGAACATCAGCGCTGCGGGCCTGACGGGCGTCAGCAGCCCCCTCACCAACACCATCGACAGCAAGACGAAGGCCCCCTCCTCGGATGAAACCACCGTGGGCCTGCGCCGCAGCTACAACGACGGATCCTTCCTGTCCTTCACCTACGTGAAGCGCACCAGCAAGAACTTCTTCAACGATTTCCTCTACATCCAGGACATCGTGAACGTGCCCCTCCGCGCCACGGCGGTGCCCACCACGGCCCCCGTGCTGGCCACCCGCTGGGGCAACGATTCCCGTCTGGTGCGCGATTACAAGGCCCTGGAATTCGAGTTCGCCAGCCGCCTCGATGCCAACTGGAACCTGGGTGGCAACTACACCTACTCCAGCCTGCAGGGCAACGGCGAAGGTTCCGAAGGCAACGCCAGCACCCTCGCGGTCACCGGCGACGTCATCGGCGACTACGAGTCCGTGCACGCCAGCCGCGGCCGCGATGCCAGCTACTACGCTCCCTACGGCAAGCTGCTGGGCGACCGTCCCCACAAGGCGACCTTCCACCTGGACTACAGCGACAAGAGCACCCAGGGGTCCATCTTCACGGCTTCCCTGCTCTTCAACTATCTGAGTGGGGCCGCCTACAGCCTCACCCGCGTCAACGCCTTCGAAGTCCAGCAGGATGCCATCGCCGCCGGCGCCACCCCTGCATTTGCGGCCGCCCAGTATGGCAACACCTACACCCGGTACTTCGGACCCCGCGGCATCGGCCGCTACAACGACACCTACAACTTCGACCTGAAAGTGGGCATGGATGTGCCCGTGATGAAGACCCTCCGCTACTTCATGGAGCTGACCTTCTTCAACGTGTTCAACCACTGGCAGCAGACTTCGTACTCCATCGCAGGAGCGGCGGGCAGCTCGGCGCTCGCCACCAACGGCGCGCTCTCCGGATTCCAGGCCAACGCCCTCAACACCAACACCGCCTCCTCCAGCTATGGAACCGGGTTCGGAACCTACGGAGCCGCAGACATGGTCGGTGGCCGGTCTGTGGTGCTCTCCACCGGCATCAAGTGGTAGTCGCGAACCCGATCCTTCATGAATGGAGATAGCTACATGACCCTCAAGCGATTCCTCATGCTTCCCCTTGCGGCCCTTCCCCTGCTGGGCCAGGCCAACGCCGACACGATTCCCCTCGAGGGGAGCTTCAACCTCGTCATCGCCAGCCAGGATATGAACAAGCTCGTGCGCAGCGGCAACCTGGCCGGCTACACGGCAGGTCTTGCGCTCCGCTCGGAGGTCAAGCCGGGTCTCGACCTGCGCTACCACCTCAACTTCATGTTCCTTCGTGGCGCCGACGGCACCGGCCTCAAGAACGCCAACCGCCCGCACTTCTTCGGCGGCATGGACGTCATGCAGGAGCTGAATGCCAAGTGGTCCGTCTTCGGCGGCCCCATGGCCGTGCAGTGGAAGCAGAACAAGAACCAGGCCACGGATCCCAGCTTCAACAACTCGAAGCCGGCCTCTTCCGCTTTCCCCAACGGCGGAAACAACTACGCGGATGGCACCAAGTTCGGCTTCCGGATCGGCGCGGAATACCGCTTCAGCAAGAAGCTGCGCACGGACCTCAGCTTCCAGCAGGCCGAGTTCAACAAGGTCTTCAACCCCTCCTGGTATTCGGTGGGTCTGACTTACCTGTTCAACTAGGACGGCTACGAACTGTTAAGGGAGGGGCTCTGGCCCCTCCCTTTTTCGTGTCGCGGATAGAGCGGGGCGGGGAGATTGGGTAGGGTGGAACCATGCGAAAGATCCTGCTCCTCCACACCGGCGGCACCCTGGGCATGATGCCCAGCGGGGAACCCGCCTCCCTGGCGCCCGGGCGTTTCCTTGAGCACCTGCTCGTGCAGGTACCTGAACTGGGGCAGCTGGCCCAGCTGTCGGTGGAAGTTCCCTTCAACCAGGATTCCTCCTGCCTCGAACCCGCCGACATCCTCGTGCTGGCCCAGCGCGTGCGCGAGGCGGCGCCGGCCTTCGATGGCTTCGTCATCATCCACGGCACGGACACGATGGCCTTCACGGCCTCGGTGCTCGGTTTCCTGCTGGCGGACCTGGGCAAGCCCGTTGTGCTCACGGGCAGCCAACGTCCCCTGGCCTTCGTGCGCAGCGACGCGCGCAGCAACCTCGTCAACGCGGTGGACCTGGCCTGCCGGGCCATTCCTGAAATCGGCATCTGCTTCGGTACCCACTGGCTGCGCGGCGTGGCCGCGGACAAGCTGAGCGTCAGCCAGTTCGAGGCCTTCCAGAGCCTGAACCTCCCGCCCCTGGCCGAGATCGGCGCGGAGATCCGCCTGCATCCCACGGCCGGTCAGTTCGCCCGCCAGATGCCCGTGGACATGGGACGTGCGCTGGAACTGAGCATCCGCACCATGACGCCCCATCCGGGCATGCCCTGGTTCCCCGCGCCCGCGGGCGCGAAGGCCGTGCTCATCCAGGCCTTCGGCGCGGGCAACCTGCCCATGGGCCGCAGCGATCTGATGGGTTTCCTGGAAGACTGCCACCGGCGTCAGCTGCCGGTGGTCGTGACCTCCCAGTGCCCCCATGGCGGCGTGGATCTCTCGGCCTACGAACTGGGGCGGAAGATCGAGACGCTGGGCGCCATCTCCGGCGGCCTGCACACGCGCTGGGCCGCCCTGGCGAAGCTGGGCATCGTGCTCGGCGCGGGCGGCGGCGTGGCCGAGGTGCGGGAGGCCTTCGCCACCGCCTGGGCCGGCGAGCCCACGCCGGAAGGGGCCTGGCCGCAGGCCTGACGAGGACCTGGCCGCAGGCCCGACGAGGACCTGGCCGCAGGCCTGAGGGCTGATTCCGCAGTCAACGATCAGAGCCGTTAAACTGGGGGTTTCCGGGATTCCCAGATGCTCGACGCCACCCTCCTGCGCAACGACCTCGACGCCGTGGCGGCCCGCCTGTCCGAACGGGGCTACACGCTGGACCGGGCCCAGTACCAGGCCCTGGATCAACGGCGGCGCAGCGTGCTGCAGGAGGCGGAGACTCTGAAGGCCGAGCGGAATCGCGTGAGCGAAGAAGTGGGCCGCCTCAAGCGGGCCAAGGAGAACGCGGATCACCTCATCGCCCAACAGCGGGAAGTGGGCGACAAACTGAAGGCACTGGAGGCCTCTGAGCGTGAGGTCGAAGCCGCCTTCAAGGATTTCCTCGCGGGCATCCCCAACCCGCCCCACGCCAGCGTTCCCAGCGGGCGCGACGAGCACGCCAACGTCGAGATCAAGCGCTGGGGCCAGGTGCCCCATATCGAGGCGCCCAAGGATCACGTGGAGCTGGGCACGTCCTTGGGCATCCTCGACCTGGACCGCGCGGCCAAGATCAGCGGCGCGCGCTTCTCGGTGCTGAAGGGGCAGGGCGCCAAGCTGGAGCGCGCCCTCATCGCCTTCATGCTCGACCGGCAGACGGCCGCGGGATACCTCGAAGTGATCCCGCCCTACCTCGTGAACGCCGACAGCATGTACGGCACGGGCCAGTTGCCCAAGTTCCAAGAAGATCTTTTTCGTGCGCCTCGGGAGCGTTTCAGGACTCTCGAGTTGAGTGTTCTACGGAAGCCATCGGCTGTTCGCCCCGAGCAGTACCACCATTATCTATCTCTGCAGTTTGGTTACGCAGGGGGCGATTTACTTCGATTGAAGGTCGGTAATTTCGATTTCTTCGTGATAAAGAACCAGCCGATCGAATGCAACGCCTTGTCCAAAGCGATAAATGAATCCATTAGGGTGTTTGTTGCCACTCCTCCAAAAATGGAAGAAATTATTGACCGTTCCACTATTGATCAATCACTAATAGAGACCTTTACTCGAGATTTGACGGAGGAGATCAAAAAAGAATTCGCGGTTGATCCCTCCCTCTACCTCATCCCCACCGCCGAGGTGCCCGTCACCAACCTCTACCGCGACGAGATCCTGCCTCTGGAAGCCCTGCCCATGCGGCACTGCGCCTTCACGCCCTGCTTCCGTAGCGAGGCCGGCAGCTACGGCAAGGACACCAAGGGCATCATCCGCCAGCACCAGTTCCACAAGGTGGAGCTGGTCACCTTCGCCGCCGCGGACCAGGCCGAGGCCGAGCTGGAGCGGCTGACGGAAAACGCCGAAGCCATCCTCGAAGCGCTGGGCCTGCCCTACCGCCGCGTGCTGCTCTGCACGGGGGACATGGGCTTCAGCAGCCAGAAGACCTACGACCTGGAGGTGTGGCTGCCCTCCCAGAACACCTATCGCGAAATCAGCTCCTGCAGCTGGTTCGGCGACTTCCAGGCGCGGCGCGCCAACATCCGCGCCAAGGGCAAGGAGGGCAAGCCGGTCTTCGCGCACACGCTCAACGGCAGCGGCCTCGCCGTGGGCCGCACCTGGGTGGCCATCCTCGAGAACTACCAGCAGCCCGACGGCAGCATCCGCGTGCCCGAGGCCCTGCGCCCCTACCTGGGCGCCGAGGTGATCCGCTGACCCACGCGCCCCTCCTTCGCGTCGAGGGCCTGGGCCTTCGGCGCGGAGAAAGCTGGTGCCTGAAGGATGTGTCCTTTTCCATCGCCCCGGGCGAAGCCTGGAGTCTGATCGGTGAGAGCGGCGCGGGCAAGACGACGCTTTTGAACCTGGTGCTGGGCCTGCTGGAGCCCACCGAAGGCCGGATCGAGCTGGAGGGCGCGCCCTGGTCTTCCCTGCCCGAGCGGGAACGCCGGGTCCGCCGTCCGCGCATCCAGGCGGTCTTCCAGGATCCCCTCGCCAGCCTGCCGCCCCACCTCAGCGGCTGGGAGATCCTGCAGGAGCCGCTGGAGGTCTGGCGGCGCGGGGACCAGCGTTCCCGCCGCGAGGCCGCGGCGCGCATGGCCGCGCGGGTGAAGTTCCCCGAGGCGGCCCTGGATCAACTTCCCCGGGCCTGGTCCGGTGGGCTTGCACAGCGCCTTTGTCTAGGGCGGGCCCTGATGCTCGAACCGCGGTTGCTCGTGTTGGACGAACCCTTCTCGGCCCTGGATCCGACCTTGGGCAGCCACCTGATGTCGCTGCTCTTGGACCTGAGGGCCGCGGGCACGGCCCTGCTCCTCGCGGGACACGACCTGCCCAAAATGCGCAGGCTCTGCGATCAGGTGCTGGTGCTAAAAAACGGGGCCCCGGTGTGCCGGGGCCCCTTGGAACAACTGATGTCCGATCCGCCGCATCCCCACCTGTCATCGCTGCTGGAGGCGGTAATCGGTTTGTCCGAAACCTAGTCTTCCACCTGCACCTGGACGGCGCTGGCATTGATGTAGATGCCGCCGAAGTGGCCCCAGAGGCTGCTGAAGCCGGGGCGCAGGCGGCCCTGCTGGTCCAGGGACTGCATCTCGGCGGAGAGCAGCTTCTGGGCCTCGGCGGTCTGCACGTCCTGGATGAGGGTGCGCCGCGTTTCGAAGGTGAGAGCCGGGGCGGGTTCGCGCGAGGTGATTCGGGCCACCCAGAGCTTGCCGTCCTGGCTCCAGAGCACGGGCGTGGTCTGGCCGACGGGCGTATCCAGCAGGGCCTTGCGGATGCCGGGGTGGTTGACGAGGTCGCGCAGTCCGCTGAGGGGCGCCGCGGCCTGGTCGGTAACGGGACCCACGGCCTGCAGTCCGCCGGACTTCAGGGCCTGCTCGGCCTTGGCCACGGCCTGCTTGCGGGCCTCCTCAAGACGGTAGGCGGCGAGCACCTTGGTGCGGATCTCCTTGAAGGGCGGCACGGCCTCGGGGCGCTCCTCCTGCACGCGGAACAGCAGGTGGCGATCGCCGAAGGCCATGGGCTTGGAGACCTCGCCGACCTTCAGGCGGAAGGCCTCACCGGCGATCTGGGGCAGTTCGGGCAGGCCCTCCACCTGGGCGGAAGGCTCGTTGCTGAAGGGCTGGCTGAGCTGGGCGGGGCTGCCGAGGCTCTTGGCCGCAGCCGCCAGGTCGCCGCCGTTGGCGCGCTTGCGGATCTGCTCGAGGCGTTCCTGGGCTCGGGCGTTGAAGCGGCTGTCGGTGATCTCGCGGGCCAGGTCGGCCTTCACGTCCTCGAACTTCTTTTCGCGGCGGCCTTCGAGCTTGATGAGGTGGACGCCGAACTGGGTCTTCACGGGCTGGCTGATCTCGCCCACCTTCAGGGTGGCTGCAGCATCCGAGAAGGGCTTCACCATCTTGGAGCTGTTGAACCAGCCCAGGTCGCCGCCATTGCCCTTGGCGCTGGGATCTTCGCTCAGCTCTTCGGCGGTCTTGGCGAAGTCCAGGCCCTTCACGAGCCGCTCGCGCAGCAGCTGGGCCTTGGCCGTGGCTTCCTGGATCTGGGCATCGCCTTCGGCCTTGAAGAGGATGTGGCGGGCCTTGAATTCGGTGTTGTCGGCCTTGCGGGCGTCGAAGGCGGCCTTGAGGGCCGCGTCGTCCACCTGTAGGTCCTTGCTGAGGGCCGCGCGATCCACCGCCACGAACTGGATGATGCGGCGGGGAGGCTGCAGGAAGCGGTCGCCGCCGGCCTTGTAGAGGGCCTCCAGCGCGGCATCGCCGGGGTCGGCCACGGTGTTGGGATCCACGGTCAGGGTGGCCTGCTGGAAGGCGACCTTCTCGTTGCGCAGGCGGTTTTCAACGGTGATCCAGGCCTCGTCCACGGGCACCTGGAGGGCGGCCTGCTGGATCAGCTTGGTGCGCAGCAGCTCGGAGCGGAGGCCCCGTTCCATCAGCGCCGGGTTGAAGCCGTACTCCTGCTTCAGTTCAGCGGTGGGCTTGAGCTTGCCGTTGGCATCCCACAGCATCGGGTACTGGCGGAGCTGGGCCCGCAGGCGGGCGGCCAGTTCCTCGTCGGTCACCACCACGTGGTGGCGCTCGGCCAGTTCTTCCATGAGCTTCTGGTTCGTGAGGTCGCGCAGGGCCTGGGATTGCACGAAGGGCTTGAGGGCCTCGGGACTGGCCTGCTTGCCGTAGCGCTGGTAGAGCTCCTGCATGTGCTCGGCCAGTTCCCGCATGAGGATTTCATGGCCGTAGACCCGGGCCACCACCGTGTCGGCCGAGACCGCCCCGCCGGAGGGCGCCAGGTAGGCCACCAGACCCAGGAGCACGACGATCATCACCGCGGCCATGGGCGTGCGGTTGGATTTGAAGACCTGGCGGAAGGAACGAAGCATGCGTGGCTCCAGACGGACCCCCCAGATTAACAAGGGATGGCCGTTGGATTACACTGGAATGCTGGAGAGGTTGAATGGCCGTATTGCCCGTGCTGACCTGGGGGGATCCCCACCTCAAGAAGAACAGCGCCGATGTGGGGGAATGGAGTCCCGAGCTGGAACAGCTCGTGGCCGACATGTTCGAGACCGCCCTCGACGAGGAGGGGGTCGGCCTGGCCGCGCCCCAGGTCGGGGTGAACCTCAACCTGGCCGTGATCGACTGCTCCTGCGGCGAGGATCCGGCCCAGCAGATCGTGCTCATCAACCCTGAAATCATCAAGGAAGAGGGCTCGCAGATCGGCCCCGAGGGCTGCCTGTCCATTCCCGGCATCCGCGAGGTGCTGGAGCGCCCGCAGAAGGTGACCCTGCGCAACCGCGCCAAGGACGGCAGCTGGCACGAGCTCGTCGGCGAGGATCTGATGGCCCGCGCCTTCTGCCACGAGATCGACCACCTGCGCGGCCGCCTCTTCGTCGAGTACTTCGGCCCCGTGAAGCGCCAGGTCCTCCAGCGGAAGTACCAGAAGCAAATGAAGGGCTGATCATGGTTCGCATCGCCTTCCTCGGCACCCCCCGGCCGGCCGTCCCGGCGCTGCGGGCGCTGGCGGAAGAGGGTGTCGAGGTGGTCTTCTGCAATCCGGATCGGCCTGCGGGCCGGGGGCGCCACCTGGAGGCCCCGCCCGTGAAGGTGGCGGCCCAGGAACTCGGCCTGACCCTCCACCAGCCCCTGAGCTGGAAGGCGCCCGAAACCCGCGAGCTATGGGAGAGCCTGAACATCGATCTGGCAGTGGTGGTGGCCTACGGTCACATCCTGCCCGGCTGGATGCTGGACTCCTGCCCCATGGGCGTCTGGAACCTGCACTTCTCCCTGCTACCCCGCTGGCGCGGTGCGGCGCCGGTGAACCACGCCCTGCTGGCGGGTGATGAGGAGACGGGCGTCAGCCTCATGCGGCTCACGCCGGGCCTCGACGAAGGCCCCGTGCTGGCCCAGAGCCGCCGGGCCATCGGCCAGCAGGACACGGCCGAGGGCCTGCTTTCGAGCCTGGCGGACGACGCGGCCGACCTGCTCATGGACCAGCTGCCGCTCATGCTTTCCGGCGCGGCCCAACCCGTGGAGCAGCGCCATGAGCTGGCCACCTACGCCTCGAAGCTCTGCAAGGACATGGGCCACCTCGACTGGCGCCGCCCCGCCGCCGAGCTGCACCGCCAGGTCCGCGCCCTGTGGCCCTGGCCCGGCTCCGAACTGCGGATGGCGGGCCAGGCCCTCAAGGTCTGCGGCGTGGGCGCGCTGCGCGCCTGCTACCGCGACCCCGGCCAGCTGGTGTGGGACAAGGAGGGGGCCTGGCTCATCACCACCGACGGCGCCCTCGAATTGACCCGCCTTCAGCGCCCCGGCAAACCCGTCCAGCCCGCCCTCCAGGCCCTGCAGCCTTGGGGCGCCAGCGGCCTGCAGGCCCTGACCTAGCCTCCCTGCGCGAGTCGGAGCGCATGCGTACGCCAGGGGGGAGGCGGGATCCAGGCGTACATGAACGAAGTTCGAGCCCGGCTTCGCCGGGCTCGAACGCGGGGGCCCGGGGGTGTGCGCGCAGCGCGGAACCCCCGGAGGACACTATCCCAGGCGGGCCGCCACGTCGCGGTAGTCGGGATCCATCTCGTAGACGGCCTTGAATTCCTCCGAGGCCATGTCCGTGTGGCCCTGCTGAAGGTAGATTTCGGCGAGATCGTAGCGCAGGCCGATGCTGTCCTCAGGGGGGAAGCCTGGAGCCAGGATGCCCTGGCGCAGCCATTCCACGGCGGCGCCGAGGTCGCCCCGGGCCTGCTCGCAGATGCTGAGCATGGAGCAGCATTCGAGGGTGCGCTCCGGGTCGCCCATGGCGATCTTGAACTCCTCGAGGGCGGGCTCGATGAGCATCATCTCCTTGTAGGCGATACCCAGGTTGTAGTGGGTGTCGTAGTCGTCGCCCTTGACCTGCTTTTCCACGCCTTCGCGGAAGGCGCTGAACAGCTCGTCCACGCTCTGGATCTTCTCCACGACGTGGGTGGCGTCGTGCATCTCCTCGCCCTCGCCCGTATCCATGAGGGCCGTGCCCAGCACGTCGGTGAGGTCGAAGAAGGAGTTGGCGAAGTCGCTTTCGTCGAGGGCGCTGGCCTTGGGCACGTGGCCCAGCTTCTGCAGCGCGGCCTCGGCCCGCTCGAGGCGATGCTCCAGCTCCGGATGTCCCGGGTACTGGGCGAGGGCGTTCTGGATCTCGAGCTTGGCTTCCTCGGGGCTGCCGTAATCCAGCTGGAAGTCGATGTCGCCCAGCAGGCTGTCGATCTCCTCCTGCGAGGCCGGAACCGAAACGGGACCGGCGGCTCCCGCCTCGGGCAGCGTGGACAGGGCCTCGATGACCTCGGGTTCCAGCTGGCGGGTGGGCATGGGTGGCAGGGGCGCCGTCGGAGCCGACGTGGACTCGGGTTCGGGCACGAAGTCCGTGAGTGTCGTGTCCATCCAGTGGAGGTCCGAAGGCTCCAGGCTGGGGGGCTCGGGGACGGGCGGCAGTTCCTGGAGGGGAGGCCAGGTTTCCACCGGAGGCGCGAAGGGTTCGCTACCCCCGATCGTCGGGGTGAAGGCCGGCGGCGCGAAGGGATCGGGGGGCAGGGTGTCCAGGTCCGACAGCAGGGGCAGGCCTTCGCCCAGGGCGATGGGTTCGGGCGTGAAGGCTGCGGGCGCCTGGCGCGCCGGGGCCTCGAATCCGGGCACGTCCAACGGGATCAGGTGGTCCAGATCGCTTGAGGCCGGCATCGGGATGGGCGGCGCCGGGGGTGGCATCGCGATGGGCATGCGGGAAGCCGGCGGCGGCAGGACGCCGGGTTCGGGCAGGCCCAAGGCGCGGCGGTGGATCCGGGTCGAGCCAGGGAAGAGCTGCTCGGCCATGTCCAGCAGGTGGGCGGCTTCGCGCTTGCGGTCCAGCTGGACGAGGGCCTGGGCGCTCTGCACGTACTGCATCTGCACCTTGGTGAGATGGCCCGTGGTGCGGTGCACGGCGACGATGGCCTCGATGATGGTGAGGTCTGCGGGATCGATCTCCAGGGCCTTCTTGTAGGATTCGATGGCGCGCTCGGGGCTGCCGCCCCGCAGCATGGCCTCGGCCTCGCGGGCGAGCTGTTCGATGCGCAGGCGCTTGAGGGGATCGACCTCGGTTTCGCCGCCGCGGGTGATCTCTGGGGTGGGCAGGGCTCCGAAGGTCGTCTGGGGGAGCGGGGCGGGCGGCGGCGCGGCGGCGCCCGGAACGGCGCCCAGGGCCTGCAGCTGGCCCGAGAGCTGGCTGATGAGGGCCTGGTCGTTGTTCTGGTAGGCCATGCCGTAGGCGTTCTGCAGGGCCTGGATCTGGTCGGCGCGGTTGCCGCTCTGGTGGGCGATTTCGGCGAGCAGGATCCAAGCCTCGATCCCGATGTTGCCCTGAAGGGCCGAACGGAGGCTGCGCCCGATGATGTCGCCGGATCCGCGGCGCGCCAGCTCGCGGGCGATGGGGGCGAAGAGGCGCAGACCCTCCTCCCCGCGATCCGCGTTGACGAGGTTGCGCAGGGCCTTCTCGCAGAGGGGCAGGGATTTTTCGGGCAGCTGGGCGACTTCGGCCAGGGCTTCCAGGGCCTGATCCGGGTGGCCGCTGCGGAGCTCGATCTCCGCCAGGGCCTCCAGCAGTTCGGTGTTGCGGGGATTGCTGGTGAGGCCTTCGCGCAGGTGCTGGGCCGCGGAGATGTAATCGCCCTGGATCACGCCCAGGCGGCTCTGAGTCAGGAAGACCTGGGGCGTGGAGATCATCGCCTTGGCGCGCTCGAGGATCTGGTTGGCCTCGCCGTGCATCTGCTCCATGGCGAGCGACTCGGCCACCTCGAGGTAGATGCCCGCGGCGCGGTCCTTCATCCCTTCCTTGTTGTAGAGGTCCGCCAGCTTGACCTTCATCTTCAGGTTCTTGGGATCCAGGTCGACGACCTTGTTGAACTCCTCCAGGGCCCGCTTGATGAGGCCCTTCTTCTGGAAGTGCTCGGCCACCTGCAGGTGCACCTTCACGGCGTCGCCGGTCTTGTTCATCTGCCGGTAGAGGTCCGCCAGGCGCTGGGCGGCGTCGATGTCTTCGGGGGCGTTGCGAACGACCTTCTGGAAGATGGCGGCGGCGCGGGCGTGGAAGCCGTCGCGCTCGTACGACCCGCCGAGGCGCTTGTGGATCTCGACGCCTTCCTTCACGCGCCCGATCTGGACGCAGAGATCCCCGATCTGGTTGAGGGTGTTGTAGTCCTTCGGATTGTCGTCGACGAGCTTCTGGAACTCCTCGATGGCCCTTTCGACCTTGCCCGCCGTCAGGAGTTTGTCGGCTTCCTTCTTGACTCTGACGCGATCTATGGCCATTCAGCTGCCTCGTGATGCTTTGGCTGGGAGTTCGGAAAGTGTAGGCGGGGCGGTCAGCCTTGGATAGGGCTACTGAAAATGGCTGCCCGTGAAACTGTGGGGCAGCAGGTTTTCCAAGCGGTGCAGCTGGCGGCCGTGGTGGTTGGCCAGGAGCACGGGCAATTCCCCTGCGAACTCAATCAAAGCCTGGCGGCAGGCCCCGCAGGGCGGCGTCAGCTCGGCCACATCGGTGACGACCACGGCCGCCACCAGGCCCCCGGGCCGCAATCCGGCGGCCACCGCGGCGCTGAGGGCCCCGCGTTCGGCGCAGAGGCAGACCGGGTAGGCGGCGTTCTCCACGTTGCAGCCGCCGAAGACGGCGCCCTCGGCCGTCAGCAGGGCCGCCCCCACCTGAAAGTGGGAATAGGGCGCGTGGGCGTGGCTGCGGGCCGTCCAGGCCGCCTCCAGAAGGGGGGTCCAGGCCGGGGATTGCGGATCGTCAAACACCAGAGCCTCCGGCCTTTCAGCTTAGCGGAGCTTCCCCTCCAATGCCCGTTCCCCTTCCCGCGGCCTGGGCCAGCGCCAGGGCCCGCCAGCAGGCGGCATGGCCGTGGATCTCCCGGGTGCCCTCGGTGCCCTGGATCTCCAGGCTGATGTCGCGCTTGGTGAGCCGGGCCTGCAGGATGGCGCCCGAGAGGCGCTCCAGCTCCCGCTCGAAGGGGCGCCCGGGGCCCCAGGCCGACAGGTCCAGGCGCAGGTGCAGGCCCAGGGGGCGCTCCTCCTCGAAGGTGCGCACCCAGGGCTGGCTGCGCTGGGCCGTGCGCTTCCAGTGGACCCGGGCCGGCGTGTCGCCCAGGCGCAGGGGCCGCGCGCCCTCGGGGCTGCTGGTGCCCTCCTGGGCCACGGTGCGGTGGCCTTCGCCGCGCCAGCTCGCGGGCTGGGCGGGCGGCGTGCGGGGATGGGGCAGCACCAGTACGGAATGATCCAGCTCGATGAAGCGGGATTTCTCCAGCAGGCCGAAGGGGAAGCGGGTGCGCAGCTCCAGGCTGCGCAGGCGGGCCCAGCCCCGGCGCTCGGCGCGGGTCTGCAGGATCACCGTGGTCTCGCCGCTGCGGCTGGAGGCGCCCATGAAGCTGGGCTCCACCTTGGCCTCGTCCATGACGAGGTGTAGCTCGAGGCCCCGGATGCGACTCCGGGCGCGGCCCCGGGCGCCATCCTCAAGCCGCAGCCGGAGGCCCCCGCGCACCCGGGCGAAGAGGTTGCCCTCCTCCAGGCCGGCCACCTTGAGGCCCTGCAGGGCCCGGCGGCTGAGGATGCCCGACACGAGGAAGAGGCCGAGCATGAGGGAGAAGACCAGGTAGAGCAGGTTGTTCCCCGTGTTGACGGAAAAGGCGCCCACGGCCAGCAGGGCCAGGAGGTACTGTGCGCCCAGCCCCGTGAGGGACAGACGCAGGCGGCGGTCGTTCCAGAGCCTCATGGCCTTCAGACTACGCCGGAGAGGCCCTGCTAGCATGAACCTTCTCCCCCAGACACCCACCAGGGCTCCCATGCTGAATCGACTCTTCCGAACCAAGTCCCTGGAACAGCTGCGGGCCAGCGCCGAAGAGCCCGAGCACCAGCTCAAGAAGAACCTGGGGGCCTTCGACCTCACCATGTTCGGCATCGGCGCCATCATCGGCGCGGGCATCTTCTCCAGCATCGGCACCGCCGCGGCCGGCAACATGGCCGATGGCCGCCTGCCGGCGGGCCCGGGCCTGGTGCTCAGCATCCTCATCGTGGCCCTCATCTGCGGGTTCACGGCCCTGGCCTACGCCGAAATGGCCTCCATGATCCCCGTCTCGGGCAGCGCCTACACCTACGCCTACGCCACCCTCGGCGAGCTCATGGCCTGGATCATCGGCTGGGACCTGCTGCTGGAATACGCCATCTCCAACGTGGCCGTGGCCATCTCCTGGGGCGACTACGCCCGAAGCTTCCTCTCCACCGTGCTGCACGTGGACATCCCCGGCTGGCTGGGCATGGATCCCCGCAGCGCGTTGAAACTGGTCGAGGGTGTGCCCGTCGCCGGGCTGTCCGCCAAGGTGCACCTGCTGGCCCAGGCCAAGGCCGGCCTCATCAACGGCGGCGCCACCTTCGTGAACTGGGACGTGGTGAAGGCCGCACCCACCGTGGCGGGCTTTCCCATCACCATCAACCTGCTCGCCGTCATCATCACCACGCTCATCACGTGGCTCTGCTACATCGGCATCAAGGAAAGCGCCCGGGTGAACAGCGTCATGGTGGTGATCAAGGTGATGATCCTGCTTGCCGTGGTGGGCCTGGGCATCAAGTTCATCAGCCCCGGCAACTGGCATCCTTTCGTGCCCCACGGCTGGCGGGGCATCCAGGCGGGGGCGGCCATCATCTTCTTCGCCTTCATCGGCTTCGACGCCGTGAGCACGACGGCGGAGGAATGCCGCAACCCGGGCCGTGACCTCCCCCGCGGCATCCTCTGGTCCCTGCTCATCTGCACGGTGATCTATGCAGCCGTCGCGCTGGTGGTGACGGGCATGCTGCACTACACGAAGCTGGGCGGCATCGCCGATCCCCTGGCCTACATCTTCACCGAGCACAAGATGGGCGCCATCGCCGGCGTCATCAGCTTCGGCGCCGTCATCGCCACCACCGCTGCCCTCCTCGTTTACCAGGTGGGGCAGCCCCGCATCTTCATGAGCATGAGCCGGGACGGCCTGCTGGCGCCCTGGTTCGGCAAGGTGCACGACACCTTCAAGACGCCCTCCCACGCCACCGTGCTCACGGGATTTCTCGTCGCCATTCCCGCGGCCCTGCTCAACATCGACGAGGTGGTGGAGCTGGCCAACATCGGCACCCTCTTCGCGTTCGTCATCGTCTGCGGCGCCGTGCTGATCCTGCGCAAACGTCGCCCCGAGGCGCCCCGGAAATTCCTCATGCCCTTCGCGTGGATCGTCGCGCCCCTCGGGATCCTCGGCTGCTTCTGGATTGCCAAAGGTCTGCCCGCGCTCACCTGGTACCGCTTCTTCGCCTGGCTGGGCATCGGCCTGGTGATCTACTTTTTCTACGGTTCCCGGAAGAGCCGATTGGAGACATCCCCCACGGCCTGAGCCCGGTTGCGTCATGATGTTGGGGATATGTTCACCGGCCTGATCCAATATTTGGGCACCCTCGAATCCCGCGCCTCCCGGCCCGGCGGGGCCCGGCTGCGCATCGCGGCGCCCGCGGACCTGCTGGCCCGCGCCGAACTGGGGGCGAGCATCGCGGTGAACGGCGCCTGCCTCACGGCCGTCGCGGAGGATGGGCGGGCCTGGGAGGCGGATCTCAGCGAGGAGACCCTGGCCAAGACCACCCTGGGACGTCTGGCCCTGGGGACGACCCTCCATCTGGAACCGGCCCTGCGCGTGGGCGATCCGCTGGATGGGCATCTGGTCTCTGGCCACGTGGACGGCATTGGACAGCTGCTGTCGCGCCCCCAGGGTCAAGGTGGCGTGGACGAGGGCATCTGGCGCTTTTCCATGCCCACCGACCTCGCGCCCATGACGGCGCCCAAGGGCTCCATCGCGGTGGACGGCATCTCGCTCACGGTGGTGGATTGCGGGAACGACTGGTTCAGCGTGGCCCTGATCCCCGAGACGGTGGTGCGCACGGCCCTGAACGGCATGCGGCCCGGCGACCCGGTCAACCTGGAGGCCGATCCCATCGGCCGCTTCGTGGCGCGGGCCCTTGCCCTGCGCGGCAGCGAGGAGAAACTGGCGGCCTTCGCCAAACGGGGTTGGGCCTAGCTTTCAGTCGATGCTGGCGTCGCATAAGGGATGACCTCCGATCGAGTATTCAAGTTCGTCACAGGTTGACCGTTGAGCCTTGACAGGCCACCAGGTTTATGCAGACCGCAGGCCTCCCAAGGAGGTTGCCATGACCCTAGGCAAGTACCTTTCCGGCGTTCTCGCCCTCCTGAGCCTTGGAGTCCCGGCACTGGCCCAGGACAAGGGGGAGGACTTTCTCAAGTTCAGCGGATTCGGTACCCTCGGCGGGGCCCATTCCAGCGAGAAGAACGCGGATTTCACCAGCACCGCCGTCCAGCCGGACGGGACGGGCTTCAGTCGCGTTACGAGCTACAGCATCGACAAGAAGGTGGGCCTGCAGGCGAACGCCCACATCGCCGAATGGCTGTCGGCGGTGGTTCAGGGAGTCTCTGAGTACCGGTACGACGGGACCTTCAACCCCTACATCAACATGGCCTTCCTCAAGGCCCAGGTGCTTCCGGAACTGTCCATTCGGGCCGGGCGCATGCCCTTCAACGCCTACCTCATCTCGGACTATCAGAAAGTGGGCTACACCTACACCTGGGTGCGCCCTCCGGTGGAGGTCTATCAGTTCAATCCGATCTTCAACTACGACGGGGCCGACATCACCTGGCAGAAGACCCTCGGCGGCGTGGCGTTCACGGTGCAGGCCTTCGCGGGCTCCAACAACGTCAAGCTGGTCCAGCGGGGCGCGGTCACGGACCTCGACGCCAAGGAACTGGTGGGCGCCTGGATGTCGGCGAACCACGGCAATTCCCTGTACCGGATCTACTACCTGCAGGGAAAGCTCACGGCCAACAATCCCGCCTTGAACGTGGTCTTCAACCAGATTCGGAACGGCATCCCGCCCCTGGGGCTGCCGGGCAATCCCGCCCTGGCCTCCCAGTTGGAACTCCAGGACGACCGTGTCACCTACATGTCCGTGGGCTACCAGTACGACCCGGGGAACTGGTTCATCACGGCCGAAGCGGCGCGCAACGGCGGCGACGAGAATGCCGTCATCCACGCGACGGCGGCCTACATCACGGGCGGCTACCGCCTCTGCGACTGGACGCCCTACCTGACGGTGGCCCAGCGGAAGAACGATTCGCCTACGACGAATCCGAACCCCATCGCCAACGCCCTGTTGTCCGGCGGGAACCGGGCCGACCAGAGCTTCTCGGTGGGCCTGCGCTGGGACTTCATGAAGAACATGGATCTGAAGATCCAGTACGACCAGTTCAAGAACGACACCAATGCCTACGGGGCCTTGAGCAACAACCAGCCCGCCTTCCAAAAGGGACAAAGCTACAGCGTGATCACCGCCAACCTCGATTTCGTGTTCTGAGAAGGAGCCGACCATGAAGACGAAAGGCTTATCCGGTGCAGTCCTGACCGCAGCCATCGGCATGGCGGCCCTCTCGGCCCAGGCTCAGGTGGTGGTCATCATCTCCGCCAAGAACCCCATTTCGAAACTGTCGGCCGATCAGGTCTCCCAGATCTTCCTGGGGCAGGCCAAGAGCTTCTACACGGGCGGCCAGGCCGAGGCCGTGGATCAGGCGGAAGGCTCGGGACCGCGCAACGAGTTCTATCAGAAGGTCACCGGCAAGAACGCAGCCCAGGTGAAGGCCCACTGGGCGAAGCTGAGCTTCTCGGGGGCCGCCCAGCCGCCCAAGGCGCTCCCCGATAACCACGCCGTGGTCAAGCTCGTGGCGGAGAATCCGAAGTACATCGGCTACGTGGACAAGGCCGCGGTGGATGCCAGCGTGAAGGTGGTGCTGGCGCCCTAACCCGAAACACCTTCGGGATCCGTCGCCCTCTCCGCCTCTCCCACGCCCAGGCCCCTCAGGTTGGGCCGGCTGAGGCAGGCGAGGGCGATGGCGCTGAGGAGGAAGCCGGCGCCCATGAAGAGGGTGCGCAGTGAGGTGACCTTCAGCAGCGCGCCCGCCAGGGCGGCGGAGATGGGGCCCACGCCCATGAGGACGAAGAAGAGCAGGCTCATGGTCCGGCCCATGAGCGCGATGGGCACGCGCCGCTGGATCCAGCTCACCACGCCCACCTGGGCGACGCCGGCGAAGCAGCCCATGAGGGCCAGCAGGATCGCGCAGAACGTGGTGGAGGGGGCCTGTGGCAGGGCGGCCAGCAGCAGGCCCGCCAGCGTATCGAAGCCGAGGATCAGGAGGCCCAGGCGGCCGCCGGAGAGGCGGAGGCTGCGTTGCGACGCGAGGTTGCCCAGGAGGATGCCGCCCCCGTACGAGGTCATGAGCAGGCCCAGGGAGGCGGCGCCGTGGTGCAGGCGCGTGTCCGCCAGCACGGGCAGGCCCACCTGCACGGGGCCGCCGACGAAGACAGAGACCAGGCCCAGGTAGAGGAAGAAGGCGCGGAGCTGGGCGTCGGCGCCGATGTGGCGGATGCCCTTGACCACGTCCGCCAGCACGCCGCCTTCCGCGGCCTTCGGCCGGTCCTCGCCCGGCAGGCGGATGAGCAGGAGGCTGGCGAGGGAGACGACGAAGCTGAGGGCGTCCACGGCGAAGCTGAGGCCCATGCCCCGGGCATCCGCCAGGCCATGAGCATTCGCCAGCGCGCCCGGCGCGTGCGGGGCGGCGCCGCCGGCGATGAGCAGGCCCGCGAGCACGGGCCCCAGGATCATGCTGGCCTGGCGCAGGCCCATGACGAGGCCGTTGGCGGCCTGGAGCTGCTCCCGCGGCAGCATCTGCGGCAGGATCGAGGAGGCCGCCGGGAAGGCGAAGGCCGTGGAGAGGCCGATGCCCGCGGCGATGAGGTAGAGCAGGCTCATGCGGATGCCGCCGCCGAGCACCAGGGCGGCCAGGAGCACGACGAAGGCCGTGTTCACGCCGCGGGACACCAGGAGGACGCGGCGGGGGGACATGCGGTCCACCACGGCGCCGCCGATGAGCATGAAGGCCGCGCGGGGCAGGGCCATCACCATCAGCACCAGGCCCAGGGCGCCGGGGTTGCCGGTGAGCTTGAGCACCAGCCAGGGCAGGGCCACGAGGGTGAACTGGTCGCCCACGGCGGAGATGGCGCTGCCGGTGAAGAGCAGCGTGAAGTTGCGGTTGGCGAAGAGCCGCGGCGTTGATGCGGCGGAAGGTGCGGACATGAAGGCTCCGGGGTGATCGGATGGGCGGGGCAATCAACGGGACGAGAACGCCGTCAGTCCCGTGCCCCCTTGCGAATGCGGTCCATCTCGCGTTTCTGCTCGCGTTCTTTCAGCGCCTCGCGCTTGTCGCTGTGGGCCTTGCCCTCGGCCAGGGCAACCTTCACCTTGATCATGCCCTTGTCGTTCAGGTAGATCGCCAGCGGAATGATGGTGAGGCCCTTGCGTACGACCTTGGCGGTCATCTTGGTGATCTCCGCCTTGTGTAGCAGCAGCTTGCGGGCCCGCAGGGGCTCGTGGTTGGCGTAGGTGCCGAACTCGTAGGGTGAGATGTGGGCCTGCTTCAGCCAGAGCTCGCCGCCCACCGCATCGACGTAGGCGTCCTGCAGCTGGCCCAGGCCCGCGCGCAGGGCCTTCACTTCGGTGCCCTGCAGCGAGATCCCGGCCTCCCAGGTCTCGAGGACGTGGTAGTTGTGCAGGGCTTTGCGGTTGCGGACGAGATCCTCGGACATGACTCCAGTGTATCCGCCGCTAGACTTGTCCTTTTGGGACATCCCGATGCTGCAGAAGATCCTCGCCCCGATCGTCGCCTGGATGGTGGCCCTCATGGCCGCCATGGGGCCCCTCGGCGTCATGTTGCTCATGGCCATCGAAAGCGCCTGCATCCCCCTGCCCAGCGAAGTGATCATGCCCTTCGCCGGGTATCTCGCCTTCAAGGGTCAGCTCACGTTCTTCGGGCTGGGTGCGGGAAGTCCCGTGGCGCAGATCTGGATCGCGGGCGTCTTCGGCGCCCTGGGCTGCAACCTGGGCAGCCTGCCCGCCTATGAGGTGGGCGCCTGGGGTGGACGGCGTGCCGTCGAGAAGTACGGCAAGTACATCTGGCTGCACACGGGCCACCTGGATCAGGCCCACCGCTTCTTCGAACGCTACGGCAGCGAGGCCATCATCATCGGCCGCCTGCTGCCCGTCGTGCGCACCTTCATCGCCCTGCCCGCGGGCATCGCCCAGATGAACCGCACGCGCTTCCACATCTACACCTTCGTGGGCAGCCTGCCCTGGTGCCTGGGTCTCGCCTGGATCGGCTTCAAGCTCGGCGAGAAGTGGAACACCCTCGGCGTCTACTTCCACAAGCTCGACGCCGTCATCGGCGTGCTGCTGCTCGCGGGCGTGGCCTGGTTCGTGATCGACCACTTCAGGAACCGCGCGAAGGGCTGAGTCCGCCTCAGCTCCGGCCTTCCCTCGCGCGTTTCAGCACGCCTTCGACGGCCGAAAGGGTGACCGCCACATCGGCCTCGGTGGTCTGCCAGTTGCACACGGAGATCCGCATGCAGCGCTGGCCCCGCCAGGTCGTTCCTCCGACGAAGGTGCGGCCCGTCTTCACGATTTCGGCGATGATGCGGTCCGTGTGGGCGTCATGATCGGCCGCCGTGGCCGAGGGTGAGGGATCCGGAAAACGGACGAGGCCCTGGTTGATGCGCGGTTCCCACATCAGCTGTGCCCCCTCCAGGGCGCCGATGCCCTGGGGCAGGATCCCGCCCGAGCCCGGCTTCGGCGAGCCGATTCTTGCGCCGAACCCTTGTCGGAAGCACGCCTAGCTGTGCGTCTGTGCGACGAGTGCCTCCAGCCTTGCCTTGAGCTCGTTCATGCTGAAGGGCTTGGGCAGCAGCTTGACGTGGGGGAAGGCCTGGACCAGATCCAGGGCGGTCTGGTCCACCCGTCCCGTGGCCAGCAGAACGGGCAACTCCGGTCGCAGGTCGCGGAGGTAGGGCAGGGTGCCCCCTCCTCCCAGGCCCGGCATGTTCATATCCAGGATGAGCACTTCGGCGACCCTGTCGGAGGCGAGCCAGGCCAGGGCGGCCTCGCCGCTGTCCAGGGGCGTGACGCGGTGGCCCAGGCACTGGATCACGGAGGCCAGCGTGTCGCGGATCAGCGGGTCGTCGTCCACCAGCACGACGTCGAGGCTGGGCGTGGGTTCCCCGGGAGCAGGCTCGGCAGAAATGCATTGGCCATCTTCGATGGCTTCGGCGGCGGGAAAGCGCAGGATGACCCTGGTGCCCACGCCCACCTCACTACGGAGTTCCATGATCCCGTGATGGGCGTTCACGGTGCTGTAGACGATCGAAAGCCCCAGACCCGTTCCCTTGCCCGTGGGCTTGGTCGTGAAGAAGGGATCCAGCGCCTTTTCCATCACCTCTTTCGACATGCCGTGTCCAGAATCCTCCACCTCGAGTTCGGCCCAGCCGCCCGGCGTGGTGCGGGTGCGGAGTGTGAGGCAGCCCCCGGAAGGCATGGCGTCCACCGCGTTGATGCACAGGTTCATGATGGCGTGGAGCAGGGCGCTGGCATCCCCTCGGATGGCCGGAAGGGCGGAATCGAGGTCCATCGCCAGGCGGATCTGCCCGAGGGTGGTGCGTTCCAGCAGCAGCACCTCCTCCTGGATCAGGGCATTGAGGTGGACCACTTGGATGTCGGAAAGATCCCGCCGGGCGAAGTCCAGCAGCCTGCGCAGCAGGCTCGCGCCCCGGTCGCAGGCGTGGACGATGACCGAGAAGGCCTGGTGGGCCGGCGTCTCGGGAGGCTGCAATTCCTGGTGCATGGAAGCCATCGCGAGGATGGAGCCGAGCACATTGTTCATGTCGTGGGCGACGCCCCCGGCCAGGCTTCCGAGGCTCTCCATTTTCTGGACCTGAAACAACTCGGATTCGAGAACCCGGCGCTGATCCTCCGAAGCCAGGTGTTCCAGCCCGAAGGAGATCTGCGCCGAGGCTTCTTCGAGCAGGGCCACGTCCTGATCCTGGAAGACGCCCGCTTCACTGGAGTAGACCATCAGGGCGCCGGCGGCCTGGCCTTGGAAACGGATCGGAACGGAGGCGGAGGCGTGGAGGTTGAAGGCGGCGGCTTTGTCCCGCCATGGGGCGGTCGCGGGGTCCTCCAAGAAATCCTGGCAGATGTAGCTCCGGTTTTCGCGGATGCAGCGTCCCGTGGGCCCCATGCCTTCGGCTCGCGCATCGGCCCAGACGCTGAGGCCTTCCAGGTAGCCGAGGCCCGGGCCGGCCTTGGCCACGGGAATGACCTGCTGGGAGACCGGGTCCGTCCATCCGATCCAGGCCAATCGGAAACCGCCCTTCTCGACCGCCATGTTGCAGATTTCCTGGAACAGCCCTTCGCGGTTCTGGACCCTCACGAGGGTATGCCCCAGGTGGCTGAGCATGCCGTAGAGCCGGTTCATGCGCTCCAGTTCGCGCTCATGATATTTGCGCTCGGAGATGTCCCGGGAGTTGACCACGATGGCTCGGATGCTGGGGTTGTCCAGCATGTTGACGGCCACGGCCTCCATCCAGATCCAGGATCCATCCTTCCGGGCGTACCGGTACTGCACGCAGACCGGAAGACCCGGTTGGGCCAGGCAGGATTCGAAGACTTCCGCGACCCCGGGCGCGTCGTCCGGATGGAAGAATTCGAAGGTGCTGCGCCCCTCCATCTCCGCGGGATCGAAGCCATGCAGCCGCTGGGCGGCCGGGGAATTGTAGATGAGCCGTCCCTGGCCATCGAGGAGGCTGAGGATGTCCCATGAATAGGACAGGAGCGCCCGCATGCGCTCCACACTGAGGCCCGCGGAGGCCGCCCCGGCCCTCTTGCATGCAGGATCGGGATCCGACATGTCTGCCCCCGTTTCGTGCATGACTATATACCCGGATACCCGAATTTATGACCGCAGGGTTCCAAGCTGTTAGCGGGTGGATCTGCAGGCCTCCCGGTAGGCCTCTCGCAGCTGGGGATCCTTGATGATCTGCGCGATGGTCCATTTGGCTTTCCGGATGAAGGCGCGCTTGGGATCGGCGAGGAGCACTCGCTTGTCAAACGTGTTCATCCCGTGAGACATGCAGAGGATGGTCTGACGGGATTCGAGCTGAGCCATGGGAATGCTGTATTCCTTGAGGAAGGCGCGTTCTTCGGATCTCGTCGCCGATTCAAGATAGGCCGTGTTCTCAAGCAGGCTTCGGCGGAATGCGAAGGTGCCGGCGGTGGCATGGTTCGGACCATAGGGGCCAAGAATCCACACTTCATCGCGATCCGAAAAGTAGGTCGGCAATGCGCTTGATCCTGCGATCAGGCGCCCTGGATTGGAACGAAGGGCTTGCACCGCATGGGCCACTCGCTGCGGCGGATAGTAGTCGTCGTCATCCATGTAGACGAGGATGTCTCCCGTGGCCACGCGGTGGCTGAGGTTCCGCAAAGCGCCGATGGTGTGGGTTTCGGGTCCCGGAGGAAGCCTGGTGTAGCGTACGCCCGCGTGGGATTGAACGAGTGGTTCGATCGAAGCGGCGCCGTTGTCGATGACCACCCACTCGATCAATTCCCTGGGGTAGGTCTGCGCCTCGATGCAGGTTCGAAGCAGCGAGAGGAAGGTGGGCCGATCCCGCGTGAGGGTGCAGATGGAGACCGTGGGAAGGCTCGTTTCGAAAACCATGCTTCGGACTCCAACGCGGGTTCGGGTCGCTTCCGACCCCTTCTATTTATAGCGACGAAAAGCGGTCCGTCGCCGCCACCAGGGCCCGCGAAATGCCCGCGTCGTAGGCGCTGTGGCCGGCGTCGGGCACGATGACGAGGTCCGCCTCGGGCCAGGCCTTCGACAGGGCCCAGGCGGTTTCGATGGGGCAGACCATGTCGTAGCGGCCCTGGATGATGGCGCCGGGGATGCCCTTCAGCTTCGGCGCGTCGCGCAACAGCTGGGCCTCATCCATCCAGCCCTTGTTGAGGAAGTAGTGGCACTCGATGCGCGCGAAGGCCAGCGTGGTGGCCTCGTCGCCGTAGGAGGCGATGAAGTCGGGATCGGGGATGAGCTTGCTGGTGGCGCCTTCCCAGATGCTCCAGGCCTTGGCGGCGGGCAGGTTCAGCTCGGGATCCTCGCTCAGTAGGCGCTTGGCGTAGGCCTGCAGGAAGTCGCCGCGCTCGGCCTCGGGGATGGCGTCGCGGTAGGGCTCCCAGGCATCGGGGAAGATGCGGCTGGCGCCCTCCTGGTAGAGCCAGTCCACCTCGCGCTGGCGCAGCAGGAAGATGCCGCGGAGGATCAGCTCGGTCACGCGCTGCGGGTGCTTCTGTGCGTAGGCCAGGCCCAGCGTCGCGCCCCAGGAGCCGCCGAAGACCATCCAGCGGTCGATGCCGAGGTGCTCGCGGATGCGCTCGATGTCGGCCACGAGGTCCCAGGTCGAATTCTCGCGGACCTCGGCGTAGGGCGTGCTCTGGCCGCAGCCGCGCTGATCGAAGAGGATGATGCGGTACTTCTCCGGATCGAAGTAGCGACGATGCTTGGGGCTGGTGCCGCCGCCGGGACCGCCGTGCAGAAAGATCACGGGCTTGCCTTCCGGGTTGCCGCTCTCCTCCACGTACAGCTCGTGCAGCTCGGAGACCTTCAGGCGGAGCACACGGGTGGGCTCGAGGGCGGGGTAGAGCCAGCTCACGGGATCCTTGCGGAGGGTCATCGATGCTCCTTGTCTGGAAGGTCTCAGAAGGGTTTCCCGAAGGCTACACGAAGAACAGCGCGGCGGCGCCGGCAAGGGCGAGCAGGGTGCCGAGGATGGCGTGTCCGCCCACCTTCTCCTTGAACGTGAAGTGGGAGACGGGCAGCAGGATCACGGGGGAAAGCGACATCAGGGTGGCGGCCACGCCCATGGAGGACCGGCTGATGGCGATGAGGGACAGCACCACGCCCAGCACGGGGCCGGTGAGCGCGCCGAGGGCGATGAAGGCCGTGGCCCGGCCGTCCCGCATGGATCCCAGGGTGCCCCGCAGGCGACCCGTGGCGCCGAAATAGAGCAGCAGCGCGATCGTGCCCGCGCTCACGCGGATGAGGTTGGCGGAGATCGGGGAGAAGCCACCCGCCAGGCCGAAGAGGCTGAAGATCATGCCCACGGATTGGCCAAAGGCGCCGCCGATGCCGAGCAGGATGCCGCGCCACAGATGGGGGTGGGCCTCCTGTTCGCCGCCATCCCACACCACCCAGGCGATGCCCGCGAGGGTGACGACCATGGCGAGGATCTTTGCGAGGCTCAGGCTCTGGCGGAAGAACATCCAGGCCAGCAGGGCGCTGAAGATGGGGGATAGCGTCATGAGCAGCATGGAGAGGCGCGCGCCGATGAGGACGAAGGCTTCGAAGAGTACGGCGTCGCCCAGGGCGAAGCCGATGAGGCCCGAGGCGCCCAGCCAGCCCAGGCGCGCGGCGCCGGCCTGCAGGGGGAAGGGGCTGCCGAGGGCGACCTGGTGCACGAGGATCATGGCGGCCAGGGCCATGAGCAGGCGCCCCAGGTTCACGGAGGCCGAGCCCACACGGCGGCCGGCCACGGTGAAGCAGACCGAGTTCAGCGCCCAGCAGGCGGCCGTGAGGAGGGCGGCGCTTTCGCCGAGGTAGGGCACGGGGACTCCAGGACGCTCCCCATGCGGCGGGGACATACCCTCATGTTACGAGGCTAGGCGAACATCTGCAGGATCCCGTTGCTCATGAGCATACCGCGCCCGCTCAGGCGCACCCGATCACTGTCCCAGCACACCAGCCCCTCCTTCTCCAGAGACCGGAGGCGGGTTTCCCAGGCATCGCAGAGGGGGCGGAGGTTGAGGCTGGAGGCCTTTTCGCGCAGGGCCGCCCAGTCGAGGCCGCGGTGCAGGCGCAGGCCCAGCAGGGGGATCTCCGCGAGGCTTTCGGTCGCATCGAGTTCCTGCAGGTCGAGTTCGCCGCGCTGCTCCGTCCAGGCGGAGATGACGCCGCTTTCGGTCCAGCGCAGCTCGCCGAGCTGGGAGGCGGCGCTGGGGCCCAGGCCCAGGTAGGGCCGGCGCTCCCAGTAGCGCGAATTGTGGCGGGATTCCGCGCCGGGTCGGGCGTAGTTGCTGATCTCGTAGGGCAGGAGTCCCAGGCGCGGCAGCTCCTCTTGGAGCGCCTCGAAGACATCGGCCACGTCGTCCTCGGTGGGGAGCTGGAGCCGCCCGGCGTCGATCTCGGCGCGCAGGGGGCAGGCCTTGTCCAGGTCGAGCAGGTAGATGCTGATGTGCTCGAGGCCGGTGGCAGCCAGGGTACGGGCATCCTCCACCACTTTGGACAGCGACTGTCCAGGGATGCCCACCATGAGATCCGCGCTGCGGCGCCGGAACCCGGCCTGCTCGGCCCAGCCCAGGGCTTCCAAGGCCTGGGCCGAGCCGTGGATGCGCCCGAGGCGGGCCAGCAGGGTGTCGTCCAGGGCCTGTACGCCGAGGCTGATGCGATCCCAGCCCAGGTCCCGGGTGCGGCTCAGCCAGGCCAGGTCCACCGTGCCCGGGTTGGCTTCCAGCGTGGCCTCCACGAGCGGCCCCAGGTCGAAGGCTTCGCGCACGGCCCCCGTGAGGTCGGCCAGTTCAGTCGAGGAGAGGAGGGACGGCGTGCCGCCGCCGAGGTACAGCGTGTCCACGGCGGGCCGGCCGAGGGCCGCGCCCCAGGCGCGGACCTCGGAGATCAGCCGGGCGATGGTGTCGGGCTGGAGGCTGCGGTCCCGCGTCGTGGCGAAGGAGCAGTAGGTGCATCGGTCCAGGCAGAAGGGCACGTGGAGGTAGAGGCCGAGGGGTTCGGCCTGGGCCGCCCGCCGGAGTTCAGGCAGCCGGCGCTCGAGTTCAGGGTTCAACCATCACCTGCTTCATGGCCGCGCGCAGGGCCTCGACCTCGGCGGGAAAGCGCCAGGGCGCCTGCAGAGGTTCGGCGGCCTCTTCCATGGCCTGGTAGCGCTGCTGGAGGAGCGTCCGCTGGGCGTCGCGCAGGTCCCGGCTGGTGCCCAGGTGGTGTTCGAGCAGCTCCAGGTTCTGGCGCAGGCGCACGGCCTGGGGCTGGTAGAGGAAGAGATTCAACAGCAGGTGTCCGAACCCGAACCCCAGCAGCAGGAAGCCCGCGATCAGCGGAATTCTCGGTCCCGAGCGCAGACCGAGCGCCAGCCACCATCCGAGCAGGCCCATGAGCGCCACGGAAAGCAGCGGCACCGCGGGCATGATCCACAGCCCGTTGCCCCACAGGCAGTGGCTGAAGAGCGCATCGGCCACGGCTTCAATCGTCTGCTTGTCGCCGCCGGCGCGGGCCTCGGTGAGCCTGTGGTCGATGGCCTCCCAGGCTTGCTGCTGGGCGGGGCTCAGCTGGGGCTGGCGATGCCCGTCCCGGTCCTCGCTGCGGCGCACCTTGTCGGGTCGGATGGCCTTCTCGGGCTCCACGGCCGGGGCCTGGGGCCCTTCGAGGATCTCGGCATCCGCCGGGGGGCGGGTGGTGGTGATGTGGACCTGGCCCGCCGTATCGCGCCACCGGTAGAGGCGGGGCTGGGCCGGGGCGGCCGGATGGGCCTGAGCCAGGAGGACCAGGGCCAGCAGTCCGGCGCTCGCCAGGCTCAAGGGAGCGGCTCAGAAATGGGCATCGAGGGCCTCGCACCAGAAGTGGTAGACCATCTGATGGATCTCCTGGATGCGGGCCGTGACGGTGGTGGGCACGATCAGGGCGTCGTCCATGAGGCCGGCGAGCTTGCCGCCGTCGCGGCCGAGCAGGCCCAGGGTGCGCACGCCCATCTCCTTGGCGGAGGCCACGGCGCGGATGACGTTGGGGCTGTTCCCGCTGGTGCTGATGCCGATGAGCAGGTCGCCGGGGCGGCCCAGGGCCTCGACCTGGCGGGAAAACACCTGATCGAACCCGTAGTCGTTGCCGATGGCCGTGAGGGCCGAGGTGTCGGTGGTAAGGGCGATGCCGGCGAGGGCGCGGCGCTCCTTGACGTAGCGGCCGGTCAGCTCGGCCGCCAGGTGCTGGGCGTCCGCGGCGCTGCCGCCGTTGCCGCAGACGAGGATCTTCCCGCCCCGGCGCAGCCGCTCGGCCATGTCATCCGCCTGGGCCACGATGCGGTCCATCTCCTGCTCGAAGAAGGTCTGCTTCAGCTGAATGGACACCTGGACGTGCTGGAGAAGGGTCTGTTTCATGATCAGAATTGTGACAGGAATTCCACTCCCTGAATTTGCCCAGGGCTGGCAGACTGCGGGAAGTATTGCCATCGACAGGTGTGGGAACCATGGATTGGATTGCCCTCAAGCACGCTTTGCTGTCCCACCTCCCGGTGGCTGCAGGCCTCCTGCTGCCCTGGCCCCTGATCGCCGCCCAGCGGCCCGGGCGCGGCATCCGCCCCTGGTGGACCGTAAGCCGCTATCTGGGCTGGATGGGGCTGCTCGGCACCCTCTGCGCCTTCGTCAGCGGGTTCGCCTCGGGCCGCTTCCTGGGGATCATCCCGGCCCATCGCCTCCTGCCCCTGGCGGTTTCAGGCTCGGGCCCCGAAGCGCTGCTCTACCGCCACGCGGCCTTGGCAGCCGGGTCGCTCATCCTGGGCATCGTGGCCGTCTGGGCCATGAACCGCTCCCGGAAGGATCATCAGAGCCTCGGATTCCTGACCCTTCTGCTGGGCCTGGCCTGGTCCGCGGCCTTGCTGTTGGCGGGGGAGGGCGGCTACCGGCTGGCCCATGGCCACGCGCCGGTCCCCGTGGTGGCCCCGGCGGTCGAGGTGAAACCCGTACCGGCCCCGGCGCCGCCGAGCCTCCCCCGGGCGGATGTGGATACAGAAGCCAAGATCCCGGTGCGGGCCCTGGACTACGCCGCGTTGGAACCCATCCAGCCCGATCCGGTGAAATCCCCTGCCCACGGCGGCCGCTGGATCCGCGCCTGGGCCAGCCCCGAGGCCGCCGCGGCCTACCGGGCGGGCCAGCCCCTGCCCCAGGGGGCGATGGTGGTGCTCAGCTCGGTGGAGGATCGCTGGGGGCGCCCCGGCCCCGATGCGGGCCCCCTCTTCGCGTTGGAGATAAAGCCGAGCGGACCCGCCCTCAGTTTCTACTGGGCGCGCATTCCCATGGAGCGGCGCAGGGAGTTCGGCGGCGAATCACGGGCCTACTGGCGGGGAGACGACATCCATCTCGTCAGTTGCCGCAGCTGTCACGCCACGGGCATGGCCGACCCGGCCCAGCGGAGCCGCTGGCGCGCGAAGAAGGTTGTTCCCGGTGAATGAAGAAGGGGCCGGCCCTGCAGCCGGCCCCTTCTCCTGGATGCAGAGGATCAGTCGAGGGTGAATTCACCGCTGTCGATGATGGTGATCTCGGCGGGGAGGAAGCGGACGTCGTAGCCCTTCTCCTTCAGCAGGTGGTAGGCCAGCTCGGCGCGGATCCCGGTGGAGCAGTGGCAGAGGACCGGTTTGCCCTTGGGGATCTCGGACAGGCGGGCCAGCAGCTGGGGCTCGGGGATCGTGAGAGCGCCCTTGATGACTCCGTTCTTCGTCTCGTCGGGATTGCGCACATCGAGGATGATCGCCCCGCGTTCGGCGAGAGCGGCCTCAGCGATCTTCGTGAACTCCGCCACGGAGACGGAACCGGGTCGCGGCTTCGGCACGAAGACGGCCTTGGCGGCAAGGGTTCCGGTCTCCACAGGCAGGGCGGCGGCCTGCCAGGCCTTGAAGCCACCGGTGAGGATGTTCACGCCCACATAGCCGGCCTTCACCAGGTCCGCGGCCACGGTCTTGGCGGCCTCGCCGCCGGTCTCATCCACCACCACCACGGGAGGCTTCAGCTTGGCGGCAGGGAAGGTCTTGAGCAGGTCGGCGACCTTGGCTGGCTCGGCGGCCACGCCCCCCTTCAGGAAGCCCTTCTCCGCCTGGGCAGCGGGCCGGGCGTCGAGGATCACCAGCGGTGTGTTCGTGTCGAGGTAGGCGGCCTTGAGGGCGGCGGGGCTCAGCACGCCAGGCTGCTTCTTCGTCCAGGCGGGCATGCCCTCGACGAATACCTTGGCGTTCGTGTAGCCCAGCTTCTTGGCCTTGGCCAGGGAGCCCGGGCTCATGTTGCAGGTCTTCCCGCTGCAGTAGAAGATCACGAGCGCGCCCTTGTCGGCGGGCAGCTTGTCCAGGTTCTTGTCGAAGGCGGGGAAGGGCAGGTTCACGGCCGTGGGGATGGCGCCCTCAAGGAAGCGCGGGGCGGGGCGGGAGTCGAAGAGGAAGTAGCCGCCCTTCTCGGGGCCCATGGCCACGAGCTTCTGGATTTCGTCGAGGGTGATGGTCTCGTTCGCGGCCAGCTTCACGGGCGGCTTCACGGCCACGGTCACCGCGGTCTTCACGCCGTCCTTTTCGATGAACTGAACTCGCACTTCATGGCCCTTGGCGATGCTCTTGAAGGCCGCCTCCACGTCGGCGGCGGGCTCGGGCGTGACGACCTTTACCGTGGCCTTGTCGAAGCGGAGCACCTCAGTGCGCTCGTCGATCTTCAGCTGGAAGGAGCTGTTCTTGAGGGCCAGGTTGTCGAAGTGCCCCCGGAGGTTGTCGGGGGCGGTGGTGTGGCAGGTGGTGCAGATCTTTGCGGCAGCGGGCTTCGGGGCCTGCGGTTCGACGGCGGAGAGGGCTGCGGCGCTAGCGGCCAGCAGCAGGGTGGTTCGGACGACATGTCGCATGGAGGCTCCTGGGGTCGGATGACGGTAGGAGTCTATAGTTGTTTACCTATAAGCCGAGAAAGGTGTGACCGAGGTCTACAGCCACTCGGATGGCGACTTCAGGCCACATGCAGGGCGGTTGACCCCGACATCCGGCTGGCTGTTTATTCCTCCTGGGCGAAGACTTCCCGGGGTTTGCCCGCACCCCGGTCGGGACCGACGATGCCCTCCTCCTCCATCCGGTCGATGAGGCGGGCGGCGCGGCCGTAGCCGAGGTTCAGCTTGCGCTGGAGGAGGCTGGTGCTGGCCTTGCGCTCGCGCTTCACGACGGCGAGGGCGCGGGCGTAGACATCGTCGCCGCCCGCCATGTCCGCCTCGTCGAAGAGGGCCGTTTCTTCTTCGGTCTCCATGGCGCTGATGAGGGCCTGGTTGTAGTCGGGCCGGCCGCGCTCCCGCAGCCAGGTGACGAGGCGCAGGGTTTCCTCCTCGCTGAGGAAGGGGGCGTGGATGCGCTTGGGGTGACTGGCGCCGTTGGGCAGGAAGAGGGCGTCGCCTGCGCCCAGCAGCTGCTCGCCGCCACCGCAGTCGAGGATGGTGCGGCTGTCGATCTTGGTGCGCACGCGGTAGCTGAGGCGGCTGGGCAGGTTGGCCTTGATGACGCCCGTGACGACGTCCACGCTGGGCCGCTGGGTGGCGAGGATGAGGTGGATGCCCACGGCGCGGGCCTTCTGGGCGATGCGCGCGATGCTGTCTTCCACCTCGCTGCGGGCGACCATCATGAGGTCCGCCAGCTCGTCGATGACCACCAGCACGTAGGGCAGGGGTTCGAGCATCGTGGGCCGGTCGGGCCAGCGCGGGTTGGGCGTGCGGTCCGTGAGGTCCATGGATCCGCCAGCCTCGGCGATCTTGTGGTTGAAGCTCTTGAGGTCGCGGACGCTGAGCAGGGCGAGGCGGCGGTAGCGGTCCTCCATCTGAGCCACCACCCACTTGAGCACCCGGCCGGCTTCCTTCATGTCCGTCACGACGGGCGCCCAGAGATGTGGGATGTCCTCGTAGACGCCGAGCTCCACCATCTTGGGATCCACGAGGATGAGCTTCACCTCGTCGGGCATGGCGCGCACGAGGCAGGAACAGATCATGGCGTTGACGCCCACGCTCTTGCCGCTACCCGTGCTGCCGCCGATGAGCAGGTGGGGCATCTTGTTGAGGTCGGCCACCACGGGCCGGCCCGCGATGTCCTTGCCCAGGGCCAGGTGCAGCAGGCCGCCCGCGTCGCGGAAGGACGGGCTGTCGATGACCTCGCGGAAGGTGATGATTTCGCGCTTGGGGTTGGGCACTTCGATGCCCACCAGGTTCTTGCCGGGGATGCGGTCCATGCGCACGGCCTCGGCCTGCAGAGCCAGGGCCAGATCTTCTTCCATGCCGAGGATGCGCGAGAGCGGGATGCCCGCGTCCGGCTGGAATTCGAAGACCGTGACGACGGGGCCCGGCTGCATTCCGGTGACGGCACCCTTGATCTTGAATTCGGACAGTTTCTGTCCAATCAGTTCCTTGATGTGCTCCAGCGTGGCCACGTCCACCTTGGCGTGCTGGCCCGGAGGATCGAAGAGACGGCGGGGCGGCAGGGTCTCCCGTTCGGTCACGGAGGGATGAACGGGCTCCGCAGGCGGCGGAGGCAGCGGGGGCAGGGGCTTGGCGGGTGTCGGCTCGGTGAGCGGAAGGGGCGGCTGGACGATCTCGCGCCCGTAGCGGTCCTTGGCCACCCGGGCGCGGGCGACGGTGGGCTTGGGCGTGGGCGGGGGCGGCGCCTCCGCCAGCAGGCGGGTCCTGAAGGGGGCGGTGGCCTCAGTGCCCGTCAGCACGGGGCCCGTCGCTGGGAGGGCGGCTGGAAGAGCCACGGGCAGTGAGGTGGCCGGCGTCGCGGGCAACACCTGGGCTTCGAGGATCGTGGAAGCGGCATCCAGGTTCATGGAATGGATGGCCGGGAGCAGGTCCTCGGTGCGGATGAGGGGCTGCTTCCGCTTGGCCTCGGCGGTTTCCAGTTCGGCCTTGAGCAGGGCTTCCCGCTGGTCCTCCAGGGCCTGCTGGCGCAGGGCGAGGGCCTGCAGGGCGACCGCGTCTCCGGCGTCGATATCGGCCTGCTGGGGATTGCGGCCCCGCAAGAAGGGGCGCTTCACCATGCCGATGAAACCCTGGAAGCCCTTGGCGGGCATGGGCTTCATCCAGGGCCAGGCCTTCTCGCCGAGCCAGCGCGCGAGCAGGCGGCCGGTGCCGCTGACCAGGGCGCGGGTCAGGGTGGGCGCCAGCACGAGGGCGCAGACGAGCACGACGAGGCTGAGCAGGAGGGGCAGTCCCACGCGGCCGAGGAAGCGCCGCGCCACGGGCCAAAGCGCGCTTCCCAGCCAGCCGCCCCAGCGGAGCTGGAGCGTGCCGATTTCAGAGGGTCCCACCCAGACCCGGTTGCCGAAGGCCCCGAGGGCCGTCCAGAACGACAGTGCCAATCCAAGCCAAGCCAGGCGGCCCGGCCAGTGGCGGCCCGTCCGCGGCCAGGCCTCCCAAAGCAGATAGGGCGGCACGATCCAGGCGCCGAGGCCGACGAGGAGGTGCAGCAGGCCCGCCAGGGTCGCGCCCACGGTGCCGCAGAGGTTCTGCACGGCGGCCACCAGCCCCTGGTTGAAGGGATGCGGGTCCGGAGGATAGTAGCTGCCGAGGGAGAGCAGCAGCACGAGAGCCGTGAAACCCAAGCCTGCCCTCAGCATCCAACGGCCAATCCCCTGCAACGCGCCTCCCTGGTGGTCTCGTTCCAGTGTAGCCCAGCGGATGCGGGACCAGATGGATGCAGGACCGGACGTGGTGGCCGGACTTGGTCTGGGCACCACGTGGGGTGCACGAGGGGGACGCAGAGGACGCGAAGTGTCCGGCGGTCCCCCTCGTTCGTGTCTATCTCAGCGGGACCGAGCGGGGGCGGATCCGTTCAGCCAGGCGAGGCGCTGGTGGGGATCCCAGATGGGTTTGCCGAGGTCGCGCAGGATGGTGCCGGCGGAGACGAAGGTCCAGCCCTCCTTCTGTGCGCGGTCCATGAAGGCGCCCAGGCCGTCGGTGGGGCGGTCGCCCATGACCCGCGCCGAGCCCAGGTGCATGAGCACGATGAGGCCGTCGCCGTCGCGGCCGAGCCGCTGCTGGAGCCGCTGCACGATGGCATCGCCCGTGCGGTAGAGCCGGCGGTCCTTGGGGGTCGCCCAGTCCAGGGTGTCGGCGCCCTCGCTCCAGCCCACGTGGCGGTAGCCCAGTTCCTCGGCCCAGCGGCGGATCTCGGGCGTGTGCTCGCCGTAGGGCGCGCGCCAGAAGGGGTCCATGGGCCGGCCCAGGAGGCGCACCAGGGCCGCGTCCGCATCCAGCAGTTCGCGCTGGATGCGCTCTCGGGTCCACTGGGGATCGCGCTTCATGCCCGGCGCGAAGTGGGGGTGGTGCATGGTGTGGTTGCCCAGCTCGTGCCCTTCGGCGGCCATGCGCCTGACGAGGGCGGGATAGCGTTCGATGAAGGCGCCCGTGAGGAAGAGCGTGGTGTGCACGCCCCGCGCCTTCAGCAGGTCGAGCACCTCGGCGGCCACCTCGGCGCTGGAGCCGCCATCGAAGCTCAGCAGGATGCGCTTCTGCCCGCCGGGGCCCCGCGTCAGGTTCAGCGCCTCGCCCATGCCCGGCCACTGGGGGGATGCGCTTGCGGGAAGGGATGATGCGCCCAAGGGAAGAGACGGCGAGGGGGCCGGTGCGGCCTTGGCCGGGGGTGGCGCCAATTCCGGCAGGGTGGAATTCGCAGCCCGTCCGGTGATCTCGGGGGCCGTGGAGACGCTGGGCATCCGCAGGGGCTGGCGATCCGGAATCGCCGTGGGCGGGGCGCTGCGAAGCCGCGCTTCGGCGCGGGTTTTCGGCGCCGGAGCCTCGGAGCCGGAAAGGGAGAGGAGCTTGCGCAGCCAGGCTTCGAGACGGGCTTTCGGCGCGGGCGCTTCCGTCGTGGGCGCAGGGCTTGGCGTGGGCAGGGCCTGGGCTTTGCGTTCGGGGATGGAAGGCATCGCCTGGCTGTGCAGCCGGGCCTCGGAGCGCACGCTCGGCGAGGGGGGTTGGGGTGCGGAGGGGGCGACTCTGGGCGCCGGTGAGGGATGCGGCTCAGGTTCCGGCGCGGGTTGGGGCCGGCGCGCGAAGCGCGAGGGGGGCTGGGGCGAGAAGGTGAACCGCGCCAGTTCCCGGCCATCGAGGGTGCGCAGCACGGCCTCCTCGCCTTCGGGGGGGCGGAAGAATTCCCAGCGCACGGGGCCCGCCTCGGCGAAGCGGCGCTCCTTGATGGAGCGGCCCTCCAACAGAAGGTCCGTGGCTTCGCCCACCTCGCCCTCGATGACCGCCAGACCGCCGAGGGGATGCCAGCTCCAGGCGCGGGTCACGGGGATCGCGGGGGAAGCCTGCCGCGAGGCCGCTTCGGGAGGGGTGTTGCGTCCACAGGCCGCCAACGCCAGCAGCAGGGCCGCGGCGTGGCGGGCTCTCATCGAGCGGCCCCGGTGCTGCAGAGGGCCCAGTAGTTCGACTTCTCGCGGATCTTCACCCAGACCGGCCGCAGCGCCGCGTTCTGGAAATGGCGGATGGCCCATTCGGCGAGCGCTTCGGCGGTGGGATTGCGCCCGTCGAGTTCGGGCAACTCGTTCAGCAGGCGGTAGTCGACGCCGGCCACCCAGGCATCCAGGGCCTCGGCGAAGGCCGCCTCCTCGGCTTCGCGCGCGAGTTCCACGGCGGCTTCGATCTCCCAGTTGTGTCCGTGGCGGTCTTCCTGGAAGCCCGGCAGGTCATGGAAGTGATCGGCGACGAAGGCGCGGCGAAGGGACAGGGTGAAGGGCATGGCTGAGTATAGCCGTCAGTTCCCGGCGTCGAGCTCGGCACGAAGCGCCGAGAGGTAGGCAAGCATGGCACGCTGACGGTCGGCGGCCTTCCCCTGCCCGGCGGTCGTCTTCATGCCCGCGGCGAGCTTGAGCAGCTTGCGTTCGAAGTGATCGAGGCTCCAAGTCTTGTCATCGAGCTCGCGCCGTTCTCCCCAGGGATCCTCCGGATGCCAGAGGCCCGCACCGAAACTGGCGCCGGTGGCGAAGACCCGCGCCACGCCGATGGCGCCGAGGGCCTCCAGGCGGTCCGCATCCTGCACGACGGCGGCTTCGAGGGTGGCTGGCGTGCCGCCCCCGCTCCAGCTGTGGCTTTCCACCGCCGAGGCCACGGCCTCGGCGCGGTTTTCCAAGCCCGGCGTCTCGCGGCACCAGAGGGGCACGAGCTCGGCGGCCATCTGGGCCGTCTGGGGCGATTCGGGGTGGTTCTTGGGGCGGTAGACCAGGTCATGGAGCAGGGCCGCGGCCACGCAGACCTCCACGTCCGCGCCTTCGGCCCGGGCCAGCCGCTGGGCCAGTCGGGCCGTGCGCAGGATGTGACCCAGGTCGTGGGCCGCGTCGCGGGTGAAGGGCTCGTCGGCCAGATGGGCGCGCAGCCGCGCCAGGAGCGGTTCGAACCAGGGGAAGGGGAAGTCATGGACCATCGATCCAGGCTAACGGCTCCGCCTGGATGACGCATGGGAGGACGCATGCATCGCCTTACGAGAGAGCGTTAGACTGGAGGATTCCGGTCCGGAGGCCCCATGCGAGCCATCATCCCGTTCTTCCTCAGCCTGGGCCTCGCGGTCACGGCCTGGGCCCAGCGGGCGGATCCAGGCTTCGATCCCGCGAAGGATGTGTCCCTCCGCTTCGAAAAGGGCGCCGTGGTCGTCGGCGTGCCCGCCGGCGCCCACCTGAAGGCCGCCTTCATGGACGTCTCCAAGAAGGCGGGACCCGGCACCCTGAAGATGGGCAAGCTGCCGCCCACCACGGATCAGGACGAGCTGGGCGACGGCATCTGGCACGGCCAGGTAAAGGTGCCCGTCAGCGGCGAGGGCCTGTCGGGCACCGTGACCCTGCAGGTGACCTACCAGCCCTGCACCGAGGGCGAAGGCGGCGTCTGCTACCCGCCCACGACGCGACCCCTGGACGTGAAGGCCTCCGATATCCCTGGAGTCCCCTCTGGGGCCGCCCCGGCGGAGAAACCTGCGGTTTCTCCGGTTGAAAAAGAGAGGGATGTGCCCAAGGTGGAGGCGGCGTCTTCGGCCGCTCCCTCTTCTCCTGTGGCGCAGACGGTCACGTCTGCGCCCGCGCCGCGCGCTGGGTTGATGCTCTCCCTCCTCCTCGTCTTCCTGGCGGGCATGGGCGCTTCGCTCACGCCCTGCGTGTTCCCAATGATTCCCATCACCATGGCCATCATTGGCGCCAAGGGAGGCGGTAAGGCCAAGGGTTTTGTCCTTTCGACAATGTTGGTGCTTGGTATGGCCGTCACCTACACAAGTCTGGGGGTGATTGCAGCGAAGAGCGGTGCCGTATTTGGTGCCGCCGCCCAAAAACCAGCCTTCTTGATTCCGATGGCTCTATTGTTCGTTGCGTTCTCGCTTTCACTCTTTGGGGCTTTTGAAATTGCGCTGCCGCCCAGCCTCGCGATGAAACTGCAGGGCGATGGATCTCGAAAAGGGCTCGGTGGCGCCTTCCTCATGGGCCTCGTGCTTGGTCCCCTCTCGGCCCCCTGCGTGGGCCCCGTCATTGGCGCGGTTCTGGTGGGGATCGCCCAGCAAGGAGATGTGCTCTTTGGTGCGATTCAGTTGTTTGTGTTCGCACTCGGCATGGGTGTGTTGTTCCTCTTGGTCGGGACTTTCAGCGCGGCACTCCCCAAGAGTGGTGAGTGGCTCACGCGCTTCAAGCGAATCATGGGTCTGGTGATCCTGAGCTTTGCTGTGTGGAGTATTCGTCTTATCGTTCCCGAATGGGCCTTGCTCGGAATGATGGGTGTCGTCCAGTTGGTGGGCGCTGCTGTTTTCGGAGTGTTCGAGAAGGCAGAGGATTTTCTGGCGCAGATCCGGAAGGGATTTGCAGTTCTTCTCTTGGTGTTGAGCATCCTTCATTGGATCCGAGCAAACGAGGTGGCGTTCGGTATCCAGATCTTGCCCAGGGGCGGCGCGGCCGCTGCCGCCAAGGAGGAGCACGGCGGCTGGATGGAGCAGGATCTCGAGGGCGCCCTCACCAAGGCCAAGGCCGAGCACAAGGTCGTGCTGGTGGACATCTACGCGGAGTGGTGCGCGCAGTGCAAGGAGCTGGACGAGAAGACCTGGCCCGAGGCGGGCGTGAAGGGTTGGATCGGCCAGAACGCCGTGGCCATCCGCATCGATACGGACGCCAAGCGGAAGGATCTCGCCGCGAAGCTGCAGATCCGCAGCTACCCCACCGTGATCCTGCTGGACGCCGAAGGCAAGGAACTGCGCCGCATCCTGGGCTTCCAGAAGCCCGAGTCGATGAAGGCCTGGCTGGAAGGCAAATAACTGGAAGGCAAATAAGCAGAAGGGGCCCGCGACTGCGGGCCCCTTCCTCATCTGAATTCGCAGCGCGAATTCAGTCCGTTTCGGACTACTTCCCGAGGAACTTCGCCAGCGTCTTCTCCAGGTTCTCGCCGCGCAGCTGAGCGCCGCTGGCGACGATCTTGCCGTCGGGGCCGATGAGCAGGGGCTTGGGAATGCCCTTCACGCCGTAGGCTTCGCTGAGGGGGTTGGTGAAGCCGCCCTCGATGTAGGCGTGCTTCCAGGGCATGGGCGTGGCGGCCTGGGCGCGGAAGGGCGCGATGTGCTCCGCCTTGGTGTCGAAGGACAGGGAGAGGATGTCGAAGGTCTTGCCGTGGAACTTGGCCCAGGCGGCGTGCAGGCTGGGCATTTCCGCGCGGCAGGGGCCGCACCAGGTGGCCCAGAAATCGAGGAGCAGGTAGTGGCCCTTGAAGGTGTCCAGGGTGTACGTGGTCTTGGGGTCGCCGAGGGCGGTCACGCTGAAGGCGGGCGCGGCTTTGCCGACGCCGGTCTTCTGCTCGCTCTCGAGGATGTCCTTGGCCATCTTGGCCTGCTTGGTGTCCTTGAACTCGGCTTGCAGCGTGTCGTAAGCAGGCTTCCAGGCGGCCTCATCCTTGGCGTCGACGCGGTCCCAGAAGTACTCGAAGAGCAGGTCGCGGCGGATGGCCGGGTCGGGATGCTTGGCGCGGGCCTCGATCATGTAGGGCCCCCAGCCCGGGGCGGATTCGTCGCTGAGGGCCTGGATCAGCGAAGGCTCCAGGCTCCAGACCGTGGCGGTGGCGGGCACCTCTTTCTTGATGAGCTCGAGGAAGGCCTTGTCGGCTTCGATCCTGGCGAGCTGCAGGTGGTAGAGCTTGCTCACCAGCAGGGCCTGGCGGACCTCGGGGCGCTTCTCGAGCGCGAGGCGAGCGTTCAGATCCGCCAGCTCCTTGGCGCAGTCGCCGCGGAAATCCTTGCGGTTCTTGCCGGCCTTGACGTGGGCCGCGCGGGCCTCCTGCACGGCCTTGGCCTTGGCGCGGGCCGCGTCGAGGATGGCCTGGACATCGTTGGCCGGGGCGGGATTGGCGGGCGCCTGCAGCGCGGGCAGCATCAATAGCATCAGGGGCAAAGCCATGGATCCTCCAGGAGGCGGATAGACCTCGGCGGACAGGATACCTCAGATGGCGATGTTTCCCTTCCAGAAGGAGACAGGTCAGGAAAGGTCCTTCACCAGCTCCAGCCCCGCTTCGGTGCGGCTGAGGTACCAGGTCAGGGCCTGCCCATCCACCAGCTCGACCCTGGCGTCGGGGAAGCGCTTCTGCAGCTCGGTCTGGTGGCGGCGGTTGAAGCGGTAGGGCTCCGTGGGCAGCAGGATGATCTGCGGGTTCAACGCGGCGAGATCCTCATCCGTCAGCGTGGGATAGCGGTCGGGGCCGATGGGTGTGAGCCCGCCGTGCCGGATCAGGTCGCCCACGTAGGTATCGGGCCCGGCGCTCATCCAGGGCTCCTTCCAGATCAGCGTGAGGGTGCGCGGGCCCTTGCGCTTGCGGCCCTTCAGCATGGCCTCCAGGGCCTTGGCACGGCCCTCGGCCTGGTCCGCCACGCCCAACCGTTCGCCCAGCTCGCGCAGGCCCGCGACGGCCTCTTTCACCGTGCGGATCTCCAGCGCCATCCAGGGGAGGCCCAGGGCCGTGAGGGCTTCGGCCACGGCCTTGGGGTTCTCGTCGCGTTCGAGGATCACGAGATCCGGCGCCAGGTCGCGGATGCGCGCCAGGTCGGGATCCTTGGTGCCGCCCACGGTGGGCACACTGTTGCGGATCCAGCGGGGTTCGATGCAGTAACGGGTGCGGCCCACCAGCCGGGCGCCGAGGCCCCACTGGACGAGCAGCTCTGTCACCGAAGGCACGAGGCTGACGATGCGCTGCGGGGTTGACATGTTCCGGGGGGACCGCCTGCTCGCTTCACTCGCGAAGTCCCCCCGGGCCCCCTCTTCGCCCGCAGGCAAAGCCTGAGGGCGAAGGCTCGAGGCGCCCGTCAACACGAGCGCCTCTGGGCGGTCGGGGACCAGGAGCTTGACGCCCAGGTGCGGATCCTTGATCTTGCCGAGGCCCGTGGGGCAGAGGTCCAGCAGCGGACAGGCGGCGCAGTCCGGGCGGCGCGCGTCGCAGACGCGGCGGCCATGGAAGATGAGCTGGTGGTGCAGCTCGATCCAGTCCTCGCGGGGGAAGGCGCGGCAGAGGTCGGCTTCCACCTTCTCGGGCGTCGTGGCCTTCGAAAGGCCGAGCCGGCGCGCCACGCGGAAGATGTGGGTGTCCACCGCCAGGGCCGGCACGCCGAAGGCGTTGGCCAGCACGACGTTGGCGGTCTTCTGGCCGACGCCCGGCAGCGCGCCCAATTCGTCGGGATCCGAAGGCACCTGGCCGCCGTGGCGCGCCATCAGGGCCTGGCCGAGGCCGAGCAGGTTCTTGGCCTTGTTGCGGAAGAAGCCCGTGGACTTGATGAGGGCCTCGATCTCATCCAGACGGCCCGCGGCGAGGCTCTTCGCATCGGGAAAGCGCGCGAAGAGCGCGGGCGTCGTGAGGTTCACGCGGGCGTCCGTGCACTGGGCGCTGAGGATGGTGGCCACCACCAGCTGGAAGGGATCCATGTGGTCGAGGGCGCAGCGGGCATCGGGGTAGGCGGCCCGGAGCCGGGCCTGGAGCTCTCGGGATTTGGGTGTCGGCTTCGGCGCGGACTTGGGCTTGTCGGGGCTCATGGAATCAGCATAAAGGCGGCGTCTGCCGATGAGCAGCGCAGGATTCGATAGACTAGGGATCGAGGTGCAATATGCCCACCACGTTGACTGGGAAGCTCGATTGCCAGGAAACCGCCCGTCACTACCTGGACCTGGTCCGTTCCAACATCAAGAAGCTGGGCTTCGCCCCGGGCCTGGGCGTCATCCTCGGCAGCGAGGATCCCGGCAGCGTCACCTACCAGCGCTGGCTCATGAAGGACTGCGAAGACGTGGGCATCAACGCCGCGGACCTGCGCGTGGAAAACGGCATGCAGATGGTGAAGCTGGTGGCGCGCCTGAACCAGGACGAGAAGACCCACGGCGTCTTCATCTTCTATCCCCTGCGCTACGCCGAAATCAAGGACGACGAGGTCATGGACCTGGTGGACCCGGGCAAGGACATCGAGGGCCTGCACGCCATCAACATCGGCTTCCTGAACAAGTACCGGAAGCGCATGGACGACGGCACCCAGCACCGCTGCATGACGCCCTGCACCGCGCGGGCCATCGTGAAGACGCTCAAGCGCGGCTTCGGCGAGGGCTGGCTGGCGGGCAAGACCGTCGTCGTCATCAACGACAGCCTGCGCATCGGCCGCCCGCTCACGGCCATGGTGGCCAACCTCAAGGCCACGCCCATCCTCTGCCACGCGGCCACCAACAAGGATCACCTCGAGGGCTTCCTGCGCATGGCCGACGTCATCGTCAGCGCCGTGCCCGCGCCGGGCTACCAGATCAACACGAACTGGATCAAGAACGGCGCCCTCTGCTTCGACCTCAGCGGCGATGGCAACTTCGACTACGAGGCCCTCGAGCGCCGCGGCATCCCCTACACCGACACCACCAAGAACAGCGTGGGCAAGGTCACCCGCGCCATGGCCCTGCTGAACCTCACCTACGCGGCGGGGTTGGGCTGAGGCAATCCGCTAAAAAATGAAACCGCGAATGGCGCGAATGGGCGCGAATGAAAAGATGGCTTCTTGTTTTCATTCGCGCGCCCGGAGGGCGATTCGCGTCATTCGCGGTTAACGATCTTTTAGAACCGCACGGTGAGCACGAGGCCCAGGGCGCTGTGGCGCTTGGGGCTCGTGCCGTCGGCGAAGGGCTTTTCCAGGTGCTCGCCTTCGAGGCTGAGGGCCCAGTTGGGGTGGAAGGCCCAGCCCACGCGCAGGCGGGGGCCGATGTAGCCGCCGTCGCCGGAGCGCGCCTCGGCGACGGCGCCGAAGCCCAGGAAGACGTCCTCGGCCGTGGCATTGGCATCCACGATGAAACGGAAAGCATCGGTGCCGTCGTCCCAGTGGCGCAGGCCCAGGCCGACGCCGAGGTGGACGCGGGAGAGGCTGCCCGGATCCTTCAACTCGATCTCGGTGACCGGCGTGGTGAATTCCGCCGCCGTGGCGTGGGGCTGGCGGATCACCGACACGAAGGCCGACTGGGCCGACAGGGGCAGGACCGGCAGCAACAGGAGGGGCAGGAGGCGGCGCATGGAGGGGCTACCGGCCGGGCCCTTGAGCGGTTTAGCGGGCCCGCCACTCCGAAGCCAGCAGGCCATAGACCGCATGGTCCACGTAGCGGCTCCCCAGACGCTCGGCCTGACGGAGGGTGCCCTCGTGGCGAAAGCCCAGGCGCTTGGGGATGGCTCGGCTGCGGCGGTTGCGGACGGCGGCGCGGATCTCGATGCGGTGGAGGCCGAGGGTGCGGAAACCGTGTTTGAGCAGGGCCGCGACGGCGGCGCTCATCAGGCCCTGGCCCTCGGCCTCCTGGGCCAGCCAGTAGCCGATGGCGGCGTTGAGGTTGACCCCGTCGATCCAGTTGAAGCCCGCCACGCCCACGAGCCGGTCCTTCCACCAGAGCCCGAAGGATTGGCCCAGCCCCGCCTCCCGGAGGGCCCGCATGCGCAGGATGTAGGCGCGGGAATCGGCGGCGCTGCGATTGCCGTCGGGCCAGGGCAGCCAGCGGCGCAGGCGCTCCCGGTTCGCGTCTACCAACGCATAGAGGGCCTTCGCGTCGCCCGGGCTTAGCGGGCGCAGCTCCAGGCCGCGGCCGGCCTTCAACACTTCGGGCACGGTTCCCCCTATTTCCCGGCGGGGTCCTGCAGGGCCGCGGCGCGGCCGGCGCGCCACAGGACGAGCAGCTGGTCGAGCAGGTCGCCGAACTGTTCCAGGCGCATGGCGTTGGGGCCGTCGCTGTGGGCCTTCTCGGGGCAGTCGTGGACTTCGAAGAAGAAGCCGTCGACGCAGGTGGCCGCGGCCCGCGCCAGGGTGGGGATCATCTCCCGGGCGCCGCCGGTGGCGTTGCCCAGGGCGCCGGGCTTCTGCACGCTATGGGTGGCGTCGAAGACGACGGGGCAGCCGGTCTTGCGCAGGTGGGGGAAGCTCTGGAAATCCACCACCAGGTTGCCGTAGCCGAAGCTGGATCCGCGCTCGGTCACCCACACGGGGCCGTGGCCGGAGACGGATTTCAGCTTCTCCACGCCGTGCTTGAGGTCCCAGGGCGCGAGGAACTGGCCCTTCTTCAGGTTCACGGTGCGGCCCGTGCCGGCGGCGGCGATGAGCAGATCCGTCTGGCGGCAGAGGAAGGCGGGGATCTGCAGCACGTCCACGGCCTGGGCCGCCGGGACGCACTGGTCGCTCTCGTGGACGTCCGTCAGCACGGGCACGCCGAAGCGGCTGCGCACCTCGGCGAGGATGTCCAGGCCGCCCTCCATGCCGGGCCCGCGATGGCTGCCGCCGCTGGTGCGATTGGCCTTGTCGAAGCTGGATTTGTAGATGAAGGGGATGCCCCGCGCCTCGGCCAGGTCCCGCAGGGCCGAGGCCATCATGAGGGCGTGCTCCCGGCTCTCGATGACGCAGGGCCCGGCGATGAGGAAGAAACTCTGATCGGTATAGGGTCGGGCGAAGTCCATGGCCACCTCAGCCCCAAGTTTAACGCCGCACGGCCATTGACGGGTTGTCATCCATCGCAGCCGACTCGCTGTCATAATGTTCACCTGAGGTGGGATCCACCCTTGCCTGGAGCCGCTATGGCGAAGCTTCTGATGGAAGACGATCTGAACCGCCGCCTGGTGGCGCTGCTCCAGCAGGAGGGGCGCATGAGCCACGCGGAGCTGGCAGAACGCCTGGGCGTGAGCCGCCCCACGATCATCGACCGCGTGAAGCGTCTGGAGGCCGACGGCGTGCTGGGCGGCTATGCGGCCCGGGTGACGCCGGCCTCGGTGAACAAGCCCACGGTGGCCTTCGTGGCGGTGCGCTACAAGGACAACAACGAGGGCATCGAGCAGCGCTTCATCAAGGCCCTGGAAGAGGAACCCGACATCCTCGAGGCCCACACCATCGCCGGGGAGGACGCCCTCCTGTTGAAGGTGGTGGCCGACACGCCCGCGGGCATCGCCGAGCGTCTGCGTCGCATCCGCGTGCTGGGCCCCATGGTCACCACGCGCACCACCATGGTGCTGGAAACGCACTGGGAGAAGGCCGGCCCGAGCCCCTTCCCGGTCGACAGCGGCGTGAAGAAGGTCAAGAAGTGATCGCTCCGACGCCGGAGCCGCCCTACTACGCCGTCATCTTCAGCAGCCAGCGCACCGATGGCGATCGCGGCTATGCGGCGATGGCGGATCGGATGGAGGAGCTGGCCCGTCGCCAGCCGGGCTTCCTGGGCGTGGAAAGCGCCCGGGATGCCGAAGGCTTCGGCATCACCGTCTCCTACTGGAAGGACGAGGCTTCCATCGCGGCCTGGAAGGCCCAGGCGGAGCACGCCGCCGCCCAGCGACTGGGGCGCGAGCAGTGGTACGAGACCTTCCAGGTGCGCGTCTGCCGCGTGGAGCGCGCCCACCTCATGGGGCCGCGAGAAGGCCTGCGCTGATGCTCGCCTGGATCGCCTACCTCACGGTGGCCATCGTGTGGGGATCGACCTACATGGCCATCGCCATGGGCGTGGAATCCTTCACGCCCTACGGCATGGTCGCGGCGCGGTTCACGGTGGCCGCCGTGCTGGCCCTGGGCCTGGGCCGGCTGCGCCGCGAGCCCTGGCCGCCGAAGCGGGAGTGGATCCACATCGCGGTGGTCGGTGCCCTGTTGCTGGGCGGCTCGAACCCGCTCGTGTCCTGGGCCGAGCTGTACGTCTCCTCGGGGCTGGTGGCCGTGATGGGGGCCCTGGTGCCCCTGTGGCTGGCGGTGTTCTCGGCGACCAAGGAACCCCTCGGCCCCAAGGGCTGGGCGGGCCTCGCGTTGGGCCTCGCGGGCGTGGCCGTGCTCGTGTGGCCCAGCGGTGGCGTGCGCATCCACACGGGCGGCCTCATCGCCATGGTGGCCGCGCCGCTCATCTGGTCCTGGGGCACCCTGCACGGCAAGCGCCACATCCATGGCGGCGGCCTGCTCACCAACGTGGGTCTGCAGATGGCGACGGCGGCCCTCATCGGCCTCCTGGTGGCGCCGCTCACGGGCGGCCTGCTGCGGGCCCCGCTCACGCATCGGGCCCTGCTCGCCGTCCTCTACCTGGCGCTGTTCGGATCGGTCCTGGCCTTCAGCGCCTACATCTACCTGGCGAAGGCCTGGCCCCCCGCCAAGATGGGCACGTACGCCTACCTGAATCCCCTCGTCGCCGTGCTGCTGGGCAGCCTCATCCTGCACGAGGCCTTCGGCCCCCGCGAAATCCTGGGCATGGCCGTCATCTTGGCGGCGGTGGCGCTGGTGCAGTTGAGACCCAAAGCGGCGGCCTCCGCGCCGGAGGGCGCGGACGTCTGACCTTCCCGCTCAGTGGGCGGCGCGCTTGGTAAGTGCCGGGTAGGAGGGAACCGTGGTTCGGGCGGGTACCTTGGGCCGGGCGGCCCGGGCTGCCGCGCGCCGGGCGGCCAGACGCACGACATGATCGGTGCCGACGAAGGCAAGGAAGAGGAATAAGACGAGCAGAACGGTCATGGCAGCCCCCTCTACTGATCCGTGTTCGTTTTCTTGTGCAGGATCACGTGCTCGTAGATGGCCTCACCGCAGATCCAGGCGATCAGCAGGATCGTGACGATCCCCAGGACGCTGTTGGTGATGTTCAGCATGAGGGTTTCTGAGTTGTGCCAGTTGGCGAGATCGAACATGTCCACCTCCTTGGGGTACGGCATGGAAAGCGTGATGGTTCAGGACGGTCGCGGATCGTCCCATTGCGAGGCCACGAACAGCGGCTCCTCCACGCGGCTCGGGGCCTCCTCCTGCGGGTGGGCCGGCTCGGGTTCTGCGGTCTTGAAGACGGGCAGGTACTGGGCGATGTAGGAGAAGGCGCAGAAGCCGATGGCAGTGATGCCGAGCATGATGAAGACTTCGATCAGCGACGGGAAATAGGTCTGGCTCGGGTAGTGCTCCAGGCCCGTGATGGCCGTGTTCATGCGGTTGAAGGCGAATCCCAGCACGACGAGCAGGCTCGCGACGTAGAGGCCGGTCTGGGAGGTGCGCACCTTTTCGAAGAGCAGCATGGCGAAGGGGATCAGGAAGCCGATCGAGAGCTCCGCATAGAAGGCCACGCTGTAATAGCTCAGCGTGATCATTTCGTGCAGGGTGCCCCGTGACAGGAGGTCCTGGATCCGCACGACGAGGTAGACGGCCAGGGCCAGCGCGACGATCTTGGCGAGCTTCGCTTGCAGATGCGTGGGCAGGAAGGGGCGACCATTCCTGGAGAAGAGGAGGGATTCCAGGGTGACCATCGAGAGACCCGAGGCGATGCACGAGATGAAGAAGAGGCCCGGCAGCAGCGGCGTGTACCAAAGCGGGTGCAACCGGTTCGGAACGATCAGGTAGAGCGATCCGAAGGAGGACTGGTGCAGGGTGGAGAGGAGCACGCCGAAGATCATGAAGGGCAGCGACACCGCATGGATCCATTTGATCGGCGAGTGGATGTTGAACTTCTCCAAAACGATGGGCGCGAACTCCAGCGAGAGCACGGTCGTGTAGAGCATCAGGCACCAGCTGATCTCGCACATGACGGAATGGGGGTTCCACATGACCAGCGGATGCCAGAAGTGGTCGGGCCGTCCGAGGTCGATGATGAGCACGAGGACCACCAGGAGGTATCCGATGAAGGCCGTGAGGATGGCCGGTCGCACGATGGGTTCGTACTCGTGGGCGTGGAAGAGGTGGACGGCGGCGACGATGGTGAAACCCGAGGCCGCGAGTCCGATGCCGAGGAAGTCGAAGCCGATCCAGAGGCCCCATGGGAAGGCGTCGCTGAGGTTGGTGGTGGCGCCGAGGCCGAGCGTGAACCGCGCCGTGGCCGCCAGGGCTCCGGCCAGGATGAGGATGGTGGCGATGGGGCGCCATCCGGTGACGTGGGGGAGTCTCGGGAGTCTCATGCGTCATCCTTGGGCTGGATCGCGGCGCCTTTTTTCTTCGAGGCCTCGGACGCCTCGTAGGCCTGCACCTCGGTGCGCCGGTCCGTGATCCACCAGATGCCCGCCAGCAGCACGCCGCCGACGGAGAGCACGTTCGGCACCTTGGACAGGGCGCTCATCGTCAGAAGGGGCATGGGCGTTTTCCCCAGCCGCGAATCGAAGCCGAGCTGCTCGAAGGGAACGGGGCTGATGAACAGCATCGAGGTGCCGCCGACATCCTGTTCGCCGTAGATCTTCGGCACGTACTTGCCCGGCTCGGCGCCGATGCGGCGGGCTGCTTCGATCAACAACTGATCGCGGTCGCCGAAGGTCGTCGCCCCTGTGGGGCAGGCCTCGGAACAGGCCGTCGGCTGGCCCTTTGCGAGCCTGGCCGCGCAGAAGGTGCACTTGCGAATGGAAGGCTTGGTGCTGCTCCATTCGTACTTGGGCACATGGAAGGGGCAGGCCTGGAGACAGTACCGGCAGCCGATGCATTTCTCGCCGTCGTAGGAGACGGGTCCCAGCTCCGATTTGGTCAGCGCCCCCACGGGGCACACGGACACGCAGGTGGGCACGTCACAGTGCTGGCACATGCGGCGCACGTACAGATCGTTGTACTTGCTGAGCGCGGTGTAGGCCGTCAACGACAGGAATTTTTCTTCGTTCGGCGGTTGCCCGTTCTGCGCCTTGCAGCCGGCCTGGCAGGCGTTGCAGCCCACACAGAGCGAGACGTCGATCAGCATGGCTTTCTTCTTCGCCATAGAAGGTTCCAATCAGAGATGGGCGTCAAAAATCCTGCAGACTTCAAGGGAACGAAGTCCGACGCAAAACCCATTGGTCAAGTTGCATGCCAGGACACGCGGCTCAAAACGGATTCACTATCCGCTTCAAAAAATGGACTTGGACAGTGATTTGTGGAGAGCGCGGAAGGCCGCGCCATCCTTTCCACCGCGCCATGGCGCAGAACCGTCAAATACGACGGGTGAACGCGCGGCCATCGTCGAAAGGACCGTGCACATGCGTCCAAAAATTTTGTGATTTGTATGGATTTCCGCGCGCGCGAAACCGCTACACTTAAAGATGACCGTTGTGTAATCAACGGATGTCTTGAGGCGTTAATGCCTATGCGGACAGAATCTTACGAAAATCAATTAATCAGCGGCGACGAGATTGGCATCCGCCGCGATTCCATCAAGATCAAGAAGCGCACGACGTTCGCGGCGCACGTCTCCACGCTGCTCCTGAAGCGTACGGAGATGAACGCGATCCTGAACACGACGCCGAACGCCGTGTTCATCCTCACGCGGGACGGCATCACGCGCTGCAACCGCGCCGCGGTACGCATGCTCGGCGTGGCGTCGCTCAACGAGCTGCGCAACAAGTATGGAAGGAAGGGAGAGGGCTTCCTCCTCCGCTGGCCAAAGAACCTGCTTCCGCTCCGCGAGGACGAGCGCCCACTCACGCGCGCGCTCAAAGGCGAGTCGGTCACCGAAGTGGTGCTGGCCATCCACGCGGAAACGGGCGAAGAGATCACGCTGCGCATCACGGCGGCGCCCATCCTGGCGAAGGGCCGGATCATCGGCGCCGTCGGCATCCACTCCGACATCACCTGGGGCGAACAGCTGAGCTCGAATCAGGCCGCAGCTTTCACGAAGCAGGCCGGCGCCGATCATCTGCTTTCGCAGGAGCAGGCCCTGCGGCGGCAGGCGGAGAACGACCTGCACCGGGCCAAGGTGGAACTCCAGGCCCTGAAGGACCGCATCCGGTCCGCCGACATCTATCCCTTCCACGAGACCAACCACACCTACCATTTCGGCGAGGTGATCGGGCAGAGCCGCTGCCTGGAGAACGTCTTCTTCCGCGTGGAAGCCGTGGCCCCGCAGGATTCGACGGTGCTGCTGCTGGGGGAGACGGGCACCGGCAAGGGGCTGGTGGCGCGCGCGATCCACAACCGCAGCCTGCGGAAGCACCGGCCGCTCGTCGTGGTCAACTGCACGGCGCTTCCCGCCAGCCTCATCGAAAGCGAACTGTTCGGCCGTGAGAAGGGCGCCTTCACGGGCGCCAGCGCCCAGCAGCTGGGCCGCTTCGAGATGGCCGACAAGGGCACCATCCTGCTGGACGAGATCGGCGACCTGCCCTTCGAACTCCAGTCCAAGCTGCTGCAGGTCATCCAGGAGGGCGAGTTCAGCCGGCTGGGCAGTTCGAGAACCGTGAAGGTGGACGTCCGCATCATCGCCGCCACCAATCGTGACCTCTACGAGGAGATCCGCCTGGGGCGCTTCCGGGAGGACCTGTTCTATCGTCTGAATATCTTCCCCATCACCCTGCCTCCGCTGCGCGATCGCAAGGAGGACATCCCGCTGCTCGTGGAGTATTTCCTGGAGAAATTCAACCGCAAGCTGGGCAAGAGCCTGCGCCACGTCACGAACGAGACCATGGGCCGCCTCATGGCCCACGCCTGGCCTGGGAATGTCCGCGAACTGGAAAGCGTGATCGAAAGGGCCGCGATCATCTCGCCCGGCGCGACGCTGCAGGTGCTGGATCATTTCGAGACGGCCGTCCCGGTCCGGGCGGCAGATGAGGCGAAACCCCTGATCGATCTGGAACGCGACTACATCAGCGAGGTACTGAACCGCACCAATTGGCGGATCGAAGGCGACAAGGGCGCGGCCCACATCCTCGGCATCAATCCGAGCACCCTGCGTGGGCGCATGCGGAAGGAAGGCATCCGCCGGCCCTGAGGGCCATCCGTCACATTTGACGATTCCGCCTCATGACGCGGCGGTTGGGCCCGCACCTCGAAGCCGCAGCGAGGGGCCGCGGGCTTCCAAGATTCCTTTTTAAAAGACATAGGGCGCTACGCGTCGCGCGGTTCAGCTTGGCACGTGAATTGAAGTCTTCAACACCTGGACATCGAGGAACCCGGCTGGAACGATCCGCAGCCCGATCAAAGGAACCGCCCATGCGCGCTCACGAAATGGCGCCTTCCATCGGCGTCGCATCTGCATCGACACGAAGGATGGAACTCGAACGGTTCGAAGCCCAGTTGGCCGAATGGACCGCCCTCATCGGCCAGTGCCGTGCCCATGCGCGGAGGTCGGCGCCGCAGGTCCAGGTGGAGCTCGACCACCTCACGGACGAACTGCAGCTTCAACGGAACGCCGCCAGCGTCCAGCTCCTGCGGTTGAAGCATGCCGCCGACACCGAGTGGGAATCCGAGAAGGCGCAGATCGAAGCGGTCTGGCGGGCCGTCCGGGCTTCGTTCCAGAAGATCCGGGCCAGCTTTTGAAGAAGGCCTTAGGGTGTGGCGCCCGATGCCAAGGTTGGCGCCAAGGCTGATGTCGGCGCAGGTGTCGTGCGGCCGTGGGGGAAATCCGGGATGCGCTCCAGATCCTCGAAGAGGTTTGACCGGATCTTGCGGAGCGAGGCCTGCAGCTGCTGCTCACGTCGGCCCTGTTCCTCACGGGGAAGGGCCGCAAGTTCCCGACGGGCCCACAGCACGTGGTAGGTCTCCTCCCAGAGGGGTTTGTCGGAACCTGGCGAACAGAGGCGCGCTTCCACCACGGCGGGCGAGGACCAGCGCCCCATGAGCATGGAGCCGCCGATCCAGAAGGCGCTTTCCTCCACGAACTCGTAGAGGCCGAGCCCGACGGCCAGCCGGGTGTTGTGGACGAGCAGGCCCGTGCCGACGCCCCAGGCCACGCCGCTGAGGATGCCCCAGGCGATGTACTTGGTCCTCACCTCCCCGAGGCTGGTGAGGGTCAGGTGCAATTGGAGAGGGGCGGCTGGATCGAGGCGCAGCCCGCGCGAGGTGGCTTCGGTGCGCAGCTCGGCCTCGAAGGCTTGCCGGTGCCGCTCCAGCGCAGCCCGGCGCGCCGCGGGGGAATCGGCCTCCCCGGTGGCGCTCCACAGGTGGGACAACCGACGGCTGTGGTCCTCCACGTCCACCGTCAAACCCAGGGCGGGCTCGCCTTTCCGCAACGCGACCTGGGTCAGGGGAGAGCGACAGCCCAGGCCCAGGAGGGCGAGGATCAGGACGATCCCGGGCTTCAAGAAGCGGATCCTTCTCCGGCCTTGAACAAGCGCCAGGCGGCCGTTCCGAGCACGAGCAGGGCGAGCCCCGCGATCCAGGGCATCCAGGGCCGGGCGCGCTGGTCGGCGCCTTCACGGTGGGGCAGGCCCTGTGCGTCCGGTTCCGCCGCGCCGAGGCTGAGGGGGGCGCTGGAGGCGAGGCTGCGCAGCGAGGGCAACGCACCGAGGCTGCCGGGGGCGGGCTTGGCCTCGCCGCCGAGGTGGAGGGCGTAGGCCTGGCCGGCTTCCGCGGGGAAGAGCAGGGTCTGGCGCCGCACGAGCGCCCGCAGGCTCAGGGGGGTGGCGCCTTCGGGCAGGCTGATGGTGAGCGTGCCCGCCTGCACGGGCGCGAGGGCGATGCGGGTGGCGCGCGTGCCGAGGGCGGGCAGGTTCCAGACGAGGTCGCTGCAGGACCAGGTGAGCGCGTCGGCGGGGCTCTCTCCGATGCGGATCTCGGGCCGCAGCGGCGCGGCGGGCGGGGCCAGCGTCAGCTCCAGGCCAACGATCCGTTCGGTGTCGGGAAGCCTCAGCCGCCAGGTCCCCGGCTGGCCGGGTTCGGGGGCGAAGGCGCCCTCCAGGGCCAGCTCCGCCTCCAGGGCCTCGGGCCGCGTCTCAGCGCGGACGGAGAGGCTGCGAAGGCGTGGGGCCTCGCCCTGGGAGGCGATGAGCGTGAGACGGTAGCGCTGCCCGTCCCAGGGCAGGTCCAGGCCGCGCCGGCTGCCTGAAGGAGACAGATCGTAGAGGTGCAGGGGCGCGACGGGATCATAGGCGATGAAGCCTCCGCCCTCGCGCTGGCGTTCGGCCTTCACCTGCGCAACCCAAGGGGCGTGCCCGTCGAGGTCCAGATCGAGCCGCAGCGTTTCGCGCTCACCCACCTGCCAACCCTCGGGCAGCTTCAGTGTGAACTCCGCCGTGGGCCGGCCCTCCGCATCCTTGCCGAGGAGCAGGTTCTCCAGGGGCAGCGCCCGCGAGGCCCACAAACCTTCGCGAGCCTCGAGGAAGGGGATGCTCCGACCCGTGGCGTCGCCGATCCAGGCGCCCTTCAGAAGCCGCTGGGAGGCGGCGTCCAGGGGCAGCCGCGCCCATCCGCTGGTGGGCGCGGGAGAGGGAGAGATGGGGCGGCGCTGCAGGGAGGCGCGGTCCTCCCGGGTGCAGGCGAGGAGCAGGAGCAGGAGGCAGGCGGCGCGCTTCATGAGGGTTCTCCGGCCTTCTTGCGGTTCGCGAGGATGGCCGCGGCCATGCCGATGCCGCCCACGCCGAGGAAGGCGAGGGCCCGCAGCGGCGTGTCCGCGTGATCCAGATCGAGCGCGATGAGCTTGAAGCTGGCCGCACCCATCCAGACGTAGCCCGCGATCATCAGCGCGCGACGGGCCGCGTCGCGCCCACCGAGCCCGAGCATCCACTGGCAGGCGCCCGAGAGCGCCCAGACGAGGGTCAGGGTGATGGACGCGGCCCGGCTGGGCCCGTAGCCCAGGTGCGCCGGTGTCTGGAGGTGATGAACGAGGCGCGCCGCCTCGAAGGCGAGGCTCAGGTTGGCCGTGAGTTCGAGGGCGAGGAAGGACAGCAGGGAAAGCGGGCCACTCCGTCGCGTCAGCAGCCACCACGCGACCGAGGCGAGGGCACCTTCGGCGAAGGAGGCGTTGAGGAAGGGCGTCAGGGAGGCGTCGTTGAAGGAGAAGCTGTCGAAGCCGTGGAAGGCCCAGCGCAGGGTGGTCAGCAGGGCCAGGGCCGCCGCGAGCCAGCGCAGGGCCGAGGCCTCCTCGGCGAAGTGGCTGTCCTCGGCTTTCAGCGAAACCCAGGCGAGGCCCAGGGCGAAGGCGCCCCAGAGCGGCCCCACCCAGGCCCAGGCGAGGGCCACGGGCACGGCGAGGGCCAGGTGTCCGGCGGCCAGGGCCAGCAGGCCCCAGTCCGCGCGGCGGCCCGCCATGCGCCTCCGCAGGGGCTGCACCAGGCCCAGGTTCAGGGCCGCCACGGCGATGACGGGCAGGGCGAAGGCCTCGGGGCTCAGGTCCAGGCGCTTCCAGATCATCCAGGCGTACGTGGTGGCGAGGATCGAGGCCACCAGCCACAGCACCGTCGGCGTTCCGGGGGTCTCCTCGGTGCCCGGCAGCCAGGCCCAGAGGCCCGCGAGGATCAGGTGGAGCAGGAGCAGCGCGGCCAACGGGGTGGCGTCCGCCTTGAGCACGTCGGTGCAGGCGGGCAGGAGCAGCAGCCAGGTGCCGGCGAGGGCCACCCACCGCGCGCCGTGCCAGGCGCCGCCCGTGCGGGCGAGGTAGGGCACGGCCAGCGTGGCGGCCATGAGCACGGCCAGGTAGGTGGCCAGGGCCACCTCGTGATGGCCGCCCTGACTGAAGACGAGGGGTGCGGCCAGGCCCGAGACCAGCGCCACGACGAGGGCTCCGCCGCTGCGGACCCGCGCGGCCAGCGCGCCCGCCAGCAGGGTGACGAGGGCCGTGGCCGCCAGCCCGATGGGCGCGGCGTAGAAGTGGTATTCCATCGTGCCGGCGCGGAAGGCGAACTGCAGGGTGCCGAGGCCCGCCAGCAGGAGGGCCACGCCGAGGGCGCGGCTGCGGCCCTGGAGGGTTTTCGCGGCGAAGGCCGAGATGCCGCCGCCCACGAGGAGGCCGAGGATGAAGCGGAGCTCCGCGCCCACCCAGCCCTGCTGGATGGCCCAGCGGAAGAAGAAGAGGGCGCCGAGCAGGAAGATCGAGGCGCCGATGCCCGCGATCCACACGACGGGCGAGATCTGCTTCAGAGGCGCGGGGGGCGCCTTCGGACGGGCGGGTGTGGCCGTTGGAGGCTGGACCCGGGCCGGAATTTGAGCTGGCGCGGCAGCCTGGGCCGATACCTGAGCCGATACCTGAGCCGGGGTTTGCTGCTGGAGCAGCCAGGCGACTTGGGCCTCCAGCCGCGCCACGCGCGCGGTCAGATCCTGGGGATCGACGGGTCCCTGCGGAGCTTGGGGTTCCATGAAAACTCCATACGGAAGCGTATGGAATCATGCAGCCCCGTCCCGAAGCCTGTCAAGGCCCCCGGTCTAAGCCCCTGATTCAGGCCTCCCGCCGGGTCAGCCCGCGACGCGGTTCCGGCCCTCGGCCTTGGCCTGGTAGAGGGCGGCGTCGGCGCGCGAGATCATGCGCTCGGCGGTATCCTCGCCGCCTTCCCAGGTGGCGAGGCCGATGCTCAGGGTCATGCGGTCCTGGGGCGGCAGGCCCGGCACGGAGTCCCGCATCACCTGCTCGCGGAGGCGGTCCGCCAGGGACCGGGCGCCTTCCAGATCGGTCTGGGGGCAGTAGGCCAGGAACTCCTCGCCGCCGATGCGGCCCAACTGGTCCACCTTGCGCAGCCCGAAGGCCATGCGCTGCGCCATGACGCTCAGCACCTGGTCGCCGGTGGCGTGGCCGAAGCGATCGTTGACGGCCTTGAAGTGGTCCAGGTCCATCAACATGATGGACAGTCCCTGTCCAAACCGAGTGCACTGGTCCAGCTCCATCTCGAGCATGTCGAAGATGTGGCGGCGGTTGTAGAGGCCCGTGAGCGGATCGCGGATGGCCTGGTGGTAGAGGCGCAGGCGGGAATCCTCGAGGCAGAGCAGGCGGCCCAGTTCCTCGGCGGCGATTTCGAAGAGGCGCTCGAAGTCCTCGGCGGAGCGGCGCTCCGTGAGGAAGGCCAGCGAACCCACGGCGGGATAGCCCGGTGTGGTGGCCGAGAAGACGCGCAGCACGGGGTCCCGCAGGCTGCGGCGGCGCTCGTCGTCGTCAGATGCGGGGTGCCAGTGGCAGTTCATGGGGGGCTGGAAGAGGCCCTGCTCGGCCACGGCCTTTTCGAGGGCCTGGCGGTCTTCGGTGCTGGAGGAGGAGCCGTGCACGCCGTGGCACCAGAGGCCCTCTTCGCCCAGGTAGGCCACGATGATGGCGCCGGGTAGGACGAGCTCCTGCAGGATCTCGACGAAGCCCTGGATCAGGTGGGGTGTGTCGTGATCGGACGTGTAGAGGCGCGCGATGGAATCCCGCAGCGCGGTCTCCACGAGGCGCTGCTCCAGGGCCTGGGCCAGGCGCCGCTGGATGGCGTCTACGCCGAAGTTCTCCTGGGCCAGCTTGGGAATCGCGTGGGCGGTGCGGGGTCGGGGGGACTGTTCCGCGAGGGCCTCCGCCACTTCCACCACGTGATCGAGGTCGCGGCCCTTCACGAGGAAGCGGTCCGCCCCGCAGGTCTTGGCCCAGAACCGCGCGAGGCCCGTGCCCTGGGCGGTGAGGAGAAGCACGGGCAGATGGCGGGTGGCCCGGTCGTCTTTCAGGAGGCGGCAGAACTGGTAGCCGTCGAGCAGGGGCATGACGCAGTCGCTCACCACCACATCGGGGAATTCGGTGGCCAGGACGATGAGGGCTTCGGCGCCGTTGCGGGCCTCGATGGTCATGTGGCCGTGCCGCTGGAAGAGGTGCCGCAGCAGGCTCAGCTGGATGGGGTTGTCATCCACCAGGAGGACCTGGAGTGATCGGGGACCCTTCGGTGCAACATTCGTCATAGGTTCTCAGGTATCGAGACGGGCGGATCTCAACATGAGATCGGGCGGCCTCTCGGGTGGAACACTCACCCATGGGATGCTGGGGTTATGCGTTCGCATCATGATGACTACTGGGGCCGGAAAATGACAAGAGACGGAGATCAAATGCGGTCGGAGGGGTAGCCGTGGACGCGCCGCTGCTGCTCGCGCTTTCCCGGGCCTGGCTGAGGGAACGGGGAGACCTGCCCCTGGAGGCGGTCTGGGCCTCGGGCCGGGCCCTGGGCCTGCGCTGGGCGGGCCGGAAGCGCGCGGAAGGCTGGGTGCTGCTCTTGCAGCCCAAGCCCGAACTCTGGCTGCTCGGCACCGAACATCCCGCCTGGAAGCGCCTTCAGGCCGAGGCCGCCAAGGACAGCGCCAGGCTTTGGGGCCCCTGGTTTCAGGGTGCGCGGCTGAGAGCGGTGGAAGGCGATCCCCGCGAGCGGTGGCTGGGCCTCGTGTTCCAGCGGCGGGCGATCACCGGACGGCTGGAGACGCTGCGCCTCGCCTACCAGGCCATTCCCGGACGGCCGGGCCTGCGCGTGGATGGCCTGGATACCCAGGTGCCGCGCCTGGGGCTGGGTTCGCCCTTTCCCGCCGCAGCGCCCCAGCCCGCGGCGGATCCACCTCCGCTGCAGCGCTGGCGTGAGCGCTGGGGAGACCGCTTGGAAGCCGCCCTCGCGGGCGAGGAACCCGAGGTGCTGGAGGGTGAGGGCGATCTGCTGGCGCGGCATCAAGCCTGGTCCGAGGGCCGGGCCGAAACCCTGATCCTCGGGCCCGCCCAGGCTGCCGCCGCGCGCAGGCGCCAGGCCGAATCGGCGCGCCTGGATCGGCTGGCCCAGGCCCTGGCGCGGGACCGCGCCAAGCACGAGGCCCAGCTCCCGCTGAAGGATCAGGCCCGCCGGATTTCGGCGGAGCTCTACCGCCTGAAGGGCGCGACCCGGCAGGTGGTCCTGCTGGATGGCAGCGCGCTGGCGCTTCCCGAGGGCAGCTCGGCCGAGGCGGCCGTGCAGGACTGGTTCGCGGCCGCCAAGAAGGCGGAGCGGGGTCTGGCGCGGGTCTCCGAACTGGAGGCCGAGCTCCGGCGCGAGCGGGCCGCCTGGGAGGCCCGGGCCGCGCTAGAGGCCGAAGGCCTTGCGCCCGAGCCTCCCGCCGCGAGACAACCGAATGGACTGGCGAAGGGGCAGGCGAAGGGCAAGGCCGCCTCGAAGATCACATCGGGCGACAAGGGGACGAAGCGGATGAATGCAGGCGAAGGAAAGCGCAAGGACGGCAAGGGCACGGCCTTCCGCAGCGTCATGGTGGATGGCTTCGAGGTGCTCATCGGCAAGGGCGACGCCGAGAACGATCAGCTCACCTTCAAGGTCGCCGACAACCTGGATTTCTGGCTGCACGTGGCCAGCGTGCCCGGCAGCCATGTCGTGATCCGCAACCCCGACAAGCTGAGCGAGCTGCCGCGCCACGTAATCGAGCGCGCCGCCGAGCTGGCCGCCTACCACAGCAAGGCCCGGGACGGCGGCAAGGTCGAAGTCCACCTCGCCCGTATCGCGGACATCAGCAAACCCAGGGGCTTCGCGCCGGGCAAGGTGATCCTCAAAAAATGGATCGGCGTTCGGGTGTATCCCAAGCCCTGAACAAAAAAAGCCACAGATAACACCAGGGCCCGGCGAAAGCCGGGCCCTGGCCTCGATTCCGGGTCGGAGGAGGAATCGAGTCTTTCTACCGGGCCTTCTGGATCTGCTCGGTGAGTTCGGGCAGCAGTTCCACGAGGTCGGCGACGACGCCCACCTGGGCAGCCTGGAAGATGGGGGCCTTGGGGTTCTTGTTCACGGCCACGATGAAGGGGCTGCCCTTGAGGCCGCCCAGATGCTGGAAGGCGCCGCTGATGCCCAGAGCCAGGTAGATCTTGGGTTTGACGGTCTGGCCCGAGGTGCCCACCTGGCGGCCCTTCTCCAGCCACTTGGCGTCCACGATGGGACGCGAGCAGCACACGGTGGCGCCCATAGCTTCGGCCAGGTCATCCACCAGCGACAGGTTGTCCTGCTCGCCGATGCCGCGGCCCACGGCCACCAGCACCTCTTCGCGGGTGATGTCCACGTCGCCCGCTTCGGCCTGCACCACCTCCACGAAGCGGCGGCGGGCGCTGAGGCCCGCGGCTTCAGGAGACTTGTCGATCACCGTGCCGACAGCCGAAGGGCTCGCGGGCGCGAAGGCACCCGAGCGCACGGTGACGACGGCGCCCTTGGATACATCGCCCTGGACGTGAGCGGATACCTGCCCCGCGAATTCCTGGCGCACCACCTTGAGCTGCGTGCCCTCGACGCCGTCGAAACCCACCACGTCGGGCAGGTAGGCGGCGCCCAGCTTCACGGAGAGGCCGGGGCCCAGGTCGATGCCCAGGGTGCTGTGGGGCAGGATCACGATGGATCCGGCGGGCAGAACCTTCACGAGAAGGGGGCGGATGAGTTCCGCATTGGGATAGGCCAGGGTCTCCTGATCGAAGGACCAGACTTCGGGGAAGGAGGCGGCCACTTCCTGGGCCACGGCCTTCAGGCCAGGGCCAGAACCCAGCACGAGGGCCGTGGGAGCAGCCTCGGGAAAGAGGCTCTTGGCGGCGCTGAGCAGTTCCAGTGCGGAATCATCGGCCTTGCCCGCGGCGTGGGCGATGAGTGCAAAGACGTTGGCAGCCATTAGTTGAGCCCTCCCTTGGCCTTGAGCAGATCCACCAGCTGGGCGGCCACTTCCTTGGTGCTGCCCGTCAGCATGTCGGCGCCGGCGCCCACGGCGGGCACGAAGTAATCCACGCGCCGCACCTTGGCCGCGGCCTGACCCACCGCCGCCGCATCGACGCCCAGGGCGGCGCCGTCGAGAACGGGGATTTCCACCGAAGCCACCTTGCGGATGCCGCGCAGGCCCACGTAGCGCGGCTCGTTGATGCCGGTCTGGATGGACAGCACGCAGGGCAGGTCGATGTCGCTGAGTTCCTGACTGCCGCCCTCGATCTCGCGGCCGATGCGCAGGGTCGGGCCGTTCACTTCGACCTTGTTGACCAGGGAGGCGTAGGGACGATCCAGAAGGGCCGCCAGCATGCCGCCCACCTGGGCCGCGCCGTCATCGGCCTGGGCCCCCGTGAGGATGAGGTCGTAGCTCTTCTTTTCGGCGGCGGCCTTGAGGATGGTGGCCACGCCCAGGCCGTCCGAACCGGCGAAGGCATCGTCCACCAGCATGAGGCCGGCTTCGGCGCCCATGGCCATTTCCCGGCGCACCACTTCCTCGGTGTCCGAGTCGCCCAGGGCGACCACGGTCACGGAGCCGCCTTCGCGCTCCACGATCTGGATGGCCTCTTCCACGGCGTAGTTGTCCCACTCGTTCACGGCGTAGACCAGGTCCTCGCGGCTGATGTCAGCCCCTCCGGACGCCACGCTGATCTCGTTCTCCGCCGAATCGGGAACGCGTTTCACACAGACGAGAATTTCCATACATGTCCTCCGATGGGGATGAATCAGTGCTGCAGTTGTCCGTCGACCAGTTCGCAGAGGTCGATGGCTTCCATCTGGCCTTCGAGGCCCGCCACCTTGATGGCGTCTTCCATGTTCGTGAGGCAGAAGGGGCAGGCGGTGACGATGACGTTGGCGCCGGCCTCCTTGGCCATGTTGATGCGCACCACGCCCATGCGCTGCTCCTCTTCGGGCTCGAAGAAGAGGCCCAGACCCCCGCCGCCGCAGCAGAAGGAGCGGTCGCGGCAGGCGCCTTCCATTTCCACCCGCTTGATGCCGGGGATGGCGTCGAGGGCCGTGCGGGGCGCTTCATACATGCCGTTGTGGCGGCCCAGGTAGCAGGGGTCGTGGTAGGTGTAGGTGCGCGTTGTATCGGCCAGGGGGTTGAACTTGAGCTTGCCGCTCTCCACGCCCGCGGCGATGACTTCGCTGATGTGCTCCACCGGTGGCAGGCCCGCGTAGTCGTTCTTGAGGGCGTTGTAGGCGTGGGGATCGCTGGTGACGATGCGCTTGGCCTGGGATTCGAGGATGGCTTCGGTGTTCTGTTCCTTCAGGCTCTGGAAGAGCATTTCCTCGCCGTAGCGCCGCACCTCGTGGCCGCTGTCCTTCTCCTCCTTGCCCAGGGCCATGAAATCAATATCGGCCTTGGTGAGGATGCGGGCCGTGGCCTGGGCGATCTTCTGCATGCGGTCGTCGTAGGACGTCATGCTGTCCACGAAGTAGAGCGCTTCGGCGGTGTCGCCCTTTTCGAGCAGCTTCACGTCGACGCCTTCGCCCACGCCGGCGGCCCAGTCGGCCCGCTTCTTCTCCAGCTTGCCCCAGGGGTTGCCGCGCTTCTCGAGCGCGCTGAGGGGCTTCTGCAGGGACTGGGGCACCATGCCCTCATCCACCATGCCGCGGCGCAGATCCACGATCTTGTCGATGTACTCGATGCCGATGGGACATTCCGCTTCGCAGGCGCCGCAGGTGGTGCAGGACCAGATTTCGTCCTCGCTGTAGATGCCGCCGATGAGGGGCTCGGACTGGCCGTCGGAGATCTGGCCCAAGGGATAGCGCTTGAAGGTGTGATCGCGGCCCTTGATGCTGATGAAGCGCGGAGACAGGGGGCGCTTCACGCGGTTGGCGGGGCACTGGTCCGAACAGCGGCCACAGTCGGCGCAGCTGTAGAAATCCAGGATGTGCTTCCAGGTGAAATCCTCGAGCTTCTTCACGCCGAAGGATTTCAATTCGTCGAGTCCCTTGTCGTCCACGCCGTGGCGTACGGGCTTCACATTCCCGGGCCGCAACCGCATGAAGGCGACGTTGAACAGGGACGTGATGACGTGGAAGTGCTTGCCCATGGGCAGCAGGCAGAGGAAGTAGAAAAAGGTGAGGTCGTGGATGGCATAGCTGGCCAGGTTGAGTTTGGCCAGGGCCGGAATCGAGATCCCGGTGAACAGGTGCTGGAAGGCCCAGGCCAGCGTGAACGGAGCGGCGCCGCCGTGGGCACCCGCCGCCAGGAGGCTGCCTTCGAAGGCGCTTTCCGACACCAGCAGGGTGCCGATCAGGCCCAGCACCAGCAGGGCTTCGCCCGTGTGGTCCTTGCCAAGTTCCTTGGGCACGGCGTAGCGGGCCGGGCGCACGATGCCGCGGCGATACGCCAGCACCACGACGGAGAGGAAGACCGCGGTGGCCGCGTAGTCCTTCGCCACGTTGTAGGCGGCGCCCAGGGAACCGCCGAAGCCCGGCAGGGTGAAGCGCTCCATGAAGCCCAGGAAGATGAGCTGGAAGGAGCGCAGGCCCAGCACCAGAAAGCCCAGGAAGAGGACGATGTGCAGCACGCCCGCCAGCATGTAGCGCGGGTGCCGCCACTGGGCCAGCCAGACCTTGAGCACGAGGATGGTGCGCGCGCCCAGGTTGTCGAAGCGGGGATCTGGCGCGGCCTTGAGGAGGGGCGCCATGCGACGCGCCATCATCCAGGTGAAGCAGATCACGCCCACCAGGGGGATGAGCAGGAACAGCAGCCGGGCCGGCACCCCCGCCAGGGTTGCGGAGGCGGGTGAAAAAGGAGCCGTGAATGCCATGAAGACCTCCGTGGAACCGCGCTACTTGCCGCCGAAGGCATCTTCAGGGATGTCGTTGGCGATGCTGCTGGCGCCGAGGATGGCCTCCATGCGGCCCAGGGTCACGGGCAGCAGGTTGCGGGTGTAGAACTCGGCGCTCATGATCTGGCCCTCGTAGAAGGCGCTGTCCTTCTCCTTGGCGCCGGCCTGGAGGGCGGCGGCGGCGAGGTTGGCGCGCCACAGGAGCATCCAGGCCATGACCATGTCGCCCACCGCTTCCATGAAGGTGAAGGCGTGGGCCGAACCCGTCATGGGATCGGACTGCATGGTCGTGGTCATGTGCGTGGTGACGGTCTCCAGGCGGGCCAGGGCCGTGGCCAGGCGGGCTGCGACGGGGGCCGTGCGCGCCAGATCCTGTGCGTTGGAGATGGCCGACTTCATGGACGCGAAGAGATCCTGGATGGCCTGGCCATTGTTTTGGCTGAGCTTGCGGCCGATGAGATCGAGGGCCTGGATGCCGTTGGTGCCTTCGTAGATGGCGGTGATGCGCACATCGCGCAGGAGCTGCTCGACCGGGAACTCGCGGCAGTAGCCGTAGCCGCCGTAGACCTGGACGCCCAGGCTGCAGACCTCGAAGGCACGCTCGGTCACGTAGCCCTTGGCGATGGGAATCAGCAGATCGATGAGGGCCTGGGTTCGCGCCTTCTCCTCGGCCTGGGTGGCCACGTGGTTGCGGTCCATGCAGTGGGAAACGAAGTAGCCGAGGCTGCGCATGCCTTCGACGTAGCACTTCATGGTCATGAGCATGCGGCGCACGTCGGGGTGCTGGATGATGGGCACCGAGGGGGCGCTCTTGTCCGCGCCCTTCAGCAGGTGGCGGCTCTGCACGCGGGTGCGCGCGTAGTTCACAGCGTAGAGGTACGAGGTGCTGGCGCAGGCCAGGCCCTCGCTTCCTACCATGAGGCGGGCCTCGTTCATCATCATGAACATGCCGCGCATGCCCTTGTTGGGCTCGCCCAGGAGGGTGCCGATGCACTGCCCCTTGCTGCCCAGGGAGAGGGAGCAGGTGGCGTTGCCGTGGATGCCCATCTTTTCTTCGATGCCCGTGCAGACGACATCATTGAATTCGCCCAGGCTGCCGTCGTCGTTCACCCGGAACTTGGGCACGAGGAACATGGAGATGCCGGCGGTTCCGGCGGGGGCGCCTTCGATGCGGGCCAGCACGGGATGGATGATGTTGGGTACGAGGTCGTGTTCGCCCGCGGAGATGAAGATCTTGTTGCCGGTGATGGAGTAGGTGCCATCCGGATTCGGGGTGGCTGTGGCGCTCAGGGCACCCACGTCAGAACCCGCCTCGGCTTCGGTGAGCAGCATGGTGCCGCACCATTCGCCGCTGTAGAGCTTCTGGAGGTAGAGCTCCTTCTGCTTGTCCGTGCCCAGTTTTTCCACCAGCTTGCCCGCGCCGTGGGTGAGGCCCGCGGTGAGCATGAAGGCGAAGTTGGCGCCCATGAGGTAGTCCGTGGCGGCGCTGGCGACGGTGTGGGGCATGCCCTGGCCGCCCCACTCGGCGTCATCGCTCATGGCCAGCCACTCGCCGTCCACCAGGGCCTTCCAGGCCTTGTGGAAGGAGGTGGGCATGGTGACGGCGCCGTTCGCGAAATGGGCACCGATGCGGTCTCCATCCACCTGGGTGGGGAGGATTTCTTTCACCGCCAGGTTCCTGGCTTCCGAAACGATGAGATCGACAGCCTTGCGGTTGAAGTCGGCGAAGGGCTTGTGCTTGGCGAGTTCTTCGACCTTCAACTGCTCGTAGAGGACGAAGTCGATGTCGCGGCGGTCAGCCAGAATCTGGGCCATGGGGGCCTCCGTGGGATCCGGGGATCAGGACGCGCCGGGACCGGCGCGTCCTGATGTGAGTGGTTTCGGTGAAAGCGTGCGGTCTAGGCGAAGGTGGGCTTGGCCTTGGGAGCAGAGCCCTTCTTCTTGGGGATGGAGGCGATGCGCGTGACGTTCAGGAGGTGCTTGTAGGTGAAGTTCTCGGAGATGGAATTGCCGCCCCAGCTGCCGCAGCCCAGGGTGTTGGTGAAGGCCAGGCCGCCTTCGACCGAACCGCCGGCGGTGGTGGCGCAGGGGGCGTTCACGATGACGCGGGAAACGGGGAGTCGGCTGCCGGCCTTGGCGATGTGCTCCTGGTTGTTGGAATGAATGCCGGCCGTGTGGCCGCTGCCTTCCAACAGCAGGTTGGCGGTGGCGATCTGGATGGCCTCGTCGATGTTCTTGTAGCTGAAGGCCGCCAGCACGGGGCACATCTTTTCTTTGCAGATGATGTCGGCCGCGCCAATACCCTTGGCCTCGAGCACGAGCACCTTGATGCCTTCGGGAATGGTGATGCCGGCCTTGGCGGCGATGAAATTCACGGACTGACCCACGGTGTCGCGCGCCAGGGCGCCGTTCTCGAAGATGGCATCCACCACCATCTGGCGTTCGGATTCCGGCACGATGTAGGCGCCCTGAGCCACGAAGGCGGCCAAGACTTCGGCCCGGTCATCCTCGTGATAGATGAAGGACTGCTCGCCCGAGCAGATGATGCCGTTGTCGAACTTGCGGCCCGTGACCACCTTGAGGGCGGCATCCTGGTAATCGATCTGGCGATCGAGGATGACCTGGACGTTGCCGGCGCCCACGCCGAAAGAGGGCTTTCCGGAGGAGTAGGCGGACTTGACCATGGCCATGCCGCCCGTGGCCACCACCACGTCGCAGGTCTTCATGAGCTCCTGGGTCTTCGCCACGGAGGGATCTTCGATGACCTGGACGAGGCCCTCGGGAAGGTTGAACTTCTCCAGGGCCTGGTTGATGAGGTGCACGGTGAGACCGGAGCACTGCTTGGCGCTCGGGTGGGGCGCGATGATGATGGCGTTCTTGGTCTTGAGGGCGAACATGATCTTGGACATGGGGGTCACGACGGGGTTGGTGGAAGGCGTGATGCCCGCCACCACGCCGATGGCCTTGCCGATCTCCACCAGGTTCGTCTTTTCATCCACGCGCAGGATGCCCATGGACTTCTTGTCCTTCAGGTCATGCCAGACGCCCGTGGACTTACCGAGGCACTTGGCGATCTTGTCTTCGACGGTACCCATGCCCGTCTCCTCGACGGCCAGCTTGGACAGCATCTCGGCGTTGTCGTAAACCACCTGGGCGACGGTCTGCACGATCTCGTCCACTTGCTCCTGATTGAAATTCTTCTCGAAAATGGCCTGAGCCTTGCGAGCCTTGGCAACCATGCTCTTGATTTCCATGGATTCATCCTCCTTTGCGGGTGATGCGGTTAAAAAAGGGATTGGTAGATGTCGCGGATCTCGTCTCGAGTCAGCGCGACGTAGTTGTTGGCCAGCAGCCGTCCCTGCTTCTGCATGACGGTGTCGGCGAAGGTCTCGATTTCTTCGCGCTTCATGCCGTAGAAGCGCAGGTTGTTCTTCTGGAGGAGCTGGCCGAAGAGCAGGTCCAGCCGGTCGTACACGCTGTCCTGGCCGCAATGGAGGAGGCCCGCCAGCAGGGCGTTCAACTCCTGGATGCGGCCCTGAGGCTGCTTGGCCTGGTAGCGCTTGAAGACGGCCGTGAAGAACTGGTAGTTCGCCTCGCCGTGAGGCACGTGATAGGTCCCGCCCAGCGGGTAGGAAAGCGCATGCACGGCGCCCACGCCCGTATTCCCGAAGGCGATGCCCGCGAAGTTGCTGGCCATCAGCATGTCTTCCAGGCGCTGGAAACGGTACTCGGGGCCTTCGGCCACGATGCGGCTGAACACATCGAGAATCAGCTCGACGGCGGCCTTGGCGTAGAGCTGGGTGTAGGGGTTGGACTTCGGCGAAACGTAGGATTCCACCGCATGGATGAAGGCGTCGATGGCGCTGTAAGTGTAGAACTTGAAGGGCAGGCCCTTGAGCAGTTCCGGGATGATCACGGCGTCGTCGGCCAGGATGGCGTCGTCCGCCAGGCCCATCTTGGTGTGCTTGGAGGTGATCTCGGCGATGGAGAGGTTGGTGACTTCGCTGCCGGTACCGCAGGTGGTGGGAAGGATGACCAGCTGCTTGGCCTTGACGATGGGGATGGTGCGGTCGAAGGCCTGCACGACGTCTTCGAGGCCTTCGAGCACGAAGAGCTTGGCGATGTCGATGACCGTGCCGCCGCCCACGGCGATCACGCGGTCGAAGACCAGGCCCTTCACGTCGCCGAGGATGCTGTTCATCATCACATCCGAAGGCTCGCCGGCGCCGTAGTGTTCCTGCATGACGACGTGGCAGCGCAGGTCCAGCGCCTTCATGAAGGGAGCGTGAAGGAACTCGTGAGTGATGACCAGGTCACGCTCGGAGAGCTGGAAGGCTTCGGCGAAGGCCGCGAAGGTATCGAAGCGGCTGAGCCGGGTCTTGAGAGAGAAGAGCTGCATATCAGACTCCGACGGCGCACTGGACGGGTGCGAAACGGCGATCGAATTCTTCGCGCAGGCCGGCCCTGAAGGAGGGGTGCGCGATATTGATGAGGCTCTGGGCGCGCTGCTTGAGCGTGCGGCCCTTGAGGTGGGCGATGCCGAATTCGGTGACGATGTAGTCCACGTCGTTCCGCGAGGTGGAGACGGCCGCACCGGTGGCGAGGAAGGGCACGATGCGCGATACCTTGCCCCCCGCCGCCGTGGAGGGCACCGCGATGATCGACTTGCCCTCGAGGGCCATGCTGGCGCCGCGAACGAAGTCCACCTGGCCGCCCACGCCGCTGAACTGCCTGAGCCCGATGGATTCCGAACCCACCTGACCCATGAGGTCCACTTCGATGCAGGAGTTGATGGAGACCATCTTGTTGTTCTGCATGATGACCGTGGGGTGGTTCACATAGTCCACGGGGAAGAGCTTGACCTTCGGGTGATGGTTCACGAAGTCGTAGAGGCGTTGGCTGCCCATGAGGAAGGTCGACACCAGTTCGCCCTTGTGGATGGACTTGCGGCTGCCGTTCACGACGCCCAGTTCCACCAGGTCGATGAGGCCATCCGAGAACATCTCGGAATGGATGCCCAGATCCTTCTTGTCCTTGAGGAACATCAGGACGGCATCGGGAATGGCGCCGATGCCCAGCTGGAGGGTCGAGCCGTCCTCGATGAGGGTGGCGCAGTACTCGCCCAGCCGCCTTTCTGTTTCGCCGATCTTGGGCAGGGGCAGTTCAAGGATGGGGTTGGACGTCTCGACGATGTGGGTGAGCTTGGAGACATGGATGAGGTTGTCGCCGCCGATGAAGGGCATGCGGTCGTTGGCCTCGGCGATGACGATCTTGGCCCGGTCCGCGGCGGGCTTGGTGTAGTCGCAGGACACGCCGAAGCTGCAGAAGCCGTTGGCGTCGGGCCGGGTCACCTGGATGGCGGCCACGGACACCGGCAGCTGTTTCCTGAAGAGGCCTGGGAACTCGTGGAAGTAGCAGGGCGTGTAGTCGCCGCGTCCCTCCTCCACGGCTTTCCGGTTGTTGCTGCCCAGGAAGATGCCGTTGAAGCGGAAGTGCTCCTCCAGGCCCTCGTCGAGGTAGCCTCCATCGCCCAGGCAGAGCATGTGGACCATCTCCACCTTGTGGAACCGATCCTTCTGGGCCACCAGGGCCTTCAGGAGTTCCTGGGGGGCGCCTGCGGCGTGGCCCACCACGACCCGGTCACCGCTCTTGATGACCCGAACGGCGGCTTCCGCGGTGGTCAGTTTCTCCCGGTAGATCCTTTGCCAATCCATGACTTCTCCTTCCGCCCCGGAAAGGGCAGCCTGCCTTCAGCCGGGGCCTTCGCCGCGCGGCCTTTCGTGACGGCCTGGTTGAGGCCTACTTGTTCTCGCTTTCGTTCACCTTTGCGATTTTCTTGGCCAGGAGCTTCTTGAGCTCGAGGTTCGATTGACGGGCGATCATGATGCGCTGGGCCTGAGGCGACCCGGCGCCGTGCATGGATTCCGTGCGGTAGCCCACGGCCGCCGTTCCCAACGTGAGGTTCTCGATGAGCCGCAGGACGCGCATGCGGTTCGCGGTGCCCACGCCCGCGACACCCTTGAGATACTTCTTCACGAAGGGGCCCACCTTCTTGTCGCGGTAGTCCGCCTCGGAGGGCATGGTCACCATGATGCCGCCGGCGATGTCCTCGGCGAGGCGGGCGATCTCGTAGGGGAAGCGCGTGACGTTCTGCTTGCAGACGTTCGCCAGCAGGTTGTCGATCTGGTAGTTGCCGGCCTTGGTCTTGCAACCCTCGGCGGAGCAGGCGATGCCGCAGGCATAAAGGGTCTCGTTGAGATGGGTCATCTCGATGAGCTTGTCCTTGATGTGGTTCGCCTTCGCCGCGCCGTTGTAGTCCGCGGCCAGGGCGGCGGCGCCGATGAGCACGTCACCCACACCCGTCTTGCAGCCGCCGTAGGACTGCCGATGGTAGCCCGCGAAGCGCTCCACCATCATCCCGGCGAACTCCCACTCCTTGCAGAGGAAGACGCGGTTCCAGGGCACGAAGACATCCTCGAAGATCACCAGCGCCTCATGGCCGCCGAACTCGGAGTTGCCCACATCGATGTCGGCGCCTTCTTCCATCTTGCGCGTATCGCAGGATTGGCGGCCGTAGATCATGAAGACGCCTTCGGCATCCGAGGGCACGGCGAAGGACACGGCGTAGGCCTTGTCCTCTTCCTTCATGGCCTGGGTGGGCATGATGAGGTGTTCGTGGGAATTCAGGGCGCCGGTTTGGTGGGCCTTGGCGCCGCGCACGACGATGCCGTCGGCACGCTCCTCCACGATGTGGAGGTACATGTCCGGGTCCTCCTGCTTGGAGGGAGCGAGAGACCGATCACCCTTGGGATCGGTCATGGCGCCGTCCACCGTCAGGTCGTTCTCCTGGACGAACTTCATGTATTCCGTGAAGCGCTTGTGGTACTCGGTGCCGCACTTGGCGTCGATCTCGAAGGTGGTGGAGAAGATGGCGTTGAATGCATCCATGCCCACGCAGCGCTGGAAGCAGGAGGCCGTCTTCTGGCCCAGCAGGCGCTGCATCTTCACCTTCTTCACCAGGTCTTCGGTGCTCTGGTGCAGGTGGCAGAAGCGGTTCACGGTCTTGCCCGTGAGGTGCGACGTCGCCGTCATCAGGTCCTTGTGCTCTTCCTGCTCGGCCAGCTCGTAGGTCATGGCCACGGAGTTCAGGGAGGGGCGGATCATGGGGTGGTCGACCGGGTTCTCGATCAGCTCGCCGAAGAGGTAAACCTTCAGGTTCAGCTTGCGGATGCTTGCGATGTATTGGTCTTTGTTCATGTCAGCACCACGTGAAAGGGCCGGATTTTTCAATGAAAGACAATGCAGACCGCTCCTCACCGGGCCTCATCTGCGCCCGGCTTGCCTTCCATGCTTCTTCAATCCGGCGTTGATGGATCGAGAAGACAAATCGGTAAATCATTACCGATCGGTAAAGTATAAGAACCAGGCCTCGCGGTGCGTCAACGAAATTCGTCTCCATCGCGAAGGTGGAAATTCTGAATTCCTGTTCCTGTAGCTAATTCAGAACCCAGTGATGGCGGGCCTTTCGAGGTTCACGGATCGGATTTTCGGAGGTTGTTATCCCGAATTGGTTGTGTCGAAGATCACCGTAGATTACCAATCCATCGTGAATGAAGGTATCGGGGCGGCGCATCGTGGATGGCCTTGGATACCCGCATCAGGGCTCGATGTGGCCCATTTTGTGGGGTGCCCGGTCTACTCCGCCTTCACGGCGAAGGGCTTGAACCCAGCCTTCTTCAGCTTCTCGGCGGTCTTGTCCACGGCCGCGCGATCGGCGGACTTGGCCAGGCGCACCTTGAGCTGGCCCTTCTCCTTCGTCGTCGTCGTGGCGAAGCCCGCGGCCTTGGCCTTCTCGGCGGTCTTCTTGGCTTCGGCGGCATCGGCGGTGGAGAGCAGCTGCAGGGTCCAGGCCTCGGTCTGAGTGGATTTGTCGGCGGGCTTGTCGGTGGCCTTGGTCTCGGGCTTCGCCTCGGACTTGGGCTCTTCCTTGGGCGCGGTGGCGTCGACCTTGGGGGTGGGCACGAGCTTGTCGGGGCCGTCGCCTTCGAAGATCTTGAGCTGGTCCACCAGGGGTTCGGGCAGCTCCTTCAATTCGTCTTCCACGCCCTTCTGCACGGGCCGGCGCAGGGCCGCGCTCTGCTTGCCCACCTGCACGCCCAGCACGAAGGCGAGGGTGAGCAGGCCCACGCCCACGCCTGCCACCCACAGGATGGACTGGCTGCCGATGCTGATCTGGTCGCGCTGGCTCACGCGGCACCTCCTGTGCCGCGCCCTTCGGGCTTCGGCTGCGCCAAAGTGGCACTTCGCTCCTGCTTCATGCTCATGACCGCTCCAGCCTAACGCCTTCGAGCAGGGCCGCGAACTGGCTGCCGCTGCTGGCGGGGGCGGTGACGAGGACGCTGGAGGCGGGTTCGAGCAGGGCCGCCGCAAGCAGCTGGGCCCCGGAGCCGCCGAACTCGCCCCAGAGGCCCTTGGGATGCAGGGCCGCGGGCCAGCGGGGATGGACTTCGGCGAGGCGCGATTCGAGCGTGTCGAGGCGGGCCAGGCCGTTGGCGCCGCCGATGCGGCGATCCACTTCGAACTCGCCGAGGTCCGAGATGGCGGCCTGGAGGGCCTGGATCCGTTGGGTCTCGGTGGACTCGCTGGCGGATCGGGAGACCAGGGCGCGGAGCCGGGCCCGGGGTTTGACGCTGCGGGCCTCGGCCCGGGCGCGGGTCTCCAGCAGGAAGGCCTGGGCGCCTTCGCCGGGCAGGAAGCCGCCCCCCGAGCCCACTTCGGGATCGCCGTGCCGCGCCAGCAGGCGGGCGCCCCCGCAGACGTCGAGCAGGAGCGGGAAGAGGCCGTCGGTGCCGAGCACGAGGGCCGCGTCCGCCAGTCCGGCGCGGAGCCAGCGGCTGGCCTGCTCCAGGGCGGCGAAGGCGGCGTTCTCCCGATCGACGAAGGTGGCCGCGGGCCCCTTCAATCCGAAGGCCAGGGCCAGGTGGCCGCTGGCGGCGTTGGCGACGCAGTTGGGGAAGACGAGGGGCGAGGCGCCCTCGGGGCCGCGCTGGAGGTAGGGGCGCATGAAGGCTTCGCTGGCCTCGCTGCCTCCCGTGAGGGTGCCCACCGCCACGGCGATGCGCGCTCCCGCCTCCGCGCTGAACCTGGGATCGAGCCCCGCATCCTGGAAGGCCTGGTGGGCGGCGACCCAGGCGAAGCGCGAGGGGCGGTCCAGGCGCCGCAGTTGCATGGGCGGAATGATGCCCGCCGGGTTGAAGGCGCTGCAGGCCGCGCCGCGGCCCCGGCCCAAGGATTCGGGCAGGTCCGCGAAGCAGGATGCGCCCGATCGAAGGCTGGCCTGCGCCGCGTCGAAGCCGTCGCCGCAGGGAAGCACCAGGCCCAGGCCCGTGATGACGAGGTCGGCGGGCGACACACTCATCGCATTCATCGCCCCTCCCAGCGCCGGAGTGCCAGCGACACGTTGTTGCCGCCGAAGGCGAACGCGTTCACCAGGGCGGCTCGGATCCGGCGCGCCTTCGCCACCTTCGGCGTGCAGTCCAGATCGCAGAGAGGGTCGGGATCCTCCAGGCGCAGGGTGGGGCTCACCACCTGGTCCCGCAGGGCCAGGATGGCGGCCGCTGCGCCGAAGGCCCCGGCGGCGCCCAGGGTGTGGCCGAACTGGCTCTTGGTGCTGGTCACGGACACGAGGTCGGCGGCCGCGCCCAGGGCCCGGCGGATGGCCAGGCATTCGGCGCCGTCGTTGGCGGGGGTGGCGGTGGCGTGGGCCGAGACGAGATCCACTTCGGAGGCGTCGAGGCCGCCGGTGCGGAGGGCCATGGCCATGGCGCGGGCGGCGCCTTCGCCTTCGGGGTGGGGCGCGGTGGGGTGGTGCGCGTCCATGCTGGCGCCATAGCCCAGCACCTCGGCGTAGATGTCGGCGCCCCGGGCCAGGGCGGCGTCGAGGGGTTCCAGGAGCATCTGCACGGCGCCCTCGCCCAGGTTCAGGCCCGCGCGGTCGCGGCTGAAGGGGCGGCATTTCTGAGGATCCACGGCCTTGAGGCAGGAGAAGCCGCCGTAGGTCGTGCGGCAGAGGCTTTCAGCCCCGCCCGCGAGGGCCAGGTCCAGTTCGCCGAGGGCCAGCCGCTCCCAGGCCTGGCCCATGGCCAGCAGGCTCGACGAGCAGGCGTTCATGATCGTGCCGCGGGGGCCCGTGGCACCCAGGCGCCGGGCCAGGGCATCGGTGACGGTGGCGGGGCTCTGGTAGGCGGACTCGGCGGCGCGGCTCCGCCGGTCCGCGAGGCGTTCGGCGAGGAAGGCCTCGGCTACGGGCAGGCCGCTGGTGCCCGCGCCCTGGAAGACGCCGATGCGGGCGGGATCCCCGCCGGGCCGGTGCCCATCGAGCGCCTCTTCGAGGGCCTTCAGGGCCATGACTTCGCAAAGGGTCTGGTGTCGGGCGGGTTCGAGGGCCACCTGGCCGGCGATCTGGGCGGGCTCCAGGGGCAGGGAGAGCCGCGTGAGGGGGCCCAGTCCGTCGCGGCCTTCGAGCATGGCGGCCCAGGTGCCTTCGCGATCCAGGGCCAGGGAGGACACGAGGCCGAGGCCCGTGACGACGACGCGTTGGGGTGCGCGGTGCGGGGACGTCATAGGCGCTTGACCAGGAGGGCGGCGGTGCAGAGCTCGTGGCCCTCGCAGCTCACGGTGCCGCGGACCTTCATGAGCCCCGCGAAGGCGCCTTCGGCCTGGACCTCCAGGCGCAGCCGGTCGCCGGGCAGGGCGGGGGCCTTGAAGCGGGCGTCCTGCACCCCGGCCAGGAAGATGGCGGCGCCGTGCAGGGATTCGGATTCCAGGAAGCCTCCGGCCTGGGCGAGCATCTCCAGCAGCAGCACGCCCGGCACGAGGGGGCGGCCCTCGAAATGGCCCTGCAGGTAGGGTTCGCCGTTCGTGACGAGCTTTTCGGCCACCACGCGCCGGCCGGGCTCCCGTTCGAGAATCCGGTCCACCAGCAGGAAGGGGTAGCGGTGCGGCAGGTGGGCCGGGATGTCCGTCATGTCGGGGCCTAGGCCTTGTTCTGCTCGGCGATGAAGTCCGTGAGGGCCTGCACGGACCGGAAGGCCTTGAGGCCCGCGGCCTCGTCCTCGATCTTCACGCCGAAGACCTGCTCGATGCCCAGCACGAGCTCCAGGGCGTCGATGGAATCCAGGCCCAGGCCCTCGCCGAAGAGGGGGGCGGCGTCGTCGATCTGGTCGGGCGTCATGCCCTCGAGCTTCAACCGCTCGATGATCATCTCTTTGACGCGCAGCTTGAGGTCGCTCATGGGAATCCCGGCAGAATGGGTGAAGGGGTCTCCCTAGATCCTAGCCGACGCCTGCGTCGGCCGGAGATTCTATCCTGGGTGCGGCCCCCAGGGTCCTTGTGATCTTCACATGAGCACCGCCTCGGCAAAGGGCGCTAAGCTTGTTCTTCGCGGAATCCTCCGCCCGAGAGCGCCATGGCCCATCCCGCATCGCCCTTTTTGTCGGTCCTGATCCTGTTGTTGGTCGCCGCCGTGACGGCGGTCGCGATCCTCGTGCTGTCGGGCTGGGTGCTGCCCATGCTCAAGCCGAACAACCCGAAGGAAGCCAAGCTGCGGGTCTACGAGTGCGGCGTGCCGCCCCTCCAGACCGGCGCCCGGCACAAGTACTCGGTGAAGTTCTACCTGACCGCCATGCTCTTCATCCTGTTCGACGTGGAAGCCGCCTTCCTGCTGCCCTGGGCCGTGAACTTCAAGCACGCGCTCTGGACCTTCGGCGCCATGCTGAGCTTCATGGGCACCCTGCTGGTGGGCTTCATCTACGCCTGGGGCAAGGGCGCCTTCGAGTGGGAGCGCTGAGATGGCCGAAATGAACATCAACGACGCCGTGATGACCACCCGCCTGGATGCGGTGGTCAACTGGGGCCGCAAGAACAGCCTCTGGCCCATGCCCTTCGGCGTGGCCTGCTGCGCCATCGAGTTCATGAGCATGATGTCGTCGAAGTACGACCTCAGCCGTTTCGGCGCCGAGGCCATGCGCTTCAGCCCCCGCCAGAGCGACATGATGCTGATCCTCGGCACCATCACCAACAAGATGGCCCCCGTGCTGCGCACCATCTACGCCCAGATGGCCGAGCCCAAGTGGGTGATCAGCGTGGGCGTCTGCGCCAGCTCGGGCGGCATGTACCGCACCTACGCGACGCTGCAGGGCGTGGACCGCGTGATTCCCGTGGACGTCTACGTGCCGGGCTGCCCGCCGCGGCCCGAGAGCATCATCTACGGCGTGATGAAGTTGCAGGAGAAGATCGAGAAGGAATCCCTCTCCATGCGCAAGGATCACATCGAGCGCTTCTACGAGAGTCTCGCCCGCCAGGACGCGCTGCAGGCGGAGAAGGGCCTCACCAGCCAGCAGACCATCCGCGAGATGCTGATGGATGCCGGCGAACGCGGCGTCGGAACCATCTTTTAGTCGGGCTTCTAGCCGGGCTTCCAGGCAGGACGGACCATGATCATCGAGCACATCGACACCCAGCTGCCGGCGGCCATCCTGGACCGCCACAGCTTCCGCGGCGACCAGACCATCGTGGTGGCCAAGGAGAACCTCCTGACCCTGGTGGACCTGCTCCATCACGAGGGCTTCCAGCTGCTGGTGGACATCACGGCCGTGGACTGGCCCGAACGGGAAGGCCAGCGCTTCGACGTCGTCTACCACTGGCTCAACCTGGCCAGCCAGGAGCGCCTGCGGATGAAGGTGCCCGTGGCCGATGGTGAGGCCGTGCCGAGCCTGGCGGGCCTCTTCAAGACCGCCAACTGGTTCGAGCGCGAAGTCTTCGACATGTTCGGCATCCGCTTCGACGGGCATCCCGACCTGCGGCGCCTGCTCACCTGGGACGACTTCCAGGGCCACGCCCTGCGCAAGGACTTCCCTCTCGATGGCGGCGATGTCTTCTGCATGGAAGGCTGCACCGCGCCCTACAACAACGGCGAACGGAACTAGGAGGCGATGACCATGGATTCCATCGCCATGACCCGGCAGATGCTCGACGGCGACAAGATGATCGTCAACATGGGGCCCTCGCACCCCACTACCCACGGCACGCTGCGCATCGTGCTCGAGCTGCAGGGTGAAACGATCACGAAGGCGACGCCCGAGATGGGCTACCTCCACCGCGGCGTGGAGAAGCTCGGCGAGAACCTGAGCTACCAGCAGTTCATCCCGCTCACGGACCGCCTGAACTACTGCAGCGCCATCATGAACAACGTGGGCTACGCCTGCGCCGTGGAAAAGCTCCTGGGCATCCAGGTGCCCAAGCGGGCCCAGCAGATCCGCGTGCTCGTCTCCGAGCTGGCCCGCATCGCCGATCACCTCGTGTGCGTGGGTGTGAACGCTGTGGACATCGGGGCCTTCACGGCCTTCCTCTACCTCTTCCGCCAGCGCGAGATCGTCTACGACCTCTTCGAGATGGCCGCGGGCCAGCGCCTGCACACCAGCTTCACCCGCATCGGCGGCCTCTTCCGCGACATCCCCGAGGGCTTTGTGCCCCTCACCGAGCGCTTCCTCGTGGAATGCGGCGAGAGCATCGACGAGCTGGAGAAGCTGCTCACGCGCAACCCCATCTGGCACGACCGCACCAAGGGCATCGGCGCCATCAGCGCCGAGGACGCCGTGAACTGGGGCTACACGGGCCCCTGCCTCCGCGCCGCCGGTGTGCCCCAGGATCTTCGTAAGGCCCAGCCCTACCTCGGCTACGAGACCTACGACTTCGACATCCCCATCGGCACCACGGGCGATGTGTTCGACCGCTACCTGGTGCGCGTCGAGGAGATGCGCCAGAGCCTGCGCATCATCCGCCAGGTGCTGGACCGACTCGAACCCGGCCCCGTCATGGTGGACGATCCGAAGGTCGCGTTGCCGCCCAAGGAGAAGGTCTACACCCGGATGGAAAGCCTCATCCACCACTTCAAGCTCATCATGCACGGCATGGACATGCCCGTGGGCGAGGTCTACAGCGCCACCGAAGCCGCCAACGGCGAGCTGGGCTTCTACCTCGTCAGCGATGGCGGCAAGAACCCCTACCGCATCCGCGTCCGTCCCCCCTGCCTGCCCATCTTCAGCAGCTTCGAGGATCAGGTGAAGGGCGGGCTGATTGCCGATGCCGTCGCCGTCCTCGGCGCGATGAACATTATTGCGGGTGAGCTCGATCGTTGACGCGCCGAGGACGGCGAGCGGGCGAAGCCCGCAGCCGGTCTGGGTGCCATGAGGCCGAAGCAGGAGCGAAGGTCGACCGCCCGCGTAGCGCGTGACCCCGAAGGGGCGAGGCCCGGGATGGGCCGAGTCAGCATCATTGCCGGTGAACTCGATTGCTGAGGTTCCAGTCTGAGGGCGATCAGCCCCGTGAACGGTGGGCGAAAACATCATCGTTTGCTAGTCTCGACCCCCATGGCTCATACTCCCCTCAACCCTTGTTGGGCCCGCGGGTCTCAAGGAATGGACGTCACCTTCAACGCTTGTTTCGGGGGCCTCATGGCGATTCCCATGAAGTTGCGTACGGTGTCCGGGGGCTGTTCCCTGGTCTGTCTCTCGGCGGTCTTCCCGATGCCGCTAGCGGGAGGGGTTTTCCCCGAGGCCGCTAGCTCGAAGGCGTTCGCACAACCGGGGGCTGCCGCGCGCACCCTGGTGCTTGCCTCACCCCCAAAGACCCTGTTTCCGAAACTCATCGAGCTGCTGTTGGACCGGGATTACATCATTCTTTCGGCCAACCAGGATCTGGGTTTGATCAGCTTCCGCCATCAAAAGGAAGACAAATCTATCCGGAGTCGTCGCCACGTCAATGTGGTGGAGGGAACCCTCCTGCTCCAGGACGCTTCCCCCACTTCGGCGCGCGTTCGGGTCAAGCTGACCCAGAGCTGGCAGGAGAGCAGTTTCAACACTCACCATGAAACAGGGGTTCAAGCGGATGCAGACCCAGGCTACTACCAGAGCTTCTTCAAAATGCTTGAGGATACCTTTCCGGTCGTGAAGCCATAGCGGGGCGTCCTTCCTGATCCATGATCAGACCCCCCGGCACCCATCACAGCCCGGGGCCTTCACGCCTTCATCAACGCTTCCAGCTGAGCCCGGTGGTCGTTGCGCAGGCGCTCCAGGAGGCCGAGCAGGGATTCGCGCTCCTCGGCGCTCAGGCAGCGGTCCACCTGCTGGCAGAGGGCGTTGTGGCGGCCGTGCATCTTGGCTTCGAGGGCGAGGCCCTTGGCGGTGATCTGTACGCGGCTGCCCCGGCGGTCGGCGGGGTTTTCGCAGCGCTTGACGAGGCCGCGGGCCTCCAGGCGATTCACCAGGCGGGGCACATCGGCGAAGCGGTAGATCATCCGGCAACGGATTTCCTTCACCAGGTAGCCGTCCTTGGGCCCGCCCTTGAGGATGCGCAGCACGTTGAACTGCTGGTCGGAGATGCCCTCGGGCTCGTAGAGGCCCTCGTCGAAGAGCCGCGCCACGTATTCCCGGGTGAGCAGCAGGGCCAGGGCCACCTCGTGGCCGGGTTCGAGGGGCTTGGTGATCTGGAGTTCTTCGCGGATGTGCATGGCCGGCTCCTGCTACACCAGGATGACAGAATTGTTGCAAAAAAGGTGTTGCAACTCGCGAAATGCTGCCTAGACTTTTGAAAAGGTGCTTAGACACCTTTCCTTGGAGGTTCCATGCGTCACCCGTTCCGCGCCCTTTTCGCCGTCCTCGCCCTGGCCGCCCTGCCGGCCCTGGCCCAGGACACCTACAAGATCGACCCCGTCCACAGCGAGATCAGCTTCAAGGTGCGCCACGCCCTGGCCAAGGTCAGCGGGCGCTTCTCCAAGTTCAGCGGCACCGTCAAGGTGGATGCGAAGGACATCAGCAAGTCCAGCGTCGAAGTCAGCATCGACGCGGCCAGCATCAGCACGGACAACGAGGCTCGTGACAAGCACCTGAAGGGCCCGGATTTCTTTGATGTGGAGAAGTTCCCCACCATCACCTTCAAGAGCACGGCGGTGAAGGAAGTGGCCAAGGGCAAGCTGGAGATCACCGGCGACTTCACCCTGCACGGCGTGACCAAGAAGATCACCTTCCCCATCACCAATGCGGGCACCCAGGCGGGCATGAAGCCGGGCACCGTGGTGGCGGGCTTCATCGACGGCGCCCTGACCCTCAACCGCAGCGAGTATGGCGTCAAGTACGGTGTGCCCCTGGTGGGCGAGGAAGTGGCCATCAGCCTGAACATCGAGGCCGGCAAGTAAGCACGGCATCCCAGGCAAAGCCTGTCGTGACGGGGGGCACCGGGCTCGAGTGCCTAACAAAACCCCGACGGGGCCGCGATGAAGCCAGGCAGGATGCACCGCAAGGAAGGGCCCGCAGGGCAACGTGGTTCGTTGTTCAAGGGACCTGACACCGCGGGGCGCCTGCCTGGCTTCATCCCTATGGGCGAGGGCCGGCGGGCGTCACGATGCAGCGTCACGCTCGTCGCGCGTAGTACCCGCTACGCTTCGACTCGCGTTCCTCGCCTCGCTCGCCCGGCGTCCCTCGCGCGGCCCCGTGGGGGTTTCGTTAGGTACTCTTAAACCCGGCGCCCCCCCGCCTTTTCGAGATAAACTGGCCCTTCATGCGAGCGCGCCCATGAACCATCCCCAGTCCCCCGAAACCTCCAACGAACCCCTGGCCCCGGGCCAGCGGCTGCCCGAATCCGAGCGGAAGGAGCTCAGCCCCGAGGCCATCGCCGAGATCCACGCGATCATGGCGAAGTACCCGGACAAGCTCGCGGCCACGCTGCCGGCCCTGCACATCGCCCAGCGCGAATTCGGCTTCGTGAGCCTGTCGGCCATGAAGGCCGTGGCCAAGGCCATCGGCATTCCCGAAGGGCACGTCTTCGGCGTGGCGACCTTCTACACGATGTATCAGAAGGCGCCCGTGGGTAAGTACCACTTCTCGGTGTGCACCAACATCAGCTGCGCGCTGCGTGGCGCGGCCCAGCTGCTGGAGAAGGTCTGCGAAAAGACCGGCGTGCGTCCCGGCGAAGGCCCCAGTCCCGACGGCATGTGGAGCGTCGAGGAAGTGGAATGCCTGGCCGGCTGCGGCGTGGCGCCCTGCATCCAGGTGAACCACGACGTCTATGACGAGCTGGTGGACGAACAGAAGCTCATCGATGTGATGGAAGCCTGCAAGCGCGGCGAGTATCGGCCTTGGGCCCAGTGAGCGGAGACGAGACATGGTAGCCATCCGCACCAAGCGCGATCCCCACACCTACACCTTCCCCGGTTTCGGTTCCGAGAAGTTCCCGAACCTGATGCTTCGCGGCGCGGGCGATCTGGACAACTGGAACCTGAAGGTCTACGAGCAACAGCACGAAGGCTACGTGGCCATGAAGAAGGCTCTGAAGATGGAGCCGGTGGCCGTGACCGAGGAGGTCAAGACCTCGGGCATCCGCGGCCGCGGCGGTGCGGGCTTCCCCGCGGGCCTGAAGTGGTCCTTCATGCCCAAGGACACGCCAGAGCGGAAGTTCACGCGCTACCTGGTCTGTAACGGTGACGAAGGCGAACCCGGCACCTTCAAGGATCGCGTCATCCTCGAATACAACCCGCACCAGCTCATCGAAGGCATGATCATCGGCGGCTGGGCCATGCAGTGCCAGACGGGCTACGTTTACATCCGCGGCGAATTCCTCTGGCTCATCGAGAAGCTCGAGGCGGCCATCGAACAGGCGCGCGAGGCCGGCTATCTCGGCAAGAACATCCTCGGCACGGGCTGGGATTACGACATCATCGTGCACCGCGGCGCCGGCGCCTACATCTGCGGCGAGGAGACGGCCCTGCTGAACTCGCTGGAAGGTCGCCGCGGCGAACCGCGCGTGAAGCCGCCCTTCCCGGCCGCCAAGGGCGCCTTCGGCCAGCCCACCACCATCAACAACGTGGAGACCCTCGCGGCCGTGCCGCCGATCCTCCGCATGGGCGGCGCCGAGTACGCCAAGATCGGCACGCCCAAGAACACGGGCACGCGCATCTTCGGCGTCAGCGGCCACGTGAAGCGCCCCGGCATCTACGAGCTGCCCCTGGGCACGCCCATGAATTTCCTCGTGGAAGAACTGGCGGGCGGGTCGAGCACCGGCAAGAAGATCAAGGCCATCATCCCCGGCGGCGCCAGCGCGCCCATGTTCGACGACAAGGACTTCGACTGCCCGCTGGACTTCGACACCGTGAAGGCCCGCGGCTCCATGGCCGGTTCCGGTGGTCTCATCGTCATGGACGAGGACACGTGCATGGTGCAGGCGACCCTGCGCCTCATCAAGTTCTACGCCCATGAAAGCTGCGGCCAGTGCACGCCCTGCCGCGAAGGCTGCAACTGGCTGGAGATGATCCTCTATCGCATCGAGCACGGCGAAGGAAAGATGGAGGACCTCGACCTCATCGCCAGCCTCACGCCGCGCATCGGCCTGCGCACGCTCTGCCCCCTGGGCGATGCGGCCTGCGGGCCCATGGATTCGGCCCTGCAGAAGTTCCGCCACGAGTTCGAACACCACATCACGCACAAGACCTGCTACAGCCAGGGTCCGCGGCTCCTGGCCAAGGTCGGCGTCCACTGATCCGGGCCCTTGGTGCCTAAAGAAAACGGGCGCGAAGGCGCCCGTTTTCGTTTCCGATGGACCATCAGTGCAGGGCCGCCGAATCGTGGAGGGAGCCACGCTTGAAGTAGCCCTTGTCGGGCCAGCGGCGCATGACGAGGCTCAGGCAGGCTTCGGCGATGGGCTCGACGCCCTGGCGCTCGTTGTTGAAGACCGCGTCGTACCACTGGGGCGAGGTGATGTCCGTGTGCAGGCAGTGACTGAGGAACTTCTCGCGCAGCTTGGACTGGCGGCGCACGAAGGCCTCGGCAGCTTCGAGGGGCATGTCCAGCCGATGGGCGATGGAGGCGGTCCGGAAACCGAAACTGCCGATCAGGCGGAAGTGGAAGCAGTTCGGACGGTCCTGGCAGACGACGGCGCCACCGCGGCCGATGATGATGGCGCAGCCGGCATCGGCGATCTGGAGGAGGTGCCTGACGAGGATGTTGTAGGCCTCGTTGTGGGTGTGGTAACCGAAGGGGTCCATCAGCAGGTCCTGGGCGTGGCTTTCATCCCCCAGGTGAGTGAGGAGGTGGCGGGACACCATCTCGTCGGCGACGACCTTGTCCACGAGGGCCTTGTCATAGATGTTCCAGAGCTGGCCCGTGCAGTCTTCCAGCAGCACCTTGAGCCGCTCGGCCAGGGGATAGCCTTCGCACCCGTACTGTCGGGCGATGGTGAGGGTGGGATGGAGGGGCGTCCGCGGATGGGTCTGGGCGAAGCGTTCCCGCACCCGGATCCAGGCGGATTCGCGCTGCTCGATGCTCGGAATCAGGGATCCGTAGGACTTGGACGTATTCATGGAACCTCCGGCTTTTGCAGAGCCCTGGGTGGGAGGACCGTCGTCTGGAACATAGGACCTTCAGGGCGAAAGGCAAGGTCCCTACGCCGCGGTTTTTGGGGATCACCGGGTCCACCATCCAGGCCGAGGCATGACGCTGCGGCCGCCCGGCTCTAACCTGGAGGCATGCGCACCCTCGTTCTGCTCCTCCTGGCCCTGTTCCTCCAGGCCCAGGACGCCTTCCTCGTGAAACCCTACCTGCAGCTGGGCGACGCGCCCCGGCCCGCGGCCCTAGAGCGGCTCGACCTGATGTGGCACGCCACGGACGCCGAGGCGGCCTGGTCGGTGGAGGTGCGCGGTTCCAAGGGCTGGGTCGCCCAGGCGATCCCCACCTACCGGCGCCTCGATGCGCCGCCCCTGGCAGCGCACCGCATCTACCGCGCCACGCTCAAGCAGCTCTCGCCGGGGGCGGTGGTTCCCTATCGGGTGCGCTTCAACGGGGCCGTCGTCTTCGAGTCCGAGGCCCAGGTCCGCAGGCCCGGCGCCCATCGCATGGTCGTGTTCGGCGACGCCGCTTCAGGCAGCCACGAGCAGATCGCCCTCGCGAAGGCCGTTCTGGCGGCGAAGCCCGACGCGGTTTTCATCACCGGGGACCTGGTCTATGGCCGGGGCCGGGCGGCGGAATACCGCGATCACTTCTTCCCGGTCTACAACAGTGATGAGACGCCGCTCATGCGCCACGTGCCCTTCCTCGGCGTGCCGGGCAACCACGACGTGCCCTTCAAGGCCTGGCCCGACGCCTCGGCCTACTTCGCCTACTGGTCGCAACCCCTCAACGGCCCCGGGCTGAGGCCCGGCGAGGCGGGCGCCGCGCCGGTGAGCGCGGGTGTGCATGACGCCATGGTGGCGGCCGCAGGCCCGGCCTTCCCACGCATGGCCAGTTTCAGCTTCGACTACGGCAAGGTGCACTGGACCGTGCTGGATTCGAACGTCTATGCCGACTGGGAGAGCCCCAAGCTGAAAGCCTGGCTGGAGGCGGATCTGAAGGCCGCCCAGGGCGCCGCCTGGCGCATCGTGGCCCTGCACCACCCGCTCTTTCAGAGCGCCCTCAGCCATTCGGAGGATCAGTGGATGCGCCCCATCAGCCCCATTCTAGAGAAGTACGGCGTGGATCTGGTGCTGGCGGGCCACGTCCACAACTACCAGCGCACGGCGCCCCTCCGCTTCAAGCCCACCCAGGTGGGTCCCCGCGGCCGGCCCGTGAAGGGTGACTTCACGGTGGACGAGGCCTTCGACGGCCGGACGGTCACCCGCGCCAAGGGCATCATCCACATCGTCACGGGAGCCGGCGGCGCCGAACTCTACGATCCCTGGCAGACCGACGTGAAGACCAGCTGGCAGCCCTGGACCCGAGCCCTGGTCTCGGACAAGCATTCCTTCACCGTGCTGGATGTCGATGCGAAGACGCTGAAGCTGCGCCAGCTCGACGCCGAGGGGCGCGAGCTGGATGCGATCATGCTGACGAAGTGAGACGCGCTAGGATTCCGCCCTAGGACCGTGGGCTCCCCGGGCGGACGAGGCCCACAGGCCCAGGAGGGCCAGGGCGGCTCCCGTGAGCATGGCCGCGCGATAGCCCCGGACGAAGGCCTCCGCGGCCTGGGGGGATCCCCCGGCGCGCAGCAGCAGGCGCCAGCCTCCGGGGCCCAGGTGGCTCGCGGCGATGCCGCCGAGGACCGCGACACTCAGGGCCTGTCCCGTCACGCGCATGGTGCCCTGGAAGGCGCTGGCCACGCTGAGCTGGGTGCGATCCACGCTGCCCAGGATGGCGCTGGTGTTGGGTGCGCTGAAGGCGGCCATGCCGACGCCCACGATGGCCAACGCCGTGACGACCAGGACCAGGGAAGCGCTGCCGCTCGCCGCGCCCAGCAGGGCCATGCCCAGGGCCACGAGGCCCATGCCCGTGGTGCTAAGGAGGCGGGAACCCAGACGGTCGCTGAGACGGCCCGCGAGGGGGCTCAGGCAGGCCTGGGTGAGGGGCTGGCCCAGCATGATCCAGCCGGTGACCTTGGCCGGGAGCCCCAGCACGAGCTGCAGGTAGGCCGCCGTGAGGATGGCGATGGCGTAGAGCGCCATGTAGTTGAGCAGGGCCGCCAGGTTGGCCGCGGCGAAGAGCCGGTTCCGTCGCAGGAGGTCCAGATCCACCAGAGGCATGGGGGCCCGGGATTCCCGCGTCAGGAAGGCCACGAAGGCGAGGGCGGCGAGGCCCAGGCATCCGCTCACGCGAAGCGAACGCCAGCCCCATTCCGAGGCGAAGGTGAGGGGCACCAGCAGGCCCAGCAGGAGGCAGGCCAGCAGGATCGCGCCGGGCAGGTCGAGCCCCTGCTTCCGTCCCGCGGAGGCCGGATGCGGCGGGGGCTGGACCCGCGGAAGGAGCCACCAGCCCCGCAGGAAGACGAGGAGGCCGATGGGCAGGTTCACGAGGAAGATCCAGGGCCACCCGGCGTGATCGACGAGGAAGCCACCCAGGGGTGGGCCCACGCTGAGGCCCAGGTAGACGGCCATGACGTTGATGCCCAGGGCCCGCCCCCGCTCGCGGGCGGGGAAAACCGAGGTGACGATGGCGGCGGAGGTGGAGCTGAGCAGGGCGCCGCCCGTGCCTTGGAGGATGCGGCTGAGGATCAGCGCGGTGCCGTTCCGGCTCAGGGCCGCGCCCAGGGAGGCCACGGTGAAGAGGACGATGCCGCCGAGGTAGAAGCGGACGCGGCCGTGCTGATCTGCCAGGCGGCCCAGCGGGATGAGAAGGATGGCGATGCTCAGCAGGTAGGCCGCCTGCACCCACAGGCTGGCCGCGAAGCTGAGGTGCAGCAGAGGTCCCATCTTCGGCAACGCCACCGCCACGATGGATCCGTCCAGCGGCGTCATGAAGGCGCCGACGCTGGTCAAGGCCAGCAGCGCCCAGCGCCGCTCGTGACCGGTCTCAGGCCCAGCGGGTGAAGCCATGATCCTCCTCGCCTGCGGGACCCAGCCTGCCCCGCCAGGGCTTCCTGCACAAGGGCCCGATGGCTACCGGGTGCGCGTCCCCGAGGCCAGCGAGTAGCGGTGGATCCTGCGGTTCCTCAATTCGAAGATCCAGGTGTCGGCCCAGGCGGTGTCGGTCTCGACCCGGACGTCGGCATGGACACGACCCTGGACGACGCGAAGGGCCCGCACCTCGACCCGTAGGTTCGGGTGCTTGCGGAAGGTGGCCTGGAAGAAGTCCCGGATCTGGGCCTTGTTCAGGGGGACCCCCGTTCCCACGAAGGTGGCCTCGTCGTCCAGATAGCCCATCATGCCCTCCAGGTCCCTTCGGCCGTAGGCGCGGAGGAAACCCTGCACGGTCTGGGTGTTCTCATCGGCGGGGAAGGGCGTCGACTCGGGCCCCGGATGGCACGATACGAGGAAGGCCAGAGCGGGAAGGGCGAGGAGGCGATGGGGCTTCATGGGTCACCCCGGGAGGCCGGTGCAGGGCCCGGTTAGCGCCCGAAGCTGATGGAATAGGTCAGGGCCTTCGGCAGCTTGGGGCTCTTCACGGTGGCGCTGAGGGTGAGGACCTTGCCGTCGGGGCTCAGCTTGAAGACGTTGGTGCGCTCGCCTTCGTCGTTCTTGAAGGTCTGGATGAGCTGGTCTCCCGAAACCTGGGCGGCGACCATGAACTTCTCGCCATCCTCACGGGTCCAGGGGGCGGCGGCACCGCCGGGGGGCATGTGGATGGGGGCCCGGTCATCCAGCTTCACGTCCACACCCGCGCCCGAGATCGTGATGGCCACCTTCTGATAGGCGGGGTTCAGCTTGGTGAGGCGGCCTCGGGCGATGGGCCGCTTGATGAAGTTCATGTCAGCCACGGTGGTGTTGATGGCGGCGGCGATGTCGTCCGTCCGGGTCTGGCGCCAGCTGCCGTTCAGCGCGGATTCCTGCGCGGACAGGGACAGGACGGCGAGGGCAGGGACGAGGAACAGCCGGGCTGCGCGCATGGGGACTCCGTTTGGGATGGTGTCCCAACCATAGCAGGAGTGCAAAAGATCCATAACCGGTGATGGACAGTGATGAACGGTGATGGGTGGGAGTGGCGAATTTTAATCTCCGTGCATCATCGTTCATCACCGGTTCCTGGCTTTTCCATGAAAGGAAAAGCGGAGGGCCGAGGCATGCCTCTGCGCCCTCCGCGTTCTCCGCGGTGAATCAACCGGTGGTGCGGGTCGAACTACCCGATGGTGGCGACCATCACGGCCTTGATGGTGTGCATGCGGTTCTCGGCTTCGTCGAAGACGACGCTGTGCCTAGAGCGGAAGACCTCGTCGGTGACTTCGCGGATGTCGTGGCCCTGGGCCATCATCTCCTTGGCCAGCTTGGTCTCGAAGTCATGGAAGGCGGGCAGGCAGTGGAGGAACTTCACGTCGGGGTTGCCGGTCTTCTGGATCATCTCCATGGTGACCTTGAAGGGCGTGAGCAGCTTCACGCGGGCGGGGATCTGATCCTCCTCGCCCATGCTGGCCCAGACATCGGTGTAGATGACGTCGGCGCCCTTCACGGCCTCCTCGACGTTGTCAGTCACTTCGATGGTGGCGCCGGTGAGCTTGGCGGCCTCGCGGGCGGCCTCCAGCACCTTCGGATCGGGAGCCAGTTCCTTGGGGCCCAGGGCCACCATGTGCATGCCGGTCTTGGCGGCGCCGTACATCAGGGCGTAGCTCATGTTGTTGCGGATGTCCCCGCAGAACACCAGCTTCACCTTGTGCAGCGGCTTGGCCACGTGCTCTTCGATGGTGAGGAAGTCCGCCAGGATCTGGGTGGGGTGGTCCGTGTCCGTGAGGCCGTTCCACACAGGCACGCCGCTGTGCTTGGCCAGGGCCTCGACCACTTCCTGCTTGTAGCCGCGGTACTCGATGCCGTCATAGAAGCGGCCCAGCACCTTGGCGCTGTCTTCGATGGATTCCTTCTTGCCCACCTGGGAGCTGGCGCTGTCCAGGAAGGTCACGTGGGCGCCTTCCTCGAGGGCGCCCACTTCGAAGGCGCAGCGGGTGCGGGTGCTCGTCTTTTCGAAGAGCAGCACGATGTTCTTGCCCTTGAGCAGGTAGTTGAACACCCCCATGCGCTTCTTGGCCTTGAGGTCCCGCGACAGGTCCAGGAGGTAGCGGACTTCTTCGGGTGAGAAATCCATCAGCGTAAGAAAACTGCGACCCTTGAGGTTGACGGCCATGGAAGCCTCCACTTGGTAAGGACGAAGGGTAACCAGGAGGCCGATAAATCCACAAGAAATCGACGTCACAAGGCTGGGCCGATTGACACTGTGTCAGTTCTGACGCCCAGTGGCCATCAAGGCGCGGCGGGCAGCGCGCCCCGCTTCACCAGGGCCGCGATGTCGGCATCGCCGTCGTCCACCAGGCGCTCCCAGCCCTCGGGACGGTAGCCCAGGCTTCGTGCGGCGGAGAGCAGCAGGCTCTGGCCGGGGGCAGGACGCTGGGGCGACAGGGAGTAGACGAAATCCTGGAAGGCGGCCTCGGGCGATACGAAGGTCCAGCCCAGGGTCTTGAACTGCTGCAGGGCGTCGCCCAGGAAGAGGGCGTTGATGAGGTTGTGATGCAGCAGCATCACCTGGGGGATGTCCCGCCCGAAGAGTCTGCGGGAGAGGTCGCGGTAGGCCTCGGCCCGCTGGCGCAGGTGGGCCAGGTACGCGGACCGGAAGGGGCCGAGGTCAGCGTCGGGCTGGCTGGCGAGGCGGGTGCGGAGGGCCTCGTCCAGGCGCCAGTCGGAGGTGTCGAGGCTCACATAGGCGTTGCGATACCCCTGCGCTTTGAGAAAGGCCCGGATGCCGTCCCGCTTCTCGGGCGTGTTGCCTTCCCGCAGGAACGTGAAGCGGAACCAGGGACGGTAGCCCGGCAAGGTGCGGATCACCCGGTCGCAGGTCTGGATCTCGCCTTCGTAGCCGGCCAGGGTCGTGGTGGCGGCGTCCAGATCCGGGTGGGTGACCGTGTGGTTGCCGATGAGGTGGCCCGCCTCGCCCCAGGCCCGGGCCAGGGCCAGGCCCTCGGGTTGGTCCGCCCCGTTGCCCAGGGTCACGAAGAGGGCCGCCTGCACCTGGTGCTGCTTCAGGGCCGCCAGCAGCGCCGCGTTGCGTTGGGCGGGGTTCAGGCGGGGCGTGGCCTGCAGCCGGGGTCCGTCGTCGAAGGTGAAGGCCACGGACTGGGTCAGGGCTGCGGGGGTCAGGGCCAGGGCCAGGCCGAAGGCGCGGAAGAAGCGGGAAGGAAGCATGGGAACCTCGCGGGAGGATCGAAGTATACAAGTTTGTGTACTTTTCTCAACCCAACCGATGGTCATGTCTTCGAGGTGACCTACTGGAATTCCACCAGCAGCTGGCCCTTGGCGACCGTCTCGCCGGGGCTCACGTGGATGGCCTTGATGGTGCCCGCATCGTGGGCGGCGATGTGGTTCTGCATCTTCATGGCTTCGAGGACGAGCAGGCCCTGGCCGCTGCGCACCTCGTCGCCGGGCTTCACGAGCAGGTCGAGGATGAGGCCCGGGATGATGGCCGTCAGCCGGCTGGGATCCTTTGGCACGTAGGGCTTCCGGCGGGCGTACTTCTTCGTGAGGGCGGTTTCGTACACCGTGCCGTTGAGAGCGATGGACTGCCGGAGGGGCTTGGACGGGTGGGTCACCGGATGGGTCATTGAGTGGGTCGCTGATTGAGTCATTGGTGCCTCGCGGATCGATGGGAGGGCGTCGGAGCGCGGCTCAGAAGGGCGGCACACCATGCTTCCGCTGGGGGCGGAGTTCCTGCTTCTCTTCCGAGATCTCCAGGGCGTGGAGCAGGAAGTCGCGGGTCTGGTGGGGCGCAATGACGGCGTCCACGTGGCCGTTGGCGGCGGCTACGTAGGGGCTGGCGAACTTCTCGGTGTATTCCTTCACCTTCTCCTTGCGGAAGGCCTCGGGGTCCGCCGCCGCGGCGATCTCGCCCTTGAAGATGATGTTGGCCGCGCCCTCGGGGCCCATGACGGCGATCTCGGCGCAGGGCCAGGCGAAGACGAAGTCGGCGCCGAGGTGGCGCGAGCACATGGCGATGTAGCCGCCGCCGTAGGCCTTGCGCAGGATCACGGTGATCTTCGGCACCGTCGCCTCGCTGTAGGCGTAGAGCAGCTTGGCCCCGTGGCGGATGACGCCGGCGTGCTCCTGGTCGATGCCCGGCAGGTAGCCCGGCAGGTCGACGAAGGTCACCAGGGGGATGTTGAAGGCGTCGCAGAAGCGGATGAAGCGGGCGGCCTTGTCGGAGCTGTCCACGTCCAGCACGCCGGCGAGCACCGCCGGCTGGTTGGCGATCATGCCCACCGTGCGGCCGTCCATGCGGGCAAATCCCACGACGATGTTGGCGGCCCAGAGCGCCTGGACCTCCATGAAGTCCGATCCGTCGCAAACGGCCTTGATGACGTCGCGCACGTCATAGGGCTTGTTGGATTCGGCCGGGATGATGCTTTCGAGGCTGACCTCGCTGCGGGAGGGGATGACGCTGAAGGCATCGGCCTTTTTGCGGTTGTTCCAGGGGATGTAGGTCACCAGGCGCTTGACCTGCTCAAAGCACTCGGCCTCGCTCTGGGCGTAGAAGTGCGCGTTGCCCGTCATTTCCGCCTGCACCCGGGCGCCGCCCAGGTCCTCCATGGAGATCTCTTCGCCCAGCACGGTCTTGATGACCTCGGGGCCGGTGATGAACATCTTGGAGATGTTGTCGACGACAAAGACGAAATCCGTCAGGGCCGGCGAATAGACGGCGCCCCCCGCGCAGGGGCCGAGGATGATGGAGATCTGGGGGATGACCCCCGAGGCCAGGGTGTTGCGGTAGAAGATCTCGCCGTACCCCGCCAGGGAGTTCACCCCCTCCTGGATGCGCGCGCCGCCCGAATCGTTGATGCCGATGAGGGGGATGCCCAGCTTGATGGCGTGATCCATGATCTTGGTGATCTTGCGGGCGTGGGCCAAGCCGAGCGACCCGCCGGCCACGGTGAAGTCCTGGGCGAAGATGGCCACGGGGTGGCCGAGGATGGTGCCCGTGCCGGTGATGACGCCATCCCCCGGCAGCTGCTTCTTGGCCATGCCGAAGTCGGAGCACTTGTGTTCGACGAAGAGGTCGTACTCGTGGAAGGAATCCCGGTCGAGGATGGCCGTGACGCGCTCGCGGGCCAGCAGCTTCCCCTGGGCCGCCTGCTTCCGGGCGGCTTCGGGGTGGGGCACGGTGGCTTCGGCGTGCTTGGCGGCGTGGTCTTTCATCTTCTTGGGCAGGGACATGGAAAATCCTCGTGGCGGTCGATCGAATGAAAGCAAGCGTCGATGAGAGTCAAATAAGATGACAAAGGCATCTTGAATAGACGATACCAGGGTCGAGCTGAGGCATCCATCACGGTTGGTGTCAGCACAAATCTGGATTCGGGCCTCCACGCGTCCGCCGTTCGCCGTATATTCAGGACCACCCATTCCGACCCAACCCAGGCACCCCAGGAGGCATCATGCGGCCCTTGTCCCACCTGATCGAAGGAAAGCCCTCGCCCGTCTCCGTGCGGCCGGATGACACCGTGTTCACGGCCCTCAATCTGATGGCCCAGTTCGACATCGGCGCCCTGCTGGTGTTGGACCAGGGCCGGCTCGTGGGGATCTTCTCCGAGCGGGACTATGCCCGCAAGATCGTCCTGAAGGGCAAGACCTCCAAGGACACCCCGGTGCGGGAGATCATGAGCGACAGGGTCAGCTGCGTGACCCTCGACCAGACCGTCGAGGAGTGCATGGCCCTCATGACCGACAAGCGCGTCCGCCACCTGCCCGTGCTCGGGGCGAACAACAGCGTGATCGGCATCCTATCCATCGGCGACCTGGTCAAGGAAACCATCTCAGATCAGCAGTTCACCATCGAACAGCTGGTGTCGTACATCCAGCACTGAGGGCGGGGCCGAACCCGAAGGAAACCGGGCCGGTTTCCGGGCGCATACTTGGGTGGGGTGGAGGATCCCACCTCAGGGAGACGACCATGAATCGACGCCTGCTACCCCTCGCATTCCTGTTGTCCGTGGGCGCCAGTTCCGCCTGGGCGCAGGTGCATGTGCAGATCGAACTGGGCTTGCCCGTGGCGCCCCCGCTGGTGGTGATCCGGCCCGGGATCCAGGTGGTGGAGGGCTTCGGGGAAGAAGTCTTCTTCTCGGACGGCTGGTACTGGTGCCGTCGCCACGACGGCTGGTACCGAGCCCGCTCGCCTCGCGCCCGCTTCGGCTGGGTGGAGGAACGCCGTGTGCCCCGCCGCCTGATCGAGGTGCCCCGCGGCCAGTACCGCAACTGGCACCACGAACGGGGCATGGAGCGCCGGGAAGAACGCCGAGACGAACGCCGCATGGAGCGCCGGGAGGACCGGCGTGAAGATCGCCGCCGGGAGGAACGCGGCCGTGAGCGGCGAGAAGAGCGTCATGAGGAGCGCGACGAGCGGGATCACCGCCGCGATCACTGAGGTCTGAGAGGCGCAACTTGAGCTGCCGTGCCGGCGCCCTGGTGACTTGGACCGTCGTTCTTGCGGCGGCGCTGGGCGCGCAGGAGGCGAAGTCGGCCGTCAAGGTGAAGCCCAAGCCTTCCGAAGTCCTGTGGCGCTACGAATCGCCACGGGGCTTCACCCTGCCCGAACCCGCCTATGGCTTTCCCACGCCCATCAAGCAGGCCCTCGTCCAGTTCGTGCAGCCGGACCCCGACCTGACGAAGGCCTACGCAGACGTGCTCAGGGACAAGCGGACCTTCGCGAGGTGGCTGCGCGGCGTGCTCGAGGCTCGGAAGAAGGCCCTCCAGGAGGCGGAGACTGCCGGACCCAGGGTGCTCTCAAGCGACCCGTCGAAGGCCGCACCGGGCAAGGGCACGATCCTCGGCACCACGACGATCCGCCCCCGGGCTGAAAGGGAAGGGGGCGAGATCGATCGGTATTTGGCGGTGCTGAAGGTGTGGAGTTCGGAGTGACCCGCTCGGGCCTCAGCCCTTGGTCTTGGAGGCCTCGCGCCAGGCGGCGAGGAGCTTGGCTTCCTGTTCGGCGTTGGGGGCGGCGAGCCTGGTGCGGCCCTTCTCCACCTTCTCCTGGGTCTTGAACCAGGCGAGGGTGTCCTTCACGGTTTCGAGGGCGGGACGGAACTTGAGGCCGGCCTTCACGGCGCGGTCGTTGCGCCAGGTGTGGAAGCCCTTGGTCTCGCCCAGGTAGGGCGCCCAGATGGGGAACTCGATTCCTTCCTGCTTGGCGACGAATTCCGCGGGGATCCAGACCGGCTTGGCGTCGGCCTTCCCCACCTTCTGGAAATCCGCCACGAGGCTGCCCCAGGCCAGCCGCTTCTCGGGGCCGCAGGCGTTGAAGACGCCCGTGGTGCCCTGCTCGACGAGATGCACCAGCCAGGCCGCCAGGTCGCGCACGTCGATGATCTCCACGGGATCGGCGGGCGCGCCGGGCACGGCGATCTCGCCGCCCCGATCGAAGCGCACGGGCCAGTAGGTGAAGCGGCCCGTGGGATCGTCGGGCCCCACGATGTAGCCGGGGCGAATGATGGTGGCGCGGCCGGGCATGGCCTTCTGCACGGCCTGCTCGCAGAGGGCCTTGAGCCCGCCGTAGTTCTGGAATTCCTTCCCCATCTCCTCGACGGCGGGATCGGCCAGGGTGGCCAGGGGTGCATCCTCGGTGCCGTTCTCGGGGTTGGGCTCCTTGTAGGCGCTGATGCTCGAGATGTAGAGGTACTGCTTCGCGTGGGGCGCCACCAGGCTGGCGGAGGCGCCCACCAGGCGCGGGTAGTAGCCGCTGTTGTCGATGACGGCGTCCCAGCTTCCGCCTTCCAGCGCCTTCAGGCCTTCGCCCTTCTTGGGATCGCGGTCGCCGTGCAGCTTCTCCACGCCGGGGAAGAGGTCGGGCCGCGTCTTCCCGCGGTTGAACATGGTCACCTTGTGACCGCGGGCCTGGGCGATCTCGATGGTGGCGGGCCCGAGGAAGCCCGTGCCGCCGAGGATGAGGATCTTCTTCGGAGCGGCCTTCCCCGCAACGGGGGCCGGCGCGGCGGACAGGTCGAGGCCGGTGGCGGCGAGGGCCGTGGCGGTGGCGGACCACTGGATGAACTCGCGGCGGGAGACGGTCATGGCAACCTCCGAGGGATGGCGCGATGGGGAAAGGGTTGATACATCGTGAATCGATATATACTCCCTCCAGCCGCTCCCGCAACCTCTTTTCCGGACCTCCCATGAAGCTCCTCCGCCGCCTCGTGATGATCGAAGAGGGCGAAGTCCCGGCCCTGCTCTGGTCCGCGCTGTACTTCTTCCTGCTGTTCTTCGGCTATTACCTGCTGCGGCCCGTGCGCGAGGCCATCGGCATCGCCCGGGGCGCCGACAAGCTGCCCTGGCTGATGACGGGCACCCTGCTGGCCATGGTGCTCGCCAACCCGGCCTTCGCCACCCTCGTCTCGAGGCTGCCGCGGCGGCGCTTCATCCCCTGGGCCTACCGCTTCTTCGCGCTCAACATGTTGGCCTTCTTCCTGGCCTTCCGCTTCCTGCCCCAGCGCGGCGGCGCGGCTCTGGGCTACGCGTTCTACATCTGGCTCAGTGTCTTCAACCTCTTCGTCGTCTCGGTGTTCTGGGGCCTCATGTCGGACGTGTGGTCCGAAGCCCAGGGCAAGCGCCTCTTCGGCTTCATCGCCACGGGCGGTACCCTCGGCGCCATCGCCGGCGCGGCGTTGACGGGCGCGCTCACGAAGGGATTCACGCTCGGTGGGCTGCCGATGAAGGTGGATCCGCTCTCGCTGCTGCTGCTGTCCATGCTCACGCTGGAACTGGCCGTGCAATGCGTGAATCGCCTCGTGGCCCTCTTCCACCTGGGCGACGCGGCCCAAGGCGCGCGCGAGCCGGGGCCCGGGCCGCTGGAGGGCCTGCGCCTCATCGCGACCTCGCGCTACCTGCAGCTCATCTGCGCCTACATCCTGCTCTTCACCATCACGAGCACCTTCCTCTACCTGCAGCAGGGCGCCATCGTCGAGCGCACCTTCAGCGGCACGGCGGCGCGGACCGCCGCCTTCGCGCGCATCGACGTCTGGGTGAACGTGCTCACGCTGGCGACGCAGATCCTGCTGACGGGGCGCATCATCACGGCCTTCGGCATCCCCGTGGTGCTGGCGATCCTGCCCGTGCTGACGCTGGCGGGCTTTGGCGCCCTGTGGGTGTGGCCCACCTTCGGCGTCATGGCCGTCTTCCAGATCCTGCGCCGCGGCCTGCACTATGCCGTGGACCGCCCGGCCCGCGAGATCCTCTACATTCCGCTCGGGCCCGAAGAACGCTACAAATCGAAGCCCTTCATCGACACCTTCATCTACCGCGGCGGCGACCTGCTGGGCGTGTGGGCGCCCACGGCGCTGGCAGCCCTGGCCATCCCCCTGGGCCTCGCCACGGTGGGCTGTTCGGGCCTGTGGCTGGGCAGTGCCTGGGCCCTCGGGCGGCGGGTGAAAGGTGTTTCGAACGAGGTTCCGGGTTGACTTTTCTGTCGCTTCCCGGATGATGGCGGACATGTCGTTTCCCGTGACCAAGGTCTCCCTGACTTCCGCCCCCTTCGGCGGCCGGGAAGGCTTCCGCACCGCCTTCTGCACCACGGGTACCATTGGTATTACGACGAACCATCTGGCCGTGCGGGGCACCTGACCTGATTCCCAACCCTCAGACTCAGCCCCGCGCCAACCCCGCGGGGCTTTTCGTTTTCCGGAGCGCCCATGTCCAGCCAACCCATCCGCGTCATGAAATTCGGCGGCACCAGCATGGCCGGCGCGGACCGGTTCCGTCAGGTGGCGGACCTGGTGGCCCGCGCGCGCGCCAGTCACCGCGTCTGCGTCGTCGCCTCGGCCATGGCCGGCGTCACGAACCTGCTGCTGCACGGGGGGCACGTGCCGGATCGCGAGGCGGCCGATGAGCTGCTCGCGGGCTTCCGGGCGCGGCACGCGGACGTGGTGGCCGATCTGGCCGGCGACCTGGGCGTCGAAGCCGCGACCGTGCGCGAGCAGCTGGAGGCCCTCGAAACCCTGGGCCGCCGCCTCTTGCACGGCATGGCCCTGCTGGAAGAGGGCCCGCCCTCGGTGCTGGCCCAGGTTTCGAGTCTGGGCGAGCGGGCCGCATGCGCCATCCTCGTGGGTCTGCTGAAGGCCCGCGGCCTGGCACCGCGCTACCTCGATCCCGTGGCGCACATCAAGGTGGAGGGCGATCCCCTGCAGGCCCGTCCCCGCATGGCCGAGATCGAAGCCTGCTTCGCCGACGTGAAGGCGGGTGAAGGCGGCCTCTGGGTGCTGCCGGGCTTTTTCGGCGGCGACGCCCAGGGGCGGATCCTTTCGCTGGGACGGGGCGGATCGGACCACAGCGCGGCCCTGGCCGCCGCCGCGCTGGGCGCGGATCTGCTGGAGATCTGGACGGATGTCGTCGGCCTCTACAGCGCCGATCCCTCCCTCGTGCCCGAGGCCTTTCCGTTGCCGGAGGCCAGCTTCGAGGAGGCCATGGAGCTTTCCTACTTCGGCGCCAAGGTGCTTCATCCGAAGACCATCCCGCCCGTGCGCGAATGCGGCATCCCCGTGCGCGTGTGCAGCAGCTTCGAGCCCGACCATCCGGGCACGCTGATCCGCGAGCAGGTGCCGCCGCCCCCCAGCGGCGTGCGGGGCCTCTCCTTCCTGCGCGACCTGTCCATCGTGAACCTCACGGGCCCGGGCATGCCTGGCGTGCCCGGCATCGCCGGCCGCGTGTTCGGCGCCCTGGCGCGCAGGGGCATCTCCGTCGTGCTCATCACGCAAAGCTCCTCCGAACTCTCCATCTGCTTCGCCGTGCGCCGGGCCGATGGTGCCGCGGCGGTGGCGGCCCTCGAAGAGGCCTTTCCGGCGGAGCTCTCCGCGGGGTTCCTGGATCCCATCACCCTGCACACGGGCCTGTCAGTGCTCAGCATCGTAGGCGACGGCATGCGCACCCGCCCCGGCATCGCGGGCACCTTCTTCGATGCGCTGGCCGAGGTGGGCTGCAACGTCGTCGCCATCGCCCAGGGCGCCAGCGAACGCATCATTTCGGCGGTGGTGGAGGAGGCCAGCGGCGCCCGCGCCATGGCCCACATCCACCGGCGTTTCTTCCAGACCCAGGTGGTGGTGGACGTCCACCTGCTGGGCGCGGGCAACGTGGGCGGCAGCCTGCTGGGCCAGATCCGGCGCCAGCACGATCAGCTGCTGGCCCAGGGGCTCGATCTGCGCGTGACCACGGTGGCCACGAGCCGCCGCATGAAGGTGGATCCGAAGGGCCTCGACCTGTCCCGCTGGCGCGACGCGCTGATAGAGGGCGAGCCCATGGATCTGGACCGCCTCATGGAGATCGTGCGGGAGGGGCCGCCCTCCCTCGCCGTGCTGGTGGACTGCAGCACCAGTGGCGAACTGGCGGCCCGCTATCCGGAACTGTTCGACGCGGGCTTCCACGTGGTGGCCGCCAACAAGAAGGCCAACAGTAGCACCCAGGCCTTCTACCGCGAACTGCGCCGCAGATCCTCCCGCCGGGGCCTCCGCTTCCTCTACGAAGCCAATGTCGGCGCGGGCCTGCCCATCATCGACACCGTGAAGAACCTGGTGCTCACGGGGGACCGCGTGCTGCGGGCCGAGGGCATCCTGTCGGGCTCCATGTCGTACATCCTCGGCCTGCTCGGCGAGGGCGTGGCCCTTTCGGAGGCTGTGCGCAGGGCCAAGGAAAGCGGCTTCACGGAGCCCGATCCCCGCGACGACCTCAGCGGCATGGACGTGGCGCGCAAGCTCCTCATCCTGGCCCGGGAGCTGGGCCGCGAGCTGGAGCTGGAGGACGTAGTGGTGGAGGGTCTGTTGCCGGCGGACTTCGACGCCAGCGGCGACATCCCCACCTTCATGGCGCGCCTGCCGCAACTGGACGCCGCCTTCCGCGAGCGTCTCACCGCGCTGAAAGCCGAAGGCAAGACCCTGCGTTACGTGGGCTCCCTTTCGGACAGCGGTTGTCGCGTGGGCCTGCTGCCCGTGGATGCCGATCATCCCTTCATCGCCATCAAGGGCGGCGAAAACGCCCTGGCCCTGCTCACCGAGCGCTATCAGCCCCATCCCATGGTGATCCGCGGGTACGGCGCAGGCGCCGAGGTGACGGCGGCGGGCGTGCTGGCCGACATCCTGCGCCTGGTGCCCCCCGGCGCCCGGCCCGCGCGGAGGCTGTGATGACGGGGCTTTCCGAAACCCTTTCCGAATCCCTATCTGGATCGTCGACGCCGGGCCTGGTGGCCTACGCGCCCGCGAGCATCGGCAACATGGCCGCGGGATTCGATCTGATGGGCGCGGCCCTCGCGCCCCTGGACGGCCGCCTGCTGGGGGATCTGGTGCAGGTGGCCCGCGCCCCGGAATCCAGCTTCCGGGTGACGGGTCCTTTCGCCGCCGCCCTGGCGGACGACCGGCGGCCCAACCTGGTGCTGCGGGCGCGAGATTTCTTCGTCGAGGCCGTGCGCGCGGCCGGCGGCGAGGCCGGGCCCTTCGCCATCACGCTGGAGAAACGGCTGCCCGTGTCCAGCGGTCTGGGTTCCAGCGCCAGCTCCATCGTGGCCACCCTCGTGGGCCTCCAGGCCCTCTGCGGCGATCCCCTGCGCGGCTCGGAGCTGCTGGATCTGGCGGGAAGGGCCGAAGGCTTCACCAGCGGCGACCGGCATCTGGACAACGTGGCGCCCTCCCTGCTCGGGGGACTGCAACTCATGGTGCCGGGCCGCGAGGGCGCGCCCGCCGCGCGGCGCCTGCCCTGGCCCTCGGATCTCCTGCTGGTGGTGGTGCATCCCGACTGCCAGCTGGCCACGGCGGACAGCCGCAAGGCGCTGCCCGAGCGGCCGGGCTGGGGTGAAGCGGTGGACTTCGCGGGCAACCTCGCGAGCCTCGTCCACGCGCTGCACACCCGCGACCGCGCGCTGCTGGCGCGCTGCCTGCGCGATCCCATCGTGGAGGTGCACCGCGCGCCCCTGGTGCCCGGCTTCCGCGCGGCCCAGGCGGCGGCGATGGGCCTGGGCGCCCTGGGCTGCAGCCTATCGGGCTCGGGGCCATCGGTGTTCGCGGTGGTCGAGGACGAGGCCCAGGCCTCCGCCATCGCATCCGCCATGCAGATCGCCTTCGAGGAGGCGGGCCTCGGCAGCCAGGGCTGGGTCTGCGCCCTGGACCCCGAAGGCGCTCGCGTCCTCACCCCCGGTTCACGACACCCCTGGCGCGAGGCCCATCCATGAAGCTGCTCAGCACACGCACATCCACACTCGGCGCCACCTTCCTCGAAGCGGTCCATGCGGGCCTCGCGCCGGATGGCGGCCTCTACGTGCCGGAGGCCCTTCCGCATTTCGAGGATGTCCCCGACCTGATGAAATCAGGCTTCGCCACGCGCTCCACGGAGATCCTCCACCGCCTGCTCGGCGATGAATTCCCCCGCGCCGTCATCGAGGACCTGGCGCGCTCCGCCTTCACTTTTCCCGCGCCGCTGGTGAAGGTGGATGATCGCATCTCGGCGCTGGAACTCTTCCACGGGCCCACGCTGGCCTTCAAGGATTTCGGCGCCCGCTTCCTGGCGCGCGTGCTGGCGCTGGGCACGGGTGGGCGGGGCCGCACGGTGCTCACGGCCACGTCGGGCGATACGGGTGCGGCGGTGGCCAGCGCCTTCCACGGCCTGCCCGGCGTGCAGGTGGTGGTGCTCTACCCCGCGGGCCGCGTGTCACCCTTGCAGGAGCGCCAGTTCGCCACCTGCGGCGGGAATGTGCTGGCCCTCGCCGTGGAGGGCAGTTTCGACGACTGCCAGCGGCTGGTGAAGGGCGCCTTCGAGGATGCGGAGCTGGTCGCAGAGCTGGGCCTCACCTCGGCCAACAGCATCAACATCGCGCGGCTGCTGGCCCAGACGCTCTACTACTTCGAAGCGGCGGCCCAGGCCGATGGGGAGGCGCCCCTGGTGGTGTCCGTGCCCAGCGGCAACTTCGGCAACCTTACGGCGGGCCTCTGGGCCCAGGCCATGGGCGCACCCATCCACGCCTTCGTGGCGTCCACCAACGCCAACCGCGTGGTGCCGGACTATCTTGACACCGGCCGGTACCAGCCGCGACCCTCGGTGGCCACGCTCTCCAACGCCATGGACGTGGGTTCGCCCAGCAACTGGGAGCGCATCCACGCGCTGTTCAAGGGCGATCACGACGCCATGGCCGCGGCCCTGCGCTGGGGCAGCTGCAGCGATGCGGAGACGGAAGCCACCGTGGTCGAACTTGATCGCGCGGGCTATCTGGCGGATCCCCACGGGGCCGTGGCCCACCGCGTGCTTCGCGCCAACCTGCGCGGGGGTGAGCGGGGCATCTTCCTCGCGACGGCCCACCCGGCGAAGTTCCGCGAGGCCCTGGCCCCCGCCCTCGGCCGCGAGATTCCGCTGCCGAAGGCGCTGGGCGACCTGCTGTCCCGGCCCCTGTTGAACGAACCGCTGCCGGCGGATCAGGCGGCCCTGAAGCGCCGGCTGAGTTGAGGCATCGGGCCTGAGACTTCGGGCCCGAAACCTCGGGCCGGGGACGTCGAGCCTGAGGCTACTTGGCCTGCAGGCTTTCGAGGTATTGGGTGAGGTTGGCGACGCGGATGCGGACGACGGGTTCCTGACTGTTGTTCATGGTGCGGAAGAAGGGCCCCCACACGGGCATCTCGCGCAGGCCGTGGGTCTGGACGCCCGCTTCGCCGCGGATCACCTGGCCCACGCGCTCCTTGGGGAAGACGCCCTTGTTCTGCTTGGAGAGCTGGGTGAGGTCCGGCACCGGCGTCTTCAGGTGCGCGGCGACGGGGCCGTCGCCCTGGCCCTTGGGGCCGTGGCAGCTGGCGCAGTAGGACGCGTACATCTCGGCGCCGGAAGCGGGCGAGGTGTAGCGCGCAGGGACCTTCTTGATTTCGGCCTGGGCCGACGCGGATAGGGCGAAGACGCCCGCCAGGAGGAATGCGGCAGCGGAACGGGACATGGGGGCTCCAGGGATTCGTCGAGGGGGGATGACGATCGAACGGCCCGAGGCGGGGCCCCGGCCAGGGCATCGGCCATAGGTTGGGTTCGCCGGTGCGGAATGGCCAGTGATGGAGGGCACAGATCCCGAGGGGCCTGTTTTTCCCCGTTCAGATGCCGTCGGCAATGAGGGCGGCGGGCTGGAAGGGCAGGTCCTTGGCTTCGGCGGGGGTCTTCATGCCCCACAGGGCCAGGCGGCCGGCATGGGGGGCCCAGAGTTCGGGCCGGGCCTTCACGGCCTTGAGGGGGGGGTGGAACCAGAGGGCCGCGGGCAGGTCGGCCAGTTCTTCGGCACTGAGCTCCAGGGCCTCGTCGGTTTCCCAGAGGAAGCCGCAGCGGGCGGATTCGCAGGCGGCCCAGAGCTGCAGGACCTCGCTGTGCTCGAAACTGCTGAACAGCACGCGGTCCAGCGCCTCGGCGGCTTCCACCGCGGCGAGGGCCTGCTGCCAGCCGGGTTCGCCCTTGAGTTCGACGTTGATGAGCCGGGCGGGCAGGTCGAGGACATCGGCCAGGCGCGGCAGGGGCTCGCCGTTCTTGAGGGCGGGCAGTTCCGTGGCCTTCATGTGGCGCAGGAGGCCCGATCCGTTCGCCGTGCGGGCCAGGTCCTCGTCGTGCAGCACGAGGCAGACGCCGTCGCGGGTGGGCTGGACATCCAGCTCGAAGCCGTCCATGCCCGCGGCCAGGGCCGCGCGGAAGGCCTCCATGGAATTCTCCAGGTGCTTCGAGGACAGGCCGCGGTGGCCGAGCAGGAGGGGACGGGCGGAGGACATGGAAACTCCCAGGCGGAGGCTTGATTTTGCCTGGAAATGACACGGGCAGTTGGACAGGATTCGACTTCGAGCCCTCCCCTGCCGATGAAGGGATTTCCGCGCCGGGGCGTCCCAGGGGAGGAATCAATACATGCGGATCCTGCTGGTGGATGGCGACGAGACCATGCTGCAGCGCCTGCGCCAGGTCTTCTGGAGGCGCCACCGCGGCTGGGAGGTGATCCTGGCGACGACGGGCGCCCAGGCGCTGGAGGTGCTGGACCGCGATGCCGTCGATATCGTGATCGCGGAACTGAAGCTCGGGACCATGGAGGGGATCGACCTGTTCCGCCGGGTGCGGAAGATGCAGCCGGGCGCCGTGCGCATCGCCCTGGGAGACCAGGCCGCCTCGGAGTGGCCTGAAGATGGCGATGGCGATCTGCACCGGCTCTTCGCCAAGCCTGTGGAGGCGGAATTCCTCATCGGGGTGGTGGAAAGCCTGGACATCGAGGACGACGCGACCAATGTGCGCGCCGTCCGCGCCTTCGTGGGCGGCCTGAGGCAGGTGCCGAGCCTGCCGAGCCTCTACGCGGAACTCGTGGACCTGCTGCACCGCGACGAGGCGGGCATGGGCGAAGTCGCCCGGCTGATCCGCCGCGACCTCGGCATGGCCAGCCAGGTGCTGAAGCTGGCCAACTCGGGGCATTTCGGCTCGAACCGGCCCGTGGTCGACATCGGCCAGGCCCTCGCCATGCTGGGGGTGGATTCCCTGAAATCCCTCGTGCTGTTCCGCGGCTTCATCTCCAGCTTCGAGTCGCCGAGCCCCCAGGGGCTGGATCTGGAGCAGCTCTGGTTCCACTCCTTCCAGGTGGCCATGGGGGTGCGCAAGCTGGCGGCCCTGGAGGGCGAAACGCAACTGACGGACCTGGCCTTTTCCGTGGGCCTGCTGCATGACATCGGGCTCGTGGTGCTGGCCACGGATCCGGTGGGTCGCTACCAGGGCATCCTCCAGCAGGCCCAATCGAGCCGGATTCCCCTGGCCGTGCTGGAACACGATACCTACGGCGTGGACCACGCCCAGATCGGTGCCCACCTTCTCAGCCTCTGGGGGCTTCCACCCACGTTCTGCCGGCCCGTCCGGGAGCACCACGCCCCGCCCGCCGCGGGCGAGGGCTTCCCGCTGTCGCTGGCCCTGCACCTGTCGGACGCCCGCCATGGCGGCGGGGCCATGGCGGGCATCTTCGCGGACGGCCGATGGGGCCTGCATCCGCATGCCCTGAGCGATTCCGCGCGCTTCGAGCGATGGAAAGCCTGCCTGGCCCTGGACACCAGCGAGTCCAATTCGTACGTGTGAATCTGAGGCACCGGAACGCGGCCGGAAGCTGAGCGGGCGGACCCTCTAGATGACCTTCCCGGGATTGAAGATGCCCTGGGGATCCAGAGCCTGCTTGAGGCTGCGGAGGGTCTGGATGTGGGCCGGGTCGCCGAGGGCGAGGAAGGCCTCGCGCTTGGCGAGGCCGATGCCGTGCTCGCCGCTGAGGGTGCCGCCGAGGCTCACGGCGAGGCGGAAGAGGCCCATGAGCTGGGTGTCCAGCAGGCCGGGCTCGGTCTCGCCGGCGGCCAGCAGGTTCACGTGCAGGTTGCCATCGCCCAGGTGGCCGTAGGTCACGGCGGGACAGCCCAGGCGCTCGAGGCCCTCGAAGAATTCGCGCAGGCGGCTGCGGGGCACGACGATGTCTTCGCTCACCTTCTTGGGATGGCGTTCCTTCAGGAAGACGCTCGTCATGCGGCGCACGGCCCAGATGTCCTGCCGCTGCCGCTCGTCGGTGGCGACTTCCAGGCCCTCGGAGACGGGGCCCAGCAGGTCCAGCAGGCCTTCGAGAAAGGCGTCAGAGCGGCAGCCCCGCTCGTCGAATTCGAGGATGGCCAGGGCCTCCCCGGGCAGGCGCCGGGCCGCTTCGGGGCCGTGGGCGCGCAGTTCCGCGAGCACGGCGGGATCGAAAAACTCGAAGGCGCTGGGCAGGAAACCCGCGCCGCATAAACGTCCCGGCAGATCCAGCAGGTCGCTCCAGCGTTTTACCGGCAGCAGCAGGGTCGTGTGCTCCCGGGGCAGGGGCGCCAGGCGCAGGGTGGCACCGACGATGAATCCGAAAATGCCCTCGCTGCCGATGAAGAGCTGGCCGAGGGCCGGGCCCGCATTGGCCTTCACGCTGCTGATGCCGAAGCGGTGGATCTCGCCGTCCTCCAGCAGCACGTCCACGGCCAGCACCCAGTGGCGCGTCATGCCGTACTTGCAGGCGTTGGGTCCGCCTGCGTTCGTGGCCAGGGTGCCGCCCAGGGCGCAGCTCTCCCAGGAGTTGGGATCCGGCGGATAGAAGAGCCCGTGAGCCTCGGCGGCGGCCTTCACGTCGCGCAGGGGCGCGCTGGCGGGGGCGTACAGGCAGAGATCCTGGGGGGAGACGGCGATCTCGCCGGGCCACTGGGAGAAGTCCACGACGACCGTACGGGCCGTGGGCAGGCAGCCACCGGCCTTGCCCGTGCCCGCGCCCCGGGGCACGAGGCCGAAACCTTCGGCCTTGGCGAGGCGCACCAGTTCCCGCAGGGCCGCGGGCCCGCGGGGCTTCACCACGGCCAGGGGCGCGGTGCCGCGCACATGGGATTCGTCCCGGAGATAGGCTTCCAGATCCTCGGGATCCGACAGGAGGGTGGCCTCGGGCAGGCCCTTGAGAACGTCCATACTTCCAGTGTGACGGAAGGATGCGGCCCCAGGTAAGCTGCCCTCATGCCTCCGTTTCAAGCGCTGTCGGCCCGGTCCCACCGAGGATGGATGTCCCAGATCCTCGGCCAGGCCACGCCCTGGCTGGTGCTGCTTCTGGGGCTGGGCGGCACGGCCTGGGCCTGGAGGGTCGTGCGCCTGCAGGAGCGGGCCTACCAGGTGGGCCGCCTGGATGCCGCCGTGGCCCAGACCCGCGAGGCGGTGGACCACCGCATCGAGGAACAGACCAAGCTGCTGCTCGCGGCCCAGGGCCTCGTGGCGGGGCGGCCGCGCCTCGGTGCCGAGGACTGGCGGGCCTTCGTGCAGAGCCTCGAACTCCGGCGCCTTTCCCCCGGCACCCGCATCATGGGCTATGTGTCCCGCGAGGCCCTGGAGGGCCGCCCGGCGGCTTTGCCCCTGCTGGAACCCGAAGCCGATGCCGCGGCCCTGGGGCTCAACGGCGCCGGCCTCTTCGCGCTGCCGGGCTTCCGGGAGGTGGCCTCCCGGGCCCGGGACCACGGGGAGTTCTCCGTCAGCGGCCGTCTCACCCTGCCCGGGGAACACGCGTCATCCATCCTGTTGGTGCTTCCGGTGTTCCGGGATTTCGCCGTGCCGAACCACACGGACGCCCGCCGTTCGGGCTTCCAGGGCCTGGTGGTCTGCGTGGCGGATGGCCACGAGATGTTCCGGCCCATGTATGGCGCCAGCCCCATCGCGGAACTGGACGTGGAGATCTATGACGACGCCACCTGCCGCGAGGACGGGTTGATCTACGACCGGGACCTCTGCCTGGCCACCAACGGCACGGCCATGGCGGTGCGGCCCGGATCCAGGCACATGCCCATGATCATCGGAGGCCGGTACTGGACGCTCGTCGTCGGCTTCCTGCCCAAGGCCGCCGTCGGCACCTTCCAAAACCGGCCACGGATGGTGGTCGTGGCCGGCACCGCGCTGAGCCTGCTGACCTTCGCCCTCACGCTCTTCCTGGCCTACAGCCGCTCGCGGCTCGAGGTGCTGACCCACCAGCTGGGAGAAAGCGAGGCGCGCTTCAGGTCCGTGGCGGAGACGGCCTCCTGCGCGATCTTCATCTTCTCCGATCGCATCGAGTACATGAACGAGGCGGGATCGAGGATCACGGGGTACTCCCTCGGCGAGATCGTCGGCCACCCCCTGCTGAAACTGGTCCACCCCCTGGATCAGGAGCTCGTGCGCTCCCGCGCCCAGGCCCGCCTGCGGGGGGACTCGGTGCCCCTGCGCTACGAGTTCCGGCTCCTGACGAAGGAGGGCGAGACCCGCTGGATCGATTTCGCCGCCGGGACGGTGGCCCTGGGCGACCGCGTGCTCGGCCTGGGCACGGCCTTCGACGTCACCGAGCGGGTGCGGGCCAACGAGGCCCGACTCAAGGTCGAGCGCAAGCTGCTGGAGGCCCAGAAGCTCGAAAGCCTGGGCCTGCTCGCTGGCGGCGTGGCCCACGACTTCAACAACCTGCTCACGGTCATCCAGGGCAATGCGGGGATGGTGCGCGAGGCCCTGGACGAACCCGAGGTGGCCGCGACCTGCCTGCGGAACATCGAGGACACCTGCCGCCGCGCGGCGGACCTGGTGCGCCAGATGCTCGCCTACTCGGGACGCGGCCGGGTCGAGGTGCAGCTCCTCGATCTGAATCGTCTCGTGCAGGAGATCGCCCAGCTGCTCAGCGTCTCGATTCCGAAGACCATCACCCTTCGCTACGAATGGGCTGCGGGCCTGCCTCCCGTCTCGGGAGATGCGGCCCAGCTCCACCAGGTGGTGATGAACCTCGTCACCAATGCCGCAGAGGCCATCGGTGAGGCGGAAGGCCAGATCACGCTGCGCTCGGGTCTGCGCATGCTGGGCGAGACGGACGTCACCGGCCTGCGCGTGGCCGAGACCCTGGAGCCGGGGCCCTTCGTCTTCCTGGAGGTGGCGGACACGGGCTCGGGCATGGATGCCGCCACGCTGGCGCGGATCTTCGATCCCTTCTTCACCACCAAGTTCGCCGGGCGGGGCCTGGGCCTGGCCGCCATGCAGGGCATCGTGCGCGGCCACGGCGGAGGCGTGGAGATCCAGAGCAGCCCGGGGGCGGGCACCGTCTTTCGGATCTACCTGCCCGCGCAGGAGGGCCTGGTGCCGCATGAGGAGACCACGGCACCCGGCCTGGTCGGCGAGGTGGTGGGCGCCGGCCTGGTGCTGGTGGCCGACGACGAACCCGGCATCCGCGATTTCGCGCGGCGGGTGCTGGAGCGCGCGGGCTTCGAAACGGTGGCTGCCGCCGACGGCCAGGAGGCGGTCGAGCACGTCCGGGCCCATCAGCGGGAATTGCGGCTCGTGCTGCTGGACCTGACCATGCCGCGGCTGGGCGGAGACGAGGCCCTGGCGGAGATGCGCGCCATGGGCTTCCTCGGCCCCGTCATCCGTTGGAGCGGGTACACGCAGCACGACGCGACCAGGGACCACCGCGCCACCTTCCTCCACAAACCCTTCAGCGCGGAGGATCTGCTGGCGGGCGTGCGGGAAGCCCTGGCCTGAACTGCAGGGGGCGTCACAGCCCGTTGGACGCGGCCATCCAAGGGATGCCCGCCCCTTCATCACGCGTCACCTTCGAAAAGGAGACCGGCCATGCCCACGAACACGATCCGACTGCATCGGGTGCTGCGCGCGGCGCCCGAGCGCATCTACCGGGCCTTCCTGGATGCCGACGCCATGGCCAAGTGGCTTCCGCCCCATGGCTTCACCTGCCGGGTCCACCATCTCGACGCGAAGGTTGGCGGCACGTACCGGATGTCCTTCACGAACTTCAGCACCGGCCACGGCCACAGCTTCGGCGGGACCTTCCTCGAGCTGGTGCCCCACGAACGGATCCGGCACACGGACAAATTCGAGGACGCCAACCTGCCCGGCGAGATGACGACGACGATCACCCTCAGGCCCGTCTTCTGCGGCACCGAACTCAGCATTCTGCAGGAAGGCGTCCCCGAGGTCATTCCAACTGAAGCCTGCTACCTGGGCTGGCAGGAATCGCTCACGCTGCTGGCCCAGCTCGTCGAGCCCGACATCCCGGATTGAAGGAAGGAAACCGCGAATGACGCGAATGGGCGCGAATGAAAAGCACGGACGGTATCGCGATCCGGTGCTTCACTCGCGCCATGGGCGGTTTGATTTTTTTTGGGCAGTCGGTTTAGTCGACCAGGGTGCCGACGGCCTCGCCCTTGACGGCGGCGACGAGGTTGCCGGGCTTGTTCATGTCGAAGACGAGGATGGGCAGCTTGTTGTCCATGCACAGGGCGATGGCGGGGGCGTCCATGACCTTCAGGCCCTTCTCCAGCACTTCCTGGAAGCTGATGTGGTCGAAGCGCGTGGCGGTCGGATCCTTCTTGGGATCGGCAGTGTAGATGCCGTCCACGTTGGTGGCCTTCATGACCACCTCGGCGTTCACCTCGTTGGCGCGCAGCGCGGCGGCGGTGTCGGTGCTGAAGTAGGGGTTGCCGGTGCCCGCGCCGAAGATGACGACGCGGCCCTTCTCGAGGTGGCGGGTGGCACGGCGGCGGATGTAGGTCTCGGTAACCTTGGGCATCTCCAGGCCCGAGAGGGTGCGGGTGTGCACACCCTTGTGCTCCAGCGAGTCCTGCAGGGCCAGGGCGTTGATCATGGTGGCCAGCATGCCCATGTGATCGGCCGTCGTGCGGTCCATGCCCTTGGTGGCGCCGGCGACGCCGCGGAAGATGTTGCCACCGCCGATGACGAGGCCCACCTGCACGCCCATTTCGCAGATGGTCTTCACCTGGTCGGCGATCATGGAGACCACGGCCGGATCGATGCCGCCCTTCTGCTCGCCCATGAGGGCTTCGCCAGAGAGCTTGAGCAGGATGCGCTTGAATTTCATGGGTACTCCGGAGATTGAATAAAGCCTAGCCCAAAAAAAGGGCGGCACGGATGCCGCCCTCGTTTGGTCGAAATGAACCTTACTTGGCGGCGGCGACTTCGGCGGCGAAGTTCTCGCTGCGCTTCTCGAGGCCCTCGCCCATGATGTACTTCGTGAAGCGGCGGATGCTCAGCTTCTCGCCAATCTCCGCGGTCTTCTGGGACAGGTACTGCTGGATGGTGAGGTCGGGATTCATGATGAAGGGCTGTTCGAGGAGGCAGACCTCCTTGAAGATGCTGTTCATCTTGCCCTCGACGATGCGCTCGACGATGTTGGCGGGCTTGCCGGTGGCCAGGGCCTGCTCGGTGGCGATGCGCTTCTCGGTGTCGAGGAATTCCTGGGTGACCTCTTCCTTGGTGACGAAGCGGGGCGCGGGATCGGCGGCCGCGATGTGCATCGCGATTTCCTTCACCAGGCGCTGGAAGGCCTCGTTGCGAGCCACGAAATCCGTCTCGGAGTTCACTTCGACGAGCACGCCCACGCGGCCGCCGGGGTGGATGTAGGCTTCCACGATGCCTTCAGCGGCGATGCGGTCGGCCTTCTTGGCGGAGGCGGCGAGGCCCTTCTTGCGCAGCCACTCGTTGGCCTGTTCCATGTCGCCGTTGCTCTCTTCCAGGGCCTTCTTGCAATCCATCATGCCGAGGCCGGTCTTTTCGCGCAGGGTCTTCACGTCTTGGGCGGTGAATGCCATGTCATCTCCTGAATCATTGGGGGCTTCAGAGCATCAGCCACCAGCGGGCGAACCCTCTGATGGCTGACGAAGGTCATGGGAAAGGGTCTAGCCCTCGGCTTCCATCTTTTCGGCCATCATCTTCTTCATCTCGTCGCTGTCGCCCTTGTCGCGGAAGGACTGGCGGCCCTCGAGGATGGAGTCGGCCACGCGCTCGGAGAAGAGCAGGATGGAGCGGATCGCGTCGTCATTGGCGGGGATCACGTAGTCCACCATGTCGGGATCGCAGTTGGTGTCGACGATGCCCACGACCTTGATGCCGAGCTTCTTGGCCTCGGTGACGGCGATGTCTTCGCGATGGGGATCGATGACGAAGATGACATCGGGCAGCGAGCGCATGTCGCGGATGCCGTGGAAGGAGGCCTCCAGCTTCAGGCGGGTGCGGTTCAGGGTCAGCAGTTCCTTCTTGGAGAGCATGGCCGTGCGGGCGGGATCGGCCAGGGTGGCCTCGATCTCGCGGAACTTCTCCAGGCTCTTCTTGATGGTCGCGAAGTTGGTCAGCATGCCGCCCAGCCAGCGGTTGTTGACGTAGAAGGCGCCGCAGCGGCCGGCCTGCTCGGCGATGAGCTCCTGGGCCTGGGGCTTGGTGGCCACGAAGAGGAAGTTCTTCCCTTCGCTGGCGGACTTCGTGAGGAAGTTCGCGGCGGTGTTCCAGAGGCGCAGGGTCTTCTGGAGGTCGATGATGTAGATGCTGTTGCGGGCGCCGAAAATGAACTTCTTCATCTTCGGGTTCCAACGCTTGGTCTGGTGTCCGAAGTGGGCACCGGCTTCAAGCAGTTCCTTCATCTGGATGGCAGCCATGCTGGCCTCCCTGGTCAAGCGGCGAATCGAAGGATGCCGCGGGTGGGATGAAAGGCGTCGGGTTGGTTCCCTTCGCCCGAATCGTCCGCCCCAAGAGGTTCGAGGTCGGACCGGGAAAACAGAAGGGGGAACCGAGTGGCTCCCCCTTCCAGAGACGGACTAGCGCTTGCTGAACTGGAAGCGACGACGGGCGGCCTTGCGACCGGGCTTCTTACGTTCCTTCATGCGGGGGTCGCGGGTCAGGAGGCCGGCGCCGCGCAGGAGGGACTTGAGCTGCTCGTTGTAGCCCAGCAGCGCGCGGGAGATGCCCATGCGGATGGCCGAAGCCTGGCCGGCAGGGCCGCCGCCGGTGACGCTGATGATCATGTCGAACTTGCCATCGAGGTCGGCCAGCACGAGGGGCTGGTGAACCATCATGCGGAGCACGGCATTGGGGAAGTAGCTCTCGAGGCTGCGGCCGTTGACGGTGATCTTGCCGGTGCCAGGGCGCAGGAAGGCGCGAGCGGCCGCGCTCTTGCGGCGACCGGTTCCGTAGTTCTGGGAAATGGCCATGGGTTCCTCGCCTCTACTTCTGGATGGTCAGGATCTGGGGCTGCTGGGCGGACTGCTCGTGCTCGGGGCCCGCGTAGACCTTGAGCTTGCGATACATCGCCCGACCGAGGGGGCCCTTGGGCAGCATGCCCTTGACCGCGCTCTCGATGATGCGCTCGGGGAAGGTGGCCTGCATCACCTGGGCCTTGACTTCCTTCATGGAGCCGGGCTGGGTGGTGGTGCGGCGGTAGAACTTCTGCACGCCCTTCTTGCCCGTCAGCACGGCCTTGTCGGCGTTGATGACGATGACGTGGTCGCCGGTGTCGAGGAAGGGGGTCCAGGTCGGCTTGTTCTTGCCGGACAGGACATCCGCGACGGCGGTGCTCAGGCGGCCGACGGGAATCCCGGTGGCGTCCACCAGGAACCACTGGCGCTTGAGATCATTGGCTTTCGGGAAGTACGTGCTCATGGCCTGCTCCGGAATCACAATCGCGCAGCAAAGACACCACCCCATGGGCGGCGAATTCACAGAAGGGAAAGCTTATCGTTGGGTGGCCTTGGGGTCAAGCCGGGATTTCAGAAAGCCGCCACAACTCCTGGGCGATGCGCGAGGCGGCCTGGCCGTCCACCAGGGCCATGCCGTCGCGGACCTGCTCCTGCCGGTTGTCCTGGCCTTCGGGACCCAGCCACTGGGAGAGGGCCTCGGCCACGATATCCAGGTCGGCCTCGGGTCCCACGCCCAGGTCGAAGCAACCGTTGGCCATGGCCAGGTCGGACAGGATGCCGTGCTGGCGTTCGTTCTGTCCCCACACGGCCGCCGGGATGCCCATGCAGAGGGATTCGGCCAGGGTCACGCCCGCCGAGCACCATATGGCGTCGAACTCGGGGATGCGCCGGGTGAGTGCGGGCAGGCCGCGGACCACCGTGCAGCCCGGGAAGGGGTCGCCCTGGATGCCGTTGGGGGCGAGCACCGTGCAGGCGCCGCGCCAACGGTCCTCCGCGGCGAGCCGGGCGAGGGTGTCGAAGGCTTTCTGGGCGAGGTTGGGTCCATCGCTGCCCCCGAAGGTGACCAGCAGCTTGTGGACCGCCAGGGGCTGGAGGGGCATGCGCTTGGGGCGCAGGGCCGCGGCCGCCTTGTCCACGACGATGAAGCTGGAGCCCCGGAGCACGCGGCAGGCGCCGGACCGGGTTTCAAAGGGACGCACCTTGTGGCCGTCGACCACCTTCACCGGATGGTCGGGCCAGCGGACCCCTTCGAGGAAGGGCTGGAAGAGGAGGTCGGCGCATTCATGGGCGTCCGTGTCGTCTTCCATCACCGCCACCTTCAGGGGCCGCAGGGCCTGGAGGAAGGGAGTGCTCGTGTCCCACTGGTCCACGAGGGCCACCGCGGCGCGGGACTTCAGCGCCTCGGGCACTGGCGCGTGGAGATCCTCACCGAGGTATTGCGCCTCGCAGGACAGGGGCTGCTCGAGGAAAGGGTGGGTGCCGCCGCCCACGCGGCGGGCGCGGTCGTCCCCCGAAACGGCGATGCAGGCCTGACCGCCCAGGGCGCGCCAGGTCTCTTGAAGGGCGAGCGCTCGGGCCACGTGGCCCAGCCCGAGGCGCAGATCGGCGTGGACGCGGAGGATCAGCAGGGGGGACATGGTCCGGTGAGTCTACCCGTCCTGGCAAGGGATGGGGAAGAGTCGATGATCCTGGCGGTGACTTGTCCCCTTGTGGAATCCTGGATCTTCATCCGGAGAACGCATGTCTGACTCATATCTGGTGCCCGCACCCGGCGCCAAGGCCGCCAAGATCTGCGGCATCCTGGCCATTCTCTTCGCGCTCACCTGCATCGGCTTTCCGGTCGCCATCATCCTGGCCATCGTCGCCCTCGTGAAGCAGGGGCAGGCGAAGCGCCTCGTTCGGGCCCAGCCGGAGGTCTACGAGCCGGTGCCCGCCACGGCTCTGGTCACGGGCATCCTCGGCCTCGTGCTGCCGGTGATGATGGTGCCCGTCGCGGGCATCGTCAGCGCCATCGCCATTCCAGCCCTCCTCGGCCAGCGCGAGCGGGCCCGGGAGATCGCCGTGCAGGCCAACCTGAATGCGGCGAAGGCGCAGGCGGACGTGGCGCTCCAGGCGATCCACGCCAAGGCGCCGGGACAGGTGCCCTCCCAGGACGCCATCATCCAGGCCCTGTCCAGGAACCCGCTGATCCAGTCCCTGAAGAACCCCGTCACGCCCACGGCCCCGGCCTTTCAGCGCGGCACCTCGGGGCCCCTGGGCACGGTGATGGTCTACGCCGACCGCGAGCAGGAGGGCGGCGTCACCACCTGGACGCTCCAGTTCCGCGCCACGGTGCGGCACGGCGGGCAGGACCGGATCTTGAAGGACGAACTGATCACGCACACCCAGGAGCAGGTGCAGGGGCGCACGGAGGACGGCTGGGAGGTGGTGCAGCCTGCGCCTGAGGCCCCTACGCCTCAGAACTGAGCGGCCCCTGGCGGTCGGTCATGGAAAAGGATGCCCCTCGGCGAAGCCGGGCTGGGGGGCATCGATCACGGGGGCCTCGGCGATGGGCCAGCCATCCTTGAAGTAGCCTTCCTTGTAGCGCACGTAGCGGGTCCAGACGCTGGCCACGAGGTCGCGCTGCTTCTCGTTGAGGGGTCCCTTCACGGTGGCGGGCCAGCCCGCCACCAGGCTGTGGGGCGGGGCCTTGAAGCCTTCGCGGATGAAGCTTCCCGCGGCCACGAGGCAGCCCTCCCCGATCTCGGCCCCGTCCATGATGGTGGTGCTCATGCCGATGAGCGCGCCCTTGCGGATGGTGCATCCATGCAGCATCACGTTGTGGGCGATGCTCACCTCGTCCTCGATGAGCAGGGGCCACTTCCCGTTGGTGACGTGCAGGCAGCAGGCGTCCTGGATGTTGGTGCGCGCGCCGATGCGGATCCAGTTTACGTCGCCGCGGATGACGCAGTTGAACCAGATGCTGGCCTCGTCGCCGAGGCTAACGTCGCCGAGAAGCAGGGCGCTGTCGGCGACGAACACGCGGTGGCCGATCTTGGGGACCATGCCTTGGAAGGGGCGGATCATGGGCATCTCCAGCGGGAGAGTCTAACCCACGGTGAGCAGTCCCAGCTTCACGGCGACGAGGCCCAGCGACCCCACCATCAGCCAGAGCAGCAGACCCTGGGTGAAGGGGCGCAGCCCCACGCGGCGCAGGGCGTCGCGGCTGAGCCCCGCGCCGATGAGAAAGAGGGTCAGCACCAGCGCGCGGCGCGCGGCGAAGGCGACCAGGTGGCCGGTGGCGTGCAGCCCGGGGAGGAAGGTCACCAGCGCGGCCACGGCCAGGAAGCCCGCGATGAACCAGGGCTTGGTTGGCGTTGTAGCGGCTTCGGCGCTCGGGTTGTGCCGGGCCATGTTCCAGCCCAGACCTAGGGTGAGGGGCACGATCCACAGGGCCCGCGCCAGCTTCACGGTGGTGGCCACCTCCAGCGCCCGCGGCCCGTAGGCAAGGCCCGCGCCCACCACGGAGCTGGTGTCGTGGATGGCCAGGGCCGACCAGAGGCCGAAGGCGTCCTGGCCGAGCCCCGCGGCGTGGCCCAGGGGCGGGAAGATCACCAGGGCTGCGGCGTTCAGCAGGAAGACGGTGGCCAGGGCCACGGAGATCTCGTGCTCTTTCGCACGGATGACGGGCGCCACGGCGGCGATGGCGCTGCCGCCGCAGATGGCCGTTCCCACGGAGATGAGCAGGCCCGCTTCGCGCTCGACCTTCAACAGGCGGGCCAGGGCCCAGCCCAGGGCCAGCACCAGACTGAGGCTCAGGGCCGTGTAGCCCAGGCCATGCCATCCCGCCTTCGCCACCGCGCGCAGGTCCATGTCCGCGCCCAGGCCCACCACGGCCAGGGGCAGCAGTCGATGCGCCCAGGTGCGGGTCAGCCCCTGGAACGGATTACCCAGGGTGAGCGCCAGTGCAGCCCCACCCACCAGGGCCGCGGCGGCCGGAGCGAAGGGGGCCAGGGACAACAGCGCACCGAGGATCAGGAGGGACGAGGCAGCTCGTTTCATGGATCCGATCTTGGCCATGGGGCATTTTAAAAAATAATAGTGATAATGAATAAGGCATCAGAAAAACAGATGAGGCTAGGTTGTTTCCTGAACTCGATCCCCGTCGTCTCGAAACCTTCCGGGTGGTGGCCCAGTCCGGCCAGGTGTCGGCGGCGGCGCGGAGCCTGAACCTGTCCCAGCCCGCGGTGACGGCCCAGATCCGGCAGCTGGAGTCGGATCTGGGCAAGTCGCTCTTCACGCGCCACGCCTCGGGGATGCGCCTCACGGAGGTGGGCCGGGTGCTCCTGGACTATGCCCGCCGCGTCCACCGCCTGCTGGAGGAGGCGGGGCAGCGGATCCACGCGGAGGAAAGCGCCGGCGGCGAATTGCGGCTGGCCGCGAGCACCACGGCCGCCGCCTACATCCTGCCTCCGCTGATCCGTACCTTCCTCACGCGGCACCGACCCGCGCCCCTGGTGGTGGACGTGGCCAACACCGACGAGGTGCTCGGCTGGGTGCGGGAGGGGCGGACTCCGCTGGCCCTGATGGAAGGGCTGACTCGGGCGCCGGGCCTTTCCCTCCGGCCCTACCTGCGGGACGAGCTGGTGGCGGTGCGCGCCGCCAAGGCCCCCGCGGCCCTCGCGGAAGTCTCGGCGCTGGCCGATCTCGCGGGGGTCCCCCTGATCTGGCGGGAATCCGGTTCGGGCACCCGCGTGGTGGTGGAGCGGGCCCTGCGCAAGGCGCGTGTGGCCCATGGTCCCCGCGGCTCGGACCTGGTGGTGGGGGACACGGAGGCCATCAAATCCTGCGTGCTCCTCGGCCTCGGCATCGGCTTCCTGTCCCGCTGGAGCATCCAGCGCGAATTGGGTCGCCGCGCCCTGGAGGAGATCCCCCTGCCCGAGCTCAGCATCCAGCGCAGCTTCTCCTGGGTGCAGACCGGCGGGGGACTGGCGGGGCAGGCCGCCGCCTTCCTGCGCCACGCCCAGCAACATCCTCCAGCGCCGATGGCGGTGTCGGAGCGTTAATCTAAGGCGATGACTGATCAGCTCATCCCCACCCGACGCTCCTTCCCCGCCGACGATCCGATCTTTGCCCTCAATGCCGAAGCCCAGGCGCGGAAGGCCGCCGGCGAGTCCGTGTTGAACGCCACCGTGGGCGCGCTGCTGGATGATTCCGGGCAGCTGGTGATCCTGGAATCCGTCATGGACCTCTGGCGCGAACTCACGGCCATGGAGGTCGCGCCCTACGCGCCCATCGCGGGCGATCCGACCTTCCTGAAGGCGCTGGTGAAGCGGCACTGGCCCATGCTCGACACCGCCGGCGCGGCCTGCGCCACACCGGGCGGCAGCGGTGCCCTGGCCCTGTCGCTGCGCAACTTCCTGGAACCCGGCCAGGCTCTGCTCACCACGGCGCCCTTCTGGGGGCCCTACGCCACCCTGGCCGCCGAAAACGGGATGCAGCTGATCACGGCGCCCTGGCCCGAGGCGGGGGAACCGCTGGACGCGACCGCCTGGGACCTGGCGCTGCGCCAGCTGATGAAGGCCCAGGGCCGCGTGCTCCTGTGGCTGAACGACCCATGCCACAACCCGACGGGACGCAGTCTGTCGGCGGCGGATCGCGCCGTGCTGATGGATCTGCTGCGCGACGTGGCGAGCCTGGGACCCGTCACCCTGCTCCTGGATTTCGCCTACCTCGACTACACGCGCGAACCCGGGGCCGTGGCCGCTGCGCTGGGCGACTACGCGGTGCTCGGCGCCGAAGGCCGTGTGCTGGTGGGGGCCTCGCTGTCCCTGTCGAAGTCCATGACGCTCTACGGCGCCCGCAGCGGTGCGCTGGCCTTCCCCTGGTGCGAGGATCCGGCCCTGCAGGCGGCGCTCACCCAGTCCTGCCGGGGCACCTGGTCCAACTGCGCGAGAGCCCCCCAGGCCCTGCTGCTGCGCCTGGCGAAGGATGGCAAAGCCCAGGCTCGGCTGTCTGCCGAGCATCGCCACTGGTCCGACGTGCTGGCGGCCCGGGCCGCGGCGCTGGATGCGGCCCTGGAATCCGAAGGCATGGCGCCGCTCCACTGGCAGGGCGGGTTCTTCGTCACCGTCACGACAGCGGATCCGGAGGCCATCTGCGGGCGTCTCAAGGCCGAAGGCGTCTTCACCGTGCCGCTCCCCGAGGGCCTGCGCGTGGGCATCTGCGGCATGAAGGCTGCGGAAGCGCCGCGTTTCGCCAAGGCCCTCAAGGGCGTTCTGGTTCCCCGCTGATTCAGGCTTGGAAAGGCGGCCCTCCTGCGGTATTCTGTTCGACCGCGGGCGTATAACTCAGCGGTAGAGTGCTACCTTCACACGGTAGAAGTCCCAGGTTCGAATCCTGGTACGCCCACCACTCCAAGCCAAGGCCCTGATCGTGATCGGGGCCTTTTCTTCTTCGAGCGCTTCCCCCTTCCCGGGAGTTTCCCATGCCCTTCATCAACGCCACCCAGGTTCGCGCCGGGATGATCGTCAACTTCGAGAACGAGCTCTGCCGCGTCATCAGCGTCGAGCACCAGACCCCCGGCAACCTGCCGGCCCGCGTCGTGGTGAAGATGAAGCGCCTGAAGGACGGCATCAACCGCGAGAACCGCTTCGGCAGCGCCGACAAGGTCGACAAAGCCAGCCTCGAGCAGCACATGCTCGAATACCTCTACGAGGACGGCGATCACCTCGTCTTCATGAACAACGAGACCTACGAGCAGCTGGAAGTGAGCAAGGAGATCCTGGGCGACGACCTGGTCTTCCTCGAGCCCAACATGCAGGTCGAGATCGAGTTCTACGAAGGCCAGCCCATGAGCGCCACCCTGCCGCCCAGCGTGGTGCTGGAGATCGTGGAGACCGATCCCGTCATGAAGAACGCCAACGCCACGGGCTCCTACAAGCCGGCCAAGCTGGACAACGGCATCACCGTGGGCGTGCCTCCCTACATGGAAGCGGGACAGAAGATCCGCGTGAACACCGTGGACCGCACCTTCATGGAGCGGGTGAAGTAGGCCCCTTGCTTTCACGCATCAACCTGACGAGACCCCGGTAGGCAGATGCCGCCGGGGTCTTGTCTTTCACGTGAATTCCGCCAGACGAAATTCCAACCTCGCGGTAAAGTACTGGTCGCAAGGTTCCCGATGGCGTGACCGAGGTCACAAGAAACGGGAAATATGAGATAACAGTCTGAATCACTCCGGTGGAGCCCCATGCCTCAAGCAGTCCTCAATCTGAGAAGGATCGAGTTCCTGGCCGGGCTGCCGATGAACTCCGCGGAAGAGCTGGCCAGCATCGCTGAACTCCGACGTTTCCCGGACGGTGCCAGGGTCTACACGCAGGGCGACCAGATCCCCGGCGTCTACGTGGTGGTGAAGGGCGGCCTGAAGGTCTTCCGCACCGACGGTCGCGGCCGCGTTCAGGTGCTTCAGTTCCTCAAAGTGGGGGACTGCGTGGGCGAAGTGCCCGTCTTCGACGGCGCGCCCATCGCCTCCAGCGCCGAATCCCACGGCGAGACCGAATGCTGGCTCATCCCCGCCGCGCCCCTCCGTCAGATCGTCCATCGCCATCCCGAAGTGGCCGAGATGATCATCCACCACTTCACCGCCAAGGTGCGCCACCTGGTGACCCTGGTGGAGACCCTCAGCCTGCACAGCGTGCCCGAGCGCGTGGCCCAGCTGCTGCTGGAAGCCCACGAATCCAATCCCCTGCGCTCCCTGGTGGAGTTCCAGGAAACCCAGGAAGACCTGGCCCAGTGCATCGGCGCCAGCCGCGAAGCCTTCAGCCGAGCCCTGCGCCTCCTGACGGATCTGGGCCTCATCCAGAGCACCTTCCCCGTCGTGCGCATCCTGGATCTCGGCAAGCTGCAGCGCTACGCCAAGGGCTGAGCGGATCATCCCTCCATTTGCGAAACGGCGCCGGTTGGCGCCGTTTTCATGGAATGGCTACACGACCGGCATCCACCGCGTCTTGGTGCCGGCTTCCAATCCGCCCGCATCGATCCACGCCAGCGCATCCGCGCGGGCCAGGGTGACGAGGTCGGCGGAGCCTTTGCCGGGCAGCGGTTCGAGGCGGCCTTCCACCAGGCGGCAGGGATGGAGCAGGGGACGGTCGCCCTTGTTCCGCACGGCGGCGGCCAGGCGCGCCCGGCGCCAGGGATCGGGCGCGGCCCGGCCTTCGAGGCGGGCCAGGGCCAGCGACAGGAAGAGCAGGCCGTTGACGTAGGCCGAGACGGGATTGCCCGGAAGGCCCAGCAGCAGCAGATCGCCGAGCAGGGCCGCCAGCATGGGCTTGCCGGGCTTGAGGCGGATCTTGTGGAAGAGGATGGTCGCCCCCAGATCCTTCAGGACGCCGGGCAGGTGGTCATGGTCGCCCATGCTCACGCCGCCGGAGGTGAGCAGGATGCGGATGTCGCCGGGGTTTTGCAGGGCCGCGGCCAGGGCGGCGGGTTCGTCGGGCAGGGCCGAGCGCAGGTCCACGTCGGCGCCGAGGGTGTGGGCCAGGGCGGCGAGCATGGGGCCGTTGGAATCGCGGATCTGATGCGACGCGGGGTGAGGCACCAGCTCGTTGCCCGTGGAGGCCACACCGACGCGGAGGCGCGGGCGCAGGGGAAGAAGCTGGCCCTCCTGTGCGAAGAGGGCCAGACGAGCGGCGCTGAGGGGTGTGCCCGCGGGCAGCAGCTGGTCGCCGGCACGGGCCTGCTCGCCCTGGCGGCGCACGTGATCGCCGACTTTTGGATCCACCTGGGGCCGGACCGTGTCCCCGTCGGTGGCCAGCGCTTCCACGGGCACGATGGCGTCGGCCCCCGGCGGCAGCGCGGCGCCGGTCATGATGCGCACGGCAGTCCCCGGCGCCACGGCGAAGACGGCGGGATCGCTGCCGGCGTAGAGCGTGCCCAGCACCCGGCGCGATGCGCGGCCTTCGGAGGCCTTCAACGCCACGCCGTCCATGCTGGCGCGATCGGTGGCGGGGTCGTCGCGTTCGGCACGCAGCCCGGGCAGATCCGGTGCGGGCAGCGCGTTCCAGAGGCGCTGCAGGGCTTCGTCGAGGGGCAGCAGATCGGGATGGTCGCAGCTCATGGCCATGCCTCCGATCCTACTCTGGGTGCCCGCGGCCTCGCGCTCAGCCCCGCTTCGCGGTCCGGACCTCGGCTTCCTTCTGATGGCGGATGTCCATGAGCTGCAGATCCCGGATGGTGGCCTGGGTCATGGAGCTCGAGACCTGTACCTTCACGGCGCCCCAGGCATCGTGCAGCGGACAGGGATGGTCGCCGCCACAGGTGGGAAAGCCCATGATGCAGCCCTCCATGGCGTCGGGCCCCTCCAGGGCCGAGACGACTTCGCCGACGGTGATGCGGTGAGAGGGCCGGGTGAGGCGGAAGCCGCCCTTGGGCCCGCGCACGGATTCGAGGATGTCGGCCTGCACGAGGCCCTGCAGGATCTTGGCGAGGTAGGGACCCGGAAGCTCCAGCTTGGCGGAGAGGTCCTTCGCGAGGCTGAAGGTCCCATCCTCGGGAAGGGCCGCGAGGGCGCGTAGGGCGTAACCGGTGGCCGTGGAGAAGAGCATTCCAGAATCCTTTTTCTGATTTGAGCATCGCCCCTGGGGATTCCGGAGTCCAGCCCGTTGTGACGGAGATCAGAGCAGGGCGCGCCAAAGCAGGAACAGTCCCACCACACTCAGGCCCCCCTCGCGCCAGCCGAGCGTTCGGGCCGGCGTGGGCCGGTAGGGTGCGAGGGCCCGCAGGTAGAGCAGGACTGTCCATCCGGTCCAGAGGAAGCCGGCCAGGCCCCGGGGCGCCAGCAGCAGGGCGGAGCTCGCGATGAGCAGCGCGTGAAGCACGTGGACGGGGATCCTGCGGCGCCTGAGTTCAAGGTCGGCCATGCCATGGGCGTGCCCCAGGAAACGGCGCACGTGGGCCAGGTTGGAAGCCCCCACGAGGGTGACGAAGAGCCAGGCGCGGGCGGCCGCCGCCAGCGAATCCCCCCCGGCGACGAGCATGGCCGCCGCCAGCCCGGCGAAGGCGCCCTGGGCGGCCATCTCGACGAAGAGGGATCGCACCGCCCGTTCCAGATCCGCGCGCAGGGCGAGGATGACGAGGGGGGAGATGCAGGCCAGGGGAATCAGGAATTTAAAATCTGAAAGTAACCAGGCCAGGACGCCGAAGGCGGCCGCAAGTCCACCGAGCAGAAGGAGGGCCCGGAACTGGGATGGATCCTTCTGTCCGTTGAGTACCCGCCGCAGGGCCGGACGGCCCATGAAGAAGGCCAGGGCGGCCAGGCCGAGGCAGAGTCCCGCCAGGCTCGGTCTCAGAAGCAGGCCGAGCACCAGCGGAAACCCGAGCATGAACCAGCTGCCGTGCTCGGCGGGCAGGAGGGTGCGCAGGGGGGGCAGGAATCGGCTCATTTCGGCATCCAAAGTCCGAAATAGAGTCTGCTCCGGTTTTCCTTCCTACACCATGCGTCCGGTCACATCTCGGAGGCGATGAGGCGCAGGCCTTCCAGGGCTTCTTCCATGGTGAGGAAGACGGGCAGCCCGGAGGCGCGCAGCCCCTGGCGATACAGGTCGAAGAGGGGGCCGCCTTCCACCGCGACACCCACCCACTTGCCTGCCGCCTGGGCGAGCCGCGACAGTTCCGTGGCGAAGGCTGCGATGGCCTCGATCTGGGTCGTGTTGAGCCGCACGGTGAGGGGCACGAGGCCCACCACCACTGCGTCCGCCTCGGATGCCAGCAGCAGTTTCGCCGTGGCGAGGTAGGCGGATTCGTTGGCCATGGGCGTGAGGTCCAGGGGCAGCCTGGCGCTGACGAGGCCCGTGAGACCCTCGGCTTCGATGGTGGCGGCGAGGGCGGCGGTTTCCGCTTCCGTGAGCTTGGATCCGCGGAAGGGCCCGTTGAGCAGATCCGCCGAGGCCACGGATTCAAAGCCCGCGTTGGTCATGATGGCCACGGAGTCCCGCCAGGCTCGGTCTCAGAAGCAGGCCGAGCACCAGCGGAAACCCGAGCATGAACCAGCTGCCGTGCTCGGCGGGCAGGAGGGTGCGCAGGGGGGGCAGGAATCGGCTCATTTCGGCATCCAAAGTCCGAAATAGAGTCTGCTCCGGTTTTCCTTCCTACACCATGCGTCCGGTCACNGCGCTGACGAGGCCCGTGAGACCCTCGGCTTCGATGGTGGCGGCGAGGGCGGCGGTTTCCGCTTCCGTGAGCTTGGATCCGCGGAAGGGCCCGTTGAGCAGATCCGCCGAGGCCACGGATTCAAAGCCCGCGTTGGTCATGATGGCCACGGACTTGGGGCATCCGCTCGGATAGGCGCCCAGCCAGGCCAGGGCCGCGTCGAAGGCCTCCATGCGCTCGGCGAGCAGCACGCCCGCGCGGCGCAGCACGGCGGCCTGCAGCGCGTGATCGCCCGCGAGGGCGCCCGTGTGGCTGCTGGCGGCGGCCATGCCCTCCTGGCTGCGCCCGCCCTTGTAGAGGAGCACGCGGCGGCCCGAGGCGCGCAACGTCTTGGCGGCTTCGGCGGTGGCTTCGAGATCGCCGGGCGTAAAGCCCTCGAGGTAGGCGCCCACCACCTTCACGGCGGGGTCGGACGCGAAGCCCTTGAAGAAGTCCGAGCAGCGCAGGTCCATCTGGTTGCCGATGGCGACGGCGGCCCGCAGGCCCAGCTCGGCGCGGCGGCTGAGGCGCGTGATGAGGAAGGCGCCGCTTTGGCTGGCGAGGGCCAGGTGTCCGGGCTTGGCGGTGAGGGGCAGCTTCACCTCGGGGATGAAGAGCGAGTTGAGGGCCTGGTCAGGGCTGAACAGGCCGAGGCCATTGGGGCCCACGACGGCGGGGGTCCACTTGCCGGCGCGGCGGTGTTCGTTCAGGCAGGCCACGAGCCGCTTGCCGAGGCCCTCGGTGTCTGCGCCATCACCCAGTCCGCCGGCCACGAGGTAGACGACGGTGGCACCGCCGCCCTGGCGGCAGAGCTGCTCGACGACTTCCAGCGTCTGGGGCGCGGGCAGCGAAAGGATGAGCTGATCCGCGGGTGCGGTCGCGAGTTCGGCGACGGAGGCGAGGCAGGGCAGACCGAGGAATTCCGTGGATCCGGGCTTGATGAGGCGCAGCGCGCTTTCGGGCAGCTTCGATTTCCGCACGTTCTCGAGGATGATGCGGCCCACGGTGCCTTCGCGGCTGGAGACGCCCGCGATGACGAGGCTCCGCGGGTTGAGCAGGGCCTGGTACCAGGCGGGATCCGGCGAGGCGACGGTCGCCGTTGTCTCGGTCTCCAGCGTGCCGACGCCGTCCAGGGCCGTGGGGCGTCCCTCGCTGTCGAGCACGATGGGATTGAGTTCGAGCAGGGTGACGCCTTCGCGCTGAAGCCCCTCCACCGCGCGCCAGAGGCCCTGCAGGAAGCTCAGCAGCTTGGCTTCGTCGGTGAGCGCTTCGGTGCCGCGCTGGTGGCCGAGCCAGGTGCGGCCCAGCCAGTGGGCGCGCAGATCCGCGAGGGCCTGCTCGGGCGTGGCGAGGGCGATGGGCCAGATCATCGGCGGGGCCATGGCGGCCCAGGCATCGGCCTGAAGGCCGCCAATGCCGCAGACGACGAGCCAGCCCGCATCGGGATCCCGCTTGAGCGACACGAGCGCCTCGGTGGGCAGGCCGGAGAGCCTCTTGAAGGCGACCTTTTCGCAGACGAGGCCGCCGATCCAGGGATGCTCGGGCACGCGCTGGCGCATGGCGGCGGCTTCGGCCTTCAGTGCCTCGGCGTCGAAGCTGCCGAAGTGGACGGCGCCCTTGTCGGACTTGTGCCAGAGCTCGTCGGCGATGCCCTTGAGCACGATGGGCTCGCCCGGCTCGAAGGGCAGCGGGCCGGATGTGCGTAATTCGCCATCAATGAAGGCGTGCCGCGGCACCCGCAGGCCCGCGGCGGCGAGCAGGCCATAGGCCCGCCCCTCGTGGAGGAATCCCGTGGCCGTGTGCATCTTAGGCTCCCACCGTTTCCTGGATGAGGCCGCGCCCGGCCTGGAAGGCTTCGAGGTTCTTCTCGGTGACGCGGGCACCCTTGGCTTCGAAGCGCTGGGTGATCACGTCCTGCCACACCTCGGGAGAGACCGGCAGGAACCTGGACGCCATGCCCAGCAGGGCCATGCCGCCGGCCTGCTTGTGGCTCAGGCGGCGGGCGAGATCCTCGGTGTCGAGGAGGTGGGCCCCGCGCACGGCCTTGAGGGCCGCGTAGACGTCATCGATGGGCGGATAGCCTTCCATGTTGATCTGGGGTTCCTCGGAGACGACGAGGTGGCCGTTCATGCGCAGCATGGACACGTAGCGCAGGGCTTCGAGCGGTTCGAGGGCGATGAGCAGGTCCGCGGAACCCTCGTCGATGATCGGCGAGGTCAGCGGGCCTTCGGAGAAGCAGACCTGGGCATGGACGCTGCCGCCCCGCTGGCTCATGCCGTGGATCTCGGACTGCAGCGCGTGCAGGCCGCTGCGGCGCAGGGCTTCGAGGACGATCTGAGCGAGGGAGAGGACCCCCTGGCCTCCCACGCCGGAGAGGACGATGCCGTGGATGCGGGGAGCGCTCATGGGCGGGCCTCCGTGCTGGCGCAGACCTGCTCCGCGCAGGCCTTGAGTTCACGATCGTGGTCCTTCAGCACACCCCGGCGCATGGACTGGATGCACTCGCGCCGGAAGATGACGACGGAGGGGCCGGGGTGCTGGAGGGCGGATTCCATGGCCTTCACGTTGGCGTCGTGCAGCCTGGGCAGGGGGGTGAGGACCTGGAGCTGGGCTTCGGGAATGCCCATGCCGAGGGCCATGCGCTCCACCTGGTCGAGGGCCTGGCTGGGCTGCTGGCCTGTCATGCCCACCACGCGGTTGTCGAGGATGATGATGGTGACGTTCACATCCGAGTCGGCGGCCGTCAGCAGGGCCGGCAGGCCGCTGTGGCCGAAGGTGGAATCGCCGATGACGGCGACGGAGGGCGTCTGGCCCGCCAGGGCCGCGCCCACGGCCATGCTGATGCTGGCGCCCATTTCGACGACGGCATGGATGGCGCCCATGGGTTCCTGGGCGGCGAGGGTGTAGCAGCCGATGTCACCGAAGACGCGGGTCTCGGGCACGCCCAGGTTGGCGAGGGCTTCCTGCATGGCTTCGTAGGCGTCCACGTGGCCGCAGCCGTCACAGAAGCGCGGGGCTCGGGGGGGCAGATCCAGGGTGATGGATTCCTTGGCCTCGGCTACGAGCAGGGCCAGGGCATTCTTGAGTTGGCGGGGCGTGAGCTCGCCCGTGCGGGGCACGGTGCCGTCCAATCGTCCGCGCACCTTGGCTGAACCGCGCAGGCCCAGGCGCTCCTCCAACACCGGATAGTCCTCTTCGAAGACGAAGACCTCGTCCACCTGGGCGAGGAAGGCCGCCTCAAGCTGAGGGTCCACCGGGTAGGCGGCCACTTCAAGGCGGGGCAAGGCCGCCAGGGCCGGGTATTCCAGGAGCAGCTGATCAAAGTAGGCGCGGCCCATGCCCGAGACGGCCACGCCCTGGCGGCTGCCGCCCGCCACCAGACGGTTCATGGGGGCGAGCCGCTCGATGAGGCGGGGCTGCTTGGCCAGCAGATCCACATAGCGCCGCCGGGCATTGGATGGGATCAGCACCCAGTCCTGGATGGTGTCCTTCGGAGCCAGACCCAAGCCCGTCGGAGGCAGGATCGCACGGCGCCGGAGGGCAGCCCGGCAATGGGCCAGGCGGGTGACGAGGCGCACCATCACGGGGATCTGCAGGGCTTCGGACAGTTCGAAGGCCTGCCAGGTGAAGTCGTAGCACTCCTGCACGGTGCTGGGTTCGAGGCAGGGCAGCCAGGCGAATTCAGCCAGACGGCGGCTGTCCTGCTCGTTCTGGCTGCTGTGCATGCCCGGATCGTCAGCCACCAGCAGCACCAGGCCACCGCGCACGCCCGTGAGGGCGGAGTTGGCGTAGGCATCCATGGCCACGTTCAGGCCCACATGCTTCATGGTCACGAGGGTGCGATGCCCGGCGTAGCTCACGCCCAGGGCCAGGTCGTAGGCCACCTTCTCATTGGCGGCCCAGCGGGCCACGCGGCCTTCGGGCGCCTCTTGGATCATGGCTTCGACGAACTCGAACCCTTCCGTGGAGGGGGTGCCGGGATAGCCGAAAGCGCCCTTGATGCCGGCATCGAAGGCCGCACACCCCACCGCTTCCACCCCCAGGGCCAGGGTGTTCTGAGTCATGTCAACCTCCAATCATATTGCAATTGCCAAGCCGGAAGTATGGTGGTCCCGCCCCGTGTCTGGGATCACACGGAAGCCCTGTGGCAGTGGGTGTGCGCGACGTCACAGGCCTTCCGAGGATTCGGAAAAACCCCGCGGTGCCTTCGGGCAATAGGGCCAGTGCCCCAAGTCACAACTTTGTCGCGAGGCAAGGTTCACCGGGGGAGTGAATTCCGGGTTCGAGTCTTATCTGGGGCCCCAATGTGTTGTGTAAATATATATTTTAATTGTAGTTAAAAAAATTACTCAATTGTCACAACGGCTTCCTTGGATCCCGTTTTCTCCCCACAGGGCCCTGTGACAATTTGCATTCACTCTCTTGAGGTCAATTAATTTCGGCACTAGTGTTCTTCCTGACCTGTGCATCAGCTACCAGCTCAAGTCTTCTCTCCCGTTCCCCGCACCACTCGTCTTCTTGAACGGCCACACGAACAGCGAATTGCAAGATGAGGCGAACCATGAAACGACACACCTATGTGGCCCTGCTAGCCACCCTGATGTCAGCCAGCGCCTGGGGCCAGGAGGTCAGCCTGTATGGGACGACCATGGCCCAGATGTGGAAGCAGGATGCGGCGGGGACGGAGAAGGCGACCTACACTCCGGCGACGCAGTACTTGGGCATCGACGCGACGAAGCTGGGTTCGGACAACCTGTCGCTGCACCTGTTCGGGTGGGGCCGGACGGATCTGAGCGATCAGAGCAACTTCGACGGAAAGACGGCCGGGTACCTGAACTACGGGTACCTGCAGTACCGTTTCGACCAGGCGAATGCCGAGATCAAGGCCGGTCGGTTCACGGCGAACCAGAGCACGGGCTTCGAACAGATCGATGGCGTGAGCGCGCGGACGGACCTGGTGAACGGGTTCACGGTGTCGGCCTTCGGTGGCAAGCCCGTCCTCTATAAGGTGGTGGATCCCCGGAACCAGCACGACTACGACTTCCAGCACGACTTCATCTTCGGAGCGCGGCTGGGTTGGCGGATGGCGCAGGTGGGCGAGATCGGCCTGTCCTACCTGCAGGATGGAACGAAGGCGGCGCAGGATCTGACGTTCCCCTCGTCGACGGACTACACGCGCAAGCGGCTGGGCCTGGACCTGGTGGTGACGCCGGCGAAGGCGTTCAGCCTGCAGGGGCGGAGCGTCTACGACGTGAGCAACCAGCGGACGAACGCGGCCGAGCAGGATTACACGGCGACGGTGAAGCTGGGCGACCAGGTGACGATGTCGGGGAACTACGCGGAGCGGAACTTCCGCTTCTACTTCGCGGGGACGAACCTGCCCTCGTTGTTCCGGCAGGATGACGGCGACCTGTTCAAGGGCTTTGGCGGCAACCTGACGTGGAACACGACGGCCTCGTTCCAGGTGGTGGCGGACTACCGGCACACGCACCGCGAGACGTTCGGCGACGTGAACCGGGCGGGCGGCGAGATGCGCTGGAACTTCAACGAGCGTGCCGTGCTGCTGGGTGTGAGCGGGCACTGGGCGAACGCGGTGGACACGAAGTTCGTGGATCCCGCTGCGCCGTCGAGGAGCCTGAGCCACAAGGAGGCGCGGGCTTGGGTGATGCTGAACAAGGGCAAGTTCACGGCGAGCCTGGATGGGATCCTGCAGCGTTACGAGAGCGGGAATCCTTATCTGGCGGGGCTGCGGAACGTGTTCGAGACGGTGGCGTCGGTGGGTTACCAGGCGACGACGAACGTGAAGGTGTCCGGCGACGTGAGCTTCGGCAGCACGCCCGTGGCCAAGCATGAAACGCGGGCATTGCTGCGGGCCGAGTATCGCTTTGGCTTCGCTAAGAAGGGGGGCAAGTAATGGTCCGGAAGTCCGTTCTGCAGATTCTAGGAGTGGTGCTGGGCCTTGGGATGCTGATGGCCTGCGGTCTGGTATCGCCCGAGGCGAGCTTCGCGGCGACGCACCCTGAGGGGCTCGGCGCAGGGAAGCCCGTGTGCTCGGAATGCCACAGCACGGACGTGGCGAAGGGTGCGCTGAAGCCCTACGCGACGTTCGATCACACGCCGACCTTCGTGAAGGACCACAAATTCCAGGCGAACCAGGACCGGAACACGTGTGCGGCGTGCCACGCGCCGTCGTTCTGCGTGGACTGCCACGGCGGGAAGGTTCCGATGAAGCCGGCGACGCGGCTGAGCGACAGCCCGGACCGCATGGCGCCGCACCGGGGAGACTTCCTGACGCTGCACAAGATCGAAGGGAAGCTGGATCCGTCGAGCTGCTACAGCTGCCATGGCCGGGCGAACAACGACAAGTGCCGGGCTTGTCACCGGTAGTCATCCGCTGAATGTCGAAGGGGAACACCATGAGCAAAGTCAAATGGATGGCGGGTAGCTGCTTGGCGATGGCCCTGGCGGTCCTGGCGCTGGGCTGTTCGGGAAGCGCGGCCGGGAAGGCCACTCCGTTCAGCGAGGCGACGGGGCATCATCCGTCGAACTGGATCCAGGTGCACTACGCGGGTTATGCGGCGACGCCGGACCAGTGCCGGAGCTGCCATGGATCGACGTCGGATCCGGCGCAGGCGGGCGGCATCGCGAAGGTGAGCTGCTTCTCGTGCCACCCGAAGGGCGTGGACCATCCGTCGAACTGGGCGGACCCGCTGCAGCACGGCCGGATGGGGGCGCAGTTGGCGCCGAACCCGACGGATGCGTTCGCGATGGCGGGATTCGCGCGGTGCGCGAAGTGCCACGGATCGACCTTCGACAATGGCCCGGCGATTTCGTGCAAGAGCTGCCACACGAAGGCACCGCACCCGGACAAGCCCTGGCTGAGCACGACGCTGCTGAAATCGAACCACGTGGAAACGGACAGCGCGAACGCACCCGAGTGCGCGAAATGTCACAACGCCGGAGCGAACTCGAGCATGAAGCCGCTCGCAACTCCCCCGGCTGGAACAGCTCCGGGCTGCTTCAACAACACCCTCTGTCACGGGACGAGCATTCCGAAGCCCTGAGACAGACGCATTCCAGGCACCGAGTTCAAAGGAGGTGCGACATCCGGTTCAACGCAACACGCAGTTTCTTTCACCCCGCCCATCAACGCTTCACCACCTAATAGGGAGAATGGAATATGAAGCACCGTCCTTTGAAACAGCTCTGCGGGCTTCTAGCCACCGCAGCGATCGCGCTCGTGCTGATCGGGTGTAACGGGAAGGCCGGTCAGAACGGCACGAACGGCACGAACGGCACCAACGGCACGAACGGAACGAACGGCACCAACGGTGTCGACGGCAAGAGCCCGGTGGTCACCATCAACGCCGCGGCGCTGAGCCCCGACGAGTGGAGCAACACGACGTTCAAGGGTTCGATCCAGAGCGTGGCTGTCTCCGCCACGTCCGGTCAGCCGGTCGTGAAGTTCACGGTCACCGATGCCTACGGCACGCCTGTCTCGGGCTTCGGCGCGATGACCAGCAAGGCCTCCACGGCCCTGGCCGCCAGCTACCCCAACTTCGGCTTCACGATCGCCAAGCTGGTGCCTGGCACCAACGGCAGCCCCGCCTACTGGGTGAACTACGTCGTCACGACGATGCCGAACACCACGACGGCAGCGGCCCCTGGCAAGCCCACCACCGACAACACGGGCACCCTGGTCGACAACCTCGACGGCACGTACACCTACACGTTCTACCGGGACATCACGAAGGCCCAGGCCTTCCTCGATGGCTACACGTACGATGCGACGAAGAACCAGGTCCGCACCGACCTCGGCGACGTGACCTTCGACGGTACGCTGACGCACCGCCTGTCCATCCAGATCTACGGCAACGCCCGCGGCACCAGCACCAACACCCCCGATGGCTCCAACCTCGGTGTGCCCGCGGCGCCTGTTAAGACGCCCGCGAACCTCTATTACGACTTCATCCCTGCCACGGGCAAGGCCGTGGCCTCCACGGACCTGCAGCGCAACATCGTCGACATGGACGCCTGCAACCGCTGCCACACCAAGTTCACGACCTTCCACGGCGGCAGCCGCATCGACACCCAGCTCTGCACGATCTGCCACACGGATCAGCGCAAGTATGGCAATGCCGAATCGGTCGTGACCGCGACGACGGTGGCGCCTCCCGCGTCTCCCGTCGGCACCACCGCCACCTACAAGATCAACGGCCTGGCCACCGGCAACTTCGTCGCGTTCATCCACCGGATGCACATGGGTGAAGGGCTGACCAAGACCGGCTACAACTACGCCAACATTCTGTTCAACGAAGTCACCTATCCCCAGGATCAGCGCAACTGCGTCATGTGCCACGACGGCACGGCCACCTCTCCCTATGTCACCACCCAGGGCGACAACTGGAAGAACGTGCCGAGCCGGCTGGCCTGCGGCGCCTGCCATGACCAGGTGAACTTCGCCGATGGCACCAACCACGGCACCCTCGCCAACGGTGGCCCCCAGCTCGACGACAAGCACTGCGTCGACTGCCACACTCCCGCCAACATCGACACCGTCCACACTCCGGCCGTCGGCCCCGACGTGGCTGGCTACGTCCCCAACAGCCACACCAACGGTTCCACCGTTGCGGCCTACAGCAGCAGCATCCCCGCCGGCGCGCACCGCGTGACCTGGGATCTCAAGAGCTTCGCGCTCGACACCACGGGCCATCCCGTGTTCAAGTTCCGCTTCCTGGAAGACGGCGTCGCCAAGGACTTCCTGACGCCCGCCAGCACCACGGACAACGTGTTCTGGACCGGCTACATCGGCGGCCCCAGCTTCTACGTCGCCATGGGCACGACCCAGGACGGCATCAGCACGCCTGCGGATTGGAACACCACCGCCAGCGTGACCTTCGTCAGTGTCTGGAACGGCTCCGGTAGCGCCAAGGCCACCCTGTCCGCCAAGGGCACCGATGGCTACTACACCCTGACGATGGTTGGCACGGTCATCCCGACCAGCGCCACCATGGTGACGGGCGGCATCGGCTACTCCTATGGGTACGGCGCTTCCCAGCCCCTGACCCAGACCGCGGTCCCCGGGTACCCCTACAACACCACCACGACCATCGGTGGCGTGAGCGTTCCGGCGCCCAACGTGTCCAAGATTATGAGCAATGCCACGCCGATCCCCACCGGCTTCCCCGGCACGGTTTCGGCCGACGGCAAGACCTGGACCGGCCCGGCCAACACCACTCGCCGCGCCATCGTCAGCAATGCCAAGTGCAATGACTGCCACGCGGTGCTCGGTGTCTTTACCGACAAGGTCTACCATGCCGGCGAACGCAACGATGCCCCGACCTGCACCTTCTGCCACAACGTCAACAAGATCAACAGTGGCTGGGGTGTGAACATCAAGGATGCCGTCCACGCCATCCACGGCGCCGACAAGCGGACCCAGAAGTACTCCTGGGAAGCCACCGCGGGCGACAAGTACTGGAACGTGACCTACCCCGCGATGCTGAACAACTGCGAGGCCTGCCACGTCCCCGGTTCCTATGACTTCAGCAACAGCACCAACGCTGCGGCCATCCCGAACCTGCTCTGGACCGGCGTTGCCGCGGGCAACATGACCACGGCCACGGCCTACTCCATCGTCACCGGCAATGAAGTGGTTGCTTCGACGGACAAGGTCATCTCGCCCTGGATCAACCCCGCGCTCACGACCAACCCCGCCGTGCTGCCCCTGGGCACCGCCTACGGCGCGAACTACTCCTACAGCCTGGCCACGGCCACGGCCACCCAGGCCGCCGCTGGCACCCTCGTGACTTCCCCGATCACGAGCGCCTGCTCGGCTTGCCATGACACGCCTGCTGCCATCGCGCACTTCCGTGGCAACGGCGGTTCGTTCTACGCTGCCCGCACGGCCGCCGGCGTTCTGCCTGCGAACGTCGAACAGTGCATGATCTGCCACGGCAACGGCAAGACGGCCGACATTCGCGCCGTCCACATGAGCTGGAAGTAAGGGCCTGACCTTCGGGTCACCCACGCACGTCGAAAGGACCCGGGAGCTTCGGCTGCCGGGTCCTTTTGTTGGAGGCTCCCGCAATTGACACTGCGGCGCCGAAGGAACGAGAATGAAGCCATTGTGTAGGGGTAATTCGTGAATAAAAAAATAGTTAGATTGATTTCAACACTTGCGATTGTGTTCGGATGCACGGCCTGGGGCCTGGCCCAGGAAGATGAGACACCGAAGCCGAAAAAGGCCCCTACCACTGCCGAGCAGGCGGCCCGGGCCAAAGCCCGTGAGAAGCTGCGGCAGGCGAAGGCGAAGGCTGATGCCGAAGCCAAGGCCAAGGCGGTGGATATCAACCACGCCACCAAGGCCGAGCTGGTGAAGGTCCCGGGCATCACGGAAACCTACGCCGACGCGATCATCGCCAAGCGCCCCTACAGGTCGAAGGCGGACCTCGTGACCAAGAACGCGATTCCCAAGGGCCTCTATCAAAGCGTTCGCAAACTGGTCGCCGCGAAATAGGCTTTTCATCCCTCCCGGTTGGCCCAAAGCCCCCATGCCGGGGGCTTTGTTTTTAGCCCGTTGCACAACCACAACGTGATCAAAATCACAAGGATGGTTGACCAAATAGAATACCGGAGCATCTTCATTGATAAGCCTTGTTTTGGCTTGATCTTTCATGGAGGTTTGGATGCTCCCCCTGTCCCAGACTACGGGTTACGCGGTGCGGGCATTGCGCTGCCTCCAGGAACCAGGGGGGCATCCGGTCCTGGTCGAGGAGGTGGCGGAGTACACCGGCATTCCTCGCTCGTACCTATCGAAGTTGATCCACAAGCTGGCCAAGAAAGGCCTGGTGGTCGCCCGACGCGGTCACCACGGCGGCGTGGTGCTGGCCAGGCCTTCTTCGGAGATCACCCTGGAGGATCTGTCTGAGGCCATTGATGGCGTGGCCTGGCGGAAGCGTTGCCTCATGGGGCTGCTCGGTTGTTCGGGGGAGACGCCCTGTGTTCTCCACGAGTTCTGGCACCAGACCTTGGAGCAGATCCTGGCGCGGCTACGTTCGGTGACCCTGGCGGACCTGGCCCAGAATCCCGACCCGGGTGTGGAGCGTTTCCGGGCGAACCACGGCCTCCTGAACCAACGGATACAAAGTGCGGTGTCTGCGCCGGAATACACTGCCGCCGGGGGCCATTAGGAAGAAGGGATCCCACGGAACGAACGAGGCCGCCCCGGGGGCGGCCTCGTGGCGCAGAAAGGGGCCTAGATCAGGCCTTCTTGGCGGGGGTGCGTTTGGGGGCCGCGGGTTTCTTCGCGGCGGGTTTAGCGGCCTTCTTGACGCGGGGCTTGGCCTTCTTCTCGGGGAGAGCGTCGGCCAGGCGCCAGGTGCGGCTGTTCTGCTCGAAGGTGCGGATCTCCTCCAGGGAGATGTCCTTCAGGCAGCGGTAGATGTGATCGCGCTCGGCCTTCCAGAAGGTGTGCGAGGGGCAGGCGCGCTCGTCGGAGCAGTCCTTGAAGCCGAGGAGGCACTGGTTTCGCCACTCGGAGCCGTCCACGGCTTCGGCGATGAGGTCGAGCGTGATCTCCTTGGCCGCCAGGGCCAGCACCACGCCGCCCTTGTTGCCGCGCTTCGCCATGACCAGGCCCACCTTGGCAAGCTTGTGGATCATCTTGGACAGGTAGGGGCGGGGGAAGCCCGTGCGGGCCGCCACATCCACCACCAGCGTAGGCTTGCCGCCTGGGTCTTCGAGGCAGCTCATGGCAAGGACCGCATAACCGGAGGACTGGGACAGAGGAAGCATGGTCACCTGCAAGGGAAGGATGGTTGAGATGATTGCTATGAATAATAGACGATCTTCAGGTCAATCACATCCAAAGACTGTGATTCTTTGCACAATGCGCGAGACCCCCGATACTCCGGGGGTCTCGCTGGGAAAAGCCGGGATTCAGGGCTTCCAGCCGTTGAGGATTCGCATGTAGTTGGCGCGGGTGAAGGCCTGGGGATTGGGGCACTTCAGCAGGCTCATGCTGCCCCGGGCCTGGGCGAGGGACTCGTATTCGTGCTCTTCGAGCCATTCGGTGAGGGTGGCCAGGGTCTGGGCCAGGCGGTCGGGCCCGTGGATCAGCAGGGCGGAAACCATTTGAACCGCGTCCGCGCCGGCCATGACGGCCTTGAGGGCGCCGATGCCGTCATGCACGCCGCCGGTGACGGCGAGGCTGCCCTTGATGTGGCCGTGGAGCAGGGCCAGCCAGCGCAGGCGGAGCAGCAGGTCGGCGGGGCCTGACAACTGCAGACTGGGTTCGGCCAGCAGGTCCTCGACGTTGATGTCGGGCTGGAAGAAGCGGTTGAAGAGCACGAGGCCGTCGGCTCCGGCGGCTTCCAGTTCCACGGCGAAGTGCGCCAGCGCCGAGAAGAAGGGCGACAGCTTCACTGCGACAGGGATCTTCACTTCGGATTTCACAGCCCTGACGATGTCGAGGGTCCGCTTTTCCACGTCCGAGGCCGTTTCCTTTGGATCCGTGGGGAGGTAGTAGACGTTCAGCTCCAGCGCATCGGCGCCGGCCTCTTCCATCAGCTTGCCGTGGTGCAGCCAGCCCGCGGGCGTGGTGCCGTTGAGCGAGGCGATGACGGGCACCGCGACGGCGGCCTTGATGCGGCGGATCTGCTCGAGGTAGGTCTCGGGGCCCAGGCGGAACTCGTCGGGCTGGGGGAAGTAGGACAGGGCCTCGGCGCTGGTGCTGGCGCTGAGCTGCATGTCCATGATGGTGCCCTGCTCTTCGCGGGTGATCTGTTCCTCGAAGAGCGAGTGCATCACGATGGCCGAGGCGCCGGCATCTTCCAGGCGCTTGACCATGCCCAGGTCATCGACCATGGGCGAGGCGCCCGCCATCAGGGGGTGCTTGAGCTTGAGGCCGAGGTAGGTGGTCGCGAGTTTCATGGATTCACCTTCCCCTTCACTTGGCTGTGACGGACAGCTTGGCGAGCTGTTCGTAGACGGAGTAGCGGTTGGTGGTGTCGAGCTGGGCCTGGTCCATGAGCTTCTTGAAGTTCTCGGGATTCTGCTGCTCGATCATGCGGTAGCGGGTCTCGTTACGCACGTACTGGAGCATGGGGATCTTCGGTGCGCCGGAATCCATCTGCAGGGGCGCCTCGCCCTTTTCCAGACGGCGGGGGTCGAAGCGGAACAACGGCCAGTGACCGGCATCCACCGCCAGCTTCTGCTGTTCGCAACCCTTGGCCAGATCGTAGCCGTGGGCGATGCAGTGGCTGTAGGCCAGGATGAGGCTGGGTCCGTTGTAGGACTCGGCTTCCTGGAAGGCCTTCACGGTCTGCGCGTCGCGGAAGCCGAAGGCGACCTTGGCGACATAGATGCCACCGTAGGCCATGGCGATCATGGCCATGTCCTTCTTGGGCATGGCCTTGCCGGCCATGGCGAACTTGGCGCCGGCGCCCATGGGCGTGGACTTGGAGGCCTGGCCGCCGGTGTTGGAGTAGACCTCGGTATCGAGCACGAGCACGTTCACGTTGCGGCCGGAGGCGAGCACGTGGTCGAGGCCGCCGTAGCCGATGTCGTAGGCCCAGCCGTCGCCGCCGACGATCCAGACGCTCTTATCGACGAGGTAGTCGGCCAGATCGAAGAGCATCTTGGCCTCGGGTTCGGCCATGCCGGAAAGCTTCTGCTTGAGGACGTCCACTCGCTCGCGCTGGGCCTTGATGCCCGCTTCGGTGGTCTGGTCGGCGGTGGCGAGGCCGGCGACGAGTTCGTCACCCAGCTTCGAGCCGAGGCGGTGCATCAGCTCCAGGCCGAACTCCTGGTGCTTGTCCACCGAGAGGCGCAGGCCCAGGCCGAATTCCGCGTTGTCCTCGAAGAGGCTGTTGGCCCAGGCGGGGCCGCGGCCGTCCTTGTTGACGGTGTAGGGCGTGGTGGGCAGGTTGCCGCCGTAGATGCTGGAGCAGCCCGTGGCGTTGGCGATGAGGGTGCGGTCGCCGAAGAGCTGGGTGAGCAGCTTGATGTAAGGCGTTTCGCCGCAGCCCGAGCAGGCGCCGCTGTATTCGAAGAGGGGCTCGAGGAACTGCGTGCCCTTCACGTCCAGCTTGACCGTGGTGCGGTCGACCTCAGGCAGATCGAGGAAGAACTTGTAGTTGGCGGCTTCGGGCTCGCGCAGGGGCGCCTGGGCGACCATGTCGATGGCCTTGTGCTTGGGGTTGCTCTTGTCCTTGGCGGGGCAGACTTCCACGCAAAGGGTGCAGCCCGTGCAATCCTCGGGGGCCACCTGGATGGTGTATTTCTGGCCCTTGTACTCGGGTCCCTTGTAGTCGATGGACTTGAAGGTCCCGGGCGCGCCGGCCAGAGCCGAAGGCTCATAGACCTTGGCGCGGATGGCGGCGTGGGGGCAGACCATCGCGCACTTGTTGCACTGGATGCAGATGGAGCTGTCCCACTCGGGGATTTCCAGCGCGATGTTGCGCTTCTCCCACTTGGTGGTGCCCACGGGCCAGGTGCCGTCGATGGGGAAGGCGCTGACGGGCAGCAGATCGCCCTTGCCCTCCATCATCACGGCCGTGACGCGCTGGACGAAGTCCGGCGCCTCGGCGGCCACCGCGGGCGGACGCACGCGGGAGGAGCTGACGCTCGTCGGGACCTTCACTTCATGGAGGTGGGCGAGGGTTTCATCCACGGCGACGAAATTCTTCTGGACGATGGCATCGCCCTTCTTGCCGTAGGTCTTCTTGATGGCCTTCTTGATCTGGGCGATGGCCTCCTCGCGGGGCAGCACGCCGCTGATGGCGAAGAAGCAGGTCTGCATGATCGTGTTGATGCGCACGCCCATGCCGGTGTTCTTGGCCACTTCGTAGGCGTCGATCACGTAGAACTTGAGCTGCTTCTCGACGATGGCTTCCTGCACTTCCTTCGGCAGCGTGTCCCAGACGGTGTCCTTGTCGTGGGGCGTGTTGAGGAGGAAGGTGGCGCCCTTCACGGCGGTCTCGAGCATCTCGTACTTGTCGAGGAAGCTCGTCTGGTGGCAGGCGATGAAGTTGGCCTTGGTCACCAGGTAGGCGCTCTTGATGGGGCGGGGGCCGAAGCGCAGATGGCTGATGGTGATGGCGCCGGACTTCTTGGAGTCGTAAACGAAATAGCCCTGGCCGTAGTTCGGGGTTTCTTCGGCGATGATCTTGATGGAGTTCTTGTTGGCGCCCACCGTGCCGTCGGCGCCGAGGCCGTAGAACAGCGCGCGGGTCACATCGGCGGGCTCCACGTCGAAGCTCGCGTCGTAGGTCAGCGAGCTGTGGCTGATGTCGTCCACGATGCCGATGGTGAAGTGGTTCTTCGGCGTGTCCTTGGCCAGGTTCTGGTAGATGGCCTGGACCATGGCCGGTGTGAATTCCTTGGAGGAGAGGCCGTAGCGGCCGCCCACGACGATGGGATCGAGCTTGGTGTGGCCGTCCTCACGGCCTTCGCGCAGGGCGGCGATGACGTCGAGGTGCATGGGATCGGCGGGGGATCCCGGCTCCTTGCAGCGGTCCATGACGGCGATCTTCTTCACCGTGGCGGGCAGGGCGCGGACGAACTCCTCGATGGCGAAGGGCCTGAAGAGGCGCACCTTCAGGACGCCGACCTTCTCGCCCTGCTTCATGGCCCACTCGACGTACTCGTGGGTGACGTCGCAGCCCGAGCCCATGATGACAACGACGCGCTCGGCCTCGGGGTGGCCGTAGTAGTCGTAGAGGCGGTAGTTGCGGCCCGTCAGGGCGCCGAAGCGATCCATTTCCTGCTGCACGATGGCCGGGAAGGCCTTGTAGTAGGGCGTGCAGGCTTCGCGGGCCTGGAAGAAGGTGTCGGGGTTCTGGGCGGTCCCGCGGATCACCGGGTGATCGGGCGTGAGGGCCATCTTGCGGAACTTGGCCACCAGCTCGTCGGGCACCATGTGGGCCAGGTCCTCGTCATTGAGGATCTCGATCTTGGCGACCTCGTGGCTGGTGCGGAAGCCGTCGAAGAAGTGCAGGATGGGCACGCGGCTGCGCAGGGTGGCGGCGTGGCAGATGGCCGCGAAATCGTGGGCCTGCTGAACACTTTCCGAAGAAAGCATGGCGAAGCCGGTCATGCGGCAGGACATCACGTCCGAGTGGTCGCCGAAGATGCTGAGGGCGTGGGCAGCCAGGGTGCGGGCGGTGACGTGCATGCAGAAGGGCGTCAGCTCGCCGGCGATCTTGTACATGTTCGGGATCATCAGGAGCAGGCCCTGGGACGCCGTGAAGGTCGTCGTGAGGCTGCCGGCCTGGAGCGCGCCGTGCACGGCGCCCGCGGCGCCGCCCTCGGACTGCATCTCGATCACGGATGGGATGGTCTTCCAGATGTTGGTCTTGCCCTGGGAGCTCCATTCGTCAGCCCATTCGCCCATGTTCGAAGAAGGGGTGATGGGGTAGATGGCGATGACCTCGCTGAGGCGATGGGCGACCGAGGCGGTGGCCTCGTTTCCATCCAAGGTCTTCATCACACGTTGGCTCATGGTTACTCCTCCCGGGGGCCTTTGGCGGTTTCAGGCAGTGGGAATCAGGACAAAAACCGCACCTGTAGAATCATACAAGATAGATCGGTCATATTCATCACAAAGGGGGTCAGTGGTCAGACCACCGCCGGATCCCCTTGGAGCCGCTGGTGGATCGCCGCCGCGGCGCGGCGGCCCTGACCCATGGCCAGGATGACGGTGGCGCCGCCGGTGATGACGTCGCCGCCGGCGAAGACGCCGGGCAGGGAGGTCTCACCGGTTTCGTTGTCGACGACGACGACACCGCCCTTCAGGGTCTTCAGGCCCTTGTCGGTCATGGCGATGAGGGGATTCACGTCGAAGCCCAGCGCCACCACGAGGGTTTCACAGGGGATCATGATCCGCTCGTCCGTCATCTTGGGGCTGCGGCGGCCATCGGGTCCGGGCTCGCCCAGCTCCATGACGGCGCATTCGGCGTGAGTCATCCAGCCCTTGTCGTTGCCGTGCAGCTGCACGGGCGTCGTGAGGAATTTGAATTCCACGCCCTCTTCCATGGCGTGCTCCAGCTCCTCCTTGCGGGCTGTGGATTCCTTGATGGTGCGGCGGTAGACCACCGTGACCTTCTCGGCGCCCATGCGGCGGGCCGCGCGGGAGGCGTCCATGGCCGTGTTGCCCGCGCCGACGATGATGACGTTCTTGCCGACCGTCACGGGTGTCGTGTGGGTGGGGAAGAGGTCGGCACGCATGAGGTTGATGCGGGTGAGGAATTCATTGGCCGTGTAGACGCCCTTGTACTCCTCGCCGGGGATGCCCATCATCTTGGGCAGGCCCGCGCCGGTGCCCATGAAGATGGCGTCGTTCTCCTTCCGGAGATCCTCCAGCGTCATGCTGCGGCCCACCAGGGTGTTCATGACGAACTTCACGCCCAGGCGGCGCAGGGTGTCCACTTCCTGATCGACGATCTTGTTGGGCAGGCGGAATTCGGGGATGCCGTAGAGCATCACGCCGCCCGGCTTGTGGAAGGCGTCGTAGACCGTGACCTGATGACCCTTCTTGATGAGTTCGCCGGCCACCGTGAGCCCCGCGGGGCCCGCGCCGACGACGGCCACCTTCTTGCCGGTGGGCGCTTCGACCGGGGGCAGCTCCTGGGAGCCCAGCATGGAGTCGCTGGCGTAGCGCTCCAGGCGGCCGATGGAGACGGGCTCACCCTTGATGCCCACCACGCACTTGATCTCGCACTGCTTTTCCTGCGGGCAGACGCGGCCGCAGACCGAGCCCAGGCTGGAGCTTTCCTTGATGACGCGCGCGGCGGCCTGGGGATCATCGTTGACGATCTGCTGGAGGAAGGCCGGGATGTTGATGCTCACCGGGCAGCCTTCGATGCAGGCGGGGTGCTTGCACATGATGCAGCGGGCCGCCTCGAGCTTGGCCTGCTCGGGCGACAGGCCCAGGCTCACCTCGTCGAAGTTGCACACGCGCAGTTCGGGCGGCTGACAGGCCATGTCCTGGCGGGGGATCTTCATCTTCTGGCTGGGCTTGATGGCGCCCAGGTCGAGGTTCTTCCAGTCCAGCTCGGTGACGGCCTCGTTGAGGTACTTCGAGTAGTCCACCGGGCCCGTGGCGGCCACGCGGCCGATCTTGCACTGGTCGGGCTCGCAGATGTCCTTCTCCTCCTGCTTGTACCAGTCGGACCGCATGCGGAGCATGTTGAAGTCCACCTGGTGGCCGTCGAAGTCGGGGCCGTCGAAGCAGGCGAACTTGGTCTGCCCGCCCACGCTGACGCGGCAGCCGCCGCACATGCCGGTGCCGTCCACCATGAGCGCGTTGAGGCTCACGAGCGTGAAGATTCCGTGGGGCTTCGTCAGATCGGAGACGGCCCGCATCATGGGCAGCGGACCCACGGCCACCACTTGGGCGATGGGCTCGCGGGCGATGATGTCCTTGAGCGCATCGGTCACGAGGCCCTTGCGGCCCAGGGTGCCGTCGTCGGTGGTGACGATGAGCTCGGCCGAGGCCGCGCCCAGTTCGTCCGCCAGCAGCACGCGCTCCTTGGAGCGGCCGCCGAGGATGGTGATGACGCGGCGCCCTTCGGCGTGGAGGGCTTCGGCCGCGGGCAGGATCGCGGCGCTGCCGTAGCCGCCGGCCATCAGCACGATGGTGCCTTCCTCCACCAGCTCGGTCGGCGTGCCCATGGGCCCGGCCACGGCGTAGAGGCGGTCACCCGCGCTGAGCTTGCCCATGGCCTGGGTGGTGGCGCCGACCTCCTGCATGATGAAGTGGATGTAGCCCTTCTTGGCATCGCCTCCCGCCAGCGTGAGGGGGATGCGCTCGCTCTCGGGGAAGGGCGCCACCATGAAGAACTGGCCGGGCTTGCGGCCCCGCGCCACCTGGGGCGCCTGCACGATGAAGGACCAGGTCTCGGGGGCGATGAGCTTCTTCTCGAGGATGAGGTAGCCCTCCTGGGTCTCGTCCTCGGACCAGTAGAGCGACTTGCCCTTGAGCAGGGGCAGCATGAGCTTTTCCTCAGCCTCGATGTGATCGCGGATGAGATCCACCAAGCGCTGGCCCAGCAGGGTGAGCGAACGCGGGGCGCGCACCTGGCCTTCGCTGATCTCGGAAAGCAGCTGGAGGGTGAGCTCCCACATCTGCCGGTGGTCGTCGTAGAGGCGCTGGTGCAGGGATTCGGCGCCGATCTCCTCCAGCAGGGGGAAGAGCTCCCGCTCCTCGGCCTCGTTGTGGGCGCGCAGCACCTCGTAGATCCACTTGGCCCCGCCGTCGACCTCAGCCCAGTTCCCGGCGCCCAGGGCCTCGGCCATGCGGGTCAGGCGGGCCTGGGCTTCCTCGTGGGTGGCGTGCCAGTTGGGAGCGGGCAGGTTGCCGGAGCTGATCAGCTGAGTGGCCGAATCGGACATGAATGCCTCCAGATCCGTTCAGCATGAGATGTTCAGGCCCCTAATTCTGTGTCTAAAAACCTAAATGGGGACACTTGTGATCCATTGCACAGGAGGCTGTTATCGCAAGGACTTAGGTTGCAATATGAATATTCCAACATGCTTATTTATTTTTGAATTTACCCCTCTTGCTGAAGGAGGTCCCGCACCTTGGCGATCAGGTCGCGGACCCGGAAGGGTTTCTGGAGGAATCCATTCGGCGGGAGGTCCACCAGCGATTCCAGGGATTCCTTCTGGGTGTAACCGCTGGTCAACAGGACCTTGACCCGGGGAGACCGTTCGCGGATTAGGCGGAAGGCCTCGGCGCCGCCCATCCTGGGCATGGTCATGTCGAGGAGGACCAGATCAATGCTTTCCGCCTGAGCTGCGAAGCGTTCCACGGCGTCCAGCCCATCCTGGGCCTCCACCACCTTGAATCCGGCATTCTCCAGGGCGTTTCGCGCCAGATCGCGGATGATGGCCTCGTCATCCACCACCAGCACGGTGCCCGAGGCCACTTGGCGCGACTGCGGCTCAGGCGCGGGCGGAGCCAGGGGGGATTCAGAGGCGGGGAAGAGCAGGATGAAGGTCGTCCCCTTCCCAGGCGAGCTTTCCACCCGGAGGCCGGCGCGGTGGCCCCGGACGATGCCGAGCATGGCCGAGAGCCCCAGTCCCCGGCCCGTGAACTTCGTCGTGAAGAAGGGATCGAAGATGCGGCCGATGGTTTCGGCGTCCATGCCGCAGCCATCATCCTCGACCTCCAGGCGCACGTAGGGGCCGGGTTCGAGGACCTGTCCGGGGAAGGCGGCGCCGAGTTCGGCGCGTTCATACCGGAGGCCGCGGGTGCGCAGGGTGACGGTGCCGGGATGATCTCCGATGGCCTCGGAGGCGTTGATCACGAGGTTCATGACCACCTGCTGGAACTGGGCGCTGTCGGCGTCCACGGGGGGCAGGTCCGGCTGCAGATCCGTCTGGATGCGGACCTTCTTCGAAATGGACACGGAAAGCAGATCACCCATTTCGAGGAGGATGGCGTTCAGGTCGAGGGGGCGGACGGAGAAGTGGGCCTTGCCGGCATAGGCCAGCAGCTGGCGGGCGAGGTCGGACCCGCGCTGGGAGGTGGCCTCGATGCGCTGGAGCGCGTTGCGCAGGGCGGGGTCGTCCGGAATGCGGTCCAGGGCCACTTCGGTGTTGCCCATGATGGCCGTAAGCAGGTTGTTGAAGTCGTGGGCGATGCCGCCCGCCAGGACGCCCAGGCTTTCGAGCTTCTGCGCCTGGCGCAGGGCATCCTCGACGCGGCGACGGTCGGTGACATCATCCGCCAGGAAGATGGCGCCGATGAACCGGCCCTGCTCGTCGCGCAAAGCCGCGTTGTACCAGTCGCAGCGGATGCGCTGGCCCGTGCACGTGAGGTTCTCCATGCTGAGCCGCGTGCCGGTGCCGCTCTGCAGCAGCGCCTCCCGCCGGGGGCCGACTTCGGCCTGTCCCTCCGGCGGGATGAGCAGGCGGGGATCCTGACCCAGCACCGCCTCCTTCGCGTAGCCGAAGATGCGCTCGGCCGCGGCGTTCCATTCGCTGATGCAGAACGAGGCGTCCGTTTCGATGACGGCGAGCGGCGTGGAGGCCAGGTGGCTGCGGTTCCGCTGCAGGGCTTCGTCCAGGGAGACGTTCATGGCGCGGGCCAGCTCGAGGGCCCGCCGGCGCGTGCCGGACAGCGACCAGACGACCGCCGCCAGGCTGAAGCTCACCGCGAGCCCCGCCAGCAGCAGGAAGAGCGGCTGGTTGCGACCCTCCGCCTGGTAGAAGCTGGGCTTGACGGCATACCGGATCTGCCAGCCGCGACCGCCCACGTCCAGCGCGCGGACGACATCCGAATTGGCGCCCTTGGGCCAGTCCGGGGTGGCGTACAGCCACTGCGGCCCCTGGACGGGAAGGGGATCGACCACCTCCAGCGCGATGCCCTGGTCTTCGCCGCGCAGCACATCCTCGATGAGGGGGCGGATCAGGATGCCCGCGGAAATCCAGCCCCGGAGCGCCAGCCGGCGCTCCTCCACGGTCTCCGGCGTGCCGCGGTACACGGGCACGTTGAGCACCACCGCGTCTTCCCGCCCGGTCGGCTGGGAGAAGTAGACCAGGCTGGAGAGCACGGGCTGACCGGTATCCCGGGCGCGCTCCGCGGTCATGCGCTGGGTGCGGCTGGTGCCGACGTCCAGGCCGAGGCCCCGCACGGATCGCTCGCCGGGTTCGCAGAGCTCGATGATCAGGTGGTCCCCGTCCTGGCCGGGATTCCGGAGGGGAAGGGGGTCCGCGCTTGGGAGGTGGTAGCGCCCGGTCAGCTGCGGCCGGGCCACCATGAAGGCGTCCAGTTCCTGGGGGCTGACCCTCGCGATGAAGGCCAGGCTCGTCAGGCCCGGGTGGCGATGGGGCAGGTCCAGACCGTTGACGTAGGTGCGCCACTTCTCGACGGAGAGGGGCGTGCTGGACTCCTCCGCGAAGAAACCCTGCGCGCCCCGGGTGATGTCCTCGTAGCGCCCCAGCCGGTTCTGAAGGCCCAGCTCCGTGCGGCTCACGAACCGGTTCAGTCGTGCAAGATCTCGCTGGGCCTGGTTCTGAAGGGCGATCCGCCAGGCCATGACCGTGACGCCAAGGCATAGCGCCAGCACGGCCAGGGTCAGCACCCAGGGCCGGAAGAGGCGGCCTGGCTCGGGGGAGGGCGCGACAGAGTGATGGGGCATCAGGGGCTCGTGATTCGCTTCATGTTAGCGATCTTTGCAAAGTGGTGATGAAAGCGGGGAGATGCCCTGCTTCCGCCCCTGCGGTAGGGTGAAGGACGCCGGAGGCCCTGCTTTGGAACTGCTCGAAGAATTCCTGCCCTACGCCCAGGGTTGTCTGAGACACCCCTCGGAGCGGGCACGGCTCGCCGCCATCCTCACCCAGTGGGCGTCGAAATGGCGGGGCAAGCACCGGCTGTTCGACTATTCCCGGAGCCACCACGGAGCCTTCCTGCACTTCAACCAGCTCATGGAAGGGAAGTGGGTCCAGGCCTTCACCTTCGTCGCCACCAAACGCGAAGGCGTCTGCCTGCGGGGCCCCGAACCGGACCGCGGCCGCAAGGCCCACAAGTTCCGCCACAACCCGCTGGATGCGGCCCCACTGGACGCCCTGTTCGAAGCCTGGTCCCAGCACCCCGAGGCCCGGCCCGCCGGGCACGCGGTGGAGTTCTTCCTGGAGGAGACGCCCGACGACGTATGGGCGGCCTGCCTGGAGGAAGCGCTCCGGCACCTGGGCGCCTGAACAGAAAAAATGAAACCGCTAATAACGCGAATGAACGCGAATAGAGAAGAAATGGGCGGCCAGCCGCGACATGGGCAGCGATCTGGCCTTCATTTGCGTGAATTCGCGGTTCGCTTTGCCTTCCTTGGGTCAAACGTTCCTTGCGGATGCCTGCCATTTCAGGCAAGGTGTCAGGACTGACATGCTGACCTCCCGCCGCTTTTTCGCCTTTAGCTTTCGCACCTCAGGTGCGAGGGTAGGCGGCGTCTAGAACCAGAACCGCTTCAGCCATCGCCCCCGAGACCTCACGGCTCGGGGGTTTTCGCATGCAGGAGAACCCATGACCCATTTCGATCCCAAGGCCCTCGCGGACCTCCGCCGCAGCATCGACGCTGTGGACGACCAGGTGCTGGCCCTGCTCAACCGGCGGGCGGGCCTCGCCGCGGAAGTGGGCCGGTTGAAATCGGAGGTCGCGCCCGAGGCGCTCTTCCACGCGCCCAAGCGCGAACGCGAGGTGCTCAACCGGCTGGAAGCCGAAAACCCGGGGCCCTTCCCCGGCGCGGCGGTGCGCACGATCTTCCAGGAGATCATGAGCGCCTGTCTGAGTCTGGAAAAGCCACTGCGCGTGGCCTTCCTCGGGCCCGAAGGCACCTTCACGCACCTGGCGGCCCGGCACCAGTTCGGGGGATCGAGCCAGGCCCTGCCCCAGGGCACCATCCAGGCCGTGTTCCAGGCCGTGGAACGGGCCCACGCGGACTACGGCGTGGTGCCCGTGGAGAACGCCACGGAGGGCGCCGTGGACACGACGCTGGATGCCTTCCTCGACAGCCCCCTGCGCATCTGCGCGGAGATCCTGCTGCCCGTGGACCAGGCACTGCTGCTGCGCCCTGAACTTGAACTGGGCAGCGTGCGGCGGGTCTATTCCCATCCCCAGGCCCTGGGCCAGTGCCGCCGCTGGCTGGAGGCCCACCTGCCTCAGGCGGACCGCATCGAAGCGCCCTCCACCTCGGAGGCTGCGCGGCTGGCACGGGAGGATGCCGAGGGCGCCGCCGTGGCCTCGGAACTGGCCGCCGAACTCTTCGGCCTGCGGGTCGCGGAGACGCGCATCCAGGATCTGGCCGCCAATGCCACCCGCTTCGTCGTGCTCGGTCCCAAGGCCGCCGAGCCGACGGGCCGCGACCGCACCACCCTGCTGGCCATGGCCCAGGACGGCCCCGGCGCCCTGCTGCGGCTGCTCGAACCCCTGGCCCGCCGCGGCCTGAACCTGAGCCGCATCCAGAGCCGGCCCACGCGGAGAAAACTGTGGGAGTACGCCTTCTTCCTCGACGTGGAGGGCCATGCGGAGGACCCACTCATGCACGAAGCCCTCGTCGAACTCCAAAGTGCCTGTGCCTCCCTCAAGGTGCTGGGCAGCTACCCGCAGGCCGTCATGGAAGGTGCGCGATGAAGACGACGATACAGACCTGGACTCCGGATGCCTGGCGCAGCCTGCCCGCCGCCCAGCAGCCCGTCTATCGCGATGATGCGGCCGTCGAGGCCGTGCTGGCCGAACTGCGCGAACTCCCGCCCCTGGTCGTGCCCGAGGAGGTCGATCACCTGCACGCGCTGCTGGCCGAGGCCGCCGAAGGCAGGCGGTTCCTGCTCCAGGGCGGCGACTGTGCCGAGGCCTTCGCGGATTGCCGCGGGTCCATCATCCAGAACAAGCTGCGCGTGCTCCTCCAGATGTCGGTGCTCATCACCCACGGCGGCCGCACCGGCGTCATCCACCTCGGCCGCATCGCAGGGCAGTATGCCAAGCCCCGCAGCGGTGACACGGAGCGCATTGACGGGAAGGAGGTGCCGGTCTACCGCGGCGACATCATCAATGGTCTGGACCCCAGCCAGCGCGAACCCGATCCCCGGCGCCTGCTGGAGGCCTACCACCGGGCCGCAGCCACCCTGAACCACCTGCGGGCCCTCGTGGACGGCGGCTTCGCGGACCTGCACCACCCCGAGCACTGGGACCTCTCCTGGAGCCGGGAGGATGCGGGCCACTACCTTGAAACCCTCGATCAGGTGCGGAACTCCCTGGCCTTCGTGCAGCGTCTGGGAGGTCTTCCCGAGCACCTCCGCACCGGAGAACTCTTCACCAGTCACGAGGCGCTGCACCTGCCCTTCGAGACGGCCATGACCCGCTTCGTGCCGGAGAGCGGCCGCCACTACAACCTGGGGGCCCACTTCCTGTGGATCGGCGAGCGCACCCGACAGCTCGAAGGGGCCCATCTCGAATACATCCGGGGTCTCGCCAATCCCATCGGGCTGAAGGTGGGGGCCTCCATGACGCCCGAGAGCCTGCGGAAGGTGCTGGCCAAGCTGGATCCCGGGCGGCGCCCGGGCCGCCTCACCCTCATCACGCGCTTCGGCGCGGGCCGGGCCGAGGCCGCGCTGCCGGGCCTGATCGAAGCCGCCAGGTCCGAGGGGCATCCCGTGCTCTGGAGCTGCGACCCCATGCACGGCAACGGCCGGACGGCCGCCGGGGGGCTCAAAACCCGGGCCTTCGGCGACATTCTCCAGGAGTTGCAGGAGGTGGCCGCCCTGCACCGAGCCTGCGGGTCTCGCATGGGCGCGGTGCACTTCGAACTGACGGGCGAACCCGTCACCGAATGCACGGGCGGGGTGGAGGGCCTGGACGAGGCCGGACTCCAGCGGGCCTACCGCAGCGGCTGCGATCCCCGCCTGAACCGCAGTCAGAGCCTCGAAATGGCCTTTCTCATCGCCCAGATGATCCGGTAGGACTTTTGCATCCACCCGAGCACAGAGACGGTCCGTTGACAGGGGCCGGGGATGTGTTTTGAAGGAGGTGGGTCTGGTACGATGGCTCCCCACCCTCGATTTCAGACCGGAAGAAAGCCCGAATTCTTTCGCTTTTCTTTTTACCAGTTGGCTTTACCTACTGTAACGTTATCAACGATGTTCATTTCCCAGGGGTTGTATATGAGTCAGGGAAAGCGCGGGATTCTTGGTCTCGTCCTAGCGGCGGCTTTCTTGGGAATCATGGGCTGCGGCGGCGGCGGGAAATCCACCGGCGGTGGAACCCTGCCCCAGACCAGCGTGCCGCCCACGGTGACCTTCGACAGCTGGGCCCCCGCCGACACCTCCCTGGTGCAGTTCAAGACCTATACGTTCAGCGCCAGTGGCAATGATCCGAACATCGGCGGCGCCGTCACGGAATTCCAGTGGGATTTCGGCGACGGTACCAAGGTCACCACCCCCGCGGTGCTGGCCGGCGGCAAGGCCAGCGCGACCTACACCTATGCCTACACGACGGGCGCATCCGCCACCCTGAGCGTCGTGGCCAAGAACAGCGCGGGCCTGCTTTCCACGGCCGCCACCCATGCGTTCACCATCACGGCCGCGCCCTCGCCGCTCACCGTGGCCTTCACGACGCCCGCTTCGGCCATCACCATCAATCCGGCCCTGGGATCGAGCTATGCCCTCACCTACCAGGTCCACGTGACGAACACGGGGACCGGGACCGTCAGCGCCTCCGGCATCGTCCTGGATCCGGGTGACGCCCTGGCCACCGTGGCCACTGCCACCGACATGGGCGGCGGGGACTGGAGCGTCGTTGCCACCTATCCAGCCGACACCACCCTGACGTCCCGGACCGCCACGCCCAAGGTGAAGGTCGTCGATTCCAACGGCGTCAGCAGCGTCCAGGTCACGGGCCCCGTGGTCACGATCAAGACCGTGTCCCTCGTCAACAATCCGCCCGCCATCACCATGGTGGCCACGCCCCAGATTCCCGCCGGGGCCAACTCCACCTGGCAGAACGTCGCCATCGCTTTCGCAGCCACGGCCGTCGATCCCGACGGGGACACGCTCACCTATACCTGGACCTTCGGGGACGCCGGCAAGGGCGACGTGAGCGCCACCCAGGCGAGCGCTGCGCTGAACCAGTCCCACACCTTCGCCGCGGCCGGTGTCTACCCCGTGACCTTCACGGCCAATGACGGCCGGACCGGTGGCCTCAAGTCCATCACACTCAACCTGAACATCCTGGCCAACGCCGCGCCTGCCGTGACCATCGTGCAGACGCCCGCGGGCACACCCTATGCGAATGTGCCCCTCACCTTCACCGCCTCGGTGACCGATGCCGACGGTGACACCCCGACCATCAGCTGGGATTTCGGCGATACCACCGTGGCGACGGGCAACCCTGTCATCCACAGCTTCCTGGCCTCGGGCCCCACCGTCGTCAAGGCCACGGCCGACGACGGGAAGGGCGGCGTGACCGTCCAGACTCTCAGCCTGAACGTGCTGGCCAACCGCGCGCCCGTGTCCGCGGTGTCCACGCCGACGGCCACGCTGTACCAGAACAAGGCCTACACGTTTACCGCCGCCGCCACCGACCCCGATGCCGGCGACACCATCGCGCAGTACCAGTGGGATTTCGGCGATGGCACGGGCGTCCAGAATTCCGCCACGACCACCATCAACCACACCTACGCCGCCACCTTCACGGGCAACGCCCAGGTGAAGGTGCGGGCCGTCGACAATCACGGCAGCACCGGCGACTACAGCCAGGTGGTCGCCTTCCCCGTGGTGACGACGCCCCTGCCGGTGGTGACCTTCGTGAGCCCTGGGGCCACGACTCTGAACGTGGATCTGAGTGCCTCGGTCCTTCAGGACTTCGGCTTGACCGTCACGAATCCCCGGGCCGGAAGCCCCGGGGTGGTTGACCCCCTTCCTGTCGCCAACATCACGTTTACCCCGAACGATCCCGGTGCCATCGTGACCAACAAGGTCAGCAACGGGGGCGGCAGCTACACCTTCACAGTCCAGTATCCGGGTGCTGCTGCGACGGGCACGCGCACGGCCGCGCCATCTGCTTATGCGGTGGACACGGTGGGCATCCAGGGCCTGCCCACCACGGGGCCTGTGATGACGATCAAGACGATGGGCGCCAACCATGCCCCCCAGATCGTTGTGACAGTTCCTGTTACGCCGACTTCTTCAGCCTGGAGTTCAAAGCCGGTGCCAGTGGCTTTCACCCTCACTGATCAGGACGGTGATCCGGTGAGCTATAGCGTGGACTGGGGCGATGGTTCTGCTCCGACCACTGGAGCCACCACCACGGATACCAAGGTTGGTGCGAACATCTCGATCCAGCACGTCTTCACGGATGCTTGGGTTTCCGGGCATCCCTCCGCCACCGTCATCGTCTCGGCCAACGATGGCCGTTCCTCCAACGGCACTCTGACGGGTGTGGCCACTCCGGTGACACTGACCTTCAATCTGGCTTTCAATACCCTTCCAACGTCGACCATTACCTCCCCGCAATCCAGCGGGACCCTGCCGGCTCCCGGAAGCATCAAGGGCGTCACCATTCCCGCAGGGGCCAAAGATCCCGATGTCGTCGTGCTTCCTCTGGGTGGCAAGCTCATCTTTGACGGGACCTACACCCTTCCAGCCAGTGGAGAGCAGGTCACGGTGTCCTGGTCCTTCCCGGGAGGTTCTCCGAGTAGTTCCAGTCAGCAGCATCCGGGCCAAGTCAGTTTCCCTGGTACCCCGGGTGTCATCACGGCGAACTTGGTGACCTTCACGGTAACCGACCCCTATGGACGCACCTCTGGGGTGCTTGATTCCGGGACCGCCACGGGTGGGAGCACCACAACCCTGATTGATACCACCAAGGCTTGGACTGCCAATCAGTGGGTTGGCTCCTATGTGAGGATCGTTTCAGGTGCGGGTGCCGGACAGCTTCGTGCGATTACCGCGAACACGGGTACCACGATCACTTGGGTTGCGGTGGGCACACCGGCTGACGTAGCACCGGATAGCACGTCAATCTACCGAATCGAACTGAATCCGAAGACCAATATGAAGTGGGTACTGGTGGATGGCACCCAGACTCAGAATTTCGTCCTGAGTTTCCTGTACCGCACACGTTCGGATACGCAATTGGCGGACACCTATGACTACGTCAGGAGCCTTGCCAATGGGATGGGACAGCCGGTCCAGATTTTCCAGGATGGTCTGAGCAACTCCTATCCCGTCACCGATGCCACCAAGGCCACGGTGTCGATTCCCGTTCGTTCCAACCTTCCCTTCTGGGTCAGCATTCCTAAATTCGGGAATGATTTCGGGTACATCTTCCGGATCCCCAATCAGCCCGGAGTCGACACGACGCTCGGGAACGCCACTCCAGATCCTTCGAAGGGCACCTTGTTCGGGTTCGCCAATGCAACGCCACCCTATAATCCCACCCTCCAGGTGGTGACGGCTGCCGGCTTCGCAACGGAGACTGCACCTTCGGATCAACGTCGAATCCAGGGAAGCATTGATCTCTTCAACAACCTTACTTGTGATCTCCTCTATCAGCCCAACTTGCGGTGGCTGGACCGACTCTCGGTGCCGCTGACCGATCCACTAGGGGCGAACGATCAATTTGTTGAACGGTCCAACAACATTGGTGCTTTCTCCGGCCTGAAGGGTTACCAAAGCTTTGGCGAGTGGTGGATCAGCCTGAAGGCTGGCGAAACCATGGATTTCAATTCAGACAAGTATTACCGCGACACCACCAGCACTACTGATGCCGACCGGCGCAAGGCTGCGACTGGGTCACTTCAGACGATCAACACCCCCAGTGACATGGGTTTCATCATCGACAGTTCAAAATACAATACGGACAACCAGAGTACGGAGCACTTCAGTGTCACCGGGATTCAGGCTTATCGCGCGCCTGCCAGCACTTCCGATCCATATGATTTCGACAGCCTGATTAACCGACTGCCGAATAGCCGCCTGTCGGACACAAATCCGACGGCGCTGGACCTAACCGCCACAACTTTCATGCAGGGCATTCTGACGAACGCTCCTGGGACCCTGGCCTTGCAGGGCGGCTTGAGTTCGATCGCAGTTCCTTATAATTCCAATGATGTTAATAGGAAGCCCTATAATCCGAATGTTTATAATCCATTCTTGCATCGCGCCTCGTTCGGTTATGCAGAGTACCTCTGGTCCAAGGCCTTTGCGCGGCCTCTGGTAATGAATCGCACCAGCGCCAGTTCTTTTGATACAGATAACGCCCTGCTGAATACAACTACTCCACTCGGCAGAATCACGGTTCCGTGCTCCAGCCCCGCGGTCGACACCGACATCTTGCTTCCCAAGTTCTTCTACAGCGCACCTGCTGGAGCTTGGCCGAAGCTGAACTCGATCTTCCCCGACAACAGTTCCTTCGACCTGAATGTGACTGAGAGTGGAACCTTTGATTTCACGGCTTCGCCGATCGCCATTAATGGAGGCACACCCTTGACCACGGGGGTTGGCCGATTCTTCTGGACGGCCTTTAACCCGAATTACAATGCGGCACCCGGGGCGCTCATTTCTCGCACATGGCAGGCCGGGGGAGTCCATCATTTCCCGACCAGCTTCTCGGGTTCCTCCACTGATCCTGTCTCGGCCTGGGGATTCCTGCCCCCCCAGGACACCATGGTGGACAAGCGTGGAAGGAACGGCGACGGGAGCCTGAACGGCCAGACTCTCGGCGGTTACCGGATCCAATGGTTCAATCCGACCACTGATTCGAGTTCCGAGGTGATTGCACCAGATTTCTGGGTGGTCGAACTGACTGCCAACAACAACACCTCTCATTTCTTGCTGCCGGGAGGTTATCCGGTTGGAACGGGGAACCAGAGTGTGACGGACCCGATTCTTACCGATGCCCGCAGGTTCCTGCCCTCTCAGAACACCCCTGCTGCTGGCGCAAAGTCCGATGGAACTGACACTGTCGCCCCAGGCTACTGCTGGTTCGACGTGCCACCGGAGCTTCGCCCTCAGGCTGGGAGCAGCGCCACCGTGACCATCTATGCGCTGCGTTCGGTGTTGAAGAATCAGACTGGGTATCGCCCGGTCAACCGCCCTGAGTGGATTGAAGCCATCAAGACTGCCACGGCACCCATCAGTCTCAAGCCGGGCGGTATTGATGTTAGCCAAGGCCACAAAGTTCCCTTCAACTACCCCTGGGATATCGTTGTCGTCAACGGGCCCGCGACCCCCGTGGCCCCTTGATCTGATCTTCATGCGGGCACCCCGGATTCCGGTCCAGGGTGCCCGATTTTTTCATCCGAGTCCGAAGGAGGACCTGTGAAACCCCTCAGCATCCTGGCTGCGATTCTCGCCACGGGCGCGCTGTGCGCCCAGGACAAGCCCGACGATATGACCGCGCGGATCGTGATCTTTGGTGAGGCCGTCCAGACCTCGGGCGTCCTGCTGGGCCAGGGCGTCAAGGACCAGGCGAACTTCCAGACGGGTCCCGGTCTTCGGCTCATGGGCCGCACCTCGGATGAATCGCGCTGGTACTGGGAGCTGGCCGCCCGCTTCCAGAGTTCGGCTCACATGGTGACCAACCGCGACATCAGCTCGACACCGCCCCCCAACGTCCTCGACGTCACCAAGGTCAAGGTCTACTACAGCTACTGGAGCGTGGGCGCGGGCTACCTGTTCCCGCTGGGGTCCGCAGTGGATTTTGGCCTCCACCTGGAAGGCCGCGGCGAGACCATCAACCCGAAGGGAACCTACTCCACCACCAACGGCGGCACGGGCGACATCGACGCGCACGCGGTCTATTTCCGCCCCTGGGTGCGGGCCAGCCTGGACCTCAAGATCAAGACGGGCTCGGTGGTGACGATCCTCGGCGGGGAGGCCGGCGTGGCCGCCATCAAGACCAGCCAGCGCGCCATCCTGCCCATGTCCCAGATCGACGATCAGACCCTGCGCTCCATGGCGCCCACCTGGTCCGGCGCCGTCTACGCGGGCATCCAGTTCTAGGCCCGATGAGCATCTGAAGGGGCCGGGGAAGCGGGCAGGACGCCCCTCCTCGGCCCTTTCATCTTGAAGCGGATCGCTTCCAGGAAAGGCGTCATGCGTCGGCGGGATGTCTTCTTTCTCTGCCTGATCGGCGGGACCCTGCTCGCGGGGCTGGCCTGGGCCCTGTCCACGCAGGTGCGCTGGGTGCAGGAATCCAAGGCGCCACGGCCTCAGCCGCCGGCCAAGGCGGAGGAGGCCGAGACGCCTCCGCCTCCCCAGGGCGGAACGGGCGTGGTGGGCGAGGTCAGTGAGGACACGCGGGCGGCCATGGCCAGGGACCTGGCCCGTCGCAAGGCCCGCTCCGCGGATCCGAAGCCGGTCCCGCGCAAATGAAGGTCCGCTACTGGGCGAGACTCCAGGCCATCTGGTTCCGGTAATCCTTCACGAAGGCCTTCTTCTCGGCGGAGTAGTTGCAGCCGCCCCCGGTGCTCTCGGGTCCGATGGCGACGAGGCCGAGGTCGATGCGCTCGGGGAAGGCGGCTAGGGCGCGATCCACGGCCTCCTGGGCGGGAAGGCCCTTCTCCAGCAGGTCGTACGTGGTCTTGGCGACCAGGTGCTTGACGATGTCCTCGCCGTTGCCCGTGCAGGCCACGGAGCCCTTGGGTCCAGCAAAGATGCCCGCGCCGTACATGGGCACGTCGCCCACGCGTCCGTAGAAGGTGATGGTGGTGCCGCCGGTGCTGATGGCCGCGGCGAAGCGTCCCTTCGCATCCCGCGCGACGCACCCGACGGTGTCCGGCGATCCCAGGGCCTCCTTCAGGGGCGTGGGGAAGTTCCAGGCCTTCTTCCAGTCGTAGCGCTTCCAGGCGTCGAGCTGGCGCGGATCCGTGCCCTTGAGGATGGTCTGTACTCGGGCGAAGCGGGCCTTGTTCTCGGCGCAGGTGGGATCGTAGTCGGGAAAGCCCATGGCCCGCGCAAAGCGTGTGGCGCCTTCGCCGACGATGAGGAGGTGGGGCGTGTCCATGACCTTGCGCGCCACCAGCACGGGGTTCTTCACCCGCTCGATGGCCGCGACGGCCCCGAAGGCGCCGGTCTCACCATCCATGCAGGCCGCATCCATCTGGATGGTTTTGCCATCCAGGCGGATGTTGGCGCCGGTGCCCGCGTTGAAGCGGGGATCATCCTCCAGGACCACCACGCCCGCCAGGGCGGCCTCGAGGGCGCTGCGCCCGGCCTTGAGCTCGAGGAGGGCCTTGGCGGCGGCGCGATCCGTCCCGTCCATGCGCACGCGCGGGCTGCCGGCGCCCCCATGGACGACAGCAGCAGGCGGCGCGGCCGCGAGGGCGGCCGTGAAGGCCACGGACAGGAGGGACGCGAGCAGGCGCATGGGTGCCTCGATTTCAGCCGCCGATGTGGGACATCTCGATGCGGGGCAGGCCGGGCGTATCGGCGCGCCGCAGTTCGGAATACCGGTCGCCGCGGCGCGACCAGTGGCTGGCCAGCAGCGAATGAATGTCGGCATCACTGTGGCCGCTGCGGAGGAAGCCCTTGAGGTCGAGCCCTTCGCTTGCGAACAGGCAGGTGTAGAGGTGGCCGTCCGCCGAGAGGCGGGCGCGGTCGCAGCCGCGGCAGAAGGGGGCGGTGACGGAAGCGATGAGGCCGATCTCGCCCTTCCCGTCGAGGTAGCGCCAGCCCTTCGCCACGCCACCCTGGGCCTCGGGAAGCGGCTCCAGTGGCCATTTCGCGTGCAGGACGCCGTGGATCTCCACGGCGGGTACGACGGCTTCCATGCGCCAGCCGTTGGTGGCGCCCACGTCCATGAACTCGATGAAGCGCAGGGTGTGGCCCTGCTCGCGGGCGAAGGCGGCGAGGTCGAGGACCTCGTCGTCATTGACCCCGCGCTGCAGGACGCAGTTGAGCTTGAGGGGGCCGAAGCCCGCGGCGCGGGCCGCGGCGATGCCCTCCAATACGCGCGCGAGCGGCAGATCCGTATCGCTGAGGGCGCGGAAGCGCTCGGGGCGCAGGGTGTCGAGACTAACGGTGAGGCGGTTCAGGCCCGCCTCGCGCAGGAGGGGCGCCAGATCCGGCAGCAGCACGCCGTTGCTGGTGAGGGCGAGGTCCTCCAGGCCGGGCACCGCGGCGATCATCCGGACGAGGGCCGGCAGCTCCCGCCGCAGGAGCGGTTCGCCCCCGGTGAGGCGGATCTTGGAGACACCCAGACCCCTGAAGATCCGCACCAGCCGGGTGATCTCCTCGAAGCTGAGCAGGGCCTCCCGCGGCAGGAAGGGATAGTCGGGCCCGAACACATCCTTGGGCATGCAGTAGCTGCAGCGGAAATTGCATCGGTCGGTGACCGAAATGCGCAGCGCCTTGAGGGGGCGGCCCAGGGTGTCGAGAGGCTCCATACCTCAAGCATAATTTCGTTTCCTCGGTCACAATGGATTGTTTGGGTGGATCTGCAGATATGGGCTTTTTCGATCGATTCCGTTCCCGCGCCGACGTGGCGCCCCTGCCGAGCCTGGAGGCCCTGCTGGAGGCCCGCGGGCTGTCCGCCGACCTCCCGGGCCTGGCGGCGCTGATCCCCGGTTTCGAGGCCCACCGCAAGGCCGAGGAGCGGGAAGCCTGGGCCGACGCGGTGGCTGAGCTCTGCGGAAAGGGCCTACCCCTCCCCGAGCCCTGGATCGACGCGCAGGATCACGTGCGGCCCGAACTGGTGCCCGCCTGGGTGGCCGAACGCGAGGATCGCTGGAGCCGCGGCTTCATTGACGGCCTGAGCCAGCGTATCCGCGTGCAGGACACGGTAATGCCCGCGGCCTGGCCGAAGCTTTGGGATCAGAGCGCCGACGATGTGCTGGAGGTGGCCCTGGATCACCTTCGCCATCGCAGCGAAGGCAGCTTCGAACGCCTGCCCTCCGGTGCCTACCGCAGCCCTTGGCGCGATGGGTTCGATGCGGCGCGCCTGCTGTTGCCTGAGGTGTGGTCCGGACTCTTCAAGGACCAGCACCCCTTCCTCGCCATTCCTTCGGCGGACACGCTGCTGGCGGTGCCCCAGATCCTCCTGCCCAAGCTCATGGACGAAGTGGGTCGCAGCCTCCAGTCCGGTGCGAAACCCCTTCAACTGGCCGTCATCGAGCGCGTCGGCGACCAGTTGATGACCGCACGGCTCCAGGAACCCCATCCCATGTCCTCGCCCCAGCGCGAACTGAAGCACATGGACCTCATCGAAGCCCTGCGCCACCAGGAGGAGGATCTCGACCCCGCCCTGGGCCGGCCCGCCATCGTCAGCATGGTGAAGACCGGGCAGGGCAAGCCGCTCACCATGGCCCTCTGGTCCGAAGGGGCCCCGGTGCTGCTGCCGGAGACGGACCTCATCGCCTTCTCGGCCCGGAACGGCGAACCGCTGGGCATCTTCGCGCGCCAGACCCTGCCGCGCATCCACGAGATCAAGGGCGAGCCCGTGGCCATCTGGGGCCCGCGCCGCGTGCGCTACGAGGGCTTCCCCAACGCTGAACAGCTGTCGCGCCTCGAGCGCTTCGCCACCGCCGAACAGATGCGGAGCCTCCAGGCCCCCGCCGCCGCCCGGCCTGCCGCTCCGCCCCGGGCCCAGGCCCCAGCGCCTTCGGTCAGCCCCCTGGCGACCCAGCCCACCCCCAACCTGCCGCGCCACCTCCAGGGGGCGGGACTGGGCGTGCAGGACAAGGACTAGGTCCGTTCAGATAAGCCCGATCTCCCGCAGGCGCTGCATGAGGAAGGCGTGGGCGGTGATGGGCTCGAAGCGCTTGGCCTCGCCCGCTTCAAGCAGGGCCTCGGGGCAGTCCAGCACGACTTCGGGGCGCGGATGGCAGAAGAAGGGCATGGAGTAGCGCACGGCCTCGGCGCTGTCGGGATTGATCACGCGGTGCGTGGTGCTGGGGATCTTCAGGTTCAGGTGGCGGCTCAGCATGTCGCCGGCATCGGCCACGATCTCGCCGGCCAGGCCGTCCACGGCGCGCCAGACGCCGTCGCGGTCCAGCAGCTGCAGCCCGGAGTCCGTGGCGGCGGGCAGGAGGGTGATGAGGTTGATGTCCTCGTGGGCGGAGCTGCGCACGCCGCCCTCGAGGTAGCGGTCCTTCAGGGCCGGATAGTGGATGAGCCGCAGGATGGAGTTGCCGTCCAGGATCATGTCGGCGAGGCTGCGCTCGGGAAGGCTCAGGTAGAGGGCGAGGGCCTCCAGTAGGGTGCCCGCGCAGTCTTCCAGGGCGTGGTAGAGGGCGAGGGTGTGGGCCTTGAAGCTTGGCACCTCGGCCTCGGGCCAGAGGTTGTCGCCGTAGGCTGCATGGAGGGGGTGGCCAGCAGGCAGCTCCTGGCCCACGTGCCAGAATTCCTTGAGGTCGCCCACGGGGTTGTCCTTGGCGTGTTCGCTGCCGAAGCTGGTGAAGCCGCGGGCGCCTCCGCCCCCGGGCACCTGGTAGCGGCGCTTGGTTTCCTCGGGCAGGGCGAAGAAGGCCCGGGCGGCCTCGTAGGCCCCGTCCACGTCGGTCTGCTGGACCCGGTGCCCGGCCACCTTCACGAAGCCCGTGTGGCGGAAGCTGTCGCCGAGCACCCGGATGAAGTCGGCGCGCTCCCGGGCGCTGCCTTCGCGGAACTGGGACAGGTGGACGGTTTCGACCTGGAAGGCGGGGCTGGCCATGGGGACCTCGGAGGATCGGCCATGATAGCTGACGCGACAGGAACCGCCGGCCCCCGTCAAAAAAAACGGCGGCGACCCGTGAGGATCACCGCCGTCTGCCGACCCCTTCCAAAGGTCCTGCAGCTGATGGGTTCTAGACTTCCACGGCGCCCTTCATGCCGAGGCGCTCGCGGATGAGATTTTCGACCTCGTCGGCCAGCTCCGGGTTGTCGTTGAAGAGCTTCTTCACGTTCTCGGCGCCCTGGCCCAGGCGGCTGTCCTTGTAGCTGTACCAGGAGCCGCTCTTCTGGATGATCTCCAACTGGGTGCCCAGCTCCACCAGCTCGCTGGTGCGGCTGATGCCCTCGCCATACATGATGTCGAAGGTGGCCACCTTGAGGGGCGGCGCGACCTTGTTCTTCACGACCTTGACCTTGGTCTTCTTGCCGATGACGGAGGAATCCTCGTCCTTGGCGGCCACCAGCGGATCGCCGGTGTTGCCCTTGATGCTCTGGATGCTGCGCACGTCCAGGCGCACGGAGGCGTAGAACTTGAGCGCGTTGCCGCCCGTCGTGGTCTCGGGGTTGCCGAACATCACGCCGATCTTCATGCGGATCTGGTTGATGAAGACGACGCAGCTGTTGGTCTTGCTGATGGTGCCGGTCATCTTGCGCAGGGCCTGGCTCATGAGGCGGGCCTGCAGGCCCACGTGGCTGTCGCCCATCTCGCCGTCGATTTCGGCCTTGGGCACCAGGGCGGCCACGGAGTCCACCACGATGATGTCTAGGGCGCCGCTGCGCACGAGCTGGTCGCAGATCTCCAGGGCCTGCTCGCCGCTGTCGGGTTGGCTGATGAAGAGGTTGGCCACATCCACGCCCAGCTTCTGGGCGTATTCGGGATCGAGGGCGTGCTCGGCGTCGATGTAGGCGGCGAGGCCGCCCTTCTTCTGGGCCTGGGCCACCATGTGGAGGGCCAGGGTCGTCTTGCCGCTGGCCTCTGGGCCGTAGACCTCGACGATGCGGCCCTTGGGTACGCCGCCGACGCCCAGGGCCGAGTCCAGGGAGATGGAGCCGGTGCTGATGACCTCGATGCCCTCGGCGCCGCTCATGCGGTCGCCCAGCTTCATGATCGAGCCCTTGCCGAAGGCCCGCTCGATGTCGGCCACGGTGCGGGTGAGGGCTTTCAGTCGATCGTCTTGCTCGGCCGCGGCCATGGGTCCTCCAGATGCGTGCTTTCCAGGATGGGGCAAAAAGCGAAAAAAACAAGAAATCTTTTTTTAGGATTCTGGCCGGGCCGGCCGAAGAAGAGGGAGCATGTCGAACCCCGCCCCGGCCTCCCCTTCCTCTGCATCTGTTTCCGCCCTGGAGGCCCGGCTGGCCGCGGTCCAGGCCGAGGCCGACCGGTACCGGGCCCTGGTCGAAGACTTGAAGGAAGTGATCTTCCAGATCGACCGGCAGGGCCAGTGGACCTTCCTCAACCCGGCCTGGGCGGACCTGACGGGCTATCCGGTGGAGGAAAGCCTCGGGCGGCCCTTTCTGACCTTCCTGCATCCGGCCGACAACGCCCGCTACCTGAACATGCTCACCTACGCGGTGGACACGGGGCAGGCGGTCTTCGAAAGCGAGTTCCGCATTCCCACCCAGTCCGGCGACGTGAAATGGGTGGAGGCCCACCAGCGCATCGCCTTCGACGAATCGGGTGTCGTGCTCGGCATCTCGGGCACCCTGGGCGACATCACCGAGCGCAAGCACACGGAGATCGTCCTCCGCGTGGCGACGAGCCGCCTCCGCGCCCTCATCGAGAACATGCAGGCGGGCATTCTGGTGGAGACTGAGGGCCGCAAGATCGCCCTGCTGAACGAGACCTTCTGCCAGATGTTCCACGTCCCCGTGCCGGCCCACGTGCTGGTGGAGAGCGACACCCGGGACATTCTGGACGAGTGCCTGCCCCTGCTGGCGGATCCGGTGGGCTTCCGGGCCCGGGCCGAGGCTTTGACGGAGGCCCGGAAACCCGTGCAGGGCGAGGAATTCGAGCTGGTCGACGGCCGCATCATGGCGGTTGATTTTGTGCCCATCATCGTGGGTGAGGAATACCTGGGCCAGCTGTGGCAGTACCACGACATCACCGAGCGGCGGCGTGCCGAGATCAAGCTGGAGGAAGCGGCCGAAGAACTGGAACGGAAGAATCTGGAACTGGCCGAGGCCCGCGACAAGGCTCTCGAGCTGTCGGGGTTGAAGAGCGAGTTCCTGGCCAACATGAGCCACGAGATCCGCACGCCCATGAACGGCATCATCGGCATGACGGGCCTGCTGCTGGACACGCCGCTGGGGGCCGAGCAGCGCCAGTACGCAGAGACCGTGCGCTCATGCGGCGACGCCCTACTCACGCTCATCAACGACATCCTGGACTTCTCGAAGATCGAGGCCGGGAAGCTGGTTTTCGAAACCCTGGAGTTCGACCTCCTCACCGTGATCGAGGATGTCCAGGCCGTGCTCGCGGTGAAGGCCGAGGCCAAGGGCGTCGAGCTGGGCGTCTTCGTGGATCCGGCGACGCCGCTGGCCGTGGCTGGCGATCCCACGCGGCTGCGCCAGGTGCTGACGAACCTGGTGGACAACGCCCTGAAGTTCACCCACGAAGGCTCGGTGGAAGTCCGCGTGCGGCCCGAATCGGAAGCGGAGGGCCAGGTTCTCCTGCGGGTGGAGATCCAGGACACGGGCATCGGCATGAAGCCGGAGGTCGTCGACCGACTCTTCACCTCCTTCTTCCAGGGTGACAGCTCCACCACGCGGAAGTACGGCGGCACGGGGCTGGGGCTCACCATCTGCAAGCGGCTGGCCGAACTCATGGGCGGCGGCGTCGGCGTCACCAGCGTGCCCGATGAAGGCAGCACCTTCTGGTTCACCCTCCGCCTCGGCGTGCGGGAAGGGCTGGCGCCGGTGCGCCCGGCCACGACTTCGCTGCTTCTCCTGGGCCTGCCTCCGGCCGCGGCGCGCCTGATCGCAGAACAGACCGAGGCCTGGGGCGTGGAAGCCCGCATCCTGCCCACTGGTGCGGATCCGGCTGCGTGGCTACGCGAAGTCCGCCGTCCGGATTCCGTGATTCTCGTGGGGCCCGAGGCCCTGGAGGCGGCCGTATCCGCGGAGGGCGAAGGCGCTGTCGTCTTCGCGGGCCCCCTCTACCGGCCCGAGCTGCGCGAGGCCGCCGCCCGCCGCGGCGTCCAGGCCTTCCTGACCCTGCCAGCGCGGCCCAGCCACCTGCGCCGCCTGCTGGAGCCCGCGAGCCACGCCGTCGATGGCGGCGCCGCCGCCGTGCCCATGCTGGTGGCGGAAGTCCCGGCCAAGGTGCGCGTGCTGCTGGCCGAAGACAACCTCGTGAACCAGAAGGTGGCCCTCATCATGCTCCGGAAATTCGGCATCGAGGCCGACGTGGTCTGCACGGGCCTCGAGGCCTTGGACGCCCTCGTGGGCGTGGCCTACGATTTGGTTTTGATGGATTGTCAGATGCCTGAGATGGATGGGTTCGAGGCCACGCAACGGATTCGCGAGCGGGAGCGCGGCAGCCGCCGCCTGCCGGTGATCGCGATGACGGCCAACGCCATGGTGGGGGATCGCGAGAAATGCCTGGAGGCGGGCATGGACGATCACATTCCCAAACCCGTCCGCGTCGACGAGCTGCACCGGGCGCTGTCCCGCTGGCTTCCGGCGGGCGCCGTGCCCCCCCTGGGCGGAGGGGCCTGAAATGAGCAAATCCACCGCCCTCCTCGAAGATGTCACGGCCATCCGCATGGCCCTCCAGCGCCTCTGCCTCGCCGGAACCAAGCTGGAAGTGGCCTACAAGGCCCAGCGGGCCGCCTTCCCGATCCTGACGGAGGATGGCGAGCGCATGGCCTTCCGCATGCCCTTCGACGACATCGGTGCCTGGGGCCTGAAGCCGGGCGAAAACCTGGCCATCAAGCTCAAGGACCGCGGGCTCGAGTACGAGTGCGTCGTGTCACACACGGGGCAGGAGGTTCTGGAAGGCGTGGAGACCTGCCTGGCCACCATCCCCCGCGTGATGCGCCGCTCGGACCTGCACCGCCTGGCGGATTTCATCCCCGACCGCCCGCCCAGCCAGGCCCACGCGGCCACCTTCACCAACACGCGCAACGCCCTGCTCGACGGCACGGTGCAGAGCTTCGGCGAGGAGGGCCTCGAACTGGTGCTGCGCAACACCAAGCAGGACATCCGCGAACTCCTGCGCATGGGCGAGGAATCGCTGCTGGACGTGCCGCTGGAAGGTGACCTGCGCCTGCGGGCACCGACCACGGTGGCCTACTTCGGCGAGAACCTGGTGGGTCTGCGCTTCACCAAGCAGGCCGACGCCAAGATGCTGGATCAGTACCGCACCTGGATCCAGGATCAGCAGGTACTCCAGGCCCAGCAGGACAAGGACGAGTTCTCGCCCCGCGGCTTCCAGGAGGCCACGGCCCGCATCAACCGCGCCGCGGCCCTGCCCACCATCAAGATCATCGTGGACCGCGATCCCATGATCCTGCTGCTCACGGAGAAAGAAGAATTCGCCCGCCGCCTGGGCGAGGCCCTCAGCCGGAAGTTCGGGCTGGCCATGCTCGATCACATCAAGGGCCCCGTGAAGACACAGCTCAAGGGCATCGAAAAGGAAGGCGCAGAGTGGGGCCGCACCCGCATGGTCGTCATCCACAACCAGCTGCGGCTGGCCAGCCCCCTCGAACTCTGCCGCCAGCTCGTGGCGCAGGAGGATTGCCCCGTGCCCGTGATCCTCGCGGGCACCGAAGAAGACGAGGCCAAGAAGCGCCACCACGCCGTGGCCGCGGGCGCCGTGGACTACGTGACCGTGGAGCCCTTCCGCATCCTCGCCATCCTGCGCCGCCTGGACGATACGCTGAGCCTGTTCGAGGGCGCCTAAAGGTTCCTTCCGGTTTGTGATCCGAAGGATTCACCACGGAGGCACGGAAAGCACGGAGGAGGACACGGAGAAGAACCTGGTGCTTCCCATGTTCTTCTCAGCGCTTTTCTCTGTGCTTTTCTCAGTGCCCTCCGTGCCTCCGTGGTGGATCTTTTCGAACCCGAGTTGGAATCAGTTCAGCGGCACGTTCCGACCCCGCCAGTGGTTGAGGCCCCGCAGCCGGTCGCTGAAGGCCCACAGGGTTCCGACGGCGAAGACGACGGCGTTCAGCGGCCACAGGGCCCACCAGAGATCCATGGGGCGCCGCGTCAGGCGCTGCTGCACGTCGCCGATGATGGCCGGCACCAGCAGCCAGAGCAGGAGGGCGAGGATGGGATATCCCGCGAAGGGCATCCAGAGCGGCGCCAGTCCGACGATCAGGATGACGGGAATCGTGAACGGCAGCAGGTACCAGGCGGGCAGGGCCGCCGTGTTCTTGCGCATGGCCCGCACCAGCTCGCCCAGGCCGTGGTACATGCGCAGGTGCAGGTCGGGCCCGCCCCGCGCCACGCGGTTGACGAAACCCGCAGTCTTCGCGCGGCGGGCCAGCATCATGTCGTCGATGGCCTCCAGGGGCGCGGCGGCGTGGCCGCCCACGGCGTCGTAAGCCGCACGGCGGATGAGCGTGAAGGCGCCCACGCCGCAGAAGGCAGGATGCCGGGGATTGGGCACCTGGTGGGGCGGCACGAGCATGAGGAAGGCCGAGGCCGCGACGGGCAGGATCAGGCGCTCGGCCGGGCCTTCCACATCCACGGCGGGGATCAGGGCGAGCACGTCCGTGGGCTGCGCCGCTGCGAAGGCGAGGGCGCGGCGCAGCAGATCGGGTGCGGCCTGCACGTCGCCATCCGCGAAGAGCAGCCAGTCGGCAGATGTCGCTTCGGGCTGCCTGGCAGCAAGGTCCAGGGCATGGTTCTTCCCCAGCCAGCCCGGCGGCAGGTGGTCGTTGCGCAGCACGCGCAGACGCGCCGGGTGTGCGGCCTCCCGTGCACGGAGGATCTCGGTGCTGCCGTCCGTCGAGCCATCGTCCACGACGAGGATCTTCAACTCCGGATGGTCCTGGGCCAGCCAGGAGTCCAGCGCCGCGGGCAGCTCGCGCGCCTCGTCGCGCACGGGGATGCACAGGCACACGGAGGGTGGATCGGACAGGACGGGGTCCGAGTCCAGGTGGGGGAGCCGGGCCTCGTGGCGGCGCAGCACGGCCAGCCCCGCCAGGATCAAGCCGGAGGAAATCCAGGCGACGCCATCGACGGGATTCATTCGTTCCGTGTGCCTTCGAATGCGGCCACCGTGGCGACGAGGGCGGGCACCACCAGGGCCGCCTGGCCCGTGGTCTCGGCCAGGAACACCACCGGCGTCAGCAGCGTACGGTGCACGGCACCCGCGAAGGCGCTGGCGCCGACCATGGCGAAGAGCCCCGGTTGGCCGAGTCCGGCCCAGGCATCGAAGGCCGCGCCGAGGCAGGCGCCGATGGTCACGGAGGGCAGCCAGGTGCCGCCCACGCCACCCCCGGCGAAGGTGAGGGCCGTGGCGGTGAGCTTGAGTGCGAAGAAGGCCAGGGCCGCCGAGGGAAGGACACCGCCGTGAAGCACGTGGGTGACCAGGTCCAGGCCGCCGCCCTGGGTGACGGGCAGGCCCGGCCACAACCAGGCGCCCGGCAGGGCCAGGATCACCAGGCCCAGACCGGCGACGAGCCCGCGCAGGGGCAGCGGAAGCGGACGCAGGTGGTGCCGACTGAAACGGAGCAGGCGGCGGAACAGCGAGGCGCCCACGGCACAGGCCAGCCCGAGGGGCAGCGCCCAGAAGATCTCGCGCATCCGCAGGGTGTAGGGGCTAACAACGCCCAGCAGCGGAGCGGTGCCGCGCAGGGCGATGAAGGCCAGGTAGCCGGTGGCGGAGGCCACGAGGGCGGGCGCGACCTGGGTGGCATTCAGATGGCCGTCGTGTTCAGTCGCCAGCAGGGCGCCCGAAAGGGGGGCACGGAAGACGGCCGCCAGGGCCGCGGCGGAACCCGACATCACGACGACGCCGGGCTGCGCCATCACCCGTCGCAATCGCGGCACCCGCCGGGCCATCCAGCGGAGCATGGCGTGGAACTGGGCGCCGAGGGCGGCTCCCAGCCACTTGGCGGGGCCCTCGATGCCGGCGCTTCCGCCGAAGCCGATGGTCAGGGCGCAGGCCATGGTCTTGCCCAGGCTCGGCCAGAAGCCGAAGGCCCCCAGGGGATCGGTCTGGCTTTCGGCCAGATCCTTCACGAGGGACACTTCGCCGATGCGCGTGGCCTTGAGCCAGGCGCCCGTCAGCACGAGGCCGAGCAGGGGCGAGACGGTGAGGACGACCAGGGCCCAGCCGTGGCCGCTGATGAGGTGCCTCAGGTGATCGAGGCCCGAGAGGGCCCAGGCCACCACCAATCCGATGAAGGCACCCAGGGGCAGCACCGCCAGGGCCAGGCGGCGGGCCTGGGCGATCATCCGCAGGCTCCTCAGCCGCGAGGGGAGGGCCAGGGGGTGCGCGGCGGAACCACCTTGGGGCTTGCTCGCTTCTGACATGCCCTCAGTGTGCGCGTGCGTCGGAGAAGCTGTCCAGGCGGAGCGGTGGTACGAGCGGGGCCCGGGCCGTGCCGGTGCTTTAATGGAGGCCATCCATATGAGCCCGGGGTTCCGATGCCTTTCGCGTTCCTGATGCACGATCCCCTGGCGGGCACGCTGATGCTGTTGGCCGTGCTGTGGCTTTCGGCCAAGGTGGGCGGCGAGCTGGCCGTGCGCCTGAAGCTGCCGGCGGTCACGGGGGAACTGGCCGTGGGCCTCGCTCTCACGGCGCTGCACCGGGCCTGGCCGCTGTTTCCCGACGTGGCCGCTTCGCCTGCGACGGAACTGCTGGGCGGCCTCGGCGTCGTGGTGCTGATGTTTGCCGTCGGCCTCGAATCCACCGTGCCGCAGATGCTCAAGGTGGGCGTCGCCTCGCTTCGCGTGGCCCTCATCGGCGTGGTGGCGCCCATGCTGGCGGGGCTCGCGGGGGCCTGGATTCTGCTGCCCAAGGGATCTCCCCTTGTGCTCGACCTCTTCATCGGCGCCTGCCTCTGCGCCACCAGCATCGGCATCTCCGCCCAGGTGCTGCGCGAAAAGGGTGCCTCCGATTCCCTGGCGGGCCGCATCATCGTCGGTGCGGCGGTGGTGGATGACGTGCTGGGCCTGCTCGTGCTCGTGGCTGTCTCGGGCATGGTGGGCGCGGCTGCTGGCGGCGCGCTGGGGCCGCAGCTGGTGAAGACCATGGGGCTGGCCCTGGGCTTCCTCGCCGCCGCGCTCACGCTGGGCCGTCTGGCCACCCCGCGCCTCTTCCAGTTGGCCACGCGCTTCCGCGGGGAGCAGGTGCTGCTGCCGCTCGGTCTCGGTTTCGCCTTCCTGCTGGCCTGGCTGGGCAACCTCGCGGGCCTGGCCTCCATCGTGGGTGCCTACGCGGCGGGCCTCATCCTCGAACCCGCCCACATCGTCGATCTCGAGCACCGCGAGCGCCACACGCTGGAAGAACTCATCCATCCGCTGGTCACGGTGCTATCGCCACTCTTCTTCGTGCTCATGGGCGCCAAGGTGGATCCCGGCGCCCTCTTCAAGCCCGCGACCCTGGGCTTCGCGCTGCTGCTGGCCCTGTTGGGCGTCATCGGCAAGTACGTCGCGGGCTACGGCGCCGGCAGGGGCATCCGCGCCGCCGTGGTGGGCTGGGGGATGGTGCCCCGCGGCGAGGTGGGCCTCATCTTCGTGGCCGCGGGCGCGCAGCTTCACCTGGACGGCGTGCCCCTGCTCAGCCCCGACGTGCAGGCCGGCATCATCGGTGCCCTGCTGCTCACCACCGTGGCCGGGCCCGTGGGGTTGGGCTGGGTGCTGCGGAAGGAAAAGCGGTGAAGGCGAAGATGCTTCAGGGCTCAGGCAGTTCGGGCACGAGGCTTTCGACGAAGGTGGCCTTCACGCGGAAGACCTCACCGATGAGTTCGGCGGTGAGCACTTCGTGGGGTTTCCCGTTGCCCACCAGGCGGCCGCGGTCCAGCACCAGCACGCGATCGAAGCGGTAGGCGGCGCGCAGGTCGTGGAGGCTCACCAGGACGGTGCTGCCACCATCCACGAGGCGGCGGGCGAGGCGCATCACCTCCAGCGCGTGGCGCACGTCCAGCTGGGCCACGGGCTCGTCCCAGAGCTGGATGGGCGCCTGGGTGGCCAGGGCCCGGGCCAGGCCGACGCGGTGGCGCTCGCCGCCGGAAAGGCGCGTCACGGGTCGGTCCGCGAGGTCCAGAAGGTCCAGTTCCGCCAGCGCCGCTTCGACGCCATCGAGGTCATCCCCCCAGGCGTAGCGGCCCTGGGCCACGACTTCGTGGACGGGGAAGGCGAATTCAAAGTGGGCCTCCTGGCCCACCCAGGCCAGGCGCCTTCCGCGTTCGGCCATGGCGATGCGCGACAGTAATTGTCCATTCCAATGCACGTGACCTTCGGCGGGAAGGAGGCCCGCCAGGGCCTGGATCAGGGTGGACTTGCCCGCGCCGTTGGGGCCCACCAGGGCGACGAGTTCACCGGGTGTGAGATCCAGCGATACGGCCTCCAGGCGGCCGGACACTGCGAGAGCTGAAGCGGAAAGCGCTGAGCTCATCGCGGCCTCCGCAGCAGCCAGAGGAAGAAGGGGCCGCCGATGAGGGCCGTGACGACGCCGAGGCGCAGGCCCAGCGGGAAGGTCCGCGTGACGAGATCGCAGGCCAGCAGAAAGGCGGCGCCGCCGATCATGGAGTAGGGCAGCAGGCGCCGGTGGTCGGGCCCGAAGGCGAGGCGCAACACGTGAGGCACGATCAGCCCCACGAAGCCGACGACGCCCGCCACGGCGGTGGCGAGGGCCGTGAGGATGGTGGATAGGGCGATGAGTTTCCAGCGCAGGCGGCGCACATCCACGCCCAGGCTCTGGGCGCTCTGCTCGCCCAGGCTCAGCAGGTCCATGGGACGTCCCAGGGGCAGCAGCAGCAGGCAGCCGACGAGGATGGCGGGGACGCCCATCCACACGTGTTCCCAGCTGCGGCTTTCCAGCCCCCCCATGAGCCAGAACAGGATCTGCGCGTTCACCTCGAAGTGGCCGATGGTGGTGGTAAGCAGGAAGCTGGTGCCCGCGCCCAGCAGCGCGTTGAGCGCCACGCCCGAGAGCAGCAGGCGCTCCGTGCCCGCACCACGCTGGGCGAGCATCAGCACGGCGCCCGTGGCCGCGAAGGCGCCGAGCACCGAGGCCAGGGGCAGGGCCCACAGCGTGTGGGCGGCCAAGCCGAGGAAGGGGCCCGCCGCCAGCACGGCCACGGCGCCCAGGGCGCCGCCGCTGCTGACGCCCAGTAGGCCGGGGCTGGCCAGCGGATTGCGGAAGAAGGCCTGCATCACGACGCCGCTGGATCCCAGCGCCGCGCCCACGGCCAGGCCAACCAGGGCGCGGGGCAGGCGGAAGTCGCGGACCACCGTGCGGGCGAGTTCGTCACTGCCCCCCGTGAGCGCGCCGATCACCTGCCCGAAGCTGAGCCGCAGTTCGCCGAAGGCCAGCGAGGCGAGGAAGGCCAGCACCAGCAGCGCCAGCAGGAGGGGAAGGGCGAAGCGGGATTTCATCGCGGACCGCCCCGGAAGTGAGCCAGGGCCTTCATTTGAAGCGTTCGGGATGGAGGGCCTTCGCCAGGGCTTCGTAGGCCTCGATGCGGTGGTGAGAGACGCTCGACATGAGGGGCCCGGGCAGCGTCACGATGCGGCCGGCCTTGAAGGCGGGAAGGACGCGGTAGTGGGGGATCTCGCCGAGGCGGCTGCGCAGGCCCTCATCGCCCGAAGCCACGAGCACCTCAGCGTTCCAGACGAGTAGCTTTTCCGAAGGCGTCGGCGCGTGGCCCTTGAGACCGGCCTCGGCGGCGACATTGACGGCGCCCGCGTGCTCGCAGAGGTCCTGGAAGGTGGTGCCCGAGCCGGCGGTGATGGGGTAGACGCCCACGCTGAGCACGCGCACGGGCTTTACCCCCTTCAGTCGGGTCGCCAGGGCCTCCACGCGGGTGCGGCAATGGGTGATGAGGGCCTCGGCGCGGGCCTCCTGGCCGAGCTCACGGCCGAGGATCCGCAGGCTGGCATAGACATCCTCGAGCGTGTCGAAGCGGTCCAGCACCACCAGGCGCACGCCGGTGCGTTTGAGCAGGGCCAGGGTCTCGGGCCGGGTGAAGCTGGCGGCCAGCACCAGGTCGGGGCGGAAGCGCAGGATGCTTTCGGCATCGCTGTCCCGGAGGGCGGGGAAGCGCTTGGCATCCTCGGCCACCGGGCTGTAGCGGCCATCGTGGCTGATGTGGCTGAGGGCGGCGATCTGGCCCGGATCGGCCAGGGCCAGCAGCAGCTCGTCCGTGCCCACGGCCTGGCTCACCACCCGCTGGGGCCGCGCCGCCGTCGGAGTCTGAGGCCGCGCTGCGGCCAGGGGCAGCGCGAGCAGCAGCAAGCAGGTGATCAGGCGGAACAGGCGAGCGCTCATCGGGCGCTCCGGGCGGCAAGCCGCTCAGTGCTCTGCTCGAAGATCTGCCGGGCGGTCTGCTCGACGCTGCCTCGTGCCTCGGCTGCTTCCCGGAGCTGCACCTTCATGTCACCACCTCCAGGTCGCGGCCAGGGACCAGCGCGGTTCCGGCGCGGGGAAGCCGTAGACCAGCGCGGCGTCGCCCTTCTGATCGTAGCGGCCGTCGAGCCAATCCTGAACGCTCAGCTTGGGCTGCAGCAGGTTGTCGCCGCGGAGGGCGAGGCTGAGGTGCTTCACGGGTTCGATGGAGAAGCCGAGGTGAAGGGTCTGGTACGGGTGGCCCGTGGAGATCACGTCGTAGGTCGTGTCGTTCAGGTCGTAGCGCGGACCGACGCGGTCGAAGCGCAAGTCGGCGCGCCAGCTCTTCGACTGCAGGAAGGCCGACACGGCGCCGGTGAAGAAGGGGTGGCGCACGATGGCCGTGTTCTGCTGGCCGTAGCGCTGACCCTCGACGTTATGGTCCAGGTCGCGGGTCTCCTGGCTGCGCAGGATCAGGTCCCAGCCGTAGGCCAGATCGGATCCGCCGCGCCAGCCCAGGGCGCCTTCCAGGCTTTGCGCGCGGATGGAGCCCTGGTTCGCGTAGTGCGAGGTGAACAGCGGCGGGAAGGCGAAGCTGGTGTCGTAGACGTAGGCCAGCAGGTCGTCGATGCGCGTGCGTTGGGCTTCGAGGCGGTATTCCCAGTGGCCCGCGAAGAGGCCCGTGGCGCCCACCTGTAGGGTGCGGCTGCGCTCGGGGGCGATGGGATAGGCCTGCGCGTCCTGGGCCTCGGCCTGGGCGTTCAGGGCGAATTCCGTCGTATTGGGCATGCGGAAGCCCTGGCCGGCGCTGGCGTACAGGCGCAGTTCGGGGGCCAGTACCCAGTTGAGGCCCGAGCGCCAGGTGCCCGCCTCGGCGCTGCCGGCGCGGCTGCGCAGTCCCGAATCGAGGCGCGTCAGATCGCGGTGGCCCGCGTCCCGGCGAAGGCCCGCCACCCAGTCGAGGCCGTCGAAAAGGGTCCAGCGGCTTTCCAGGGCGCCCGCCAGATCACGTCCCTCGCCGCGGTAACGCACCGGAGAGAAGGTGGAGGGGTCGTAGTAGTTCTCGGCGTGGCTCGTGTCCTCGCGGCCTTCGAGGCGGCCCGAGAGGCGGAAGGCGCTGGTGGGCGTCCAGTGCAGGGTGAGCTGGTCTTCCACGCGGCGGAAGTCGCGGTCGGTCTGCTGGCGGAGGGAGCCGTCGGGGTCGCCCGTGTGGCCTGACAGGGCCTGCAGGGTGTCTTCCAGCACCAGCCCGGGCGCGAGGGGCCAGCGCAGGCTGGCGCCCCAGCTTTCCTGACGCGCGCGGGTCTCACGGCCGGGCTGGTAGTCGCGCCCGGAGCCGGGCCAGGACAGCGTGGTGAAGGGCACGGAGGCCGTCTGCCCGCTGTTGCGGTAGAAGCCCGCGAGATCCGCGTCGCCGAGCTTGGCGCCCAGGCGGAGGAAGCCTCCGGCCTGATGGAAGGCGTCGCCGGGGAAGCCGTTGTTCTGCTGGGTGGCCTCGCCGCCTGCGGCGATCCAACCCTTGGCGTCGGAGAGCTGCACCTGGGCGGTCGTGCCGCGCAGCCCGTCGGTGCCCACCTTCAGGCCCGCCTGCCCGTGGAAGCCCTCGGCGCCGCGGCCCAGGCTGGTGAGAGAGATGGCGCCGCCGATGGCGTCGCTGCCGTAGAGCACGGAGGAAGGCCCCAGCACCAGTTCCACGCGGGCGATGCCCACGAGGCTGAGGGCGCCGAGATCCGGGCTGAGGGCCGTGGGATCGTTCAGGCGCAGGCCATCGAGCAGCACGACGACGTTGCGGCTGAGGGTGCCATTCAGGAAGGCCGAGGCCGTGGCGCCGGAAGTGCCCGTGCTCATGACGGCACCGGGCTGGAGCACTTCCAGCAGCTCGGCCAGGGTGCGGCTGCCGAGGCGGGCCAGTTCGTCGGCTTCGACGACGCGCACGGGGGAAGGCGTGCGCGTGACCTCCACGGGCTGCGCCTCGGCGCTGACGGTGACGGTGGCCTCGCCGGGTTTGCGATCCGCCTCGGCGGCGTTGGACCGGGCGGCCAAGGCCGCAGGGGACACGACGGACAGGGCCGCCAGGGTGAAGAGAATGCGGGAATGACCCATCATGCCTCCGCGCATGAGGTCGCGGCGGCGGAGGCAGATCCCGAGGGACCATGGCCCGGCCCGTGCCCGCGACGGGGGGTGGAATGCTGGACCGGTCTCCGGACTCGCACGCGACAGGGGTCTTGCGGCTCCCCCCGAACCTTCCCGGGACGATCCCAGTGGTCGGGCTTGAGGTCTCGCGCCTTGATCCAACAAAGGGGGGCGCGGTGCTTACCGTTGCGGGGCAGTGCAGGAATTCCACCTGCTTCCCGAACATCCAACATCGAATTGTCAGAATCCTCAGAGAACCACGGTTTCGCCAGGCGACGCAAGTAGAATGGGGGGATGAACGCACCCATCGGCATCATCGGCGGCAGTGGTTTGTATCGGATGGAAGGGCTGGCCCTCGACCGGGCCGTGGCGGTGCAGACGCCCTTCGGCGAACCCTCGGGCCCGGTGCATCTCGGCGCCTTGGATGGCATCCCTGTGGCCTTTCTGGCGCGGCATGGCGAGGGGCACCGCTTCACGCCCAGCGAGGTGAACTACCGCGCCAACATCTGGGCGCTGAAATCCCTCGGCGTCGAGCGCCTGATCTCGGTCTCGGCCGTGGGCAGCCTGCAGGCGCGACACAGGCCCGGCGAGCTGCGCCTCGTGAGCCAGTTCATCGACAAGACGCGGCACCGCAAGGACACCTTTTTCGGCGGGGGACTCGTGGCCCACGTGAGCTTCGCCGAACCCACCTGCACCCACCTGAGCGGCGCACTGCTGGCCACGGGCAGGGCCCTGTCCCTGCCCGTGGAGGGCGACGCGCTCTACGTGTGCATGGAGGGTCCGGCCTTCTCCACCCGCGCCGAAAGCCGCCTGCACCAGAGCTGGGGGGCGGATCTCATCGGCATGACCCAGGTGACCGAGGCCCGCCTCGCCCGCGAGGCCGAGCTCTGCTACGCCTGCATCGCCCTGGTGACGGACTACGATGCCTGGCGCGAAGAGGAGGAGGGCGTGGATGCGACTTCGGTGCTGGAGGTCATGCACGCCAACGTGGACAAGGCCCAGGCCCTGCTCCGCCAGGTAGTGCCGCAGTTATCGGGCGCCCCGCGCGCCTGCGCCTGCGGCGAGGCGCTGAAGGCGGCGCTGTTCACGGCGCCGGAGACGGTGCCCGCCGAGGCCCGGAAGCGGCTCGACCTGCTCGTCTCGAAGTATGGATATGGCATGGTGGACTGATGGCCAAGCCCCAGGGCCCCGCCCAGCCCAGCCCCAAGCTGCAGGCGCTGCTGAAGGATTTCCAGCAGATCGCCAGCATGTCGGGCTACCTCAACCACTCCTTCGATCCGCCGCAGCTGCGCCTCTTCTTCACGCTCTACGGCCGCGTGATGGTGGCTTCCCCCGAGCAGGGCCTCGCCCTCATGCCCCAACTGCAGGCCTGGTGCGAGGCGCTCGCCACGCGCCTGCGCGAAGGCAGCTCCGCCACCATCATGGCGCCGCAGATCCAGGTGAGCGCGCCCCAGACCATGCCCGACGGTCGCGACTACCTGGTGGCCACGATCACCTTCAATACCAAGGTCACCGAGACCTCGTACCTCCGCATCCGCACCGCCATCCTCGCCGCCTACCAGGACGCCGTGAAGATGCGCGAAGTGGGCTTCAGTGAGGAGGATGCGTCCAGTGCCAGCGCGTCAGAATCTCCGCTTCCTGAAGAAGGCCCGACCTCTCCCCAAGGCTAGGGTTCGCTTCGGGGAAAAGGATCAGCGGCTGTTTTCTGGATCGCTCGGCTTGGTTCTCCTGCCGCCCTTCCCGTGTCTGAGCGCGGCGTTGAGGGTGTGTTCCCATTCCTTCATGTCCGCTTCGAAGTGCGCGGCGTCGTGGTGGGCGACGAAGGCGTTGCCCTGCGCGCTGAGGCCCGTCCAGCTGTAGCGGATGCGGGCCAGGGTGCGGTCCGGACCTTCGGCCTCGAGGGTGATGTGGATGGTGGTGACGTCCCGTCCAGGCGTGAAGTGCGCGTACGTGACCCGCGCCGGGGCTCCGGCCGATGGAACCGAGAATTCGGTGCAGACCCACCAGGTGCTGGGATGCGCTGGGCCCGCCGTGAGGAACACGGTGCCTTCGCCTTCGGGGCCGGCCTGGGGATGGAGCACGGTGGGGTCCCAGTCTTCGGCCCAGGCGCGTTCGCCCGTGGGCGTGAGGAAGGGCATGACGTCCACGGGGCTGGCCTCCAGGTGCTGCGTGTAGCTCAGGGAACGGTGCTGGGCCTGGAAGGCGGGTCTGGCCTCCGGTGCGTGGAGGGCGGGGGGTGCCGATGGAGGGATGGCGATGGGCATAGCTTCTCCGAGCCTCGGATGAGGCGATTCGTGGGGTGGTATGGGGTGGTTGGGGAGGCTCTAAGGTCAGTCGCCGCCGCCGGCCCGTTCGGCGGCGTGCTCCAGGGCTTCGAGGCAGCGCGCCGTGGCGGCGAGGGCATGGGGGGAGAGTTCCTCGGCGAGGGCCTGGCCTAGCGCCCCCATGGCCTCCTTCACCCGGGCGGCCTGTTTGAGGCCCTTCGGTGTGAGGCGCAGCAGCGTGGAGCGCCGGTCCTCGGGATGCGGCTCGCGGTTGAGCCAGCCCTTGGTTTCCAGGCGGTCGAGCACGCCGGTGAGGGTGGAGCGCTTGTGGGCGAAGGCGCGGTGGACGGCGCCGATGGGGCTGGGCCCCGCCTGCGAGAGGAAGGCGAGGATGTGCGCTTCGGCCTGGCTCACGCCCAGGGCGGGTTTCCAGGCCGCGAGGAAGAGGCCCACCCGATGGGTGGCGCGGTGGAGTTGGAGGATGAGGTCAATGGACATGATTCACTTTCGAAAAGTACGAATCCGAACTAAATATCTGCCATCACTGAAACCCTGTCAATGCCCTGGACCCATTCGTGTCACGGGGCCCATGGCAGGCCCCGGTGGGCGCCCCGGTATGCTGGAGTGACTCCACCGAGGAACCGAAGCATGAACCTGATCCATAGATGCATCACGGGCACGGCCCTCGCTTTGACGTTGACGCCGACGTTGACGGCCGCCAGCGGGGTCGAATCCGGCAAGCTTCCCTTCAAGCCCCTCCCGGTGCCAGGTGGCGTGGCCGTCGTGGCCCTTCCGGCCCAGGCGACGGCGCCCAAGGTGAGCTACCACGGGCAGCCCGTGCTGGTGCGGAAGGGGCCTTCGGGCTGGCAGGCGGTGGTGGGTCTCAAGCTGAGCGCGAAGCCGGGCGAGGACGCCCTCGACGTGGACGGCCACGCCGTGTCCTTCACCATCAAGCCCAAGCAGTACCCCGAGCAGCGTGTGCAGCTGAAGAACCAGCGCCAGGTGACGCCCAACGCCGAGGACGAGGCGCGCATCGAGAAGGAGCAGCTCCTCATCGGCCCCGCCTGGAAGGCCTGGCCCGAAGGATTCGCGCCGTCCCTGCACTTTGGCCGCCCCACGCCGGGGGCTCTGACGGCTTCTTTCGGCATGCGCCGGATCTTCAACGGAGAGCCGCGTTCGCCTCACGCGGGCCTGGACATCCGCGCACCCCAGGGCCAGGCCGTGCGCGCTCCCGCCGAAGGCGTGGTGGTGCTGACGGGGGATTTCTTCTACAGCGGCAACGCCGTCTTCATCGCCCATGGCGAAGGCGTGGTGAGCCTGCTCTGCCACCTGTCGAAGATCACGGTGAAGCAGGGCCAGAAGGTGAAGGTCGGCGACCTGGTGGGCGAGGTGGGCGCCACAGGCCGGGCCTCCGGGCCCCACCTGCACTGGTCCCTCAGCCTCAACGACGCGCGCGTGGATCCGCGGATCTTTCTTCACCTTTGATGTAACGACCCATCAGCCCCGGCCGGGGCTGATGGGTGCAGGTAGGAGGCTTTCGTTCTACTCGTTTTGACTCCCGCGCTGGGGTTTGCACATATCCACCTTGATCAGGCTTGGCACGCCGTTCATGGTCGAGAAAAAGTTGGTGAGGTACACGGTGGCCTTTTCACCCTGCGTCTTTCCGAAGACCGGGGTGGTTGGGTACCCCAGGTCGCTGTCGAGCACGACTTCGGTTTTGCCATCGTCCATGATCCTGACGAGCTGACCTCCGTAACAGCAGGCCACGTACAAGTCCCCGTAAGGTCCAAGGGTGATGCCATCGGGGCCATTCAAGCCAGAGGCGAAGACGCTGGGGTTGCCGGGGGCACCGTCTTGGTTCACGGGTACCTTGATGATGGTCCCGGCATCGGTGTTGGCCACGAAGAAGGCCCGGTCCTTGTAGACGATTCCGTTGGCGCCGAAGACACCGCTCGGGGGTGGCACCAAGAGTGCATCCGCTAGCCATAAAGATGCAAGATTTTGATTTTTAACGACCTTCCAGATCGCCCCGTTGATGCTTTCGGTGACGTATAGATCACCAAAGGGGTCGAAGGCCAGACCATTGGGGGCGACGATCTCATCCGGATTCATGGGAACGGCTAACTGAATGGTTCCGTCTGGGTGGACCTTGTAGATGCCGTGGCGCGCGGGTTCCATGAAATTCAACATCGCGATCCAGAGGTCGCCGGTTCGTGAGAATTCCATCCCCAAGGCACCGGCATATGCAGCGTCAGGGTTGTACATGTCATAGAGGTGAGCGAAGCGACTGATTTCGCCCCCTGGCGTGATGCGGTAGACATCAAACGTGACCTGATCAGAGGTGTAAACATCCCCATTGGGAGCCACGGCGACTCCTTCGCACCATCCACCAGCCACATCTAGTACTGTTTGAACGGCTCCGGGTTGGCATTCCCACCTGGTCGCCAAGAATATGGGGGATTTCGCCCTGGCATTTGGGAGTGCCTTCTGGAGCTTGATGAGGTTGTGTCTCGCCCCACCGATTGTGGCGGGAGAGGGTGACTGGGCGTTCAGTTGCCCAATCAACAGGTATGGCGCAATCGCCATCAGAGCCAGAACGGAACGCAAACCTTTCATTCGGTGCCTCCTTGTCAGTGAAATGAGGGGCGGGTTTATTGAACGGGTGGAATGTGGCGCGGCCGTGCAATCCTGGCCATCGGACAGGGGCTGGACAGTTCCTGGACAAGGGCTGAACTCCCGAGTGCTGGGCTGATGAGCATGTTTGTTGTTTTTTTGATGTCGAGGTCTATGATGTGGCCACCCTGCGTGACGACGTGTATTCCTCTCCGAAAGCAGTTCCCAGACGATTCCGCTTCGAAGAATTTGAAGTGGACACGGAAACCGGGGAACTCCGTCTGAGTGGGGTGCGCATCCCGCTGCAGGATGTACCTTTCAGGTTTCTCACCGCGCTCCTCGAACGACCAGGTGAACTCGTCAACCGCGAGCAGCTTCGAACACGGATTTGGCCCATCGACGTAAACCTGGACTTCGAGAGTGCTCTGGACACGGCCGCTCGCAAGACTCGTCATGCGCTTGGAGATTCGGCGAAGACGCCCAGGTTGATCGAAACCCTGCCCGGGAGAGGCTATCGATTCATGGCAGAGGTGAGCGAGGGCATGAACGGGGGCGTTCCCCCCGGGGTTCAGGCCGCATCTATCCAGCCGGATCGCGTCGTGTGGCTGAAAAATGGTAAGACCTATCCTTCAGCAAATCGATCCCAGCCTCGTTCATGGAGGCTTCCTCTAGGGATGGCTTTCGCTTTGATGCTTGTACTGACGTTTATGGGGATTCTGCTGTGGACATCCCGGCATCGTGGGCCAGAGACCGTCATCGCAAAACCCCATCCCAATGTGTTGGTTCTGCCGACCAGGGTGATAGGCCCTCCCGAAACGGCCTACCTCACGGATGCTGTACCGACGACCCTCTCGACATTACTGGCCGATGTGGAAGGCCTGGACACGAAGCTACCGCCGACTCGTCTCGAAATGGAGGCCGTCAATGGAGATCTACGAGAGGTCGCCGAACTCTACCAAGTTCGACATTTGATCACTTCGACAGTGACGGCTCGTGGTGGCAGGCTGGCGTTTGACTTTAAGCTATCGGATGCAGCGACAAGAAAGGTCATTTGGGCGCGCCAAACGGAAGGGGCCAAGAGCGAATACTGCGCCATGATTCGGATGGCTGCGAATTCAATCAGAGAGATCCTCAAGCCAGAGAGTGTCCTGCCTGCCACGAACCAGGCCCTTGGTTCGGAACTGGAATTGACGTTGGCGGAAGGGAAGCACTTTTGCCGACGCTACTGGCACTTGGGATTGAAACACGACTTCGACCTTGCACTAGCCGCCCTTCGACGAGCGGAAGGATTGGACGCTTCAAGGCCGGAGATCCACGCCTGGATGGCCATTCTCTTCAATGATCATTATTGGAAAACCCGAGCTCCGGGCTCTCTCAAATCAGCTAAGAGCTCCGTCGTCAGGGCCCTTGAGCTCGATCCGCACTGTGGACAGGCCTGGATGGTTCGAAGCTGGATGGAGACGAACCTCACCGTCAATGTCCCGGAGAAAGCCCTGGAATATGCCGTCAAGGCTGCCTGTTTCAATCCGCGTGATCCCAGGATTCAGCAGGGGCTGGGAACGGTCGCAGCGGGTTCGAACGGGATCTTTATTGCGACCGGAAGACGTTCCATGGAATTGGATCCTCTCGACGTAGGGGGCTATTCTTGGGCAGCACTGGGGCTGATCTGGAACGACCGAGCACAGGAAGGGCTTCCCATTGCCGAACGGGCCCTTCGCTTAGAGCCGAACAGCACCTTCAATCGGTTCCTGACCTTCTTTGCCCTATTTCGGCTCAATCGAATGGAAGAGGCACAACGGATTCTGGCTTCTGACCCAAGGGCGGAGGAATCTGGTTTTGGTGCTGATGTGATGCTTGCCATGTCGAAGGGGGATCTCGTTGGAGCTAGGAATTTGGCAAACAAGACCCTCACCAAGTGGCGGAAGCCATCTGTGGCTGGATCTATGGATTGGGCCAACCGCGCCCTCTTCTACTGCCCACTCTTGGTCCGTCTGGGGTTGAAAGAAGATGCCCTGTGGCTGCTTCAGAGAAGCCTCGAGGCGCGCAACCCGCCTCCCTTCGATTGGCTGCTGATCGATCCTGACTTGCAACAGCTTAAAATCGATCCCCGGTTCAAGAAGGTCCTTTCGGGGGCTCGAGATTTCGCGAGGGTCTGTGTCAGGCATCTGGATCAAGCACGAATCCAGAGCGAGTTGCCTTCCTATCTGGTAGGTCCCTTGGCTGAGCTGCAGACGCTCGTCAATCGACCGCTTTCTCCGTGAAGGGCCGAGATCCCTAACGTAGGCGCTCAGGCGTTCCTGGTCCTGGCGAAAGCGGGAGTCGAAGACCACAGCCCGTCTACGGCTCAAAGTGGGTCCCCACATTCCTGGATCTGCCTAGGCGTCAGGGCCTCGGGGGCGGACCGGTCGTAACCTTGCGTCTGCACGAGGATCACGCCGAGGATGGCGAGGGCCCCGCCTGCCACGGTGAGCAGGGCGGGCAGCTCGCCCAGCCACACCCAGGCGATGAAGCTGGCGAGGACGGGCGAGAGGTACAGGAAACTCGATAGCAGCGAGGCCGGCATGCGGGAGAGGGCCAGGTTCCACAGCACGTAGGCGATGGCCGCCGGGAAGACGCCGAGATAAAGGACGGCGAAGGTGGCAGGCGGCGCGGCTACGGCGAAGCGGCGCATCAGGCTGGGCAGGAAGACGAGCATGGGCAGGGTGCCCGCCCAGATGGAGTAGCAGGTGAACTGGAGGGCCGTGTAGCGGCGAAGGCTCTGCTTCGACAGGATGGCGTAGACGGCTGCCACGGCGGCGGCGAGGAGGATGAGCAGGGCGCCCGGCGTGAAGCGCAGGCCGCCGCCGCTGCTGAGGGCGATCAGCGAAACACCGGCGAAGGCGAGGAAGATGCCACCCCATCCGAGGCGGGTCAGCCGCTCGTGGAGGAAGAGCGCCGACAGCAGGGCGGTGAAGACCGGGCCGGCGGAGATGAGCATGGAGGCGGCGCCCGCGTTGACCGTCACCTCGCCGAAATTGAGGGCCACGTGGTAGACGCTGATGCCGAGGAATCCGGCGAGGCCGATGCGGGAGAGATCGGCGCGGTCCGGCAGGCCCATGCGCGTGGCCAGTGCGAAGAGGGCGAGCACTAGCTGTCGTTGCCAACGAGGTTGTTCAGCCTTGTGACTGGGGGCTGACCGCCTAAGGCCGAATGAGGCCTATGGTGATTGTAGAAGTGGAGCCAGGCGCTGAGTGCTTGGTTTCGTTCATTTGAACTCTGCCA
>NZ_BSDE01000004.1 GCF_030268085.1 Geothrix limicola
GTTGATGAGTAAGCAATAACGCCATTCTTGGATTGCTGAAGTAATGAGAAATCGCACGGATCGGCGCTGGTAAATGACGAGACGACGGGCCTGCGTGACCCGCGCGCACCCAGAAGACCGCATTGAACGGGCGAACGAGGCCTAACGAAAACGGCTAACCGGCACCGCCTGCGCCGAGGCGCTGAACGAAGCCGAGGAAGCAGGGAGATGAGAGAGAGCGGAAGGTAATGCAGGCGGGGTCCGAGTTGAGCTAGGGGTTAGCACCTGACGGAACCTACGACTTATTCTCTGCGGCCTGGATAAGGGCGGACATTCTGATTTTTCGCTCTTCCCTTGCTATGTACCATTCACGTAATAGGGTTTCGACCAGTCCAATGAGTAACTCGGCTTCTTGAGGGTCGACATCGACTATTGTGTCGATGTCCTTTTCCATGTGTGCTCCAATGTTCCCCAGCTTCCTGAGGGAGTCGATTGCACTCCATGTGAGAGGATCAATGCGATCTCTGATTTGATCTATTTCATTTACCAATCGTCCCGGCTTAACTGACCAGAAATCTCGAAGAATTCCCTGCAAGCATCGTCGTGAAAGCGTTGCTGACGCTTTAGGGCTCAAGTCACGAATTAGGCAGGCTTCACGGTAGTCAGACAGAATAGCTACCGGAATATAAGTGGGGAAACTTTTTATGGCTGCACTTGGGACCAGATTCCAACTCTGAAGTTTTTCTCCCAAATCTTGATTGCCTGCTTGAAGGTTCTTTACGTGAAGTGCGGCAGTCAATGTGAACTTGTTACATTCTGGGTTTGGGCAAACGAAATAATAGGAGGCAAGAGACCGTGGCCCATCTGCGTTTGGAATCCATAGGCGATGCTCATTCGCCGAGAATCGATCATCGGTGATGGTCACATGTCTTTCGCAATGGGGGCAGGTCCAGTTTACGCCTGACATGTGGACTCCATTTGGAAAGTGCTAACGAATGAAGCTAAGCGGCCGCGCCTGCACCGAGGCAATGAGCGAAGCAGGGATAGCGAAATGTTGAGAGAGAGCGGAAGGCAATGCAGGCGGGGTCCGACTTGAGCGAGAGGTTAGGCGCTTTACTGAATTTTTGGTTAAGGTGAACGAAGGAGTTTGATGAGCCCTATAATTCCAGCCGGAATGCCGATTATTAGAGTTATCGCTTCGAATAACCATTTCCACCTTTCCCACCACGCTTTAAGTCTAGCGGCCTTGCGTGCGTTTTCTGGTGGGAATGGGTGATCTCTCCAACCCTTGAACCACGCCCATCTAGCTTCCTCAGCAGAATTGAAGATCTTGCTCTCATGGCTTGGATGATGGAGCCACCGCGGATAGAGTTTAGGGCTTTTTGCCATGGGAATAGCCTAGCGAATCGGGGGCTGTAGAGGATCTAGCGAATGAGCTAATCACCTTTCTTATGCTTGTGAGGCTTGAGCGATGGCGTATTCTTTGGAGTTTCTTTGTTATCGCGTTGACGCCGATCTGGCTTACCCGTTGATTTGGCGATTTTTTTTGGACCTGGCTTGATTCCCATGGTTTTCTCCTTTTTGGTTTTTCCGATGAAGAATCTACTCGACGTGGATGGTGAGCGCCTAACGAATGAAGCTCAGCGGACCAGGCGCTTGCGCCTGGGTCCGTTGCAGCGAGAGGTTAGGCGTTTTATTCACGACGCCCGCTTGGTAATCACGACAGCAGTTCCATAGCAAAGGACTTCTACGGCGCCGCCGCGAGGTTCGACGGATGAAGCATCGTAACGGACACCCACGATTGCGTTAGCGCCCATGGCTTTGGCGTGGGCGACCATTTCGTCGTAGGCCTGTGAACGAGTCTGTTCGCACATTGTGGTGTAAGCACCGATCTGCCCACCAATGATGTTCTTAAGTCCACCCAAAATGCCTTGTGAAATCGTCGGTGAGCGGACGATGATGCCCCGGACTAGACCCTTCGTTTCCACGATGTCATAGCCATCAACGGTGAAGGTGGTGGAGGCGATCATAAGAATCCTTTTAGTGGGAATTGGGTGAGGTTGGGTAAACGCCTAACGATTCGAGCTAACCGGATCCCGCCTGCGCCGTGGCGCTGAACGGAGCCGAGGAAGCGGGTGGATGAGAGAGAGCGGAAGGGAATGTAGGCGGGGTCCGAGTTGAGCGACCGGTTAGGCCGAACGCCGACCGACTGATGAACCGAGACCAAGTGACGGGCACGTTAGGCGGAGGTGGGCGGGTAAGGCCACGCAGCCGAATCCAACGGCCCAAGCGCTGAGAATGGAAAAGAGCGGAAGAACGGAAAGCCTGAAACAGTGGGAAGTGACGGTGAATAGATAACCCACTCTAGCGCGACGGGACCTCGGGGAAGTCATACCAGAAGAGGTTTTGGCCGAGCCCGCCCACGTCGGCCTAACGAAAGCAGCTAAGCGGCCCCGCCTGCGCCGAGGCGACGAGCGGAGCCGCGATAGCAAAACGATGAAAGAGAACGGAAGGCAATGCAGGCGGGGTCCGACTTGAGCGAGAGGTTAGGCGTGTGGACCCTATTTGGCTGCTGCTACGTGAAACTGCCAGTTTTCGGTGTCTGATACCAAGGCGTAGTCACCAGGCGTAAGAGGTTCAGGAAGGGTTAGAGTCCAAATTCCATCCGGTTGCTTAACTGGCTCTGGTGCTTTCTTGCCCGGATAGGGGATGGATTCTTCGTAGGCGCTGAACCCAGACATACCTTCCTTCAGGACGGCCTTAAAGTATTCCCCATCTTTCGACAAGCGGACCAAAACTGTATTGCGACCCTTCGTGGGGCGGATCTTTCCGAAAGAGATAGTTTCTGGCTGTGCCTCTACGGTCTTTTCCGCCGGTTTCATGAATGCAGTAAACGTCTTGGTGAAAAGCTGGACCACCTTGTTGTGATGGTGCGACCCAGGTGTTAACTCGACAGACCCAGTCTTAGAAATGAGTGTGATCTTCTCGTTGGTTCCACCCGGATTAAGGTTGATTGTGATCTGGGCGGCCAAGGGAACCGCAAGCAAGAGAGAGAAGAGAGCTTTCATTCTTAATCCTTGAGAGTTGCCCGGAGCCCGGGTTTGGTTGTGGAGAGTTGACGCCTAACGAAAGAAGCTCAGCGGACCAGGCGCTGGCGCCTGGGTCCGTTGCAGCGAGAGGTTAGGCCGAGCCCGAAGTAATGGTGCCCCGAGGGTGCACCACCTTGGGATTTGAGCCTGAATGGATGGGAGCGAAAGTTCATGCCGACGACCCCAAAGGGAAAGTGCCGGAGTTATTGCGTGGAGTTGAAGGATCAGGCGCAGAAGCGGCTTCAATGATGGCAGAAATCCATGGGCCGACTGTTGATGAGTAAGCAATAACGCCATTCTTGGATTGCTGAAGAATGGGGAATCGCACGGATCGGCGCTGGTGCATGACGAGACGACCGGGCCTGCGTGACCTACGCACACCCAGAAGACAGCATTGAACGGGCGACCGAGGCCTAACGAATGAAGCTAAGCGGCACCGCCTGCACCGAGACGATGAGCGGAGCCGGGATAGCGAAATGCTGAGAGAGAACGGAAGGCGATGCAGGCGGGGTCCGACTTGAGCGGAGGGTTGGGCGACTTGAGAGCGGACAAGAACTTAGGCTTTCATGTTTAAACCAAGTGGCCAAAGTGTTGATTTAGAAATCAACTCTGACTCGTAGGCCTTGGCTTCGGCTTCTGTAATGCCGAACGCAGATACATCATGGACTTGAATGACCCGCTGCCCTTGCATTTTTCTCATTGCTTCATGGAAGCGGGTTGATGACGCCTCCTTTGCCTTTTCAACATGCTCGCCGTATCTTTCCTGCCATGACCGTTTCGTGATGCCAACGTAGCTCATCCCAGGAATCGATTCGTAACCATTTCTGGATTTTGTCAGGAAGAAGATTCTTAGTTGCTCCTCAGGGCTGCCCGAAGCCATTATTTGGCGCACCTCATTTTCATCAAAAGCGGGTCGCTTATAGGTATGGCGGTAGACAAGGTAGTTACCAGTTGGCTGATAAACCGAGGAACAAAAAACCAGTGGAATGCAGGTAAGCGTGCTTCCACCAAAAACACGATGGCTGCTCTCTGCAAAGAAGGATATTCCGCTTAGGGCTTCTGGATCGCGCATCATGGCGACAATAGTGACTCCAGTATCAACATTGTGGTACCCAACAAGTTGTAGCCCTAAATGAGGACGATTGGCAGTAATCGAATCTTCAAGTTCCTGAGATAGTGACGAGATGCCCTCGTAGTGAGTAATTGTCTCCATAGCGACATCAGGATTGACTAGAGAGCCGAAGAAAAACCTGAGCGTGTCTGGATTAAATATTTCAGGCATGTGGTTCCAATCAAAATTGCGAAGTCGCCCAACGAAAGAAGCTCAGCGGACCAGGCGCTGGCGCCTGGGTCCGTTGCAGCGAGAGGTTAGGCCGAGCCCGAAGTAATGGTGCCCCGAGCGTGCACCACCTTGGGATTTGGGCCTGAATGGATGAGAGCGAAAGTTCATGCCGACGACCCCAAAGGGAAAGTGCCGGAGTTATTGCGTGGAGTTGAAGGATCTGGCGCTGAAGCAGCTTCAATGATGGCAGGAATCCATGGGCCGATTGTTGATGAGTAAGCAATAACGCCATTCTTGGAGCGCTGAAGAATGAAAAATCGTAAGGATTGGCGATGATTTGTGACGAGACGGCCGGGCATGCGTGACCCGCGCATACCCAGAAGACAGCCTTGAATGGGCGAACGAGGCCTAACGAATGGAGCTAAGCGGCCGCGCCTGCACCGAGGCAATGAGCGGAGCCGAGATAGCGAAATGATGAGAGAGAACGGAAGGCAATGCAGGCGGGGTCCGACTTGAGCGAGGGGTTAGGCCGCAGGGTAATCATGTTTGATTTGCGCAGACTACTAAGCTTCAGGTTGGGGAGCCATGTGGAGGACCCCCCACCCATGACCATCCAAGTCAACGAAGCTGTGTGTGTACATGAATCCGAAATCTTCTGGCTTATCGTGAGTTGAACCACCAGCCGCAAGGGCCTTGGCGACCAATTCATCGACCTGTTCACGGCTCTCACAGCTGAGAGATATCAAAACTTCGACGGCCTGACTGGTGTCGCAGATAGCTTTGGGAGTGAACTCACGAAACTTGGCGTGAGTGCCCAACATGACAGAAATTGCATCATTGATGACGATGCACGCAGCCGTATCGTCGCTGAACTGTGGGTTGTGCGCGAATCCAAGCGCCTTGAAGAAGGCGACTGATCTCTGGAGGTCAGCGACAGGGAGAGTAAGGAAAACCTGGTTGATCATGCCAATCTCCTTTGACCTGGTCGTAGTGACGATGGGGTTGCGGCCTAACGAATGAAGCTAACCGGCCGCGCCTGCACCGGGACGCCGAACGAAGTCGGGATAGCGAGAAGTCGAGAGAGAGCGGAAGACAATGCAGGCGGGGTCCGAGTTGAGCTAGGGGTTAGGCCGAACAAAATTCTGAATTGGTCGAGCAGAATTCCTTGATCGTCTTCTCAAGAGTGAGAGCGTTGTTGTATTCGAGATAGTCGATATCGATGGTTTCTGTATCGGAAAGATTGATCAAAATGCGAGAAGAAAGAAAGCGACCCTTCACTTCAACTTTCAGAACATCGGCGAATTCAGCAGGTAAATGTTTATTGCCTTTGATTCGGATAATCCGTTTGGATGTGAGTAGTAATGAAGATCGAAAATATTCTAGCGCCATGTATACGTTGACACTGGCGCCAACTGCAACGACTGCGCTGAACAACAAAACCAACCACTTGGGTTCATTGCGAAAAAGATCTAGAACGGCAACAGGGTTTATCATCGCATATACAAGGAGTGGGATAACTGCAATGGCTGGACAGCCACGGTTGAATAGTATTTGCAAAATGAGGGCATAAGGACGTTTCTTCGAACGAGCGAGAATGGTTTCGTCGGGGTCAAGATAGTTCTGAGGGTCAAGCATCACGACTCCGAACGAAATGCCAGCGGTTGCAAGAGGCCTAACGAAAGAAGCTCAGCGGACCAGGCGCTGGCGCCTGGGTCCGTTGCAGCGAGAGGTTAGGCCGAGCCCGAAGTAATGGTGCCCTGAGCGTGCACCACCTTGGGATTTGAGCCTGAATGGATGGGAGCGATAGTTCATGCCGACGACCCCAAAGGGAAAGTGCCGGAGTTATTGCGTGGAACTGAGGGAGTAGTCGCTGAAGCAGCCTAGATGATGGCAGAAATCCATGGGCCGATTGTTGATGAGTAAGCAATAACGCCATTCTTGAACTGCGGAAAATTGGGAAATCGCATCGATTGGCGCTGGAGAATGACGTAATGACCAAGCTGGCGTGACCCGCGTACACCCAGAAAGCAGCATTGGAAGGGCGAACGAGGCCTAACGAATGAAGCTAAGCGGCCGCGCCTGCACCGAGATGACGAGCGGAGCCGAGGTAGCAAAATGTTGAGAGAGAGCGGAAGGCAATGCAGGCGGGGTCCGACTTGAGCGGAGGGTTAGGCGCACGACGCTGATCATGGCCATTCGAAACCTTCACCAATCAGAGTTAATGGGCCACCTGTGTGGTAGATCTCAGACAGAATCCGATTTGCCAATGATTCGATATTAGCCCCAGTTACCTTGATAAGTGGGCATCCGTTCTCTGCGACCATTTCCACTGGTGTGAAGCCATTTCTGCTCATGAAATCAATCACAAGCGACTTGTCTTCGATGTTCTTTGGGGCGAGTAGGCACCAATTGAATTCAAGCTGACCGTTTGCCACTGAGTAATCGAGTGCAATATCAGAGTCCTTCAGATTGGGATCCGTTACGGCAATGACTTGAGCCCACGCCAGAGTGGTGTCGCCCACCCTTAGCTTTGATATGAGCTGTGGGATGTCTTCAGGCTGAATTTGCCATTCCTTGGCAATCCGAGACCGAATAAACACGACGAGACCAATAACCACGGCGAGGATGATGGTTCCGGTGAGGACTGAGTTCATGGTGGCGCCTAACGAATGGGGCTAACCGGCCGCGCCTGCACCGTGGCATTGAGCGAAGCCGAGATAGCGAAATGATGAGAGAGAGTGAAAGGTAATGCAGGCGGGGTCCGAGTTGAGCTGAGGGTTAGGCCGACTTTGGGGATCATTTTTTAGCCAGCCTTTGAATCAAATCAGAGAATGTAACCAGTTCGGTTAATGCAGAATCGCGATGAGCAATGCCAGTGCTGTCGATGAAGCGTTCTCGCGCGACGACCACGCCGTTTTTCATTTGAATGAGATCAATTGTTTCGGTGGTCGTAGAGAAATGTGCAACAGAGAGGCCAGGTTCCGCTGGAGCTGGCCGATACAGTTCTATTAATTTGTCTAAACCAATGAGATCGGCTGGAAGCAATTTGATTGGAATGTTGTTAATGGGGCCTTTCCTATCAATCCATTTTTTTTCCTTTTGAGACAAGATTGGGGCTCGCTCACTAATCAGAACTTCTGGATTGAGCCCAAATCGGAATAGAAGGTGATGGCTTGTATATCCAAAACACCCTTGTTCACTGTATTTAACTAAAACGGTATTCCCCGAAGACATCTCTGTGAATTTCCCAATATGCCCTTGCCCCCTCATAGGAATGGAGACGCAAAGGAAGGCCAAGGAGAGGAGGCGTATCGGAATAATCGAGTTCATGAGAGGCCTAACGAATGAAGCTAAGCGGCACCGCCTGCGCCGAGGCGACGAACGGAGCCGAGATAGCGAAATATTGAGAGAGAGCGGAAGGCAATGCAGGCGGGGTCCGACTTGAGCGAAAGGTTAGACCGCGCCTCACTGTTCATCTTGGGGTTGTAGCGGCGAATAGGACCATTCCAATGCTTGAAGGATAGCTTGGGACTCATGATCGAATTCGCTGTTATAGCAGTGCTGATGTGGGGATGGTACCAGAGGGTGACCTTCTGAAAAGCCTTGTTCTCGAAGCTCGGCAACGAATTTTGAGAGCGGTCCGTAGGCATATATCTGGTTGTGACGATCCCATACGATCGTCGCTTTCTCATTTGGTGAATGAACCCAAAGATCGTATCGACCATCAGACCCAAGGAAGACCCTGAATCTGGAGAGGAATGTTGAAACCTGCGAACTTGATAATTCTGGACTTTGATACCGACCTGCCATTCCCTCACCTCTGGGTGTATGGAGGATGTAAAGAAGGAAGAATGGTGGCTCGAGAAGCGAGGTGAGTCGCTCGAAGATATCGAAATCCTCAGAGGCAATTGCGGCAACGATTCTTGAGGTTCGGTCGTTTGCCTTTTCAATTTCATAGACCGGATCCGGTGCATATTCAATCCAGTTGTCCGAATCGAGGTAGCCAAGTCTATGCATGAAGCGGCCTAACGAGTGAGCTAAGCGGCACCGCCTGCACCGAGGCGACGAGCGGAGCCGAGATAGCTAAATGCTGAGAGAGAACGGAAGGCAAAGCGGGCGGGGTCCGACTTGAGCGGAAGGTTAGGGCGATGCGATTCAATATGAGATTTTCTGATAAAGCCGGTTACCTGCAAAGGCAAATAGCAGGCCAGACAGAATGAAGCGATTTCTCCATGTTCCGAAGCCAATGTAAGAACCTTGCAGCTCGATGAGAAGAACCCCGATTCCTGCGACTACTGCCGCGACCGACAGTCCCCAGTCAGTGAAGATTGTGAGGCGCTCCGATGATTTCCAGCCATCAGGGCTCGGAAGAAAGATCGGAATGAGAAAAACAGAGATGCCGATGAGCATTCCCAAGAGGATAAGCAAACCAGGTGCAGTCGTGAGAATGCTGCTCAACATTTGTAAGAGCCCTAACGCATGAAGCTCAGCGGACCAGGCGCTGGCGCCTGGGTCCGCTGCAGCGAGAGGTTAGGCGTTAACGGCGTTCCGTGAAAAGTCATTAAGGAGCGACAGTAATAGAGGCAATGTGAATTTCACTGCTCGTGGTCTTGGACGTAGCAGTGACTCTGGCTGAACCTGGTGACGACGGAGCCGTGTAGAGCCCTTGAGGTGTGATAGTGCCCTGGTCAGTGGTCCAGTTGTAGTTTTCGACCGGCTGCGGGGCTAGCCCAATGATTTGGAATTGCTGGGTACTGCTGACCTTGACTGTTGTCTGAGAAGGAGAGATTTGAAGAGCATCGTAAACTGGAGCAGACGCTGAATTACCTCTATGCCCCGTACAGGCAAGAAGTCCAAGCAGAAGAACGGGGATAAGTGGAATTCTCATTTCTATCCTCCATTTGATGTTCTGGTTTGGATAATAACGCCCTACGAAGAATTCAGAGAATCGGAATGAAGATATGACCTGAACCTCGTTTCCGCCAGGCCATAGTTAACGCCTAACGAGTGAGCTAAGCGGCCGCGCCTGCACCGAGGCGATGAGCGGAGCCGAGATAGCGAAATGCTGAGAGAGAACAGAAGGTAATGCAGGCGGGGTCCGACTTGAGCGGAGGGTTAGGCCGAAAGGGTGTTCGCATTAAGAATTACCAGAAATAGAAACGGCGAGTTGAGCGAACAAGAGCTTGAAGAGAATCGTAGGTAGGACCTGACGCCCAGGTAATTCGCCCTGATCGTTTGTGAAGGCGGATGGGGTCCTTGTGGGGAGTGCCTTCGATACCGATTTGTGGAAAAGAAGACCAATATTCGCCCTCATCTTTGAGGTTTGCTGGGAATCCACATCCACTGACATGAGTTTCGAAGTAAAACGAGATTATCTTTTCCGCATCAGTTTTAGATATTTCTGGTGCCAATTTGATTGCCAGGATTTCACGACCCTTTTCTCGAATCTGCGCTTGAGCAGGATTGGGTTGGCAGTTGAGCAGCGGTAGGACCGCCGTAAACACTGCTACTGAAAATTTGAAGGGTCTACCAGCCATTGGATGAGGCCTAACGAATGAAGCTAACCGGCCCCGACTGCACCGAGGCGCTGAACGGAGCCGAGGAAGCGGGAAGTTGAGAGAGAGCGGAAGGCAATGCAGGCGGGGTCCGAGTTGAGCTAGGGGTTAGGCCGGCCGGGACTAGCTGCCAAGTGACAGGAGCAATGAAAAGATAGCAATCGCAGCCGCAAAATCGATAAATAAATAGATTCTGAGCTTTTTTTGAAATGAATTGCCCTCGGAGACAAGGGGGAGCCAATTCGGCGTGGCGAAGGCGAGTTGGATCGCCAAAATCGTGCCCGCAATATTTCCGGAAGCCGACCTACCTTCTGGTGGTTCCCAGGAGAAAATGGCCCATGGCTCGCCTTCGTTTCTCCAGATTTCTTTGTTGCTTGTATACATCGATTCGAAAAGATTGCCCATGACACGCGGTATCAACACCCATGTCGATATCCAAATAGGGAAGATCAGCAAGAGCCCAACAATTTGAACAATTTTCATGGGCGGCCTAACGAATGGAGCTAAGCGGCCGCGCCTGCACCGAGGCGCTGAGCGGAGCCGGGATAGCGAAATGTTGAGAGAGAGCGAGAGGCAATGCAGGCGGGGTCCGACTTGAGCTAGAGGTTAGGCCGACGATGTTAGATGTTGGACCTGAGATTATTCTTGCCTGACGATATCGACCGAAATCTCTACTGCTGGAATCGTTCCTCTGTTCTCAAGCCAGTGCGTAGTGTTTCTATCTTCGGGCCAGCCGACTCCGGGCCCATAGTCTGTAGCGATGCCATTTCTATGATCGGTGATTGTGCCTTGCAATATATAAACGGTTCCTGGTCGATCCTTATGATCGTGAATTGGACCGAAAACGCCTCCTGGCTCGATGGTTACCATCCGCATTCGAAGTTTGCGCCCGGCCATGCCTTTGATCTCAGGGCCGAGATCAACCGTTGATAACAACTTCACCGTAACGCCCTTGGTTTCAGGGGCGACTTGCTCGTTGATCTTCGTGCTCTGCTCAGTGTAATCGTGAGGCATAAGAAAGGAATTCGTCGCTTTGGCTGGAGCACAAGCAAACAAGATTGCCAATGGAATCACAGAAAGGTTTCGCATGTGGCACCTCGGGATGTGGTTGAGGCCTAACGAATGAAGCTAAGCGGCCGCGCCTGCACCGAGACGACGAGCGGAGCCGAGATAGCGAAATGCTGAGAGAGAGCGGAAGGCAATGCAGGCGGGGTCCGACTTGAGCGGAAGGTTAGACGGCTCGAGACGAACCTAGAGATGTTGAACTTACTCTAGGCTTTGATGGCATTGATGAGAAGTGGGAACAGAAGGAGCAGGAAAAGGCCTATCAGAATGAGATTGCCTTTTGTGGGGTTGAAGTCTGCGATTACAACCTTCCAAGGCAATCGAGCGACATACCTGCCAATGACGATATCGAAAGTGGCCATAAACCCAGAAAGTGCCACACCAAGGAATAGCAGAGGCCCCGTTGAATGAAGGCCGAGAGTCGGGACGAGGAAATCGCAGACTCCGAAGGCCAGCAACGAGCCGGTAACAATGCTGACGCGTTGAGCGCGCAGCTTGCCTATGCGTGGGACGAGGAATCGCATTCTGGCGATGCCATGTATTGTCTCAACCCCGGCGAGGATGAGGCATATGCAAGTGACACGAAGAAGCGTTACCACCATTGAGGGAGCCGGCTAACGAATGAAGCTAAGCGGCCGCGCCTGCACCGAGACGATAAGCGGAGCCGAGATAGCGAAATGATGAGAGAGAGCGGAAGGCAATGCAGGCGGGGTCCGACTTGAGCGAGAGGTTAGGAGGCTCACTGGAAGAGACCCTTCTCGATCTTTACAGAACCATTTTGGTGAACCGAAACAGTTCTGGAGTCAGCCTTGCGTCCGAATTTCTCGGCGTAGAAGACAATGTAATAGACTTCACCACCAGTCTCTTCGTACCCACCTTCAGAGTAAATTCTCATTCCATTGGCTGAAAACCCGCTGAGTTGTCTTAGATCGGATGCGGAGAGTGAAAAAGTTTTCTTGAAGACGCGGATTTCGACCTTGGTGAGACCCTTCGGGCCTTCCTGTCCCATAACTACGGCATCGCCTGACTCCACTTTGAAATTGGACCAGGGCGAAGAACAAACTTGTGAAGAGTGAAGAGGCATTGGAGTAAGAACAGCGAAGATTAGAGCGTTGATCAAGAGGGCGGCTTTCGCTGACATGGCGTTGCCTCCTAACGAATGGGGCTAACCGGCCGCGCCTGCACCGAGACGATGAGCGGAGCCGAGATAGCGTGAAGCTGAGAGAGAGCGGAAGGCAATGCAGGCGGGGTCCGAGTTGAGCTGAGGGTTAGGCGCTGGGTTCAGCTCTTACGGTGCGTCGGCGCTGAATGAAATCTGAGACGATACTTGAAGCCAATATACCTGCGCCGCCCCAGATAATGATGAATACGAACTGCCAGGCGGCATATTCACCAGACGTACCGCCTTCAGCCCTAGCTGTATGCCAATAAAGGAAATATGCCAACAGAATGGGGACGCCGTAAAGAGCGATCCAGCGAATCAGTTCTGGCTTGATCCAGGAAGTTGCCAGGGCAGCAATGGCCGAAAGCACTCCAATAACCACGATTCCTGAGATAGGTGAGAACGATAGAAGGAATTGGTCGAACATGTGCATCAGTAGCGCCTAACGAATGAAGCTAAGCGGCCGCGCCTGCACCGAGACGATGAGCGGAGCCGAGATAGCGAAATGCTGAGAGAGAGCGGAGGGCAATGCAGGCGGGGTCCGACTTGAGCGGAGGGTTAGGCCCTGCCGAGCTACTTGGTTATTGCTGGTAGGGCGCAAAAATAACCTCGCTCGGACTCAATAGTGATGGTGCCAGCCTCTGGGTCAAACTCCATTCTGGACTTGGATCCTTCTTTGTCGGAGGTTCGAAAAACTATGTGGAGTACAACTTCACCTGAAAAGCTCGAATGGAATTCAATCAGCTTGGCATCTTCGACTGCTGATTGCGCGAGTTGTGGAATGCGAAATTTATCTTCGCCGTCTGACGGTCGAATCGAAGTGACCTTCCCGCTTTCTACCGTAAGGGTCATGTTGAGTTGGCCATGAATTTTCGCGACCTTGGCCAGGGCCGGGTAACGAAAGAAGGGAAGGTGCAGGAGTTGATATTTTAGGGGAATTATCTGAGAGAACAGGCCCGTGGAAGCAACAAGACTAATAATGAAGAATCGAATCATTGTGGCTCCCAATTTGCGTTCACGCGGGGTGGCCTAACGAATGAAGCTAAGCGGCCGCGCCTGCACCGAGGCGATGAGCGGAGCCGGGAAAGCGAAATGATGAGAGAGAACGGAAGGCAATGCAGGCGGGGTCCGACTTGAGCGGAGGGTTAGGGCGACCAGGACTTGATTCACTTGGTGATTGGTGTTCCGAGAGTGCCACCATGGAAAGGTGCGAGTGTTCGGAAACAATTATGTTTAAGATATACAAATTTGTTATCACCCAACTCGGTTCTTAATCTGGTGTACGCATTATTTTGAAGTTCATTTTTTCGGGTTAGAAAATTAACGGGGAAACCTGGAGCTGTCCATGTTGAGGACCCACTCCGACTCAAAGGGTGATTCTTTTTCCAGATAATTTCGTTGAATCGGCATTCGGCCAACAAGTCACTGTATTTTTCCTTGTACTCGATAACAACAGAGGTGATCGAATCGATTTCTGAGTGAGTCAACTCTAAAGATTCCGAGAGGGAGTACAGAATTAGAGCTGATTCTTCTGGTTTGCCAGCAGCTCTCCGCCGGGCTGCGTAGTCGGCATTTTTGGATGCCATATCAAACAGCCAATCAAATCCAATCTGCTCAGAAGGTGAAATGGACAATATGGGACTATCAGCAGCTTGAATGACAGAAAGGAGGGTTGTGATTAGAAGGGCGCTACGGATCATGGCTGAGTCCTTGGAGGTTTCTGGGGGAGGAGTGAGCCCTAACGGATGAAGCTCACCGGCCCCGCCTGCACCGAGGCGCTGAACGAAGCCGAGTTAGTAAGAAGTTGAGAGAGAACGGAAGGCAATGCAGGCGGGGTCCGAGTGCAGCGGAGTGTTAGGCATTGGCACCGAAAACTTCGAATTCGGCGTCGAGTTCATTCAGGTTGCTGATGAAGGTGGTAGATAGCGGAACACTGGCGAACTTAACGCTGAAACCGTCCGAGAAGACGTGATGATCCCAGGCTGCAAGGATTTCGCCTGAGCAGGAAATGAAGTATGGATCGAATTCGATGATTTTAAGACTACTTTGAAGGGCAATCATCGAGGAAACAGTGCCCTCAACCGACTCGCTTGAGACGATCGCCGCAGAAGAAGCCGAACGTTCAATTCCAAGAAGGTCAGAGGGACTTCCATACCGGGGAAAAACGAACCAGTTGGGCTCGAGTGCGAATAAGGCACGCAGCACGTTCTTCTGATTTTCCTCAGGCTCATCCTCTTGGAAGTGAATCGTCACAATTCGACGGCGATGACGGTCTGAGGAAAGTTGAGAACCAATTCCAACATTCCTCGGTGACAGAGTGATTCCACTCTGTGCGAGGAAACGGATGAACTCTGCTTCGGTTTGATGACTCATTGATTCCAATGCCTAACGAATGAAGCTAACCGGCCCAACCTGCGACCGAAAAGCTAAACAGAGACGAGAAAGACAGGAACAAGAGAGAGGAAAGCAGGCCGTGCAGGTTGGGTCCGAGTTGAGCGGAGGGTTAGGGCGCCGATGGTTTCGTAGGACTGTGAGCTTGGTTACTTGGCGATAATTGTTCCAGGACCAGCAAGACATATCGGCAGGTCAAGCCAGTTTGGTTTATCGGGCATTAATACAATTGCTTGAGCATTTTCGTTGAACGAGACGAGGGTGTAAGCAAATCGTGTTTGTCGGATTCCTTTTGTATAGGGAGATTTGTAACTGAGGCAACCATAGACTACCGGCGTGATCATTTTGAAATCTTTCCCCTCAAGTGCAGCCTCGATATCGGCGTTTGGGATAAAGACCATCTGGTTGAACAGCTTAATTGCTTCTGGAAATATTGCCTCCGCCTCGTGACCGGCATGTTTAATGATGGTGTCGCAGTAATCGGCCATACGCTCCTCCATCGAAGGACTCCCTGGACCAAGTAACGCAATTTCGGCGTGGAAACTCACGCTCGTTGCTGGCGAATGGCCATGGTTTCTTGAAGTGCTCTCTACGTTGAAATAAATTCCTTCAACGCCCAAGTGCGTCTTTCCTCTAGTGGGCTTTCCAAGTCGACACTCAACGGAAACCCAGGCACGGCTTTGGGCTTCGTTTGTTTCTCTGGCGACGAGGACCGCGTTCTGGGCAGCGTTGGTGGCCTTGTTATTCAGGCGAAGTGAGTAAAGGAGCGCGAACAGCCCACCTGCACTCAAAATTAGCCCCATGAGCGAAGTGAAGTAATTACGCTTGGCCCACTTGACCATGCTCTCCTGGGCATCCAGGTTGCGACTAGCGTAGCTGTCCGGTTTATCAGTTTGCTGCTGATCCTGCCCAATGACTTGTGTCTGAGCAGTGGGTTTGAAGCGGTCTTCGGTCACAGGAGGTTTAGTTGACTGTGTCTGCTGACTAACTAAAGTTTGACTCTGAGATTTAAGTGTTTGTGCGCTGGCAACATTGCTAAGTAATAGACCGAGCACCAGCAAAGCCATTATTTTCCAAACAGGAAATTGTCGTAAAACCGGATGATGGTTGCTCATGAGAGCCCTAACGAATGAAGCTAAGCGGCACCGCCTGCACCGAGACAATGAGCGGAGCCGAGATAGCGAAATGCTGAGAGAGAACGGAAGGCAATGCAGGCGGGGTCCGACTTGAGCGGAGGGTTAGGGCGCCGCGAGTGACCATTGGGCCTCTTTCAATCGAAGTTGGAATCCAGACGGATTTCTGAAACCCTGCCTGTGCTTTTATTGATTGTAATGATCAATTCATTGTAATCGCCGAGGCCAGGATCACCTGAGTACCAAAGCTCTGTACCAGATTTGGCCGGATTCTCCGAGCGGGGTAGACCTAGGATTTTGAGGACTTCAGCCTTGGACATGCCAACCCGAATTCCTTGGTCGAGAGGAATCGATGGCGACCAAACATCGATAGTCATTAGGGACTCATGACCACCTTTTAATTCCTCGAAGGTGAAGCGTGCACCTGAATAGGCGAAGACAATCCGAGCCCCATAGCCAACAATCGTGCCTTCATTCCACTTCAGGGAGACCTTGAGGGGTTTTCCGAATTTCTCGACTGTTGCCGTTTTCGATGCACCTAATCGAAGCCCTTTGAAGGAAGGATCCAACTTTTCAGACCCCGGTGAAGGAGCCTGCGAGATGAAGGCTAGGGCCATGAATTGCGGAAGGAACATTCGGCGGCCTAACGAAGAAGCTAAGCGGCCGCGCCTGCGCCGAGGCGATGAGCGAAGCCGGGATAGCAGAATGATGAGAGAGAGCGAAAGGCAATGCAGGCGGGGTCCGACTTGAGCGAGGGGTTAGAGGGCCTGGGCGGAATCAATGCTCTGTTCTCTTAGAAAATTTTGCAGTGCTAGGTATTGGGCTTTGTAACGGTCGCTCTTAATTTCTTTTGGACTGAACCAAAGGCTTATCTCGTGAACCTTCTCACTCCTTTCTCTGAAGAACAGAGGTGAGAGCTGGTGAAGGATATCAATTGATGTTTGATGCAATTTTTCATTTTGTTGAGTAAAAGCATTGATCGATAGTCTCATTGAGCCAATGATTACATCAACAAGGCTGCAGAAATGTGATTGTCCTATCGCCGTATAGTGAAAACCGAGTACGCGCTCTAGTTTCCGTTCGTCGCTATATGGTAGGTTTCCAGTTAACCCGACAGCCAGTTTTTCTCTTAAGTGTTCATCAATCTTTTTGTCTGAGAATCGGTCTATCAGGACCAAGCCTGCCTCATTCGGGCGAGCCAACCAGCAATCAAAATGGAAACATAGCGTATTAATGCCGAACCTACGAGCCTCATCGGATGATTTAGCTATGTCGTGAAGAAGAAGATTGATTAGCAAAATGCATTGATGATTGACTGCCGCCTGAATCACTTGCTTTTTCAATTCAATAAATTGTTCGTGAGAGAACCCTTGAGGCCCAGGGTTGAACTTCAAAATGTAATCTCGAGGTACACCAAGGGATTTCCTTATTCCTTCGATTTCAGAATGCAGAGCTTTGGCATTGGATGCAGGAATGACTAGGCCGCCATAAACGAAGAAATCCCCGCTCGATTTTTCTAGATTTGTTTCATCGCAGTAGAGCAAATGCATGAGGGCCTCTAACGAATGAAGCTCAGCGGACCAGGCGCTGGCGCCTGGGTCCGCTGCAGCGAGAGGTTAGGCGCGGCGTGAAATGGGTGCGAGTGCGACCCGAATTGCCGCGCCAAGAGTATTGAGAACTGAAAAGCAAAGAACGAGTGATGCAGCAAGAAGGCTTGAAGTGTCGGGCGTGGACCCAGGTTACCAACGCTGATTAGGAATGGCTGGGCGTTTCTGGGTGGGCCATGGCGATTGGTGTGACGTTGCGGCGCAATGGGACAAGCGCTCCAGCAGCGAGAAAAGCTTGGTTACGCCTAACGAATGAAGCTAAGCGGCCGCGCCTGCACCGAGGCGACGAGCGGAGCCGGGATAGCGAAATGATGAGAGAGAACGGAAGGCGATGCAGGCGGGGTCCGACTTGAGCGGAGGGTTAGACCGCGAACCACGGCGCTCATTTTGCACTAGTTTCGGTTGTTACAGGGCGATAGGTGCCGAAAGTCCAGAGGTGCCCTTCGATGTCTCGTGCATGGTACTCGCGGGAGCCGAAATCGGTATCACGAGGTGGGCTGATGATCTCTGCGCCAGCCGATTGCGCTCGTTCAAAATGCTCGTCGAGGTGGTCGACGAAGACGTAAATGGCTTGGGTTGAAGCTCCGAGAGAGTTAGGGCTTGTCATGGATTCTTCTGGTCTGACAGACCCAAGCATGACGATGTTTTCGCCGAGCTTGAGTTGGGCATGTCGTACGAATGGCCCCGAGTCCGGGACGGAGAACAATTCCTCGAAGCCAAATGAGGCACACAGCGATTGAATCGCGGTGCGAGCTTCTGTGTATCGGAGTATTGGGAAGATTGTCTGCACGCTTCACCTAGCGGGCTAACGAATGTGGCTAACCGGCCGCGCCTGCACCGAGACGCTGAACGAAGTCGGGATAGCGAGAAGTTGAGAGAGAGCGGAAGACAAAGCAGGCGGGGTCCGAGTTGAGCTAAAGGTTAGGCGCCTGTTCATGGTTTTCGGCTTTTCTTCACAATGAAGAACAGAGCCCATACCGCCGCTGCAATGGACCACTTGAGTAAAGGTTCATTTCCTCGTACCAGAATCCTGAGAAACCAGTGTTCGGAGTGTAGGAAATGGGACTTCAGCCATAGCTCGATCCCGGTGAGGAGAAGAACGAATGGGACAATGGCTAGAAGACAATAGATCAGGGACCGACGCTGCCATCGAATGAATCCTTTGATCTCTGATGCCGGAATAGTCATGGCGCCTAACTTTAAATTGGACGATTGGGTTTTGGGGTTTGGTTGTTCGTCTAGTTTGGGGGAAGGCGTTGGGGGTGGGGTAGGTGGCGGAGGGAATTAGGCGGATTGGGGTGGGGGTTGACGGGCGAAAAAAAAGCGATAGATTGAACTGTCCCCCGCTTGGATGCTGCGTGAGGCTTGGGAGGGCTGATCCCAAGATTAGCGTGTTAGGCGGCTGGGGGGAGATGGGAGCGGGCCCATGCTGGAAGGGATTAGGCAGACGGGTGGCGGGCGGATCGGGGAGGAGGAGACGCCACCACCGAAGTTCCTGGATCAGCTGCGGACGTGTCTGCGGGCCCGGCACTACAGCCTGCGCACGGAGGATTCGTACCTGGATTGGGTGCGCCGCTTCATCCTCTTCCACGGCAAGCGGCATCCGAAGGATCTGGGTGCGCCGGAGGTCCGGGCCTTCCTGAACCATCTGGCGGTGGAGCGCTCGGTCTCGCCCTCCACGCAGAACCAGGCGAAGGCGGCCCTGCTCTTCCTCTACCGCGAGCTGCTGCAGGTGGACCTGCCCTGGCTCACGGAGGTCATCCAGGCCAAGCGCCAGGCGCGCCTGCCCGTGGTGCTTACGCCGGGCGAGGTGCGCACGCTGCTGGATCAGATGGAGGGGAGCATGGCCCTGGTGGCGCGTGTGCTCTATGGCACGGGCATGCGGCTGATGGAGGGCCTGCGTCTGCGCGTGAAGGATCTGGAATTCGAACGGCGGGAGATCGTCATCCGCGACGGCAAGGGCGGGAAGGACCGCGTCACCATGCTGCCGGATTCGCTGGCGGCGCCGCTTCGCGCGCACCTGGAGCGCGTGCATGCCCTGCACGAACGGGATCTGGCGGAGGGATTCGGCGAGGTCTATCTGCCGGATGCCCTAGGGGGGAAGTTCCACGCGGCGCCCCGGGCCTGGGGCTGGCAGTGGGTCTTTCCCTCCAACCTGCGCTCGGTGGACCCACGCTCGGGCGTCGTGCGCCGCCATCACATCCAGCCGGAGAGCGTGCAGAAGGCCGTGCGGATGGCGGCCCGCGCGGGGGAGCTGGTGAAGCCTGTCACGCCGCACGTGCTGCGGCACAGCTTCGCGACGCACCTGCTGGCCGCGGGCCACGACATCCGCACGGTGCAGGAGCTGCTGGGCCACAAGGATGTGGCGACGACGATGATCTATACCCACGTGCTGAACAGAGGCGGGCGCGGTGTCGCGAGCCCCCTGGACGGGCTGTAAGGCCGATTTGAAAAAGAGGGTCAGCCACGGATGAACACGGATGGACACAGATAAATGGAAATTGAGGTGATTGGAGGTGGGTGATCTTGGCTTTTCAGGGCCAGGTGAGTTTCTGGTTTTTTTGAGTGGATGCCGGAGAGATGCAAGTCAGGGGGCGGGGGGCAAGCTCAGTCCTGAAAACATGGCTCAAAGCGACGACGCAAGGCCTGCACGGGCTTTCTTCGGAGACCAAGCGCCCAAAGAAATCGCCGCGGCGCTAGCAACGACGGGGCGCGGCGATCTTACGAAGCCATCACCGTCCATCTCCGTTCATCACCGGTTTCTTGCTTTGTCGCTTGTCCGGCGCGTCAGTCGGGATAGGGAGCGCCGGATGGGGGTGTTTCCTCGGCTTTTAAGGCGCGCCATGGTTTCGGCTGGTCGACGCTTGAAGCCGGAGGCAGAGGTGTGGGGCCACCCTTCGATCCCGTGAACTTGGTTCCAAGCGGCATCAGGCCGGCATGCACAGGCTTCCTCTGGCACCAAGCGGTCGATAAGTTCGCCACCCGCACGACCCGCGAAGGGGCCGGCGATTCCGAGCAGGCAGAACGATCCTTCGCACCCATCCGCGTTCATCCGCGGCCCATCCCTTCTTCTCCAGGGGGAGTAACCTCGTCCCATGCACGTATCGGATCGCACCTTCCGCAGGCTGGTGGACGAGGCGCTGGCGCTGGTGCCGGAGGAGTTCAGGCCCTATCTGAAGGGGGTGCCGGTGATCATCGAGGACTGGGCGGCAGACGAGCTGCTCGATGATCTGGGTGTGCCGGAGGACGAGACGCTGTACGGCCTCTACACGGGCCACGCGCTGACGGAGGGGCCGCCCCTGCCGGGCGACCTGCCGCCCCGCATCACCATCTACCGGGGGCCTCTGCTGGAGGACTGCGTGGACGAGGCGGACCTGCGAGACGAGATCGCCACCACGGTCATCCACGAGATCGCCCACCACTTCGGCATCGGCGAAGAAAGGCTGGAAGAGCTGGGCTGGGATTGATCGTGCGTCGAGGAGAAGGATCCGCCACGGAGGCACGGAGCACACGGTGGGATCACGGAGGGGGGCACGGGAAGCACGGCACCGCTTTGCACGCCTCGTGCTTTTCTCCGTGTTTACCTCTGCGCCTTCCGTGTCTCCGTGGTGTCCTCTACAGCGTCTTCAGGATGGCTTCGCGCTTCTCCTGGTATTCGGCTTCGCTGATGAGGTTCTCCTCGCGCAGTTTCTTGAGGGCTTTCAGGCGCTCGGTTTGGGCCGCGTAGAAGGCGGCATCGCGGGTGGGCTGGGGCTCGGCCTTGGCGGCGGGTGTGGGCGTGGGAGCCGTCGCGACGGGGCCTGGCGCCGCGGCTTGAGACGTCGCGGGGGGCAAGGCCTGAGGCAGGGGCAGGGCCAGCCAGTCGCCGCGCAGGCGGGTGGCGCCGGGGGCCTGGAGGCTGGTGCCGGGCGCGGCGGCCGTGCGCGAGCCGTAGACGAAGGTGGGCAGGGTGGCATCGGCGGCGAAGCGGTCCATGAAGGGCAGGCGAACGTCGTGCACGATCAGGTTGAGGGCGCCTTCCCGCACGAAGAGCCGCGCCGTGAGGCCCTGGCCCATCTCCAGGAATCCGCCGCCGCGCTTGTGGGTGCTGAGCAGGATGAGATCCTCGCCGGGCCGCGCGGCGGCGAGGGCTTCGCTGAGGGCCTTGGACAGCGGCTTCAGCTCGTCCTTGGCGAAGAGGGCCGTGGGGGCCTCGTCGAGGGTGGCCTGGACGGGGCCAAGGGTGGCCACCAGGGCCTCGGCACTGAGGGTGGCGGGGTGGGCGTTGGCGGGGGCGCCGGGCTCGGCGGGCACCAGCTTCACCCAGGTGAAGTCCGCGAGCTTCCACTGGGTGCGGCGCGATTCGGCGATGGCCTGGGGTGCGGCCAAGGTCGAGAGCAACAGGGTTCCAAGCATCCAGGTCTGGGGCCGCATGGGATTCCTCAAAAGGGTGTCCCCAGCATAGCCCCAGGGCCTGTTTTCAACGTGGGGACGGGCAAGGAATTCCGATGCCGGGGCCCCGGTGCCATCCGTTATCCTGACCGATCCGGCAGCCGGGTCCGGACGGGGTGTCGGATGCTCAAGCGTGTCGGGTCCATGCTCAAAGGTGGCCTCGCCAGTTCGCTGCTGGTGGCGAACGTGGTGGCGGTCTTTTCGGGCATGATCCCCGTGGCGCTGCTGAAGCTGACCCTGCCCTTCGGCGCCGTGCGGCGGGGCGCGGACCGCCTGCTCAACGCCCTGGCCGAGGGCTGGATCGCCGTGAACGGATGGTGGATGGCCCTGGTGCGCCGCATCCGCTGGGACGTGTCGGGCCACGAGGGCCTTCGCCGCAAGGGCTGGTATCTGGTGAGCAGCAACCACCAGAGCTGGGTGGACATCCTGGTGCTGCAGAAGGTCTTCCACCGCCGCGTGCCCTTCCTGAAGTTCTTCCTCAAGCGCCAGCTGCTCTACGTGCCCGTCATGGGCCTGGCCTGGTGGGCCCTGGACTTCCCCTTCATGAAGCGCCGCACGGGCAGCCGTTCGGCGGATTTGGCCACGGCCCGACGGGCCTGCGAGAAGTTCCGCCAGATCCCCACCTCGGTGATGAACTTCCTCGAGGGCACGCGGTTCAGCCGCGCCAAGCACGCCTCCCAGGGCTCGCCCTACCGGCACCTGCTGAAGCCCAAGGTGGGCGGCCTGGCGACGACGCTCTCGGCCATGGGCGAACGCTTCGACGCGCTGCTCGACGTCACCATCGTCTACCCCGACGGGGTGCCCAGCTTCTGGGACCTGCTCTGCGGCAAAGTGAAGCAGGTGGTGGTGCGGGTGCGTGAGCGGGAGATCCCGAAGGATCTGCTGGGCGGGGACTACGAGGGCGATCCCGCCTTCCGCGCGCGCATGCAGGCCTTCGTGCAGGCCATGTGGGCCGAGAAGGACGCGCGCATCGAGGAGATCGTCCTCTCGCTGCGGAGCCGCGCTGAGGCTTAGGGCATTCCTGGCGCAAAGACGAAGGAATGTTGAAAGCGGAGGAGAGCGGAGAAGCTGAGGAGAGCGGAAGATGCACGACCCCTCACTGCCAACCCTCTGCTGTCCTCCGCCCCTCAGCTGCCCTCCGCTTATGGAATTCTTTTGATCCTTTGCGTCTGGACAGGGAGGCGGCGGAGTGCGGGAGTGATCAAAAAGGAATGTTGAAAACGGAGGAGAGCGGAGAAGCTGAGGAGAGCGGAAGACGCACGGCCCCTCACTGCCAACCCTCCGCTGTCCTCCGCCCCTCAGCTCTCCTCCGCTTATGGAATTCCTTTTGTTCCTCTGGTCCTGCTCAGATGAGGAGCAGGGTGCCGAAGGGGGATCCAAGCAGGGGCGGGCGGCCGGGGATGCGGTCCTCGTAGAGGCCCGCCAGGCCGGCGTCGGGATGGTACGAGTTCTTCTCGGGCAGGGCGAGGCCGTGGAAGCAGACCTGGGCGCAGAGGTTGGAGACGAGGGCGGCCTCGTCGCCGGCCTTGATCTGGGCGGTGCCGAAGGCGCGTGAGGCGGCCTTGTGGTGGTGGAGGTGCTTGCGGACGCGGTCGAAGAGGCCCGCGTAGGCTTCGAGCGGAAGGGGCGCGCCGAGGCGCTCCAGGCGGTCGAGGGTGGCGAAGATGTGCAGCAGCACCTGGACGGAGAGGCGGGAGGAGGCCGGTTCGTCGCGGAAGCGCGCGTGGATCGCGGCGAAGGCGTCGAGCGGGCCCTGGAGCCGCGTCTTGCTGTAGCCCGCGGCGTGGGCCAGGTGGGTGCCGAAGAGGAGGGTGGTGCCGCGGTCGCCCAGGTCGTAGGGGGCGCAGCGGGCGGCCTCCAGGACGGTGTCCAGGGCCTGGCGGACGAAGCGGTCCATGAGGATGCCCGGCGAGAAGTTGCGCACCCGCGCCGCGTGGGCGAGGACGAGGGCCAGGCGGAAGGACTGGCCGTCGCGCACGCGGGCCTCCGCCAGCACCTCGGTTTGGATGCGCTGGACGGCCTCGAAGAGGCGGATGCGATGTTCGGCCTGGGTCTCGTCGCCCGAGACGCCGCCATCCACGAGGAAGACGTCGGCCGTGTAGGGCAGGTGCCAGCCCGAGGCGGCCACCGTGGGGGGCAGCAGCGCGCGCATGCGCTGGGCCGCGGCGGCCAGGCGGTCGCGGTTGCACCAGAGGTAGGCCTTCTTGGGATCCTCGCGGAAGGCGCGCAGCAGGCGCACGAGGACGCCGATCTTCGCGCGGAGGGGCTGGAGGTCGGCGAAGGCCGGGATGCGGTCGAAGGCCGTGAGCAGGTCCTCGTACTCGCCGACGACGCTGGAAGGGCGGTCCCCCGCGGCCATGCGGCTCATGAGCAGGGTGAGGAGGGCCGAAGGGTCCTCCTTGAAGTGGGGGAAGCTCGGGCCTCGGGCGCCGGTGCCGAAGGCAGCCTGGAGGGCGCCCTCCAGCAGGGCCATGACGGGGGCTTCGGGCAGGGCGGCCTCGCCGGCGGGCGTGAGGCGGAAGTAGCCGAGGCCCTCCACCTGGGTGCCCGGGAGGATCTCCTTCTGGGCCTGGTCGATCTCGCGATCCGTGTCCGCCAGGCGGTCGAGGCAGTCGCGGCCCTCCACCACCAGGTAGTCGAGGATGCGGTCCAGGTGGGGCACCACGTCGCCCGAGGCGCTCACGCCCCTGATCTGGAGCCGGAGGACCTCCAGGTGCGAAAGGAGCTGCACGGCGTCCGGATCGTCGGCCTTGGGCCCCGCAGGCGCACCAATGGGGAACAGGCCCGCCAGCCGCGACTTGGGGGCGAGGCGGCGCTGCAGGCGGTCCACGCAGCCCTTGGCCTCGACGATCTGGCGGTGGGTCTCCTGCAGGGCGGCGTAGCGGCTTTCCAGGCTGGCCTGCTTGGGCCGTTCGTCCTTGAGGATCAGGCCCTGGGCGACCAGGTGGTCGAGGGCCTCGCGGGAGATGGCCTCCGGCGGCACGGACTCCGCGGCGGCCAGCAGCTTCAGGTGATCGAGCCAGGTCGGGGAGGTGTCCATGCGGTGAGGAGCATCCAGGAAAGCGCGGGGCTTGCAGGTCGTCGGCGGGAGAAGGGTAAGGTCCAAGCATAGGCCCAGCGGGAGGCTTTGGAAAAGCGGGTTCACCGCAGAGAGCGCAGAGAACGCGGAGAACGCGGAGAAAAGCTTGGGAAGCCAGGGATGGACACGGATGAGGTCGGTGATGCGACCTCATTCGCGCACATTCGCGTCATTCGCGGTTAAACAAAGGACCCGGCCTGGGGCCGGGTCCTTTGCATTCGTGGTTGTGGGTCTCAGCCGTTGACCTTGACGAACTGCTCCATGAAGTCGACGAGGGTCTTCACGTTGTCCACGGTGACGGCGTTGTAGGTGCTGACGCGGATGCCGCCGACGTCGCGGTAGCCCTTCAGGCCCACCATGCCGGCCTTCTTGGCCTCCTTCACGAACTGATCGTCCAGCTCGGGCGTGGGCAGGAAGAAGTCCACGTTCATGACGCTGCGGTGGGCCTTCTCGGTGACGAAGCCCTTGTAGAAGCCGCTGTGCTTGTCGATGCAGCCGTAGAGCAGCTCGGCCTTCTTCAGGTTGTTGGCTTCGATGGCCTTCAGGCCGCCGATGCTCTTGTTGTAGGCCAGCACGTTGCGCAGGATGTAGATGCCAAACGTCGGCGGGGTGTTGTAGAGGCTGTTCTTCTCGGCGTGGATCTTGAAGCGCAGGTAGCTGGGCAGGTCCTGGGCCTCGCACATCTCGAGGAAGTCCTCGCGGATGATGGTGAGCGTGACGCCCGAGGGGCCGAGGTTCTTCTGGGCGCCGCCGTAGATGAGGCCGAAGGGGCTCACGTCGAAGGGACGCCACATGAAGTCCGAGCTCATGTCGCAGATGTAGGGCACGTTGCCGACCTTGGGAAACTCGTGCCACTGCGTGCCTTCCACCGTGTTGTTCGACGTGAAGTGCACGAAGGCGCTGTCCGGGCCGACCTTGATCTCGTCGGCGTGGGGCAGGCGGCTGAACTTGAGATCCTTGGTGCTGGCGGCCACGCGCACGCGGTCGCCGGCGACGAGCTTGGCTTCCTTGGTGGCCTTCTCCGCCCAGTTGCCCGTGACGATGTAGTCGGCCTTCTTGTCGTTGCGCAGCAGGTTCATGGGGATCATGCCGAAGCTCAGGTGCGCGCCGCCCTGGAGCATGAGAACCTTGTAGTTGTCGGGCAGGCCCATCAGCTCCTTGGTGAGGGCGATGGCCTCCTCGTGCACCGCGTCGTACTCCTTGGAGCGGTGGCTGACTTCCATGACGGACATGCCGGTGCCGGCGAAGTCCAGCAGCTCAGCCTGGGCGCGCTCGAGGGCGGGCAGGGGCAGACCGGCGGGGCCGGCGTAGAAATTGATCACGCGATGGGTCATGGGAACCTCCAAAAGAATGGAACCGCGAATTTCGCGAATGGGCGCGAATGAAAACGGGTTATTGATTCGCGTTCATTCGCGTCATTCGCGGTTTCTTTTAAGCTTTGAAATCCTGAAGGATCAGCACCACCTCGTCGCCGATGCGGCCGAGGTTCTCTTTGGAGCTGGCGCCGATGTGGGGGGCCATGAAGACGTTGGGGGCGCCGAGCAGGGGGCAGTCCGCCGGGGGCGGGTCGCTGGGCCAGACGTCCGTGCCGTAGGCGCGGAGCTTGCCGCTGGTGAGGGCGGCCACCACGTCGGCCTCGACGATGCACTTGCCGCGGCCGGTGTTGATGAGGATGGCGCCATCCTTCATCTTGGCGATGAAGGCGGCGTTGACCATGCCGCGGGTCTCGTCCGTGAGCGGCGTGTGCATGCTGATGACGTCGGCCTTGGCGGCCAGCTCATCGAGGCTCACGAGCTTGGCGATGGGGTGCTCCTTGAGGAAGGGATCGAAGGCGATCACCTCCATGCCGAAGGCCTGGGCGCGCTTGGCGACTTCGCTGGCGATGGCGCCGGCGCCGATGAGGCCGAGGGTCTTCTTGAAAAGCTCCGTGCGCTTCAGCTCGTTCTTGAGGAACTTGCCCTCCTTCATGGAGGTGTGGGCCTCGATGAGGCGCGCGGGGATGGCGACCATGAAGGCCATGGCCATTTCCGCCACGGCCACGCTGCTGGCGCGGGGCGTGTTCACGGCCTTGATGCCCTTTTCGGCGCACACCTTTTTGTCCACGTTGTCCATGCCCACGCCGCCGCGGATGACGAGCTTGAGCTTGGGGGCCCTGGCCACGAGGTCGGCGTCGACCTTGGTCTTCGAACGGACGAGGAGGACCTCGGCCTCGCCGAGGGTGGCCATGTCGGAGCTGACGGTGCCGAAGGCCGCGAGGCGCTCGGGCAGTTTGGCGTCGAAGGCGTCTGCGATGAGGATGTTCATGGTGTCTCCGATCAGCCTTCGTACATCCGGACCAGGAGGCCGGAGCGCAGCTTGGGTTCAAACCAGGTGGACTTGGGGGGCATGACTTCGCCGGCGTCGGCGACGTTCATGAGCTGGGTGAGCGAGGTGGGATAGACGGAGAAGGCCACGGCGTAGCCTTCCTTCACGCGGCGCTCGAGCTCGTCCATGCCGCGGATGCCGCCCACAAAGTCGATGCGGGTGTTGGTGCGGGGATCGTCGATGCCGAGGATCGGGTTGAGCAGGTTCTCCTGGAGGATGCTCACGTCGAGGCCGCGCACGGGATCGCTGGCGGGGAAGCTGCCGGGCTTGGCCTTCAGCTCGTACCAGGTGCCGCCCAAGTACATCCCGAACGTGGTGGGCGCCTGGGCCTCGCGGTGGGTCGATACCGCCACGTCGAACTTCTCGCCGACCTTGGCGAGGAAGGCCTCGGGGCTGAGGCCGTTGAGATCCTTCACGACGCGGTTGTAATCCATGATCTTGAGCTGGTCGTGGGGGAACACGACGGCCATGAAGCTCTCATAGGGCTCGTCGCCGTCCACCGTCAGGCCCTTGGCCTGGGCTTCGGCACGGCGCGCCTGGCCGTAGCGGATGGCGGCGGCGGTGCGGTGGTGCCCGTCGGCGATGTAGAGGGCCTCCACGCCGTTGAAGAGGTGCACCAGTTCGTAGACGACCGTCTCGCCGGAGACGACCCACACGGTGTGGCCGATGCCATCGGGCGTGACCACGTCATAGACCGGCACCTGCTTGCGCACGTCGTTGACGATGTGATCGATGTAGGGCACGGCCTTGTAGGTGAGGAAGACGGGCTCGGCGTTGGCGGCCTGCTCGGTGACGTGGCGGGTGCGGTCGTCCTCCTTGTCCTTGCGGGTGAACTCGTGGCGCTTGATGGTGCCGTTCTCGTACTCGGCCACGGAGCAGAGGCCCACCAGGCCCGCCTGCACGTGGTCGCCCATGCGCTGCTGGTAGACGTAGAGGCAGGGCGTGTTCTCGTGGAACAGCGTGCCGCTCTCGATGAGGCCGCGCAGGTTGGACACGCCCTTGGCGTAGACCTCGTCGGCGTGCACGTCGATGCCCGCGGGCAGGTCGATCTCGGGGCGTCCTACGTGGAGGAAGGAGTGGGGGTTGCCCTTGGCCAGCTCGGCGGCCTCCTGGGTGTTCACCACGTCATAGGGAACGGCGGCCACCTGGGCGGCCAGTTCGGGCCGGGGGCGATACGCGCGGAAGGGCTTCAGCTGGGACATGGACACCTGCCTAGGAAGGGGCCCCCACGGGGCCGCACACGCGCCATTATTCCGTGAGAGGCCCCTTTTCGACGACCCTTTGGTACGCTTTTGACGAAAGTCCTGAAATGTGATATTTTTATAGCCCCTTTCCCCGCAAACGGGGATTTGCGTTGACGGCCCGTCAAAGCGCTCCCGCGGGTGCGGCCGCGTGGGGACGGATCAGGCCTCGCCGAACTCGGGCCGCCGGTTGTCCGTGAGCAGGGCGGCGTTCATGAGCAGTTCGGTGAGGGGCAGGTCGATGGTCTGGTCGACCCGGCAGGTCTCGACGAATTCGATGTCGGGCCGGTCCCAGGTGAGGATCTCATAGGCGGCGGGCAGGCCTTCGTCGGCCTTGTAGGCCGCGTGCACCACCTCGCCGTTCTTCAGGTAGAGCAGGCCCATGCCGGCGTCGGATTTGACCGTGAGGGTGCAGGACTTCTTCTCCCAGCTCAGCAGCTGGAGGATGCTGTTCAGCCCGATGCCGCGGATCATGCCGCTGGGCTCGAACTGGGCCGCGGCGCGGATGGCGTCCATGAGCAGGGTGAGCCGGGGCGGCTTGGTGAGGATGCGGATGGCGCCCAGCTGCAGGGGCGTGTTCAAGTGCTGGCTCGGCTCCAGGCCCGTCATGACGATGATGGGGATCTGGGGGTAGAGGCGGCTGGCCTTGGCGATGAGGTTGAAGCCGTCCATGACGGGCATGTTGAGGTCCGTCACGAGCACGTGCACGGGCTCGTTGCGGAGCATCTCCAGGGCCTGGCCGCCGTTCTCGGCCATGATGATCTTGAAGCCCTGCAGCCCCTTCAACCCGGCCCGGTAGAGGCTCAGGGTGGCGCGGTCATCCTCCACCACCAGCAGGGTCTTGGTGGCCGGGGTGCTGGCGAGGGATTGGGGGCGCGGACGGCTGGGCAGGCTCATAGGCTTGGTTGAGCATACAATCGGCAGGGAATCAGCGCTCCTCTCCTTTTGGCACGCGACGGGCCGGGGCGGGCTCCTTGGCGAGGATGGCCCGGGCCTCGGCGGCGTCGGCGGGACGGCTGGCCTCCCAGTCCAGCACCCAGGGCGGCAGCTCGGCGTCCTCGTAGTCGCGCACTTTCCGGTGCCAGCTCACGAGGCTCTGCACCACGGCTTCGTGGATGTTCTCGGCCCTGGGCGGGATGTGGCCCTCCCAGATGGGCTCCTTGAAGTAGGTGCGCAGGGTCGCTTCGGCGGGTTTGCCCCAAACGGCGTAGGTGCGGTCCAGGGGGCCGCCGATGGGCTTCTGGTTGAGGTTCTCGCCGTAGAGGTAGTAGAAGACGGCGTCGCCGTCGCTCCAATGCCGCAGCACGCCGAAGGCACCCTTGAGCAGCTGGTTCTGCAGGGCCAGGTCCAGGGGCTTGCCGGTCCGGAAATCCCAGGGGCCCACATGGGCGTGGGCGACGGAGGGATAGCCCACCTCGGTGATCATCACGGGCTTGGGCCCCCGGGGGCCGGCGAAGCGGGCCGAGAGCGTGCGGGCCTTGTAGACGATCCACCACCAGGCGTCGCGGATCTGATCGGCGCTGGGGTATTCGTCGTATTTGGCGATGGGATCGTAGGTGTTGATGCCGATGACATCCAGGCAGTCGCCGAAGGTGAAGCTGTCGTGGCTGTCGAAGTTCACGCTGTAGATGAGCTTGCCCTTGTAGACCTTGCGGACCTCGGAGGCCAGGGCCCGCCAACGCTCGGGGAAGGCATGGGTGGAGGCCATCTCCGTGCCGAGGCTGTACCACTCCACGCCGCCCTCCTGGGCCAGGGTCGCCAGCCGCACGTTGAAGGCCGTGTAGTTCTTCCACCAGAGGTCCCAGTCGTCGGGGGCGATGTTGCCGCGCCACCAGTCGGCGTTCTCGGCCTCGTCGCGCATGTTGATGGTGGGGAAGAACATCATGCGCAGGCCGCGCACGTGGGCCTGGTGGAAGGTGCGGCGCAGGCTCTCCTCCGTGGGGCTGGAGGTGGGGTGGCGGTGGATCTCGTTGCTGTGCCCCGTGTCCATGCGGTAGATGGCCTGCAGGCTGACGCAGGTGGCGCCGGTCTCGGCGATGCGGTCCAGCTCCTCGTGGTAGTCGTAGTCCGGCACCCCCGCGTAGAGCCCCAGCACCATGCCGCGCGGCTGGGGCACCAGGGCCTTCCGCCGCATGCGCCGCACGAAGAGCAGGGTGAGGGGCAGGGCGAGGATGGCGATGAGGATGAGGATGCGACGGATCATGCAGGCAACTCCGATGTCCAGCCTAACGGCTGAACCTCGGAGATAGGAACTGCTTCGCAGTTCCATGTTTTTCCAATCTCGCAAACCGCAGGTTTGCGAGCTGGCCGAACCCTAGTTTCGTTCGATCCGTACCTGCACCACCCGCGCGCCTTCCATGCGCAGGACGGTGAGGCGGGCGCCCTCGACCTCGACGATTTCCTGGGCCCGGGGCACGTGGCCGAGGCGGGCCATGATCAGGCCGGCCAGGGTGTCGAAGCCGTTGCGCTCCCAGGCCAGGCCCAGGGTCTGGGCCACGTCGTCCACGTGGGCCTGGCCCGAGACGAACCAGACGCCCGGCGCCTGCTCCACGAGGCCGGCGGGGGCCTCGTGCTCGTCCTGGATCTCGCCGAAGACCTCTTCCAGCAGGTCCTCCATGGTGACCAGGCCCGAGACGCCGCCGAACTCGTCCACCACGAGGGCCAGCTGGGTGCGGGCCCGCTGCAGGTCGCGCAGCAGGTCGGCCACGGGCTTGCTCTCGGGCACGAAATGGGGCGGTTTCAGCAGGGTGGCGAGGGGCAGCTGGGTGCCGTCGGGCAGCTGCATGAGGTCCTTGAGCAGCAGCACGCCGCGCACGTGCTCGATGCTGCCTTCGTAGACGGGCAGCCGGGAATGGCGGCTTTCCGTGAAGGCCTCCCAGGCTTCGCGCAGGCTGGCGTCGATGGGCAGGGCGACGATGCGGGTGCGGGGCGTCATCACTTCGCGCACCACCGTGTCGCCGAAGGAGACGACGTTGCGGATGAGTTCGCGGTCCTCGGCTTCCAGGATGCCCTCGGCCTCGCCTTCCTCCAGCAGCGCCGTCACGGCCTCCTCGGTGGTTTCCTCGTCGTCGTCATCCTTGGCGCGCTCCTCGGCGTGGCGGCGCTCGATCATGCGCGCGAGGGGATCCACCAGGGGGCCGAGCAGGGCCTGGGCGGGGGCGTAGAGCGGGAAGAGCTGCGTCAGCCAGAGGGCGGGATCCCGCGAGGCGAGCAGGGCGGGCAGGAGCAGGTCCAGCAGCCAGAGGCCCACGAACATCAGCAGGCTCAGCGTCCAGGCGCCGCCCGGCAGCGAGGGGTGGAGGGGCCAGAGCAGCAGCAGCAGGATCAACAGCAGCACCCGGTTCCAGAAGCCCAGCCCCATGCCCAGGGCCTGGGGTTTCTCCAGCAGGGCCGCCAGGCGGGAATCGGCGATGGCGCCTTCCTCGAGCAGGCGGCGCCGCTGCAGCGAAGGCACGGCGTGGAAGGCCGACAGCAGGACCGCCATGGCGGCACGGTAGATCAACACCGCGAGGGCGGCGTAGAGGTGCCAGGTCGGGAGGGCGGTGACGCCGATATCAGTCATGATCCGATTCATCTTAGGGCCAATCAGGGCCAACGGGCGCCCCCGGTCCGGCCCGCGCGGGCGGAAGGCCTAAAATAGAGGCAGGAGGTCCCGCCGGTGGCAACGAATGACCTTCTCCTGATCGTGGTCGCCGCCTTTTTCGGCTACCTGCTGCTGGCCATCCGTCAGGACGAGAAGCGCAAGGTGGAGCGGCGGACGCGCGACCTCGGCCCGCCGGGGGACCTCGAACGGCGCTCGATGGAGCGGCGGCTGAGCAGCCCGTCCCTGGTCTGGGCCTTCCGCGCCATGGGCCGGTCCCTGGGCCGGCACCTGGGCGGGCGGCGGCTTTAGCGATTCTCGCTGCGAGCGAGGATCAGCCGGGTGAGGTCGGCCTTGGCTTCCGGGCTCAGCCGCAGCTTCCGGCCCTCGGCTTCGCGGAAGTATTCCTCGGGATCGCGGCAGAGGCCGTCGGGCGTGGGAGTCAGGCCCTTGCGGGCGCGGGCGGCATTCAGGAAGTGGTAGGGCTCCTTGGCCAGCTCGGGGCTCTGCAGGAAGTGGCGGAAGGTCCACCAGCCGCCCAGCACGAACCAGATGCCCAGCAGGGCCACGGCCCGGTGCTGCAGGCGTCGCATGATGTCGGGCGTGTGGCGCACCTTCTGCCAGGCCACGCCCGCCCAGAGGTTGAGCCCGATGACGGCGGCGGTCAGCAGGAGGGTGCCGGTCCAGCCCAGGCTGCCCCAGCCCAGGCCCGTGAGGGCGAGGACGGGCGGCGCGAGCAGCACGCTGAAGAGCAGGTTGAGGTGCAGCATGTAGAGCAGCAGGGATTCGTTGCTGGCAGCCTTGATGGGGTTCGAGCCCGCCCCGTGGGGGCGCACCAGTTCGATGGCGCCCATGAACGACCCGCCGAGGAGGATCCAGCCCAGACGCGCCGCGACGCTGGGCAGGGTGGTGTTGGCGATGGCACCGAGTTCGCTGTAGGTGAAGGCGCCCGCCCGGCCGTGCAGCATCCAGATGCCGTTCTGCTGGATCCACCGGCCGCCCCAGAGCCAGGCCTGCTGGGCCGACGAGCCCCAGGCCAGCAGCCCCGCGCCGATGAGGGCCAGGAGCGCGAGGAACCGGGGTTCGCTCCAGCGGGCCTGGCCGACAGACGCGGTGGTCGGGCTTTGCCCGTCCGCCGCGTGGGGGAGCGCGAGGGGGGACGCAGAGGGTGCGGAGCTGCCGGGCGGTCCACCCTCGCCCCTGATGGCCTCCACGCGCAGGTGGCGGTAGAGGCCGCCGAGGAAGGCGCCGAAGGCGGGGAAGGCGAACCAGGGGAAGAGCGGGAAGAGGGCCTGCACGCCGCGGTCCGCGTTGCCATTGAAGAGCCCGCGGATGGGCAGCCACAGACCGTCCGCGACGCCCGTGGCCCAGAGGTGGGGCGACACCAGGGGCACGAAGAGCGCGAGGATCAGGGCGAGGCCCGTGAAGATCCGCGGGTTTCGCACCAGCCGGGCCAGGCCCTGGAGGATGAGCAGGGAGAAGACGATGCACTGCAGCACGTCGACCTTGAAGAGCTCCCGGGCCTTCTGGGCCGTGTTGAGCACGGTCCAGTCCGCGGCGGTGATGCCGGGCGCGTGCAGGGCGTAGGCGCAGAGCAGGATGAAGCCCAGGCGGCGGGCCGTGTCGGGCCAGAAGGGCCGCAGCGTGCCGTCGGTTCGGAAGGTCGAAATGGCCAGGCTGCATCCCGCGGCCATGGTGAAGCTGGGCGCCACCAGGCCGTTCAGGTAGTTCAACCAGTCCGGGCGCAGCCCCGGGTGCAGCCAGACGTTCACCACGTGCACTTCGATCATCACGATCACCGCCCAGCCCCGCAGCTGGTCGATCCAGTCGCAGCGGCGGGAGGGGGTCAGGTCGTTCCATAAACTCATGACTCGAACTCCCATGTCCTGAGGCTTTTCATCACTGTCCATCACCGTTCATCACCGGTTCCATGTTTTCCACAGCTCTGCTGTCACTCCGGTCCAGCATCAGGCGGCGGATTTGGATCCTTGGTTTGTCGAAGTTCATCAGCAGGCAGATTTTCAATCCGGTGGCTTTGAGGTAGTTCAGGCATTGGGCCAGATGGACGTCATCGAGGTCCCGGCAGGCTTTGAGCTCGACGAGGACCTGGTCTTCAATAAGCAGATCAGCCACATACTCACCCACCTTCACCCCGTCGTAGTGGACGACGATGCTGTGCTGCTGGGAGAGGTTGAACCCTGCCTTCCTGAGTTCATGAACCAGGGCGTTCTCGTAGACCTTCTCCAGGAAACCCGGGCCAAGCTCATTGGCCACGCGGTAGGCGCAGCCGATGATCCTGGATGTGAGTGGGTCGTCTTCTGGCATGGAAGGCTAAAAGAATGGAACCGGTGATGAACGGTGATGGACAGTGATAAAAAAACTGAATATCGATGTTTATTTAACGGGCCTGGTTCCGCATGACGCTGTGCCTCCTGCCATAGGCGAAGTAGATGACGAAGCCGAGGGCGAGCCAGGCGATGAGGCGCCACCAGTTGGCCACGGGCAACGAGAACATCAGCATGAGACAGGTGAGCACGCCCATGATGGGCACGAAGGGCACCCAGGGGCAGCGAAAGGGGCGCTCGGCTTCGGGGTGCTTCTTGCGCATGATCAGCACGGCGGCGCAGACGATGACGAAGGCCAGCAGGGTGCCGATGTTGGCCAGGTGCAGCAGGGCGTCGATGGGCAGGAAGCCCGCCAGGGCGCCGACGAAGGTGCCCACGAGCATGGTGGACTTCCAGGGGGTGCGGAACTTGGGGTGCACGTCGCCGAAGGTGGCCTTGGGGAGCAGGCCGTCGCGGGCCATGGCGAGGAAGACGCGGGGGCCGCTGAGCATCATGACGAGCAGCACGGAGGTGATGCCGCTGACGCCCGCCGTGGCGATGAGGCCCTCGGCCCAGCCGATGCCCTTCTGCTTGAAGGCGGTGGACACGGGGGCGTTGATGTCGAGCTGGTCGAACTTCACCATGCCCGTGAGCACGGCCACCACGGCGATGTAGAGCAGGGTGCAGACGAGCAGCGAGACGATGATGCCGATGGGCACGTCGCGCTGGGGGTTCTTGGCCTCTTCAGCGTGGGTCGAGACCGAATCGAAGCCGATGTAGGCGAAGAAGATGATGGCCGCGCCGGCCATGGTGCCGATGGGCGCGCCGCCGCCGTCCACCATGCCCGCCACGCGGTGTCCGAAGAAGCTGATGCCGGTCCAGCCGAAGGGTGCGAAGGGGTGCCAGTTGGTGGTGTTGATGAAGAAGGCGCCCACGCCGATGACGAAGAGCACGGCCGCGACCTTGATGGCCACCATGACACCGTTGAAGGTGGCGCTCTCCTTGATGCCCTTCACGAGGATGGCCGTGATGATGGCCACGATGATCAGGGCGGGCAGGTTCATCACGGCGCCGGTCGAGGCGAAGTGGCCCGTGGCCGGATCGTACTTCCAGGGCGATTCACTCAGGAGCTTGGGAATGTGGATGCCGATCTTGCTTACGGCACTCTGGAAATAGGCGCTCCATCCCGTCGCCACGGCCGCGCTCGATACGCCGTATTCGAGAATGAGATCCCAGCCGATGATCCAGGCGAAGAGTTCGCCCAGGGTGGCGTAGGCATAGGTGTAGGCCGATCCCGCCACGGGCACCATGGCGGCGAATTCCGCGTAGCAGAGCGCGGCGAAGATGCAGGTGATGCCGGCGATGACGTAGGAGAGCATCAGCGAGGGGCCCGCAATGTTGTGGGCCGCCGCGCCCGTGGCCACGAAGATGCCCGCCCCGATGATGGCGCCCACGCCTAGGGCCGTGAGCTGCACGGGTCCGAGGACGCGGCGCAGGCGGTTCTCGCCCTTGGCCTCTTCGAGGAGCAGGGCCAGGGGCTTGCGCGCAAAGATCTGCGAAGTCGGGCTTGAATCGTTCGACATGAACACAACTCCATGCGATCCGGGGGATGGGTCCCGGAAGGGATTCCAGGGGATGGGCCAGGGGGGCTTCCGGCGATCCTAGCAGATAAGATGGCCCATGCTTCCGGCCTCCCTTCGATCGCACCTGGCCCGAACCGCGGCCCGGACGCGGGGTTCCCTGCTCCTCTGCCGGGGCTGCCTTGGCCCGGTGGGCGAGGGATCCGAAGCCGGGCTGTGCGCCCGCTGTTGGGATGGGCTGCGACCCTTGTCAAACAACCGCTGCCCGCGCTGCGCCCTGGTGCATGGCGACGAAGCCTGCCCCGAGGCCACGGCCTGGGAGCTGGGCGACGCGCTCTGGGACTACCACGGCGGACGCCCGCCCCTGGGGGCCCTGCTGCTGCCGGGCATCAAGCAGGGCGAGGCCGGCTGGCGCCAGGCCCTGCTGGGCCGCGTGGCAAAGGCTCCGCTGCCCGCCTGGGCGGCTGAGGTGGACGCCGTGACCGCCGCGCCCAGCACGCTCCACCGGCGGTGGCTGCGGGGCTTCGATCTCGGAGGAGAGGCGGGTCGCCTGATTGCCGGGCGCCTGGGTCGCCCCTTCGAGGCGACGCTCACGAAGGGCTGGCTCGCGGGCCGTCAGGCCGCACGGACCGAAAGCGAACGGCGGCGCCTGCGCCGCAGGGCCATCGCGCTGCGCCGGGGCTGTCTTCCGCGGGGCATCATCCTGTTGGTGGACGACGTGTGGACCACCGGCACCACCCTGTTGCGCTGCGCCCAGGCCCTGATGGAAGGTGGCGCCGGCGAGGTGCGCGTGCTGACGCTGTTCCGGGCGCTGTAGGTGCGCCAGATTTAGACAGGGAATTTCGAGAAAGGAATTTTTGAAGCAGAGGAGAGCGGAGAGGCGGAGGAAAGCGGAGAAAAATCAGGAGCCACGAGGCGTTTCTCAGCTCTCCTCCGCTCCTCCGTTTTACTCTGCTTATTCCATTCCTTTGATCCTTGTTCCGGATGGCTCCTATCGGATCGGCACGGGGCCTTTGGCGGCGCGGGCGTACGAGGCGGGCCAGGGGACTTCGGCGCCGAGTTGCTGGGCCGCGCGCAGGGGCCAGCGCGGGTTGCGCAGCAGCTCGCGGGCGAGCAGGACGAGGTCGGCGGAGCCTTCCGCGAGGATGCGCTCGGCCTGGTCGGGTTCGGTGATGAGGCCCACGGCGCCCGTGGGCAGGCCGGCTTCGGCGCGGATGCGGGCGGCGAAGGGCACCTGGTAGCCGGGGCCCAGGGGGATCTTCGCCAGGGGGGACAGGCCGCCGGAGGAGCAGTCGACGAGGTCCACACCGAGGGCTTTGAGTTCCTTCGAGAGCGCCACGGACTGATCGAGATCCCAACCGCCCTCCACCCAGTCCGTGGCCGAAAGGCGCACGAAGAGCGGCAGGTTCGCGGGCCAGGCGGCCCTCAGGTCGGTCGTGATTTCGCGGAGCAGGCGCGTGCGGTTCTCGAAGCTGCCGCCGTAGGCATCGCTGCGATGGTTGGAGAGGGGCGAGAGGAACTGATGCAGCAGGTAGCCGTGGGCGGCGTGCAGTTCCACCACCCGGAAACCCGCATGCAGGGCCCGTTTCGCGGCATCGACGAAGGCCTGCCGGATGCCTGCGAGGCCCTCGGCATCCAGGGCCGTGGGCATCGTCCAGGAGGCCTCGAAGGGTAGGGCGCTGGGCGCCACGGGGGTCCAGCCTCCGGCCGAGATGGGAATGCTGCCGCTGCCTCGCCAGGGCGCGTGGGTCGAGGCCTTGCGTCCCGCGTGGGCCAGTTGAATGCCGGGCACGGCGCCCTGGGAGGCGATGAAGCGCACGATGGGCGCCAGGGCTTCGGCCTGCTCGTCGTTCCAGATGCCCAGATCCTCGGGGCTGATGCGGCCCTCGGGCAGGACGGCCGCGGCTTCCGTCAGCACGAGCCCCGCTCCGCCCTGGGCCAGGCCCCCCAGGTGGACGAGGTGCCAGTCATTGGGCAGCCCTGCCTGCGCCTGGTACTGGCACATGGGCGAGACGGCGATGCGGTTGGGCAGGCTGAGGCCGCGGAGGGTGAGGGGTTCGAAGAGGTGGACCATGGGGACTCCGGGCTCAGAATGGGGCCCCTTCCCCATTCTGAGATAGGGTAAGGCGCGAGGTGGTCGGTGGACGATCCAATCCGGATCTGGATGGACGATCGGGAGGCCCGGGGATCGGGCATTGCGAACTTGTTCGCGGATATGAAGGACGTGTCACTCGCGGTGAAACGGCTCCGGGTGGGGGATTACGTGATTGAAGGCAAGGCCGTGCTGGAGCGGAAGCGGGTGCCGGACTTTTTGGGGAGCCTGTTTGACGGGAGGCTTTTCGCGCAGGCCAAACGATTGGCCGATTCTCCATTGCGAGCCTTCCTCATTCTGGAAGGTCCGGCTTCGGAGTGGACTCACCGCCACATCCAACGAGAGTCCGTCCAAGGCGCCATGCTCACGCTATCGGTGGTGTTCGGTATCCCAGTGCTGCGATCCCAGGGCGAAGAGGAGACTGCACGGTTGATCCGGTACACGGCCCGGCAGCTCCAGGCCACGTCTTCGGCCCCGCCGAAACGTCCAGGGCGCAGGCCCGTCGGTAAAGGGGCCATCCAACTACGGGTGCTGACGAGTTTTCCGCGGATTGGATCGAAGCGCGCCCTGCGCCTCATCGAGCATTTCGGGACCCTTGAACACATGATGGCCGCCACCTGCGCGGAACTGGCCGCTGTTCCAGGCATCGGCAAGCGAACGGCCCAGTCCATTCACTGGGCCGTTCACGAAGACTCTTTGCCTTACCGCGTGTGAATCGTGGGGCCAGCCCCGCGATTCACACGTGCGCCAGCACCTTCAGCGCCTTCTCGACCTCGCCCTTCAACTGGCCGGGCTTCACTTCGGCCAGGTCGTAGGTGGCGCGGATCATGGGCTTGTTGACCTTGAGCACGCGGGTGATGTCGATGGGCGTGGCCGAGAGCACGACGTCGCAGGGGGTGGCGTCGATGGTCTTCTCCAGATCCTTCACCTGGGCATCGCCGTAGCCCATGGCGGGCAGGATGCCCTGGGCATTGGGGTACTTCCGGTAGGTGGCGGCGATGGAGGCCACGGCGTAGGGCAGGGGGTCGACGATGCGGGCGGCGCCGCAGTTCTTGGCTGCGACCACACCGGCGCCGTAGGTCATGGAGCCGTGGGTGAGCGTCGGGCCGTCCTCGATGACGAGCACGTTCTTGCCCTTGATCATCTCGGGCTTGGCGCAGGATACCGGGCTGTTGGCGCGGATCACGACGGCCTTGGGATTGAGTTTCGCGGCGGCGGCCTCGATGCCCTTGATGTCGAGTTCCTTGGCGGAGTCGCACTTGTTGATGACGATGACGTCGGCGCGGCGGAAGTTGGCTTCGCCGGGATGGTAGATGGACTCGTGGCCCGGGCGCAGGGGATCGGCGATGACGATGTGCAGGTCGCAGGCGTAGAAGGGCAGGTCGTTGTTGCCGCCGTCCCAGAGGATGACGTCGGCTTCCTTCTCGGCGTTGCGGATGATCTGCTCGTAGTCCACGCCCGAGTAGATGACGAAGCCGTTGTCGATGTGCGGTTCGTACTCCTCGCGCTCCTCGATGGTGCACTTGTGCTTGTCGAGGTCGCTGTAGTCGGCGAAGCGCTGGCAGGCCTGCTTGGCGAGGTCGCCGTAGGGCATGGGGTGGCGGATGGCCACCACCTTCTTGCCCAGGCCCTTCAGGATGTTGCTGATGTAGCGCGTGGTCTGGCTCTTGCCCGCGCCCGTGCGCACGGCCGTGATGGCGATGACCGGCACCTTGGACTTGATCATCGTCTTGTCGGCGCCCAGCAGCTCGAAGTCCACGCCCAGGGCGATGCACTGGCTGGCCAGGTGCATGACCGTTTCGTGGGTCACGTCTGAGTAGGAGAACACCGCCACGTCGGGCTTCTCGCGCTTGATGACCTCCGTCAGCTCGGATTCATCGAAGATGGGGATGCCGTTGGGATACAGCTTGCCGGCCAGTTCGGCCGGGTAGCGGCGCCCCGCGATATCGGGAATCTGGGTGGCGGTGAAGGCCACCACCTGGTAGTCCGGGTTGTCCCGGTACACCGTATTGAAGTTGTGGAAGTCGCGTCCGGCGGCTCCCAGGATCAGCACTCGTCGTGTCGCCATGACACTATGCCTTTCGGTCCAGCGGGAGGCCGACACGCTCGGTGGTGGCAGTCCTGGCCATCCGCGACCCAGGGAGGATAGCCCCCTTCATGGGCCGATGAAAACGGGAATGTGGCCTGAATCACAGGCCTCGAAGCGTCTATGCTTTTCCCATGCCAATTCCTCCTGTCCTCTCGGCCTTTTTTCGACGCTGGCGCCGGCTCATCCTTGTCCTGACGGGCATCTACGCCCTCTGGCTGCTGGTGGGGTTCTTCCTCATCCCGGCCCTGGTCCGCCCCCGCCTCGAGCAGGCGGCGACCAAGGCCCTAAAGCGCCCCGTCACGGTGGCGAAGCTGGGCTTCAACCCCTTCACCTTCGGCACCACCCTGCAGGGCCTGCGGGTGGCGGAGCCGGGCGGCGGCGACTGGATCACCCTCCGACGCCTCTACGTGAATTACGACGTGTGGCGCCTGCTGCGGCACACCCTGGCCTTCTCACGCATCGAGGTGGAGGGCCTGCTGGTGAAGACTTCGCTGGATGGATCGGGCCGCCTCAACTTCCAGGACCTGCTGGAAGAAGAAGGTCCGAAGGAGCCTGAATCCAAGGAGGCCTCCACCTGGATCCTGGACGTCGGCCGCTTCCAGATGACCGAAGGGCGCCTCGACTTCTCGGATCGTTCGGCGGCCTCGCCCTTCCACACGGTCGTCGGCCCCATCGCCTTTCAGGTGGATCACATCCGCACCGAGGTGGGCCACCGCAGCGGCGTCTCCCTGGAGGCCTGGACCGAAGCCAAGGAGCACCTGGCCTGGAGGGGCGACCTCAGCCTCCAGCCCTTGAGTTCTAAGGGCAGCCTGCTCATCGAGAACCTCTCCCTGCCCAAGTACCGGCCCTACGAGCAGGAGCAGGTCTCCAGCGAGATCCGCAGCGGCACCGCCAGCCTGCACGCCCAGTACCGCTTCGCCTGGGGGAAGGAGCATCGCGAGGTCGGCTTGTCGGACCTGGGCTTCACGCTGAAGGGGCTGAAGGTGGGCGAGCGCGGCGTCGCCGAGTCCGCCGTGGAACTGCCGCTGCTGGAGATCTCGGAGGGTCGCGCCGACCTGCTGGCGCCCTCGGTGGAGCTGGGGGCCATCCGCGCGGAAGGCGGCGTGGTGCGCCTTCAGAAGGCCAAGGACGGCAGCCTCAACCTGGCCCGCATCTTCAAACCGATCAAACCCAAGGAGAAGAAGGAGGACGAAAAGCCCCTTCAGATGCTCGTTCGCGAGCTGGCGCTGAAGGGTTTCCAGCTTGGATGGGAGGACCAATCCCTGGCCCGTCCCGCGAAGACCGAGGTCAAGGATCTGAACCTGCACTGGCACGGGCTGTCGCTGGATCCGGCGGCCTCCAGCACGGTGGCCCTGGATCTGAAGGTGGGAGAGGGTTCGCTATCGGCGGAAGGCAGCCTGGCCCCGCTCAAGACGGCGGGTGATCTGAAATTGAAGCTCGCGGGCCTGGCCCTGAGCCCCTTCGATCCCTACCTGGATTCGGCCCTGGACCTGCGGATCGCCTCGGGCCAGGTGGGCGCCGAGGGCCGCGTGCGCTTCGCTTTTGAAGGCCGCAAATCGGACGGTCTGACCTATCAGGGCGGGGCCTCCGTGCAGGGCCTGGAGGTGCGCGACGCCAAGCTGGGCGAAGCCTTCCTCCGCTGGAAGCAGCTCAAGGTCGCGGGCGCGGATGTCCACACGGCGCCCCTGGCCCTGGCCATCCAAGCCGTGGACTGGACGGACATCGAAGGCCGCCTCGTCGTGCAGCCCGACGGCAGCACCAACGTAGCCCGAGCCCTGCGCTTGGAAACAACCCCCAAGGAGGGCGCGAAGCCTGCGCCCGTGACGGCCTCGGCCCTGCCCGCCACGCCGGCCTCGGCGCCCGATATCAGCATCACGAAGCTGGGGATTTCGGGCGGGCGCCTGAGCTTCATCGACCGCTCGCTGCAGCCCAACGCCGCCCTCGTGCTCAGCGATCTGGAGGGCTCGTACCTGGGCCTGTCCAGCCGTCCCGACGTGGCCTCCAAGGTGCTCTTCAAGGGCAAGGCGGGCGGTCTCGCGCCCATCACCATCTCGGGCCACGCCATGCCCCTGCGCAACGATCTGGATACGGACGTGGCCCTGAAGATCCAGGGCGCCGATCTCACGGACTTCACGCCCTACACGGGCAAGTACCTGGGCTACACCGTGCAGAAGGGCAAGCTGGACGTGGACGCCCGCCTGCGCATCGACCACCGCAACCTGAAATCCGAAAACGCCGTGAAGCTCGACCAGTTCTACCTGGGCGACAAGGTGCAGAGCCCCGACGCCACGGGCCTGCCCGTGAAGCTGGGGCTGGCAATACTACGCGATCGCAGGGGCGTCATCGCCTTCGACCTGCCCATCGAAGGCAGCCTCGACGATCCCGACGTGAAGTACGGCAAGCTCGTGTGGAAGGCCATCTTCGGCCTGCTCGGCAAGATCGCCGCCTCGCCCTTCACGCTGATCGGCAACCTCTTCGGTTCGGATGCCGGCGACCTCAGCAGCCTGGGCTTCACGCCGGGTTCAAAGGCCCTGGATGCGGCGGCGACGACCAAGTTGCAGGCCCTCGCCAAGGCGCTGCAGGAGCGGCCGGAACTGCGGCTGGAGGCCGAGGGTGCCGTGGATGCCGATCAGGATGGCGCGGCCCTGCGCAAGGCCGCGCTGGAAACCCTGCTGCGGCAGACGCGGATGAAGGCCCTCAAGCTGGCGGAGGAATCACCGGTGCCCGCCGCCGAGCGGGAGCGCTGGATCGGCGCGGCCTTTGAAACAGCCTTCCCCCAGCCCCCGACGCCGAAGGGCGCCAAGCCCGCGCCGCCGCCACCACCCGCGGAAATGGAGCAGCGCCTGCTGGGCACCCTGAAGGTGGAAGCCGTCGACCTCGACCAGTTGGCCGATGGCCGGGTGAAGGCCGTGCTCGGCTGGCTGCTCAACACCGCCAAGGCCGATCCCGAGCGCGTCTTCGAGGTGCAGACCGGCAAGGCCAAGGGCCCGGCCGTGGTCTTCTCGCTGAAATAGGAAGCCATCCGGAGCATCGGCTGCCTGGCACAGGGCTGTGCAGACACCGATGCTTCCGAGGGGTACCATGGCCGCACAGTCATCCATCCGGCCGGGGCAGCCAGTGCCCTATTTCCTTGAGGACGCTGGATTCAGAACTCGATCGGGAGGCGCACCACCAGATGAGCAGATGTCGGGGAGCGGGGGCTGGACAGGGGAGACGGGGCCTTGCAGGCATCCTCCTTCTGGCCCTGCCCTGGACGCCGGCCCTGTCAGCAGGGGCGCCCGAGGCGTATCTGCGGCCCCAGGCTTTTGAGGAATACGAAACGCGGGCCGCCCTCCTCCTATCGGTGGCCAAGTTCACCGAATGGCCCGGGGAGGCTTTCCGGGAAGGAGATGCCTTCGTCATCGGGGTGCTGGGCGAGAGTCCCATCGCCGCGGCCCTGGAACAGATGTCCGGCCTCACGCTGCAAGGCCGGAAGGTGGTGGTTCGTCGCTTCCGAAGCAGTTCCGAGCTGCAAGCCTGCCATGTCCTCTACTTCGCGCGGGCAGAGGAACGGTCCATGGCCCAACTCAAGGACAGGCTGGCCTCCCGCTACGTTCTCACCATCGGGGAAACCAGCTTCTTCCTGGGCTTCGGGGGCGCCATCCAGCTCTTCCGCGAGGAGGGCGGGCGGCTCCGCTTCGTGCTCAACCGGTCGGCCCTCGACCAATCCCGCCTGCGGGTCGCCCCCCAGGTCCAGAAGTTCGCCAAACAAATCTACATCCAACCCTAAATCCCGTGAGCCACCTGACCCACACCTCCCTGCGCCACAAGCTGATCCTCGTGATCATGCTGACGGCTGGAATGGCCCTCCTGGCGGCGGGCATCTCCTTTGTGGCCATCGCCAGGTCGGAATTCCGCGCCTCCGTTCAGCGCGAGCTGCAGCTGCTGGCCGAGGTGATCGGGGAGGGCAGCGCGGCGGCCCTGGAGTTCAAGGAACCCGCCGAAGCGAACCGGCTGCTCGCCAACCTCCGGGTCAACACCGACATCGTCGAGGCGGCCATCCTGGACCGGAATGGCCAGCCCTTCGGGACCTATCGCCGGGAGGGCAGCGGTCCCGTCAGCCTGCCAACCGACCTGCACGGGCGGACCTTCCAGTTCGAGTCGGGGCGCATCTGGCTTGCCGCGCCCATCGTGCATTCAGGCGAGCGGCTGGGAACCATCTACCTGCGTGCCGACACCAAGGCCCTCACCACCCGCCTGCTCTGGGTGGCCGGAACCACCCTGCTGGCGACCCTGCTCATCGCCTCGGCGGCCATGGGGCTTGCCTTCAAGATGGGGAAGCTGGTCTCAGAGCCCATCCTCCACCTGACAGAGGCCGCCCACCGCATGGCCAAATCCAAAGATCCGGGGCTGCGGGTGGCCCGGGAATCCGAGGATGAGGTGGGCTCCCTGGTGGATGCCTTCAACGACATGCTGGACCGGCTGGGAGAGCGCCAGGCCCGGTTGGAGGAAGCTCAGCATCTGGCCCGCCTGGGGAACTGGGCGATCCAACCCGGCCTGCAGCACACCGAGTGGTCTGAGGAGACCTTCCGGATCTTCGGCCTCGAGCCGGGTGTCCACCCGATACCAGACCAGGAGGCTTTTCGCGCCCTCATCCATCCGGAGGATCTGGTTCCGCTGGAGGCCGCCTTCCTTCGCTGCTGGAAGGAGGCTGGCCGCTTCGAGATCGATCACCGCATCCTCCGCCCGGATGGCAGCCTCGGCTGGGTCCACACGTCGGGCATCTGCCTCCGGGATGGGGAAGGCCAGCTGATGATGCGCGGCACCGTCATGGACATCACGGAGCGCAAGCATGCCGAGGCGGCCATGCTCCAGGGGCAGAAACTCGAAAGCCTGGGCGTGCTCACCGGAGGCATCGCCCATGACTTCAACAACCTGCTGGGGGCTCTCCAGGGCTACCTGGACATGGCCCGGATGGATCTGCCTGAAGGGAGTTCTGCGGAGAGCTATCTCGGCAAGGCGGAGCGGGTGATCCAGCGCGCCTCCGAGCTCATCCGCCAGATGCTCGCCTATTCGGGGCGGGGCCAGTTCCAGGTGAAGCCCCTCGATCTGGGCCAGCTGGTGAAGGAGATGGGCCATCTGCTCTCCATCTCCATCCCCAAGAAAGCGGAACTGGTGGTCCAGACGGCGGATCCCCTTCCTGCGGTGGTCGCGGACGCTGCCCAGATCCAGCAGGTGATCATGAACCTGGTGATCAACGCCGGCGACGCCCTGAAAGAGCAGGGGGGCTACATCAAGGTGCGCACCTATGCGGAGTCCCTGGATGAGGAGAGCCTGGCCGCCACCTACGCGGGGCAGGCCATGGTGCCGGGTCCTTTCGTGGTGCTGGAGGTCGAGGACAACGGGCATGGCATGGACGGAGATACCCTGGCCCGCATTTTCGACCCCTTCTTCACCACCAAGTTCAAGGGCCGGGGCCTGGGCCTGGCGGCCCTTCTCGGCATCGTGAAGGGCCATAACGGGGGCATTAAGGTCTACAGCGAAGTGGGACAGGGCACGACGTTCAAGGTCCTCCTGCCCGCCTCCCAGGAGGTGGTGGCCGCGGCGGAGGAAAAGGTCCAGGAGGATGCCTATCGGGGATCCGGAACCGTGCTCCTGATCGATGACGAGGCCAGCATCCTTTCGGCCACCGGGGATTTCCTCAAACGGATGGGGTTCGAGGTGCGGACCGCCAGCAATGGCTTGGAGGGTGTCTCCCAGGTCCTGGAGCACCCGGGAGAGTGCCGGCTGGTGCTGCTGGACCTCACCATGCCTCAGATGGACGGAGTCGAGTGTTTCCAGCGCATCCGCGAACTGGAACCGGGCCTGCCCGTCATCATGACCAGCGGATTCAGCGCAGGCGAAGGCATCGAGGGACTCTGGGACCAGGGCCTGTCCGGCTTCCTGCAGAAACCCTACAGCCTTGCGACGCTTCGCGCCAAAGTCAGGGAGACCCTCGGATGAGATTTCGCCTCGGGGCAGGTCCAATATTCGCATCGGCCGCCGAGGCGGCCGATGAAGCGGGCAAGCGCCCGAGGTCTGCCATGGGTCATGGGGATGGATGGAGGCGATGCACCCTTTCCGCAGGGCTCCTGCTGGGAGGCCCGCTATCGGCTTCGTCCTTTTCTGCAGCGGGCGATGCCCAGGTGAATGCCGGTCCCCAGCTGAACGAGGTGCGCGGCCTGCCCCAGATGAGCCTGGAGGAGCTGCTTTCCGTGAAGGTGTCCGTGGCCACCCGAACCGAATCCACGGTGCTGGAGGCGCCATCCATCGTGTCGGTGTTCACGGCCGATGACTTCCGGCGGATGGGGGCCCGGGACCTGAGGGATGTGCTGCGAACGGTGCCGGGCTTCGAGCTGGGCATCCGCAGCCAATTGGGCTACACGGAATTCGGGGTGCGGGGCGTCATCACGGACAACACCGAGAAGGTGCGCATCCTCGTGGATGGCCTGCCCGTCAACGAGAACCTGGAAGGCAGCGGCACCATCATCTTCGGCGACATGTCCCTGGACAACGTCCAGCAGATCGAGATCATCCGGGGGCCCGGCTCGGCGCTCTACGGCACCAACGCCTTCCTGGGCGTGATCAGCATCCTCACGAAGGATGCCTCCAACTCCGGTGGGGCCACCACCGTGTCGGCCCGTGGCGGCAGCTTCAACACCCGCGAGGGCAGCGTACTCAGCGGATGGTCCGGCGGGCGGTTCCGGATCTCGGCCTACCTGCACTACCTGGATACCGATGGACCCGCGCCCTCTGTCGCGCAGGATGCCCTCCAAGTCTTGGCGGGTCCGCCCGACTTCTCGGCCCTGAACCGGGGCATCTCCCTGGCGGGCACTCCGGCGGGCCACATCCACGCCTTCCGCAGACAGCTCAGTGCGCAGGTCAAGCTGGACTACCAGGGCCTCACCTTCAACGGTGTGTTCACCAATGCGCACAAGGGCCCCTATCTGGGCACCTATTTCGCCGTGAACGAGCATTCGGACGCCCACCCCAGCCAGGCCCAGGGAACCCTGAGCTACACCCTACGGCCCGCGGAGGACTGGGTGATCGAGCCCCGGCTCTACGCCTTGCACTACATCGCCGACAACCGCTGGAACGACGCCCCGAACGGGTACCGGATGCCCGATGGGCAGGGCGGAACCGTCGACTACACCCAGGGGAGCTACGAGATCAACCGGGCCACGCAGCAGACCCGGGGCGCCGAGGTCAAGGCCACCTGGTCCCCGGCCGGGCCCCACCGGGTCATCCTGGGTGGTTCTCTGGAGGAGCAGAAGCTTTACGCCCTGACCAACTTCGCCAACGTCCCTGGCTTCGGGCTGGATCGGATGGTACCAACGCCCTCCATCATGCGGAAGGAACCGGTCCGCACCCTGTCCTCGGCCTACCTGCAGGACCAGTGGGCGCCCGCCCAGGCCTTTGCCCTCACCACGGGGTTGCGGATGGACCGCTACAACGATGCGGGGACCTCGATCACGCCCCGCCTGGCGGCGGTCTGGAGGCCGGATCCGGCCTGGCACGTCAAGCTCCTCTACGGCGAGGCCTTCCGCGCTCCGACCTTCGTGGAGTCCTACCTCTTCGCCGCCAACGGTTTCATCCAGGGCCGTGAGGACGTCAAGCCCGAGACCATCCGGACTGGGGAATTCGAAGTGGGCCGTCGCCTGGGTTCCGCGGCCCTCTGGCGCGTCGTGTTCTTCGAGAACCGCATCACGAACCTGCTCAACCTGGTGCCCGTACCCGGCGGACTCCGGTATCAGAACCTCCCCGAGGTCACCACCGTCAAGGGGATCGAGACCGAACTGACCCTCACACTCTCCAGCACGCTGAGCGGCTACGTGAACGCCTCAGGGCAGAGCGGGCGGAACGGGGCCACCGGCGAGACCCTGGTGGGCATGGCCAACTGGCGCGGCAACCTCGGCCTCAATGCGGCCTTCTCGGATCGCCTGAACCTTCATGCGGCCCTGGGCGTGGTGGGACCGCGACTGCGGGGCACGGGGGATGCCCGCCCCGATCTCCGGGGATATCGGACCGTGGACCTGGCTCTCACCTTCACGCCTGTTCCCGCCCTGGATCTCAGCCTCTCGGCCCACAACCTCTTCGACGCCGACCAGCGCTTCCCCTCCGTGTCCGTGCCCCTGCCCGGGGACCTGCCCTGGGAAGGGCGTTCCATCCAGGCGGGTCTGAGCTGGCATTTCTGAAGGCCGGCCCGCCTCGATCAGCGCTTAAGGGTCTCCGCCCAGGCCTCGATGCCTTCGGCGAGGTCGGGAACCCCGGGCCCGAAGCGGGCGCCGCCCAGCCAGTGCAGGTTGGGCGGCAGTTCCTGGAGCAGCCGCGCCGCTCGGGCGCCGTGGCCCGGTTCCAGCAGGGGGAAGGCGCCGGGGGCCTGCTCCAGGCGCGTCTGGACCGGGGGAGCCAGCTCGGGCAGCCAGCGTTGGAGCTCCTGGAAGACGCCGGGCCAGGCCTCCAATTCCGCCTCCACCGGATAGGCGCCGCCCAGATAGGCGCGCAGCTGCAGCAGGCCGGGCACGCCGCGGGGATCATCGGCCGCGAGGCCCACAACACCCAGCAGGCCACGGCCTTCGAGCGGATGGAGGAGCAGCCCGAAGCCCCGCTCGCAGCCGGGGACGGCCGGATGGCGGCTGTGCCAGACGCGCAGATCCAGGTGCGGAATCCCGCCGAGCCGATCCGCCGCGACGGGCGCCAGGGGCCGCAGCAAGTCAGCGGCGACGCGCGCGGGAAGGGCCAGCACCACGGCGTCCACGTCGAGACCGGAATCCTCGCCCCGGATGCGCCAGCGCCCGCCGGGCAGGGCTTCCAGGGTCCGCACCGGGTGGTTCCTCCGCACGCACCCGAGGGCCTTCGCGAGGGCGCCTGCCAGCGCGCCTGTGCCGCCCGCGGGCAGGCGCGTGCGTTCGCGGCCCGCGCCTGGCCTTCCGCTCAGTCCTGCGCCCGGTCCTGCGCCCAGTCCTGCGCGTAGTCCGCCGAGGAGCAGTCCGCCCCGCGCTTCCAGGCTGCGGAGACGAGGCAGGGCCTCCATACCGATGCGTTCCGGCGGCGCGGCGAAGACGCCCGCCACCAGGGCCGGCAGCAGCTCCCGCGCGAAACCTTCGCCGAGGCGGCGGGCGAAGAAGGTGTGCAGCGAATCGTCCACCATGCCACCGGCGGGAATGAAGGGTTCCGCCAGCATCCGGAGCTTGGCGGCGAGGCTCAGCCCGGGGGCCTGCAGGAGCCCCCCCAGGCTGGCCGGGCTGGGATGACGCCGGCCCCCCTTTCCCAGCCACCGGGGGCCCTTGGGAGCGGTGGGACGCAGCTCGAGGTTCAGCTCGCGCAGCACGCGGTCCAGGGCGCCGCCCCGCCCCACGAGCAGGCCCTGGGGCCCGCGTTCCAGGCTTCCGGGTTCGCCGTCGGGCCCCGGCCAGGCGAGGGTCTGGGCCCATCCGCCCACGCTCGCCGAGGCCTCCCAGACCTCCACCTCCAGGCCCGCACGGTGCAGGTGCCAGGCCGCCAACAGGCCGCTGAGGCCGCCGCCGAGGACGAGGAAGGTCTTGGGGGCGGTCACGCGTCCGGCCTCAGGCGAGGGGGCGGGTCCGCAGTCCCCGCACCTCGCGGAACAGCGCCTGGATCAAGGGCAGATCCTGCTCCAGGTTGCCGCTGGGCGAGAAGGGGGGCATCAGGTGGATCACGTGCTCCGCGAAATCGAAGGACACGGGGAGGATGGGCACGCCGGCCCCCACGGCGATCTGGTAGAAGCCCGTCCGCCAGCGGCTGACGCCCTTGCGCGTGCCCTCAGGCGCCAGCCCGAGAATGAGCGCGGGAGAGGATTCGAAGGCCTTCACGCAGGCCTCCACCACGCCATGGCTGGCCCGGCGGTCCACGGGGATGCCGCCCAGCCAGCGGAGGAAACCCTTGAACGGGGCCTTGAAGAGCGAGTGCTTGCCGAGCCAGGAGACGCGCAGCTCAACGGCGAAGACCAGCGCCACGCCCAGGGGGAAATCCCAGTTCGACGTGTGGGGCGCCACGACAGCCACGCACTTGGTGGCTTCGGGGAACGCGCCTTCGACCCGCCAGCCCGCCAGGCGCAGGTAGGCCTTCCCGAAGGCCCGCCAGAACCAGCCGCGGTCCTGGCGCAGGATCGCGGGGGGCAGGGGATGGGCGGCGGCTGGCTTCAAGGGCACCTTCTGAGGCGGGCATCCAGAGTAGCCGGGACTTTTGGTAGACACGAAGCGGGCGCCGCCAGGCGCCCGCTTCGCACGTTCTCGGTCGACTTTACTTGGAGGCGACGTAGGCCTTGAGACCAGCAGCATTGGGCTTCATGGCCTTTTCGCCCTTGTGCCAGTTGGCGGGGCAGACTTCGCCGTGCTCTTCGCTGAAGTCCACGGCGTCCAGGAGGCGCAGGACTTCTTCGACGCTGCGGCCCAGGTCGTTGTGGTTCACGGTGATGTGCTTGAGGATGCCTTCCTTGTTGATGATGAACAGGCCGCGCAGGGCGATGCCGGCGGGCAGCAGGACGTTGTAGTCCTGGGCGATGGTCTTGTTCAGGTCGGAGACCAGGGGGAAGGTCACGCCCTGGATGCCGCCCTCCTTGCGGGGGGTGTTGACCCAGGCGTGGTGGCTGAACTTGGAATCGACGCTCACGCCGATGACCTGGGTGTTGCGGGCTTCGAATTCCTTGATCGCGTCGGCGAAGGCCAGGATCTCGGTGGGGCAGACGAAGGTGAAATCGAGGGGGTAGAAGAAGAGAACGACCTTCTTGCCCTTGTAATCGGACAGGGAGACCTGCTTGAACTCGCCGTTGACCAGGGCGTCGGCCTTGAAGTCGGGTGCGGGCTGGGTCACGAATGCGGCCATGATGCCTCCATTTCGGGGGGGATCCCCGTGGGTTTCGGTAGGAAGAATCAGGCTACGCCGGGGCACCAGGGGGTTCAAGGAAATTGTCTGACCAAAATGGTCGACTATATCAAACCCATGGGTCAACTGATTGACGGGATCGGGGGATTTTTCCGTTTCGGATTTCCAGAGTGTCAATGCCGAGGCCGGCACCGGGGCCCGGGATGCAGGCACGTGCTAGGCTGCGAGGTTTGGGATCCGAGGCATCCGCATGCAGCCCATCCAGCTATCCATCTTTTCCGAAACGGCCCGCCTCAAGCAGGTGGTGGTGCACAACCCCGGCCCCGAGGTGGACCAGATGGTGCCCGGGATGATGGAGAAGCTGCTCTTCGACGACATCCTCTATGGCGACCTGGCCCGCCACGAGCACGCCCAGTTCCGCCAGGTGCTGGCGCGGGTGGCCGACGAGGTGCTGGATATCCAGGATCTCTTCATCGAGGCCCTGCACGACGAGGGCGTGAAGCTGGGCTTCATCGAGGATCTGCGCCGGCTCGTGGGCCTGCCGGACGACACCTGCAACCTGCTGCGCGACATGAGCTCGGCGGACGCGGCCCGCAGCGTCATCGGGGGCCTGCCCTGGGAGGACATGCCCAGCCATACGCCCTGGGAGCAGGAGTTCGACTACCGGGTCCGTCCCATCCCCAACCTCCTCTTCATGCGCGATCCGGCCTCGGTCATCGGCGACGGCTACAGCGTGAACTCCATGGCCACCTGGGCTCGCGAGCGCGAGCCGCTCATTCTCAGCTACGTCTTCCGCCACCACCCGCGCCTGAAGCACCACACGGACCACGACAAGTGGTTCGATCAGGTCACGCCCCTGGTGCGCGGCGACATCAAGGCCCCCGTGAGCATGGAGGGTGGCGACATCCTCGTGCTCAGCCACAAGGTGCTGGCCGTGGGCTGCAGCGAGCGCACCCAGGCCGACGCCATCCAGCTGCTGGCCGAAAGCCTGCGGGCCCACAGGGCCGAGGATGAAAGCAGCTTCGACCACCTGCTCATGGTGCTGATGCCCAAGAAGCGCAGCGCCATGCATCTGGACACCATCTTCACGCGCACCAGCGAGGACGAGTGCCTCGTCTATCCGCCCTACTTCCTGGAGGGCAGCCGCGAACTGCTGAACGTCACAAGCATCGATCTGCGCCATCCCGAGCTGCGCATGAGCACCCACCCCAGCCTGCTTCAGTCGCTCAGGGCCGTGGGCATCGACCTAAAGCCCATCTTCTGTGGCGGCAAGGATTCCATCCTGCAGCAGCGGGAGCAGTGGACCGACGGCGCCAACGCCTTCTGCCTGGCGCCGGGCGTCATCACCAGCTACGGCCGCAACCTGGCCACCGCCGAGGCCCTGGACCAGGCGGGCTACCGCGTGGTGACGGCCAAGCAGGTGCTGACCGACGAAAGCCTGGATCTGCTGGACGGGAACAAGTACCTGGTCCAGATCGAGGCCAGCGAACTGAGCCGGGCCCGGGGCGGCCCCCGCTGCATGACCATGCCCCTGGCCCGGGCCGGAGCCTGATGGATCCGGCTATTTGGTCATCTAAACCATTGAAAACAATAGTCAAGCGAACCTGAACCCGGTTGCTGTTAAGCTGCCTCTTCGCTCCTCGTTCCCTCGAGGCGCTTTTTTTTATGGCCCCCATGACCCCGAACCCCACCCCCACCCTCCGGCACCGCCTGGAGTACGGGACCTTCCTCCTGCTGGAGGGCATCCTCGGCCGCCTGCCCTGGGCCACGGTGCAGGCGGTGGGCGAGGCGACGGGCCTGCTCTTCTACCTGGTGGATCCGCGGCACCGCCGCATCGTCCGGGAGAACCTGCGCTTCGCGGACCTGGGCCTGGACGAGGCCCAGACCCGGGCCCTTTCCCGGGCCTGCTTCAAGCATTTCGGCGCCCTGTTCGTGGGCCTGCTGCGCCTGCGCCGGGCCACCCCCGAAGAACTGGACCGCTGGATCAAAGTGGAAGGGCTGGAGCACTTCGACGCCGCCCAGGCGGGTGGCAAGGGCTTCATCCAGCTCACGGGCCACTACGGCAACTGGGAGGCCATCGCCCTGGCCCAGAGCCGCCACGGACGTACCCTGGATGTCATCGGCCGGGAACTGGACAACCCGCTGCTGGAGCCCATTTCCAACGGATTCCGCACGAAGTTCGGGAACCGGGTGATCTTCAAGGATGGGGCCGTGCGGGAGTCCCTGAAATCGCTGAAGGCCGGTCGGGGCGTGGGCTTCCTGCTGGACCAGGACGCCCTCACCATGGGTGTGTGGGTGAAGTTCCTGGGGCAGTGGGCCTCCACCTTCGGCACGGCCGGCACCCTGGCCACCCGCTTCAAGCTGCCGGTGCTGCCGGTCTTCAGCTGGCCCAACCCCGACGGCACCATCACCGTGCGCTTCGAACCTCCCTTCGAGGTGCCCGTCACCGGCGACGCCGCCGAGGATGTCCGGGTGGCCACCCAGATCATGACCAGCCGCATCGAAGCCCAGATCCGGAAGGATCCCCGCTGGTGGTTCTGGATGCACCGCCGCTTCAAGACCCGCCCCAGCGCAGGCCACCCCCTTCCCCCGTCGCTTCTGTCCCAGGAATGAGTAGAATGGCTCTCAACCTCCCCTGACTGACCCGGGCCCCACGGCCCGCCTTTTTTTGACCCTCCTTTCCCGGAATGCCCCATGCCCAAGCACGTGCTCGCCAAGCTCGAGAAGGAACTGAAGGACATCAAGCAGGCCCTCCTGGTGGACATCCCCCAGGAGATCGCCCGCGCCGCCGGGCAGGGCGACCTGTCCGAGAACGCCGAATATGAACAGGCCCTGGCCAAGCGCGACATGTTCCAGAACAAGATGGTGACCCTGGAGAAGCGCATCGCCGAGGTGGCCAGCCTGGACATCAGCCGCCTGCCCAAGACCCGGGCGGCCTACGGCTCCAAAGTCACGATCCTGGACCTGGATTCCGAGGAGGAGTTCACCTACACCCTGGTGCTCCCGGAGGAACTGGATGGCCATCCGCAGCATCTCAGCATCAGCTCCCCCATCGGCAGCGCCCTGGTGGGCCAGGAGGAGGGCAACGAAATCCGCGTCCTGATCCCCGCGGGAGTCCGGCGCTTCGAGATTCTGGAACTCAAGACCATTCACGATGTAGCCTAGACGTCCCCAGGAGGGGAGATGAATAAGTACAAGCGCGAGCAAAAGTGCTCCTTCTGCGGCAAAGAGCCTCACGAGGTGGAGCAGCTCCTCGCCGGGCCCGAAGCCTTCATCTGCAACGAATGCCTGGAGGCTGGCCAGCTGCAGCTGCGCATGAGCCGCCAGGGCAAGCCCCTGGGCAAGCACGAGGCCCGACTCAGCCGGCCCAAGGAGATCAAGGCCTTCCTGGATGACTACGTCATCGGCCAGGAATCCGCCAAGAAGCGCCTGAGCGTGGCCGTCTACAACCACTACAAGCGCATCCTCACCCCCCGCAAGGCCCTGGGCGCCACGGAAGTCGAGCTCTCCAAGAGCAACATCCTGCTGCTGGGCCCCACGGGCACCGGCAAGACCCTGCTGGCCCAGACGCTCGCCCGCTTCCTGGACGTGCCCCTCGCCATGGCCGACGCCACCACGCTGACCGAAGCCGGCTACGTGGGCGAGGATGTGGAGAACATCCTCACCAAGCTGCTGCAGGCCGCCAACTACGACGTGGAGCGGGCCCAGCGCGGCATCGTCTTCATCGACGAGATCGACAAGGTGGGCCGCAAGAGCGAGAACCCCAGCATCACCCGCGACGTGTCGGGCGAGGGCGTGCAGCAGGCCCTGCTCAAGCTGGTGGAAGGCACCGTGGCCAACGTGCCGCCCCAGGGCGGGCGCAAGCATCCGCACCAGGAGTTCATCCAGCTCGACACGAGCAACATCCTGTTCATCTGCGGCGGCGCCTTCGTGGGCATCGAAGACATCATCAAGCAGCGCATCCGCGCCAAGGCCGTGGGTTTCGGCAGCACGCCCTCCTCCAAGGAGGACAAGGAGAACCTGCTGCGCCTCGTCGAGCCCGAAGACATCATCAAGTTCGGCCTCATCCCCGAGCTGGTGGGCCGCCTGCCCGTGGTGGCGGGCCTCTCGCCCCTGGACCGCGAAGCCCTCGTCGCCATCCTCACCCAGCCGAAGAACGCCATCACCAAGCAGTTCGTGAAGCTCTTCGACATGGACGACGTGGACCTGAGCTTCGAGGACGGCGCCATCGACGCCATCGCCGAGCAGGCCCTCACCCGCAAGCTGGGCGCCCGCGGCCTGCGCAGCCTGGTGGAGCAGATCCTACTGGAGCCCATGTACGAGCTGCCCTCGGACAAGCGGACCTCCCGCGAGGCGCTCCGCATCACCCGCCAGAAGGTCGAAGAAGTGCTGGGCCTGCCCTCGCACCCCATCTCGGCCGCAGGCTGAACCGAGGCCACCTGCCCTAAGGCGAACTGATTATGGCCGTTCCCAAGACCCTCACCCTGCCGGCCATTCCCATCCGGGACATGGTGCTGTTCCCCGGGGCGAGGGTGCCCTTCGTCGTGGGACGCTCGGCCTCGGTGCGCACCCTGGAGCTGGCCATCAAGGCGGGGGACCACCTCCTGATGCTCACGCAGAAGGACGCCAAGGTGGAGACGCCGGGCCAGGATGATCTCTTCGCCATCGGCACGTTGGCCCTGGTGGAATCGGTCATCGCCCTGCCCAAGGACTACTACAAGGTGGGCGTGAAGGGCATCGCCCGGGTGAACCTGCGCCGCTACGACGACAGCGGCGAGGTCATCCAGGCCGAGGCCTACCTGCTGCCCGAGCCCTCCCATGCCGCGGGGGAATCGCTCCAACCCTTCCACCAGGCGGTGGAGGCCTTCCTGGGCCGCAACTCCGATGCCTCACGGCTGCTGAGCCTGGACCAGATCCGCGAACTGCCTCTCGGCAAGGCCATCGACACCGTCGCCGGCCTCGTGCCCGCGGAGGTGAAGCAGAAGCAGGAGATCCTCGACCAGCTGGAGATCGAGCCCCGCCTCGAGGCGCTCATGCGCCTGCTGGAACTCGACGCCGCCCGCTCGGACGTGGACCGCACCCTGGACGAGAAGACGCGCCAGCGCCTCGACCAGGACCACAAGCAGTACGTGCTGAACGAGAAGATGCGCGTCATCCAGCAGGAGCTGGGCAAGAAGGAAGAAAAGGACGAATCGACCCGCCTGAAGGACCAGATCGAGGCCGCGGGCATGAGCGCCGAGGCCAAGGCCAAGGCCCTGGAGGAGCTGGAACGCCTGGAGGCCATGCCGCCCCAGAGCGCCGAGGCCACCGTGAGCCGCACCTACCTCGACTGGCTCGTGGCGCTGCCCTGGCAGGCCCTGGCGGATGAACGCCTCGACCTGATGGAGGCCGAGCGGGTGCTGGACGAGGACCATTCGGGCCTCGACAAGATCAAGGCCCGCATCCTCGAACACCTCGCCGTCATGGCGCGGCTGCGGAACGTGCCGCCCAAAGCCAGAGACGGGGCCGGGGAACCCAATGAGGACCGCGCCCCGCTGCGCGGCCCCATCCTCTGCCTCGTCGGCCCTCCGGGCGTGGGCAAGACTTCGCTGGCTCGCAGCATCGCCCGGGCCCTCAACCGCCCCTTCGTGCGCCTGTCCCTGGGCGGCGTGCGGGACGAGGCCGAGATCCGCGGCCACCGGCGCACCTACATCGGCTCCATGCCGGGCCGCATCATCTCGCTGATGAAGAAGGCCAAGGTCCGCAACCCGCTCATGCTGCTGGACGAGATCGACAAGATGGCCTCGGATTTCCGCGGCGATCCCAGCAGCGCCCTGCTGGAAGTTCTTGATCCCGAGCAGAACGCCAGTTTCCAGGACCACTACCTGGACGTGGGCTTCGACCTCAGCCAGGTGCTCTTCCTGGCCACGGCCAACATGCGCCACCAGATCCCCGAGCCTCTGGAAGACCGCCTCGAGGTGCTGGAACTCAGCGGCTACACCACCAAAGAGAAGCTGGCCATCGCCCAGCAGCACCTGCTTCCGCGGGCCCTCGAGGGCCACGGAATGAAGGACATGGGCGTGCGTTTCGAGCCCGCCGCCCTTGAAAAGCTCGTGCAGGCCTACACCCGCGAGGCGGGCGTGCGCCAGCTGGAGCGCGAGATCGCCAACATCCTGCGCAAGCTGGCGCGGCACACGCTGCAGCCTCACCTCCTGGATTCGGCGGGCGAGGTCTTCGATCCCGTCATCACCGCGGACCGCGTGCCCAAGCTGCTGGGGCCCGAGAAGATCCTGGAGAATCGCGCCGAGGATACGGCCCCGCCGGGCCTGGTGAACGGCCTGGCCTGGACGCCCACGGGCGGTGACCTGCTCACCATCGAGGCCGCCGTGCTGCCGGGCAAGGGCAACCTCAAGCTCACGGGCAAGCTCGGCGAGGTCATGCAGGAGAGCGCCAACCTGGCGCTGAGCTACGTGCGCGCCCGGGCCGAGCGCCTGGGCCTGAAGCGGGACTTCCTCGACACGGTGGACCTGCACGTCCACGTGCCCGAGGGCGCCATCCCCAAGGATGGCCCCAGCGCCGGCATCACCCTGGCCACGGCCCTGATCTCCGTGTTGACGGGCATCCCCGCCCGCGCCGACATGGCCATGACCGGCGAATTGACCTTGAGGGGCCGCGTGCTGCCCATCGGCGGGCTCAAGGAAAAACTGCTGGCCGCGCACCGCCAGGGCCGCAAGGCCGTGCTCATCCCCAGCGAGAACGCCCGGCATCTGGAAGAGGTGCCCGCCGAGGTCCGCGAGCAGCTCAGCATCCACCTCGTGAGCCACATGGACGAGGTCATTCAGCTGGCTCTCACCCGCATGCCCGAGCCCCTGGGGCCCGAGTCCGCGTCCCCGGCCGCGCCGGCCCCCCCGCGCGAGAAGCCCGCCACGGCGCAGTAATCCCGGAGCGCCAGCCTGCTACCCCCCAGCCTGCTAACCTAGGTCTCATGCGTTTCCTCTCCAGCCACGTCCTCCACTTCGTCGTCATGGGTCTGGGCATCGCCCTGGTGCTGGGGCTCCTGCATCCGACCACGCGGCCCGAGCGGACGCGGGCCTCGATCCTCAAGCACGCGGCCGGGCTCATCGGCATCGGGCTGGCCCTGGCCTGGCTGATGTACCTGCTGCCCCGTCATCCCGTGCGCTTCTAGGAAGGCCGATGGTCGAGAAGGTCCTGGGCCTGTGGGCCACGCTGGAAGCGGGCTGGGAGCGGGCCCGGAGGACGGCCGCGGAGCTGTGGCACGAGATCGCCCGGGCCGTACCGCCCCTGGGCCGCGCGGGCTCCTTCACCTTCGAAGTGCTGAGCAAATACCAGAAGGATGACTGCCTGAGCTACGCGGCAGGCCTCAGCTTCTGGCTCATCGTGAGTCTGGTGCCGCTGTCCACGCTGCTCTTCAAGCTGCTGGGCACCATCCTGGGCAGCCGCGCCTACGGCCCCGGCACGCTCAAGACGCTGCAGGAGATCGTGCCCTATCTGCCCAAGGAATTCGTCTACGACGCGGTGGCCAACAGCCAGAAGATCGGCGGCATGGGCCTTTCCTGGATCGTGCTGCTCTTCGGCAGCTATTGGGGCGTCAGCCAGCTGGACACGAGCCTGGCCCACGTCTTCGGTCTGCGCATCAAGAAGCACCGGCAGACCCGCAAGAACCACCTGCTGCGCCAGGTGGTCTTCCTCGTCGTCGGCCTCCTGTCGACGGTGTTCTTCCTGGCGGTCCTGATCGGCGGCGCGCTGCGGAAATTCCTCCCCGTCAAGCAGATCGACCTGCTGCCCTTCCTGGGGCCCCTGATCGGCCTGGTGGTGATGACGATGGTGCTGCAGCACCTTCCCCGGCTGCACGTGAAGTTCCGCCACGCCTTCCTCGGCGCGGGAATCTCCACGGCCCTCTGGTGGGTGGCGAAGTGGGGCTTCGGCGTCTACCTGCGGCACACCATGACCTGGGGCATCATGTACGGCTCCCTGCTGGGCATCGTGGCGGGCCTCACCTTCCTCTACTACAGCTGCGCCATCCTCCTGCTGGGCGCCGAGATCACCGCCATCTTCTACCGCCACGAGACCGCCGCCACCACCGTGCCTCCGGGGCTGCGGATGAAGGCCGGGGAGCTCGTAAGGCCCGGACGTTGAACCGCTAGGGGCCCGGTCGCGATTCTTCATCGACTCTTCATGGAGCCGGGCCTTCGGGTCGATGATGGAGCTGTCGCACAGTGGGCACAGAGGAGGCGGACCTTGGGGTTTTTCACGAACGACGAGGCGGAACTGGCGCGGACCTTCCTGACCCAGGGCCACGTGCTGGCCCCGGCCGCGGATCGCGTGCAGCTGGACCGGATCCGCCAGTTCGTGGTGGAACGCACGGCGGCGGCCCTGGGCGAGGCGCCCGGCGGTGATCATGGTGAAGATCCAGGCGCCTACCTGGACGGCATCCACACGCGGCTGGACCGGAGTCGCCTCAACGAGCTGCGCCTCGGCCTCATCGAGGGCCTGCGGGCGACGGACTGGTTCCGCGAGGCCTACTTCGCCTGCGGCCGCCCGCTGCTGGAGGCCCTCGTGGGCAACGAGCTGGTGATGCAGCGGGGCCTGGGCCTCTCCATCCAGCTCCCGGGGGACGAATCCTCGCTGCTGCCACTGCATTCGGACGTCTGGTCCGAGGATTCGCCCTTCGAGGTGGTGCTCTGGATCCCGCTGGTGGACTGCTTCCGGACCAAGAGCATGTTCATCCTCCCGCCCGAGGCCGACGCGCGCTGGCGGGACCGCATGCACGCCTTCGCGGGAGGTTCCGCCGAGGCCTTCACCGAGGCGGTGGCCGACGACCTGCACTACCTCGAGGCGCCCTACGGCACGGTGCTCTGCTTCACCCACACGCTGATGCACGGCAATCGCGTCAACCGCGAACCGACCACGCGCTGGTCCCTCAACGTGCGTTTCAAGGGGCTCTTCACGCCCTACTCCGACAAGCAGCTCGGCGATTTCTTCGATCCCATCACCCTGCGGCCCGCCACCCGGATCGGCATGGGCTACCGCATGCCCGGCGGGTTCGGAGGTGAGTAAGGGCCATCGCGGCTACATCGCCAGCCGCCCGGTGCGCGGCACCTCGACGCCGCAGCGGGTCCAGAACCTCGTTGTGCGGGACTATGCCCGGCGCCGCGGCCTGACCTACCTGCTGAGCGCCACGGAATACGCCATGCCGGGCTGCACCATGGTGCTCGAGAACCTGCTGGCGGAACTGCCGCGGCTGGACGGCATCATCTGTTTCAGCATCTTCATGCTGCCCCCGGAACCCGAGCGCCGGGCCGCGATCTACGCCCGCATCCTCGCCGCCGGCGCGACCTTCCATGCGGCGCTGGAGAACCTGTCGCTGAGCTCAGCTTCGGACGTGGGGCCCCTGGAGGACCTCATTGCCAGCGCGCTGCTGCTGCCGGAGGTCCCCTTCGCCGGGCGTTACGAGAAGGCGGAGCAGTCGCTGCTGGAGCAGGGCGGTGCTTTTGCCCGGGCGCTTCACCTAGAGGATTGAAGACCGGGCTCAGTCCTCGTCGCGTCCGCGCATGCTGGCGGGGATGCTGTAGCCGTCGGCCTTGTACTCGTTGATCTTGTTCCGCACGGTGCGCAAGGCGATGTCGAGTTGATCGGCACAGTGGGTGCGGTTGCCCTTGAGGGCGCTGAGGGTCGAGAGCAGCCAGAAGCGTTCAAGTTCGGGCAGGCTGAGGCCCAGGGGCAGCACGACGGGGGTGCCCATGGGAACGCCGACGAGGGGCTTGCGGGGGTCGGCCAGCACGGCACCGGCGGGCGCAGCGGTTTCGCGGCGGGCGGGTGCAGGCGCGGAAGGCGGCATCCAGGCTTCGGTCTGGTGGTCTTCCGGCGGGTCCTCGGGCAGGCCTTCGAAGGCTTCAGCGGGCAGCAGCCAGCGCAGGTCCTGCTGGCTGAGGCGCCGACCCTGGCTGAGCACCACACAGCGCTGGATGACGTTCTCCAGTTCGCGGATGTTGCCCGCCCAGGGATGGCGGGCCAGCGCCGCGAAGAAGCTGGGCATGAGCTCGGGCACGGGGCGGTCATTCTCGCGGGCGTAGCGTTCGGCGAAGTGCGAGGCCAGCAGGCTCAGGTCGCCGGGCCGGTCGCGCAGCGGCGGCAGGTCCAGCGGGATGACGTTCAGGCGGTAGTAGAGATCTTCGCGGAAGCGTCCGGCCTTCACCTCGGTCTGGAGGTCGCGGTTGGTGAGGGCGATGAGGCGCACGTCCACGGGGATGGGGCGGTTGCCGCCGAGCCGGTCCACCGTGCGCTCCTGAAGCACGCGGAGCAGCTTGCCCTGCAGGCCCAGGGGCAGTTCGCCGACCTCGTCGAGCACGAGGGTGCCGCCGTCGGCCTGTTCGAAGCGGCCCTGCTTCATGCCGGTGGCGCCGGTGAAGGCGCCCTTCTCGTAGCCGAACAGTTCGGATTCCAGCAGGTTCTCGGGGATGGCCGCGCAGTTGATGGCGACGAAGGGGCCGCTGCGGCGGGGGCTGGAGCCATGGATGAGCTTGGCCAGCAGTTCTTTGCCCGTGCCGCTCTCGGCCTGGATGAGGATGGTGGCGCGGCTGTCGGCGGCGCGGCGGGCCAGGGCCAGGGTTTCGCCCAGGGCCGGATCCTGCGTGAGGATCACCGGAGCTTCGGAGGCCTCCTCGGCCTTGAGGTGGGTTTCGGATTTCAGCGCCTTGTTCAGGGCGGTGGTGAGTTCTTCGGGGCTGAAGGGCTTGGACAGGAAGTCGAAGGCGCCGAGGCGCATCGCTTCCCGGGCGGATTCCAGGCTGCCGAAGGCGGTGATGAGCAGGACGGGCAGGCCGGGGTCCACGGCCTTCAGGCGGGCCGTGAGCTGCAGGCCGTCCATGCCGGGCATGCGCAGGTCCGTCACGACGGCGTCGTAGGCGCCGGGCCTGACCATCCGGAGCGCCTCTTCGCCGCCCCGGGCCTGTTCGGCGAAGAAGCCGGATCGCTTGAGGCTCATGGCCATGCCGTCCCGCATCCCGGGATCGTCGTCCACCACCAGCACCCTAAGGGGAGTCGCCATAGCTGAGCATCCATGTGGTCGACGTGACCACTTCACCCGTTATCGGGTGCCCGGATCGGGACTGGAGTTTTGTGCGGAGCGGCGCTTCTGGATGCGCTTCTGCACCCGCAGGGGCAGGTCGCCGCTGGCGGCCTCCCCGCGCACGGGATCGCCGTGGCGGCGGATCAGCAGGTAGAGCTGGCGGCGGCTCACGCCCAGGCGCTGGGCGGCCTCCACCCGGTTGCCGTAGGCGCGTCGCAGGGCCTGGTGGAGCAGGAAGCGCTCGAGGGCGTGCAGGTTGGTGGCCAGATCCTCGGCTTCGAAGCGGGGCGGTCCGCCGGCCTCCTCCACGGGCAGCTGGCCCAGCAGCTTCCAGCGCAGCAGGCGGTTCCGCAGCTCCCGCAGGTTGCCCGGGCAGGGCAGGGCGCCGAGCAGGGTGGGCAGCGACCCTTCGAGACCCTCCTCCGCGGCGAGGGCGGCCAGCAGGGCGGGGATGGCCTCGGGGTGCTCGTCCAGCCCCGGCAGCCGCAGGGCCAGGCAGGGCAGGGCGGGCGGCGGGGCCGTGCGCGCGGCCACCAGGCCCCGGGGATGCTCAGACAGCCAGGCGGCGCCGGCCTCCGCGCTGTCGGCGTCGAAGCAGGGCAGACCCCGCCGCGCCGCGAGTTCCGCCGCCAGCACCGACACGCCCGAACCGGCGGCGCCGTAGATCCAGAGGGGCTCGGGCCGCGCGATCAGCTCGTCCAGATGTCCGCCCCATTGGGCGTGGCCCGGCAGGAGGGCGAGGGGGATCACGGCCCTACTTCCCCGGGATCACGTGGAAGAGCACGGCGAAGACGTGGCAGGCGCTGCCGGCCACCACGAAGAGGTGCCAGAGGGCGTGGTGGAAGGGGATCTTCTTCAGGCTGTAGACGCCGGCGCCCACGCTGTAGAAGAAGCCGCCGCCGAAGAGCCAGTACAGTCCGTGGGTGGAGAGCGAGCGCCCCAGCGGCGCCGCGGCGATGACGATGATCCAGCCCATGGCCAGGTAGATGCCCGTGGAGATCCAACCCATGCGCCTCACGAAGGCGGGATCGACGGGCTTCACCGGGGGCGAGTGCAGGTGGTCCACCGGCCCCGGGCGGAGGGCCGACTTGGCGATACGGCCGTAGAAGACCGCCTTGAAGGTGATGCCGAAAACGGCCAGTCCCCACACGATGCCGAAGACGGTCCAGCCCCAGGCAGGGCTGATGCGGCCCAGGGCCGACAGGCAGAAGGGCGTGTAGGTTCCGGCGATGAGGAGGAAGATGGCGGAGTGGTCGAAGACCTTGAAGACCAGCTTCACCTTCGGCCCGCGGAAGGCGTGGTACAGCGTCGACATGAGGTAGAGCAGGATCAGCGTCGATCCGAAGATCGCCGCGCCCACCACGTCCCGGGCCGTGCCGCGCTGGGCGGCGAAGACCACCATCAGCACCAGGCCCGCGATGGCCAGGGCCGTGCCCAACCCGTGCGTGAGGCTGTTGGCCCATTCCTCCCGCGGCGTCTGCGGGGTGGATCCGTGGATGGTGGCCGAGCGGGACATGGCCTCAAGGATGACAGACTCTAGGGCGGGCACCCATGCCCGGGAACCCATCCCCGGGGGACATGGAGCTACTTCAGGTGCTGGTCGAACCAGTGGATCATTTCCCACAGCGTGTGTTCGATGGATTCGCGGGCCGTGTAGCCGTGGCTTTCCAGCGGGAGGGTGACGTAGCGGACGGCCTGGCCGTTGCCTTTGAGGGCGGCGTAGAGGCGCTCGCTCTGGATGGGGAAGGTACCTGAATTGTTGTCGGCCTCGCCGTGGATGAGGAGGATGGGTGCGTTGAAATGATTGGCGGACATGAAGGGCGAGACCTTGAGGTACATGTCCGGCGCCTCCCACAGGGTGCGCCGCTCGCTCTGGAAGCCGAAGGGCGTGAGCGTGCGGTTGTAGGCGCCGCTACGCGCGATACCCGCCTTGAAGAGGGTGGAGTGGGCCAGCAGGTTGGCGGTCATGAAGGCGCCGTAGCTGTGGCCGCCCACCCCCACGCGCTTGGGATCGATGACGCCCAACTCGTCGGCCTTGTCGATGGCGGCTTTGGCGCTGGCCACGATCTGATCCAGGAAGGTGTCGTTCACGGTCTTGGGATCGCCGACCACGGGCATGGTGGCGTTGTCCAGCACCACGTAGCCCGACAGCAGGAAGAACAGGTGGGACATGCCGCCGATGGTGGTGAAGCGGTTCGTGGAACCCGTCACCTGGCCCGCGGTGCTGGCATCCGTGAATTCCAGGGGGTAGGCCCAGACGACGGCGGGGCGGCGCTCACCGGCCTTGTAGTCGGGCGGAAGGTACATCGTGAAACTCAGCGCGACACCATCGGGCCGGGTGTACTTCACGAGCTTCTTCTGGATCTTCCGCAGCTGGGGCAGGGGATCCTGGAAGGCCGTCAGAGCCCTGGTCTCGGCCCCTGTCTCAACCCCTGTCTCGACCTTGGTCTCAGCGCCATGCAGCAGGTAGTTCGGCGCCTCCGCGGGACTTTCACGGCGCGTGATGAAGCGGCCATCGGGCAGCAGGGCGACGAGGGATTCGTAGGCGTCCTTGGCGGACTGAAAGCGGCGTTCGGTCTTCAGGGTGGCGGGATCGAAGCGGTCGAGGAAGGGGCGGTCGCCCTCGGGCGAGGCGCCATTGCCGGCGAGGAAGAGTGCGCCCTCTGATTGGTGCAGGGCCGACTGGCGCAGGGCCACGTGGCCATTGGGAAGCAGCCGCGTCTGGAAGGCGCCGGCATCGTGGTAGCGATCGTTGCTGCTGAGGTCGAAGGCGAGCCGTGCCTGAAAAGGTTTGGCCGGGTCCAGCAGCCAGGTGCGCAGCCAGCGGCGGTCCTGGTCGTACTCGCGGATCACGGCGAGGTCGCCGCGCTCGGCCCATTCCAGGTTCGCGAACCGCGAATGGAGCTGCAGCAGTTCGACGGGCGCGGCCTTGAAGGGCGCGGCCTGCATGAGGATGCGGTCGCGGAAGGCCGCTTTCACCTTGGGATTGCCGCCATCCATGGCCTCCACCCAGGCCAGGGTCGCAGGCTCGGTGGGGCGCCAGTGCAGGCGGCGCGGGCCCGTGCGCACGCCTTCGATGGGGATCTCCTCGGCCAGGGGCAGGTCAGCGGCGAGGTGGACGAGGGCGCCGGAGCGGTCCCAGACCTCCTCGCGCACGGGGAACTGCGCGGCGGGCACCAGGTAGGAGAAGGGCCGCTGGAGCCGCGCCACCAGCAGGAAGCGGCCATCGGGCGAGGGCTCGGCGCTGGCGTAGAGGCCCGGCTTGCCCACGGGATTCACCTGGCCGCTGCCGAGATCCACGAGGACCAGCTGGGTTTGCCCGAGGAATTCGAAGCGCGCCTCGTCATAGGCGTTCTGCAGCAGGTCCTGATGGGTGGGGACGGGTGCGGCCTTGCCCACGTTCTCCTGGATGCGGGGCCCCACGGGCACGGCCGGCGCCTGGGGCGCGGGGCCCTGCTGCTGCGGCACGCCCTTGCAGAGCAGGCGGCCGTCGGGCATCCAGGCCATGGGGCTGCCGAGGATAGCGTTCAACTTGAGGCCCGCGATTTGGCGCAACTTCCCCGTGGCCGCGTCGCCCACCCACAGCTCGTTCGCCCCGGCCGTGGCCCCGATGCACACGAAGCGGGCGCCGTCCGGTGACCAGCGGGGCTGCCCCAGGCTGAGGCCGGAAGGCAGGGCGATGGGCTTCGCGGCGCCCTCCAGGCCCTGGATGGCCAGCGACTTCAGCCGGGGCGGCGTGTGGGGACCGCGGTTGAGGGGATTGAAGCGGAGCCCCGCCAGCCGCGCCATGGGCTGGGCGAGCTCGGCGATGGAGGGGTGGCGCTCGAATTCCGCCAGGAGGAAGCGGTCGCCCCTGGGACTCGCGAGGAGCGAGGGCGTGCCCGGCGCGTCCAGCACCTCCTGGATGGCCCTGGGCGCCTTCTGGTAGGGGGCGGGCTGGGCCAGCAGCGCGAGGCTGAGGAAGGGCGCAAGGGGACGCAGCATGGCAACTCCGGGGCGTGCAGGGATCTTACCACGCCATGCGATGTATGCGCGTCGGGACAGGAGACTAGCTGACGCGGAAGCGCGCGTGGCTGCCGCCGGGGCCCGGCGTGACTTCGAGGCGGGCGGAGATGCGCGCCTTCACCTCTTCGAGGTGGCTGATGAGACCCACGAGACGGCCGCCCTGATTGAGATCTTCGAGGGTGCGCAGGGCCAGGTCCAGCGCCTCGGGATCGAGGCTGCCGAAGCCCTCGTCGATGAAGACGGTGTCGAGGCGGATGCCGCCCGCGTGGCGCTGCACCACGTCCGAGAGGCCCAGGGCCAGCGCCAGGCTGGCCTGGAAGCCCTCACCGCCCGACAGCGAACTCACGGCCCGGGCCCGTCCCGTGTGCGTGTCGGTGATCTCCAGCTGCAATCCGCCGGCCTTACGCTGGTCGGTGCTGAGGGTGGCCCGCCGCAGGGCGTAGCGTTGCTTGCTCATGCGGCGCAGCCGCTCGGAGGCCGATACCAGCACCTCGTCGAGGATGGCACCCTGCACGTGGCGCTCGAAGGAGATGCGGTCGCCGTCGTCGCCCCGGGCCACGCTCGCGAGGTTGGCCACGGCCCGGTAGCGGCGGTCCTGTAGGCCCGAGGTTTCGGCCAGGGCGCGCAGGTCGCCTTCGAGTCGGTCGAGGGCCAGGCGCTCGGATTGGGCCCGACCCAGGGCTTCGGCGGCCTGGGCGAAGCGCGCCTGGGCCGCTTCGCGCTCGGCCTGGAGGGCCGCCAGATCCGGGGCGCTCAGGCCCTCGGCCTGCTGATCGGCCTGGGCGACGCGCTGCTGGGCGGCGGCCAGGTCGGCCGCGTACCGTTCGACCTCATCGGAAAGGGCCTGGATCTCCTCGGGGCGGCGCCGGGCCCGGTCGAAATCCGCGCGGTCGTGGAAGTGCGCTGCGGCGAGGGCCTCGTCGAAGGCTTCGCTGAGACCCCAGGATTCCATGCGCAGGGTCTCGAGCTGCTTCTGGTGGGCCTTGAGGGTGGCCTGGGCGCCCATGGCCGCAAGCCGCGCGGGTTCGCGGTTGGCGCGGGCCGCGGCCAGTTCGGCCTCGGAGGCTTCGAGCTCGGCCTCGGCCTCGCGGCGCTGGGTGGAGAGGGCGCCGGGCACGCGGAGCTCCTGCAGCAGGTCCTCTTCGAGCATCTGCATGCGGGCCTTGGCGCCGGCCTCCTGCACCATCAGGTCGTGCAGGCGCTGGTGGGTTTCCGACAGCTTGGATTCCCACTGGTTGCGCGCCTCTTCGGCGAGCTGCATCAGGCGCTCGACGGAGGCGAGGTTGGCGGTGGCGGCGCGGCTGCGGTCCAGCTCGTCGCGGTGGCGCGATTCCAGGATGACAAGGGTCTCCAGGCTCACGTCGGCGTGCTCGCCCAGGGCCTCGATGAGATCCTGGCGGCGACTGCGGGCGACCTCCAGCGCGGTGTTGCGCGAGGCGGTGGCGTCCTGGGCCCGCGCCAGCACGGTTTCGGCGTCCTCCTGAAGCTCGATGGCCAGGCGCACGTCCTGTTCGTCCGGCAGGTCGAAGGAGGGCTGGGCCGGATGGGGATGCACGTCGCTGCCGCAGACGGGGCAGGCTTCGCCGGGCTGGAGGTTCTTTGCCAGGCGCGCGGCGTGCGCGGCGAGGCGGCGCTCCTGGATGGCGCGGGCCCGCTCGCGCGCGGCCTGCACGGCCTTCTGAGCCTCCAGCTGGGCCTCCTGCACGGTTTCGAGCGCCGCTTGGGCCCGGGCCAGCTCTTCGAGGGAACGCTCCAGATCCTCGCGCTGGGTGCGGCGCTTGCGCACGAGGTAGAGCATGCCTTCGCGACCGGCCTCCAGGGCCGATTCGGTGCGGGCCTCCTGCTGGGCGCCGCGGGCGCGGATCAGCTCCTGCTTGGCGGTCTCGAGGCGCCGCTTCTGTTCCTCGGCCAGCTCGCCGAAGCGGCCCCGTCCGAGGGCGGCTTCGCGGGCCTCGCGGCGGGCGGTCTCCAGGGCTTCGAGCTTGGGCTCCAGATCACGCAGCCGCGCGATGGCGCGGCGCAGCTCATCGCGGCGCACCCCGTGGGATTCGGCGTCGGCCACGGCGGCCTCGGCCTGCACGAGGGCGTCTCCGGCCAGGCGCGCGACGGCGTCGAGCCGGGCCTCTTCGGCCTCCTGCTGGCGGACGCGCTCCAGGACCGCCTCCAGGCGTTCGGCGGCGGGAAGGACGGACACGCAGCGCTTGGCGCGGTCCAGTTCGGTGCGCTGGGCCCCGATGCGGCGCGACTGGGACTGGAGGTTTTCGAGATCCCGCCGGGCCGCGGCCTGCTCCGCCAACCGCTCCGCGGCGCGGGAACCCTCCAGCCAGGCGGCGGACGCGCGATCAAGATCCTGGCCCGCCTGCGTCTGATCGCGCAGCAGGGTGTCGGCCTGTTCCGCGGCCTGCTGCAGGAGGCCGGGCAAGGCCTCGGCGCTGGGCACGCCGGCCTGGGCGAGGCGGCTCTTGATATCGGCCTGGGTGCCGCGCATGGCCTCCTTCAGCGCCTTCTCTTCGTCCGTCAGGGTGGTGGCGAGCCGCGCGTAGCGGGCGGTCTGGAAGAGGGTCTGGAGGATGGCCTGGCGTTCGGCGGAACCGGCCAGCATGAATTCCTGGAAGCGGCCCTGGGGCAGCAGCACGACCTGGCGGAACTGATCGGCCTTGAAGCCCAGGAGCTCGGCCACCTTGGGATCGACCTGGGTGGGCTTCTCGGTGGCGAGGGGGATCTCCTGGCCGTCCTTCAGCTCCCACAGGTTCGCCGTGTAGGCCTGCCGCTTGGTGCCCTCGCCCCGCTGTTTGGGCACCTGCTGTTCAGGGGACCGGGCCACGCGGTAGCGGCGCTCGCCCATGGCGAAGTCGAAGATCACCTGGGTGGGCGTATCGGCGGCCGCGAAGTGGCTGCGCAGATCCCGCGTCTCGCGCTGGCCGCCGCTGGTCTCGCCGTAGAGGGCGTAGCTGATGCCGTCGAGGATGCTCGTCTTGCCGGCGCCCGTGGGCCCGTGGATGAGGAAGAAGGCCTGGTCCTTCAGATCGGCGAAGTCCAGCTCCTGGTGGGCCGCGTAGGGGCCGAAGGCCTCGAGGGTGAGGTGAAGGGGCCTCACGGCCGAACCTCAGCGTTTTGGGCCTCCGCTTCGAGGACGCGCCGCGCGACCTCGAGGAAGATGGCGGATTCCTCGGCGTCCATGGGCCGGCCCTGGACCTCGTGGAAGAAGGACCGGAACAGCTCGCCGGGATCCAGATCCCGCGTGCGGATCACCTCGACCTCGTCGGCGGGCAGGGTCACGGGCGCGGGCTGGATGCCGAGGATGTTGGGGTAGATCTGGCGCAGGCGGGCCATGGCATCGAGCACGGGGCCGTCATCCAGCAGGTCGAGGAAGAGGTAGTCCTCCGAAGGCCCGTGGGGGCCCTTCATCAGATCCTCGAAGTTGCCCCGCAGGCGGCGCAGGTCGCGGCGGGGGCTGATGGGCAGGGGTTCCGTGCGGGCCGGGCCCTGCTCGGGCAGCTCGACGAGGGTGAGGGCCTTCACGTGGCCGGCCTCGGAGGCGCTGTACTTGAGCAAGCTGCCGGCGTAGCGCGCATGGGGCTGGCCGGCCTCCTGGGGCCGGTGAAGGTGGCCCAGGGCCGCGTAGTCGCAGGGCGCGAAGAGAGCGGGATCCACTTCGCCCGTGCCGCCCACGGAGAGGCCCAGCTCCGAATCGGAGACCGCGCCGCCCGCGACGAAGGCGTGGGCCACGGCCACGAACCTGTATCCGGCGGGATGGCGGCGGCGGGCCCGCTCCAGCTGGGAAGCCAGCACATCCTGATGGGTGCGCAGCTCGCCGTCGGCGAGGGCGTAGCGGGCCATGGCGGGATCGGCGTAGGGCAGCAGGTGGAAGGCGGTGCCGCCGATGAGGACGGGCTCGGGATCTGCATCCAGGGGCCCGGCCAGGTGCAGGCCCTGGGCGCCCAGAAAGCTTGATGCGAAGCCCAGCCGCTCGGGGCTGTCGTGGTTGCCCGCGATGATGAGCACGGGCACGCCGCAGCCCCGCACGAGGCGGTCCAGCGTGTCGTCCAGCAGGGCTACGGCCTCCTTGGGGGGCACGGCCCGGTCGTAGAGGTCGCCCGCGACGACGAGGGCCTCGGCCCGGGTCTCGCGCACCATGGCGACGACCTGATCCAGGGCGTGGGCTTGATCTTCCAGCAGGCTCGCGTTGCAGAGGGTCTTGCCCAGGTGCCAGTCAGAAGTGTGGAGAAAGCGCATGGGGATCCGCGGGGAGCCATCGGGCATCGATGGGGAGTATGGCATCTCGGGCGCGGATCCTTCCATGCCGCCCATAGACAACAGGATTATTCTCAAGTTCTGGAACCCATACGGCCGAAGAGGGGGGAGGCCGGTTTTCTGCCGGTCCGGTGCCGCCTCAGCGCATCGAAGTCGGTTCCAGGTCCGGGTGCTCCATGTTCCAATTCGGCAAGAAAGCTGGCCCCACTCGCTCCGCGGCGGATCTGATCTTCACGCTGCTGGGGGAGGGCACCCGCTGGCAGGGCGATATCCACGCGGGCCCCAACGGCCTCCGGGTGGAAGGCGAGGTGGAGGGCAGCATCCTCAGCGAAGGCCAGGTGGTGGTGGCGCCCACGGGCCTCGTCAAGGGCACCATCCAGGCCAAGCACCTCACGGTGAACGGCCGCGTGGAGGGCATCATCAAGGTGGCCGGCTGCCTCGAAATCCTGAAGACCGGATGGGTCGAGGGCGAGGTGGAGATGGGTTCCCTCGTGGTCGATGAGGGCGGCGTCATCCAGGGCACCTGCCAACTGCCGCCCCGCCCCAAGGTGGTGGAGCCGGTACCGCTGGTGCCGCGCCGCGACGAGCGTGTGCCGGACCGCTTCGGCCCCGGGGCGGCCGTGGGTTCGGGCACCCATGGTTCGGCGCCGGAGATCCTCCCCGCACCCCGTTCCCTCGATCGCTTCCGATAAGAGAAACGCCCCGCGTCTGCGGGGCGTTTCATCGGGCTGGACGGAATCCGATCCCTAGCGCTTCGCGCCGGTGAGGTTGGTGGCGTCCAGGTTGGCGTCGTCCAGGTTGGCTTCGCGCAGATCCGCGCCACCGAGGTTGGCGCCGCTGAGCTTGGCCCGGGAGAGGTTCGCCTTGCCGAGGTTCGCGCCGCTGAGGTTGGCCCAGACCATGTTCGCGCCGTTGAGGTTGGCGGCGCTGAGGTCAGCGCCGTCGAGGCTGGCGTCGATGAGGTTGGTGTGGCGCAGATCGGCGCCCGAGAGGTTCACGCCCGAGAGGTTGGCGCCCGAAAGGTTCGCGCCGTCCAGGTAGGCGTCCTGGAGGATGGTCTCGCGGAGGTCCGCCCCGCAGAGGTTGGCGCCGTCCAGGTTGGCCTGGCGCAGGTCCGTGTCCTTGAGGGAGGTCTGGCGCAGGTCCACGCCGCGCAGGTCGGCCCACACGAGGCTGGCGCCCGTGAGGTCGGCGTTCACGAGGTTGGCCTCGTTCAGGTTGGCCTGGTAGAGGTTCGCGCCACTCAGGTTCGCGCGGCTCAGGTTCGCGTTGCTGAGGTTCGTGCGGTACTCGCCGCGGGATTCGGTGGGCAGGGAGGCCAGGTTGGCCTCGCGCAGGTTCGCGCCTTCGAAGTTGCAGGCGAAGAAGTTGCTGCCGCTGAAATCCGAATTGCGCAGGTCGGCGCTGGCCAGGTCGGTGCCGCTGAAATCGGCGCCGAGGCCCTGGGCCCCGCGCAGGATGGCGCCCTTGAGCTTGGCGCCGTTGAGGTTCGCGGCGTTGAGCACGGCGTGGTTAAGGTCCATGCCTTCGAGGCTGAAGCCGCTGAGGTCGACGCCCGACAGGTTCGCGCCCGTGAGCACGGCGCGATCGAGGGTGGCGCCCCGCAGGTTGGCGGCGAAGAGGTTGGCGTCGTGCAGGTTCGCGCTGAGGATGCTGCCTTCGAGGTTGGACCCGGAGAGATCGGCGCCCGAGAGGTCCGCGCCGCAGAGGTTGGCCGTGCGCAGGTCGTCGCCGCTGAGCTTGGCACCGCGCAGGTTGGCGCCGCCCAGGTGCGTTTCGCTGAGCTTGGCTTCGGAGAACATGGCCCCGGCGAGGTTGGCGCCGTCCAGGTTGGTTTCGGTGAGGTCGGCCTTGGAGAGGTCCGCGCCCTTCATGTTCTTGCGGGACAGGTCGACCTTGCTGAGGTTCGCGCCCACCAGCAGGGTGCCCGCGAGCACGGCGCCGTCCAACTGCGCGCCCGTCAGGCTGGCGCCCGTGAGGTTCGCGCTGCTGAGGTTCGCGCCGCCCAGGTTGATGTCGCTGAGGTCGGCCCCGGTCAGATCCGCGCCGCGCAGATCCGTGTTGCCCAGCACGGCCCCGGTCAACTGGGCCGCGCCCAGGTTGGCCCCGGCCAGCACCGCGCCGCTGAGGTTGCAGCCGCTGAGATCGGCGGCATGGAGGTTGGCCTCGCGCAGGTCCGCGCCTTCGAAGACGGCCTGCCGCAGGACGGCCTCGGCGAGATCGGCGCCGCTGAGGTTGGTGCGACCCAGGTCCATGGAGCGCAGGTTGGTGCCGTGCAGGTTGGCGCCGCTGAGGTTCGCGCCCTTGAGCTTGGGCACGTCGTCCTTTTCGTACTTCAGGATGTCGAGGTGGCGCAGGTCGGCGCCGGCCAGGTTGGCACCGCTGAGGTTCGTGCCCTTCAGGTTGGCCCGGCTGAGGTTCGCGCCCTCCAGGTTGGCTTCGGTGAGGCTGGCCCAGTGCAGGTCGGCATCCGCGAGGTTGCTGCCGCCCAGGTTCGCGAGGTTGAGGTTGGCGCCGCCCAGGGTCGCGCCCTGCAGGCTGGCTCCGGAGAGGTTCGCCTTGGCGAGGTTGGCGCCCACGAGGTTGGCCTGGCCGAGGTTCGCGCCTTCGAGGTTGGCGTCCTCCAGCACGGTCTGCCGGAGGTCTGCGCCACTGAGGTCGGAGCCCCGCAGATCCTTGCCGCTGAGGTCGAGGCCCGTGAGCGTCACGCCGTTGAGCTTGGCGCCGGCGAGGTTGGCGCCGCTGAGATTGGGCACCGTGGCCGGCTCGTACTGCTGGATGTCGAAGAAGGTGAGGTCGGCGTTCGAGAGGTTCGCGGCGGAGAAGTTGGCGCCCGCCAGCCGCGCGCGGCTGAGGTTGGCACCTTCCAGGCTGGCTTCGTCGAAGTTGGCCAGGCGCAGGTCCGCGCCCGCGAGGTTGGCGCCTCGCAGCAGGGTCTGGTTGAGCACGGCCCCCGCCAGATTGGCTTCAGACAGGTTGGCCCCGCTGAAGTCGAATCCTCGAAGGTCGAGGCCGCTCAGGTCCGTACGGTGGAAGTTCTTCCCCGAGTTGAGGATGAAGACCACTTCCTTCCGGGTAAGTTCGCTCATGGAGCTTCCTTTGCGGGTTTGTACAGCATTCGATTGGTCCTGAGTTTAGCCCCCGCGCGGTGTGACCATCAACAGGATTTCCCCCATCTGGTCGGCTTTGGGCGCGGGAAAACCTCGATCCGACAGCCGCTTGCGGGGCGCCGGGGGGTGGATCGGGGCGTCCGGCCCCCGGAACCCGTACAAAACGAAGCCCCCTTGCGGGGGCCTCGTCTGTGGTCGAAAGGGGGGGACTACTCCCGTTCGGCCTTGTTGAAGGCATCGGCCAGCGTCGCCTTTTTGAACTCGGGCTGGCGGGCCTTGGCGGCTTCCAGGTCGCCCCGCTCCATGTCCTGCTCCAGCTGCTTGACGGAGAGGCCGATGCGGCGCTCGGTGGGATCGAGCTTCACGATCTTCATGGTGAGCTCCTGGCCGGCGACGAACTCCTTCTGGATGTCCTCCACCCGCTTGCGGCTCAGTTCGGAGACGTGCACCAGGCCCTCGATGCCGTCGCCGAGGTCGACGAAGGCGCCGAAATCGGTCAGGCGGGCGATCTTGCCGGTGATGACGGTGCCCACGTTGTGGTTCTCGAAGAAGATCTCCCAGACGTTGGGTTCCATCTGCTTCACGCCGAGGCTCATGCGCTGGGCCAGGGGGTCCAGGTTGAGGACCTTGGCGGTGACGCTGTCGCCCTTCTTCACGATCTCGCCGGGGTGCTTGATCTTCTTGGTCCAGCTGAAGTCGGACACGTGGATCAGGCCGTCGATGCCCTCTTCGAGTTCGATGAAGGCGCCGAACTCCGTGATGTTGCGCACGGTGCCCGTGACGATCATGCCGGGCTGGTACTTCTCGGCGATGGCCATCCAGGGGTTCGGGGTGATCTGCTTCATGCCGAGGCTGATGCGACGGTTCTCGCTGTCCACCTGCAGGATGAGGGCCTCGACCTGGTCGCCCAGGTTGACCATGCCCTTGGCGGACTTGACCTTCTTGGTCCAGCTCATCTCGGAGACGTGCACGAGGCCTTCGATGCCGGGCTCGAGTTCGACGAATGCTCCGTAGTCAGTGATCGAGACGACCTTGCCCTTGACCGAAGCCTGGATGGGGTAGCGCTCCTCGACGGAGAGCCAGGGATCCGGGAACTTCTGCTTGTAGCCCAAGGAGACGCGCTCGGTGTCCTTGTCGTACTTGAGCACGGCCACTTCGACCTTGTCGCCCACCTGGAACATCTCGCTGGGGTGGTTGAGCCGGCCCCAGGACATGTCGGTGATGTGCAGCAGGCCGTCCACACCGCCGAGGTCGACGAAGGCGCCGTACTCGGTGATGTTCTTGATGGCGCCCTCGACCAGCTTGCCTTCTTCGAGGCCCGCCAGGGTCTCTTCCTTCAGGCTCGCGTTGATGGTCTCGAGGAACAGCTTGCGGGACAGCACGATGTTGCCGCGGCGGCGGTTGACCTTGATGACCTTCATGTCGAAGGACTTGCCGAGGTAGGGATCCAGGTTGCGGACGGGCTTCATATCCACCTGGCTGCCGGGCAGGAAGGCGCGGATGCCGATATCGACCGCCAGACCGCCCTTGACCTTCTCGAGCACGGTGCCGTGCACGGTCATGTTGGAACGGAAGGCCTTCTCGACCTCGTCCCAGATCTTCATCTTCTCGGCGCGCTCGCGGCTGAGGCGCACGTTGCCGTTGGCGTCCTCCAGCATTTCGAGCAGCACTTCGACCACGTCACCCACCTGAACGCCCTGGGTGCCGTCGGGGTTGTTGAACTCGTCGAGATTGACGGTGCCCGACCCCTTGTAGCCGATGTCGACGATGACGTCCTTGCCGCGGATTTCCACGACGACGCCGCGCACGACCTCTTCCTCGCGCAGGCCACGGGTCTCGCCCTGGAGGGCGGCCATGAACTCCTGGCCTTCCGCACTGTCGTCCTCGACATAGCCTGCGTCGAGCACGGTGATGCGGCCCATCTGCTTGGAGCCGAGCCCCTTGATGATTGCTTCTAACTTGGACATGAAGTCCACCTCTTTGGTTAGCCCCCGCGCTCTGGCGGTGGGCTGGAATCCCGGCACACGAAGTCCGGCAGAACGCATAGGTTATCCAGGAAATCCGGGAATCACCAGGGAAAGGTCCCGGGCGTCCCCGTGGCGGAGGGAGTTGCGCCTGTTGGATTGCGTAGGGAAGGGGTCGGACGTCAATGATTGACGGGACTGGAAGGCTCTCGTATATTTTCGATGTCACCATCCACAAAGGAGTTTTTATGAAGAGATTCGTGGGAATGCTTTCCCTGGCCGCCCTGCCCCTGGCGGCCCAGTCCTGGGAGGTCGGCGCCTTCGTGGGGCAGCAGTCCTACAAGTCGTTCTCCTATCAGGACGTCACCATCGGCCACACCGAGGTGAAGCCTGACAGCAAGACCGTGGGCGCCCTGAGGCTGGGGTACAGCCTGGTGGATGTGGGACCCGCCCTCTTCCAGATCAACGCGGCCTACCAGCCCAAGGCCTCCGCCGACATCAAGTTCAACGCGATGGGCATCACGCTCGGTGGCATCACCAAGCTGGACCATTCGGCCAGCAGCGTGGGCCTGGCCTTCATTTTCAAGGCCGGCGTATCTGCCAGCGTGGGTGTGGATTACCGCTGGGACAAGCTGGAGGGCACTTTCCAGAACCTGTCCTCCTCCACGACCTATGGCCGGCCCTGGGCCCGGGCCAACATCGGCTTCGCCTTCCCCACGCCCCTCATGAAGCCCTTCCTGGGCCTCGAAGTGGCCGCGCCCCTCGCGAGCACCAGCGTGGGAAATGCCGGCCCGGCCAACGACGAGGAGGCTCTGAAGGGCATGGCCCCGAAGCTGCAGATCGGCGTCTACGGCGGCATCCGGTTCTGAACCGGGTTCCATCGACGAAAAGGACGCGCCCGTCTGGGCGCGTCCTTTTTTTCAGGCCGAGGTCGGTCCTAGACCGAGATCACCACGATCTCGGGATCCACTTCCTTCTGCAGCATGCCCTCGATGGCCACCAGGGTGCCCGTGAGGCTGGCGGGGCAGCTGCCGCAGGCGCCGACATAGCGGATCATGACCTGCTTCTCGTGGCGGCCCACCAGCTCCAGACCTCCGCCGTCGGCCGCGAGGGCGGGCAGGATGGCGCTTTCCAGCACCATGCGGATGTCTCTCAGCAGGGGATCGTTCTCGTCTTCCACCTTGCTGAACACCCGCGGGGCCGCGGGGGTGCTGGTGCCACCCCCCACGCCAGCGGCGGCGCGGATGGGCGCGGCCAGCAGGGGTAGCATCTCGGGCCAGCCCTTGTCGTCGGTCTTGGTGACCGTGAGGAACTTGTCCTGCATGAACACGGAGGTGACGTGCCCCACGGCGAAGAGGCCCTTGGCCAGCTCGTCGTGTTCGGCCGTTTCCGCATTGGGGAAGGACTTGGGGAAGCCCACGGCCACGGCTTCCTTCAACACGAACTTCACTGCGTTGGGATTGGGCGTGTATTCGATTTCGGCGATCTTGGGCATGTCTACTCCGTGCTCGCTTCTTCCTCGCCCTTGAGCGCGGCATGCAGGGTGGCCCAGGGGAGGACGGCGCACTTCACGCGGCTGGGCAGGTCCTTGACGCCGCTGAAGAGGGTCAGCTTGCCGAGGAGGGGCGTTTGGGTGCCGGGCTCCAGCTCGCCGCGCACCATGCCGCGGAACTGCTCGGCCATGGCCTCGGCTTCGGCGACGGGCTTGCCCTTCACGGCGCCGGTCATGAGGCTGGCGCTGGCCACGTCGATGGCGCAGCCGCTGCCCGTGAACTTGATGTCCTGCACCAGGCCGTTCTCGATTACCAGGGTCAGGTCCAGCTGATCGCCGCAGAGCGGGTTGTGGCCTTCCGCGTGGTGCGTGCAGGCCTCCAGCTTCCCGAAATTCCGGGGCTTCTTGTTGTGCTCCAGGATCACCTGCTGGTACAGCTCGCGGGGGTCGCTCATGAGAACAGCTCGATGGCTTTCTGGACGGCGGATACGAGGACATCCACGTCTTCGCGGGTGTTGAAGTAGGCGAAGGAGGCGCGGGTGGTGGCGGGGACGTTGAAGCGGGTCATGACGGGCTGGGCGCAGTGGTGGCCGGCGCGGACGACGACGCCTTCGCCATCCAGCAGGCTGCCCATGTCGTGGGGGTGGATGCCCTCGACGACGAAGGAGATGACGCTGGCCTTCTCCTTGGCCTGGCCGAGGATGCGCAGGCCCGGAATGGCCGAGAGCCGTTCCGTCGCGTAGACCAACAGCTCATGCTCGTAGGCGGCAATGCGGTCGAGGCCCAGGCCCGTGAGGTAGTCGATGGCCACGCCGAGGCCGATGGCGGCGGCGATGGGCGGCGTGCCCGCCTCGAACTTGCCGGGGGCGGCCATGTACGTGGTCTTCTCCCAGCTGACGGAGCGGATCATGTTACCGCCGCCGTGCCAGGGAGGCATGGCCTCGAGGTGGGCCAACTTGCCGTAGAGCACGCCGATGCCCGTGGGGCCCGAGAGCTTGTGGCCGCTGAAGGCGTAGAAGTCCGCGTCCAGATCCTTCACGTCCACCTGCAGGTGGGGCACGGCCTGGGCGCCGTCCACCAGCACGGGCACGCCCTTGGCGTGGGCCCTGGCGATGATCTCCTTCACGGGGTTCACGGTGCCCAGCACGTTGCTGACGTGCACCACGCCGACGAGTTTCGTGCGCTCGGTGATGAGCTCGTCCAGGGATTCCAGGATGAGCTCGCCCGCATCGGTCATGGGGATGACCTTGATGGTGGCGCCCTTCTCCTGGGCCAGCATCTGCCAGGGCACGATGTTGGCGTGGTGCTCCATGGCCGAGAGCAGGATCTCGTCGCCCTCCTTCACCACCATGCGGCCGAAGGTCTGGGCCACGAGGTTGATGGCTTCGGTGGTGCCGCGGGTCCAGACGATCTCCTTGACCGATCCGGCGCCGATGAACTTGCGCACCTTTTCGCGGGCGGCCTCGTAGTGGTCCGTGGCCTCCTGGCTGAGGGTGCTCACGCCGCGATGGACGTTGGTGTGCTCTTCGCGCTCGTAGTGGGCCATGCGCTCGATGACCTGGACGGGCATCTGTCCGCTCACTGCGCTGTCGAGGTAGATCACGGGCTTGCCGTGCAGCACGCGCGACAGCAGGGGGAAGTCCTTGCGGATGGCGACGACATCGAGGGGTTGGATCAGGGTGCTCATGACAGATCCCCCAGCGAGCCGGCCTGGGTGCGGGCCATGACGAGCTGGCGCAGGGCCCGCCGCAGGCTGGCCACGGGCACGTGGGTGAGCACGTCTGCGGCGAAACCGTAGGTGAGCAGGTTGCGCGCGTCGTCGGCATTGAGGCCGCGGCTCTGCAGGTAGAACAGTTCTTCGGGGTCCAGCGCGCCCACGGTGGCGCCGTGGCTGCACTTCACGTCGTCGGCGTAGATCTCGAGCTGGGGCTTGGTGTCCACGCGGGCGGATTCGGAGAGCAGCAGGTTGCGGCTCTGCTGCTTGGCGTCCGTGCCCTGGGCGAGGGGCGCCACGCGGACCCGGCCGTTGAAGACCGCGCGGGCCTTCCCGTCGACGATGCACTTGTGCAGCTGGTGGCTGCTGGCGTTCGGTTCGGTGTGATGCATGAAGCTGTGGGTGTCGGCCACCTGCTGGCCTTCGAGAAGGGCCAGGCCGTCCAGGCTGGCCTCGGCGCCTTCGGCCAGGCGCACCCAGGGCTGCTGGCGCGAAAGCCTGGCGCCGAAGCTGAGGGTGCGGGAATGGTACTGGCCGCCCTTGGCGACCTCGGCCTTGAGGGTGCCCAGGTGGAAGGCCTCGGCGTCGTCGCGCTGCACGCGCTCGTGGCGCAGGATGGCGCCTTCGGCCACGTGGATCTCCACCACGGGGCAGGTGAGGTAGGTGCCGCTGCCGTGATGCTCTTCCACCAGCTCCAGTTCCGAACCGCGCTCCAGCACCACCAGCACCCGGGGGAAGACGGCGACGGGGGCGTTGGCCTGGGTGATGAAGAGCAGGTGGAGGGGCAGGGCCACCTTCATGTTTTTCGGCACGAGGATGACGGCGCCGTCCTGGAAGCGGGCGGTGTTCAGATCCTCGAAGAGGCCCGCCGATTTGCCGTTGGGCACGCTGCCGAGGGCGTGGCAGGCCTCGCTGGCGTGGGACATGGGGAAGAAGCGCACGCCGGCGGGCACGGCGGAAGCGCAGCTGGCGTGGGGCGCGTGATGCCCGTTCACGAAGACCTGGCGGGTGCCCACCATCTCGGGCAGCAGGTGGCCGCTGATGTCGACCGTGGCTTTCGGAGCCGGCGCGAAGGACAGCCCGGCCAGGGCCTTGAGGTCGGTGTATTTCCAATCCTCGTCCCGGGTCGTGGGCAGGTCGCGGCCAGCCAGGCGGGTTTCGGCAGCCTCGCGCAGCTCGCCCCACTCGGCAGGCCGCGGCCCGGCCAGCAGCTCGGCGACGAGGTTGGAGGTGGCGGCCAGGGTCATCGGGCGCCTCCCGCGGCGGCCTCTTCGAGCACCCAGTCGTAGCCGCGCTCTTCCAGTTCCACGGCCAGTTCCTTGCCGGAGCTCTTGAGGATGCGGCCGCCGGAAAGCACGTGCACGAACTGGGGCTGGATGGTCTCCAGGATGCGGGGGAAGTGGGTGATGATCAGCAGGGCGCGGTCGGCGCGCTGCAGCTTGTTCACGGCGTCGCCCAGGACGCGCAGGGCGTCGATGTCGAGGCCGCTGTCCAGCTCGTCGAGGATGGCGAGCTTGGGTTCGAGCACGGCCATCTGCAGGATCTCGTTGCGCTTCTTCTCGCCGCCGGAAAAGCCCTCGTTGAGGCTGCGGTCGAGGAACTCTTCGCGCATGGATACCAGCTTGATCTTCTCGCGGATGAAATCGTCGAATTCGAGCGGATCCAGTTCGTCGCGGCCCTCGGCCTCGGCCTTCTTGTTGTAGGCCAGGCGCAGGAAGGAGGCGTTGCTCACGCCCGGCACCTCGATGGGGTGCTGGAAGCCCATGAAGAGCCCGGCGCGGGCGCGGGCATCGGCGTCCATCTCGAAGAGGTTCTGGCCTTCGAACAGCACCTCGCCGCCGGTGACCTCGTAGGCCGGGTGGCCCGCCAACACCTTGCCCAGCGTGGACTTGCCCGAGCCGTTGGGGCCCATGATGGCGTGGATCTCCCCCGCCTTGATCTCCAGATCGATCCCCTTCAGCACCGGCGTGCCGTTGATCGAGGCGGTGAGGTTCTTGATCGAAAGCATTCAGGACTCCAAAAACAAAAGAACGACCGCGAATGACGCGAATTTTCGCGAATGGGTGGTGATGTTTTTATTCGCGCCCATTCGCGTCATTCGCGGTTCCATCCTTAGCCCACGCTCCCTTCGAGCTTGAGGGAGAGCAGCTTGGTGGCTTCGACGGCGAACTCCATGGGGAGCTCGCGGAAGACGTCCTTGCAGAAGCCGTTGATGATCATGCTGATGGCTTCCTCGGCGGGGATGCCGCGCTGCTGGAAGTAGAAGAGCTGCTCTTCGCCGATCTTGGAGGTGGTGGCCTCGTGCTCCACCTTGGCGCTGCGGTTCTGCACCTCGATATAAGGGAAGGTGCTGGCGCTGCAGCTTTGCCCGATGAGCATGGAATCGCACTGGCTGAAGTTGCGGGCGCCCTCGGCCTTGGGCTGTACCTTCACGAGGCCGCGGTAGCTGTTGGAACTGTCGCCGGCGCTGATGCCCTTGCTGATGATGGTGCTCTTCGTGTTGCGGCCGATGTGCACCATCTTGGTGCCCGTGTCCGCCTGCTGCTTGTGGTTGGTGAGGGCCACGCTGAAGAACTCGCCGATGCTGTCGTCGCCCAGCAGCACGCAGCTGGGGTACTTCCAGGTGATGGCGCTGCCGGTCTCCACCTGGGTCCAGCTGATGTGCGAGGACTTGCCCTTGCACAGGCCGCGCTTGGTCACGAAGTTGAAGATGCCGCCCACGCCGTTCTTGTCGCCGGCGTACCAGTTCTGCACGGTGCTGTACTTGATGAAGGCGTTGTCGAGGGCCACCAGTTCCACCACGGCCGCATGCAGCTGGTTGGTGTCGAACTGGGGGGCCGTGCAGCCTTCCAGGTAGCTCACGGTGGCGCCTTCCTCGGCCACGATGAGGGTGCGCTCGAACTGGCCCGACTCCTTGTTGTTGATGCGGAAGTAGGTGCTCAGGTCCATGGGGCAGGCGACGCCCTTGGGGATGAAGACGAAGCTGCCGTCCGTGAACACGGCGCTGTTCAGCGCGGCGTAGAAGTTGTCGGCGGAGGGCACCACGCTGCCCAGGTACTTCTTCACGAGCTCGGGATGTTCCTTCACGGCCTCGCTGAAGCTGCAGAAGATGATGCCGACTTCCTTCAGCTTCTCCTTGTAGGTCGTCGTCACGCTGACGGAGTCGAAGACCACATCCACAGCCACGCCCGCCAGGGCCGCCTGCTCGTTGATGGGCACGCCCAGCTTTTCGAAGGTGCGCCTCAGTTCGGGATCCACCTCGTCCATGGAGGCGTACTTGGGGGCTTTGGCCTTGGGCGCGCTGTAGTAGACGATCTTCTGGAAGTCGGGCTTGGGATAGTCGACCTTGGCCCAGTCCGGCTCGGCCATGGTCAGCCAGTGGCGGTAGGCCTTGAGGCGGAACTCCAGCAGCCAGTCAGGCTCGCCCTTCTTGGCCGAAATGAAGCGGATCACGTCCTCGTTCAGTCCGGGCGCGACGCTGTCCGCCTCGATATCCGTCACGAAGCCATACTTGTATTCCTGGCTGGTGACCACATTGAAGGTGGTGCTCATCCTGCCCCCCGAGCCTTCCATTCTGGAATCTCGACTAAAATTGTCAACTTAATAGGCTGTGCCCTCGGTCACGAGCCTGGGTCAGACCTGCCCGGCCTCGTCCAATTCCTTCAAAAGGCCGCGGATCTGAGTCTTGACGCCCTTGGCCTGGCCATCGTTGAGATCCCCCGCATCGGCCTCTAGGCCTTCCTTCAGCAGGAGTCGGGCCTGCTCCCGCTCGCCCAGGCCCGCCAGGGCGGCGCCGAGCTGGAAGTGGTTGATGAGGGTGGGTTCCTTTTCGATGAGGGGGTCCAGCAGGTCCAGCACTTCCTGGTGGTGCTTGAGGGCCAGCAGGTACTGGCCCAGCAGGGTGCGGGCGCGGGGCTCGAGGCCGGGCAGGGGGTGGGTGTGGAGGCGGCGCACCTCGATGAGGTCGTCTTCGGTGACCTGGCCGTTCATGAGGCGGTAGGCCAGGCGCATGAGGGCGGCCTCCCAGGCGCCGGTGCTCTTGGGATGGCGCCCCAGGTAGGCGTCCAGGGCGCGGGTGATCTCGGCCTCGCGCTTCTGTTCCATGAGGTGTTCGAGGACCAGGCGCAGGGCGAGGAAGCAGAGGCGGGGGTGGCGGTCCGAGCAGGCGAAGGCCAGTGCGGGCTTGAGCTGCTTCTCGGGATCCTTCAGGAAGGCCAGGCGGAGGTCGAGCCACTCGGAGCGCTGGCTCCGGCCCTTGCGGCGGACCCGCCTGAGCAGCACTTCGGCGCCCTCGGTCTGGTTCTCGTCGAGCAGGGTCTCGACCTCGTCCAGCATCAGCTGGGTGCCGGCCTTGCCGTCCCGGGCCTCGCGCAGCTGGGGATGATCCTCCGCGTCGAGCATGAGCAGCAGCTGGGGATCGCCGGGGTTCTGGGTGAGGAGTTCCTGCAGGATGGCGAAGGCCTTGGGGCGCTCTTCCTGGAGGAGATAGGCCTCGGCCAGGGCCTCGCGCACGTGCAGGTCCCCGGGCAGGTACGAGCTGGCCTCCTTGAGGGCGGGCACGGCCATGGCGCTTTCGCCGCGGGCCAGGTGGACCTGGCCCAGCAGCAGCAGGGTTTCGCCGTCCTTGCGCCGGGCCACCGCTTCCTGGGCGGCTTCCAGGGCGCCCTGCAGATCGTCCTGATCGAGCAGCAGTTCGGCCAGCATCATGCGCGGCTCGGGATCCTCGGGACGCAGGTCCGCGGCCTGGTGCAGGGCCTCGATGGCCTGGTCCGCGTGCTCGGGAAGCTCCTGCAGCAGCTTGCCCAGCAGCATCCAGGCCTCGAAGTGGCGGGGGCTGAGGCCCACCACCTTGCGCGCGAGGACTTCGGCCTCTTCGAAGTTCTGGGCGGCCTCGTGCAGCGAGGCGATGGTGAAGATGAGCTCGTAGTTCTTGGGGTCCAGGGGCAGGGCCTGGCCCAGGCGCTGGGCCGCGCCGGGCAGGTCGGCGGATTCCAACAGGGCGGTGGTTTCCAGCAGGGCCCGCTTGAGCTGGGCCATGGACTTGGGCCGGGCGATGGGGAGGATGCGGGCGCGGTAACGGGTGAAGAGCTCCCGCGCGCTGATGAGGTGAAGGTTCTCCTCCACCAGGCTCTCCCAGCGCTGGGAGAAGGCGTGGGCATCCAGCTGGCGGTTCTGCTCCATCTCCTGCACGAGCGCCATGAGGCCGTTGCGCAGCATCACCTCGCTGCGCTCCAGCTTGCCCAGCTGATCGGAGACGGTCTCCAGGTAGGTCTCCACCCGGCGCAGGGTCTCCTCGAGGCCCGTGATGCGCTCCAGCAGGTGCTCTTCGAGATCCTCACCGCCGTCGGATTCATCGGGTTCGTCCTCCCAGGTCTGGTCTCCGGCGAGGATGAGCAGGCGCGTGCCGCATTTGAGGCACGTCTCCCGTTCCCCCGGATTCCAGGAGAGGCAGTTCTGGCAATAGGAGCCGGGGAGATCGTTCGCCATGGCTCCAGGATAGAAGGGAACGGACCCGCCTTGTCCTTAGATCTTAGATATCGTCGGAGTTGGGCAGCTCCGCCTTGCGAGGAGCCCGCCAGAGTGAGGACTGGAGGAGCTGGCGCATGGGCGGGAATTCCTTGGGCAGGCGATCGAAGAGCTTCTCGAAAAGCTCTTCGTGGAGCAGCAGCTCCCGGCGCCACTCGTCGCGATCCACCGTCATGACAGCCTGGAATTCGGTGGAGCCGAAACCGGGGATGCCGCTGAGGTTGAGATCCTTCTCGAGGGGCACCCAGCCAAGGGGTCCCTCCACTGCGCCGACGCGGCTCTGCGTGCGCTCCACGACCCACTTCAGCACCCGCATGTTCTCGGAGTAGCCGGGCCAGAGGAACTTGCCGTTGGGTCCCTTGCGGAACCAGTTCACGCAGAAGATCTGGGGTGGGTGGGCGACTTCGCGTCCCATCTGCAGCCAGTGATTGAAGTAGTCGCCCATGTGGTAGCCGCAGAAGGGCAGCATGGCCATGGGATCGCGGCGCACTTCTCCGGTGGCGCCCACGGCGGCGGCGGTGGTTTCGCTGCCGATGGTTGAGGCCATGTAGACGCCGAAGGCCCAGTTCACGGGCTGGAAGACCAGGGGCACCGTGGTGGCGCGCCGTCCGCCGAAGAGCAGGGCGCTGATGGGCACGCCGGATGGATCTTCCCAGGCCGGGTCGATGCTGGGGCACTGGCTGGCGGGGGCCGTGAAGCGGGCATTGGGATGGGCCGCGGGCTTGCCGCTGGCCTTGTCGTGGGGCTGGCCCTGCCAGTTGATGAGGCCGTCGGGCACCTCATCGGTCATGCCTTCCCACCACACGTCGCCATCGGGCGTCAGCGCCACGTTGGTGAAGATGGTGTTCTTCTGGATGGTGAGCATGGCGTTGGGGTTGGACTTCATGCCCGTGCCAGGGGCCACGCCGAAGAAGCCGGCTTCGGGATTGATGGCGTACAGGCGCCCATCCTTGCCGGGCTTGATCCAGGCGATGTCGTCACCCACGGTGGTGATCTCGTAATCCTTGAGCGCTTCGGGCGTGCGCAGCATGGCGAAATTGGTCTTGCCGCAGGCGCTGGGGAAGGCTGCCGCCACATAGGTTTTCGGCATGTCAGGCCCCTGCACGCCGAGGATCAGCATGTGCTCGGCCAGCCAGCCCTCCTCTTTTGCCATGGCGCTGGCGATGCGCAGGGCGAAGCACTTCTTCCCCAACAAGGCATTGCCGCCGTAGCCGCTGCCGAAGCTCCAGATGCTGCGTTCCTCGGGGAAGTGGACGATGTACTTCTCCTTGTTGCAGGGCCAGGGCACGTCCTTTTGGCCTTGTGCGAGAGGCATGCCCACCGAGTGCAAGGCGGGCACGAAGTCGCCGTCACCCAGCACCTCCCAGACCTGCTTGCCCATGCGGGTCATGATCTTCATGTTCACGGCCACATAGGGCGAGTCGGAAAGCTCCACGCCGATCTGGGCGATGGGGCTGCCCAGAGGGCCCATGCTGAAGGGAATGACATAGAGGGTGCGTCCCTTCATGCAGCCATTGAAGAGGCCCTTGAGGTTGGCCTTCATCTGGGAAGGGTCCATCCAGTTGTTGTTGGGACCGGCGTCATCCTTGTGCTTCGAGCAGATGAAGGTGCGGTCCTCCACGCGGGCTACGTCGATGGGATCGCTCCAGGCCAGGTAGCTGTTGGGCCGCTTCTCGGGGTTCAGCTTCCGGAAGGTGCCGGCCTCCACCAGGCGGGCGCAGAGCAGGTCGTATTCGGCGTCGGATCCGTCGCACCAGTGGATGGCGTCGGGTCGGCAGAGGTCCACCACTTCTTCCAACCAACCGAGGAATTTCGGGTTGGTGACGCAGGTGGGCGGGTGGAGAAGGGTCGTAGCCATGAGGGCCCCCGTAGGAAACGGTCCGGCTCATGTTAATCCTGAGTGGCCTGGGAATGTGAACAAAGATGATGCGATGGTTGTTTTTGAATGAAGGCGGGAAGCCGGCGTTGAAAGAAGATTCCCCTCGAAGGTCTTCCTGAAGGTTTTATCCTGTGGGCGTCGAGGGGCACGTATGAGCGACGGCCAGGAAAACAAGGACAAGCGGCAGGAAGCCATGGAATGGGTGAGCAAGGCCTACCAGCTCCACATGAAGGGCGAGGTGGAGAAGGCCATCGGCCTCTACACCAAGTCCATCGAGATCTATCCGACGGCGGAGGCCTACACCTTCCGCGGCTGGGCCCGCTCCTTCGAAAAGGATTACGCGTCGGCCATCGAAGACTGCCACCGCGCCATCGACCTGGACCCCGAGTTCGGAAACCCCTACAACGACATCGGCGCCTACTACGTGGAGCAGGACGAGCCCGACGACGCCATCCCCTGGCTGCGCATGGCCCTGAAGGCCCAGCGCTACGAAAGCTACTGCTTCCCCCATTTCAACCTGGGCAGGGTCTACGAAGCCAAGGGTCAGCTGGACAAGGCCCTGGAGCACTTCCGCCACGCGCTGGAGGAGAACCCCCGCTACGCCCTGGCCGCCAAGGCCGTGGAGCGCGTGAAGGGCAAGCTGGCGGCTCACAATCCGGAAGCCGCGCGCTAGAACCCGCCGGATCGGGTGGGGCGGATTTGCGCCGAGTTGGGGCGCTCTCTGGGAGCTAGTGCCGGCCTCCCTTCAACTCCATCCCCTTCATCTTCTTCCCGGCTCCCGCGTGGGGCCGCTGGGCCTGATGCGTGATCAGGTCGAGGATGGTGTTCATCGTCGCCTCGTCCTCGTCGAAGCCGCCGTGCGTGGTGCTGGTGGATTCGGGGCCGGGGGCCGTCGTCACGCTGAAGGTGCCGGGGCTGAATTCCGGCTGGAGGAGGTTGAAGTCGGTCTCCAGGCCAAGGATCGAGGCCTTCCGCTGTCCTTCGAAGGCGCGCGAGACCAGGTAGAGCAGGGACCGGCTGTAGCCGAGCAGCGCCTTGCAGGTGCTGTCCTGGCTTTCCGTGCGCTCGCTCAGATGGAACTGATGGTAGTGGCCCACCTTCCGGGAGTTGATGTGGGGCAGGAGGCTGTCCTTGAATAGTTGCGTGGTGGCGGCGGGGGCCATGAAGGCGACGGTTCCGAACTGCCAGCCGTTCTTGGCCATCCGGTTGGCGAGGTGGCAGTGGACGATGGCGCCGGCGGAGTGGCCGATCAGGTGCAGGCGCACCTTGTCCCGCCCCATGCCGGCGGACTGCTCGAAGATCTTGTAGAGCAGGGCGGCGCCACTGTTCGCGGAATCGCTGATGGCCTGCGCGTTCTGCTTCATCTCGGACCAGAGGAGGGAGCCGGGTCCCGAGAAGAAGCGCTCCAGCCGCTCGTTCCAGAAGCGCTGCATGTCGTCCTTGAAGGATCCCGTGGGCATGGGCTGGCCTCTCCACAGGTCCTCCAGCCGGTTCTTCAGCGTGGACAGCCAGTCCGTTTCCCACATGAAGAAGATGGGGAAGATCTTCCGACTGTAGAGGGCGGGGATCCAGCGGGCCGCGGTCGTGGCCGCGGCGTCCTCGCCGGTGAGCCCCCCGTGGGCGTAGAGGGCGATGTCGATGGGCTCGTCCTCGTCCAGTTTCCATCGCTTGCGTGCCTCGGGGATATGGATTCCCACGAGGGCCTCGAGATCCTCGACGGTGGTCATGAAGTCGCCGCTGTGGCTGAGGCGGCCGTTGTTCTCCATATCGATGAGGAAGGGATCGATCTCCCGGTTGCGCAGGCGCTCGTCGGCGGAGAGCCGGGTGCGGGTCGCCGTGCCCCTGAGGGTGGAGGCCTCCCGGACATCCGCATGCTGCTGGGTGACGACGCCGAGCTGGGCGACCCAGCAGTCCATGGCGTTGTCGAGCCAGTCTTCGTAGCTGAGGAGGGCGAGCCCGTGGGAGCCCCAGTCATCCCCCCAGGAGTTCTGGATGACGAAGCCCTCGGAGGTGTAGCCCAGGATGGCGAAGGCGTGTCCATCGGGGGTGGACGCGGTGGGATAGGCGATGCGCTTCAGGCCAAGGGCCGGATCTGAGCCCGTGGGATGCTCCCATCCGCCGTGGACGTGCGCACTGGCGTACAGGACCTTCGCCTCGTTCAAGGCGATCTGCATGTCGGTGATCGAACGGGTGTCGAGCCGGTAATAGGCCCCCATGGGCCGATGCGCAGCCTCCCGCCGCCAGTCCTTGGCCGGATCGGCCTCCGGGATGGGGATGAGGTCCGTCCGTTTGGTCCTCCAGAGGGAATCCTTGCAGACCCCGTGCTTGTACCAGCCCTTCAGGGCACCTCGCAGGCTGGATCCGCTGTCCTCGGTGCTGCCCGGGAATTCGTCGTAGCGGCGAGCCATCGCGTAGAGCATGAGGGGAGAGGCGGGCTTCAGCGTCGGGGACCCGTGGAGCAGCTGGTTGATGACGGTGGCCAGGGCGTAGCCCGTGCAGGCCTGCGTCTGATTCTGGTTCAACACGGGGAGGTCCTTGCCCGGAGGCAGAACGGCGCCGGGGAGGATCCCCACGGGAGGCTGGTACAGGCGGTCGCGCAGATCGAGGCGATCGGGGACGACGTTGCAGATTCGGGAGACTTGGGCCATGTTGCGCTCCTGCAAAAAGGACCCTCGGGCGGGTCCGGGGGAAGGGTAGGCCGAAGGCCAGCTGCGCCGTTTCGAGTGGCTTCAACGGCTCTGCTTCTCGCAGCAGACGCAGCGCTGCCTGAAAATGACCACTTGATAAAAAATGGGCCATTCCAAGTCTTCGTCAATGATTTTTGCTGCCGGTGCCGGCCCCGATCACCCGAGAGAAGGCCCTATCGCAGGGCGTGGGCCAGGGCCGTTGCGCTAGGGCGTGGCGCCATTCCCCGAGACGGTGTTGTTGGAGATCGTCAGGTTGGTGCAGGTGACGGGGTAGATTCCGTGACCCGTGTTGCCCGTCACGGTGTTGGTCTGGATGAGATCTCCGTCGCAGAGGTAGACCATCAGCCCGTCCCCCTGGTTGGTCTTGAGCGTGTTGCCGGTGACGGTGAAGGCGTCGGCGTGTTCGCGCAGCAGGAAGCCGAAGCCCACGTTGCCCAGGCTGGTGTTGTTGGTGACCTTGTGTCCGCTGCAGTTGGAGGCCTCGAGTCCGCCGCGGGGCGAGGCGCTGAGCGTGTTCACGCCGTTGCCGCTGAAGGTGTTGCCATCGATGGTCACGTTGGTGGCGAAAGCCAGGCCCGTGTTGGCGATGGGCACGCCGTCCTCCAGGCCATAGCCGGCATTGTTCGCGAAGGTGCAGCCCGTGATCAGCAGGTTGTTCACGGTCTCGCCGGGATTGGGCTCGATGTCGAGGCCATCCTCGGGCAGGGTGCCCGCGGTGTTCTTGAAGGTGGAATCGCGCACCACCATGCCGTCCACGCTGGTGATGGAGAGCCCCTGGCGCCGGTTGTGGTCGGCGGTGACGCCGCAGAAGGTGAGGCTTGAGGAGGCGGAAACGTAGAAGCCGTCGCCCCAGCATTCCCGTGACGTGAGCCCCTGCACGACGACGTTCTGCGCGTGGCTGAGAGAAAGACCGTGGCCCCATTCGCCCGTGGTGCCGGTGTGGAGGGCGCGGTCCCCCTCGATGGCGCCGCCCATGACGGAGACATGATTCGCGTTGGCGATGAGCACCACGGCGTAGTTCGCGGCGCTGTTGGGAAGGGCCTTCAGCACGGCGCCCGAAGCGAGGGAGAGCGTCAGGTTGCTCTTCAGCAGAAGCCCGTAGCCGCCGCTGCCCACGGCGTTGATGCGGTAGGTGCCGTCCGGAATGCTGACGGTGCCCCCGGTGCCCGCCACGGCGTCCACGGCCTTCTGGATGGCGGCGGTGTCGTCGGTGCTGCCGTCGCCCTTCGCGCCGTAGGCGGCGTCGCGCACGTTCACGACGAGGCTGGAGGTGGGCGCCGGAATGCAGGATGCAGAGGGTGGCTGAGGCGGCGGTTGGGGCGTGGATTGGGAAGTTCCACCGCCTCCGCCGCAGGCCCCGAGGCCCAGGAGTGTGAACCCGAGCAGGGCGCCGGGGAGCATTCGGAGGGGCTTGGAAAGGGGCATGCGAAGCATGATGGAGGAACTCCCCTGGAAGCTCAAACCTGTGCGCTGCAAGCCCGCAGAAGGAACGGAACCTTGGCAGGATTGGGGTTGGGCCTTGCCGCCATCACTCGATTCACAAGTCGTTTGATTGAATCAGATCGAATACCGTGACGTCCGTTGATCTTTTGTTGACTCATGGGTTGTTTTTCGTTGAGGATGGGGGCGCCGAGAGCCGGCACGCGTTTTTCCGGACGCCTCGCGCACGTTCAGCTGAATAGGTTTCCACGTTCTTGATGCGGGACCAGGTCGCGCACGAACAAGGCCGGCCGCTCCCGCCCCTTCAGAAGCGAGGGTGCATGAACACCTGCGGCGCATGTTCCTGCGGTACGGCGAGCAGCGAGGGCGACCTGCTCGTCCGGTTGGATGAAACCATCGGGGCCTACCAGACGGTCCCCGGGGGCCTGATCCCGGTGCTCCAGATCGCCCAGGGCATCTACGGCCACCTGCCCGAAACCGCCCTCCAGCGCATCTGCGCGGGCATGGGCAAGTCGTATAGCGAAGTGGCCGGGGTCGTGAGCTTCTACAGCTTCTTCTCCACCCAGCCCCGCGGCCGCCACACCATCCGCGTCTGCCTGGGCACGGCCTGCTACGTCCGCGGCGGCAACCGCGTACTGGCGGGCTTCAAGCAGGCCCTGGGCATCGAGGTGGGCCAGACGACGCCCAATCTCCAGTTCACGCTCGAGGTGGCGCGCTGTCTCGGCGCCTGCGGCATCGCGCCGGCCTGCCTGGTGGACAGCACCGTCCACCAGAGCATCAAGCCCACCCAGATCGCTTCGATCCTCCAGTCCTACGAATGAGCCCGGAGCCTGCCATGACGCGGATCCAAGCCCTTCACCTGTGTTCCGGCGCCGGCTGCGTGGCCGCGGGCTCCGTCCCGCTGGCCGTGGCCCTGCGCGACGCCCTGAATCGGCGTGGCCGTGAGGACGTCCGACTCGTGGAAACCGGTTGCCTCGGCCCCTGCGCGGGTGGCCCGGTGCTGCTTTGCGAGCCCGAAGGCATCCTCTACCAGAAGGTCGCCCTGACGGATGTGGACGAGATCGTCGAAGCCACCGTGGAACGCGGCGAGGTCATCGAGCGCCTGGTCTGCCACAAGGCCGACACCAACGCGCCCCTGGCGCGCGTGCAGGACAATCCCTTCTTCCAGCGCCAGGTGAAGATCGCCCTGCGCAACTGCGGCGTGATCGATCCTGCGAGCATCGACGACGCCATCGCCCACCAGGCCTACGAGGCGCTGAAGAAGGTGCTGCGCGGCATGTCCAGCGAGGAGGTCATCGCCGAGATCAAGGCCTCGGGCCTGCGCGGCCGAGGCGGCGCGGGCTTCCTCACGGGCCTCAAGTGGGAGCTGTGCCGGCGTTCCAAGGGCGCGGTGAAGTACGTGCTGTGCAACGGCGACGAGGGCGATCCCGGCGCCTTCATGGACCGCAGCCTGCTGGAGGGCGATCCCCACAGCGTCATCGAGGCCATGGCCATCGCGGGCTACGCCATCGGGGCGGGCCAAGGTTACGCTTACGTCCGGGCCGAGTACCCACTTGCGGTGGAGCGGCTGGAGCACGCCATCCGGCAGGCGCGGGAGCGGGGCTTCCTGGGCACGAACATCTTCGGCAGCGGCTTCTCCTTCGATCTGGAGATCCGCATGGGCTCGGGCGCCTTCGTCTGCGGCGAGGAGACGGCCCTGATGACCTCCATCGAAGGCAAGCGCGGCGAGCCACGCCCGCGGCCGCCCTTCCCGGCTCAGGCGGGACTCTGGGGCAAGCCCAGCATGCTGAACAACGTGGAGACCTACGCCAATATCCCCGCCATCATCCTGCGCGGAGCAGCCTGGTACGCGGGTTTCGGCACGCCGAAATCGAAAGGCACGAAGGTCTTTGCCCTCGCGGGCACGGTGCGCAACACGGGCCTGGTGGAGATCCCCATCGGCACGCCCCTGGGCGACATCATCTACGAGCTGGGTGGCGGCATCCCCAACGGCAAGAAGTTCAAGGCCGCGCAGCTGGGCGGCCCCTCGGGCGGCTGCATCCCCGTGCAGCACCTGAACGTGCCCGTGGACTACGAGGCCCTGCAGGACCTGGGCGCCATCATGGGATCCGGCGGCCTCATCGTCATGGACGAAGACACCTGCATGGTGGACATGGCGCGCTTCTTCCTCGACTTCGTGCAGGACGAATCCTGCGGCAAGTGCCCGCCCTGCCGCATCGGCACGCGGCGCATGCTGGAGATCGTCGACCGCATCTGCGCGGGCAAGGGCGAAGAAGGCGACATCGAACGCCTGGAGGAGCTGGGGCGCATCATCCGCGAGACATCCCTCTGCGGCCTCGGACAGACGGCACCCAACCCGGTGCTCTCCACCCTCCGCCACTTCCGCGCCGAGTACGAGGCCCACATCCGCGAGAAGCGCTGCCCCGCGGGCGTGTGTCCCGAGCTCGTGCGGGCGCCCTGCCAGAGCGCCTGCCCGGCCAACGTGGACGTTCCGGGATTCATCGCCCTGGTGGGCCAGGGCCGCATCGCCGAGGCCCTGCGCCTGCACCGGGAGCGCAACCCCTTCGCGGCGGTCTGCGCGCGGGTCTGCTTCCACACCTGCGAGGACAAGTGCCGGCGCGGCATGGTCGACGAGGCCATCTCCATCCGCGGCATCAAGCGCTTCATGGTCGACGAGGAGGCCACCATGCAGCACCCGGAGGTGCGCCTCAGCGAGACCAATGCGAAGCGGAAGGTCGCCATCATCGGGGCGGGGCCCGCGGGACTTTCCTGCGCCTACTTCCTGGCGCGCCTGGGCTACAAGCCCCACGTCTTCGAGGCGGAATCCCGGCCCGGCGGCATGCCGGTTCAGACCATTCCGGCCTACCGTCTGCCGCGGGAAATCCTCTCCCAGGAAGTGCGCATGATCGAGCGGCTGGGCGTGCGCATCGAGACCGAGCGCCGCCTGGGCGTGGATTTCAGCCTCCAGGATCTGCGGGACAAGGGCTTCGAGGCGGTCTTCCTCGGCGTGGGCGCGCCCCTGGGCCAGCACCTGGGCATCCCCGGCGAGGAATCCGTGGGCGTGGATGATGCGATCCGCTTCCTGCGGGAGTACAACATCCGCGGCTCCGTGCCCGTGGGCCAGCAGGTGGTCGTCATCGGCGGCGGCAACGCGGCCATCGACACGGCCCGCACGGCCATCCGCCTGGGCGCGGAATCCGTGACCGTGCTCTACCGCCGCACGCGGGAGGAGATGCCGGCCTATGCGGAGGAAATCGAAGAGGCCGAGCACGAGGGCGTGCATATCCGCGTGCTCACGGCGCCGCTGGAGATCCTCTCCTGGGAGGGCCTCGTGACCGGCGTATCCTGCCAGGCCATGACCCTGGCGGAATTCGACCGCAGCGGCCGCCGCCGCCCTGTCCCCGGGAGCGATGCGCCCTTCGTGATCAAGGCCGACCAGGTGATCACGGCCATCGGCCAGCGGCTGGAGCCTTCGCGCGTTCTTGGCGATCTGAAGGTGGGGCTCACCAAGGAGGGGTTCATCGCCGCCGATCCCTACACGGGGCGGACCTCGCTGGACTGGCTCTACAGCGGCGGGGACGCCGTGTCGGGACCTTCTTCGGTGGTGGAAGCCGTGGCCGGAGGCGAGCGGGCCGCCGTGGCCATCGACGCCCAGTTCACCGGGGCCGAGCACGCCTTCTGGCAGAAGGAGAAGGTCTGCACCGTGCCCTTCGATCCCGAGGCCGAAACCCCGCGCTACCCGCGCGCCCACATGGAGCTGCTGCCCGTGGAGCGCCGCCGGGAGAACTTCGCCGAAGTGGAACAGTCCTGGACCGAGCAGGTGGCCGTCTGCGAATCCAAGCGCTGCCTGAGGTGCGACTACCGGGATTCGGAGGCGTGATGCGGTCCTTCCAGTTTGCACGTTCGTCCTCATCCCAAGCCAGGGGGCTTCGATGATCAAGCTCACCATCGACCACAGCGAAGTCGTGGTGCCCGAGGGCACCACGGTGCTCAACGCGGCGCGCCAGGCGGGCATCCGCATCCCGTCGCTCTGCTACCTCGAAGGCGTCCATGTGGTGGGCGGCTGCCGCGTCTGCCTGGTGGAAGTGGAGGGGGCGAAGGCCCTGCAGGCCTCCTGCTCCATGCCGGCTTCCGAGGGGCTGAAGATCCGCACGAACACGCCCAAGGTGCGGGCCGCGCGGCGCACGGTGATGGAACTCCTGCTGTCGGACCATGAAGGCGACTGCCAGACCTGCACCCGCTCCCACGACTGCGAATTCCTCGCCGTCGCCCATGATCTGGACATCCGCGACCTGCACTTCACGGGCGCGAAACACCACCAGCTCACGGACGAGAGCACACCGGCCCTCGTCCGCGATTCGGCCAAGTGCATCATGTGCCGCCGCTGCATCACCGTTTGCAGCGACATCCAGGCCACCGGCGCGCTGTGGGCCCAGGACCGCGGCTTCGAATGCGTGGCGGCGCCTGCCTTCGGGCAGAACCTGGATCGCGTGGCCTGCGTGCAGTGCGGGCAGTGCGCGGCAGTCTGTCCCACGGCGGCCATCACCGAGCGCGATCACATCGAGCGGGTCTGGGCGGCCCTCGCCGATCCGCACAAGCATGTCGTCGTGCAGACGGCCCCGGCCATCCGCGCGGGCCTGGGCGAATGCTTCGGCCTGCCGCCGGGCAGCCTCGTCACGGGCCGCATGACGGCCGCGCTGCGCCGCCTGGGTTTCGACGGCGTGTTCGATACGAACTTCACGGCGGACCTGACCATCCTGGAGGAGGGCACGGAGCTGCTCACGCGGCTCAAAGCGGCCCTCGTGGATCAGAAGCCCGTGGCGATCCCCCAGTTCACGAGCTGCTGCCCGGGCTGGATCAAGTTCGCGGAGTACTTCCACCCGGACCTGCTGCCGAACCTGTCCACCGCCAAGTCGCCCCAGCAGATGTTCGGCGCCCTGGCCAAGACCTACTACGCGAAGACCATCAACCGCCGCCCCGAGGACATCTACGTGGTGTCGGTGATGCCCTGCACAGCCAAGAAGTTCGAGGCGCAGCGTCCCGAGATGAACGCCAGCGGCTTCCAGGATGTGGACGCTGTGCTCACCACCCGCGAGCTGGGCCGCATGATCACCCAGTCGGGTCTGGACTTCACGGCCCTGCCCGACGAGGCCATGGATCAGCCCATGGGCATGAGCTCCGGCGCGGCGGACATCTTCGCCAACACCGGCGGCGTGATGGAGGCGGCCCTCCGCACGGTCTGGTGCCTGGTCACGGGCACGGCCTTCCCCTTCGAGAAGCTGCACGTGGCGCCCATCGAGGGCCTGGAGGGCGTGAAGGAGATCTCCATCACCATCCCCAGCACGGTGCCCGAATGGGACTTCCTGAAGGGCCAGACGCTGAAAGTGGCCGTGGCTCATGGCCTGGCCAACGCCGACCGGCTCATCGAGCAGGTGAAGGCGGGCCAGAAAGCCTACCACTTCATCGAGGTGATGTCCTGTCCCGGCGGCTGCATCGGCGGTGGGGGCCAGCCGCGTTTTACGACCAACGACGTGCGCCGCGACCGCATGAAGGCCATCTTCGCCGAGGACGAAGGCAAGCAGGTCCGCATGTCCCATGAGAACCCGGCCATGGCGACCCTCTACCGCGATTTCCTGGGCGCGCCGCTCAGCGAAACCTCCCACCACCTGCTGCATACGCACTACCAGCGGCGGGAGATCCATCACTGAGAGGCGGTCCGAAATGGCCCCGGGGCTCCCCCCCGGTTCAGAATCTGTGCTGAACTGGAGGGGAGGTCCGCCATGACGTTCACCATCGCCCACAGCCCGGATTCCGACGACGCCTACATGATGGCCCCCCTGGCCCTGGGCTGGATGGACTCCGATCCAGACAGGGCGGCCTTCGACATTCAGTTCATCCGCAAGGACATCGAACAGCTCAATGCCGAGGCCACCGAAAGCCGCTACGACGTCACGGCCATCAGCTTCGGCGCCTACCCCGAGCTGAAGGACCGCTACGACCTGCTGACCGCCGGGTCCAGCATCCAGGAGGGCACGGGCCCCCTGGTGGTGAGCCGCACGCCCATGGCGCCCGCGGATCTGAAGGGCGTGACCATCGCCATCCCGGGTCGCCGCACGAGCGCCTACCTGTCCATGCGGAAGTGGTGCGCCGAGCACGGCTTCGAGGCTTCCGTCGAGTTGCTGCCCTTCGATCAGATCCTGCCGGCGGTGGTGGAAGGCCGCTTCCAGGCGGGCCTGCTCATCCATGAAAGCCAGCTCATGTACCACGACGCGGGGCTGCGCCTCGTGGCGGATCTGGGTGCCTGGTGGAAGCACGCCTACGACCTGCCCCTGCCCATGGGCGGCAACGCCATCCGCAAGGATCTGCCCGCGGACGTGAAGGCGCGCTTCGCCGTGCTGATGCGCAAGAGCGTGGAGATGGCCCGGGCTCGTCACTGGGAGAGCGTGGACTACAGCCAGTCCTTCGGGCGCGGCATGGATCGGGAGATGATCGGCCGCTACGTGAACGCCTGGGTGAACGATTTCACCGTGGACCCCGGTCCCCGGGGCCGGGAGGCCGTGACGAAGCTGCTGGGCCTCGAGCCCGTGTGGATCCAGGGCTAGGATCTAGCGCTGCCCCGGGAATGGGCGTAGCTTGGGATCCCTCCCAGGATTTCCATGCCCAGGCACCGCATCAGCAGCTCGGTGGACGCGTCTCCAGAGACGGTCTGGGCCGTGCTGCTGGACAAGATGGAGCATCCCCAGCGCTACCTTGAGGACGCGCTGGACGCGGAGATCCTCGTGCGGGGCCGGGAGAGCGTGATCCGCCAGCTGGTGCTGCCCAGGGGCGTGTCGTTCCGGGAGCGCATCTCGCCGGATCCGGCGGCGCGCACGGTGACCTTCACCCTGCTGGATCATCCGGCCTACGAAGGTACCGTCGTCAACCGGCTGCTGGAGACGTCGGGTGGCGTGGAGCTGGCCTTCGAGCTGGACTGGAAGCCGCGCCCGGGCTGCGCGGAGGAGGATCCCGATGAGACGCTGGCGCTCATCGACAGCTCCCTGACGCACACCAAGCGCATCGCCGAGGCCCTGCAAAAGGACATCCTGGGGGCCGTGGAGACCTGAGGCCGGGATGGCCGCAGGTTTCTGGGCCAGCGCCACGCAACCCGATTGAACCTTGGCCGGGCCTTCCGGGTCTCTTGACCAAGGAGTCACCGACCTTGCAACCGAGTCCGCCTGAGGATCTCCTGGGATTCGCTGGGCCGCCCCATCCGCGGGGCCATCTCGTGGATCTGAAAGGTCTGGATCCGACGGCTCTGGAGCCGCTGTGGGCCGAGGAGGCGAGCCTCCATTGGGAGGCCCTGCGTTGGCAGGTGTCCAAACCGGAACCCGGGTCCCAAGGCATCGCCTGGGTTCACGGGGATCGCGTACAGGGGTACCGACCGTGGCCACGGACTGCCGGGCCACGCACCTGATGGTCCATCTGGACAACGCCAAGGCCCGGGCCCTGTATCAGAGCCTGGGAGGCCGGGAGACGCACCGGTTCCCCTCCCTGCGGCTGAGGCGACCGGGGCCGCTGCGGGCTTGACGGCGTCTCGCGCCGAGCTTCACTCCCGCCCGGCTTCGAGTCGGAGGCTCAGGCGGCGCTTGTGGCCCTCGCGCTGGATGTCCAGTTCCACGCTGCTGCCCAGGGGCAGGGCCTCGACGGCATCCAGCAGGCCGTCCCAGTCCTCGATGGCGCGGCCGTTCAGGCCCTGAATGAGGTCGCCGGGCAGCACCCGCCGACCCTCGGCGCTCACGCCCTGGAGGCCGGCCCGGGCCGCGGCGCCGCCGCGGATCACCTTGCCCACCATCACGCCCTTCTGGGGGCCGAAGGCGCGCTCGACGAGGCGCGGTTCCACGGGTTCGAAGCCGAGATCGGGCCGCTCCAGGCGGCCCCGCGCGATGAGCTGCGGCACGACGCGGTTTACGGTGTCCACGGGGATGGCGAAGCCGATGCCCGCGCTGGCGCCGCTGGGGCTCTGGATGGCGGTGTTCACGCCGATGAGGCGTCCCGCGCTATCCAGCAGCGGTCCGCCGCTGTTGCCGGGATTGATGGCCGCATCGGTCTGGATGACGCCCGCGATGCGCCGCCGGGTCACGCTCTGGATCTCGCGGCCCAGGGCCGAGACGACGCCGGTGGTGAGGGTCTGGTCCAGGCCGAAGGGGTTGCCGATGGCCAGCACGGTCTGGCCCACCTGCAGGTCCGCGCTGGTGCCGAGGGGGATGGGCCGAAGTTTGGGCGGTGTCTTCGCCATCTGGAGCACGGCCAGGTCCTTGTCCTGGGCGCCGCCCACGTAGGCGGCCTCGTGGCGGCTGCCGTCGGCCAGGGTGATGTAGGCCCGCACGGCGCCTTGGATGACGTGGAAGTTCGTCACCACCCGGCCTTCCGCGTCCCAGATGAAGCCCGTGCCGGAGCCCGCGGGCACCTCGACCACGTCGAGGCCGAAGAGGTCGCGGCTGCGCTCCTCCGTCGTGGTGATGTAGACCACGCTGGGCGCGGCTTCCTTGAAGCGCCGGATGGGCACCTGCTCCCATTCGGGCAGGGGGCCCCGGGGCTCCACGGCCCGCGGGCGCGCCAGGTTCGGCGTGACGGCGTGGCCGCACCAGCCCGCGATGATGCCCGCGGCGACGAGTCCTAGAATGAGCAGGGGCTTGCGCATGGAGGTTCCTCGGAGGGCGAGTGTACCTCCGGTTGGCCGCTTCGGGCAGAGGTGTCCCTCGACTCGGATCGTTCTAGAGCTTGAAGCGCTCCACCACCGCGCGCAGGCCTTCGGCGACGCGGGCGAGCTCGTCGGAGGTCTTGGAGATCTCCTGCACCGTGGAGGCCAGTTCGTGGGTGGCGGAGGCGTTCTGGGCGAGGCGGCCGGTGGTCTGATTCATCATCGACGCCACCGTCTGTCCAGTGGCGGCCTGGCCGCGGGACAGCCCCCCGATCTCCTGGATGCTCTGGGCCACGCCGCCAATGCGGTCGCGGATGGCGCTGAGGCTGGCGAGGGTCGTGTCGACGCTGGTCACGCCGCCGGAGACGACCTCCTGGGTGCGCAAGATGAGCCCCTCGATTTCGCGGGCGGCCAGGGCCGAACGCTCGGCCAGCTTCCGCACTTCCTCGGCCACCACGGCGAAGCCCTTGCCCTGCTGTCCGGCCTTGGCGGCTTCGATGGCCGCATTGAGGGAAAGCAGGTTGGTCTGCCGGGCGATCTCCTGGATGACGGTCACGGCCTGGACGATCTGGCCCGTCACCTCCTGGATGTCCGACATGCCCTGGGCGGTGCCCTGGCCGGCTTCGGCGCTGCGGTCCGTTTCCTGGACGGCTTCGCGGCTGCGGGATTCCGCCTCGTGAGTGCGGCTGGCCACCAGGGTGGCATCGCCGCTGAGGGCCTGCAGGGCCTCCGACACCCGCTCGCCGCCGCTCTTCAGATCCTCGCTGACCTGGGCGATCTCGGCGACGGCCTTGGCCATCTCGTCGGCGGAGGCGGCCAGTTCGATGCTGCCCGAGGCCACGCGGGCTGCGAATTCGGAGACATCCTGGACGATCCGCCGCATGCCGCCGTTGTAGTCGTTGAAGGCGAGGGCCGCCTGGCCGACCTCGTCCTTGACGTCGACGCGGATCTGCTTGGAGAGGTCGCTGGTGCGGAGTCCCTCCACCAGGTGGTGCAGGGGGCGGGCCATCCGGCGCGACAGGCTTCGGGCCAGGACATAGACCAGACCGGAGATGAGGAGCATTCCGGCGAACATCACCGCGGCGATGTTGCGGACTTCGCGATCCACGTCGTCCACGTAGACGCCCGTGCCCACGGTCCAGCCCCAGGGCGCGAAGGTGCGCACGTAGCTCACCTTGGGGTAGAGGCCCGGCTGGCCGGGCTTGGAAAACTCGTAGGCGTGGATGCTGCCTTCCGGCGGCCGGGCCGCGCGTTCGAGGTCGCGGAACAGCTTGACGAGCGCCGGATCGCCGAGTTCGTCCGTGAGCTTGCCATTCCATTCCGGGCGGATGGGGTGGGCCACGATGCGGGGGCCGGCCTCCTGGATCCACAGGTAGTTCGTCTTGTCGTAGCGAAGACTGGCGATGACTTCCTTGGCGCGGGCCTGGGTCATGTCGAGGGGCTGGTGGCCTGCCTGGACCTTGGCCTGCTGCGCCTCGAGCATGGTCACCGCCAGGTCCACCACCTGCCTGACGCCGTCCTGCTTGGCCTTCATGACGGTGGCGTGGAGGGTCGGCAGCACGTAGGCCGCGAAAAACAGCAGGAAAAGGCCGACTGGCAGCAGGCTGAGGGCCAGAACCTTGCTCGAAAGGGAACGGAACTGGAACCGGGTGCGCATGGTGTCCCCCTTTTTCAGGCTTTTCGGCTGAATGATTCCTGGCGTTGACCTTTGGTAGGGTTCGAAATTCTGAATTTACATCAAATAACAAGGTGGGTTGACATGTGACTAGTTCTGACTAAGGTTTTATTCGGATTTTGATTCATGCCTGTTTTGAAGGAGAACGGGCGCTTCATCGAAATCCCATTTTCATGGAGGACATCATGAGCATCCTTCGCACCCGCAACCCCCAGGCCATGCCGGCCACGGCCGCGACCCTGGAGCCCTTCCGTCTCATGCGCGACTTCCTGCGCTGGGATCCGCTTCAGGACTACGACATCAGCCCCTCGCTCGCCTTCATGCCGAGCTTTGACGTGAAAGAAAGTCCCGATGCCTATCAGTTCAAGACCGATCTGCCGGGCATCGTGGAATCCGATCTCGAGATCAGTCTCGAAGGCAACCGCCTGACCGTGGCGGGCAAGCGGGACGAAGAGACTGTCAAGGACGGCGAGCGGATCCACCTCTGCGAGCGCAGCCACGGGCGCTTCAGCCGCACCTTCACCCTGCCCGAGGACGTGGAGGGCGAGAAGGTGGTGGCTGAATTCCGCAACGGCGTGCTGACCCTGATGGTTCCCAAGCGCCCCGAGGTGAGGCCGCGCAAGATCAACGTGGCCATCGGCTGATGCTGTCCGGGGGTTCCGCGCTTATGCGCACACCCCCGGATCGGCGCTGGCCGCAGGGCACCATGAAAGGCCCCGGAGGTCCGGGGCCTTTTTCTAGTTGTAGAAGTAGGTGCGCGGCCCGAAGGTGCCCGGCGCCGTCGCTGTGTTGAACCGCACCACGATGCCCCCGTCGGCAAGGACCAGGTCGGGATGGCCGTCCCCGTCCATGTCGGCGATGGCCACGCCCATGGGGCCCCAGTCGCCCGGGTAGTTCGTGGGGGCCAGCAGGCTGCCCACCGTGGTGGCGTCCTGGAGGAAGACGGACACGGCACCAGAAGCGCCGGACAGGCCCTCGCAGGCGACGGCCACGTCCAGGTGCCCGTCGCCGTTGAGATCACCCACGGCGAGGGCGGTGGCCCGGTAGTCGGTGGCGTAGTGCACGGGGGCCGCGAAGACGCCGGGCGCGGTCTGGCTCAGCACGCTCAGGCCCTGGGTGCTGGGATTGGTGGCGGCGCCCCAGTTGGCGGTGAGCAGGTCCAGCTTGCCGGTGCCGTGCAGGTCGGCGGCCTTGATGGCCACGGGATGCACGCCCGTGGGATAGTCCACGGCGCTCTGCGCGGCGAAGGTGGGCGAGAAGACGAATTGGCGCAGCACGGAGACGGTGTCGGCCGCGGTGGCCACAGCGATATCCAGGTGCCCGTCGCCGTCCAGATCCGCCACGGTCAGGGCCAGGGGATCGCCGCCCGTGGGCAGTGTCACGGGAGCCTGGAAAGTGCCGGGCGTGGTGCCCTGGAGGAAGATCAGCACATTGTTGGCGCCGCTGGCGGCCACGGCGATGTCCACCTTGCCATCGCCGTCCAGGTCGCCCACAGCCACATCCAGCGGCGTGCGCCCCGGGGTGGCCAGCACGACCGCGGGCAGGAAGTAGCCGGGGTGCGCGGGATCCGCCAGGCGGACCGTGACGGTCTGGCTGTCGGCATCGGCCACCACCAGGTCGGGCCGGCCGTCCCCATTCACGTCGGCCGCCACGAGGTTGGCGGGCCCGGTGCCGACGCCGAAGCGGGTCGGCAGGACATAGGTGCCCGACGAGGTCTGGAGCCGCGACGACACGTAGCCCTGGGCGGCGCCGTCGCCGTACCAGGTCGAGACCAGGCCGAGGATGTCGGGCAGGCCGTTGCCGTCGATGTCGGCCACGGCGATGGCATTCACCAGTTCGCCGTAGGCGGGGCCCTCGTGGTAGCTGGATCCCGTGCAACCGAGCAGGGCGAGGATTCCGAGCGAACCGAAGAGCAGGCGGGGGCGGGTGATCCAGGTGGGGATGGGCATGGAGAACTCCGTGAACCTGTGGGAACAAGGGTGGGAGGTGGGCGCGCGGACTGCAAGAGCGCAGAAGTTGGACCCGGATGGGAGCGTCCTGGTTGAGGGCCCGGAAGGTCGCCTCAGGCTTCGCGGGCCCAGGCGCGGTCCAGCAGGTGGGCGACCCCGTGGGCATAGTAGTCCAGCAGGGGCGCCTTGGGGGCGGGCAGGATGAGGTGGCCCTCCTCCAGCACGAGGATGCGCCGCAGCAGCAGGACGCGCAGGCCCACCTCGAAGGCCCGCTGGTACGAGCCCCGCGGCAGGTAGAGGGGCAGCCCGCGCTCCTGGGCCGCCGCGAGTACCTCGACCATGCGGTCCCGCAACTGGGCGCGGCCCGGGGCCGGATTGTCCATGCTGCGATAGACCCAGGCCACGGCCGCCACGGGCGGGATGGGCACCTCCGCCCCCACGGCGCGCAGCAGGGAATCCGCCACGGCCTCCAGCAGGGGGTGCCGCGCCTCCCAGTCCAGGCTGCGCAGGTCCACGCCTTCCAGCGCGGCCTTGGCGTGGATGGGCTGGCCGAAGTTCGCCACGGCATAGCCGAAGCGGTGGAAGCGCCGCGTGGCGCCCCGCCAGGCGAGGCCCAGCAGCCAGAGCGAGGTCCGCCGGAGCAGCGCGAGGGGGCTGCGCCGGGGTTGGCCGAGGGATTCCCGCACGAGGTTGCTGTCTTCCAGCACGCGGTCGTAGTTGATGCCCACGGGGATGAACACGAGATCCTTCGCCCCCGCGCGCAGCATGTAGTCCAGCAGACCCAGCTTGGGCGCCTGCAGGCGGCCGTCCTTGCTCAATCCTCCCTCGATGAAGATGCCCTGGGTGGTGCCCTGGGCCACGGCCCGCTGCACGTAGCGCTCCAGCACGGCGTGGTAGAGCGGATCGCGGAAGCGCCGCCGCACGAAGAAGGAGCCGAAACTGCGGAAGAGCCGTTCCAGGGGCCAGACCCGCGCCCACTCGCCCACGGCGTACGAAATGGAGACGCGGTTCGACAGCAGGAAGGCCACCAGCAGGTAGTCGGCGTTGCTGCGGTGATTCATCACGTAGACGACGGAGGCGTCGCGGGGGATGCGGTTCAGGGCGACCTCGGCGCTGCGCCCGATGCGCACGCGATAGCAGCTGCGCAGCAGCCAACCGGCGAGCCGCTTGCCGAAGGTGTAGGTCGTGAGGAGGTTGAAATTCGGGATGATCTCGTCGAGGTAGAGGCTGGCATCGGCGAGCAGGCTCGCCTCGTCGCGGCCCGTCTCCCGGGCCAGGTCGGCCACTCGGGCCCGCAGGTCCGCATCGGCCAGCATCTCGCGGGTCAGGCGCTGCTTCCGCGTGAGGGTCACCGGGTTCAGGCGGAACCCCAGCGCGCGGCGCGTGCGCAGGGCGTGGCGCCAAGCCCAGCGCCGGATGGCCCGCCGGGCGGCCTTGCGCAGAAGGATCATCAGCACGAGCCCCGCCGCCGCGAGGATCCACCACCAGGTCCGGGGAATCATCGGGCGAGTATGACCGCGATGCGCCGATCTTTGAACGTCCGGCTACTCGTAGCGAAGCGCCTCGATCGGATCGAGCTTGCTGGCCTTGGCGGCGGGGTAGAGGCCGAAACCCAGTCCGACGATGGCGGGCACGAGGAAGGCGGAGGCCAAGGCCCAGGGTGGCACGCTGCCCACGTGCTTGAGCAGCACCTGGCTGAGGATGCCGCCCAGGGAAAGGCCGAGGCCCAGGCCGATGAGCCCGCCCACGAGGCAGAGCAGGGTGGCCTCGGTGAGGAACTGGGCGAGGATGGTGCGGCGGCGCGCCCCCAGGGCCTTGCGGATGCCGATCTCGCGGGTGCGTTCGGTGACGCTCACCAGCATGATGTTCATGACGCCGATGCCGCCCACCAGCAGGCTGATGGAGACCATGCCTCCGGCCGCCAGCATGAGGCTGCCCGTGAGCTTTTCGATCATCTCCACCTGCTTCTGGTTGGTCTCCAGGTTGAAGTTGTCGGGGTCCTCCCCGCGGAGGCCCCGCACCCGGCGGAGGCTCGCGCGCAGCACCTCCTCGGCTTCGGCGGGGGAAAGGGTGGGTTCGACCTGGAGGCGGTAGCTGATGTTCTCCAGCATCCAGGGGTTCATGAATTCCTTGAAGCTGCCAAAGGGGACGTAGACCTCGTTGTCGGGGCCCCAGCTGGCCTCGTCGTCCTGGGGGACGAAGGGCATGTCGCCCTGCTTCTTGAGGAGACCGACGATCTCCGCGGTTTGCCCGTTGATGGTGAAGGTCTTCCCGAGTCCGTGTTCCAGTCCCAGTTCCTCGGCGATGCGGGCGCCGAGCACCACCACAGGGGCGTGCATGCTGCGGTCCGTGGCCGTGAAGGAACGGCCCTCGGACAGTCTGAGGTTGGCGAGATCCAGGCCCCGTTCGCCGATGGCGTGGAGCATCACGCGGCGGGTGACATCGCCCACCTTCGCCGTGTTGCGTCCCCAGATGTACATGTCGGGGGAAGCCACCTTCACCTGGGGCACCATCTCCTGGAGATCGCGGATGGTCTCGTTGTCGAGGGGCTGCCGCTTGATCTTCTTGCCCGCCCGCCAGGCCTTGTTGGACATGCCGGGGCTGAGGAAGAAGGTGAGGCTGCCCTCCTGGTTCACGTCGGCCATGATGCGGGCTTCTAGGCTCTTGGTGAGGTTCACCACGGTGATGACGGAGCCCACGCCGATGATGATGCCGAGGATGGTGAGCACCGAACGCAGACGGTGGGACCAGATGCTTTGGAGGGCGGCGCGGAACTGTTCGGGGGCCCGGGAATAGAGGCTGTTCACTTGGCGGCTCCGGCCTTGGCCAGCTTCACTTTCTGGCCCGCGGCCAGGCCGCTCATACCCTTGGCCGGGCCGGTGATGAGGGTCTCGCCCTCCTTCAAGCCGTCCAGCACTTCGGCGGTGCGCCTAGTCGAAGCACCGAGGCGGATGGTGCGTTCCTCGGCGACGCCATCCTTCACGAGAAAGACGGTCGTCCGGGTGCGGGCCATGAGGCCCAGGCCGCCGCTGCGGTCCTCGCGCTCAAGTACGGCCTGCAGCGGCACCGACAACGTGTTCTTGATCTCGTTGGCCAGCACCGCCACGCGGGCGCTCATGCCCGGGCGCAGGCGGTCCAGATCCGTGCGGCTGCCCTGAAGGACGACCCGCACCTTGTAGTTCTGGGCCTCCTGGTTGCTGAAGTTGCTCTGGGCCTGGCCCCGGTCCGAGCTGTTGGCCACGTTGTAGACCTTGGCCTGGAAGACCAGGCCCGGCAGGGCGTCCACCTGCACCTCGGCGGGCTGACCCACGCGCAGTTTGGAGACTTCCAGTTCGCCCACCTTGGCCTCGGCCAGGATCTCGCCCAGGTCGGAGATCACCATGAGCGTGGCGCCCGCGAGGTTGGTCTGTCCCGCGATGGCCATCTCGCCCTTCTCGGCCTTCAGTCCCGTCACGCGGCCCGTCATGGGGGCGCGGATGACGGTCTTGTCGAGGGCGTCCTGGGCCAGCGCCACCTGGGCCTGGGCCTGCTGCACGGCCACCTTGGCGCGCTGCAGGGCGATGTCGGCGGTATCCCGGGCCAGCTTGGCGTCCTGGAACTGATCCACCGAAATGAGGCTCTGCTTGAAGAGGGCCTCCTGGCGCTGGAAGGTGCCCTGCTGCTTCTTGAAGGTGGCCTCGGCGTTCTCCTGGTCCTGGCGGGCCATGCGAAGGCCCAGCTCGGCATGATGGAGATCCTGCTGGAAGCGCACCTGGTCGAGGGTGACGAGCAGGTCGCCCGCCTTCACGGTCTGGCCGTCCTTCACATGGATCTGCTTGATCTCCCCGGTGACGAAGGTGCCGACGTTCACCTTGGTGAGGGCCTGTATCTCGCCATTGGCGGTGACGCTTTCCTTCACATCTTGGCGCCTGACAGGCTCCACGGTAAACCGCACTTCGGCTTGTGATGACGCGGCGTAGGCCTTCCAGCCGATGAGCCCTCCCACCACGAGAACGGCGCTGCCGACGTACCACCATGTCTTGAGCTTCATGGGTCATCCAAAGGCGGGGCCCGCCGAGCAGGTTTCGGCCGGGCGGGTGATGGGACCATTTTGCTTGGGAAAGCGTATCTGCACGTCACGAATGTGAGGATTTTCCTCTTTTTGTTCCCAGCGAAACGAGGCTCTCCTTGATGGAGAGCCTCGATGAAGGGTGGCCAGGCCGGAGTCCGGTCGTCTACTTGGCCCCGAGTGTGCGCATGAGAATCCCGAGGGCGAAGGGCACCAATGCGCCGATCAGCGCGCCGGCAGACTTCATGCGCACGAGGTGCCGAAGGGCGAAGTAGGCCAGGACCACCTCGGCGATGGAGAAGAGATCCAGGCTGTAGAAGGCGGCCTGCAGTTTCAGGCTTTCGACATGGATGAAGTAGCCCAGCGAGGTCGGGGCGATCTTGTCCGGCGTGAGGCCGCCGATGGGTCGCATCAGGCAGATCACGATGAGCAGGATCATGTGGGGCAGCTTCACGAGGCTGGGCACCACGGCCGCACTGAAGGCCTGGAGGTAGCTGGGGGCTGCCTCTTCGGGCATGGCCTTGCCGATCAGCCAGTAGAAGAGGGCCACGAGGGCCGTCACGGCCGGGATGCCGAACAGCACGCCGAGGATGCCGAAGGGCAGGATGAACTTCTTCTGCATCTCGATGATCATGTCGATCTGGGAGGCCTGCACCTGGGGGTTGCGTTCGAGGATGGGCCGCAGCATCTCGTCCACATCCACCTTCAGGCCCCAGATCACGGTGATGATCAGGCCGCCGACGATGAGCAGGCCCAGGGCCCAGGCCCAGCTGGGAGCCTGGTTCAGCTTCTTGAACAAGGCCACAGGGTCGGTGAACACGCCGACGATTTGGTCCATCAGGCCGGGTGCCGGGGGCCGGGGCGTTTCGGGTTGTTCGCCATACAGGGAGGTGGGCTGATCGCTCATGGGGGCTCCTGATAGTCACGCTAGGCATTCACGATAGGGGGGTGGAAGACCATTGTCGCAGCCACCCGGCGAGTGGGGGGATTCCGCCGGCGGGCGGCGCGCTGGAGCCGGGGGGTGGCCCCTGACAACTCGTCAAGGAATCCTTGAAAAACCTGACAACGCTACCCCTCGGGCCTAGACTGTGTCTTTCTTGTCCTTTCCATCCCCATCAACCGACTTCAGGAGGTCCTATGGCCACCCTCGCCGCCAAGTCCGAAGCCCTGATCGCGCAGGAAAACCAGTACGGCGCCCACAACTACCATCCCCTCGACGTGGTCTGCACCAAGGGCGAGGGCGTCTACCTCACCGACGTGGACGGCAAGAAGTACATGGACTTCCTGGCGGCCTACTCCGCCGTGAACCAGGGCCACAACCACCCCAAGATCGGCGAGGCCATGATCGCCCAGATCAAGACGCTGGCGCTCACCAGCCGCGCCTTCCGCAACGACCAGTTCCCCCCGCTCCTCGAGAAGCTCTGCAAGCTGACCGGCTTCGACAAGGCCCTGCTCATGAACAGCGGCGCCGAAGCCGTAGAGACCGCGCTCAAGGCCATGCGCAAGTGGGGCTACGACAAGAAGGGCATCGAGTACGGCAAGGCCGAGATCATCGTGGCTGACGGCAACTTCCACGGCCGCACGATCTCCATCGTGGGCTTCAGCACCGATCCCGACAGCACGAGCAAGTTCGGCCCCTTCACCCCCGGCTTCAAGATCGTGCCCTACGGCGATCTGGAGGCCGTGAAGCAGGCCATCACCCCGAACACCTGCGCCATCTTCATGGAGCCCATCCAGGGCGAGGGCGGCGTCGTCATTCCGCCCGACGGCTTCCTCAAGGGCCTGCGCGACGTCGCGACCGCCAACAACTGCCTGCTGGTGCTCGATGAGATCCAGTCGGGCCTGGGCCGCACGGGCAAGCTGTTCGCCTTCGAGCACGAGGGCATCCGCCCCGACGGCATCACCATCGGCAAGGCCCTCAGCGGCGGCTACTACCCCGTCTCCGCCTTCCTGGCCAGCGACGAGGTGATGGACGTGTTCACCCCCGGCATCCACGGCAGCACCTACGGCGGCAACCCGCTGGCCTGCGCCACCGCGAGCGCCGCGCTGGACGTCCTCGTCGACGAGAAGCTGGTGGAGCGCGCCGCCGAGCTGGGCGAGTACTTCGCCAAGCGCCTCAAGGGCATGAAGTCCGACAAGGTGGAACTCGTGCGCGTGCGCGGCCTCTGGGCCGGCGTGCAGCTCAAGGAAAGCGCCGGAAAGGCCCGCCCCTACTGCTACAAGCTCAAGGATCGCGGCATGCTCTGCAAGGACACCCACGAGCAGATCATCCGCCTCGCGCCGCCCCTCGTGATCACCAAGGAGCAGATCGACTGGGCCGTGGACCAGCTGGAAGCCGTGCTGGCCTAAGTCCCTGTGCGACTCGTCAGGCAATAGCTGCGCACGCCTGATCTTACGAGGTGTGCGAGGTATGACAAAAGCAGGAGCCAGGTCATGAGACTTGGCTCCTTTCTCTGTACCGCGTGGAACCTGAATCCATGCGTTTCGAAGGACGCATTCCGGGGCGAGTGAATGGGCGTCTGCGGCGTTTATGGCTGCAGCTGATGCCCATCAAATTCATGATGCTGTATGGTCATTTTACGATCCTGCGAGGGGGTGGATCGCGCAAAATAAGGGATCCCACACGACAGAGGAGGATCAAGTGCATCAGCGGCTTCGGTACCTTCTCTCTGCCATTTGCTTGGTCCCTCAATGGATCCTGGCAGTGGCCTTAGCTGGGCCGCTCGGGGCCGCGGATTCGCCCGGCAAGTTCGATTTCCACACCTTTCCACCGGCCCCGGGGCAGGTCCTGGGCGTGGCTTCCCGTCCCCTCTCCGACGGCCGCGGCGGCTTCTGGTTCCTGAACCAGGGGGCCATCTGGCGCTTCGACGCGGGGGGCTACCGCGCCCTGGGAAAGGCCGAGGGCTTTCCCGGAGCGCCCGTGGACGTGGCCCATCCCGAGCCTTCCAGCGGCATGTGGTTCCATGCGGGGCAGGCCTGGTTCCACCTGGATCAATCAGGACTCCGGCCCGTGCCGGGCCTTCCCGAGCCCGATCCGGACGACGCGCTCAGTTTCTTCGCCGTGCGGAATGAGGGCTTCGCCGTCGTGCGCGAAGGCCGTCTGCGCATCTTCGGCTCCGGGCAGGCCGCGCCTGTGGATCTGCCCGCGCCTGGGCCGGGGCGATGGATGCGCGGCTGGCGGGATCCCCAATCGAAGCACCGCCTCCTCGTGGGTGACGCCGGCCTGGCGCGCTGGGATGGCTCGGCCTGGCGGCTGCAGCCACTGAAAGGCCTGCTGGCCGGGCGCCCCCAGGACGTGGTCCGGGATCGCCACGGGGCGGTGTGGATCCGCAGTGACCGCGATCTGATCCGCGCGGAACCGGCATTCAAGCAGTTCGGCAGTCGCCTCGGCTTCACGCGCAACTCCTTCGTCAGCCTGGAACTCGATGGGTTCGGGCGGGTCTGGACCAACGGTCCCGAAGGGCTGGCCTGCATCGACGGCGAGGAAGTCTGGCGGATCGGCGAGCGAGAGGGATTGTACGGCTACCAGGGCTACTGGCCCATCGCCTTCGACGCCAGCGGCACCCTCTGGACCATTTCCGCTTCGGGTTTCCAGTGCCTCAAGGGTGGTTTCCTGTGGCGGATCCTGGAAGAGCCCCACGGACTGCCCCGGGCCATGATGTTCACGATCCGCCGCCTCCGGCGCGATCACGGCCTCTACGTCGGTACCCACGATGGCCTCTACCGCCAGGGTGCCAGCCGGTGGGAGCTGATTCCCGGCACCCGCGGCTGGGCCCTCTTCTCGATGTCGGAGCGGGCCAACGGCGACATCTGGACCTGCGGCAACCCGCCCAATCCGCAGGACCAGGCCCTCCTCTGCATCCGGCCCGGACAGCCCGCCCAGCAGCCGCATATCCAGGGCTTCCCTGCGGGCGTGTGGGTGAATGCCCTGAAGTGGACCGAGAAGTGGGCCGACGGGGACACCCTCTGGTGCGGTACCCAGAAGGGCCTCTACCGTGTGCGCGGCGAAGGCGGGCGCTGGGCGGCCGAACGCGTCACCCTGCCGGGCCAGGATGCGGCGGCCAGCATCTGGGATCTGCAGCGCACCGGAGACGGCACCCTGTGGGTGCTGACGGGCCAGGGCCTGTTCAGCCACGACAGCCGGGCTTGGACGCCCTTCGGAAGGGCCCGCGGCCTCATCGCCGACGAGGTGGCGGGCCTCTTCGCGGGCCCCGATGGCGCCCTCTGGGTGTGCCACGAGCACGGCATCTCCAGTCTGAAGCTCGGTCCCAAGGGCTGGGCCGTGGCGGAGCGCATGGAGAAGGATCATCCCCTGGCTTCCATCGGGGCCGTCGATGGCTGGTCCGATCCCCGCGGCGGCGTCTGGATGCTCACCGGCAGCGATGTCGTGCACTGGGACGGAACGCGCGTGGAGCGCCACACCAAGGCCTTCGGCTTGCCCATCGACAACAACCTGTCGGGCATCTGGGGCGAGCCGGATGGTCGTCTTTGGGTGGGCTCGATCTCGGGGCTCATCTCCTTCGATCCGCGCTTCTACCGTCCCATTCCCGGCCCTCCGGCGCTGGTGCTGGGGCCCGCCCTGGATGGCGGCGGCGGCACCTTCCTGCCCGGCGGCCGGGTGCCCTACCGCCGCCCCGGCGTCAGCTTCAGCCTGCAGCTGCCGCTGACCGAAGGCATCGAGGATCTGTCCGTGCAGACGCGCCTCCTGGGGCTCGACGAGGCCTGGCGGCCCCTGAAGGGCAGCGAGTTGCGATACCCAGGCCTGCCCGCCGGAAGCTACGTGCTGGAGGCCCGGGCGGCGCGCCGGGACGGTCTGATGGGACCCACCCTGAGCTTTCCCTTCGTCGTGATGCCGCCCTGGTACCAGCGGCTTTGGGCGATGGCCGCCCTGGCCCTTCTGGCCCTGGGGGCGGTGGCCCTGCTGCTCCGCTGGCGCACGTTGGCCCTGCAGCGGGACCGGATCCGGCTGGCCCAGCTGGTCGAGGACCGCACCTCGGATCTGGTGACGGCCAACGCCTCGCTGGAAAGCGCCCTGCGGGACATGAAGACCCTCAAGGGACTCGTGCCGATCTGCTCCTACTGCAAGAAGATCCGCGACGACGAGGGCTTCTGGACTCAGCTCGAGCAGGTGCTCGCGGCACGCACGGAGGCGCAGCTGTCGCACGGCATCTGTCCGGACTGCGCCACGCTCGTGATGGAGGAATTCAGGGCCGAGAACAAGAACGAGGGCCTCGCCTAGAAGGCGCCTAGCTGCCCAGGCCCAGCAGCTTCCGGATTTTGCGCATGAGCTGCTGGAATTCCACGGGCTTGGTTTCGAAATCGTTGCAGCCCGCGGCGAGGGCCTTGTCCTGATCGCTCTGCAGGGCGTGGGCCGTGAGGGCGATGATGGGCATGGCCGCTCCCCGCTCTCGCAGAGTCCGCGTGGCATCGAAGCCGTCCAGTACCGGCAGGCCGATGTCCATCAGCACCAGGTCCGGTTGCTCCGCCAGGGCCACCCGCACACCCTCCTCCCCGTTCACCGCGAAGATCACTTCCATCCCCTGGCGCATGAGCAGGCGGGAGAGGGAATCCCGGTTCAGTTCATTGTCCTCGACGAGCAAGATCCTGGGCATGTCCAGCCCTCCGGGTGCGAGCCTGTGCCATGAGCGTTGGGAGTGGATGCCTTGGATCATATCCGCCCGCGCCCGGGTCGTCTCCCACTCAGGCCGGAGGGCCGGCCGAGGGTGTCGCGGCCTTCGCAGGCGTGCGGAACCGCGCCAGCAGCAGGCCCGCGCCCGCCGCGATGACGAAGGTGCCGAACCAGACCGGCTTCGGGCCGGCTTTCGCGTAGGACAGCACGCCGAGCCAGGGGCCCAGCGCCAGCGCCGCCGCGAAGGAGAGGGAGAGCAGCCCCATGTATTCGCCGCGCCGGTCCGGCGGCGCCAGCGTGGCCACGGCATCGCTCATGGCCGGGAAGAGGATCATCTCGCCGAAGGTCCAGGCCACCGTGCAGAGGATGAGGGTCGCGTAGGTGCGGGACCAGGCGATCCCGCCGAACCCGACGGCGAGGCAGAGGCAGCCCAGCAGCAGCAGCCGCCCGTGGCGCCAGTGGGCCATGGCGAGGTTGAGGGGCACTTCCAGCAGCACGATGAGCAGGGTGTTCACCGTGAAGAGCAGGCCGAAGAAGCGGCTGCCCAGGCCCAGGTCGCGCACCACCCAGAGGGGCAGCGTGCCTTCGATCTGGAAGAAGACCATGAGCGCCGGGATGAAGGGCAGCAGGAGGAAGGCCAGGTGCCGGTCCCGCCAGGGACTCTGGCCCGGCACATGGTCATGGGGCAGGGGCTGGGCCGGCGGCGCCTGGATGAAGAGGCCCAGCAGCACGGCGCCGGCCAGGGTGCTGAGGCCGTCGGTCCAGAACACCCAACGATAACTGTGGTGGGCGATGAGCCCGCCCATGGCCGGGCCCACGGCCATGCCGAGGTTGACCGCCAGGCGGTGCAGGGCGAAGACGGCCTTGCGCTGCTCGGGCGCGGCGAGGCCCGTGAGCAGGGCCATGGCGCTGGGCCAGAAGGCCTGGGTGAGACCCGCCCACAGGAAGATGAGCGCGAAGAGCAACGGCTTGGTGGTGGCGAAGGGCAGCAGGAGCAGAAGGGCGCCGGAGGTCCAGAGGCTGGCCTTCAGCACATGCACATGGCCCAGGCGATCCGCCAGGCGTCCGGAGAAGGGGCCCGCCGCCAGGGCGCCGGCGCCGTAGATCATCATTCCGTAGCCCGCTTCGGCGGGCGTCCAGTGGCGGCCCTCCGTGAGGTAGAGCACGAGGAAGGGCAGGGCCATGGTGCCCAGGCGGTTGATGAGGGTGCTGGCGCAGACCAGCCAGACTTCACGCGGGAGGCCCCGCAGGCCCTTCCATGGATTCACAGGCCCGCCTTGAGTTCTGGTTTGGCTTCAGGGCTGCGTTCCCGCCCGCTGCGGCACCATTCGCTCCAGCTGCCTACGTAGAGCGAGGCCCCACGCAGGCCCGCGACCTCCAGGGCCAGCAGGGTGTGGCAGGCCGTGACGCCGCTGCCGCAGTGGACCGTGAGGCGCTCGGCCGGCACGCCGCCGAGCAGGGCCTCGTACTGGGCCCGCAGAAGCTCGGGCGCCTTGAAGCGGCCCGACCCATCCAGGTTGTCGTTCCAGGCCAGGTTCAGGGAACCCGGGATATGTCCCGCGATGGGGTCGAGGGTCTCGCTGTCCCCGCGCCAGCGTTCGGGGGCGCGCACGTCCAGCAGCCTCTGGGTGGCATCGCGACGGATGACTTCCACGGCTTCCATGTCCGCGGTGGGTCGCAGCCAGCGTTCGGCGGGATAGGCCGCCAGGGGCGAGATGGAAGGCATTTCGACAGTCAATGTCCATCCGTCCTGCAGGGCCGCTTGCAGCCCACCGTCGAGCACGGAGACGCGCGCGTGACCCAGGGCCTTCAGCATCCACCAGAGGCGCGCCGCCGCGTTGCCGCCGCTGGCGGCGTCGTAGACGACGACTTCCGTATCGGGGCCGATGCCCCAGGCGCCCAGCTGGGTCGCGAAACGGTCCAGGGGCGGCAGGGGGTGACGTCCCCCCCGCGCGGGATCGTGGCCGGGATCCGCGGCCGTGCTCAGTTGGCGGTTGAGATCCGCGTGGAGCGCGCCGGGCAGGTGGCCGGCCAGATAATCGCTCAGGTCGGGCCGGGCATCCAGCAGCCGGAGGGACGTGTGTCGGGTTCGAAGGTCGGAGGCGGTGATGAGTGACATCCCCCCAGTATGAAGCGAGCGGCGGCGGCGGTACCCTCAAGGCATCTTCCGGAGCCCCCATGTCCGAGGCCGCCAAGTCTGATACCTATGTCCCTGAATCCCGCTGGCGCATGGCGGCGGCTGCTGCGCTGGTGGGTTTCGGCCTGCTGCTGGGCGGTTTCGCCGTCTTTCGAGGCGTCTTCGGTGGCGGGGGCGAAGGGGCCTCCAGCGGCACGGACGTGAGCCGCGTGGCCTTCCGCGATGCCGAAGGGAACCGGCGCACCCTGGCGGATTTCAAGGGCAAGGTGGTGCTGGTGGATGTGTGGGCTACCTGGTGCCCCCCTTGCCGCAGGTCGCTGCCGGAGGTGGCGGAGCTGCAGAAGGCGGGCGGCGAAGCCTACGTCGTGCTGCCGATTTCCGTGGACCGCGGCGGGTGGAACGACGTGAAGCCCTTTCTCGCCCAGAACCCGCAACTCGGCCTCCAGGCCTTCGTGCCGGACGGAGCCAAGGGGCTGGAGCCCTTCGGCGAGATCAGCGGCATCCCGACCACCCTCGTCATCGACCGGAAGGGCAAGCTGATCCAGCGCTGGTCCGGCTACGGCGAAGGGCTGGCGAAGCGGGCCCTGGATGAGGCCCTGAAGGCCCGCTGATGATACGGGCTTCGGATGATTCGACCCGTGAGTCAACTTCCTGATCCCGCCGTCCGATGACGCCTCAGGGGGAGTCATGTCCCGTGCCTGGTTGATGCCATTGCTGCCGCTCGTCCTGCCGCTGGCCCTGTTGGGCTGCAAGGAGGAGCCGCATCGCATCGAGAACGAAAATCTCGGCATCGCCGCCACCTTCCCGGGCCCGCCGAAGCTGCACCGCCACACGGATCCCGGGCCCTTCGGCGAGGTGGAGTGGTTCGACCTGGCCCTGAGCCCCGCGGGCCGGTTGGACGAGACCTTCAGCGTCGCGGTGGGCAACCTGCCGCCGGGGAACAAGGGCGGCACCACGCCCCGGGAGATCCTCACCACCTTCCAGAATTTCCTGGGTTACCGCTTCGGCGCCATCCAGCGCACCGAGCTGCCGGCCGACCGAGGGCCGGGCTTCCGCTACCACGCGAAGAGCCCCACGGGTGGTGTGATCGAAGGCATCGTCGTCGTGCGCCGGGGCCGCCTCCATCACGCCCAGGCCATCGTGCGGCGGCCCGGGGATCCGCGCACCGCCGCCTTCCTGGACGATTTCGAGGTCCGGACGCGCTAGCCTCAGGAACCGGCGCCCAGCGTGGCCTCCACCGCGGCGACCAGGTGTTCGGCCTCGGACTCGGGGCTCAGGCACACGTGGTCACCGGGGACCATGTCGCCGATGCCGATGAAGGGCAGGCCCGCGGCCTGGGCGGCGGCGAGGTCATGGGGGCGGTCGCCCACGTAGAGGTGGGGGCCCGGGCAGCCGTGCAGAGCCCGCTTCAGGAGGCCCGCGCGGTCGTGGCGGGGCAGGGAGCCCAGCCGGTGGATGGCCGGGTCGATGCCCAGCACCTCGGCCTTGAAGGCCAGCAGCTCCGGCGCGTTGCCCGAGACGAGCCAGACCCGATGGCGCTCGGCGAGGCGGTGCATGCCCTCCAGCACGCCCGCATAGCCCACGGCCGCCTGGGCACCGGGGGCGAACACCCGCCGGAAGCGGGCCACGCAGGCCACTTCATAGGCCTCGTAGCCGGTTTCGTCCAGGCCTCGGCCGAAACGCATCCGGTGCAGTTCGTCGACGATTTCCCAGTCCGTGGAGCCCTGGCAGCGCTTCAGCTCCTCGGCGGTGGGCGCCTGGCCCCAGACCTCGCCCAGGGCCTCCCGCAGGATGACGAAGCCGGAACTGAAGTGTCCGAGGGTTCCATCCAGGTCGAAACAGATCGGCACGGCCATCTCCCCATCTGGCCCAGGATCGCATGGGATGGCACTCTGGAAGGGAAGGTGGTTCCTTGTGCGTCGCTTGATCCTTTCGTCCCTCCTGGTCCTTTCCATGCCGGCGGTCGCCCAGGAAGGGCTCCGATACCGGATGCAGCTCTGGATGCGGGGCGACAGCGAGCCCCTGGAGACGCGCTTCCGGCTGCAGTCGACGGCGGGAACGAAGAGCCACAACAAGGTCCAGAAGCCGCGCATGGGCGGCTGGCGCCTGGAATCGGATCGCACCCAGGGCACGCCCTACGCCCAGGCGATGCTGCTGGGCCGCGCCGAGCGGCTGCTCTACCTGGCGGGCCCCTCGCCGCAGACGCGGCAGGAGCCCATCCTCCTTCGCTTCGGCAGCCGCAGCCTACCCGTGTGGAGCCTGGAGATCCCCGCGGGGCTCCACGCCTCCACCGTGCTCGTGGAAATCGGCCCCAAGCTGCTCGCCCTCTGTGACTTCAGCGCCCGCTTCGAGGACGGCGACGTGGCCCGCATGGAACTGCATCTGGAAGGTCTGGACAGCACGGCCTCCCTCGCGCCCGCCGAAGCCGGCACGGCCCTGCTCAGCACGTTGCAGTCCCTGGCCCGCGAAGCCCACCAGGAGGCCGAGAGCAGCGTGACCGTGCGCTGATATAAGCGAGGGGGACCTCCACGCGGTGTCAGGCCAAGCCCGGCCCCCACGCCCGATCCGGAACTGTCGATTCGGCTTCGGCCCCATGGCGGTTATTCTGGAGGACTCGGAGGAGTCATGCCGTTCAGGGATGAATGCGGGGTATTCGGAATCTGCCATCAGGCGGAGGCCTCGCGCCAGACCTACCTGGGTCTCTATGCCCTTCAGCACCGTGGCCAGGAAGCCGCCGGCATCTGCTCGGGCGACGGGCAGGGGCTCCACCTGCACAAGGCCCAGGGCTATGTGGCGGACGTGTTCACCGAGGCGGCCCTGGACGCCCTGCCAGGCGACGCGGCCATCGGCCACACCCGCTACTCCACCACGGGGGGCAACGTGGCCTCCGCGGCCCATCCCTTCCTCATCCACGGCCGCTTCGGCCAGGTGTCGCTCTGCCACAACGGGAACCTGACGAACACTGAGGTGCTGCGGGCCAAGCTCATCGCCGACGGCCATACCTTCACCAGCCCCTCCGACAGCGAGGTGCTGCTGGCGCTCATCAACCGCGCCCAGGCCGACACGCTGGAAGATGCCGTCGTCTCCGCCCTGCGCCAGGCCGAGGGGGCCTTCTCCCTGCTGATCCTGACCGAGGACGCCCTCATCGCCGCGCGGGATCCCCACGGCTTCCGGCCTCTGGCCATGGGCCACGCGGGAGATACCACGGCCTTCAGTTCGGAAACCTGCGCCTTCGACCTCGTGGGCATGACCTACGACCGCGATGTCGAACCCGGCGAAATGGTGGTGGTGCCCCGCGGCCAGGGCCAGATCCGTTCGCGGTTCCCGCTGCCCCGGGTGCAGGCCAAGCCCTGCGTCTTCGAGCACATCTACTTCGCCCGCCCCGATTCGCTCGTCTACGGACGCAGCGTGATGGTGGCCCGCCGCGAGATGGGGCGCCTGCTGGCCCTGCGGCATCCCGTGGAAGCCGATCTGGTCGTGCCCGTGCCCGACAGCGGCGTGAGCGCGGCTCTGGGCTATTCCGAACAGTCCGGCATCCCCTTCGACTTCGGCATCATCCGCAACCACTACGTGGGCCGCACCTTCATCGAACCCAAGCAGAACATCCGCAGCTTCGGTGTGAAGGTGAAGCTGAATCCCGTGCGTCACCTGCTCGCGGGCAAGCGCGTCGTGCTGGTGGACGACAGCATCGTGCGCGGCACCACCAGCAAGAAGATCGTGCAGATGGTGCGTGAGGCCGGGGCCAAGGAGGTGCACATGCGCATCGCCTGCCCGCCCACCACGCATTCCTGCTTCTACGGCATCGACACGCCCAAGCGGCAGCACCTCATCGCCTCGTACATGAGCCTCAAGGAGATCACCGGGTTCGTGGAGGCCGATACCCTCGGCTACCTCGATCTGAAGGATCTGGAAACCTGCATGGGCGATGATGGTGCCGAGGCCGGTTCGGGCTTCTGCTACGCCTGCTTCACGGGCAACTATCCGGTGGCGCCCCATGACTGAACCCAGTCCCGAACGGGCGCCCCAGAGCCCGGACCGATGAGCAGGGGCGCATGAGCACCGGCCCCTCGGGCCCACCCCAGGCTCATTTCGAAGATGGGCTGCGCTTCCTGGCGGCGGCCCTGGCGCTGGATCTGGACCACCGCAACTGCGCGGCCATCGTGTCCACCGCCTGCGACGCCATCCAGTGCTTCCTCCTCGTCTTCGAGGCGGGGGCCCGGCGCCACCTGCCGGATCCCGAGGGCGAGACGGCCCGCCTGCGCGGCCAGATGGAAGCCCTGCTCACGCCGCGCCAGTCGCCCGAAGCCGCCGCCCGCCATGCGTTGGAGGCCGCCCGCCTGGCCCGGGATCAGGCCGCCCGGCTGCTGCCGCTCCTGCTGGATTAGCCACCAGGTTAGAAATTCACCCGGCCCAAGGGCACGTTCTGGGGAACCGGGTTTCCGCCGAAGCGATCCACGGGCATGGTCGCCGCGCCCAGGTGTGTGGGCGGGGCCGCGGACCCGCGGCCCTTCCAGAACTTTTTGAGATCCTCGTGAAACCAGGCGAGGAATTCCTGGAAGGCGATTTCGCGGAGTTCTTCCTTCGTCAGTTCGCCGATCACCTCCACCACCGCGGAGGCAGATGCCTCGGGCACCTTGAAGGTCTTCCAGGGCTTGGAGGCGTCGCCCTCCCCGGCGAGGATCCGGGACAGGAAGGCCTTGTCCAGCCCGGGCCGGGGACTCTCTCCGGCCCAAAGGCCGGTCGCAAGGCAGAGGCAGATGAGGGCTCGCATGACCTTTTGGATGATTCCATGCGCGGCGAGGTTCCCGGGGCCCGGGGCGGCTCCTGGAGCCGGTACACTGGCCCCATGCCCATCGCGATCCTAGGACCCACCGCCTCAGGCAAATCCGCCGTGGCGGTGGCCGTGGCGCGGCGCCTGGGCGGCACCGTCGTCAACGGGGATCCCTACCAGGCCATCGAAGGCCTGGCCATCGGCACGGGCCAGCCGGACGAGGCGGAACGGGGCGGCGTGCCGCACGTGGGCTATGGGATGCTGCCCCTGTCGGCCCGCCCCAACCCCAAGGCCTTCGGCGCCCTGGTCCGGGAGTGGCTCTCGACCTGTCGCGAGCCCGTGCTCGTGACGGGATCGGGCCTCTACCTCCGGGGCGTCTGGAACCAGCTCAGCGACCTGCCGATCGTGGAGCCGCACCTCGTCGAACGGGTGCGGCGCTGGGGCGCGGAGCTGGGCATTCCGGTCCTCCATCGCTACCTGGCGGCGGTGGACCCGGCCCGGGCCTCTGCGCTGCACCCCAACGACAGCGCCCGGGTGCAGCGGGCCCTGGCCCTGCACCTGGCCACGGGGGGCGCGCCTTCGGATTTGCTCTCGGGGCCGGAGACCGGGCTTCCGGCGGGTTGGCGGGTCCTGGTGGTCACGCCCGGCCGCGAGCAGCGGCGGCATCGCGTGGAGGCGCGGGTGGCCGCCCAGGTGCGCGCGGGCTGGTGCGAAGAAGTCGCCCGGCTGGTGGCCTCGGGGCACGCGGAGGATCTGGTGGCCCTGCGTCCCCTGGGCTACGCGGCCTGGATGGCGGGGGGCGATCCGCGCGTCCTGCAGGAAGCCGTCGTGCAGGAGACCCAGGCCTACGCGAAGCGCCAGGCCACCTGGTTCCGCAACCAGCTGCCGGGAGCCGAGGTCTGGGATCCGGATGCCGAGCCGCTGGACGCGGTGTTCGCGCGGCTGGGGCTGCCATGAGACCGACGACCTGGTACGAGGGGCGCACCTCTCTGGACCTGCTGCAGGGCGCAGCGTGGGCCTGGATCGGCCTGCGTTCGGGGGATGGCCTGCACCGCCTGCACAGTGATCTGCTGGTGGCGCTGGACCGCCTGTTCATCGAGCTGCGCTGGGCGGGTGTGCGCCGCGTGGCCCTCAGCGGCGCCGCCTGGATGACGGGCCGGGGCCATCATTTTTCGGCGGGGGCCGATCTGCACGAGGTGGGCGCGCTGGATGCGGTTTCCGCGGAACCCTTCGCCCGGCGCGGGCAGCGCGTGATGAATCATCTCGGCTGGTCCGGATGGCGCAGCCTCACGCTGATCTCGGGAGTGGCCATGGGCGGCGGCTGCGACCTGGCCCTGCACGGGCGGGAGCGCTGGGGCGTGGCGGCGGATGCTTCGGGCAAGGGCGACCTGCGCCTGGCCCATCCGGCGGCCAGGCACGGCATCCTCACGGGCTTCGGCGGCACGGTGCGGCTGCCAGAACTGCTGGGCCCGGACGCCGACCGACTGTTCCGACATTTCGAGACCTGGGATTCGGAGGCGGCCCTTCGCGCGGGTGCCCTCCATCGCCGCCTGGAACCCGAGGCGGTGAAGGCCGCCGTGGAAGGCTGGCTCAGCAGACCCTAGTGATGGCTGAAGGCCTTCAGCATCGGGATGGCCATGGCGGCCAGGGGCAGCAGGCAGCAGCAGACGAGCACGAGTGGGGTCAGCACGGCGCAGACGCCGCGCCAGGTGTCGGTCTTGTGCATGCGCGCCAGGCCCATGCCGATGGCCACCATGCCGGCCAGGTGAATCAGGATGCCGATGTAGGGGATGAGGCCGCCGAGCTGGATGAAGGCGCAGGCGTAGCCGTAGGCCCGGATGCTCTGCTGGGTGCCGGCGCCGGGCTTGAGGCCCCCCCACATCCACAGGAAGAAGTGGTTGAGCGCGCCGCCGACGATCATGCCCAGGAAGCTGAACAGGGGCATGAGCACGAGGATGGTCCCGAAGATCAGCGGCATCACGGCGACCAGGGTCTTGCCTTCGTCTCTTCCGGATTGCTCTAGAGCCGCCATCATGATGCCCAGGCCCACGAAGAAGAAGAGCAGGGCCATGATCAGGAAGATGGGGACCGAGAGCAGCAGCAGGAAGCGCCAAGGCGCGCCCAGGCCCTCGGTGACCGGCACCCGGTCGAAGAGTTCGAGGGGATGGCTGAAGACCATGCGGAACATGCCGCCGACGCGGGACCAGAAGGTTGGGAACGCCTCGGGATCCTCGAAGGGCACGGGCCGCAGAACGGGCGCCGGGGCGGGAGTCGAGGCCGGCGGCGGCTCCCAGATCGGCGGCGCGGGCGGCGGTGGCGGGGCCGGGACATCAAGCTGGATGGCGGGAGGAATCGCCTCGCCGGGGCCCGTGGTCTCGCTCATCCCTCGCTCCTGCAGATGCCGCTACGCTATCACGATAAACATCAGCGATCAGGCTTGGCGGAAGTCCTTGGGCCGCAGGCCCAGCTTCTCCAGACGGGACAGCAGGGTGGACGGCGCCAGGTCCGCCAGGGCCGCGGCCCCGTCGGTTCCGGCGATCTTGCCGCGCGTGTGGTGGAGCAGGCGCTCCAGGTAGGCCTGCTCCTGCGCCTCCCAGGTGGGGGGCTTGCCGATGCGGTCCGTGCGCAGGGGCAGGGCGCCGGGGGGCAGACGCAATTCCCGGCCCGCCGAGAGGATGGCGGCGCGCTCGAGGACGTTGTGCAGTTCGCGCACGTTGCCGGGCCAGGCGTAGGCCTCCAGCTGGTGCCGCACGGAGTCGGGCAGCTGGATGGGCGGCCGGCGATTCTCCCGCGCGAAGCGGTCGAGAAAGCCCTCGGCCAGCGCCGCGATGTCGCCGGGCCGTTCGCGCAGGGGTGGCAGGTGGATGGGGAAGACGCTGAGGCGGTAGAAGAGGTCTTCGCGGAAGCGCCCCTCCTTGACCGCGGCGCGCAGGTCCGCGTGGGTGGCGGCCACGAGGCGCACGTCCACGCGCCGGGGTTTCTCGCTGCCGAGGGGATCGATCTCCTTCTCCTGGATGGCGCGCAGCAGCTTGGGCTGCAGGTCCAGGGGCAGGTCGCCGATCTCGTCGAGGAAGAGCGTGCCCCCGTCCGCCAGCTCGAACCGGCCCTTCCGCGCCGAGGCTGCACCGCTGAAGGCGCCCTTCACGTGGCCGAAGAGTTCGGATTCGATGAGCGTGGCGGGCAGGGCGCTGCAGTTTACCTTGATGAAGGGCTTCTCGCGGCGGGGCGAGAGGTGGTGGAGGGTCTGGGCCACCTTCTCCTTGCCGGTGCCGGTCTCGCCGGTGATGAGCACAGTGGCGGCGGTGGCGGCCACCTGGCGCAGCTGATCGAGGATGCCGCGCATGGCGGGGCTTTCGGCGCGGAGGGGTTCCTGCAGCACGTCGCGGCGCTGGGCCTCGCGGAAGTAGCTGACCTCTTCCACGAGGCTCCGCTCCCGCTCGGCCAGCCGCGCCAGATGCTCGGCCTGCTTGAGCCCCAGAGCCAGCAGGGAGGCGAAGACGCCCACGTGGTGCAGCACGCTCTCGGGGTACTGGCGGCACACCATGGCGTCGAGGGTCATGAGGCCGAAGGTCTCGCCGCGGCTGCGCAGGGGCGCCACCAGGCAGCTGTGGCCGTGGGGCATCTCCAGCAGGCCGTGGAAGGTGTCCTCGCCGGGATCGTCCTCCTCGAAGGTGGCGGGCTTGGAGCGGGCCTTCAGCGCGTTCTGCAGGCGCAGGTTGCCGCGCACGGGGATGAGGGCCTCCGAGAGCTGGGGCGTGGCCAGGGGGCCGACGGCATGGGCGACGCGCAGTCCGTCGCCTTCGCGGAGCAGCACCGTGGCGAGGTCGAAGGGCACGAGCTGGCCCAGCCGTTCGAAGGCATGGACCACCATGCGTTCGGGTTCCTCGCCCAGGGTGAGCAGGGCACCGGCTTCTTCCACCAGGCGCGCCCCGGTCAGGGCGGCATCGAGATCTGGAACGGGCACGGGCACCTCCGGCCTGATTCTCGATATTTCGAGAGCCCGGTCAAGGGGTCACCCAGGAATAAGCGGTTCCCTCCTCCGAAAGGTATACTTCAAAGAGTCTATTCAAAGGATGGGATTGCTCCCCGACGCCACCCACTTCGGTTCCTACCGTCTGCTCTCCCGACTCGGGGAGGGGGCCATGGGCGAGGTGTGGCGGGCCCTGGATCTGCGCCTGGAGCGCGAGGTGGCGATCAAGATCCTGAAGGACGCGGACGACCTGCGCCGGAAGGCTCTGATCGGCGAAGCCAAGCTGGCCTGCCAGCTGAACCATCCCAACATCGCCCACATCTACGACGCGGGTGACGTGGATGGCACACCCTACATCGCCATGGAGCTGGTGGAGGGGCATACCCTGCGCGCCCTGGTGGGCCGGCCCGTGGACGGGGCGCTGCTCCAGGATCTGGCGCGGCAGGCGGCCTCGGCGCTTTCCCACGCGCACCAGAAGGGCATCGTCCACCGCGACATCAAGCCCGAGAACCTGCTGCTGACGGGCGAAGGCCAGCTCAAGATTCTGGATTTCGGCATCGCCCGGCGCGGCGCCGAGGATCCCTCGCTCGGGCCCACCTCCCACCACATGACCCTGGTGGAGCGGACGGCGCCCGGCTACAGCCAGGGCACGCCGGCCTACATGAGCCCCGAGCAGGCCAATGGCCAGCCCCTGACGGGCCAGTCGGACCAGTTCAGCCTCGGCGTCGTGCTCTACGAGCTGGCGACGGCCGTGCATCCCTTCCTGCGCGGCAGCCTCGTCGACACGCTCTACGCGGTGACCCGCGACGAGCCCCGGCCGCTCGCCGAGGCCCGTCCCGACCTGCCGCGCACGCTCCAGGACGCCATCCATCGCCTCATGGCGAAGGCGCCCAAGGATCGCTTCCCCAACCTGCAGTCCCTCGCCGCCGGCCTGTCGGAGAACACGGCCACGGCCATGGCCCCGCACCTGAGCCAGCCCACGGCCCTGCTGCCGAAGGCCCGCCGACGCTGGATCCTGCCCCTGGCGGCCACGCTGCTGGTCGCGGGCACGGGCCTCAGCGTGTGGGCCCTGCGCCGGGGGGATGGTTCGGGCCTGGGTGAAGCGCGCCGGGCCTCGCGGGAGGATTTCACCAAGGGCCGCCGCGTGGTGGCCATCCTCCCCATGGAACAGCTGCAGCCCGATGCCGAGCATGCGTGGCTCAGCAACAGCTTCGCCGACGCCATGGCCTTCGGCCTGGTGCGGCGCGAGGACATGGCGGTGGTGGACCGGCTACGCGTGGTGGAGGCCATGCACCAGCTTGGCGACACGCCGGGCAAAGCGCCCAAGGCCGTGGGCGAACTGGGCCGCCAGCTCAAGGCCGAGCTGCTGGTGCTAGGCAGCTACCAGGTGGTGGGCGGCCAGCTCCGCATGGGCGTGCGCGTGCTGGACGCGGTGCGCGGCGCGACCCTGCACCAGTTCCAGCTGGACCGGCCCATGGCGGATCTGCTGAAGCTCGAAGACGAGCTGCAGCAGCGCCTGCCCCAGGAGATGGGGCTGGGCAGCGATCCGGGTTCGCTGCGCTCCCAGGCCAAGCTGCCGCGCACGCGCGAGCTCTACACGAAGGCGCTGCAGGTCATCACCGACGGCAACCAGGATTCGGTCCGCCTCGCCAATTCCCTGCTCGCCTCGGCCATCGAAGGCGAGCCCGATTACGCTCCGGCCCGCGCGGAGTACGCGTGGACGCTGGCGGAGCTGGGCGCCACCACTGCCCTCGGACAGGGGCGCTACGACACGGCCCAGGACCTGCTGCGCCAGGGGAAGGCCGCCGCGGAAAAGGCCATCGCGCTGGATCCCAGCGCCTCCCAGGCCTACCGCGCGCTGGCCTCCATCCAGCTGCGCATGGGGGATCTCGAAGCCTCCAGCCGCGCGGCGCTGCAGGCCGTGCGGCTCGATCCGGCGGATCACAAGGCCTACGACGTGCTCGCGGATGTCTTCGCCGGGCTGGAAGGCGACGACAACCACCAGGCCGCGCGGCGCTACTTCGAGAAGTCCCTCGAACTATTCCCCGAGGGCTGGCAGGCCCACCACCGCTTCGGCGTGCTGCTGCAGAACGAAGGGGAGCTCCCGGCGGCGCTGCAGCACGCGGATCGGGCCATCGCCCTCCGCCCGGCGGCGGAATACGCCTACGTCACGGCGGCGGACGCCCTCATCTGGATGGGGCGCAGCCAGGAGGCGGAGACCCGCCTGCGCGCGGGCCTGCGCGAGATTCCCGGTTCCAACGTGCTGCGCAGCCTCATGGCCTACACGGCCTGGGACCGCAAGGACCGGACGACGGCGGAAACCTACCTGCACGAACTCGAAGGCGTGTGGCCACCGGACCATTCCAATACCGTCCTGTTGGCCGGCGTGAAGCAGGCCGTGGGAGGCGACGGCGCGGGAGCCAAGGCGCGCTTCGAGGAATACCGACAAAAGCTCGCGGCCGTGGATCTTTCGCAGCGCAAGCACAACGAGCGGCGGGTGATCTCCGTGAACCTCTACCTCATGGCACGCATGGTGGCGAAACTCGGCGGCCGCGCCTCAGCTCAGGCCATGGTGGAACTGGCGGACCGCTTCCACCCCGGCAAGCTGAGGGTGGCCCAGCAGGATCCGGCGTTCCGCTAGCGGCCATGCTCAGAGGGCCTTGGCCTCCGCCACCAGGCCCTCGACGCGGCGTCGCACTTCCTGCATCAGGGCCTCGCGGTCCGCATAGTCGGAAGGGTGGACCGGATGCCCGACCCTCACGGTGTAGGCTCCGGGGCGGATCCTCGCGCTGTCGGGGGCGAGGGTATGGAAGCCCCCGACGGTGGCCATGGGGACGATGGGCACGCCCGCGTCCAGGGCGAGTGCGAAACCGCCCTTCTTGAATGGGAGCATCTGACCCGTGCGGCTGCGGGTGCCTTCGGGAAAGATGACGACGTTCTTGCCGTCGCGGATCTGGAGCGCCGCATCGTGGATGCTGCGCACGGCGCGTTCCCGGTCGCCCCGGTCGATGAAGATGACCCCTGCGGCCCAGGCGGCCCAGCCGACGAAGGGCAGGTACTTCAGCTCCTTCTTGGCGATGTAGACGGCGGGCACGGGCAGGGCCGCGATCAGGACGGGGGGGTCCATGAGGCTTTCGTGGTTGGACATGAAGATGGCGGACTGCCGCCCCTGGCGGATGTCCTCCGGCAGCTGCTCCCAGCCTTGCAAGGTGAAGGGGATCCGACAGAACCAGGCCATGCCGCGGGCGAACATCGGGCCGCAGGTGAAGAAGGCCCGCCGCCGTCCCAGAAAGGGAATGGCCAGGAGGATGGCGAGTACCGTCAGGGGCACCGTCACCATGGCCCAGATGGCCATCACAACCCCGCCGAATCCCGTGTCTCGCCAGTTGGCCACAGCGCCTCCCCGTGCTATCTAAGCTAGCAGTTAAGGAGGTCTTCCGTGGGCATCACCGAGCAGATCCTGGCCGATCACGCGACGCGCAAGGACGTCGATGGCATCACCTGGTTCACGGCCGAGGATCTGAAACGCCTGGGCATCCAGGACCGGCTGTTCACCGTGATGCAGACGGTGCAGCACACGCTGCGCCTGAAGAAGGCCCACCAGGTGGTGGAAAGCCACGGATGCACCGACCGCTGGAGCCTGCAGGACGTGCACTGATTCGACGCCAAGCCACCAGGCCCGGCGGATGGTGCATCCGGCCGGGCCTGGTGGTTTGGGAGGCGTCTAGAGTCGGGGCTCAGGCCTGGAGCGCGGCTTCCATGTCCTTCGCCCGCGGGTGGAGGATCTGGTTCTCCAGGTAGATGTGCAGGTGGAGATCCTCTTCCAGGGTCTTGAAGCCATCGTAGAGCGCGCGGAAGGTGGCGCATCCGTCGGCGGGCGCGGTGTATTCGTTGGTGCAGGCGCGAAGGCGCACGAGCAGGCCGCCCACGGCCTCGTGCTCGGATTCCATGACGCGGATGGGGCTCTGCACGCTGGCGAAGCAGGCCTCGGGGGCCTGTCCGGCCTCCAACCGCCGAATGAAGGGGAAGAGGATCTGCTCTTCCTTCATGAGGTGGGGCATCAGGTCCATGGACAGGGCCTGGTAGATGTCGAAGACCTCGTCGAGTTCGGGATGATTCTCGCCGTGGGCGCGAAGCACCTTCTCGAGCAGGGTGTCGAGGCGAGGCAGCTCGGTGCGCAGGTAGTCGTGATGGGTGGTCACGATGTGATCGAGCAGGTCCGCCAGAGGGGCCTCCATCCAGGCCTGGGGCGAGGGCGTGCCGGCGGCGGGGGCGTCGAGGGCTTCCAGCGCCGCGAGGATGTCGGCGGGGGAACGACTCGCCACTTCGCAGGCCTCCCGCAGAGAGCGGTGGCCGCCACAGCAGTAGTCCACGCCCTGGGTTTCCAGGTAGCGCATGGCCTGGGGCATGGTCAGCACGAGATCGCCCACCTTGGTGTTCAGATCGATGGTCATGAAGCCTCCGAAGGGATCGCGTCCCTGGATCCACGATGCATCAAGGGAGGCGTGAACCGCGTCACATTAACCAACTAAAAAGGTATGATTTTCTTTTATTGAATTCCGGCCAGTTGCGCTTGGACCTTCCCGGATGGTCGGCAAGCCACTGGTCGCTATTCCTTCGGAGAGAAACTCCGATGAGAGACCAAGGCCGGCTGTCCGGCGGACCACCAGGAGTTCCGATGAGTGGCTTCAGCAAGCTGGCCCTTTCCACTGTGATTCTGCTGGGCGCATGCGGTGGTGGCGGCCCCAGCAGCGGCGGCACCAACCCAGGCCAGCCACCGCCGACGGATACGGTGACGGGCACCGTGCGCTACAACGGCGCTCCCCTGGCCGGTGCCCGGGTCCTCCTGTTCAGCACCAATTGGAACCGGTTCGATCAGATCGCGGTTACCGATAGCAAAGGTGTGTACAGCTTTTCGGGGCTTAGTACCATGGGCAATGCTCCCGCCGACTGGCTCATCTGGGCGATGAATCCGAATTTCGGCTTCTATCCATCGGTAGGCAGCGGCGCAGCGGTGATGCGTTGCGGGCAGAACGAATTTCTGCAGGGCTACAATACTGGCGGAGTGGGCCTGGATGTCACGGCCATCCACTTCATCTCCTTGCCCAATGCCTCCCTGAGTGGAGCCGATTTCAACGCCTTCAACCACATGAACGCGCCGGTCAGGCTTGCCAGGACGGGACAAGTGGCCAGCTATGCCGCCGGTGACGACGGAGATCTGCATCAAGGCGCAGCCTGGCCAGTGGCGCGCTTCACCGACAATCAGGACGGCACCGTCACCGACCGCCTCACGGGACTGATCTGGTTGAAGAATGCGGGCACCTTTTCTCCCACGACCTTTCCTCTGGCCCTCGCGGAAGTGGGCCAATTGGCCAGCGGAACCAATGGCTTGACCGACGGGTCCAAGGCCGGGGACTGGCGTCTGCCGAACCTTTGCGAACTGGAAAGCCTGGTGGATGTTTCCACCAGCAACCCTGCTCTCCCCGCGGGCAACCCCTTCACCAATGTCTCCAATGGCATTTACTGGTCTTCCACGGGCTACACGGGCATCAACTGGGGGAGTGTCACCGCGTGGGCCGTTCGTCTTAGCGATGGTCGCTACATCAATGACAGCATCGCCAACGTCAAGGCCACCAGTGCCAATGGCGTCTGGGCCGTGAAGGGTGCTGGCGGAGGAGTGGTCAAACTGCAGGCCACCGGGCTCTGGTCCACCTTTGCCGAAGGCGATGATGGGAAGGTCCAAAGTGGCGTCCATCTCATGTATCCGCGCTGGATTGATAACGGGGATGGAACGACCACGGATACCGTCACGGGTCTGATCTGGTTGCAGCAGGCCAATGCCATCAACCTGCCCTGGGCGGATGCCGTTGCAGCGGTCAACGCCCTGCACAGTGGGCAGTATGGCCTGACGGACGGATCGGTCGCAGGCAGTTGGCGCATGCCTACCCGGAACGAGATGCAGAGCCTGGCCGATCGCCAACAGTCCAATCACGCGGATTACTTCAACAACGTTTTCAATTTCGCGGCCCCCTACGCGGCCACCCTCGGCACCCTGTACCAGGCTGCGCCATTCAAGGGATTTGCGACCTTTCAGTACTACTGGACTTCCACCACCGACGCAGCCGATACCACCAAGGCTTGGACCGTATTCAGCTGCGACTTCGGGGTCTACGACATGGACAAAGCCGCGAGTGGGTACACGCTGGCAGTGAGGTGAATGGGCTCGGGTAATTTGATGAGGTTGATCCCTTTGAGTTCCCGCGTTCAATCCACGGTGATCGATTTGGATACGTTCTTCGGGGCGTCCGGATGGACCCCATGGTCGAGGACAGCCAGACGATCGAGGTAGACCATCTTCAGCACGGACATGCGGAAGGCCAGACGCTGCAGGGCCACGGAGGCCGCGAAGACGAAGAGGTTGGGATCGCCGCTGGCGGGCACCTCGATGTACTTCGACCAGTAGCGCTCGTGGCCCATGGGTTTGCCGGCCACGGCCCGGGCCAGCTCGCTGTGCTTTTCGGCGATGAGCAGGATGTCGGCGCCGCGGATCTTGTGGGTGTGAATCTGGCTGATGGTGATGCGGATGTCGCGCTCGTCGCTGGGGCAGAGGAAGAGCAGCGGATAGTTGGAGAAGCGCGTCTCCACCAGTTCCGGCCAGGCCTGGAGGGATTCGATGCCTCCGGCGAAGGGGCGGCCGTCGCGGCGCTGCTCGTAGAGATCCAGCAGGCCCGCCAGGTCCTGGATGGAGAACAGGGTGTTCTTTCCGAGGATGGTGTTGGGGCCGTGCTTGAACTCGGCGGCGTCGTAGCCTTCGGCGTGGTTGAGCACCACCTCGCGGATCTTGAGGGCGCCTTCGCGGGCCAGCCCGATGAGGCCCGTGCCCAGGAGGTGCAGCGAAGGTTCGAGGTAGAGGCGCGCCGCCGCGTCCTCCACATCCGCCTCGCAGGTGCGGAGGGTGTCCTGGATGAGCTCCTTCGCCCGCTCCAGGTTCGCGGCGATCTTGCGCTCGGTGAGCGAGAAGGAGGCCGCCAACACATAGAGGATGGCCACCTGGTTGACGAAGCTCTTGGTGGCCGCCACGGCGATTTCGGGGCCGCAGAGGATGGGCAGGTAGAACTCGGAAAGCTCCTGCGGGATGCGGCTGTTCTCGTTGTTCACGAGCGAGATGCGCCGCAGGGCGGGCACGCGGGCGCGCACATCCTGGAAGATGTCCACCAGGTCCTTCGTTTCGCCGGACTGGGTGATGCCGATGAGCAGATCCTGCGGGTGGAGCGTGTTCAGGTACATGGACCGGAACTGGCCCGGGTTGCATGGGAAGACCGCCACGCCCGAGAGGTTGTTGAAGAAAGTGGCCGCCACGAGGGCCGCGTGGTACGAGGTGCCCGAGGCCACGAGGAAGATGCGCCCGCCCTCCTTCTGCCCATCGCGGATGGCCTGCACCAGGTCGGCGAGGTGGCGCGTGACGCGGCGGCGCTTCTTCCAGATGAAGAGCAGGTCGAAGAGGGCCAGGGCCTCCTCGCCCTGGGGATGCAGCCGGGCCAGATCCAGGAGCAGCTGGCGCTCATCGGAGAGGGGCTGCCCAATATGGGGGCGGATGGCGTCGGCGTGGGCTTCGACGCGTGTGGCCAATTCCCGGTGGACTGGATCCGATAGCAACGTCTGGAAAGCCTCGGCCAGGGCCGTTTCTTCCACGGTTTCATAGAGGCTCAGCACCTTGTCCACCAAGGCCTTGCAGAGGTCCTTGCGGTCCTCGAAGGCGGCGAAGAGGCCGGCGGTGTCGGGGGCGTGGAAGTAGTACCTCAGCACCGTGTCGAGGTTGTCGGGGGCCGAGGCGATCTCCTGCTCCATGAAGTAGTGGTAGGGCGCGCGCAGCCCCGTGTCGCGCACGTTCAGCTTGGAGCGCTTGGGCCGGGGCCGGGAGAACTGCAGCGTCTCGCCGAGGGTGAAGACGAGGTAGTCGCGCTCGGTGAACCAGAGGCCCTCGCCTTCGGAAAGGGGAATCAGCATGCGCGTCTTGGAGAGCACCGACGTGAGGTCGCTCGAGACGACGACGAAGTCGCCGTGCGCGTCGCTGCCGATGCCCGCGTAGAGCGAAGAACCGGACTTCACGGCCACCACGCCGGGGACCTTGGGATCGGCGAAGGCCGCCGCGTAGGATCCTTCCGCCCGGGCGTCGGCCTTGCGGGCCGCATCCAACAGCAGGAAGGCGCCCTTGGGAATGGGCTCCTTCAGCCCGGCGGCAGCATAGGCCTCGCGGCAGAAGGCCAGGGCGGGCTCGGGGTTCGACAGGTTCGCCGCGTAGGCATCCTCGGTCAGATGGGTGATCATCTCGCCGTCGTTATCCGAAACGACGGCATGTCCCTGGGCCGTCAGGGCGGGTTTCAGCGCGTCCGTATTCGAGATGTTGCCGTTGTGGGCGCCCACCATCTCCACCTTGCAGCGCACGTGGTGGGGCTGGCTGTTCACGTCGCTCACGGCGCCGTAGGTGGCCCAGCGCACCTGGCCGATGAAGCGCTGGCCGGCCTGCTGGTCGATGTGGAGCTCGGGCACCACGCGGCTGGGGGCGCCGACTTTCTTCAGCAGGGTGATGGCGCCCTGGCCATCGATGAAGGAGGCGCCCGTGGAATCGTAGCCGCGGTATTCGAGCCGCTTCAGCAGCTCGCCGGCCTCGCTGCCCATGGCCGATACTTCAGATCCATAGCAAAGCGACACGATTCCGCACACGGTTCGACCCCACTCGATTCATCGGAAAGCACTGGCTTCCATGAGTGTGGGATATAAGCGCTGCTTATGGAACCGGATCGATGCCGCCGCGGGTCAGGGGCGAGCAACGCAGCAGCCGCCAGGAGGTGAGCAGGCCGCCGCGCAGGGTGCCGTATTTCTGGATACAGCCCAGGCCGTAGTGGCTGCAGGTGGGCGTGAACTTGCACTGGGCGGGCAGGTGGCTGGACAGCGTGGCCTGGTAGGCGCGGATGGCGCCGCGGCAGACCCAGGCCGTGGGCTGGAAGCGCACGGGCAGGAAGGCCTCGACGATGAAGAACAGCCCAAGGGCCGCCAGGGGATGGGCCTGCAGCCAGGCCGGGAGCCAGATCATGGCCCTAGGCTTTCGCCGCATCCGCCTCGGCCTTCACCTTGCGGGCCTCTTCGAGGAAGGCGGGGACGAGGTCTTCCTCCTTCACCTTCCGGATGAGTTCGCCCTTGCGGTAGATGAGGCCCTCGCCCGCGCCGCCGGCCACGCCGAGATCGGCATCCTTGGCTTCGCCAGGCCCGTTCACCACGCAGCCCATCACGGCGTACGTGATGTTCTCGTGGTTGATCTGCTTCAGGCCTTCCTCGATCTCGTTGGCCACGCGGTTGAGGTCGATCTGCACGCGGCCGCAGCTGGGGCAGCTCACCATGCGGAAGCCGCCGCTTCTCAGGGCGAGCGAGCGCAGCATCTCGTGGCCCACGCGGCATTCGTCCTCGCCGTCGCCCGTGAGCGAGACGCGGATGGTGTCGCCCAGGCCCTCGGCCAGCAGGATGCCCATGCCGACGCTGGATCGGATGGTGCCGCCGAAGGGCGTGCCGGCTTCCGTGATGCCCAAGTGGAAGGGGTAGTCCACCTGCTTGGCCAGCAGGCGGTAGGCCTGCACGGTGCGGATCACGTCGCTGGCCTTGAGGCTGATCTTGATGTCGTAGAAGCTCTCGCGCTCCAGCGTCTCGATGTGGCGCAGGGCGCTTTCCACCATGGCTTCGGGCGTGGCGGTGCCGAACTTGTCGAGCAGGTCCTTCTCGAGGCTGCCGCCGTTCACGCCGATGCGGATGGGGATGCCCTTCGAGCCGGCCTTGTCCACCACGGCGCGCACGCGATCCTGCCCGCCGATGTTGCCGGGATTGATGCGCAGGCAGGCCGCTCCTGCATCGGCGGCCACCAGGGCCAGGCGGTAGTCGAAGTGGATGTCGGCCACCACGGGGATGGGGCTGCGGTCGCAGATCTGATCGAAGACTTCGCCGGCCTTCTTCGTGGGCACGCTCACGCGCACGATCTCGCAGCCCGCGTTGGCGTAGGCGTAGATCTGGTTGACCGTGGCCTCCACATCCCGCGTGTCCGTCTTCGTCATGCTCTGGACGGTGATGGGCGCGTCGCCGCCCACCGGCACTTTCCCCACCAGGATCTGGCGGGTCTTGCGGCGCGGCGCGAGGGGCAGGGGTTCCTGATCGGACATGGGGCCTCAACCAAAGGATCCATTGTATCCCTGTCGAGACTTTAAGAACTCAGCCAAGATCCGTGCGGCTGCTCTCCGCCAGATCGAGGATCTGCCCCACGGCGTAGGGTTTGGTGACGAAGGTGTGAAGGTTCTGGATCTGGTGGACCACCTGGGTGGTCTGATGGATGAAGGCGCGCAGGTGCTCCAGCTGCTCGGGCGTGGCGGGGGTGTCCTGCTTGGCGAGCTGATCGGCGAGGAGCTGGGCCGAGGCCAGGGGCTGGGCCAGTTCGTGGGCCGTGCCGCCGGCCACGGCGATGAGGGCCCGCTGGCGCTCGCCGGCCACCAGGGCCTCGTTCTGGCGGGAGAGGCGCACCATCATGCGCAGCTTGGCCAGCAGCTCGGGGAAGGAGTAGGGCTTGGTGAGGTAGTCCATGCCGCCGGCTTCCAGGCCCTGGGTCACCCAGTCCTCGCCCACGCGCATGGCGCTGAGGAAGATGACCGGCGTGTGGACGTTGGGGCCCTTCTGACGGATGCGGCGGCAGATCTCGATGCCGTCCATTTCGGGCAGGCTCACGTCCATGAGCACGCCCTCGAAGGCCGTGCGCTGACAGTGGTCCAGGGCCTCGCGCGCGGTCTCGACGCAGGTCAGGCGGAAGGGGTGGCGCTTCAGCTCGAGGCTGAGCACCCGCAGGTTGTCCCGCTGGTCGTCCACCACGAGGATGCGGCCCGGATGCTCGGCGGTGGGGAGGAAGGCTTGTAGCATCCCGGCAGTGTACGTCGAAGCGCGGCCCATGGGAGCCGCGCTTCAGTGGTCAAAGTTCGCCTACTGCTTGAGGTTCAAGGTCTCCTGCAGGAGCTGGTCCGTGGTGGTGACGATCTTGGAGTTCGCCTGGTAGCCGCGCTGGCTGAGGATGAGCTTGGTGAACTCGCCGGCCACGTCGACGTTGGAGAGTTCCAGGTTGGCGCCGAGGACGCCGCCGCGGCCGCCCTGGTTGGCGAGGCCGAAGGTGGGGGTTCCCGAGGCCAGGCTCTGGCCCCAGTGGTTGTTGCCGGTCTGCACGAGGCCGTTGACGTTGTTGAAGGTGGACAGGGCGACCTGGGCGAGGGCGATGACCTGGCCGTTGGTGAAGGTGCCGCTGATGATGCCGTTCTGGTCCACCGTGAGGTCGCGCAGGGTGCCGGCGCCGTAGCCGTCCTGGAAGCTGCTGCTGGTGCTGCTGGCGGCGCTGTACTGGGTGAGGTTCGAGCTGCCGTCCGGGTTCACGATGCCGAACTTGATGGTGCTGGCGGCGGAGCCGTTGCCCCAGGCGATGTTGAGGGTGGGGTTGGCGGCCACGGTGTTGCCGTTGCCGTTGACATCCTGCAGGGTGCCCGAGGCCGAGAAGGTGAGGGTGCCCGTGTTCTGGCCGCCGATGGTGGCGCCGGCGGGGCCCGCGACCGCGTAGGACCAGGTGTTGGTGCCCGTCTTGGTGTAGGTGATGGTGAGGGTCTGGGTGTTGCCCTGGCTGTCGTAGACCTGGATGGGCGTCGTGAGGGCCGAGGTGGCGCCATTGGCGGCGGAGGCATTCAGGTTGACGCCGGTGCGGATGTTCTGGGTGGCAAAGGCGCTGGCGGTGGTGCTGGCATCGATGCGGATCGGGGCCAGGGCCGCGGAGGTGTTGACGTTGCCGGTGACGGGATCGCGGTTCCAGCCCATGACGTTGGATCCGTCGCTGGCCACGAGGTAGCCGGCGTTGTTGCGGGTGAAGTTGCCGGCGCGGGAGAAGACCTGGCGGCCGTCCGTGGTCTGCAGGGTGAAGAAGCCGTTGCCCTGGATGGCCATGTCGAGCGCGTTGCCGGTGCTCTGGAAGGAGGACTGCGAGAAGTCCTGGCTCACGCTGTTCACCTGGACGCCCAGGCCGAACTGGATGGGGTTGCCGTTCCCCTGCGTGGAGACGCCGCCCAGGCTCGTGCTGAAGATGTCCCGGAAGGTCGAGGACGAGCCCTTGAAGCCCACCGTGTTGATGTTCGACAGGTTGTTGCCGATCACGTTGAGGGCGTTGGCGTTGGTGGAGAGGCCGGAAAGGCCGGAGTAGAAGGCGGAATAGAGGCTCATGGGAACTCCTTAGACGCGGAAGCGGATCAGGCGGAAACGCCGAGGACCTTGGACAGGGGGAAGGTGTTGGTGCCGGAGAGGACGGAGATGGCGCCGGAGCTCGAGAAGGCCACCGAATCCACCTTCACGATCAGGCTGGTCTGGAAGGGCACGGCGGTCTTGCCGTCCGGTCCGGTGGCGGTGACGCTCACGGCGTAGGCGCCGTCGGGAAGCTGGTTCCCGGATGAATCCTTGCCGTCCCAGTTCACCGTGGCCTTGCCGGAGTTCAGGTTGCCCTGGGGCAGGGTCGCCACGATGTTGCCCTTGGCGTCCTTCACGGTGAAGGTCACGTTGGCCGCCGAATTCAGATAGATGTTCATGGAGGCTTGGCCGGACTGCAGGTTGAAGCCGGAGCCGTCCACTTCCACCTTCTTGCCGATCATCGACGCGGCCTGGGCCTGGAAGATGCCCGTGTTCTGGGACTGCAGCCCCTGCAGCAGCGTGTTCGTCTGCTGGGCCTGCTCCAGGCTCGAGAAGCTCGTCAGCTGCTGGACCATGGCGTTGGGATCCTGGCTGGATGAGGTCGGATCCTGGTTCTTGAGCTGGGCCACGAGCAGCTGAAGGAAACCGTCCTTGTCGATGGTGTTGCTGGGGCCGGTCTTGGTGCCGCTGGTGGCGGCGCTGGTCGCCGAATTCGTCGCGCCGATCATTCCGGTTTCCATGGGGACCTCCGATGACTGGTGAGAACAGGAAACGTGCCGATCATGCGTAGAGCTCGACGCGGTGCGGGTTCAGGATGGATGGCTGCAGGGTCACCGGTGCTTCTTGCCGGGTGTTCGTGAGGTCCGCCGCCGCCGGTTCGCGGAACGATGGCGCCGAGGGGGCTTCCTGGAAGGGGCGATGGCCCTGGTGGAGATCGAAACTGCCGAGCTGGAGCCCCTGCTCCTTCAACGACATCTCCAGGTGGGGGCGCCCCTCCTGCACGGCCTGGACCGAGCCCGGTTCGGTGACCCACAGGCGGGCGTGCACCTCGCCGCCTTCGACCTTGAGGTGGATGGTCACCTGCCCGAGGGAGTCGGGGTGGAGCTGCAGCTGGGCCTCCTGGACGCCGCCCTTCAGCATCCACTTCAACCCGCCCTCCACCTGGAGCACGGGGGAGGCCGGAGGCGTGGCCGGCGCCGCGGGAGGGGCTGCGGCCGTGGCGCTCGCGGGCGCTGACTCGGCCGTGCGGGACAGCGCATTCAGGGCCGCGAAGGCGGAGCCATCGGGGGTGTGGGTGGTCGAAGACAGGGACAGACCGGGCTTGGACGCCGCGCCTTCGGACGGAGCCGGAGTGGTTTCCGTGCCCGTCATGGGCTGGGCGTTGGCCTTGGCGGCCGCGAAGGTCGTTTCCTGCGCGTTCACCAGGGGGGTCGCAGGCGCGTTCGCCTTGGGGGGCTCCTGGGGGCCCTGGCGCGCCGGGGCGGGCGCATCGAGGAGCTTGGCGGGCTTGTCGGAGGTCGGGGCCGGATCCGCCTGGGCACCGGCCTTCGCCGCGTCCAGGGCCTCGGAGGCCGGGGTCTCCTTGGATCGGGTTTCAGGTTCGGCAAGGACTGCCTGGGCTACCACCTGAGCCGCGGGAAGCGGGGTCGCAGGAGCTGGATCCGGCTGGACCTGGGCCTCGGCCTTGGCGGGCGCCGGGGCCGGCAGGGTGACCGGCGGCGCGGCGGGAAGGGGCGTCGTCGCAGGCTCGGCCTTCGGAGCCGCCGGGGCGGCCTGGCTCCATTGGATGCTGAGGGTCCCGGCCTGTGCGCCCGCGGCCTTGGTCGCCGAGGCTGCCTCGGAGGCGGCGGAGGGCAGGCTCGGCTGGGCGCCCTTCGTCGCGGCGGCGCTGGCATCCAGGGAAGCCGGGCCGGTACCGACGGACGGGGCGGCCGGGATCAGTGGAAGCTCCGTGGGCACCTGAAGGACCACACCCTTCTGTACGGGCATGGGCTGGTCGGTGCTCGGGTCGGTGCTCGATGTCGCGGTGTCACTGCTGGGTTTCGCGGCGTCCGCGCCGGAGGCCGAGGGATCCTTCTTCGATTCGGAGGAGGCCGCCTTGGGACCGGGCTTGGGACTGGGCTTGTCGGTCGCCACCGGGGCGAGAGAATCCGCGTCGGCCCGGTCTTCCGGGGCGCGGACCTTCGCGTCCCGATCGGACTTGGCCTGGCTGCTGGAGGCGTGTTCGGGCGCCTTGGGGGGCGTCGGGGGCTGTACGAACTGGGCCATCAGGCCAGCGAACTGGCCGTCAGACCCATCCGTGCCTTTGGGTTCAGGCCGCTCCGGGAGGGGGCGATCCGGAACCGCCAGGACGGCGGTTGGGCTGGCACTTGCCATGGGCACCTCGGCTCCGGGTGATCCGGATGGACTCGAAGGGCCAGGACCGTGCCGCAATCATTGGGCAAGAGTTGCTACCGGTCGGGGGTCTCAGGCTCCGGGCTCTTTCGGCTTGCTCAGGCCCACGCGCTCCGAAAGGCGGCCGGCCAGCTTCGCATCCAGCGGAGCCAGCTGATCCATGAGCTTGCCGGCCTTCTTCGGCGTCATGCCCGCCAGCAGGGCCACGGCGACTTCCTGATTCTGGTTCGCCAGCTCGCGAAGGGCCTGGGCGCCTGCGGTCGGGTCCATGGCCTCGTAGGTGCGGATGAGCTGCGGATCGATGGCGGGACGGACCTTCAGGTTCTCCAGCTTGGTGAGGGCTTCCTGCACGGCGCGCTCCCGTGCGGCCAGATCGTTGCGGTCCTTGTCGAGGGTGACCTGCAGGGTGGTGAGGCGCTGCTCCATCTGGCGCAGGTCCGCCTCCTTCTGGGCGATGGCCTTCTCCCGGTTCTGAAGCTGGGAAGCCAGTTCGGCCACCTTCACGCCTTCATTGATCGCTGACCTGGCGTCGCCCTTGGGCTCCTGAGCCGACAGCCAGAGCACGCCCGCGGACAATACGACGGGCACGGAGATCCAAAGCAGGTAGCGGGGATTCATGGGGGACTCCGAAGACTCAGGCGCTCTGTCGCTGATGCCGCAGGACGGCCAGTTCATCCATTTCCAGGTTTTCGCGGATCTGCTGTTCCCGCGCGTGCTGCAGTGCCCGACGTTCCTTGAGGCGGACGAGCATGAGGTGATTGCGGTGGGCCAGGGTGAGCGCGTCCCGGGCCGCGGCGACCTGGGCGGAGGCGGCGCGGAGGCGCTCGTAGCCTTCGAGCTGGCGGCGCTCCAGCACGACGAGGTAGCGTTCGCCGGCCCGCCAGAGTTCCAGATCGAGGGCCTGTCCTGTCGCGAGGCGTCGGGATTCGAAGATGGCGAGGCGCTCCTCGGCCAGGGCCTCCAGGTAAGCGCGGGCCTCGCGTTCGGTCTGCAGGGCCCGGGCCAGGGCGCGCTCCGCCTCGCGCTCCAGCGCCTCCCGCAACTTGCGAAGCGGTTCGAGGCGGAAGTGGAAGCGGGCCGCCATCAGCTACCCGCCTTGAGGAACGGCGTGAGGTCGATGCCGAAGATCTGGCCCATGGCCAGCATGGCGTGGCGGTGGTCCGAGCCTTCGGCCGTGGCCTGGCGGAGGAAGGCCTGGATGGCGGGCTGGTACTGGATGGCCTGGTCGATGGCCGTGCTCGATCCCTTGGTGTAGGCGCCGATCTGGATGAGATCCTCCGCATCCTGGTAGGTGGCCATGAGGTCGCGCAGCTTGCTGGCCAGCTGCTTCTGCTCGGGCGGGGCCAGGGCGCTGAAGAGTCGCGACAGGCTGGACAGGACGTCGATGGCGGGGAAGTGGTTCTTCGAACCGAGTTTCCGCGAGAGCACCACGTGCCCGTCCAGGATGCCGCGCACGGCGTCGCTGATGGGCTCGTTCATGTCGTCGCCTTCCACCAGCACGGTGTAGATGCCGGTGATGGAGCCCATGCCTTCGAAGGTGCCGGCGCGCTCCATGAGGCGGGGCAGCAGGGCAAATACCGAAGGCGTGTAGCCGCGGGAGCTGGGCGGTTCTCCGGCGCTGAGGCCGACCTCGCGCTGGGCCATGGCGAAGCGCGTGACGCTGTCCATCATCAGCAGCACGTCCTTGCCCTGGCGCATGAAGTATTCGGCCACGGTGGTGCCCGCCATGGCGCAACGCAGGCGCAGCAGGGGGCTCTGATCGCTGGTGGAGACCACCACCACGCTGCGCTTCAGCCCCTCTTCGCCCAGGTCGTTCTCGATGAACTCGCGCAGCTCGCGGCCGCGCTCACCCACCAGCGTGATCACGTTGACGGCCGCCGACGTGTTGCGCGCGACCATGCCCAGCAGGGTGGACTTGCCCACACCCGAACCCGAGAAGATGCCCACGCGCTGGCCCTTGCCCAGGGTGAGCAGGCCGTCGATGGCACGCACGCCCGTCGACAGCACCTGGTCGATGCGCTTGCGCTGCATGGGGTTGGGCGGCGGGCCCTGCAAGGGCAGGTGGGCCGTGGGTTCGATGGGCGGGCCGCCGTCCAGGGGGCGGCCCAGGGGATCGATGACCCGGCCCAGCAGATCGTTGGCCAGGGGCAGTTCCGACTGGTGGCCCGTGCCCTCCACCCAGAGGCCGGGGCGGATGCCTTCGGTCTCCTCGATGGGCATGAGCAGCACGCGCTGGCCCGAGAACCCGACGACCTCCGCGTGGATGAGGCGGGGCTTGCCCGAGGTATCCGTGCCGTGGATGAGCATCTGTTCGCCCACGGAGCAGTCCGGGCCGCTGGATTCCACCACCAGACCCACGACCTTGGTGACCCGGCCCATCCAATCGCCCTTGGGCAGGCCGCGGGTGCGGGCTGCGAGCAGGGACAGGTCGATGACGCCGCTCACGGCGCCCCCTCCTCCTTCATGCGGGCGATGAGCTGCATGAGCTGCTCGCGGCGGCGCTCCAGGGTGCCGTTGAGGATGCCCTGGGGGGCCTCGAGGCGCAGGCTGCCCCGGGAAAGGCTGCCGTCGGCCAGGAGGGTGAGCCCCGAATGGCCCACGAAATGATCCCCGAGCTGTTCGAGATCCGCGGGATTGAGGTAGATCTGCATGGGCATTTCGCCGTCGCGGCGTCCGCGGGGCAGGGGGAAGGGCAGCTCCTCGAGGATGCGCTCCATGAGGGCCTTCACGGCGCCGGGCGACTGCTCGATCTGCTGGACGGCCAGGTGTTCCCCGACGGCGAGGGAGAGGGCCACCAGTTCCTCATTCAGGGCCTCGCGCAGCATCAGGGAGGTGGAGGCCAGTTCCGCCAGTTGTTCATCGAGGCGCTGGATGTACGACTTGTACTGGCTTTCGCCGAAGGCGCGCCCTTCGGCTTCGCCGGAAGCGAAGCCTTCCTCGTAGGCGTGGCGGGCGATCTCCTGGGCTTGGCGTTCGGCCTCCTGGAGCCGGTCCACCAGGCGCTGCTCGATGGGCACCTGGGAATCGCCGTCGATGCCCGAGGCGATGGAATCCTGGCCATCCTCCAGGTTCTGGCGGGCCATCATGACGTCCACGGGGAAGTACGGAAAGGCCTCCAGGTGCTTGTCCCGGAGGTCTTCGGCCTTGATGTAGCCCTTTGTGCTCATGACGACGCCCTAGGTGACATAGTCCTCGCCCCCGCCACCGCCGATGCTGATGACGCCTTCCTCTTCGAGCTGCCGGACGATCTCCACCACCTCGTGCTGGGACTTTTCCACGTCCTTCAGCTTCACGGGGCCCATGAATTCCATTTCTTCCTTCATGAGTTCCACGGCGCGGCTGGACATGTTGCGGAAGAACTGGTTCTGAAGCTCCTCGCTGGTGCCCTTGAGGGCGATGGTGAGGGTCTTCTTGTCGGCCCGTTTGAGGATCTCGGTGATGCCGTTGTCGTCGATGAGCAGGATGTCGTCGAAGACGAACATGAGGTCGCGGATGCTGGCCGCCAGTTGGGGGTTCTCGGTTTCGATCTTCTCCAGCACCGCGCGGCCCGTGTTGCGGTCCATGCGGTTGAAGAGTTCGGCCACGGCGCGCACGCCGCCGTAGGCTTCCGTCGCGAAGGAGCCCAGGGCCTCGAGCTTCTGCTCGAGGATGAGGCTGATGCGGCGCACCACCTCGGGGCTGATTTCCTGCAGGCTGGCCATGCGCATGGCCACGTCGCTGCGCAGGGCCTCGGGCAGACTCGAGATGAGCTCGGCCGCCTGGCTGGCGTTGAGGTGGGCGAGGATGAGCGCGATGGTCTGCGGGTGCTCGTTCTGGATGAACTTGGAGAGCTGCTGGGGGTTCGCGCGCTCGAGGCTGGTGAAGCCCGCGCTGGATTCCAGGGCCTTCACGAGGCGATCGATGATCTTGCGCGCCACTTCGGGGCCCACGGACTTGATGAGCAGCTTCTTGGCGTATTCGATACCGCCCTGGCTGATGTAGCTGCGGGCCTGGGTCATGGTGTGGAACTCCTCCATGACCTCTTCCGCCACCTCGGGCTGCACATGCTTGGTGATGGCGATTTCGCGGGAGATCGTCTGGATTTCGTCCTCTTCGAGGTACTTGAAGATGTTCGAGGCGGTCTCGTCCCCCAGGGTGACCATGAGGACCGCGGCCTTCTGCATGCCGGTGAGTTTCGCCATGGCCTACCGTCCTTCCTCAAGCAGCCAGGAACGCACCAGCGAGGCCATGGTTTCCGGATCCTCCTGCGAGCCATCCTGCAGCCGCTTCTTGATGAGCTCGCGGCGGCGGGCCTCGGGAGCACTGAAGGCCGCGTCGGCGTTCAGTTCGGCCTCGATCTCGGCCTCGATCTCGGTCATGGACTTCACCTGCACGGGCTTGCGCGGGGTGCCGCTGCCGGACCCTGCGATGGAAGCCTCGCCATCGGCACTGGCCACGCGCATGGGGGCGGGCCGGTTGATGGCGGCGGACATGCGGCGCAGCATGGGCAGGATGAGCATGAAGAAGACTGCCAGGCCGACGACGGCGTAGATCACGCTGGGGGCGAACTGACGGATGAGGTCCACCCAGAACTGCTTCTTGGCCTCGGCTTCCTCCTTCGGATTCGCCTGGAGGGTGGCGAAGGCCATGTTCTCGACGGTGAGCTCGTCGCCACGCTTGGGTTGGATGCCCACGGCCGCAGAGACCTGGTCGCGGATCTTCTTGAGTTCATCGGCGCTGCGAGGGGTCTGCTTCAGCACGGGCTCGCCCTTGGCGTCCTTCTCCCAGGTGCCGATGCTGTCCACGATCACGGCCAGGGTCACGCGCTTCACGGAGCCCGTGGCCTGGTCGATGGCGCGCACGGTCTTGCTGATCTCGTAGTTGGTGGTGGTTTCCTTCTTTTCGGAATTCTCGGTGACGTTGGCCGAGGCGCCGCCGGTGGCCGGGGCCACGTTGCTGGGGGTGCCGGGAATGCCGGCGCCGCCCTCGCGCTTCTGCACCTTCTCGTCCTTCTGCTGGACGCTGCGCTCCACCTGGCCCTGGGGATCGAACTTCTCCTCGTTGATCTTCACCTTGTCGAAGTCCAGGTCCACGTGGGCCGTGGCGCGCACCTTGCCGATGCCCACGACGGGTTCGAGCAGTTCGGTCACGCGGCGGACGAGGTGGTCCTCCTCTTCGCGGGCCACCTTCTTCTGGGCGTCGCTGGCGCCCACCATGGGATCGCGCCCGGTCCGCGAGAGGATGCGGCTGTACTGATCGATGATGACGACCTGCTCGGGCTTGAGGCCTTCGACGCTGGCGGCCACCAGGTTGACGATGGCCTGGGTGTTCTCGTCGGGCAGCATGCGCGAGCCGCGCAGCTTCAGCAGCACGCTGGCCTTGGCGTCCTCCTTGTCTGTCAGGAAGGGGCTGTCATTGGAGGGCGTGATGTGGACGGTGGCCTCGGCGACCTGCTGGAGGCTCATGATCGTTTTCGCCAGCTGGGCTTCCATGGCCCGCCGGTGGATGACCTTCTGGGAGAAATCCGTGGTGCCGAGTCCGGCGTTCTCGAGCTTCTCGAAGCCCAGCTTGTCGCCGGACAGCAGGCCGTCCCCGGCGAACTTGAGGCGCAGCTGGCCCACCTTGCTTTCGGGCACGAGGATGGTGCGCTGGTCGGCGCTGAGCTCATAGGGCACCTGCATCTTGTCCAGCTGGGCCACCATGTTGCTCGCATCCTGGGGCGAGATGTTGGCGGCGAGGACGCCCTTGGATTCCTGGCCGGCCCAGACGCCCAGGCCCCCGAGGGCCAGGAGCACTGTCAGGGAAATGGCGGCCACCATGACGCGCTGGGTGGCGCTCATGCCCCGGAAGGCGCTGGTCAGTTGTTCTGCGAGGTTCGTTTCCCCGGCCATAGGCGTTCCTCAGTCAGGGGTGAGGCCGCGCCGGGAAGCTCGGCCTGCGCTACATCTGCATGCGCATGACCTCGCGGTAGGCGTCGATCAGCTTGGATCGCACGGCCATCATCATCTGGAAGCTAAGATCGGCCTTCTGGACTGCCAGCATGGCCGTGTGCATGTCTGCACTCTCCCCTGTCATCAAGTTCCGTGCCTCACCTTCGGCCTGGGCCGAAACCTGGTTCACTTCCTGGAGGGCTTGCTTGAGGAGATCGCCGAAAGCCAGGCCGCCCTCGGCGCCCGCAGCGCCGCTGTCCAGGCCGGACTTCGCGGTTCCGGACACGGGGTTGAGCGGGGTCAGCTGGGGGATGTTCTGGATGGGGTCCATGGGGCGGGCTCGGGGGAAATGCTCATCACACGATCGGTCGGGGACTCAGAAGGGGCAAGTCGAAATTCCGACAGGTTACTGGACGCGGAGGATTTCCAGGGCCGACGTGGCCATGGCCTTGGCGCTTCGGACGACGGCGATGTTGGCCTCGTAGGCCCGGCCGGCCTCGGTCAGGTTCACCATCTCCTCCACGGGGTTGATGTTGGGGTAGCTCACCACCCCGTCGGCGTTGGCGTCGGGATGGGCCGGCTCGTAGCGGGTGAGGAAGGGCTCCTGGCTCGTCTGGATGGCGGCCACGCGGACGCCCGCGCCGGCCAGGGCCTGGGAGAAGCCCATGTCCTGGGACTGGAAGACCGCGTCCTTGCGGCGGTAGGGGCCGCCCTCCTTCGTGCGCGTGGTCTCGCTGTTGGCGACGTTGGCGGCGATGAGCTGGACCCGCAGCCGCTGGGCGGCCATGCCGGTGCTCGCGATGTCGAGGATGTTGTTGATGCTCATCAGTGCGCGCTCGCTTCTCGGATGAGGAAGTAGAGCTTCCGAAGCTCGACCTGCATGAAGGTGGATGCGTTCTGGTAGGTCATCTGGGTGCGGGCGAGCAGCATGTTCTCCCGGTCCAGGCTCACGTCGTTGCCGTCATTCCGTTCGGAACTGGGCTGGATGGGATCGGTGGAGGGGGGCAGTGAGGCGCTGGGGCTGCCCTGCAGGTGCATGGGGTTGGTGGTGGTGAGGGTATTGGGTGATGTTTGCCCAGAGAGTGCCGACTTCATGGCGCCCTCGAAGCTGAAATCCCGGGTCCGGTAGCCCGGGGTGTCGATGTTCGCCAGGTTGGAGGCGATGAGGGTCTGGCGCTGGGAAGCCAGGGACAGGCCACGATCCATGGCCTGGATCATCCCGTTGCCGCTGGTGAGGTCGAACATGGCGCACCCTGCAGAATGGGCCGGGTGACCCCGGCTGTCCCTGGAAGGATGCAGAGCCCGTGCCGTTTGTCCTTCCACCTATAACGGGTTCAGAAATCGGGGAAGTCTATGACTTGCATCAGGGTGCGGCACCCTTGCTACACTGGCGGCTCATATCGAGGCCCCTATGATCCTGAACACGCGCAAGCACAACGACGTGCTGATCCTCTACCCCGAAGGCAAGATCACGCTTGGCGACGGCGACCAGGAATTGGGCGAGGCGGTTCGTACGGCCCTGTCCAACGGTGAGCGCAAGGTCGTCATCAACTTCAGCAAGGTGAGCTACCTGGATTCTTCAGGCGTGGGCGAGCTCGTCGGCTGCTACACCTCCATCAAGGGCAAGGGCGGGGAACTGCGCATCTGCGGGATGAGCGGCAAGATTTTCAGCCTCATCAAGATGACCAGCCTTCACTCGGTCTTTGAAGTGAAGGACACCGAGGACGAGGCTCTGGCCGGATTCTGATGACGGTGCGCTTTCGCGCCGTCCTGGGCATCGGCCTCCTGGCGCTGGCTTCGGCCGGGGCTCAGGAGGCCGATGCTGTTCGGGTTCTGACCACGGTCCGCATCGACGGCGGGGACGGGGATGACCGCCGCTACGCCCTGGCGGCGCTGGGCCTGAAGCCCGGCCAGTCCGTGGATGGCGCGGGCTTCCAGCAGGCCCTGGCCGCGGTGCGCCTGGTGGACCGCTTCCAGTCCGTGGAAGGCACGCTGGGTGTGGACGGCGCAGTGGTCGTGAAGCTGGAGCCCCTGCTTCCGGTGGCCACCTGGCGCTGGACCGGGGACGCGATTCCCGGCCCCCTGAAGAAGACCCTGCTGCCCGAACTGCGCAAGGGGCAGCGCATGGGCGCTCAGCGCAGGACCTTGCTCACCGGCCTCGCCGAACAGCGCCTGAGGGAGGCAGGGTATCCCGATGCCAGGCTCGAGGCCGTTCTGGAGGAAGGAGGCCGCCACCTCCGGCTGGGGCTTTCGCTGGGCGCGCCTTCCATCATCCGCGAGGTCCGCCTGCAGGGCGATCCGGCCCCCTACACGCGGGAGACGCTGCTGAAGGAGGCCGGCCTGCGCCCCGGCATCTCCTTCTGGACGCCGACCACCATGCGGGAAGCCCAGCGGCGGCTGCGCCAATGGCTGGTGAAGGCCAAGCACCTGGAGGGGGCGGTGCGGCTGGAACCGGCCGCCGAACCCGGCGTGATGAACCTGGACGTGCGCCCCGGCCCAGTGGTGAAGCTGGCCTCCAAGGGGCTGAACGTCATGGCCACCTGGTTCGGCCGGCCCGGCCTGTCGGACTTCGTGCCCCTGGCCCGGGCTGAGCGCTACTCGCCGAGCCTCCTGGATGAAGGTGCGGGCCGCATCACAACCTACTTCCGGAACCAGGGCTACCCGGAAGTGAAGGTCACCTACGAGCGCGTGGTGACGCGCGGAACGGCGGAGCGGCCCGAGGTGGTGACGATCACCTATGTGGTGGATCACGGCGTCCGGCGGAACCTCGGCGAGGTGCGTTTCGAGGGCAACCGCGAACTCTCCGAGAAGGAACTGCGCACGGCGATCGTCCTGCCCAAGCGCTTCCTCCTGCTGCCGCCCCACGCCCGGACCGAAACCGTCAAAGCCCTGGAGGACCGCTTGACCGCGTTCTACCTCCAGCGCGGCTTCCCTGATGTGCGGGTGCGGCGCCGCGTGGACACGGCCAAGGATGGCTCCGTGGACGTGCGCCTGATCATCCGGGAAGGCCAGCGCCGCTTCATCGATGCGCTGGTGCTGGATCTTCCCGACGATGCCGCCTTCCCCCGTCAAAGCCTCTCCCAGAGCCTCCTGCTCGCCCTGTCCGACCGCCCCCAGCCCGTGGCCGGATCGCCGTCGTACCAGTCGGACAGGAGGCATCTGCAGGCCTACAAAGGGACGATGGAGACGACGCCGAAGGGGGTGCGCCTCAGCTTCAAGCCCTCCCTGCCCCTCGTGCGCAACGACCTGGCCCTCGTGGTATCGGACCTGCGCCAGCGGCTGTCTTCCGCGGGGGCCGCCAATCCCCAGGTGAAGCTCGCCTTCGAAGAGGATGGGGAGCGCCCCATCGTCCGGATCCAGGTGCCCGCCCAGCCCCTGGACCGGACCCGTTGCCTCGTGGTGCAGGGCAGTGACCGCACGCGCGCCGAGGCCGTGCTGCGGGAGACCGAGCTGATGCCCGGCGCGCCGCTGGACCCCGTGAAGCTCGACGAGGGGCAGGTCCAGCTCGGCGGCCTGGGCGCCTTCCAGCGCGTCGACCTGCTCACGCTCAAGGACCTTCCCGGGCAGGAACAGGAACCCTGGCAGCGCGGCGACCTGGGCCTGCGCCTGGAAGAGCGCAGCCCCTGGGTGTTCACCGAATCCTTCGGCTACGACAAGACCCAGGGCTACCACTTCGGATGGAACGCCCAGCGCCTGAACGTGGGCGGCATGGGCCGCGTGATGGATTTCGGCGTGCGCGCAGGCGACCAGTCCCTCGACAGCAAGACCCTGCGCACGGCCTTTCCCACGGGCGACATCAAGCGTTCGCTGGACAGCTACAGCCTCGGCTACACGGATCCCTGGTTCATGCCGGGCGCCCTCGATACCTGGCTGCCCTCCCGCACCCGGTTCCGCGCGGAGGGCGCCTACATCATCGAAGCCCAGGCTGCTTTTCTCGCGCGGCGACGCCGCTTCACGCCGAACCTGGAATGGAAGGTCGGCCCCAACGAGGTGGTGCAATTGGGCTACCGTTTCGAGCGGGTGGAGGTGGCTTCGAACACCGACAGCAACGGCAACCAGCTGGTCTCGGACAAGGACCTCTTCCTCATCGCCCGCACGCCCGCCCGCAGCATCATCTCGGCCCCCTACCTGCAGGTGGCCTCGGACCATCGCGACCGGCCCTACGACCCCACCCAGGGCTCCTTCTTCATGGGCCGGCTGGAACTCGCGAACCAGCTGTTCGGCACCTCCATCAACAGCAGCTTCGTGAAGCTGGACCTGCGCCAGCAGTGGAACTGGCCCATGGGCTTCCACGCGGAGAACGGCGTGCTGATGGTCAACCTGAGGGTCGGCGTGGCCCGTCCCACCGCCGAGAGCGCCAAGGATCTGCCGCTGTCGGAACGCTTCTTTGGGGGTGGCTCCTTCACGGTGCGTGGCGTGGAGCCGGACATGCTCGGCAAGCTCGCCCAGGTGAAATCGCTGGATGGCACCACGACGCAGATCATTCCCCTGGGCGGCCAGGCCATTGCCGTCGTGAACCTGGAGTACCGCTTCCCTCTCTTCGGCCAGAGCGTGTGGGGCGAGATCTTCGTCGATTCCGGCCAGGTCTACCGGACCCTGCATCCCGTGGCGCCGGATCCCGGTTCCACGTCGACCGATGACGAAAGGAAGACGCCCTTTCCGCCCCTGCGCACGACGCTGGGGCTGGGCCTGATCCTGAAGGTGGGATTTCCCCTCAAGCTCGAGTACGCCGCCGACTGGAAACGCATCATGGGCCAGCCGCGCACCCAGGATGAGCGGGACACCCAGCTCAAGAGCCTGCTTATTTCCGCAGGATTTCAATTCTAGGTGTCAGATGGTGACAGCGCGGAGGCTTGGGCCATGCCCTCCTGCGCTAGGCTCGATGCAGAGGTGAATGGCCATGCGCATCAACATCCCGGGAGCGCTGCTGGTCCTCGTGCTGGGCGTCTCCCTGGGCCTTCGCGCCCAGGCGCCGCGCCCGCGCGTCACGCTGTTCCAGTCCGAAGGCTTCCCCAGCGTGGATCGCGGGGGCCTCTCCGACGACGCGCTGAAGGAGGCGCTGCAGGGCCTTTCCTGCGAGGTGGACGCCACGCCGGAAACCCTTTCGAAGCGCCTGCAGGCGGGCACCGACGTGCTGGTGCTTCCCTACGGCAGCGCCTTTCCCTTGGCGGCCTGGGAGGCCATCCGCGCCCATCTGGAGCGAGGCGGCGGGTTGGTGGTGCTCGGCGGCGCGCCCTTCCACCAGCCCGTGCTGTGGCAAGTTGATCCCGGAGCGGAACCCGGCAAGCCGCGCGGCCGCTGGGTCCTGGGTCGGCGCCAGCCCACCTTCGCCCGCGAGCTGCTCATAGGCCCCGCGGAGGAACTCTCCGCCGAGGGCCTGGGCGATCCCAAGCTCGCCATCGGTTCGCCGTGGACCACAACAGGGACGAGGGTCTGGCCCCGGCCCTCGCGCACCTTCGCGCTCACGGTGCGCTTCGCCACGAGAAAGGACCAGCCTCGGGAGGACGGCAGCGCCGGATCCCGCGAAGCCCTGCTGCGTCCGCTGCTCCACATGGCGGATGCCGACGGCACGGCCCGCGCCTGTCCGCTGTTGGAGATCGATCGCCTGCGCGGCCTGGGCTCCGGGGGTCGCTGGGTGCTGGCGCCTTCGGATGCGCCACTGAACGCGTCGATGGTGCGGGCCTGCCTCCTGCGGGCACTGGAAGGCCCTTCCGATCTGGACGTGCGGCCCATCAACGCCTGCCTCGAACCCGGCGAATGGCCCCGGTTCCGCGTGAACCTGCATCGCCCGGGAGCCGGTGCCGAAGCCGTGCCCGCCACGATCCGCGCCATCCTGCGCGATGGGCTGGGCCAGGAGGTCGCCGTGGGAGAAGCCTCCCTTGCGGGGCCCCGGGACATCCGCCACGCGGAACTGGTGCTGAGGCCCGCCGCGCCGCTGCCTCCGGGCCTCTACCGGCTGGAGGCGGGCATCCCTGGCAGCAATTGGCGCGTCGAAAGCGGCGTGTGGGTGAAGGACGAGCGGCTGCTGAAGGAGGGGCCCGCCCTCACGGCCTCGCGGGATTGGCTGCGCCTGGATGGCCAGGTCTTTCCCGTCATCGGCACCACGTACATGGCCTCCGACGTGCACCGCAAGTTCCTCTTCGAACCCAATCCGGCCCTGTGGGATCGCGACTTCGAGGCGATGCAACGACAGGGCGTGAACTTTGTGCGCACGGGCCTGTGGACGGCCTGGGACCGCCTGATGCTGGATCCCGGAGCCCTCGACGACACGGCGCTGCGCGCCCTGGACGCCTTCGTTCTCACGGCCGCCAAGCACCGCATGCCCCTCTGCTTCACCTTCTTCGCCTTCCTGCCCCCGGCCTTCGGCGGCGAGAACCCCTACCTGGATTCCCGCGCGCTGGAAGGCCAGAAGCGCCTGCTGGCGCTGGTGGCATCGCGCTACAGGGGCTGCCCCTGGGTGCACTACGACCTCATCAACGAACCCAGCTGCGCGCCCGCCGACGCGCTGTGGACCAACCGCCCCAACCTGGACCGCTTCGAGTTCAGCGCCTGGCGGATCTGGGTCGAGGCGCACCTCGGCACCGACCCCAGCCTGCTGCGGGACCTCTGGCTGGATGGCTCCGAGGAGGTGCTCGGCCTGCCCCGCGTCGAGGAGCTGAGCCAGGCGAACTTCAAGGAGGGCAAGCGCCCTCGTAAGGTGCGCGACTTCCGGATCTTCACGCAGGAGCTTTTCGCCCGCTGGGCGTCAGAGATGCGCGGCGTGCTGCGGGAGGCCGGGGGCGATGTCCTCGTGACCGTGGGCCAGGACGAGGCCGGCCTGCTGGCCAGCCCTTCCCAGCAGCTCATGGCGCCTTCACTGGATTACACGGCCATCCACACCTGGTGGGCCACGGACGATCTGCTGTGGGACTGCGCCGCGGCGAAAGTGCCCGAGAAGCCCATGCTGGCCCAGGAGACGGGCCTCATGCGCCTGGAGGATGTGGACGGCGCGCCCTGGCGCAGCCCCGAAGAAGCCGCCCGGCTGCTGGAGCGCAAGTTCGCCGCGGCCTTCGGCGGCCGGGGCACGGGCGCCGTGGAATGGGCCTGGAACGTGAACCCCTACCAGCCCCTGGAGAACGAGGCGGTCATCGGCTTCCTGCGCCCCGATGGCACGGCCAAGGCGGAGACGCGCGTCCTGCGCACCTTCGCGGACTTCTTCGCCAAGGCCGCCCCGCGCCTGGGGGACTACGCGCCGGATGGGGTGGTGCTCGTTTATCCCCAGTCCCGCATCTTCGCGGGCCGTCCCTTCGGGCCCGACGGTGCCAAGCGCATGGTGCGCGTGCTGGCGGACCGCTTCGGTCTCGTGCCGACGTTGATCTCGGATCTGGCCCTCGATGCGTCGCGCCTGCAGGGCGCCCGGCTCATCCTCGTGCCCATGCCGGAAATGCTGGACGAAGCTGCGGCGCGGGCCCTGCTGAAGGCCCAGGAGGCCGGGGCCCTGATCCTCGTCACGGGCGCCGTGTCGGGAGACGCCCACGGCCGCCTTCCCGAGGCCCTGCGCGAGCTCGGGATCGTGGACGCCGGGCGGCCCCTGTCCCTGCGCGAGCCGACGCCCTGGGGCGGCTGGGCGACCTTCGACGGCAACCTGGGCGAAAGGCTGCGCCGCAGCCTGGCGCCTGATCTGAAGGACCCGAAGGCAAGGCTTTGGCACGAGCCGCTGCCCCTGGAGTTCGCGCGGGAAGAGGAACCCCTGGCCCGCCTGCTGGGCGCGGCGCTGAAGGCCGCGGGCCTGCCTCCTGCGGGCACGGGCGGCCCCGCCGCTTCGCGTGTGCTGGACGCCGGCGACGTGAGCCTCGTCGTCTGCCTGAACGAAGCGCCGGTGGACGTGCGCCGCAGCGTCAAGGTGGGCGGACACAGCCTCGAGGTGCCCGTCGCCGCGGGTCGCACGCGGCTGCTGCTCATGGATCGGAGCAGCGGCAAGGTGCTGGCCGAAACCCCCGGTGCGCCACTGCGCGTGAGATGAGCATGATGATGAAACCTCTCCTGACCTGGTTTGCGACCTCTTTGCTGGCGGCCTCGGGCCCCGAGCCCCTGCCGCTGCCGGCCATTCCCTTCGCGCCCCGTCATTACGTCTGTCAGCGGGCCCTGAAGGCGCCCGTGCTCGATGGGCGCCTGGATGACGAGGTGTGGCAGAAGGCCGCCTGGACCGAGGACTTCGTGGACATCGAAGGCCCGCTGAAACCCGCGCCGCGCCTACGGACTCGCGCCAAGCTGGCCTGGGACGACGAGTACCTCTACGTCGCCGCCGAGCTGGAGGAGCCCGATGTGTGGGCGTACCAGACCGCGCGGGACAGCGTCGTCTTCCAGGACAACGACTTCGAGATCTTCATCGACCCCGACGGCTCTACGAGCCCCTACTACGAATTCGAAATGAACGCGCTGGGCACCGTGTGGGACCTGCTGCTGCTGCGCCCCTACCGGGACGGGGCCCGCGTGGCGGTCAACGGCTGGGACTACCACGGCCTGAAGCGCGCCGTGGCGGTGCAGGGCACCCTCAATCATCCGGGCGACCAGGACCGCGGCTGGACCGTGGAGGTGGCCCTCCCCTGGGCGGCCCTCACGGAGGTGGCGGCCCGCAGCGGAGCGCCGCGCCCCGGCGACCGCTGGCGCCTGAACTTCTCCCGCGTGGAGTGGCGCACCCAGGTGGTGGATGGCCGCTACGAAAAACGGAAGGGGCCGGGCGGGCAGCCGCTGCCCGAAGACAACTGGGTGTGGAGTCCCCAGGGCATCATCGCCATGCACTATCCCGAGATGTGGGGTTTCGTGCAGTTCAGCGCCGAGCCCGCGGGCGCGCCCGAGAAGGCCGCGACACTCACGCCTGAAGACCAGGTGGCCTGGGCCCTGCGCCGCGTGTACTACGCCCAGCGCAACCACCGGCCCGGGTCGAGCCGCTATGGCGCCACGCTGAAGGAGTTGGCCCTGGAGGATCTGAAGCTCCCCGAGGGCTGGACCCTGCGCCTGGAGGGCGGCGAAGCCACCTGGAGCGCCGAGGCGCGCGACGTGAAGGGTACGCGCCTTTGCATCGACCCGCAGGGGGCCCTGCGCCGGGAGGCGATCGTCAAATAGGTCAAATCCGCGGCCATTTCTTCGGCTGTCGGCGGGCGCGGAACCGGGTTACACCTGAGGTTTCCGGAGGCCCCATGGGCATCGATAGCGGTCCAGCCCGGTGGCGCCGGCGCGTCCTGCGGGCCCTCCTGGTGGTGGCGGCCTGCGTCCTGGGGGCCGCGGCACCCGCGCCTTCCGATCAGCTGCGGGGAATTCCGGCGGCGGAACTGGCGCGGCGCATCCGCGCGAACCGCGACCTGGACGAGGTGCTGGAGATGGGGCGGGACCTCTTCAAGGACCGCTTCAACGCGGGCACCGTGTATCCCGAGACCTGGGTGCGGGACTTCGCCACCTTCGTCGACGTGGCGCTGGATCGCGGCGACCGCGGCGAGATCAAGGAGACCCTGCGGATGTTCCTCCGCTTCCAGGGCGCGGACGGCAACATCCCCGACGGCTTCACGCCCCAGAGCGAGGGCCGGTCGGACTATCAGAAGATCCTCAGCCCCTCGGCGCCCCGCCACTGGGCCCACAAGAACACGGTCGTCACCGATCAGGAGAGCTCCTTCATTTTGGCCACCTGCACCTATGTGCGCCGCACGGGCGACCTGACCTTCCTCGATGAACAGGTGGACGGCCAGACGGTGCGGGCGCGCATGCTCCGGGCCCTGGACTTCCTCCTCGCCCAGCGCTGGTCCAGACCCCACGGACTCCTCTGGGGCGCCACCACCATCGACTGGGGCGACGTTCAGCCCGAGCATCCCTGGGGCACCTTTCTCACGAAGGACACCCACCGCGCCATCGGTATCTACAACAACGCCATGCTGGCCCTGGCCCTGGACAGCTTCCTGCCGTTGATGGGGAAGGAGGCCGCGCCGCGTTGGGCGCGGGTGCGCGAGGATCTGGGCCGAGCCGTGCGGACCCATCTCTGGGACGCGAAGCGGCAGAAGTTCCGCCCGCACCTCTATCTTGACGGATCCCCGTTTCCGGCCACCTTCGATGAGGACGCCATCTTCTTCACCGGCGGCACCGTCATCGCCATCCAGGCCGGCCTGCTGGAACCGCGGGAAGCCGAGGCCTCCTTCGCCACCCTGCGCCTCCACGCACGCGAGGACGGGCCCTTCACGACGGTGGGCCTCGTCTGCCATCCCGCCTATCCCGCCGGCTATTTCCAGAACCCTGATCACCAGCCCCACATCTACATCAACGGCGGCGACTGGCCCTGGATCTCGGGCCGCGTCGTGCAGGCCATGATCGCCCAGGGCTTCGTGACCGACGGCTATGCGGAGCTTCTGCCCGTCGTCCAGCGTGTGAAGCGGGACAAGGGATTCTTCGAATGGTACGACCAGGCCGGCCAACCCCACGGCGCCGCCCAGTTCCGCGGCGCCGCCGGCGTCGTGGGCCTCGCCATCAAGCAGCTCCAGGCTTGGGCGGAAGCGCAGAAAACAAAGCCAACCGCGAATGACGCGAATTCACGCGAATGAAAATTGGTCGGCTCTTAGCTTGATTCAAACAGCCTGGTTTTTTTTATTCGCGCCCATTCGCGTCATTCGCGGTTCCAAGCTTTTGACCTACCGCGCCACCTGCCCGCTGAAGTGCAGGACGCTGAAGCATTCGGGGATGTGGGAATCGTAGACGCCGTGGGCGTTCAGGGCCCAGCCGGGACTCTCCTGCACGGTCTTGCCGTGGTAGCGCAGGGCTTCGAACCGGGAGAAGGAGGCGCGCAGGGTGTCGCCCTCCCGGGGCGGGAAAGGGCGGTTCGCGAAGAGGGCCTTCATGCCCTCCCAGGGGAAGGCCAGCTCCACGGTCCAGCCCTGGTCCAGGTGCTTCGGATCGTTGAGGCGGCCCTGCACCTGCACGGCACTCTGCAGGCCCGGGAAGTCCCAGTCCATGAAGGCCCAGCGCTTACCCCGGGGATGCTTGCCGATGCGCGAGGCGTCCTGGTAGCCGCAGAGCACGTCCACGTCCCGCGTGTAGAGGTCGAACTCGGGCCGATCGAAGCGGCTGCCCCGCTTCAGCGCGTCCTGGTAGATGTAGAACACCTCGTAGATCGTGTTCAGCGCGTTGACTTCAAACTCGTAGTAGCAGTCCTCGCCGCCGAAGAACACTTCCACATCGTTGTCGAACCAGATGAAGGAATCCCGCTCGGTCAGCGTCGCGCGCACCTGGGGCTCCTGGATCCAGAAGCCCACGTAGAGGGCCCGCTCGTCCCAGAGGCAGGCCACGCGCGTGTCGAAAAAGCCGGGCTCGCCCGATACCAGATCCACGAAGCGGTGGGATTTCGGCGCGGCGCGCCAGGCGGCCTTGTCGAGATTCCCGTCGATGGCGAAAGCCTCTGGCGCGCGCAGGCAGGTGTAGTGGGCGAGCTGGTCTTCGGGGATGCCGTAGCGTTCCATCAGGGCTTCTCCTGCAGGCGTTGAAGGATCTTCAAAGTCTGTTCGCCGGCGCCGATCTGGTAGCCCTCGCTCAGGTGGACGACGTTGCCGCCGGCATCCACCACGGCGATCACGGGCAGGCGCGAGCCGAGGCCGCGGCCCGTCGCTTCGGAGACCCGCGCCAAGAGGGCCGTGTGCGCGTCCTGCGTGAAGGCGGCCTGGGCGGGAAGCTGGTCGAAGTCGGGACCCAGCGCCTTGGCGTCGGTCCCCTCGGGCAGCAGGAAGATGAGTCGGCAGCCGGTTTTTTCGAAGGCCTCCTTGAGGCCCCGCAGATCACCCATGACGTGCCGCGTGGGCTCCTGTCCCGGAGCCACCCAGAGGAAGACCGCGCCCTTGCCTTCTGCGAGGCTGAGCACGCTTTCGTTCTTCCCCTGCAGGTTCAGCGTCGGGCAGAGCTCCAGGCGGCCCAGGCTGGGCAGGCGGGCCTCGGATTGGCGGAGGCTCAGGGGCATCGGCTTCGTCTCGCCGGACTGGAGGTTGAAGAAGGAAAGTCGCGCCAGCACGGTGCCTCCGGCCACGCGGTTGCCCGTCACGGCCAGGTAGTGACCTTCAGGCAGCTGCAGGCCCTTGGAGAGCTGGCTGAGGGGCTTCTCGTCATCGAAGTCCAGCGTCTTGTAGCGGCCGCCTTCGAAGCGGGCCAGGGTGAAGTGGGTGGCGTATTTCAGATCGGACTGGCCCTCGGCGTGCAACTGGAGGGTGCCCGTCGGCTGGGCGGTGGCGGGGACCTGGGGGCCGAAGGCGGCGGTTTTCCAGACACCATTCCAGAGGAACTGGGGCGTGCGCAGGGCCGGATCGAGGCGGGCGGGCAGGTCCAGGGCGCGGCAGCAGGCCACGAAGAAGATGTCGCGGGAATGGGCGTCGGCTACGCGCAGCTCGAAGACACCACGGGGGCTGAGAGGCACGCGGGAATGGTTGGCCTCGGCGTCGATGCGGATCCGGGCCTGGATCCAGGTCGCGAGGGTCTCCGGATCGCGCCGGGCGGCGGCGATCACGCCCTTCGGCAGGTGCGTCTGCAGGTAGCCGCGGTAGGCGCTGAGCAGCTCGTTGTCGATGCGCGGGCAGAGCACCTGGGAGACGAAGGTCTCGCGGGGCAGCCGCTGGGCCAGGGCGAGGCCGTGCTTCAGGTGATCCGCCAGCACGGCGGCGGGCGTGTCTCGCAGATCCTTGTCGGACAGGGATTCCAGCAGGGGCAGGGCCCAGGGGCGCGTGGCGGGGGTCGTGCCCTGAAGGAAGGCCGTGAGGGCCATCCAGTTGCCGGCACTCTTGGGGATCAGCTTCCACAGCCGCTCGCCGTCGAGGCCGAGTTCCTTCGCCAGGGTCGAGGCCCTCTCACGATCCATGAAGGTGGCGGTGTAGCGCCCGCGAAGGGCGTCCTCCTCCTTCAGGCGCCGTGCGTTCTCTTCGCGGGCGGCCGGCGGGTCGGGCAGGGCGGGGCGTTCCACGGGCGGCACCTGGTCCAGGTCCATCACCTGTTCCTTGGCGGGATCGCCATCCAGCACGAGCTTCACCTCGCCGGGGCTTTCCACCGTGACTTTCTGGAAGCCGAAGGCCTCGCCCTGGCGCGCCCAGAGCAGCAGATCGCCCAGGCCGGTCTCGAGCGACGTCCGGCCTTCCGAATCCGTGATGCGCGAGGCCAGGGGGAAGAACTCGCCGTAGTTGTAGAGCTGGAATTCCACCGTGGCGCCAGCGGCGGGGTTTCCTTCGCGATCCAGCACTTGCACGCGCACGGCCTTCACGGGCGCGTAGTGGGCGGTGAGGTTGAGTTCGGCGTAGCGCTCGGTCCGGCGCACCACGGGCTCCGAGCCCCCGTAGGGCCCGTAGGCGCGGGTGTGCACGAGCATGGCGCGGCGCACGGATTCCCGGAACCAGCCCATGTCCAGGTCGGGCTCGGGCTCGCAGGCGCCGAGGAAATGCCAGGTGCCGTCGATCCAGACCTCCACCCAGGCGTGGTTGTCGTCGCTGTGGGCCCAGCGGGGCGTGTAGACCTGGCGGGCCGGGATGCAGGCGGCGCGCAGGGCCGCCACGGTGAAGGTGGACTCCTCGCCACAGCGTCCGAAGGCGCTCTGGATGGTGGCCAGGGGCCCGCTGGTGCGGCTGTCCGTGCCCTGGTAGGTCGCTCGCTCGTGGCACCAGTGGTTGATCTCCAGGGCCGCCTGCCGCATCGTCAGGCCCTTCACGCGCCGGGCGAGATCGCGGTGGTAGCGGGCGCGGAAGGCATCCAGGTTCTCGTTGTTCACCCGGGGCGGCAGCACGAAGTGGCGGAAGACATCCTCTGGGATGCTTCTGCCCCAAGGCGCCGCCCGGCGGGCTTCGAGGGCGGCGCGCACGGCCTCCAGGAAGAAGGCTCCGTCGAAATCCGCCAGGTCGCTGAGGGGCATACCGGCGTAGAGGAAGCGCAGGGCCTCGCGCTCTTCGGTTGTGAGCTTCTGCTGGAAGACGCCGAAGAGGGCCCGGTCGCGGCCCTTGGCCAGGGTCTTCTGGTGGGCGAAGAGGGCCTGGATCGGTGTCTCGGCTTTGGGCGGGGCGGCCGCCAGGATCACCGGCAGCAGGCAGAGGGAGGCGGCGAAGCAGGTCATGGGCGGTCCGAAAAGGATGGGGATCGGGATCCCATTCGAGGCAGGGGGCGCACGTCAGGGAGGGCCACTGGAAGGAATGCCGAGGGCGCCATGGTAACGGGATGGCGCCTCTCGCCGCCGCACCCCAAAGGGCGATCGTCCGGGTGCAAAGGGAGCGGTGACGCGGGCTTTCGAAAAAATAAGTCCCTCGCCCGTCATGCCAAATACGACGCATCCACCGACACAAAAGGAAAGTGGCCGGGCAGGGAAAGAGGTCCGGAGACTGGGAAGCGGTCGCCGTCTCCCGTGTCAATTGGTGCAAATCGCCTTCCGGAAAGTCCGCTTGTCCCCCAAGGCCCGGTGGCCTGAATCTGGCGGGAGACTCCGGAGCCCCCATGCGGTTCAAGACCCTGCCCATCTTCCTGGCTTTCCTGCTCATGGGCGTGGCGGACGCCATGGGGCCGCTGTCCAGCGCGGTGTCGTCGAACCCGCTGATGGCAGCGTTGATGCCCTTCTTCGTCTTCATCGCCTTCGCACTCTTCAGCGTGCCCGCCGGTGTGTTGGCCGCGCGCATCGGCAAGAAGAACCTGCTGCTCCTGGGCCTGGCGCTCTGCACCGCCGCCGTGGCCGTGCCGGCCTTCCTGAACCCGCCCTTCCCGCTGCTGTTGGCTTCGATCTTCCTGCTGGGCGTGGGCACGACCTTCCTGCAGGTGGCAGGCAACCCGATCATGCGCGATGTGAGCGCCGAGGGTGACTACAGCCGCAACCTCGCGCTGGCCCAGGGCATCAAGGGCGTGGGCAGCACGGCCTCGGCTTTCCTCGTCACCGCCATCACGGGCCTCGCCTTCTTCGCGGCCATGGGCTGGCGGGGCGCCTTCCCGGTCTTCTTCGCGCTCATGGCTCTGGCCCTGCTGCTGGTGATGACGCTGAAGGTGGAGGAGACCCGCACCGAGGTGCCACCCAGCGTGGGCAGTTCCCTGGCCCTGCTCAAGGAGCCCGTCTTCGCGCTGGCGGTGCTCGGCATCTTCCTCTACGTGGGGGCCGAGGTCTGCATGGCCGCCTTCCTCAAGCCCGCTCTCGATGGCCTGGGCCTGAATCCCAAGGCGGCGGCGCTCTTCGGGCCCAGCCTCTTCTTCGGCACGCTCACCGTGGGCCGCCTCGTCGCGGGCAGCGTGCAGGTCTCGGCCCGCACCTTCTTCCGCCTGTCGGCGGGCCTGGGCCTCGCGGGCCTCGCGCTCGTGATGACGGGTGCCAAGCCGCTCGTGCTGACGGGCGTCGTGCTCGGCGGCTTCGGCTTCGCCAACATCTGGCCCATGCTCTTCAGCATCACGGTGGAAGAGCGGCCGGGCCGCGCCTCGGAGCTGAGCGGCCTCATGTGCATGGCCATCAGCGGCGGGGCCCTGGTGCCCCTCGCCATGGCGCGGCTGGGCGGCGGCCGGCCCCTGGCCTTCGCCGTGCCCGCGCTGTGCTTCGGGTACCTGCTGCTGCTCTCCCTGAAGGGCGCCCGGAAGGCGGAGGCCTGAGGTGGGTATCTGGAACGACCCCCGTACCGTCCTCACCCTCGATGCCGGGGGCACCAACTTCGTCTTCGGCGCCATGCGCGGAGGCGAAGAGATCCTCGACGCGCTGACCCTGCCCTCCCACGGGCATGACCTCGAGAAGTGCCTGGCCACGCTGGTGCAGGGTTTTGAGGAGATTCGTAGCCGCCTGACTGAAAGCCCCTGCGCCATCAGCTTCGCCTTCCCCGGCCCCGCGGATTACCCGGCGGGCATCATCGGCGACCTGGCCAACCTGCCGGCCTTCCGCGGCGGCGTGGCCCTGGGCCCCATGCTGGAGGAGCGCTTCGGCATCCCCACCTTCATCAACAACGACGGGGATCTTTTCACCTACGGAGAAGCCATCGCGGGCTTCCTGCCCGAGGTGAATGACGCTCTGGCGGAAGCGGGCAGTCCCAAGCGCTTCCGCAACCTCTTCGGCGCCACTTTCGGCACGGGCTTCGGGGGCGGCCTCGTGCACGACGGCCAGCTCTTCCTGGGCGACAACGCGGCGGCGGGCGAGATCTGGGCCATCCGCAACAAGCTGGATCGCACCTTCACCGCCGAGGAGGGCGTGAGCATCCGCGCCGTGCGCCGCGTCTACGCCACCCGCGCGGGCCTGTCTCTGGAGGAGGCGCCGGATCCCCGCGAGATCTTCGAGATCGCCCAGGGCCAGCGGCCCGGCTGCATCGAAGCCGCGCGCGCCGCCTTCCGGCGCATGGGCGAAGTGGCGGGGGATGCCCTGGCCTGCGCCGCCACCCTGGTGGACGGCCTCCTCGTCATCGGCGGCGGCCTGTCCGGCGCCGCGCCGCTGCTGCTTCCCGCCCTGGTGGGCGAACTGAACGGCCTGCTGGAATCGCCCGCGGGCGCCCGTTTCCCGCGCCTGGAGGTGCGGGCCTTCAACCTGGAGGATCCCATCGAGCGCCGGGAATTCTTCCAGGCGGAAGTCCGCCAGATCCCCGTGCCCGGTTCTTCCCGCACCGTGCCCTACGACCCGCTGAAACGCATCGGCGTGGGCGTCTCCCGGCTGGGCACCAGCCGCGCCACCGCCATCGGCGCCTACGCCTTCGCCTTGGCCCAATTGGACCGATCCTGACGATTCTGGAGCAAGCCATGTCCTTCCTTCGCGCCCTCCTGTGCGCCGCCCTGGCCGTCTCTGCAGCTTCCGCCGCGCCCGTTCGGAAACCCAAGCCCGCGGGTCCCAGGCCCGTGGACCTGGTGGATCCCTTCATCGGGACGGGGGGCCACGGTCACACCTTCCCCGGTCCCAGCCTGCCCTTCGGCATGATCCAGCCGGGGCCCGACACGCGGCTCACGGGCTGGGATGGCTGCAGCGCCTACCACTTCAGCGATTCGGTGATCTACGGCTTCAGCCATACCCACCTCTCGGGCGTCGGTGTCTCCGACTACGGCGACATCCTGCTGCTGCCCGCCACGGGCCCCGTGAAGCTGAAGAGCGGCTACCACGCCAAGGGCGAGCAGGCGCCCACCTTCGATCCGAGCGGCTACGGCAGCCACTTCCGCAAGGATCACGAGCAGGCCTCCGCGGGCTACTACGCCGTCTCGCTGGACGATTACGGCGTGAAGGCCGAACTCACGGCCACGCTGCGGGCGGGCCTCCACCGCTACACCTTCGAGCGCGCCGAAGGCGCCCACGTGCTCCTGGATCTGCAGCACCGCGACGAGGTGATCACTTCCTCGCTCAAGATCGTGGACGATCACACGGTGGAGGGCCTGCGGCGTTCCAATGCCTGGGCCGCGGATCAGCCGGTCTATTTCGTCGTGCGCTTCTCCAAGCCCTTCCGGGCCGAGCTGGCGGTGGACGATCAGCTGCGCGCGGGCCTGCGTTCCGCCGAAGGCAAGAACTTGAAGGCCGTGCTGCGCTTCCAGGTGAAAGCCGGGGAGACGGTGCTGGCCAAGGTGGGCCTGTCCGGCGTGGATGTGGACGGTGCCCGGCGCAACCTCGACGGCGAGCTGCCGGGTTGGGATTTCGAAGGCACCCGCCGCGCAGCCCACGGCGCCTGGGCCAGGGAGCTGGACAAGGTCGAGGTGGAGGGCGGCACGGACAACCAGCGCGCCATCTTCTACACGGCCCTCTACCACGCCTTCCTGCAGCCCAACGTGTTCACGGATGTCGATGGCCGCTACCTGGGCCGCGATCTGAAGATCCACCGCGCGGCGGGCTACACGCAGCACACGGTGTTCAGCCTCTGGGACACCTTCCGCGCCGCCCACCCGCTCTACACGATCCTCGAAACGCGGCGCACCCGCGACTTCATCCAGACCTTTCTGGCCCAGGCGGAGCAGGGCGGCCTGCTGCCGGTATGGGAACTCTGGGGCAACGAAACGGGCTGCATGATCGGCAACCACGCCATCCCCGTCATCGTGGACGCCTACCTGAAGGGCATCCGCGGCTTCGATGCGGAGAAGGCCTTCGAGGCCATGAAGAAGAGCGCCATGCAGGACCGGCTGGGCTTCGCGGCCTACCGCCAGCAGGGCTACATCCCCTTCGATCAGGAGGTGGAAAGCGTCTCCAAGACCCTGGAATACGGCTACAACGATTGGTGCATCGCCCAGATGGCGAAGGTGCTGGGGAAGGCTGATGACTACGCGGTGTTCCTCAAGCGCAGCCAGGCCTACCAGCACCTGCTGGATCCGGAGACGGGCCTCATGCGGCCCAAGGCGAACGGCCATTTCAAGACACCCTTCGATCCCGCGGAAGTCGATCACAACTACACCGAGGCGAACGCCTGGCAGTACAGCTTCTTCGTGCCCCACGACATCTCCGGCCACATGGCGCGCCTGGGCGGCCCCGCGGGCTACGCGGCGAAGCTCGACGAGATGTTCGCTGCCGCCAGCCGCACCAAGGGACGTGAGCAGGTGGACATCACGGGCCTGGTGGGCCAATACGCCCACGGCAACGAGCCCAGCCACCACATGGCCTACCTCTACAGCTTCGCGGGCCAGCCCTGGAAGACCCAGGCCATGGTTCGCCGCCTGATGAATGAGATGTACCACAAGGATCCCGATGGCCTCATCGGCAACGAGGACTGCGGCCAGATGAGCTCCTGGTTCGTGCTCAGCGCCATGGGCTTCTACCCCGTGAATCCCTGCGGCGGCGAGTACGTCATCGGCTCGCCGCTCTTTTCGCGCGTGACGCTGAAGCTGGAGAACGGCAAGCGCTTCGTCATCCAGGCCCGGGGCGAAGGCCCCTACGTCCAGTCCGTGAAGCTGAACGGTCAGGCCTACGGCAAGGGCTTCCTGCGCCACGTCGACATTAAAAAGGGCGGGATGATTTCGTTCACCCTCGGCCAGGCACCGAACCAGGCCTGGGGCTCGGGCGAAGCGGACCGCCCGCACACGTCCGTGAACGAGCACCTCATCCAGCCCGCGCCCTACGTGGCCGAAGGCGACCTGCTCTTCCAGGAGCGCACGGCGGTGAAGCTGGCCTCGCCCCTGTCCGGTGCGGTGATCCACTTCACCTTGGACGGCACCACGCCCACCGAGGCCTCGCCCAGGTACGAAGCGCCCATCGAGCTGCGCGACAGCGCCACCCTGAGCTTTGTGGCCTTCGCCAAGGGCCTGCCGCCGAGCCCCAAGGCCGAGGCCCGCTTCAAGCGCATGCCCGTGAAGTGGGGCGTCGATCTGCAGACGCCCTTCCACCCCCAGTATTCCGCCGGAGGTGCGAATGCCCTGGTGGACGGCATCCGCGGGGGGACGGACTTCCGCCTCGGCGGATGGCAGGGCTTCCTGGGCACCGATCTCGTCGCCGTGGTGGATCTGCGGGCCGCCCAGCCGATCCGCAAGGTGGCCCTGGGCTGCCTGCAGGATCAGAACGCGTGGATCTTCATGCCCGCCGAAGTGACGTTCGAACTGTCGCTGGATGGCCAGGCCTGGGGCCCTGCGCTTCGCGTGGCGAACCCGGTGTCCCCGAAGCAGGACGGTGCCATCATCCACGACTTCGCCGCCGAGGCGGGCGGCCAGCAGGCCCGCTACATCCGCGTGCGGGCGCGCTCCATCGGGCCCTGCCCGGACTGGCACAAGGGCACGCCGGGCGCCAGCTTCCTCTTCGTGGACGAACTCACGGTCGAGTAGGACGGGTCCCAAAGGCCTGCTGGTGTTGGAAGAACGGCAGAAAGGAATGATTTAAGCGGAGGAGAACGGAGGAGCTGAGGAAAGCGGAAATCAAAAAGAGAACGATCTTCTCTCCGCTTTCCTCAGCCCCTCTGCTTCCCTCCGCTTACCGAATTCCTTGGCCTTTTTGGAATTACTTCACCCATTCCGCCAGTTCCGCGCCCGTGTGCAGGATCTCTTCCCGCCGCTTCTTCTCGCGGCCGTCGGGTCCGAGCATGAGGAAGGTGGGGAACACGGAGAGGTTCCAGCGCCGGGCGAGGAGGCGGTTCTCGCGGATCTCCAGCTTGGTCTCCGTGTGGATCTGCACGGAAATGGCCACGCATCCCGCCAGGGCCGCCTGCGCCTCGGGGGAGGGCAGCACCTCCCGCTGGACGTGCTGGCACTGGGGGCTGTAGCCCGTCCAGACGTAGACGAAGAGGGGTTTCCCTTCGGTCTGGGCGCGGGCGAGGGCGGCGCGATACTCCGCCTCACCACGGATGGGGGTCTGGGCCAGGGCGGGCAGCAGGGCCGTGAAGGCTGCGAGCAGACAAGGGCTCAAGCGCATGGGAACTCCGGATAAAAGGAAGGCCGGCGAGGAGCCGGCCTTCCTGGGGTTTCGACGACTGCAGAAGCCTAGAAGTGATAGCTCACGCCGAGCTGCAGCCAGGCGGGCGTGATGGAGTACTTGCCCTGGTCGTGGTAGTGACCGACGGAGCCGCCATTGGTCCAGAGCGGGTTGTCCATGGTCACCTGCTCGCTGCTCGTGCCGGCTTCGACGATCTGGTAGAAGCAGCGCACGGACCAGTGGCGATCCACGAAGTATTCCAGTCCGAACTTGCCGCCCAGCTTCAGGCCCTCGATGGTGTGGCTCGTGTTGCCTGCGGGGTGGACGAGGCCGTCCGCCGTGCTCGTGTAGCTGTCGTAGTCCGAGGAGACCTTCAGCTTGTTGACGTTCACGCCCAGGATGAACTTCAGGTTCTGGACCGGCGTGTTCACGATCAGCTCGCCGCCCAGCTGGGCCTGGGTGTACTTGACGTCGCGCTGCGTGAGCTGGGAGGTGTCGGAAAGGGTGCCGACCTCCGCCGTGAGGCGGTAGCCGGTGCCCGCGAAGCCGGTCCAGAAGGTGCGGCCCGCGTGGATGGAGAAGCCCTTGCTGCCGGGCAGGTCGCCCGAGATGGACTGGCTTCCCTTGTTGAGGTCGATCCCCGTGAACCAGGGGCCGGTGGGATCCTCCGCGCGCAGGCCGAGGGAGCCGATGGCGGCGAGCGCCAGCACCGAGAGCATAGTCTTTCTTGCCATGTGCATTCTCCCTTGGGATTAGAAGCGGAACCCGAAGCTCGCGGTGACCCGGCGGCCGTCATTCCAGTAGTTGTTCGTGGTGCCGGGTTCGGTGGTGCCGAAGCGGGTCACGTCGAGGATCAGGTGGCTGACGCCAGTGGTGTCCGTGGTGTTGAAGGCCGTGTTGTAGGAATTCACGAAGTGGTTCAGCACGTTGTCGATCTTGATTTCGCCGAACATGCGGAGCTTCGCCCAGACCGGCACTTCGTAGTTGATCTGGCAGTTCAGGAACCAGCGGTCGTTCTGGGTGTTGGCGTTGCGGCCGCCGAAGTACTTCTGGTAGCCGGTGGGCGCATCGGGATAGGCCACGCCGTTGGCGTCGTTGGGCAGGTTGGGGATGGCCGGGTTGAAGTCCACGGTGGTGGTGGATCCGAAGTGCGATCCGGTGGCGTAGCGCAGGAACCAGCCCGTGGTGATGCGGCCCGCACCGGCGGGATGCATGGTGGTGAGGAAGAGGTTGATGCGGTGGGTCTGGTCGTTGGCCAGCAGGCCGTAGGGCGCGAAGTCGTTGGCCTTGCCGTTGGCGACCTGCCACTGGCGCTGGCTGTAGTAGCCGCTGACGCCGTAGTCGGCGATCATCTGCCCGGCCACGTCGCTGCCTTCGTTGTTGCCCGTGAGGCGGCTGTAGGTCCAGTTGCCGCCGAAGGTGTACCAGCTCTTGCGCACGGTGAAGTCCAGCTCCAGGCCCTGGTAGTCGCGCTTCAGCTCGTTGCTGTTGAAGACGCGGGTGACCTGGGAATACATGGAGGGCAGGCCCGAGTGGGTCGGGTCCGTGAGCAGCACCATCTGATCCGGCGTGTAGTCCTGGGCGAAGGCCCAGTCGCGGCGCCAGCTGCGGTTCACGTACGTGATGCGGAAACTGGAATTGTTCTTGAAGTTGTGGGCGAATCCGAGGGTATATTCGTCCATGTAGGGCACCTTCAGACTGCCGTCGATGCGCGTGGTCTTGGAGGTGTCGTTGAAGGCCAGCACCTTCTTGTAGTTGTTGAGGTCGTAGAACTGGCTGAGGCTGAGGAAGCGCAGGCCGTACTGGTCAACCCCGCCCACCATGTCGCCGGGGCCCGCGGCGGGCTGTCCGGCGATGCCCGTGAACTGGCGGTCCACCTCGATCTGTTCTTCCGACTTCGTGAGGTACTTCGTGAAGGCCTGGGGCAGGTAGCCCAGCAGGCGGGCGGCGGTGAAGGTCACGAGGTTGGCGTTATCGCCCTTCACGTCGTAGCGGATCTGCACCCGAGGCGAATAGTCGGAGGTGGTGAACACCGTCGAACCATCCGCGTCCTTGGCGATGAACTTCTCCCAGCGCAGGCCGCCCATCACGTTCCAGTGGCTGTTGAGGGTCCACTGGTCGTTGACGTAGAGGGCCTGGTGATCGTTGTTGTAGGTGCCGCCGCCGCCGAGGAAGGTCATCACCGAGGGGATGGGGCCGCTGTAGCCCCCGCCGCTCTCGCCCACACTGGTCCAGTTGGTGCCGCCGGTGTGGATCGTCGGAATGACGATGTTTCCGCTGCCGTTGATGTACATGCCCGGGGCGCGGAAGAGGGCATGGTTGGTGCCCCAGCCGCCCGGGGAGACACGCTGGGACTGGTAGTAGTCCACGCCGAAATCCACCTCGTGATTGCCGAAGGCTTCGAGGTTGGCGGTGACGTTGAGGTTGGCGTTGGTGTTGCGGTCGCCGTCCACGCCCGGGGAGAAGTAGCCGAAGGGCCAGCCGTCGGAGACGCGCGATCCGCTGGCATTGGTGCCGTAGGCGAGAACCTTCTGGCCGTCGCCGCCCTGGGCGACATCGCCGGTGCCGTAGGTCTGGTCGGTCTTCGCCTTGTTGAACTTGCCTTCGATGAACCAGTTGGAGCTGAGGATGCCGCGGTAGACCAGGCTGAGGTTGCGCTGGGCCGTCGTGTTCTGGCCCAGGGCCGCGATGGCGCTGGTGTTCCAGAGGTCGTCGTAGTAATCCGTGGGGCCCTTGGTCTGGTCGGCCTTGAGGTAGCCGGCTTCCAGCGTGTGGTCCGTGTTGATGGCGAAGGTCAGCTTGCCTTCGTAGTATTTGTAGTCGTTCTTGCGGGCGATCTCGGTGCCCGCATCGAAGCGGGTAAAGCGGTAACCCGAGGGCACGAGGCTGCCGGCGGTGGGAAGTCCGGTGGTGGGGTCGGTCTGGGTGAGGGCGTTGATGTTGCTGGCCCAGGTGGGGCCGTTGACCCGGGCCACGCGGAGGGGCCGGTTGTTATCGACGCCCCAAGCCAGAATGCCCGTGTCCGTGCCGCCGGGAACGAGAATCGTCGCCAGGGCGAAGCGCAGTCGGCCGGGAATGATGGGGCCGTTGAGGGTGATGTCGTAGTGCGGGCTGATGGTGTCCTGGTTGATGGAGCGGTAGTCATCCTGGGGCCGGGTGGACTTCCAGTTCAGGCGGGTGGCGCTGGAGCGGATGGAGCCGTGGAATTCGTCGCTGCCGGTCTTCGTCGTGACGTTGATGGCGCCGCCGAGCACGCGGCCGATGCGGGCGTTCAGGGGCGACAGGATGACCTGCACGTCCTCGACGTTGTCCTCCACGAACCAGTTCTCGCCGCCGAAGTAGCCCCGGCTTTCGTTCTTCACCTGGGCGCCGTTCACCTGGTACATCGTGTTGTTCGTGCTGCCGCCGCGGATGGTGGGGCGGTAGGTGTTCGTGTCGTTGACCACGCCCGGTGTCAGCATGGCGGCGCCGAAGAAGCCGCGGTCCTGGGTGGGGATGGTGGCCAGTTCCTCCTGGCTGAAGTTGCTGGCGATCTTCGTGTCCGTCTTGGGAAGGGCCACGCCCTCGCTCACCACTTCCACCGTGGCCGTGGCCACCGTCTGGGTGCGCAGGGTCAGGTCCTGGCGCGAGACCACGCCCAGGCCCAGGTGGATGTCGCGGATCTCGCCAGAGAAGAAGCCTTCCTTGACCACCACCACGCGGTACATGCCGAGGGGCAGCAGGGGGGCCCGCCACTCGCCCTTGGCATCGGTGCTGAGGGTGCGGTCGGCGAAGAGGGCGGGGGAGGTGATGACCACCTTGGCCCCGGCCACGGGACGTCCGGCTTCGTCACGGACGAGGCCGTTCATGGAGGCGGAGGCCTGCTGGGCCACGGCCGCAGTGGCGGCGAGGCAGCAGGCAAGCGCGGTCACTCTGCTTGTGAATCGGTTCATTCGGGATTCCTCCTCGATCCGGCCGTGGCTAGAAACGGAATACGTAAGCGATTTCGATGTGGGGGACGAAGCGCGACTTGGTGTCGAGGGAATCCGCGGCCGTGTGTCCGCCCGTGGTATCCGCCACCGTGCCCGCCACGTGGACGTAGTTCGCCGACGTGTAGTTCAGGAGCAGCACGTTGAATTCCAGGCCTGAGGACTCGTCGATGCGGTAGTGGAAGCCGGCGTAGGGGCTCACTCCCAGGGCGCTCTTGGTGGGCGTGCCGTTGTAGGTGTCGAGGTAGGTGGCCGCGACGGCGCCGGCGGGGCGGGGATCATAGGGATCGTTCTGGCTGCTGTAGCCGTCAGAGACCGTGCCCATGACCTGGTGCTTGAAGCGCGTGAAGTTGAACTGCAGGCCGGCGCTCCAGGTCCACTCGGCCTTGGGATCCCGCTCGTAACCCAGACGCAGGGTCGTCCCATCCAGGCTGTTCTTGCGGGCGTCCGCGGAGTAGCGGGGATCGACGGTCTTCCCGGCGGCGGTGTTCCAGGTGTCGTAGCGGTACTCCTCGCCGGGCTTGTAGAGGTAGCCCAGCTCGGCGCTGAAGCGGCCGAGGGGATGGCTGTAGCCCACTTCGAAACCCATGCCGAAGACGCGGCCATCGAGGTGGTCCTGGAGGGAAGAGGCCTGTCCGGCGACCCGGAACTTGAAGCGGGCGTCGAGGTTGTCCAGCACGCCCTGGGCGGACATGGGGACGGCCGATACGAGGGCGAGCGCCGCCGACAGCGTCAATCGGATTGGGTTCATGGAGGGTCTCCGGGGTGGGGAAGGGAAGAACGGGGGTTGGTGATGCATCAATTTGAAAAATTGTCAAGCGTCAATGAATGTCGGTGTTTAGCCCGCAGCCGCGATCCCTGCTTTGGTACGAACACGCACGAACTGCCATCTGGAACCCTGGTCATCATGGAACTCTACGAATGAAGGCCCGCCAGAAGTAGCCGAAGTTTTATCGGTCTATTTTCACTTTTTGACATGTCTGTACATCGTTTGTTACACGCCGATGCCCACGCGCTGCCGGGGCTCGGAGCCCGGTCGCGCGCGGGGTGGGTTTTCACCAGATCGTGAGGACTTCGCTGCGAAGGGTCTCCAGCAGGGTCTGCGGGTCGGGCGTGTTTTCCAGGTGCTCGCGGAAGCTCTCGTCCATGAGGCGCCGTGCCAGGCGGGCGAAGAGCCGCAGGTGCGCCTCGCCCACATCCTCGCCCGGAAGGGCCAACAGGAGCACGGTGCGGACGGGCGGTTCGTCGGAGGCACCCCAGGCCACGGGCTCGACGAGCCGGAGCATGGCGAGGGTGGCGCATTCCATGGCGTTCGTCTGGCAATGGGGCACGGCGAAACCGTAGCCCACGCCCGTGGCGAAGACACGCTCCCGGGACCAGATGGCCTCCTCGAGGACGCGAGGGGCCCGCGTGCGCCCGCTCAGGAAGGCACGTTCCGCCAGCCGCTTGATGGCCTCCTCCTTGGTGAGGCAGGGAACATCCAGCTCCAGCAGCTCGGCTTCGACGACGGGCCGGGTGGGCTGCCTGGCGCTAGAGGGGCGGAACAGCGCTTCCACGTCCTGGGCGCGGGCGCAGGCCAGGGCCTGCATGGCGAGGTCTTCGCAGGCGGACGCCTCCAAGGTTCCCACCGCGTGCTTGAGATCGAGGATGGCCGAGGGCGCCACGCTCAGCGCATCGAAACCCAGGCCGACGAGCAGGGGCAACAGCTCGGGGCGCGCGGCCATCTCGCCGCAGATGCTGACGGGGCGCTGGGCTGCGCGGGCGGCGCGGACGATGCCATCCAGGAGGCGCAGGGTGACCGGATGCCAGGCGAACTCGGGGCGCGCCACGGCCGGCAGGTTGCGGTCGGCGGCGAACAGGTACTGCACCAGGTCATTGCTTCCCACGCAGAAGAAGTCCGCGTGCTGGGCGAGGGCGCCGAGGCTCAGGGCCGCGGCAGGGACCTCGATCATCGCGCCGAGGGGTGGTGCCGGAACCTGGAGCTGGCGGGCTTCTTCCTCCAACAGCTGACGCACCCAGGCTAGTTCGGAGGCTTCGCTCACCATGGGCACCATCATGCGCAGATGTCCGCCCTGGGCCGAGGCGCGCAGCGCCGCGCGGATCTGGGTGCGGATGATGTCGGAGTGCTGCGCGTACCAGCGGACGGCGCGCTGGCCGAGGAAGGGGTTGGATTCCAGGGGCAGGCGCAGGTAGGGCAGGGGCTTGTCACCACCGGAATCCAGCAGTCTCAGGGTGATGGGACGGTCGCCCGCCGCCTGCAGCACGGCGCGGTAGAGCTCGAATTGCTCATCCTCCGAGGGCGGAACGGCGCGTTCGAGAAACAGCATTTCCGTGCGGAAGAGTCCCACGCCTTCGGCGCCCAGGGCGAAGGCACCACTGGCTTCTTCGGCCAGCGAAAGGTTGGCGAGGATGGCGACGGGATGCCCGTCCCGTGTAGCGGCAGGTTGCGTCGCATGCCGCTTCAGGCGCTCCTGGTGGATCTTCTGGCCTTCGGATTCCACGGAGAAATAGCGCCCCACTTCGGGAGTGGCCGCTTCGATCACGATGCCCTGCGCGCCATCGACGAGGAGCCGCGCTCCCGGCGCAAGGGCCGGGGGCAGCCCGTGGATGCCCGCCACGAGCGGGATGCCAAAGGTGCGGGCCAGGATGGCGATGTGGGAAGTGGGCCCGCATTCGGTGAGCACCATGCCCTTGAGATGCGTCCGGTCCAACCTGGGGAACTGGTTCAGGGGCAGATCCCGGGCCACGAGCACGTAGGGTTCTTCGGGGGTCTGCAGCGGGGCTTCGGGGCCCGGGCCGCCGAGGGCGCGGACGAGCCGCGCGGACAGGCCGCGCACGTCGGCGGCGCGTTCCCGCAGCAGGGCCTGGTCGCTGGCTTCGAGCGTCTTCGCCCAGGCCCGTCCGGCTTCCAGGATGGCCGACCGGGCCGTGAGGGATTGCTCCTGGATGCCCTGGGCCACAGAGCCGCGCCAGGCGCGGTCCTGCAGCATGCCGCGGTGGGCTTCGAGGATGGCCCTCAGCGTGGGGTGCTCCGCGTGGGTGGACTCCGTCAGCAGCTCGCCTTCCACCTGGGCCAGCGCCGCGGCGAAGGTCTTGATCTCCAGATCGGCGGGGGTGTGCCTGAGGCGCGGCTCCTCGGCGGGCAGGGCCAGGCCCGAGGCGAGGACCGCCAGGCCTTCGCCCGCTCCAGGGCTGAGTCCCTGGCCCGTCCACCAGAGGACAGAAGCCTTCTGCAGCAGCTGCGGAATGACCGTGCCGATCCCTCCGCTGGAGGGCGCCGCCGGCTCTTCGTCGGATTCGAGAAAGGCGCCTTCCAGGAAGGTGGAAAGGGCCTCCAGTGCCGATCCGGCATCCTGGCCCTGCACCGCGAGGCGGCAGGGATCTCCGTAGCCGGTGTTGGTGGCGATGAGGCTGAGGAGGTCGCGCAGGTCGGAGCTCCGCCCGGTCTTCTCGTTGAAGAGCAGGCAGTCCGCCCTGAACAGGTGGGCGCGCTCCCGCAGGGCCGCGGCAGGCCTCGCATGGAGGCCGCGGACGAGCGGGAAGGCGAACCTGTGCTGGAAGGTCATGAAGGGATCCTCAGCCCTGCAACCGCTCGAAGACGGCGACGGGATTCTTGATGGCCCACTGCACGGGCACTTCCAGGACCAGGGGGATCTCCTTGAAGCGGTCCCTTCCCATCACGGGGATGTCGGCGGCGAAGATGACGGCTTCGGCCTCGAGGAAATCCTCGCCGGTCAGGGCGTTCTCGATGCCCATGGCGCCCTGGGTCTCCACCTTGACCTGGTGGCCGAGCTTCTCGCCGGTGCGCTCCAGCTGTTCAGCCGCCATGTAGGTGTGGGCGATGCCCGTGGGGCAGGCGGTGACGGCGACGATCTTCATGGGCACTCCGGAGGGACGGGCTGTTTCCAGCCTTTGAGCAGGTTCATGGTCAGGGCCACCACCAGGGTTCCCGCGGCGATGGCTATGAGGTAGGCCACCCGGTGTTCGATCACGGGCAGGACGATGAGCCCGCCGTGAGGCGCGTGATCGCCCACGGTGCCCATCAGGGCGATGACGGCCCCCACCGAGGAGCCCGCCATGATGGTGGGGATGACGCGGATGGGATCGGCGGCCGCGAAGGGGATGGCCCCTTCGGTGATGCCGATGACGCCCATGGCCAGGGCCGCCAGGCCGGATTCCCGCTCCTGCTCGGACCAGCTTGCGGGTCGCAGGAGGGTGGCGAGGCCGAGGCCCAGGGGCGGGATGCAGATGGCCGCGGCACAGGCGCCCATCATGCTGACGTCGCCCTCCTTGATCATGGCCACGCCGAAGAAGAAGGCCGCCTTGTTCACGGGGCCGCCCATGTCGAAGGCGATCATGGATCCGAGCAGCAGGCCCAGCCAGATGCGGTGTCCGCCGCTCAGGTGATGCAGGGCCCCGGAAAGCCAGACCATGAGCCCCTTGATGGGCGGGCCGAGCACCAGCAGCAGCAGGGCGCCGACGAGGGCCGACGTCACCACGGGCAGGATGAGGATCGGCATGATGGGCCGGAGGTTGCGGGGCAGGGGCAGGCGCTTGAAGACCTGCACCATCCAGCCCGCCAGCAGCCCGGCAGCGATGCCGCCCAGGAACCCCGCGCCCACGGCCTGGGCGATGGCGCCGCCCACGAAGCCGGGCACGAGGGCCGGGCGGTCCGCCATGCCGAAGGCGATGTAGCCCGCGAGCACGGGCACCACGAGGGCGAAGGCCGCTTCGCCGATGGTGAAGAGGATCTTGAGGGTCGGCGCCTGGCTGAAATCGGGCCCGATGCCGGGACGCATGGGGGCAAAGCCGATGGCCACCGCGATGAGGATGCCCCCGCAGGCCACGAAGGGGATGACGTGGGACACGCCGGACAGCAGGTACTGCTTGAGGCGGTGCAGGAAGGCGGGCATGGAGGCTTCGGAGAGGGGGTCGCTGGGATCCGGTGGTGGGGGCGTTCAGAAGCTAGCAATGCGTCAAGTCTGTCACGGGTGCCCCACGGTGAAGCGCGTCGGGCGTACATGTGTATCCCAGGGCCATTCTCGCAATTTACGGGACATGGCCTCCGGAAAACAGCCCGAAGATCTATCGCTCCATTTGCACCATTTGACATACCCTCGGAGGCGAGGGCCGAACCTTGAGCGAACCCGTCCGAAACCTGTGGCAGATCCCGGCGGATCCCGAAGACGTGGCCTGGGGCCTCTACATCACGGGCGTCGGCGCCGGCATCACGGACCTATCCTCTCCCAAGGAGGGCTGGCGCCTGCTCTATCTGGTGCGGGGCGCGGCGAACCTAGTTCACGGCGGGCGGAAGCAGCGCCTGGAGGCGGGCCACCTCGTGATTCTGAACGCGCAGAAGGGCGTGACGCTGGTGCCCGATCCCCAGCGTCCGCCGCGGGCCCACCGAGTGGATTGTGCCGGATCCATGCTGGAGCACTGGGCGCGGACCGGCTTTTTTGGGAGCTTTCCCTGCATCCTGCGGCCGGGCTTCGACGAGATCCTGCTGGGTCTGGTGGGCTCCCTGGTGGAGCTGGCGCGGCTTCAGCCCCTGGGCGCCAAGCGGCTGATGTCTGGGGTCGTCAGCCACATGATGGCCCGCCTGGAGACGGTGCGGCATTCGGGCGCCGGGGCCGGCAGCCAGCGCCGCCTGCTGCTGGAGGCCCGGAACCTGCTCGCTGATCCCGAGCACGACCGGCTCGGCCTCGAATCCATCGCCGAGGAACTGGGCGTCAGCTACTCCTGGTTTCGCCAGGCCTTCCGGCGCCAGTCGGGCCTGCCACCCCAGCGCTTCCGCCAGAACCAGCGTATGACGCGGGCCTGCCAACTGCTTTCGGATACGCAACTGCCGGTGGCCAACATCGCGCAGGAGCTGGGCTTCGGCTCACTGTCCTACTTCTCGCGCGTCTTCCGCAAGGAGACGGGCCTTTCACCCACCCTCTGGCGGAAGACCCGGCCCTGAAAAGTTATTCACCGCGAATGACGCGAATCGCCCTTCGGGCGCGCGGTGGTTTTTCGTTTTTCTCTTGATGGGATAAAGAAAGGCGCCCGTCCGGGAACGGGCGCCTTGTCATCAGACCTTGCGATTACTGTTGTGTGAAATCGGGCCAGCAATTGTCTTCGCTGAACCCGCTGCGGAAGGGGCTCATGGCGGGCGGGAGGTTGGGGGCGACCTTGGGATCCACGGCCTTCAGGGCGAGGTCTCGCAGGTCTTCCAGGTGGGCTTTCTGGGTGCGGTCCGCCGCGGCAGTGGCCTTGGCGGAGAAGAGGGCCGCGAGGGCCTTCAGTTCGCCGCGCACGGTGGCGCGGGTGTCATCCATGGGGTTGCCGAAGGGCATCGTCACGCCCGTGAACGCCGCGGGAAGGGCAGGGCCGGTGCCCGCGTTGAGCCGCTCATCCAATTGGGCCAGGTAGGCGCGCTGGAGGTTGCGGCGCAGGGGATCCACCTTGGCGCCGCTGAGCACCTCGGTGTAGATGCCGGCGCGCAGGTCCGCGAGCAGGTCGGCCACGCGGTAGGCCTTGTCCCCGGCGGCGATCTCCTGAGTCTGCAGGCGCGTGGTGCGGGCGCGGTCCAGGAGCGCGCGCAACACGTAGCGCTGCGCATTGAGGAGTTTGACGGAGGGTTCCATGGGGCTGAGGCGCTCGGTGACGGCGGTCTCGAACATCCAGGTGGGCGTCTTGAAGATCTGCTCGCTGAGGAACTTCACGGCCTTGGCCTGCTGGGCCTTGGTGGCCGGCGTGAAGACCGCGCCGGGCTGGTCGCCGTGCTTGTTCTGGCTGTCGTAGCCGCCGACGATGGCGGCCACATGGCCCAGCTCGCGGGTCCACTGGCCCCAGGAGGCGCCGTAGAGCTCTTCGAGGGCGTGGTCGTCCTGGCCCGGCTGGATGGCCATCTTGGGCAGCATCTTCACGATGCGCTGCAGGTTCTTGGTGCCCAGCGTGGTGGCGGCCACCGCATCGGCATCGCCGACGGCCTCGGTGTTCTCGCCGTAATCGCCCAGTTCGGCCTTGGGCGTGCTGAAGCGCAGCCAGGGCTTGGCGTCCTGCTCCTTTGCCCAGGCGTTGAGCGTGGCCTTCTCCTCCTCGGGCGTCTTGGCCTCGGGAATGGGCGCGTAGCCCCACTTCACGGCGAAGATGTCGTAGGGGCCGATCTTGGGGATGAGCAGGGCCGGATCGATCTTGTCCTCGGGCTGCACGAGGTAGTTGAAGCGGCTGTAGTCCATGAGTGTGGCGACGTGGCCCATCTCCTTGAGCCACTTCCCGTCGCGCAGCTTCTCGAAGGGATAGAGCGAGCTGGATTTCATGTTGTGGCGGAAGCCCAGGGAGTGGCCGCATTCGTGGGTGACGACGTAGGCCACCAGATCGCCCATGAGGTCATCGGGCAGGGGCAGCTTCTGGGCGCGGGGATCCACGGCGCCCGCCTGGGTGATGTACCAGTCGCGCTGGAGCTGGAGGATGTTGTGGTACATCACGATGTCGGCGTTGAGAATCTCGCCGCTGCGCGGATCGCTGAGGTGCGGGCCGTAGGCGTTGGCGATGGGCGAGGGTACCCAGCGGATGACGCTGTAGCGCACATCCTCAGGATCGAACTCGGGATCCTCCTCCTTGGTGGGGAAGGGCCGGGCCTGCACGGCGTTCTTGAAGCCCGCGGCCTCGAAGGCCACGTTCCAGGCCTCCACGCCCTTCTTGATGTAGGGCACCCACTGGGAGGGCGTGGCCTTGTCGATGTACCACACGATGGGCTTCACGGGCTCGCTGAGGGCGGCGCTGGGATTTTTCTTCTCGAGGCGCCAGCGCGCGATGATGTTCTCCCGCTTGCTTTCGTGCTCGGGGCTTCCGAAATCCACGCGGGAAAGGCCGAAGTAGCCGATTCGGTCATCCATGAGGCGGGCCATCATGGGCTTTTCGGGCAGGCGCACGATGTCATAGGCCACCGAGACCGAGCCGCTGCGCGCGGGGGGCTGGGGCTGACCCGGCATGGGGGGCAGGCCGGGAATCGTGTGGGGAGCCAGGGAGTAGGTGTGCACCGCATCGACCCGCACGCTGCCGGCGAAGGTCTTGGCGTGGTCCACGAAACTGCGGCTGGGATCCATGGACGTGGCGTTCACCACCTGGCGGGCGGTGAAGTCTCCCACTTCGGAGGTGAACAGCTTGCTCACCTCGATGACGGGGGCGCCGTCCTTCGACAGGGCTTCCACCGGGAAGGCCAGCAGCACGATGTCGCGCTGGGAGGCCTCCACCGCGGAGGCGATGGGGCGGCTGGGGTCGCTGACGAAGGCGTGGTTGACGGCCTGGAAGTAGACCTTGTTCTCCTTCAGGAGGAAGCGCACCACGTCCTCGTTGACGTTCTTGCCCACGTGGTCCGCGCCGACTGGCACCTCGGTGGCGGTGGCCACCATGAGGAGCTCCTTGCCGAGCAGGTCCTTGGGAATCTCGAAGTACAGCTTGCTCTTGACCTGGTGGACCTTGAAGAGGCCCGTCTGCGTCTTCGCCTCGCTCGTGATGACCTTCTCGTAGGGCTTGGGCTCGCCATCAGCCGGCGGAGGCGGCGGGGTGGGCTTCACGCCATTGGCCGCGGGCGCCGGGGCAGGGGCCTGGGTTGGCGCCTCCGCATGGAAGGGCAGGGCCGCCAAGGCAAGGGCCAGGGCGGGGAGCATCGGACGCATGGTTCCTCCAGAAGGGCGGGTAAGACATAGGTTAAGGAATATGTGAACCGCGGTTTATCTAGGTTCCGAAAAATCATCCATTAAGTCGTCTTTGATGACCAGGGGAGTTGAGATTCGGAGTGTTGGATCAGGCCGGGATGGCCGCTCCATGGATGCCTGAAAGGCCGCAAAAGCGGCCTTGGGCTGGTTGGCGCGGGCGGTCTCGACCATCCGACCGCAGCGAAGCGAAGGGAGGGTAGGACGGAATCCGCGAAGCGGATTGCCGCCCGAAGGGCGAGGGGCTGAGCCCCGAGTCTGCATGCGTCCGGCTGGGCACGGGCCTGATCGTCTCCGGCGCTCCGCTGGAGCGCCTCCGCCGGGCCCTATCTGCCCGCCGGACTTTCTCGGCGGTCCGAGACCGCCCGATTGAAGGCATGAAAAAAGGCCGCAAAAGCGGCCTCTTACTGGTTGGCGCGGGCGGTCTCGAACCGCCGACCCCTACCGTGTCAAGGTAGTGCTCTACCCCTGAGCTACGCGCCAGCGCGAACACCCATTCTAGCGGAACGGGGCCGGCTGTCGAGCCTTCAGAACGGGGCGGTCAGGAATTCCAGTACCAGAGCAGGAGTCCGGCCAGGGCGGCGGCCGTCAGGATCGCCCATTTCCCGGCATAGGGATGTCCCAGGGCGAACCGCTCCAGCGGAAGGATGGGATGGATCTCGTGATGGGTGTGGGTGTGGGCGGCCATGGAACCTCCAGGTCGGGAGAACCCGATCCAAGGATGGGTCGGGAGGCGGTCCCGCGCCCGGGAATCCGCCGGATTCTCAATGGGCCAGGAAGGCCGTGGGCCAGAGCCACCAGGCCACGAGGGCGCCGACCAGGGCCAGGGCCCAGTTCAGCAGTTCGGAATGATCGAGGTCCGGATGCCGGAAGGTATGGGCGGCCATGGCAGCCTCCTCTGGAGAGCTTCTTCCGCCCTTCAGATTGGGATGCCCAGGGGCACGCGCCGTGAATTCCTTGAGAAATCGAGGTGCCCTACTCGACGGTCACGCTCTTGGCCAGGTTGCGGGGCTGATCCACGTCGCAGCCGCGCAGCACGGCGATGTGGTAGGCGAGGAGCTGCAGGGGCACGGCGTAGACGATGGGCGCGAGCCAGGGATGGACCGGGGGCAGTTCCAGCACGTCCTCGGCGATGCCCGAAAGCCCCGTGTCGCCTTCGGTGACCAAGGCCAGGATGCGCCCGTCGCGGGCGGCGGCCTCCTGGAGGTTGCTGAGGGTCTTCTCGCGGTGCGTGTCCCGGGGCATGAGGGCCACCACGGGCAGGGTCTTGTCGATGAGGGCGATGGGGCCATGCTTCATCTCGCCCGCCGGATAACCCTCGGCGTGAATGTACGAGATCTCCTTCAGCTTCAGCGCGCCTTCCAGGGCGATCGGGTAGCAGGGGCCGCGGCCCAGGTAGAGGAAGTCGGTGGCGTCCTTCCAGCGTTGGGCCCAGGTCATGATCTTCGGTTCCAGGGCATTGAGGCGCTCCAGATGGGCGGGCAGTTCCCGCAGGCCCTGGAGCAGCTCGGCCTTCAGGGTGGGATCCACCGTGTGCTTGGCCTCGCCCAGCTTGAGGGCCAGCAGGGTGAGTACCGCCAACTGGGTGGTGAAGGCTTTGGTGGAGGCCACGCCGATCTCGGGCCCCGCGTGGGTGAGGATGGTGGCCTCGCATTGCCGGGTGGCGGTCGAGCCCATGACGTTGCAGATGGCGAGGGTGCGGGCGCCGCGGGCCGCGGCCTCCTTCATGGCGGCCAGGGTGTCGGCGGTCTCGCCGCTTTGCGTGATGCCGATGATGAGCGTACCGGGCTGGATCACGGGTTCGCGGTAGCGGTACTCGCTGGCGTAGTCCACTTCTACGGCGACACGGCTCAACTGCTCGATGAGGAACTTGCCCACCAGGCCCGAGTGCCAGCTGGTGCCGCAGGCCACGATGTGGATGCGGGTGAGGGCCGCCAGTTCAGCCTGGGTGAAGGGCAGGTCCAGGGGGATGTTTTCGGCGTCCAGGGGGAGGCGGTTCAGCAGCGTGTTGGACAGGGCCTGGGGCTGCTCGAAGATCTCCTTCTGCATGAAGTGCTTGTAGCCGCCCTTTTCCGCTGCCACAGGATCATAGGGGATGGTGGTGATGGGGCGCTCCACGGGGGTGCCATCCAGGCGGAAGATCCGCGCGCCCTCGCGGGTGAGTTCCACGAGATCGCCGTCCTCCAGGAAGATCACGCGCCGGGTGTGGGGCAGCAGGGGCACGACGTCCGAGGCCAGGAAGGTTTCGCCCTCGCCCAGGCCCAGCACCATGGGCGGCCCGCTGCGGGCAGCGAGGATGCGGTTCGGATCGGTGGCGTGCAGACAGGCCAGGGCGTAGATGCCCTTCATGCGGCCGATGGCCTCGCGGAAGGCGTCGGAAAAGGAGCGTCCCTGTTTCATCAGATGGGACACCATGGCCGGGAAGCATTCCGTATCCGTTTCGGAACGGAAGGTCTCGCCCGCGGCCTTCAGTTCGGCGCGCAGCTCCAGGAAGTTCTCGAAGATGCCGTTGTGGACCGCCACCACCTGCCCGTCGGCGCTGCGGTGGGGGTGGGCATTCTCCTCCGTGGGCCGGCCGTGGGTGGCCCAGCGCGTGTGGCCGATGCCCAGGGGCGTGGGATCAGCCAGGTCCACCTTGCCCGCCAGGTTCACGAGCTTGCCCGACGCGCGGATGACGTTGAAGCCATCAGCCCCCGAGGACAGGGCCACGCCGGCGCTGTCATAGCCCCGGTATTCGAGGCTGCGCAGTCCATCCACCAGGATTCGCGCCGCGCCCTGTTCTCCGATGTATCCCACGATTCCGCACATGGATCCCCCGTTCACTGATCTCAACTTAGCGGGATGGGGCCCGGGATCCAATGTGGTGCATCCGACACGCCCTGCCGCATCGCCAAAACCACAGGTGTGGCAAGCGAGCCCCGCCCCATCGGAACGCCATTGCGAAAGGTACAGGAGCCAAAGCGAAACCCGGATTGGCCGGGCTGGGTGCGGGGCCCTCGGGGGAGGCGCCACAATCACCGAACCCGTAAACAAGCGAAACCCGGCTTTGCCGGGCTTCGCGCGGGGGCCCGGGGGTGTGCGCGCCGCGGGACCCCCGGACAACATCAAGCCAGGCTGCGGATCCGCGCGGCTCGGGTATCGATTTCCGTGATGCGGAAGGCGAAATTGCCATCCACGACGACGACTTCGCCTTTGGCGATGAGCTTGCCATTGACCAGCAGCTCCACCGGCGCGTCGGCACTGCGGTTGAGCTCGAGGATCGCGCCCGGCGTGAGCTTGAGCAGTTCGCCCATCTGCATCTCCGTCTGACCCATGCGGACCACGACCGGCAGCTGGATGTCCAGCAGCAGGTCCAGGTTGCCCGCATCGGGCGGGGGGCCCGAGGCCACAGGAGCCTGCTGGCGCACCGGCGCCGCCAGGGTGGCGGCCACGGAAGCCGGAGAGGGCTCCGGAGCCGGGGGCGGAACCGGCTCGCCCAGGCCCAGCTTGCGCTTGAGCTGCTGGAGCAGGAGGTCGGGGAAGAGCAGGTGGACCGTGGTGCTCAGCGAATCCTGGCTGGTGGGCAGGGCCACATCCTGGAAGCCGCCCTGGCCCAGCTGCTCGGCGAAGGCCCCGGCCTCGGGTGCCATGGCGAGGATCTCCACATTGGCGATGGCGAAGGTTTCGCCGGCGAGATCCGACAGGGTCTGGTTGGCGCTGCCCATGACCTGGTTGAAGGTCTCGGCCAGGGCGTCCTTGGAGTCGCCCACCAGTTCCTCCGCAGGCGCGCCGTCGCCGCCCAACATGAGGTCCACCAGCATGGTGCCTTCCTTGAGGGGCAGCGTGAAGAACAGGGTGCCGTTCAGGCCCTTCTGGTAGTTGGCCTTGACGAGGATGCCGGTGCCTTCCTGAAGCTTGGCGATGGCCGGGGTTTCCAGCATGGCGCCGGCTTCCGACTTCATCTGGAATTCGCGGCCCGTGAGCATGGAGAACACGGAGGCCATGCTTTCGGCGAAGGCGTTGCCGACTTTCTGGAAGAACTCAGTCTCTTGGGCATCCATCGTTCACCCCTCCGACCGGCTGCCGGTCACTTGAAACACGCGTTTGCCGTTGGAATTCAGCGCCACCAGGCCCATGAAACGGGGAATGCCATCCACGCAGAGGTCCAGCTCCGCGTCGAAGCGCTTGGTGAGGGGGATCAGGTCGCCCACCTTCAGCTGGAGCACCTCCTCCATGCTGAGGTTGGTGCCCCGGATCTCGGCCGCGGCCTCCATGTGGCAGCGCTTCAGGCTGGCCATGAGCAGACGGGCCTCCTCGAAGGTGGAGGACTTCTTGTAGCCCGTGAACATCTCCTGGTCGAACTTGCTGGAGATCGGCTCGAGGATGATGCTCGGGATGGCCAGGTTGATCATGCCGCTCACGGGGCCCATCTTCACTTCGAAGACGATGAGCAGCACCACCTCGTTGGGCGCCACGATCTGGATGAGCTGGGGACTGGTCTCGCGGGCCTGGATGCGGAAATCCAGATCCACGATGCCGCGCCAGGATTCACGCATGTCCTCCAGCAGCAGCTTGAGGATGCCGTCGAAGATGCTCTGCTCGATGTCGGTCATCGTGCGCAGGTTCTTCAGGGGTTCGCCGGGCCCGCCCAGCATCTTGTCGATGATGGGAAACACCAGGGTGGGGTTCACTTCCAGGGCCAGCGCGCCTTCCAGGGGCTTGATGGAAATGGCGTTGAAGCAAGTGGGATCGGGCACCGAGAGCAGGAATTCCTGGTAGCTCAGCTGCTCGACGCTCACCAGGTTCACTTCGGTGATCGTCCGCAGGTAGGCGCTGAGCGAACTGGAGAAATTCCGGGCGAAGCGGTCGTGCATGAAGTGCAGCGAGCGCATCTGCTCGCGGCTCACCCGGTCGGGTCGGCGGAAATTGTAGAGGGTGACCTTGCGTTGGATCTGGGCCTTTTTTGCCGGCGCTGGTGCCGCGCCCCGTTCGGGTCCCCCGCCGGCCGCCGGTTTTCCCGCCGGCTTGGTATGGGACTTAAGTAGAGCGTCTACTTCCTCTTGGCTTAGGATCTTGGCCATGGATTACCCTTCGATGTGCTTCTCCAGGAGCTTGCCCCGGAGTCGCAGCATGGCCTTGGTATGCAATTGGGATACCCGGGATTCGGTGATGTTCAGCAGGGTGCCGATTTCCTTCATGGTCAGTTCGTCGAAGTAGTAGAGCTGAACGACGAACTTCTCCTTCTTGGGCAGCACGTCCATGGCGTCCCGGAGGATCTCCTTGATCTCCGAAGATTGGAAGATCTGGTGGGGATCCTCCGCGTCGGGATCGGGCACGAAGCTTATGAGGCTTTCGCCCTCGCCATCCTCGCCCACCTCCACGAAGGTGCCCAGGGTGACGCCCTTCAGTTCGTCCAGGTTCTTGTGCAGCTCCTCGAGGGGGATGCCGAGGTGGACGGCCACCTCCTCGTCCGTGGCCGCCCGCCCGTACTGCTGCTCCAGCATGTGGTAGGCGCCTTCGATGTCCTTCTTCTTGCGGCGCAGGCTTCTGGGCACCCAGTCCAGATCGCGCAGCCCGTCGAGGATGGCACCCTTGATCCGCAGCTCGGCGTAGGTCTTGAACTTGATGTTCCGGGCCGGCTCGAACTTCTCGATGGCGTCCATGAGGCCGAGGATGCCGCTGTTGATGAGGTCGTCCAGCTCCACGTGCGAGGGCAGGCGCGAGGCGATGCGGTGCGCCACGAACTTCACGAGGGGCACGTAATCCTTGATGATCTGTTCGCGGTTGTTGCGATCAAAGGGTTCGGGCGGTTCCGAGGATTCGGCCTCGGGGGCGGAGGGAGCCGGTGCGGCGAGGGTGGCGAGCGGCGCCGGAACGCCCCGCCCGTAAGCCTTGGCGGCGGCCAGCGCGGCCCATGGGCGCAGGGCCGCCGGAGCCTTTTCCACGGCGCGCAGGGCCTCCCCGCTGAGGGGCAGGCCGGGATCGGCGGGTTGGTCCGGGATTGGGCACATGCAGGGACCTATTGAAGTTCGTCGGAAGCGAGCTGCCTCCAGAATGACGCAAAGCCGTCTGGCTGCAAGGATACTTGTCCCAGCAATTGACGAGCCAAGGCCTGGAAGGCATGCGTCGCCGGGCTCCGGGGGAAGAGGTCCACGACGCCGCGCTGCTGGCGCACCGCCTGCAGGATGTGGGGATCATTGGGGATCATGCCCAGCACGTTGAGCTGCTTGCCGAGGAAGCGCTCCGTAGCGGCCTGCAGCTGATCGATGGTCTCCTGGGCTTCATCCACGTTCTGCCCATTGTTCACCAGCAGCCACAGCGGCTTGGTGGCCTCGCGCAGGTGCAGCACCTTCACCATGGCGTAGGCGTCCACCAGGCTCGTGGGTTCGGGCGTGGTCACCAGGATCACCTCCTGGGCGGCCATGAGGAGCTTGAGCACGGAGTCGTGGATGCCCGCCGCCGTATCGATGAGCAGCCAGTCCGCCGTTTCCGCCACCCGCTGCAAGCCCTGCACCAGCCGCAGCTCGCTCATGGTGTCCAGGCGGGTGAGTTCCTGGATGCCGCTGCTGGCCGGGATGATGCGGATGCCCATGGGGCCGTCCAGCAGGATCTCCTCGATGACTTTTTCGCCGCGGATGACGTGTTCGAGCGTGAACTTGGGCGACAGGCCCAGCAGGATGTCCAGGTTGGCCAGGCCGAAATCCGCGTCCATGATGACCACGCGTTGTCCCTGCTGCGCCAGCGCCAGGGCCAAGCCCGCGACGACATTCGTCTTGCCGACGCCGCCCTTGCCCGAGGTGATGGCGACGACGCGGGCCGCGAAGAGCGGCTGCTCGGGGCGCTGCCCCTGGGCCATGGCGCGGAGGCGGGCTGCCTGATCTTGGCTCATTCGGCCTCCTTCACGGGCACGGGGAGGATGAGGTCGGCCACGCGGCGGCTGGTGGCCAGTTCCAGGGCGTCGGGCACTTCCTGGCCCGTGCCGAGGTAGCTGAGGGGCCGCTTGACCCGCGCCAGGGTGCTGAGGATGGGACCGTAGGTGGAGGTCTCGTCCAGCTTGGTGAAGAGCAGGCGGGTGGGCTTCAGGGGTTCGTAGCGCGTGGCGATCTCGGTGAGGTCGCGGGGCTTGGTGGTGGCCGACAGCACCAGGTGGGTCTCCACCTCGGGCAGTTCATCCAGCAGGCCCCGCAGCTGGTTCAGCGTGTCCGTGTCCTTGGGGCTGTGGCCCGGCGTATCGATGAGCACGAGGGCGCGGTCCTGGTAGAAGCGCAGGGCGCTGCGGAGGTCCTCCACGGTGAGGGCGACGTGCAGGGGCACCTGCAGGATCTGGGCGTACTGCTGCAGCTGGTCCACGGCCGCCATGCGGTAGGTGTCCAGGGTGAGCAGGGCCACCTTCTGCTTGAGGTGGAGCTGTGCGTAGGCCGCCAGCTTGGCGAGGGTGGTGGTCTTGCCGACGCCGGTGGGACCCACCAGGGCGGCCACGCGCATCTTGCCGGGATCGAGCTGGATGGGCGGGGCCACGGGGATGAAGTCCGCGATGACGCGGCGTAGGAAGAGCCGGGCCCGTTCTGGATCCACGGCCCCGGCCGCGCCGTCGCCATCCTGATCGGTCAGGGCGCGCTGGGCGTACTCGCAAAGGCGCAGGGCGATGAGGGGCTCCACGTCGTTGGCCACCAGGTCGCCGTACATCTCCAGCAGGCTGGGGGGCAGCTGAAGCTGGGCCGGAGGCATGCCCTGGCGCTGGATGCGGCTCAGCAGGGCCTTCATCTGATCCAGTTCCTTCAGGATCGAGGTGTTGCGCTGGTCATTGTCCTTGAGGGCCGCCACGGCGCCCTTGATCTCCAGCAGTTCCCGGCGAAGGGGCTGGAGGTCCATGGGCGGTGGGGGCGCGGCGGGTTCGCGAGGCGTCCGGCGGGCCGCCGGGGGAACCGGAGGCGCTTCCAGGGGCGCGCGCAGACCGTAGGTGAGCGAGGGCGCACCCGCGGCCTGGGGGGGGATGCCGGCCTGTATCTGAGCCTCATCCACCGCGGCCGTCACTTCGATGATGGATTCCTCGCCCAGGCCCAGAGCCGCGGGGCGCCGCCGGGTGCGGGTGGAGAGGATGAAGGCCTCCTCGCCCATCTCCTTCTTCACGACGTCGAGGGCGTCCTGCATGGATCCGGCTTCGAAGGTCTTCACGCGCATGGTTGGCCCTTCATGAGACAGTTCCCAGGTTCACGACGCGGACATCCAGGGGGACTTCGCTGTGGCTCAGCACGACCAGGTGGGGGAGGGCGCGCTCAAGCATGCGCCGCAGGTGGGGACGCACGACGGGATTGGTGAGCAGCACCGGCTGGGCGCCGGGCAGCAGGGTGGCGATACCGTTGGCGATGCGGCCGAGCAGTTCCTGGGTCCGGCCAGGTTCCAGGGCCAGGAAGCTGCCCCGATCCGTTTGTTCGATGCCGCCCTGGAGGGTCTGTTCCAGCGTGGGATCAAGCACCAGGACGCCCAGCTCGCCGGATTCTGAAAGATGCGGTCCCGTGAGCACGCGGCCCATGGCCTGGCGCACGTATTCGGTGATGAAGCCGATGTCCTTGGTCATGGTGGCCGCGTCGGCGGTGGCTTCGAGGATGCGCGCCAGATCCCGCACGGGCACCCGCTCGCGCAGGAGGTTGTGCATCACCTTCTGGAGCGTGGTCACGCTGATGACGTTGGGGATGAGGTCGTCCACGAGCTTGGGCGTGGATTCCTTCAGGTTGTCCAGCAGGTGCTGGACTTCGGGCCGTCCCAGTAGCTCGGGCGCGTGCTGCTTGATGAGCTCCGACAGGTGGGTGGTGAGCACGGTCGCGGGTTCCACCACCGTGTAGCCCAGCATCTGGGCCCGGTCGCGCAGGTTGTCGGGGATCCAGTAGGCGGGCAGGCCGAAGGCCGGTTCGGAAGTGGGCGTGCCCGCGAGATCCTCGGAGGCCGTGCCGGGATTCATGGCCAGGAACTGGGTGGGCTGGAGCTCCGCCCGGGCGATCTCCTCGCCCCGGAGCAGGAGCCGGTAGGTGTGGGGGGCCAGTTGCAGGTTGTCGCGGATGCGCACAGGGGGCACGACGATGCCCAGCTCCTGGGCCATCTGGCGCCGCACGGCCTTGATGCGTTCCAGCACGGTGCCGCCCTGGTTGACGTCCAGCAGGGGGATGAGGCTGTAGCCCACTTCCAGACCCAGGGGGTCGACCTTGAGCAGGCCTTCCACCCGGTCCGCGCTTTCCGCGGCGGCGGCCTTGGCCTTCTCCTCGGCCGCGGCCTCCTCGGGCACGACATGGGCGGCCTTGGGCAGTTTCCAGGCGGCGTAGGCCATGATGCCGAAGATCGCGGCCATCACCCAGAAGGGGAAGAGGGGCAGGCCCGGCACGATGCCGAAGAAGAAGAGCACGGAGGCCGCGATGGCCAGGGGGCGGTGGTCCGCGCCGAGCTGGCCCAGCACCTCGCTGCCCAGGCCCGTGGAATCACTGCCGCTGCGGGTGGTGAGGATGGCGCCGCCCACGCTGATGAGCAGGCTGGGGATCACCGTCACCAGGCCATCGCCCACCGTCAGGAGGGTGAAAACTTCCAGGGCCTGCGTCACCGGCAGGTTGTAGCGCACCACGCCCAGGATGATGCCCGCCACGATGTTGACGGCCAGGATGATGAGGGCGGCCACGGCGTCGCGCTGGGTGAATTTCACAGCGCCGTCCATGGCTCCGTAGAATCCGGCTTCTTCCTGCAGATCCTTGCGGCGGCGGCGGGCCTCCTGCTCGTCGATGTAGCCCGCGTTCAGGTCGGCGTCGATGGCCATCTGCTTGCCGGGCATGGCGTCCAGGGTGAAGCGGGCGGTCACTTCGGCGATGCGGCCCGCGCCGTGGTTGATCACGAGGAACTGGATGGCCAGCAGGATGAGAAAGACCACCAGGCCGATCACATAGCTGCCGCCCACGACGAACTGGCCGAAGGCCTTCACCATGTTGCCGGCCGCATCGGCGCCCTGGTCACCGGCGAAGAGCAGGATCCGGCGGGTGGTGGCCACGTTGATGGCCAGACGGAAAAGCGTCACCACCAGCAGCACGGAAGGGTATGAGCTGAACTCCTTGGGGCGGCGCACATACATGCCCACCATCAGGATGATGAGGCTCAGCGTGATGTTGAGGACGATGAGCAGATCCACCATGAAGGCGGGCATGGGCAACACCATGACCACCAGCACGATCATCACGAACACGGGCGCAGCGAGATCCGACCGCCGGGCCAGGCGGGCCATATAAGGAAGCAGACGATCGAGGAAGGTCAACATACCGACACCCGCAGGGTGCGGGGCGAGGGGTATGCCAACGACGTGGTGGCGGCAGGATCGGCCCGGTTCAGCGTCGGATCTTCAGCGCATCCCAGCGCTCCGGCGGGTGAAACCGGCATCGGAATCCCGCCCAGCTCACCCGCTGGAAGCTCACCTCGCCCGGCCAGGGAACCCGGTCCAGCCAGCCCCGCAGGGCCCGCTGGAGGCGGAGCCGCTGCTCGGGCTCTACGGCTGTGTCGGCGCCGACCCAGGCGCCGGGTCGCCGGGCCTTCACCTCCAGGAGGCGCAACTCAGGGCCCCGGCTCAGGAGCAGGTCCAGCTCCCAGCGGCCCATTTTCTGACGCCAGGCCACCAGGTCCCAGCCCCGAGCCCAGAAGAGCCAGAGGGTCAGCCGCTCGGCCCGGAGGCCCAGGCGGCGGGCGGCCTCCCCACGGCGGGTCAGGCGAGCTCCCGGGCGTAGAACACCGTGTCCACGGGCATGCGAGGGAAGTCCGGGGGCAGCGCCTCCGGTGCGATCCGGCGGAAGCCGTTGCGTTCGTAGAAGCGGTGTGCCGCCGCCATGTGGGGCAGGGTGCCGAGCCAGAGGCCGGGCAGGCCCTGGGCCCGGGCATGGACCAGCAGCGTGTCGAGCAGGGCCTGGGCCAGGCCGCTGCCGCGCTGGTCCCGGTGGAGGAACATCTTGCGCAGGGCGCCCCCGCCACCGGGAGCCTGGCCGAAATCGATGAGGCCGAGGGTGCCGACCACGCGCTCCCCTTCCATGCCCACCCAGAAACCGCCGCGGCCCGACTGGTAGACCTCGGGGATGCGGCCCAGGTCCGGCTGGTCCGCCGCCGTGATGGGCACGCCGAACTCGATCTGCTGGATGGGCAGGATCAGGTCGAGCACCTGCCCCTCAAGGCCCGGCTGGAAAGGCTGGATGCGGAAAGCCATGGTCCTACTCGTCCCGCCGGGGCAGCAGGAGGCTGCGCTGGACGCGCTCGAGGTTGCCGTGGATGCGGACGATCTTCCAGGCCAGCACCATGGCGTAGCCCAGCCAGACCCAGAGCAGGCGCGGATCCACGGGCGTGCGCTTGAGCACGTCGGTGCCGATGTCCAGGCGCAGGCCCTGGAGGTACCACACGACGGCGCCGAAGGCGATGATCAGGTAGCCCCAGCGGATCCAGTAGGGGCGCAGGCCCTCCTTGACCTTCCAGCGCAGCAACAGCCAGCGGTCGAAGCGGTCCGCCTTCTCCTCGGCGAAATGCAGGGCCAGCAGCTGGTCCACCAGCGGCGCGTAGCGGTGCACTTTCAGTTCCTGGATCTCCTCCTCGCCGTTCAGCTTGCGCAGGAAGGCCGAACGGATCTTGCCGATGCATTCCTCCCAGGGGGCCTCCTCCCTCTGGAGGGAGAGGTGCAGCCGCACGAGGCCCACCCACAGCAGGGCCTGGAACAGCAGCACGACCCAGAGGGACCAGCCCTGCCAGCCCTGGGTGCGGACGAGGTCGAGAAAGCGCGAGAGATCCATGGGACCAGCTTACTGGGGCTGGCCTAGGGCATGTAGATCTCGGTGACGACGTCGCCCTTGAGGCCGAAGGCCACGAGGATCGTCCCGTCGTTCAGGAGGGTCGCCGTGTGGCCCGTGCGCCCCGTGTTCAGGCCCCCCGCGGCGCTCCAGGTGCCAGCCCCGGGATCGAAGATCTCCACCGAGGACAGGGCGCTCGAAGTGCCGTTGGCGCCCCCGGCCACGAGGACCTTGCCGTTGGCAAGTAGGGTGGCCGACTGGCTCGAACGCGCCATGCCCAGGCCTCCGGTCGTGGCGCTCCAGGTGGTGGCCACGGGATCGAAGATTTCGGAACTCGACAGGGTTCCGGAGCCGTCCTCGCCTCCCGCGACGAGCACCTGGCCGCTCTGCAGCAGGGTGGCGGAATGGCTGGTGCGCCCGCCGACCAGGGCGCCGGTGCCGGACCAGGTTCCCAGGGCGGGGTCGAAGAGCTCCGCGCTGGACAGGCCGCTGGTCGCGCCATTGCCCCCGGCCACCAGGACCAGGCCGCCCGAGATCAGCGTGGCGGTGTGGAAGGCGCGGGCCGCGCTTAAGGAGCCGGTGGGGGCCCAGGTGCCCAGGCTGGGATCGAAGATCTCCGCCGTCGCGAGGGATGAAGATGCGTCGGAACCGCCCGCCACCAGGACCTTTCCGCCCGTGAGGAGGGTGGCCGTGTGGTTGGCGCGGGCCGCCGACAGGCTGCCGGTGGCCGTCCATAGCCCCGTGCCTGGATCGTAGCGTTCAGCGGTGGTCGTGTAACCCGAGGCGGTCTGCCCGCCGACCACAAGGATGGTGCCGTCGCCCAGCAGGGTGGCCGTGTGGCCGGATCGCGCGGTGCCGAGGCTTCCGGTGGCCGTCCAGGTCCGCGTCGTGGGGTCGTAGAGCAGGGCGCTGGCGAGCGGATTTCCGTTCAAGGTTCCCCCCGCCATGAGGACCTTGCCGTTGCCAAGGAGGGTGGCGGTGGGGCGGGTGCGTGCGCTTCCGAGGCTGCCCAGGGCCGACCAGGTGCCGGAGGTGGGATTGAAGGTTTCCGTGCTGCCTAGGGGGTCGGTGGCGCTGCCCCCCGCGGCGAGCACGGTGCCGTCCTGCAGCAGGGCGGCCGCATGGCCCGACCTGGCGGTGACGAGGCTGCCCGTGGCGGTCCAGGTTCCGGCCGCGACGGTGTAGAGTTCGGCGCTGGGCGTTTCACCGGAGGCGCCGGTGCCTCCCGCGACGAGGAGCTTGCCGCTGGAGAGGAGGGTGGCCGAATGGCCGCTCCGGGCCGTGCCCAGGGCTCCCGTGGGCGCCCAGGTGCCCCCGCTGGGATCGTAGAGTTCCGAGCTGGCCAGCGGGTTGTTCGAGGCGTCGAGACCGCCCGTCACGAGGACCTTGCCGCTGGAAAGGAGGGTGGCTGTGTGGTTGGTGCGCCCGGTGCCCATGGTGCCTGCGGCGGACCAGGTGCCGAGGGCCGGATCGAAGAGTTCGGGGGCGGCGTTCGATCCCGAGCCGTCCCGCCCGCCAGCCACCAGCACCTTGCCACTTGAGAGCAGTGTGGCCGAGTGGCCGGAGCGACCGGTGGTCAGGCTCCCTGTCGCTGTCCAGAGGCCCGTGCTGGGATCGTAGATGTCAGCCGTGGCGAGGGCTGCGAGGGTCCCATCGGAACCTCCGACCACCAGGACCTTGCCGTTGGCCAAGGTGGTGGCGGTGTGGCCGGAACGGGCGGCGTTCAGGTTGCCTGTGGTCGGACTCCAGGTGCCGAGGGCGGGATCATACAACTCTGAACTGTTGAGGTAGCCGGAGGCGCCGTGGCCCCCGGCCACCAGCACCTTGCCATTGCCGAGCAGCGTGGCCGACAAGCCCGAACGCGCCGTTCCCAGGCTGCCCGTGGGGGCCCAGGTAGCGGAGGCGAGATCGAAGATTTCCGCCGCCGCTTCGGGCGCGCTGCCGAGCCAGGCTCCGCCGACGAGCAACACGCGTCCGCTGGGCAGGAGGGCCCAGGCCCGACCGCTTCGCGCCGCGGAGAGGCCGCCGTTCTTCACCAGCCAGGTGCCGGTCTGGACGGTCACCGTGCGCGCGGCGGTGGCGTGGGTGGCCGCGGGATTCTGGACATCGGCCTGAACCTGGAAGGTGCCCGCGGTACCGGCCGTGAAGCCGAGCAGACCGGTGCCCTGTCCAGAACTGATGGTGCCCGAGCTGCTGCCGGAAATCAGCGTCCACAGGTCGGTCATGCCGGACTGGATGGGGACGCTGGCCTTCATCCAGGTGTCGCCGGGATGCACGGAGATGGGCAGGGCCAGTTCGGCGTTGGGCGCGATCACGGTGCTCGATGCCCCCAGGGTGTGGGTGCCGTTCATGGTCACGCTGCCCGAGGCGGCCACGGGGGTTCCATCCAAGGTGACCTGCAGGTTCTGGTAGCCGGCCAACAGGGCGTAGCTGAAGGCCACGGAGGTGCCCTGGGGGTAGCTCGTGGTGCTCGCGGGCGTGCCCGTGACGCCCGCGCCCAGGTTGACGGTCAGGGCATAGGTGGGCAGGGCGCTGAAGGTGGCCGAGATGGTGGTGTTCGACGTCACGTTGGAGACGGTGTAGCTCGTCAGGGCGCCCAGGGAAGCGCCGTCCACCGTGACGTTGGCCACCTGGTAGCCGGCGTTGGGCGTGATGGTGTAGGCCTGGCTGCCGCCGAAATTCACCGTGGTCACGCCGGCGGGGCTGATGCTCCCGTTGGGCCCGGCGCTGGCCGTGATGGTGAAGGTCTGGATCTGGGCGGTGATGGTCAGGGTGTGGGATGCGTTCATGGTGATGTCGCCGAAGACTGGCGCGGGCGCGCCATCCAGGGTGACCTGCAGGTTCTGGTAGCCGGACTGAAGGAAGTAGCTGTAGTGCACGGCCGTGCCCAGGGGGTAGCTGGCCGTGGACACGGGGGAGCCGGTGGCGCCCGTGCCCAGGTTCACCGTCAGGACGAATCCGGGCGGCAGGGCGAAGCTGGCCGAGATGGTGTGGTTGGCCGCCAGGTTCGAGAAGGTGTAGCTCGTGACGGCCCCCACGGATACGCCGTCCACCAGCACGTCGGCCACCTGGTACCCCGCGTTCGGAGTGATGGTGTAGCTCTGGTTGCTGCCGTAGTTCAGCAGCGTGCTGCCGGTGGGGCTGATGCTGCCGTTGGCCCCGGCGCTGGCGGTGATGGTGAAGGTCTGGATCAGGGCGGTGACCGTGAGGGTATGGGCGGCGTTCATGGTGACGTTGCCCGAGGCGGATACCGGGGCGCCGTCCAGGTGGACCTGCAGGTTCTGGTAGCCGGCCTGGAGGGCGTAGCTGTAGGGCACGACCGTGCCCTGGGGATAGGTCGCTGTGCTCGCGGGCGTCCCAGTCACGCCCAGGCCCAGGGCCACGGTCAGGGTGTTGGTGGGCAGCGGGCTGAAGGTGGCGGAGATGGTGTGGTTGGTGAGGACGTTCGAGAAGGTGTACGAGGCGATGGCGCCCTGAGCGAGCCCATCCACGGTGACGCCGGCGATCTGGTATCCGGCGTTGGGCGTGATGGTGAAGGTCTGGCTGGCGCCGTAGTTCACGGAGACTGCGCCGTTGGGGCTAATGGATCCGTTTGCGCCGGCGCTGGCCGTGAGGGTGAAGGTCTGGATCTGGAAGGTGGCCGAAAGCGTGTGGCTGCTGGTGACGTTCGAGAAGGTGTACGACGTGATGGGTCCGACGGAGCTGCCGTCCACGACCACGTCCGTCACCTGGTATCCGGTGTTGGGCGTGATGGTGTAGGTCTGGCTTCCGCCGTAGGTCAGGGTGGTCACGCCGGCGGGCGAGACGGTGCCGTTCGCGCCGGCGCTGGCCGTGAGGGTGAAGCTCTGGAGCTGGGCGGTGGCGGCCAGGGTGTGCGTGCCGTTCATGGTCAGGCTGCCTGCGGCCGCCACGGGGCTGCCGTCCAGGCTGACCTGGAGGTTCTGGTAGCCCGCCTGCAGGGCATAGGCATAGTTCACGGCCGTGCCCTGGACATAGCTCGCCGAGCTCGCGGGAACGCCCGTCACGCCCGCGCCCAGGTTCACCGTGAGCGCATAGGTGGGCAGGGCGCTGAAGGCGGCGGCGAGGGTGTGGTTGGCCGTCACGTTGCTGAAGGTGTACGTGCCCACGGGGCCGACGGACACGCCGTCCACCGTGACGCTGGCGATCTGGTACCCGGCATTGGGGGTGATGGTGTAGGTCTGGCTGCCGCCCTGGTTGAGGGTGGTCACGCCGGAGGGGCTGACGCTGCCGTTTGCGCCGGCGCTGGCCGTGATGGTCCAGGTCTGGACTTGGGCCGTGGCGGCCAGGGTGTGGGCGCCATTCATGGTCAGGCTTCCCGAAGGCGCCACGGGGTTGCCATCCAGGCTGACCTGGAGGTTCTGGTAGCCGGCCTGCAGGCTGTAGGCGTAGTTCACCACCGTGCCCTGGGTGTAGGTGGCTGTGGCGGCGGGAAGGCCCGTCACGCCCGCGCCCAGGTTCACCGTCAGGGCGTAGCCGGGGAGCGGGTTGACGAGGACCTGCGCGGTGGCCTGGCTGGAACCCGCCCCGTTGGTGGCGGTCAGCGTGTAGATGATCGTGCCCGTGGCATTGGGCGTGGCCGCCTTGCTGGCGAGCCCGGTGACCGAACCGACACCCTGATCGATGCTCAGGCTGGTGGCGCCCGCCACGGTCCATGAGAGCGTGGTCGATTGACCGAGGGTGAGCGTCGTCGGGTTGGCGCCGAAGGCGCTGATGACCGGCGGCCGGGGTGCGGGGTTGACGGTCAGGACCGCGTCGCGGCTGGGTGTGGATCCGGCCGCATTGCTGACCACGCACCGGAAGGTGGCGCCGGCATCCGCCAGGGCTGTCACGCCGACCTGGTACGTGCTGGTGGTGGCGCCCGGAATATCGACCTGGTTCTTCTGCCACTGGTAGGTCGGTGTGGGTTTCCCGTTCGCCGTCACGCTGAAGGCCGCGGGCTGTCCTTCGGTGACGGTGAGGTCGCCGGGCTGGGCCGTGATGGCGGGGGGCCACTGCACCGTTAACGCGCAGGAATTGGATGCGACGCTGCCCAGCCGGTTGGTGAGCAGCACCGAGAAGGTGGCCCCGTCATCGGCCTGGGTGGTGGCGGCGGTGGTGTAGGTGGCGCCGGTGGCGGCGGGGATGGGCACCCCGTCCCGGCGCCACTGGTAGGTGAACGGAGCAAAACCTGCCGCGGTTACCGTGAACGTGGCCGCCTGGCCGACGTTCACGGTCTGGCTGGCGGGTTGGGTCGCAAAGGCCGGTGTGGCTGGGGCGAGGACTTCGGAGGTCTTGGCGCCGCCGCCGCAGGCGAGCAGCCCCATCAGCGCGAGGGCGGCCAGACTCCGGCCGAAGCGGCGAAGGCTTGCGTTCGGATCATCGGGTCTGGGGGACATTCCCATCGAGCGTTCCTGAGCGGTGGCGTCGTGCGGGCGTGGGCCATCTGGAGGGGCAGGATCCTGACCATGGAGAAGGCGCGCTTATCCCTCCTACACAGACTGTGCCAACCCACTTTCCTCACCATCCCCTCGGCTGAGGCGGCTTGGACCGTTAATTGCCTTGGATCCTGGTCGTTGCCATTTCCCCGACCGGCGGCCGACGGCCACCCGGTACCCTGGTTCCCTAGACGTTCACGGCACTTTCCCGAAGGCACCCTTGCTCAAACCCTGGCGTACGTTCACTCTGGCGGCCTGGACCCTCCTCGGTCCGGTCCGGGGCGGGGAGGCCCCGCTGACGACCTTCGAGCGGATGGACACCCTCTATTTCGGCAAGGGGTCCGTGGCGCTGAGCCCCCTGGGGCTCGAGAAACTTGGGCAGTTTGTGCAGGCATGGGGCAAGACGGGCCCCTGGGCCATCGGCATCCCCCGGAACCACGGCGCCTCGGAGCCGGTGGTCCAGGGCCGGGTCCAGGCCCTGATCCACGCCCTCGCAGAGCAGGGCGTGGTCGGCGTAGTGACCCTCGCCACGGAGGCCGTGCCCCGCGACGGCTTCGATCCGATGCTCGTCGGCAAGCTGAAGGCGGATCCTTTTGCGGGCGTGGATCCCAACGAGGACCAGCCCCAGGCCCCTGCCGTGCAACCCGTGGAGCCCGTTCTCCCTTCCGCTCCGGCTCCGGTGCCAGCGCCCGCCTCAGAACCGGCACCGGCCCGGCCGAAGGCCCCGGTCCCCGCGCCCAGGCCTTCCTCCGTCCCCTGGTGGGCCATCCAGGGATCGGTGGAAACCCGGTCCTCCCAGCCCGCCCAGCCTCCGACGGTGCGCCTCGACGCCAAGCCCAGCCAGGTGCTGGGCCTGGGCCTGAACCTGTGGGGCGATTGGGGGCAGATCGACCTGGGCTATTCGAAAACCGCCCAGGCGGAGCAATCCGAACCCACCAACCGGCTCGATGTCTCCACCCAGGCCACGACCTTCTATCGGCAGTGGCGGCTGGGGGCGCAATTCAAGGGAGCCTGGATGCCCATCGGCATCTCCTACGAGGATGAGACCGCCGCCACCACCGCCGTGCTGGCGAAGAACACGCTGATCGTGGATCGGAATGGATTCGCCTGGGTGAGTCTGATGGATGGCGTCAACTTCGCCTACAAGCGCCGGGATCAGACCTTCGCCCTGGACGGGCAGTTCGGCAGAAAGACTCAGGGCCTGAAGCTGGCCGTGGGCCTGCAGATCGACAAGATCGAAAGCCCCCTGAACGTCACGGAATTTGGCTCCTACTCGGACCACATGCTCTTCGCCGCCAAGTACGACCTCGTCGGCGTTCACGCGAGCCTCCAGGGGGATCCCTGGCGGGAGGGCTTTCACGCGGATGCCCTGGAACTGCGGGTCGGGCGCGCGACCGGCATCCACGTGGTGGATCAGTACCGCCTCCTGAATGTCGATGTCGCCAAGCGTCCCTTCAACGAGGCGATGCTTCGATTCGCCCCTTACTACCTGGGTTTCGTCGGGCGCAGCGGATTCGTGCGGATCACGGCGCCGCTGGCCTACACCTGGAATTCCTTCAAGCCGGTGACCGTCCTCCAAGCCAACGGCGACGGCCAGGAAGTGGGCCTCTACGGCACCCGCTCCAGCTTCGGGCTGAAACTCGACCTGGGGCTGCGCTACTGATCAGACCTTGTTCCAGGGCACTTCACCGAGGGCGAGGAAGGCCTCGCCGTTCAGGCCCTGGTCCTCGGCGCGCTTGAGCAGGTGCTGCAGCACTTCGGCCGTGGCCTCGGCGTCCTGCAGGGCGCGGTGGGCGCGGGTATTGGTGATTCCGAGGAATTCGCAGAGTTCGGCCAGGCTGCGGCGCGGCAGCTCGGGGATGAGCTTCTTGGCCAGCAGGCGGGTGCAGACGAGGCGGTGGCGCCGCCAGATGCCTTCGGGCAGCCAGGCCTTGAGGAAGCTGCCGTCGTAGGGCGCGTGATGGGCCACCCAGACGCGGCCTTCGAGCTTGGGCGCCAGCTTCAGCGCCACCTGCTCCCAGGGGGGCGCGCCCGCCAGCATGGGCAGGCTGATGCCCGTGAGGCGCTGGATCTCTTCGGGCAGAAAGCCCTGGATCGAGGCCAGGCTGGAGAAGCGCTCCTCCACCACCAGGCCCGAGAGGCGCACCAGGCCCACTTCCGTGATCTCCGAGGGCTGGAGGAACCGCCCGTCCTTGCCCCAGCGGGCCTTGGGACTGCCTCCGGTGGTCTCCAGATCCAGCACCGCGAACCTCAGCTCCCGCAGGGCGGGCGAGCCGGATTCGAGGAGGGGGGGCTGGGTCATGCGCTGATCAGGGTCTTGAGACCCTCTCTGAAGAGCACGTCCACCTTCTTACCCAGCTTCCGCTGCACGCGGCCCAGGCCGAAGCTCGGATGGTCCATCCAGGCGCCTTCCTCCCAGGGCTCGTTGACGCGGTAGGGGCGGGCCTTGGCACCACCCTGCTCCTCGGCCAGCACCTGCTGGAACTGGGAGACGAGGGAGCCCGGGCGGGGGCCGCCCACCTTGGCGGCGGCGGGGATCCGCGGGTTGCGGGGGAGGGGTTCGGGCTTGGCCGCGCGGAACTTGTGCACAGAGCGGCAGTTCCCGCAGATGAGCTTGTCGGGCACCCCATTGGTCACGGTCAGGACCTGGTGGCGGGTCTCGCCGCCGCAGCGCCCGCAGGGCGCATCCACATCCTGGCCTGCATAGTAAGTCTTCGTCATACCTTCCAGACTAGCATCCGTCAGCGCGCGGCTGCGCGGTTCAGGTGCGCCGCCAGCTTCTTGTCCTCTTCGGAAATGTGGTGGGAGAGCCAGTCCCGGAGGAAATGCATGACCGGAAGGGACAGCATCTGCGAGCCCTTGTCGAGCTTCCCCTGGAGTTCCACCACCTGGCGGGTGAGGTCGTCGTGGACGGCCTTGTGCGCCTTGAAGCCGGGGTAGGCGGACCGCTGCATGAGATCCTCCTCGGTCTTGAAGTGCTCGACGGTGTAGCGGGCGAGGAAGGCGAGGGTCTTGCCGATCTCGTCCTTCCCGTGCCCCGCCTGCATCGCGTCGAACAGGGTGTTCACGTGATCGAAAAGCATCCTGTGCTGGGCGTCGATGATGGGCACGCCCACTTCGTACTTGGACTCCCACTTGATGAATGCCATGACGACCTCCCAGGTCGAGTCCGCCGGATTCATCGGTCGCCCTGGGACGAACATGATTTATGGCGTCGAATGGTTAAATCAAGTGCTGACGGGGGGTCAGTGAGACCCGGGCAGCACCAGGTGGCCCTGGGCGTCCAGCGCGGCGAAGCGGTAACCCTCGGCCTCCAGACGCGGGATCAGCACCGGCAGCACCTTGCCGGCCCGGTCGTGGATGTCGTGGAACAGGAGGATGCCGCGCCGTTCGTGGGCGATGAGCTTCAACACGCGGTCGGCCACGGAACTGGGCACGGGATCGGCCCAGTCCAGGCTGTCGATGTTCCAGAGGACCGAGCGCAGGTGGTAGGTCTGGAGGGCCTGCAACTGCACCGGCGTGCGGGCGCCGTAGGGGAAGCGGAACAGCTGGCTGTGCGCGCCGGGAATGGCCTGCAGCAGCTGGTCGGTCTCGCGGATCTCGAGATCCAGCGCGGCGCCGGTCTCCTTGTTGAGCTGGGCGTGGGTGTAGCTGTGGTTGCCCACGACGAAGCCCCCCTTCACCAGATCCTCGGTGATGCTGGAGAGGGGATTCAGCTTGACCTGGCCCGAGGTTTCCTGGGCGCCGAGGTTGCGACCCACTTCGAAGAACAGGGCCGGCACCTGCTCCTTCTGCAGGAGGGCCTTGATCTCCTCGGTGTAGATCCGGTGGGGGCCGTCGTCGAAGCTGAGGATGAGCACCTTGTCGGGAAGCTCGGTGCCGTTGATCTCGCCGCTGCCCTGGAGACCCGCGGCCGGGGAGGCGATGGCCGGGCCCTTGAGCAGCGGATCGAGCGGGATTCGCTTCTGGAGTTCGGTGACATAGGCGGTCCAGCGCGCCCGCGAGCCTCCCTGGGCCTGGACGCCCGGGCCTCCGAAGACGCGCTGGTACTCCGTTTCCACGAGGCGCTCCACCCGGTCCACCTCGGCGAGATCGCGGGCCAGGCGCTGGTTGAGCATCAGGCCGCCGGGGCTGGTGTCGTGGCGGAGCGGCTTCTGGAGGATCCGCAGCGAATCCCGGAAGGCGAGCCGGTCCAGTTCGAGCAGCTCCGGGTCGGCTTCCATCCAATCGAGCAGCGCGGCGACCACGGGATCGCGCTGGGCGGCGGGCTGCCCGGCCAGCCGCGTCAGCGCGGTGTTCAGCTGGTGGACCAGGTCGCGACGCTCGTGGTGCAGGCGATGGCCGACGGCCAGGGCGCGTTCCAGGTCAGGCCCCTTGAGGTTCGCTTCGTCGGCGAACAGCACAATCAGCTGGCGGTGCACCTCCAGATCGGCCCGCAGCGCCTCCAGCAGCGGCGCAGTGCCGGCCGGTTCCGGGCGGGCCGTGGCTTCGGCGAGGGTGGCCGCGACGGCCAGGGGCGGACGGGTAGCGACCTTTGCGCGCTGATGGCGCAGGGGCCACAGCGCGCCCGCCGCGAGCGCCAAGAGGAGGAGGGGCCAGGTTTTCCGCAGCATGTCAGCCCAGCAGGGCCTTCACCTGGACGAGGCGCTGCTCCTTCTCCTCGGCCTGGCCGCGCAGCTTGGCCACGGCGGCCTCGGGGGCCTTGGTGACGAAGCTTTCGTCGGCGAGGCGGGCGCGAAGGGGTTCCAGCTCCTTCTCTAGCTTGGCCAGTTCCTTTTCGAGCTTGGCCTTTTCGGCGACGGGATCCTTGAGGCCCGCCAGCTCCAGGGCCAGGGTGCCGCCCGCGACCACGGCCACGGTGCGGGTGGCCGTGGCCAGCTCGTCCTTGGTGAAGGTGACCGATTCCAGCCGTGCGATGGATTTCAGGGCCTCGGCGAAGGGTTCCAGTTCCATCAGTGAACAGAAGGCGGGCACGCGCTTGGCGGGATCCACGCCCTGCTCGGCCTTGAGGCGGAGGAAGGCCGAGAGCACTTCCTGGAAGCGGGGGATGATCGTCGCGTCGCCGCCCGTGATCTGAAGGTCCTTTTCATCCGTTGGCCAGCTTCGCAGAGCCAGGAGAGCAGGCTCTGAATCCGGTAATCGGGGCGCGATGACCGCCTCGTGGATCTCTTCGGTGAGGAAGGGCACGAAGGGATGCAGGGCGCGCAGCAGGATGTCGAGGAAGTGCAGGATGGCGGCCTTCTGCCCGGCCGTGCCGCTCACCAGCTGCACCTTGGCCAGCTCGATGTAGGTGGCGCAGAAATCATCCCAGACCAGGTGGTAGAGCAGGTCCGAGGCCTCGTGGAAGCGGAACTCCTCGAGCGCCTTCGTGACGGCGGTGAGCGTGTCCCTCATCTCCTTGATCATCCAGAATTCGGCCTCGCCGAATTCGGGCGTCGTTTCGAGCGTGATGGATTCGTCGAGGTTCATCTGCACGAAGCGTGATGCGTTCCACAGCTTGTTGCAGAAGTTCCGGGAGGCCTCCAGACGCGCCGTGCTCATGGCGATGTCGGTGCCCGGCGCGGCCATGATGGCCAGTGAGAAGCGGAGGGCGTCGGTGCCGTACTCCTCCATCACTTCGAGCGGGTCGATGACGTTGCCCTTGGTCTTGCTCATCTTCTGGCCGCTGGCATCGCGCACGAGGCTGTTGAAGTAGACCTTGCGGAAGGGCACCTCGCCCATCCAGGTGAGGCCCGCCATGGCCATGCGCGCCACCCAGAAGAACAGGATGTCGTAGCCCGTGATGAGCACGCTGGTGGGGTAGTAGCGCTTGAGCTCCTCGGTCTCCTCGGGCCAGCCGAAGACGCTGAAGGGCCACAGGGCCGAGCTGAACCAGGTGTCCAGCGTGTCGGGGTCCTGAGTGAGTTTCGTACTGCCGCAGGTGCAGGCGGCCGGGGCTTCCATCTCCACGTGCAGCTCGCCGCAGGCGTCGCAGGTCCAGGCCGGGATGCGGTGGCCCCAGACGAGCTGGCGGCTGATGCACCAATCCTGGATGTTGGTGAGCCAATGGTTCCACACGGCCGTGTGATGTTCGGGCGTGAACTGGATGGCACCCGAATTGACGGCGTCGAGCGCCTTGGCGGCGGCGTCTTTGACATCCATGAACCACTGCTCGCTGACGAGGGGCTCCAGCACGGCGCCGCTGCGGTCGCTGAGGCTGATCTTGTTGGTGTAGTCCTCCACCTTCACGAGGAAGCCCTGCTCCTCCAGATCGGCCACCACGCGCTTGCGGGCCTCGAAGCGGTCCAGGCCCGCGTAGGCGCCCGCTGCGGCGGTCATCTTGGCGTCGAAGCCGATGATGGTGATGGAGTCCAGCTTCAGGCGCTGGCCCGCGGCGAAGTCGTTGGGATCGTGGGCCGGCGTCACCTTCACGCAGCCCGTGCCGAAGGCGGGATCGACGAAGGTGTCGGCCACCACGGGGATCTGCCGGCCCGTGAGCGGATGGTTCATGAGCTTGCCGATCATGCCCTGGTAGCGCTCGTCGTCGGGATGCACGGCCACGGCGGTATCGCCGAGCATGGTCTCGGGGCGGGTGGTGGCCACGACGACGTCGCCGCTGCCGTCTGCCAGCGGATAGCGCAGGTGCCAGAGCTTGCCGCGGCGCTCCTCGTACTTCACTTCGAGATCGCTGAGCGCGGTCTGCAGGGCGGGATCCCACTGGATCATGCGGGGGCCGCGGTAGATGCGGCCGGCACGGTAGCTTTCGACGAAGACCTTGCGCACGGCCTTGTTGAGCGCGGGATCCAGGGTGAAGCGGTTGCGCGTCCAATCCACGGAGCAGCCCAGGCGCTTGAGCTGGTGCTCGATGGCGCCCTGATTCTTCTCCTTCCAGTCCCAGATGCGCTTCTCGAACGCATCGCGGCCCAGCTGGTGGCGGTCCGTGCCTTCGGCCTTGAGCTGGCGCTCCACCATCATCTGGGTGGCGATGCCGGCGTGATCCGTACCCGGCACCCACAGGGCGTCGAAGCCCTGGGCCCGCTTGAAGCGCGTGAGCACGTCATGCAGGGTGTTCACGAGGGCGTGGCCCATGTGCAGGTTGCCCGTGATGTTGGGCGGGGGAATCACGATGGACCAGGGCTCCTTGCCGCTCTTGGGCGCGGCCTCGAAGGCCTTGGATTCCTCCCACACCGAATACCAGCGGGTCTGCGCCGTCTTGAAATCGAAAGCCTTGTCCATTTCGTGCATTGAAATCCTTGTCTTGGCCTTTTCCAACTCGAAATCGGCGAGCCGATTTCGAGTTGGTACGGACATGGTGGGAACCGCCAACCCAATAAATCAGTTTACCCATGGAAGAAGGAGGGTTCCAGGAGGGTTCGGGAGAGGTGACTCCCAGGTCCGTTGGAATGCGATACCATGGTCGCCATTCGTCCGGAACGGGGACGGGAGGGCACATGCGTCTTCTGCGGATCGTGGCACTGGGACTAGCTGGCGCCCTGGCGGCCGGGCTTGGCGCGGCCGAGGAGCAGCGGACCCTGCCCGCGCCCCACACCAAGGCCAAGCTCATCTGCCACGACTGCCATCAGAAGGAGAAGCCCACCTCGGCCGCTGTGCCCGACGAGGCCTGCATGGTCTGCCATGGCGACTATCCGGCCATGAAGGCGCTCACGAAGGACGCCAAGCCCAACCCGCACGGATCTCCGCACGATCCCATCCTCTGCACGGAATGCCACCGCCAGCACAAGCCGCCGGTGGTGAAATGCCTGGAATGCCACGAAGGGAAATTCACCTTCAAGATCAAATGAAGCAGGCGTCATGACAGGATAGGGGCAGAGGTGAGTGATCCCATGCCCCTTCGAATGCTGCTCCTGTCGATGTTGATGCTTGGATCCCTGGAGGCGAGGGCCGGAGCCCTGATCGAGGGCACGGTGCTGCCCTTCCGCCAGGTGGAGGTGAGCGCGCCCGTCTCCAGTCGCATCGTCGAGATGAAAGTGAAGGAGGGCGATGCCGTGAAGCAGGGCCAGCCCCTGGCCCTGCTCTACGGAAGGCTGGAGGAGCTGGAGATGCAGCGGGCCAAGGCCCTGCTGGAGCGCCGCGAATTCGAAGCCAAGGGGGCCAAGCGGCTCTACGAAAACAAGATCATTCCCGAATCGAAGGCGCTCGAAATGCGCATCGAGCTGGACTTGGCGCGCCTGCAGTACGAGAGCGCGGCCGAGCAGGTGCGCCTGCGCACGGTGCTGGCCCCCATGGATGGCGTGGTGGTCACGCGCACCCACGAGGTGGGCGAAAGCGTGTCCACCGCGCAGCCGATGTTCCGCATCCTCGACCTCAGCCGCGTGCTGGTGCAGGTGGCCGTGGGGCCGAGGACCGTCGCCTCCCTCGCGCTCGGGCAGAAGGTCCGCGTCTCCCTGCCCCAGACGCCCGATTCGTCCGAGCTGAAGGGCGAGGTGGCGCTGGTGGATCCCTGCGCGGATGCCGAAGGCAAGGTGCGGGTGCGCGTGATGGTGGAGAACCCGGAGCGGCATATCCGGTCCGGGATCAAGGCCTTGGTGGAGCTGCCCAGCTCGAAGTGACCGGTCCGATCAGAGCTTCTTGTGGGTGCCGTCGCACATGGGTTTGGTGCCCGTGTGCTTGCAGGCGCAGAACCACTTGGACCCGGTGACATCGGCGGTGTAGGCCATGGGCGTGAAGGGACCGCCCTTGTGCGAGCCGTCGCAGAAGGGCTGGCTCTTGCTCAGGCCGCAGGCGCACCAGTGGTAGGTCTTTCCGGCTTCGACCTCGACCTTGCAGGGGGCCTTCTGGGCGATGTGGGGCGTGGAATCCGACATGGCGATCCTCCGTTCGGGGTGCCTGGCGTGGAAGGTGGAGGCCACTATACCGCCGCTGTCCCCTCCGGGATCAATCGCTCGACATGCGGTCCCACATGTCTTCCCATTCGAGGTCTGTCCACCATTCGCGTTCGAGCCCATCGCAGGTGACGCCGTACGAGGGGCAGGCGACGCAGCCGTCCCCGCGGTGGACCGTCGGATCATGCTGGGGAGGGTAGGCCGCGATCAGGGCCTCGCCGACCTCGCGGGCCTGGCGCTCCTCCCCGCTCATGGGGCGGGAGGGCAGGTCCTGCACGTGGAAGCGGCGCAGGCGTTCCTGGCCTTCGGGAAAGAGGACGGAATTCTCGGCGTCGATGTGGCGCCAGAGGGCATGGCTGTAATCCACCGCCAGGGCCTGCAGCAGCTGGCGCTCCGCGTCGTCGGCGAGGGGGCCGCCGATCAGGTGCTCCATGGCGTCCAGCAGGGCGGCCATGCGCTGGTGTTCGCCCGTGAGCGCGGCGACGGGCCCGCGTTCCGCGGGGACCTCGGCCCTTTCGACCAGGGCTCGGAAGAGCACCTGCTCCTCCTTCTCGTGATGGAAGTCCCCGGCGAAACGGCGGAAGAAGGCCATGAAGCGCGGCCCATCCCCCGGGTCGCCCTGGGCCGCCAGGCGCGCCGTCACGAAGGCCCGCAGCGAGCCCAGCACCTGCTCGATGAGGGCGTGTTCGGCGCGGAGATCCTCGATGAGCTGCATGGGGCCTCGTGGGACGTCCTTCGGACGGTTCGGATGGTTCCGGGGTGGGATCAAAGGGTCCGTTCCCATTCTCGCAGGCCCGGAGGTGCTCCAGGTCGCTTGCGCGGAGATGCATCTGCATATCTGACGTGAATGGGGCCTGTTTTTTCTAATGACTGGCTTGCAAGGGCGGGGCAAGGGGTTCATGGTGGTCAGGCTCGTAATTCGTCCTGCCCTCCCGGCACGTATGACAGAAACAGCCTTGATCAACCCCGGCGCCCCGTCGGGCGCCCCCCTATTCAGGAGACTGTCATGAACACCCGAGTCCTGCTGTGCCTCTCCCTTGGTGCCACCGCGGTCTGGGCCGCCGAGCCCCAGGCCTGGAACTGGCCGAAGGTGGTGCTGATCGGCATCGAGGAGATGAAACCCGGGAAGGGAGCGGCTCACCAGAAGAACGAAACAGCCTGGACGCGGGCCATCGCAGCCGCCAAGTTCCCCTACCACTTCTACGCCATGAGCCCAGTGGCGGGGCCCAACCAGGTCTGGTGGGTCAATCCCGTGGGCACCTTCGCGGACCTGGAGAAGGCCGACGCCTTCATCGGCAAGAACCCCGCGCTCAAGGCCCAGGTTGAGGGTTTCGCGGTCAAGGATGGAGAGATGGTCACCAACAGCCGGACCGAGCTCTATGTGCTGCGCCCCGACCTCAGCCGCAGTCCCGGGACCCTCTACCCGCACTTCTACTGGACCTTCGTCATCCGCGTGAAGCCCGGCCAGGACGAGGCATTCAAGGACTTCGCGAACAAGATGGGTGCGTTCTACGACAAGGCGGGGCTGGCGGCGCACTGGGGCATCTATCAGGGCATGGCGGGGACCACCAATCCCACCTTCCTCGTGGTGGTGCCGCTCCGCTCCATGGCCGACCTGGATGCGGCCATGGCCGATGATCGCAAGTTCGCCGAGACCGCCGGGGAGGAGGGCCTGAAGGGCCTGGCCAAGCTCAGTGCCGAAGCCACGGGCCGGGAGGAGTCCTTCCTCCTGGGCGTGGATCCCAAGATGAGTTATCCGGATGAGGGGGACCTGAAGGCCGACCCCGAGTTCTGGAAGGAGTGGACCGCCAAGCCCGCCGCCAAAGCCAAGCCCGCACCGGCCAAGGAAGAGAAAAAATAGACTGGATGGGAACGGTGCCCATGGGGGGGTGGTGGTAGATTGAGATTCAATTTTCACCACCCAACCCGGAGGATCCATGAAGGCACGTTGGCCTGCCCTCACCTTGTTCGCGGCCACGGCCGTCCTGGTCGCCCCGGCCCAGGAAACCAAGGTCGATAAGACCAAGGTGAAGGTGTCCCCCCTCACCCAGGACACCTCGGGGCGGCCCGCTCCCATCCAGGTGACGCCTCCGCCGCCCACCGGGGGAACCGGCGCGCGTCCGGCCCGGCTCGTCCAGCCTCAGCTCGATGACCTTGAGACGCGGATGGCAGCGCTGGAAGCCCTCGTCGAAAAACAGAAGGCGCAGGTGGCCACCCTGAGCAGTCAGGTCGCCGTGCTGCAGCAGGACAACAACAAGCTGTGGGCCAAGAACATCGCCCTTGAGCTCATCGCCAAGGAATACACGACGCACCAGCACAATCCCGGCACCCTGTTCGGTCAGACCATGCAGGGCAACTTCCACATGGTCTTCGTCACCGATCCGAATTCCCTCAATGCCAGGACCTCGGGACCCCTGCCGGGCAAGTAGCCTCTAGGCTCCCGTTTGGGCAGGGGCCCCCTCCACCCGCATACCCAGGGCGTTCAGCAGCCAGTGGTCGTGGTTGCCGCCCGGGTTGGGGGTGGTGAGCAGCTTCTCACCGGTGAAGATGCTGTTGGCCCCCGCGAAGAAGCAGAGGGCCTGCAGCTCGTCGCTCATCTGCGTGCGTCCGGCGCTGAGGCGGATGCGGCTCTTGGGGAAGAGGATGCGGGCCGTGGCGATCATGCGCACGAGTTCGAGCGGGGGCAGGGGATCCACGTTCGCCAGGGGCGTGCCGTCCACGGCGACGAACTGGTTGATGGGGATGCTTTCGGGCGCGGGGGAGAGTTCCGTCAGTTCCTGCAGGAAGTGGATGCGCTGATCCACCGTTTCGCCCATGCCCACGATGCCGCCTGAGCAGACTTCGAGCCCCGCGGCGCGCACGGCGGCGATGGTTTCGAGCCGCTCGTCGAACTTGCGGGTGTGGATGATGGTTTCGTAGAAATCGCGGCTGCTGTCGATGTTGTGGTTGTAGACCTGGCAGCCGGCCGCCTTCAGGCGCTTCGCCTGGTCCTCGTTGAGCATGCCGAGGGTGACGCAGACCTCCATGCCCATGTTGGATACGCCATGCACCATCTCGAGCACGGCGTCGAAGTTGGCGTCGTCCTTCACCTCGCGCCAGGCGGCACCCATGCAGTAGCGCGTGCTGCCGTTGGCCTTGGCCTCCAGGGCCCCGGCCAGCACCTTGTTCACGTCCTTGAGGGGTTCCACCTTCAGGTCGGTCTGGTAGCGGGCGCTCTGGGGACAGTAGGCGCAGTCCTCGGGGCAGGCGCCGGTCTTGATGGAATCCAGGGTGCAGAACTGGATCTCTTCGGCGTTCCAGTGCTGGCGATGCGCCGTGGCCGCCCGGTAGAGCAGCTCGGGCACGGGCAGGTCGTGGATGGCGCGGATCTCGGCGGGCGACAGGGACATGGGTGGGCTCGCAAAGGTTTCGATTGTACCTGAGATTGCGATCAATCCGAGGAAGCATCCAGGTTGAGCCGGTATCCGACGTTGGGTTCGGTGATGAAGTGCCTGGGCCGGGTGGGATCGACTTCCAGCTTCTTGCGGAGCATGGCCATGTAGATGCGCAGGTAGTGGGTGTTGCCCTCGCCGCCGGGGCCCCAGACCTCGCTGAGCAATTGGCTGTGTGTGGCCACCTTGCCCTGGCGGCGCACCAGGGCTTCCAGCAGGCGGTACTCGAGGGCGGTGAGCTTGACGGGTCGGCCCCCCTGGCTGATCTCGCGCCGTTCCAGGTCGATCCGCAGCCCGCCGCTGCAGATCACGGGATCGGCGACATCGGCCGAAAGGGTGTGGCGCAGCGCCACCCGGATCCGCGCCAGCAGTTCCGCCGCGCCGAAGGGCTTGGCGAGGTAGTCGTCGGCGCCCTGGTCGAGGGCCGCGACCTTGTCCCGCTCCTGATTGCGGGCGCTGAGGATGACGACGGGCTTGCGGCTCCAGGCGCGCAGATCCTTCAGCACGGACATCCCATCGCGGTCGGGCAGCCCGAGATCCAGCAACACCAGATCCGGGTTGTGTGTGCGCGCCATGGCCAGGCCCTCGGCGGCCGTGGCCGCGCTCAGCACCTGGTACTGCTGGCCCGAGAGGGTCGGGATCAGGAAGCGGCGGAGCGACTCCTCGTCCTCGATGATGAGGATCAGCGGCTGGTTCACAGGGCCCCCCCGGGGAGGGTAGGTTCGGCCCCTCCGGGGAAGACGGAATCGGCCGCCTCGGGAGGTTCGGGCGGCGTGCCGTCGAGGGGCAGGGTCACGGTGAAACGCGATCCACCGCCGGGCCGGTTCCCGGCCAGGATGGTGCCGCCGTGGGACTGGGCGATGGCGCGGCAGATGGCGAGGCCGAGGCCCACGCCGCCTTCGCCCGCTCCGGGAAGACGGAAGAACTTGTCGAAGATCCGCTGCTCGAAGCCCTCGGGAATGCCGGGTCCGCGATCCGCCACCTCCAGGTGGATGCATCCCGATTCATCCCAGGCCCGCAGGTCGATGGCTTCTCCGGGCGCGTGGCGCTGCGCGTTCGTCAGCAGGTTCACGAGCAGCTGCTCGATGAGGGCGGCGTCCAGCGGCACCAGGGGCAGGGCCTCGGGCAGGTCCACATGGATGGGCAGGCCGCCCTGGCGCTTTTCCATGCGGCCCAGGGCCGAGCCGACGACCTCTTCCAGGGGCTGCCATTCCTTCTGCACCTGGATGGCGCCGCTTTCCAATCGCGTGAGATCCAGCAGGTTGCCCAGCAGGTGGGCCAGGCGTTCGCTCTCGTCCTGGATCATGGTGAGCAGGTCGCGGCGGGTGGGTTCACTCAACTGTCCCGGCAGCAGCAGGCTGCCCGCGGCGCCGTGGATGGCGGCGAGCGGCGTGCGCAGATCGTGGCCGATGGCGCCCAGGAGCGAACTCCGCATCCGCTCGGTCTCGCTTTCGATCTGGGCCTTCCGTGCCTCTTCCAGCCAGCGCAGCCGCTCGAGCGCCAGCGCGATCTGGACCGCGAAGGCCTTCAGCAGCTCCCAGGTGCCCGGCGGCAATCCCGCCGGGTCCCGCGGCAGGACCTGGAGCACGCCTTCGCTGCGGTCGGTCCCGGTCAGCGACAGGCAGTAGGTGGGCCCGAAGGCGAGGGGTTCCAGGGGATCGCCGAGCCGCTCTTCGACACTGAGCCTGGGCAGCAGATCTTCGGGCGGGGGCAGGCCCGGATCCAGCGAGGGCGGAGGCACGGCTTTCCAGGTTCCGACCTTCGGGAGGAGGAGGCAGGCTTCGACCTTGAACACCCGGCGAATGTGCTCGGAGGCGGTCTGGCCCACCTCCTCGGGGGTGCGGCAGCGCGCCAGGGCCCGGCCCAGCAGGTACAGCGAGGCCGTGTGCATCTCGCGGCGCTGCACTTCACGGGCCTGGGCGCGGAGGCGGTGCAGCAGGCCGATCACCGCCTGGGCGGCCAGCAGCATGGCGAGGAAGAAGAGCAGATTGGGCCATTGGGCGGCGCCACGGCTGAAGCGGGGCGTCTCCAGCAGGAAGCTGTAGAGCAGGGTGCTCAGGACCGAGGCCAGGACGGCCAGGCCCTGACCCCAGCGGTGGGCGATGAAGGTCACGGCCGCGAGATAGACGGGCAGCACGAGGGCGATATTGCCTTCGCGGGGCACCAGCCAGGCCAGGCCCGAGCAGGCCCCCAGCACGCTCAGCATGCCCACCATGGCGCCGAAGCCCAACGGCGGTTGGTTGCCGCCGGCGGCATCGCCCGGATCGTCCAGCACCTCGATGGCCGTGTCGAGGCCGCGGCGCTGCAGCTCGTCGGCGGTGGAATGGCCCACGCGCGCCCAGGGCCAACGGTCCCGCGACCGCCCCAGCAGGAGGGCCTGGGCATGGGTGCCGCGAGTAGCCTCTGTCAGGCCCTGGGCCAGGGTCGGTGCGCGGACGATGCGGATCTCGGCGCCCAGGCGCTGGGCCTCCTGCAGCCAGACCTGCGCCTGCTCGGCATCTTCCGTGATCTGGCCGCCGCCCATGTCCACATGGACGGCGATCCAGGGGACGGATCGCTCCCGGGCCAGGCGGAAGCCCGCCTGGATGAGGCGCAGGGCGCGGGCCTCGGATCCGAGGGCCACGAGAATGGGGCGGAGCGGGGCGTTCATGAAGGTCCAGGGTACCAAGGCGCTGCCATATAAAAAGCGCGTAAAAAGTGGTTCCCGCGGACCCAGGTCACAGGCCCCCCTCTCCATACTTCCGGCATCCGGAACATCCGGACTCGGAGGTTGTTTTATGGCGCCCATGCCACTCAATGTAGGAAACACAGCGTTCATGCTGCTTTGCGCGAGCCTCGTCATGCTCATGACGCCGGGCCTCGCCTTCTTCTATGGCGGCCTCGTGGGCCGCAAGAACGTGCTGACGATCATGACCCAGAGCTTCGTCAGCCTGGGCTGGACCACGGTGCTGTGGTTCGCCTTCGGCTATTCCATGTGCTTCGGCCCCTCCTGGCACGGCATCGTGGGCGACCCCACGCACTACGCCTTCCTGAAGGGCATCACGCTGCAGACCATGTTCACGGGCAATGACGCGGGCATTCCCCTCATCGTGCACGTGGCCTACCAGATGATGTTCGCCATCATCACGCCGGCCCTCATCACCGGCGCCTTCGCGAACCGCGTGACCTTCAAGGCCTACTTCCTGTTCCTCACGGGCTGGCTGATCTTCGTCTACTTCCCCTTCGTCCACATGGTGTGGAGCCCCGAGGGCATCCTGGCCAAGTGGGGCGTGCTCGACTTCGCGGGCGGCATCGTGGTGCACAACACCGCCGGCTTCGCGGCCCTGGCCTCCATCCTTTACGTGGGCAAGCGCAAGGTGGTCGAGAACGTGGCTCACAACGTGCCCCTCATCGCCCTGGGCACGGGTCTGCTGTGGTTCGGCTGGTACGGCTTCAATGCCGGTTCCGAGCTGAAGGTGGACAGCGTCACCGCCAGCGCCTTTCTCAACACGGACGTCGCCGCCTCCTTCGCCGCCGCCACCTGGCTGATGGTCGAGTGGATGAACGCCAAGCAGCCCAAGTTCGTCGGCCTGCTCACGGGTGCCGTCGCCGGCCTCGCCACCATCACCCCCGCCGCGGGCTACGTGTCACTGAGCACCGCCGCCCTCATCGGCATCCTCGCGGGCGTGATCTGCTACTACGCCGTGGCGCTGAAGAACAAGCTGGGCTGGGACGACGCGCTGGATGTCTGGGGCGTTCACGGCGTGGGCGGCCTCATCGGCGTGATCTTCCTCGGCGTCTTCGCCTCCAAGGCCTGGAACCCCGCGGGCACCGACGGCCTGCTGCTGGGCGGCACGGGCTTCTTCGGCAAGCAGATGGCGGCCGTGCTGATCTCCTCCGTGTGGGCCTTCGGCTTCACCTACGGCATGCTCTGGATCATCGACCGCATCACCCCCGTTCGCGTGGGTGTGGCCGCCGAAGAGAAGGGGCTCGACACCGAGCTGCACGGCGAAGAGGCCTATCCCCAGGGCATCTAGCCCCTGGAAGGCCCGGACGGAATCCCTCCGAACCAGCGGGGCGGCTCTTTTGGGCCGCCCCGCTTACATTCTTACCGGAAAAAGTTTCTAGACCCTTCCGTCATGAATTGATCTGCGGCGGTCTGTGCCCTTGTCCACATTCAGGCCCGTTGGGCCGATAGTCTGTGAAAGATTCCGGGGTAAATGGGGGGGGATTGGTCTGCGTGCTAGATTGGGCCATTCGCCGCCCCTCGGCGGGAGGAGTTCTTGTGGCCCATAGCTCCGCCCAGACTGCCATCGCCACCAGCCTGTCCCGCGAACAGCGGGTCCGGCTCTACCGGACGATCTACGCCGCGCGACGCATCGACGACAAAGAGATCACCGGCAAACGGCAGAACAAGGTCTTCTTCCAGATCAACGGCGTGGGCCACGAGGCGGTCCAGGCCGCGGCTTCCATGGTGTTCCGTCCCGGTCACGACTGGTTCTTCTTCTACTACCGCGACCGGGCCCTGGCCTACGGTCTGGGCTACACGGCCAAGGAGATGTTCTTGGGTTCCGTGGGCGCGGTGGCCGATCCCGCCAGCGGCGGCCGCCAGATGCCCAGCCACTGGGGGCACAAGAATCTCAACATCTTCACCACCTCCAGCCCCACGGGCAGCCAGTTCCTGCAGGCGGTGGGCGCCATGGAAGCCGTGGTTCGCGCCGAGCAGGGCGGCCTGCAGGAGCAGCTCGGCATCCGGTCCGACGAGGTGGGCCTGGTCACCACGGGGGACGGCACCTGCAGCCAGGGCGAGTTCTGGGAAGCCCTCAGCAATGCGGTGAACCTGAAGGCGCCCCTGGTATTCCTGGTAGAAGACAACGGTTATGCCATCAGCACGCCCAGCGAGGTGCAGTACCCGGGCGGCAACGTGGCGGCCCTGCTGCAAGGCTACGCCGGGCACGGCCTGCTGATCCTGGACGACGTGGATGGCTGTGATCCCATCGCCAGCTACGAGGCCCTGAAGACGGCCGCCGACCATGCCCGTGCCCGCAAGGGCCCGGCCCTGGTGCGCGCCAAGGTGATCCGCCCCTACAGCCATTCGCTCTCCGACGACGAGCAGCTTTACAAATCCAAGGCCCAGCGCGAGGCCGAGGCCCATCGGGATCCGGTGACGACCTACGCCCGGCACCTGGTGGAGAGCGGGGATCTGACGGAAGCCCAGCTCCAGATGCTGAAGGAAGAAGTGCAAGCCGAGATCGATGCGGCCTGGGACGAGGCGGACGCCGCGCCGCGCCCCGAGCCCGGCAGCTACTACCAGCACCTCTACAGCGAGGAGGTGGATCCAACATCGGCCGCCTTCGACACCGAGCAGGCCGCGGGCGACCAGGCCACGGGCACCAAGACCATGCTCGACCTCATCAACACGACCCTGAAGCAGGAGATGGCGCGGGATCCGCGCATCCTCGTCTTCGGCGAGGACGTGGCCGACGCCAGCCGCGCCGACATCCTCGACGAGGTGAAGGGCAAGGGCGGCGTCTTCAAGACCACCCACGGCCTGCAGAAACTGTTCGGCAACCATCGGGTGTTCAACACGCCCCTGGCCGAGGCCACCATCGTCGGCCGCGGCATCGGCCTGGCCGCCCGGGGCTTCAAGCCCGTGGTGGAGATCCAGTTCTTCGACTACATCTGGCCCGCCATGCAGCAGCTGCGCGACGAACTGGCCAACATCCGCTGGCGCTCCAACGGCGCCTTCAAGTCCCCCATGGTGGTGCGCGTGCCCATCGCGGGCTACCTCATGGGCGGCGCCACCTATCACAGCCAGTGCGGCGAAAGCACCTTCACGCACATCCCCGGCCTGCGCGTCGTCTGCCCCAGCAACGCGCTCGACGCCGCCGGCCTGCTGCGCACGGCCATCCGCTGCGACGACCCCGTGCTCTTCCTCGAACCCAAGCACCTCTACCGGCAGACCCACAACAAGGGCAATGATCCTGGCCCCGACTTCATGATCCCCTTCGGCAAGGCGCGCACCGTGCGGGAGGGCAAGGATCTTTCCGTCATCACCTACGGCTGCACGGTCCATCGCGCGGTGCAGGCGGCCCGCGAGGCCGAAAAGGAAGGCATCTCCGTCGAGATCATCGATCTGCGCTCGCTGAACCCCTACGACTGGGTGGCCATCGAGCGAACAGTCAAGAAGACGCACCGCGTGATCGTGGCCCACGAGGACACGCTCAGCTGGGGCTACGGCTCGGAAATCGCCGCGCGCATCGCCGACGAACTGTTCTTCCACCTGGACGCCCCCGTGCGCCGCGTGGCGGCCAAGGACACCTGGGTGGCCTACTACCCGGCGCTGGAAGACGAGATCCTGCCCCAGCCCAAGGATTTCCTTGAGGCCTACCGCAAAATCATGTCCGTCTGATGCTGTCCGGGGGTTCCGCGCTGCGCGCACACCCCCCGGGTCCCCCGCGCAGAGGCATGGCAGAGCCCTGCCTCTGCTTGTCTGCGGGGATCCCCGTGACACATACATGCTCTCCGGTGGGCCGATATTCCGGGGTACAGCCCCTTCCGCCGATAGGATGAACAGTCCTCCCGGAGGAGACATGCGGATCCTGCCCCTTGCTCTTGCCCTCTGCGCCACCTCGGCCTTCGCCCAGCTGGGCGCGCCGAACCCGGTGTCCAACGGGTTCCAGCGCACCTGGACCTTCGGCGCGCAGAGCTATGGCCCCACCCTCACGGGCCATTTCGAGGGCTCGCAGGACGGCAAGCCGATCTTCCTGGACCTCGACGGGGACCTGGGCCTGGGCAGGGACAAGACCACGCCGGGACTCTTCCTCGACTACCAGGGCCCCCGCTTCGCCTTCCAGGTGTCCAGCGGCTCGGCGGATTACAAGGGCGATCGCACCGTCACGCGCACGGTCACGCTGAACGGCACGAGTTACACGGCCGGCACCCGCGTCCTCTCCCACGTGAAGCTGGCGAGCGTGGATGGCGTGTGGACCATCAAGTTCGTGCGCGACACCGACACCTGGCTGGGCCTCGATCTGGGCGTCCAGGCCTGGACCCTGGACATGGATGCCTCCAGCGCCGACCCGGCCCTGCCCATGGCGGCCAGCACGCGGGTTACGGCCCCCATCCCTCAGATCGGCCTTTCGGGTGGATCCCGCGGCTTCAACGGCGCGGTCGAAAGCAAGGCCTACTTCCACTACCTGGGCTACAAGCAGGCCAAGTACACCCTGTTCGGCGTGGACCTGCGGGTCTTTCCCGTGAACTGGTTCGGACTCCGCGCCTTCTACGAGGGTGGCAGCTTCAAGGTGCCCAAGGGCTCCATCAAGGATGACCTTGATTTCCAGCTGGATCGGAAGGGTGTGGGGCTGGGGGCCGTGGTCCGGTTCTGAGCTGGGGTGATTCTCTCTAAATGCCTGATCGGGAAGATTGGTTGCAAAAAAAAAGGATGGACTTCCGCAATCCTGTCATCCTGTTCGCGTGACCCGCCAAGGGCGGACCTCACGAACATGCTATGACGGCCTTGTCTGGGGAAAGTCATCGCTACAACATCACCAGACATTCTGCAGGAAACAGTCATGGCTCAAGGCACCGTCAAGTGGTTCAACGCTGAGAAGGGCTTCGGTTTCATCACCCCCGACGAGGGCGGCGCTGATCTCTTCGTCCACCACACCGCCATCCAGGGCGGCGGCTTCCGCACGCTGGACGAGAACCAGCGCGTCAGCTTCGAAGTGGCTCAGGGCCAGAAGGGCCCCCAGGCTACCAACGTCCAGAAGCTCTAATTCGAACCGTTCCTAGGACAGGCGGCCCTTCGGGGCCGCTTGTTTCGTTTAAGGGACGCTAATCAGCGGTTCGAGACGGTCGTAATCCAGGCATCCCCCGGAGCGACCATGTCCCCCGTGAACCGGAGCCTCCTGAGGGCGGGGCTCGTCCTGCTCATGCTCTACCTGGCCGCTTCACTCTTTGCGGGCTGGTGCCTGCCCGGGCTGCTCCTGCACGCGCCTCAGCCCCGTCGCGTTCCCGGTGAGGTCGAGACCCGGCTCGCGGCCCTGTCCGCCGTGGGAGAGCGGTGGACGCTCCACGCCGTGCCCTCCGGAGCGGCCCGCTTGCAGGTCCACTGGCTCCACAGATCCGAGGGAAGGGGGGCGGCAATTCTCCTGCACGGGTTCGGGGATGATGCCCTGGGCTCGGCTCCGCGGCTTCAGGACCTTCCGGGCCTGGATGTCCTTTGTTTCACGTTCCGCGGGCGCGATCTGGACCCGTCCGTCCCGACGACGCTCGGCGGTCATGAGCGGGAGGATGTGGCCGCCGTGGTCCATTTCCTGGAGAGCGCGGGCTGGCCGAGGCAGCACCAGGTCCTGGTGGGATCAAGCCAGGGCGCGGGCGTGGCGCTGCTGGCCCTGGCCGATCTGGAACGCGAAGGCGGGCCCTTGGCCGGGGCCCTGCTGGAAAGCCCCTTCCGGGATCTGCGGGACGCGGCCCGCCACCACCTGCGTGGAACGCTGGGTCCCTTCGAGGTGCTGGCCCGGCCGGCGGAGCGCTTCGGAATCTGGCGGGCCGGCCGGATCGCGCGGTTTGATCCCGACACCGTTTCCCCGCTTCGCGCCAGCCGGGGGCTTCAGACCCCCGTGGCCCTGCTGGCGGGCGATGCGGACCAGGTCACGCCCTTGCCGGGAGTACAGGCCATCGCCCGGAACCTGCCGGACCTCACGGTCGTTCCCGGGGCCCAACATCTGGAAGTCGGAGCCCGGCTATCCGGCGGGTGGAGGGCCTGGGCCGACCCGCGCCTGCGGAGCTGGGGACTGTTGCCCTAGTGGTGGCCGTGCCCGTGGTCGTCCGCCACGGCGGGCTTGCCCATGAACTCGGGCTTGCGTCCCAGGAAGATCACCCACAGGCCGTAGAGGGCGAGCGTGCCCAGACCCACGATGAACAGGGCCGGGCGGGCGGCCGCCACGGCGGGGGCGCGGTAGCTCAGCAGGCCCGCGATGCCTCCGAAGAATCCGACCGTGATGAGCAGGATTCCCCAGCGGGCCGCGGCCACGGGGTTCTGGCCCACTTCCTCAGGCAGGGTGCCGAGGGGAGTCTTCACCTCCCCGGCGACATGGGTGCCCTGGAAGATCAGGACGAGGAAAAGGACGAAATAGAAGACCTGGAACATCATGGGCTGTCTCCGTGAAGGACCAGAATCGCATGGGGTATCCATGAATGCGATCACATGGGACAAAATTCCCGGCTTGACAGGTATCAAACGTTTGATTAATCATGGTTCATGAATTAATCATTCGATTGATTCACACCTGAGGACCCTCATGACCCCTCCGGCCCTGAACCAGGACACCCGAACCCGCCTGATCGAATCGGCCATCCAGCATTTCGCCGCCAAGGGCTTCGACGGGACGGGCATTCGCGAGATCGCCAAGAGCGCCAACGCCAACTCGGCGCTGGTGACCTACCACTTCTGCGGCAAGGAAGGCCTCTACCTGGAAGTCCTCAAGGCCATCTTTGCGCGCAAGGAGGTCTGCGCCGTGGCCGAGCTGGAAGGCATCCCGCCGGCCGGGGCGCCCGGGGCCCGCAAGGCCGCCCTCGAAGGGCTTCAGAACTACATCAAGGCCTTCGTGACCGAGCTGATGTCCTGCGACCGGTCCGATCCCCTGAACGAGGCGGCCATGGTGCTCATGGCCAGGGAGATGCAATCCCCCCGGGCCGCCTCGGCGGATCTGCTCATGGAGCACCTGCAGCCCTACGTGACCTACCTGATGAACTGCCTGCAGGTGCTGCGCCCGGATCTGGACGAGGACGACCTCTTCTCCATGGGCGTGAGCATCCAGGGCCTGATGATCCACTACCGGAACTCCCTGGGGATCATCCGCCTCATCCGGAAGAACCCCGACTATCCCGAAGACCTCACCAAAGTCATCCAGCACTTCATCGACTTCAGCCTGAGGGGACTTGGCGTTCCCGAGGCCTTTCCGCAGCCGAGGAACTGACCATGCTCCTGTTCGCCCCACCCGCCCTCCAGGCGCCAGCTCCGGCCCCCGTCCCGGCTGGCGCGCCCCTCAGGCTCGACCTCTCCGGCGCCCTGACCCGCGCCCGGAACGAGAACCCCATGCTCCGCGCGGCCAAGGCCCGCGTCGAAGAGCGCCGCGGCCTCATCACCAGCACCCGCGCCGACGCCCTGCCGCAGCTCTCGCTCATGGGCGATTTCACGCGCACCCGGGATGTCTCCATCCTCAACAGCGGGTTCGCCGACAGCGCCGCGTCCTTCGGCATTTCGCCCACCTCCCTCGTAGGCGCCCGCAGCTTCTACACCGGCCAGGCCAACCTCACCCAGCCGCTGTTCTACTGGGGCAAGCTGGGCACGGCCATCGACATCGCCAAGATGGGCGAGCAGGAGGCCGCCTTCGCCTACACGACCTCGGAACTGGACGTGCTGCATGGCGTCGCCAAGGCCTATCTGGGTGTGCTGAACGCCCAGGCGGAGCAGGAGGTCATCGAGTCCAGACGCAAGACCGCCGAGCAGTTCGTGCAGGACGTGAAGGCCAAGCTCGAGGCCCAGACGGCCACCGAGCTGGACCGCCTCCGGGCCGAGAGCGAACTGCTGGCGGTGATCCCCGATTCACTGCAGGCCGACGCCCAGGTGAAGCGGGCCATCGAGGTTCTCAACGGGCAGCTCGGCCTGGACCCCAAGACCCCCCTCGATTTGGCGGGAATGGGTGAGCTGTCCCTCGGCGCCAAGCCCGCCGGCGCCGAGCGCAGCGAACTCGCCCAGCTCAAGCAGCAGGAGGCGATGTACCGGGCCAACGAAAAGATCATCACCTCGGACCTGCGTCCCAAGTTCGATCTCAGCGCCAGCTACGGCTACCAGGCCGGCAAGACCGAAAACCTGTGGCGGGATCCCTACGACACCTGGAAGGTGAGCGTCACCATGAAGTTCCCGATCTTTGACGGGCTGCGCAGCTCGGGCAAGCGGGCCCAGAACACGGCCCAGCTCGAGCAGGTGAAGCAGGCCCGCATCGACCGGGAAAGGTCGGTGGCCATCGAGCAGAGCAGTGCCGACCGGGAACTGGAAAAGGCCATCGCCTTGAACGAAGCGGCCCGGAAGGCGCATGATGCTGCCCTCGAGGCGCTGCGCATGAGCCGCGAATCCTTCGATCAGGGCCTGATCACCTCGCTCGACCTCCTGCAGGCGGAGCGGGCCGAGCGCCAGGCCGAAAGCCAGCGCCGCCGCGCCGAACTGGGCCTCTGGTCCGCCCGCTTTGATCAGCGCCGCTCGATCGGCCTGCCCCCTCTTTGATGCTGACGAATTTCTCGGAGCCGACCATGAACCGCAAACCCCTTCTTCTCTACGTCGCCCTTCCCGTCGTCGTGATCGCCGGAGCGGCCACCTTCCACCGCGGCAAGCGCAATGACGAGTTGAACCACCAGGCCGCCGTGAAATCCGAAGGCAGCGTGGCCGTGACCCTGGTGCCCGTCCAGGAGCGCAGCTTCCATTCCGCCGTGGCCTTCACCGGCACCCTGCTGGCCGTGAACCGCGCCGAACTGAAGGCCGAAGTCACCGGCCGCGTGACCCGCGTGGCCGTGCAGGAAGGCGACACCGTCGCCGCCGGCGCGCTGCTCGGCGCCCAGGATGAGGACGACTACGTGCTGGGCGTGCAGGCCGCCGAGGCCCAGCTCGCCCAGGCCAAGGCCCAGGCCCTTCAGGCCCAGCGCGACAACGACCGTTCCGTGGCCCTGCTGGAGAAGCGCAGCATCACCCGCCAGGCGGCCCAGCAGGCCGAGACGGCCTATAACGCCACCAAGGCCGCGGCCCAGGCCGCCGACAGCAACTTCGGACTGGCCAAGCTGCGGCTCAAGAAGGCCCGCCTCGTCGCGCCCTTCGCGGGCCAGGTGGCGCGCCGCCTCGTGCAGCCCGGCGAAATGCTGAACCCCGGCCAGACCGCTTTTGAAGTGGTGGACAACCGCAAACTCGAGATCCGCGCCGACCTGCCCACGGAGGCCATGGCTCAGGTGAAGGTGGGCCAGCGCGCCACCTTCCGCGCCGTCGGTCTCGACCGCATGGTGGAAGGCCGCGTCGCCCAGGTGAGCCCCAGCCTTTCCCAGGACGGCCGCACCCTGCGCGTTCGCATCGAAGTCGCCAATCCCGACGGCCTGCTCAAGGGCGGGCTCTTCGTGGAGGGCGTCATCCTCGGTGAGGGCGAAGCCAAGAGCGCGGCCCTTCCGGCCACCCTGCTGAAGGCACAGGACCGGGACGCCGAACTCTACGTCGCCGAGCAGGACACCGCCCGCCGGAAGAAGGTGGTGCTCGGTCCCGAACAGGACGGCTTCCGTCCCGTGCAGGGCCTCGCGGTCGGCGCCCAGGTGGTCGACAGCGGCAAGGATCTGGTGAACGAAGGCAGTCGGTTGCGTGTCGTCAGCGGCGCTGCCGCACAGGGTGTAGTCGGCGCTTCAGCCAAGGGAGGGAAATAACCCATGTTCCTTTCCGACCTCTCCATCCGGCGGCCGGTCTTCACCGTCTGCATCATGCTCGCCCTGGTGGTGCTGGGCCTCTTCTCCGTGAAGAGCCTGGGCATCGACCAGTACCCCAACACGGACATCCCAACCGTTACCGTCTCCGTCGTCTACCCCGGCGCCAGCCCCGAATCCGTCAAGCAGGACGTCGTTCGCAAGATCGAGGAAGCGGTCAACCCCATCGAGAAGATCAAGGAAATCAGCTCCACCAGCCAGGAGGGCCTGGGCACGCTTGTGGTCCAGTTCCAGCTGGGGCGCAACGTCGATAACGCGCTCAACGATGTGCGCACCAAGATCGGCCAGATCCGCCGCGATCTGCCCAGCAACATCGAAGAGCCGGTCATCTCCAAGTTCGACCCGGCCCAGCTGCCCGTGCTCTCCCTCGTGGTGAAGCCCGACGCCAAGCACGCCGGCATGAATGATCGGGAACTCACGCGCATCGCCGAGGACTTCCTCAAGCGCCGCATCGAGAACATCAACGGTGTGGGCAAGGTGGATCCGGCCGGTGGCAGCACCCGCGAGATCCTCATCCAGATCGATCCCCAGAAGCTCGAATCCCAGGGCCTGGCCCTTGCGGCCGTGAAGAACGCCCTGGCCGGCGACACCATGGCCATCCCCAGCGGCAACTTGCTGCAGGGCAACCGCGAGGTGTCCGTGAAGGTGGACGCCAAGGCCAAGTCCGTGGGCGACTTCGAACACGTGATCGTGGGCAACAAGGAAGGCCGCCCCATCGAGCTTCAGGAAGTCGCGAAGATCGTGGACGGCATCAAGGAGAAGCGCAGCCTGGCCCGCCTCAACGGCAAGGACGTGGTGGCCCTGGAAATCCAGCGGCAGACCGGCGGCAACACCGTGGCCATGGTGACGGCGGTGGAGAAGGCGCTGGAGGAACTGAAACCCGAACTGCAGAAGCAGGGCGTGGAAGTGGTCACCGCCAAGGACAATGCCCGCTTCATCATCGACAACGTGGATGACGTGAACGTCTCCATCTACGTGGGTGGCCTGCTCACGGTGATCATCGTCTTCTTCTTCCTGAAGAGCTGGCGCTCCACCCTCATCACCAGCCTCACCCTACCCGTGTCCGTGATCTCGACGTTCATCGTCATGCGGGCCCTGGATTTCACCCTGAACGTGATGACGCTCATGGGCCTCAGCCTGGCCATCGGCATCCTCATCGACGACGCCATCGTCGTGCGCGAAAACATCACGCGGCACGCGGAAATGGGCAAGGACCACGTGACAGCTGCTCGAGAAGGCACAGCCGAGATCGGCCCCGCGGTCATCGCGACCACGTTGTCGATCCTCGCGGTGTTCGTACCCGTGGCCTTCATGGGCGGCATTGTCGGCAAGTTCTTCTTCCCCTTCGGCATCGTGGTGGCCTTTGCCGTCGCCGTGTCGCTGTTCGTGAGCTTCACGCTCGATCCCATGCTCAGCGCCGTGTGGCCCGATCCCGAGCACGAGAAGAGCAGCGATGGCCACGTGCACTACCGGGGCCGCAACCCCATCATGCGGGCCGTGGAAGCCTTCGGCCGCATGCTCGATCGCTGGGAGGGCCTCTACAAGCTGGCCATCGAGTGGTCGCTCAACCACCGCTGGACCGTGCTGGGCCTGGGTTTCGGCACCTGGGTGCTGGCCATGGGCCTGTCGGGCCTGCTCGGCAACAACTTCATGCCCGACTATGACCGCGGCGATCTGCAGGTGACCTTCAAGGCCGAGCCCGGCTCCAGCCTGGCGGCCACCCGCGAAAAGGCCCTGGCCCTGGAATCGACCATCAAGGCCGTTCCCGGCGTGGAGCACACCTACACGACCATCGGCACGGGCCTCAACGGCACTGTGGATTCCGGCGGCATCTACGTGAAGCTGAAAGAAGGCCGCCGTCCCAGCCATATCAACATCCGCCGTCAGATCCGCGAGGGCTTCCGCTCCGTGCCCGGCGTGGATGCGGCCGTGGGCCCCGTGAGTGACTGGGGCATGGCCTATCCGATCATGGTGGCCGTGCAGGCTCCGGAGCGTGACGCCGTCATCCAGGCGGTGCCCCTCGTGAAGGAGGCCCTGCGCAGCGTGCCCGGCGCCGTGGACGTGACCACCAGCCTCGACAGCGGCAAGCCCGAACTGAGGCTCGTCGTCGATCGCAAGGCCGCGTCGGATCTGGGCGTGAGCCCGGCCCTGGTGGCCCAGATGGTCCGCCCCCTCGTGGATGGCGAGAAGGTGGCCAAGTACGAGGACGAGAAGGGCGAGCAGCGCGACGTGCGCGTGCGTCTCGAGGACCAGCAGCGCCGCTTCACGACGCAGCTGGCCAACATGACCGTGCAGAGCACCAAGGATCTGGGCGGCGGCAAGCATCCGCTGGTCCGTCTGAACCAGGTGGTGCGTTTCGAGGAGGGCATCGCGCCCGCCAAGCTGCAGCGCCACGACCTGATGGACGAGGTGGAAGTCGACGCCAACTTCGATGGCTCCACCCTGGGCGAAGTCAGCGCCCTGGCCGCCAAGAAGGTGGAGGACCTGAAGCGCAGCGGCAAGCTGCCGGAAGGCGTGCGTGTCGAATTCCTCGGCCAGACCCGCGATCAGAAGGAGACCGCAGGCTACATGGGCACCTCGCTCCTGCTGGCGGTGTTCTTCATCTACTTCGTGCTGGCCAGCCAGTTCGAAAGCTTCAAGCTGCCCGTCGCCATCATGGCCAGCCTGCCGCTTTCCATGGTGGGCATGGTGCTCATGCTCCTCGTCACCGGCGACTCCATGTCCATGATGACGAGCATCGGCATGATCCTGCTCATGGGCCTGGTGACGAAGAACGCCATCCTGCTGGTGGACCACGCCCTGCACCTGGAACGCGAAGAAGGGATATCGAGGCGCCAGGCCATCATCCGCGCGGGCACCGTGCGGCTGCGGCCCATCCTCATGACCAGCTTCGCCATGGTCGGCGGCATGTTGCCCCTTTTCCTCGCGCTGGGCGCGGGCGCGGAAATGCGCGCGCCCATGGCCCGGGCCGTCGTGGGCGGCATCATCACCTCCACCCTGCTGACGCTGATCGTCGTGCCGGTCTTCTTCGAGTTCGTCGAGGAACTGAGCCTGGCCAAGGCTTGGGCCTGGATTCGCCTGCGCCTCGGCATGGCGCAGCCCGAGCCCCAGGTCATGCGCCCGCAGGTGGAGGCCCCCGATGCCTGAGGCGCCCTTCTACACCACCGTGGAATCGCGCCGCACCATCCGCGACTTCCTTCCAGATGCCGTCCCCCAGGAGGTGCTGGACCGCTGCCTTGACGCGGCCCGGCTTGCGCCCAGCTCCAGCAACCTCCAGCCCTGGCAGTTCATCGTGATCCGCGATCCGAAGGTCCGGCAGGCGGCCAACGCCGCCTGTCTGGACCAGATGCCCGCGAAGACCGCGCCCCTGCTGATCGCCCTCGTCACGCGCCGGGACACCTGGCGCCGCAACCGCGACGAGATCATCCGGATCTTCGAATCCCGCGGCCCCCTGCGCCCGAGCCAGGCCTCCTACTACCGGAAGATCATTCCGGTGGTCTACACCACGGGGCCCTTCGGGCTGCTGGGGCCGCTGAAGCGCGCCTTCAGCCGCGTCACCTCCCTCTTTAAGCCGATGCCGAACCTGATGTCCCGGGGCGATGTCCGCATCATGGCCCACAAGAGCACGGCCCTCGCCGCCGCGACCTTCATGCTCGCCATGCGGGCCGAGGGTTACGACACCTGCCCCATGGAAGGCTTCGATCCCTGGCGGGCCAAGGCCCTGCTGGATCTTCCGCGGGGCGCCGAGGTGAACATGTTCCTCGCCGTGGGCAAGCGCAGCGAGGCGGGCCTGTGGTGGGACCGCGTGCTCATGCCGCGGGACTGGGCCGTCCGGGAGATCTGAGGCCTTCGCGTCAACGGCGGCACCTGAGGGGGCCCGGACAGTTCCGCTGTCCGGGCCCCATCCTTTCGGGATCCGCGACCTTTCTGAAAGACACCTGCGCGGGCCTCGGGCAATCTGGAAGGATCTATGACTGATACGGGCCACGATCTCAGGGATCTCCTCCGGCCGAGCGAGGGGACAGCCACCGCGGCCGAGGCCAGCTTCGATCTCGGTGCCCCGGGCTCCCGCCTGCGGTGGATGTCGCCCGCCGCGCTGGCCCTCGTGCTCGCCAAGTGGATCACGCGCGGCGGACGGGCCCAATCCCTGTGGGTGGATGCCCCCAGCGAGGCCGAGGCGCGCACCCTGGCCCAGGATCTGCAAGTCCTCCTCCCCGGATCGGGAGTGGCGTATTTCCCGGGCTTCACGCCCTATGTCGGCGGTGAGAGCAGCCCCCCGGCCATGGTGCTGCGCGAGCGGCTCTCGGCCCTGGTGGGCCTGCTGGAGCGCCGCGTCCAGGTGCTGGTCACCGGGCCGCTGACGGCCTGCGAAAAGCTGCCCCATCCCACCTGGTTCCAGAAGCAGAAACTCGAACTCACCAAGGGGGCCGAAGTGCCCCGCGAGCTGCTGCTGGAGACCCTCGTGGCCCTGGGTTATCGCCGCACGGAAATGGCCTCGGCACCCGGCGAATTCAGCTCCCGCGGCATGGTCGTCGACCTCTGGCCCGACCACCTGGATCAGCCCCTGCGATTGGAGACCTTCGGCGACGAGCTGGAGCGCCTGAGTCCCTTCGACCCCGACACCCAGCGCCGCACGGGCGATTCCCTCGAGGCCCTCACCCTATACCCGCGCTTCGAAGGCGAGCGGGGCACCGGCGAGGCGCTGATGGCCGCCGTGCAGGCGCGCGCGGACCGCACCCAGGAACCCGAGGACGACCTGGCCTTCCGTCGCGCGCGACTCGCCACCCACGGCCACTTTCCGGGCGAGGAGCTGTTCCATCCCCTGCTGAGCCAGCCCAAGGGGCAGCTTGTCCACTGGGTGCCGCCCTGCCTGCGCGTGCGCCTGGACAGCGCCTGGGAGGATGCGCTGCGTGACGCCGAGCGCGCGCGCATCGAGGAGGGCTTGGCCATGCTGCGCCGCGGCGGCGTCGTCTGCCCCGACTTCGAGGACCGCTTCCTGCCCGGCGATCCCAGCCGTCCCACCCTGCTGCTCACCGAGTGGCAGAGCGAGGCCACCGTGCCTCTCGCCGCCCAGCCGGTGCGCGAGTTCCAGGGCCGCCTCTCGGAGCTGGCCGAGCACCTGCAGGACCTCGCACTCACGGGGCACCGCGTGTACCTGGCGGGCTCCACGCCGGGCATGCGGGACCGCTTCCACGAGATCCTGCGCGAGCACGAACTGCCCCAGGCCCACGGCACCGAAGCCGGATGCCACGCCATCCACCTGCCCCTGAGCGCGGGCTTCCTGCTGAAGGAGCCGGGCCTCGTGCTCTTCACCGAGCGCGAAGTCTTCGGCCGCAAGGCCATCCAGGCGGCGCCCAAGAAATCCCGCAGCTCGGCCTTCCTGTCGGACCTGCGCGACCTCAAGCCCGGCGACCGCGTGGTCCACATGGATCACGGCATCGGCGAGTTCCTCGGCTTCTCCACCCTCACGGCGGGCGGCGAGGAACAGGAGGTGCTGCAGCTGCGCTATGCCGACGGCGGCCAGCTCAACGTCAGCCTCGAGCGGGCCGATCTCGTCCAGCGCTACACGGGCGCAGAAGGCCACCTGCCGCCCCTGGACAAGCTGGGCGGCGCCTCCTGGGCCAAGGTCAAGCGCAAGGCCAAGAAGGCCATCCGCGACATGGCCGACGAGCTGCTCAAGCTTTACGCCCAGCGCAAGCTGGAGAAGGGCCACGCCTATCCATCGGACGGCCCGGACATGGCGGCCTTCGACGCCAGCTTCCCCTTCACGCCCACGCCGGATCAGATCGAGGCCATCGAGGCCGTGAAGGCCGATCTCGAATCGCCGCGCCCCATGGACCGCCTGCTGGTGGGTGACGTGGGCTTCGGCAAGACGGAAGTGGCCATGCGCGCCGCGGCCAAGGTGGCGCTGGAAGGTCGGCAGGTGGCCGTGCTCTGCCCGACCACCATCCTCTGCTTCCAGCATTTCCGGACCTTCCGCGAGCGCTTCGCCGGCTTTCCCGTGCGCATCGAGATGCTCAACCGCTTCGTGGACGCCGCAGACCAGAAGCGCATCCTGCAGGAGCTCGCCGACGGCAAGATCGAGATCGTCGTCGGCACGCACCAGATGCTCGGCGCCCGGGTGAAGTTCGCGGACCTGGGCCTGGTGGTCATCGACGAGGAGCAGCGCTTCGGCGTGGGCCACAAGGAGAAGCTGAAAAAACTGCGCCTCAACGTGGATCAGCTGGCGCTTTCGGCCACGCCCATCCCGCGCACGCTGCACATGAGCCTCACGGGCCTGCGCGAGATCAGCCTGATTGAGACGCCACCGAAGGACAGGCTCGCCATCGAGACCGTGGTGGCGCCCTGGAGCGACGAGCTGGTGCAGACGGCCATCCAGTTCGAGATGCGCCGCGGCGGCCAGGTCTACCTCGTGCATAACCGCGTGGAATCCATCGTCAGCATCGCCGCGCGGGTGCGCGAGCTGGTGCCCGACGCTCGCGTGGCCGTGGGCCATGGCCAGATGACGGACGAGGCCCTGGAGCAGGCGATGCTTGGCTTCATGGAGGGGCGCATTGACGTGCTGGTGGCGACAACCATTGTCGAAAACGGTCTCGACGTGCCCAACGCCAATACGCTCATCGTGCACCGCGCCGACGCCTTCGGGCTCAGCCAGCTCTACCAGCTGCGGGGCCGCGTGGGGCGCAGCGACGTGCCCGCCTACGCCTACCTGCTGATCCCGCCCAAGCACGAGGTCAGCGAGGATGCCCGCAAGCGCCTTCAGGCCCTGGAGGACTTCTCGGAACTGGGCTCGGGTTTCCGCATCGCGGCCATGGACCTGGAGCTGCGCGGCGCGGGCAACCTGCTGGGCGGCGAGCAGTCGGGACATATCCACGACATCGGCTTCGAGCTCTACGTGAAGCTGCTGGAGGAAACGCTCCAGGAGCTTCAGGGCCAGCCCAGCGGCACCTTCGAGGTGAAGCTGGACGGCCTGGCGCCCGGCGCCCAGCTGAGCCGCCGCTGGATCGACCAGGCCAGCGAGCGCCTCGTGGCCTACAAGCGCATCTCGCGCCTGCGCGATGAGCGGGAGCTGGAACTCTACAAGCTGGACCTGGAGGACCGCTTCGGCCACGTGCCGGATGACGATGCCGACACGATCCGCTTCTTCGAACTGCTCAAGGTCAAGCTGCGGGCACAGCATCTGGCGGTATCGGAAGTGGCCGTGGAAAAGGGCCAGCTCAAGTTCCGCCTGAGCCCCCAGACGCCGCTGGATCCTGCCAAGCTCATGGCCTGGGTGGGCCAGAAGAAGGGCGCCCAGTTCAGTCCCGATGGCGCCCTGCGCCTGCCCCTGCTGGGCACCCAGGACGGGCCCATGCTGCAGGCCCAGCGCGTGCTCGCGGAGTGGGCGGGACTTTAGCTCAGACCATCTCCCTGCCGGGGATTCAGCCGTTCAGGGGGACCGGCCGAAAGGCTGGCATGGCCCGGGAAGATCCGGGCCCCTGGGACCGGCGCATGGAAAACGAGAAGATCGGCAATACCCAGAGCCCACGCGCTCTCATTCTGCTGACGGGGGCGGGCCTCATGGGCGGCCTGGTCCTCGCGACCTTCATCGCGGTTTACGGCATCAACCAGGGGGTGGATTCCGCCACGCTGCCGGTGGCGGGACGCACCCTGAACCAGTTCATGGCGGTGGTGCTCACCTGCATCGCCCTCATCGTGCCGCTGACGGCCAACCTCTACACGCCCAAGCTCGTCACGCTCTACGTCAAGCATCCCCTGATCGTCGTGATGCTCTCCCTGCTGCTGGCCAGCCACATCATCTGCCTGGCGCTGAATTTCACGCCCGCGGGCAGCCTGCTCAACCGCCTGCTCGTGGATGCGCTGGCCCTCATCTACCTCGTGGTGATCACCGGGGCCTTGCCCTTTCTCTACGCCATCAGCCGTTTCCTCCGCCCCAGCTACTTCGTTCCGATGCTGACGCGGAAGGCCCTGCGCAGCCTTCGTGTGCTGGGCCAGACCAAGCGCGTGGAGGCCCACAAGGACAACCTCTTCGAGATCATCGACGTGGTGACGAACATGGCGCTCACGGGCATGGCCCGCGGAGACCGGCAGCTGGTCCTGAGATCCATGGGCTCCCTCCACACGCTGCTGGCGGGCATCATCGCCAGCGGCCCCGGGGAGGGCCTGGGCTGGCGGAGCTCGCGACCTTGGTTTGTGCCGGGCCTGGCGAAGGAGGGGCAGGGTTACCTCATCCGCGAGCAGGTCTGGCCCGAAGCCTACGTGCTCGCGCAGACGCTCAAGATCACCGAGGTGGCCACCAAGCGCCAGCACGAGCTGCTGTCCGAACTGGCCAGCCAACTGGTGGACACGGCGCGGCTGGCCAGCGAGGCCGGCACGGAGGCGGTGATCGAGCTGCACGTGATGACCTTCAACATGTTGCTGCGCGAGGCGGTGGAACAGCACGACCTGCGCCGCTTCCAGAACCTCTCCTACTACTACCGCCTGCTCATCGAGGTGTTCCATCCGACCCCGGCCCGCATGCACGAGGCCGCGCGGCACCTGCTCCACTACGCGCGCATGGCCACGCGGGAAGGCCTGGGTTTCGCGTACGAGACCGTGGTCTACGACCTGGGCGAGCTGGTGCTCAGCCTGGGCCGCCAGGGCGAAGAGCGGGCCGTAGAGCTCATCCAGGCCTGGGCCGGACCGATCTGGCAGGACGCGATCACCCACGACACGGGCCTGAAGAAGGTGGGCTGGCGGGCCCTCCTGCGCACCCACTGGGAGGCCCGCACCCTGGGCCTGAAGGAGGTCGCCGACGCCATCTACTGGCGCTTCCTGACGGACGAAGCCATCCACCGGGAGCAGCTGGAGCTGCTCATCGAGGAGAACCGCGAGCTGCACTATGAATTCAACGATCGCCTGATGCGCTTTGCCTATCTCACGCCGCCTGCGGAAGCGGAGGCCCAGGCTTTCCTGGAACAGTGGTAGCGGGCCCCGGGCCGTTCGCCGGTGAAGATCCGCCGTTCGCCGATCCTCCTGTTTGGGCGGTGCCGAAAGGGCTAGCTTGGAACCGTCCCCAGGAGTTCCCATGCTGCCCTTTCTGATCTCGGAAACCGCCTGGCTCGTCCGCGTGATCCAGGCCGTGGGCTTGTTCGTGGTGATCACCGCCTTCGCGCCGGCCCTGCGCGCCGAAGAACGGCACGGCCAGGAACCTCGTATTGCCGCCCTGCACGGTTTCGAATCCGCCGAAGTCCGCCAGCAGGGCTTCACCCTGCCGAAGGCCGCGAAGGTCCACGTCTACGCCCGGGGCGGAGGCATGCGCTCCTTCATCCACGGCCGTGGCGACCAGCCCCTCTTCGCCTATGGCTGGATCCTCAACGCCACCACGCGGGAGGTGGTCTGGCAGATGGACGGATCGAACACCAAGCGCGACTGGGACTACTGGGTGGCGGACCGCTACCTGGACCTGCCCGCGGGCAGCTACGAAGCTTACTTCGCCAACCACGGCTTCGGGCAGAGCCTTCTTTTCGCCCAGTGGACCCGCAACATCGACCGCCGCTCCATCCACACAGAGCACCAGGAGCGTCCCCACGGCTTCCTGGCGGCCTTCGGCGCCGATGAATCCAGCCTGCTGCGCCACTGGCGCGAACAGGTGGGGAACTACGGCATGGAGGTCTACCTCGCCGCGGGCCAGGGGGCCGAGGTGGCCAGCTTCGAGGCGCCCCTGCGCTGGAAGAACATCGTCGTCTCGCTGCCCGCCGCCACTGACGACGGCCACTGGACCCAGGCCTTCCACGTGCGCAAGCCCATCACACTGCATGTCTACGCCGAAGGCGAGGGCAGCGGTCGGAACCTGGCCGACTACGGCTGGATCGTGGACGCCCGCACCCGGGCCCGGGTGTGGGAGATGAGCATGGACAAGTCCCAGTACGCCGGCGGGGCGCAGAAGAACCGCCGCCAGGTGGAAACGATCCAGCTGCCCGCGGGTGATTACGAGGCCAGCTACGTCACGGATGATTCCCATTCCCCGGCGGACTGGAACGCGGCCCCGCCCTGCGACCCCGCCTTCTATGGCCTGACCCTGTCCGTGCCCGCGGACGCGGAGGCTTCGGCGGTCTCCCTGACGGATCCGCTCCATTGGACCGTGGTGGCCGAGCTGGTGCGCGTGGGCGACGACCAGGACCGCCGCACCACCTTCAGCCTCACGGGGCCTCAGTCCCTGCGCGTCTACGCCATCGGCGAAGGGCACCGGGAAGAGATGATCGACGAGGCCTGGATCGAGGATGCATCAGGGACCCGCGTCTGGACCATGGTGCGCAACCACACGAGCCATGCAGGCGGCGCGACCAAGAACCGCCTGGCCGACGAGCTGATTCAATTGCCCAAGGGGACCTACACCCTGCGTTTCAAGACCGATGACAGCCACGCCTACGGCGACTGGAACGACGACGCACCCTGGGATCCCGAGCATTACGGCGTGACCGTCTACGCCCTGAAGTAGGATCCGGTTCTATCCGGAATCCTTCGTGGCTTCCGGGTAGAACCCCGCCGCGCACTGGGGGCAGATTCCGTGGGTGAAGCGGGCCGGGGAATGCTCCTGGATGTAGCTTTCCACCTGGGTCCAGTAGCCCGCGTCGTCGCGGATGCGCTTGCACCAGGAGCAGATGGGGACGAGGCCGCTGAGGGTTTGCACGTCCGCCAGGGCTGCCCGAAGCTCCTTGATGAGGCGTTCGCGTTCGGCCGCCGCCTGCACGCGGGCCGTGATGTCGTGGGCGATGACGGAGATGCCGGACATGCTGCCATCGCCGTGGATGATGGGAGAGGCCGTGAGGGCGACGTGGATGAGGGTCCCGTCCTTCCGCTTGCGGAGGGTCTCGTAGTTGCGCAGCCGCTGACCTTCCCTGAGGGTGCGCAGGAGGTCTCGGGTTAGAGGAAGCAGCTCCTCGGGAACGATCAGGGGGGGCGGCTTTCCGATGGCTTCGGCGGCGGAGTACCCGTACAGGGTGGTGGCGCCTTCGTTCCAATCGGTGATGATGCCGTCCATGTTCGAAGCGTAGATCGCATCCTCCGAGGAATCCACGAGGGCCGCGAGGCGTTCGCTGCGGGCTTCAAGCTGCTTTTTTTCAGATAAGTCGAAGAAGAGCAGCACTGTCCGCTCCTGTCCATCCAGATTCTTGAAGATCGTGGACGAAACATCGGCGGGGAAGCGGCTGCCATCCGCCCGCTTCAAGGTCATTTCGCCCCGGGCGTGTCCCTCTCGTCGGCGGGTCTCGAGGAATTCGTGTGTCCGGGGGTCCGAAGTATCCACCAAGCCTTCGCGGCCCGCGGCACAGATGTCGGCTTCGGTGCACCCGCTGATGCGGCAAGCGGCGGGGTTGGCGGCGAAGATGCGGCCATCCGGCGAGGTGAGCAGGATGGCTTCGGAGCTGTGATCGAAGATGGCCCGGAACCGGGAGGTCTGTTCGCGCAGGGCCGCTTCGCCCTGGCAACGCGCCGTGGTGTCCCGCCAGGTGATGGCCAGCCCGTCGCCCACTTTCACCGCCCGCAGGTCGAGGGCCCGGAACACCCGTTTGCCTGTACCGGGAGGATCCGCTGGGAAATAGACCTCCTGGGACAGGGGCGTTCCCGTGGACACCACCTGCCGGAAGGCCTCGAACAACTCGCCCAGGTCGAGGCGGAGCAGTTCCAGCAGGCGATGGCCCTGGATGTCCTCCCGCTGGCGGTGGTTGAGGCGGCACCCGGCTTCATTGATGTAGTCGAAGCGGAAATCCTCGATCTCGCCACTGGCCGAGCGGAGGGCGGAGAGGAGGACGAACCCGTCCGGCAGGGTTTCGAGGCAGGTGCGGTAGATCTCCCCTGGCCCCACGCCCTCGCGCGCCAGATCCAGCCTCTCCCACGGAGAACTCAGATCCTGTTGTGTCGAATCTTGGGCCATGTGGGGCCTCGGTTCATCGGGACAGCTGGGGAACGTTGAGATGGGCCGGACACGGGGCTGGAGGACGCACCCGCCCATCGAAGCGGCCTGGGAGGGTGGCCCCGCAGGTCGGGCAACCGCCTTCGGCGTCCAGGTCCAGGCTCAGCAGGCGGAACCCTTCGCGCTGGATGAGGGGCCGTCCGCAGCCGGGGCAGAAGGTCGTCGCGCCCTCCGGATCGTGGAGGTTGCCGATGTAGACATGCTTCAGTCCGGCCTCGCGGGCCAGGGCCCGGGCGCGGCGGAGGGCGGCGGGCTGGGTGGGCCGATGGTCCAGCATGCGGTACGCCGGATGGAAGGCGCTGAAGTGGAGGGGAACCTCGACGCCCAGATCGTCGGCGATCCATTCGGCGAGCTGGCGGATCTCCGCCTCCGAATCATTCAGCCCGGGGATGAGCAGGGTGGTGATCTCGGTCCAGACATCCGTGCTGTGGACGAGGTAGCGCAGGGTGTCGAGCACCGGCTGGAGGGAGCCCCCTACCGTCCGGTGGTAGAAGGCATCGTTGAAGGCCTTGAGGTCCACGTTCGCCGCGTCGATGTGGGCGAAGAAATCCCTGCGGGCAGCCTCTTGCAGGTAGCCCGCGGTCACGGCCACGGTGGCGAGGCCTTCGGCATGGCAGGCCTCGGCGACATCCGAGACGTATTCGAGGGAGATGGCCGGTTCGTTGTAGGTGAAGGCCACGCTACGGCAACCCAGGTGCCGGGCCCCCGAGGCCACGGTGTCGGGCGCGGCCCACTCCTGCAGTCGGTCCGGATCGCGGGAGCGGGAGAGGTGCCAGTTCTGGCAGAACCGGCAGGTGAGGTTGCAGCCGACGGTGCCGAAGGAAAGCACCGAGGTGCCCGGCAGGAAATGGTTCAGCGGCTTCTTTTCGATGGGATCCACGCAGAAGCCGCTGCTGCGGCCGTAGGCCGGGAGCACCATGCGGTCGCCGATCCGCTGGCGCAGGAAGCAGCGGCCACGCTGACCCTCGTGCAGGGCGCAGCCGTGGGGGCATACGTCGCAGCGCAGGCGGCCGTCGGCAAGCCGGTGCCAGTGCCGGGCGGGATAAAGGAAGCCCGCGGCGGGCGGGGCATTGAGGGGCGCCGGTCGCGGCTCGTCGCGCCAGGCTTCCACGGTGTAGGTCCAGACCTGCATCCCGGGCGGCCAGAAGGTGGCGGGCCAGCCGGCCTTGAGCTTGAGAGCCGCGAGGAAGGCGCGGGGCTCGGGCATGTGATCCCAGACCTGGGGGAGGAAGGTGGCGCTCCGGCCCTCGTGCTCCAGCAGCAGGCCATCCACGCCCGGCCGCAGCTGGCGCAGCAGGTCCTCCTCGTCGGTGCAGGCGAGCGGGTTCAGCGGCGACAGGAGGGAGACTTCCACGGCGAGGCGGGGCAGCTGCTCGGGTGGAAGGGGCTCGAAGCGGGGATCGTCGAAGGCGGCGGCCCGGGCGTGGCGTCGCACTCCCTCGGCTAGGGAGCCGTCCGGCCAGAGGCTGCCGACGCAGCCCCGGAGCTGGCCATCCAGGGTGAGGGTGACGAAGCTGGCCTGGGGCCGGTCGAAAACAGAATCAGGGGCGGCCTCCTGGTCGTCGGAGGACTCCTCGAGGAGGTGCGGGCCCAGGGCCTCGGCGATGGCCCGCCGGGCCATGCGCGCCAGCCGGTGCCCATCCAGGTCAGGAGGGCTCGGTTTCGAAGAAGGCAAAGGCTCCATAGCCGACCACCTCTTCCATGTCGCCCGCCGTATCGCCCGAGCTGCGGAGGTCGAGCAGGACGGGGTGCAGCTTCCGGCGCTTGGCGGCCTCCAGGAATCCCGCCACGGGGGTGGCCCCGCAGGCGCGTTCGGATTCCAGGCTGGTGTCCAGGTGCAGGATCCTGCGCACGGTCTCCTCGTCCATGGCGCGGCCCACGCGGTAGGGCAGGTAGTGGGACAGGTCCGAACTCACGACGAGGACGGTTTCGGGGCCACCCCACAAGGCCTTCAGCACTTCGGCGATTTGGAAGGGCGTGGCTTCGCCCACGAGCAGCGGGACCAGCTGGGCCTTCGGCGCCACCACCTGCAGGAAGGGCAGCTGCACTTCCAGGGAATGCTCGGGCCGGTGGATGGCTTCGCTGCGGCGGATGTGGGGAAGGCTCGTCAGGGCCTCCTGATCGAGGTCCACGGTGCCGAGGGGGGTCTCGAAACCGCCGGATTCGGGCAGGGCCATGCCGTGGAAAGCCGCGTGGTGGCTGGGGCCGAGCAGGATCACCCGCTCGAGGGTGGAGCCCTCGTGCAGCAGCCGGGCATAGGCACTGGCGGCCACGGGGCCCGAGTAGGGGTAGCCCGCATGGGGCACGATCAGCGCCTTGGGCATGGGCTCTTCCGGCGGCACGTATACGACGGCGAGCATGCGGTCCACGTCCTCCCGCAGGCGGGCGGGATTCCCGGGATAGAAACGACCAGCGACCGAGGGCGGGCGCACCGTCAACATGGCAGCCTCCTGTGCGCAGTAGGGGTACGATCGGTTCCCACCGCGAGGCGCGCAAGACGGGGCCGCGAGATTCTAGACCTGAACGTAAAAAGGCCGGGAATCCCGTCTTTGTTGAGTCTCAGAGTCCGGGATCCCGCTCCGGATGCTCCAGGGTGCTGGGGTCGTGGGGCAGGCTGCCGCGCGGCGAACGGAAGTACGCGTAGGGTGTGGCGTGCAGGAAGTTCGAGACGCGGCTCGTGTAGATGTCGGCGTAGCGCTCGATCTGGCGCGTGAGGTGGCTCTTGTCATTGCCCGCGCGGGTGAGCAGGCCCCAGCGGGGATTGGTCAGTTCGCTGCCGGCCTTGGCCAGGGGGGCGATCACCGCGTCCAGGGCCACCAGCTGGTTGCGCAGTTCATGCACGCGCGCCTCGGCCTCGGCCGCATGGCCGGTGTCGGCATGGTCTGGCGCGTCGCCGTAGCCCGCATGCAGGCGCTGGAGGGTGAGGCGGGCCAGGGAGAGTTGGGCCTCCAGGGCCTCCTTGTCGCGCATGAGGGCGATGAGCCGCAGTTCGGTGGGCCGGTAGGATTCCAGGGCCGAGACCTCGGCCTCCAGTTCGCGCAGCACCAGGGCCGTGCGCCAGCTGAGGCTGCGCTTGCTCACATGCACATCGCCGAACATGTGGTCGCCCACGTAGAGGATCTCGTCGCCGGAAACGCCCAGGTCGCGCTCCACCTGAGCCGCGCATCCGCCCAGGTAGGTGCCGCCGGGGCGTAGCGGGCCGGTCATCGGGCGCAGCAGGCCCGACTCGTCCACCACCTCGAAGAAGGGTCCCTGCTCCGTGAAGAAGATGGGTTTGCGGGCGGAGACGATCACCAGGTCGAAGAGCTGGCGCCAGGTCATGTCCCCGGGCAGGTGGCGGTCGTAGGCGTGGGCCATCATCTTCGAGGTGAAGCTCCACTCCGAGTTGGTGATGAGCAGCAGCTTCTTGCCCGAGAGCTTCTGATCCAGCAGGGCCAGGGCCGAAGCGGGATCCTGCACCACGTAGCGTTCCGGGGCCGCGGCGATCTCGGCCTTCAGGTGGCCTTCCAGGTGCTGGGCGTCCACCCGGGCCCGCACCTGGCGGTAGAGGCTCGCGTATTCGAAGGGGCGGGGCAGGGCGCCGCGATCAAGCAGGTCCACGGCCTGCGCGAAGAGGCAGCCTTCCGACAGGGAGAACAGCGTGTTGAGGAAGACCCAGCGGGAATCCGAAAGGTCCACCAGGGTCTCGGCGTAGGCATCGCGCTGCTCGGTGAATTCGAGCATCCGCGTGCCATGCATGGCCCGCTTCACCAGGCCGAAGCGGTTGGCCTTCACCAGGTTGCCCAGTTCCGTATCGATGACGAGGCCGCGGGTCACCATGCCGGGATCGAAGTCGAGGCCCTCCATGGGCCAGCCCTCGGAGAGCAGGCGTTCGCGGGCCTGGGCGTAGACCATGCGCTCGAAGGCATCCACCCGGTAGTCCACCAGGGTGTAGTCCATGTCGTAGCCGATGGCCCGGACCGACCGCATGTTCAAGGTGCGGTTGCAGAAAATCCCGCGACCGCGGGGGATGTCGGAAAGGTCGGGATTCAGCATGGCCCAGGATAGCAAGGCCGAACCGGGGTTTCCCCGGGTGGTGGCCGGCCCCTTCCCATGCGATTCTGATGCCTCGCGTTCGGAGGCTTCCGTGTCCCTGCTCCATCGATTCCTCGTTCCAGCCCTCATCGTCGCCCTGCCCGCGGCCGCGGCGGAGAAACGGGCCTTCACCATCGAGGACCTCTACCGGCTGAAAGGCGTGCAGCACCTGGCGCTCAATCCCGAGGGTTCGAAGCTGGCCTTCGAGGTCTCCAGCCAGGATCTGAAGGCCGCCACGCGCAACACGCAGATCTGGGTGCTGGACGTGGCCACGGGCCAGACGAAGCAGCTCACCTATTCGGGCAAGTCGGACACGGCGCCCCAGTGGTCGAAGGATGGCAAGACGCTCTACTTCCTGTCGAGCCGCACGGACGGAAGCCAGCTCTGGGCCCTGGACGCCGCCGGCGGCGAGGCCCGCAAGCTCACCTCCTTCGAGGCGGGCGTCGGCGCACCGAAGCTCATGCCGGGCTCGAACCGGGTGGTCTTCGAGGCCTCGGTGTTCCCCGAGGCGATGGCGGACGGGGCCAAGCAGAAGAGCCTGAGCGACAAGCTGGACAACGGCCCGGTGCAGGCCCACCTAGCGGATTCGCTGCTCTACCGCCACTGGACCGAGTGGCGCGACTTCCAGTACACCCACCTCTTCAACGCCAGCTTCGACGGCAAGGTCGAAGCCATCACGACGGGCAAGCAGGACTACCCCGCCTTCTGGCAGAGCTGGGACCTGAGCCCCGACGGCAAGGAGGTCTGCGTCACGACGAACGCGGATCCCGTGCCCGCCCGCAGCACCAACCAGGATCTCTTCCTCATCTCGCTGGAAGGCGACCGCACGCCCCGGCGCATCACCGGCGACAACCCGGCCGCGGATCAGGATCCCAAGTACTCGCCCGATGGCCGCTTCATCGCCTACCGCTTCCAGACCAAGCCCGGCCACGAATCCGACCGCTTCCGCCTCGCCCTCTACGATCGCCAGACGAAGACCCGCAAGGTGCTCACCGAGGCCATCGACAACTGGGTGGACAGCTTCCAGTGGTCCGCCGACGGCAAGGCGATCTGGTTCACCGTGCAGGAGAAGGGCCGCTGGCCGCTCTTCCGCCTGGAGGTCGCCACGGGCAAGACCACGCGCATGCTTGAGGGCCAGAGCATCCGCGAATTCCAGGTGAGTCCCGATCAGAAGGCCGTCTACCTCACCAAGACCCGCGTGGGCGAACCGGCCGAGATCTGGCGCTACGGCTTCGACACCAAGGAACTGAAGCGGCTGACGGGCTTCAACCAGGCCGTGGCCGAGGAAGTCGACATCCGTCCCGCCGAGGAGCAGTGGGTGAAGGGTGCCGATGGCAAGGACATCCACGTCTTCCTCGTGAAGCCCCACGGCTTCGACCCCGCCAAGAAATATCCCCTGATCCTGAACGTGCACGGCGGCCCGCAGATGATGTGGTCCGACACCCTGCGCGGCGACTGGCAGGTCTACCCCGGCGCGGGCTACATCGTGGCCTTCCCGAATCCGCACGGCTCCACGGGCTACGGCCAGGCCTTCACGGACGCCATCAGCGGCGACTGGGACGGCAAGGTTCAACAGGACATCGAGAAGGTGACCGACCACCTGGCTTCGCTGCCCTACGTGGACAAGGACCGCATGGGCGCCATGGGCTGGAGCTGGGGCGGCTACGCCATGATGTGGCTGGAGGGCCACACGACCCGCTTCAAGGCCCTGGGCGCCATGATGGGCGTCTACGACCTGCGCTCCATGCACGGCGCCACCGAGGAGCTCTGGTTCCCCGAGCACGACCTCACGGGCACGCCCTGGGATAAGGCGACCGCCTACGACCGCATGAACCCCAGCAGCCACGTGAAGGCCTTCAAGACGCCCTGCCTCGTCATCACGGGCGAGCGCGACTACCGCGTGCCCTACACGCAAAGCCTGCAGTTCTTCACGGGCCTGCAGGAGATGGGCGTGCCCAGCCGCCTCATCGTCTTCAAGAACGACGGTCACTGGCCCGACAACCTGAAGTCCATGCCCGTCTACTACAACGCCCACCTCGAATGGTTCCAGAAGTACCTGGGCGGCGGCGCCGCCCCCTGGAAGACCGAGGACATGGTGCGCAACCTAGCCTTCGACACCAAGAAGTGAGGACGGGAACTTCGGGGGCCCCGGGTTGAAAACTCAGGGCCCCCCCGCCCGGGATCCGAAGAGATGGGTATCGGAAGGCTTCCGGGCTTCGCCCCAAGGTTCCTGTGCGTCCACTCCTCCAAGGCATCCTGTGGCTCCTGCTGGGGATGGCGATCCCCGTGCCGGCTCCGGCCCAGGCGCCGCCGGAACGGGTCACCCTCCAGCTGAAGTGGCACCACCAGTTCCAGTTTGCGGGCTACTACGCCGCCCAGCAGCAGGGCTACTACCGCGAGGCCGGCCTCGAGTTGGAGATCCACGAAGGCCAGCCCGGCATCGACGTGGTGCAGGAAGTGGTGAGCGGCCGTGCCCAGTTCGGGGTGGGCACCAGCGCGCTCCTGCTCGCCCGGAATCAGGGCCGGCCCGTCGTGATCCTGGCGGCGATCTTCCAGCACTCCCCGGTCATCCTCGTCGCCCGCACCGGGGCCGGCATCGGCTCGGTCCAGGATCTGCCCGGCAAGCGCCTGATGATCGAGAAGCAGTCCGACGAGCTCTTCGCCTACATGCGCAAGGAGGGGGTGTCGGAAAGCTCCGTGACCCTGCTGCCGCACACCTTCAACCCCGAGGATCTGATCGAGGGAAAGGTCGATTGCATCAGCGCCTACCTCACGGATGAGCCGTATTTCTTCGACAAGGTGCGCTTCCCCTACCTGGTCTTCACGCCCCGCATGGGCGGCATCGATTTCTACGGCGACAACCTCTTTACCTCCGACGGGGAACTGAAGGCCCATCCTGAGCGGGTCAAGGCCTTCCGGGAAGCGAGCCTGAAGGGCTGGAAGTACGCCATGCAGCACCCGGAGGAGATCACGGACCTGATCCTCGCGCGCTACGGGAAGGGCCGTGGCCGCGAGTATCTCCTCTACGAAGCCCAGAAGATGAACATGCTCCTCCAGCCGAGCCTCGTGGACATGGGCTACATGTACCGCGGGCGCTGGCAGCACATCCGCGACACCTACGCCGAACTGGGCCTCCTGCCCAAGGGCTTCGATCTGGACAAGGTCCTCTACGAACCCGAGGCAGGTGCGCGGCAGATCAACCGCAGGCTCGCGGTGGCCACGGCGGTGCTGCTGGGCGTGGGCCTCCTCCTCGCCAGCGCCACCCTGATCTTTTCGCGGCTCTACCTCCGGCTGAAGCGCGAGACCGCCTCCCGCGAAGAGGCCGAGAGGGCCATGCGCCTCGAGCAGGAGCAGAAGGTCCAGCTGGAAATCCAGCTGCAGCAGGCCCGGAAGATGGAGAGCCTGGGCAACCTGGCGGGCGGCATCGCCCACGACATGAACAATGTCCTGGGGGCCATCCTCGGCATCGCCTCGGCCAACCAGGAAGCCCAGCCCTCTGACAGTGATACCCACCGGGCCTTCGAGATCATCACCCGGGCCGCCGAGCGGGGCGGGAAGATGGTCAAGTCCCTCCTCAGCTTCGCGCGCCAGAGCCCGGCCGAGCAGCGGGAAGTGAACCTGAACCAGATCATCCGCGAGGAGACGGAACTCCTGGAGCGGACCACCCTCTCCAAGATCCGGTTGGAGATGGACCTGGATCCCGACCTGAAGCCCATGCTCGGGGATGCCGGCGCCCTGACCCAGGTCCTCATGAACCTTTGCGTCAATGCCGTGGACGCCATGCCCGATCGGGGCACCCTCACCCTCCGGACTCGGAACCTCGGGCGGGACAGGATCGAGGTCAGCGTCGAGGACACGGGCTCGGGGATGCCCAAGGAGGTGCTGGACAAGGCCATGGAGCCCTTCTTCACGACGAAGGAGATCGGCAAGGGCACCGGTCTGGGCCTGTCCATGGTCTACAGCACCGTGAAGGCCCACCATGGCGAGGTGGCGCTCGATAGCCACCTGGGCCTGGGCACCCGCGTGACCCTCCGTTTTCCGGCCTGCGATTCCGAATGCCGACCCGGGCAAGCGGAGGGAGATTCCCGGGCCGAGGCCGGTCGCAGGGCCCTCCAGGTGCTCCTGGTGGACGATGACGAGCTGGTGCTGGGCTCCGTCGAGCACGTCCTCCAGTCGCTGGGCCACATCGTTGTGACGGCCGGAAGCGGGGAGATGGCCCTGGACCGGATCGAAGGCGGGTACGAGCCGGATGTGGTGATCCTCGACCTGAACATGCCGGGGCTCGGCGGCCACGGCACCTTGCCCCGCCTCCGGGATCTGCTTCCAAACGTGCCGATCCTGCTTTCCACCGGCCGGGCGGACCAGTCCGCCCAGGCGCTGGTCAAGGCCTATCCCCTCATCACCCTGCTGCCCAAGCCTTTCTCCATCCAAAGCCTGCGGGACCACCTGGAGGAAGTGGCCCGGGGCTGAGGTGTCCCGGGTGCGGGCTCCGTGTGGCAGAGTGGTTTCATTCCTGCCTTGATCCTCCTGTGGGCTTTGCAGGCTCGGCCACGCCCGCCAGGTTCGACGCACGATGAAAAGGACCCTCCGATGACTCGACAATTCCTGCTGGTTCCCGCCCTGCTGGTCGTGGCCTCCACCGCGCCCGCCGGAACGCCTGCGATGGCGCCCGCCAAGGCCGCCTTCGCGCGGTTCAAGAGCGAGTTCATCGAGGCCTACTGGAAGCAGAATCCTGAAAGCGCCGTGGCGGTGGGGTATTACAAGTACGCGGACCGGCTGCCGGTTCCCGATGCGGCGGAACGCCGCCGCAGCCTCGGTTTCGGTGACCTCTGGCTGCGCAAGGCGAAGGCCTTCGATGAGGCGAGTCTGGACGTGCAGGACCGGGTGGACCTCCGCCTGATCCGCAATGAACTCGAATCCGAGCGCTGGGCGGCGACGGTCTTCAGGGGCCATCAGTGGGACCCCTCGAGCTACAACGTCGCGGGCACCTTCGGGCTGCTGCTGGGCACGGAGTACGCCCCGCTGGACGCGCGGCTGCGGGTGGTGGGAAAGCGCCTGCCCCGCGTTCCCGCCTACTACGCCGCGGCCAAGGCGGCCCTCAAAGATCCCACGCTGGAGCACACCCAGCTGGCCATCCTCCAGAACAAGGGCGCCCTGGGCGTCTTCGGCGCGGACTTCCTCAAGCAGGTGGAGGGCTCCACACTGACGAGCGCCGAGAAGGCCCGCCTGAAGGCCGATGCGGCCAGGGCCCAGGCGGCCATCCAGGACTACATCACGCATCTTGAGGGCCTCGAAATGAGGCTGCGGGCTTCGGGATGGCGCAGCTTCCGCATCGGCAAGAAGCTCTTCGAGACGTCGTTCGAGTATTCGATCCAGGCGGGCTGCACGGCCGAAGAGCTGCACCGTCGCGCCCTGGCGGAAAAGGAAAAGCTGCATGGCCGCATGGCGGAGCTGGCCCTCCAGCTCTGGCCCAAATACTTCGGCACCGAGCCCGCGCCCGCCGACCGTCTGGACCTGATCGGCCGCATGGTGGAGCGGCTCTCGCAGACACACGTTTCCGCCGAAGGCTTCGTGGCCGAAGTGAAGCGGCAGATCCCCCTGCTGGAAAGCTGGGTGCGTGAGCATGACCTCGTGAACCAGGATCCGACCAGGCCCCTGGTCGTGCGAGAGACGCCCGAATACATGCGCGGCGTTGCCGGCGCCAGCGTGAGCGCGCCCGGGCCCTACGATCCCAAGGCCAACACCTACTACAACGTCACGCCGCTGGAGGGCACGGCGGCCCAAAAGGAGAGCTACCTGCGGGAGTACAACGAGTACATCCTCCAGGTGCTGAACATCCACGAAGCTATTCCCGGGCACTACGTGCAGCTGCTCCACGCCAACCAGTCGCCCAGCCTCGTGAAGGCCGTCTTCGGCAACGGCGCCATGGTGGAAGGCTGGGCCGTCTACGCCGAGCGCATGATGCTGGAATCCGGCTACGGCGGAAACACGCCCGAGATGTGGCTCATGTATTCCAAGTGGAACCTGCGGGTGGTCTGCAACGCGATCCTGGATTACGGCGTCCACGTCGAGGGGATGGGCGAGGCCCAGGCCATGCGCCTGCTCACGCGCGAGGCCTTCCAGCAGGACAGCGAAGCCCGGGAGAAGTGGCACCGGGCCCAGGTCACGTCGGTCCAGCTCTCCAGCTACTTCGCGGGCTACTCCGCCATCTATGACCTGCGCGAGCGGCTCAAGGCGCAGCAGGGCCGCGACTTCGACCTCAAGCGCTTCCACGAGCAGTTCCTGAGCTATGGCAGCGCCCCGGTGAAGGTCATCCGCGAGCTGATGCTGCCCAAGGTCAATTGACGGGGAAGGCCTCGGCTTCGGGCGCATCCCAATGCGGGGGCGGGAACTCGATACGGAAGCGGGAGCCCCGCCCCACTTCGGTATGCACCTGGATGCGGCCGCCCAGGTCGTCCACCACGGCCTTCACGGAGCCCAGGCCGAGGCCCGTGCCCTTGCCGGCCTCCTTGGTGGTGAAGAAGGCCTCGAACAGGTGGGCCAGCACCTGGGGGGGCATGCCGCTTCCCGTGTCCTCGACCTCCAGCACGGCGCCAGGGCCTTCGCTGCCAAGCCGGACGGTGATGCTTCCCCCGGGCGGCGTCGCATCCTTCGCGTTGCCCACGAGGTTCACCACGATCTGATCGATGAGCGTGCCCTGGGCCCGCACCAGGAGCGGATGGTCCGGCACGACGACGATGAGCCCGAGGCTCTTGGGGATGAGGGCGCGGAGCACCGGTTCGAGCCCGCAGATGTGGGCCGTGAGGTCGAGGATGCTGAGTCCCGGGCCTTCCGGGCGCCCGGTGGCCATCATGCGTTGGGTCAGTTCCCCCGCGCGGACCAGCGCGGTTTCGAGCCGGCCGAGATCCTGCTCGGAGCGGCCAGGGTGCACTTCCGCCGCCAGGCCCAGGTAGCCCAGGGCCGCCGTGAGCAGGTTGTTGAGATCGTGGGCCAGGCCCGCACCCATCGTCGCCAGCAGGTTCATGCGCTGGGTCCGCAGGACGAGGGACTGTGTCTCCGCCAACTCCCGGGTGCGGATCTCCACCTTGGATTCGAGGTGGCGGTTGATCTCGACGTAGTCCCACAGCAGGAGCCCCTGGCGCAGCAGCACGAGGAGGGCGAGGCCGATGAGCAGCCCGAGGCCCATGCCGTCCCGGTGGGCACCCGCGGGCAGGTAGGTGGCCAGGGCCCCGCCGAAGGCCAGGACCACGGGCAGGTAGGGCAGCAGCAACAGAAGGATGCGGTGGGCCGAGGTGGAAGGACGCGTCGACCAGGGCGCCTGGGTCGCCCACCAGAGCATGGCCCAGAAGGGCACGCCGATGACTCGGGAGGGGTGGTAGATGTGGAAGGTGCCGCCGAGGATGGCGTAAGCCCAGAAGGGCACGGTCAGAGCGAAGTAGCCGAGGGCGAGCGCGAGGATCCCCACGGGACTGTCGAGGCTGAGCTGGCGCGCGATGAGGGCGTGGCAGGCCAGGCCCAGGCTGCAGGCGATGAGCAGGAAGAAGGCCTGGAGCAGCAGCTGCGTCTGGGGGTCTCCCGCCACGGGCAGGAGCGGCTTCACGACCCACATCCAGAACATGAGGTAGAGGGCGGTCGCGAAGATGATGCCGTCGAGAAGGGCTCCCCCCCGGCGGCCGGGCTCGCGGGGACGCTGGCTGCGGAAGCCGACGAGGGAGGCGGCCACGGGAAGGATGGACAGCGTCCACCCGGAAAGCTGCGACAGCGGAGGGTGGTGGATGAAGAAACCCTGGACGAACTGCTGGCGCAGGGCCGTGGCGAGGGCGAAGGACACCATCAGGAAGAAGCACCCGACCAGGATCCAGCCCCACCGGTTCAGGGGTTCCCGCCTTGCCCTGCGGAAGGCCTCAAGTCCGGTATAAGGCAGCAGGACGAGGTAGATGAGCGTGGGGACGCCCACCCGCACCGCCGGTGGAAGGGCGGACGGAACCAGGAGGAGGATGCTCGCGCTTCCGAACACCGCAAACATCACCCAAGGGGGCACCCTCGATTCAGCCGTCATGACCGGGATTATCGGATGAAGGCGCGGGAATGGGTGATGAATGGGTTTGGAAGATCGGCGCCTATTTCTTCTTTTTGGTGGGGGACAGCGGGGACGGTTTCACGGATTCGGTCAGCCGGCTGGACAGCTCCGCGCCCCGGTGGGTGGCGCCGTGCACGATGGGTGGTTTGGCCTTCTTGGGTTTCTTGTCGTTGGACATGGTGTCCCTTTTCGGGTCTCCGGTTCAATCGGATTCAGGCCCTGTTGACAGCATGGACCCGATTTTTGGAAGTTTATGAATTTCTTTATTTATATTCACAAATGGGCTTGCAACCACCCCTGCTTCAGCAGGTTCGGCACGGGTGGAAAAACACCCAAGCCCGCCTTGCGGGGGGCCTATGGCAGAGTGGTTCCACCCCTGGAGCCCGCATGCCGCGCTGCCGTTCTGCCCTGTTCCTTCTGCCGGCCCTCGTGTCGACCTTCGCGCCCGTCCTTGCGGCCCAGGCACCACTGGCCTACCACGGTGTGCGGCTCCCGAAGGCCTTCTTCGCGGGCAACCGGGCCAGGCTCATGGCGCGGGCCAAGGCCATGGGGCCAGGCAGCCTGGTGGTGGTGAAGTCCATGCCGCTCCAGCCCAGTTCCGGCGACGGCGAGCACCTCTACCGGCAGGACTCGGACTTCTACTACCTCACGGGCGTGGAAGAGGAGCACGCCGTGGCCCTGCTGGACGCGGACAAGGGCACGTACACGCTGCTCGTGCAGGCCAGCGATCCCCGCCGCGAGATCTACGACGGGCCGCGCCTCGGCGTGGAGGGCGCCAAGGCGAGGGGAGCCGATGAGGCGGCGGTGTTCCCCGCCGCGGAGAAGACGCTGAACGAGGCCCTGGCGAAGGCCAAGCGCATCGTCCTCATCGACAATTTCGACGAGACCTTCCGCACCAAGGTGCTCGACGTGGCCTATCCAAAAGGCGCCGCCACCTGGAAGGGCGATTACGAAAAAAGCCTGGTGGACGGCCGTCCCATCGTCGCCGAGATGCGGCTGATCAAGCAGCCCTGCGAAATCGACATGATCCAGCACGCCGTGGACGTGAGCATCGAAGGGCACCTGGCCGCCATGCGGGGCAGCGCATCTTTCACCAACGAAGGGCAGGTGGCGGCGGCCCTGGAAGGCACCGTGCGCGCCCTGGGCGCGCGCTTCCTCGCCTACGAGACCATCGCCGGGGCGGGCAGCAACGGCTGCGTGCTGCACTACCCCTTCAACGATCAGCCCATCCTGCCCGGCTCGCTCATCCTCATGGATGCCAGCGGCGAGGTGGGCTACTACACCTCGGATATCACGCGCACCTGGCCCGCCAGCGGCACCTTCAGCCCCGAGCAGCGAGCCCTCTACGACCTGGTGCTGAAGGCCCAGGAGGCGGGGCTCCAGGAGGTGCGGCCCGGCCGCCTGCACGAGGCGAGCATAAGGGCGGCCGCCCGCGTCGTCAGCGACGGGCTCGTGGACCTCGGTCTCATCAAGGGGGAGAAGGAGGCGGCCTTCAAGCGGGGCGACTGGAACAAGTTCCTCCCGCACGGCATCAGCCACTACCTGGGCCTGGATGTGCACGATGTCGGCAGCTACGGCGCGCCGTCGGAGTTCCACCGGCACGGCGGCATGCGGCCGCTGGAGGCCGGCATGGTGCTCACCATGGAGCCGGGCATCTACATCCCCAAGGGCATGGAGGGCGTTGACGCGAAATGGCAGGGCATCGGCATCCGCATCGAGGACGTGATCCTCGTGACGCCCGAGGGCTGCCGCAACCTGAGCGCCCGTCTGCCCCGCAAGGCGGAAGAGGTGGAGAAGGTCGTGCGTTCTGGGGCCAAGCTTCGGAAGTAGACGGGGCTCAGAACCGCAGCGTGGCGCCGAGGGTCAGGCCCGTGGCCGTGAGCGTCTTGTCGATGGGGCTCCAGAAGCCCCGCGCTTCGAAGGCCAGCCGCGGCGAGATCTGGTAGCCCAGGCCGCCGTTCACGCCCAGGCGGGTGGCGTTGATGGTGGAGGGCGAGGTGCCCACCGAAGCCACGTGCCACTGGTGGCCGCCGATGGAGGCGATGAGGTAGGCCCCGCGCTCGGGATCCTCGCTGGGGTACCAGAGGCCGTCCATCATGAAGTCCACGGAACCCACCGTCGTCTTGGTGCCGCTGAGGCCGAGGGTGTCGCCCTTGGGGATGTACTGGAAGCCGATGAGGGGACGCAGCACCAGGCCGCCGTTGACGGGCAGGCTGACGAAGACCGCCGCGCCGATGCCGATCTGGCGGTTGGTCAGGTCGATCAGGTCGCCCATGGGCACCAGGGCGTGGGCGCGAAACCCGATGTAGGACTCTTGGTCCTGGGCGACGAGGGGTAGGGAGAGGGCGATCAGTAGGGCCGCGCGCTTCATGTCAAACCTCGTAGGTGGCCAGGATGTCGGCCCAGCGTCCCTGGGCCTTGAGGATGCGCTCGGCGACGGCGCGCAGCAGGCCGTGGCCGCCGGGGATCTGGGTTACCCAGTGGCAGGCGGCCTGCACTTCGGGCACGGCGTCGGAGGGACAGCAGGCCAGACCCACCCGGCGCAGCAGGGGCAGGTCGGGCAGGTCGTCGCCCAGGTGGGCGATCTGGTCATAGGTCAGGCCGTATTTGGCGCAGAGCTGATCGAGCACGGGTTTCTTCGCCAGGTGCCCCGCGAAGCAGTCCTCGACGCCCAGATCCTTGGCGCGGTTCAGGGTGGCCTCCGAAGCCAGGCCGGAAATGAAAGCCACGGGGATGCCGGACCGCTGCAGCCACTTGATGGCCGCGCCGTCCCGCACATGGAAGGACTTGGCGTTGCCGGGCACGGCGCCATAGTGGAGGGCGCCCGTGGTGAGCACGCCGTCGATGTCGGTGCAGAGAAGGCGGATCTTGGCCGCGCGCAGGTCCAGGTCGTCCACGGGTCGCTCCCAGACCAGCCTAGCAAATCCGGGGCCACGGGCAGGGCCCCGGCTCGATTCACCCTGAAATGGGAGGATTTGACGGAAGTTGGCTGGCTGGATGCCTCGACAGGTATACAGTTGCCATCGGACGGTGATTTTCCCTTGACAGGGTCAAAATCCAGATAATCATATGTGCATGGAGTTTTGACCGTGAACCACCAGCTCAGCAATCCCATGATCGATGAAGTGAGCGGCCTCTTCAGCGCCCTGGGGGACACGTCCCGCCTGAAGATCCTGCGCTCCCTGCTGGATTCCAAGACGCCCCTCAGCCAGGGGGCCGTCGCCGAGGCCTCGGGGCTCTCCCAGGCCAACGCCTCGAAGCACCTGGCCTGCCTGGTGCGCGTGGGCCTCGTGAGCCGCGAGCCCGAAGGCAACGCGGTCTACTTCAGCCCCGTCATGCCCCTGGTGGGAGAGCTGTGCGATCTGGTCTGCGGCCACGTCAGCGACCGCGCCCGCATCACGTACAAGGCTTTGAAGTAAGGGGCCCCGGCCCTTTTTTTGTTCTGGAGTATTCCTTTATGAGTATTAAAAGACTCACAGCGCTATTGGTCGCGGGGCTGGGGATGGGGCTTGGCCTCGGCGCCCAGGAACCGCTGACCGTCGAGCGCGCCATCCGCCGGGCCTGGACCGATCAGGCGGGCCTTCGCGCCGGCCAGGCCCTGGTGGAGGGCCGCCAGGCCGAGGCCGAATCCGCCCGAGCCCTGCGCCTGCCCAGCTTCACGCTGAACGCCCAGGGGATGCGGACCAACGAACCCATGATGGCCTTCGGCATGAAGCTGAACCAGGCGCGGATCGGCGCGGCGGACTTCAATCCCCTGGTGCTGAACCATCCCGATCCCATCGGCGCCTACGGCGGCTCCGCGGTGGTGCAGCAGCCGCTCTACGCCGGGGGCCGCATCACCGCCGCCCGCCGGGCCGGCGAATTCATGGCCGAGGCCGAACAGGCCAGCCAGGAGCATCGCAAGCAGGAGACGGCGCGTGCCGTGGTCGAGGCCTACTTCGGCATCCAGGTGGCCGAGCAGGCGCTCGCCTGGGTGGACGACACCCGCGCCTGGGTCCAGGGCATGGAAGATTTCGTCGGCGCCCGGGTGGCCCAGGGACTCATGCTCGAATCCGAGCTGCAGCGGCTGAAGGCCGTGCATGCCCAGGTGGACGCCCAAAAGGCCGAAGTGCTGCGCCAGGTGCACACGGCCCGTTCCGGTCTGGGCCTGCTGACGGGCGGCGGCCCCGTGGAGGGACCGTTGGCTACCGCGCTGGACGTTCAGGAGGCGACCACTCCGGGCGCACCCGTCCGCCGGGCCGACCTGGTGTCCGCGGACCTTCAGGCCCGCGCCGCGACGGAAGGCGCCAAGGCCGCCAGCGGCAACCTGCTGCCTTCCGTGGGACTGGAGCTGGGCGCGGGCACGCTGCACCATTCCTGGTCCGACAAGGGCAACTGGTCCTGGGCCGCCGTGGGTCTCTCCTGGAAGGTGTTCTCGGGGCCCGACCGCGCCAAGGCCAACGCCGCCCGCGCCCAGGCCAATGCCGCGAAGGAGATGCTGTCCTTCAAGCAGCAGCAGGCCGATCACGAGGTGCGCGCCGCCAAGGAGGCGGTGGCGGCTGCCCAGGCCCGCTGCGCCGCGGCGAAGGAATCCCTGCTCGCCGCCGAGACCTCCAAGCGTCTGCGGGAAGCGCGCCACCGCGAAGGCCTCACGCCCCTCACCGATGTGCTCGATGCGGAAGCCGCCCTCCAGGGCGCCCGCAACCTGCTGCTGCAAAGCCTCTATGACCTGCGCACGAACCGGGCGGCCCTGGATCTGGCCACCGGCGCCCCCATCGAAGGAGTCCATCCATGAAACCGACCGTCGTTCTCGTCCTGACGGCCCTGTCCTTGATCACTCTGGCCTGCGGCCACAAGGAGGCCCATTCCGAGGCCAAGGAACTGCCCAGAGTCGCCGTGTCCCTCGTGGCGGGCGCCGCGGCCGAAGGCGGCACCTGGGTGGCCGCCACGCTGCAGTCCACCCGCACGGCCACCCTGTCCACGCGCATGGCCGCGCAGGTCAAGCGGGTGCACGTGCAGGAGGGCCAACGCGTGGCTGCCGGCGCACTGATGATGGCCCTCGGTGACGAGGATCTCCAGGCCCAACTGAAGGCCGCCGAAACGGGTCTGGCCACCGTGCAGGCCCACCACCGCCGCATCCAGGCGCTCTTCGAGCAGAAGGCCGCCACGCCCTCCGAGCTGGAAGGGGCCCAGGCCCAGCTGGCCCAGGCCCAGGCGGGGGTCGCGTCTCTCAAGGCCAACGTGGCCTACACGCAGATCCGCGCGCCCTTCTCCGGCATCGTCCAGTCCCGCAAGGTCAACGAAGGCGACTTCGTCGGGCCTGGCACGCCCCTGGTGGAGCTGGTCGGCGAAGGCGAGCAGGAACTGGTGGCGACCCTGTCCGAGGGAGAGGCCAAGGCCCTGAAAGCCGGCCTCAAGGTGCCTTTCGAATCGGAAGGAATCAAGGGCGAAGCCCAGGTGACGGCCCTGGCCGCGGGCGGCGACGCCTTCAGTCACAAGGGCACCCTGCGGGCCCGGGTGCTGTCGCCCAAGGGGCTGCGCCAGGGCTCCTTCGCCCGCATCCTCGTGCCCGGGGTCAAGGCTGAGGGACTGAGGATCTCGCGCAGCGCCCTCGTGACGCGGGGCGAACTGACCGGCGTCTTCGTGGCCAAGGACGGCCACGCCGAACTGCGCTGGATCTCCCTGGGCGAGGGCGCGGGCGACAGCCTGCCCGTGCGCGCGGGCCTGAAGCCAGAGGATCGCGTCATCGATCGGCCCGGCAGCCTCCAGGACGGCCAGCCCATCGACATTTCCGGCGGGGTGAATCATGGAAAGTAACCCCCGTCTCGGGCTGGCCGGAAGGCTCGCCAAGGGCTTCCTCCGCAGCAAGCTGACACCGCTGCTGGTGCTCGCCTCGCTGATGCTGGGCCTGCTCGCCGTGTGGCTCACGCCGCGCGAGGAGGAACCCCAGATCGTCGTGCCCATGGTGGATCTCTACGTGCCGTTCCCCGGCGCGAGCCCCAAGGAGGTGGAAAGCCAGGTCACGACGCCGCTGGAGAAGCGCCTCTGGGGCATTCCCGGCGTGGAGTACCTCTACAGCGTGAGCCGGCCGGGCATGGCGCTCCTCACCGTGCGCTTCAAGGTGAACGAACCCCAGGAGCCCAGCCTCGTGAAGCTCCACCAGGAGCTGGCCGCCCATCCTGAGCTGCTGCCGCCCGGGGCCATGAAGCCCATCGTCAAGCTGCAGACCATCGACGACGTGCCCTTCCTCGTGCTCACCCTGCATGGGCAGGACCAGACGCCGGGCCAGCTGCGCAAGGTGGCCGAGGTGCTTGGACAGGAACTGTCCACCGTGCCCAACACCGCGCAGGTGAAGGTAGTGGGCGGGGCCCGCCGCATGGTGCGCGTGGAGCCCGATCCGGACCGCATGCGCTCGCTGGGCTTCTCCATGGCGGAGCTGCAGCCCGCCCTGCAGTCCGCCGAGGCCCAGCTGCCCGTGGGCGCGCTGGTGAATCAGGGCCGCCGCACGGAGGTGGAGGCCACGGGCTTCGTCATGCAGGCCGCCGAACTCAAGCGGCTGGTGGTGGGCGTGCGCAACCAGCGGCCCATCTACCTGGGGGACGTGGCGAGCATCGTGGACGCGCCCGAGCCCGAACCCGCCGTCGTGCTCTTCGGCGGGGCAGGGGCCGCGACGGGAAGTGGGGGCTTCGAAACGGCCGTGAGCCTCACGCTCTCCAAGCGCGCGGGAACCAACGCCACGGCCCTCGCCGACCAGGTGTTGGCCAAGGTGGAGGCTCTGCGCGGCAACCTCATCCCGCGCGATCTCAAGGTCACGGTGACGCGCAACTACGGCGAGACCGCCGGCGACAAATCCAACGAGCTGATCGAGCACCTGATGATCGCCACCCTCAGCGTCATCGCGCTCATCCTCCTGGCCATGGGCTGGCGCAGCGCCGTCGTGGTGGGCGTTGCCGTGCCCGTGACCTTGGCGCTCACCCTGCTCATCACCTACCTGCTGGGCTACACGCTGAACCGCGTGACGCTCTTCGCGCTCATCTTCTCCATCGGCATCCTGGTGGACGACGCCATCGTGGTGGTGGAGAACATCCACCGGCACATGCACCTGCCGGGTCAGCGCAAGAGCTTTGCGCGCATGGTGGTGGAGGCCGTCGACGAGGTGGGCAATCCCACCATCCTCGCCACCTTCGCCGTCATCGCCGCCATCCTGCCCATGGCCTTCGTGCGCGGACTCATGGGCCCCTACATGCGGCCCATCCCCGTCGGCGCCAGCCTGGCCATGCTGTTCAGCCTCATCATCGCCTTCGTCATCAGCCCCTGGGCCAGCCTCATCGTGTTCAAGAAGGAGGCCCACCTGCCCGAGGTGGACGAGAGCGGCCTGCATCCGGCCACGCCCGAAACCGTGCCGCCGGAGCCCGAGCACGACTGGCCCCACAAGAACCCCGAGGTGGCCCCCGACAGCCGCATGACGATGCTCTACCGCAAGGTGATGCACGCCCTGCTCACCCGGCCGCCCGTGCGCTGGGGCTTCTTCGCCGGCGTGGTGGCCCTGCTGCTGGGCGCCATGTCCCTGGTGGGCTTCGGTGTGGTGAAGGTGAAGATGCTGCCCTTCGACAACAAGTCGGAGTTCATGGTGCAGCTCGACCTGCCCGCGGGCACGCCCAGGGAGGATGCCCTCGCCGTGGGCCAGGACATCGCCCGCCGCCTGCTGAAGGAACCCACCGTCAAGAACGTGCAGGTCTACGCCGGCGAGGCCGCGCCCTTCACCTTCGTGGGCATGGTGCGCCACAGCTTCCTCCGTCAGGACGCGGAGATGGTCGATATCCAGGTGAACCTGGTGCCCAAGGAGGACCGCAAGGAGCAGAGCCACGCCATCGTCGTGCGGCTGCGCCCCGAGCTGGAGAAGCTTTCGAAACCCGCCGGGGCGCGCATGAAGCTGGTGGAGATCCCGCCTGGACCGCCGGTCATGGACACCATCGTGGCCGAGGTCTACGGACCCACGGAAGCTGAACGCGTCCGCCTGTCCACCGAGGTTCTCGGGGCCTTCCGTAGCGTGGATGGCATCGTCGACGTGGATTCCACGCTGAACGCCACCAGCCCCAAGATCAGCCTGGTGCTGGACCGCGAGAAAGCCGCGCTGCACGGTGTCGCGCCCGCCCACGTCATTCAGACCCTGGCCATGGCGGGCTATGGTCAGCAGGCCGGCGCCTTCCACGTGCTGCGCGGCTCCAGCCAGGTGCCCGTGGTGGTGCAGCTGGCTTCCGCCAAGCGCCAGCACCTGGACCAGCTTCTGCAGCTCACGGTGCCTGGGGCCCGCGGCCTCGTCCCCGTGCGGGAGCTGGTGACCGTCAAGGAGGGCATCGAGGAAGCCGTCATCCATCACAAGAACCTGATGCCCGTGACCTATGTGTTCTCGGATCTGGCGGGCAGCATCGAAAGCCCGGTCTACGCCCTGGCGGCCCTCAACAAGAAGATCGACGCCATGAAGGGCACGGCGGGGGCTTCCGTGCCGCGCCTGGGCCTCGCCCATCCCGAGAACACCGAATCGCTGTCGCTCAAGTGGGACGGCGAGTGGCACATCACCCTCGAAGTCTTCCGCGATCTGGGCATGGCCTTCGCCGCCGTGCTGGTACTGATCTTCGTGCTGGTGGTGGGCTGGTTCGAAAGCTTCGAGATCCCCTGGGTGATCCTGGTGCCGATTCCGCTCTCGCTCATCGGCATCATCCCGGCCCACGGCCTCATGGGCGCCTTCTTCACGGCGACGAGCATGATCGGCTTCATCGCGGGCGCCGGCATCATCGTGCGCAACAGCATCATCCTGGTGGATTTCATCGAGCTGAAGCTGAAGGAGGGCATGAGCCTGGAATCCGCCGTGGAGGAGGCCGGCGTCGTGCGCTTCCGCCCCATGCTGCTGACCGCCGCCGCCGTGCTCGTGGGCAGCGCCGTCATGCTGGCCGATCCCATCTTCCAGGGCCTGGCCATCAGCCTCATGGCGGGCGAGGTCGCCGCCACGCTGCTCTCCCGCATCGCCGTGCCCGTCCTCTACTACCTCGTGGCCCGCCGGGGCCACGCCGCCGAACTTCAGCGGCAGGCTTCCACCCTCACCGAACAGGAGTAACCCATGAACGTCGATCGCATCGTCCACACCGTCGCGGGATCCTTCATCCTGCTGAGCCTCGCCCTGGCGAAGTTCCACAACCCGAACTGGATCTGGTTCACGGTCTTCGTGGGCGCGAACCTGCTGCAGAGCGGGCTCACGAACTGGTGCCTGATGTCTTCCATCCTGCGCAAGCTGGGCGTGCCCGAGGGTGCGGGGGTGGGATGCTCGCGGTGAAGGGCACGGCCCTTCGCCTGGCCCTGGGCCTCGTCATCGGCGGGGCCCTGGGCTACGGCTGGCATCGCCTCGTGGGCTGCAGCACGGGCGCCTGCCCGCTGACGGCCACGCCCCTGCGCGGCATCACGTACGGCGCGGTGCTGGGCCTCATCTGGGCCCTGGCGAGGTAGGGGATGGGGCGCTGCGATTCCCCTGAGGCAGTCCGGGCGCTGCTGGACCGGGGCGGCCTGGTGGTGGACGTGCGCTCCACCTTGGAGTTCGCGGCGGGCGGTCTCCCCGGAAGTCTGAACCTGCCCCTGCACCTGCTGCCGGTCCTCGCCCAGGAACGCCTTCCCTCGGACCGCCCCCTGCTGGTCTGCTGCGCCAGTGGGGCCCGCAGCGCCCAGGCCGTGCAGTACCTCATGCGGCGGGGCTACGAGGCCCACGACCTCGGGCCCTGGACCCTTCTTTCCAATCTGCGTTGAGTTTCCCTGGAGTGCACATGTCGCAAGTCATCCCACACAAGGCATTCGCCCCGAAGCAGGGGAGTCGCTGATGCAGGAATACTGGATCTACCTGATCCCCATCGCGGCGGTGGGCTTCTTCCTGTGGACCCGCCGTTCGGCTTCCGCGGCCGACGTGAAGGGCCTGCTGGCGCGCGGCGCGCAGATCGTCGACGTGCGCACCCAAGCGGAGTTCAAGGCAGGATCCCACCCCAGAGCCATCAACATCCCCCTGGATCAGCTGGAGGCGAGGATGGGGGAGCTGGACCGCGGCCGGCCGGTGTTGATGTGCTGTGAAAGCGGGGCCCGCAGTGGTTCGGGAGTGGCTCTCCTGAAGACTGCGGGGTTCAAGGAGGTGGCCAATCTCGGGTCCTGGCGCCGCATCCAGAGCCTGGTGCCCTGAGCCGGACCTCGCCTTCGGATCCAAGGCGCCGGTGATCCAAGGAAGGCCAGGCTGTTGACAACCTGTGAATGCGTCTCGCGAACATCAGGCCGAGGTGCGGATGACATGAAGGACCGGCGCCCTTCTGCGGCCCTGGTCATGTGAGAATGGGGCGCCTCGCCGCTTCGGGCCGGCGGGATCGGGAGGGACCATGGGTGATCCGCTTTTCTGGCACCGGCTTCAATTCGGGTTCACGGCCACGTACCACTACCTGTTTCCGCAGCTGACGATGGGCCTCGCCTTCATCATCGTCGTGCTGAAGGCACTGGCGCTGAAGACCGGCGAAGCCCGCTACAACGACGCGGCGCGCTTCTGGATCCGCATCTTCGGGATCAACTTCGCCGTGGGCGTGGTCACGGGCATCCCCCTCGAGTTCCAGTTCGGCACCAACTGGGCCCGGTTCTCGCGCATTTCCGGCGGCATCATTGGCCAGACGCTCGGCATGGAAGGCATGTTCGCCTTCTTCCTGGAAAGCAGCTTCCTGGGCCTGCTGATCTGGGGCGAGAAGAAGCTGTCGCCCAAGGGGCACTTCGGCGCGGCGCTGGCGCTGTGGATCGGCAGCTGGCTGTCGGGCTACTTCATCGTGGCCACCAACGCCTTCATGCAGCATCCCGTGGGCCACGTCGTCATGCCCGACGGCACGCTGCAGCTCCAGAGCTTCTGGGCCTTCCTGCTCAATCCCTGGGCCCACGGCCAGTACGCCCACAACATGATGGCCGCGGTGGTGACGGGCTCCTTCGCCGTGGCGGCGGTGGGCGCGTTCTGGATGCTCAAGGGCATCCACACGGAACAGGCCAAACTCAACTTGAGAGTCGGCACCATCCTCGGCCTGCTCTTCAGCGTGCTGGTGGCCTTCCCCACGGGCGACCTGCAGGGCAAGCTCGTGGCGAAGCACCAGCCCGTCACGCTCGCCGCCATGGAAGGCCGCTTCGAAAGCGGCCCGCGCGCCAGCCTCACGCTCATCGGCCAGCCCAATGTGGCCCAGCGCCGGATCGAAAACCCCGTGCAGGTGCCGGCGGTGCTCAGCTTCATCGCCTACGGCACCTTCTCGAGCAACGTGAAGGGCCTGCTGGAATTCCCCGAGGACCAGTGGCCGCAGAACATCGAACTGCTCTACTACAGCTTCCACATCATGGCGGGGCTGGGCACGATCATGATCGCTGTGATGGCCCTGGCCGTGCTGCTGCTATGGAAGGGACGCCTGGACACGAATCGACCCCTGCTCTGGGTGCTGATGCTCGCCTTCCCCTTCCCCTACATCGCCACCACCGCCGGCTGGGCCGTGGCCGAATTCGGCCGCCAGCCCTGGCTCATCTACGGCGTGTTCCGCACCGTGCACGGCGGTTCGCCCACGGTGCACGCGGGCCACACGGCCTTCACCACGCTGGGCTTCGCGGGCATCTTCGTCGTGCTGAGCGTCCTCTTCCTCTACCTGATCGGCCGCGAGATCTCCCACGGCCCCGCTTCCCACCACGCCTAGGAGACCGCCATGGAAATGCTCTGGTTCTGGCTTGTCTCGGTGATGGTCGCCATCTATGTCGTGATGGACGGCTTTGATTTCGGCGCGGGCATCCTGCACCTGTTCGTCGCGAAGACGAACGAGGAGCGCCGCGAAGTGCTCGGCGCCATCGGCCCCTTCTGGGATGGCAACGAGGTCTGGCTGCTGGCGGGCGGAGGCTCGCTGTTCCTCGCCTTCCCCAAGGTGCTGGCCTCGGGCTTCTCGGGCTTCTACCTGGCCATGTGGCTGGTGGTCTGGTGCCTGATGCTGCGCGGCATCTCCATCGAATTCCGCTCCCATGTGCAGGACGGCCTCTGGCGTCATTTCTGGGACGCGGCCTTCGCGGCCTCCAGCCTCGTGTTGCCCGTGCTCTTCGGCGCGGCCCTGGGCAACGTGCTGCGGGGCGTGCCCGTGGATGCCAGCGGCTACTTCGGCATGGCCCTCTGGACCGATTTCCGCCTGGGCTCCCACCCCGGCATCCTGGATTGGTACACGGTGCTCATCGGTGTCTTCGCGCTGGTGACCATGGCGGCTCACGGCGCGGTCTACCTCGGTTGGAAGACGGGCGGCCCCGTGCAGGCGCGCGCCCTGGGCCTAGCCCGGCCCCTGTGGAACCTTGTGATCGTGCTTTGGCTGGCCTCCAGCCTGGCCACCTATGTGGCGAATCCCTCCATCTACCAGAACCTGGCCAAGGCGCCCCTGGCCTGGCTGGGAACCCTGATCTTCCTGGGTGGCCTCGGCACCGTGTTCGTGGGCCTGCAGCGGGAGCGTCACCTGATGGCCTTCCTGGGATCGGGCGCCTTCATCCTCGGCATCCTCGCGGCCACCGCGGCCAACGTCTTCCCGGTGATGCTGAAGTCGAGCCTGGATCCGGCCTTCGACCTCACGGCCTACAACGCCAGCGTGGGCCAGCACGGCCTGCGCACGGGGCTCGTGTGGTGGTGCATCGGTTTCCCGATCGCGATCGGGTACCTCGTGTTCCTCTTCCGTTTCCACCGCGGCAAGGTGGAGGCCGCCGCCGAAGGCGAAGGTTACTGACCGAACCTGCACCATGCAGGGTCGTCGGGGACCCAGGCCTGAACCTTCGTTCGAGGTGGACGCGGAGAATGTCGCCGCTCCCCTCCATCGAAGGATCTAGCCCACTGGAAAAGATCCCAGCAAGTTCATCCATCCGCCCCTTCCGGGTGGCGGGCCCGATGCGAGTCCTTACACTTTGAGCCTCAACGCCTCCCCTGGGGTGGATCATGGCCAAGTTGCTGCTCGTATCGAACCGTGTGCCCTGGACCGTCGCCTGCGCAGGAGGCAAGGGGGTGCTGAAACCCTCTTCCGGAGGCCTGGCGACGGCCCTGGCGGGCACCCACGCGCGGGGCGAGACGCTCTGGGTGGGCTGGCCCGGGGATCTGGGAGGCCTCGACGCGGAGGCGCGCCAGGCCATCCTCGATGAGCTTCAGGCCCAGCGTGTGATTCCCGTGGAGTTGTCCGCCGAGGAGGTGGAGCGCTACTACGAGGGCTTTTCCAACGGCGTGTTGTGGCCCCTGTTCCACTACCTGCTGGACAAGGTCCGCCTGGACACGGACCAGGACTGGGACGCCTATGCCTCCGTGAACCAGCGCTTCGCGGAGGCGGCGGCCGAGCGCGCCGAACCCGGGGATTCCGTGTGGATCCACGACTATCAGCTCATGTTGGTGCCGCGATACCTTCGGGAGCTGCGGCCAGACCTCCGGATCGGGTTCTTTCTCCACATCCCCTTTCCCGCCTACGAAGTGTTCCGCATCCTGCCCTGGCGGGAACTCCTGCTCCAGGGCGTGCTCGCCTCGGATCTCGTGGGCTTCCACACGCCCGGCTACCAGGCCCACTTCGTCAACGCCTCCCGCCGCATCCTGGGGGCCGAATCCCGGGAGGATGGCCTCGACTACGACGGCCACCACGTCGCCCTCGGCGACTACGCCATCGGCATCGACGCCGAGGCCTTTTCGACCACGGCGGCCTCGCCTTCCGTCATGGCGCGGGTGCAGGAGATCCGCCAGGATCTGGGGGGACGCACCCTGATCCTGGGCGTGGACCGACTCGATTACACCAAGGGCATCCCTCAGCGCCTTCTCGCGGTGGAGCGGTACCTGGAGCTGCATCCGGAGATGCGGGACAGCGTCCTCTTCCTCCAGGCCTCGGTGCCGTCGCGGGAGCGCGTGGAAGCCTACGCCCAGTACCGCAAGCAGGTGGACGAAGTGACGGGGCGGATCAACGGCCTGTATGGAAGCCCTTCGCGGGTGCCCGTCCACGTGCTGCACCGGAACATCCCCTTCGAGGAGCTCGTGGCCCTCTACCGGGCCGCGGACGTGATGCTGGTGACGCCGCTGCGGGATGGCATGAACCTGGTGGCCAAGGAGTTCTGTGCCACGCGCGGCGATGATTCGGGGATCCTCATCCTCAGCGAATTCGCGGGCGCCTCGGCGGATCTGCGCGAAGCGATTCTCGTGAACCCCTACGACACCGGCGCCATGGCCGAGGCGCTGGATACGGCCCTGCGCATGCCTCCGGGCCAGGCCAGGGCCCGCATGCGCGCCCTGAGGAAGCGGGTCATCACCCACGATGTGCACCGGTGGGCCGAGGCTTTCCTGCGCGATCTGCACGCCCAGGGCCCGTCGCCGCATCCGATGGCAGCCCACGAGGCCTTCCTGCCCTCGCTGCTGGAGGATGCTTCTGATACGGAACGGATCGCCCTGCTGCTGGACTACGACGGCACGCTGGTGCCCTTCACCGAACGGCCGGAGGAGGCGGTGCCGGATCCGGACCTGCTCGCACTGCTGGAGCGCCTGGCACGCATCGAAGGGAACGAACTGCACCTGGTCAGCGGCCGGGGCAAGGATGTGCTGGATGCCTGGTTCGGCGGAGGTCCCTTCATCCTGCACGCCGAGCATGGCCTGTGGCGGAAGGCCGGGCCGGGCAGTCCCTGGACGGCGCGGATGGACCACAGTCCTGGGTGGAAGCTCGAAGCCAAGACCGTGCTCGAAGGGTGGGCGCGCAACTTCGAGGGGGCGCTGCTGGAGGAGAAGGATCATTCCATCGCCTGGCACTACCGCCAGGTGCGGAGGGGCGTGTCCAGCCAGACCCTCCAGGCCATTCGGGATTCCCTGCGACCCCTCGCGGAGCGCGAGGGACTGGAGGTGCTGGAAGGCTCGAAGGTGCTGGAGCTGCGGCTGCGGGGCGCCCACAAGGGGCTGGCGGTCGACGAGGCCCTCACGACCCAGGGCACCCTTGTCGTGGCCCTCGGCGATGACCGGACCGACGAGGACCTGTTCCGGGCCCTTCCGCCTTCGGCGCTTTCGATCCGCGTCGGGCAGGGCCCCAGCCGCGCGTTGACGCGCCTGCCGGACCCGCGTGCGGTGCGACGGTTCCTCGAGGACCTGGCCGCGGGGCTGGAACGTATCCCACGCAAGGCGCTTGTTTGATTCCTCCGTGATGCCATGCCCGAGATCCCCCTCCTGAACCACGGCCTCATCGGCAACGGCAGTCTGCTCGCGCTGGTGAGTCCCACCAGCGCCATCGAATGGCTCTGCCTGCCGCGCTTCGATGGGCCTTCGGTGTTCGCGCGGCTGCTGGACGCCGAATCCGGCGGCGTCTTCCGCATCTTGTCGGCGGGCGCAGAGACGACCGGGGAGATGGCCTACGAGCCCAACACGAACGTGCTGTGCACGCGGTTCACGCAGGAGGAGGGCAGCTGGGAGCTGATCGATTTCGCGCCTCGCCTGCCCAAGGGCTGGGGCGAGGAGACCCCCATCCGCCTCACGCGGCTGCTGCGGCCCCTGGGCGGGCGCGTCCGGCTGTCCATCGACTTCGATCCCCGCCTCGACTACGGACGCGGTCCCACGCGGATCCTGGCCCTGCACGATTGCCTCGAGGTGCAGGGCACGGGCGGTCCTCTCTACCTGCAGACGAACCTGCCCATCAGCTACGTGATGGGGAAGCGGGAATTCGCCCTGGACGGCCCGATCTTCCTGAGCCTGTCCTACGGCCAGGCGCCGTCCATGACGCTTTCGCAGGCCCAGCACGAACTCGAACTCACGACGGATGGGTGGCACCGCTGGTCCAAGACCTGCGGGCTGCCGCTCTTCAAGCCCGGCATGGTGCTGCGCTCGGCCCTCTGCCTGAAGCTCCACGCCTACGAGGACACGGGCGCCATCATCGCCGCAGCCACCACCAGCATCCCCGAGGCCATGGGCACGGAGCGGACCTGGGACTACCGCTACTGCTGGCTGCGCGACGCCGCCTTCGTCGTGGAAGCGCTGCGGCGCCTGGGCCATCTGCGCGAGGGCGAGCGCTTCCTGCGCTACCTGCGCAACGTGGCCGAGGCGGGCCCGCTGCAGCCGCTCTACGGCATCGACGGCAACCCTTCCGCGCCCGAGCAGATCCTCACGAACCTGTCGGGCTTCGGCGGCCAGGGCCCCGTGCGCATCGGGAACGCCGCCGTGGACCAGCGCCAGCACGACCTGATGGGGGAGCTGGTGCTCTGCCTCGAGACGCTGCTGCGGGATCCGCGGCTCGTCCACGGCGAGGAGGACCTGCGCTTCTTTCCCCTCGTGCGCCGCCTGGTGGAGGAGGCCATCGTCCTCGCGCCCCAGGCCGACACCTCCATCTGGGAATTCCGCAGCCTCCTGCGGAACTACACGTTCTCCCGGGCCATGTGCTGGGTGGCGATCCACCGGGGGGCGGCCCTCGCGGGACGCTTCCAGGAGGCTTCGCTGGCCAGCGCCTGGGAGAACATCGCCGCGCGGGAACAGGAGGTGCTCCTCGAGCGCGGATTCAATGCAGGCGCAGGCTTCTTCACCCAGACGCTGGACGGCGCCTTCCCGGATGCCTCCCTGCTACTGCTGCCGACTCTGGGCCTGCTCGATCCGAAGGACCCGCGCTTCCTCTCCACCCTCGATCAGTACGGTGAACGCCTCACCGAAGGCGGCCTGATGATGCGGTACCGCAACGAGGATGATTTCGGCGCCCCCTCCAGCACCTTCACCATCTGCTCCTTCTGGTGGGCCGAGGCCCTGGCGCTGGCGGGCCGGCTGGACGAAGCCGTCGAGGTCTTCGAGCGGATCTGCGGATTCGCCAATCCCGTGGGCCTCTTCTCCGAAGACATCGATCCTGCCACGGGCCGCCTCTTGGGCAACTTCCCCCAGGCCTACACCCACGTGGGCCTGATCAACGCCGCCATCACCATTTCCGAGCTGCTGGAGGCGCGGGATGGCAAGGTCCGCGCCTGGTCCTGACTGCCTCAGGCATGGGCCTGATGTTTGGCCACGATCCAGTCCACCACCTGATCCAGGCTCATGTTGCTGGAGTCGAGGGCCGTGGCGTCTTCGGCTTGGCGCAGGGGGGCGACGGCACGGCTGCTGTCGGCGGCATCGCGGTGCTGCTGATCCTGCAATACCTCGTCGAAGACCGGCGAGCCGCCCTTGGCTTCGAGTTCCAGGAAGCGCCGGCGGGCGCGGGCCTCGGGACTGGCCGTGAGGAAGACCTTGCAGCAGGCTCCGGTGAAGACCACGGTGCCGATGTCGCGGCCATCCACCACCCAGCCGCCGCTGGCGCCGATGCGGCGCTGCTGCTCCACCAGCACCTCGCGCACGCGGGGCAGGGCGCTCACGGGAGAGACCAGCCGCGTGACCTCCTGGCTGCGGATGGCCTCGCTCACATCTTCTCCCGCGAGGAACACCCGCTCGCCACGCTGGGCGAGGTCGAGGCCCGCCAACAGACCTTCCAGGGCGGCGGCGTCCGCGAGGGAGATCCCGGCACGCAGCACCGCGAGGGCGACGGCGCGGTACATGGCGCCGGTGTCGAGGTACTGCCAGCCCAGACGTGCGGCGACCCGTCTGGCGGTGGTGGATTTCCCCACTCCAGACGGGCCGTCGATGGCAATCAGGGAAAGCACAGAAGCAGTCATTCCTACATTCTGGAGTGCCGCGTCCCGCCGATCCACTGGGTCTCTATTGCTTGATTCCGAATTCCTTCAGGATCTTGGGATCCTTCTCGTCCTGGGCGAGGAGCGTGTGGCAGGTGTCGCAGTCGCCCTTGATGGTGCGGCCGTCGGCGGAGGTGTGGCCGCCATCGTGGCAACGGAAGCAGCCGACGGCTTCTTCGTGGCCGATGTTGTTGGGGTGCGTGCCCCAGGTGATCTTCATTTCGGGGAAGACGTTGCGCATGTAGATGGCCTTGACCACCTCGCCAGCGGTGTCCACCTGGGCGCGCTTGTGCTTGTAGATCTCGGGGTAGCTGGTGCGATAGAACTCGGCGAGGGCCACGGGGATCTTGGCGGCGGCAGTCTTCTGATCGGGGTAGTCCACCTTCAGGAGCTCGAGGGCCTTCTTCTTGAGGAAGGGCAGCTCGGTGTCCATCCGCTTTTCCATCATGGCCTTGTCGAGGGCGCGGTCGGGCAGCTGGAAGGCGTGGGTGGGGCGGTTGTGGCAGTCGATGCAGTCCATATTGCGGATGCTGGCCTTCTCCAGCTTCTCCTTGGGCATCGTCTTGAAGTCATCGGTCACGTACTCAGTCAGCGTGCCGTTCTCCTCGCGGTAGGTGACCTTGGGGATCTCCTGGCGGCGGGGATCCGTCGACAAGTAGCTGATGCGCTCCATGGCATCGAGGTGGCGGCCGTGGATGCCGGTGGTGCCGTTGGGCGTGTGGCCGCCGATCTTCAGCAGGAGGATGGTCGTGGAGGCCGTGTTGGCTTCATCCTCGGCGAACTTGGTGCGGATGATGAGCTTGTCGTCCGTGAACTTCTGAGGCCAGTGGCACTGTTCGCAGGTTTCGCGGGCCGGGCGCAGGTGTTCGACCGGGCTGGGGATGGGCCGGGAGAAGGTGCCGAAGGCCACCGCGAAGAGCTGACGCGAACCGGAGATCTTGGCCCGCACCAGGGCGGGTGCGCCATGGCCGATGTGGCACTGGGCGCAGCCCACGCGGGAGTGGGGCGAATTGAGGAAGGCCGTGTATTCGGGGCTCATCACCGTGTGGCAGGTGAGGCCGCAGAAGCGGTTGGAGTCCATGTACTCCACGCCCTTGATGCCGGCCGTGCCGAGGATGGACACGTTGATGAAGGTGAGCACGCCGACGATGGTGAGCAGGCGACGCACGCTGGGCTGGTTGAAATCCACGGCCTGCAGGGGCAGGACGGGCTCGCCGGCGGCCTTGCGCTGCTTGCGCACGCGGAGGATGCCGACGGGGATCAGCGCCAGGCCCAGCAGGAAGAGCGCGGGGAAGATGAGGAAGAACATGATGCCGGCGTAGGGGTGGACCTGACGCGGGCTCGTGAGTTCCATGAACCAGAACCAGACCAACACGAAGGCCGAGCTGGTGGTGAGGGCCGTGCCCGCCAGGCTGATCCAGTTGTTGCCCAACTGGAACGCCATCCGGAACATGTCTCTGATCCGGGCTCCGATGCTCATGAACAACCTCCATCGCTTAAGTGGCAAGACAGGTGACATCCGAGTAGGAAATGCCTTTGCTTACCCTAATTTCTTCTAAGGGCCCCCGCAAGGTTGTGTCACGGCCCTTCTGAGGGCAACTCCAGCGATATCAATCTGGGGTATTCCGGGTTGTGACAGATGTCCAGCCGGCGAGTGATCCTAGAGATCCTGCTGGCGCAGCAGGTGCAAGAAGGCGTCACCGTACTGCTGAAGCTTTTTCGGACCGACGCCGCTCAGGGCTAAGAATTCGGCTTCGGTGGCGGGCCTGAAGCGCGCCATCTGCTGCAGGGTGGCATCGCTGAAGATCACGTAGGCAGGCACGCTCTTGGCATCGGCCAGCTGCTTGCGCAGCGCCTTCAGCTCTCGGTAGAGCAGCTCTTCGCCCTCCACGGGGCCTTCGGTCAGGGGAGGGCGCGAGCCGCGGGGCGAGCCGCGCTTGGCCTTGCCGGGCTTGGGTGCGGCCTCCAGCGGATCGGCGCCGGAGCAGACGTCACAGGAGGTGCCGCAGGCCTCCATCCGCTCGCCGAAATGCGCGAGCAGGGCCTGGTGGCGGCACCGCGGGGCCTCGGCGAGACGGAACAGATCGCGGGTCTGGCGCTGCTGGGCCTGGGCGAGGGAGGTCTCCAGATCCTCGGTGAAGCGGTCGTAGCTGAGCACGTCGCCCCAGCTGTAGAACATGACGCAGTCAGCTTCGGCGCCGTCGCGGCCCGCGCGGCCGATCTCCTGGTACCAGCCCTCCACGCTCTTGGGCATGTCGCGGTGGATGACGTAGCGGATGTTGCTCTTGTCGATGCCCATGCCGAAGGCGACGGTGGCCACGATGACGTCCACGTCATCGCGCTGGAAGGCCTCCTGTGCGGCCGAGCGGGCCTGCGCGTCCATGCCCGCGTGGTAGGCCGCGGCCCGAATGCCTTCGCCAGAGAGGAAGGCCGCCGTCGCTTCCACGGCCTTTCGCGACAGGCAGTAGATGATGCCGCTTTCGCCGCGCCGGGCCAGCACGAGGCGCAGCATGGCCTCTCGCACCGGGGGCAGGCCCTCGGCGCCCTTGCGGTAGGCGCTGACGCGCAGGTTGGAGCGGAAGAAGGAACCCTGCACTTCCACCGGATTGCGCATCTCCAACTGGGCGGCGATGTCGCGGCGGACCTCGGGCGTGGCGGTGGCCGTGAGGGCGAGGATGGGCACCTGAGGGAAGCGCTTCTTCAACCCGGCCATCGTGCGGTAGGCGGGGCGGAAATCGTGCCCCCAGTGGCTGATGCAGTGGGCCTCGTCGACGGCGATGAGGCGCAGGTCCACCTCGCGCAGCAGGTCGGCGAGGTAGAGTTCGAGCCCCTCCGGCGCGGCGTAGACCAGTTCCATCTCGCCGTTCTTGAGGGCGCGGATGCGCTCGCGGCGGGCTTCGGCGCTGAGGCTGGAATTCAGGAAGGTGGCGCGCAGGCCCGCCTCCGTGAGGGCATCCACCTGATCCTTCATGAGCGCGATGAGGGGCGACACCACCAGCGTGACGCCGCCCAGGAGCCGCGCCGGCAGCTGATAGGTGAGCGATTTTCCGGCTCCCGTGGGCATGATGCCCACGACGTCCCGGCCTGAAAGCACGGCCTCGATGATGGTGCGCTGGCCCGGACGGAAGGTGCCGTAACCGAAGGTGGCCTTGAGCGCCGCTTCCAGATCCGGCGGCGTCTCCAGGTCCGAGGCCAGGGCCTTGAGGGCCGCGATGGAGGTCGGCTCGAAGGCGCCGGGATCCTGCTTGTAGCGGCCTCTCAATGCCTCGAGGCCCTGTCGGCACGCAGCCCTTTCACCGCGTTCCAACAGGGCCTTCAGGAGGCCGATCTCCTCGGAAACTGGTGCCAACTAGCAGCCGCCGTCGAGCAGGGGGCCGGCGGCGGCCCAGAATGCCTGCATCTCCTCGGGTTTTCCGAAGGAGACGCGGATGTGGTTGGGCAGACCGTAGCCCTGCATGGGACGCACGATCACGCCGCGCTGAAGCAGTTCCTTGAACAGCTCGGCGGCGGGGAAGGCGCTTTCCAGCAGGATGAAGTTGCCGCTCGTGCCCGAGATCTGGCAGCGGTGCTTGGCGGCTTCGGTGCGGAAGGCGGCGCGGGCCTCGGTGTTCTTCTGGCGGGAGAACGTTTCGAAGGCCAGATCCTGCACGGCGACTTCCGCGGCGGCCTGGGCCAGGTGGTTGGTGTTGAAGGGGCTGCGCACCCGATCGAGGTAGGTCATCAGCTCCTTCGATCCCAGTCCGTACCCGATGCGCAGGGCCGCCAGGGCGTGGATCTTGGAGAAGGTGTGGAGCACCAGCAGATTCGGCCGCTCGTCGAGGTAGGCGGCGGCGTCGGGGTACTCGGCGGGATCCTCGTATTCGGCGTAGGCCTGATCCACCACCAGCACGATGTCCTCGCGCAGCTCGCGTACCAGGCGCTCCAGGGCGGCGCGCTCGAGGCGGATGCCCGTGGGGTTGTTCGGGTGGCCCAGGTAGACGAGGCGGGTGTCCTCCGCGACGGAGCGCAGGATGTCATCCACATCGAGATCCGTGGCCGAGGCGCGGGATTCGATGACGCGCCCGCCGGCGGTCTGGGTGGCGATGCCGTAGATGGCGAAGCTGTGCTTGGGGATGACGGCGCTGCCGCCGTCCAGGAAGGCCGCCTTGGCCACCATCTCCAGGATCTCGCTGCTGCCGTTGCCGAGCACCACGCGATCGGCCGTCAGGCCCTTCCGCTCGGCGATGCGCTGGCGGAGGTAGAACCCGTCACTGACCGGGTAGAGGCCCAGGCCCTCGAACTCGGAACCGGCGATGACCGAGGCCACGCGGGCCTTCACGGCCTCGGTGGGGCCCCAGGGATTTTCGTTGGAGGCCAGCTTGACGATGCGGGTGAGGCCCAGCTCGCGCTGCACCTCCTGGATGGGTTTGCCCGGCACGTAGAGCGGAATGCGGGAGAGACGGTCGAAGCCGGGAACGGTGGAAAGGCTTGCGTTCATCAGGCTGGCCGTTCGGAGAGGACCTTGTCGACGATGCCGTACTCCAGAGCTTCCTCGGCGCTCATGAAGAAGTCGCGGTCCATATCCTTCACGACCTTCTTCAGGGGCTGGCCCGTGTGCTTGGCGAAGGTGGCCGCGAGGTTGTCCTTCAGGCGCTGGATCTCCTTGAAGGTGATCTCGATTTCCGTGGCCTGGCCCTGGGCGCCACCGCTGGGCTGGTGGATCATGATGCGCGCGTTGGGCAGGGCGAAGCGCTTGCCCTTGGTGCCTGCGGACAGCAGGTGGGCGCCCATGGAGGCGCACTGTCCGATGCAGTAAGTGACGATGTCGTTCTTCACGAACTGCATCGTGTCGTAGATGGCCAGGCCCGCCGTGACGCTGCCGCCGGGGCTGTTGATGTAGATCTGGATGTCCTTGTCCGGGTCTTCGCTTTCGAGGAACAGCATCTGGGCGACGATGGCGTTGGCCACGTTGTCGTCGATGGCGGTACCCAGGAAGATGATGTTGTCCTTCAGCAGGCGCGAGTAGATGTCGTAGCTGCGCTCGCCGCGAGGGGTCTGTTCGATGACGATGGGGGGATAGTAGCTGCTGGGCATGGGCCCTCCGGCTGAGTGAACCAGGATAGCAAGAAGGCGCCTCGCGGCGCCTTCTCCGTCGAACAGACGCAGACTACTTCTTCGCGGTGGCACTCTTCTTGGCCTTGGGCTTCTCTTCGGCCTCGGGTTCGGCCTTCGCTTCAGCCTTGGCGGCCTTCTTGGGCTTTTCTTCCTTGGGCTTTTCCTCGGTGTCCTCGGCCTTCTTCACGGCCTTCTTCTTGGCCTTGGGCTCTTCGGCCGCGTGGTCATGATCGTGGTCACAGTCGGGGCCGTGGACGTGGCCCACGGGCGCCACGGCGGCGGGCTCACCGCCCTCCTGGCCCTCCAGGTCGCCGCCCTCCAGGCCACCGGCGTCGAAGCGGTTCACGGGAAGCCCGGCCTCGCGCTTGCGCTCCAGCTCGACCAGGGCCTCGAAGGCGGCCTTGTCCAGCAGCTCTTCGGTGACCTTGGCGGTGGTGAGCAGGTGCTCGAAGATGCGGTCGGTGCGCAGGCGGCCCTTGATCTCGGTGGTGTTGCCGCGCTTCTCCAACTCGGCCTTGAAGGCTTCGAAGGGCTGCTGAACCTGGTTCTCGGCCATGAAGTTGCGGATCTCGGTGTCGATGTCGGCATCGGGGACTTCGATGGACTCGACATTGCCGATGGCCTGCAGCAGGTAGCCGCTGCGCACGGCGCGCTCGGCGTCGTTCAGGCGGTACTGGCGGTAGGCCTGCCAGTTCACCTTCTTGGGATCCATGCCCTGGCGGGCCACCTGCTGGGCGAACTCCTGGCAGTAGTCGTCGAGCTGCAGGCCCACCATGGAGCGGGGCACCTCGAAGGGCGCCGCATCCAGGAGAGTGTCGAGCATGTTGGCGTGCAGGCGGGCCACGGCGTCGCGCTCGGAGGCCTCTTCGAGGTCCTTCGCCACGGCAGCCTTCAGGGCCTCCAGGTTCTCGTAGGCGCCCATGTCCTTGGCGAACTCGTCGCCCAGGGCGGGGACTTCCTTCTGGCGCAGATCCTTGATCTGGACCTCGTAGGAGAGGGTCTTGCCGGCGAGGACCTTGTTGGCCTCATCCTCGGGATGGGTGAGGGTGAAGCTCTTCTTCTCGTCGACCTTCATGCCCACGAGCTGGGCGTCGAAGGGGCGGGTGGCGTCGATTTCGAGCACCTGGTCCTGGTAGCTCTGAGCCTTGAGGCCCTGGGGCTTCACGCGGATGTCGCAGGTGGCGATGAGGCCCGTGGCCACGGCGCCGTCCTCGACGGGCAGGTACCTGGTAGCGCGCTGGCGCAGGCCTTCGAGGTTCTCGAGGACGGTCGCCTCATCGATGGCGCGCTTCTTCTTGGTCAGGACCATGGCCTTGTAGTCGGGCAGGACGACTTCGGGGGCCACGTCGAACTGGGCGCGGAAGACCGCATCGGCGCCTTCCTTCAGATCCAGCTTCTCGATGGAGGGGTGGGAGATGGGCTGGGCGCCGGTCTCCTGCGCCGCCTTCCAGAAGTGCTTCTCCACCAGCTGCTGGGCCACGTCCGACTGGATCTCCCGGGCGTACTTCTGCATGAGCACGGGGCGGGGAGCCTTGCCGGGACGGAAGCCGGGGATGCGGACCTTCGGGGCGATCTTCGCCACCACGTCGTTGAAGGTGGCGCTCACCTCGGCGGCGGGCACCGTCACTTCGACGGCCTTGCGGGTGGGGGAATTGTGATGGAGGGTGGCGGACATGGAAGCTCCGTGAAGCAAGGGAAAGTTCTAAGAATCATTCGGCTTTCGTGGTGACTCGGGCACATCCTGTGCCCTCGCCCTTCGGGCGGCAATGGCCGCTGGCGCGTCCATTCCGTCCTATTTCGCAATCCTGCGAAATGGTGCGAACGGTCGGACTCGAACCGACACGGTGTGAACCGCTGGAACCTAAATCCAGTGCGTCTACCAGTTCCGCCACGCTCGCAAAAGCCGAATTGTCAAAAACCGGTGGTGCGCCCAGAGCGACTCGAACGCCCGACCCTCAGGTTCGAAGCCTGATGCTCTATCCAGCTGAGCTATGGGCGCGCACCGAATCCCCTAGTCTACCTGGAACGCCCGGGCGCTTCGACCCCAAGGTTGACCGGGCAGGATGCCCGCCTGGAAGCCCCGTCAGGGCTGCAGGCACCAGGCATCCTCGGCCCCGTGCCACCGAAGGGTGGCCAGGGCCGCCTCATCCAAGCCCAGGGCTTGGGCGGCCTGGGCCTCGGAGGTCAAGTCGCAGGGGATGACGCCGGGGTCGTCGGTACCCAGGGCGCAGCGCACGCCGGCCTCAAGCATCCGCGGGAGTGGATGGGGGGCCACGTCGGCGGCGAGGGCGCGGTTGGAGCTGGGGCAGACATCGACGGGGATGCCCCGTTCGGCCAGCAGGTCGAGGGTGGCCGCGTCGGCCCGGATGCCATGGACGATGCGCTCGACACCGCCTTCGAGGATCGCCTCGCGAACGTTCGAACCTGGGCCGTTCTCGCCCGCGTGGGCGGCGATGCGCAGGCCCGCGGACCGGGCCCGGTCGAAGACGGGGGCCCAATCCCGGAAGAGGCAGCCTTCCAATCCGCCGGTGGAGAACCCTTTCACGAAGGCGGGCAGGCCGGGCAGGACCAGGTTGAGGACGTCGTGGCCGTGCTTGGGGCCGAAGTGGTTGACGGCATCGATCACGACGCAGGCGCGAAGGCCCATGGCGCGCGCCTCCGAGAGTCCCTCCTCCACGCCGAGCCAGAAATCTTCCAGAGAGATCTGCTGGCGGTGCACGACGAGGAAATGGGGCGAGGCCCAGAGGTCGAAACCCGTGCCGCCGGCGCGCTGGGTGCGTCGCGCCACAGACAGGGTCGCCTCGCGCACGGCCTCGCGGCTGTCCAGCAGGGCCGCGCCGAAGAGGAAGGCCTCGATGAAGCCGCTGAAAGGCACGGCCTCGCCGGACCAGAGGGTCTCCAGGCTGGCGGGAAGGTTCAGGCCCCGGCGTTCAGAGGCCGCACGCACCCAGGCCGGATCGAGGGATCCCTCGAGATGGGTGTGGCGGTCGATGAGGGGAATGAGGGTGGCTGGGCTCACCCGCACATTATGCTCACGGCTCGCCGGATCCTCGCTGATCACGCTGCGCAGCAGCCGGTCTCGCGATTCAGCGGGGGTCGTCTACTCGTCGTAGTCGTCCATGCGGAGGTCGCCGGGATCGAAGCCTTCGCCGCGGCCGCGCTCGATGGCCACGCCGCTTTCGCTGAAGGTCTCTTCCAGGTTCTCGGCTTCGGGCTCGGCGGCGAAATCATCCTCGATGACGTGGACGCTCTTTTCCTTCTTCACGGCCTTGGGCTTGGCGGGTGCGGCCTTTTGGTTGGCGCCGCATTTGGGGCAGATGGCCTCCGGCTTTCCGAAGTCATAGAACTTCGCCGCGCACTGGAAACATGTGAATTTCTTGCCAAGATCTGCCATTGCCCGTCCTCGTCCGTACCCAAAGGAACAAGGTTCTACCAGAATCAGGCCCGGTTGTCATCCTTGCCGGCAAGGCTTTCAGGCCCAGGGAGCGGCTCCCAATTTGGAAACGTCGCCATCGCATAGCAATTGGATGATGGTGTTGGTAAAAATGCGGTGACGATTTTCGACGGGCTCTCCGAACCGTTCCACAAAGGTGGCCCGGCTTCGCTCGAGCTCATCCCGCAGTTGCTGGTAGAGATTTCCGTTCGTTCGGGCCTGGGCGACCTTGGCCGGGAAGTAGAGTTCCACGTCTCCCACGAGCACTCTGGCCAGGCGCTCGGCGGCGGCGCGGGTCCGGGGGTCCAGGTCGCCCGTGGGGGCGGGGTCGATGGTTTCAGGCACGACCTGGGTGGGTGCGCTGGGATGGGGTTCGGGTTCCGGCTCCGGAGCGGGATGGTGCCGCGGCTCCTCCTCCTTGCCCGCCGCCAGGGAGGCAAGCATGGCCGCGGCGACGAGCACGAGGGCACGGGCCTGCTCGGGGTGGTCGAGGGTCTGGCGCAGGCCGCTGTCCACGAGCACCAGGGCCACGACGCGCCGCTTGTGCAGGAGGGGAAAGATCGCCACCTCTGCGGCTTCGAAGGCGCTGATGGGAGCGAGGAGCGCGGTGTAGGCGGCCCCTCTGCTGCGAATGGTCCGCGTCGAACCCTGGATCAGGGCTTCGAGGTCCGGAGGCGGCACGATGGCGCCGGGCTTGACGGGCGCCTGGGCTTCGAAGCCCCGGAGGGCATAGAGCGAGGCCAAACCCTGCTTGAGGATGAAGAGGGCGCTGCGCTCCACGAGGGGAGAAAGGGCGTCCAGCAGACGCTTGAGCAGGTCGCTTTGGCTGGTGGCGCCTTCCAGCAGGTCCAGGGCGGCCGCCAGGTCCTGGTCTCCGGCGCCCGCGGGCCTGAGGGGCACCTCGTCGGCATCCGACAGCTCCTCCAGGCTCAGGGGCGCCGCGGGTTCTACGGCGGACACCGGGACGGGCACGGCCTCGCGCAGGTCGGCGAGCAGGGCATCATCGGGCTGGAAACGGGCCAGCACGCTCTGCCAAGTGGCCATGACCTCTTCGAGGAGGGCCTGGTTGTGCTGATTGACCCAGGTCTCCAACCGGGTCCGGAGCGCTTCGTTCTGGGGCTGGTCCGCGGGGCGGGGGTCGCTCATCAGGGGCTCACCGAAAGGTTGAACTCAAGGGTATCCCATTCCCCGCGGAATGCCCTTGGCTGGTAATTACCCTGGGGAACCGATAGGATGGCCCAGGTTCCTTGGAGTCGTCTGATGGCGGATCTTTCCATTGCGGTAAGGCAAGTCGGAGATGTGGCGGTGCTCTTGCCCGCTGGCTTCATCAATGCCCACACCGTTCGGGATTTCGAGGAAGGCCTGGAAGACCTCGTGGAGAAGGGCCGCTACACCATCCTGATCAATTGCAAGGACCTCAGCTACATCAGCTCCGCTGGCCTGGGCGCCATCATGGGGCTGATCGAGACGGTCCGGGAGCACGGCGGCGACATCTTGCTGTCGAACCTCCAGGACAACGTCTTCGCCATCTTCGACACGCTCGGCTTCACCCAGCTCTACCGGGTCTTCACCGATGAGGACCAGGCCCTGGCGGCAGCCTCCGAGCGAAAGGATTGAGGGTGGCCGCCAAAATGGACCAATCCCAATTCAGGCTCGTGATCCCGAGTCAGACGCGCTATCTGAACCTCGTGACCGGGCTCGCCAAACGCGCCTCCCTGGTGGCCGGGCTCGACGACGCCACCGCCGCGAAGGTGAGCATCGCCGTGGACGAGGCCGTGACCAACGTGATCATCCACGCCTACGGCGGCGAGGGCGAGCACAGCGTGGAACTGGAACTGCGTTTCACTGCTGAGGCCCTGGAGATCCACATTTGGCATTCGGGCCGGGGCATCCGCGGCGACCAGATGGTGCTGCCCGATCCCAAGGAATACATCAAGCATCCGCGGAAGGGCGGCCTGGGGCTGCTGCTCATGAGCCGGTTCATGGATGAAGTCCAGTTCAAGGCGGACGAGGTGTCCGGCCGCAACGAGTGCTGCCTGATCAAGAAGATCAGCTGAACCGCCAGGTTCAATGATCATGCCGAACAATCCCTTCGACCGCCTCCGCCAGCTGGCCCTGAAGATCCCCGAAGGGGCCCAGGAGCTGCTGCCCCTCATCGACTTCCTGGAGACCTTCCCGGAACAGGGGAGCGACGAGGACCTCGTCCACCTGGTGGGCATCACGGCCATGGGCATCGCCAAGGCGCGCCAGGGTGGGATCTGGGACGGGGGGAAGTGGCTCTTCCTGCGGGGCGCCGCCCCGGCCTTTCCGACCCATCCCGGCGAGGGCTGGCAGGTGCGGCCCTGGCAGTACGCGGATGAGATGTACGGGCACCTGGTCCTGCGGGCCGAGCCCCTTCCGGATTCCGTGCCGCTCCTGCTCTCCATCAGCGCCCCGCTCCTGGCCTGGCGCCGGGCCGAAGCGGTGCGGAGCAGCCAGAACCAGTCCCTGGCCCTGCAGCTGTCCCGACTCAATACGGTCTTCGAGCTGACCCGGAACCTGGGTGAAGTGGAGACGCGGCGGGATCTGGTGCGCCTCATGGCCAACACGCTCATGGGCGAATTCCGTATCATGCGGCTATTGGTGGTGGATCCCCAGGGCCAGGTGCTGCACGCCAAGGGCCTGGGCACGCTGCCTGAAATCCTGGAGGGCGAGGCCCTTCACGACGTGGTGCAGTCGCGGGGGCTCGTCCACGCCATCGAACTGGTGGACCAGACCCACAGCCACGGCTTCGCCTATGCCGCCGATCCGGCGGTGGGGAAGCTGTCGGACGACGATGAAGTCTTCCTGCACACGCTGCTGAACCTCACCTCGTCCCAGCTCTCCAGCCTCGAACTGCGGGAGGCCCGCATCCAGGGCGAGCGCATGGAAAAGGATCTGGATCTGGCCCGCAACATCCAGCGCAGCCTGCTGCCCCAGACCCTGCCCGAGCCCGAGGGCTGGCAGTGCGCGGCGGCCAACCTGCCCTATCAGGCCGTCGGCGGCGACCTCTACGACCTGTGGATGACCCATGAGGAAGGCCGCAGCGATCGCCTGCACCTGGCCGTGGGCGACATCTCCGGCAAGGGCCTTCCGGCCTCGCTGATGATGACCCAGCTTTCCGCGCTGCTGCGGGCCATGGCGGACCGGCGCGTGGAGGACTGGGGCCACCTGGCGGGCCGTGTGAACCGCCGCATGAACAACGTCCGGGACGGAAACCGCTACACCACCCTGTTCGCGGGCAGCCTGAACCCACTGAACGGTGACCTCCGCTACGTGAACGGCGGCCACAATCCCCCGCTGATCGTGAGGGCCAACCGCGAGGTGGTGCGGCTGGCGCCCACGGGGCCCATGGTGGGCCTGCTGCCCGGCGTCACCTTCGCTCAGGGGCGGGTGCACATGGATCCGGGCGATGTGCTCGTGATCTTCACCGATGGCCTCGTCGAGGCGGAAAACGCCGCGGGCATGGAGCTGGGCGACGGGCCGCTGGCGGACGTGGTGTTGCGGCGACCGGATGCCGGGGCCGACGAGCTCTTCGAGGCGCTGCTGGTGGAGGCCTTCCAGCACCTGGAGGACGGCAAATTCCGGGATGACGTGACCCTCGTGGTCATCAAACGGATGGGTTGAACCGGATGGGCTGAACCTTCACTGCAGCCTTTCGTATCCTGGTAGCTGGAGATCGGCGCATGAATCAGACGAAAACCCTTCTCATCATCGTGGCCATGACCGGCCTGCTGGTGTGGATCGGCGGGATGCTCGGGGGCCAGTCCGGCATGGTGCTGGCGATCCTCCTCGGGCTGCTCCTGAACGGCGTGAGCTACTTCTTTTCCGACAAGATCGTGCTGGCCAGCTACGGCGCCCAGCCCGTCTCCCAGGCCCAGGCGCCGGAACTGCACGCCATCGTGGCCAACCTGGCCCAGCGGGCGGGCCTGCCCATGCCGCGCATCGCCATCATTCCCGACGACACACCCAACGCCTTCGCCACCGGACGCAACCCCGAACACGCGGTGGTGGCGGTGACGGAAGGCATCATGCGGGTGCTCAGCCGCCCCGAACTGGAAGCGGTGATCGGCCACGAGCTGGGCCACGTCAAGCATCGCGACATCCTCATCGGCAGCCTGGCGGCGGTGCTCGCCCAGGCCATCATGTTCCTGTCGCGCTTCGCCGGCTTCTTCGGCGCGCGGGACGAAGAGGGCCGCTCCAACCCCATCGCCAGCATCGCCATCATGATCCTGGGGCCCCTGGCCGCCATCATGCTGCAGATGGCCGTGAGCCGCTCCCGCGAATACATGGCCGACGAGTACAGCGCCCATCTGACGGGCCGGCCGGACATGCTGGCCTCGGCCCTGGAACGGCTGGAGGGCTACAACCGGCAGCTGCCCATGCACGATGCCCAGCCCGCCACCGCCCACATGATGATCGTGAACCCCCTCAGCGGCGGCGGCCTCATGAGCCTCTTCTCCACCCATCCCCCCATGGCCGTGCGCATCGAGCGCCTGCGGCGCATGCCCATCGAGGCGCGCTGAAGGATTCACCACGGAGGCACGGAGCACACGGAGGAAAACACGGAGAAAAGCAGTCCATTCTTTCTCGGTATTCTTGACTCAGTGCCCTCCGTGTCTCCGTGGTGGATCTTTAGGCTGGCCCCTGAAATTGAACGACTCCGCCATAGGTGCCGATAGGGCGTTTATGCGGGAACGGCTCGGCAAATTCGAGGTGGTGCGCCTTCTGGGCAAGGGCGCCATGGGCGAGGTCTACCTAGGCCGCGATCCGAAACTGGGCCGCGAGGTGGCCCTCAAGGTCATCACCGCGGGATCGGCCTTCGGAGACGAGGCCCAGGCCCGGTTCGAGCGCGAGGCCCGCGCCGCGGCCCTCCTGAACCACCCCCACATCGTCACGGTCTTCGAGTTCGGCGAAGACGAGGGCCTCTACTACCTGGCCATGGAATACGTGCGGGGGGAGGAACTCGAAGCGATCATCCGGGGCGGGAAGGCGTCCAAGGCCGAGCTGCTGGAAGTGCTGGCCCAGGTGTGCGAAGGGTTGGCCTACGCCCACGAGCATGAGGTCATCCATCGCGACATCAAGCCCGCCAACATCCTCGTCAGCCGCCAGGGCAAGCGCCTCCGCGCGAAGCTCATGGATTTCGGCGTGGCTCAGATGGGGCCCTCGGGCCTCACCCAGGCCGGCACCTGGATGGGCACCGTGAGCTACATGGCCCCCGAGTATCTCGACACCGGCAAGGCCTCGCCCAGTTCCGACCTCTTCGCGATGGGCGTGATCCTCTATGAGATCGTCACTGGCGGAAGGAAGCCCTTCCACGGCGATACCACCACCGGCGTGCTGAACCGGATCCTCCTGCATCCGCACGAACCCCTTCGGTCGGAGGACTTCCAGGATGTGCCCAAGCGGTTGAAGGCCGTGGTGGAGCGCGCCCTGGCGAAGCGACCCGAGGACCGCTACCCCGACGCCGAGGCCCTGGGGGCCGCGATCCGCGAGGCCATGAGCGCGCCCGTCGAAGCCCCTCCTCTGGCCCAGGCCGTCGCCTCCATGGCGCCGGAAAAGGAAGTCACCGCGCCGCGGCTCCGGGTGGGCAAGGGCGGGCAGGGCCAGTGTCTGAGCCTGAAGGTGGCCCTGCGACAGGCCCGCCCGGGCACCGAAATCATCCTGCTCCCGGGGACCTACCGGGAATCCGTGGTGGTGGACAAGGACGTGGCTATTCTCAGCCTGGGCGAGCCGGGCGAGGTGGTGCTCGAAGGCGTGGGCGGCCCGGCCCTGCTGATCCAGACGCCGGGGGCCAGCCTGCGCGGCCTCACCCTCCAGGCGGCGGAGCAACCCGCGCTGAAGATCCTCAGCGGGGCGCCCCAGATCCAAGGTTGCCTGATGAAGTCCGAGGGGCTGGCTGCGGACCTGACAGGGGCGGGAACCTCGGCGGTGTTTCGCGACTGCGTCTTCCAGGGGGTCATGGGCCTTCGGGTGGGCACGGGCGCCAAGGTCCGGATCGAGGGCGGCGGCCTCCAGCTTTTCCGCGAGGCTGGTGTCTGCGTGGAACCGGAGGCACAGGCGTCCATGCAGGGAGTGATGCTCGGCCCGGGCGAAGGCCTGGCGCTCAAAGTGCGTGCCCGCGGTCAGGCCACCCTGGACGGGTGCTCCCTTTCGGGAGACGCCGGATCCGTGGAAGTGGAAGGCGAGGGCGGCGTGCAGCTCAGCCATTGCCGGTTGATGGACAGCCGCTTCGCGGGCCTGCTCGCCCTGGAGAAAAGCCAGGCGATGCTGGAATCCTGCGACCTCGGGAATCACGCCTGCTCGGGGGTGCACGTGCTGTCCGGAGCCAATGTCGTGATGCGCCAATGCCGGGTGGCGGGGAACGCGGGTTTTGGCGTTTCCGTGATGGACCGGGGTCTGGCCACGCTGGAAGGCTGCGTGGTGCAGTCCAACGGTGGGGCAGGTCTGCTGATCCATCACGGCGCCACGGTGCAGGGCCGGAATAGTTCCTTCTCCGAGGGGCGGTCGCTCGGTGTGAACTGCTCCGAAGGAGGCCAGGGTGTGCTGGATGCCTGCGAGATCTCGGGCAATGCCGGGGCCGGTGTGCAGGTGGAGCCGGGGGGCAGCCTCCTACTGGCGCGGTGCACCCTGAAGGAGGGCCGGGACACGGGCCTGCTCCTGCTGGAGGATTCCCAGGTCACGCTGGAGGAGTGTGTGGTGCACCGGAACGCCCGGGGCGGCATCCTCCTCGCCAAGGACGCGGCGGATCCCGTGTTGCGTGGCGGGAACCGCATCGAGGATGGCTTCCACCGGGTCGACGGTGGCGGCAACCTGGTGCGGGTCGCGCCGGTGTCCTAGGTTCTTAGTCGACCAGCCCCGCCAGTTCATCCAGCAGGGGCAGCCAGTTCGGGGTTTCGGCCGAAGGCCAGGGCATGGGGCGGATGAGCGGATCCTCGGTGGCCGGGACCTCGCCTTCGCGAACGATGAGCGCCACGGGCAGCTCGCGGGCCTGGCCGAGACCTTCCAGAAGGGCCTGGATGTCCGCACGCGTGGGGCCTTCCTGAGGGCGGGCCTCCAGCATCAACAGGGGGCAGGCCGAGTGCTTGTCGGCCTGGAACTCGGCCAGGGCCTGGGCGGGTGTGTCCACGGCCTCGGTGCGGAGGAAGCCCGCGGCGCAGAGGGTCTGGCGCAGTGCTTCGCGGTCGGGCCCGGGCGGCATGGCCAGGAGGAGGCGGGTGCACCGGCGCCCCAGCCGCCGCAGGGCGTCGGGGGTCTCCAGGCCGGCGGGCGAGAGGCGGGCGGCGGGCCCCTTGTTCTCGACGGCGCTGCTGCGGGGGCCCGTGTCCTTCGGACTGTCGCCGAGGGTGACCGAGGAGGCGCGCTGCATGAGGTCGCGGATCGTGAGGACGGCCTGGATTTCCTGGAGCTCGGAGTCCTTGAGCTCGCCGAACTGGACCCCGATGATGAACTCGCCATCCCGTTCGCAGGCATTGGCCAGCACGCCGCGGGCGTCGAAGACCGGCAGGTTGGGGAGGTCGCGGATCTTCAGCAGGGGGAAGGATTTCCCCCGTTCGAAGAAGCCCAGGCCCGGCGTCACGCGCATGTGGTCGTCCAGGCGCATGACCCGGTCCACCCGGAAGGCGAGCCCTCCAAGTGAAAGGTTGACGAGGGGCCCCGAAAGCCCGTGGCCGGGAATGCCACCGTCCTGGGCGATCACGTAGGCCTTTTCCCGCGGGCGGAAGGGGTAGCGCTTGTGGCGGCGGCGGTCCGAAGGCGCCATGCGGGCCGGAATGGTGAAGCGGTAGAGCAGGTAGCTTTCGCGGCCGTGGAAGATGGTCGGGGCCTCGAAGCGCTGGTCGCCCAGGGAGAAGATCATCTCGAACACCGCGCCGGGGGCCAGTTCGTGGGGCAGGGGCCGGATAAGCTTCAGGTGCAGCATGGCCTTCGGCACGTCGATGTGCTGGACGCGGGCCGTGTAGGGAAGGGTGTGGGTGCCCTCCACCTTGATGGGGAATTCGATCTCCTGCTGGAAGAGGTCCTGCATGGCCTGGCGGATTTGCGCAGGATCCTCCACCGGCGTGCCACGCCCGGACCATCCGCCTGGTTTGATCTGATTCATCGACCCGCCTTGCTCAAGGCATCGGGCAGTGAGCCATCCAGAATGAGTCCTAGACCGGGGAGGTCATACGTTGAAGAGGAAGTTCATCAGATCGCCGTCCTTGACGACGTATTCCTTCCCTTCGGTTCGCATTTTTCCGGCATCCTTGGCGCCCTGCTCGCCCTTGCACTGGATGAAGTCCTCATAGGCGATGACCTGGGCGCGGATGAAGCCCTTTTCGAAGTCCGTGTGGATGACGCCCGCGGCCTGGGGCGCCGTGTCGCCCTTGTGGATCGTCCAGGCACGGACTTCCTTCACCCCGGCGGTGAAGTAGGTCTGGAGGCCCAGCAGGTCGTAGCTGGCGTGGATGAGGACGTTCAGACCGGGCTCGGCGAGGCCCGCCTCCTCCAGGAAGAGCGGGCGGTCCTCCTCGGGCAGATCCTGAATCTCAGCTTCCAGCTTGGAGCAGATGGGGATGCAGGGGGCCTCCCGCTCGGCGGCCAGGGCCTGCAGCTTCACGTAGTGGGCGTTGCCTTGGGGGTTTCGGATGTCCTCTTCCCCGATGTTGCCGACGAAGAGGGTGGGCTTCAGCGTGAGCAGACCATAGGACTTCACCAGCACCTTGTCGTCGGCGGAAAGGCCGGCGGTGCGGGCCCACTTGCCGTCGTTGAGCACGGCGTGGAGCCGCTCCAGCACGGCCACCATGGCGATGGATTCTTTGTTGCCAGTCTTGGCGACTTTGCGGTGGCGCTCCAGGCCCTTCTCGATGGCGTCCAGATCCTTGATGACCAGCTCGGTCTCGATGATGCTGAGGTCGCGCTCGGGGTTCACGCCGCCCTCCACGTGGGTGACGTTGGTGTCCTCGAAGCAGCGCACCACCTGCACGATGGCGTCGGTCTCCCGGATGTGTCCCAGGAAGGCGTTGCCCAGGCCCTCGCCCTTGCTGGCGCCGCGGACCAGGCCCGCGATGTCGACGAATTCCTGCGCCGCGGGCAGGATGCGCTGGGGCTTCACGATCTCGGCAAGGGCCGCCAGCCGCGGATCTGGCACATCCACCACGCCCGTGTTGGGCTCGATGGTGCAGAAGGGATAGTTGGCCGAAGCCGCGCCCGCGCGGGTGAGGGCGTTGAAAAGGGTGGATTTCCCCACATTGGGCAGACCCACGATGCCACAAGCGACAGCCATTCCATCCTCCAAGCCTTTCAGTATCTCAGAGTGAGGATGTGACGAAAAGAACTGCTTCCGGGGCTTGCGCAAGGGCGCATCGCGCCATACTCTCCCCGCCAAGGTCGGGGAACGGCGAGTGGGAGGCAACATGATTGTGCGGGCGGAATGGCCGGGTTATGTGGTGGACGTCCTTGTCCGCCCCGGCCAGGAAGTGGAAGAGGACGAGCCCCTGATGATCCTCGAGGGCACCGACTCCTCCCGCACCTCCTTCTACATCAACGCGCCGGAAGGCGGAAAGGTCCGGGAGATCCTGCTCGAGGAGGGCGATTTCGCCTACGAGGATGACGACCTCGTGGTGATCGGGGATTCCGACCGGGATGATTAGCTCGCTACACTGGGCCATCGTCCGCACGAGGTGACAGATGGCTTTGGTGTATGCCGGGATGGCAGGGGATGCCGCGGGGACCTGCGTTTCGGCAGGTGACGCGGTGGGCCAGGATGAGGCCTCAGCCATCGCCGAGCTGGCCTGATGGAACTCCGTCTCGAACGCCTTGAGGGAGATGATTCAGGCATCGCGCTGCTGGGCCTGGACCGGCCCGAAGCCAAGAACGCCCTGGGACGGCGGCTCATGGAGGAATTTCGCCGGGCGCTGGCCGAGCTTCGTTCTGATTCGGCCGTGCGCGTGGTGGTGCTGCACAGCCGCGTTCCGGGCGTGTTCTGCGCCGGTGCCGACCTCAAGGAACGCGCGGCCATGTCGCCCGCGGAGACCACGGCCTTCGTCCATGGCTTGAGAAGTGCCTTCACCGAAGTGGAAGATCTGCCCATGCCAGTCATCGCCGTGCTCGAGGGGGCGGCCTTCGGCGGCGGGTTGGAACTGGCCCTGGCCGCGGATCTGCGCGTCGCCGGGGCCGAGGCGAAGCTGGGCCTGGTGGAAACCTCACTGGCCATCATCCCCGGCGCCGGGGGCACACAGCGGCTACCGCGGCTGATCGGCGCGGCTCGCGCCAAGGAGCTGATCTTCACGGCGCGGCGCATCGGCGCCGAGGAAGCCGAGCGCATTGGGCTGGTGGATCGGGTGGCTCCCGCTGGGGGAGCCCTGGATGCGGCCCTGGCCCTGGCCCGGGAGATCCTTCCCAACGGACCCGTGGCCGTGCGCATGGCCAAACAGGCCGTGAACAAGGGGCTGGAGGTGGATCGGGATTCGGGCCTGGCCATTGAGCAGGCTTGTTATGCCCAGGTGATCCCCACCCAGGATCGGCTGGAGGGGCTCGCCGCCTTCCGCGAAAAGCGCAAACCCCAGTACCGAGGCGAGTGATGAGCCATTCCCACGGTTCGATCCCCGGGGGCCAGGGCCCCAGCGCGACGGGGCGCCTGGCCCTCAGCTCCCTGATCTTCGGCTTGAACTTCCTGGTTCAGGGCCTCGGCGGCCTCTGGACCGGATCCCTGGGCCTGGTGTCCGATAGCCTCGAAAACCTGAACGACGCGGCGGTGAACCTGCTCGCCCTGGGCAGCATCCGTTTGGCCAATCGCCGCGAGCCCTGTGATCGCTGGACCTACGGCTGGCATCGCATCGAGATCTTCAACACGCTGCTGGGCGTCTTCCTGCTGGTGGTGCTGGCCGGGGCCGTGCTGTTCGAAGCCTGGGACCGCGTCCGGCATCCGCACGCCATCAAGCTCGGATGGGCCATCGGGTTCTCCCTGCTCGGGCTCGCCCTGAACCTGGCGGCGACCTTCGTGCTCGTACCGACGGAAGGCACGGGGCAGGAACGGGATCTCAATCTGCGCAGCGCCTACCTCCACGCCCTCGGCGACAGCCTGGCGAACGTGGCGGTGGTGGCGGGCATGGTGGTGATCCATTTCACCGGCTGGCGCTGGGTGGACCCCCTGCTGGCCGCGGGCATCTCGATGGTGATCCTCCGCGGTGCGTATCTGCTGCTGAGGGACGCGGTCGGCATCCTCATGCACCGCGCGGCCTTCGATCAGGAGGCGGCCAAGACCGATCTGCTGAAGCTCCCCGGCATCCTCGGCGTGGAGGATCTGCGCTCCTGGCGGGTCTGCAGCCACCTGACGGTCTGCACGGCCCACATCATCGTGGAGGTCGAGCGGCTGGTGGATACGGAAGCCCATCAGCAGCGCGTCGAGCACCTGCTCTGCGACCACTACGGCGTGCGCCACCTCACCCTGCACTTCGAGACCGCGGCCATGGCCGAGCGGCACCTGCACCGCTTCGTCCACGAGCACGAGGCCGAAGGTCACCATCATCACGATCACGATTGACCCCGTTCAGGCCTGCGAGCCCCGCTCGCGCAATGAAAAACGTGCGGCCATTGGGCCGCACGTTTTTTCACTGAAAGCTGATGACGACCGTCACCCCATGCCGTGCTTCTTCATGATGGCGCCGCGCTGGGTGTCGTATTCGGCCTGGTTGATGAGCTGGCTGTCGAAAAGGTCCTTCAGCTCGGTCAGTTCTTCTTTCAGCGACTTCGCGGGTGCGGCGGGGGCGGGCGCGCTGCCGGCAGGGAAGCCCTGCTGGCCCATCATCTGCTGCGATCCGGCCATCTGCTGGCCCATCATGTTGCCCATGCCGAAACCGAGGCCCACGCCCATGCCCATGCCCGCGACACCGCCGGGGTTCTGGGCGGCCAGGGGGATGCTGTCGGCCACCTGCATCTGCGTGTAGGCGCCCATGACCGGGGCCATCATGCCCACGCCGGTGCGCTTGTCCATCATCGCTTCCACTTCCTCGGGAAGGCTGATGTTTTCCACGAAGAACTTGGACAGTTCCAGGCCCATGGTCTTGAATTCTTCGGCGAGCTTCTGACGGACGAGATCCGACAGCTCGTCGTATTTCGAAGCCAGGTCCAGGGCCGGCACCTTGGCCTCGCCCAGCACGTCCGTGAAGCGGCTCATGATGGTCTTGCGCAGCTGCTCGGAAATGTCGGGCACGGTGTAGACGCCGTTGGTGCCCACGAGCTGGCGCAGGAAGGTGGCGCTGTCGACGACCTTGATGGAGTAGATGCCGAAGGCCCGGATGCGCAGCATGCCGAAGTCGGCATCGCGCATCATGATCGGATTCGAGGTACCCCACTTCAGGTCGTTGTAGAGCTTGGTGGAGATGAAGTAGACATCGCTCTTGAAGGGGCTTTCGAAGCCGTACTTCCAGCCTTTCAGCGTGGCGAGGATGGGCAGGTTCTGGGTGGTCAGCCGGTGGGTGCCGGGCTTGAACACATCCGCCATCTGGCCTTCGTTGACGAAGACCGCCTCCTGGCTTTCGCGCACCACCAGCTGGCCGCCGTTCTGGATTTCCTGACCCCGCATGGGGAAGCGCCAGGCCAGGGTGTCGTTGGAATCATCCAGCCATTCGAGAATGTCGAGGAATTGGGCTTTGCCCCAGTCCATCAGACCCATGTCTTGTTCTCCTCGTGGCATCGGCCACAGGTACGATTCTAGGCGCCTTGGCAAATGGGGCGTGGCTTTCGGAGGGAAAAACCGGCGAATCCACGACGGCCACCGGGCAGTCCCCGGAGCGGGCCGTCAGCGGGTCCCCTTCACCATGCGCAGGGGACCTTCGGCCCTGCCCTTGGCCCCGGGCTGGTCGATGCGGGTCTTGCTGTGGATCAGGTGGGTGTCCGAATCGATGACGCAGCGCCATCCCTGGCTTTCATTCGGCACACGGAGATCCACCTCCCAGCCCCCGGAGGCGCCGTTCAGGGGAATGCGGCGGGCCGAGACGGCCTTGCCGCCGGTTTCCTGTTCGGCGATGGCCTTGGCCTCCTTGGCGGATTTGACGGGCCCCGAGGTGTGCCTGCGGGATTTGGTCGTGCCCGCAGCGAACACCAAGGCTGGGACGAGAAGGGCCAGGGCCAAAGGGCGCGCACGCATGGGATCTCCTTGGGGATTTCCGAGGATTCTAGCCAGCTGCCTGCGAGTCGGCAATCAGGCCCGGTAGAGCGCGGCACCCCAGTGCAGGCCCGAATCCAGGGCGGTGAACCTCAGGTTCATGCCCGGGCGGACCAGCACGAGGTCGAGGGCTTCCACGGCCAGGCCTGAGACAGCGCAGACTTCGCGCACGGCCTGGGGCATCAACGTCACGGCGGATTGAGCCGTCGCGGCCCTCGATGATGGCGGGGCCCAGATCTCGGTTGATCCCTGGCCCAAATCGGCGTAACGCCGCTCCTGGATACCGCTGCGCACGCGGATCTACTCATCGGAGGTGTCCATGAGCCGGGACAGCGCCTCGTTGGTGACCACGTAGGGAGGGACGCCAATGCCGGTGCCGGTGCCGGTGATGGCGCGGCGCATGCACGCTCCCGGTGGTTTTGAGTGCCGCTCAGGCTAGCGGGAAGCCGGTGGGTTCGATCCGTGGTTTCAGCGGGCCTCTTCCAGCCCAAGCTCCCGCAGGAGATCCGCCTGATCACTGGGGCGTTCGATCCGCAGGCCCCGGGCTTTGAGCGTGTGGAGCCGCAGGGCTCCGTCGGAAAAACCCAGCAGCACGCCTTCCCGCGTCGCGCGGAAGCGGCCAGGCGGGCAGGGCTCGGCGCTCGGCAGGGCCCAGGCCACTTTCACGGTTCCGGCAGGGGTCTCCAGGAAGGCGTTGGGCCAGGGATCGGCCACGGCGCGGATCTGGTTGAAGGCCTCCTGGACGCCCATTGAAAGGTCCAGTCGGGAATCCGCCGGCTTGCGGCCACCGAAGTAGGTGGAGGGGCCGAGGGTCTTCTGATCGATGTGCTGGGCGGATCCGTCCACCAGTCCGGGGATGGCTCCGCGCACCAGGTCCCGCCCTGCGGCGGCGGCCTTGTCCGTGAGGCTGAGGGCCGTTTCGTCCCAGGCGATGGGCAGCCGGGCCTGGGCGACGATATGGCCGTCGTCGGGCTTCGGCGTCATGGCGTGGAGGGTGATGCCGGTTTCGGTTTCCCCTTTTACCAGCACCCAGTTGAGGGGCGCGCGGCCCCGGTACTTCGGAAGCAGGCTGCCGTGCAGGTTGTAGGCGCCGAGGCGCGGAATCTCGAGGAACCGGGCCTGGATCATCTCCCGGAAATAGAAGCTGAAGAGGAAATCCGGCTGGTGCGCGCGGATGGCCTCGTAGACCGCATCATCATTGAAGGCCGGGGCCATGTGCACCGGAATGCCCTGGGCCTGGGCCACCGCGGCCGGCGGGGTGAACCACTGCTCATCGGCACCCTGCGCGTAGGTGTAGAGGGCGGCCACGTCGACTCCGGCCTCCAGCAGCCCCTCCAGGGCCGCGGTTCCCACGCTGGAATAGGCACAGACAACGGCTTTCGGTTTGGTCATGGGAGCCTCGACCTCCAAGGATCGCATAATCCATTGATTCCCCTGTCCGTAGACCTATGTTGAGTTGGAGGTTTCCGGTGCGCTTGAGAATCCTGCCCTTCCTGCTCAGCGCGGCCCTCCTGGCCGCAGGGGAGGATCCCTTCGAGGCGCCGCCCGAATTGAAGGCCTTCGCGTGGAAACACACCAACACTCAGATGGGGGTCAGCAACAAGGTTCAGGCGCTCGTCCGAGCTTTCTTCGCCTCACCGGAGGAAGGCGGCCTGGGCATCACGTACGACAACACCTATACACGTACGCCAGCCGAGGCCATGCGGGATCGCAAAGCCAACTGCCTCACGCTGACGGCCTTGAACGTGGCCGCCTGCCAGTCCGTCGATATCGAGGCGAATTACGGCGAATCCATGAGGATCAGCCGCTGGCGTCGCGTGGGATCGGTAGTGCGCTACGAACGTCACATCGTCGCGATGGTGCCGGCCGGCCTCATCAACGCGCCATTGATCGTGGATTTCCTGCCGGATGTGCGCCGGGACCTCCACCTCGTCAAGAAGTTGGAACCCAAGCGGGTGAAGGCCCTCTTCTTCAGCAACCGTGCGGTCGAATTAATGGAAGACAACCGGATCGAGGAGGCCTTGGCCTCGGCCAAGCAGTCCATCGAAGTTGATCCCAGCTCGGGCATCGGGTGGAACATCCTGGGTGTGGTCCAGCAGCGCCAGGGGCTCGAAGCCGAGGCTGAGAAATCCTTCCTCAAGTCCATTGCCACCGATCCGAAGGACGGCGCGCCTTGCGGCAACCTGGAGGGGCTGTTGAGGGCCCAGGGGCGCGTGGCCGAAGCCCAGGCCTACCGGGACCGGGGCATGGAGATCCGGAAGGATGACCCCTTCTTCAATGCCTTCCTCGCCGAAGAGGCCTACCGGGACAATCAGTGGGAGGAAGCCGGAAAGCGCATCAAGCAGGCCATCCGTCTTCTCCCGCGGGAATCCGACTTCTATCTGATCCAGGCGCGCATCAGCCTTGCGCAGGGCCAGCGGAAGGATGCCATCAAGGCGTTGGAGAAGGCGCGCAAGTGGGCCCTGCCGGAGATGCAGGCCCGCTACGACAGCAAGCTGGCGTTGCTGAGGGGCGATAAGCCGACCTGATTCAGTTCGCCTCAAGCTCCGCGAGCCGGGTCTGGGCATCCTGGCTGTCCGGGTGATGGAGGAGGCATTCCCGCAGGTAACGGCGGGCGCCGTCCAGGTCCTGCAGTTCCTTCCGGGCCTCGGCGAGGTGGATGAGGGCTTCTTCGGCCTGGGGATCCACGTGCAGGGCCTGCCGCCAGTGGCTTTCCGCCCGGTCCCAATCCCCGAGCTCGGCGCAGGCATGGCCGGCATCCAGGAGGTATCTCAGCCCATGGGGATCCATGCGCACGGCCCTTTCCAGATCCAGGCGGGCGGGAAGCGGATCCCCCAGGTGGGCGCGCGCCAGCCCCAGCAGGTGCCAGTAGGTAGGCCGTTCGCGGCAGGCTTCTCCGAGTCCCTCGAGATAGGGCAGGAGGGCTTCCCACGCGTCCATGCCCGCCAGGCAGTCGGCTTGAAGCAACAGCAGGTCGACATCCTGGGGTTGTTCTTTGAGGAGGGCCAGAACCTCCGCATAGGCCGCTTCGTAATCGCCTTCGGCCACCTGGACCTGGAGCCGCAGGGGCGGATGGTGATCCCCTTGCCGCTCCAGGGGAACCTGGGCCAGCAGCTCCCTGGCGAAGGTGGGACGATCTTCCCACCAGAAGGCGAATTCAGCCCGCCGCAGGTGCCACTCCTGACGGAGCGATTCGCTGTCCTCGCCCTCGGGTAGGGCCAGCCAGGCCCGTTCCAGCGTTTCCAGGGCCTCCTGGTCTCGGTGCAATTCCAGGGCGATCTGGTAGCGTTCCATCCAGAGGCGGAAAGCGTGGGGCAGCTGGGTGATGGCGGTCCCGATCACCCGCCAAGCGCCTTCGCGATCCCCCAGCTGGCGACGGGCCACGGTTTCGGCCAGCCAATGGAGGGGGTGCGTGCGCCGTTCGGGTGGCATGCCCTGGACGAGGGCCAGGGCCTCGGCATGACGCCCGTTCCGAAGCAGGTACATGCCTGCTGCGCCCCGATCCCAGGGAAGGCGCGGGTCGCCATGCCGGGATTCGAGCACGCGGAGCGCCTGTTCGGCCACATCCTCCTTGCCGTGCTGAAGGCCCGCCAACAGGAGGTCTTCGAGCACGAGGGGGTCGTCCCAGGAGAGGGGCAGGGCGGCTTCGAAATGGCGCCAGGCCTGGTGCAGGGACTCCGGATCCGTCGCGCGGAGCAGCAGGATGCCTTGCAGATGCTGCAGACGACCCATCTGAGGGGCCCAGGCGAGCAACCGTTTCCCCCAGGCCAACCGCCGGGCGCTCGGGGTTCCCGGCACCTTCTGGAAGGCCTGGGCCACGAGCAGGCTCTTCCAAAGGGGGAGTCTGGCCAGCTGGGCCTCCAGGGCCTCCACCCAAGCCTGGTCGCGGTGTTCCAGAGACAGGTGAAGGGTGCTTTTCAGCAGGAAGAATCGGTAGCCGAGTTCTCCGCGCATCCAGGGGGGATTGCCCAGGGTCTGGAGCACATCGTAGGGATGGTCACCTTCGGCCCAGCGCTGCTCGGCCCGGAGAAAACGGGGCCGGTCGATCCAGTGGACTCGGGCCCGGATGCCGAGCCAGCCGCCCAGGCCCATGGCCCCGACGGACAGGGTCAGGGCGGAAAGCGGTGAGAGGCCTCCCCCGGGCGAAGTCAGGAGGCCCATGGCGACGACCGCGGCCGAAGCCAGCAGCAGGAGCAGGAGGGCCCGGAGGACCCAGGGTCGTCGAAATACCATCATGGGTCGAGTATGAGCCCGGCGCAGGGTCGCTGGATATCGCCCTCGGGGGGCTTGCATGCAGCGAGCCCCGGGCGGGGCTCGCTTCCAGGAAGAGAAGGGGGATTAGACCTTGTTGACGTTCGCGGCCTGGGGGCCCTTGGGACCCTGCACCACCTCGAAGCTGACGCGCTGCTTCTCTTCGAGGGTGCGGAAGCCCTTGGTCTGCACGGCGGAGTAGTGGACGAAGATGTCAGCGCCCCCCTCATCGGGCGTGATGAAGCCGAAACCCTTTTCGGCGTTGAACCATTTGACGGTGCCTTCGGACATAACGGTTTTCCCGGGGACCCGGCCCCATGCGCCTGGAGGTTGATCGCGCGACACGCACCAGGCATGCGGGTCGCGGGGGCTTGCGCTCCGGAGAAATGCAGGGATCCCCGGCGGGAGTCCCTCCCCCTCTTCACGGCTCTATGGCTGATAAAGATGGTTGGTTGAAAGGGATTCTAGGGTTGGGCGTGGGGGGCTTCAAGACCCAAAATCTGAGGGAGGTATCGGGTTTTGATGGGAGGCGGCGGGGCGCTCCTTCTGTCGGTGAACGCAAAGAAGCGGCCGGTGGGCCGCTTCTTTGCGACTTTCAAGAGGCTGACAGCTCGGTTGCCTGTTGGATTTCAGACAAAAGTGGTGGCCAACCTATGTGTTTGAACGAACCAGCGGTTCACTCCCTGACGATCAATTTCCCTGTTGGATCTCTTTCGCGATCACCAGACGCTGAATCTGGTTGGTTCCCTCATAGATCTGCAGGAGCTTGGCGTCGCGCATGCACTTTTCCACGAGGTAGTCGCGGCTGTAGCCGTTGCCGCCGAGGATCTGGACGGCATCGGTGCTGACTTCCATGGCGGTGTCGGTGGCGAAGGTCTTGGCGATGGCGCTTTGCTTGGAGTTCTTGATGCCGTTGTCGGTCATCCAGGCGGCCTGCCAGGTGAGCAGGCGGCTGGCCTCGATCTTCTTGGCCATGTCCGCGAGCATGAAGCTGATGGCCTGGTTGGCGAAGATGGGCTGGCCGAACTGGATGCGGGTCTTGGCGTAGTCGAGGGCGATCTCATAGGCGGCCCGGGCCACGCCCACACCGCCGGCGGCCACGGCGGCACGGGTCTGATCGAGGGTCTTCATGGCGATGACGAAGCCCATGCCCTCCTTGCCGAGCAGGTTCTCGACGGGCACCTCGGCGTCGTTGAAGTAGAGCTCCACCTGGTTGCTGGCGCGCTGACCCATCTTGTCCATGGCCTTGCCCACCACCAGGCCCGGCGTGTCGCGGGGGACGACGATGCAGCTGGTGCCGCGAGCGCCCTTGGTCGGGTCGGTGCTGCAGAACAGGGCGTACCAGTCGGCGTAGCCGCCATTGGTGCAGTAGCACTTGGTGCCGTTGATGATGTATTTATCGCCCTTCTTCTCGGCGCGGCAGCTCATGCCGCCGGCGTCGGATCCGGCATTGGGTTCGGAAAGGGAGAAGGCCGCGAACTTGGGTTCTTCGGCCAGCATGCCCAGCCACTTCTTCTTCTGCTCGGGGCTGGCGGCGATGAGCAGGGGCGTCATGGCCAGGCCGTTGGCCATGATGGAGGTGTAGAGGCCGCCGCAACCCCAGGACAGTTCCTCGCAGACGATGGCTTCCTCCATCTGGCTGGCACCGGGTCCGCCGCAATCCTCGGGCACGAGGGCCTGCAGGTAGCCGTAATCGAAGGCCGTCTTGTAGACGTCTACGGCCCATTCGCCGGTTTCGTCGTACTTGCGGGCCACGGGACGCATGACCTTCTCGGCGAAGGTATGGGCGCGTTCTTTTTCGGCCAGCTGCTCGGGGGAAAGGGTGAAACCAATCATGCATGCCTCTTGGAGAAAAAGGAGGGGAGGGGGCTGGGCTTTGGGGGAACCGAACCTCCAGTCTATCGCCGCCGCGGCCTCCGCCAAGAGTCGGGCCTCCTGACGCGGAGTAGGATGACGCCAGTCACACGGGGATCCCGCGTTAAACTCAAGGGTTGGAGCGCTCATGACCATTCAATTGACAGATCTTGGAAAAGCCGTGCTCGAAACCGAATACGCGGTGCGCGGTCCCATCGTGGCGCGGGCGGCCGAGCTGGAGAAGCAGGGACGCGAGATCATCTACTGCAACATCGGTAACCCGCAGTCCCTGGGGCAGAAGGCCCTCACTTGGAACCGGCAGATCCTCGCCCTCTGCGAGTATCCCGAGCTCATGACTCAGGCGCCCGGGGCCTTTCCGGCGGATGTGGTCGAAACGGCCAAGGCGATCCTGGGCGGCACCAGGCATGGCCTGGGGGCCTACAGCGAAAGCCGCGGGGTGCGCTTCATCCGCGAAGCCGTGGCCGAGTTCATCCTCGAACGCGACCACATCGGCGTGGATCCCGACGCCATCTTCCTCACGGATGGCGCCAGCAAGGGCGTGCAGACCATCCTACGCCTGCTCATCTCGGGACCCCAGGACGGCATCATGGTGCCCATCCCGCAGTACCCGCTCTATTCGGCCACCATCACGCTCTATGACGGACGCATGGTGCCCTACTACCTCGACGAGGCCAACGGCTGGAAGCTGAGCCACACCATGCTGGAAACCTCCCTGGCCCAGGCGAAGGCCCAGGGCACCCATGTGAAGGCCATCTGCGTGATCAACCCCGGCAACCCCACGGGGGCCGTGCTGGACGAAGCCAACATCGAGATGATCATCGCGTTCGCGAAGGAGCACGGGCTCTCGATCCTGGCCGACGAGGTCTATCAGGAGAACATCTACCTGGCGGGTGATGAGTTCACCTCGTTCGCCAAGGTGCTCCACCAGATGGACGTGAAGGATGTCTCCCTCTTCAGCTTCCACTCCTGCTCCAAGGGTTTCCTCGGCGAATGCGGCGTGCGCGGCGGCTACTTCGAGTACCGGAACGTGCCCGACGACGTGGCCGCGCAGATCCTCAAGCTGCAGAGCGTGAGCCTCTGCGCCAACCTCGCGGGCCAGACCGCCACCTACGCGATGGTGCGTCCCCCCAAGCCCGGCATGCCCTCGTACGCCCAGTACGCCGCGGAGAAGGGTGGCATCCTCGATACGCTCAAGCAGCGCGCCATCCTGCTGGCCGAGGGCCTGAATCGCGTGGAAGGCATCAGCTGCAACGTCATCGCGGGGGCCATGTACGCCTTCCCCAGCATTACCCTGCCAGCCGGGCGCTCGGATTTCGACTACGCCATGGCCTTGCTGGAACAGACGGGCATCTGCGTGGTGCCGGGATCGGGTTTCGGCCAAGCCGAAGGTACCGCCCACTTCCGCACCACCATCCTGCCCCCCACCGAGAAGATCAAGAAGGTCGTGCAGGCGCTCGGTGATTTCCATCGCACCTACAAGTGATTCACCAGGGAGTCCCCATGCGCCCCGAGCATCCCATCGTCCTGATCACCGGCGCCTCCAGCGGGTTTGGCGAAGCCATGGCCCGGCTGCTGGCCTCCCAGGGCTGCCATCTCGCGCTGGGCGCCCGTCGCGTGGAGCGCGTGAAGGCCCTGGCCGAGGAACTCCAGAAGGCCTACGGCATCCGGACCTTCGCGGGCTCTGTGGACACGCGCCACACCGCCAGCGTGGATACCTTCGTGGCCGAGGCCGTCGAGGCGCTGGGTGGCCTGCACGTAATCGTCGCCAATGCGGGCCTGGCCAGCGGCACCTTCAAGATGTGGGAGACGCCGGACGAGGATCTCGAGGCGATGATGCGCACCAACGTCGAAGGTGTGGTGAAGACCATTCGCGCCGGGCTTCCGCACGTGCGCAAGGCGGGCTGGGGCCACGTGTTCTTCATTGGATCCACCGCAGGGCACCAGGCCTACGAGGGCGGTAGCGTCTACTGCGCGTCGAAGTTCGGCGTGAAGGCCATGGCGCGCAGCCTGCGCCTGGAAGTGAACGGCGAGCAGATCCGTGTGACCTCCGTGGATCCGGGCATGGCCGAGACCGAGTTCTCCAACGTGCGCCTGAAGGACGACGCCAAGGCCGCCGCCGTCTACCAGGGCGTGAAGCCCCTCACGGCCTACGACGTGGCCGAATGCGTGCGCTGGTGCCTCATGCTGCCTGATCATGTGAACATCGACGAAATCCAGGTGAAATGCACTGACCAGGCCGCCGTCCACAAGCTGCACCGCCGATCCTAGGGCTGTGGCCTGCTTTGACGGGGTATTGATTCCCTCCGGACGTTTTTGAAGGTCATTTTTTAAAAGAATTGCCCGATCTGTTTTAGGAAATAAGAAGCAAAAAAGAGTATTGTCGAGTCCATTTCTGATATATTAAGGATCAGATCCGAAAGTCCCAGACCCGGGAGGTGTCCTTGTCCTCAACCCAGTGCCACACGGAAAGGCGGGTCCGCCTGCAGAAGCAGATGGAGGGCGGTCTGCTGCTTTTGCTGGGGAATGACGAGAGTCCCATGAACTACCGGGACAACGCCTATCCGTTCCGCCAGGACAGCACCTTCCTCTACTTCTCGGGCATCAACCGCCCCGGCTGCGCCATCGTGATCGATCTGGACGAGGGGCGGACGACGCTCTTCGCCGATGATGCGACGGTGGACGACCTGGTCTGGACCGGGCCGCTTCCCAGGGTCCAGGAGTTCGCCAGCTCGGCTGGCATTGCGGATTCGGCACGGTTCCATGCCCTGGGCGACGTGCTCCGCAAGGCCCAGTCCGCGGGCCGTCCCATCCACTTCCTGCCCCCCTACCGCGCCGAGCACCGGATCCTGCTGCACGATCTGCTGGGGCTTTCGCTCAAAGGGCAGAGCGCGGCCGTCTCCGTGCCCTTCATCCGCGCGGTATCCGAGCTCCGCATCCGCAAGAGCGCCGAGGAAGTGGCGGAAATCGAGCGGGCCGTGAACACCTCGGTGGACATGCACTTCGAGGCCATGGCCATGGCCCGGCCGGGCATGAAGGAATCGGACATCGCGGGGCGGATGACGGAGATGGCCATCGCCGCGGGCGGGGGCCTGTCCTACCCCGTCATCGCGACGGTGCATGGCGAGGTGCTTCACAACCATGACTACACGCACACGCTGAAGCCCGGCCAGCTCTTCCTGCTCGACGCGGGCGCGGAAACCGCGAGCGGTTACGCGGGGGACCTGACCACCACCTTCCCCATCGCCCCGACCTTCACGAGCCGCCAGCGGGACATCCACAACCTCGTCCTCAAGGCCTTCCTGGATGCGGTGGATGCGCTCAAGCCCGGCGTGCCCTACCGCGAGATCCACCTGATGGCCTGCCGCACGCTGGCCGGAGGGCTGAAGGACCTGGGCCTGATGAAGGGCAACGTGGGAGATGCGGTGGACCTGGGCGCCCACGCGCTCTTCTTCCCCTGCGGCCTGGGACATCTGATGGGCCTCGACGTGCACGACATGGAGAACCTGGGCGAGGTGTGGGTGGGCTACCAGGGCCGCCCCAAGAGCACCTTGTTCGGGCTGAAATCCCTGCGCCTGGCCCGGGAGCTGGAAGAATGCTTCGTCCTCACGGTCGAACCCGGGATCTACTTCATGCCCGGCGTGATTGATCGTTGGAAAGGCGAGGGGCGCTTCCTCGATTACATCAATTACGAAGCGCTCGATGCCTACCGGGATTTCGGCGGGCTGCGCATCGAAGAGGATTTCCTCATCACCGCAAACGGGCGTCGGCTCCTGGGCCGGCCCAAGCCGCGCACGGTGGAGGAATTGGAAGCGCACCGATCCTGAAGGACCTAGGCTGGACGATCGAGGGAGGTTCCAGGCATGACCCAAGGCAACCCGATCATCGTGAAGTCGCTGCGCGAGCAGGTCTACGAGTACCTGAGGGCCGAACTGAAACGCGGAAGCCTGGATACGGGCGCCTTCCTGGATTTGAACCGGCTCGCCGCTGACCTCGGCATCAGCCGGACGCCCCTGCGGGACGCCCTGATCCAGCTGGAGGTGGAGGAATTCGTCACCATCTCGCCCCGGCGCGGTGTGGCGGTGAGAAGCCTCGACCTGCGGGACATCCAGGAGATCTACCAGCTGGTGGGGGCCCTGGAATCCGCCGCTGTCCTGGCCGTCGGGCCCACCATGACGCCCTCGGATTTCGTTCATCTGAAGAATCTGGCCTACCGGACCAGGCGCGCCATCGACGAGGGCGACCACGAGGGCTACTACGAATCCAACTACGCCTTCCATGACTTCTTCCTCGACCGCCTGGGCAATGGGCGGATCAGCGCCCTCGTCCACTCGAAGAAGCAGCAGCTCTACGACTGGAACCGCAAGTTCGAGCGGCTCCACGTCAACTGGGAGCACAGCGGCATGAACGAGCACGAGGAGGTCATCCGCCTGCTTGAGACGGGGGCCTTCCAGGAGGCCGCGGCCTACCTGAGGGATGTGCACTGGGGCTTCAACGTGCAGGAATCCTTCGTCCACCAGGTCTATTTCCAGGAGCAGGGATGAGCACAACCGAACGGCATCCCGCGGGGCTCCGCACCCTGTTCCTCACCGAGATGTGGGAGCGCCTCGGCTTCTACATCCTCATGGCCATCCTGACCCTCTACATGGACCAGGAGATGGGGTGGAACGACGCCACCAAGGGCACCATCTACGGCGCCTTCCTGGGGCTCAGCTACTTCTTCCCCGTGGTGGGCGGCTGGCTGGGCGACCGGGTGCTGGGGCGCACGGGCACGGTGCGCACGGGGGCCGTGCTCATGACCCTGGGCTACGCGAGCCTGGGCTGCTCCTCGCGAGTTGCGGTCACGCCCTTCTTCGCGGGCCTGCTGCTGGTGGGCATCGGCGCGGGCATCCTCAAGGCCAACCTGTCCGTGCTGGTGGGCAGTTTGTATGAAGACCGGCCGCAGCTCAGGGACGCGGGCTACAACCTCTACTACATGGGCATCAACATCGGCGCCGCAGTCGCCCCGCTGGTGGCGACGGCCATGAGCATCTGGTTCGGCAGCTACCGGGTGTCCTTCTGGATCGCCGCCGTCGGGATGGTTTTCGCCCAGGTCTTCTTCCTGCGAGGCCTTCGGCATTTCCCCGCGACCAGCGCCGCAGCGGCGGAGCAGCAGCGTCTGGAGGATTCCGCGGCGCCGGAGGAATTCATGCCGCGCCTGCTCGCCCTGGGCGGGCTCTTCCTCGTGGCCATCTTCTTCTGGACGGCCTTCTACCAGAACGGCTTCGCCATGACGCTCTTCGCGCAGCGCTCCACGAAGGCCTACAACCTGCTGCGCCCCGAGACCTACCAGTTCTTCCAGCCCTTCTTCATCCTCGTCGTCACGCCGCCCATGCTGGCCCTGTTCGCGCGGATGAAACGGAAGAACTGCGAGCCCTCCACGCCCGGCAAGATCCTCGCCGGCATGCTCATCATGGGCGGCTCCATGCTCGTCATGGCCTTGGCCAGCCGTTTGGGCGGCAACCTGGACCGGCCCCTCATGTCGCCGGGCTGGCTCATCGGCGCCTACGGCTTCATCACGCTGGCGGAAGTGCTCATCTCGCCCATGGGGCTCTCCTACGTCTCCAAGGTGGCGCCGCCCAAGATCCGCGGCCTGATGATGGGCTGCTGGTTCGCAGCCACCGCCACGGGATCATACGGCTCCGGCTTCCTCGGGCGCAGCTACGGGCGCTTCCCCCACGACCACTACTACCTGCTACTGGCGGCCCTGCTGGGCTTCTCCGCCTGCCTGACCCTGCTCCTCTTCCGGCGCCTCAAGACCTTCGATACCCAGGTCGTCCCGTGAACACGGGCTTGGGTTCGGTCCCTGCGGGAAAAGGCCGGATCTTCAACATCCAACGCTACTCCCTCCAGGATGGGCCCGGCCTGCGCACCACCGTGTTCCTGAAGGGCTGTCCGCTGGATTGCGCTTGGTGCCACAACCCCGAAAGCCAGTCCCTGGCCAGGGAGCTGATCACCCAGGAGAACCGCTGCATCGCCTGTGGCAGCTGCTTCAGCCTCTGCGGACCGGGAGAGGATCCGAGCTCGCGACCCGAGGCCTGTGTGGAGATCTGCCCCACGGGCGCGCGGCAACTGCTGGGCCGCGACGTGGACGTGGACGAGCTGATGGATGAGGTGTTGCGGGATCAGCCCTTTTTCGATGAGTCCGGCGGCGGCGTCACCCTCTCCGGCGGAGAACCGCTGCTGCAGCCGGTCTTCGTGAAGGACATGCTCGCGGCCCTCCGGCGTCGCAGTGTGCACACGGCGCTCGATACCTGCGGCCTCGGGCGCTTGGAGGATCTGCTGGAGGCCGCGGCCCTGGCGGATCTGGTGCTCTTCGACCTGAAGCACATGGATGACGTCAAACACCGCGAATGGACCGGCGCGGGCAATGCCGCGATCCTCGCGAACCTGGAGTCCCTGGGCCAGGTGCATGGCCAGATCTGGATCCGCGTGCCCGTCATCCCAGGTGTCAACGACGACGTGGAGAACCTCGAGGCCACGGCCCGCTTCGTGGCCGGGATCCCCGGCGTGCGGCGCCTGGACCTGCTGCCCTATCACAGCACCGGCGCGGCCAAGTTCCGCCGCATCGGAAGGCAGTATCTCCTGGACCACGTCCAGCCGCCCACCGCCGAGCGCATGGTGGGCCTGGCGGATCTGTTCCGGGCCCACGGCATCCCCGCCACCATTGGAGGCAACCTATGAACGAGCGTACCGCCCGCCTGCGCCAGGAAAGCCTGGACGCGATCCCCTCCCTCAGCCCCGAGCGGGCGGAGCTGATCACGGCCTTCTATCGGGAACACCTGGGCAAGCACGCCATTCCCGTGATGCGCGCCCTCGCCTTCAAGTACATCTGCCAGCACAAGACCATCTGGATCGGCGAGGGCGAGTTGATCGTCGGCGAGCGGGGGCCGCGCCCCAAGGCCGTACCCACCTATCCCGAACTCACCTGCCATTCGGCGGAGGATCTGCGCATCCTCGACACCCGGCCCAAGACCCGCTACCAGGTGGACGAGGCCATGATCCGTGTCTATGAGCGGGAGATCATCCCCTTCTGGCAGGGCCGCAGCCTGCGGGACCAGCTCTTCCAGACGCTGCCCCAGGCCTGGCACGACGCCTACGAGGCGGGCGTCTTCACCGAATTCATGGAGCAGCGCGCGCCGGGCCACACCGTGCTGGACGACAAGATCTACCGGAAGGGCCTGCGGGATTTCCAGGCGGACATCGCCTGCTCCAAGGCGCTGCTGGATGTCGAAAAGGATCCCGAGGCCGAGGACAAGCGCGCCCAGCTGGAGGCCATGGACATCGCCTGCGAGGCGCTGATCCTGCTGGCGGAACGTCACGCCGCCGAAGCGGAGCGGCTCGCGGCCCAGACCACGAACGCCACCCGCGCCGCGGAGCTGCGGCGCATCGCCGAGGTATGCCGCCGGGTGCCTGCCCAGGCGCCGCGGGATTTCCATGAGGCGCTCCAGTACTACTGGTTCTGCCACCAGGGCGTCATCACCGAACTCAACGGCTGGGACGCCTTCAGCCCGGGCCACCTGGACCAGCACCTCTGGCCCTTCTACCAGCGCGGTCTGAAGGAAGGCAGCCTCACGCGTGAAGGGGCCCGCGAACTGCTGGAATGCTTCTTCGTGAAGTTCAACAACCACACCTCGCCTTCGAAGGTGGGCGTCACGGCGGCGGAAAGCGGCACCTACACAGACTTCGCCAACCTCAACCTGGCGGGGCTTCTGCCGGATGGCAGCGACGGCAGCAACGAGCTGACGGACCTGCTGCTGGACATCATCGACGAGATGCACCTGCTCCAGCCCAGCAGCAACGTGCAGGTTTCGCGCAAGACGCCGGACGCCACCCTCAAGCACGCGCTGAAGGTGATCCGCAACGGTTACGGCTTCCCCTCGCTCTTCAACGCCGACGCCGTGGTGGAAGAACAGCTGCGCCAGGGCAAGTCGCTAGAGGATGCGCGCGCCGGCGGGTGTTCGGGCTGTGTGGAGGTCGGCGCCTTCGGCAAGGAGGCCTACATCCTCACGGGCTACTTCAACCTCTCCAAGATGCTGGAGCTGGCCCTGCACGACGGCCTGGATCCGCGCACAGGGCGCCAGCTGGGACCGCACACGGGCGCGCCTGAATCCTTCCGGAATGTCGACGACCTCCTCCAGGCCTTCGAGGCTCAGACCCATCACTTCCTCGACATCAAGATCCGCGGCAACCAGGTCATCGAGCGCCTCTACGCCACGCGCATGCCCGCGCCCTTCCTGTCCGTGCTCACGGACGACTGCATCCGGAAGGGCAAGGACTACAACGCCGGCGGCGCCCGTTACAACAACACCTTCATTCAGGCCGTGGGCATCGGCAGCCTCACGGACAGCCTGTCGGCCATTCAGCAGCTCGTCTTCGAGCGGGGCGACCTGGCGCTGCCGGAGCTGGTCTCGGCCCTGGACGTCGATTTCGAAGGTCAGGAGGTCCTGCGCCAGCGCCTGCTGAACAAGACACCCAAGTACGGCAACGATGACGCGGCGGCGGACGACCTCATGGTCCGCGTCTTCCGTTTCCTCTTCCACGCCATCGATGGCCGGCCCAACACCAAGGGCGGCGCCTACCGGCTGGAGATGCTGCCCACGACCTGCCACGTCTACTTCGGCCAGGTCTGCCAGGCTTCGGCCGATGGCCGCAAGGCCGGAGAACCGCTTTCCGAGGGCATTTCGCCCGTGCAGGGCGCGGACCGCTCGGGCCCCACGGCCGTGCTGCGCTCCGCCGGGAAGATGGATCACGTGAAGACCGGCGGCACCCTGCTCAACATGAAGTTCACGCCGGGACTGCTGGAAGGCGAAGGCGGCATCGACCGGCTGCACCACCTCGTGCGGACCTACTTCAAGATGGACGGTCACCACATCCAGTTCAACGTCGTCACCGCCGCCAAGCTGCGGGAGGCCCAGGAGAAGCCCGAGAGCCACCGCGACCTCATCGTGCGCGTGGCGGGCTATTCCGACTACTTCTGCGACCTCTCCCTCGAGCTGCAGGACGAGATCATCCGCCGCACCGAGCACGACACGTTCGCGCAGTGAAGGGCTTCTAATCGCGAATGAACGCGAATGAAGTGAGATGAGTATCTGGGGATCCCAGCCGGTCACCCCAGTTTTTCATTCGCGCGCCCGAAGGGCGATTCGCGCCATTCGCGGTTCGCTTTTGAATCGTTCAGTCCCGGCCAAGCTTCAGGGCCACAGGCAGGGCGGCGAGCATGGCGAGGGCGCCGAGCGCCCAGCCCATGCGGTAGCCGTGGTGGCCGATGACCCAGCCGAGGGTGAAGCTGCCGAGGCCGATGCCGGAATCGAAGGCGAAGAGCAGGGCGCCGAAGGCGGATCCCCTTCGCTGGGGGTCGACGGATTCCAGCAGCTTCGCGTTGAGCAGGGTGTGGAGCATGCTGTAGCCCGCGCCGTAGAGCAGGGCTGAGGCCATGTGTCGCGCCATGCCGCCGGGCAGGGCCGCCAACAGGGCCATGCCGGCGAAGGCGCCGATCAGCATGCCCGGCAACTTGCGAATGGGACGCTTGCCGAAGCCCCGCTTCACCATGGCGATCCGCATGAGGACCATGCCTACGGCCATGAAGGAGAGGAAGGCTGAGGGCAGGGGCATGCCCAGGGCCAGGCCCTCCTGGGCCGTGTAGCTGCCGAGGGCGCCGTAGCCCAGGGCCACGCAGAACAGCACCATGCAAGGCGCCAGCACCACCGCATCGGGCCATTTGAAACCTTCGGCGCGGCCGTGGGGATGGTCCTTGGGCAGGATGCTGCCGAGGGCGCCCAGCAGGAGGAAGAGCAGGGCCAGGTACCACCCGATGGGCGCGAAGCCCCAATGCTGGAAGATCCACATGCCCAGCAGGGGTCCGAAGATGACGCCCCCCGGGCTGGCCAGGCCGTAGAGGCTCATGCCGTCGGCGCGGCGATCCTCGGGCAGCACGTGGGCCAGCGAGGCCAGCGTGGCCGTCAGCAGCCCCGACCAGACGACACCGTGGGGAAAGGCCAGGAGGTAGAAGCCCCACCGGACGGGCATCAGGGCATAGGCCGCGAGGAAGCCCGCATAGAGCAAGGCGCAGGTGACGACGAGGCGGCGGTGGCCCACCCGGTCGCCCAGGGGCCCTGTGAACAGCGCGCCGAGGGCGCTGCCCGCCGTGAAGAGGCTCATGAAGCGTCCGCTCTCCGCCAGGCTGGCGCCCAGTTCCCGCAGGCGCAGGGGCACCGTGGGGAAGAGCTGGAAGGCCGCGAAGAAGGTGACGAAGGTGAGGGCCCAAACCAGGGCGAACTGGCGGGTCAAGAGCCGGGGCTTGGATACTGACAGATCCGTCATGCGGCACCTCCGCCTAACGCACGCGGTGCGTGCTCCGGCGCGCTCCGCTTGCCGAGGCGGAGCCTCCCTGTGCCGCACCCTTCGGGCTTCGGCTTTGCCAAAGTGGCACTTCGCTCCTGCTGCGTGCTCATCCTTCCAGGATGCCAGATGGATCAGGCTCGGTTGTCATGGCCGCACTCCGCCGGACGATGCGGCGGGCCACGGGGATGGAGAGGGCCATGAGGACGGCGCCGATGGCCCAGCCGTGGCGGAAGCCCGAGTGCTCCATCACCCAACCCAGGCCCAGGGCACCGAAAGCGGTGGCCGCGTCGAAGGCGAAGAAGAGGGCTCCCACGGCGGCCCCGGTGCGTTCGTGGGGCGTGGTGGCGAAGATGTCCATGAGCAGCAGCGTATGCACCATGCCGTAGCCGGCCCCGTAGATGAGCCCCGCGAGCAGGTGGCGGATCATGCCGCCGGGCAGGAAGGCCAGCAGGGCGTACCCCGCGGAGGCCAGGGCGATCATGTAGGGCAGCAGGCTCACGGGGCGGCGGCCCATGCCCGTGAGGGCCAGCAGGCCGCGGATGGCCATCATGCCCAGGGCGAAGCAGGTGAGGAAGGTGGCGGGCAGGGCCATGCCCAGGGCCTTGGCCTCCTGGGCGCTGTAGGGCGGCATGGGGCCGAAGCCGAGTCCCACCAGCGTCATCACGGCCACCGTGCCCCAGACCGCGCGGTCCGGCCACTGGAAGGCCGCGGACTGGATCTCCCGGCTGCTTTCGCGGGGCAGGGATCCGATGAGCAGGTGCAGCAGGACGAAGACTCCCGCCAGTAGGACGAGCATCCAGGCGAAACCCAGGTGCGGCATGAGCCAGAGTCCCACCAGGGGCCCCACGGCGACGCCGCCGGGCCCCGTGAGGCCGAAGAGGGACAGGCCCTGGGCCCGGTGCTCGTGGGAGAGGATGACGCCCACCTTGGCCACGGAGGCGGTGCGCAGCGCAGACCACAGGAGGCCGTGTAGGGGCGCCAGCAGGTAGAAGACCCAGCGCACCCGCAGCAGCGCGTAGACGAGCAGGATGGCCACCACGGCGAAAGAGGCCACCCGCAGCACCCGGCGGGGCCCGAGGCGGTCTCCCATGGGCCCCGTGAACAGCGATCCGAAGCCCGAGCCCAGCATGAAGGCGGTCTGGAAGCGCCCGCTTTCGGCAAGGCTCGCGCCCAGTTCGCGCAAACGCAGGGGCACGACGGGAAACAGCTGATAACCCGCCGCGAAGACGAGGAAATAGAAGCAGCAGAGGACCAGGAACGGGGCCGTCAGGAGGCGGTTTTTGGGGGCGTCGGTTCGCGCCATGACTCCAGGATGACAGGCCGTGCGGCGGCCCGTTTTCCCGCGATTTCTCAAGAACCTCGAAAAAGGAACCGATTCGTCGTGAATCCGTCCACATGGTCTGTCATTTCACAGTTCGATCTCGGGGGTCTTCCCATGTTGAGCGCCCTGCTCCGAGGCTTGAAATTCCGAGGCAAGATCCTGCTTCTTTCAGGAGGCATCCTCCTGTTGTTCGGCGTCGAGCAGGTGGTCTTCGTGCTGCCGAACTTCCACGCCCAGCTGCAGGAGCATCGGCAGGAATCCGCCCGGTTCATGGTCGAGGCGGCCTGGGGCGTGCTCGGCGCCTTCCAGGCCCGCGAAACCGCGGGCGAACTGAGCCATGACCGGGCCATGGAAGAAGCCTTCAAGGCCATCAGGGCCCTGCGTTTCGAGCATGGAAACTACGTCTGGATCCAGGATTTCGACGCCAACATACGGATGCATCCCGCGCGGGCGGATCTGGTGGGCCAGTCCATGGCCGCCACCAAGGATGCGGAGGGGCGCACCATCTACCGAGAATTTTCAGATCTTGCGAAGGCCCAGCAGGAGGGCTTCGTCTCCTATTCATTCACGAAACCCGGCGTCCAGGGCGTGGTGCCCAAGGTCTCCTTCGTGAAGGCTTTCCAACCCTGGGGCCTGGTGCTGGGCAGCGGCATGTACCTGGATGATCTGGCGGCCGCTCAGCACCGCATGTGGTGGATCGTGACGGGAGGCATGGGCCTGGCGGTGCTGCTGACCCTTTATGGAACGCACCTCACCATCCACACGATCCGGGGAACCCTCGGCCGCTTCCAGAAGATCATGTCCGCCGCGACCACGGGGAACCTCACCTCCCAGGTCGAAATCAAGGGCTCGGATGAACTGGCCGACCTGGGCCGCGAAATGAACGACATGACCCTTTCCCTCCGCAAGGATGTGAAGGTCATCCTCGTCGCCTCCGAGCAGGTGGCTTCGGGCGCCCTGCAGCTTTCCAGCACAGGCGAGGCCCAGAAAACCGCCGCCGAAGACGTGGCGCGGGGTTCCGAATCCCTTCGCGTGTCGCATGCACGGACGACGGAGGCCCTGACCCGCCTCATGGAATCCATCGCCCTCGTCGACCGCACCGTGGGCGAGGCGCGCACCCAGGCCGAGACGTCGGTGCGGATCGCCGAAGAGGGCCGCGCCGCGGGGCAGGCCACCATCCAGGCCATGGCCGATATCCAGGTGGTGACGACCAAGATCGTGCAGGCGGTCCAGCTCATCCAGGACATCGCCCGCCAGACCAACCTGCTCAGCCTCAACGCGGCCATCGAGGCCGCCAAGGCCGGCGCCCAGGGCAAGGGGTTCGCCGTGGTCGCGGAAGAAGTGCGCAAGCTTGCCGAACGGTCCGCCACGGCGGCCCGCGAAATCGCCGGACTCACGGATCAGACGCATCAAGCGGTGACGCAGGGGCAGGAGACGGTCGCCACCAGCGAACAGGCCCTGGCCCGCCTCAGCGAGGGCATCTCGAGCCTCTCTGGCATGGTGGCCCAGATCGGCACCAGCACGACCCAGGAATCCGCCGCCGTCCGCGAGGTGGACGGACTGGCCCGGCTGGGTTCCGACGAAGCCATGCGCAATGCGGCCGCCTCCGAGCAGCTTTCCGCCAGCATCATCCAGGTGGCGCAGACCTCCCACGAACTGGCCCGCGTCGCCGATGGCCTGGCCCAAACCGTGAATCGGTTCCAAGTCTGAACCAAGCAAAAATCGGCGTTGCCGATCCGAACCGTAATCATGCCGGACCAGCGCCCGGCCGATGTCTGGATGCAGAGGTGACCCATGGATCTTCATCATGCCGTGCTCGTCCATCAGCAGTGGAAATCCCGCCTCAACCAGATCCTGGGTGGCACTTCCCAGGAGAAGTTGGATCCGGCCATCGTGAGCAGGGACGACCAGTGCGAACTGGGCCGCTGGATCCACGGTGAAGGCCGCAGGCAGTTCCACGACCTGCCCGAATTCCAGGAGCTCCAGCGCTGCCACGCGCATTTCCACGTCAAGGCCGGCCAGGTGGTGCGCATGGCGTTGAACGGCAACGTCAAGGCCGCCCAGGACATCTTCGATCGCGAATTCCCCGAGGATTCGAAGGAGATCGCCGTCGCCGTCCAGCGCCTCAAGCGCCTGGTCCCGGCCCACTAGCAGGGACGGATCAGCGGTAGCCGCTGCCGCCCGTGTCGGGGCGCCGCCGAGAACGAGTAGACCTGGTGGCGGACGTCGTCCTTGTTGGGGAAGTAGACCTCCGACCCCACGGGCACCACCTTCACGTAGGGCGTGAATTCCAGGTTCACCTGGTCCACTTCCTGGCGAGGTTGCGGCCGTAGGTCTCCCCGGAATCCAGCCGGGTGAGGTGGCGCTCGCAGGCGAGGTTCAACGGGACCGTCCTGGTGAGGGTGATGGCCAGCGCGGCCCGCGCCCCGCGGGAGGTTCCGGGCATGCGGTAGGCGAAGAAGCCGGGGCCCACGCCCGGTCCCGGTCGGCCACCCCTGCGCATTTGGGAGTATGCTTCCCGGACGCTTCAGGAGGACCCGCATGTTCCGTCGCGTGGACGACTTCAAGACCATCTGGCAGCAGGAGGCGGACAAGACCCTGGCCGTCTTCGGGGCCATTCCCGACGCGGCTGCCCATCAGGCTGTGGACCCCCAGCACCGTGACCTGCGACGCATCGCCTGGCACCTGGTGGAAACGGTGCTCGAACTGCCCCAGAACCTGGGCCTCCGGGTGAAGGGCACCGTGGGTCTCGGGCCGGACGGGTTCATCGCCGCGCCGCCTCCGCCCACCATGGCCGAGATCTCCGAAGCCTTCAAAGCCGCCAGCGAGTCCCTGCTCGATCACATCGGCAGCTGGAGCAACACGGAGCTGGGCCGCAATTTCAGCCTCTATGGCGAGACCTGGACGGGCGCCTTCGCCCTCTACGTCCTCGTGAGCCACCAGACCCACCACCGCGGCCAGATGACCGTGCTCATGAGGCAGGCGGGCCTGCACGTGCCCAGCACGTACGGCCCCACAAAAGAGGGCTGGGCGGAATTCGGGTTGGAGGCACCGAAGGTCTGAGGACGTCGAAGGCCTGAGAGAGCCGGGGGCTTCCGGCGCTTTCGCCGTGGCATCATGAAGCGCGGCGGCCCGGGGGGTGCGCCAGGAGCCTAGATGTCTGATGCGACGCCTTCCCAGCGCCTGTGCCTGAACTGCGAAGCGGAACTGCAGGGGACCTTCTGCCACCGCTGCGGGCAGAAGGCCCAGAACCGCCGCCTGCCGCTCAAGAGTCTGCTGCACGACGTCATGCACGACCTCTGGCACCTGGACCACAAGGTGCTGGAGTCGCTGTGGCTGCTGATCCGCCATCCGGGCTTTCTCGCCGAGGAATACCTGAACGGCCGCCGGGTGCGCCACCTGCCGCCTTTCCGGCTCTACGTCCTCAGCAGTTTCGCGCTCTTCCTCGCCTTTTCCTTCGTGCCCGTGGGCTCCAAGGGCGAGGGGGGCAAGCCCGGCCACGGGATCCAGCTCAAGACCTCCGGAACCGTTGGAGGGGAGGGAGCCGCCGAGGTCCTCACAGAGGCCGGGGTCGAGCCCGCCGCCGAGGCCCACCCCAAAAGGAAGGCGAACCCCCCCTGGGTCGACGCTCTCGTGGCCCGCGCCAAGCGTGCCAAGGAGGATCCGGACCGCTTCTACCACACCTTCCTGTCGAACCTTTCGAAGAGCCTCTTCGTGCTCATGCCCCTCTTCGCGGGGATTCTCATGCTGCTGCACCTGCGTTCGAAGACGCTGTTCGTCGATCACATGGTGATCTCCCTCCATCACCACGTCGTGTCCTTCCTCGTCATCCTCCTGCTGATGGGATTGGCGGCCCTGCCGGGAAGCGGCTGGGGCTGCCTGCCGGGATTCCTGCTCTTCTTTGCGCCCCCCGTCCACCTGGCGGTCTCGCTGCAGCGTCTTTTCAAGCGGGGCTGGGTGCGCAGCTTCATCAAGGCCGGCCTGGTGTCCGTGGCCTATGGCCTGATCCTCAGCGTCGCCCTGCTGGGCCTGACGATCCTCTCCCTGCCCAAGGCAGGCTGAGTCGAAACCTCGACAAGGCGGAGTTGGGACGCTGAGCGCGACGGCGGCGGTACGCCTGTTCGCTCCGGGCCCGGCCTGTGGACACGTGATTCCCGGCTTGACACAAAAGAGGGTGGGCATCAAAACTATGCCATCTTTTACCTAGTTCATTCCATGTACTGCACCCCAATGGCGGCGCCCATTGACGACCAGGTCGTATCCATGGGGAGTGGCTGTCTTCTTCCTCGACCAGTTTTTAAGGAGTTCCCATGCTGAGCCCTTCCTTGAACCGGAATCGAGTCCGCGCCCTCGTGGCCACGGCTGCAATGGCCTTCATGGCCGTGGCCGTGCCCCTGCGCGCCTGCTGTGACGATTTCTGGAGCTGCGTGGGCGCCGTGGCCACGGGCGGACTGTCCTGCGTGGTGGAGGACCTCATCAATTCCGTGAAGGCCATGGTCCAGAACGTGGAACACCTGGTGAGCACCCTCGCCCAGCAGGCCGCCGATGTCGTGAACCTGGCCAAGAGCGAGCTGAACGGGGCCGCGAACGACCTGCGCAACCTCGCCGCCCAGGCCGAGAGCGACTTCAACCATGCGGCCTCCATGGCCCAGTCCCTGGTGGATCACGAGCGCATGCCGGGGGCGATGGTGGCCAAGAACCTTCCGGGTGGCCTCGGTATGGCGACCCCGGCTCCCGGAGCCGCCGCCCGTCCGGGCATGGCCGTGGCGCCGGGGAAGGGGGGTGCTACCAAGGCTCCGGGCACGCCCATGACGCCGCAGGGCATGGCCATGGCGACGACCGTGGGGGAGATGCCGGTGGATCCGAAGGATGTGCTCGCCGCGCTCAACCGCGCCAAGGCGGCCATCGACGGGCTTCGTCCCGATGTGGCGGGACCTCTCAATTCGGTGCGCCAGTTCGCCACCACCGCCGAGCAGCAGGCCCTGGCGGCCGCTTCCTCCGCGGGCAACATCGCCCAGTCCGTCCTGCTTTCGCCGCTGCGCACCCTCGGCGGGATGCTGACGGATCTCATCAACCATCCGCAGAACATCTTCGATCCGTCCAGGATCGTCGACGACGCCATCACGTCGGTGACGAACCAGGTGATCGACACCATGAACCAGGTGCATGACGCGGTGATGACCCAGGCCAAGGGCACGCTGGACATGGCCCGCCAGCCCATGCAGGACCTGCTGGACCGCTCCGCCGCCGCCAAGAAGATGGCCGACGCCATGGACAAGCTGCAGAAGCGACGGAACAAGGCGGCCCTCGATGCGCTCGACGGCCTCATCCCCCGCGCGCCCCTGCCCGCCAGCCAGCTCGCGGTGCACGTGGCGGGCTACACGCACCCCTCCGGCATCACGGCCCTTGATCGAACCATGCTCCAGAAGGGCATGCTCGCGCCCTACAACCGCTTGGCTGCCTCCAAGCTGACGGCCCGGACCATGGGCACCCAGCTGGGTGCGCGCATCAAGAAGCCCTGGCAGGATTTCAAGCGCATGCAGGCTTCCACCGGCAAGCCCGTGCCCGAAGCCAAGCCCAAGGTGGATGCCGAAATCGAGCGCCGCTTCGCGGGCAGGACGCCCCAGCAGGCCGAGGCCGAGAAGCGCGCCATGCTGGCCGAGGCCCGCACCCGCTTCGGCAACGATCCCAAGACGCTGCAGAAGGTGGTGGAGCTCATCGAAGGCCACCCGCGGATCCGCGCCTTCGTCGGAGGTCCTGGACCCATGCCCGCCCGCGTGAACCAGTGACCCTTCCCGGCCCGCAGGGCCCCGGCTCTCCGACCTGAGAGGAGTTCCATGCGCCCCGTCGCCCTGCGGTCAGCCCTCGTCTTCCTGCTCGTCGCCTCGGCGGGCCGGGCCGAGGGCGCGGACGGACTGACTTTCAAGGCGCCCGAAAAAGCGGGTGACCCCTTCAAAGGAAAAGTGTCCGCGCCCAAGGACACGGAATGGGTGGTGATCTTCTACCGCTTGGCGGGCGAGGAGGATTTCAACAGCTTCAACCTCGACGCCCTGCCCGAGGGCGGCTTCGCGGGCGAGCAGGAGATCGCCGCGGCGCCCGGCGTCAAGATCGAGTACTACGCGGCCCTGCGCACGCCGGGTGGCATCACCTACCTGCCCAAGGATGCGCCCGGGAAGTTCGCCGTGCTGCAGATGCCCGGCGGCGCCGCACCCGCGACGCCTGCGACCCCCGCCAAACCCGGTGCCACGACGCCCTGGCCGGGCACACCCGCGGCGCCTGGAACGCCCGGCGCACCGGCCCTCCCGGGCGCCCCCGGAGCGAAAACCGGCGCGGCTTTTCCGGGTGCGCCGGGAAGCACACCAGGTCTGCCCGGAGCCCCCGGAACGCCGGGAACGCCGGGAACGCCCGGTGCGAAGGGTCCTGGCGCCCCTGGCCAGCCTTCCGGAACGCCCCCCCAGCCCTCGCTTCCGCTCAGTGGACCCATCTCCGGGGACCTGGCCGTGGAGCACCTGGTCCATCACATGCAGGAGGTTCCGGGAGAACCGAAGACCCAGGCCGCGGGCCAGGTTCGGCTGTACCACAAGGAGGACTGGTCCGACGGCAGCTTCCTCGTGGATGCCCGCGTGGTCTACACCAACCAGCCCATCCCCCAGGCCAACCCCCAACCCGGCGGCGATCAGCCCCGCTGGGGCCTCGGCGACTTCTCGGCGGTGCTCACCTCCGGCCACCAGAAGCTGCAGGTGGGCGACATGATGGTGCAGGAATCCGAGTTCACGCTCGGCGGCGCGGGCCGACGTGGCTTCGATTACGCCTATGCGGGCATGCCTTCCAACGCCCACCTCTTCGCGCTGAACACCCAGGCTCCGATCAACACGCGGGGCATCCTGTGGCCCGAGGCCGCCAGCGGCGTCTATGGCGGGTCCGTCGGCTACGGTTGGTTCAACGATGCGTTCAAAGCCAAGCTGATCTTCCTCTCGGGCAAGGATGATCCCGCCACGGCCGCCAACGCGGGCTATGCCTTTCCCACCACCATCCGCCAGGGATCCACGGGGGCGCTGACCCTCGATGGCCGCCTCCTGGAGAACCGCCTCAACCTCTCGGGCGAATACGCCCGCAGCCTCTACACCTCCGATACGCTGTCGCCCCTGCCCAAGGACACGGACCAGGCCTGGCGCGTCTCGGGCCTCTGGAACGACGGCGCCTTCAGCGCGCACCTGGGCTACCACGACATCGGCCGCGAGTTCGGTACCGTGGGCGTGGCCTACTTCGTGGGTGATCGCCGCCTGCTGGATGGCACCCTGGCCTGGACCAAGCCCGGCTGGAGCCTCAGTGCCCTGGTTTCGGACGAGCGCACCAATCCCACGGGCCAGCCCACGGCCTCGCCCGCCGGCGCGACGGGCCTCGACCAGGCCTGGAACCGCACCCTGGGCCTGGATGCGCGGGTGGTTCTCAATCCCCAGCTCGCCTGGCGCCTGGGCCTCCGGCAGGCCCGGCAGGAGGCCGTCACGACGCTGGATCCGCTGATCCCCTTCAGCAACAGCACGCGCTCGGGCGTGGTGACGGGGCTGGACTGGATGCTGCCGCCCCTCACGACGCTCTCCTTCAACGCCCAGTACGACCGCCTCGCCTCCCTGGGCGGCTCCGACGTGTCGGGCAACAGCCTCACGCTTTCCTTCGGAGGCGCGGTGGGCCTGGGCCGCTGGGGCCGCCTTTCGCCCAACCTGAGCTGGTCCCGCACCCTCAGCGATCCGGGCGATCAGAAGACCACCGTGGCCAACGCCTTCCTCAACGCCGAGCTGCTGCTGGTGCCCAACACCCTCACCTTCGTGCTGACAGGCGGCGAGTCCCATTCGGTGCTGCCCACCGGCGATACGCTCAACACCACCAACGTCGAAGGCACCCTGCGCTACCTGCTGGATGCCTGGCTGAAGGGCCGGGCCAAGGCTAGCGTCGGTCTCAAGGGCGGCTACACCCACTTCCCCTCCCTGGGCGGGGCCACGACGCCGGCCAACGACAACCGCGTCCTCCTCGTCCTCAACGTCTCGTTCTGAAGGAAGGAACATGCGAAGCATCCTGTGCGCCTTCCTCCTCCCCTTCGTCGTCGCCGCGTCCCTGGCGGCCCAGACCGCAGGGAGCATCTTCGCCACGCCGTCCGTGCCCATGCGGGGGGCGCCCGTGACCCTCATGCTGAGCGCCACCTCGCTGCCCGCCGGGGGCGTGAGGTGGGATTTCGGCGACGGGCAGGTGCAGTCCGGCGGGACGGTGACGAACCATGTCTACGCCGCCGCCGGGTTCTACGCCGTGCGGGCCACCTACGTGCCCTTCAGCGCCCAGCTCCCGGTGACCGCCCTGCTTCAACTGCACGTGTCCCAGCCGACGGGGCCCGCGGCCCCCTTCCTGCTCAGCGCCCTGCGCCTGCGCTGGGAAGACGGCCGCACGGACCAGTCCGTCGACCGCGGCTTCACGCCCCTCGTCGCCTACGTGGATCTCAAGTTCGAGGGCACAGGACTGCTGCAGGCGCAGTGGACCGTGGACGGCGTGCCTCTCGGCACCTTCGCCGTGCAGCTGGCCTTCGCGAATACGGCCCGGCTCGACACCCGCAACATGCTTCCCCTGCCCACCACGGAGCCTGGTGAGCACCTCGTCAGCCTGCGGATCCTGTCGCCCCAGGTCACCTTCACGGTGCCGACCATCCGCTACTTCGTGCGCCAGTCGGCCCAGGAACCGCCCCGCGTGGACGCGGTGCTGCCGGCGGTCCTCGCGCGCGGCCAGGATGTCGAAGTGCAGCTCCGCGGTTCCGGCCTCGTCAAAGGCGTAAAGGTGTCCTTCGGCCGGGGCGTGGCGCTGGTGGCCCCGCTGCGGTTCACGGGGCCCGGCCAGGCCACGGCGCGGATCTTCGTGTCGCCCACGGCCCGTGAGGGCCAGCGGAAGGTCCACGTCGTCGGGCCTTCAGGACGCTCCGAAGGCCCGGCCACCCTGCAGATCGTGCGCGTCGTGCCGGAAACCTAGAACGACCTTGCCCAATATCCAGAACCGCTTTGCCTGATGATCTAGAACCGCCTTCCCAGGCCCAGCCAGACGTTGGGCCCGGTGGAATCCGTGTCCGCCCGCACCGTGGGCGGCACCAGGGATCCGTGGGCGGGCACGTCGTGCTTGAGGCGCGCCCAGGTGTAGCTCGCACCCGCCTCGACGTACCAGGCGCGGCGCTCCGTGAGGTAGACGTCCACACCCACTCCGGCCGTGAGCATGGGGAACCAGCCGTGGTTGTCCACCTGCACGAGGGTGTCGTTCAGGGGGGCGAAGTTGCTCTGCATGGTGAGCGTGGTGTGGTCCTCTTCGTAGGCGACGCCCAGGCCCAGGAGGAGGAAGGGCGTCCAGCGGTGCTGCGTCCCCAGGGGCCGGTACTGGGCCACCGCCAGAAGGTCGGTGTAGAGGGTGTATTTCTGCTCGAAGGCGTAGGTCACCGGATCCTGGGGCGCGATGGTGACGAAGGTGGTGGTGCTCGTTCCGTGGATGCGGCCCTTCGAGACATCCCATTCCAGGCCCACCTTCCAGTGGGGATCCAGGTCGCGGAAGACCTGCAGGCCGAGGTTGAGGTTGGCCACGTCGTCCCAGGTCTTGAAGCTCGAACCCAGGGCCGCGTTGATGTCCTTGATCTGGCGGTTCGTTTCCGTCTGCTTGGGCCAGCTCTGCTGGAGGTAGATGGTGGCGGACCAGGGTCCCGGGGCCTCCTGGGCCGTGAGCGGGGCTCCCAGGAAAAGGCCCGCGGCAAGCAGGCCGGAGGCGGGCAGGGGGAGACGTACGGAGCGCGTCGTCATGGCATCACCGAAAGGTTGACCCAGGGATAGCCCTCGACGCATCCGGTGTCAACGTAAAGATGAGGTCGAGGTGGTCTTGACAGGGCGGGGCCAGGAGGCCAACCCTGATCCATGCCCCTCTTCAAGCGCCCTGACGGTGACCTGGTCCGCGACGAGGATCCGGTGCGCGGCATCATGCCCTACCTCATGCGGGGGCGGAACGAGAGCTGCGTCTACCACGAGACTGTCTACCGCATCGCCGCCACGCGGGTCTGGCTCAAGGCCTACAACCGCGCGCACCGCCCGCGTGCCACGCTCTTCCACCTCGTGGCCTACGCCTGCGCGGTGGCCCTGGAGACGCGCCCGCGCCTGAACCGCTTCGTGTCGGGGGGACGGCTCTACCAGCGGCGGGGCGTGTCGCTCTCCTTCGTCGCCAAGACCACCTTCACCGAGGAGGGCGCCGATGCCACGGTGAAGCTGGCGGCCCCTGCGGGCGAAGCCTTCCCCGCCTTCTCCGCGCGGATCTCGGCGCAGGTGGACGAGGCGCGCAGCACCGAGCGGGACGTGGACAAAGAAGTCGCCCTCGTCATGCGCCTGCCGGGGCCGATGGTCCGGCTGTTCGTGGGCCTGGCCCGCTGCCTCGATCACTGGAACCTCTTCCCGGGCTTCATGATCCGCGACGATCCCATGTTCGCGAGCCTCTTCCTCGCCAACCTCGGCTCCGTGGGCGTGTCCGATGCCTACCACCACCTCTACGAGTACGGCAACGTCTCCATCTTCGGCGCCGTCTCCGCGCCGCGCCGCGCGGCCTTCGCCACCCGCCATGGCGTGGAATCGGAGGAGGCGCTTTCGGTGCGCTGGACCTTCGACGAGCGCATCGACGATGCGTTTTCCTGCGCACGCTCCCTGGCCCTCGTGCAGAAGATCCTCGAGGATCCGGGCCGCTGGCTGGGCCCGCCGGAGGGCACGCCGACCTGGCTGGGCAGCGAGGCCGACGCGCGGATCCCATGAGCGGAGGGGCCCGACTGCGGCCTTCGGAGCGCCTCACGGTACTCGTGCTGGTGGGGCTGATCGGGGCCAGCCTGATCCTGCATCCCGCGGGCTGGGGTCTGCGTGCGGCCTTGTTCACCGGGTTGCTCCTGATGGTGCTGGGCCTCGGATACCTGCGGGAAGGGCCCGGGATGGCCCTCGTGCGCGACCTGGCGCCGGTGGCCGTGGTGCTGCTCGTGTTCCTGCTGCTGCAGCCCCTGGTGGGGGCGAATCCCGTGCGCTGGGACGGGGCCCTCGCGGCCTTCGACGCCCGGTGGTTCGGCCAGCTCGGCTCCGCCTGGCGCGGTGCCTTCGGGCGGCCCGCGGCCTTCACGGATCTCGTCTACCTGGCCTATGCCAGCTTCTACCTGCTGCCCCTGTCCGTGCCCCTGTTGACGCGGCTGCGCCTCGGTCCGGAGCGCTTCGAGGCGGTGGCCTTCCGCATCCTCCTCGGCTTCTACCTGTCCTTTCTCGGCTACTTCCTCTGGCCCGCGGAGGGGCCTCGCGTACCCAACGCCATGGCCGCGGCAGAGCTGGGTGGCGGCGCCGTCTCTCAGGTTCTTCGCGCCTTCCTGCGCGGCGCGGAGGCCACCACGCTGGACGCCTTCCCCAGCGGCCACACGGCCCTTTCCGTGCTGCCCGCCCTCCTGGCCACCCGGCGCTTTCCGCGGCTGGCGCCGCTGTTCTGGGCCTGGGCTGCAGCCATCGTCTTCGCCACGGTTTACATCCGCGTCCACTACGTGGCCGACGTGGCGGCGGGCCTGCTGCTGGCGGGCCTCACGCTGATCCTGGCACCCCCGCTGTCGTGGGCGCTGGGCGATCGGAGGCCGCCGCTCAGCGCTCCAGAATGAAGGTGACGGGCCCGTCGTTGAGGAGTTCGACTTCCATGTGCTCCTGGAAGAAGCCCGACGTCACGCGCGGGTGCTGGGCCTTCAGCTGATCGAGGAAGGTGCAGAACAGCGCGCGGGCGGCCTCGGGGGCCATGGCCGTGTCGAAGGAAGGGCGGCGGCCCCGCGCGATGCTGCCGGCGAGGGTGAACTGGCTGATGGCGAGGATCTCGCCGCCGACCTCCTGCAGGCCAAGGTTCATCTTGCCGTCTCCGTCCTCGAAGATGCGCAGCCCCGCGATCTTCGCGGCGGCCCAGGTGCAGGTTTCCGCCGTGTCCTCCCGCTCGAGGCCCGCCAGCACCAGCAGGCCCGGGCCGATGCTGGCCGTCTGGTCTCCGCTGCGGACGGTGGCGCGCTTCACGCGCTGGATGACGGCTTTCATGGGGGAACCCTCCGGCTTTGACTTTGCCATGGCGGGACGTCAGGCGAGATCCGGGTCCGCAGAGAAGGTCCCCACCGCCGACCCGGCCAAACCCGCCGTCCAACCCCCCGGGCGGGCCCATCCGAGGGACTTTCTCAACCGTCGGGCCGCTGGGGCGTAACCTGTTTTTCCAATCCCCCCTCAACAGGAGTCCTGCTCATGGCCCCCCATACCCTTTTGCCAAGTCTGTTGCGCTCGGCGCTGACACTGGCCCTCGTGCTGCCGCTCGGCGCCGAAGGCGCCAAATCGCCAGATGCTAAGGCCCCAGCGGCCACCGCCGCCAGGAAGTCCCAGCTTCCCCCGCTCATCGATCGGGACAAGTTCTTCGGCAACCCCGAGATCGCGGGGGCGCAGCTGTCACCGGACGGCACGTGGATCGCGTTCCTCAAGCCCTACAAGGACACGCGCAACGTCTGGGTGAAGAAGGTGGGCGAGCCCTACAGCAAGGGGCGGCTCATCACGGCGGATCCCAAGCGTCCCATCCCGGGCTTCTTCTGGAGCCGCGATGGCAAGCAGATCCTCTTCGTGCAGGACAAGGACGGCGACGAGAACTACAACGTCTACGCCGTGGATCCGGCGGCTCCGCCCGCCGCCGGAAAGGAAGTGCCCGAGGCCCGCAACCTCACGGCCGCCAAGGGCGCCCGCGCCCAGATCCTGTCGGTGCCCAAGGGTGATCCGGACACGATCTACGTGGGGCTCAACGATCGGGACGCCGCTTGGCACGACGTCTACAAGGTGAAGATCTCGACCGGCGAGCGCACCCTCGTGCGCAAGAACACCGAGCGCATCGCGGGCTGGGTGTTCGACAAGCAGGCCAACCTGCGCCTCGCCGTGCGCACCACGGAGAAGGGCGACACCGAGATCCTGCGCGTGGATCCCGAAGGCTTCACCAAGGTCTACGAGTGCGGCGTGTTCGAATCCGCGGGTCCCGTGGCCTTCCACAAGGATGGCAAGCGCGTCTACCTGGAGACCAACAAGGGCAACCGGGACCTGGCTGAACTGGTGCTCTTCGATCCCGCCACGGGCAAGGAGGAGAAGCTGGAATCCGATCCCAAGGGCCGCGTCGATTTCGGCCACGCCATGTTCTCGGACCTCACTGATGAGCTGATCGCCACGACCTACGAGGACGATCACACCCGCATTTACTGGAAGAACAAGGACTGGGAAGCCGACTACAAGCTGCTCCAGAAGAAACTGCCAGGCCGCGAGATCGGGTTCGGGTCCATGACGAAGGACGAGCAGCTGCTCATGGTCGCTACGTACAGCGACCGCGATCCCGGCTCGCGCTACCTCTTCGATCGCCGCACCAAGAAGCTGAGCCTCGAGTATGTGTCGCGCGAGGACCTGCCCCGCGAGCACATGGTCGCCATGCAGCCCATCCGCTACAAATCCAGCGATGGTCTCGAAATCCCGGCCTACCTGAGCCTGCCCAAGGGCGTGCCCGCGAAGAACCTGCCCCTGATCGTCTTCCCCCACGGCGGCCCCTGGGCCCGGGACAGCTGGGGCTTCAACAACTACGCCCAGTTCCTCGCCAACCGCGGCTACGCCGTGCTGGCGCCAAATTTCCGCGGGTCGACCGGCTACGGCAAGAAGTTCCTCAATGCGGGCAACAAGCAGTGGGGCGACCTCATGCAGGATGACCTCACCTGGGGTGTGAAGTACCTGGTGGGCAAGGGCATCGCCGATCCCAAGCGGGTCGGCATCATGGGCGGCTCCTACGGCGGCTACGCCACCCTCGCCGGTGTGGCCTTCACGCCGGACACCTACGCCGCGGCCGTCGCCATCGTCGGCCCCTCCAACCTGCTCACGCTGCTGGAATCCATCCCGTCCTACTGGGAAAGCTTCCGCATCGTCTTCCATGAGCGCATGGGCAACCCCAACACGCCGGAGGGCAAGAAGCAGCTGGAGCGCCAGTCTCCGTTGAACAGCGCGGACAAGATCAAGACGCCGCTCATGGTGGTGCAGGGCGCCAATGATCCCCGCGTGAAGAAGGCCGAAAGCGAGCAGATCGTCGTCGCCCTGCGGGACCGCCACTTCCCGGTGGAGTACCTCTGCGCGCCCGATGAAGGCCACGGCTTCCAGCGCCCGGTGAACAACATGGCGATGATGGCCGCCGCCGAGAAGTTCTTCGCCAAGTACCTGAAGGCCCGCTATCAGGAGGGCGGCAAGCCGGACGTCATGCAGCGCCTGCCGCAGATCACGGTCGATCCGAATTCCGTCGTGCTGGCCAAGAAGGCCGATGCGGCCTCCGTGGGCCTGCCCAAGCCCGTGGCCGCGCTCACCGCGGGCACCTACACCTATGCGGGCACCCTGGCCCTCGGGCCCCAGAGCATGAACCTCAGCATGGTCCGCACGGTGAAGGAAGAAGGCGGCAGCTGGGTGGTGACCGATGCGATGAAGCTGCCCATGGGTGAGGCCGTGGATACCACGACCCTCGCCAAGGGGAGCCTGGTGCCCCAGAAGCGCTCGGTGAAGCAGGGCCCCGTCACCATCGACATGGCCTTCGAAGGCAATGCGGCCAAGGGAACCATGGCCATGAACGGCGCGCCCAAGCCCTTCGACATCGACCTCGGTGGCCAGGCCTTCGCCGATGGCGCCGCCTCGCAGGAATCCATCGCCTGCCTGCCCCTGGCCGAAGGCTATGTCGTCACCTTCCGCAACGTAGACCTGCAGAAGCAGAAGGTCGAGCTGAAGCAGGCCAAGGTGCTGGGCCAGGAAGACGTGAAGGTGCCCGCGGGCAGCTTCAAGGCCTGGAAGGTCGAAATCACCTCCGCCGCCGGCGACCCCGGCAGCCTCCTGCAGTGGGTGGACACCGCCACCCGCAAAGTGGTGAAAACCGTCGCGACCCTGCCCCAGATGGGCGGCGCCGTGATGACGGTAGAATTGCAGAACTAACCGTTCCGTGACCCCAGACGGCCGGGCTTGCCCGGCCGTTTTGCTTGCCTTGAATCCCGCGGCCATGGCGCCTACTTTTAGGCCCCGGTGCCCCAACGCCGAAAAGAAAGCCTCATGACCGACCCCCACCTTCCGGACATCCGAACGGTCTTCGACGCGAGCCACCACTTCATGGGGCTGCTCTCGCCGGAGGGGAGACTTCTGGACGCCAACCGGACGGCCCTGGAGGCCGGGGGAACGACGCTGGAGGAGGTGAGGGGGAAGTTCTTCTGGGAAACACCCTGGTGGACGCACGATCCGCAACAGCAGGAGCGGCTCAAGGCGGGCATCCGGCTCGCGGCCCAGGGCGAATCCTTCCGCATGGAGACCACGCACGCGGCCGCAGATGGGAGCGTCCTCGTCGTCGACTTCAGCCTCCGCCCCCTGCGGGACGCGGAAGGGCGCGTGACGGGCCTGATTCCCGAAGGGCGGGACATCACGGACCTGGCCGCCGAGCGGGAGCAGCTGCGGCTTTCCGAGGCCCGGATCCGTTCCCTCGTGGAGCATGCGCTGGAAGCCATCGTGATGCTGGATGGGAGCACCGGCCACTTCACGGAAGTGAACGCCCAGGCCGTGGCCCTCTTCAAGATCGACCGCCAGCGCCTGCTGGGCATGACGCCCGCGGAGCTCAGCCCGGCCTTCCAGCCCGATGGCCGGCCCAGCCCGGCCGCTTCGGCGGCCTTCGTCCGACAGGCGCTGAATGAAGGCATGGCCATCTTCGACTGGACCCACCTGTCCGGCGACGGGCAGCTCATCCCCTGCGAGGTCCGGCTCCTGAAGCTGACCTCCTCCTCGGGCGATCTGCTGCGGGGCAGCATCGTGGATCTGCGCCCGCGGATGGCCAAGGATTCCGATGTCCGCGAAAGCGAGCGCAAGTTCCGGCTACTCTTCGAGCGGAGTGTGGAAGGCTTGCTGCTGCTGGATGGAGACCGCTTCACGGACTGCAACCAGGCCGTCCTCGACATGATGCGGTGCACGGAACCCGAATTCCTCCGCATGCATCCCTGGGAGTTGTCGCCGCCCGTTCAGCCGGACGGCCGGGCCAGCGACGAGAAGGCCCTGGAGATGATCGCCACGGCCCACGCCAAGGGCGTCCACCGCTTCGAGTGGATGCACCGGCGCATCGACGGCGAGGATTTCCCCGTGGAGGTGACGCTTCTCCCGATTCCCCTGGGCGGGAAGGAGATCCTCTTCACCTCCTGGCGTGACATCACCGAGGCCAAGGCCGCCGAGCGGGCCCTGAAGGCCAGCGAGGAGCGGTTCCGCGTCATGGTGCGCAATGCCCGCGACATCTTCGTCCTGGCCAACGAAAAGGGGGAGCAGACCTTCATCAGTCCGGTGGCCGAGCAGCTGACGGGCTACAAGGTGGAGGAGCTGCTGGGCGGCGTTGAGCGGCTGGTGCATCCCGAGGACTGGCCCGCGGTGCAGGCGGCCTGGGAGCAGGTGCTGAACCATCCCGAAACGCCGGTGCGGGTGGAATACCGTCACATCCATCGGACCCACGGCTACGTGTGGTTCGAGGCCGTGGCGCAGAACTGCCTGCAGGATGCGGCGATCCAGGCCGTGGCCATCAGCGTGCGGGACATCACCGCGCGCAAGCGGGACGAGCAGGAACGCCTGGGGCTCGAACGCCAGATGCTGCACACCCAGAAACTGGAAAGCCTGGGCGTGCTGGCGGGGGGCATCGCCCACGACTTCAACAACCTGCTTACCGCCATTCTCACCAACCTGAACCTGGCCCGGGAGCTGGTGGGGGCGGAGCACCCGGTCCAGAAGCAGCTCCGGGCCACCGAAAACGCCACCCTGAAGGCCGCCGAACTCACCCGCCAGATGCTCGCCTATTCCGGGAAGGGGCGCTTCGTCGTGAGGGTCCACGATCTCAACCTGGTGGTGCGCGAGATGACTCACCTGCTGCAGGTCTCCATCGCCAAGAAGGTGAAGCTGGCGTTCTCCCTGGAGGAGGGCCTGCCCCCCGTGGAAGCGGACGACGCCCAGCTGCAGCAGATCATCCTCAACCTGGTCACCAATGCCAACGACGCCATCGGCGATCACGAGGGCACCATCCACATCGCCACGCGATCTCGCTACCTGGACGAAACCTACCTGGCCACCGTGCTGCAGGGCCAGGGGCTGGAGCCGGGCCTGTACAGCGTCCTCGAGGTGAGCGACACGGGCGTCGGCATGACGCCCGACATCCAGGCCCGCATCTTCGATCCCTTCTTCACCACCAAGACCGCAGGGCATGGCCTCGGCTTGTCGGCCATCCAGGGCATCCTGAAGGGGCACCGGGCGGGGTTGAGGGTCTACTCCGAGCCCGGTCGGGGCACGGCCTTCCACCTCTACTTCCCTTCCTCTGGCGCGGCGCTGCCCCCGCCCCAGGTGCAGACGTCGGACCTGGATCAGACCTTCCAGGGCCTGGTGCTCCTGGTGGATGACGAGCCCTCCATCCGGGATTCGGCCTCCCAGGCCCTGGAAATGCTCGGATTCGAAGTGGAGACCGCCGAGGACGGCGCCGAGGCGGTGGAGCGGTTTTCGATCCGGCCCGAGGCCTACCGGGCGGCCCTGGTGGATCTGACCATGCCGCGGATGGACGGCCGCGAATGCTTCCAGGCCCTGCGGCGAATGCGGCCCGACTTGCCGGTGATCCTGTGCAGCGGCTTCAGCGAACAGGAATCCGTGAAGGCCTTCCTCGGCGAAGGGCTGGCGGGCTTCATCCAGAAGCCCTACAGCCTTTCCAAGCTGCGCCAGGCCTTCCGGGAGGCCCTGATGAGCTAGTCGCCGCAGGGTCGGGTGCCCGTTCACCGAACCGCATCATCCAGGAGGTGGCCGATGGGGGATGAGACGCGAGTCGAAGGCGATGGGGCCGAGGAGATCCGGCGCCTGAAATGGCGGATCACCACCCTGGAGGCGGTCGAGACCGAATGCACCCGTGCCCTGGCGGCCCTGGAAGCCAGCGAAGCCCGCTACCGAAAGCTGCTGGACGAGGCCGGCTTCCCCATCACCATCAGCACCACCGCGGACGGCACCATCCTGTTCGCCAATCCCCTGGCCTGCCGGATGTTCGGCCTGGAAGGCCCCCGGCCCGAAGGGCGCCGGATGACCGAGTTCTACCCGGATCCGGCGGAACGGGGCCGCCTGGTGGAACGCCTGCGCGCCGAAGGCATCGTCCGTGGCCAGGAAGTGATGATGCGGGACGGGCGGGACCAGTTGCGGCTGGTGATTCTCACGGGCTCCCTAATCACCTATGAGGGGCAGGAGGCGGTGCTCGCCACCTCGGATGACATCACGGAGCGGCGGCATGCGGAGGCGCTGTTCCGCTCGGTCGTCGAGACCAGCCCGGACGGTATCGGCATCGCGGATCTGGAGGGCATCATCACCTACGTGAGCCCGCGGCTGGTGCGGCTCTTCGGGTGCCTGCAGCCGGAGGACATGCTGGGCCGGAACTTCCGGACCTACATGGCGCCTGAAGAGCACGCGCGCATCGAAGCGCGGCTGATGGGCATCCTGAAGGGACAATATGAAGGGCCCACCGAGTTGACGGCGTTGCGAGGCGGCGGCACCTTCCCCACGGAAATCAGCGGGGAAGTACTGCGCGATCCCGGCGGCGCGCCGCGGGCATTCTTCTTCATCATCCGTGACATCAGCAGCCGCAAGCGCATGGAGCGCGCCATCCGCTGGGGCGAGAAGCTGGAAAGCCTCGGCCTCATGGCCGCGGGCATCGCCCACGAGTTGAACAACGCCTTCCAGGTCACCCAGGGCCATCTGGAGCTGGCTCTGGAGCGCAGCGAGGGGGATGCGCCGATGCTGGGCCTGCTGTCGGGCATCGAAACGGGCGTGGACCGGGCCACGGGGCTGGCGCGGGAGATGCTCGCCTACTCGGGGCAGACCCTCCGGGTGGATGCGCCTCTGCAGGTGGTTCATGTGATGGAGGAACTCCTGGCCCTTCGCCGGGAAGGGCTGCGACAGGGCCTGAACCTGGCGTTTTCGGCCACGGGGGAGCTGCCCGCCCTCCATGCGGACGAGGGGCAGGTGATGAAGGCGCTGTCCGCCCTGATCCTGAATGCCGTGGAAGGCATGGGGGAACGCGCGGGGACCATCACGATCACCGCAGAGCCCGTGGATCTGGAAGCGGCCGACCTCGCCCGGGGGTTCTGGCCCGTGCCGGGACGCGTAGGGCGCTTCGTCCGCCTGGAGATCGCGGATGGGGGAGAAGGGATTCCCAACGATCTATTGGAGCGCATCTGCGATCCCTTCTTCACGACGAAGGGGCCCGGGCGCGGCCTCGGTCTTTCCGTGGCGCTCGGCATCTTCCGGGCCCACTCGGCCTGCCTGGAGATCCAGAGCCAGCCAGGGCAGGGAACCACCGTCAGGGTCTACTTCCCCGCGTCCACCCAGGTCCCGAGGCCGGCGCTCCCCACGGAGGCGGCGCCCAGGCGGGCCTCGGGCGTGCTCGTGGCCGAGGATGACGCCATCATCCGGGATCTCGTGCTGCGCGTGCTGCCCAAGTGGGGATTCGAACCCATCTTCGCCGCGAAGAACGGCGCCGAGGCCCTGGAGCTGTTCCGCACCCATGCGGCGGAGATCGGCCTCCTCCTGACGGATGCCACCATGCCGGGCATGAGCGGGCCCGAGGCATTCGAGGCCATGCGCAGGATCCAGCCCGCCCTGCGTGCCGTGCTGATGACGGGCTATTCCGAATCCTTCGGACAGGGCACGGCGGCCACCTTCGGCTTTACCGGCTTCGTCCAGAAGCCGTTCTCCTTCGCCCAGTTGAAGGCGGCCCTGCTGGAAGCCACGTCGGAAGCCCCTCCGCCTCGATCCTGAGGGTTCAGCCTCGCTTCAGCTTGCGCTGGATTTTTCCCGTCAGCTCCCGGGCTTCGGGATGGCCCAGGCCTGCCGCGGCGATGCCGTAGCTCAGCGCGCAGAGGACGATGAGGGGCAGCAGGCGCAGGGCCAGCGCCGCGCCCTTGAAGGCGTGCGGCGCATCCAGCCCCAGCAGGTGCGCGCCGGCCCAGGCCAGCAGGCCCATGAGGGCACAGGCCGCGAGGGCGCGGGCGGTGGCGCCCAGCAGGGGACGCAGGTTCAGGCCCGGCAGGCGCGGGCGCAGGCGCAGCACCAGCAGGCTCATGCCCACCAGGCTGGCGAGGCCGTTGGCCAGCGCGAGCCCGCGGGTGCCCAGGGGCTTCAGCAGGGCGAGGCTCAGCAGCACGTTCAGCACCAGGGTGCCCCCCGCCAGGGCCGCGGGCCCGCGGTAGTCCTTGAGGGCGTAGAGCGCCTGATTGCCCAGGCGCTGCCCCGCGACGAAGACGAGGCCCAGGGATCCGAACAGCATGGTGATGGCCGTCCAGTCCGAGGCGGCGGGCGTGTAGGCGCCCGTGCGGAAGAGCAGGGCGCAGATGGGCTTCGACAGCACCGCGAGACCCACGGAGGCGGGCAGCACCAGCAGGGTCGAGGCCGAAAGCGACTGGGTGAGGCTGCGGTTCATGGCGGGCCAGTCGCGGGCCTCGGCCTGGCGCGAGAGCGTGGGCAGTCCGGCGGTGGCGAGGCTCATGGCGAAGAGGCCCATCACCATTTCGCTCATCATGCCGCTGTTGTAGAGCACCATCTGGGCGCCGTCGGGCAGGCTGGAGGCGAGCATGCTGCTGATGAGTGCATTGATGGGATAGATGCCCGCGGCGAGCATGCCGGGGCCCATCCGCTTGAGGGCCTTGAGCACCCAGGGATCGCGCAGATGCAGGCCCAGGGAGAGGCCGAAGCCCTCCTGGCGGATGGCAGGCAGCACCACCGCCAGCTGCAGTACGCCGCCCGCCAGCACGGCGAAGGCACAGATGACCGCGACGGTTTCGAAGGGCACGGGACCGTTCCGCTGAAGCAGGTGGAGGCTGGTCCAGCCGAAGGCGATGAAGGCCAGGTTCCAGAACACGGAGACCGAGGCCGCCAGGGCGAAGCGGTGGCGCAGGTTGAGCAGGCCCGTGAAGCCCGCGGTCAGGCTCACGAGGGCCAGGTAGGGGAACATGATGCGGCCGAGCTTGGCCGTGAGGTCGCCCTGGGCCTGGGGCCGCCAGAGGTTGAGCAGGTCCGCCAGGGGGCCCATGAAGAGCAGGGCGAGGATCACGCCCGCCAGCAGCAGCACGAGCAGGGTGCCCAGGAAGCGCGCGGCCACGGCCTTCACGGCCGCCTCGCCCTCCTTGGCCTCGGCTTCGGACAGGGTCGGCAGGAAGGCCGCCGTCATGGTGCCTTCCGCCGTGAAGCGGCGCAGCAGGTTGGGGAGGCGGAAGGCCAGGGCGTAGGCATCCGCCGCGGCGCCGGCACCCAGCACGTGGCTGAGAAAGAAGGTCTGGGCCAGGCCCGTGAGGCGGCTCAACAGCGTCATGAAGGACACGACGGCGGCCGAACGCATCAGGCTGGGTGGACGGGGGGTGTCGCTCATGCCTTGGAGATCAGCGGAAGGCTCGCCGCCAGGGCCGCAGGGGCAGGTTGCGCGGCGCTTGGCAGGCCCTGATCGTGGGAGAAAGGCATGCTTTGAGGATAGCGGAGGACGGGGAAATCAGAAGCGGTACGAGGCCTGGAGACCCAGCTCCCGCCGGGTGGTGTGGAGGACGAGGGCATTGCCCAGGGATTGGATCGTGGAGGGCGTGGCTTCGCGATTGGCATTCACGCCGTAGACGGACACCGAGATGCCGTTCAAGAACTCGAGCCCCACGTTGACGTGGAAGAGGGTCTGGGCCTCGCTGTCCTGCCGCGCCACCGCGGCGCCCAGGTTCGCGGATTGGGTGTAGGCGCCCACATGCTGCACGGCCAGGTAGGCGAAGAGGCGTTCCCACCGGTAGCGGGTCCAGAGGTTGGCCGTGAGCTTGGGGCTGAAGTCCGCCTGCTGATCCAGGCCGTAGAAGGGATCCTTGAAATCGCAGGTGGCGAGGTTGAAGCCCGCCAGGAGGCCGGTGGCCACTTCCCCTGTGAGCGAGACCTCCAGGCCCGTGTCGTCGTAGGCCTTGGGGTTGTTCAGGAATTGCGTTTCGGGCTTGCCTCCGATGAGGTTCCCCGTCCGGTAGCTGGAAATCAGGCCCTTGATGACGGTCTTGAAGAAGGTCACATCCAGGGAGGCCCGGGCCCAGGTGTGCCGGTAGCCGAGCTCCCAGGAATCCACGTCCTCGGGCTTCAGGCCCGGGTTGGGGATCAGCACGTAGGCCACCACGGCGTTGTTGATGGCGCCGTCCTTCTCCTGGATCATGGGGCTGCGTTTGGAGGTGAAGAATCCGGTGCGCAGCACCGAGGCCTCGCTCAGTTTCCAGACGAGGGAGGCGCGGGGGCTGGTGGTGCTGCCGCCCAGGGATTCGTTGGCGGCCCGGGCGCCGGCGGAAAGAATCAGGGGGCCCACGTTCCAGTCCAGGGACACGAAGCCTCCCGTGGCGCTGTTCCGCTCCTCCTTCAGGCCCAACGTGGGACTCCCACCGGTGTTGATCTTCTTGGTGTCGGCGCCGAGGACCATGTGGAAGGTGCCATTGGGATCCCAGTTCGCCTGGACGGAGGCGCCCTGGACCTTCTCGTCGAAGAAGTCATAGCCCCTCAGGAACCCCGGATCGGCGGCGAGGGAGGCGTTCCAGACGGCCGTGGAGGCGGGGTTTCCGGGGATCGGCTGCACGGCGCCGATGTGGAACTTCAGGAGCTTCTGGTTCAGGGTGGCTTCGGTCCTGAAGGTGGGCGACCAGATCTGGGACCAGCCGGCCTGGGCGATGTCCCGGCGGACGGCCTGATCCGGGAACTGGAGGATGGGGGCCAGGGTCGTGGGCAGGATCCCAAATTCCGAGAAGTGGCCGCTGTCCCCGGATCCGAACATGGCCCACAGCTTGGCGTTTCGGCCGAGCGACCACTCGGGCCGCAGGAAGAATTGGTGGTCGTGCATGGCATTGGGCTGGGACACCCAGATGTCCGGATGTGCGATCACCGGGACCACCTGATTCGTGTCGCGGTTGGACCCACCCGCGGCGGAGGCGACCACCGAGAAGGCGTCGCCGTTGTAGGCCGCGTAGGCCTGCTCGTGCGAGCCGCCGTGATCCGTGCCCGCCGCCCGCAGGCTGCCGGAGACGCCGCCGCCCTCGGCGCCGCGCTTGGTGAGGATGGAGATGACGCCCATCTGCGCGTTGGCGCCGTAGAGGCTGGAACTGGGCCCGCGCACGATCTCCACGCGCTCGATGGCATCGATGGGGATGGGCAGGCCGTTCCAGTCGATGGGTGCGGAAATGATGTTGAAGAGGGCCACGCCATCCACCAGCAGTTGGATGGTGCGGGCGTTGTCCGAAGGGTTGACGCCCCGGATCGTCACATTGGTGCGGACGGGATCTTTGTCCCACACCTGGAGGCTGGTGGCGAGCTTGAGGACATCCGTGAGCTTGAACACGCCGGACGCGCGGATCTGGTCCGAGGTGATCACTTCGACGGCCTGGGGGCTTTCGATGGGGCTCTGCAGCCGCTTGGAGGCGCTGATGACGGGCGTGTTCAGCAGCAGGAGGAGGGTCCCCTCGTCCTCCGGTGCCTCCTGCGCCGCCAGCGGCAGGCAGCCAGCCGCCCCCACGGCGAGCAGACGCAGGAGAGGGCGGGGTCGCAGGGCCATACCAACCTCCAGAGGTTCCTGGCTTCATGCGCAAGCGGGATGCGTGTCCCATCGACCATCCGTGGATGGACATGAATTCCTGCGGGTCTCGAACCATGAATGAGCAAAAAGCGGCTTCATGTGACCGTCGCAGTCCCTCCGGCGCCCACGCCTTGCGGAACCTCAGCCCCGATCCCCAAAGCTCCGTCCACACGGAACTTTGGGCTCGGCTGACTGGAGCCGCTAGTCGGAATTGAACCAACGACCATCCGCTTACAAGGCGGGCGCTCTACCAACTGAGCTATAGCGGCACGAACTCCAGTCTATCGGATTCCGCGGGATTCCTGAACTGGGGGGGAAGGCTGGGGGCCAGCCTTGTTGTGATGGATCAGTGGACGGGGCCCCGCGAGGGACGCTGTGCTGCAGCGCCCTGACGCCCTGGGGGGTGGGGGCCGACCTGGTTGTTATGGATCCGCGAACGGGTGCCCCGCTCGGAACGCTGCACTGCAGCGTCCTGACGCCCTGGGGGGTGGTGGCCAACCTGGTTGTTATGGATCCGCGAACGGGTGCCCCGCTCGGAACGCTGCACTGCAGCGTCCTGACGCCCTGGGGGGTGGTGGCCAACCTGGTTGTTATGGATCCGCGAACGGGGCCCCGCTCGGAACGCTGCACTGCAGCGTCCTGACGCCCTGGGGGGTGGTGGCCAACCTGGTTGTTATGGATCCGCGAACGGGGCCCCGCTCGGAACGCTGCACTGCAGCGTCCCTCGCGACCCGTTAGCGCGGATCCCCACTGGGATTCCGCTTCAGCTCTTCCATGAAGGTCTCCATCCACTTGGTGGAGAAGGCGCCGGAGATGAAGTCCGGGTGGTCCATGATGCGGCGGTGCAGGGGCGCGGTGGTCTTGATGCCCTCGATGACGAGGGTGTCGAGGGCGCGGCGCATGCGGGCGATGGCTTCGGTGCGGTTGGCGCCGTAGGCGATCAGCTTGGCCACCATGGAGTCGTAGTGGGGCGGGATGACCGCGTCCTGGTGCATGGCGGTGTCCACGCGGATGCCGGGGCCGCCGGGGAAGTGCAGGGCGGTGATGCGGCCGGGGCTGGGCGTGAACTTGAAGGGATCTTCCGCGTTGATGCGGCACTCGATGGCGTGGCCCTTCTGGATCACGTCCTCCTGGCGGAAGCTGAGCTTCTGGCCGGCTGCGACGCGGAGCTGCTCCTTCACGATGTCGATGCCCGTGACCAATTCCGTGACGGGATGCTCCACCTGGACGCGGGTATTCATCTCCATGAAGAAGAAGTCGCCGCGCTTGTCGAGCAGGAACTCGATGGTGCCCGCGTTGTAGTAGCCCACGGCCTTGGCGGCGCGCACGGCGGTGTCGCAGATGCGCTGGCGCAGCTCGGGCGTGAGCACGGCGCTGGGGCTTTCCTCGATGAGCTTCTGGTGGCGGCGCTGGATGGAGCATTCGCGCTCGCCCAGGTGCACCACGTTGCCGAAGAGGTCGCCCATGATCTGGACTTCGATGTGGCGCGGCTCCAGGAGGTACTTCTCCATGTAGACGCTGTCGTCGCCGAAGGCGCCCTTGGCCTCGGTGCGGGCCGTGTTGTAGAGGTCGGGCAGCTCTTCGGCGTTGTTGACGATGCGCATGCCGCGCCCGCCGCCGCCGGCGCTGGCCTTGACGATGACGGGGTAGCCGATCTGCTCGGCCACCACCAGCGCCTCTTCCACGGTCTCGACGAGGCCGTCGCTGCCGGGCATGAGGGGGACACCCGCTTCCAGCATGGTGGCCTTGGCCTGGGCCTTGTTGCCCATCTTGCGGATGATCTCGGCGCTGGGGCCGATGAAGGTGATGCCGCAGGCGAGGCAGACTTCCACGAAGTGCGCGTTCTCGCTGAGGAATCCGTAGCCGGGATGGATGGCCTCGGCCCCGGTGACTTCGGCGGCGGCGATCACCTGGGGGATGTTCAGGTAGGACTTCGACGAAGGCGCGGGACCGATGCAGACTTCCTCGTCGGCGAAGCGCACGTGGAGGGCGTTGCGGTCGGCCTCGGAGTAGACGGCCACGGTCTGGATGCCCATCTCCTTGCAGGCCAGGATCACGCGCAGCGCGATCTCACCGCGGTTGGCGATGAGCACCTTCTTGAAGGGCGGCGCGTCGACGTGTGAGGCGGAGGCCTGTGCAGGTTTGCGTTTGATGGCTGCGCCCATGGCTAGCCGATCCGAACCGCGAAGAGACGCTCGCCGTATTCGACGGGGGTGCCGTTCTCCACGAGCACCTTGACGATCTCGCCGGCGACGTCGCTTTCGATCTCGTTCATGAGCTTCATGGCTTCGATGATGCAGAGGGTCTGGCCCGGCTTCACGAAATCGCCAGGCGAGGTGAAGGGGGTGGCGGTGGGGTTGGAGGCCCGGTAGAAGGTGCCGACGATGGGACTGGTGACGTAGTGGATGCCGGGCTCGTCCGCGGGCGCGGCCGGGGCAGCCGGCGCCAGGGGCGCGGGGACTGCCGGCACGTGGTGGACCGGCGCGGGCGCCGCCATCACGATGGGGGCGGGAGCGGAGGCCTGGATGATGGGCGCCGGGCCGTCCTTGCGGATGCGGAAACGCATGTCGCCGGCTTCGAATTCGAATTCCTGGAAGGGCTCGCGACCCACCAGGGCGATGAGGCTCTTGATCTCTTCAAGGCCGATGGTCTGGACAGAAGCCTTGAGAGGGGCCTTGACGGTCGTTTTGGCGGTGGCCTTCGCGGCGCTGGGGGCCGGGGTCTTGGGCGCGGTCTTGGCGGCGGGACGGGGGGCCGGGGCTTTCTTCGCGGCAGCGGACTTCTTACGGGAGGTGCTCATCAGGGCTCCAACGGTCGGATCGGGCTGGGGAAGGGATCGAGCATACCAAACCAGGGTGAACGGGTCAGGTCACGATTCTTCAGTGGGCTCCACCACGGAAGCCTTCTTCTTGGCGCGAGGGCCGGTTTCTTCCGGGCGGAATTCTTTGCGGGCCGCATCAAGGATGCCATTGAGGAATTGCGTACCTTCCTGGTCGCTGAATTCCTTCACGATCTCCAGGGCCTCGTTGATGACGATGGGGAAGGGGACCTCCTTCACGAACATGAGTTCGTAGAGGCCGAGGCGGAGCAGGTTGCGGTCCACCGCGGCCATGCGGTGGATCTTCCAGTGTTCGGCGTACTTCGCCAGCACGCCGTCGATCTCGTCCAGCTGTCCGTGGACGCCGTCCACCAGGCGCCGCGCGTAGTAGAACGCGTCGCGGTTCAGGTCCTGGATCGCATAGAAGCCCGCGAACACCTGGTCCGGCTGGTAGCCGGTCAGGTCCATGGCATACAGCATCTGCAGGGCGTACTCCCGCCCCCGTCGACGAACTCCCATCTACTTGTGTCCCTTCTTGCCGCTGAGTGTGTGGGCCAGATCTACCATTTCGAGGACGCTCATGGCGGCCTCCCAACCCTTGTTGCCCATCTTGGCGCCGGCCCGGTCGATGGCCTGCTCCACGCTGTCCGTGGTGAGCACGCCGAAGGCCAGGGGCAGGCCCGTGTCGAGGGCCACCTGGGCGGCGCCCTTGGTGACCTCGGCGGCGATCATGTCGAAGTGGGGCGTGCCGCCGCGGATGACCGTGCCCAGCACGATGATGCCGGCATAGCGGCCGCTCTCGGCGGCCATCTTGGCCACCATGGGCAGTTCGAAACTTCCCGGGACGCGAATGAGGTCCATCTGATCTTCAGTGCCGCCGTGGCGGAGGATGCAATCCTTCGCGCCGTCGATGAGTCGCTCCACGATGAAGTCGTTCCAGCGCGACGCCACCAGCGCGAAACGATCGCCGGAATGGACGCGGATATGGCCCTCAAAGATCCCCATGGGAACCCCCCGAAAGGTGGTTAAGAACTGATGAGGCTAACACAGACAGCCCTGACGGTCACTCGGAAACGGCCCGGGACGTCGCCCCGGGCCGTTTCCGAGATCGGAAAAAACTAGATCTGGACCGTGTCGGCGATTTCGCGGAAATCGGCGATCTGGTCGAAGTTCATGTAGCGGTAGATGTCCTTGGCCTTCGCATCGACGACGCCGATCTGGGCCTTGTACTCGTCCACCGTGGGGATCTTCCCGAGGAGGGCGCAAATGGCGGCCAGCTCGGCGGAACCGAGGTAGACGCGGGTGTCGATGCCCAGGCGGTTGGGGAAGTTGCGGGTGGAGGTGGACATGGCCGTGGATCCTTTGCGGATCTGGGCCTGGTTGCCCATGCACAGCGAGCAGCCGGGCATCTCCAGGCGAGCGCCCGTGCGGCCGAGGATGCCGTAGTAGCCCTCCTGGGTGAGCACGTATTCGTCCATCTTGGTGGGCGGGGCGATCCAGAGGCGGGTGGGCATGTCGCTCTTGCCGTCCAGCAGCTTCCCGGCGGCGCGGAAGTGGCCGATGTTGGTCATGCACGATCCGATGAACACCTCGTCGATGGTGTCCCCCGCGACGTCGGACAGCTTCTTGATATCGTCGGGATCGTTGGGACAGGCCACCAGGGGTTCCTTCACGTCGGCCAGGTCGATCTCGATGACGGCGGCGTATTCAGCGTCCGCGTCGGGGGCCAGCAGTTCCGGCTTGGCGATCCAGGCCTGCATGGCCTTGATACGGTTCTCCAGCGTTTCGCGATGCTCGTAGCCGTTGGCGATCATCCACTTCATGAGCGTGATGTTGGACGTCATGTATTCGATGATCGGTTCTTTGTCCAAGCGCACGGTGCAGCCCGCGGCGCTCCGCTCGGCGGAGGCGTCGGACAGCTCGAAGGCCTGTTCCACCTTCAGCTTGGGTAGGCCCTCGATCTCGAGGATGCGGCCGCTGAAGATGTTCTTCTTGCCCTTCTTTTCGACGGTGAGCAGGCCCTGCTGGATGGCGTAGTAGGGGATGGCGTTCACGAGATCGCGCAGGGTGACGCCGGGCTGCAGCTCGCCCTTGAATCGCACCAGCACGGATTCCGGCATGTCCAGGGGCATGACGCCCGTGGCGGCGGCGAAGGCCACCAGGCCCGAGCCCGCGGGGAAGGAGATGCCGATGGGGAAGCGCGTGTGCGAATCGCCGCCGGTGCCGACGGTATCGGGCAGGAGCAGGCGGTTGAGCCAAGAGTGGATGACGCCGTCGCCGACCTTCAGCGAGACGCCGCCGCGGTTGGTGATGAAGGGCGGCAGCTCGCGGTGGGTCTTCACGTCCACGGGCTTGGGGTAGGGCGCCGTGTGGCAGAAGGACTGCATCACCATGTCGGCGGAGAACTGCAGGCAGGCCAGATCCTTCAGCTCGTCGCGGGTCATGGGGCCTGTGGTGTCCTGGGAACCCACGGTGGTCATGTGGGGCTCGCAGTAGGTGCCGGGGCGGATACCCGTGGTGCCGCAGGCGCGGCCCACCATCTTCTGGGCCAGCGAAAAACCCTTGCCCGTGTCCTTGGGGATGGCGGGCAGGCGGAAGATCGTGGACTCAGGCAGGCCCAGCGCCTTGCGGGCCTTGGTGGTGAGGCCGCGACCGACGATGAGGGGGATGCGGCCGCCGGCGCGGACCTCGTCGAAGATCACGTCGGACTTCACCTTGAACTCGGCGATGACCTGGCCGTTCTTCAGGGCCTTGCCCTCGTAGGGGCGCAGCTCGATGACGTCGCCCATCTCCATGCCGTTGACGTCCAGCTCGATGGGCAGGGCGCCCGCGTCTTCCATCGTGTTGTAGAAGATGGGCGCGATCTTCGAGCCCAGGCAGACGCCGCCGAAGCGCTTGTTGGGAACATACGGGATGTCTTCGCCCGTGAACCACAGCACGGAATTGGTGGCGGACTTGCGGCTGGAACCCGTGCCCACCACGTCACCCACGTAGGCGATGAGGTGGCCCTTGGCCTTGAGGGCTTCGAGCTGCTTGAGGGGGCCCACCTTGCCGGGGTCATCGGGGTTGATGCCGGGGCGGGGGTTCTTCAGCATGGCCAGGGCGTGCAGCGGAATGTCGGGGCGGCTCCAGGCGTCGGGGGCGGGGGACAGGTCGTCGGTGTTGGTCTCGCCACTGACCTTGAACACGGTGAGTGTGAGGCTCTGGGGCACTTCGGGGCGGCTGGTGAACCACTCGGCCTCGGCCCAGGACTTCAGCACGTCTTTCGCGTTCTTGTTGCCCGCATCGGCCTTGGCCTTCACGTCGGCGAAGGCGTCGAAGACCAGCAGGGTCTTTTTCAGACCTTCGGCGGCGATGGCGCCCACCTGGGAATCCTCCAGCAGGTCGATGAGGGGCTTGACGTTGAATCCGCCCAGCATGGTGCCCAGCAGCTCCGTGGCCTTTTCGCGCGAGACGAGGGCCACCTTTTCCTTGCCGCTTGCAACATTCGCCAGGAAGGCGGCCTTCACGCGGGCGGCGTCATCCACACCGGCGGGCACGCGATGGATCAGCAGGTCGATGAGGAAGGCCTCTTCGCCCGCGGGAGGATGGGCCAGCAGGTCCGCCAGTTCGTGGGTCTGGGCCTCGGTGAGCGGCAGGGGAGGGATGCCGAGGGCGGCGCGTTCGGCGACATGTTGGCGATAGGCTTGAAGCACGGTCAACCCCCCTGAGTGCGCCGCTGGGCGCGGTCCGATCTTCCATTCTACATCCCGCCGCTTCCGGGGCGGACCCTCACTTGTGCAGACATGGGGTCACTTGGGATGGGGGCCTGGCGTGGGCGACCGGAGATCGGGCCATGGCTCAACCTCCCACGACTCCGGGCCGATCCGGAAGGAACAGGAGTGGATGGATGGCAATCAAGCGTGTGCGGGTCGAGGATCTTAAAGAAGGCATGTTCATCCACGATCTGAACTGCGGCTGGCTCCAGCATGGCTTTCTCCGGCAGCAGTTCCTCCTGCGCCAGTCCAGCCAGATCAAGAAGATGAAGGACCAGGGCATGGACGAGGTCTATATCGACACGGCCCGGGGTGATGACGTGGCCGATGCGCCCACCCGCGAGGAGATCGACCAGCGGCTGGAGGCGCAGCTGAAGGAATCCGTGGCTGCGGGCGCCGCGGGCCTGCACGCGCGGGTTTCGCAGAAGGAGGAATCCGCCGCGGCGAAGCGGATCCTCGGCGAAGCCTCGGGCGTGGTGAACGGGCTGCTCCAGGACGTGCGGCTCGGCAAGCAGCTGGACCCCGTCAAGGCCAAGCCCCTGGTCAAGGCCATGCATTCCTCGGTGCTGAGGAATCCCGGCGCGCTCATCAGCCTCTCCCGCCTGAAGAGCGCCGACACCTACACCTTCCAGCACTCGGTGAGCATCTGCGCGCTGCTCGTCTCCTTCTGCCATTCGCTGGGGCTGGACGCGGCTTCGGTGGAGGAGGCCGGCCTCGGCGGCCTGCTGCACGACGTGGGCAAGATGAAGGTGCCCAACGAGGTGCTGAACAAGCCGGGTCGCCTCACGGAAGAGGAATTCAAGATCATGAAGTCCCACGCCTCCATCAGCCGGGAACTGCTGATGGGTGTGCCGGGCATCTCGGAGATGGTCATCCAGATCGCGGGCGAGCATCACGAGAAGATCAGCGGCGGGGGCTATCCGCTGGGCATCGCGGGGGATCAGATCTCGAAGATCGGACGCATGACCGCCATCGTGGACGTCTACGACGCGCTCACGTCGAACCGGGTCTATCACAAGGGCATGGAGCCTTCGGAGGTGCTGAAGAAGCTCCTGGAGTGGAGTGGCACCCACCTGGACGGCGACCTCGTGCAGCAGTTTATCCGCACCCTCGGCATCTATCCGGTGGGTTCGCTGGTGCGCCTCTCCAACGGCCGCCTGGCCGTGGTGGTGGAGCAGAATGAGGATCTGCTTCGACCCACGGTCCGCGTGATCTACGACATCGACCGGAAGATCAAGCTGGTGCCCCGGGACCTGCAGCTCACCTCGGGCGGCGAACAGATCGTGGACTACGAGGAACCCGCCGAGTGGAAGCTGGATCCGGCCTCGTTCCTCTGAAGCATTCTCTGATCAGTAGCCTGCCGCCTGGCCGTCCTTCCGTGATTCCGAGGCGCCGAAGTAGACCTTCTGGACCGGGTCCCAGCGGATGGCCTGGTAGCCACCGTAGCCGCCGAGCATCCAGCCCACGCCGTGGCCCATGTCCATCAGCGCGCGGACGGTCTCGTAGGGGAAGCCGCTTTCCAATTGCACCGTGCCCGGCAGCTTCCCCGCTTCGCCGGTGGGCTCGGGGGAGCCGTCGTGGCTTATGCGCGGCGCGTCGCCGGCCTCCTGGGCGTTCATGCCGAAGTCGATGAGGTTCATCACGACCTGTGCGTGGCCGATGGGCTGGAACTCGCCGCCCATGACGCCGTAGCTGAGGAAGGGCGCGCCGTTCTTCGTGATGAAGCCCGGGATGATCGTGTGGAAGGGGCGCTTGCCCGGCGCGTAGCTGTTGGCGTTGCCGTCTTCGAGGTTGAAGAGCTCGCCGCGATCCTGGAGGCAGAAGCCCAGGTCGCCCGGCGTCATGCCGCTGCCCATGCCGCGGTAGTTGCTCTGGATAAGGCTCACCATGTTGCCTTCGCCATCCGCCGTCGTGAGGTAGATGGTGTCGCCTTCCTTCAGGGGCGGGTGGCCCGCCTCGAGGCGGCGTGCGGCCCGCGATTCGTTGATGAGGGCCCGGCGCTGCGCGGCGTAGTCCTTCGACAGCAGCCAGGCAAGCGGAACCTTCATGTAGGCGGCATCGGCGTAGAACTTGGCCCGGTCCTCGAAGGCCAGCTTCTTGGCCTCGGTGAAGAGGTGGACATGGCGCGGGCTGCCGAAGGGGATCTTCGAGAAGTCGTAGCCCTCAAGGATGTTCAGCATCTGCAGTGCGGCGATGCCCTGGCCGTTGGGGGGCAGCTCCCAGACGTCGTAGCCGCGGTAGTTGACGCTGACGGGCTCCACCCAGTCCGAGTGGTGGGCGGCCAGGTCCTCGTAGCTCAGGAAGCCGCCCTGGGCCTTCATGTAGGCGTCTATCTTCCGGGCGATCTCGCCCTTGTAGAAGGCGTCGCGGCCCTCCTTCGCGACGAGCTCGAGCGTGTTCGCCAGCCGCGGGTTGCGGAAGACCTCGCCGCTCCTCGGCGCGCGCTTGCCGTCCACCGTGTAGGTCTCAAGGAAACCCGGGAACCTGCCCAGCACGGGCACGCTGCGTTCCCAGTAGTAGGCGACGAGCTCCGAGACGGGAAATCCCTCCCGGGCGTAGCGGATGGCCGGCGCCAGCACCTGGGCCATGGGGAGCCGGCCGAATTTCCGGTGCAGCTCGAACCAGGCGTCCACGCAGCCGGGCACGCTCACGGGCAGGGGGCCGTGGGGCGGAATGTGCTTGAGGCCCAGCTTCCTGAAGTGGTCGAGGCTGAGCGATTTCGGCGAACGGCCGCTGCCGTTGAGGCCGCGGAGCTGCTTCGTCTTGGCGTCCCACACCATGGCGTAGAGGTCGCCGCCCATGCCGCTGCCCGTGGGCTCCATGAGGCCCAGGGTGGCGTCGGCGGCGATGGCAGCGTCCACCGCCGAGCCGCCCTGCTTGAGGATGTCGAGGGCCACCTGCGTGACCAGGGCCTGGCTGGTGCAGGCCATGCCGTGCTGGGCCGCCACCTCGGAACGGGTGGCGAAGGCCCGGCCCGTCACGCGATCACCGGCAGACAGCGGCTGGAACACCAGCGGCTGGAACGCGAGCGCGAGTGCGAGGCATGCGGTCGGAGTGCGCATGGGACCTCCAGAGGGTGTCCCATGAAAGCATGTTTGCATCGCAAAATGAGGCTTCATTTTCTGGGCGGAGCGTCCATGCTGGAACCGAGGTGTCCCATGTCCTTCGATGCCGCCACCCGCAAGACCTTCCTCCGCCGCTACGCGGAGGGTCCCGCCCTGCTGCGCCGGGCCTGGGCCGAAGTGCCCGCCGAGGCCCGCACCTGGCGGCCCGCCGCCGGCAAGTGGAGCGCCCACGAGGTGGTGGTCCACTGCGCGGATTCCGAGACCTATTCGGCCATCCGCATCCGGCTGCTGCTGGCCGAGCCCGAGCCGCTCATCGTGGGCTACGACGAGAACGCCTGGGCGCAGCGCTTCGACTACCACGCTTCGGATCCCGAGCTGGCAATCCACCTGGTGGAGACGGTGCGGGCCCACACCTCGGCCCTGCTGGAGCGGCTGCCGGAGGAGGCCTGGGGCCGCATGGGGCGCCACACGCAAAGCGGCGCCTACGGCACCGACGACTGGCTGCGCAGCTATGGCGAACACCTGGAGATCCACGCCGCGCAGATCCAACGCAACCTCGCGGCCTGGCGGAATCGATAGCGTGACAAGGCGGCGACACGGGCGCGGGGCCGCCGTGGCTAGAATGGTCGATTCTTGCCAAGGAGCCCCATGCCCCTCGTCCGCATTTCCCACCGCGCAGGCGTGAGCGAGGCCTACCGCCAGGCCCTGTCCGACGGCGTCCAGGAGGCCCTGACGAGCACGGTGAACGTGCCCGCCGACGACCGCTTCCACATCCTCACCGAGCACGCCGCGGGCCTGATCTACGATGCGAATTATTTAGGCATCGAGCGTTCGCCGGATTGGGTGGCCATCCAGATCACGCTGCGGAGTGGCCGCACGGTGGAGATGAAGCAGGCCCTCTACCGGAAGATCGTGGACAACCTCGCCGCAAATCCAGGCCTGCGTCCCGAGGACGTGCTCATCTGCCTCGTGGAAAACGAGCTGGCGGACTGGTCTTTCGGCATGGGGGAAGCCCAATATGTCCGCTGAACTGGATCTGCAGGCCTACCTCCGGCGCGTGGGGCTCGTCGCCGCTCCCACGGCGGATCTCGCGGGACTGAGGGCCTTGCACCTCGCGCACGCGACCTCGATCCCCTTCGAGAACCTCGACATCCAGATGGGCCTGCCCATCCGCATCGACCTGGCCTCCATCCAAGCCAAGCTCGTGCAGCGTCGTCGCGGCGGCTACTGCTTCGAGCAGAACACGCTGTTCCTGGCCGTGCTGAAGGCGCTCGGTTTCGACGTGTTCTCGGGCGAGGCGCGGGTGCGCCTGGGCACGACGGACCTGCTGCCCCGCACCCACATGTTGCTGATCGTCCAGCTGGAAGGCCGGCCCTGGCTTTGCGACGTGGGCTTCGGCGGCCGTGGTCTCCTGCATCCCGTGCCCATGGACGGCGAAGCGCACCGGCAGTTCCTGGACACGATGCGGGTAGTGGAGGAAGGTCGCCTGCGGGTGCTCCAGTCGCTGAACCAGGGCGCCTGGGAGGATCTCTACGCCTTCGAGCCCGAGCCGCACACTTCGGTGGACTACGAGATGGCGAACCACTACACGAGCACGTATCCGGAGTCGCGCTTCATCAAGACGCTCACGGCCCAGTTGCCGAGCCCCGAGGTGCGCCGCATCCTGCGCAACCGGTCCTACGCCGAGATTCGCGGCGATCAAGTGGAAGGCCGGGAACTGGCGCGAGAGGAGGTGGTTCCGATGCTGCGCGACGTGTTCGGTCTCGAGGTGCCGGAGGGCGCCACTTTCCGGGGCCTGAACGATTGAAGAGGGTCTAGTTGCCGAGGGCCTTCAACTGGGCTTCGGCATCGGCATGCAGGGCGTTGGCCCGTTGGACGCCCTGCATGTCCTCGTGGAGAAGGGCTTCGGCAAAGGCGGCCCAGGCGCGTTCGCGGGTTTCGGCGTAGCGGTCGAGGCGTGACACCAGGTTGGCCTGGGCTTCGGGCAGGCCGCGAAGCGATTTCAGTTGCAGCCGGGCCGAGTGCCAGGGTGGGAGCACGTCCGTTTCGATGAGCCGCGCGAAGTCCGCATCGGCGAGGGCGCCGGCCTTCGCTCTTTCCAGGGCGGCGTTGTAGCGGGTCCGGACCTGGGTTTCGGTCTCAGTGAAGTGCGCGAGCTCCTGCTGAAGGTTCACGACCCTGGGGCGGGACACCGCGGCCAGCGCCAGCAGGGCCAATCCCGCGACCAGGACCTGGAGAGCGATGCGGAGACGGGCTTCGCTCCCTCGGGCGTGCAGACATCGGGCCATCACCGCCCCGCAGGCCAGGCCGCCGGCGAGACCGCCCAGGTGACCCGCCATGTCCAGCCCGCGCTGGGTCAGGCCCCAGACCAGGTTGTAGCCGAGGAACACCAGGGCATCCTTCCTGAGCTTTCGGGCCACGTCCGGCGGCACGTCGCGGGCGCCCGCGAGCAGGTACCCGATGAGGCCGCCGTAGAGTCCGAAGATCGCGCCGGAGGCCCCGGCCGACGTGATGTACGGGTTCCACCACATTGACGCGATGCTGCCCGCGATCCCGGACAGCACGTAGAGCGTGGCGAAACCCGCCCGGCCGAGCAGGCGTTCCATGAACCGCCCGATGCCCCAGAGGACGGCCATGTTGAACAGGATGTGGATGAGGCCGATGTGCAGGAACGTGCACGTGAAGAGGCGCCACCACTGACCGGAGGTGGTGAGGGCTCCCTGGTTCGCGCCCCAGTGCAGGAGGCTGGGAACATCCGGCTGAAACAGGGACACGCCGCCCAGCAGCATCGCGAGGAAGACCGCGATATTCGCGCCGATGATGCCGAGGGTGAGCCAGGGGGTCGGCGCCTTCTCGGCCAGGTGGTTCTGGAACGGATCCAGGCGGGCCTCTGCCGCCTGATCCGGGGCGCTGGTCGGATCTTCCGAAACCGGGCTGCCATCCATCGCTGCGCGCTCCAGGTCAGAGGCTTTCGCGCCGTCGGGCCCTACCATGGGATCCGGGCGCCGTCCCGCCAGAAGCCGCCCGTCAGGTCCGGCGCGGCCTTGAGCACCAGCCACAGGATGCTGTCCGCGCCCTGCTGCAGGCTGCGGGGCGCCGAGGGGCCGCCCATGTCCGTGCGCACCCAGCCGGGGCAGACGGCGTTCACACGGATGCCGCGAGGCTTCAGCGCCGCCGCCAGCTGCACGGTGACGGCGTTGAGCGCGGTCTTCGAAATGCAGTAGGCCGGGGCCCAGGTGGAAGAGGCCGAAAGTTGGCCGCCGCCGCTGCTGACGTTCACGATGCGCCCGCCCTTGGGCATGAGGGGCGCGAAGGCCTGGGCCACGCGCAGGGGCCCGATGGCGTTCGCCTCCAGGCTGCGGCGCAGCACGTCGGGCGGCACATCCATCAGCCCCATCTCCTCGTCGAGGAGGATGCCCGCGTTGTTCACGAGCACGTCCAGGCGGCCGTACCGGCGTTTCACCGCGTCGGCCGCGGCGAGGATGGCCGTCTCGTCCGTCACGTCCAGGGGCAGGATCTCCACACCGGGCAGAGACTTCATCTTCGAAGGATCACGCACGCCCGCCAGCACCGTGTAGCCTTCCTCGGCGAGGCGGCGGGCCACTTCGCGGCCGAGCCCGCGCGCGGCGCCGGTGACGAGGGCGATGGGTGCGTTCATGGTCCTCCCGGGTCGGATCGTGGAATGATGATGGCATGTCCAAAGCTCCCTCCACCAACGCCACGCGCCTCCTGAAGCAGGCGGGTCTGGCCTACACCGAACACCTCTACCGCTACGAGGAGCACGGCGGCACGCGGGTGAGCGCGCAGGAACTGGGCGTGGATGAGCACGCCGTCATCAAGACCCTGGTGATGGAAGACGAAAAAGGCGCACCGCTCATCATCCTCATGCACGGCGACCGCGAGGTGAGCACCAAGGAGCTGGCCCGGCAAATCGGCGCGAAGACCGTGCAGCCCTGCAAGCCCGACGTCGCCAACCGCCACAGCGGCTACCTCGTGGGCGGTACCAGCCCCTTCGGCACCAAGAAGGCCATGCCCATCCACGCCGAGGCCACGATCTTCGACCTGCCGCGTATCTACCTGAATGGCGGCAGCCGGGGCTTTCTCTTGGGACTCGATCCGAGGGACCTGGAACGGGTGCTGAAGGTGACGCGCGTGAGCGTGGCGATTCCCTAGGCGCCGACCCAGGCGGACGGTTGGCGTTTCATTTTCGTCCAAGTTCGCCCACAGCTCGTTTCAACCAAGGCGGCGTGATGGTTTCACGGGTGCGGACCTCCTCGGTGGATTCCGGGCCGGGTGAGGAAAGCTGTGGTTGTTGGCACATGAAAGATCATTCGGGTGTAGGATGACGCTTCTTTCCAAGGAGCCCGCTATGAAGACGCCGATCCTCTCCCTCCTCCTTGCCCTTCCGCTGGCCGCCCAGGCGCCCGCGGCGAAGGCTCCCGCGGCCAAGGCACCTGCACCGGCGGCCGAACCCAGTGTCGGTGTGGCCATGGACGGCACCTATCAGTGGGTGGCCGGCCAGTTCATGGGCGCCGCCGAGGCCATGCCCGAGGACAAGTTCGACTGGGCGCCCACCCAGGGCGAATTCAAGGGCGTGAAGACCTTCGCGCAGCAGGTGAAGCACGTCTCCGCCGTGAACTTCTTCATCGGTTCCCAGATCCTGGGCGAGAAGCCTCCGGCGGAAGTGGGCAATCCTGAGATGGGCCCCGACAGCCTCAAGACCAAGGCCGAGATCGTGAAGTACATGAAGGATTCCTTCGCCTACGCCCGGAAGGCCATCCAGAGCATCACGGCGAAGAACGGCACCCGGGCCGTGAAGTTCCCCTTCGGCGAAGGCCCCGACATGACGCCCATCGGCATGGCCACGCTGCTGGCCTTCCACGGCATGGACCACTACGGCCAGATGGTGGAGTACCTCCGCACGAACGGCATCGTGCCCCCCGCCAGCCGTCCGAAGCCTGCGGCCCACTGATCCGATGACCCGACTCGCCTGACGCGAGGTCGTGGCATGCCCCGGTAGGCCGTCCAAGGCGGAGCGGGAGATCGGGACTCCCGCTCCGCCTTCGGCCGGGGGATGATAGAGGATTCCGGGGATTCTATGGCCACCACTACCCATCGCTCCGTCTGCCCCTACGATTGTCCGGATGCCTGCGGGCTCGTCGTTCAGGTGGAGGACGGCCGCGCGGTGGACGTGTCGGGGGATCCCGAGCATCCCTTCACCCGCGGCATGCTCTGCCCGAAGATGAACCGCTACCAGGACACGGTGCATCACCCGGAGCGGTTGACGACGCCCCTCCTGCGCGTGGGGCCCAAGGGCGCGGGCGCTTTCGCGCCCATCCCCTGGGGCGAGGCCATCGACCGCATCGCCGATCGATGGCGGGGCATCATCTCTGAGCACGGCGCCGAGGCCATCCTGCCCTATTCCTATGCGGGCACCATGGGCCTCGTACAGCGCACGGCCGGGCACGCCTTCTTCCACCGCATGGGCGCCTCCCGCTTGGATCGCACCATCTGCTCGCCGGCCAAGTCCGCGGGCTGGTCGCTGGTGATGGGCAGCACGCCCGCGCCCCATCCCGATGCCTGCCGCCACAGCGACCTGATCCTGATCTGGGGCCAGAACGCCGCCGCCACGAATGTCCACGGGCTGCACGCGGTGCGGGAGGCCAAGCGTCAGGGCGCCAAGGTGTGGCTCATCGACACCTACATCCACGCCACGGCCCCCCTCTGCGACCGCGTGGTGACGGTGAAGCCAGGCTCGGACTCAGCCCTGGCCCTGGGCCTGCTGCACCTGCTGGACGCGATGGGACTGGCGGATGAGGCCTTCCTCGCTCGCCACGTGGTGGGCCACGAAGAGCTCCGCGCCCGCATCCTGCCCGACTATCCACCCGAGCGCGTGGCGGCGCTCACGGGGGTGCCCGAGGCCACGCTGCGCGAGTTGGCTGAGGCCTACGGCCGGGCCCGGGATCCCCACATCCGCACGGGCAATGGCCTCTCCCGCTACGGCAACGGGGCCATGACCCTGCGCACCATCGCCTGCTTGCCCGCCTTTGTGGGCGCCTACGCCAAGCCCGGCGGCGGGGCCTTCACCTCCACCGGCACGAGTGCGGTCTTCCCCATGGAGGTCCTCACCCGGGAGGATCTGCAGCCCGGTCCCACGCGGATCATCAACATGAACCGCCTGGGCTGGGCCCTCCACGAGCTGGACGCTCCGAAGGTGGCCTCGCTCTACGTCTACAACGCCAACCCCGCCGCCGTGACGCCGGACCAGAACGCCGTGCTGGCGGGCCTGGCGCGAGAGGATCTGTTCACGGTGGTGCACGAGCGATTCATGACGGACACGGCCCAGTTCGCCGACCTCGTGCTGCCCGCCACGTCGTCGCTGGAGCACAGCGACCTCTACCGCTCCTACGGCAGCTACTGCGTGCAGCGGGTGCAGGCGGCGGTGCCGCCCGTGGGGGAGGCCCGATCGAACCTGGACGTGTTCCAGGGTTTGGCCCGCGCCATGGGCTTCACCGAAGAGGTCTTCTCCCAGTCCGCCGATCAGCTCATCGATGCCCTGCTGGCCACGCCGCATCCCTGGCGCGAGGGGATTTCCGCGGAGCGTTTCGAGCAGGGCCTCGCCGTGGAATTGAATCCAGGCATCGGCACGGATTCCGGCTCGGAGCCGCGCTTCGGCACGCCCAGCGGCCGCATCGAGATCCTCAACCCGCGCGACGCCGAACCCCTGCCGCGCTACCTGCCGCCCCACAGTGCCTCGGATCCCCATCCGCTGCAGCTCATCACGGCGCCCGCGCTGCAGGGCCTCAACTCCACCTTCCACGAGCGCGAGGAGCTGCGGCGGCGCATGGGCGTTATGGCCGTGCAGCTGAACCCGGAAGAAGCGAAGGCGCGAGGCCTGCGCGACGGCGACCCCGTCACCGTCTTCAACGAGCGGGGCGAGGTCGCCTTCCACTTGAAGGTGACGGACAAGGTGCCGGTGGGTGTGACGGTGGCCGAGGGCGTGTGGTGGCGACGCTACGCCCCGGGGGACCGCACGGTGAATGCGCTCACCTCCCAGCGCCTCACGGACCGCGGCGGCGGCAGTACTTTCTACGACAACCGGGTGGATGTGCGGGCGGCGTCCTAGCCCTTGGCATCCCGCTCGTAGGCGCGCTTCAGCCAGGCTGAGGCGAAGGCCAGATCGGCCTCGCTGGTGATTTCCATTTTGTGCGTGATGCGGTCCTTCTTGGCGAAGCCGCCGGTGTCTTTCAGGCGCGCGTCCGCATCCTTCACGCTGGCCGGATCGCCGAGGGCCAGGCCCAGGTCCAACCTCGAGGCGAAGGGCTTTACCTCGGCAAATACGTGGTGGCGGTAGAAGGGCACGATGGTTTCGCAGGGACAGACCCGGACGTCTTCACCCAGGCTCCGCGCGAGGTCCGTGAGGCGTTCGAAGAGGGGCCGCAGCGCGGCCTTCCTGCCGCCGTACTGGGCGTCCACGTAGCCCGGGGCCGCGGCGAGGTAGCCCTCGGGCGTGTCGTCGAAGGCGTGTCCCGGCGCGGCCCCGGCCCGCTGCGCCACGAAGGAGGCCTGGTTGGTGCCGAGGCCCTGGGTCTTCAGCCAGGCCACCAGGGGCTTGGGCTCCGCGGGGCCCTGGGCCCGGGCCAGGTCGACCCAGGCTTCGACGGTGCGGCCGGTCTTGGCCTTGAAGTTGGCAAGAACCGCCTGGACGTAGGCCACGCTGGGATGGAGATCGTAGGGCGCAGAAGGGCGGGGGAGTGTCGGCATGGGGGCCTCCGGCCTGAGTGTAGCTGTCCTGAAAGGGGGGACCGCCCGCTCGCTGAGGCTCGCTCTCCATCTTTCACAGGCTCGACTAGATGTAAGTGCCAATCAGGTTGTTCACCCGAGCTGATCTGGGAAGCTGAAAGTGCGACCAAACAGCTTTCAGAGGTGCTCGGGTGAACCTCCACAGTTCAGCAAAAACATGCCCTGCCAGTCGAGCCTTATTGATCCGACGAGTCCTGGATGAGGGTTGGACGGTCAAGGCTGCCGCCAATTCGATTGGCCTCAGTCCACGCCGAGCCTATGCGTGGTTGGCTCGATTCAAGG
>NZ_BSDE01000005.1 GCF_030268085.1 Geothrix limicola
TCAAAGACGCCCCCATGCTCCTCAGCATGGCCCAGAACGGCCTCTCAGCCCTTCCTGACACCTCGCAGCCTCAACCGCGCAGACATTCAGACTATCACCCTCATCCTAAAGTGCAAGAGAAAATTTCCGCGGCCCTGCTACGTCTACGAGGCTCGCCTCGAAAAAGCCAAGCAAATCAGGGATTCCTCGGGGAATGAGTCCCAGGGCCGGACTGGGCTTCGCGAGGCACTCATCTCTGGACCGCCGGCCCACAGTCACCCAAAAACCCTTCTCATTCCTGGCTTGGATCCTTGCCGTAGGATATCCCTCCACAAGGAGAAAGCCTGTGATCCACATCGTCGGGGCGGGACTGGCTGGTTCGGAAGCCGCATGGCAATTGGCTTCACGGGGCCATGAAGTGCTCCTCACTGAAATGCGCCCGCGCTGGACCACCCCGGCGCACACCACGGACCAGGCCGCCGAGATGGTGTGCTCGAACTCCTTCAAGAGCGACGATCCTGCCTCTGCCACCGGCATCCTGAAGGCCGAAATGAAACGGATGGACTCGCTGATCCTCCACTGCGCCGAAGCCACTCGGGTGCCTGCGGGCAACAGCCTTGCCGTCGATCGGAACGCCTTCTCTGAGCTGGTGACCCGAACCCTCAAGGGCCATCCGGGCATCCGATGGCAAGAAGCCCAGGTGACCGAACTGGACCTTTCATCCCAGACCATTCTCGCCACGGGTCCGCTCACCTCCGAACCCCTTGCGGCCTGGCTGGCCTCGACCACAGGCTGCGGGCAGCTGCACTTCTACGACGCCATCGCGCCCATCGTCGAACGCGACAGCATTGACATGGATATCGCCTGGATGGCCGCCCGCTATGACAAGGGAGGCCCCGACTTCATCAACTGCCCGCTCGACAAGACCCAGTACGAGCGGTTTCTGGACGCGCTCATCGCGGCAGAACGGGTGCCCCTGCATGAAGTGGACACGCCTTATTTCGAGGCCTGCCTGCCCATCGAGGTCATGGCCGACCGGGGACGGGAAACCCTGAGGCACGGCCCCATGAAGCCCGTGGGACTGGATGATCCTCGAACGGGTCGGTGGCCGCACGCGGTCGTGCAGCTGCGCCAGGACACCCTGGCAGGTGAACATTTCAACCTCGTGGGCTTCCAGACCCGCCTCAAGTGGGGCGCCCAGAGGGAGGTCTTCAACCTCATCCCGGGCCTCGCACAGGCTGAATACGCGCGGTTCGGAAGCATCCACCGGAACACCTACATCCAGGCTCCGTCCATTCTGAATGCGACATTGAATGTCAAATCTACCCCGCAGCTTTGGGTCGCGGGCCAGCTCTCTGGCGTGGAAGGCTATCTCGAATCCGCCGCGGGCGGCCTGGCGGCGGCCTTCGCGGTGGACCGCGCCGCTCGCGGACTGGCGCCGCTTCCCTTCCCTCCCGAAACCGTCCTGGGCAGCCTCCTCCACTACCTGGCCAACGCCTCCGCCAAGGATTTCGGCCCCACCAACGCCATGCTCGGGCTCCTCCCGCCCCTGCCCGAAGGTGAGGTGGATGTCCGGGGCCTGAAGCGGGCCGGTGGCCTGCGTGCAGTCAAAGTGGCCAAAGGCGAGGCCCACCGGAAGCGCGCGCTGGCCGCCCTTGAGTCCTTCTTGGGGACGGCCGATCAGGCCATGTAATCGAAGAGGCTCGTCTTGTTGGCCTTTGCCAACACGTTCAGCGTGGCCGATTGGATCGTCTGGTCCGTCGAGTACTCGGTGGCAGCCTTCGCAAAATCCGTATCCTGCAGGTTGTTCTGCAGGTCCTGCAGGTTCACGTTGAACCCGGTCAGGGTGTCCTTGAGGTTGATCAGCTGCGACTGCCGGCCGCCGAGGTCGGTCTGAACCTTGAGCAGGTTGTTCAGGCTGTTCTGCAGGTTCGTGGTGGCAGTGGCGACGAGAGCAGCATTATTGGTGGCCATGCCATCCCGGAGATCCGTGACCGCCTTGAAAAGGTCCGTGGTCGAGCCCTGGCCTCCCGCGCCGAAGAACACCGTGTCGCCAGGGATGTTGGTCGCAATGGTCGTCGTGGCCGTCACAGACAGGTTGACGGTGCCGGAGTTCCCCCAGTAGTTGATGGGGCCAGCCGGCGGCGCCGCATCCTCGAAGGGGAGGGGATGGGCGGCCGTCCCAAGCGTCTGAGTGCCCGCGAAGATGTACTTCCCCTGGACCTGGGTGTTCGCCAGACCCAGCAGGCTGGTCCGGATCGCATCGATCTCCGGGGCCGACGCAGAGCTGACCGTCACAGCCAGCTCCTGCAGCCGTTCCACATCGTTGATGGCCGAAGACACGACGTCCTCGGAGGTCGTCAGGAATCCCATCGCCGCATCGCCCTGCTTGACGAACTGGGTATTCGATTTCATGGATGTCCCGAGATCGAGGATCGAGGCCGCGGCGGCGGGATCATCACCCGGGCTCGTGAGACGGTTTCCCGTCGCAATGCGGGTCTGGTTCTGAACCAGCCGTGCCTGGGTCCGCTCCAGATCCAGAAGGGTCTGTCGGGTCTGGGTGGTGCTGGGGGTTCTCAGAGACATGTATCACCTGCCTTCAGGCTCATTGACCGAACTGGGTCACCAGCTGTTCGGTGAGCTGGTTGATCACGCTGAGAAAGCGCGCGGAGGCCTGGTAACCGCGCTGGAGGTTCATCATGTTGGCCGCCTCCTCGTTCAGATCCACGCCGGAGATGCTGTCCCGCTGGTTCTGCAGCGCCGTGACCAGGTTCTGTTGGGTGGTGCTTTGGGTGTGGTAAGACTGGGACTGGGTGCCGACGTCGCTGACGAGGCTGCCCACCACGCTGCTGAAGGGCCCCGCATCGGTGATTCCATCCCCGTTCGTATCCACCGTGCTCGTCGCCGTCTGCAGGTTGCCGATGGCATTGGCCCGGGCGTTGTCGCCCTGGGCCCCGGCCACACCGGCGGCCGCAATGAGAGAGGGATTGCCCACGATGGCCGCATTGACCGAGAGCGCGTTCACCATGCCCTTGTAGAAGGTCGCCGCCGAGACAGTGGTGGGAAGGCCCGTGCCACCATTCGCCACGCCGCTCTGGAAGAAATCATTGCCCGTGGTCACGCCGTCAGCCGCGAATCCCGTCCGGTGCAACTGGTTCACCTGCCTGGCGACGCCGGCGGCGATCTGATCCAGCTGCCGCTGGAACCCCGCGAGGATGTTGTCCCGCAGGTCCAGCTTGCCGCCCAGTTGCCCATCCTTGATGCCGGCGGTCACATCCACCACCGTGCCGCCCATGACCGATTGCACGGCGAGGTGGTTATCCAGCGCCGCCCCACCGGGAGAGGTCTGCAACTTGTAGGCGCTGCTGCCGCTGACAAGCACCCCGGCGCCCGTGTCCAGGGTGATCTGGTACTCGCCCTTGGAGCCTTCGAACACACTGATGCCCACCAATCCGGCGAGCTGATCGGTCAGGGCCTTCCGCTGGTCGCGGGCGTCGTTGTTGGCTCCCGGGTCGCTTTCGGTGGTGATCTGCTGATTCAGCTCGGCGATCTGGGATGTCAGGTTGTTCACCTGGGTCACCAGGCTGCCCACGGCCTGATCGGCGCTGTTCCGCTGATCATCCAGCAGCCGGTACTGGGACTGGAGTCCCGTGATCATCGCCTGGGCCTTCCCCACCACGTTGGTCCGGAGGGCGGCGCTCTCCGGCTGGGCAGCCAGGGATTGGAAGCTCTGAAAGAAGGACTGGATCTGGGCCGCGATGCCCGTGTCGCTCGTGTCTCCCACGACATTCGCGATCGCGTTGACCCCTGAATAGCGCTCCTCGGCCCCCGCCTGGCGGGCCGATTCGCGGTAGATCTGCAGGTCCAGGAATTTGTCCCGGACGCCTTGGACGCTGTTCAACGAGACGCCGGTCCCGAAGTAGATCTGCCCCTGGGGCTGGGCCTGGTTGGCGATCAAATCGGCGCGTTGCCGCGTGTAGCCGGGCGTATTCACGTTCGCAATGTTGTGGCCCACCACCCCGAGGGCCGCCTGCTGCGCCTGCAGGCCCGAGAGTCCGATGTAGAGGCTTGCGTTGAGTCCGGGCATGGCTACACCTTTTCCTGCAGGCGGGGCGCGAGCGCCGGAGCCTCGGCCTGGAGCCCTCCCCTGCCATAGGAAGGCGATCCGGATAGGCCAGCGAGGGTCGCGCGCAGCGGGGATTGAAGGCCGATGAGCAGCGTCTGGATCGAGGCAATGCGCTGTTTCAGCACCAGGGCGCTCTTCAGGTCCTCGGGCCACCAGACCAGCTCCGACCACCGGATGCTGGAGAGCAGGGCCGAAGGATCTTCGCCTTCGATCAGCTTTTCCTCGAGCGCATCCAAGAGTTCGGGCACGGCATGCAGCATGGAAGACCTCCTCCCGGGTTCCTGGGCAAGCCTCAGGCCAAGAGGTCCAGGTGCATCCGGGCACCGTCTGCCGAGGTCTCCTCCGACTCTTCCCCGGGAAGGTCCTCCGAAGCTCCGGTCCCATGTCGTCGCTGCTGCTCGGCTTGTTCCTGATTGCCCTGTTCGGGCAGCTTCAGACCCTCGGTTTCAGACACATCCGACACATCGTGCATGGCCTCCGCCAGCCGGGCATCGAAAGCCTGCCGACGGGCCTGTTCCCGCTGCACCTGGGCCCCGCCCTCCATGGCCTGCCTCACCGTCTCGACGGCGGCGGTCTGGAGTATCTGGCGTTGTCCCAGGGGACTGATCATGCCCTCACCACGAGGGCCTGGGGGCTAGGAATGGCGTCCCTGCGCCATGTGTTCCTTGATGAGCCCTTCGGCCACGGCCTCTCCGTCGGGGTTGTAGGAATCGGCATCCAGACGGTTCTTGATGGCTTCGACCTTCTCCATCCGGATGTCCGGCACCACGGCCAGAGCCTCCTGGGCTACGGCCACGAGCCGTGCCGCGGAAGAAACCTGGACCGCATCCGACGCGGAAGCCGAAGCGACTGGAGCCGACGCAGGCGTGGAGGACGTTTTGGGTCCCGTCGCGCTCTGGGTGCTGCCGACACCACTCGTTTTACCGCTCACGCGCATATTCACCTCGACAAAGTCCTATCGGCAGTTTGCCAAGAACCTTCAACACCCTGGAGGTTCTTTTTCACAGCCGCGGCCTCAGACTGAGCCCAGGAGGCCTTCAGGCGGTCCGCCAGACCCCATCCGTGGCCGGACGAGACGGCACGATCGACCACGGCCTGGTCCATCAGGTATTCATAGGTGGAGCGGGATTGGCCCGAATCACCAAACAATCCCGAAGGCTGAATGGTCTTGCGCATGGTCTGGAAGAGCAGCCCCATCAAAAGGCCTTCGAATTGGCGAGCGGCTTTCTCGGTTTTTTCGTTGGCATCCGGCAGAGCCTTCGCCCCCTGGGCCTGGGCCAGGGGGTCGACGGCGGGAAGGCCCTGGGCGATCACAGGACCCTCAGGTCGGCCTGAAGGGCGCCGGCTTCCTTGATGGCCTGGAGGATGGCCACCAGGTCGCGGGGACTGACGCCCATGCCGTTCAGCAGTTCGGCCAATTTGCCCACGCTGACTCCCGGCTCGACCGTCACGGTCTTGGGCTTCTCCTCGACCGCGGTGACATCCTTCTTCGTCGCAGTAACCGTCTTGCCCTGACTCAAGGGAGCCGGCTGACTCACGAGGGGCGTGGAACTCACCATGATGCTCAACCCTCCCTGGACGATGCTCACGGCGCCGATACGGACATCCGAGCCGAGGATGACGGTCCCTGTCTTCTCATTCACCACCACCCGGGCACGAGGTTGCAGCTGCACGTTCAGGTTCTCCAGCCGCGCCACCAGTTCGACAGCCCTTCCCTCGAACTCCTTGGGGATCTTCAGTTCCACGGTGCGGGCATCCAGGGGATGCGCCACCTTTTCGCCCAGTTCCTCATTGATGGCATGCACCACGCGGACGGCGGTGGTGAAATCCTCCTCCACCAGGCTGTAGCGCAGGGTCGCACGGCCGTTGAAATCACCGCCCACCTCGCGCTCGATGATGCCTCCGTCCGGCACGCGCCCCACGGTGGGATGGTTCTTGACCACCGAGGCACCCCCTGCCGACGCGCTGAATCCCCCGACCAGCAGCGGCCCCTGGGCCACCGCATAGGTCAGGCCATCGGGGCCCTGCAAGGCAGTCATCAGGAGCGTCCCACCCGCCAGAGATTTCGCGTCGCCCGTGCTCGACACCGTCACGTCCAAACGCGAGCCCGCCCGGGAGAAGGGCGGCAGCTCGGCCGTTACCATGACGGCCGCCACGTTCTTCACCTTCACCTGGACGGGGTTGACCGTCAGGCCCTGACGCGACATGAGGTTCGTGAGCGACTGGACCGTGAACTTGGTCTGATCCTTGTCGCCGGTCCCATCCAAGCCCACCACCACCCCGTATCCAAGCAGCTGGTTGCCCCGCACGCCCTGAAGCCGGGCCACGTCCCGAAGCTTGGATTCGACCTTCTTTTCGACCTTGGCAGTCTCGGCCCCGCAGAGGGCCAGGGCCGCCAGAAAGAGCGCAGCGACTCGCATGGAAACCTCCTAGAAGGGCCAGATGTAGGCCAGGAGCCGGCTGATGTAGCCCGGCTTCAACGTTTCGTCCACCACACCCTGACCGCCGTACCCGACGCGCAACTCAGCCACCTGACCAGAGGTGATGGTGTTGGTGGCGTCGAGCATGTGCGGATCCAGCATGCCGGCCACGTAGAGCCGCTGGGTTTCATTGTTCAGCTGGATGTCGCGGAAACCTTCGAAGATGAGGTTGCCGTTGCCCACCACCTTCACCACCCGCGCGGTCACGGTCGTTGTGAACGTGGCGCTGCGCCCCGTGGTCCCGGTGCCCGCGTACTTGTTGGTGGTGGCAGTGGATTTATCCGAGGTGCTGCTGCCGATCCCGAATCCGGCGAGTGCCCCGAAGAGGGTGGGGCTGCTCAATTTGTTGCTGCCAGCCCGGTTCGTCGCGACATCGGCCTTGGTGATGGCATTGGTGCTTTCGCTGATCTTCAGGGTCACTAGATCATTCACCCTGTACGCACGCAGGTCGGCGATCACCGGCCGATCCCGCCAGAGGCTGCCCTCGTTCAGCGCCTGCATGGGCGGGGCCTCTTCCACATAGGGAATGGCGGGTTTCTTGGCCAGGTTGGCATCGTGGCGCTTGGGAAGGGAGCAACCGAATCCCGCGAGCAGCAGGATGATGGGCAGCATTTTCCGCATGAGGCACCTCCAAGCCCTTTCAGGGCGAGGACGATGCCAATCCCTCAGGCCAGGGCCACCAGCAGGCGATCATGACCGGCAAAATCCTGATGAATCATAGCTTTAGCCCATCCGATACCCATGGCGCGCCGGCACAACTCGCCCCCCTGGCCTGCCCCGATTTCCAGCAGACAGGCTGGGGCCTGCCTTTGCTTGGCCTGCCGAAGGAGGGCCTCAGAGAGGGCCAAACCCCGATCCGGCGCGAAAAGGGCCGAGGCGGGTTCGAAGCCCAGCTCCCGTTGCAGGGTCGGCTGATCCGCCGGATCCACATAGGGCAGGTTGGCCACCACCAGTCCCGTCGGATCCGGAATGGGATCCAGGAGGTTTCCCTCAAAGAACCGCAGGGAGGCCCCCAGGCTCTGCGCGTTTTCCTTGGCGACCTTCAGGGCCCTGGCGCTTTGATCCGAGGCGGTCACTTGCCAGTCGGTCTCCAGCGCCAGACAGATGCCGATGATGCCGCTGCCCGTACCCACATCCACGCAACGATCCACCTTCAGGCGCCGGCCCACGTCCAGGGCCGCCTCCACCAGCAGCTCGGTCTCGGGACGCGGAATCAGCGTGGCGGGCGTGACTTTGAAGCGGTGGTTCCGGAAGAGGCTCCAGCCCAGGATGTAGGCCCAGGGTTCGCCCTTGCGGCGACGCCGAACCCAGCCACTGACGCGCCGCCGGACCTCGGGCGGAACTTCTTCTGTTCCGTGGGCCGCGATCCAGCTTCGAGAAAGGTCCAACCCCTCCTCGAACCACCGGATGCATTCTGCATGGGCCTCTTCGGGGTCCAGGAACACGGCCAGGGCGGCAGCAAGGTCGAGGCGGAGTTGAAGGTACGTCTGGCCCATCCCTCCAGCCTATCGCGGGAGGGTTAAATCCAAAACGCCTGCTTTTTCAGGCCATCAAGGCCTTGGCCCGCTCCTGGCTCTGCTGGGCGACGAGCTCATGCAAGCTGCCGCCGTGGCTGTCCATGGTGACCACGAGGGGGAAGTCCTCCACCTCGATGATCCAGAAGGCCTCGGGGCTGCCGAATTCTTCGAGCATCTTCACGTCGACCACGCGCTTCACGCGCTCGGCCAGGAGGCTGCCCGCGCCGCCCGTGGCGTGGAGGTAGACGGCGCCGGTCTTCTGCAGGCCCTCGCTGGTCTTCTTGCCCATGCCGCCCTTGCCGATCACGCCGCGCACCTTGTAGGTGTCGATAACGTCTGCCTGATAGGGCTCTTCGCGGATGGAGGTGGTGGGGCCCGCGGCCACGAAGGAATAGTGGCCGTCCTCGTGCTTCTTCACGACGGGGCCGCAATGGTAGATGACCATGTTCTCGAGGATGGGCTTCAGCCACTCGGGCTTCTGCTCTTTCATGAACTTGTGGCCCATGTCGCGGCTGAGGACGACGCGGCCATTGAGCAGCACTTCGTCCCCAACCTTGAGCTGGCGGATCTGGTCTTCGGTGATGGGGGTGGTGAGACGGATCATGGGAGCCTCGTCAAATCAATCGAAGGACACTTCGCCGTTGGCGTCGATCTTCATCACCAGGCGGCGGCTGCTCCAGCACATGTAGCTGATGCTCACGTAGAAGCTGGCCGGATGGCGGAACATCTCCTCGGCGAGCACCCCCAGCACCGTGGTGTTGCCGCCGTAGCCCATGGGGCCGATGCCCAGGGTGTTCAGATCGCTGACCATCTCCTTTTCGAAGGCGTCCATGGCCGGCACCGGGTTCTTCGACCCCAGCTTGCGCAGGATGACCTCCTTGCTCTTCTCATAGCTGGTGACGCGGTCGCCGCCGATGGCGACGCCGAGGATGCCCGGGCTGCAGCCCTGGCCCTGGGCCTTCACGACGGCATCGATGACGCACTTGCGGACCCCCTTGAGGTCGCGGCCCGCGCCGAGGGCGGCGTCCGGCAGGCGGTACTGGGCGCCCACGTTCTCGCAGCCGCCGCCCTTGAGCATGACGGCCACTTCGATGCCGGGCTTGTCCCACTCCTCGAAGTGCACGACGGGATGGCCCTCGTGGAAGGGATCCATGTTGTTGCCCGAGTTCTTGCCGCTGAGGGCCTCCACGCAGTTCGGCCTCAGGTAGACATTCTGCGTGGCCAGCTTCACGGCTTCGCGGATCTGCTTCTTCACCGCCACCTGGCTCAGGCCGTAGGGATGGCGCACCCAGAAGATCACCGTGCCCGTGTCCTGGCAGAGCGGCGTCACGTGGCCGTCCGCCAGCAGGATGTTCTTCACCATGTCATTCAGGGTGTTGAAGGCGCGACTGCCCTCTTCTTCCGCATCGCGGCCCTTCACCAGGGCATCGATCACGTCCTGAGGCAGGCGGCTGGTGGTGCGGCGAAGCAGCTCCAGGACGGCCTGGGTGAGGTCCAGCCCCTTCAGGTTCGACAGATCGGCCTTCCATCCGGCGGGCAGTACGGATTTTGATTGCACCACCTCGCTCGAGGTGAGGGTGGGAATGACGCATTCAGACATGGGCCCTCCGGAAATCAAGCCTTCATGATCCGCCCGGCGAAGCTCATGCTCAAGTGATCAATGTCCGCTTCGTCGGGCTTCAGCGTCCCCAGGCCCGGCAAAGGGCGAGGGTGAGGTCCAGCAGCGGCGCCTCGCTGCGGGACAGGGCCATCCCCTTCAGGTCCTTCTCGCATTGGTTGACCCGGGACAGCAGGGCTTTCACGCCGCGGGGCTTGAGCTTGGCCAGGGCGCCTCGGTAGCCGTCCAGGAGAAAGGCCTGTTTGGGCGAAAGCCCCAGTGCGCCGAGGATCTCGCCCCCCTTGAGCCCGGCGGCCTCGGCCTCGACCAGCCTCAGCAGGCGGTCCACTTCCCGTCGGACCTGGCCCAGCATCATCAGCGGTTCGTCCCCGTCTTCCAGCGCGGTGCGCAACGCCTTCAGGGCCCCTGCGGCATCCCCCTTCTGCCAGGCGCCGGACCAGGCGAAGGCCTTCTGCTCGGCCAGACGGAAGGTCACCTGATCGACCATGGCTTCGTTCACCCGCCGGTCTTCCGCCAGCAGATCCAGCACCTCCAGGGCCCGCTTGATGAGCCCGGGGTTTCCACCCTGACGCTGGGCCAGCAGGCTGGAGGCGGCGCCTTGAAGCACCAATCCGAGTCGCTTCGCCTCGGTTTCGATGAAGGCCGGGATCTCCAGGGCGTCCAGGGCGCCCACCTTCAGGATGCGACCTGCCTTGGTCCAGTCGGTCCAGGGCTTTGCCCCCAGCGCTTTCCCGGGCGCCGCCGGAAGGGTGTTCCAGGCCACCAGCAGCAGGTTCACGCCGGCCGGGGGCTTCTCCAGCACCGCTTTCACCGAAGCCGGCAATTCCTTGGCTCGGGTGAACAGGTTGTCGGCCGCGGGCACGAGCACCGTGCGGGCATCCACCCCAAGAGGCGCGGCTTCCTGCAGCGCCGCCATGACCTCGGGCCAGGGGCAGCCCTCCGAACAGATCGTGAGCGAGAAATCGGCCCACTCGGGATCCACGTGCTTGCGCTTCCAGGCTTCGACCGCCTCGCGGCGCCCATCACTGTCCTCGCCATGCACCAGGGCGAAGGACTGGTTCAGCCAGGCGGCGGGCGCGGCCATCAGTCCACGCCTTCCAGAAGCTGCGTGAGGAAGCTTTCGGCGAAATCGTCGGCCAGGTTTTCGAGCACCTGGAGCTCGCGGCTGTCGAAGCTGGCGAAGTTCTGATCCACCCGGTACTGGTTCGAGAAGGTCAGGCCGCGGCGGGACAGCACGGACACGCCGGTCTGCCCATCCAGCAGCTCCACGCTGGCCACCACCACCACCTCCACGCGGGAAGCCGTGCCCGCGCTGGCCCGGTTCTTGTCGTTGCCCAGGGAGAGGCCGATGGGGCGGGATCGGTATTCTTCCAGCGTTCCCTGGAGCACCCAGCGCGAGGGTTCCCCCTGGGCCACCAGTCGCCACGGACTCGCCGCCACCACGCGGTTCTCCAGAGCCTTGGTGAAGCGGTCCTCCAGCCCCAGTCGCGGCGTCAGGTTGCGGAACCTGGCCAGGCGGATGGTCTCGCCCTGCTTGGCCCAGGCCGCCGACCGCTGTTGCCGGTCCAGGCGGTGGTACCCGCAGCCGGAGGAAAGCAGAAGCCAGGACAGGAGGAGGGCCCCTCCGGCAGATGAACGCTTCACGGGTGGTACACGCCCACGTAGGGCAGGTTGCGGAGCTTGCCATCGAGATCCAGGCCATAGCCGACGACGAAATGATCCTCGATGGTGAAGCCGACGTAATCCACGGGGACTTCGACCTTGCGGCGGCTGGGTTTATCGAGCAGGGTGCAGATCTTCAGGCTGAGGGGTTCGCGGTCCTTCAGCAGGTTGCTGACCTTGAACAGCGTGAGGCCCGTGTCGACGATGTCTTCCACCACCAGGGCGTGCCGGCCCTGGATGCTGCGGTCGAGATCCTTGAGGATGTGGACTTCTCCCGTGCTTTCCATGCCGCCGCCATAGCTGGTCACCTGCATGAAGCTGACGTCGATGTCCAGGTCCATGGCCCGGACCAAGTCCGCGAAGAAGGGGAACACCCCATTGAGCAGCCCCACGACCACCAGATCCTTGCCCTGGTAGTCCCGTGTCAGTTCGGCCCCCAGCTCCTTGACCCGCTCGCGGATCTGGGCCTCCGACAACAAGGGGGTGACGCGGTCTCGCATGAAGACTCCTGAGGGTGAAGATGGCGGACTTGCGCCTGGTCCATTCAACCCTAGGAAGCCCGGCCGGGTCCATCCATTGAGGGCGGATTGTGCTTGATCGCCGCCTTCGGAGCCGAACATGATGGCGACAGCCACCTTCTGCGAGCCCTTGATGATCCAGACGGCCCCAACGACCGCCGACCGGACCCCCGATCCGGGCTCGCCGTACCACACGCCCGAGGTGCTTGCCTGGGTAGAAGCCGCCCAGCGCGGGGATCAGAACGCCTTCGGATCCCTCGTGCGCCTCTTCTCCCGCGACGTCTACGGCAAGGCCTTCTCCATCCTGAAGAACCACCAGGATGCCGACGACGTGGTTCAGGAGACCTTCATCCGCGTGTTCCGCGCCCTGCCCGGCTTCCGGTTTGAATCCTCGTTCCGCACCTGGCTCATCACCATCACCACGCGCCAGGCCTTGAACTACCGCGAGCGGGTGACCCGGGATCATGAAAGCCTCGACGGGCCCGAAGGCACCCTTGAGCATGCCGCGCTCCGGGTGGAAGAGACCCAGATCGCCTCCCTGCTCGATCAGGAGGCCCGGCGCCTGCTCCACGAAGCCCTCCCCAAGCTGCCCAAGCGGCAGAAGGAGGCCCTGACGCTGAAGCTCCAGCATGATTGGAAGTACGAGCAGATCGCCCAGGCCATGGGCACCTCCGTGGGCAGCGTGAAGGCCCACATCTTCCATGCGATCCAGAACCTGACCCGATACGTGAAAGGAGGCCGAGCTTGAGCCAGCCCCTTCCAACCCCCGAGACCTGCGCGGCCATCACCGAGGCCGTGCTGGCGAACCCCCTCGACCCCGGCGCCGAGGCCGAGGCCCATATGCAGATCTGCCGCGCCTGTTCCGAAGCCCGAGTCGCCTACCTGGCCCAGGAGGAGGCTCCTGAGCCCCTGGCCCCTGCCGGCTACTACGACCGCCTGCCGGAGCGCGTGCTGCGCAAGCTTCCCGCCCGTCCCCGCCTGCATCAGCGCTTACGGCCCTTCACATGGGCCGCGGCCGCTGCGCTGCTGGTGGCCGTCGGCGCCAGCAGTTTCTGGGCCGGCCGGGCCAACCGGGCGCCCCTGGTGGAAGCCAATCTCAAACCCGCTTCCGAAGCCCAGGAACTCGTGACGGAAACCCCATTCCAGGATCACGAGGATGCCGATAACGAGGACGCCGTGACCCAGTTGACAGCCCTTTCCGATGAAGATGCGAACGCTGTCATCCGCACCCTCGCCAACCAGGCGGCCCACCCCGCCGTCGCGCCGTGATTTTCCGCATCCCCCGGAGACGTCCCATGCCCTTCCGAACGGCCCTCCTCCTCAGCCTGACCGCGCTCTCCCTGGGCGCGGCCCAGGGCCGTCTCATGCCGGAACGACCCCGCCGGGAGCCCATGCCCATGGAGCGGGAGCGCCCCTTCCTGGCCCGCCGGGACCGCATCGTGACGCAGCTCCACGAGATCCGCACCCGCAAGCTCCAGCAGTCCCTGGGCCTCTCCGAGGAAAAGGCCAAATCCATCGCGGACCGCTGGTCCCAGTTCGACGTGGAGTCCTTCGCCCGCCGGCGGCAGATGAACCAGCTCCGCCAGCAGATGAACTCGACGCTCATGGGGCCGGGCAGCGAGGACGAGAAGAACAAGCGGATCACGCCCCTCGTGGGGCAGCTTGCAGACCTTCGTCAGCAGCAGCAGGAATCGAGACGACACCTGGAGGATGACATCCGGAGTTCGCTCACCCCGGCCCAGCAGGGGCGCTTCATCATCCTCGTCGACGAATTCCAGAAATCACTGCAGGAAGCCATCCGCGAGCAGCGTCGGGAACGCCCCTAACTCGGCGCGTCGAGGATCACGGGGATCACCAGGGGCCGGGTCTGGGTGGTCTTCCGGATGATCCTCCGCAAGGCCAGGCGCAGGGTGTCGCGCAGCGCATCCCCATCCTTGCGGGCCTCGGGCGGCGCGTCCTCGTAGGTCTGGCGGGCCACACCCGCCAGCAGCTCCGCGTAGGCTTCGTCATCGGACAGCATCACGAACCCGCGGCTGAGGATGCTCGGGGGTGCGGCGAGCTGGCCCGTCTGCGGGTCCACCAGCAGGGTCACGAACACGACGCCATCCTCCTGGAGGATGAGGCGGTCCTTCACCACGCGGGCATCGACCATGTGGTCCACCCCCTCGTGCACAAAGCATTTGCCCACGGGCACGCTGCCCGGCATGTCCACGCGGCCGTCTGTGAACAGGCGCAGGCAGAGCCCTCCGTCCAGGAGGGAAATCCGTTCGGGCGTCCAGCCGAGCGAAGCGGCCAGAGCCCCGTGGGCCCTCAGGTTCCGGTAGGTGCCATGCACGGGCACCATCTGCTTGGGCCGCACGGCTCGGATCAGATCCGCCAGCTCGTCGCGGCTCCCGTGACCCGACGCATGCACGGGTCCCAGCCCTTCGAGGGAAGTCTCCGCGCCCAGCCTTTCGGCCGTATCCAGCATGCGGGAGATGGACACCTCGTTGCCGGGGATGGCGCGGGCGCTCACCACCAGGCGATCCCCGGGCTCGATGGGCAGGCCCTTCACTTCGCGCCGGAGCAGCCGCGCAAGGCCGCTCATGGGCTCGCCCTGGCTTCCCGTGCAAAGCACCAGCAACTCATCCTTGTCGAAGAGCTGGGCGTCCTTGGGCTCGATGAGGATGTCGTCGGGGAGGGCCAGGCGCTTGAGCGAGCGCGCCAAGGTCAGGTTGCGATCCAGGCTCCGGCCCAGCAACACCACGCGACGGCGGAATTCATAGGCCAGATCTACCAGCATCTGAAGGCGGTGAATGTTCGAGCTAAAGGTGGTGACGAAAAGCCGCCCCTTCGTCTGCTCGAACGCGGCTTCCAGGCCCTGCCGGCACACGGATTCCGAGGGCGACCGGCCGGGTCGGCCCACGTTGGTCGAATCCGCCATGAGCAGACGCACGCCCGCGTCGCCCAGGGCCCTCAGGCGATCCAGGCCCGTCAGGCGGCCATCCAGAGGCTCGGGATCCAGCTTGAAATCGCCGGAATGCACCACCACGCCCTGGGGCGTGTGCAGGGCCAAGGCGCAGGCATCCGGAATGCTGTGGGTGACCGGGATCCACTCCGCTTCGATCTCGCCATTTCCCACCTTCACGCGGCCGTAATCCGGCACGACGCGCAGCAGTTCGGGATCCAGGCCGTGCTCCCGCAGCTTGCCTTCCACCAGGCCCAGCGTGAAGGCCGTGCCGTAGACCGGCACCGGCCAGCGCCGCAGGAAATACGGCAGGGCGCCGATGTGATCCTCGTGTCCGTGGGTGAGCAGGACCGCCTGCAGCTGATCCGCAAAGGGTTCCAGATACGCGAAATCGGGAACGATGGAATCGATGCCCGGCTGATCATCCGAAGGGAAGAGCTGGCCGCAGTCCACCAGGAAGAGGCTCTTGGCGCTGTGCACCACCAGGGCGTTCATGCCGAACTCGCCGAGCCCGCCGATGGGGATAAGGCGCAATTCGTCGGGAGCGGGAGCCTCGGTCCAGGCTTCGAATTCGGGTGCGACGGACACTACGATGGGAACACCTCCGGGTGTTGATGGATGAGTTGGCGGGTGGCTTCCAGCCAGGTGGCCGGCGCGATCACTTCCGCACGAAGGGCCGGGCCCAGGCCCGCATGAGCCAAGGCATCTGCAGGAAGAACCCCCTGCCAGTTGTTCGCGAGGGTTTTCCGACGATGGGAAAAGGAGCGGTGGAGTACCGTCAACAACGCGCGGCGTTCGGCCAGGGTGGGTGACGGACTGAGCGGCTCGAACAGCACCACCGCCGAATCCACCTTGGGCGCGGGGCGAAAGGATCCGGGCCCCAGCTTCACCAACCGGGTCAGGCGCGCACAAAGCTGGGCCAGCACCGACAGGGGACCATAGGCCTTGGTGCCGGGTACCCCCATGAGCTTCTGAGCCACTTCCAGCTGGAACATGAGCACCATGCGATCCCAGGCGATGCCCTCCGTCAGCAGCCGCGCCAGAATGGGCGTGGCCGCGTTGTAGGGCAGGTTGCCGATGACCGACCAGGCCTCGCCTTCCGGCAGGGGAATCCGCACGGCATCTCCCTGTAACAGGTGGAACTGAGGTCGATCAGCGAAGCGCTCCTGCAGCAACTCGCAGGCTTCGGGATCCAGATCCACCGCCCACAAGGGCCTGCCATCCGCCAGGAGCCGCTCCGTCAGCACCCCCGGCCCCGGCCCGATCTCCAGGATGCGCGAGGCCCCGGACGCCAGCGCCGATCCGACGATGGTCCCAATGGCCCCCTCGTTCACCAGGAAATTCTGGCCAAAGGCCTTTTTCGGGCGGAGGCGGGCAATGGGGGAAGGATCGGACACGTTCCAGCGTACCACGACCGACCGAGGCCCGACGGCTGCCCGGCACAGCTCTCAAAACAATCAGGCGGATCCCCGATCGGATCCGCCTGATTCATTCATCGCCTAAAACCTAGTGAACGGTGCGCCAGACGCGGGCTTTGGGGTACTGCTGGGTCTGCCGACCCACAATGGTCTTGAGGGAGAGCGCCGTTTTCGAAGCGCCGATGGGCGGATTCGCCACCGGTGTCGCACCGCCCTGAATGACCCCTCGGGTGCCATACGCCATGAAGGTCGAAGCTACGCCGGACCAGGTAGTCTGATTGCCGCTGTTGCACGTGACATTGGTACGCGAATCACTGGCCATGGGACGGTACACGTCGCAGATCAGGTTGCTGTAGGTTGTGCCATCTCCACCGGAGCAGACATCCACCGTCGTCGGCTTGAAGTAGGAGTAGAAAAGGCTTCCTGCGACGACGATGGGCTCGGTGATGCCCTTGGGGACGAAGTAGTCCGGCGACGGTCCTACCCCGGGCAGGGAGATGTAATAACCGAAATAAGGGCTTCCGCCATTGGTGAGGTAGAAGGTATCCGATCCAGGGGTGATGAGTTTGCTCTGGGTGGTCCCGGTCCCTGGAGGTTCCGTCTGGCTGCTGAAATTGATCAGATTGGTGTCCTGGATTCCCGTGCTATCCAGATTCCAGGCCTTGCTGTCCTGCCGATCGAACACCACCGTCAGCCGATGGCCCGTGGGCCGGTTGCTCCCGACTCCAGAGGTGTACTGAAGGTCGACGGGGTTGTTGCGGTCTCCGCTGATCATGGCCACACCCACCGCCGCGGGCGTCGGAGCCGTCACGCCACTGACCGTTTTACCGTTACCAAGGAAGGTGCCCACTCGGAAGGGGGCGGGAAGCGTGGTGTACTTGGCATTGTTCCCCGAACCGTCCGCGGCGACTTTCCGCACACTGGAAGTACCGGTGGACGTACCGTCGGCAGTCCACATGGCCAGATCCGACGAGTCATTCCGGTAATCCTTGAAGGCCCCGGAGGCATTGGTCAGCCCTGAGCCCCAGCTCCACAAGCCGCCTCCGTAATCCAGGAAGTAGGCCCGTTGGGCCATGCCTGAATTCACGAAGAACTCAAAGGGAACCACACCCGCGGGGATGCAGTTGATCGTGGAACTGATCGTGGTCATGTCCACGGCAGCAAGGACCTCGCCCGTGTAAACATCCAGCGCGAGCACCGAACGCCCCAGCTTCGTGGCAACACCATTGATGTCCTTGAAATTGGCTTCGACATCCGGGGTACTGTAGCCGCCGCTGAAGAACACGGCATCACGCACCACCCCGTTGAAGAGCACGCGGCCGAGCGCTGGGCTCGCGGTCGAGAAGCCCATGGTCCCCAGAACGTTCTTGACGGTGGTCAGCGGGGGGCCACCAGCCGCGATGCGGGAACTGGGGAAGTAGGCGACTTCATCAGGGCAAAGCGACCATTTCAAAGAGGGATTGAACGGGTCATGGATATCGATGGCGTAATAGCTGCGGCCACCTTTTTTCAGACCGATGATCGCGATGGCCCGTTCGGTACTGTCGACGGTGCCGTTGCCGCTGCCACCGGTGGAGGGTGGCAAATCGAGGTGATAGATCAGCGGCGCGCCGTCCACCAGGAAACGGTGGGGATTCCCGCTGGAGTTGCCGTACACGTAATCCAGCTGGCCCAGGAAATCCGTCGGCATGAAGCTCCACAGTTCATCCACGGCCCCCTTCACGAGGGTCTGGCTGACGCCCGAGCCGTCGACGATGGTGGTGTCCTTGGTGACCTCACCGAAAGCATGCAGCCAGCCCTGGTTCGTTCCCACCAGCACCAGCCGGAACCGATCACCATTGAGGGTAGAGAGGGCCGTGGTGAATTGGCCCTTCAGGCTGTCCGTCATGGTGTAGGGAATGGCGGCAGGATTGGAATCGATCACGTCGCCCATGATGTTGGCGCGGTTGGCCGTCGGCCTGCCCGTTGATGGATCCGGGGTGCTCTTCAAATCCGCGCCCATGGCCTTCTGGATGACGGCCTGTTTGGTTGGGTCGTCGACGGCCGGGGAACGGGCCACCGAAGGGTACGGCCCCGTGGTCGGACTGGTGGTGCCATCCGGCCCCTTGGTCATGATCTCGCCCTTGATGGCGGTGAAAGCCGTACCGGTATCACTGAAGGTCGTGAAGCCTTTTTCGGCTGTGTTCGAATCACCCGGGAGCCGAGTGTACAGTTTCCGGGCGCTCCAAAGCCGGTTGTTGAACAGGGCCGCACCGGCCGACCACTGGGCCGTCGTGGAATCCAGGGTCGTCGTCGCATTCCCAGCGCTATCGATAATCTGGGTTTGGCTGTTCACTTCCTTCGTGGCGAACATGAGCAGGTCACCCGACCAGATGGGCCCGCCGGTGCTGGGTGGCACGAACTTGCCCAGGTAGATCTGCTTGCCGAGGCTCGCCCCGATGAAGGGCAGGTTCGGGTTGCTGGTCGAATTGATGTTGGCCGGCTGCTGGGTGGCCTGGATGGCGCGCTGTAGCATGAGGGCCAACTTTTCGGGATTGGAACCGTCGAAGAAGTAGGTGGCCCCGGTTTTCCGAAGGCCGACATCCGGGTAATCCGCCGGATCCGCGGGATTCACGATCCAATCCGAGGCCGGGTCGAAACCATGGAAACTCGTCACGGCTCCCGATGTGATGGAAGGATCTCCCAGCAGCGCGGCGCGGTAGAGGGCGCGTTTGCCGCTGACCGGGTAGGCCGTTTCATCATCCGCGTAATATCCGCCCAGACTCACGCCCACCGTCATGGTGGTCACGCGGTGTCCCGCGGAGCCGAAATCGACTGAGCCACGCTTTTTGATCGCGAAGGGAAGGAAGGAGTGCGGGGTGGCGGAGGTTCCGGCCGCAGCCTGAGTGGCGGCCAGGTAATCCACGCCGGGGTTGGTGCCCAGGGAGGTATCCGCCATGTGGGCGGCGACGGCGGCAAAGTTGAAGATGTTCCACCAGCTGCCTAAACGGTCGATGGAGGTCGGGTACTTGATGACCTGTTGATTCCCGTTCAGGGGGTTGACGGCGCCGTTGAGGATATAGGGTGTCGTAGCGTTCGGATTCAGCGTGCCGGAATTGTTGTTGTCGTTGCCGTCCGTGAACACGATGAGGAAGTGGCTCATACACGTGGAAGGCGCATCATTGCCCGTTTCGATGGCGCTGAACACGTTGTTGGGATCGTTGAACTGGGCCAGGGCGTTGGCGGTGGCGTAGGTCAAGGGTGTGGAATTGCCCGCGGTTAGGATGGCGATCCGCTTCATGTTCGTCACGGAATTTCCCGTGGTGGAATTGATGCCCTGGGCCGCCGTATTGTTCAGCAGGCTCCACCCGGAATCGCGTCCGGTCTGTGCGCTCGTCGGCACGCCCGCCGTAACATTCATGGTGGTCGCTGAATTATTGTGAATGTTGGTGCCGTTCGGCGCCCCTTCCGAAGTGGGATCCAGGAAGCGGAAGGCCCAGAGGACGGAGGCTTGGTTCTGGATCCAGGTTTCAATGGCCGCTCGTTTCACGGCCTGGATGCGGGACATGCCCGGGACGATATTGACTGAAGCATCCGCCGTAACATCGGTTACATACGAGCCATCGACATCGCTGAATTTTGGTACGTAGATGCTATGACCCGCTGCAGCAGCCCCCCACCCTTGCCCCCAGCTGACATCGAGCTGATTGGGAACAAGGCTCTTATCGGCCGCATCGTAGATGATGTACTTCTTGGAGAAGTTGGAGTAGGTCCCGTTGGCATAGGTGGCCGTGAAGAGCCAGCCCATGTAGTCCGTCCGATGGGACACCATATTGAGGGTGGTGGTGGTGGAATTGGCAGACAGGACGTTGTCACCATTGTTGAGGGTGTAGGTCGAATCCAGCTCCATCTGCAGGCCGCTGCCATAGGTGACATTCTTGCGGACAATCTGATCCAGAACCTTGCGGGAACTCAGCGGGTTGCCCGTGGAATTGGCATCCGTGATCTCCCAGGGAATGGGGATATCGATAGTGCGTTTATCGCCATTGACCATGGCATAGTACCGAGCATGGCTCGCGGCGCGCACCCAATTTCGGATATCACTATGTTTGGGGTTGGCGCTGACGCCTGACATGGTGCCGGTTGCACTGTCCGCGAGAGTTGCATCCACCAGCGTTCCCTGCGGGGTTACAAGACCCACGAACACGGGTGAAACTCCGTCCGCATACAGGGTACTAGTCACATAAGCAGGAGTCCCGGTGCTGTTATAGGAAGGGACGGTCCAAGTCGTGGTGTTGGTCCGCGACGCAGAAGAACCTCTGGACACAGTCACATCGTTGGTATGCGTCGACGGGCTCAATGTCGAAGTCGGAGAACTGCTCCAGGTATCTCCGAAATGCATTGGATTGCTAGTTGAGTTGTTCGTGATGTAAACCGTCCAACTCAGGGTGATGGTTCCCGATGTTCCAGAGACGGAAATATCCGAACTGCCCGTTGAAATGTTGTTGCTCGTGCGCATGGTTGGATATAGGTAGCTATGCTGCCGGTTTGAAACAGTCACGTTGCCGGAGCTGTTCACCGTGAGATCCACCGAAGCCCATACACGGCTGTTCTGGGCGGAGGTGGCGGTAATGGTATATGTGTTATTCGCTGGTGTATCAGGAACGAGCGTAAACGACATGTTCTGCGTGTTGTTGTTATCATCCCGATCCAAATTTTGGTATAGCGGATGGAACATGAGCGCTTCCATCGACCCCGAGAAGTCGAAGACCGTGACGACCTCAGGCTTCAGGGCCGCCGTGGTGGACTTCTGATAGAGGTCCAGGAAGTCCGTCTTGGTGGCCTGCAGCCTCGTATCCAGCTGGGCTTGGAGCGGGCAGAGCGCGGCAAAACCAAGCATCAGGCCCAGGAAAGCTCGAAGGAAATTGCGGTCGAATCTGAACATCGCTCAGCTCCTCGGAACTATTGTCGGACAGCGGTGGAAACCCACGCCTCTTTCGCGTGGATGAAAGTCATGCCGCCCTGCTGGACCTGGGCGTCAGACCGGACGGCCCAGAGGTCGGGAGCCAGCAACTGGGGGCCGCCTGAGGCGGGCGTGAATGCGCCCGTGCCCGCGCCCTGGCTCATGTCGACGATGGGCAGCTTCCCCATGCGAGTCAGTCCGATGGTGAACCCCTGCGTAACGCCAGTGGGTCCGGGCAAGCTCATGACCGTGTTCAGGGTTCCGCCGGGGACGTAATCAGACCCATCCATGATGTTCTTGGCCCGGCCCGCCAAAGTGTCATCCCGCAGGAGCGCGAGTTGTTCGGCACCCACCTTCGCCGCGGTTCCGGTGGCGACCGCGCTGTTATTGCTGGTGATCCAGTAGACGGACCATTCGATGCCTGAATCGGCGACGTTCCGGGCCATGGCCCCCTGCCGGGTGAAACCCGAGGTCACGATCTCCCGGAGGGAGTTCCGGGACATGGCCACGGCCGCCACGGTGAGCAGCACGAGGAGCATGAGCGCCACGATGATGGTGACGCCACCCGCTTGAGGATCTTGCAGATCACGCTGTCTGGAACGAAGCATGGCGAGCCTTTCAGTTCAGGGGCAGACCAGAATGCCGAGGCACGAAGACCAGGCTCTGGGTGAGGTTTCGGTACGCCAGCGTATTCCCGGCCGCCGAGTATTCCGTGCGCTGGGTGGCGGTGCGCGTGGTGACATCCACCCGGATCAACGTGGGCACGGAACGGATCCAATGCTCCGTCGACCGGGTCGATTTGAAGTCCGGGCGCCCGGAGGCCGCGAGCTGGGCATCCACTTCCGCGCGAATGCCCTGATCCCATCCGTTGGTGAATCCCGTGTAGGTCGCCGGGGTTCCGCTCGCCTGCATCCCCGCCCACGAGGTGCCCGCATTGGTGCTCATGTACACCTTGAACCCCGAGACGTTCTCCGCGATCACCTGCTGGGGCGCCGTGGCCGTGAAGGTGGTGGGGTCGTAGTTCCCCTGGTCGCGCACCAGGCAGGGGATTCCGTTGGGGTTGGCGGGGTCCAGGTTCAGGATCTGGATCCGGTAGCGGACCATCTGGGCTGGCTGGACAAACACAACCCCACTCTGGGGGAGATGCTTGGCCTTGGCCGGAAGCCCCGCCGACCCCACACCCGTCACCGCGGCGTTCGGCGCCGGGCCCGCGACCACGGTGACCGAGCTCCCAGTGGGCGCGTTGGGGATATCCTGAATGTAGGCGGCCTCCCAGGAATCCTTGAAGATGAAGACCTGGCCCTTCGCCACCAGTTTCGCGTAGGACGCATTATCAGAACAGTTGATGGTGTAAGTATTGTCTGCCACCGTCGGTGCTACACCTGCAACCACCAGTTCCGAAGCCGTCCGCTGAGGTGCCACGGTCCCAAGCGTTCCTTCGAAACCAAGGGCCTGGTCCATGTAGAAGTAAAGTTCGTCGGCCGTGGCCGGGTCATTGGTGCTGGGCACAGGCGCGCCATCTTTCTGGATGGGCATGTTGGGCAGGATGTAGAACGGGGGAACAGCCGCACTCACGGTAGGCGTGGTCGAGAGATCCGTCAGGTACATGCATGAGGTGTTCAGATCATCAATCAGCAGATCCACCGACATGCGGTTGCGGCGCACGCTGGAGAGGGTTTCTCCTGAGGTGTAGTAGGTGGAAAGGCTGGCCTTGAAAACATTGGCCATGCCCGCCATGAGCACCATGGTGAAGAACAGGGCGATCAGCAGCTCCACGAGGGAGAAGCCCTGTTCGGCGAAGCGAAGACGGCGCTTAGCCATGGACGACCCTCCTAGCCAGCGAGACCTTGCGGTTGATCTTCGTCCCGGACTTGTCGACCTGGTCCGTGAAATTGACCTCGACCGTGAAATCGGACAAGGAGCCAAAGGCGGCTGGCGCCAAGGCCGTCCGTGTCGTGGTGACCGTGTAGAACTTGGCTGCATCCGTCGCGGCGACCGCATCGCCGTTGAGGTCGAAGTAGTTGTTCAGGCTCGTGCCATCGGCGAGGGTGACGTAGGTAAGGCTCGGCAGGTCGGCGTTCGAGGCCGTTTTCGAATCCGTATTGCTGATGTTGAGCCAGCTGAGACGGCCCTCCATCTCGACCCGGTCCATCAGGTGCTCGCCCACCAGAACCGCCGTCGTGAGACTGCGGCTGCCGCGGGATGCCTTCATGGACATCACCTGCAGCATGGTGAGCCCGAGGATTCCGACGGCCATGATGAAAGCCGTGATCAGCATTTCCACCATGCTGAATCCGGCCTGCCCTCGCCTAGGGATGACGATTCGAGGATGCGCGCGCATCAGATTCTCCTCCATTGCCCATCGGAATCCCTGATTCCTGGGTTGTAGAACTTGTAGATGGAGCCGCCGTTGCCGAGCACCACGATCATGCCCATGGGTCCTCCGGGAAGGGCCCCGCCGTTGGTGTTGGTCCCGACCACCGGAATAATGATGGTGCTGGCGAAACGCTTGTTGCTGCCGCTGATGACGAACCGGCGAAGGGTGGATGAGAATGTGAAAAGGTTGTTCGCGTCATCCAGCAGGCCCGTCATGGGCCCGGTCTTGAACGGCTCCACCTCCGTGAGCACCTGGTTCTTCGTCCCCGAAGCCGTGGGGAGCATCACATTCGTCCACTGCGTCGAGCCCAACGAGACGATGCGGGCCCGCATCTGGCTGGGATCTCCCGGCTGAAAGCTAAAGGGAACGGCCACGGTCTGCCCGGCGGCACCCAGGGCCGCATCCGGAGGCGTGCCCGCCAGCAGGTTGTTGGCCGTGGTCTGGATATCCGTGTCCTTGAGCGACGCGACACCGTGAGCCACCCTGAAGGGCGTGGTGGTATCCCAGGTACCCCAAGTCACGATGGCCACATCCGCGCCCGTGGCGGTCGCCGATTTGTGGGCATTGGACAGGACACCTTCCATTTCATCCAGCAGCGAGCGTACGGCCCCGGATTGCCGGTTTCCGATCATCGTCACACCGACGATGCTGAGGATGCCCACGATGGCGAGCACCACGAGCAGCTCGATCAGCGAATAGCCTGATGCGACTCGGCCCCTAGGATGGGTGGTCATGGCGAACCCTTTCGATGGATTCAAGATTCGACAAATCTGGCGCTTGTCTTATCTGAATATTATTTCTTCCAGTGTAAACACTTGGGCAAAGGGCAAGAGCCGATGTCGGGATGGGATTGAGGTGAGTGTATATTTTTTATACATCACCCAAATTGGATGGGATCCCGGTCCAGGCTGATGGCTCCCGCCGGATCCAGGGGCTGGCGGGCGAGCACTTCGCCCAGAACCCCGCGGCTGCCCTTCAGGAGCAGATGCATGCGCCAGCGATCCTTGATCCTCGGCACCGGGGCCTCCAGCGGTCCGAGCACCCGCAGACCTGGAACCGACAATCGCTGTCGAAAAGCCTCCAGGGCCTCCCGGGCTTCGCGCAGCGTGTCTGCTTCCGCCCGATAAAGGGATAGAGCCGTGAACGGCGGGTAGCCCAAGCCCTCGCGGAAGGGCAGTTCCGAGGCCGCGAAGCCTTCGAAGTCCTGGGCCAGGGCGAAGGTGATGGCCGGGTGCTCGGGCGAATAGGTCTGGAGGATCACCCGGCCGGGAAGTTCCGCGCGCCCGGCCCGGCCCGCGACCTGGGTGAGCAGTTGGAAAGTGCGCTCCGAAGCCCGGAAATCGGCCACCTTGAGCCCCTGATCCGCGTTGAGCACGCCCACGAGCGTGAGTCCCGGAAAGGTGTGCCCCTTGGCCAGCATCTGGGTGCCCACGAGGATGTCCACGTGGCCGGCCTCGGTGGCGAGAAGGCCGGCTTCCAGGGAACCCCGGCGCCGTGTCGTATCACGGTCCAGGCGCAGGATGCGGGCCCCGGGGAAGAGCTGGTTCAGGTGCTCCTCCACCTGCTCGGTGCCCTCGCCCACGCCGCGCAGGTGATCGGCGCCGCAGTCGGGGCAAGCCTCGGGCGGTACGGTCTCGTGCCCGCAGAGGTGACACCGCAGGCGGAAATCCCCGCGATGATAGGTGAGCGAAATGGCGCAATGCGGGCAACCCAGCGTCTTCCCGCAGGCCCGGCACATCCAGAAGTTTTCGTACCCGCGGCGGTTCAGCAGGAGCAGGGCCTGCTCACCCCTGGCCAGGGTTTCGGCCAGGGCCTGCATCAGGGGCGGTGCGATGATCACCTTGCGCCGCATCTTCCGGTAGGTCTCCCTCAGATCGACGATCTCGACCTTGGGCAGCGTGATGCCCGCGGGCCGCTGCTTCAGCTGCAGCAGGTGGTAGCGCCCGCTCTGGGCCGCCTGCCAGCTCTCCAGGCTGGGCGTGGCGCTGCCGAGCACGATGGAACAGCCTTCGAGCTGCGCCCGCTTGATGGCCAGGTCGCGCGCATGGATGCGGGGATGCTCCTCCGACTTGTACGAGCCCTCGTGCTCCTCGTCCACGATGATGAGCCCGATGTCGCGAAGCGGCGCCAGCACGGCATTCCGGACGCCGACAAAGATGTCCGCGCCGTTGAAGAGGAGACGCACGACGTCGCCGTGCTTCTCGCCCGCGTTGAGCCCCGCGTGCCCCACGGCGACGCGGCCGGGAAAGCGCGCCTCCAGGCGATCGAGCAGGCGCGAGGTGAGGCCGATTTCCGGCACCAGCCACAGCACCCTGCGTCCCTCGGCCAGAGCCCGCTCCGCCAACGCGAGGTAGACCTCCGTCTTGCCCGAACCCGTGACGCCCTGGAGGAGGTGGACCCCGAAATGCCCCAGCGGCACCGCGTCCAGGGCCGTCTGCTGCTCGGCGTTCAGGGTCACGGTCCGGTCCGTTCCCGCTTCGCGACGCTGGGCCAGCAGGTCCACCCGCTTCATGCGCGCCACCAGCCCGCGCTTTTCCAGGGTTCCCAGCACGGAGGCGCCCACACCTGCGCTCTCCAGCAATTCAGGTTCCATCAGCGCGCCACCGGCCTCTTCCAGCGCCAGCAGGATCTTCGCCTGGGCCGGCGTCACGCGGGGCGGATGGGGCTGGCCCGTGAGGCGCACTTCGGTGAAGCCGGATCCCCGCAGGGCCGAGCGGTGAAGCAGTGTGGGCAGGATGGAGGGGTCGCGGTGCCAGGCTTCGCCGAGATCGGCCAGTACGTCCCAGGCGCCGCGCTCGCGGTGAAAGGACAACCGTTGTCCATCCTCGTCGGCCTCCCAGTGGGGAAGCAGGGCCTGGGGCAGGCTCAGGGGCAGCAGGTGGGCTTCGAGGCAGCCGTAGTAGCGGGCGGCGAAGGACTGCAGCTCGCGCAGCTTCGGCGGCAGCAGGGGAAAGGGATCCAGCACGGCTTCGATGGGCCGCAACTTTGCCGCGGGCGGGGCGGGATCGGCCCCCATGGCCAGGCCGAAGGAAAGGCTGTTCCGGACCTTCACGCGCACCCTCACGCCCGCGGGCAGCCCCTCCGGGGCCAGGTAGGTGAGGGGAGGCAGGGGGCGGTTCAGCTGGACGCGCGTGGGGACGAGGTTCATGGTTGGCCAGGATACACTTGGCTCATGCTGGTCCTGGGTCTCGAATCTTCCTGCGACGACTGCTCCGCCGCCGTGGTGGAGGAGACGGCCACCGGCCCGCAACTCCGCTCGCTCGTCCGGGAAAGCCAGGATGCCATCCACGGCCCCTTCGGCGGCGTGGTGCCAGAGCTCGCGGCCCGCGAACACCTTCTGCAGGTGCGCGCCGTGATGGCGAGCGCCCTTGCCCAGGCGGGCATCGGACTGGAGGAACTGGACCGCATCGCCGTCACCCGGGGCCCGGGCCTCGTGGGCAGCCTGCTCGCCACCTTCAGCGCCAGCAAGGCCGTGGCCTGGCGCCACCAGATCCCCTGGGTGGGCGTCCACCACCTGCTGGGGCACCTCAACGCCGCGCGCTTCGCCGCGCCCGATCTGGCCTTTCCGGCCCTGGTGCTGCTGGTCTCCGGGGGCCACACGCATCTCTACCTCGCGAAGGACTGGACCTCGCTCCACCTGCTGCAGAAGACGCGCGACGACGCCGCGGGTGAAGCCTTCGACAAGACGGCCCGCATGCTGAACCTGGGCTACCCCGGCGGCCCGCTGGTGGACGCCTGCTCCCAGGCCGCGCCCAAGGCGGCCGATCCCTTCACACCGCCCAAATTCCGGGACGGCAAGGCCTCCTGGAGTTTCTCCGGTCTCAAGACCGGCGTGAAGCTTCGAGTGGAGCGGGATCCCCGCTTGGCTGAGGCCGGTGCGTCGGATCCCGAAGTGCAGGGCCTCTGCCGCAGCCTTCAGGAGGCCATCTCCGCCTGGTTGCTGAAGCCGGTTCCCGATCTGGCGACCGAGCACGGCGCCCGCAGCCTGGTGATCAGCGGCGGGGTGGCCTGCAATTCCAGGCTGCGGGCCGACGCCGCCGCCATGGCCGCCCGCCTGGGCCTGAGACTGGCCATCCCCGAGCCGCGCCTCTGCACGGATAATGGCGCGATGATCGCCTCCGCCGGTGCGCTGCTGGAACCCGGGGCCGAGCCTTGGGATCAGAATGCCGATGCGGATCTGAAGCTGGGAGTCTGAGATGGAAGTGACCCGAGAGGATGTGCTGCGCTGCGCCAAGCTGGCCCACCTGAGCCTTCGCGAGGAGGAGATCGAGCCCATGCGCCAGGCCATGACGCAGATGCTCACCCATGCGGCCAGTCTGGATGAGCTGCCGCTCGATCAGGTCGAACCCATGGTCGCGGGACTGGGCCGTCCCCTGCCCCGCCGGGAGGACGTGCCCCGTGAGACCTTCACCCAGGCCGAGGCCCTGTCCAACGCGCCGGAACAGGACCGGGGCTTCTTCGTGGTGCCGAAGGTGCTGTAGCCCAGACAGCGGAACGGCCCCCGAAAGGGCCGTCCGGTCCGCATTTGAAAGGGATCAGAAGCTGTAGCGCAGGCCCAGCCGCACGGAGCGCGGGGCCTGGAAGGTGGTCGGAACCTTGAAATACTGGTTGGTCTGGCCGACGTCGAGGCCGCTGAAGTTGTACCGCTGGTCCACGGTGAGGGCGGATTGGCTGTTGAGCACGTTGGTGATGTCGAGCATGAGGCGGAGCTGCTGCTGCTTGGTGAGCTTGAAGGAATAGCCCAGGTTCAGGTCCAGCCGTGTCGTGTCCGCGGTGCGCCCTTCGCTGCCGCGGGGGGTGAGGAACAGCTCGTAGCGGTTGTAGGGGAAGGGCTGCACCTGGTCCGCGAATCCGAGGCGGTTGATGGGCGTGCCCGTGGCGTAGGTGAACGAGGCGCCGAGCGAGAGCCCGAACTCCCACTCGTAGAACCCGTTGCCCTTGACCTGGTGGGTGCGGTCCCCGCTGAGCCGTCCCGCACTGTTGACGACGAAGGCCGGTTCATCGAAGGCGGAATTGATGTTCGGATCCAGCTGTCCCGTGCCATCCGGCCCACCCACGCCCTGGTAGGCGCCCTCGTAGTTGCCGTCCAGCTGGCTCCAGAGGTACGAGGCCTGCCAGGTGAAGTGATCCGCGAGCTTGCGCTTCACGCTCACTTCGAAACCCTTGTAGTCGCGCACGGCGCGGGGGTACTGCTTGCCCGTCTGGCTGAAGCCGGGGTTCATGATGAAGTAGTCGCCCGTGGTGCTGTTCACGTCCAGCGAATCCTCGATGGCGCGACCCATGTACCGCCGGATGTACTTGGCCCCCAGAATGTAGTTGGACGCCACCGTGGTTTCGGCGCCGAGAATGAGTTCATCCGAATACTGGCCCTTGATATCAGGATCCACGGGTTCGATGTAGGAGCCGACGATGGCGCTGGTGCCCGCGGCGGGGTTGGGCGTCATGCTGGTGGGGCTGTAGTTGAAGATCAGCGGATTGCTTTCGTCGCTGAAGGAGCGGATCACCAGATCCAGGGGCACCTGCTCATAGAACCGCGAAAGGCTCAGGTAGACCTTGTCCTGCCCCTTCCCCGCCCAGTCCCAGATGAGGCCCAGTCGCGGCGCCCACTGGTCCCTGAGCTCGATCTTGGTGACGCCGTGCTGGTCCTTGATCTTGGTGGTGTCCAGGCGGGCGCCGAGGTTCAGCGTGAAAGAGGGCGTGACATCCCACTTGTCCTGCACGAAGTAGCCCGCGCTCTCGTGCTTGGGCGAGGCATGAAAGATGATGCTCGGCGCGTTATTCACGTCCGAACCCGCGATGGTCCAGTAGTAGTGGGTGTAGACCCTGGATGTGGGCGTGTTCAGCCCATCGTCGGACATGAGGGTGACCTGCTGGCCGCCCGAATAGCCCCGGTTGATGGTGGCCTTGTCGGTCTGGAGGTCGAAGCCGCCCTTCAGTTCGTGGGAGCCGAGATACCAGGTGGCCGATCCTGCAAGGTTCGTGCGGGTGAAGTCCTTGTCGTCGTAGCGGCCGAAGCCGCCGCTGTTCCGGCCCGTGTTGTTGTCCACGAACTGGATGACCGAGGCCCCGTCCGCCCCGGGCAGGATGGAATTCTTCTCCTCGTGCTGGCTGCCCTGCAGCTGGACGAACCAGGATTGCCCCGTCAGCTCATAACGCAGGCTCAGGTCCGTGCCGCCGATCTTGTGCTCGCCTTCCCAGGTGGAGGACGGCCCCTGGGGGTCCTTCACGGCTCCCGTGACCTTTTCGGGATCACCCAGCACCGAGGCGATGAGGGTCTGGTTATCGGCCAACTTCCAGGTCAATTTGACGGCGTAGAGGTCCCGCGTGGAATCGCTGGGCGCCTTGATTCCGAAGTCGTCTCCCAGCACCCGGACCTGGGATTCCTGCTTGTTCGTACGGCGGTCATAGGCGGCGAAAAACCAGAGCTTGTCCTTGATGATGGGGCCGCCGACATCGAAGCCGAACTCGGTGGTCTTGTTCTCCAGGAGGAGGGGTTTAAAGCGCAGGTTCTCATCATTGACGTGTTCGTTCCCGCTCTTGAAGAACTGGCCTTCGGAGTAGGCGAAGACATCCCCCGAGAACTCGTTGCCGCCGGACTTGGTGATCACGTTGATGATGCCGCCCGTGGCCTTGCCGTACTCCGCCTCGTAGCCGCCGGTCTTGACCTGGAATTCCTGGATGAACTCCTGGGGGATCTTCTTGCCCTGGGTGCCGAACTCCACGTTGGTGGTGTTGATGCCGTCCACCACGAAGTTGTTCTCCGCACCGGAGGCCCCGTAGACCTTGAAGCCGACGTTGTCCTGGGTCACGCCGGGCGAGAGCAGGGCGATGTTGGCGAAGTCGCGGGTGGTGGGCAGGTTCAGGATCGATTCGCTGGTGAAGTTGGCGCCCGTCGTGGTGGCCTTCATATCGACGGCGGTGCTGGTTTCGGTCACCTCCACCACCGCCGAGGCCACGGCGTTCATGACGATGTCGACGGTGGCCGTGTGATCGAGGCCGATCTGGGCCTGAACCTTGGCCGTGTTCAGCCCTTCCTTCGTGGCCGTGATGGTGCAGGGCCCAGGGGGAAGCAAGCCGATCCGGTACGCGCCGGATTCATCGGTCATCACGCTCCGGCCGCCCTGAAAGGAGGGGCCGCTGAGAACCACCTTGGCACCGGCCACTGGCCGGCCCTTGGGGTCGAGCACGCGCCCCTGCAGGCCGCCCGTGGTCTGGGCCGACAGCACGGCCCCGGATGCGAGAAGGAAGGACAGATATCGCAAGCGACGGCTCATTGTGGCCGCTCCCGAAGAATGGCCACCCCCAGGCGGCCGACATGAAAGAGAAAGTGGACCCATCATGGCCAAGCCATCAGATGAATCAACGAAAATTTCAGGCCGTGTATGGCGATATTCACATCGCCAATACACGGCCTGAGGTCCCTTCCCTTCCGGGCGAATCCGCCCCGCCCTCGGCGAAGCGCAGCCGTGTTCGGGTTTACCAGTCTCCGCCGGAGTCACCGCCCCCCGAGTCACCGCCACCCCAATCGCCGCCACCGCCACCGGAATCGCCCCAGTCGCCGGAGCCCGCATCGGACTCACCCCAGTCGCTGGAGGACCGGTCGGAGGAACCGCCGCCCCAGCCGTCGGCATCGCCATTTCCCATGTGGTCGTGATGGTGATGGTCGCCGCCCATCATGCTGCCGATCATCATGCCGGTCAGCAGGCCACCCATGCCCCCGCCGGGCTGGCCGTAGCCGCCCTGTTGCATGGGCATGGAACCCTGCGCCGGCGCGTCCAGGCCCAGCAGGCGACGCGCCGAAGGCGGCAATTCCTCATCCTTGAGCGTCTGAACGCCGGCCAGGGCGCCGCAGTAGCCACAGGTCCACTTCACCGCCCGCAGGCCGTCCCAGTCCTGCTTCATCTTGTCGCCCGAGGCGCCGCAGGTGGGGCACTTGGGATAGGGGCACGGGAAGGCGTGAGGTTCGAGAGGCCCCGTGGGAAGGGCGCGGCGCGAGGCGCCGAGCTGCTCGGGCTGGTCCCGTTTGCCGCGCATCGCGAAATAGATCACGGCGCCAATGATGAGAAGCACGAACAACATCGTCATGGGAACCCCCGGCGCCCCAGGGTACCCCGAATCGGCCGGCAGGCGGTACTTGGTGGCATCATCAGCAGCATGCAGCCCCGCATCCTGATCCCCGAGGACCGGCCCTGGCGCGTGCTGGGCCTGATGTCGGGCACCAGCGCCGACGGCGTGGATGCCGTCGCCATCGAGGTGGATCCCTTCGGTTTCGAAGGCGGGCGCCCCTTCCGCGGCCTCCTGCAACACCACGCGGAACCTTATCCTGGCCCGCTCCGCGACCAGGTGCTCGCGGCCGCTTCCAACCGGCTGGATCCCGCCGGCCTATGCGTGCTTCAGCGGCGCCTGGGCGACCACCACGCGCGCGCCGCGCGGCATCTGTGCGAGACGCTCCACCTGGCGCCGGACCTGGCCTCCCTGCACGGCCAGACCGTCCAGCACCACCCCGCCGAGGGCGCGAGCCTCCAGTTGGCGGATCCCTACGTGCTGGCCGAAACCCTGGACTGTCCCGTGGTGTGGGACCTGCGGCGCCGCGATCTGGCGCTGGGCGGCCAGGGCGCGCCCCTGGTGCCCCTGCCCGAACGCTGGCTCCACGGGGCCGATCCCTGGATGGCCCTGAACCTCGGCGGCATCGCGAACCTCACTTGGTGGGACGGGCAACGCACCCGGGCCTGGGACACGGGACCCGGCATGTCCCTGCTGGATCTCGCCGCGCAGCGTTGGCTGGGACGGCCCTTCGACCCCGAAGGTTCCGCCGCGTCGGGCCAGGTCGCGGAGCCCCTGCTGAAGGCCTGGCTCGCCCATCCCTACTTCCAGGCATCGCTTCCCAAATCCACGGGTCGGGAAATGTTCGGCGAAGCCTGGATAAACGCCGAAGCCCCTGCGCTCGAGGCCCTTCCCCTGGCTGATCGGCTGGCCACGCTGGCGGCCTTCACCGCCGCCTCCGTCGCCCTCGAAGCCGCGCGGCTCGCCCCATGGCCACCGGGAACCAAGGCTCTCGTCAGCGGGGGCGGGGCGCGCCACCGCCGCCTGCGCGCCGAGCTGGAGGCCCGCCTTGCCCTGGGCCTGGAAGACGATGCCACCTTCCCCTCCGGCGCGAGGGAAGCCGTGAGCTGGGCCCTGCTGGGTGCCGCCAGCGCCCTGGGGATTCCGGGCAACCTGCCGGAGGTCACCGGCGCGTCGCGTGCGGCGGTGCTGGGGAGCTGGGTGTGGCCTTGAGGTGGGCCCGGTGGATCGACCACCTGCCCCTCTGGGTGGCCTGGGGCGCCACGCTGTCCATGGGCATCTACGAGCCCGGTGAGCTGGCCCTCATGGGGATGCCCCTCCTTGCCGCCGCCGCGGTGGAGGTGCGGCGCTGGGATGTGAGCCGCCATCATCGCTGGCTCGAGGTCGGCGCCCTGCTCTATTTCCTCGGCCAGCTCGCGCGCGGGCACGGGTTCTTCACCGCGGCCATCCACACCCTGTTCCTGCTCGCGGGCGTGCGTCTGGTCCTGCCCAGGGAAGCGGCTCAACAGCGCCAGCTGGTGCTCATGAGCTTCCTGCTCTTCCTGTCCACCGCCATGGGCCCCACCGATGCGAGCTTCCTCGTCTGGACGCTGGGATGGTTCACCACCGCCGCCTGGGCCCTGCTTCAGCAGAGCTGGGAGCCCTCGGCCGCGCTGCGGCGGGGCTCCCTGTCCCGGCCCCCCTTCGGCCGGGTGCCGCTCTGGATGGGAGCGGCCCTGCTGCTGGGCACCGGCTTCTTCCTCATCATGCCCCGTCTGAACGTGGGACTCCGGCCCCGCTTCCTTCCCGGCACCTCCACCCCCTTCGGCCAGGCGGGCCTCAGCGACCGGCTGGACCTGTCGGGGAACGGCCCCATCGATCCCAATCCGGACGTCGCCCTGCGGATCACGCCTCCCCCCGGCATCGATCCGACCCGCGATCCCGGCTGGATCCGCGGCCTGGAACTGCTCCGGGGCATCACCCTGGAATCCGTGAGGGACCAGCGCTGGGAACCCGCCGTGCTGACGCCCTCCCTGAACCTTCCTCCCGATCGCGGTCCCGAGGAGAAGCGCGCCGAATTCCTCTACACCTCGAACCCCTACGGCATCCTGGCCCTGCCCACGGGCCGCGTGCGGCTCGAACCGCCGGATCTGCCGCTCATGCAGGGGCCGGGCGCCAGCGCGCGATGGCAGTTCTTCCGGGCCCGCATCACGCCCATCACCGTGGTCTGGAATCCGGCGCAGGCCGAGCCGCGGGAGGCGCGGCTATCGACCCGCCGCCTGGATCTCCTCACCCATCTGGAACCATCCCACGAGGCCGCGCGCCGCGCCAGTTTCCGCTTCGCGCCCAGCATCCTCCCCGTTCCCCAGCTCGCCCGCACGCTGGAACAGGCGCTGCGGAACTTCACTTACACTCTGGACAATCCTTCCGGAAAGGCCGCCAACCCGCTCGAGGATTTCCTGGAGCGGACCCAGGCCGGTCACTGCGAATACTTCGCCTCGGCCATGACCCTGATGCTGCGAGCCCGGGGCGTGCCCGCCCGCGTGGTCAACGGCTACCGGTTGGGCCCCTGGATTCCCGAAGGCGGCTATTTCCGCGTGAGCCAGAACGAGGCCCACAGCTGGGTGGAGTACTGGCACGAGGGCCGCTGGTGGACGGCGGATCCCACCCCCATCGGGACCGCGGCGGGGGGCGCCAGATCCGAGGATCTGGGTGTCTTCACCCGCTGGCTGGACGCCCTCGCCTACCGCTGGGATCGCTATGTCGTGCGCTTTTCGGACCAGGACCAGCAGACCGGCCTGTCGTGGATCCAGACACGGATGCAGGACTGGGAGTGGCACTGGAAGACCCCGAAGACTCCGGTCCTGGCCGCCCTCGGCCTGATGGTGGTCGCGTGGGCACTCTGGCGCACGCGCGATCGCTGGCAGCCCGAGGCGCCATCCCCGGCCCGCATCCGCGCGTTGCGCCCGATGCTGCTGAGCACACGCCGCCAGGCGCCGCCTCTCCCAGGCGAAACGGCCCGCACCTGGCTGATGCGGTTGAGCGCCCTCCGGCCCGAGCGACTGGAGGCGCTCCGCCAGCTGGCCGACAGCGTGGATGCCCAGGCCTACGGCTCGGGAAACGCCACGGCCGTCGATCAAGCGAAGGCCGAGGCGGCTGCATGGCGCGGGTGGAAACCGCCCGCCTGAGCAGGATTCGACCCGTGTCCGAAAATGGCACCGTCCTATCAATCCGCTGTCACAACCGCCAAGTACACCTGGATGGCGACACCTACCTGTCCCCATTTCGGAGGCCTCTTGGCACCCCTGCACCGACTCCACCGAAAACCGCCCCATGCTTCGCTCCTCGCCTGCATCGGGCTCCTCGGGCTGCTGGCCTGCGGAGGCTCGACCAAAACCAGCTCGCCGACGGCGGCTGCGGACGTCACCTCCAAAATCGAAACCGTGGTGGTGATCTACGGCGAAAACCGTTCCTTCGACAACCTCTACGGCACCTTCCCAGGCGCGAACGGCATCGCCAACGCCCTGAAGACACCCGCCCTGTACCAGCAGGTGGACCTCGACGGAAAGACAGTGCTGGCCAACCTCCCCGCGGTCTGGGGCAGCACTGCTGACCCTACCTGGAGCAAGGTGAGCAGCCTCCCCAACCTGCCCTACCGCCTGGATGCGGCCCCCATCAGCGCCGGCTCCAACGTGGTCACGCCCGATCTGGTGCACCGCTTCTACCAGGATCAGATGCAGATCAACGGCGGGGCCAACAACATGTATGCCGCCTACTCCAACCGGGGCGGCCTCTCCATGGGCTACTACGACGGTTCCAGCCTGCCCATGTTCAAGCTCGCCCAGCAGTACACGCTGTGCGACAACTTCTTCCAGGGCGCCTTCGGCGGCTCCTTCCTGAACCACCAGTTCCTCATCGCCGCCGCCGCGCCCCAGTACCCCAACGCCCCCGCGAACCTGAAGGCCGTGCTGGACGCCAACGGGAACCTGGCCATCGATCCCACCTCGCCCACCAGCGTCACCAAGGGTGCGGTGAAGTTCACCCAGGATGGCTGCGTGTCCCCTGATGGTTATGCCATCAACACCATCCTCCCGCCCTACCAGCCCAGCGCCGCGCCCGCGGCGCCCGGCCAGGACTGGCGTCTTGCGAATCCCGCGGGCGACGCCTACGAAGGTTCCGCCGTGCTGCCTCCGATCACGGGGGTGACGACCATCGGCGATACGCTCACGGCCCAGAACATCAACTGGAAGTGGTACGCGGGCCTGTGGAATGCCGCGCTGCAGGAAGGCCTCACGGTTACCGACAGCAAGAACTACCAGATCATCTGGACCGAAAACCCCGGCCAGCCTGATTTCGAGCCTCACCATCAGCCCTTCAACTACCACGTGCGGTTCGATCCCACCACCGCCAACGGCGCCGCCGAACGCGCCGCCCACCTGAAGGATTATGAGGATCTGCTCTCAGACGCCGCCAACGGAACCCTGCCCCCCGTCGTCTTCTACAAGCCTCAGGGCGACGTCAACGAGCATCCGGGCTACGCGGACGTGGCGACCTCCGACGCCCACATCGCCAGCGTGATCGCCAAGCTCCAGGCCAGCCCGCAGTGGAAGAAGATGGCCATCATCGTCACCTACGACGAGAACGGCGGCTTCTGGGATCACGTGGCGCCGCCCAAGGGCGACCGCTGGGGGCCCGGAACCCGCGTGCCCACCATCATCATCTCCCCCTACGCCAAGACCGGCTACGTGGACACCACGATGTACGACACCACGTCGATCCTGAAGTTCATCACGCGCCGCTTCAACCTCAAGCCCCTGGCGGGCGTGCGCGCCAATGCCGGTGACCTCACGAACGCCTTCGACTTCACCAAGCCCTGATCCTGAACCTCCGGATCCCGACGAAGAAGAGGCCGCTCAAAGGAGCGGCCTCTTTCGTTGACGGAAGATGAACCTCTACTTTCCCGTGAACTTCTCGAAGGCCTTCATGAGTTCCATGGGCAGCGGGAAAACGATGGTGCTGTTCTTCTCCACGGCGATTTCCGTGAGGGTCTGCAGGTAGCGCATCTGAATGGCAGTGGGGTTCTGGCTGATCTTGTCGGCGGCTTCCAGCAACTGCTGGGAAGCCATCAGCTCGCCTTCGGCGGCGATGATCTTCGCGCGCTTTTCCCGCTCGGCCTCGGCCTGTTTGCCCATGGCGCGCTGAATCTGCTCGGGCAGATCCACGCTCTTGAGTTCGACGCTGTTCACCTCCACGCCCCAGGGTTCGGTGGAGCGGTCGATGATCTCCCGCAGCCGCATGCTGAGCTTTTCGCGGTCCGCCAGCAGCTCGTCCAGGCTCACTTCGCCTAGAATCGAGCGCAGCGTCGTCTGGGCGATCTGGCTGGTGGCGTAGTAGTAGTTCTCGACGCCGATGATGGCCTGCTTGGGATCGAGCACCCGCGAATAGACGACGGCGCTCACCTTCAGGCTCACGTTGTCCCGCGTGATGATGTCCTGGCTCGGCACCTCCAGCACCGTGGTGCGCAGCGAGACCAGCACGGCCTTCTGGAAGGGCCGCCAGATGAAGACCAGGCCCGGCCCCTTGGGCGTGTTGTTGACCTTGCCGAGGGTGAAGACGACAGCCCTTTCATATTCGTTGATGACCTTGAGGCAGCTCAGCGCCCAGATCAGCGCGAAGAGGGCCACCGGGCCGAAACAGCCGAAGGAGGTGAGGAGTGCATCCATGAGATCTCCTAGGAGGACGAGGGAAGTCTACCCCTGCATCCTCATATCCGGCGGAAGATCTCGCACTTCTTAGCGATGAACGAAGGGATTGGAGTCGGCTTCCTGCCCGATGGTCGTGCTGGGGCCGTGCCCCGGAATGACCAGGGTGGCACCATCGAGCACGTAGAGTTCGCGCCGGATGCTCTGTTCGAGGTGATCCCAGCTTCCGCCCCAGAGGTCCGTGCGGCCCACGCCGCCGCGGAAGAGTGTGTCGCCCGCCAGCAGCAGCTTCCCCTTGGCGAATTCCCCGTGAAAACAGCAGGAACCCGGCGTGTGGCCCGGGGTGTGGAGGGTGGTGAGATCCAGATGCCGATCTCCCGCGTTCAGGCCGACCATCTCGGGCTGGGGGATGGCGGGCATCCCGAACATGCCGGTCTGCTGGGGCAGCGCGTCGATGAGGAAGGTGTCGTCGCCGTGCAGGTGGGCCGGGCACTGCCACAGGTCCTGAAGCTCGCGGGTGGCGCCCACGTGATCGAAATGGGCGTGCGTGTGCAGCAGCGCCGTCACCTTGAAGCCGAGGGTCTCGACGCGCGTGCGGATCTTGGCGCCATCACCGCCCGGATCCACCACCACGCCCAGGCCCGTCGCCGCATCCCACAGCAGGGAACAGTTGCAGCCCAGGGGGCCCACGGGGAAGGTTTCGAGGTTCAGCATGCTTCCAGTGTCTCAAATCCGGGGCTACATTGGGGACCATGGCTGATGCGCCCCGTTCCCCCTGGCTTTCCCGTTGGGACCTTCTGCCTCTGCTGGGAGCGGCAGCCTTGGCCCTCGCCCTGCCTTCGCTGATGAAGGGGCTACCCGATCCCATTCCCACGCACTTCGACCGCCTGGGCCACCCCAACGGCTGGACGCCCCAGGCCTTCTACCCCTGGATCGCCTTCGGCCTGCCGGCCTTCCTCTGGTTGCTGATCCTCCTCACGGGCCGAGCCATCGTCGGCACCAAGCAGGATCCCGACGGTCGCAAAGCCCTCGCCATGGCGCCCCTTCGCGGCCTCATGGCCCTGGGCGTGCTCGTCCTCATGGCAGCCGTTCCCCTTATCTCCCGCTTCGGTCTGGGCCTCATGTTCTGGGCCATGGGGCTGTTCCTCGGGCTGCTCATCCTCGGCACGGTGCTCCTGGTGCGCAAACTCAAGGCCGAAGGCCCGCTCGACGATCCGTCCCACCTCTATCGGTGGGGCCTGTTCTACGTGAACTCCGAGGATCCCCGCATCTGGGTGCCCAAGCGAATCGGGATAGGATGGACGCTGAATTTCGGCCACGGCCTCAGCTGGTTCCTGATGTTCCTGCTGCTGCTCATCCCCGCCCTTCTGGTTGGATTCGCGCTGGCCCACTGAGGAATGCATGCCCCACCCGCTTCACCGCACCCTGCCCGCTTTCACGGCCACTGAGGCCTGAGCCGACCCGTGGCCGCGATCCGCACCAACCTCGAAAAATCCCCCTTCCTCAAGCGCAAGCTCGGGGATCTGCCCCTGCGTCCCGGCTGCTACCTCTACCGCGACGAGGGCGGCAACCTGCTCTACGTGGGCAAGGCCAAGGTGCTGCGCAACCGCGTGAAGTCCTACTTCCAGCAGAAACGCCTGGACGCCAAGACACGGCGGCTCGTGGCGCGCATCTGGGACATCGAACTCATCGTCTGCGAGACCGAACTCGAAGCCCTCATCCTCGAGAACAACCTCATCAAGGAGCACTGGCCGCCCTTCAACATCCTGCTGAAGGACGACAAGAGCTACCCCTACGTGAAGCTCACATGGAAGGAGGCCTTTCCGAAGGTCTACGTCACGCGCAAGGTGCGCAAGGACGGCAGCCTCTACTTCGGCCCCTTCTTCCCCGCCAGCACTGCCTACCGCACGGCTGAACTGGTCTACCGCTTCTTCCAGATCCGCGACTGCGACATCGAGATCGATGGCAAGCGAGGCCGCGCCTGCCTCAAGTACCAGCTGCACCGCTGCACGGCGCCCTGCATCGCCGCCGTGAGCCAGGAGTCCTACCGCGAGCAGGCCAAGGAGGCGCGCCTCTTCCTCGAAGGCAAGCGCGACGAATTGAAGGCCCGGCTGGAGGCCGCCATGTGGAAGGCCGCCGAGGCCGCCGCCTTCGAGCAGGCCGCTCAGCACCGCGACGCCCTCCAGCAGGTGGACGCCTGGTTTACCCGCCAGAAGGCCGCCAGCGCGGATCTCGACGATACGGATGTCTACGGCAGCGCCGTGCTGGATGGGCGTGCCTGCGTGCACCGCCTCATGCTCCGGGAAGGGCGAATGGTGGGCCGTCAGGAGTATTTGCTGGACGATGTCGAAGTCTTCGACGGCGCCGTGCTGGCCCAGGTGATCCAGCGCGTCTACAGCGCGGACCCCGTGCCCGCCAAGCTCCTCGTGGAAATCGAACCCGAGGAGGGCGACCTGCTCGGCGAATGGCTGTCGGGCCTTCGGGGCACCAAGGCCCGCATCCACGTGCCCCAGAAGGGCGAGAAGGTCGATCTGCTGGCCATGGCCCAGGAGAACGCGCGCCTGGCCCTGGAGCGCAAATTCGAACCCGCGCGGCTCAACGAAGCCGTGCTCGAAGGGCTGCAGGCCTTCCTCGGCCTCAGCCACCTGCCCCGCCGCCTCGAATGCTTCGACATCAGCCACGGCCAGGGCCGCGAGGTGGTGGCCAGCTGCGTGGTGTTCAGCGAGGGCGTGCCCGACAAGGCCCGCTACCGCCGCTTCAAGATGACCAACGAGCAGAACGACGACTTCGCCAACATGCACGAAGCGGTGACGCGCCGCTACCGGCGCATGAGGGACGAGGGGCAGGAATTCCCGGACCTGGTGCTCATCGACGGCGGCCTGGGTCAGCTGCACGCGGCGGAAGCGGCCTTGAAGGAACTGGGCCTGGAACAGCTGGAACTGGCCAGCCTCGCGAAGAAGGAGGAACTGGTCTTCCGGCCCGGCTCCAGTGAGCCCCTGCGCATTCCGAAATCCTCACCGGTGCTGCAGCTGCTGCAGCGCATCCGGGACGAAGCTCACCGCTTCGCCATCACGTACCACCGGGCCCTGCGGGCCAAGCGCACGCTGCAGACCGAACTCACGCAGATCCCCGGCGTGGGCCCCGCCACGGCGAAGAAGCTGCTGCAGACCTTCGGCAGCGCCACCAAGGTGCGCGAGGCCGAGGAAGCCGAACTCAGCCAGGCTGTGGGCGCCGCGGCGGCCAAAAAAGTAATCGCCTGGCGCGCGGTGAAACCCTAGGGCCTGCCTTCGATCTGCTTCAGTTCGGCCTTGGCCGCATCGCTGCCCTTCTCGGCGGCCTTGCGGTACCAGTAGAGGCCCTTTTCACGATCCTGGGGCACGTTCAGGCCGTTGTAGTAGTAGGCGCCGAGCATGCGCATGGCATGCACGTCCCCGGCCTTGGCCTGCTCCAGGTAGACCTGCACGCCGACGGGTGTGGATTCCGGGGTGGCTGCGGTTTGCGAATACGGTGCGGGCAGTGGCGCAGAGGCTCTCGGATAAAAGAGGTAGCCCGCGACGCCCAGCCCCGCCAGCACAAGCAAGGCCAGCGGCAGCTTCCAGCCAAAGCCCGAGACAGACCTGGGCGCATCAGCCGGTCGCTGAAGGGTCTGCCCGGCGGCCTCGGCGGGAGCATCCATCCTCTGCACCCGGATGGGTGGCTCATCCAACCGCGGCAGCGCCGATTTCAGAGTCTGATCTGCCGGTGGTTCCGGGGCCCCCGCGGGCATTTTCAGGGTGCCTTCGGCCTCTAGGTGGGCGCCGATGTTCATGGCCTGGGTGGCGCGCGGATCGGCCGGCGCGCCGAGAGGCAGACGCTGGGTGGCGTCCGGGGACGGTTCGGGCTTCGCGGGATCGATGGGCTTGGGATCGCTCATGCACCTTCCTCGACGGATGGGGTTCCCAAGCATACCGAAACAAAAGCCTTCCGATACGTCAGCTATCCAGGCTTTCCATCCAATGGCCAAGCCGGGGCACCAGGGCCAGGAAGAGCACCGGGGTCAGGAGGATGAAGCCCCAGGCGTGGCGGGCGGCCTGGGTGCCCACCAGCGTCCAGTAGACCAGCCCGCAGAGGCTGCTGAGTTCGAAGGCCGCGGCGTACATCAGGCTTTCCCGCAGAATCGTCGCCGGACGCTGGGCCTCAGGTTGGGCCTTGAACTCGCGCAGCACCCGCCCGCGGCGCCACCACACCCAGGCACCCGATAGGAAGACCAGACCCGTGAACAGGTAGCCCACCTGCTGGTAAATCCCCTCCGGACGCTCCAGTCCCGGCGGCACCACGCCCGACAGGATCAGCCCCGCGATCAGGGCCGGCGTGCCCAGGCACAACAGCAGCCCCAGGGCGTAGGCCAGGCGGTGGGCCCTCCGAAGCCCCTGGGCATCTTCCTTCATGCCGCCCCTCACGCCGCTTCGGCGGATTTGACGCGGATCTCGCCGAAGGTCTCGCCCTGCACCAGCGAAATGCGGCCCGTGCGCACGAGTTCGAGGAGGGCCAGGAAGGTGAGCACCAGCTCCTCCCGAGTGCGGACCTCGCTCAGCAGGCCCTGGAAGGGCTTCCACAGGCCGTCCTGGAGGTTGCTCAGCACCTCCATCACCCGCTGCTCCAGCGTCTTGGGCTGGGTGCGAACCTGCACGGGCGGGGGCGGCATCAGGCGCTTCAGCGCCTCGCGGTAGGCGCCCAGGAGGTCGAAGAGCGTGGCGCGGATGGGCTCGTCCTCCACGCGCTTGTGGTCCTCCAGATCGATGCCGGGCGCGAAGGCGATCTTCTGCCAATCGGACTCGCGTTCCGACAGCACCACGGCGGCGGCCTTCACCTGCTGGTAGTCCAGCAGGCGCTGCACCAGCGCCTCGCGGGGATCCTCCTCGCCGCATTCCTGGGGCGGGCGGGGCAGCATGAGCCGCGACTTGATCTGCAGCAGCTGGGCCGCCATGGCCACGAACTCCGCCGCGATCTCCAGGTTCAGCTCTTCCATGAGCTTCAGGTAGTCCATGTACTGGCGCGTCACATCGGCCATGGGCAGGTTCAGGATGTCCAGCTTCTGCTCGTGGATGAGGTGCAGCAGCAGGTCCAGCGGGCCGTCGAAGGCCGTGAGGTGGAGCGCCAGGCCGCGAAACTTCGTTTCAAAGCCCTTGGGAGGCTCGAAGGTTCGAGGCGTCTCCGGTGCAGGGGCCTCAACCGCCTCCGGCGCGGGCGCAACTTCAGCCACGGATTCGGGAACTTCCTGGGGGGTGTCGGACATGGCTCCATTCTACCCGGGACGAAGACGGGAACATCGTTCGTGGAAAGGCGGGGTTTGCCACAGATAAACACAGATAAGGATGGGGATAAATTCCGGCCCGGCCCGGTTCTCCGAGTTCGTCTGTGGTGATCCGCGGCGGATCCCCCACAATGGAGGGCTATGGCGCGTCCTCCCGTCCTCCCCGGCCCCCGTCCCGATTGGCTGAAGATCCGCGTGCCGGCCCCGGAAGTCGTCGCCGAGGTGGAGGGCCTGATCCGAGAGCAGCGGCTGGTGACGGTCTGCGAGGAGGCCCGCTGTCCGAACCTGCACGAATGCTGGGGCATCCACCGCACGGCCACCTTCATGCTCATGGGTGACATCTGCACGCGGCACTGCGGCTTCTGCAATGTCGGCAAGGGGAAGCCCGGCACCCTGGACCCCGACGAACCCCAGCGGGTGGCCGAGGCCGTGGCCCGGCTCGGCCTGAAGTTCGCCGTGGTCACCTCCGTCAACCGCGACGACCTGCCCGATGGCGGCGCGGCGCATTTCGCGGCCACCATCCAGTGGATCCGCACCCTGTCGCCCCACTGCGGCATCGAAGTGCTCATCCCCGATTTCCGCGGCAGCGAAGCGGCCCTCCGGACCGTTCTGGACGCGCGTCCCGACGTGCTGAACCACAACGTGGAGACCGTGCCGCACCTCTACAGGCGCGTGCGGCCCGATGCCGACTACGCCCAGAGCCTGGAAGTCCTTCGCCGCACGGCCGAGTGGCGGGACGTGCATGCGCCGGCCATGCGCGTGAAGAGCGGCATCATGGTGGGCCTGGGCGAAACGCCTGATCAGGTGCTTGAACTGATGGCCGACTGGCGGCGCCACCGCGTGGACATCGCCACCCTCGGACAATACCTGCCGCCCTCGGAGTTGCACCTTCCCCTGCACCGCTTCGTGGAACCCAGCGAGTTCGACATGTACCGCCAGAAGGGCCTGGAGATGGGCTTCCAGCGCGTGGAGTCGGCGCCCCTGGTGCGCTCCAGCTACCACGCCGGAGAAGGCTACGGAGCCTGAGCCCCGCTGCCTTCGCCGGCTGATGGCGCTCCCGGGCTCTAGACCTGGGCGTGGACGTTCATGTTCAGGAACTTCTGTTCGAAGGCCGCCCAATCCAGCGTGCCCGCGCCCTGGGCGCCTTCGGGCGTGCGGAACCGGGTGATCTCCTCCTGGTACCAGTCGATGACCGGCTTGCCGATCTTCAGCGTGCCCAGTTCTGAAGCGAGGTCGCTGGGGGTCAGCAGGCAGACCCAGCCGCGATCGTAGGGGCTGTGGATGAGTTCGGCCGGGTCGGTCTTCAGGCCCGCATTGTCATGCTCGATCCGGCCGGAGATCGGCGCGGCGACGTGAACGATGCCCGCGGCACCCTTGAGGCTGAAGAGCGTGTCACCCTGCTTCACGGCCTTGCCCCGTTCGGGCAGCGTGATTTCCTTCACGGTGCCCAGGGCCTTGCTGATGAAGTCGTCGATGCCGATGCGCACCTGGCCCTCGGGCTCGATGCGGACCCAGGCGTGGCCGGGAGACAGGAAGGCGCCACCGGGCACGCAGAATTCGGTCGCCGGCACCACCTCGGCCATTTCCGGAGCCACCACGCGAACGTTGGGCAGCTTGGCTGCTTCGAGCCTCGCCTCGCGCTTGATGAGCAGCTTCCGGGCGAACTCGCCGAGTTCATCGGCCGTGAAGGGCTTCTGCACATATTCACAGGCGCCCTGCTGCAGCGTCTGGACGGCGGTCTCGATGCTGCCGTAGCCCGTGATTACCACCACATCCATGTCGGGGCGCAGGTGCTTCACGGACTTCACCACCTCCACGCCGTCCATGTCCGGCATCTTCAAGTCGGTGAAGACGAAATCGTAGTCGTGGCGCTGGATCAGGCCCAGGGCCTCGGGGCCGTGCTCCACCGTGTCCACACTGAACCCTTCGAGCACGAGGATGCGCCGGAAGGAATCGAGCACCACGGCCTCGTCGTCCACGGCGAGGATACGTGCCTTGGGATTGGGCACCTCGACCCGCTTGAGACTCTTGGCCTCGTGGGTGAAATCGAGGCGGATGGAGGTGTTCAGGACGGCCTCGCGGGCCTGGCGCGCGCGCTTCTCCTGCATGCGCCGCAGGTTGGTACGCACGAGGAAGTCAATGCCGACGAAGGCCACGAACATGAATAGGATCAGAACGGCGGTCATGACCACCTCCTAGGTGAGGGTTGGAATGATGGGTTTGCCGATTTCGGAGCCGGGGACCGTGGGCAGGCGCAGCGTGAAGCAGGTCCCCTGGCCGGGCTCGCTCTGCGCCTCCAGGGACCCGCCGTGGGCCTCTACGATGCCCCAGCTGACCGCCAGGCCCAGGCCCGTGCCGTGATTGCCCTTGGTGGTGAAGAAGGGTTCGAAGATGCGCGGAAGGTCCTCGGCGGGAATGCCGTAGCCGCTGTCCTGCAGGAGGAATTCGATGGAATCTGAGGGCCCGGGGCGGGTCGTCGCTCGAATGGTGCCGCCCTCGGTCCCGATGGCATCCGCCGCGTTCAGCAGGAGGTTCACGATCACCTGTTCGATCTGATTCGCGTCCGCGTGGGCCGTCGGAAGGTCCTGGGCCAGGTCGAGGGAGAGATCCACGTGGTTCAGCGACAGCTGGGTCATCACCACGGACACGGATTTCCGGATCACGTCATTGAGGTCCATGGGCTTGCGGGCCGGAGCCGCGGGCCTTGCGAAGTCCAGCAGGCCACGGATGATGCCTCGGCAGCGCACCGTCTCGCGCACGATCACGTCCAGATCCTCACAGGCGGAGGCGTCGTGCTCCATGCGCTTGCGCAGGAGTGAGGCGTAGCTCAGCACGCCCGTCAGGGGGTTGTTGATCTCGTGGGCGATGCCGGCCGCCAAGCGGCCCACGGAGGCGAGCTTGTCGGCCTGGGCCAGCTGGCGGTGGGTATCCGCCAGTTTGCCTGTCATCTCGTTGAAGGCCGCCGCGAGCTGGCTGAGCTCGTGCCGGCCGTTCACGGGAATGGTGCTTCCCAGATCGCCCTCACTCACGCGGCGCGTGCCTTCGACGAGCGCCGCCACCGGACGCACCACCAGGCGGCGGTTGAGCCACCAGAGCATGGAACTGCCGGCGAGGATGGCGAGGATCGCCGACGATACGATCACCATGCGGCTGTGGGCGATTTCGCGATCCACCTCGTCGAGGGAGACGTTCACATCCAGCACGCCCAGCAGGCTCTGCTTGGCGCTGTGGGCATGGCAGGCGGCGGTGGAGCAGGAGGGTTCGTTAGGGATGGGCGCGATGACGCCCAGGACCCGCGCTCCGTCCGCGGTCCGGAAGGTGCGCGCGCGGGCCTGGATCTCCAGGCGCTCCAGGGGCCTGCCCTCCGCGTGGCAGGCGTAGCAGGCCTCACCGCGGATATCCAGGCTGGTGCCGATCTCCTCCGCCGCGGAGGAGAACATGATCTTGCCTTCCTTGTTGAAGACCCGCACTTTCCGGATGCCCTGCTCCTGCAGCCCGCCGACGGAGCGGATCTGCCGGTGCAGGTTCTCCCGGCGGTTCTCGAGCATGTCGAAATGGGTCGAGCTGCGGATGGTTTCACTGAGCTGGTCGGCGCTGCGGGTGCGCTCGGCCAGCAGTTGCGCGGTGTGCGACCGCAGGACGGCCACGGCCATCCCGCCGATCACCAGCGCCGTCGCGAGGCCGGCGCCGAAGATCAGACGGGTGCCGATGCGGGTTCGCATGGCTCAGGCCCCTGTTCCCGGCAGCTTGGGACTGGCCAAGGGGCCGTCGGGAAAGATCGGGAAGGTCCGCACTGCGAAGGCGAAGACCGCCATGCCCGTCGCCACGAGGCCCAGGGACACGATGACTTCCATGCCCGAAGGCAGGTAGCGGACGCCGGAGGCGGCTTCCATGCCCGTGATGCTCACGTTCAGGCGGTTCATCACGAAGCCGAGCACCGCCATGAAGGCCCCGGCCACCAGCCAGTCCGGGTTGGAGCGCAGGCGGCGGAAGGACATCAGCACCACCGGGAGGATGACGCCCAGGCTGAATTCGAGGAGGAACATCTTCCCCTCGTACCCGAATTCAAGGATGCTGCCGAAGGCATGGTTGCGGCGGATCGCCTGGATGCGCATGAGTCCGTAGATGCCGAGCGCGACGACCATCCCGCGGGCGAGCGGTTCGAGCAGGTCCAGCTCCAGATGACGCTGGAAGGCCCGCCCGCTCAGGTAGGATTCGAGAATCATCATGCCGATGCCCGCGCCGATGGCGGAGATGTAGAAGTGGAGCGGCAGCATGGGGGAATACCAGAGCGGATGCAGCTTGCTCGGCACGATGAGGTAGAGGGATCCCAGCGAGGACTGGTGCAGGGTCGAGAGGATCACGCCGAGGATGACGAGGGGCGTGATGAGGCGGTGGATGAGCCGCGCCGGAGCATGGAACCCGAAACGTTCGAAGACCACCGGCGAAAACTCCACGGCCAGCACGGTGGTGTAGAGCATCACGCACCAGGCCACCTCGAACATGACGGAGTGCGGATTCCAGTAGACGATGGCGTGCCAGATGCGCCATGGCTGGCCCAGATCCAGCAGCAGGGCCACGATGACGAAGGCGTAACCGAGGAAACCCGTCAGGATCGTGGGCCGCACGATGGGCTCGAAGCGCTTCAGGTTGAAGAGGTGGACGATGGCCGTGAGCGTGAAGGCGCCGGCGGCAAGCCCCACCCCGCAGAGCAGGTCGAAGCCGATCCAGAGCCCCCAGGGGAACTGGTTGCTTAGGTTGGTGACCGCGCCCAGCCCCTTGGTGAAGCGGATCACGGTGACGGCGCAGAAGGCCAGGAACAGGACGACAAAGATCGCCGTCCAGAAGCCGGGGCGGAATCGGCGCGGCAGAGTCGCGGCGGCAGCGGCGATGTTCATGATCGGTCCTCCCGTCCATTGGTATGGTTCGCGGCCTTCGCCACGGCTTCCCGGCGCGCGGTGATCCAGTGCACGCCATACAGGAAGACGCCCCAGACGCCGACGAAATCAGGGATGTTGGAAAGCACCTGCCAGGTGCGCATGGCCGGCGGATCCGCGGGCAGGTTCGACTTCAGGCCGAGTTTCTCGAATGGCACGCTGGAAATCATCATCACCGAGGTGCCGCCGGCCTCCGTGAGGCCGTAGATCTGGTTCACGTAATCGCCGGGCTTCTGGCGGATGCGCGTCCTGGCCTCCCAGATCAGATCCTCCTTCTTGCCGAAGGTGGTGGCGCCGTACTGGCAGGCTTCGGCGCAGGCGGTGGGCTTACCGTCCTTGACCCGGCCTGCGCACATGATGCACTTGCCGACGACGGGAACCGGGCGGTCCCACTGGTATTTCGGGATCTCGAAGGGACAGGCCATCATGCAGTAGCGGCAGCCCATGCAGCGCTCGGCGTCATAGACCACGGGGCCATCCGGCGTCTTCTTCAGCGCCGCGACAGGACACACGGAAGCACAGGTGGGCACTTCGCAGTGCATGCACAGGCGGCGGACGTTGAGACCTTCGTGCTCGTGGACCGTGGTCCACGTGTAGGCCGTCAACACCTCCTCTACCTGGCCTGGTAGCTTGTTCTGCTCCTTGCATGCGGAGCTGCAGGCGCCGCAACCGATGCAGCGCGTGGCGTCGATGAGAAGGCCCATGCCCATGGGTTCTCCTGCCTGATCAATCGCCCTCGAGAGGGATTCCCGGGGGATTCGGTTGGAAGCATGCGCCCGGCCAATTCGATAGTCAACCCTCTGGTAGTAATTAAAAACAACTTTGTTGTCATTATTAAGATAAAAGCCCGAGAGGTGGCCTTCATCTAGAGATAAACAGGGGTATTTTGAATTAGGGACTTCGATAGGTTTTGATTTTTGCAAATTCCCCCAAGAGGTCCACTAAGTTGCGCCGAAGCCTCCGTGGGCCAAGCCCTCCTTCGTGTACGCTGCAAAGAAAAAGCCCCGCTTGCGCGGGGCCTTTTCTCGAACCGCAGGTCGCGGCTGATTAATACATGTCTTCCATGCCGCCCATGCCGGGGCCGCCGGCGGGAGCAGCAGCCTTGGGCTCGGGGATCTCGGTGATGATGGCTTCGGTGGTCAGCATCATGGAGGCCACGGAGGCGGCGTTGCGCAGGGCGGACTTGGTCACCTTGGCGGGATCGACGACGCCGAACTTCACCATGTCGCCGTACTCGTTGGTGGCGGCGTTGTAGCCGTAGTTGTCCTTGCCTTCGCGGACGGCGTTGACGACCACGGAGCCTTCGACGCCGGCGTTGTTGGCGATCTGGCGGAGGGGCTCCTCCAGGGACTTGCGGACGATCTCGATGCCCGTGGCCTGGTCGCCGGTAGCCTTCAGCTCGGCGAGCTTGGTCAGGCTGCGGAGCAGCGCGACGCCGCCGCCGGCCACGATGCCGTCCTCAACGGCGGCCTTGGTGGCGTGCATGGCGTCTTCCACGCGGGCCTTCTTCTCCTTCATCTCGGTCTCGGAAGCCGCGCCCACCTTGATGACGGCGACGCCGCCCACGAGCTTGGCCAGACGCTCCTGCAGCTTCTCCTTGTCGTAGTCGCTGGTGGAGACTTCGACCTGGGCACGGATCTGCTTCACGCGGCCCTGGATGGCCTCGCTGGCACCGGCGCCCTCGACGATGGTGGTGTTCTCCTTGTCGATGACGATCTTCTTGGCGCTGCCGAGATCAGCCAGCGTGAGGTTCTCGAGCTTGAGGCCGAGGTCCTCGCTGATGGCCTTGCCGCCCGTCAGGATGGCGATGTCTTCCAGCATGGCCTTGCGGCGGTCGCCGAAGCCGGGGGCCTTCACGGCGGCCACATTCAGGGTGCCGCGGATCTTGTTCACCACGAGGGTGGCGAGCGCTTCGCCGTCCACGTCCTCGGCGATGATCAGCAGGGGGCGGCGGCTGTTGACGACCTGCTCCAGCAGGGGCAGGAGGTCGCGCATGTTGGAGACCTTCTTCTCGTAGGCGAGAATGTAGGGGTTCTCCAGCTCGACCTTCATCTGGTCGGGGTTGGTCACGAAGTAGGGGCTGAGGTAGCCGCGGTCGAACTGCATGCCCTCGACCACGTTCAGCTCGGTCTCGCGGCCCTTGGCTTCCTCGACGGTGATGACGCCGTCCTTGCCGACCTTGGCCATGGCTTCGGCGATGATCTTGCCGATCTCGGCGTCGCCGTTGGCGGAGATGGTGCCGACCTGGGCAATGGCATTGCCTTCCACGGGCTTCTTGATGCCGTCGATGGCGGCCACGACGGTGTCGACCGCGAGGTCGATGCCCTTCTTGATCTCCATGGTGTTGGCGCCGCTCACGACGGCCTTGATACCCTCACGGTAGATGGCGCGGGCCAGCACGGTGGCGGTGGTGGTGCCGTCGCCGGCGATGTCGGAGGTCTTGGAGGCGACCTCACGCACGAGCTGGGCGCCCATGTTCTCGTGCTTGTCCTTGAGCTCGATCTCCTTGGCGACGGTGACGCCGTCCTTGGTCATGAGGGGAGATCCGAACTTCTTCTCGATGAGGACGTTGCGGCCCTTGGGGCCGAGGGTGACCTGCACCGCGTCGGCGAGCTTGTTCACGCCGCGCAGAATGGCCTGGCGAGCGTCTTCGGCATAGATGATGGACTTGGCCATGTGTATCTCCTTGGTCTCTGAGGTGGCTTAGCCGACGATCGCGAGGATTTCGTCTTCGCGCACGATCACGTGGTCGACGCCGTCGATCTTCACTTCCGTGCCGCTGTACTTGCCGATCAGCACCTTCTGGCCGGCCTTGACGGACATCGGATTGCGCGTGCCGTTGTCGTTGATCTTGCCTTCGCCGACGGCCACCACTTCAGCCTCCATGGGCTTCTCCTTGGCGGTGTCGGGGATGATGATGCCGCCCTTGACGGTTTCAGCGGCGTCGACGCGCTTCAGCACGACGCGGTCGGACAGGGGCTTGATGGCCATGGGACCTCCTTGGAAAGAGATGAGGTGAGAGAGCAAAAGGAGCTGTTAGCACTCACCAACAGCGAGTGCCAAAGTCTCCCATTCGCTGGAACCTGAGTCAAGTCGAATTAGGCGCGTTGCGAAAAAATCTTAGTCTTCAGGATTAGATTTTCTTCTTCTATTGCCGCCAATGGAAAGCCCCCCTCGGTTTTCTCGCGGAGGTGTAGCCTCAATCCATGGAACAACTGACCACCCTTCGCGATCTGCAGGCCACCTTGGATTACCTGGCGACCATCCATCGCGAGTTATCAGCCCTTCCCCCGGATCTCGCCATTCTGGATGCCAAGGTCAAGGCCGCCGAGAAGCAGATCGCCGAAAAGACCAAGGCCCTGGACGTGGCCCGGGCCCAGATTCTGTCGAGATCAAAGGAGCTGGTCCAGGCCCAGAAGGATGAGGATCGCGCTCGAGCCGCCGTGAAGGCCACCCATCAGAAGGTCCAGTACACCGCCGCCATCCGCGAACTGGACGAGAAGGAGCGTCTCAAGGCCTCCGTTTCCAAGCCCCTCAAGGCCCTCGAAGAGACCGCAAAGAACCTGGAACACGCCCTTGCCGGCCTCCAGACCGAACTCACCGCGGCCCAGGCTCAGTTCGACGAACTCCACGCCGTCTTCCTGGAAGAACACGCCAACCAGGTGGAGGGGCGGAAACAGCTGCAGGCCAAGCAGGCCAAGCTCGAATCCAAGATGTCGCCGACCGAGGTGGCACGCTTCCACCGCCTCGCCGCCGCCCGTCAGGGCCGCGCCGTCGTGGCCGTGGAAAACGGCGCCTGCTCGGGCTGCAACGTCAAGCTGCGCGGCCCGATCCTCTTCCAACTCAAGGAAGGCAAGACCCTCATCACCTGCGAGTCCTGCCAGCGGACCCTCTTCCTCCCGTGAGCCTGGGCGAGCGCTACGAGAACCTGCGGAACCGCATCCAGCGGGCCTGCGAGGCCGCAGGCCGCGACCCCCAGAATGTCGAACTGCTGCCCGTCTCGAAGAAGCAGCCCACGGCGCTCATCCGCGAAGCCGCGACCTTGGGCTTCACGCGCTTCGGCGAGAACTACGTGCAGGAGGGCGCCGACAAGGCGGCCGCTTCTCCCGATCTCAGCTTCGTCCTGCTGGGACCCCTCCAGCGCAACAAGGCCAAGCCAGCCCTCCAGCACTTTGCGGAGATCCAGAGCCTCGACCGACCCGAACTCGCCGAGCGCCTGCGCCGCCTCGCCGAGGAACTCGATGTGGTACGGCCCGTCTGGATCCAGGTGGATCTCTGGGAAGAGGCCACCAAGCTGGGCGGATGCGCCGAGACCGATCTGCCAGCCCTCTTCGCAGCCCTCGGCGACGATCCTCGCCTGCCCCTGCGCGGCTTCATGGCCATCCCCCCGCCGGACGATGAAAGCGCCTTCGTCCAGATGGCCGAGCTGCGCGACCGGGTGCAGCAACAGCTCGGACAGCCCCTGCGCCTGAGCATGGGCATGAGCGGTGATCTGGAAGCCGCCATCGCTGCGGGTTCCGACCAGATCCGCATCGGCACCGCCCTCTTCGGCGAACGCGCCTACTGATCGAATGATCTGCCTTCCCGGAAGTAGGGCCTCGCCCTGCCGCGCCCTTCATGGTTCGATGCTTCATACCCCGGAGTCGACATGACCACGCTCAAAACCGCCACAGCCTCGCTGCCCGTCTCCGCGGACCGGCTGTACGCCTTCCTTTCCGACCTGTCCAAGCACCGCACCTTCCTCGAACCCGCCGCCATGAACTTCCAGGGCGAGGCTGACAAACACAGCTACGTCATCGAAGTCATGGGCATGAAGATGCCGCAGGAACTGGTGGCCAAGACCCGCGTCCCCGGCCAACTCGTGAGCCTCGTCCCCGGCGCCAAGAAGATGTTCGATCACGAACTGCGCTTCGAAATCGCCTCGAACGGTGAAGGCTCCACCCTGCGCCTCGTCGACGAGGCCGACATCCCCATGATGATGGCCATGATGGGCGCCGAGAAGCTGCTGCAGGGCCAGCTCGACACGGCGCTGGCGCGGATTCAAGAGCTCGCCGGCCAGGGAAAGCTGGTCTGAACCGCAAGCCTCAACGGATCCATCTGAAAAAATTTGAACCGGTGATGGACGGAGATGAACGGTGATAAAGAAAGCGCCCTTTCTTTTCATCACTGTCCATCACTGTTCATCACCGGTTGACTCTCTTTTCGAGGCCCGATCGTGGTTTAGGTACGCCACATCTTGCAGACTCTCCATCTTTTGCTTTTTCTGTGAAAGGATCTCCCTGGTCAAGGCATGACCAGGTATCGGGCCATTGTTCCGCCCGCCACCACCCCGGAGGTCTCATGCGCCCCGCCCTGCTCCTCGCCACCCTGCCTGCCCTGCTGGCCGCCCAGGAAACCACCACGACGCTGAGGGATCAGAAGGCGCTGGCGGTAACGATCTACAACGACAACCTGGCCCTCGTGAAGGATTCGCGTGAAGTGCGACTGCCCAAGGGCGAGACGCGCCTGGCCTTCCAGGAGGTCTCGGCCCAGATCCGGCCTGAGACGGCGTTGCTGCGCAATCTCACGGCGCCCAAGGATTTCTGGGTGGCGGAACAGAACTTCGATTTCGACCTGCTCACGCCGCAGAAGCTGTTGGAGAAATACGTCGGCGAGAAGGTGACAGTGGTCCGTAGCGTGCCCAACGCTGACGGCGCCGGGTCGAAGGAGGTGCGCGAGGAGGCCACCGTGCTGGCCACCAACAACGGCACCGTGCTGCAGTTCACCGACCGCATCGAAACGAGCGTCCCCGGCCGCATCGTCTATCCAAAGGTCCCGGGCAACCTGCGCGCCCGGCCCACCCTCGTCATCAGCCTCAACAGCGGCGTCGACAAGCTGCAGCAGCTGGAGCTGAGCTACCTCACGGGCGGCCTCTCCTGGCGCGCGGACTACGTCGCCAACCTGTCTCCGGATGAAAAGACCCTGGACCTCAGCGGCTGGGTGACCCTCACCAACCAGAGCGGCGCCGCCTATCCCAACGCAACACTGCAACTGGTGGCGGGGGACGTGAATCGGGTGCGGGAGCGCCGGCCCGAAGCCATGGCCATGATGGCGGCGGGGATGGCCCGATCCGACAAGGCCGCCCCGAAGATGGCCGAGGAGAGCCTCTTCGAATACCACCTCTACACCCTGGACCGCCCCACCACGTTGGCCGCGAACCAGACCAAGCAGGTGGCCCTGCTGAGCGCCGGCACAGTACCCGTCCGCAAGGAATACCTGCTCCAGGGCCAGAACTACTACTACTCCGGCAGCTACGGCGACCTGGGCGAGAAGCAGAAGGTGGGCGTCTTCGTCGAATTCGATAACAAGGAGTCCAGCCGCCTGGGCATGCCTCTGCCCAAGGGCATCATCCGCGTCTACAAGCGCGACAGCGAGGGTCGCGCCCAGTTCGTCGGCGAGGACAACGTGGACCACACGCCGAAGAACGAGACCGTGCGCCTCAAGCTGGGCGACGCCTTCGACGTGACCGCCAAGCGCAAGCAGACCGACTACAAGAGCCTCGGACGTCAAGGAAAGTTCGGATTCGTGCATGAATCCGCCTTCGAGGTGGAATTGAAGAATGCCAAGAAGGAACCCGTCACCGTGAACCTTCTTGAGCCGATGCCCGGCGACTGGGAGGTGCTGCAGAGCAGCCACCCCTACACCAAGGAGGCCGCCGGCACCGCGCGGTTCAAGGTCACCGTGCCCGCCGAAGGCAGCGCCACATTGACGTACCGCGTGCGGGTGAAGTGGTAACCGACGACTGTTCCGCCAACCCATGTTCTCGGAGTCTTCGTGCGCCACACCTTGGTGATCTCTAGCCTGACGGTCTGCCTCGCGGCACAATCGCCCATTCCCGTGAAGGCGCCCATTCAGCGGGTGCGTCTCCATCCCGACGAGGCCTGGGTCACCCGGATCGGGAAGACCACCCTGCCCGAGGCGGGCACCCATCACCTCCAGCTTTCAGATCTGCCCACGGGGCTTCGCCTGGATGATCTCCAGGTCAGCGCCAAGGGCCCCTCGGGCACCCGTTTGGGCGATGTGGCCGTTCGCGCCGACCCCCGCGAGGTCACCGAAACCCCGGAATGGAAGCGCCTGATGGCCGACCGGGAAGCCCTGCGGAGCAAGCGCGACACGATGGAATCCCAGCTGGAATCCATCCGCCAGGAACAAGCCTTCCTCAAGGGGCTGATGGCCACCCACGACAAGGAATTGTCCGGCCGGATGACCTACACCCTCCCCAGTGCCGCGCCCCTCGTGGAGCTGGCCCGCCAGATGCAGACGCGGCTGTCCGCCCTGATGTTCCAGGATCGCCAGCTCAAGCGGGATCTGGAGAAACTCACCGCCGAAGAAACCCGGCTGAACGGCGAGTTGCAGCAGCGCCAGGGCCAGCAGCGCACGGCTCCCAGCCGCGTGACCGTGGAACTGACCAGCCCGGGGCCCGGCCCCGTGGTGCTGGAAGTCAGCTACCGTCAGCGGCGCGCGCGATGGACACCGGTCTATGAGGCACGGCTCTCCGAGGACCGCAAAACCCTTGGCCTGGCCCTGTACGCCGCCGTGGTGCAGACCACGGGCGAGACCTGGGAGGGGGTGCATCTGGAGATCAGCAACGCCAAGCCGGGTCGCAACCTGACCACGCCCAGCTTCGAAGGGTCCCAGGAGATCTCCTGGGCACCTCCCGTGCCCTTGCCAAAGCAGGATCACAGCCTCGGTGGCGTCCCCGGAGGGGTTCCCAGTGGGATTCCCGGCGGCGTCATCGGCGGTGTGGTGGGCGGTGTGGTCGGTGGCAGCGGCAAGGTCGTTGACTTTTCCACGGAAGCCGTGATGTCGGCGCCACCCCCGCCACCTCCTCCGCCGGTGGCCGCCCTGGAGGCCTCCGCCAGGACCCTCGAGGAGGCCTCGGGCCTCGCCACCACGTTCGTGCTGGATGGCTCCAAGGACATCCCTTCGGATGGGGAGCCCCACCGCTTCAAGGTGCTGACCCAGGACCTCCAGCCGCAGATGAAGATCGTCGCGTTCCCGCGGCTCGATGCGGCGGGCTATCAGGTGGCCCAGTTCCCCGCCCCTGAACGGTTCCCCATCTTCCCCGAGGCGCCCGTGGTCCAGTTTGCGGGGACGCAGCGCCTGGGCCAGGCTCCGATGAAACTCCCGGCCACGGGCCAGCCGTTCCAGCTGGGATTCGGGCCCATGAAGGGCCTTCGGGTCAGCCTCCGGCGTCTCGACCACAAACTGGAAACCATCGGTGCCTTCACCAAGCAGCGCCAGTGGACCCTCAGAGAGGCCCTGGAACTGAGCAACGACACGAATGAATCCCTGGAGGTGGAAGTCCAGGACCGCATGCTCAAATCCACCGTAGACTCGGTGAAAATCTCCTCCCTACCTGAGAGCACCAGTGGCGCGGTGGAGCGGCAACCCGGGGTGCTCACCTGGACCCTCCGGATCCCCAAGGGGCAGACCGCCACGATCACCGAGGCCGTTCAGATCCGCGCCCCCCAAGATGGCGAGGTCGAGGGCCTGGAGGACCTGAACTGATCCATACTTGGCAGATATGCCCCTTCCCGCCCGCTTCCTCGCCCGCCTGCGACGCCTGCCCCTGCGGCTGCGCGGGCGATTGAGCGGGGGCACCGAGGGCCTGCACCCCTCCAAGGTCAAGGGCGCGGGCCTCACCTTCGTCGAGAACCGCCCCTACGTGCCGGGCGATGATCCCCGCTTCATCAACTGGCCTCTGACGGCGCGGACCGGCGAACCGATCATGAAGCGATTCGAAAGCAGCCGCGACCTGGTGCTCTGGCTGGTGGTGGATCCTTCGCCCTCCATGTTCCTCGGTGACCCCGTCTCGCCCCTGCGCTGGGCCCTCGAACTCTGCGGCGCCGCCGTCGCCACGCTGCAGGCCACGGGCGATCGCCTGGGCCTCATCGTCCCCGGTGACGGCCGCACACCGGCCCTGCGCATCGCCCCCAAGCGCGGCCGCATCCATGGCCTGCGAATCCTCGAGACGTTGGTGGAGCGGGGGCCTTCCATCCCCACCGAAGCGGCCTGGCGCGAGGCCCTCGGCCACTGGGGCGAGCACGGCAAGGGACACCGCCTCTGGCTCTTCAGCAATGGCTCGGGGCTGCGAGGCCTGGCGCCTCTCCTGAAGCCGTTGGCGACGCGGCACCGCCTCATCTGGTTCAAGCCCGAGGATTCCGCCGATCAACGCGGAGTGAACTGGCCCGATCCCGGCTTCACGCCCGCCATCGAACAACAGTGTTGGGACCTGGCCGAGGATCCCGTGGTGAAACTGAACGCGTGGTTCCGGGCGGGGGGCGCGTGAAGGGTCTCGCGTCCATTCGGCCATTGGCCCTGATCCTGGCCTCGGCAGGCGCCTTCGCAGCTCCTACCTGGAAAGCCCCGGCTCAGCTGAAGCTCGGGGAACTGCAGGTTCTGGAACTCCGCGAGGAGGATCCCTCCAAGCCCGCGCCGCCGCGGCCCACGGTGGAGGACCGCCTGGGGCCCCTGCGCCTGCGCGCCATGGAGCTGCTGCCGGACGGACGTGGGTGGCGCTTCCAGGTGCAGGCCCTGGAACCGGGTCTGGCCGTGGTTCCGCCCCTGGACCTCGGCAACGAACAGCGCAGTCCGGAGCTGAGAATCGAAGTGCCCCGCGACATCCCCTACGGCGGCCCATGGATGGGCTTCGGTGGCGGCAACGACGACCGGCTGCCCGCCCTCCCCTTCCCCTGGACCTGGGCCAGCCTGCTGCTGTTGCCGCCCCTGGCGCTGATCGCCGCCCTGATCCGCCAATGGCGGAAAGGCTCGACCAAGCGCCGGCTGCGCCATGCGACCCACGCTTTCAGGCACCGGTGGCCCCCCACGAACCGCGAACGCGGCACGCTGGATGCGGCCCACGACCTGGGACGCGATCTGCTTGCGGCGCGCTTCGGCGATGCGGCGCGCGCCTGGGGTCCCGCCGATTTCCAGGCCCGCCACCTCGTGCCCTGGGATCAGTGGGCGAAGAGCCTCGACGCCGCCCGGTTTGGACACACGGAGCCACCCTTCCCCGCGCCCGAACCCCTCGTCGCGGCGCTCGAGGCCAAGGGCAAACAGGGAGGCGCGCGATGATCGCCCTGCGCTATCCCCTGCTGCTGCTCCTGACCGTGCCCCTCGTCGTCTGGGCCTGGCGCGTCATCTACCGCTGGGGCATCCCTTCTTCGCGGCCCTCCAGCGCCCTGGCCCGCCTCAGCTCGCACTGGATTCCGGTGCTGCTGGCCCTGGCCCTGGGCTTCGCGGCAGCCGGCCCCGAATGGCGCAGGCCCCTGCGCGGCACGGCCCCCGTGGTGGATTTCGCCGTGGTGCTGGACGGCAGCAGCAGCATGCGCATCCTCGATCGCCCGGACGAGGACCGCTGGCACGCCGCGCGCCGCACCCTCGCGCAGTTCGTCCTGCGGCGCCCCGACGACCGCTTCGCGCTCATCCTCTTCAGCGCCCATCCCGTGACCCTGAGCCCGCTCACGGCCGATCACACGCGCCTGCTGCGCATGCTGGCGCGGCTGGACATCGACAGCCGCGATGATGGCACGGCCATCGGATCGGCCCTCATGACCGCCGTGCGGCGCCTGGAGGACAGCCCGGCCCGCAGCCGCGTCATCCTGCTCATCACCGACGGCGTCCAGAACCGGGGCCGGGTGACGCCGATGGAGGCCGCCGAAGAGGCCCATCAGAACGGCATTCGCATTCACGCCGTGGCCATCGGCACCAACGGCGAAAGCCTCGTGCCCCTGGAGGGGGGCGGGTTCGCGAAGCTGCGCGTGGAGGTGGATCACGCCACCCTGCAGCAGGTGGCTCACCTCACGGGCGGCGAATCCTTCAGTGCCGAGGATCCCGCGGGCCTGGAGCGCAGCCTGAGCTCCGTGGATCAGCTCGAAAAAACCCTGCTGCCCGTGGATCCCCCCAGCGAGGGGCGCCCCCTGGCGCGCTGGTTCCTGCTGGCGGCGGCCCTCCTGGCCCTGCCCCTGGCGGTGGACCTGGCCTTCAAGCGCGGGAAAGCCCGGCCCGCCTGGTTGGCGGCCTCATGAACCTGCCCTTCTCCCATCCCTGGGCCCTGATCCCAGCCGCGATCCTGGTCCTGTTCATCCTGGTGGCGGCGCTCATCGCCCATCTGCGTCCCGGCCTCGGCGTGCAGGTGGTCGGTCAGAAACCCCTTTGGCAGGGGCTGGGGCTGGCCCTGATGGCCGCGGGCCTGGGCCTGGGCCTGGCGGAGCCGCGCTGGGGCTTTCCGGAGTTTCCCCGCCTCACGGTGCACGTGGTGCTTGACGCCAGCCGCTCCATGACCGTGCCAGACGTCCAGGGCCGCAGCCGCTGGGAAGCCGCCGTGACGAGCCTGGACCGCATCTGGTCGCGCCCCCAGCCCGGCCTTCGCTGGAGCCTGGATCTGATCACCGGCGACGCCATTCCCGTGCAACCGCCGGGCGAGGATCGCACCCTGCTGCGCGAGGCCCTGCACGCCGTCAGCCCCGGCGAAGTGGGGTCGCCCGGAACGAGCCTGGGGCGCGGCCTTCCGCAGGTGGCGGCCCAGGTGGACGCGGACCTTCCCGCCGTGATCCTCCTCCTCAGCGACGGCGAGGAAACCTGGGAGGCCCCCGAAGAGGCCCTGAACCACGCCGTGGCACCGCTCAAGAAGGCCCGGCTCCCCGTGTGCGTGATGGCCTTCGGCGACGGTCAGTCCCACGGCGTTCCGCGCCGATCCGGATCCGCCGACTCCGGCGCCAATTCCGGCAATAGTCCTAGCGCCGAGCCCGCCATGAGCACCGCGCATCCCGAGTTCCTGGCCCGTCTGGCCGAGGCCACCGGCGGCCAGGTCTTCAAGGACGGCGAATCCGCCGCCGAGGGCCTCCAGGCCCTGGCCGCGGGCCGGTTGCCCCTGCCCGCCCGCCGCTCCCTCCAACCCGCCCATCCCGAAGTGGGTGCCTGGCTTGGTCTCGCGGGCCTCGTCCTGTGGCTGCTATGTGCCGGAAAGCCCCTCGCCAAATGGCGGCCGGTCCTGCTGTTGGTGGCGGCTTTGACGTCCTCCTCCCTCTCCGCCCAGCCCGAAACCCATACCGACGTCGCGCGCTGGGCTCCCCCCAGCGTGAAGGCCTGGCTGGCCCAGCGCGCCATAGAAGAGGGCGATCTGCCCGGCGCCCGTCGCTGGCGCCCCGGCGACGCCAAGCCCAGCCACGTGCTGCTGGCCGCCCTCATCGACCTGCGCACGGGCTTTCCTGAGGATACCCTGAAGGCGCTCTCCCCCTTGGTCGGTCAGGGTTCGCCTCGGCCTGTTCCCGCCTGGCGTGCCCCGGCCCTGCTGCTGGCGGCCCGCGCCCACCTGGAAGCCCGCCGCCCCGCGGAGGCTCGGGCCCTGCTGGAGCGCCTGCTGCTGGAACAGCCGGGCCAGCGGGAAGCCATCCACGATCTGCAGACCCTGGTCCAGAACGCCACGCCCCCGCCGCCACCCAATCCGAAGAAGCCCCCCCCGCCGCCTCCGCCGCGCCCGAGCATGGGGGCGCAGCAGGACGAACTGGAGGGCCTCAAGCAGCGACTCCCCAAGCCGCCGAAATCCGCGGGCGGGGTGAAGGATTTGTGAGCCGCTAGGCCCCTAGCGGGTCGCGGTTTCCAGCCAGGCGGCGAATTCGGCGCCACTGCGGAAGGCCCCCACGTTGCGGCGCACTTCCTTCCCGTTCTGATCAAGGATCACCAGGGTGGGGAAGGCGTTCAGCTGGAAGGTCTCAGAAAGCTTGGTGCCTTCGGGCAGGGGCGTGCCATCCCGCTTCTGCACCAGGGACGAGAAGGGCACCACCTTGGCGAGGGCCGCCTGGCCTTCGGGGCTCGGGAACACGTTCTTCTGCAGGAGCTGGCAGGGGCCGCACCATTCGGCCCAGAGGTCCATGAAGATGAGCTTCTTCTCCGCCTTCGCTCGCTTGAGGGCGGACTGGTAGTCGTGTTCCCAGCGGGTGGGTCCCTGGGCGGCCAGGGAGAGAGCCAGGGGCGCGGCGAAAAGAAGGGCTGCGAGACGCTTCATGAGGGAACTCCGAGGGGCGGGCAGGCCGCAACAGGTTGGATGGAACTCGTCCTGCTTCCGTTCCAAGGTCCAGGATACCCGAGGCTAATCCGTAGGATCGGCCCCCCGTAATCCCATGTGATCCGGCGAGTGCCGAACCCCCACCCTTCCAAGGAGGCCGCCCATGCGCGCCATCATGATCCCGCTGGCCTTAGCGGCCAGCCTCAGCCTTCCTCTGGCCGCGCAGACCGCGCGCTTCATCAAGGTCGACGTCGTGTCCAAGACCGTGATGCAGCACCACGCCAAGCATCACGACGTGGATGGCCCCACCGAAGTCCACATCCGCATGCCCATCAGCCTCGCCAAGGGCATCCTGGACATGGCCGGCGACGGCGAGATCAAGGTCAATGGCGAGACCAAGAAGGGCATGAAACCCGAACAGCTCCAGAAGCTGCTGTCCGACGCCAAGCCGGGCGACCTTCTCCTGGAAATCACCACGGACAAGGGCGATCACGTCCGCGTCACCATCGAGTAACCGGGAGCCCGGATCTGTGGTGAGTTCTTCAAGCCCCGCTCCGGCGGGGCTTCTTCGTGTACGCTCGAACCATGGAATCGCTGACCGAACTCCGAGTGCGCTACGCCGAAACCGACGCCATGGGCATCGTCCACCACGCGACGTATCCCGTGTGGATGGAGCTGGGCCGCAGCGACTTCCTGCGGGAACTGGGGCAAAGCTACGCGGAATGGGAGGCCCGGGGCGTGCGGTTGGTGGTCAACGAGATCCGCGTACGCTTCCGCGCCCCGGCGCGCTACGACGAGCTGGTGCAGGTGCGCACCAGCCTCCAGGAAACCGGCCGCCGTCGCGTCATCTTCGGCTACCGGATCGAACGCGACGGCACCCTCCTCGCCGAAGGGGAAAGCGTCCACCTCGTGGCGGGCTCTGACAACCGCGCCCGGGTCCTGCCCGAGGATCTGCTGGCCCTGATCCAGCGCCCTTGAATTCCTAGATCGGAACGCGCGCTTCCAGGCAGGTGGACATCAGCCCGACCAGGGCATCCATCACCCGCCGCCGGCTTTCGCTGAACGCATCGGTCTGGAAACTCTGGAAGCTCACCAGTCCGATGGGCCGCTTGCCGTGGCCGAGGGGCACCCCGTACCAGGAATGGGGGATCAGCCCCGTCGCCTGCTCCGCGGCCGTCAGCAGGCTGCCCGCCGCGTGGCCTTCCTCCATGGTCCGCATGTAGACGGACCGGTGGCCCGAGAGCACCCGCTCCGAAAGCCCCGCGCGATCCGACAGGCGCCGGGAGGGATGGTTCCGGGCCCTTCCCCCCTCGTGGTAGAGCACGAAGCGAAGGAGATCCTCCTCCCAATCCGCCGCGGCCACGAAGAAGCAGGCGAGCCCCAGGGGTTTGAAGCTGATGTCCAACAGGATCTGGGCCAGGTCCTGGATCGCTCCCCCGGGCCGCATGAGCTCCAGGGCGCCCAGCAGCAGGTCCCGATCCTCATCCAGGTGCCGGACCAGCTCCTGGGTGCCTTCCAGCCGGGACTGGACGGCCCTGCATTCGGCCTCGAGCTTCCTTAGGTGTTCATCGCGCGCTTCCAGCGCTTGGTCCTGCTTTCTGGCACGGAACAAACTCATCTGGACACCGGGGCTTTGGATGGAAGGCAAAAAGATGGTTTCCTAGAACCATGAAGATGCGGCGGACCCTATCCCTGTTCAACACCCTGACGCGGCGAGTGGACCCGGTGGTCCCCGTACAGGATGGGCAGATCTCCTTGTACACCTGTGGACCCACTGTCTACAACTACGCGCATATCGGAAACCTGCGGACCTTCCTGTTCCAGGACCTCCTCAAGCGCACCTTCCGCGCCGCCGGCTACGACGTCAAGCACTGCATGAACATCACGGACGTCGAAGACAAGATCATCCGCGATTCCCAGGGCGGCCTGCCCGCCGATGCCTCCAACGAGGCCCGCCATGCGGCCATGAAGGCGCTCACCGACAAATTCACCGCCATCTTCCTCGAGGACCTGGACACGCTGGCCATCCAGCGGGCGGACCACCTGCCCAAGGCCACGGCCTACGTCCCCCAGATGATCCGCCTCGTGCAGGATCTCGAGGCCAAGGGCCTGGCCTACGTGCGCGACGGCAGCGTCTACTACCGCATCGCCGGCCTCCCCCAGTACGGCTGCCTGGCCCACCTGGACCGCGAGGGCATGCAGGCCGGTGCCTCCGTGGACGCGGACGAATACGAGCGCGACTCAGTCACCGATTTCGTGCTGTGGAAGGCCACCAAGCCCGGCGAACCTTCCTGGGACAGTCCCTGGGGCCCCGGCCGGCCCGGCTGGCACATCGAGTGCTCGGCCATGGGCATGGAGCTGCTGGGCGAGCGCGTGGACATCCACAGCGGCGGCGTGGATCTCATCTTCCCCCACCACGAAAATGAGATCGCCCAGAGCGAAGGCTGCCTCGGCCACCGCTGGGTGAACCACTGGGTCCACGGTGAATTCCTCATGGTCGAAGGTCAGAAGATGGCCAAGAGCCTGGGGAACTTCTTCACGCTGCGCGACCTCGTCGACAAGGGCGTGGACCCCACGGCGCTGCGCTACGCCATCCAGAGCAACCACTACCGCAAGGTGCTGAACTTCAGCTTCGAGGGGCTGAGGGCCGCCGAGAATTCGCTCAAGCGCATCCGCGCCTTCCGCACGCGCATGGAAGGTGATGGCCAGGCCGGCGGCGGTCCCTGGGCCGAGGCCATCGATCCCATGGCCCGCCTGGAGGTGGCCCGCGAAACCTTCTGGGCGGCCATGGCCGACGACCTCAACACGCCCGAAGCGCTGGCGGCGATCTTCACCCTCATCAGCGACCTGAACGCGCAGGACGACCACGTGGCGCTCACGCGGGAGGAACGCGACGCTGTGCTGGCCTTCCTCGACGAGACGGATGCCATCTTCGCCGCCTGGCCCCACCTGTCGACGAGCCTGGATGCGGAGGTCGAAGCCCTCATCGAGGCCCGGAAGGCCGCCAAGGCCGCCAGGAACTGGGCCGAGGCCGATCGGGTGCGCGATCAACTGAAGGCCATGGGCATCGTGCTGGAGGACCGCAAGGACGGCAGCGTGGGCTGGCGCAAGGGATGATGCTCTCCGGGGGTTCCGCGCTGCGCGCACACCCCCGGACCCCCGCGTCCGCCTTCGGCAAAGCCGCAGTCGGATTCTCCTCCTGACCTCCAGGAGTTCTCCCTACAGCGCATGCGCTGCGAGGAGCTATGGCCGCGCTGCACGCACACCCCCGGACCCCCAAGCAGAAACCCCGGCCGAGCCGGGGTTTCTGTTCCTATCCTCCGGGGGTCCCGCGCTGCGCGCACACCCCCGGGGCCCCCAAGCAGAAACCCCGGCCGAGCCGGGGTTTCTGCTTTCATTGACATCTTTGATCGCCTTAGCGGCTCAGGCGCTTCAAGGCGATGGTGAGGAATTCCGGGGGGCCGGGCAGCAGGCCCGAATCTGCCACGGCGTTCTGGCCTTCCTTGGTCAGGAGGAAGTGGATCACTTCGTTGATGGGCACCGGCAGGGGCTGTCCGGGGGTCCGGTTGAGGTAGGCGTAGAACAGGCGCGGCATGGGGTACTTGCTGGTGGTGATGTTCTCCTGGTTCGGCATGCGCGCGTCTTCACCGTGGATGGGCACCACGGGAATCACCTTGTTGGCGAAGTACCAGGAGGACATGGATCCGAAGGCTATGCCCGCTTGGTCGGTCATGACGGCTTCGGCCAGGGAGGAGGAATCGTCACGGTCCTGGATGCCGGGGCGGAATTCCCCCTTGAGCATCGCTTTCTCCGCGAAGGTCGCCCGGGTGGTCGTCCCCTCGGCGCGGGCGTAAGCGTTGATGGGCATCTTGGCCCACTCGCCCTTGAGGCCCAGGTCGCCCCAGACGACCAGGGGGGCCTTGGCGCCCGCCAGCCGCGACTTGGAATAGATGGCATCCAGCTGCTCCATGGTGATGGAAGTCAGGGGATTGTTCTTGTTCACGAAGACGATGTTGGCGTCGAGGCAGACCGGGATGCGCATCGGCATGTAGCCGAACTTCGTCTGGAAGGCTTTGTTCTCGTCCGGAGTCAGTTCCCGGGCCGCGAGGATCAGCAGGCTCGAGCCGTCCAGCAGTTCCTTCACCGCATCCTTCGTGAGCTTGGATCGGTAGATCAGGTTGGCTTCCGGATGGCTTTTCCGGAACGCCGCGGACCATTCATCGCCGAGATCGGAAAGCTCGTCGGACCCCGAAAGGTTGATGGCCCCCTTCACCTGGTTCTGGGGCTGGTAGCCCGGGATCACCGAAGGGACCTTCGCGCGGGGCTGAGCCGACTGGGCCTGAAGAACCCCGAGACAGGACACCCCAGCCGCCAGGACCAGGCCAGAGACCAGATGTGCGCGGTTCAAGTTCATGAGGTGCCCTTTCAAAAAATGGATCCCAACCGGGTGCTGGACGGCCCAACATAATTGCCCAGCGGGTCATGATCGGACATTCCCTCCTCGGATGTCCCATCAGCGACCTGGAAAAGTGATCCCTGTCACGGTCGCGACATCGAGTCTCCCGGATCGGCCCTGGCGGGCGAAAGCCCATGGGATCCTGGCCCCAGCCTTCGGTAGACTGCTGCATCACCCGGTGCCTTCCACGCAGAAATTTCAGGATCCCGCCCATGACTCGCGTCCAGCGCCTCGCCGTCCTCGCCTTCAGCCTTGCCTGGGTGTTCCCCTCTCCCGCCCAGGAAGCCAAGGCCCGCACCCTCCCGCCCCACCACGCCAAGGCCGGTGTCCATTGCTACGACTGCCATCAGGAGGAGAAGCCCACCAAGAAGGCTGTCGCGGCGGATTCCTGCATGACCTGCCACGGCGACTACCCCGCCATGAAGGCCCTGACCAAGGATGCGAAACCCAATCCCCACGATTCCCACCTGGGCGAGATCGTGTGCACCGAGTGCCACCGCCAGCATCAGCCGCCCGTCGTGAAGTGCCTGGAATGCCACGAAGGCAAATTCAAATTCAATATCCGCTGAAGCCCGATTAGCCGAAAACCGTCCTAGACACGATCGCCTCGGACACGCGCTCCGGCAGCAGCTCTTCCATGCACTGCCGCCGCTGGCAATCCCGTTCCCGGCAGGGCGAGCAGGAGATCCCCGTGCGCAGGACCCGGCCCGCCTCCGGGGGCAATCCCGCGATCACGGGATCGCTGGCGCCGTAGAGCCCCAGGGCCGGAACCCCCAGCACCACAGCCAGGTGGAGAAGCCCGGTATCCGGAGAGACCACCCGGTCGGCCTGGCGGACGGCCGAGGCCAGCTGCCAGAAGCCCAGCCGCGGGAGGGCCGCGACACCGGTGGCCTCCGGCAACCAACTCCGCAGATCTTCTTCCTCGGGGCCGAGGGACCACCGCAGGTCGCAGCGCTGTTTCAAAAGGCCCGCCAGGGTGATCCAGTGCCGCAGGGGCCAGCGCTTGATGGCACCTCGCCTCGAAGCGCCGGGGACCAGCACCACCCGGGGTTTCGCATCCTGCTGCCAGATCTCGCCGGGATCGGGAAGCGCCACGTCCTTCAGCACGGGCCGGAAGCGCCCGAGCCCCGGGATGCCCCGGCTGCGGCCGAAGGCCTCCGCCAGGCCCAGAGCCTGGTCGTACCGCGTCTGATGGCGGAAGGCCATGGGATGGGTCTGGAGCGATCCTGCGAACTCCTTGGTCACTCCGTCGCCCCAGCGTTCGGGGAGGGCCGCCAGCTTCGGGATGAGGGCCGCCTTGAGGATGCCGTGGAAGTCCAGGCTGGCCTCGGCGCCGCGCACCAGGGCGGCCACCCGCTTGAGTTCGCTGAAGGCCGAAAAGGGCGAGGACAGGCGCTTGCGCCGCACCACCACGGGCTCCAGCCAGGGCAGTGGCTCCAGCAGGAAGGCGTGGCGATCCTCGACCACGGCCCGGAAGCGCGCCTGCGGGAAGGCCTGGCGAAGGTTGGCCCAGGCCGGCATGACCCGGAGGATGTCACCGAGGGCGGAGAGACGGAGCAGAACCAGATCCATCCCTCCATCCTATTCGTTACGCTGGTGGCATGAGCATGAAGCAGAAGCGAATGGCCACTTTGGCGAAGCCGAAGCCCGAAGGGCGCGACACAGAAGGTGCCGCGTGAATTCTTTCGCCAAAGACCAGTCCAAGAACCCGCCGCCGACGAACTGGCTGGACCGCTTGCTCCGCCGGTTTTCGAGGGTGGCCTACGGACTGGCGGTGCTCCTGATGTACACCCTCGCCTCCACGGCCCTCGGGCTGGCCCTGGCCCCGGCCCTTTGGATCTGGTCGGGCCTCCACGGCCTGGCCGCCAGCCTCCACGGACCCTGGCCCTGGATCCTGTCGGGCTTCGCGCTGGCCCTCTCCTTTTTCATCTTCGGGCTGGTGCTGCTGCTGGTGGTGCCCATCTACAACTGGGTGCTGCCCACGCGCGTGAAACCATTCAAGGGCGGCTACTACACCCTGCACGCCCTGCCCTGGTTCCTGCACAACGGCCTCTTCTACCTTGTGCGCTTCACCTTCCTGCCCTTCGTGACCCTCACGCCCTTCGGGGTCTGGTTCCTGAAGGCCATGGGCATGAAGATCGGCCGCCACGCCTTCATCAACACGGAATACATCAGCGATCCACAGCTCATCAGCATCGGGGATGACGCGGCCCTGGGTGGCAGCGTGCGCATCTTCGCCCACTACGGGGGCGGCGGCAACCTGGTCATCGCCCCGGTCACGGTGGGCAACCGGGCCACCCTGGGCCTCGCCTGCTGCGTCATGGGGGACGTCATCATCGGCGATGACGCCACCATTCTCCCGGAAAGCGTGCTGCTGCCGGGGAGCCGGGTGGGGGCGGGGGAGACCTGGGGCGGGGTCCCCGCGCGCCGGATCGAGCGTGAGGAGATGGAACGCATCAAAAACGAAATCCGGGGCATGAGCGAAACTCTGGGGTGACCCCGCCTACGGTCTCGATGCTCACCCTCGCCGGGACCCGACTCCGCTGGCTCCCTCGGAGCCCGCTGCGTCACCCGGCGGGGTTCGCGGGGCGGGGTCCCCGCGCGCCGGATCGAGCGTGAGGAGCTGGAACGCATCAAAAACGAAATCCGGGGCATGAGCGAAACCCTGGGGTGACCCCCAAGGTGGATCGCTCTGGCCGACTTGTGATGCCCAGCCCAGGGGGTAGGGCTAGCCAAGCCCAAAGGATCCCGGGACAATGGGGGTTCTTCTCTGGGGACCTCTCCCTTCTCACCATTGGTTGAAACGATGCGCACACCGGCCTTCCTTTCATGCATCCTCCTGCCCGCGGCCCTGATGGCCCAGGCCCCCTCCCTGGGCGACCGGGTGAAAGCCGAACGGCCCGTGGTCGAGAAGCTGATGGCGGACCTGAACTACCCCGAGGCCCGCAAGCATGCCGAGGCCCTGCTTCCCGCCACCCGCCCCGTCTTCGACAAGAAGGACAACACCACCCTCGTTCAGAGCGTGGCCGCCAACCTGGACATGGCCGAGGCCCTTCGCCTCGCCGCCGAGGCCGCCGATTCCGCGGGCGCCTGGGAAAAGGCCCTGGAATACGCCAAGACCGCCAAGTCTCTCGCGGGAGAGTGCTACGAGGGTGTGAAGGTGCCCTTCGAGCAGACGGTCGCCTGGTACAAGCAGTCCGGTACGCGGGCCAAGCAGGTGCTGGATGAGAATGCGGACCGTATCAAGGAATTGAAGGGCAAGAGCGTCCTCGATCCCGGTGAGCGTCAGGAACTGGATCTGGCCCTTGGCGTCGAAAAGGAAATCGTCGATAGCGCCAAGTGGGTGAAGTTCTTCCAGACCTACCTGGATGTCACCAAGCGCGAGAGTGAAGCCTACGATCCCCTCGTCAAGGTGATGGAGGACAAGATCAAGGGCGAGGCCGACCAGGTGGCGGAATACAAGGCCGGCAAGGGCGAAGTCAGCAAGTGGGTCGAAGCGGTCGTTTCCAGCCCCGCCTATCTGGAAGCCCAGGGCGACAAGGCCGGCCGGGCCCGCTGGCTCTACCGCCTCGCAACCCTGGACCCCGAGAACAAGAAGGTTCAGCACCAGTTGGATATCTTGAATGGCAAGGCGGTCGCCGCTCCCCCAGCCAAACCCGGCAAGAAGGGAAAGCAAGCCTAATCCTTTCCGGGCCTGTACCCTGAAGGTATGGCCCGTCGCTCAGCCCCCCGCATCCCCGTCCGCGCACCCTCGCGCACCCCAGACCGGCGGGCCGCATCCCCAGCCCCGAGACCCCCCTCCACGAGAAACGGGGCCCCGGGGCTGCGACTGTACGAAACCTTCGAAGCCACCTTCATCGGCCATCCCGAGGGCACGGGCGGTTTCCTGAGGCTGCTGGGTGCCCCCAAGGGGCCTCGCATGGACCTCCTCGTCGACTGGCGGGACACCCACGGCGCCATCCACGGCGACCGCGTGATGGCCGAGGTCAATGGCGAAGGCTGGGATGGGCGCCTCAAGGCCCGTGTGGTGGAGGTGAAGGGGCGCGGCGACCTGCCCCTGCCCGGCACCCTCCAGAAGCAGCCCTGGGGCTGGCGCGTGGTGCCCCTCGAGCCGCGGTTGTCCCAGATCATTTCCGTGCCTCCTACCGACCTGGCGGAGGATGGTGAGCTCGTCAGCGTGAAGCTGGACGCCGATCCCGAGGCCAAGCAGCTGCGCGGCACCGTCCTGGCGCGGCTCGGGAAGAGGACCGACCTCAAGATCGAGAACAAGCTCACGGCAGCCCTCTTCAACCTGCGCACGGAATTCCCGGATGCGGTCATGAAGGAGCTGGCCCCCTTCCCCACCCGCATTCCGGCCGAATGGATCCAGGGACGGGAGGATCTCCGCGAGACCCTCACCTGCACGGTGGACCCGCCCACCGCCAAGGATTTCGACGATGCCATCAGCCTCGAAGTGCTGCCCAAATCCGAAGGCGGCGGCTGGCTGCTGGGCGTCCATATCGCCGACGTGAGCCACTACGTCGCAGAAGGCGGCCCCCTGGACGAAGAGGCCCGCCTGCGCGGCACCTCGGTCTACTTCCCGGACGAAGCCATCCCCATGATCCCCGAGCGGCTCAGCGGCGACCTGTGCAGCCTTCGCGAGGGCGTGGACCGGCTCACCATGACCGCCTGGATGACGATCTCCCCCGAGCTGGAGGTGGTTCAGACGCGCCTTTCGGAAAGCGTGATCCGCAGCGCCAAGCGCCTCACCTACGACGAGGTGAAGGAGGCCTGCATCGACCTGTCGACGCGCAAGCGCGCCGAACTCGGCGAGGCGCTCTGCGCCCTCCTGGATGAATCGCTGGTGCTGTCCCGCCGCCTCACGCAGGTGCGCCTGGGCCGCGGCGCCATGAACCTGGATACCGAAGAGGCGGAATTCGTTTTCGACGAGGAAGGCTGCCCCGTGGACGCCCGGCGCTATCCCCGCCACGACGCCCACCGCATGATCGAGGAGTTCATGCTGCTGGCGAATGAAACCGTGGCGCGCTTCTTCACGCGAAAGAAGATCCCCACCATCTACCGCATCCATGACGAGCCCGACGCATTGAAGCTGGAGATCTTCGCCGAAGTCGCCCGCACCTTCGGACTGCTCAAGCCCAAGGAGACCCCGACTCCCGAGCACCTCAACGCCATGCTCGACAAGATCCGCGGCGGGCCGCTGGAGGCGATGATCAACACCCTGTTGCTGCGCAGCCTGAAGAAGGCCGAATACAACGTCGACAACATCGGCCATTCGGGCCTGGCGCTGCAGGATTACCTGCATTTCACGAGCCCCATCCGGCGCTATCCGGATCTCATCGTCCACCGCCTCCTGCGCCAGGTGCTTCGCGGCAGGGCCCTGCCCGAAGGCCTACACAGCCACCTCGCCGTGCTCGCCAAGGGTGCCAGCGACAGCGAACAGAAGGCCACGGAAGCCGAACGCGAGAACGACAAGTGGAAGGCCTGCCTCCTGATGAAGAGCCGCATCGGCCAGCGATTCAAGGGGCGCATCCAGGGCTATTCGGCCAAGGTCGCCTTCGTCACATTGGATTCGCCCTTCGTGGAGGTGGGTGTGCCACTCGCCGCCCTGGGCGGCAGCTTCTGGGTGGATGAGCACCGCACCAAGGCCACGGGACTGCGGGGCTCCGTCGTGCTCACCATCGGCGACGCGGTGGAAGTCGAGGTCACCGCCGTGGATGAGGATCTGCGCCGCATCAGCGCCTGGATCACCGAGGCGAAGGCGCAGGATGCCCACGGCAAGGCCTTCCAGTTCGTGCCCACCCTCGCAGCGCCGGCCACCCTTCGGGAAAGCGATCTGGAGCCGCCCCGCCGCGGCCGGGGTGAAGCGCGGACGACGCGCGCGCGAAGCGATGCCCCCCCCAAGGGCCGCCCACCCAAGAAGGCCCGCGAGGCGAGTGGAAAGGCCCGGCCGGAAAAGACCACTCGCGAAGCCCATCCCAAGCCGCCGAAGGGCAGCGTCCGCGGATCGGGCCGCAAGAAACGCTAGCCGAGCTCCCGCAGCAGGCTCTTCAGCTTCGCGAGGGCATAGGGCTTGGCCAGCAGGGTCACGCAGGGGATCCGCCGGACCAGGTCCAGGGCCTCCTCGTCGGCCCGGCCCGTCGCCAAGAACACGGGCAGGCTGGGGCGGAGCTCGCGGATGCGCACCAACGCGGCGGCACCTCCCATGCCGGGCATGTTGAGATCCAGGATGACGGCATCGAGAGCCAGGCCTTCCTCCACGACCTTGACGGCCTCCTCCCCGCTGGTGGCGAGGGTCGGCCGGTGGCCCAGCAGTTCCAGGAGCTGGCAGGTGCTCTGCTGCAGCAGTTCGTCGTCATCCACCACCAGGATGTTCCGGGCCGAAGCGGCGGCGGGGGCGGCGCTCAGCGGGGCCACCGCCTGGCCTTCCTGCAGGCTCGCCGGCAGGCAGATCCGCACGACCGTCCCCGCGCCGGGGTGGCTGTCCAGGACGAGGGTGCCCCGGTGGGCCTTCACCGCCCCATGGACGATGGAAAGGCCCAGCCCCGTGCCCTTCCCCTGGGGCTTGGTCGTGAAGAAGGGATCGAGGGCCTTCTCCAGCACTTCGGGCGACATCCCGACGCCCGTGTCGCCCACCTCCAGGCACACGGAACCCACGCCCTCGTTATGGGTACGCAAGGTGAGGGTGCCTCCTTCCGGCATGGCATCCACCGCATTGACGCACAGATTCATCAGCGCGTGACTCAGGGAGGAAGGATCCCCCTGGATGGACCGGATGTCATTCGCAAGGTCCATTTCCAGGCTCACCTTCTGCAAGGTGGTGCGCTCCAGGAGGGCGACCTGGTCCCTCACCAGGTCATTCAGGTTCACCAGGCTCTCCTCGGCCAGCCCCTTCCGGGCGAATCCCAGCAGCCCCTGCACCAGCGCCCGCCCCCGCAGGCAGGCCTTCTCGATGGTATCCAGGCTCTTGCGCAGCGGCGTCCCTTCCGGCGCCTCCATCTGCTGGATGGAAGCCAGCGACAGGATGGCCGCGAGCACATTGTTCATATCGTGGGCCACACCCCCCGCAAGACTGCCAAGGCTTTCCAGCTTCTGTGACTGGGCCATCTGCGCTTCCATCTGGCGGCGTTCCGCCTCCCGCTTCAGGGTCTCGGTGATGTCCTCCTTCACCGCCACGAAGTGCGTGATCTCACCGCCATCGTTGCGCAGCGGCGAGATCTTGGCCTGCTCCCAGTAGAGCGATCCGTCCTTGCGCCGGTTGTGGAACCGTCCTTCCCACACCCGGCCCGCCAACAGGGTCTCCCACAAGGTCCGATAGTCGCTGGCCGAGGTTTCTCCGGATTTGAAGATCCTCGGCGTCTGGCCGCCGAGCTCCTCCATCGTGTACCCCGAAGCGTGCAGGCAGGCCGAGTTCACGTATTCGATGTGTCCCGCCGTGTCCGTAATGATGACGGTGACCGGGCTCTGCTCCAGGGCTGCATAGGCCTTCCGCAGCATCTCTTCGGCGCGCTTGCGCTTGGTAATGTCCCGCGCCGCGGCGAACACCCCCAGGACCTCGCCCGCCTTGTTCCGGTAGACCGAGGCGTTGTAGAGCACCTCCGTGATCTGCCCCGAGACGTGGCGCACGGCCAACGGATAATCCAGCACATGGCCTGCGGAAAACACCTGCCGGTAGCCGGCCCGGGCCATCTCGGGATCCGTGAAGAAGCCTGCGAAATCCTGACCGATCAGGTGGTCCCGGGTGAGACCGGTGATCTTCTCCGTGGCCGTGTTCACGTCCGTGATGGTCCCTTCCGGGCTGATGGTGACCAGCGGATCGAGGCTGGTTTCGATGAGGGTCCGGGCGTAGGCCGAGGCCTCCCGCAGCGCCTCGTCGGCCCGCTTGCGCTCGGTGATGTCGCGCGTGACGGCCAGGTACGACGTGATCTGCCCGTTCTCATCCCGGAGGGGCGCGGCATGGGTATCCATCCAGCGGCGCGCACCCTTCAAGCCCACCATTTCGAATTCGCCCGTGGCGGGTTCCCCCCGGAGGGCCTTGTTCGAAATCGCCAGGAAGGCTTCCCGGTGTTCCGGCACCACCAGATCGAGCAGGGGCTGCCCCTGGACCTGATCGAGCCTTTCCGCCTCCACCATGGCCAGCCCGGCGGCATTCATATCGAGCAGGCGTCCCTCCCTGGAGACCACCTTCACGCATTCCGGTTCGCTCTCCAGGATGCTTCGAAGCCGGCTTTCGCTGGCGCGCACTCGCCGTTCGGCCTGCACCCGTTCCGTCAGATCGTTGAAAATCACGAGGACCCGGTCCCCCACCGGGGTTCCCTGGATCTCGATGGTGCGCCGCGTCCCGTTTTTGCAGGTGATGTCGTACATCTGGTCCAGGTTCAGGTCGCCATCCTCCGCCTGGGCCCGGTCGACGCCCTCGGTCCAGGATTTCAGCACCTGGGCGCGGTAGTCCGGATCCGGATAGGCCAGCTTCCACCAATGATCCAGATCGGGAATGTCCGCCTGCGTGTAGCCGAAGAGGGCCTCGAATCGAGGATTGATGAATTCGATCTTGCCAGCCGCGGTGCAGACGCCCACCGGAATGGGCGCGGCCATCACCATGCGCTGGAAGCCCAGCTCACGGTTCTGCAGCTCTGCCTGGTTTTCGACGATCTGATCCAAGAGGCGGTCGAAGGCCTTGCCGAGGCGGGAGAGTTCATCCTCCCCCTTGAAGCCCGTCCTCGCACGGAGGGCCCCCTTCTCCACCTGGGCCATGGTGTGGAGCAGGTGGTCCACCTTCCGCGTGACCAGCGCGTCCATCAGCACGAACAGGAGGAGCGCGACGAGAAACCAGGCCGCCAGGATCCACAGGGCCTCCACCATCAGCTGATGTCGCTCCTGCGCAAAGCTGCTGGAGAGATCGAACGAAATGAAGAGCAGGCCTTCCCGCTGATCCCGCAGGGTGCCCGGCACCAGGTCGAGTTCCATCGGGAAATAGCCCGCGAGCGAAGCCTCCCCGGAGGCGCCCAGGCGATCCCGGTGCTCGGCCAAGAGGCGGGAGGCCTCAGCCCCGTCGAAGCCCTCCACGGCCGAAGAGGGGCCTCCGATCCACTGCCGCTGGGTCGAGAAACGCACCCGCCCTTCGCCGTCCACCAGGGCCATGGCCCGGATCCGCGGATCCAGGGCCGCGTCGGTGAAACGCCGTTCCGCCAGTTCCCGTTCGCCGCGCGCGAGCAGGTCCGCGAGGGAATTCCGCATGGCGAAGGACTGGACTTCCAGCACCGCGGCCGTGTCCTTCATCACGCGGTCGAGTTCGCGCGCGTAGTGCAAGGAGACGAAGGCCGCGCACCCCAGAATCGCCATCGCGGACAGGAGCAGGGGAATCGCCAGGCGAAGGCGGATGCGGGAGGCCAAGGGCTACCTCGCGGGGGAAAGGAGGTGTGCGGGATCTACGGGACGTGCGAGGAGGTGCCTCTGGAACATAAGATCGGCCAGGCGCCGGGCCGGGGCCAGCAGACTGCCCTCGCGCATCCGCCGGTCCGCCGCCGCATCGGGGAAGACGAGCCCCTCCAGGGACCGGCGGAAGGCCGCAGGGTCGAGGCCTTCGCGGGGCGCCATCCTACGGATGGCTTCATCCGGGTGGGCCTGCAGGAAATCCAGAGCCTTGAACCAGGCCTCGCGGATCTGGGCGACCCATTCGGGGTGGGCCCGGGCGGCCTCTCCACGGATCACCAGCACGTCGAAGATCTCCTCCGGGATGCTGCGGCTGTCGAAGAGCACCTTCGCGCCCTCGGCCAGAAGGCGGGTCCGCGTAGGCTCGAAGGTCACCACCGCATCCACCGCGCGGCTGCGGTAGGCCCTTTCGTGGGCGCCTTCGGTGATCGGAACCAGGTTCACCTCGTCCGGACGGAGCCCCGCCTGATCCAGGGCACGGCTGAACAGGTAGGCTCCCACGCCCGTGTTCTCCACGCCGACGCGGCGGCCCTTCAGGCCTGACAAAGTACCAATCTCCGGGCGCCCCAGCAGGGCGTCGCCGCCGTGGGACACATCCATCACCAGCACCACCTGGAGGTCCACGCCGTCCTGGAGCAGGAGGAAGGTTTCATCCAACGTCAGGGCGGCGGCCGACACCCGCCCGGCCCGCAGGGCCCGAATGCAATCGCTGGAGGTGGACATTTCCTCCAGATGGAAGGTCTTGGGATCCAGCGCCCCGATCTGCCTGGCGAGGTAGAGCGGCTCGTAGCCGGGCCAGACGTTGGTCGCCACCTGGACGGGCCCGGGTCGCGGCCGCTCGCAACCCAGAGGCAGGAGCAGCGTCAGAAGAAAGAGCAGACCGCGGAACATGGTTCCTGGACTCCGGCGCGAGGCGTGCCAACTCATCGGCCGCGCAGGCATCCCAGAGAAATTCCAGCCGATATGGATTTCGACGGGACGGACCCCGGACCATGGTGGGATACCCCTCGGCATGGTGAACTGGAGCATGGCCCTCGCCCCTGCCCCCACCATCTGCCTCGGCGTCGACCCTGGGTCCCTGGCCTGCGGGTGGGCCGTGGTATCCCGGTTGGGATCACGCCTGGAGCTTCTTGCGGCAGGGGTGATCCGCAGCCCCCGCGGCGCCGATTTCGACCAGCGCATCCTGGGCATCCACGAAAAGCTGGCCGAGGCGATCGCCGCACACCGGCCCCAGTTCATGGCCGTGGAATCCCCCTTCGTGGAAAAGAATGCCGCCACCGCCCTGAAGCTCGGCCAGATCCGCGGAGGCATCCTGCTCACGGCCGGTCTGCATGGCCTGCCGGTGGGCGACTACAACCCCATGCAGGTCAAGAAAGCCGTCAGCGGCTACGGCTGGGCGGACAAAGGCCAGGTGGGGAAGATGGTGATGACCCTCCTGAACCTGAAGGAGCCCCTGGCCGCCGACGCGGCCGACGCGGCAGCCGTGGCCATCGGTCATCTTCTGGCGACCCGGCGGGTTGGACCCCAAGCATAAACGTCCTCGATGTCATGTTTTTCAAGGACTTCGCGAATTGTCATGACGATCGTGACAAAAATCCTCGTAACTCATGACATTTCTTGTGATGCCTGTCACTAGCCTAAGTCATCGGCAATGACGATGATGATGTCCAGGAAGCACACGGAGCCGCCATGCACATGGACACCGCAGCGCGACAGCACAACCCAGCCTTTTGGACCACCGCCGAGCGGCTGCATGAAGTCTTCAACCAGCTCGAGCGCCAGATGAGCTGCTCGCCCCGCGGCCTTGCCGTGCTCCGCCAGGTGCAGGCCCTGGAAGCCGAGCTCGAAGCCGAAGTCATGCACAGCAGCCGCCGCATCGCCGCCGCCTGACCGATCCCTTCCCGTGCAAGAGGCCCGGCGCTGCCGGGCCTCTTGCTGTACCGATGGCTGCACTTTCTAGGGCTTGGGCTTCGCCATCTGAAGGCTGAAGGAAGCCCAGCTTCCGTCCACATTCACCTGGGTTTCACCCTTCAGGCCCGAGCCCTCGTCTTCCACGCGAACCACCAGCGGGCCCGTCTTCGGGGCCTTCATCCGCACATTGGGTTGGGATTCTTCCCAGGACCCAGCCTTCGAGGAGGCATCGCCCCCCTGCTCACCGATCCGAATAGAGGCACCGGGTCCAGGCTGCCCGCCGGGCTGGAGGTCCACTTTCAGAGGTCCGCGGCGACTGACGCGAAGATGAACCATCAGATCCTCACCCACGCGGCGGATAACGCCCTGGACTTCGCCTTCCGCCAAGGGCACCTCGGGCTGCACGGCCTTCGCCTTCAGCACGTCCATCACGAGGGCACGGTAGTGGATCGCCTCTTCGGTGATGCGCCCCTCGTCCAGGGCCTTCTCGCCGCAATTGTAGGCGGCCACGGCCTTGGTGAGGTCACCCTGGTAGTGGTCGAGGAGGAAGCGCAGGTACTTCGCGCCCGCGGCCATGACCTGGGCGGGATCACCCAGATCCTTGGCGCCGTAGGCCCGGGCGGTCTCGGGCATGACCTGGAGCAGGCCCATGGCGCCGAGCGGGCTCTTGGCCTTGGCGTAGAAGCCGCTCTCCACCCAGGCCATGCTGCGAAGCAGCTGGGGATCGAGCCCTTCCTTCACTGCGAGGGCATCCACCTGGGCCACGAGGGCCGCGGGCGCGGGAATGGACGTCTGGGCAGGCAGGGCCGCCTGCAGGGCCAGGGCCGCGCCTGGAACCAGCAGCAGGGAAAAGAGGCTCCAGGGCGCGCCGACTCTGGGCCGGGGCGATAACAGTCGTTCGATACGGTGCAGCAAGTGTCCTCCTCGGGCCGCGTGGGCCGGGAACAGGCTTCGTTGGAAAGACGGCTGGAGATCGTCCAGCGCGTTGAGGGCCAGGGCCAGGCGCCGCGGATCGCCCAGGCTCTGAGCCGCCAGATCATCCGCCAGCTCTTCGCGTTCGGCGCGGATCCTCGCCGAGAGCCACCAGATGGCCGGATGGAAAAACAACAGGGTTTCAAGAAGTCCCTGGAGCAGGTTGAAGAGGAAGTCCTGGCGGCGCACGTGGGCCAGCTCGTGGGCCAGCAGAGCTTCCAGGTAGGCCGGAGGGAGGCTGGTGAGCAAGGTCGCCGGCAGGATCACCACGGGCTTCCAGAAGCCCATCGCCAGGGGCGTGTCGCCCCATTCGCCGAGCAGGAGCCGCACCTTCCGCCCCAGGCCCATGGCGCAGGCCAACTGCTCCAGCCTCTGCTGCCAGGCCTCCGGTGCGGTCCTCCCCTGCCGCCTCCAGCGAAGGCTGAGGGCGAAACCACCACCCAGGCGCAGGGCCATGCAGGAAGCCCCGACCGCCCAGATCATCACCAGCTGCGCCAGGTGGGGCTGCAGGGCGGCTTCCAGCCTTGGCAGCCAGGGCGCGGACGAGGCTGGCCCCGCGGGCCCACGGGGCACGGTTCCTGAAACCGGATCCGCCAGGGCCACCAACCGGGCTTCCAGCGGGACGGGACGGTGGAACTGCCAGCCCGTGAGGCCGGGCAGGACGAGGCAGAGACCCAGGACGAGGCCATGCATCCGGTGGCGGAGGCCGAGGGGCAGGAATGGACCACATCCGGCGGCCAGAAGCACCAGCAGGGCGGCCTGCCAGGCAGCGTGGACCAGGGTCCAGCCCAGGACCTGAACCAGGGCGCTCATCCCTTCTCCTTGCCAAGGGCTGCGAGAATGCGGGCCTTCTCCTTGGGGCTCACCCGGCCCGAGCGGAGCGCGGCCAGCACGAGGGCGGCCGCCGATCCGCCGAAGAGGCGCTCGGTGAGGTCGGCGACCAGGCCGCCCTCCATGGCCGCACGGCTGGGAACGGCCGCGTAGACATGGCTGCGCTGGCTTTCATCACGGGTCACGAGGCCCTTCTCCAGCATCACCTGCAGCATGCGGAGGACGCCCGTGTAGGCGTACGCCTCCCGCAAGTTCAGCTGGGCGTGCACCTCCTTCACCGAGGCGGGGCCCAGTTCCCAGAGGATCTGGAGGAATTTCAGTTCCACTTCGGTGGGCTTGACGGGACGCGGCATGGGAATCCTACACAAGATGGTGTAGACAATTTTGTGTAATAAGCCGCGAATGTCAACCGCGAAAAGGGCACCCCTAGAGGTGCCCAAGGTCTCGGCCTCACCGATACGGGCCGGAAGGGGCTGGCGAAAACGGTCGCCCCGTGGGAGGAAAGAGAAACTCTTCCCACCCCCAGGCTAGGCGTCGGACCTGCGCCTTCAAGTGAAAAAAGGACGAATCAATCTGCGTGACGAATGGTTCCCGGCCGATAAGAAGCGTACTTCGGTTCCCACTGGGCCTTGCTGATGATGGCCTCGATCTGGCTGTCGTCGAGAAGGCGCCCCAGCCCCTCGTTGCGGGCCTCGATGCCCACGGCCGCCGCCACTGCGGCTGACACCTGGCGGATGTCCTTCATCTCGGGCAGCAGCAGGCCCATGGCCTCCTGCGCGGGCGTCACGAACTCGCTGATGGCCCGGCTCGCGGCGAAGAACATGCGGTCCGTCACGCGCGAGGCCTTGCACACGAGGGCGCCAAGCCCCACCCCCGGGAAGATGTACATGTTGTTGCACTGCGAGGCCAGGAGGGTCTGCCCCTTCCAGTCCATGGGCGCGAAGGGGCTGCCCGTGGCCACCAGGCCCTTGCCGTCCGTGGCCTTCCACACGGCCTCAGGCGTGCACTCGCACTTGTGCGTGGGGTTCGATAGCGCGAGCACGATGGGGCGCTCCGAATGCTTGGCGGTCTCGGCGAGGATGGCCTCGCTGAAGAGCCCAGGCTGCGCCGTGACGCCGATGAGCACCGAAGGATGCGCGTTGCGGATCACATCCGCAAGACCGATGCGGGACGGATCATCCAGCTGCCAGCCCTGCACGGCCTCGTGGCGCTGGGCCAGCGGTTCCTGTGGGCCTTCGAGCAGCGGGTCGCCTTCGATGAGCAGACCCTGCATGTCCACGGCGAAGATGTGCTTGCGCGCCTCCTCCGCCGAGAGACCTTCCTCTTTCAGCATGGCGAGAATGTTCAGGGCGATTCCCGTGCCCGCCTGGCCCATGCCCACGATGACGTAGCGCTCATCCTGGAAGCGGCTCTTCTTGATGCGCATGGCGGTCATCAGGGCGGCGAGGGCCGTGGAACCCGTGCCTTGGATATCGTCGTTGAACGATAGGATGCGCTCGCGGTAACGATCCAGGTTCTTGAAGGCCGTCTGCTTGGCGAAATCCTCCCACTGCAGCAGCGCACCGGGGAAGTTGCGCTTCACGCCGAGGATGAACTTTTCCACCAGCTCCTCGTACTCCGCACCCCGCAGGCGGGGCCTGCGGATGCCCAGGTAGAGCGGATCTTCGAGCAGGCGCGGATTGTTGGTGCCCACGTCCAGGCACATGGGCAGGCAGACGGCGGGATGCACGCCGCCGACCGCCACGTAGAGGCTCACCTTGCCCACGGAAATGCCCATGCCGTCCGATCCGAGATCGCCCAGGCCGAGGATGCGCTCGCCGTCCGTCACCACGATGAGGTTCACCTGCGGCTGGGAAAGGCCCTGGAAGATCTGATCGATGTTGGCGATGTTGTCGGGCGTGATGTAGATGCCCCGGTACCGGCGCTGGATGTGGCTCATCTGCATGCAGGCCTGGCCCACGGTCGGCGTGTAGACGATGGGCACCATTTCTTCGAGGTGATCGAGGAGCAGGCGGTAGAACAGGGTTTCGCTGCGGTCCTGGAGGCCCGCCAGATAGATGTAGCGTTCGAGATCGTCGGGCTTGCGGAGGAAGGCCTCGTAGGCGCGGTTGGCCTGGGTGTCCAGGCTCGATACGCCCGAGCGCAGCATGCCGTCCAGGCCCAGGCTGAGCCGCTCCTCCTTCGTGAAGGCCGAGGCCTTGTTGAGGTGGGAATCGTTCAGGAGCTGCCTGCCCCGGAGGTAGACCTCGTAGTAGTCCTCGCCGGTCAATGGGTCGATCTTGAACCCGAAGGTCTTCATGGCTGCCCCCTTCTCCACGCGCCCCGCATGGATCTGGCCCCATCCAGGTTCCTGAACCATCGGCTTCCGCACGGGTCCAGTTTACTTCCACCACCCGGGCGACTGGGTCACATCGGAGCCGGGGCGCTCACCAGAAGGCCCGCCAGTTCGCGGGCCGACTTCACGGGCGGTGCACAACTATGGCCCCGGCAGACGAAGGCCAGCACGTGTCCCCCGGCCGATCCACGCCCTTCGTGCAGGGGCAGCAGCTGATCCGCCGAGACCGACAGCACGCGTCCGGGCAAGTAGCGGCGGTGGACCTCGCGAAGCATCTCCTGCACGGTGGCATGGGCGGGATCGCCAGATAGCGCCACATCCAGATGATCCCGAAGGGTCAGGTCGACCACACCCAGAAGGCCGAGGAAGGCGCGCGGCGCCCGCTGCATCCAAGGGCCGAAGCAGCGCAGCGTGCGCTCCGCCGCCAGACGGAAATCCTCCCGCTGAAGGTGGCGCGAGAGCCGCAGCAGCGCCCGTGCAGCGAGGGTATTGCCGCTGGGGATGGCGTTGTCGAAGCCCGGCTTCTGCCTAAAGATCAGATCCGTCTGATGGGCCTCCGTACTGAAGAATCCACCCTCGACGGGATCCATGAACCGCGCCAGCAGATCCTCTCCGAGTGTCTCGGCCCAGTTCAGCCAGGCCCAGTCGAAGTCGGATTCGAAGAGGTCGATGAGCCCTTCCATCACCGCCGCGTGATCCTCCAGGAAGCCTTCCGTATGGGCGCGGCCTTGGCGCCACACTCGAAGCAACCGCCCACCGTGCCAGAGGTCCCGGTGCAGGAAGGTCGCGCAGGCCTGGGCCGCCTCCAGGTAGCGTGGATCGCCCAGCACCTGATGGCCGCGGGCCAGGGCCGAGAGCGCGAGCCCGTTCCAGGCCGCGAGCACCTTGTCGTCCTTGCCGGGCCGCACGCGACGGTCGCGCCAGAGCCGCAGCTTCTCGCGGAGGGCGCGGTCCTCGGCATCGGGCAGGCGCGCGCCGGCCTCGCAGGAGAAGCGGTGGACGACGCTCTTGCCGTGCTCGAAAGTTCCGCCGGCCGTGATGCCGAAGGCCTCGCAGAAGCGCGGGCCGTCGACGTCTCCCAGAGCCTCGCGCACATCCTTCGGAGTGAACGCGTAGAACTTCCCCTCCTCGCCTTCGCTGTCGGCATCCTCGCTGGAATGGAAGCCGCCGCTGGGATCGCGGAGGTCGCGCAGCAGGTAGTCCAGCGTGTCGCGGGCCACCTGGGCGTAGCGCACCTCGCCCGTGGCCTGGAAGGCCGCCAGGTAGCAGCAGGCCAACTGCGCGTTGTCGTAGAGCATCTTCTCGAAGTGGGGCACCAGCCAGTGGGCGTCCACGCTGTAGCGCGCGAAGCCGCCGCCCAGGTGGTCGTACATGCCGCCTTCCCACATGGCGTCCAGGGTGCGCCGCGCCATGGCCTGATCCTCGGCGGATCCGCGGGCCAGGATGAGATCGATGGCCATCTGCTGGGGGAATTTCGGCGCGGGGCCGAAGCCGCCCCAGCGGGCATCAAAGCCGCGCCGCAGCTGGACCATGGCCGCTTCGAGAACGGCCGGGCCGGGCCGTTCGGTGCCGGCCTCCACCTCCGCCTGGCGCTTCAATTCCGCCGTGAGTTTTTCCGCCTGCTGCAGCAGGCCCTGGCGATCCTCCCGCCACAGTTCGGCGATGCGGGTGAGCAGGGGAACGAAGCCGGGCATGCCTCCGCGGGATTCGGGGGGGAAATAGGTGCCGCCGTAGAAGGGCTCGAGATCGGGCGTGAGCCACACGCTCATGGGCCAGCCACCCCGCCCCGTCAGCGTTTGCACGGCATCCATGTAGAGGTCGTCCAGGTCGGGCCGCTCCTCGCGGTCCACCTTGATGCTCACGAAGTGGGCGTTCAGCACCTCGGCCACGGCCGGATTCTCGAAGCTTTCCCGCTCCATGACATGGCACCAGTGGCAGGCGCTGTATCCGATGCTGAGGAAGATGGGCTTCTGCTCGGCCTTGGCCTTGGCCAGGGCCTCCTCACCCCAGGGGTGCCAGTCCACGGGGTTGTGGGCGTGCTGGAGCAGGTAGGGGCTCAGGCTTTCCGAAAGACGATTGGGCATTATCCCGACTCCATCGGTCAGGATTATGCCTGAAGTTCGGATAGGCGCGGGAGAAAGCCCCTTCTGGCCGATACAATGATCGTTTGGTCCACACCGGGGTCCCATGTTCGACAGCCTTACCCAGAAACTCAGCCAGGCGATGAAGTCCCTCCGGGGCCAGTCCAAGCTGACGGAAGCCAACCTCGAAACCGTGCTGCGCGAAGTCCGCATGGCGTTGCTGGAGGCCGATGTCCACGTCAGCGTGGCCCGCACCTTCCTCCAGCGCGTCAAGGAGAAGGCCCTGGGTGCCGAGGTCATGCAGGGGCTGAATCCCGCCCAGGCCTTCATCGACATCGTCCACCGCGAACTGGTGGAGATCATGGGCGGCCAGGCCCCCGAACACCCCATCGCCTTCGCCGCGAAACCCCCGACCGTCGTGATGATGGTGGGCCTCCAGGGCGCGGGCAAGACGACGAGCTGCGGCAAGCTGGCGGTGTTCCTGAAGAAGCTGGGACGGTCGCCCCTGCTCGTGCCCGCGGACGTCTACCGCCCCGCCGCCATCGAGCAGCTGCACGCGGTGGCGAAGGATGCCGGCGTGCCCTCCTTCCGCACCGAGGAGAAGAATCCCGTCGCCATCTGCGCCGCCGCCCTGGCCGAAGCGAAGCTGAAGGGCTGGGACGTGGTGGTGCTCGATACCGCCGGCCGCCTGCACCTGGACGAAGCGCTCATGGAAGAGCTCGCCCAGATCAAGGCCGCCACCTCGCCCGACGAGATCCTCTTCGTCGCCGACGCCATGACGGGGCAGGACGCGGTCCGCAGCGCCACGGCCTTCCACGAGAAGCTTGGCATCACCGGCGTCGTGCTCACCAAGACCGATGGCGACACCCGCGGCGGCGCGGCCTTCAGCATCAAGCAGGCCACGGGCCAGCCCCTCAAGTTCGTGGGCGAGGGCGAAAAGCTGGAGGATTTCCAGCGCTTCCACCCGGACCGCATGGCCCAGCGCATCCTCGGCATGGGCGACGTGCTCAGCCTCATCGAGCACGCCAAGGACAAGATCGACGAGAAGGAAGCCGAGGTCATGGCCAAGCGCCTGGCCAAGAACCAGTTCACACTGGAAGATATGCGAAAGCAGTTCCAGCAGGTGCAGAAGATGGGCTCCATGAGCAAGATCCTGGGCATGCTGCCGGGCATGGGTCAGATCAAGGAACAGCTGGCCACCGTGGCCACGGACAAGCGCATCAAGCACCTCGAAGCCATCATCAATTCCATGACGCCCGCCGAGCGGAACAACCACAACCTGCTGGATGGCAAGCGCAAACGCCGCATCGCCGCGGGCTGCGGACGTCCCGTGAGCGAGATCAACCAACTGATCAAGCAGTACGTCGAAACGAAGAAGATGATGGGGCAGATGAACGATCCCAAGTTCATGGCCCGGATGCAGCGCATGGCCAAGATGGGCCCCGGCCCCAACCTTCCCTTCTGATGCCATGAGCCGCCCCCGGTCCGCCTCGATCCGAACCAGACTCTGGATCCTCGCGGCCCTGGCGGTGATCGCCTTCGGAACCCTCAGCGTCTTCCTCGCCCGGCCCGCCCCCGTGGACCGCGTGCTGATGCTGGCCTCCTCCTTCGACAGCCAGGGGAAAGAAGTGGGTGCGGGTTTGGAGACCCTGCTTTCGGACTGCCTGGAGGTGCTCAGCGGGGCGACGGTCGCCCACGCGCCCGCCCTGCCCGCCCCGGCGGACCTGCGCCGCCTCCCGCTGCAGACACGCCTGCTCCGGTTCCACGGGCGCCGTGACGGCGACCGGCTGGGCCTGACTCTGGAATGGAACACGGTGGCACGCCTCCTGTCCAACGAGCCCTGGACCCCGCAGACCAGCCCATCTCAGGATCCTGTGAAGGCCATGAGCGATCTCTTCGAGCACTGGCCCCTCAGCCTCCGCTTCCATCAGACGGGTGCACTCATCCCGGCCTCGGCCCCGCGCTTCTGGCTCCTGTTGGAGGGCCTGTCGATCCGGGATGACCAGTCCGCCGTCGACCACCTCGCCGCCGCCCAGGCGCTGGTCGAGGCGGAACCGCGCTGCGCCTCGGCCTGGGCCGCCCTGGGCGACCACCTCTACCGCAGTTTCTGGGTGAACCCCGATCAGGCCGGCATCGGATTGAACTCGCGTACCCACCATGCCTTCGACATGACGGCGATGCTGGTCCCCGGCCACCCCAGGGCCACCTTCCTCTGGTCCCTGATGCTGACGGACACCGGCAACCAGCGGATGGCCCTGCGCATCCTCCGGGACGCGGTCCGCCTGCGTCCGGGCATGCCGGATCTGTACCTGGGCATGGCCTACGCCGGGCGGACCTCGGGCCTGTTGGCGGGGGCTTGTCGGGCCCTGGCCCGGCGGGAGGACCTGCTGGGCCACCTAGCCACCCCGTCGTCCTGGTTCACCGAAACCACCTACCTCTACCTGGGCGATCAGGCGGCCTTCGCCCAAGAGCTGGCGCGGGCGAGCACCACGCGGCGGGATGCCAACATCCTCTTCTACCAGGGCTATTTCGCCCTCCTTCAGGGCCGGCCCAAGCAGGCCCTCGAATGCATGCGCGCCGGGAGCGACCCCGCCATGGCGCCCATCCCCTTCCGCGACCTCTGCCGCGTGTACCGCGCCTACCTCGAAGGCCGCCCGAAGGAAGGTCTAGCCGAACTCCGCGAGATCGACGATGTGCGAGGGAAGCTCCGCATCCCCGACGGCGAATGGACCTTCAAGGAAGCCGAGGCCTATTCCCTGCTCGGCGATGCGGACCGTGGTATCGACTGCGCCACCCGCGCCTTCGTGCAGGGGTTCAGCTGCGCCGCCTGGTACGAAACCTCCCCCTTCCTCGTCCGGGTTCGCGAACACCCGCGCTGGCCCACGCTGCGCCGGAACATCCGGGAGCGGCAGGCGGTGCTGGAGGGCAGTTTCCCGCCCTCGGCCTTCGGCGGTTAGGGGCTGGTACGCAATTAACGCTTGGGACTTGGGGCCATCCGAGATACACTTTCCTGCTCAGGGAGTGCCCATGCTTTCGATTCGTCTTGCTCGCAATGGTGCCAAGAAGCGCCCGTTCTACCACATCGTCGTCTCTGAAAACGACCGCATTCCCACCGGCCGCGCCGTGGAAGTGCTCGGTTTCGTGAACCCCATCGCCGGTGCCGGCGAGGCGGTTCGCATCGATGTGGAGAAGGCCAAGTCCTGGCTGCAGAAGGGCGCTCAGCCCTCCAAGACCGTGCTCGACCTGTTCAAGAAGAACCAGGTCATCTAGCCCGTCTCAGAGTCACGAAAGCCGGGCCGAGGTCCGGCTTTCTTTGTTCCATGCGGAGCGACCATGAACTTCGAAGCCTTCCTGAGCGATGTGCTGACCCCGCTGCTGGACCATCCCGAAGCCTTGCGGGTGGAGATCAGCGGTGAAGGCCGGCGGCGCGACGTGCTGGTCTTCGCCGATCCCAAGGACCGCGGACGCATCATCGGCAAGCACGGGCGCATGATCTCGGCGCTGCGCACCCTCTGCAAGACCGCCGGCGAAAAGGCCGGGCTGTCCGTCGACCTCGAGCTGTACGACGGGGACGAGGCTTAGCGCCATGCTCCTTGCTGGCCATCTCGCGAAGGTGCAGGGGCTCAAGGGCGAGTTCCTTTTCCACGCTGTCATGGACGATCCCGAGCGGCTGGAGGGCATGGAGGGCCTGGTGCTGGCCCCGCCCCAGCTCGATCTTGAGCATGCCCAGCCCGCGCCACCGGCCCGCGACACGAGCCTGCGCAGCTTCCGCTGGCACCAGGACCGGCCCTGCCTCGCCTTCGCGAACGTGCCCGACCGCACCGCCGCCGAACCCCTCAAGGGATGGGCACTCTGGATGCCTGAATCCGCCGCCACGCTGGATGAAGGCGAAAGTTTCCGCCACCAGTGGATCGGCTGCGAGGTCTTCATCGCCGGGAAGAAGGTGGGCGAGGTGCTGCGCCTCGATCCCGGCCCGGCGGGCTATGACATGGTGGTGATGCGCGACCTGCGTCCCGGACGGACCGGCCAGCGCGACATCCCCTACATCAAGGCCTGGTGGACCCTCGACCTGCCCAACCGCCATTTGGACCTCGACCCGCCCGAAGGGTTGCTGGACGTGAACCTCGTCTGAAGCCGAGAATCGAAGGCATGTCCCCCTCCTTCGAGCGCTTCAAACAGACCTTCGGCATGCGGCTCTTCGGCTGGCTGAAGATTCCTCTGCTCGCCTCCGTGCGCCCCAGCGTCGTCGAGCTCAGCGAAAGCCGCTGCGTGGTGCGCGTGCCCCTGCGGCGCTGGACGAAGAATCACCTGGGCTCCATGTACTTCGGCGCGCTGGCCATCGGCGCCGATTGCGCCGGGGGCCTGCTGGCCATGGATCAGATCAAGCGCTCGGACCAGCCGGTCTCGCTGGTCTTCAAGACCTTCCAGGCCACCTTCCTGAAGCGGCCCGAGTCCGATGTCTACTTCATCTGCGAGGACGGCGCGGCCATCCGCGATCAGGTGGGTCGCGCCCTGGCCTCGGAGGAACGCATCACCGAGCCCATGCGCATCCAGGCCGCCGTGAAGCTGCCAGACGGGGCCTTCGAACCCGTCGCCGAGTTCGTGCTGGAGCTGAGCCTCAAGCGCCGCGGGTGATCCACCCCCAGCGGTTCAGGATTCCGCGACCAGCGCCTCGATCCCGCGGATGCACCGGATCGTGCTGGCCTCGAAGGATCCGACGACCTGCAGGGTCTCCGCCAGGATGGCGAGCACCTCCTCCCGGTTCACCCGCTCCCTTCGCGGGCGCTGCTCCAGCTGTTCCCGGGTGGCCCCGGCCAGCTTGGTCCGCCGGGTTTCCAGTTCCTGCCGCACGAAGCCCCACCACTGATGGAATTTCCGCACCCGCCGGAGGGCCTTGCGAAGGAACTCCGCGTCCTTGGGTTCCTTTTCCAGCTGCGTTTCCAGGTCCTTCATCAATGCCGCGAGGTTGCCCTGGAAATCTGGCCCCAGCGGCGTGCCGGCATCAAACAGCTCCGCTCCGAAGGCCTTGCGCAGGTCCTCGAAATCCGCGCGCTGCGTGAATCGGCTTGAAGCCTGCGCCGAGGCCCGCCGCAGCTCCTCCACCATGACATGGACCAGCTGCAAGGCCTGTCTGGCTTTCCGCACCTCGGCCCGCTCGCAACCGGAGAAGACCATCAGGGGCAGCGTCAGGCCCAGGCAGAACCGCGCAAGACCCATGATCCAGCCGCTCCTGAATTCCTATCGTCTGATCGCGCAGAGCCCTTGAACTTCCTTCAGGCGCTGACCTTGCCGAGGTGCAGCACGAACTTCTGGATGCCCGCCAGCAGCATCTCGATGGCGATGGCCGTGAGCACGAGCCCCATGAGGCGTTCGAAGGCCATGGTGACCTGCTCGCCCAGGAAGTCCGCGATCTTCTCAGCGGAGCCCAGCACCACGGCGGAGACGGCCATGGCCACCGAAATGGCCCCCATCCACTCCCACATGCGATGGGGTTCGCGGCTCACCAGCAGCAGCACGGTGGCGATGGCCGAGGGCCCGGCGATGAAGGGGATCGCCAGGGGCACCAGGAAGGGCTCGCCGTGGATGGGATGCCCCGCCCGGCCTTCGGGATGCGGGAAGACCATCTTCAGGGCGATGAGGAAGAGGATCACGCCGCCCGCGATGCCCAGCGAGGTGTCCGTCAGGTGCATGAGCTTCAGCACCCGCTGGCCGAAGAGCGCGAAGAACACCAGGATCGCGAAGGCGAAGACCACCTCGCGCACGATGATGCGCTGGCGCCGGGCCGGATCCACCTGGCGCAGCAGGCCCACGAAGAGCGGGATGTTCCCCAGCGGGTCCGTGACCAGGACCAGGAGCACGATGGCAGAGATGAACGAGGATGAGTCCATGGCCTCAAGCATAACTCTGGGGTCACGCCTCCCTCGTCAGCCCTGTGCCCCCGTCAGGACCGGGCGAAGACCTTGGCGGCCCACCAGCGCAGCCCCACCAGCAGGAAGCGCCAGTCCTTGAAGAACTCCGGCGGCTTCCCCTCCACCGCGTGGCCCAGGAACTGGAAGGCCCATCCCACCGCGAAGCACAGCAGGCCTGCCTTCCAGAGCCCGTGAACCAGGGGCGCCGCCAGCAGGAGCAGGACCGACAGCGCCACCAGGGGGATGCCCACCGTGTGGCAGGCCCGGTTCACCGGGTGCTGGTGGCTCCGCCCATAGGCCTGGATCCAGTCGGACATGGGTCTGGATCCAAGCATTCAGGCCTCCTGGAGGTCGGGGCTTACTTCAGATCGAGGTCGAAGGGCATCCGGGCATAGACACCCTTCGGATCGTTGAGGGCCGCCATGTGCTCGAACTGGACCTTGAAGGCGTCCGCCAGCGCTTCGACCGGGCCGGCCTTGGTCAGGCGCCGCGACTTGCCCTGCCCCAGGTTCTTGAGCAGATCGCGGAGGGCGTCGGGCTCATGTTCGGGGCCCGTGACGTAGAAATCGTTCTCGGCCTTGGCCGCCTTGGCGGCGTATTTCACCGCCTCGCCCAGGCCGCCCAGCTCGTCCACCAGGCCCAATTTCCGCGCTTCCAGTCCCGACCAGACGCGCCCCTGAGCGATCTCGTGGACCGCCTCTTTCTTCATCCTGCGGCTGTCGGCGACCTTGCTGATGAACTGCTCGTAGATGTGGTCCACCACGCCCTGGATGCGATTGAGTTCGACGTCGCTCTTGGGCCGGGTCAGGGTCATGGGGTTGGCCAGCTTGGCGGTCTGCACGCTGTCCCAGGTGATGCCGTGCTCGTTGGCCAGCTTCTTCACGTTGGGCAGCAGTCCGAAGACGCCGATGGAACCGGTGAGGGTGGTGGGCTCGGCGAAGATGCGGTCGCCGTAGGTGCTGATCCAGTAGCCGCCGGAGGCCGCCACGGGACCCATGGAGATGACGACGGGCTTGACCTTCTTCGTCAGCACGACTTCGCGCTGGATGAGCTCAGAGGCCGAGGCGCTGCCACCGCCGCTGTTCACACGCATGACGACGGCTTTGACACGGTCGTCCATCCGCAGTTTGCGCAGTTCCCGGCTGACCCGCTCGCCGCCGATCTGATTCGGCCGGCCTTCGCCATCCACGATGTCGCCTTCGGCCACCAGCACGGCGATGCGGGTCTTGCCCGAGGCGGCCTCGCCCGGGATGCCCGCGTAGGTGGCCAGGGTGATCTGGGGGAAGTCCTTGTCCTTCGCCTGCTTCCCGGCCAGCTTCTTCAGTTCGTCGAGCACCTCGTCGTAAGGGGCGATGCGATCCACCAGGCCCAGGGCCTTGGCATCCGCTGCCTCCACCACACCCTTTTCGTCGGCAATGGCCTGGATGTCCGCTGGCGATTTCCGGCGGTCCTTGGCGACCGTGTCCTTCCACTCGCCCCAGATATCGTCCAGCAGCTTCTGGATCTGCTCCCGGTTGGCATCGCTCATGCGGTCCGTGATGAAGGGCTCCACGGCGCTCTTGTACTTGCCCACGCGGGTGACCTGGACTTCCACGCCGTATTTCTTGAAGGCCTCGCCGAAGAACATGGGCTCGCTGGCCAGGCCGTTCACTTCCATCTGCCCGAAGGGATTGAGGAACACGGTGGTGGCACCCGCGGCCAGGTAGTAGTCCCGTTTGGTCCAGCCCAGGTTGTAGGCCAGAACGGGCTTCTTGGCCTTGAAGCGCTGGAGGGCCTCGCGGAGTTCGCGCAGCTGGGCGGGGCCCGCGCCCTGCAGGTTGCCCGTGAGGAAGAGGCCCGAGATCTTCGGATCCGAGGCCGCGCGGTCGAGGGCTTCGATGGCCGCCGGAAGGGCCTGGCTGCGAGCACCGCCGCCGCCGAGCATGTCGCCGATCGCCTCGCCAGGATCGGATTCGCGCTCGCCGTCGGTGAGGTTCGTATCCAGGTCGAAGACCAGCACGGCCCTGCTCGGCACCGTGGGCTTGCCCGAGGCACCGATGATGGCCACCAGCCCGAAGAAGAGCAGGAAAGCCATGCCTCCGGCCACCATCAGGGCCAGCAGCGTGGCGAAGAAACTCTTGAAAAAGCCCTTCATGACAGCTCCGGGAAAACCATTAAGGATGGCACGAACAATACGATGCCTCGCGGACTACCCGCGCAGGCGGGAAGCCAGGCCCAGGAATCCGTCGAGAACCTTCGGAACGGAGGTCGCCGTGCGGGCGTCCGTGGGGGCACCATCAGCATCCAGCTGCTGATCCGCGTGGGGCACCGTGATCGCCTCGGGCAGCACGAGGGCGCCCATGTTGGCGAGCGTCACGCGCCAGGCCATGAGACCGCGCGCGCCGCCGAAGGCCCCGGGGCTGGCGGCGCACAGCAGCACCGGCAGGCCCATCCAGGGGCTCGGCCGCATCGTGCTGAGCCAATCCACGGCGTTCTTCAGGTGGCCGGGAATGCCGGCGTTGTATTCGGGTGAGACGATGACGAGGCCCTGGGCCTCGCGCAGCGCGGCGTACAGCGCCTGGGCCGCCTCGGCGGGCGCGACGCCATCCTCGTAGAGGGGCAGGCGGAGCGCCTCCGAAGCGAAGGTCGAAACCTCGTGGCCGCGGGCCTCCAGCGCTCCGGCGAGGTGGCGCAGCAGGCGCGTATTCAGGGATTCGGATCGAAGGCTTCCACCCATCACGATCAATCGCATGGCATCTCCATATGTGATCTGGATCAATCTTGACTCAATTGGTAAACTTTTTCATCCCTGGAGGATGTCTTGTCCAACTATCCCGAATACATGGTCGCCCCGATGCGTGAAGAACTCGTTCAGGCCGGCTTTCAGCAGCTGATGACGCCTGCCCAGGTGGATGAGGCCCTGCAGCGGCCCGGCACGACGCTGCTGGTGGTGAACAGCGTCTGCGGCTGCGCCGCCGCCGGTGCGCGCCCCGGCGTGACCGAGGCCCTGCGCTCGCAGGGGTTGAAGTTCGACCACCTGGTCACGGTCTTCGCCGGCATGGAGAAGGAAGCCACGGCCCAGGCCCGCGAGTATTTCGAAGGCGCCATGCCCACCAGCCCCCAAGCCGCGATCCTCAAGGACGGCCAGCTGGTCCACCTCATGCAGCGCGCGGATTTCCTCGGCCACGAACCCAGGGAAATCGCCGCCACCCTGAGCGCCGCCTACCGCCAGACCGTCGCCGCCAGCTGACATAAACGAGGGGGGACCGCCACGTGGCGTCCTGACCAAGTCCGGCCCACCACGTCTAGTCTGCTACGTTTGGGGATCCACGGATTCCCATGCGTCTAAGCCCATGCCTTCTCACGTTCGCTCTGCCCCTGGTGGGTCAGGTGCCCTCGGCCTTCGTCGAGGAACTGGAGCCTTCCACGCTGTCTCTGCCCATCCGGGTGGACCTTGCGCCCCTGCTGAAACAGGTGGAGGCGCAGGTGCCCCTGTCGCCGCCCAACATCGAGACTTGGGGTGAGATCAAGGGCAAGCCCAGGTCCTATTTCCGCTTCAACCTCATCCGGGAGCCCCTGAGCGTGCACGTGAAAGGCGCCCAGGTCTCCGTGCGCGTGGTGGCGAATTTCGGCATGGACGTGGGGCTTCGGACCCTCGGCAACCACTACACCGTGATGGGCTCCTGCGGCCGCAATCCCGAGCCTCCGCGGCGGGTCATGCTCGACCTGAATACCAGCATCGGCCTGCTGCCGAGCTGGGGCGTCGAGCTGCGGCAGACGGCCTTCGAAGTGACCCCCCTCAACACCTGCGAAGTCACCTTCCTCGGCTTCGACATCACCGACCAGGTGACGGCAGGCATGAAGGAGAACCTGAAGGCCGGGGCGGACACGTTGGCCCGGCTGGTGCGTGAGAACGCCTTGGCCCGGCAGAAGGCCCAGGAAGCCTGGGTCCAGTTCAGCCAGCCCATCGAACTGGGGAAGGATCTCTACCTCGTGTTCCAGCCCCGGCACGTGCGCCTGGCACCGCTGAGCACCCAGGGACGGACCCTCGTCATCACGCCGGAAATCGAAGCCCAGCCCCGCCTGGTGCTCGGCGCCAGGCCCCAGGCGGAGACGACGCCCCTGCCCGACCTGGAGTTGAATGCGAGCCCCAGGCCCGGTTTCAGGCTGCGCGTGGAAGCCGATCTCGCCTACACCCACGCCAGCCAACAGCTCGCCGCCCAGGTGGTGGGCAAGACCTTCGAAACCGCCAAGGGGCGCTTCGAGATCACCTCGGCGCGGGTCTGGGGCGATCAGGGCAAGGCCCTGCTCGAGATCGGGCTGAAGGGCCGCATCACGGGCAAGGTCACGCTCTCGGGCAAACCCCTCTCGGACCCCGCCACCAGCTCGCTCCGCCTCGCCGACCTCGACTTCACCCTGGACAGCCAGAGCTGGCTGGCCCGCATGGGTGACTGGATCTACCACTCGGACCTGCAGAAGCTCATCACCGACAAGGCCCACTTCCTCATGGACCAACAGTTCCAGGGGCTGCGCGACATGGTGCAGACCGGCCTCAACCGCCAGCTGGCCCCGAACCTGAGGCTCAGCGGCAGCCTCAAGGCCTTCCGCGTGGCGGCCGTCACCACGGGCCCCGACGGCTTCAAGTCCCAGGCCTACCTGGAGGGAGAGGTCCAGGTGGACATGAAGTAGGCTGGAGGGTGGAGCGTTCGAATGCCCAAGCCTCTTTCCCACTTCAAGATCGTGGACCTGTCCTGCGTGCTCGCCGGCCCCTTCTCCACCCAGCTGCTGGCGGATTTCGGCGCCGAGGTGCAGAAGCTGGAGCCCCCCGAAGGCGATCCCACGCGCGGCTGGGGCCCGCCCTTCGAAGAGGCTGAAACCGGTGAAAGCGCCTACTTCCGCGCCGCCAACCGCGGCAAGCGCTGCCGCACCATCGACCTGCACACGGAAGAGGGCAAGGCCACCCTCTTCGAGCTGCTGAAGGACGCCGACGTCCTCGTCGAAAACTTCCGCGCCGATTCCGCCGACCGGCTGGGACTGGGCTGGAAGCGGCTTCACGCCAAATTCCCGAAGCTGATCCTCGCCTCGGTGCGCGGCTTCGCGTCCGATGTCACCGCCTCCCGCCGCGCGGGCTACGACTTCATCATCCAGGCCGAAAGCGGCTGGATGGCCATCACTGGTGAGCCAGAAGGCCGTCCCATGAAGGTCGGTGTGGCCCTCGTCGACGTGCTCGCGGGCCTCTACTGCGCCAACGGCATCCAGGCCGCCCTACTCCATCGCGAACGCACGGGCGAGGCCCTCCATATCGAAGTACCTCTTATGGAAGCGGCCCTGGCAGGGTTGGTGAACGTCGCCGCCGGCGCCCTCATGACTGGGGAAGCCCCCAAGCGCTGGGGCAATGCCCATCCCCAGATCGTCCCCTACCAGTCTTTCCGCTGCAGTGACGGCGACGTGGCCATCGGCGTCGGCAGCGACCGCCAGTTCGAAGTCCTGGCCATGTGGCTGGGCCTGGACCTGGATGCGCGGCCGGAGTGGCGGAAGAACCGCGGCCGCGTGAAGGACCGCGAGGAACTCGTCGCCCTCATCGAGGCCCGGACCCGCACCTGCACCGTCGATGACGTCCTCGCCATGTGCGAATCCAACGCCATTCCCGCCAGCCGCGTGCGCAGCGTGGACGAGGTGCTGTTCCGCCAGGGCGGCACCCTCCACAACCTGCTGCAACCGCTCTTCGAAGTGGAAACCAACACCATGGTGCCCACCCTCGCCTCGCCCATCCTTCTGAACGGCGAGCGGGCCTGCGCGCCCCTGCCCCCGCCCCGCTGGAAGCCATGAAGCGCACCCCGCGCCTGGTCCCCCTGGGAGCCCGCCAGCCCAACCAGAAGGCCGAGGCGCGCCTGCGCCAGGCCTGGCCTTTCGTCGTGGGCCCCGCGCTCGCGGAGCGCACCCGCCCCCTGCGCGTGGAGCGGGACATCCTCGTCATGGGCTGCTGGGAGCTCTCTCGCATCGCGCCCCTGCGCGAAGCCGCCACCGCCGTCTGGCCCCAGATGCGCGACCGCATCGAACGCGCCCTGGGCCTGAGCCTTCGTGGCCTCCAGATCGTGCCCTGCGACCCACCGCCCAAGGCGCCCGACACCCCCAAGGAGGCCGATCCCCTTCGCCGCGCCCTTCGCCTTCTGGAGGCGCGGCGACAGGAAAGGATCCGCCTCGGACTCGAATCCGAATAGGCAGGCTGGACGCACCGCCCGGTTTCAAGTACAGTCAAACCTTCGTCGGGGCGTGGCTCAGCCTGGTAGAGCGCTCGGTTCGGGACCGAGAGGTCGGAGGTTCGAATCCTCTCGCCCCGACCAGATTAGGCAAGGGGGCATCTTTGGATGCCCCCTTGCCTAATCTGGATGAACCGAACGAGAGGATTCGAACCTCCGAGTGGGATCGCGGAGACAGCGCGGTGCGCTGTCAGGAGCGAGACCGGCGACTGGCGCAGCCAGGCGCAGTTCGAATCCCGCCCGGGTGGGTCGGTGCCCCAGAAGGGTAAGCGGCCGACCTCCGAGTGGGATTTCGGAGGCGCCACTTGATGTGGCGCCGGAGAAAGACCGGCGGCTGGCGCAGCCAGACGCAGTTCGAATCCCGCACGAGTGGGTCGCCGCCCCAGAAGGGTGAGCGGCCAACCTCCGAGTGGGATCGCGGAGACAGCGCAGGGGAGGCTCCGCCTCCCTGAGCCGGCAGGCGAAGGGGAGCACCGTGCAGGCCACGGTGCGTCAGGCGGAGTGTCGGGAGCGAGACCGGCGGCGGGCGCAGCCAGACGCGGTTCGAATCCCGCCCGAGTGGGTCGCCGCCCCAGAAGGGTGAGCGGCCAACCTCCGAGTGGGAGCGCTCGAAGCGAGCCAGATGCGTTCAAATCTCGATTCCAATACCTCGACACCAAAAACGGAGCACGCCCCAATGGCGCAGAATCTCCTTAGAAATCCGCGGTCAGACCACGTGCCACACCGGCTCCTTCTTTCGTGATCCGTGACCCGCCCGCTCCCAAGCTACAATGACCGGTTCCGCCCGCCGGGCGGGGAGTCCATCCGATGACCGATGCATGCACGATCATGACCACCTGCGGCAGCGAGGAAACCGCCCTCACCATTGCCGCCGCGCTGGTGGACCAGGCCTACGCCGCGTGCGTGAACATCCTTCCCAGCATCAAAAGTTATTACTATTTCAAAGGTGAGACCCACCTGGATGAAGAGGTCATGCTGATCATCAAGACCACCCGGGAGCTCTTCCCCCAGGTCTCAGACGTGATCACCGACCTACACACCTATGAGGTCCCGGAAATCCTGATGTTCTCCGTGGAGGAGGGCTCCGAGCCCTTCCTCGACTGGATCCGTCAGAGCGTGAACCGGCTGGCCTGACCCCACCGACTCAACGACCCCCTGGAGCGATCTCATGGAACATACCCTGTCTCTCGAATTCCTGCGGGTGGTTGAACAAGCCGCCATCGCCTGTTCCACGTCCATCGGACATGGCCGCCGCAAGCACAGCGACAAGCTCGCCGTCGAAGCCATGCGCAAGGCCATGGAATCCGTGCGCATGGATGCCACCATCGTCATCGGCGAGGGCGAGCGGGACGAAGCGCCCATGCTCTACATCGGCGAGAAGGTCGGCATGGGTCCGGATCTGGACGGCCACCATCCCCAGGTCGATATCGCCGTGGATCCCCTGGAAGGCACCAACCTCTGCGCCATGGGCGCGCCCAACGCCATCGCCGTGCTGGCGGCGACCGAAAAGGGCGGCCTGCTCCACGCCCCCGACCTCTACATGGAGAAGCTGGTGGTCGGCCCTTCCGCCAAGGGCAAGGTGAGCCTCGACGCCCCGGTCCAAGACACCCTCAAGATCATCGCCCAGTCCCTCAACCGCCAGGTCTCTGAAATCACCGTCAGCGTGCTGGACCGTCCCCGCCACGAGCAGCTCATCGCCGACATCCGCAGCGCGGGCGCCCGCATCCAGCTCATCGGCGACGGTGACCTGAGCGCCGCCATCAGCGCCGCCGTCAGCGGCACGGGCATCCACGCGGTCATGGGCACGGGCGGCGCGCCCGAAGGCGTGCTTTCCGCCGCGGCCCTGAAGTGCCTCAACGGCGAAATCCAGGGCCGCCTCAAAGTCGATACCAACACCGCCAGCCGCGAGAAGGCCGAGGCCATGGGCGTCGATTTCGGCCGCATCTACTTCACCGACGACCTCTGCCCCGGCAAGGAGATCGTCTTCGCGGCCTGCGGCGTCACCCACGGCAACCTGCTCAAGGGCGTCATGCACTTCGGCCACGGCGTGCGCACGTCGAGCCTGATCCTCACCTACGGCAGCCGCCAGGTCCGCTTCATCGACACCGTCCACATGAAGGAAGGCGAGTTCACGACCGTCCGTTTCTAGTACCTCGCTACCACAAAGCCTATGAGCGACGAATCCGTCCGCACCCGTCTCATCCGCTGGGGGTTCAATCTCTGGCCCTGCTACCGGGGCACGGGCGGACGGGTGACCTTCATCGCCCGCGACTGGCGGGAGGTGCGGGTGCGGCTGCCCCTCTCCTGGCGCACCCGCAACGTCGTCGGCACCATCTTCGGCGGCAGCCTCTACGGGGCCGTGGATCCCTTCTACATGATCATGCTCATGAGGAACCTCGGCCCCGACTACGTCGTGTGGGACAAGGCGGCCTCCATCCGCTTCCGGAAACCCGGCCGAAGCCCCCTCTTCGCCTCCTTCCATCTGGATGAAGCCGAACTGGCGGAGATCCGACGCCTGCTCCAGGACCAGCCCAAGGTCGATCGCAACTACCTCGTCCTGCTCCGGGACGAGCAGGGCGCCGTCCATGCGGAAGTGGAGAAGGTCATCCACATATCCCTTCGTCAGCCTTCCTGATAGGCTTTTAGCCTCATCTTACGAGGTTATCAATGGCTTTCCCTCTGCGCGCATCCCTCGGCCTCTGCCTCGGCCTGGCGGCCCTGTCGCTCGTGGCCCAGTCCAAACCCGGCGTCGATCCCGCGAACCTCGACACGACGGTGAGGCCCTGCGACGACTTCTATGCCTATGCCAATGGCGGCTGGCTCAAGACCCACAGCATCCCCGCGGACAAGGCCCGCTACGGCGGCTTCGAGGAGCTGATCGACCACAACCGCGCCATCCTCCGGCAGATCCTGGAAGAGACCAGCGCCAAGAGCTCCTGGACCAAGGGCAGCATCCAGCAGAAGGTGGGCGATTTCTATGCCTCCGGCATGGACGAGGCCACCATCGAGAAGCGCGGCCTGGCCCCGCTCAAGCCCATCCTCGCCCGCATCGAAGGGCTGAAGGATGCCAAGCACCTCCCTGCCCTGCTGGCCAGCCTGCACAACCAGGGCTTCCCCGGCGCCTTCGGTTTCTTCGTGCGGCAGGACGCCAAGGCCTCCACCCACTACCTGGGCTACCTGAGCCAGGGCGGCCTCGGCCTGCCGGACCGGGACTACTACCTGAAGGACGACGCCCGCAGCCGGGAGTTCCGGGCCAAATACGAAGCCCATGTCGCCCGGATGTTCGTGCTGGCAGGAGATCCGCCCGCCCTCGCCGCCGCCCGCGCGAAGGTGGTGCTGGACCTGGAAACCCGCATGGCCCAGGCCCAGTGGACCCGCGTGGAGCTGCGCAATCCCCAAAAGACCTACAACAAGCGCACCCTCGACAAGCTGGCGGAAGAAGCCCCCGGTTTCGACTGGAAGGGCTACTTCCAGGCTCGCGGCGTCAAGCTGGCTGACCTGAACCTCAGCCAGCCCTCGTATTTCCAGGCCTTCGCCAAGCTGGCCTCCGAGGTGCCCGCCCCCCAGTGGCGCACCTACCTCCGCTGGCATGCACTCAGCGCCGCGGCCAACCAGCTGCCCAAGGCCTTCGGCGATGAAGCCTTCGCCTTCCACGGCAAGGTGCTGAACGGCACGCCGGAGCAGGAGCCGCGCGCCAAGCGCATCGAAGCGGCCACGGATGGCCTGCTGGGCGACGCCCTGGGCCAGCTCTACGTCAAGACCGCCTTCCCGCCCGAATCGAAGCAGCGGGTGCTCGCGATGATCGAGAACATCCGGGTGGCCCTCAGCGAGCGCATCACCAACCTCGACTGGATGGGCGCAGACACCAAGCAGCAGGCGCTCAAGAAGCTCGCGGCCATCACCGTGAAGATCGGCTATCCGGACAAGTGGAAAACCTACGCCTTTGACATCAAGCGCGACGACTACTACGGCAATGCCCGCAGGGCCGTGGCCTTCCGCATCCAGGAAAACCTCGCGAAGCTCGGCAAGCCCATCGACCGCACCGAGTGGAACTGGTCGGCGCCCACGGTGAACGCCTCGTACAACCCCACCATGAACGACATCACCTTCCCCGCCGGCATCCTCCAGCCGCCCTTCTTCGATCCCAAGGCCGACGACGCCGTGAACTACGGGGCCATCGGCTTCGTCATCGGCCACGAGATCACCCACGGCTTCGACGACAGCGGCAGCCAGTACGACGCCCAGGGCAACCTCGAGAACTGGTGGACCGACGCGGACAAGAAGGCCTATGAATCCCGCACAGACCTCGTCGTGAAGCAGTACGACGCCTACGAGCCCCTCAAGGGCGAACACGTGAACGGCAAGCTCACCCTGGGCGAGAACATCGCCGACATCGGCGGTCTCAAGATCGCCTTCGCGGCCTATCAGAACAGCCTGAAGGGCAAGCCCACGCCGGCCCCCATCGACGGCTTCACCGGGCCCCAGCGCTTCTTCCTCGGCGCCGCCACGGTGTGGCGCAACCACATCCGCGAAGCCGCGCTGTCCGTGCGGCTGAAGACCGATCCCCACAGCCCGGGCCGCGAGCGCGTGAACGGCCCCCTGTCCAACCTGCCCGAGTTCTACGAGGCCTTCGGCTGCAGCGATGGCCAGGCCATGAAGCGCGACGCCAAGGTGCGTCCGGCCATCTGGTAGCCCAGTCCAAAGCCCGCCCGAAAAAAGGAAACCGCATGAAGAACCGATCCTCCCTGCTCGTCCTGGCGCTCGTCCCGGCGCTGGTGGCGCCCCTCTCCGCCCAGACGGCCTACAAGGGGTTCAATCCCGCGAACCTCGACGCCACCGTGAAGCCCACCCAGGACTTCTTCCAGTTCGCCGTGGGCGGCTGGGCCAAGCGCACCGCCATCCCCGCCGAATACGACCGCTACGGCGTGGATCAGGAAATCGACACCCGCACCCACCAGATCCTGAAGGAGATCCTGGAATCCGCCGCCGCGGCCAAGGCGGCTGCCGGTTCCGAGGCCCAGAAGGTCGGCGATTTCTACGCCAGCGGCATGGACGAAGCAGGTCTCGAGGCCCAGGGCATCGCCCCGCTGAAGCCCTTCTTCGCCCGCATCGACGCGGTGAAGGATCCCGCGAGCCTCGTGGCCGTCATGGCCGACCTGCACCGCATGGGCGCCTCCGCGGGCTTCTACTTCGGCGTCGAACAGGACGACAAGGAGAGCAGCCGCTACGCCATGATGCTGGGCCAGGGCGGTCTCGGCCTGCCGGACCGGGACTACTACCTGAAGGATGATGCCAAGTCGAAGGAACTCCTCGCCGCCTACCGCGCCCACGTGGCGAAGATGCTCAGCCTGGCGGGCCTCGATCCCAAGGAGGCCGATCGCATCCTCGCCCTGGAAACCCGACTGGCCAAGGCCAGCATGACCCGCGTGGAACAGCGCGATCCCAACGCCATCTACCACGCCATGAGCCCCGCCCAGTTGAAGACGGTCGCGCCCGGCTTCCCGGCGGACCTCTACCTGAAGACCCTGGGGCTGCCCGTGCCCGATCATTTCGTCGTCCGCCAGCCCGCCTTCATGGCCGAACTGGGCCGCATGATCCAGGAGCTGCCCGCCGACCAGTGGCGCGTCTACCTGCGCTGGCACCTGCTGCGCAGCAGCGCCTCCGCCCTGCCCAAGGCCTTCGAGCAGGAAGCCTTCGCCTTCTACGGCACCAAGCTGCAGGGCACCACCGCCCAGCACCCCCGCTGGAAGCGCGTGATGTTCGCCGCGGACCGCGGACTGGGCGAGGCCCTGGGCAAGCTCTACGTACAGAAGGCCTTCCCCGCCAGCAGCAAGGCCAAGGTGCTGGAGATGGTCGAGAACCTGCGCACGGCCCTGAAGGCGCGCATCGAAGGCCTCGAGTGGATGAGCGCCCCCACCAAGCTCAAGGCCAAGGAGAAGCTGGCCGCCATCCGCGTGAAGATCGGCTACCCCGATGTCTGGCGCGACTACAGCAAGCTCGACATCCGCCACCAGCCCTACGTCCTCAATGTCATGGAGACCCGCCGCTTCGAGTTCCAGCGCCGCCTCGCCAAGCTCGGCACGCCCATCGACCGCAACGAATGGGACATGACGCCCCAGACCAACAACGCCTACTACAACCCCACCATGAACGAGATCGTCTTCCCGGCGGGCATCCTGCAGCCGCCCTACTTCGACGCCACGGCCGATGACGCGGTGAACTACGGCAACATCGGCGCCACCATCGGCCACGAGATGACCCACGGCTTCGACGACGAGGGCCGCCAATACGACGCCCAGGGCAACCTCAAGAGCTGGTGGACCGCCGAAGACGAGAAGGCCTACAACGTCCGCGCCGAGCTGGTGGCCAAGCAGTTCGACGCCTACGAGCCGCTGCCGGGCCTGCACCTGAACGGGCACCTCACCCTCGGTGAAAACATCGCCGATCTGGGTGGCCTCAAGATCGCGTGGGACGCCTGGAAGCTCAGCCAGAAGGGCAAACCCGCCCAATCCGGAGTTGACGGCAAGATCGAAGGTTTCACCCCCGAGCAGCGCTTCTTCCTGGGCTACGCCGAGACCTGGCGCACCCTCGTGCGCGAAGAGGCCACCCGCCTCTACGCCAACACCGATCCCCACAGCCCCGCCAAGTTCCGCGTCAACGGCCCCCTGTCCAACCTTCCCGAGTTCTATGAAGCCTTCGGATGCAAGGACGGCGACGCCATGAAGCGGCCCGAAAAAGAACGCCCGGCCATCTGGTAGCCGCGACCTTCACACCGTTTCCAAAGGATCCACATGCGCCTACGCCCCATTGCCCTTCTGGCCACCCTCCTCGCCGCCGGCGCGGGGCTGGAGGCCTGCACCAACCTGCTCGTGACCAAGGGCGCGAGCAAGGACGGCTCCACCATGATCACCTACGCCGCCGACAGCCACACGCTCTACGGCGAGCTGTACTACAAGCGCGGCGGCCGCCACCTGGCCGGTGAGCGGCGCGATATCCGCGAGTGGGACAGCGGCTTCACCTTCGACACGGGCAAGCTGCTCGGCAGCATCCCCGAAGCGCCCGTGACGTACACCCGCGTGGGCAACATGAACGAGCACCAGCTCGTGATCGCCGAGACCACCTTCGGCGGCCGCAAGGAGCTGCAGGTGCCCAGCGGCATCATCGACTACGGCAGCCTCATCTACATCGGCCTGGAGCGCGCCAAGACGGCCCGCGAAGCCATCCAGGTCATGACGAGCCTGGCGGAGGAATTCGGCTACGCCTCCGAAGGCGAAAGCTTTTCCATCGCCGATCCCAACGAAGTCTGGATCCTCGAAATGATCGGCAAGGGCAAGGGCCAGAAGGGCGCCCTCTGGGTGGCCTACAAGCTGCCGGACGGCACCATCAGCGCCCACGCCAACCAGGCCCGCATCCGCCAGTTCCCCCAGAACGATCCCAACAACGCCCTCTTCAGCAAGGAAGTGATTCCCTTCGCCAAGTCCCACGGCTACTTCAAGGGGGAGGACAAGGACTTCAGCTTCGCCGACGCCTACGCACCCCTCACGTTCGGCGCCCTGCGCGCCTGCGAGGCCCGCGTGTGGAGCCTCTTCCGCCGCGCCGCGCCCAGCCAGAACCTCTCCATCGACTACGTGAAGGCCGTGAAGGGCGCCAAGCCTCTGCCCCTCTTCGTCAAGCCCGACCAGAAGCTGGATGTACGCGACGCCATGGAGCTCATGCGCGATCACTTCGAGGGCACCGAATTCGACATGACCAAGGATGTCGGCGCCGGTCCCTACAAGCTGCCCTACCGCTGGCGCCCCATGAACTTCAAGGTGGACGGCCAGGAGTACCTGCACGAGCGCGCCATCAGCACCCAGCAGACCGGCTTCTCCTTCGTGACCCAGAGCCGCTCCTGGCTGCCGGATCCCGTGGGCGGCGTGATCTGGTTCGGCGTCGATGACACCTACACCACCTGCTACGTGCCCATCAGCTGCGCCATCAAGGAGCCGCCCAAAGCCTACGCCATCGGCACGGGGAACTTCAGCGAGTTCAACTGGGATAGCGCCTTCTGGACCTTCAACTTCGTGGCGAACTACACCTACACCCGCTGGAGCGACATGATCGTCGACGTCCAGAAGGTGCAGCGCGAATTCGAGGGCCGCTTCGTCGCCGACCAGGCCGAGGTGGACCGCACGGCCCTGAACCTCTACAAGCAGGATCCCGGGCTCGCCCGGGAGTACCTCACCCAGTACGCCGCGAAGAACACCGAGCAGCTCATGGCCCGCTGGAAGAAGCTGGGCGAGTTCCTCATCTGGAAGTACCTCGACGGCAACGTGCGCAACGAAAAGGGCGAGGTCACCCACCCCAATGCCCCCGAGGACTGGCTGCGCTGCATCGTCAAGGACCACGGCGACGTCATCAAGGTGAAGAAGGTCGAGGGGCTCGCTCCGGACGAGGAGTAGGCCCTGGGCTGAAAACCTGCGGTTTTCAGGTGGAACGGCCCCGCACGCGGGGCCGTTTTTTCAAGGTCTTTTCCATGCGCAGGGCCCGCCTTGCGGGAGCTGCGCTACCTCGTGCGCTTGTGACTGCCACCTACGCCCAGCCATGCCATCATGGCCGGTTCCCCGAGGTCCCCATGCACCGCCCCGATCCGCATTCCTACTACGATGCCGCCCAGCCCAAGGCCCGCCGTCTGCGCCTGAAGCTCGGGGTGGATTTCCAGGCCAAGCGCATCGACGGCGAGGTGGTGCTGGAGTTCGGCGGCGCCGCGTCCGGGCCGCTCGATCTCGATACCAAGGGCCTGGAGATCCACACCGTGCGGGTGGCCGGCCACGGCCCGGTGGCCTGGGAACTGAGCGAGGCCGATCCCATTCTCGGCCAGCGTCTGCACATCAGCCTGCCCCAGGGCGCGCAGGAAGTCGCCATCACCTATCGCACGGGCGCCGACGCCATGGCCCTGCAGTGGCTGGATCCCGAGCAGACCGAAGGCAAGGTCGCGCCCTACCTCTTCAGCCAGTGCCAGCAGATCCACGCGCGCACCATGGTGCCCTGCCAGGACACGCCCATCGCCCGCATCGCCTACCAGGCCGAGGTCATCGTGCCCGAAGGTCTCACGGCCGTGATGTCCGCGGGCCCCGCCGGTGACGAGGCGCTGGAGGACGGCCGCCATCTCTTCCGCTTCTCCATGCCCCAGCCCATCCCCTCGTACCTGATGGCGCTGGCCGTGGGCCGCCTGGAATCCCGCGATTTGAGCCCCCGCGCCCGCGTGTGGGCCGAACCCGAGACCGTCGCCTCCGCCGCCTGGGAGTTCGCGGGCGTCGAGGAGATGATCGTGAAGGCCGAGGGGCTCTTCGGAGCCTACCCCTGGGACCGCTACGACATGCTCGTACTGCCGCCCTCCTTCCCCTACGGCGGCATGGAGAACCCGCGCATGACCTTCCTCACGCCCACCCTGCTGGCGGGGGATCGCAGCCTGGTGGACGTGGTGGCTCACGAACTGGCCCACAGCTGGACGGGCAACCTCGTCACCAACGCGAGCATGGAGCACTTCTGGCTGAACGAGGGCTTCACCGTCTGGGCCGAGCGCCGCATCCTGCGCCAGCTTCACGGCGATGACGCCGCGGCCCTGGGCTGGGCCATGGGGCAGAAGGCCCTGGAGGACAGCTTGGCGCGCTTCAAGGACGAGCCCCACCTCACGGTGCTGCGCCTGCACCTGGAGGGTATCGATCCCGACGACGCCTTCTCCAGCATTCCCTACGAAAAGGGCGCGCGGCTCGTGGCGGCCCTGGAAAAGGAAGTGGGCGAGGACCGTTTCCTCCGCTTCATCCGCGAATACATGGACGCCTTCCGCTTCACCTCCATCACCACCGAGCAGTTCTGCACCTTCGTGGACGAGAAGCTGCCGGGCGCCCTGGCGGCCGTGAATGCCGACGCCTACCTGAACCAGCCCGGGCTCCCCGCGACGGCGCCTGAATTCCACAGCGCACAGCTGGACGGACTCACGGCCCTGGCCGAAAGCTGGTCCCAGGGCGGGCGGCCCAGCGCCCAGCAGATCGCCTCCTGGAAACCCGCCGAACTGCAGGTCTACCTCCAGAAGCTGCCCCGCCAGCTTTCGCAGGCCGACTGCGCGTGGCTGGACGAGCACTTCAAGCTCATGGGCCGCGGCAATCACGAGATCCTCGTGGAATGGCTGACCCTGGCCGCCACCGCGGACTACGAGCCGGCCTTCCCCCGCATCCGCGAGGTGCTGGCGCGGGTGGGCCGCATGAAGTACCTGCGTCCGCTCTACGGCGCCCTGGGCCAGCACGCCCGCACCCGCGCCCTGGCCCGCGAGATCTTCGCCGCCGCCAGCCCCGGCTACCACGGCCTGTCGCGCCGCGTGGTGGCGTCCGTCCTCGAAGCCTATCCCGCGTAAAGATCCACCACGGAGGCACCGAGGACACGGAGGTTTCACGGAGAAAATGATCGTTTCCTCCGTGTTCTTTGCTCCGTGATCTCCGTGTCTCCGTGGTGAATCCTTTCTCTCCCTCCGACAGGAGCACCCATGTCCCACGGATCTGAACCTCAGGAAATCAAGGGTCTGCCCAGCAATGCGCGGCGCCCCTTGGCGCCCGGCGAGTCCTACATCCCCCTGGTGCCCCAGGATGGCGTGCCTGAAACCACCTCCCGGGCCATCATCATGGGCCTGATCTTCTGCGCGATCTTCAGCATGGCCGCGGCCTACCTGGCGCTGAAGGTGGGCCAGGGCATCGAGGCCGCCATCCCCATCGCCATCCTGGCCGTGGGCCTGAGCCGCTTCTACTCCCGACGGAGCACGATCCTGGAAAACGTCATCATCCAGAGCATCGGCGCCAACAGCAGCCACGTGGTGAGCGGCGCCGCCTTCACCATTCCGGCCCTCTACGTCCTGGCCAACACGCCGGGCAGCGGCGTGCCCAATCCCACGCTGTGGCAGGTCTGCCTCGTGAGCTTCCTGGGCGGCTGCGTGGGCATCCTCTTCATCCTGCCCCTGCGCCACCACTTCATGGTCGAGAACCACGGCATCTTCCCCTGGCCCGAAGCCACCGCCACCGCCGAGATCCTCGTGACGGGCGAGAAGGCCGGCAACCAGGCCAAGGAACTGGCCGTCGCGGCGGGCATCGGCGCCCTCTACGACGCCCTCACCAGCATCTTCCGCGTCATGGGCGAGAACATCACGCTCAAGACGGTCTGGGTGGGCACGGCCCTCCGCGAGCGCTTCTTCGCCTTCAACTTCCTCAACAACGCCGCGACCATGGGCATCGGCTACATCATCGGCCTGCGCTACAGCGCGGTCATGGCCGCCGGCTCCATCTTCAGCATGTTCGTGCTGGTGCCCCTCTTCCACGCCATCGGCCAGCACGTGCCCGTCATCATCGCGCCGGGCACCAAGCTCATCGCCGACATGAGCCCCGAACAGGTCTTCTTCTCCTACGTCCGCATCATCGGCGTGGGCGCCATCGCGGGCGCGGGCGTCATGGGCGTGCTCGCCTCCATGCCCAACATGATCCGCTCCATCATCAGCAACATGAAGGCCCTGCTGGCCGGCGAAGCGCCGGAGGCCGAAGCCGTCGTCGTCAAGCGCACGGACCGCTCCCTGTCGGGCGGCATGATCGCCGTGGGCCTGGTGGCCTGCGCCCTCGGCACCCTGCTCTTCCTCAGCTTCGGCGTGGGCATCCAGCACGCCTTCATCCCGGCCCTGGTGGCCACCCTCGTCATCATGGTCATCGCCTTCTTCTTCGCCCCCGTGGCGGCCCGCGCCATCGCGACCATCGGCACCAACCCCATCAGCGGCATGACCATGCTGACCCTGGTGATCACGGGCGGGCTCATGCTGAAGCTCCACTTCACCGGCGGCTACGGCATGTTCCTCACCATGATGGTGGGCGGCATCGTGTGCACGGCCCTCGCGGCCTCGGGCGCCTTCAGCACCGACCTCAAGATCGGCCACTGGATCGGCGCCACGCCCGCCCGGCAGATCGGCTGGAAGTTCGTGGGCACCTTCGTGGCGGCGCTCTTCACGGGCCTGGCCATGTGGCTGCTGGCCAACCAGAAGCTGCCGGACGGCGCCTACGCCATCGGCACCAACGCCCTGCCCGCCCCCCAGGCCAGCGCCATGAAGGCCATCCTCGAAGGCATCTTCGGGACCGTATCGATGCCCCTCCGCTGGTACGCCTTCGGCCTCGGCATCATGCTTTCCATCGTGCTGCGCATGGTGGAGCTGCCCGCGCTCGGCTTCGCGCTGGGCATGTACCTGCCCATCGAACTGAACACCCCCCTCTTCCTGGGCGGCCTCATGGCCCACTGGGTGAACCGGCCCAAGAAGGGCACCTCCGAGGCTGACGCCAAGGCCCGCGAAAGCCGCGGCGTACTCATCGCCAGCGGCCTCATGGCCGGCGGTGCCATCATGGGCGTCATCGCGGCGGCCGTGAAAGCCAAGGACACCTGGCGCGAGGGTTTCCCCGTCCTCAGCGAGGCCCAGGCCACCGGCGCCCTGGGCGAGTGGATCGGCCTGGCCGCCCTCGTCTGCCTCTGCCTCTACGTGGTTGTCTACAGCCGCCGCGCCAAGGGCGAAGCGTAGGTCCCCGACGAAAGGAATTTTGAAAGCTGAGGAGAACGGAGGAGCTGAGGAAAGCGGAGAAAAACCGAGTGGCTACGCGCCATACCTCCGCTCTCCTCCGCTCCTCGGCTTTCCTCCGCTTCTTCTATTCCGTTCTCTTTTTCCAGGTTCGGATCAACACTTTCCTCGCCCCCCCGGTATGGATAGGTGAGGGAGGAATCGTGACGTGTTTCCGGGATCCGAGGCCGCGCTGATGGACGAGGGGATCGCCTCCCTTCCGGAAGCGTCGGCGCAGGATCCGCTGGCGCAGTTGGTGCGCCGCATCCGTGGTGGAGAGGCCGAGGCCTTCGAGCCCCTGATGGCGCGCACGGAGGCACGAATTCTCGCCTTGGCCTGGCGCATCCTGGGGGACCGGCACCTGGCCGAAGACGCCGCGCAGGAGACTTTTCTCCGCGTGTTCCGCTCCCTCCACACCTACCGTCTGGGCGAACCCTTCGAGGCCTGGATGATCCGCATCGCCGTGAACGTCTGCCGTGACCTGGCTCGTAAACGCGGCCCACTGCCCGTGCCCCTGGACTTGCTGGATGTCCTTGAAGGCGATGCGGCTTCCCTGGGCGCCGAAGAAGCCGTCCTCCTCCAGCAGCGCCGCGCCCTGGTCCGCCAGGCCCTCGCCGGCCTGCCCCAGGCCGAACGCACGGCCCTCGTGCTGCGCGACCTCGAAGGCCTCAGCACCGAGGAGGTGGCCCGCATCCTCGGCGTGCGCCCCGTCACCATCCGATCCCAGGTTGCCTCGGCGCGCACCAAGCTCCAGGCCCACTGCGCGCGCCTGACAACCCCGCCCCAAGGAGGACGCCCATGACGCCGCATGTCCTCAAACACCTGCCCCTCTGGATCGAAGGCGACCTCGCCGGGACCGAGTCGGCGGCCGTCGAAAGCCACCTCGCCGAATGCCCCGCCTGCCTCGAAGCCGCTGAAGCGTTGCGCGCCAGCCAGGCCCGGCTGCGGGAGGCCATGGCCTCGCCCTTCGATGCCTCCGATGCGGTGCGCCTGCGCTGCTCGGTGATGGACCAGATCCGCGCCGAGCCAGCCCCCAGGCCCATTCTGCACCTCGCAAGCCGGCCCGCCCTGCTCACGGCCAGCGCGGCGGCCCTGCTCCTCGCATCGCTGGTCTGGCGCTTCGAACGCGGACGCTCCGTCCATTCCGCACCGCCCCCTGCTCCTCCTCCAACGAGCGCAGCCTTGTCCGCCGAACCCGATCCGAAGCCAGCCCCCACTGAATCCCGATCGGCCCTCCGATACGAGACCCAGGCTCGCATCCGACCTGCATCCAGGCACGGCACCGAGTCCCTACCCTCGGGCATGCCCGCCCGCATCGAATTCCAGACCGCAGATCCGACCATCCGCATCATCTGGCTGGCCCAGGCCACGCCGCCTTCCGAACCCAGTTCCACCCCAGAGGAGAAGTCATGATGATTCTTCGTTCCCTCGCCCTGAGCGCCTTGCTGGTCCCGACCCTCGGCGCCCAGACATCTCCCGCCGCACCGGCTCCTCAGGCCAGACCTGCTGAACCAGATCTGACAACCCTGCGCGCCATGAAAAGCAAAGTATTCATGGTGCAGCATCGCGATCCCAACGTGCTCGTTCGGGCTCTTCGTGCCCTCGGCAGCGGTGTGAACGGATCCACCCTGAACTACACGAACGATGGCGGCATCAACACCCTCAGTGCACGTGATTTCCCAGAGAATTTGGCCGCCATCGAAGAGGCCCTAAAGCGCCTGGACGTGCCGGCAACCACTCAGAGGACCGCGGCCGTAGAGTTGACACTTCACGTCCTTTTTGCAACCAAGGGCCCCATCACAGATGCCGGGTTGCCCGCGGATCTCCAAGACGTCGTGAAACAGCTTAAAAGCACTCTCGCCTACCGCGGCTACACGCTGGCTGCCAGTTTCGTCCAGCGTGTGCAGATCCAGGATAACGAGCGAAGTGAAACCGGCGGCCTGGGCCATGTTCCGCCAAGCGTGCTGGGCTCAGTAGGCGACAAGGACATGTCGAGCCTGAAAGTGGAATGGTCCGCACGAGGACTGAGGCTGGAAACCCCTTCAGAAGGACCAACCACCCTCTTCATGGGTTCCTTTCGCCTCGACCTGGTGGAGGAAATGGTCAACGTCGCGGGCACATTGGCCAAGTTCAATACACCCCTCTCCCTTCGTGAAGGTGAAAAAGTAGTCGTCGGAACGTCGGTCGTGAAGGACCATGGCGTCGTTGTCGTACTCACATCCAAGCGCGTGAACTAGCAGAGCGCTTCAGCCCGCGAAAGGAATGGTGGAAGCGGAGAAGAGGAGCCATCCAACCTCTCCGCTTTCCTCCGCACCTCAGTTCTCCTCCGCTTCATGAATTCCGTTTCTTTTCCGAACGACTCAAACCTTCACACCGTCGAGCCGATGGAGCCGCAGACCTGAGAATGGCGCGCTAACGCTTGGCCGTCGTGCGACGCGCCGGCCGCACCCAGAGCCTCGGGTCAGCTCGCCCCATGCTCCTTCGTGCATCCCAGTAGGTCCTGAACGACGCCCCGGGTGCCCGTCACCACGCTGCCGGTGTTGAACCAGGTCTGTCCGCCTTCCCAATCCGTGATGCAGCCGCCGGCCTCCTGCAGGAGCAGTACGCCCGCGGCCATGTCCCAGGGCTGGAGGCCCAGCTCGAAGTAACCATCGAAGATGCCGCAGGCCGTGTGGGCCAGGTCCAGCGCGGCGCTGCCGGCACGGCGGATGCCCATGGCGCGGGGGAAGACCCGGCCCAGGGCTTCGTTGAACTTCGGCCAGCGGTCCCCCAGCTGATAGGCGAAGCCCGTGGCGAGATAGGCGCCGTCCAGGCCTCCCTGCTGCGACACGCGCATGGGCTTGCCGTTCCAGGTGGCGCCCATGCCCCGCACGGCCACGAAACAATCTCCGCGCAGGGGATCGAGCACGCAGCCCGCCACGGGGCCTTCCGCGTCCCACAGGGCCACGGAGACGCACCAGTGGGGAAAGCCCTGGACGAAGTTCAGCGTGCCGTCGAGGGGATCGACGATCCAGCGGATCTCGGCGCTGCCCGAACTCCCGGACTCCTCGCCGAGGAAGCCGTACTGGGGAAAGCGGAATTCCAGCTCGGCGCGGATGGCGGCTTCGGAGGCGCGGTCCGCATCGCTCACGAAGTCGTTCTTGGTCTTTTCGTTGATCATGCCGGGCTCGAGTTTCCGGAAATACCCCAGCAGCACCTTGCCGCCGGCCTCGGCCGCAGCCACACATGCATCCCGTTGCGCGTCGAACATGATCACCGTCCTCGCCTCGATTCTGTCACGGAGGCCTCGGCGCGTCGTTTGAGCGCGCGGATCAGGCCCGGGAAGACGAACCAGTGGAAGGGCAGGACGGCGTACCAGTAGAGCAATCCCAGCAGGCCGTGCGGTTCGAAGAAAGCCGTCTGCTCGAGCCGCGAGCCGGTGCCTTCGGGCCGGACGGTGAACTGCAGCCAGGCGTGGCCATCCAGTTTCATTTCGGAACGCAGGCGCAGCAGCCGGTCGGGTTCCAGGGCTTCGACCCGCCAAAAATCCACCGGATCCCCCACGCGGAGTTCGCGCGGATGCCGCCTGCCCCGGCGCATGCCCTTCCCGCCCAGCGCCCGGTCGAGGGTCCCCCGGAGCTGCCAGAGCCAGTTGCCTGCGGGCCATCCGCTTTCGCCGCCCAGGGCGCAGAAGGCCTGGAAGATGGTCCCGGGACGGGCCCGCACGTGCAGGGCGTGGCGCTCCAGCAGCATGCCTTCGTAGGCCCCCAGGGCCCGCCCCTCGGGCTCGCCGGCGAGGCTGGAAGCCCAGGTGGTCTCCACCGCATCCTCGTCCAGGCGCCGCAGGGCCAGTTCGAGGGCCTCCCGGTAGACCATGGGCCGCACACGGAAGGCCTCCAGCGCGCGGGGATCGCGCACCACCACTTCGGTCGTCATCCCCTCCACCAGGGGCTTCGCCAGGGCCATGGGAAGCGGCGTCACCAGCTCCACCCAGATGGCCGACAGGATCGGAAAGGGCACCCGCATGGGCAGGATGACCCGGCGCAGCCCCCGGGCCTGGGCGTAGGCCAGCATCATGTCCCGGTAGTCGAGCACATCACCGCCGCCCACCTCATAGATGCCACTCAGATCGGGATGTTCGAGGGCCTCGGTGAGGTAGGCCAGCACGTCGCGCACGCCGATGGGCTGGCAGCGGGTCTTCACCCAGCGGGGCGTGATCATGAAGGGCAGGCGTTCCGTGAGGTGGCGCAGCATCTCGAAGCTGGCGCTGCCGCTACCCACGATCACGGCGGCCCGGAATTCCAGCACCGGCACACCCGAAGATCCCAGCGCGGCCCCCACTTCCTGGCGGCTGGCCAGGTGGTCGCTGCGGTGCCGCGTGGGATCCCCCAGGCCACCCAGGTAGATGATCCGGCGCACGCCGGCCCTGGCGCAGGCCTCGGCGAAGGTCGTGGCCTGGCGCAGATCCCGGCCCCGGAAGTCGGGACGGTCCTCGCCCATGGCGTGCACCAGGTAGTAGGCCTGGGCCACGCCCCGAAGCGCGGCCGCCAGGGCCTCGGGATCGGAGACATCGCCCTGGACCTTCTCGACGCCGGGCCAGGGCCGGCCCGCCAGGCGTTCCGGGTTGCGGGCCAGGCAGCGCACCCGGTGCCCAGCCGCCAGAAGGCGCGGCACCAGCCTGCCTCCGATATAGCCCGTGGCCCCCGTCACGAGGATGAGAGGTTTCCCCGGATCCATGAGGGAGGCGCCGGCGGGGCCCGGGGTAATCACGGGGCCTCGCCCTCGGGCCAGACGTCTCCCCTGCCGCTGGCAACCCTCAGCAGAACCCCGGATCGTGTCATGGAATCTCCGATTCCAAGTATGGCCCCTCGAAAATCCTGACGAATTTGGTAAACTTTATCGGGAGACCGCCATGCCCAAGGTCATCAACATCGAACCCACCCCCAATCCGGATGCCCTGAAGTTCCTGGTGCACCCGGCCATCCTCAAGGCGGGTTCGCGCTCGTTCAAGGATTTCGGCGCGGCGGTGGGCGACCCGCTGGGCTCCTGCCTCTTCGGCTTGGGCAAGGTCACCTCCGTGTTCTACATGGACCGCTTCGTCACCGTAAACAAGGAGCCTTCGGCGGAGTGGAGCGATCTCATCGATCCCATCTGCGAGGCCATCGAGGATCTCAAGCTGCCCGAGAACGAGACGGGCGACACGGCGGCCCAGCTTTCGGGGGACGCTGACGCCACCCTGGAGCGCATCAACCACCTGCTGGACACCCGCATCCGCCCAGGCCTCGCCGGCGATGGCGGCGGCCTGGAGGTGATCTCCTTCGACGGCCAGACCCTGCAGATCAGCTACCACGGTGCCTGCGGCTCCTGCCCCTCCTCCACCAGCGGCACCCTGCGCTACATCGAGGGGTTGCTGCAGGAGGAAATCAGTCCAAGCCTTCGCGTGGTCAGTTGGTAGGAATCCCCTAAAACGTTCCAAACCCCTTGGCTTCATCGGATAGGGCTTGCGCCTCCGCAAAAGACCGGCAACCTAGAACAAACCTCTGGAGCTCGCGTGGTCGTGGCCAAGCCCGTCAAGCGTCGTAGCGGCACCTCGGACCACCTGTCGGCCCTGTCGGACCTGCTACAGGACAGCCGCACGGACGCCGCGAAGCTCTTCGAGCAGGGTCTCGCGTTGCTCGTGCAGGCCCTGCGCGTGGATCAGGCGCTGCTGACGCGGGTCACCGCGCTGGGTCATGAGGTGGTCTGGTGGGCTTCCTCCCGCCGCACGGATACGAACGGCATCTTCGAATCGCCAGAAAAGGGATTCTGCCCGCTCGTCATCGCCCATCCCGAACGCACGCTCACCATCCGGGACGCCGCCGCGGATCCGCGGTGGCGCAAATCCACGGGCTGCGTGGAACTCGGCCTCCACGCCTACGCCGGCGTGGCCCTGAAGGTGAAGGACCAGGTGCTGGGAACGCTCTGCGTGCAGCACCATGCGGCCCACCCCTTCACCCGCGCGGAGCTGGCCCTGCTCAAGACCATGGGGCACCTCATCGCGCGGACCCTGGAATCCGAGAACCTCAAGCAGGAACTCCAGGCTGCCCTGGACGCCCTGGAACTCAGCAGCGCCATCGTCGAAGACAGCGCCCTGCAGAGCGCGCGCTCGGGCCTTCCCAATCGTCGCTACCTCGAGATCTGGCTGCGCTCCGCGCTCTTCATGGCGCGCCGGCGGCGGGAACCCATGGCCCTCGCGCTGTGGTCGCAGCCCATGGTGAGTGGCACCAAGGGCAAGCTGGCCGCGGCTTCGACTCACCTGCGCGGTGAGGATCTCCTCGTCGAACTCTCCAGCGATCAGTACCTGCTGCTCATGCCCCACACCAGCGATTCGGGCGCGGAAGTCCTGCTCACGCGCCTGCGCGGCATCCTCGGAGACCATCCGACCGGGGCCGCCCTCTGGCTTCCGGACGGAAAGGACATGACCTTGAAGTCGACTTTGCGACACGTCGCCAAAGCCTTCACTGACGCCAATCGGGAGAAGGTCCCGCTCGTCTGGAGCCGCGGCTGAAGCGGATCTCCCGACCTCATTGCTGGCTCATCATCGTCGTCCGTGGGATGATGAAAAGCTCTGGTACAGCCGGTTGAAGTCCGGCCTTTTGGAGGTGGATGTTGGACACTCCGACCCTGGTGAAAGCGGCCCTGAACGCACTGGATGGCTCCAATGCCCCCAGTCGCGAGGATCTCTGCCACTGGTATGAGCTGATGCACCTCGGACGCCTGCTGGACGACAAGGCGCCGAACTACTTGAAGCAGGCCATCGGCTGGTCCTATCACGCGCCCTGCGCGGGGCATGACGGCATCCAGCTGGCGGCGGGCCTCGCTTTCCGCGCGGGCCGCGATTTCCTCTTCCCCTACTACCGCGACCTCCTGACCTGCCTCGCGGCGGGCCTCACCCCCGAAGAAATTCTGCTCAACGGCATTTCGAAAGCCACGGATGCCGCCGGCGCCGGGCGTCACATGAGCAACCATTTCGGGAAGCCCTCCATCGGCATCCAGAATGTGTCCAGCCTCACGGGCAACCACACACAGCACGCAGTGGGCCTCGCCCGCGCCATCAAGTATTACGGCCGTGATTCCATCGTGTTCACCAGCCAGGGCGAATCCTCCCTCTCCGAGGGCTACTGCTTCGAAAGCATCAACGGCGCCGACCGCGAACAGCTGCCGGTGGTGTTCATCATCCAGGACAACGGCTACGGCATCTCCGTGCCCAAGCGCGATCAGAGCGCCAACGAGCACATCTGCGACAACTTCAGCGGCTTCCCCAACCTGAAGATCATCAAGTGCGACGGCCTCGACTTCCCCGATTCCATGCGCGCCATGGAAGAAGCCCTGGCCTACGTCCGCACGGGCAAGGGCCCGGCCATGGTCTATGCGACCTGCGTGCGCATCGGCAGCCACTCCAACTCGGACCGCCACGAACTCTACCGCGATGACGCCGAGCGCGCCGAGGCCAAGGCCAAGGATCCCCTGCCGAAGTTCCGCGCCTACTGCCTGGAGAACGGCCTCAGCGAGGAAGAGCTCAAGGCCATCGAGATCGACAACCAGGCCCGCTACCTGGCGGCCCACGACAAGGCCATGGCCGCGCCCAATCCGGAACCGGCCAGCATCCATGATTTCGTCATTCCGGAAGGTTGGGTCTCCACGCAGTACCCAGAGGGCACCCACCAGGCCAGCGGCGACAGCCTCAGCCTCATCGCGGCCCTGAACCAGACGCTCAAGGAAGAATTCCGCCACAACCCCGACACCTTCATCTGGGGCCAGGACATGGCCAACAAGGAGAAGGGCGGCATCTTCAACGTGTCGAAGGGCCTGCAGCAGGAGTTCGGCGAGAAGCGCGTCTTCAACGCGCCCATCGCGGAGGACTTCATCGTCGGCACCGCCAACGGCTTCTCGCGCCTCGACGACAAGATCCGCGTGGTGGTCGAAGGCGCCGAATTCGCCGACTACATCTGGCCTGCCGCCGAGCAGATCGTGGAAACGAGCCACGACTACTGGCGCAGCAACGGCCAGTTCTCGCCCAACATCACCATCCGCATCGCCTCCGGCGGCTACATCGGTGGCGGCCTCTACCACTCGCAAAATGTGGAAGGCTGGCTCACCACCCTGCCGGGCATCCGCGTGGTGGTGCCCGCCTTCGCCGATGACGCGGCGGGCCTGCTGCGCACCGCCATGCGCAGCCGCGGCACCACCCTCTACCTCGAGCCGAAATTCCTCTACAACGCGAAGATGGCCCACGCAGTCGTGCCGCCGGACTTCGCCGTGCCCTTCGGCAAGGCCCGCGTCCGCCGCGAAGGCACCGACCTCACCATCCTCGCCTACGGTACACCCGTGCACTTCGCGCTGGAAGCCGCGGCCAAGCTGGAGAAGGAAGGCAAGTCGGCGGAGGTCGTCGACCTTCGCAGCCTGAGCCCCCTCGACACCGACGCCATCGTGAAGTCCGTGAAGAAGACCCACCGCGTGCTCATCGCGCACGAGGACAAGGTCTTCGGCGGTTTCGGCGGAGAACTGGCCGCCATCGCCGCCTCGGAATGCTTCCCCTGGCTCGACGCCCCCGTCGAGCGCGTGGGCTCCGAATTCACGCCCGTGGGCTTCAACCGCATCCTCGAACGCGCCACCCTGCCCAACGCCGACAAGGTGCTGGCCGCGGCGCGGAAGGTGCTGGCCTTCTAACTGACCCACCACGGAGACACGGAGGGCGCGGAGAAAAGCACACGGAGAAACCGGTTCGCCATCTTCCCCGTGATCCTTCCGTGCTCTCCGTGCCTCCGTGGTGAATCCTTCCTCTCCGAGGTCCCCATGCAGTTCGGTCCCTGGGATGTCCAGATCGTCAGCGGCGGCACGTTCCGGCTGGATGGCGGTGCCATGTTCGGCACGGTGCCCAAGGTCGTGTGGAACAAGATCTATCCCGCCGACGAGGAGAACCAGATCCTCATGGCCACCAACTGCCTGCTGATCCGCGGCGAGGTCGGCGGCAAGCGGCACGTCATCCTCGTGGACAACGGCAACGGCGACAAGGAGACCGACGACTTCATGGCGCGCTTCAAATTCGAAGGCCGCGGCGTGTTGGACGCCAACCTCGCGAAACTCGGTGTGAAGCCCGAAGACATCACCCTCTGCATCCTCACCCACCTCCACTTCGACCATGCGGGTGGCAGCACGCGTTTCGATGCAACTGGGAACCCCGTCCCCAGCTTCCCGAATGCGCGCTACCTGGTGCAGGCGAAGGATCTCGCGGATGCCAAACACCCCCACCTGCGCGTGAAGGCCAGCTACCTGCCCAAGACCTGGGAGCCCCTGGAGGCCGCGGGTCTCCTCGACACCGTGGACGGCATCGCCGAGATCCTGCCGGGCATCTCTGTGCGTCCCGCCCCGGGCCACATCGAGGGCCTGCAGAACGTCGTGATCGAAGGGGGCGGTCGGCGCCTCGTCTACCTGGCCGACCTCATCCCCACGGCCCGCCACATCCAGCCCGCCTGGGTCATGGGCTACGACCTGGACGTGGTCACCTGCGTAGACGAGCGCCTGAAGCTCCTCGCCGAAGTCGCCGGCACGGACACCGTGTGCGTCTTCGAGCACGATCCCGAGATCCCCGCGGGCACTGTGAGCCGGGACGCCAAGGGGCGATACGCCGTCGAGCCAGTCCAGCTCTAATCCAAACGGATTAGCGCCCTCGGAAACAGCCCTCGAAGACCGTTTTCCGGGAATCAATCCCCCGTTGGAAGCATCCAAGGCTGCACCCCGGGAGGGCTCATGCGTCTTGGAATGGCTCCGCTCCTTCTGGCCGCTCTGCTCGCCTGCGGAGGTGGCAACCACACCAACTCGCCTGCCCCTCCGCCACCACCACCCCCCACGGGCGGTCAGTTCTCCGTGGCCACCGTCGTCTCAGGGCTCGCCCAGCCCACGGCCATGGCCCTGGTCCCCGACGGCCGCATCCTGGTCTGTGAACAGGGCGGCACCCTGCGCGTGGTGAAAGGCGGCACCCTCCTGGCCACGCCCTTCCTCACTGTGCCCGTGAGCGCCTCCGGCGAACGCGGACTCATCGGCGTGACCGTGGATCCGGCCTTCGCCACCAACGGCTATGTCTACGTCTACTACACCGCCCCCACGCCGGCGGTGCACAACCGGCTGAGCCGCTTCACGGCCTCGGGGGATCAGGCCCAACCGGGCAGCGAGGTCGTCCTGCTGGATCTGGACAACCTGAGCTCGGCCACCAACCACAATGGCGGGGGCCTGCATTTCGGGCCCGACGGAAAGCTCTATGTCGGCGTCGGTGAGAACGCCACCGGCAGCAACGCCCAGACTCTCAGCAACCTGCTGGGAAAGCTGCTCCGGATCAACCCCGATGGCAGCGTGCCCGCCGACAATCCCCTACTGGCCCAGACCTCGGGCAAGAACCGGCTCATCTGGGCCCTGGGTCTGCGGAATCCCTACACCTTCGCCTTCCAGCCAGGCACCGGCCTCCTGCTCATCAACGACGTGGGCCAGGACACCTGGGAGGAGATCAACAAGGGCCAAGCCGGCGCGAACTACGGCTGGCCCGCCACCGAGGGCATGACCTCCAATCCGGCCTACGTATCTCCGATCTACACCTATCAGCATGGCCTTAACGACGTGAACGGCTGCGCCATCGTAGGCGGCGATTTCTACGATCCCGCCACGCCGACCTTCCCCGCCGCCTTCCTGCACCAGTACCTGTTCATGGACTACTGCGGCGGATGGCTCCGCCGGCTGGATCCCGCCACGGGCCTCGTGAGCGATTGGCTGACGGGCTTCTCCAGCCCCGTGGACCTCCGCGTGGCACCGGACGGCTCGGTCCTCGTCCTCGGCCGGGGCGGCGGTGGCACCCTGCAGCGCGTCACGTACACGACGCCCTGATTCAGAATTTGTAGGCCTCGGGCACGACGACGATGCCCTTGCTGGAACGGGTGAAGCGCCGCGCGTCCTTCTCCTCATCCAGGCCGATGGTCTCGCCGGGCGGGATGACCACGTGCTTGTCCACGATGCAGCGGCGCACCTTCGCCCCCTCGCCCACGACCACATGGTCGAAGAGGATGGCGTCTTCCACCTCCGCCTCCTCGCGGACGTGGACGCGGGAAGCCAAGATGGAATGGCGCACGGCGCCCCCGACGATGACCGTGCCGGCGCCCATGATGGAATTGGTCATCAGGCCGTCCCGCCCGCTCGCGCCGGGCACCATGCGGGCAGGCGGGTTCTGGCCGTGGTAGGTGCGGATGGCCCAGTCCCGCTGGTAGAGGTCCAGGGGCGGCACGGGCTTGAGCAGGTCCATGTTCGCCTCGTAGTAGGCGTCGATGCTGCCCACATCCCGCCAGTAGCGGTCCGGCGTGACGCGGCCCCGGGAGCCGCCGAACTCGTAGGCGTAGACGCGGTGGCTGGCGATCATGCGGGGGATGAGGTCCTTGCCGAAATCATGGCTGGAGGCGGACCTGGCGCTGTCCTCACGCAGGGCCTCGATGAGGAGCCCCTTCGGGAACACATAGATGCCCATGGAGACGAGGGCCGTCTGCGGATCGTCCGGCATGGGCTTGGGGTGGTCGGGCTTTTCCTGGAACTCGACGATGCGCGATTCTTCGTCGATGGCCATGACGCCGAAGGCGCTGGCCTCCTCGAGGGGCACCTTCATGCAGGCGATGGTCAGGTCGGCGGCCTTCTCGTCGTGGGCCGCAAGGAGGGCCGCGTAGTCCATGCGGTAGATGTGGTCGGCCGCCAGGATCAGCACCTTGTCGGCGCTGTTGCGCTCCAGCAGGAAGAGGTTCTGACCGATCGCATCCGCCGTGCCCGTGTACCAGGAGGCTCCCGTGCGCATCTGGGGCGGCACCTCGGTGATGTACTCGCCGCATTCGGGATTGAAGATGGCCCAGCCATCCCGGAGGTGCTTGTGCAGGGAATGGGATTTGTACTGGGTCAGCACCAGGATGCGGCGCAGCCCCGAGTGGAGGCAGTTGGAGAGCGTGAAATCGATCACCCGGTACTTGCCGCCAAAGGGCACGGCCGGCTTGGCGCGGTCCGCCGTCAGGGGTTGCAGCCGCGACCCGCTTCCGCCCGCGAGCAGGATGGTGAGCGTCTGTGCCGGCATGGAACCTCCCGATCCTGGTGGCAGGCGCCCCGGGCCCGGGGCCGCCGGCTCCGGCCAACATGCGCCCTCTCCCCCGTTGAATCAAGCCCGTTCCCGGGAGCCTCCGATCTCCCCGGACGGGCTCCGGCTCCGGCCGCGTCCCGCGCTAGACTAGAACCTTCAGAGCAGGAGACCCATGGCCTTCACCCCCGGATCCAGGCGCGGCGCGATGGCGGACATCAACATGACGCCGCTCATCGACGTGATGCTGGTGCTGCTGATCATCTTCATGATCGCGGCGCCCATGATGACGACGGGCGTGGACGTGAAACTTCCCGAGAGCCGCACGGGCCGCAATCTGGAAAGCGAGGCCCTCACGGTGTCGGTCACTTTCGACGGGCGGCTGCAGTTCGGTCAGGCCTTCATGCCCCTGCCCGTGCTCGCCAACCAGCTGAAGGCCAAGGCCCAGAGCGGCGGCAAGCGCCCCGTGCTCGTGCGCGCGGATCACAACGTGCCCTATGGCCGCGTCATCCAGGTGGTGGACGCCATCCGCGAGGCCGGATTCACCCAGGTGGGCTTTGTCACAGCCGCCGCGCCCGCGGCGCCCCCCATCGACCTCGCCGCCGCGAAATGAGCCAGGACCTCCAAGCCTACCTCCGCAGCCGCGCCCACCTCGGCGAGCTCCGCTGGGCGCCGGGCCTGGCCCTGAGCCTGGGCCTGCACCTGGCCCTGGGCCTGCTCTTCTTCTGGCCCCGGGGCGGAGCCTCTGACAAGCCCGAGGAGGCGAAGATCACCTGGGTGAACCTGCCCGCCGCCATGGCCGGTGCCTCCGGCGGCTCCGAGGCCCAGGAAATCGGCAAGTCCGGCGAGCGCCTGCGGCGCGTGGAGGACGTGGCGCCCGTGCGAGAGACTGCCCCCTCGGCCACGGCCCCCGATCCCTTCGCGACGAAGACCACCAAGGCTGCGGCCAAGGGTGACAACAAGGATGCGGCGAGCCAGGGCACCGGAACCACCACGGCCAAAGGCAAGACCGCCGCCACGAACCCCGTGGCCGGCGCCGTGGGCGCGGGCAACGGCGCGGCCTTCGGCACGGGCAGCGGCATCCCGGGCCTCAATCCCACCTCGGGCGTGCAGGGCGGCGTGGGCCTGGTGGGCGGCGTCGATGGCGACTTCCCCTACACCTGGTACCTGCAGCAGGTGCAGACCCGCATCACCTCGAACTGGAACCGCGTCTCCAGCACCCAGGGCCGCGTGCAGATCTACTTCCGCATCGCCAAGGACGGCAGCCTCGATCGCGTGCGCGTCGAGATCCCCAGCGGCAACGCCGCCATGGACGAAAGCGCCCGCATGGCCGTGCTGCGCTCGGCGCCCCTGCAGCACCTGCCCGAGGGTTTCGACGGGCCCTACCTCGGCGTGCGCTTCTGGTTCACCTACCTGGGCAACTGAGCGCGTACACTCGCAGGATGCTTCCCCTCCTTCCCCTGGCCGCCCTCGTCGCCCAAGCCCCGGCCCCCGTCGCCCCGGCAGGCGGCATGATGACCGCGGTGACGGCCGAGCCCAGGGAGGTCCGCCCCGGCGATTCGGTGCTGCTGACCTGGGCCTTCCCGCAGATTCCGCAGATCCGTCTGGAACCGGGCGGCATGGTGCTGCCGGGGAAGTACCAGGTGACGCTGCGCCCGGCCTACACGACCACGTACCGCGTCTTCGATGGGCGGCCCGGCGGGGCTGAACTGGGGCATGCGGACGTGCGCGTGACGCCAGGCATGGCCCTGGGCGATCCGGCCCGCATCTGCGCCTTCGAGGCCAGCACCAAGGCCGTGCTGCCCGGCGAACCCGTCGTGCTGCGCTGGGAATGCGCGGGCAGCGCCAAGGTGCGCCTGGAGCCCGGCGGCCTCGAACTGGACGGCAAGAGCGAAGTCACCGTCACACCTTTGGAGAGCACCCGCTACACCATCACCGCCAACAACGCCGCCGGCGGCCAGAGCCGCACCGTCGAAGTCTCGGTGCTGGGGCACCTGGCGGCCGCCCTGCCGGCCCCGGCCTCCGTGTGCACCTTCGAAGCGAGCCGCGCCGTCGTGAAGCCCGGCGAACAGGTGGACCTCCGCTGGCTCTGCCAGGGCAATGCCCGGGTGCGCCTGGAACCCGGCGGCCTCGAGCTGGACGGCCAGTCCAGCATCGCCGTCGTGCCCGACAAGACCACGGTCTACACGCTCAGCGTGAGCAACCTCATGGGCGGATCCTCCCGCAGCGTGGAGGTGCGCGTGGAAGCGCCGCGGCGCGTGCTCACGGAAAAGGATCTGGAAAGCGCCGAGGAGGCCGCCAAGCCCCTGGACCGCATGGACGTGACCGAAGCCCTGCATTGGGGTGAGACCAAGCGCGGGGCCGCCCCCGAAGGCTCCTGGACCCTGCGCCTGGTGGTGTCGGGCCGCGCCGATGGCCTTCGCACCGTGGCACGGGCCGCGGGACCCAAGGCCAGCGAAGTCCTCGTGCTGCCCTTCCTGCGAAAGGATGGCCTGCGATTCTGGCAGGCCTGCTATGGCACCTACCCGAGTCGCGCCAAGGCCTGGAAGGCCTGGCGCACGGCGCCATCCTCCCTTCGCAAGGCCTTCCGGGACGCCCTGCCCCAGCGGATGCCCGCCGAATCAGCCGCCCCGCCCGTGGAAACCGCTACTGGCGAGTGACTTCCACCGTGAAGGGATCGCCGATCATGTTTTCATCCAGGCTGTCCACGATGAAGTAGACGGTGCGCGCCTCCTTCGCCGGGTTCTTGTAGGTGGCCATGGGCTCACCGGTGGGGATGCGGTTCTGCAGCAGGCCTTCTTCCAGGCGGCCCCAGGCGTTCACCCCCAGCACACGGAACCAGGCCTTCCGGCCTTCCACCACATGCACCTTCACGCTTCCGCCCCCGGGTACCTCAATGGCATAGGCACGCCATCCGCTGATGTTCGGCACCTTGTCCTTCACGCGGCAACTTCCGGCGGGTAATTGAAGCGCCGGAATGGAAGGCCCTCTCCGAGCCACCATGCGGGCCTGTCCCATGATGTCCCGATCCGCGCCCGCATCACGGCCCTGAGGTGTCATGGGACCTCTGGGCGCGGCGGCGAGATCCTTGGCCTCCAGTTCTGGAAGCGGCACCGCGGGAGCTTGGGCGACCAGTGCGGGAACGGCGAGCAGCAGGGTCAACATGGGCACCTCCGTTTATTTAGATGGTCGGATGGAGCATAACGTTGATCCCGCATTGCGAAATCAGAGCTTTTTCAGCAGGTCCTCGGCCACGCGCCCCGCGGCGCCGGGTTCGCCGAGGTGCCCCCGCACCTCTCCCAGGTCGGCCCGGATGCGCCGGGCCTGGTCCGGATCCAGCAGGCGGCTCAGTTCAAGCGCCAGCCGTTCGGGCTGGACGTCGTCCTGCAGCAGTTCCGGAGCCACCTCGCGGCGGGACACCACGTTGGCGAGGCCGAAGTGGGGCACCTTCACGATGCGCTTGGCGAGCTGGTACGTGAGGCCATTCAGCTTGTAGACGATGGCGAAGGGGGTTCCCAGCAGGGCGGTCTCCAGGGTGGCCGTGCCCGAGGCCACCAGGGCGGCGTCCGCATAGGCCCGGGCCGCGTAGGTGCGCCCCTGGACCAGGGTCACGGGAGCCTCCCCGAGGTAGGACCGCACGAAAGCCGGATCCAGGGTCGTCGCCACCGGCAACACCCACTGGATCTCGGGCCGCTCCCGTCGCCAGCGGTGGGCCAGGGCCGCCATGGGTGGCAGCAGGCGCTGGATCTCCCCCGTACGGCTCCCCGGCAGCAGCGCCACCAGCGGCTTCGAAGGATCCAGACCCGTTTCGGTGAAGAAGGCCTCGCGCCCGCATTCGGGCTTCACCACTTCCACGAGGGGGTGCCCCACGAACCTGGCGTCCACGGGATAGCCCTGGAAAAGCTCCGGTTCGAAATCGAAGAGGCAGTAGAGCGTGTCCAGCAGGGTGCCCAATTTGGGAATGCGCCCCTTCTTCCAGGCCCAGACCTGGGGGCACACGTACTGGTGCAGCTTCACGCCGGGCATCTGTTTGCGGAGAGACGCGGCCAGGCTCAGGTTGAAGCCCGGGTAGTCGATGAGCAGGGCGCCGGAGATGGCCTCCTCCTTCGCGGCGGCGAGGATCGCCTGCTTGAGCCGGTTCAGCTGGGGCAGATGCTTGATGACCTCGATGAAGCCCACGACGGCGAGATCTTTTACGTCCGCCAACTTGCGATCCAGGTAGGGCGTCATGCGCGGGCCGCCGACACCGACGATGCGCAGGTCCGGGCGGCGGGCCTTGAGTTCGCGCAGCAGCTCGGCACCGTGGAGATCGCCGGAATCCTCGCCGGCGATCACAAGCAGAGTCCGATTCATGAATGCCCCCGCCGACTTTCGGGGTTCAGGTGCTGACCGAAGACCAGGCTGTCGTCAGGCACCACGGGCCTTCCGAGGGCGGTCGTCGGCATTTCAGCGGGAAACAGCACGGGCGGATGGGCGGCCTCCAGCGCTGCGGCCTCGCTGCGAAACGTCTGCGGATCCTCGGCGGCCAGGGCCATGTCCCACCGGTAGCCCAGGGCCTGCAGGGGACGCAGGTCTGTCCCGGGTTCGCAGACGCCGCACCAGAGCCGATCGGCGAGGGGTTCGGCATCCAAGATGCCGGGATGCCAGCAGAATCCCACGGCCTCTCCATGGGCCTGCCGGAGCAGGTCCAGCATAGCGGATTCGGCACCGGGTTCCAGGCGCAGCGCCAGCTTGATGCCGCGACCCGAGGTGGCTTCCAACAGCGTTTCCAGCTGTCCCAGGATCCTGAATCCGGCTTCGCGGGTCTGCGGGCGACCCACGGGGATGACGAGGAAATCCGCACCTAGGCCGTGGCGCAGCACCTCCATGCCCTCCTCCACCGGCGCTTCGCCGGGCAGGTGGACAGCATGCACGGCCAGCCCACGCCGCACGGCCGAGGGCCACTGCGCATGCAGGCCGCCCTCCCACCGGAGCATGAGGGGCCCCAGGGAGAGCCAGGGCGTTGGATCGGAATGGGACGAAATCAGGGGCACGAACCGCATGGGTTTATCATGGAGCAACGGAGGCACCATGGGCCGCATTTTCACCCTGGACGAAGCGCGGGCCATGATGCCCCAGGTGAAGGCCACCACGGGACCTGTCTACACACTCGCCGCGAGCCTTGCCGAGGAATTGAACGAAGCGGAAGAGGCCAATGATGAGGCCCGCGCCGAGGCGCTCCGGGATCGGCTGCAGATCCTCGTGCAGAGCTGGCAGCAGAGCATGCAGGATCTGGAGGCCGAAGTGAAGGGCCTCTGGCTCGTGGACTTCGATTCGGGCGATGGTTATTGGTGCTGGGCCTATCCCGAGGATGACCTCGGCCACTGGCACAGCTACGAAGGCGGCTTCGGGTCCCGTGTGCCCGCCGATCAGCGGCCGGGCGTGCAGGCCTAATGGCCAAGGCCAAGTCCATGCAACCCGCAGAGAAGAACGATCCAGCGCCCGATTTCCGAACGCTGGTGCTGGCGATCGTGGCGAAGATCCCCAAGGGCAAGCTGGCCTCGTACGGCCAGGTGGCGGCCCTGGCGGGTTTCCCGCAGCGGCCGAGGCAGGTGGGCATGGTGCTCTCGGGCCTGCCCGAAGGCACGAAGCTGCCCTGGCACCGCGTGGTCAACACGCAGGGCTACGTGCCCAGCCGCGGCCGCTGGTGGGGCGCCTTCGAGCAGATCGGGCGCCTGCGCGACGAAGGCATCGAGGTGGATGACAAGGGCAATCTCGACCTCGAGGCCCATCGGTGGAATGGGGAAACGAAGAAGCCAAGAACCTCCACGAAGAACACGAAGGTAGGCCCGAGGACGCGAAACAAGCCGTAATGCCCTTCAGGCCTTTCTTCCTGGCTTTTGCGGAGGTCTGTTTACTGCCCTGCCCCGCTCGGCAGGTGGCACTGGGTGCAGGCAGCGCGCTCGGGATGGGGGGCCTTGGCGCCGTGGCGGGGTTCCTTGCCGTGGCAGGCCACGCAGACTTCGCGCATGTGGACATGATGCGGGATGGTGGGAGGCGCGCCCGGGAAGGTGGCGCGGTTGGGGCCAGGCAGCTCCTTCTCGGCCTTGAAGGCATTGCCCCGGAAGGGCTTCGCGGCCTGCTGCTCGATGTGGCAGGCGCGGCAGTTGGCGATCATGCGGTGGGGCAGGTCCGGGGCGCCGGAATCCGGCACCCCATGGCAATCCGTGCAGGCCTGGCCCTTCTCCACGGGATGCGGAATGACCGGCGGGGCGTAAGGCGTCATCTGCCGCTCAAGCTTGGAGGCGGCCTTGGGCTTCACTGGGCCCGCGCCCAGGCCCAGGGCTGCGATGGAGAGGACGATCAGCAGGGCGGCGCGCATCACACCCGCTCCAGCCGGGCCGAGCATTTCTTGTAGTCGGGTTCGGCCGATATTGGACAGTAGCTATCCAAAGTCAGGAGGTTCGCCAGCAGGCTTTCATCGAAGAAGGGGATGAACAAGTGCCCCTTCTGGACCTTGCAGCGGCCGTCGATCCGCGCGGGCAGGTCCAGGGTGCCGCGCCGGGAGACCACGCGCACCGTCTGGCCATCCTGGATGCCAAGCGCCTTGGCGTCCTCGGGATGCACCTCCACGAAGGCCTTCGGCACGGCCCGGTTCAGCTGCGGCACGCGGCGGGTCATGGTGCCCGTGTGCCAGTGCTCGATCACGCGGCCCGTGCTGAGCCACAAGGGATAGTCCTTGTCCGGCGCCTCGGCGGCGGGTTCGAAGGGGCGCAGCCAAACCACGGCCTTTCCGGCATCCGCCTTGTTCTTGTAGAACTTGATGCCCTCACCCGGCTTCACATAGGGATCCTCACCCTCGACGTAGCGGCGCGCCGTCTCCTTGCCGTTCACCACGGGCCAACGCAGGCCGCGATGGCTCTTCAAGTCCTCGTACGAGGCCACGTCCTTGCCATTGCCCAGCGTGAACTGGCGGTATTCTTCGAAGAGTTCGCGGACATAGGTCTTGGGATCGGTGGGGAACAGATGGCCGTAGCCCATGCGCCGCGCCACCTCCAGGATTTGCCAGTCGTCGGCCATGCAGCCCTTGGGCGGCGTGGCCAGCTGGTTCCACTGCTGCGTGCGGCGTTCCGTGTTGCCGAACATGCCTTCGCGTTCCACCCACATGGCCGCGGGCAGGATCACGTCCGCGAACTGGGTGGTCTCCGTGGGATAGACGTCGCTCACCACAATGAAGCGGCCCTCTCCCTTCTTGGCGCCCTTTCGGTAGCGGTTGAGGTTGGGCATGGACACGAAGGGATTGGTGGTCTGGATCCACAGGCACTTGATGTCGCCGCGATCGAAGGCGCGGAACATCTCAACGGTGTTGAGGCCCGGCTTGGGATTCAGCTTCTCGACGGGCACCTTCCAGATCTTCGCGGCCAGGGCGCGGTGCTCCGGATTCATCACCACCATGTCGGCCGGAAGGCGATGGGCCAGGGTGCCCACTTCGCGCACGGTGCCGCAGGCGGAGGGCTGGCCCGTGAGCGACATGGGCGTGGCGCCGGGCTTGCAGATCTGGCCCGTGAGCAGGTGGACGTTGTAGATGAGGTTGTTCATCCAGGTGCCGCGGCTGTGCTGGTTCACGCCCATGCACCAGACCGACATCACCTTGAGCTTGGAATTGCCGAAGGTATCGGCCAAGCGTTCGAGGGTGGCCACGGGCACACCCGTCAGCTTCTCCACCTTGTCGGGCGAGTAGTCCGCCAGGAAAGTCGTGAATTCATCAAAGGTGGAGAGCTTGGCCTCGTCGGCGAACTTGAACCTGTCCTCCAGGCCATAGCCGATGCCCGTCTTCCCCTTCTTGAACACCACGTGCTTCTCGACGAAGTCCCGGTCCACCAGGCCCTTCTTGATGAGCAGGTGGCAGATGCCGTTGGCCAGGGCGAGATCCGTCTGGGGCTGGAATTCCACGTAGAGATCCGCCGCATCCGTGCTGGGCGTGCGCCGGGTAGCCAGGTCGATGAGCTGCATCTTCGGGTTCTTGCGCTTGTTCTCCAACACGCGACTGAAGAGCACCGGGTGGTTCTCCGCCATGTTGTTGCCCCAGAGCACCAGCACGTCGCAGAGATCCAGATCCTCGTAGCAGCCCATGGGCTCGTCACTTCCGAAGGTGGTCATGAAACCCGTGACGGCCGAGGCCATGCAAAGCCGGGCGTTGGCCTCGACATTGTTGGATCCCATGCCCGCCCGGAACCACTTGGAAGCCGCATAGCCGTCCGTGATCATCCACTGGCCGCTGCCATACATGGCGACCGACTCGGGCCCGTGGGCCTTCAGAGTCTCCCCGAACTTCCTGGCCACGAGATCCAAGGCCTCGTCCCAGGTGGCCTTCACCAGCTTGCCGCCCTTGCGGATCATGGGCGAGGTGAGGCGATCCTGGCCACTGACGATGCCCGGCAGGCTGTAGCCCTTGATGCAAAGCAGGCCCTTGTTGGTGGGGTTCTTTTCATCCCCCTGCACGGCCACGATCTTGCCGTTCCGCGTGCCCACCATGACGCCGCAGCCTGTGCCGCAGAAACGGCAGACGGACTTCTCCCAGGCTACATCCTTGGTGGGAGCGGCGCCTGCCTCCAGGGGGTTGATGGCCGTCAAACCACCCACCACGGCGCCTGCGGCGGCGCCGGTCCGGAGGAAATCGCGTCGTGAAAGGAAATCGCGCATGGGGGCTCCTTTGGGACCGAGGAATAAAAAAGGATGAATCGGTCTTTTTTTCTTGCCAACCCGGTTGTGACTTCAGGCATTAGGCTTCTATTCTCTTGAATCAGCATTTGCTTATACAGGCTTCGCCATTCACCTTGCGGAGCCAGTCCCGCGGCCGCTCAGGTAGAATGAAGGCCGGAGGACCCCATGAAGGTGCGCGTGTCGGTGCAGTTGAAACCCGGAATCCTGGATCCCCAGGGCAAGGCCGTGGAACAAGGCCTGCACGGGTTCGGGTTCGAAGTGGACCACGTCCGCATCGGCCGCCTGATCGAAATGGACGTCCCCGGCACCGACCTCGCCGACGTGAAGGCGAAGGCCCAGGCCATGTGCGACAAGCTATTGGTCAACCCCGTGATGGAGAAGGCCTCCATCGAGGTTCTGTGATGCGGGTCGCCGTTCCCGTCTTTCCCGGATCCAACTGCGACCACGACGCCCTTCACGCCTGCGGCACGGTGATGGGCTGGGACACGATCCCCGTCTGGCATCAGGAAACCCGCCTGCCTGAGAACACCGAACTCGTCATCATCCCCGGCGGCTTCAGCTACGGCGACTACCTGCGCTGCGGCGCCATCGCGGCCCTCTCGCCCATCATGGCCGACGTGAAGCGGCACGCCGACAACGGCGGCCTGGTGCTCGGCGTCTGCAACGGTTTCCAGATCCTTTGCGAGGCCCAGCTGCTGCCCGGCGCCCTGCTGCGCAACGAATCCCTGCGCTTCATCCACGCCGACGTCCACCTGCGCGTCGAGCGCGCCGACCTGCCCTTCACCCGCGCCATGAAGGCCGGTGACGTGTTCCGTGTGCCCATCGCCCACGCCGAAGGCAACTTCACCCTTCAGCCCGAGGAACTCGCGGACCTGGAGGCCCGGGGTGGCGTCGCCTTCCGCTACTGCTCGGCGGCCGGGGAAATCGGCGAGGCCCACGTGCCCAACGGTGCCGTGAACGGCATCGCGGGCATCACGAACCTCAAGGGAAATGTGCTGGGCATGATGCCCCATCCCGAAAGGGCCGTGGACCCGAAACTCGGGCCCACAGGCGGTCTGGGCATCTTCAGGAGCCTCGCGGAAGCCTTCGCCCGGGCCTGACGGGGATCACAATGCGGACGGGGTGTGAAATTTTCACGCCCTTGGGGTGATTTTTCCTGTCATCCTTCCGGAACGCCTCGATAGGCATATCTGTTTATTCCTGAGCCATGAGCGATCCAGAAGCCAAAAACCTCCTAACCTACACCAGCGGACCGCTCCGCTTGGCCGTGCTGAAGCGCGACCCCGTGCCCGGCAAGCTCCTGCCCGCCAGGGACGCGTGGACGCTATTGCAGCCCACCCATGCCGTGCGCGTCTGCACGGGCGAAGACCGCGAAGAAGGTGTCATCCGCTCCGGCGACCTGGCCCTGCTGCTGCCGGGATTCGGCCACACGCTGAAGCGCCACCACGCCAACACGCCCTTCGGCTTCACGGCGCTGTTCATGGAAGGCCCCTTCCCCGAACCGCTCCTGTCCTCGCTGCAACACCCGCCCCGCAAGTGGCAGGAATCCAGCTTCGCCGTGCTGCGCAGCCTCAGTCTCAAGCAGCTCTTCAGCATCTTCACCCAGGAGCTGGCGAATCCCGACGGCGTGCAGCTCATGACGCGGGAACTCTTTCTCATCCTCCTCGGCGCGGAGCTCTCCCGCCTGACGGAGAAGGAGGACCGGGGCCGCTTCCCCTACCGCCTGAACCGCTCCACCCTGCAGCTCGTGCTGGACCACATGGAAGTCCACCTCGGATCGAAGAACAGCGTGCCCGAACTGGCCACCATGGCCCGCTGCACGCCGGACCACTTCATCCGCCTCTTCCGCGAAGCCACCAGCACCACGCCGCACCAGTACCTCATCGAGCGACGCCTGCAGCGCGCCGTCACGCTGCTGGCCAACGGCGAACGCCCCAGTGACGTGGCCAAGATCCTCGGGTTCTACGACGCCAGCGCCTTCACCCGCGCCTTCAAGCGCCGCTTCGGCGTGCCCCCCAGCGAATACGCCCAGGAAGCCTACGAGCGGCAGTTCCCGAAGAAGCAGTAGGGCGCCCTTCGTATCTGAGAACAAGCAAAAGCCCGGCTCCGCCGGGCTTTTGCGCGGGGGTCCCGGGGGTGTTCGCGTAGCGAGGAACCCCCGGATTCTACTTGGCGGCCTTTTCCGTGATCGCCTTGGCCTTGGTGGCGCCCTTTTCGGCGCCCTTCTTCGTCTTGCCCTTGGCCTTGTCGGTACCGGCCTTGGCCTTGGCTTCGCCCTTGGCCGTGGCGGCCTTCACCGTATCGCCGGCCACGGGCACGCCGCCGGCCTTGGCATCGACCTTGGTCTTGGCGTCCGTGGCCTTCTGATCGGCCTTGGCCTTGGCCTGCTCGGCCTTCGCGTCCGCCTTGGCCTTGCCCGCATCCACGGCCGCATCGGCCTTGGCCTTCAGTTCCTCCTTGGTGGGGATCTGGGCGGAAAGCGCCAGGGAGGCGCCGAGAATCAGGGGCATCAGGATCTTCATGGAAAACTCCTCGTTGTCGCGGTGGTGGATTAGGGTTTACAGATCTTGCAGGCCTTGAAGCCGGCCTTTTCCGCGTCGGCAGCGCTGGCGAAGGTCGTCTTGTTGGCGTCCTTGATCTTCGCGGCGGTCTTGCAGTCGGCGCGATGGTAGGTCTTGGAGTCCTTGTTGGCGACGATGGCGGTCGCGGGAGCCGCCTTGGCGGGAGCGGCAGCCGGAGCGGGCTTCGCCGCGGGCGCAGGCTTGGCGGCGGGCTTGGTCTTGGATTCCTGCGCCATGGACGCCACGGACACGGTTAAAAGAAGGGCAAGCAGGGTTCGATTCATGGAATCTCCTGGTGAGAAGGGCTCAGGGTGCGGGCTGGCGGCCTTCCTGTCAACGGGGTACGGCCGCACCCGCGGCAAACCGCGGCGCCCTCCGGGCCCGGGTGGCCTGCTCGAAGGCGTAACCCAAGGTCAGCAGGCCGCCTTCCTGCCAGGGGCCGCCCACGAAGGAAAGCCCCACGGGCAGGCCGAAGACGAAGCCCGCAGGCACCGTGAGGTGGGGACATCCGGCCACCGCGGCCGGGGTGGAGAAACTGAAGCCGAAACTGTCGCCGTTCACGTGATCGATGAGCCAGGCCGGACCGCCCGTGGGCGCCACGAGGGCCTGCAGCTGGTGCTTCTCCAGCAGGCCCAGGATGTCCCGCCGGGCCTGGGCGCAGGTTTCCAGGGCCGCCCGGTAGGCTGGATCCGTGAGTGGCCCCTTGGCCTGGGCCTGCAGAACCAGTTCCTGGCCGAAGAAGGGCATCTCCTCGTCGCGCCGCGACTCGTCGAAGGCGATGAGCCCCGCCAGATCCTTCACCGCTCCGCCGCGGCCGGCGAAGTAGGCGTTCAGGCCCGCCTTAAATTCGTAGAGCAGCACCTCCAGTTCGGCGTCTTCGTAGGCGGCGGATTTCAGCTCCACTTCCACCAGCGTCGCGCCCTGGCGCTTCAACAGGTCCAGTGCGGGCTGGATCACGGCGTCGACGTGAGCGTGGATGCCCATCAGGTTCTTCACGAGGCCGAGGCGCGCACCCTTCAAGCCATCCTTCACGAGGAAGCGTGTGTAGTCCTTGTCGCGATGCGCATCCGCTTCGCGGGTGGCGGGATCGCGCGGGTCGCTGCCCGCGAGGACCCCCAGCAGGATCGCGGCGTCGCGAACGGTGCGCGTCATGGGGCCGGCCGTATCCTGGGTGTGCGAAATGGGAATGATGCCGCTGCGGCTCACCAGGCCCACGGTGGGTTTCAGCCCCACCAGGCCGTTGGAATTCGCGGGGCTCACCACCGAGCCATCGGTCTCCGTGCCCACCGCCACCGCGCATAGGCTGGCGGCGACGGCGGCGCCCGAGCCGGAGCTGGATCCGCTGGGGCTGCGATCCAGCGCGTAGGGATTGCGCGTCTGCCCGCCGCGTCCGCTCCAGCCACTGCTGCTGCGCGTGGAACGCAGGTTGGCCCACTCGCTGAGGTTCGTTTTGCCAAGGATCACCGCACCCGCCTCGCGCAGCTGCTTCACGATGAACGCGTCTTCCTTCGGAGGCGGCGCGTCCGCCAGGGCCAGGGATCCCGCCGTCGTCTTCATGCGGTCCGCGGTGTCGATGTTGTCCTTGATGAGCACGGGCAGGCCGTGCAGGGGCCCGCGCAGCTTACCCGCCTTCCGTTCGGCATCCAGGGATGTCGCGATGGCCAGGGCCTCTGGATTGAGCTCAATCACCGACTTCAGAGTGGGACCAGCCTGATCCAGGGCCCGGATCCGCGCCTGGTAGCGGCGCACCAGCTCCGCCGACGTCCAGCGTCCCGCCACCAGCCCCGCCTGCAGGCCCTCCACCGTGGCTTCCTCCAGCACCAGCCCCTTGGAAGTCGTGGACTTCAGATCGCCTCCCACGAGCACAGCCGCACCCGTTGCCAACCCGGCACCCAGGAAGGCACGGCGGTCGAGGATCGGAAGAACGGCAGCGTTCGGCATGGGCACTCCGCTTGGATGGATGAATGAAAGGATCATAGCAATGACCATCCGCCGGTTTCCGGGGCGCACTCGCCGATATCTCCCAGCTTGATCGGTCACGGCGCCGGATCCTGGACTCCGGAGGCTCCCATGGCCGCATTCCTGCTCTGGCTCATCCTGCTGGTGATCTGCTGGCCCCTGGCCCTGGTGGCGCTGTTCCTCTACCCGCTGATCTGGCTGCTGCTCCTGCCCTTCCGCATCCTTGGCTTTGCCGTGGAGGGGGCCTTCGGCTTGGTGCGGGGGCTGTTCCTGCTGCCGGGGCGGATCCTGGGAGGCAGGTGATAGGAGTCAAGGGTCTTGAGCCAGATCACAACCTTTGACGATCTATCGATCTAGAATGACCGGGTCCCGTGGAGGCCCCGTGTTCAACGGTTTCGAGCAGGCCCGGCTTTTCATCCAAGCCCAGTCCGTCCGCATGATCGATCTGATCTTCAGCGACCTCTGGGGCCGCTGGCATCACGTCAGCATCCCCGCCTCCCAGTTCACCGAATCCCTCATGCGCGATGGCGTGGGCTTCGATGGGTCCAGCGTGGGCCTGAAGTCCGTGAAGTCCGGCGACATGGTGCTGATCCCCGATCTGGCCACGGGCTTCATGGATCCCTTCTGGGACACGCCGACGCTGGGCTTCATCTGCTCGGCCTACGAGGCCGACACCAAGGCGCCCTTCCCCGTGGATCCGCGCAACATCGCCATCCGCGCCGAGGACTACCTGCGCGAGACCGGCATCGCCGACGCCAGCATCTGGGGCCCCGAGTACGAGTTCTACGTCTTCGACAAGGTGAGCTACGAGAATGGCGTGAACAGCGCCTCGTACCGCGTCGACAGCCGCGAGGCGGACTGGCACAGCGGCGAGGGCGGCCACGGCCACTTCATCCCCCTTCACGGCGGCTACCACGCCATGGCGCCCAAGGACCAGCTCTACAACCTGCGCGCCGAGATGTGCGCGGAGATGGAGCGCATGGGCGTTGACGTGAAGTACCACCACCACGAGGTCGGCGGCCCTGGCCAGTGCGAGATCGAGACGCCGCTCTTCCCCCTGCTGAAGGCCGGCGACGCCACCCAGATCGTGAAGTACGTCGTGAAGATGGTGGCCCACCGCCGCGGCCAGACGGCCACCTTCATGCCCAAGCCCCTCTACGGCGAAGCCGGCAGCGGCATGCACTTCCACCAGATGCTCATGAAGGGCGGCAAGAACCTGTTCTACGACGAAAAGGGCTACGGGAAGATGAGCCAGGAGGCCCTCTGGTACATCGGCGGCATCCTCGCCCATGGCCCGGCCCTCCTGGCCCTCACGAACCCCAGCACCAACAGCTACCGCCGCTTGGTGCCCGGCTTCGAAGCCCCCATCAGCGCCTTCTTCTCCCTGGGCAACCGCTCGGCGGCCATCCGCGTGCCCAAGTATGCGGATCAGCCCGAAACGGCCCGTTTCGAATTCCGTCCCCCCGATGCCACCTGCAACGTCTACCTCGCCTTGGCGGCCCAGCTGCTCGCCGGCATCGACGGCATCCAGAAGAAGATGGATCCCACAGCGCTCGGGTTCGGGCCCATCGATCAGAACATCTTCGGGTGGTCGGAGGAGCAGCGGAAGAAGATCAAGAGCCTGCCCACGAGCCTCACGGAAGCCTGTGACGCGCTGGAGAACGACATGGACTTCCTGCTGGCCGGGGGCGCCTTCGAGCGCCTGCAGCTGGAGGATTATCTCAAGCACCTCCGCGCCCAGGAGGCCGCCGTGCGCAACCGCCCTCATCCCTACGAGATGGCCCTCTACTTCGAGGCCTGACCCGTCCTTGGGTCCAGTTGCAGGAAGGCGCTGGAGACCCGATATTGCCTCCGAGCGTGGCTCAGCATCTTCCCGATGCCAGGGCCAGGCGGGAGGTGACCATGGACGTCTACCTGGACACCAAGGAAATGGATCTTCTGATGGGCATCCTCGAACACCGGCTCGAGGATCTCCGCCGCGAAATCCACCACACGGACAGCCGGGCCTTCAAGGCCGAACTCAAGACTGACGAGGCGGTGCTCAAGGGCGTCCTCACCAAACTGAAGACGCCGGCAGCCATGGGGATCTGACTCAGAACCAGCGCCGGACCCGCCGCGTGTAGGCCTGGTAGGCTTCGCCGAACTGGGCCCGCAGGCGCACCTCCTCCCGCGCGATGACGAGGCGATCCAGCAGCACCGCCAACAGGAGCGTCAGCCCCAGCAGCCAGGCCGAATCCAGACCGAAGCCGAAGGCCGCCAGCAGGCAGGTCAGCCCGAGGTAGAGCGGGTTCCGCGACAGGCGGAAGGGGCCCGTCGTGAGGAGGGTCGAAGCCACGCCGTTGGGCTGATGGGTCGTGCGGTGGCGCTTGAAGGTGGCCACCCCCCACAGGCCGAGGAGCCCCGCCAGCAGCAGGAGCAGCACCGCGAGGCCGAGGCGCAGGGGCGCCGGCAGGGGTAGCTCCAGAGGGTGCAGACGGCCCATCCCCCAGCCCACCAGGAGGCAGGCGAGGAAGAGGAGGGGCGGCTGGGGCGACTTTCCGGTGCGGTTCAACCTGGCCTCCGAGGTTCAGCAGGACCGCCGCGGTGGAAGCCCGGATCAGACTAGCTCAGGGCGGTTTCCAGGGCGTTGGCGTGCAGGCCCTTCAGGTCCGCCGCGTCCGCGTCCAGCAGGGGCTGGCCGTCGACGGCGAGGGTGATGCGCGCGCCACCGGTGGTGCCGATCTTGGCGAAGGGCACGCGGTGGGTGGCGCAGAGGGTGGCGAGGCTGGATTCGGCCTCGGCGCTCACGCTCACGACGATGCGGCCCACGGATTCGCCGAAGAGCAGGCTGTCGAGGCGCAGCGCGCCGCGGTTCAGCATCAGCTGGCAGCCCATGCCCTCTCCGGCGTTTCCACCAAAGGCGCTTTCCAGGGCCGCCACCATCAGGCCGCCCTCGCTGGTGTCGTGGGCGCTGCGGATGAGGCCCAGGCGGATGCCCTCACGCACGCAGGCCTGCAGGCGCAGTTCCTCGTCCAGGCGCAGCTCGGGGCAGGCGCCCTGGGTCTTGCCCGTGCGCAGCTTCAGGTACTCGCTGCCGCCCAGTTCATCGCGGGTCTCGCCCAGCAGGAAGATGCCGTCGTGGGCGGCGCGGAAGCCCGAGCCGCAGATGCGGTTGCCCACCTTCGACAGGGCGGTCGCATCGGGCGCATCAATGGCCACCGGACCCGCGCAGTCCTCCACCAGACCCACGGCCGCGATCATGGGCGTGGGGAAGATGCTCTGGCCTTCGGTGTCGTTGTAGAGGCTCACATTGCCACTGACGATGGGCACGTCGAGGGCGAGGCAGGCCTGGCGGATGCCCAGGCAGCCCTGCTCGAAGGTCCACATGTTCTCGGGCTTCTCAGGATTGCCGTAGTTCAGGCAGTCCGTGAGGCCGATGGGCTCGGCGCCCACGCAGGCCAGGTTGCGGCAGGCCTCGGCCACGGCGTGGGCCGCGCCCCAGAAGGGATCGAGGTAGCAGAAGCGGCTGTTGCAGTCGCTGCTCATGGCCACGGCCTTGCCCGTGTCCTGACCCGCCTCATCCTTCACGCGGATGATGCCCGCATCGCCCCGCCCCATGCCCAGCAGCGTGTTGCTGCGCACGGTGCCGTCGTACTGCTCGAAGATCCAGCGCTTGCTGGCCACCGTGGGACTCTGCAGGATCTGGCGCAGGGTGCGCTCCACCTCGGCGGGCTTGAGGTCCGCGGGCAGGGGGTCAGAAGCCACCGAATCCAGATAGGCCGGGCGCTCGCGGGGCCGGTCGTACTTGGGCGCCGCATCCACCAGGGGCTGGATGGGCAGGTTGATGACGGGCTGGCCATGCCAGCTGCCGATGAAGCGGCCGCTGTCGGTCACCTCGCCCACCACGCAAGCGTCGAGGCCCCACTTATGCAGTACCTCGATGATCTTGGGTTCGCAGCCGGGGCGGGCCACCAGCAGCATGCGCTCCTGGCTTTCGCTGAGCATCAGCTCGAAGGGGGTCATGCCCTCTTCGCGCATGGGCACTTGGTCAAGGCGGATCTCCAGGCCCGTGCCCGCGCGGCTGGCCATTTCGAAGCTGCTGGAGGTGAGGCCCGCGGCGCCCATGTCCTGGATGCCGATGACCCAGTCCGTCTTGAAGATCTCGAGGCAGGCTTCGAGCAGCAGCTTTTCCGTGAAGGGGTCGCCCACCTGCACCGTGGGGCGCTTCTCCTCGCTGCCCTCGCCGAACTCCGCCGAGGCCATGCTGGCGCCGTGGATGCCGTCGCGGCCCGTCTTCGAGCCGATGTACATCACCTTGTTGCCCACGCCCGAGGCGAAGCCCTTGAAGACCTTGTCGCTGCGCAGCACGCCGAGCGTGAAGGCGTTCACGAGGATGTTGCCGTTGTAGCTGCCATCAAACGCGCAGTCGCCACCCAGCATGGGGATGCCCATGCAGTTGCCATAGCCCGAGATGCCCGCCGATACGCCCTTCACCAGGCTCTTCATGCGCGGCGCGTCGAGGTCGCCGAAGCGCAGAGAGTTCAGGTTTGCCAGGGGCCGCGCGCCCATGGTGAACACGTCGCGCAGGATGCCGCCCACGCCAGTGGCGGCGCCCTGGTAGGGCTCGATGAAACTGGGGTGGTTGTGGCTCTCCATCTTGAAGCAGACGGCCCAGCCATCGCCGATATCGACCACGCCTGCGTTTTCGCCGGGCCCTTCGATCACGCGGGGGCCTTCGGTCGGCAGGTTCTTCAGGTGGATGCGACTGGATTTGTATGAGCAGTGCTCGCTCCACATGGCGCTGAACACGCCCAGTTCCGAATAGGTGGGCAGGCGGCCATCCAGGAGGCGCAGGATGACCTGCCATTCATCCTTGGACAGGCCCAGCTCCAGAGCCAGGGATTCGGTGACGGCGGGTTCGATGGCGACGGACATGGAGGCTCCGGAAGCCTTTGATTCTAACGGTTCCGTCTTTGCCGAACGAGCCTTGACATCAGGTGGACATCAGCTGGGGGCCCCCTCCGGCTCCATGGGTGCCATCGGGGATTCCCCGCCCTCGTAGGTGCGCCGCAGCACGCCCTGCACGAGGCGCTGGAAGAAAGTGGCCCGTTCCGGGTTGAACACGATGGAGACCGAGGCCTTGAGCTCGCTGCCCAGTTCCAGCAGCGGTCCGCCCTCCATGCCCGTGCCCAGCAGCATCAGGGGCACCCTCCCCTGCAGGGTTTCCACCATGGGTTTGAGGCGGCGGCGCTCGTCCAGGCTCAGGGTCGGCACGTGATAGAGCACCAGAGCCGGTTTCTGGTTCAGGGCCTCCTTCAGGGCCGCCATGGTGGGCGGGATGCGCGTGAGGGGCTGGAGGCCGCCCAGCAGGGCCTGCAGGGCCGTTTCCAAGGCCGCGTCCCCCGACACCAGCAGCAGTCCCGTAGGCCGTCCCGCGGCCACCCTGCCCGGGCCCGCGGAGGTTCCGGTATCCACGCCCCGGCGCGAGATGCGCTCGAGATCCTCTTCCCGCTTTTCGAAGACCCAGCGGGACAGCGGGTTCAGGACGGCGTCGTCCAGCTGGGGCCGGTATTCCACGCCGAAGGCGCGGCCGTGCACGTGCCGGAGCACGACCTTCGTGTTGATGCGGATCTGGTCCGTCAGGGGGATGGTCACGGCCATCTCCTGGCCCACCATCAGCTCGCCTTCCTGGAAATCCCGGTTGCTGTAGATCCGGCCGCCCGTCGTGCTGACGTCCACCAGGAGGCCCATGACGAGGTCGAATTTCGGGGTGCTGAAGGTCACGGGCACCCGGCCCACGCGATCCACGCGGTAGGCCCCGCGGTGGTCCTCTTCGTGCAGCGCATCCGGCACCGAAAGGCGGAGGGTCCGGCGGCCATCGATCATGCCGAAACCCTTCAGCTCCGTGGGCGCCTCCAGGAAGCTGACGCCGTTGGGAAACCTCATCTTAAGGCCCGCGTTGCGCAACCCGTACGTGGCATCCTCCCGGCCCATGGTGGCCACCACTTGGACCTCGGATCCATCGACCTTCACGAAGGAAGACTCGAACCGGAGGTAGGGCGTCACCAGGATCAGCAGTTCGCGCCGCTCGCAGGCGCGCTTGAAGATATCGGCGATGGTCTCCGCGTTACGGATCAGGTTGCCCGCCAAAGCACCTCCATGTGGGTTCTTGCTTCCATCATGAATTCCCTCCCGTACACTGGGAAGCTCTGCTTTCGTCCCGGCATTCCATCGGGAGACCTCGCTTCTGGACCCCATGACCCCGCCCCGGACCCTCCTCGCCTACAGCGCCCCCCGAAGCGGCTTCGGGGATGAGTGGATGACCTTCCTCCCCATCGGCCTGGGCTACCTGCAGGCCATGCTCAAATCCCGCGCCTTCCCCTGCCGGGTGGCCAACCTGAGCGGCAAGGGGCGGAAGGAGGTCCTGGCCTATTTCCGGGCCCAGAACCCGGCGGTGGTGGGCATCTCCATGTTCACCTTCAACCGCAAGCGCTCCTACGAGCTACTGGCCTGGGCCCGGGAGGCCTGCCCCGACGCCATTCTCCTCGCCGGCGGCCCCCACCCCACCCACCTGGCCGACGAGGTCTTCGAGGACTGCCCGGCCCTGGACGCCATCGTGCAGGGCGAGGGCGAGACGGTGCTGATGGGCATCGTAGAGCGCCTGAAGACCGCGCCCGCCTCCGACCTCTGGAAACGCACGCCGGGCCTCATTCTTCGAGACGGGCGCACCCTGCCCCAGGCGCCCCTGGAGGACCTGGACGCCGTGGGCATTCCCGCCGAACACCTGGAGGCGGACTTCCTCAACGACGTGGGCCAGCTGGCCTACCTCAGCACCAGCCGCGGCTGCCCGGCCACCTGCAACTTCTGCAACACGCCCGAGTTCTGGGGCACCTCCATCCGCTTCCGCAGCGCGCCTTCGGTGCTGCGCGAGATGCGCCTGCTCCGCGAAACCCACGGCCTCACCTACTTCAGCTTCCGCGACGACACCTTCACCGCCAACCGGGATCGCGTGCTGAAGCTGATGGACGGCATCCAGCAGAGCGGGCTCCATCCCCTCTGGAACTGCCAAAGCCGCGTGAACCTGGTGGACGAGGATCGCCTGGTGGCCATGAAGCGCGCGGGCTGCGAGTTCATGCAGTTCGGCGTCGAGCACGGCAGCGAGCGGGTGCTGGTGCTGCTGGACAAGGGCACCAACCTGCGCCACGCGCGGCGGGCCCTGGACCTCGTGCGCAAGGTGGGCATGAACCTCGGCATCTACCTCATCACGGGCATCCCCGGCGAGACCTGGGCCGACGTGGAGGAGACCGCCACCTTCATCCGCGATACAAAACCCAGCGACTGCCAGATCAGCCCGCTGGCACTGTATCCCGGCACGCGGATGTTCGATCAGTACCGCGCCGAAGGCCGCATCCAGAAGGACTTCTACCGGGCCTCGGGCGATGCCGAGATCTTCGCCCGGGTGGATGCCCACACGGAAAAGGCCCTGCGCCACCTCGACCAGGCGGCTCAAAAGGCCAAGGCCAGATCCCGTTTCACTGCCGCCGAATTCGCCGAGCAGAAGCGCTGGCTGGGCTTCTGTGCCGTCACCAACCTGCTCTGCGGCGAGGCGGCCGAGGAAGAGGGCCGGTTCACCGAGGCCGAGACCGAATACGCCGAAATCATCGCCCAGGAACCCGCGAATCCCTGGGGCTTCATGAAGCGCGCCCTGCTCTTCGAGAAGCTGGGCCGGGTCGACAAGGCCCGGGCCGACCTGTCCGAGGTGCTGGCCCTGGCTCCGGGCAATCCCGAGGCCACCGAACTGGCGCGCCTCTGGGGCCTTAAGCAGACCGATGCTCGTAGGGGGACCCGCCCGAAGAAGCCCGCCCACGGCCCCACCGCCGAGATGAAGGGCGCCGAGACCTACCTCAGTCGGCCGAAGATGTAGCAGGAGAGCAAGCGAGGCCCGGCTTCGCCGGACCTCGCGCGGGGGGTACGGGGGGAGGCTCCATGTCCGCAAGCCGCAGGCGCGCGGGAGCCACGCAACGCGTGGCGTCACATGGAGGCGCGCAGCGCGCCCATGGGTCCTCGCAACGCATGCGTTGCGAGGGTGACCCCCGGAGAGAATTAATCTTCGTGTTTTAAGTTCGGGCTGCGCTCGAGGATCGTGAGCACCAGGCGCTCCAGCTCGTCCACCAGCAGGAAGCGCAGGTTCGGATCCTTGCGCAGGGTCGCCCCGGGATCGCCTCCGCCACGGAGGACGAAGAAGGGGCCCGAGCGCTCGATCCGGGAGATCTGCTTCCAGAGCAGCCGCCCCGCGCCGAGGCGCCGCGCCAGCGAGGCCGGCAGCGCGTTGTGCTCCACGGAAAGGCCCAGGTCATCCACGAGCACGTGGGAGCCCTCCACCAGCAGCACGCCCAGCAGGGTTCCCAGCAGGAGCAGGCTGCCCATCAGCACGGCGCCGAAAGCCGCCACCACGGCCACCCAGAAGGACCAGGTGGGATCGCCGGCCGCCTCGGCCACGCGAAGGGAGGCCCGCAGGACCGGCAACCGCTCCAGGATCTGGGCCAGGGCCCGCACACCCACCAGCCAGGAGCCTGCGAAGAGCAGCATGGCCATGGCGCGCTGGGCGAAGGAGGGCCTGAAGACGAGTGGAGATCCGACGGACATCTGGGGGTGACCTAGGCCATCTCGGCCACGATGGCCTCGGCCGCGGCCGCCGGATCCGCCGCGTGGGTGATGGGACGGCCCACCACCAGCCAGGTGGAGCCCTGCTTCAGGGCCTGGGCTGGCGTCATGACGCGGGCCTGGTCCTGGGTGGCCGCGCCCGAAGGCCGGATGCCCGGTGTCAGGCGGTAGAAGGCCTCGCCGCAGGCTTCGCGGATGGCCGAGGCTTCCCAGGCCGAGCACACGACGCCGCTGCAGCCCGCCTGCTGGGCCAGCTTTGCGTAGGCCAGGGCCAGGTCTTCGGGCTTGGCCGCATGACCCAGGGCCGCCAGTGCCTCCCGGTCCAGGCTGGTGAGCACCGTGACCGCCAGCAGCTCCGTGCGGCCCCCCGCGGCCTTGTGGGCGCGGGTGGCCTCGGCGGCGGCCTCCAGCATGGCGGGACCGCCCTGGGCGTGCACGTTGATGAGCCGGGGATCCAGCTTGAGCACGGCCTCCATGGCGCGCCGGACCGTGGTGGGGATGTCGTGCAGCTTGAGGTCGAGGAAGACCGGAACCCGCTCCTGCAGGGCTTTCACGAAGGCCGGCCCCTCGGCGCAGAAGAGCTCGAGCCCCACCTTGAGCATGCCCACCCGGCCGGACAGCCGGTCGGCCATGGCCATGGCCTCCTTCGCCGTGGGGACATCCAGGGCCACCACGAGGCGCTCGCGGGGCGTGAGGGTCAGGGTGGATGCAGACAAAGGGGACTCCCGTATGATGCGGAGAATCATTCTGCCACCAAGCGAGATCCCCATGCTCCTCCCAGCCATGCAAGCCCCCCCGGCCCTCTCGGCCCCGGCCCCCACCAGCCAGGAGGCCGAGAGCGCCCTGCTGGAGGCCTTCGACTGGGAAAGCGCCCTGCCTCCGGCGCCAACACTGAAGGGTACCGCCGGGCTCCGATACGCCTGGCTGCGGGCCGCGGCCACCTTCGATCCCGCCCGGGATCTGCCGGTCAGTCCCTTCGCCACGGGGCGCGAGCACCAAGAAGCCGAGGCCCTCCGGCACCTGCTCCGGGCTCCCAAGGCGCAGCTGCACGCAGCCCTGAAGGCCCTGCCCATGCGCACCTCCGGCACCGCCCTGGCACTCTGGCGCTGGGGCCAGCTGCAGGTGCGCAGCGGCGCCTTCGATCCCGCCCTGCGCCAGGTCTGGGAGGACCGCCTCATCGCGGCGGGCCCCTACCTCACCCGCGGATACGGGCTGCGCCACGCCCTCTGCTGGGCCCTGGCCCAACAGGACGAAGCGCGGTTCTCCCGCCTCCGGGCAGCAGCCGGTCCCGCGTCGGAAACCATGATCCAGGGCTTCCAGCGCCTCTTCGGCTGGCTGGGGAACCCTTCGCCCACCCTGCGCCTCTGGTCCCTTCCGGGCCTCGACTACCAGGATCTCCGCCTCGACCAGCTGGGCGGCGCGCGCGTCTGGATCCACCCGGCGGACGCGGATTCCCTCCCGCCCCTGCCCGCCGGCACGGCCTGGATCATCCCCAGCGCCAGCGCCGGCCTGGACGAGCGGGCCGCCAGCCTGTCCGAACCGATCCTGGCCGAAGGGCAGGCCCTCGCGGGCCGCCTTCAGAGCGCCGGAAGGACCGCCCATTTCGCCCCGAGCCAGGCCGCCTTCGAGCAGCTGGGCCTGCTCTGGTTCCCCATCCTCATCGACCTGGATGGGCAGGGAAACATCCGCAGCATCCGCATGGGAGATGCGGCGCCGCCGAAGCCCTAGCCGATCCCGCAGCCCTGCAGCCAGCCCGCCACCGCGCCGCAGACCATCTGGGCCCAGTAGTGGAAGCCCCGCCGCACGGGTTTGGGGTTGTAGCTCGCGTGCAGGCGGTCCTTGAGCATCGGGTAGTTGCCATCGGGGTCCAGCACGGCGGCCGCCACCGGCGAATCGAACTCGTAGGTGATCCAGCGGTCCTGCCCGTCCCAGACAAGACGCTGCTCCTCCCGGTTCTCCAGCCGCACCCAGAGCGTGATGGGCACGCGGATCCCGCCTTTGCGCTCGAGGGTGATGGAACCCACGCGGCCCGGCGTCGCGGGTTGCGGGGCCGCGAAGACCGGCGCCTTGTCCGAGAAGAGCCAGCCGCCCTGGGTGGTCTCCTGGCTCTTCACCCCGCGAATCGCGTAGTCGAGCACATCGGTGCCTTCCACGAAATCCCGCCAGAACGCACTCAGGTCGCGCCCGGACACCCGTTCGGCGATGCGCTTGAAGTCCAACCGCGTGGGATGCTTGAAGGCCATTTCCTGGGCGTAGGCGCGCAGGACGTCCTCCATCACCGGACGGCCCAGCATCGCTTCGAGCTGGTTGAGCACGAGGGTCGGCTTGTCGTAGGCGGACACGTAGTAGCTGAAGTCGTTGATCGTCTTGAATCCGAACCGCGTCATGGGGTCGGCGCTGGGCAGCATCCAATAGCCCGCCCACTCCTGGAAATCCGTTCCGATCTGGAATCGGCGCCCGCCCAGCAGCGCGTGGTAGCTGCGTTCCAACGCCTTGTGGGTGAACCAGCTGGTGATGCCTTCGTCGAGCCAGGGCTCTTCGAATTCGTTGCTGGCGAGCATGCCGTAGAAGAACTGGTGGCCGAACTCGTGGACCGCCACCCGCTCCGGCTCGTAGCGGAACAGGAAGGGGTCGAAGGCCACCGAGCTGGACGTGATGAGCGTCGGATATTCCACGCCATCGGCGCCGTGGGCATCCTTGGGCGTATCGATCACCGTCAGGGTCGGGTACGGATACTTGAAGTACCACTCCTCACTCCAGCGGAGTGCGTTCTCCACGGCCCGACGCTGCCGCGCGAAGTTGCCGCGGTTGGTGCCGTTGATGTAGTAGAAGACCTGCACCCCGCGGTACTCGTACATCGCCGGTTTCCGCCAGCTCTCCTGGGGCATCACCGCCCAGGCGAAGTCGTGCACGTCTTCGGCATGAAGGCGCCAGATCACGTTCAGGGGGCGCTTGGGATCGAGTTCGATCTCCGTCACGAAATTCGTCTGGGTGCCCGTGTGCGCCAGTCCCAGGGCGTTCGGCAGCGACAGCGCCACGTCGTAGACGCCGAAGTCCGCGAAGAATTCCGTGTTGGCGTGGTAGGCGTGGCAGTTCCAACGATCGCCCTGGTAGACACCCACCTTGGGGAACCACTGCCCAGACATGAGGAAGTTCTCAGACCACCCGCTGCGGGCGAAGACCTTGGGATAGCGGTTCTCCCAGGTAATATCGAGATGGACCGTTTCGCCCGGCGCCACCATGCGCGGCAGCTTCAGCCAGCGGACGGTCTCATCCTCACCGTCGTGGCCATCCAGATCCTTCCCGTCCATCTGGACACTGATCAGGCGGCAATAGCCCCAGGATCCGGGATCCGAGGCCAGCTCCTGCTGATCCCGGCGCAACCGCCCGCCACTCTCCTTCATGAAGAGGCTCAGTGGCCCCTTGAACGCATTGAGATAGAGATGCAGCGGCAGTTCCTGCGTGGGCGCCGTGCCCGTGTTGCGCCAACTGAGCGTTTCGCGCCCTTGAAGAACCTTGTGCTCGAAGTCCAGCGCCGCCTCGATGCGGTAGTTGGCGATGCGGGGCGTCTTCGGTTTGTCGAACCACTTTTCCGTCGTCCAGGTCCGCGGCCCCGCGCCCAGTCCGACGGCGGCGAACATCACCAGCAGGGCCATCAAGCGGCGTCCCATCGAAACTCCCGAGCGTCCGTCGAGCATACCAAGTCCCGCCAGACATGCGCCCTTGCCCTTCCCCCGATCCCTGCTACACTTGAATTCCTACCGCGGGGTGGAGCAGTCCGGTAGCTCGTTGGGCTCATAACCCAAAGGTCGCAGGTTCAAATCCTGCCCCCGCTACCAACCAAGACAACCGCCACTATTGAGTGGCGGTTGGTTTATATCGGCATGGCTCAAGAACAAGATGCGCGGCGATACTCTGGGGATACTCTAGAAAATTCGATCCAGCCGCTTCTCTTCCAGTTTCCAACTCATTCAGGTTCCTTTTTGAAGCCGCGCACCACCCATCGGAAACCGAGGGCGAAGGCAAGTAACAGCAGGCATGGAGCGGTCCACAGAAAGAGTGCGAAGCCCACCAGCTTGAGTCGGGCATTCCGGAGAACCAATCCCTGGACCCGTGAGTAGTCCTGTTTGAACGCTCTGAGTTCATCAGTCGAAGCGTTCAGCAAGAACTCTTGCCCGCTTGGCATGGTCTCATTCGAGGGCTCAATTCTCCATGCAGTCTCCCAAGGCGGCGCCTTCCCTGGTGGGGTAACTACCACATCACCTTTTTTGATGGTTTGCAGTGTTGGCCCTGGTGCATCAATGAACTTAGGTGAATCCAAGTGTGCTCCACTTGGTAAGGCTGGGAGGGCTCGGCGGATCTCATCCTCAACATAAGCCTGCGCGTCCGACAGCATCTTATGAGATTGAGGCGAAAGTAGTTTGATCTGGTCAGGGGTGAGAACCTGCTTTTCCAAAGGTCCAGGCCAATCTGCCAATACAGCTACCACAGCACCGATGCCCCACAAAACACTGAGGAGGATCCACAGCCTCCACCAACCGCCAAGGCGTTTCATGTGGTCCCCTTCAAAGTGGATAGTCGAATCAGGTTAACCCCGAGCCACCTCCTAGATTACCTCCAGGGCGCCAGGATAGCGGCGGTCATTCTGTCTAGATCCTCTAGGCGGGGGCGGCGGCGGGCTTGGTCTCGGGGCCCGTGGGGTCTCCCTCTAGCACTGCCTCACACTTTGCCAGAGGGAGCCCATATGGAAGGGACTGTTAGTGATGAATATTTAGGGATTGTAGGACCCTCGAAACCGTCCCTTTTCCTATTTCAGCCTTTTTTATCGACACGGGCGGAGGAGTTTTAGGTGACTCTGCCTCCTAATCCCTATTTTCTGGATCCGTTAGCGTTGGTTTTCAAGCGGCACCTCTCCCAGACACAACCTGCTCTACCTGAATCAAAAGTGGGCACATTTTAGGTAGAGCGGGTTCGTGCTTATTTAGATCCCTCCCGCCTGCATCCCTTCGCGCGGCCAGCAGACCATCGACCAGCCTTGAATAGTTCATTCCTGAGATGGCCCTAATCCGTTTCTTGGTGAATTGAATTTTTGGGCATCCTGAGAGGCGCAGGGCATTTCCAAGGGCGGTTTCGGTCAGATTCAGGCCAAACCACCCCAGCAGCCGCCTTATTCGCGACACGGGCACCTTTGACCCTCCATCTATGGTCAAGGCAACTTTGATCAACCTGACATGGATGGCGATCCGTTCCCGCAACTCACGGGCAGCCTCAGCTCGCTGGTATGCCTTCACCCCGCTTTCGGGAATTGCGTCTTTGGCAGCATCCAGAGCACTGAGCAACTCGGATCGGCTCCATGGGCAGGGCTTCCCGGTCGTATCGGTGCACCTAGCATTCCATGGGGCCAGCATCGTCAAGGCCGTTCGAGGTTCAATCCGATGGTAAGCAACGAGGTTGCTGCACACCCGGGCCAAGGCCAAGTGACCATACTTCCCACTGACCGACAACGGCGCGCGCAGCTGTAGGTATTGGCGGGCAGCTACTAGCCGGTCTCTGAGCGGGCGGGGGTTTGTCAGGAATGGGCGGTCGTCCCGTTTATGCCAGAATCCCCAGGCCTTGAACCACCGGGGGTCCATCACCGGCGGCATGGTCCAGGTAGTCATGGGGCGATACTCAATCCCCTTTCGGCGGCTCCCAGGACAGACGACCAGGGTTTTCGGGCCGAATTTGAAATCCATCGGAACCGCGCCGTCTGGCAGGTGGTTTTTCAGCCCTGCTAGCGGGAAGTCATCGGGCAACATCCCGTAAAAATGGGCTCCACCGCTGGGAGTAGCGACCATCAAGGGCGTGATGCCATGGTCGAAGAGTTCAGACACAACCCGCTCTACCTGCTCGTGAGAGTCAGCGTCCAGAATCCAGAGTGGAGACTTGGGCATGATTCCTACTGGTGATCCCTTCGCAAGCCATGCGAGGGCACACTGAACGCCAAAAGTCCCGATCATACGATCGTAATGGTCCAGTGTTCGGCGTGGACGCTTCCCGTCCTTCACCAGTTCGACAAACCTGCACCTCATGGCAGCGAGGCCATGAATCCAGCTTTCAAAGATTCCCATGGTTCACCCCGCTTTCGGGAGTTCGACCTCGCCAGAGGCAAGGCGAATCAAATCCTCGTGACGGATGAAGCACCGGCGGGGCCCAATGCGAACGGGCTCTATCAAACCTTTGGCGATCCACAAGGCGAAGGTTGAGACAGGAACGCCACCAAGCTGCTCCCGGGCTTCCTGGTAGCTGTAAAGCAGTCTGGCCTGGGTTCCACGGGCTTGTTCAGCCTTGAGGGTGGGAACAGTGGGGAAAGATAGGCCATTGGCCTGGGTTTGAGATTTAAGTTCGTGCGACATTCGCACCTCGCTGGACCGCACTTCGATAAGAGACAGCCAGTTCAAACTGGCCTGCTTGTGGCTGCTCTTACCGGCGTCAAGCACCAGCGGCCTGCAAATCCCCCACTAGGTTTGCATTGTTATAAGTCTCGATATTCCTGAGACCTTGTCAAGCCTTATGAAAAGTCTATATATTCCACCACCTTCACCTATGACTGATTTAAATCGAATGACATTCAGTGTCAGGCTTGCTTGGCCTCAGCAGTAAGGATCTTGGTTCCCGACTTGGGATTCTCACCGCGAAGCGCAGCGGCGATCCATGCCGACGTATCCTCGGATGCGTTCCGCAGGATGCCATCCATGGAAAGGCGAGTGTATACGTCCTGAATCTTTCCGAGGCTGTGGCCTAGCAGTGTGTCGCCAATGGCTGGCGGATACCCGAGTTCCACAGACACGCTCATGAAGGTTCGCCGGAGGTCATGCGGCGTAGCCTCGCCAAGTTCACAGTTCTCCACCGCCAAGATGCGGAGCCACATATGCCGCAAACCCTGGATGGGCCGGTCCTTCACTAGACCCGGAAATACCAGATTGCCCAAACGATCCCCGGCACGACGCTTTAGGATGGTTCGGAGCGGGGCATTAAGCGGTAGCACCTTTGCCCCCTTGTTCACGCTCGTTTTGTGGTCATGAAAGGTCATGGTCCCTTGATCCAGGTTTACGTCCTGCCATCGAAGGTTCCCGGCCTCCCCTGCCCTCAACCCAGACAGGGCCAGAAATCGGATTAGATCAGCGGCGATGCGATCCAGTTTCCCGGCCTCCTCAAGTGAGTGCATGGAAGATTCCAACCTTCCGAGTTCCGCAGCGGTCAGGATGCGTTTGCAGGTCTGAAGACGCTGCTTCGGGAACCGAAAACATGGATTCGATTGGAGCGGTCTCCATCCTTCATCCTCGGCAATGCTCATAAGCTTCGACAGGATCTCAATGGTCCGATTCGCTTGGGTTGGGTGTTTCTTGGCCTCCCGGCGGTATAAATCCTTGATGCTGGATCGGTCCAGATCCTTCACCAGTCGCGTCCCCACGGCGGGAAGGATAACCGTCTTGATGATCGAGTCATGGCTCCGCTGGGTGCTGGGCTTTAGCTTGGCGCGATAGTCATCCTTCCAGACCTTCACCAGCGCGGTCACATCCTTGGAGTTCCGCTCACCTTGCAGATGGGCCCGGGCATCCTTTCCTGCATCGTGGACCTCTCGCAGCTTCCGGGCCTGCTCACGGGCAGCCTCAGCAGTCCACACATCGGCGCTCCCGATGGTCACCTGCACCTTAGAACCGCTTGGGCGCTGGAATTGAATGGCATAGCTTCTAGCGCCACCTGGATGCACTCGGACGTAGAACCCCGCCACCACTGAATCCCACCGCCGGACGATGACCTTGCCTGGTTGGATTGACCTTACCCGGGTGTCCGTGAGTTTGACGGTCTCCATGAGATTCCTCCCGGCCTCAAATCAGCGACCTTTGGGGTGCTGTTTCGATACTCTGAGGATACTCTAGCGGAGCGAAAATCAAGAGAAAATGAAGATGTTTAAGAAGATCCAAGAATGATTCTAAGTAATTGAATAAATGGAGACCTTTGACCAATATTAGATTCAGTCAAATTCTATTAGTTTGGGCTCATAACCCAAAGGTCGCAGGTTCAAATCCTGCCCCCGCTACCAAATGCAACGGCCGACTACTGTCGGCCGTTTGTGTTATTGGATCGAGAACCCCAGGAAACCCGCTGGCCCCGAAGCTGAGGGCGGTACGCCCGGGCACCTGCGGGGGGCCCTTTGACTCGCCGTTCTCCGCGTTCGCCCTCCCTCGGCGCCTGGATCGCCCCGTTCTGAGCGGAATTCGGGGATCCCATGAACTAAAGGAGAAGTCCAGGATTGGGGTTACTCCCGAAGGGATGATCTTCGAGCCGTAAGGCCTCCGCAAGGAACGACCAGAGCCCCCCGGTACCAGGGGTATTCGGTGGCATCGAACCATCCTGATTCTGAGACCCGGCGGTTCCGCACCGGACGTACTTCCCGATTACGGTGGCCGTGCCCCCCGGCTCATGATCCGAGGTCGCGACCGTGCGGGAAAATTCGCCGAATAGCGCCACCACGACATTTCGATTCGGCAAGGTGAGCATCCGCTCCAGGAAGATTTGAAGAGATGGGATGAGCTGGGACATGATTTTTCGATCCGTGACACCAGTCAGCTCAATGTGGATGTCGAATTGGCGGTCAGGCCTTCCCAAATAGGCCGGCTGGGAGAAGACCACGCTGGTTCCCCCGCGTACGAGCATTTCTGTGGCCAGGAAGGTGGACGGGGTATCCGCGATTTCTCGAATGCCTTGAGTCAAGCCGTATGCGGCTGCGGCTTCCTTTGGGTCGAATGCAGGTATTCGCGCCAATTGTGTTTCGACAGAACGAAAGTCCGTTACGCGGGTAAACGCGGCTCCGCCCTCCGCCGGAGAATCCCATGAAACACCCACAGGGAATCCTAGCGAATTGACAATGGCGCAGCGGATCGGCGCCTTCGTCGTCATCGCGCCTGCGAGCAGCAACAGGTTGCTGCGATTTCCGGTCTGGAGCACCGCCGCCCGGGCAAGGTCGTGCCGGTAGTGTCCGTGCTGAAAGTTGATGGATGCCATATGAGATAGGGCTGTGGATGGAAGGCTCCCAAGCGTGGCCGCATCCACCACCAATCCATGGCCGAGGTCTTTCACATTGTCTGGCCTCACGCCAAAGCTCCCCTTCTCGAGGAAAGACCCGGCACTGTTGAAGAGCCCGGAAGGCCCTCCGTTCAGGAAAAACACCACCAGAGTGGGCGTCTCCTGGGGGCGTTGAGGATTATCCGTTTGGAACTCACCCGCAGGCAGCATGGCGGCACTTGCCAAGGCGGCGCCAACTTTCAGCATGGTTCGGCGTGTGCACAAGGGTTGAGACATGGACCCTCCGAAGCGCGAGGAAAGCCCTCGGCATCGGCAAGTGTGGGTTGTCCGGATATAGCCGTTATGACATCATTCGTCGAAAATCGGACACATCATGGTTCGCGCCGGGAACAGCGAGGATTACCAGCAGGCACCGCGGCCCGTAGTAGCGATGGCGAAGGATTATCCGGACGGATTTGTCATCGCCCCCCATTCGCATCCTCGAGGGCAGCTCCTGTATGCCATCACTGGCCTGATGCGCGTGATGACTGGAACCACGGGATGGATTGTTCCGCCGTTCCGCGCGGTATGGATCCCGCCTGGGATTCGGCATCAAGTCTCAATGCAAGGTCCCGTTCAAATGAGGACCCTCTACCTCTCACCTGGCGCTTCCATCGCGATTCCGAAGGAATGTACGGTCATCGACGTTTCGAGGCTTCTCCGGGAGCTCATCCTCAGCGCCGTCGATGAAGCTCTCGATTACGATCCGCAAGGCCGTGGCGGCCTGATCATGAATTTGATACTCCTTGAGATCCCACGAGCCCACCAGGTTCCACTTCAAATTCCCATGCCGACAGACCCGCGGCTCGTAAGGCTCTGTCGCGCGCTCCTCGATCGGCCACACAAGAAGGAGAGCTTCGAAGTGTTGGCCAGACGCACGGGCGCCAGCAGCCGCACCTTGATGAGGCTGTTTCAGCAGGACCTTGGGATGAGCTTCGTCATCTGGCGGCAGCAAGTGTTGCTCTCGGAGGCCGTCGCCCTTCTGGCCTCTGGGAAAACCGTCAAGGAAGTCGCCACCACCCTTGGCTATCAGAGCCCGAGTGCCTTTACGGCGATGTTTCGCCAGAATTTGGGGAAGGCTCCCGAAAGCTATTTGCATTCGCCCGAATGAGGGCGCGGCCGCTGGATCTAATCAGCCAGGCTGACCGGGACCACACGTTTGAGCTGTTTGTCAGATTGGGTTCGACTCGATAGCGGGCTTGCGGTGAAGGCCAGCGTCTCCGCCTCCGCGGCGCGCAGGCCTTCGTCGTCGAGCACCCCTTTATCGTGGAGTTTCGTGAGCAAGTCTCCGACCCGCGCTTCCCAGGCGGGCGTGAGTGCACCCCGCCTGAGGTACATTTCATAGCGCACCGGATTCGGGATCACGGTGGCGAGCAGGGCCGCCTCCTTGGGGCTCAGGGTGCGGGCATCCTTGCCGAACCAGTGGTGGGCGGCCTCGCCGATGCCGTTCACGCCGTCGCCCCACTCCGCCAGATTGAGGTAGATCTCCAGGATCCGTCGCTTCCCGACTGCCACCTCGAGTGCGACGGTCGCGAGGGCCTCGCGGATCTTGCGCGAAAGGGTGCGGTCCCGTGACAGGAAGAGGTTCTTCGCGAGCTGCTGGGTGAGGGTGGAAGCGCCGCGCAGCCGGCCCCCATTGGACAGGGCCTCCTGGACTTCGGACAGGTCGAAGCCCTTGTGCCCGTAGAAGCCGGCGTCCTCGCTTTCGAGCACGGCGCGCACGAGGTGGCTTGGAAGCTCGCTCAGTGGCACGAACGCAGGGTTTTCCGGACCGATGGTCACCTGCCGCTTCCCGCCACGGGTGAGGGTCGCCTCGTAGACGAAGGGGCGCGTCAGATCAGATTCACCTCGGGCCTGAGCTGGCACGAGGTGACTCGGGTCCACCTCGCCGTCGATCTGCCATTCAGCCGGTTGGCCAAGCGGGCCGGCGACGGTGAGGGCGCCGGCAAGCGTGCCCGTGAGCCCCGGGGCCCCACGAGGTGGCGCGAGGGTAGGTGGGAGGGACGCGGCGAGGGTGGCCCAGTCGACTGCGCTCGCGAGAAGGGCGAGCTTGAATTGAGGCTCGGGACGTGTCGTGATCGAGAGCCCGACCTTCAGCGCCGCCCGGCCCGCCTCATCCAGGGCCACCGTGGCCTCCTCCAGGGCGATGGTCCGCTCGCGGGCGTCCCAGCCCACACGGCCGGCGAGGCGGACCGAAAGGGGACCCACGGGTTCGGGAGCGAGTCGTTTCGCAAACATCGAGAGGGCGTGCGTGGAGAGACTGAGCTGGCCCTCGCCCCGCGGCAGCGCCAGGTTCGGTGCCTCAAAGCTGAGGTCGACCGTACCCGCCTGGATGTCGATGGGGAGTCCCGCGCGCAGGCTTTCAGGGAGCGCCGCGGCGCCCAGCCCGTGGAGCCGGAGCTGCAAGCTGCCGGGGCCGCCGCCCCACGCAGCCATCACCGTGCCCTCCGCCTGCCCCGGCCCCTCGGTCGAGATCGAGGCATGGGTACGCTCGCCCCGGCGATCGAGGTGGATGCGGCCGGCCATGGGACCAACCACCACGGGGGGGACCACGAGCAACTGCCCGGACGGCGAGCCCTCGAATCGCACCTCCAGCCCGGAGAAAGCCACCACAGGCAAGGCAGGCGCATGGCTTCGCGGCTCCGAGCTGGCCGACCGCGGCTTATCCGGGCGGAGGGCTCGCGCCAGATCCGCGAATCGCTCCCCACGGCAGCCCGCATGGACGTGCACCCCTTGCAGCCTGACCGTCCCCGCCTCCAGGCGACCGGTGAGGAGTCGCCACAGACGCGGCTGAACGGTGATCCGGTCGACCCGGAGGAGCGGCATCCCATCCCTGGGCGAATCGAGCACGACGGCGCCCATCACGAGCCGGAACGCAGCATCGACGCCGACCGTTCCCTCGAGGCGAGCGCCCGGAATCCTGGCTGCGAGCCCGGCGACGGCGCGTTCGTGGAGGGCCCTCCGGACCGGTGCCGCCTGGAACAGCGCGAGGACGCCAAGGTAAAGGAAGACACCCAGCACCAGCCCATTTCCGCACGCGATCCATCGCCCCTGGAAGCAGGCGCGAAGGCGAATGAGGGCACCTGCCCATGACCGCAACCTGCGACGTTCAGGCTGGGGCGACTGGATCGAAGGGGTGTGGGCCACGGGATTCTGCAGGAGAAAGACCAGGGAGAAGGGCAGGCCCCAGGGTGCTGGAGGGGCCTCTCCATCATGACGCCGATGACAGCCTTGGGGCCAACCGAACGATGAGCCAGACCAGGGACTCCGGTTTCACGCGGGCTCCGGAAAGTCCACAGGGTTTCCGCCTACCATCAAGCAGGAAGGTGATGGAGCCCTCATGTTTGCGGATGAAGGAATGGTTCTGAAGGTGGCCCACCGGGAGCCGACTCAACGTCATCCGTGGCGCACTCCGGTGTTCCTGCTGCTGGGCTTGGTGCAAGGCCTCGCCGCCTCAGGGCCGCAGGCCCAGAGCCCCTACGCGACCTGCCCTCCCCTGCCGGCTGGGATCAGTTCGGTCACGGTGCTCGACAGCCAGGGCCGGTACGTGGGTCGCATCCCGCCCCAGAACCGCTATTGGGTGTCTCTCGATCGGATTCCCAGCTTCCTTCAGCAGGCGCTGCTGGCTGTGGAGGACGCCCGCTTCTACGAGCACGGCGGCCTCGACTACCGGAGCATCGCCCGGGCCGCGCTCAAGGATGTGCTCAAGGGAAAGCTGGTCGAAGGGGGCTCGACCATCACCCAGCAGCTCATCAAGAACAAGTACCTGAACTCGGCGCGCACCCTGGACCGCAAGCTCGAAGAAGCCAAGCTGGCCATGGAATTCGAGCAGCAGTACACCAAGCCGCAGATCCTGGAGATGTATTTCAACGAGATCACGTTCGGGAACGGCACCCAGGGGATCGCCCAGGCGGCCCGCCTCTACTTCGACAAGCGCCCGGAGGAACTCAGCGAAGGCGAATGCCTTCTCCTCGCAGGCGTGCCGAAGAACCCGAGCCGCTACAACCCCTTCGGCAAGCCCGCGGAGGTGGCGAGGCGAAGGGACGTCGTCCTCAAGCGCATGGAGGATCTCCAGCTCATTTCGCCCCAGCGAAAGCGGGCGCTCCAGGCCCATGGCGCGGGCCCACGCCCCCTGGGGCAGGCCCCGCAGTATCTGGCCCAGATTCGGGCCCAGCTGATCGGACGCCTGGGGGCCGAAGCCGTGGAGCTGGGTGGCCTGGAAGTCATTGCCGCCCTGGATCTGGACGTGCAGCATCGGGCTGAACAGGCCCTGCGGGAGGGCGTGAAACGCCTTTCCCCGGGATTGCAGGGTGCCCTGCTCTGCCTGGATCCCGCCACGGGAGACGTCCTCGCCGCCGTCGGAGACGTGGAGGGAACCCAGAACGCCCTCAACCGGGCCTTCACCTCCCGCCGCCAGCCGGGATCGGCCATCAAGCCCCTCATCTATGCAGCGGCCCTGGAGAAAGGACTCACCGCCGCCAGTCTCTGGAAGGACGACCCGGTGGCCTACGACGCCGGCAATGGCCAGACCTGGAAACCCCAGAACTACGGCCGGGAACAGTTCGGCGAACTCCCCCTCAGGCAGGCTCTGGCCCACTCGAACAACATCATCACGGTCAAGGTGCTCGAAGCCGTCGGCGTGCCGGCCTTCGTGGCATTCGCAGGCAGGATGGGTCTCCCGCTCCACACGCAGAACGGCCTCTCACTGGCCCTGGGCACGGACGAGGTCACCCTGAAGGATCTGGTGCAGGCCTACACTCCGCTGGCCACCGGAGGCACCATGGCCGAGGCCCGAACCATCCTTCGGATCTATGACCGACGGCGCCAGACCTGGATCGAGAATCCGCCGGTGCTTTCCCAGGTCCTGTCCCCGGAGGTGTCCTTCATCACCACGGAGATGCTGAAGGACGTCCTCAGCTATGGCACCGCCAAAGCCCTGCGTCCCTTCAGCCAGGCCCATCCCTCCGCGGGGAAAACCGGAACCACGGACAACTACGTGGATGCCTGGTTCGTCGGTTTTACCCCGAACCTCGTGACGGGCGTCTGGGTCGGATACGACAAGCCCAAATCCGTTGGGAAAGGGTTCACGGGAGGTGCCGTGGCCGCTCCGATCTGGGAGCGCTTCATGGGCAAGGTCGTGGCTTCTCGGCCCGCGGGCGATTTCCCGAAGCCGGAGACCATCCTGACCCTCAGCATCGATCCCACCACGGGGCTCCTGGCCCGCGACGAGTGCCCCCAGAAGCACGATGAGTTCTTCATCTCAGGCACCGAGCCGATGGAATACTGCACCGAGCACGGAAGCGCGCCACCCCAGCCGATGGAACCCTCGCCTCAAGAAACTGGGCGACGGTAAACCAAGACCAGGAACACCCGGGCGCGGTCAGTTCCCTTCGGCTTCGCGGTGGCCGCAGTGGCGCCCTCGGAAGCCCTGCCGGAACCGCTCCCGCTCTTCAGGCGTCATCCGCTCCCAGCGTTCGAACATGTGCCGCCGATGGTGGAAGCCCGACCGATGGTGGCGGTGGAAGCCTCCCAGGAGGATGCGCGACAGGACGAGAAGGCCCAGGGCCTGCCAGTAGGTGATGGCCTTCGCGCCGAAGAGGGCGGGCAGCAGCCAGTTCCAGAGGGACATCACCACGAATCCGAAGAGCGCCACCGCGAGCGCCCCCAGGAACGCGAATCCAATTCCGCGCCGGATGTACCAGCCTTTCGATTTCGATCGATCAAACATGGACGTACTCCTCGTAGATGGTTTTCAAATGTTTGCGAAGGGCTCGCACGGCGTAGTGTTTTCGGGAAAGCAGGGTGTTCATGGGAATCCCGGTGGCTTCCGCAAGCTCCTTGAAGCTGCGCCCCTCGAGTTCGTGGGCGATGAAGACTTCGCGCTGCTCCGGCGGCAGTGCCTCCAGGGCCGCATCCAGTTCTTCGAGCAGGATGTGTCTCGCATAGGCGGCCTCGGGCCCCTCCTCGTCCGAAGGAAGCCAGTCCTCCCAAGAAAGGGCCTCTTCCTCTGGGGAAGTTTGAACCGGCGTGTGCCGAAGGGCTTCAGCGCGCCGCTTCCGGAAGAGGTCGGTCATCCGGTTCCGCGCAACCTGATACATCCAGGCGCCGACCTGCCGGATGGGGGTCATCAGGTTCTGGGCTTCGACCAGTTCGAAGAAGACGTCCTGCAGAACGTCCTCGGCATCGGATTCATCGACCACCCACTTGCGGATGAAGTTCTTCAGCTTCCCCTGCTCGCGGGTGACGATTTCCGTGATCTCCCGCTCGTGCTTGGACATCCAGGTGGCTTCCAGGGTTCCCTCCTTCTACTCCTGAAGACGCGGGACTCCCTCAAATATTTTGACGTTTCTCTTTCTCAAGCCCTTCAGCCCAGCCGCCGGCGCCATTCGATCTGTTTGGACTTGAGCACTTCCTTCAGAACGAAAGGACTCATGTCTTCTTCGAAGACTTCAAGAAGGACATAGTCGAAGGCTGCTTCACCCCACTGGTTCCAGGCCACCTGAAGCCCCTCGTCGAGGTGGCGGCCCTGATTCAGCTGGAGCCACAGGCCATTCCGGGTGGTGTCGAGGTTCGGGCTGGAGCCCGCCCAGGATTGCCCGCTGTCGCGATGCCGCACCGCGTAGATGCCGGGCCGGGGCTTGCGTTCCTTGTAGGCGCGAAGCGCCGCTTTGCGATCAAACGATCCACTCATGTTCACCGTCTCCTGATCTCAGGCTTCCAACCGCACCTACTCCCTGGGGTTGGCGCTGCAGTGGGAGGCCCTGTCGTCCAGGCGCGCGCAATTCCGGCAGGCGGACCTGGCGGCGAAGGCGAGGGCCCAGGAAGCCCAGAGCAGGTCCCTTGAGGACCAGCTGACGCTCGAGGTCCGGCACGCCCGATGGAACATCGAGAACGCCCGTTCCCAGGTAGAGGTGGCCCAGCGCGCCCGCCTGCAGGCGGAGGAACAGGCGCGCGTCTCGCGGGTGGCCTATCAGGAGGGCATCCGCACCGCCATCGAGCTTCAGGGAGACGAGGTCGCGCTCAGCGATGCGCGCTACCGGGAACCCACCGCGCACCTCGACCTGGGTCTGGCCTGGGCCTCCCTTCGCCTGGCCCTCGGGGAATAGCGGCGAGGCCTTCCTCACGAATCTCCACGCAGGGGCTCGAAGGTCAGTGCGCTTTCGGTGAAGCCTCAATCGCCTTCCGGGCCGCGGATTCGCCCGCCAGCCAGCCCGTGGAGAAGGCGATCTGCAGGTTGTAGCCGCCGGTATTCGCATCCAGATTGATCACCTCTCCCGCGAAGTAGAGGTTCGGGATTTTCCTTGAGGCCAGAGTCCTGGGATCGATGTCCTTGAGGGAGACGCCGCCGGCGGTGACGATGGCTTCCTCCCATCCGCCATGGCCCGTGACCTCGAAGCGCATCTCCTTGAGCAGGCCCAGCAGCTTCTTCCGTTTCGATCCCTGGAGCTGCGTCATGGGGCCGACGGGCTCCAGGCCGAGCCGTTCGCAGAACACGTCCACAAGCGCCAGCGGCAGCAGGGCTCGCAGCAGGTGCCGACAACTTCCGCCCCTGAGGGCCTCCAGTTCCCGCAGCAGTCGCGCCTCCAGTTTCGCGAGGTCCAGGGCCGGTTTCAGATCGAGGGTCACCTCGACCTTGCGGTCTGCGGCCTTGGCCTCGACGATCCTCCGGCTCAGCCGAAGCACACTGGCACCGGCCAGGCCCTTGGCCGTGAACTCCACCTCCCCGAATTCGCCAACCTGCTTCTTCCCGTCGATCCAGAGCGTGGTCTCCACGTTCTTCAGGATCAGCCCCTGGGCACCTTCGTGGGCGGGACGGGTCTCGATCCTCACCAGGGCGGGCCTGGGCGCTTCGACCCGGTGCCCCGTGGCCTCGGCGAAATGAAAGCCGTCTCCCGTCGAGCCCGTGCCCGGGTAGGACTGTCCCCCGGTGGCGAGGATGACGCACCGGGCTTCGATGATCCGTGGCGCGGTTGAACCCCGGAGCTGGACGCGGAGCCCAGACACCGCCCCTTCGTGGATCACCAGCTCGGCCACGCGCGCATGCGGAAGGATCTCGACGCCCTGGGCCTCGGCCCAGGCCACGAGGGCGTCCGCCACATCCCAGGCCTGGCCGCTGGCGGGAAACACGCGCTCGCCGCGCTCGACGCGGGTCGCGACGCCCTGCGCCTCGAACAGCGCGATCACGTCGCGGTTGAAGAAGGCCTGGAAGGCCTGCCGAAGGAAGCGCGGCTCCGGGTGGATTTCCTGCAGGTGCGCCTCCAGGGGTTTCATGTTGGTGATGTTGGCCCGGCCCTTCCCCGTGATGCGCAGCTTGCGGGCGGGTTTCTCCATCTTCTCCAGCAGCAGGACGCGGGCCCCCAGCATGGCCGCCCGGCCCGCGGCGAGCAGCCCCGCCGGTCCCCCGCCGACCACAGCCACGTCCCAGGCACCTTGCGCCGCGTGCGTGCCGTCGCCCTGCCTCAACCCTGCTCCCTTTGGGGATGGAGCACCAGCTCCATCCGGCAGCGCGCGCAGTCGAAGCGGCACTCCAGGCGCGTGGGACCGTTCTCCAAAAAGAGCGGGCCCAACGGCTCCTGCAGGCGTCTCCAGGGCTCGGGGTTGTCGTGCAGCCGGCACCAGCCCAGCTCGAACTTCACACAGTGGCGGGTGGTCATCACCACCCGGCCCTGCAGGTTTTCCTGCAGTTCCGCCGCCGGCTCCAGGACCGTGCCGCCCGCCCGCTCGTAGAAGGCCCGGGCTGCCCGGTTGGCGATGTTCCAGGTGAAGTCCAGCTCCCGTTCCGGCAGCGGATGGTGCACCGCGGACGCGGGCCGTCGCCCCTCCCGTGCCCGCGGCGCTCGGCGCAGGGCTTCGAGCGAAGCAGCCGCGTCCCTGCGGAGCGCATTAAGCACGCTAACGGGCACGAAGCGCGGCTCCGCCACCCGCAGCTCCGCCAGTTCGAAGGGCGTGTTTCCGAGACGGGCCAGAGCCTCCTGGATGGTCCGCGCGGCGGCGGCTGCTTCCCGCGGCGCAGCGAAGGTGCCCGGGGCCTGGGCTTCTGCGACGAATCCGGCGGAGTCCTCCAGACGCAGACGCACGGCCCCTTCCGGGAAGTCCAGGCACGCGTCCACCGGGATCCGGCGGTCCACCTTGGCGCCGCGCAGGGCCCGGAGCCAGTGCAGGTCCAGGTTCCGGTGAAGCCGGGTGCCGGGCCTGATGCGGGCGGGATCCTGCACGAAGATCTGGCGGCCATCCACCGCGTTGATCACCGTGCCCGCCACTTCGGGGCCGTCGACAAAGGCGAGGCCGTCCCCCGGATGCAGGTCCGCGGCGGCGTCCAGCACCAGACGATCCCCCTGGATCGAGCGCACCTCGCCGATGCATTCGCCGAGGTGCTTCGCCGCGTCCGGATTGCCCATGGGCTGGCGTTCGCCATGGATGCGGTAGGTGGACAGGCCGCGCTGGAAGGTCTTGGAGGGATCGGGTTCGAAGGCGTGACGGACCGCGCCAAGAGACGCGCGCGCCAGCTCCGGACGCCGTTCAAGGAGGGCATCGAGCTTGCGGCGCACGTGGCTGACGACGTTCTTCACGTAGTCTGCATCCTTGAGCCGACCCTCGATCTTGAAGCTCTGGACACCCGCATCGGCGAGGGCCTCCAGATGGTCGGACAGATCCAGATCCCGGATGTTGAGGAGATGCTTTTCCCGGACGATCACGCGGCCCGCGCCATCCACCAGGTTCCAGGGCGCGCGGCAGGGCTGGGCGCATTCGCCGCGGTTTCCGCTGCGGTCGCAGATGGCCCCGCTCAGGTAGCACTGCCCGCTTTCGCCCACGCAGAGGGCGCCGTAGACGAAGGCCTCCAGTTCGATGTCCGCGGCCTGGTGGACGGCGCGGATCTCATCCAGGCTCAGTTCCCGCGCGAGGATGGCCCGCGTGAAACCGGCACCGGCCAGGAAGGCCACCTTCTCAGGGCTGTCGCAGGCGGCCTGGGTGCTGGCGTGCAGCGGAAGGGGCGGCAGGTCCATCTCCAGGAAGGCCATGTCCTGGATGATCAGGGCGTCCACGCCAGCCTCGTAGAGTTCCCAGGCCTGGCGCCGCGCCGCCTCCAATTCACTGTCGAAGAGCAGCGTGTTGAGGGTCGCGAACACCTTCGCGCCCCAGAGCCGGGCTTCCCGCGTGAGCTGTTCGAAATCCTCCAGACCGTTTCCAGCCGCCTGCCGGGCGCCGAAGCGGGCGCCGCCCATGTACACCGCGTCCGCCCCGCAGCGCAGCGCGAGGATGCCCTGATCCGCGTTCTTCGCGGGAGCGAGCAGTTCCAGTGCCATGGATTTCAGGGTACCAGCCGCGGAACGAGAGCCAGATCACGTCATGCGGGTTCACGAGACCGACCGCTAAACGCCCCCACGGAAGACCGCCCTGGCCGCTGGAAAGGAAGGTTGAGAATCCCGATCAAGTCAGACTAGAATGTGATGTATTAGTTTTTCGGATATTTCTGATTTATGAATTTATTTTCACGCCTTTTTCACAACGAAAGCAAGCCAAGAAGCCACCCTAAGACTAGGATTGAAATATCACATCGGGATGGACCCTGGGCATTCCGGCGCCCCTTCCCCGCTATTCCGGCAGGGCCGGGATGACCGATCAGGGGGCATCGAGCCGTCAACCTAGGGGCCTTCCCTGTCCGCCCTGCAGCCATCCCTGATTCGGCCCTGAACGGGCCCTGGTTTCGATTCCACCATCGGGCCGCCCCTGTCCCCAGGGGTCGCCTGCTGTTCCGTTCTCCTCCTCCCGATGGCCTCGCTTCAGGGGTCCTTGGAGAGGCTCTGCGTCACCCCACCCGGGAAACCTTCCCACCCACAGGAGTTTTCATGCAGTTCCGCCGATCCGCCGCGATAGGCCTTTGCACCGCCCTCATCGCGGCCGTCCAGGCCCCGGCCCAGACGCCTTCCCCCAGCTTCTCGTTCACCACCTACAAGACGGGATTCCAGCAGCCCGTCGGGGTGGTGTTCGATCAGGAAGGCCACGCCTATGTCTGGGAGAAGGGCGGCATGGTCAAGCTCGTCGAACCCAACGGGGGCGACTTGTCCGTGCTGCTCGATTTATCCGAGGAAGTCTCGAGCCCCTCCGGCGACGACCACGGGCTGCTGGGATTCGCCCTGGATCCGGACTTCGCCAACAACGGCTATGTCTACCTGTGGTACACGGTCGAACGCGCCTTGCTGTACAACCAGCCCGACCTGCCCCACGATGTGAGCGGCGCCACCCAGGGGCGCTGCACCCGGTACACGGTGGTGAACCATCACATCGATCCCGCCACGCGGCACGTCGTCCTTGGGCAGGACCTGATGGATGGGCCCCCCATCATGGGAACGACCCATGGCGTGGGGACCTGCTTCTTCGGGGCCGATGGCAGCCTGATGCTTTCCGTGGGAGACGGCTCCCTGGGCGATCCCTACGGCGCCGAAGGCGTGGCCCACGGGATCATCACCCAGGCCATGTCGGACCTGAAGCAGCTGAGGGCCCAGGACAACAACAGCCTCAGCGGCAAATTGCTGAGGGTCGACAAGGTCACCGGCGAGGGACTGCCGACCAATCCTCACTACGATCCGAACAATAAGCGGAGCGCCCAGTCCCGGATGTACGTCAAGGGCCTGAGAAACCCCTACCGCGTGACCAACATCGCTGGCGTGGGCCTCGGCAACGGGCCCGGCTACTTCCTCGTCAGCGACACGGGGGAAAACACCTGGGAGGAGGTCGCGCTCTACACGGCCCCCGATGACAACGGCGGCTGGCCGTACTACGAAGGCTTCGATCGCGCCCGGATCAATGAGCAGATCGCCTTCCCGCTCCCCTCCCCCGAACCGCCCACGATGCAGCCGCTGTATTCCTGGCCCCATCCCGAGAATGCCGCCAAGGGCCTGGGCACGGTCGGAAAGATCAAGGTCAACAACCAAGCCGTCCTGATCACGGATCTGAACAATTCCCCCAACATCCTCGGGACCTCCTCGACGGGAAACACCTTCTACCCGAAGAACGTGGGCCTCAACCGGTACAACCACCTGCTGGACGATGCGGTGCTGGCGGCGGATTACACGCAGGATGTGCTGCGGGCCATCACCTTCAATCAGGCCAACAGCACGGTCGATTTCAACAACCCCAACAAGCTGTTCGTCGTGGCACGGAAAGGGGCCATCGTCGATCTGTACACGAATCCCTATGACGGCTACATCTATGCGATCACGTACGGCGCCGTGGGCGCTGAAGTCGCCCGCCTGAACCTGGTCAGCAACCTGCCGCCGGTGGCGGTGATCAAGACCACGGATTCCACGGCGACGGGATCCGGGAGCCTCACGGTCCAGTTCTACGGCGACCAGTCCTACGACCCTGACGATGCGACGATCGGCTACGCCTGGAATTTCGGAGATGGCTCACCCACCTCCACGGAAGCCAATCCCATCCACACCTTCAACGCCTCGACCGGGAACCCCGAAACGCGGCAGGTGACGCTGACCGTCACGGATCCCCATGCCAATGCCAGCCTCGCGACGCAGACCGTCTCGCTGAACAACCTCCCGCCTCAAATCCAGACCCTCTCGGTCAAGAACAACGCCACCGGCGCTGAGATCAGCAGCATCGCGGTCGGGGGGAATTCACCCACGTCCTACGATGTGACGCTGGACGCGACGGTGACCGATGACCGCACCGCGGCCTCCTCGCTGACCTACACCTGGACCGTGGACAGGCACCACAACAACCACATCCACTACGGACAGCCCATCACGGGGAAGACTGTCACGACCCAGCTGGTCCCCGAGGGCGGATGCGGAGAAGGCGCCTCCTATTGGTTCGCCGTCTCCCTGGTCGTGACCGATCAGGACGGTGCGAGCGCGACGGCCCAGAAGCAGATCTACCAGGACTGCGCCGGCCTGACACCGCAGACCATCACGGTGTCGCCGGTTCCGGACCAATCCATTCTGAACGGCTCGCTCAGCATCGCCGCCTCGAGCAGCTCGGGGTTGCCGGTCACGTTCCAGAAGGTCTCCGGTCCCTTCGAAGTGAACGCCCAGACGGGCCTGGTGACCTTTTCGGGAACGCCCGGCGAGGCCGTGCTTTACGCCTTCCAGCACGGGAACACCGTCATCGGGAACGCCTACCCGAAGGAGATCCGGTTCAACATCGTCAATCCTCCAGTGGTGACGGCCGTGGATGCCCATGGCTGCGGCGCGGGACCCATCACGCTGACCGCCTCGAGCGCCAACAGCAGCATCGCCTGGTTCGCCACCCAGACCGGGGGATTCCCGCTGGCGATCGGGCCAACCTTCACGCCCACCATCAGCCAGAACACGACCTACTACGTCCAGGCCACGGGCGGGTTCGCCAATCTGGCGTCGGTCCGCAAACCGGTACTTGCAAGTATCGCGGGCAGATCCATTCCGTTTGCGGAGGATTTCCAAGGTGACGGACTACCCAGCGGATGGTCGGTCAAGAACAGCAATCAGTCAGCGCTGACCTGGTCCCAGGTGAACTACGGCAACGGCCCCGAAACCGTGAAGAGATCCTTCAGCTACCAGGACTACCAGGCCGGTGCCGATGTGGTGAACGGCCAGGCCGTGGACCGGGACGAGCTGCGCACGCCCGCGCTCGATTTCACCAACGTGCCCTTCCCGCGACTGACCTTTGACCTCGCCTATGCCTACAACAACGCGGACGACGGATTGAGCGTCTGGGTGTCGACGGATTGCGGCGCCACCTTCGTGCCAGCCGGATTCGACCGGAAGGGCCAGGCGCTGGCCACCGTGGGAACCCAACAGTCGCCCTTCTACCCGCAGGGGGCCAGCCAGTGGGCCTCGCAATCGGTCGACCTGTCCGATTTCGCGGGCAATCCCAATGTCATCGTCGCCTTCAGGAACACACCCGCCCTAGGCAACAACCTCTACCTCGACAATGTCAGGGTCGAGAATGTGCCCTTCGCGCCGGTGGCCTCCTTCACGACGCCGGCGAGCTATTGCCTGAATCAGCCCGTGCCGTTCACCAACACCTCAACGGGTGGAGCCACCAACTCATACCTGTGGACCTTTCTCGACCACAACAGCAATGCGCTCGGCACCTCGACCGCCAAGCATCCGACCTGGACCTTCACCAACGAGGAGTGGGTCTCGGCGCGCCTGACGGTGACCAACTCCCAGGGCACCAGCATCAGTTATGGCCCCAGCTGGATCCTGGTCAAATCCATTCCGACGATCACCAGCACCACACCCGGTTCGCGCAACGGGAATGGATCCGTCGTCCTGGGCGCACAGGCCTCCAATAGTGCCCCCCTGTCCTGGTATGCGACGCCAACCGGCAGCACGGCCCTCGGATCGGGCACCAGCTTCACGACCCCCAACCTCTCCACCACGACGACCTTCTACGTGGAGGCGTCCAACGGGGGCTGCACCTCCACCCGAGTCGCCGTGCTCGCCACCATCAACAGCGGCGTGACTGACACGACGCCTCCCACTGCCCCGGCCAATCTGACGGCCACAGGTACGACCCAGAATGCGACGAACTTGAGCTGGACGGCTTCGACGGATGACACGGGCGTCACGGGTTACGACGTCTACCAGAATGGCAACCTGGTCGCCGGCCTTTCCGGATCGAGCCTGGGTTATGCGGTGACGGGCCTGAGGCCCGGCACCGGCTACGCCTTCCTCGTGAAGGCGCGGGATGCCGCCGGCAACATTTCCGCATCGAGCAATCTGGTGAACATCACCACGCTTTCTGACACCACCACCGCCCCGGCGGCCTCCTTCACCGTGTCCACGCCCATCAGCCTGGGCCAGCCGGTCGCCTTCACCAACACATCCACCGGCGGTTCCACGAACACCTACCTCTGGACCTTCCTGGATCACAACAACAACCCGCTGGGCACCTCCCTGGCCACGAATCCCACCTGGACCTTCAGCAACGAGGAATGGGTCTCGGCCCGGCTGGTCGCTACCAATCCCCTCGGCACGAGCACCAGCTACGGATCTGGCTGGGTCTATGCCAATCCCATTCCCGCCATCACCAGCGTCACACCGGGCTCGCGGGTGGGCACCGGCCAGGTCACGCTCGGGGCCCAGGCCTCCAACAGCGGCACCATCTCCTGGTACGCCTCCCTGACGGGAGGCAATCCGCTGGGCACCGGCACGAGCTTCACAACCCCCGTGATCTCCACCACGACGACCTATTACGTGGAAGCCTCCAAAGGCGGGATCCCCTCCCCCAGGACTGCGGTGGTCGCCACGGTCAGCGGCAGCAGCACCGATGCGACGGCCCCGGCCGCCTCGTTCACCATGTCGGCACCCGTGTGCCTGGGCCAGCCCGTTGTCTTCACCAACACGTCCACCGGCGGCACCACCAACACCTACCTGTGGACCTTCCTCGATCACAACAACAATCCGCTGGGCACCTCCCTGGCCACGAACCCCACCTGGACCTTCAGTAACGAGGAGTGGGTGTCGGCTCGCCTGGTCGTCACCAACGCCCTCGGCACGAGCACCAGCTACGGGCCCAACTGGGTGTATGCCAAGCCGGTCCCCACGGTCCTGAGCACCACTCCAGCGGCGCGATCGGGCAATGGCTCCGTCATGCTGGGAGCCCAGGCTTCGAACAGCGGAACCATTTCCTGGTACACCACCCTTTCCGGCGGGACCGCCCTCTGGACGGGGAACAGCTTCACGACGCCCAGCCTCTCCGCCACGACGACCTACTACGCGGAAGCTTCCAACGGAGTGTGCCCTTCGCCGCGCGTCGCGGTGGTCGCAACCGTGAACCCTTGAGCCGCAGGCCCTAGGATTCCGGCCGCGGGATCCTGGGGTTCTCGATCCGAACCTCGACAACGTCGGCATCCAGAAAATCAGGGGGCTTACCCCCTGATTTTCTTGTACACCCAGGCCCAGGGGTCCTTCCCAGTCGCCGCCGGGGCGAAGGGGTGGCGGATGCACCCGCTTGGGCCAAAACGCCCCAGGCCCAAAAAGGCCTTTGCTTTGGTGCTTTGAAGAAGCCGATCGGCGGCTGGAAGCAGGAGGGTGTGGGTCTCGTTCGCCCCATCATCCTATTTGTTTATTTTTATTAAATGTTAATTTTAAAAAACTTATAAACCGTTACGTTTGGCACAGCGAATGCACATAAGAGAGTGCGTCTCGCTTTCGCATCTTATTTTTCCTTTTCCACTTCCAAACAATTCGGCCTTTCCGCACCTCGGGCATCCGACCTCCCGTGCGGCGTCCTTGGCGATGGCTGCCGACCAGCCGGAGGAGCCTTCCCGGTTCCAAGGCGCCGGGCCGACCCTCCGCAGCCCCGACACGAACACCGCGCGCAGACGGCGCTTCTTCCACCGGAACCCCATTCGTCCTCCAGGACATCACAGCCGGCTTTCGTGATGCCCTCCCGTCCTTCCTGAAGGAGACCTACATGCCAGCAACCCTGACGTACCCCGGTGTCTACATCGAGGAAATCCCCAGTGGTGTCCGCACCATCACGGGGGTGGCGACCTCCATCACGGCCTTCCTGGGCCGCGCGTTGAGGGGCCCGGTCAACCAGGCCGTGACCCTCAACAACTATGGCGATTTCGAATCCACCTTCGGAGGCCTCGATCCGGGTTATCCCCTGGGCTATTCCGTCCGGGATTTCTTTCAGAACGGCGGCTCCCAGGCCATCGTCGTCCGGCTCTACAAGTCCGATGGCGGCAACGCCAAGTCCACATTGAAAATGCCCGGCGGCTTGAATCTCTCCGCCGCCTCCGAAGGCACCTGGGGCAACCTGCTCCGCGGTCGCGTGGACTACGACAAGCTGAGCGATGAGATCGCGCAGGGCTACAACCCCACCTACACCAAGTCCGATCTCTTCAACCTCTCCCTCTACGATGGCGTCACAGGGAAGGTGGAGACCTTCCTCAACCTCACGGTGAAGGAAAGCCCCCGCCGCGTGGATCGCGTGCTGGCGGGGAGTTCCAAGCTGGCGAACGTATCGGGCTCCCTGCCCGCCTCGGTGCCCACCAACCAGCCCGCGCCGGAAACCGGGAAGACCATCTGGACCAGCGACACCGCCTCCATCAAGGTCGCGGATGCCGACAAGGCCACCGACGGCGCCGCGCTCAGCACCGCCGCAGACTTCACCGGCAGCCTCGCCTCGAAGACCGGCCTCTACGCCCTCGAGAACGTCGACCTCTTCAACCTCCTCTGCATCCCGCCCGACACCCGCAGCGGCGATACCCCCACGGATGCGCTGTCGGAATCGCTGGCCTACTGCCAGAAGCGCCGGGCCATGCTCATCGTGGATGCGCCCAGCGGATGGACCGGCGCCAACGATATCGTGAGCAATTCGAAGCTGGCGGCCCTGAACCTCTCGGGCCTGGCCACCCGGAACGCGGCCCTCTACTTCCCGCGGGTGCTCGAAACGGATCCCAAGCGGGACGGCCAGATCGATACCTTCGTCCCCTGCGGCATCATCGCGGGAATCATGTCCGCCACCGACGCCCAGCGCGGCGTGTGGAAGGCCCCGGCGGGCCTGGATGCGGGGCTTTCAGGCATCCAGGGGCTGGCCGTCAACCTCACGGATGACGAGAACGGCATGTTGAATCCCCTGGGGATCAACTGTCTGCGTTCCTTCCCGGCCGCGGGTCGCGTGGTCTGGGGCGCCCGCACGCTGCGTGGCGACGACCAGCTGGCGGACGAATACAAGTACATCCCCGTGCGCCGCCTGGCCCTCTACATCGAGGAAAGCCTCTACCGCGGCACCAAGTGGGTGGTCTTCGAACCCAACGATGAGCCGCTGTGGGCCCAGATCCGGCTGAACGTCGGCAGCTTCATGAACAACCTCTTCCGCCAGGGCGCCTTCCAGGGCCAGTCCCCGCGTGATGCCTACTTCGTGAAGTGCGACAAGGAGAGCACCACCCAGAACGACATCGACCTGGGAATCGTGAACATCATCGTCGGCTTCGCCCCCCTGAAACCCGCGGAATTCGTCGTGATCCAGCTCCAGCAGATCGCTGGCCAGATCACGGTTTAGGAGATCCCCATGGCTCAATTCAGTGTCAACGCGCAACGCTTCGATCCCTACAAGAACTTCAAGTTCCGGGTGAAGTGGGACGGACGCTACGTGGCCGGCATCAGCAAGGTGGGCGGCCTCAAGCGCACCACCGAGGTGGTGAAGCACCGCGAAGGCGGCGACCCCAGCACCACGCGGAAATCACCGGGCCGCACCGAATTCGACGCCGTCACGCTGGACCGCGGCGTGACCCACGACGTCGAGTTCGAGCGCTGGGCCAACAAGGTGTGGCACCTTGGCGGCGGACTCGGGGCCGAAGTGTCCCTGAAGGATTTCCGCAAGGACATCATCATCGAGGTCTACAACGAGGCCGGCCAGCTGGTCATCGCCTACAAGCTGTACCGCTGCTGGGTCTCGGAATACCAGGCCCTGCCCGACCTCGACGCCAACGCCAACGCCGTCGCCATCCAGCACATCAAGCTGGAAAACGAAGGCTGGGAGCGCGATGTGGACGTGACCGAACCCACCGAGCCCAGCTTCGCCGAACCGCCCGTCGGGTAGATCCCATGTCGATGCTCACCGCTTCGGAACTGCTCCACGCCTGGGAGCGGGGCCAACACGCGACCCATCCGGAACGGGCGATCCTGCTGCTCGAAGTCGCCTCGGCCGCACCCGCCCCGGGAGACCTGCCCGTCGGCCAGCGGGATGGCCTTCTGCTGGCCCTGCGGGAGCGGCTCTTCGGCCGAAGCATGCTGTGCGTGGCCTCCTGTCCGAACTGCGGTGAAAGGTTGGAATGGTCCATGGACACCCGCCAATTCAAGCCGTTCGAACCCTCCCCGGCCGAGCTGCTGCTCGAACGGGAGGGGTATCGCATCCGCTTCCGGGTTCCAGCCGGATCCGACCTCGTGGCCTGCGCCGCTGATTCCGATCTCGGCACCGCAGAGCGCCGGCTGCTGGAGCACTGTGTCCTGGAGGCCCAACACAACGGCGAAGCCGTCAGCGTCCACGGGCTTCCCGAAGACCTGATCCTGGCATTGACCACGACGATGGCCGAGGTCGATCCCTGCGCGGATCTGCAGGTGCAGGCGAGTTGCCCCGTGTGCCTGCAGGAGTGCCCGTCCACTTTCGACATCGTGTCGTTCCTGTGGACCGAACTGCAGGATTGGGCCATCCGCGCCCTGCAGGAAGTCCATATCCTCGCCACCGCCTATGGCTGGTCCGAACGGGAGATCCTCGACCTGAGCCCCTGGCGCCGGGGCCTCTATCTCCAGATGGTGGGACGATGACGCCATTCCTCGAGCGCCTCGCCGCCCGAAGCCTCGGGGCCATGCCGGTGCTGCAGCCGCGACGCGCCTCGCGCTTCGAGGCGACGGATACCTCCGGGGCCCCGGAAGTGGTCGCGGAAACCGAATCCAGTTCCCCCGTCCGGGCCGCGGAAGCGCCGGCGCCTTCCCAGGTGTTCGTCCCGGCCACCGCGACCTCCCGCGCGCCCGAAGCCGCGGGGCCCCCACCGCCCCGGCGCGAACCGTCACAGGACTTGGGGACACCCGCCAAGCCCGCGTTGACGCATGAGGTCTTCACTCCGGAGATCGAACGCCCTCGCGAGAAGGCGCCGCTGCTGGCGGCACCTGAACCCGTTTTCCGGCTCCATGAGGTGCAGGTGCCCGCCTCGCCCGCCAGCCTCCCCCCGAGCCCACTCCTGCCCTTCAGTCAGGCCCGCGAAGCACAACCGCTCCTCGCCGCGTCGCCGCACCACCCGGCCTTTGCGGAACCGCTTCCCGCCCAGAGGCGCGAACCCAAGGCAGCCCTGCCGCCGCCGAGCCCCGAGCGCCGCGAGGACATCCACATCAGCATCGGTCGCATCGAGATCCGGGCCCTGCCCACCAAGGCCCCGCAGGCGCCCAGGCGGACGGCGGAAAGCCCTGCCTCCACCCTCGACGCCTACCTCCAGCAGCGCAGCCACCGGAGAACGCCGTGAGCAATTCGCTGGCCATCGCCGCAGTCACCGCCACGTTGCGGAACCTGCTGGACACCAAGATCAACGCCAGCGTGGCGGACGATCCGTCGACGGATCCCGGACTCGCGGGAACCGGTGTCACCACCAAGGCCCTCGACAAGGCGCGGACCGGCAGCGGCAACCAGGTGAACCTCTTCCTGTACCAGACGGCAGTCAACGCGGCCTGGCAGAACATGGATCTGCCGCAGCAGACGCGGCCCAACGAACAGGGAAGGCCCCCTCTGGCCCTGGTTCTGCATTACCTCGTCACCGCCTACGGGGCGGGCGAGGACGATCAGATGGGCCACCGCCTGCTGGGGCGCTCCATGAGCGTCCTCTACGATCACGCCCTGCTCGGGCCCTCGGAAATCCAGGCCGCCCTCGCGGGCAACGACCTGGCCCACCAGGTGGAGCGCGTCCGCATCAGCCCCCTGGCCCTTTCGGTGGAGGAGATCTCCAAACTCTGGACGGTCTTCCAGACCCCCTACCGCATTTCCGCCGCCTACCAGGTCTCGGCGGTGCTCATCGATAGCAACGCGCCCACCAAGGCGGCGCTGCCGGTGCTGAAGCGGGGGCAGGACAACCGGGGCGTGGCCAGCCAGACGAGCCTCGATTCGCCCTATCCGAACCTCACCAGCCTCGGCCTTCCCGCCAACCAGCCCAGCGTCCGGTTGGGCCAGACCGTGCAGCTGCTGGGGGCCAAGCTCGGCGGCACGGCCCAGGGCATCCTGCTCCAGCACTCCCGATGGGAGGCCCCCATCGAGGTGCCGGCCGCCGGAACCCCGACGGACACCGAGATCGACGTCGTGATCCCGCCCACACCGGCGGCCTGGCCAGCGGGACTGTACCTCGCGTCCGCCCTGGTCCAGCGCCCCTCGGAAACCACCCGGCGCACCACCAACCAACTGCCGCTGATGGTGGCCCCCGTCATCACGTCGGCCCTGCCTCTCAGCACCGCCGTGGGCGCCACGCTCTCCCTCAGTTGCAGTCCCGACGTGCTGCCCGCCCAGCGGGTCTCCCTCTTCGTTGGTGACCGGGAGGTTCCGGCCCAGCCCCATCCCGCGCAGACCTCCAGCCTCGACTTCGCGCTGCCCGCGGACCTCTCCGGCACCTACTTCCTCCGCCTTCGCGTGGATGGCATCGACAGCCAGCTGGTGCAGGACTACACGGCGGCGAATCCGGCCTTCGATCCGCTGCAGAAGGTGACCCTCTCATGAGCGATCTTGAGCACAACCTTGAGCAATGGCTCACGGGCAACGAAGCCCACCTGAGCGCCTCCCTGAGCTGGCTGCGCCTGCGTTTCACCCGCCTGGTCCAGCACGCCGAAAACGGCGGGAACGCTCCCCTGGGGTCCGCGACGTCGGAACCCGCCAAGGCACCCTGGTGGAAGTTCGAAAGTGGGAAGCCAGCTCGCGAAGCGATCCTCCCGGCGCTCCTGAAGGAGGATCCCGACCAGCTTCAGAAACGGGTCTCGCAGGCGGCCCAGGCCGCCGTCGCCGCCGCCGAGACCATGGACCCGCCGCCGGCCCTGTCCATGCTGGCCCAGCGCTTCGGCCTTTCCCACTTCGAGCAGCAGGTGCTGCTGCTCTGCTCGGCCATGGAGCTGGATCCGCACACGGCCTCCCTTTGCGCCTACGTCCACGGGGACCCCGCCAAGACCTTCCCCACCTTCGCCCTCGCCCTGTCGCTCTTCGAGAACCCCAGCTGGGATGCCCTCTCGCCCCAGCGCCCCCTGCGCTACTGGAAGTTCCTGGAGATCCACCAGCCGGGCGCCCTTCCCCTCACCGCCAGCGCCCTCCGCCTGGATGAGCGGATGCTCAACCTCGTGAAGGGTCTGAATCATCTGGACGACCGCCTGGCGTTGTATCTCCAGCCTCTGGAGGGATCCGAGGCTGAGCTCCCACCTTCCCAGCAGGCCAGCGTCGACCGGATCCTGAACCATGTGGGGCCGTCCGGGTCCGCCTCATCTTCCAAATCCTCGCCCAGCCTGGTGCAGCTCCCCGGCCCCCACGGGCCCAGCAAACAGCAGGTCGCCGCCCGCGTGGCCGCGACCCTCGGCCTGCACCTGCACCGGCTGCCCGTGGAGGCGATCCCGGCCCAGCCCGGCGACCTCGACACCTTCCTCCGATTGTGGCAACGCGAGCTTCGCCTGCTGCCCGTGGGCCTCTACGTAGATGCCAACGGCACTGGAGGTACAGGCGGCGCGAACCTCGCGGCCTTCCTCCAGCAGGACCTCGGCCTCTGTTTCGTGGACACGCGGGAGTCCCTGCAGGTTCCCGGAAGCGCCGTCGTCGAAGTCGCCAAGCCCTCGCACGCCGAGCAGCGGGCCGCCTGGTCCCAGGCCCTCGGAGATCGGGCCGGTGAAAGCCCCACCCTGCTCGGGGGCCAGTTCAACCTAGGCTTGCAGGACATCCGCAACATCGTCTCCGGTGTGACGGCGGATGCCTCCGGAACCCTGCACGAGAAGCTCTGGGATGCCTGCATCCAGGCCAACCGGCCCCAGCTCGACGCCCTGGCCCAGCGGCTCCACCCCATCGCCACCTGGGAGGATCTCATCCTTCCCGCCAACGAGCTGGGCCTGCTGCGCCAGATCGCGGGCCAGGTCTCCCAGCGCATGGCCGTCTTCGAAGAGGGTGGCTTCGGCGAGCGCATGAACCGCGGCTTCGGCATCTCGGCGCTCTTCGCGGGCGAAAGCGGCACGGGCAAGACCATGGCCGCCGAGGTCATCGCCAACGCGCTGCGCCTGAACCTCTACCGCATCGATCTCTCCGCCGTGGTGAGCAAGTACATCGGCGAAACCGAAAAGAACCTGCGGAAGCTCTTCGATGCGGCGGAGGACGGTGGCGCCATCCTCTTCTTCGACGAGGCCGATGCCCTCTTCGGCAAGCGCAGCGAGGTCAAGGATAGCCACGACCGCTACGCCAACATCGAGATCAACTACCTGCTGCAAAGGATGGAGTCCTTCCAGGGCCTGGCCATCCTCGCCACCAACATGAAGGGCTCCCTCGACACGGCCTTCATGCGCCGCCTGCGCTTCGTCGTGAACTTCCCCCACCCCGGCGCCGCCGAGCGGCGGCAGATCTGGGAGAAGGTCTTCCCGTCCAAGACGCCGACCCAGGCCCTCGATTTCCAGCGCCTGGCGCGGCTCAACATCTCCGGCGGGAACATCCACACCATCGCCTTGAACGCCGCCTTCCTGGCCGCTTCCGCCCGGAAACCCGTGGGCATGGAGCACGTGCTGGAGGCGGCTCGCGCCGAATTCCAGAAACTGGAAAGGCCCATGAACGAGGCGGATTTCCGCGTGTCCGTGCCCGTACTCGCACCGGTCAAGGGAGGCGCATGAGCCTCCACCTCCACATCGACCGCCTGGTGCTGGAAGGCACCGAACTCACACCGAGGGATGGCGCGCGCCTTCAGGCCGCTCTCGGGATGGAGCTCAAGGCGCTCCTGGAGACGCGAGCGCTTCACCCCGTACTCGCTCAGGGGGCCGCGCTGCCGAGCCTCCAAACCTCGCCGATGGCTCTGCCCGCGGCCGCGAATCCCGGACACTTCGGCAAACTCATCGCCCGCAACCTGGCGGGAACCCTCACCCGACAGGGGCGCCCATGAGAGGCGCCCTCCCTCAGGCCCGGTTCGCCCCTCGCCGCTTCGCCACGAGGGCGGGGAGGGCGGAGCCATGAACGGGAAAACCGTGCTGGGCGCGCCGCCCGGGAAGGTCCTGTCGAAACGCCCGCCGATGGGATCCCTGCTTCAACGGCAGTGTGCCTGTGGCACTCACCAGCCAGGGGGCGGCGAATGCATGGAATGCGCGAGGAAGAAGCGGGTCCAGCGTAAGGGGAACGACGCGCTTCGCGGCGCCCCGGCCTGGCCGCTCGTGCAGCGCGCCCTCGCGGGACCCAGCCAGCCCCTGGATTCCGCCACGCGGGCGTTCATGGGACCGCGCTTCGGGCACGACTTCAGCAAGGTCCGGGTGCACACGGATGCCCCCGCGGCGGAATCCGCCCAGGCCCTTCGGGCGAAGGCCTACACCGTGGGTCCGCAGATCGTCTTCGGCCCGGGCCAGTACCAGCCCACCACACCTGCGGGGCGCCAGCTGCTCGCCCATGAACTGGCGCACACGATCCAGCAAGGCGATCAAGCCGCCGCGCCCAGCATGGCCACGGAAGTCAGCCAGCCCGACGATCCCCTGGAGGTCGAAGCCGACCGTGCGGCCGCGCGGGCCCTGGCCTCGCCCCAGGGGGCCCCTTCAGGTGTTCAACCCCCGGTGATCCAGCGGCCAGGGGCCGTCGCCCTCAAGGTGCAGCGCTCAGTCACGGATGAAGCCCTCGGGGCCCACGCCGATCAACGCGAATCCGCGGCCCGGGGTGATGCAGCCGTGGAAGGCAGAAGCGGCGCGGCGATCCCGCAGAATGCCGATCCGGCCGCAGCTCCCGGAAGCGCCCAGGCCCCGGGCACCACGCCCGGAGCATCCTCCGTCACCACCTTTCCCATCTGCTTCGCGCCCAGTGTGTTCTTCAACCCCGTGGTCGCGGCGGGCTTCGGACTGCTCGCCGAGAAGCTCATCGAAAAGGACTACTGCTCGAAGATGGGCTGCAAGGCCGGTGAGAATTATTTCGATCCTTCGCTGGGCGGCCCCGATCCGCGGTACGCGGCCTTCATCATCCGCAACAATCCCGGCCTCAGCCGCACCCATCGCGCGATCCTGCGCGCCTCGCCCATGCGCCGCCCCGATATCCTCACCCATACGCCGTCCCGCCAGGACTATTACGAGATCAAGCCCGACTCGATCTACGGAACCATCTCGGGGCTCGAGAAGCTGATCGAAATCGGCGCGATCATGAGCGTATTCTCCCTGCCCTACGTCGCCGGAACCACGTACACCCCCTCGCCCAAGATCCCGCTCGTCGGATTTTCCGTGGGGGGCGTGCCGGTGGAGGCGTTCCTGAGCGTGAAGCGGGGCCGCGCGGGACTGGTGCAGTACGAGGTGTGCCTGCGGACCAACTGGGCCCTGGTCGCTTTGGCCGCGGCCATCGCCGCGCTGATCATTATCCTGATCATCCTCATCGGCGAAGAAGGCGGCATCCCCCTTCCCATTCCCGACCCCGGTGATCCGGATCGCGTGCCCGCGCCCCTGCCATCGCCCAATCCGGTACCCTCCCCCATCCCACCCCGCACACCCTCGCCCGTGCCCGCGGTGGTGGGGGGAGCCGGCGGATCGGCCGGAAAGGAAAACCCCGCCCCCGGTGCATCCTCAGGGGGTCCCTCGGCCACGCCCGGAACGGCAAGTTCGGGACCGAGTGCCACCCAGGTCACGCCCCGGCCCTACACGGGAACCATCGATGGATCCTTCCATTTCAACTACGTCTCCGGACTGCCGCCCACGCCGGCGCCGGGGACCACCTATCCCGTCACGATCTCCTTCCAGAGCCATGGCAAGTCCTGCGTCGCCGTGGTGCCCTTCATGGTGGACGCCGTCGCCGCCGGCATGGTGGATCTCCACAGCACCAACGCGTCGCCCTTGGATGTGGCGCCTGAAGGAGATCAGCCGCCCCTGATCATCCGCCCCAACAATCCTGCGCGCCTTCCGTTGGCGCGGTTGGGAGGGACGAGACCATGAATGGGACCACGCTCCAGTCCTCAGCCCAGCCTGCGAAGAAGGTGTCCCAGACCTTCCTTCCGGGCCGGCTGCTTCAGCGCCAGTGTGACTGCGGCACCCACTCGCCGGGTGGGGGCGCCTGCGAAGCCTGCCAAAAGAAGAAGCTCCAGCGGAGTCCCGAACGCGGGTCCAGCGGCACGACCGCCGCGCCGGGTCTCGTCCACGACGTGCTCAGCCGCCCGGGACAGCCCCTGGATCCCGCGACTCGCGCCTTCATGGAACCCCGGTTCGGCCAGGACTTCAGCCGCGTGCGCGTCCACGCCGACGCCGGGGCCGCCGCCTCGGCCCGCGAGGTGGGCGCCCGGGCGTATACGGTCGGGCGGCACATCGTGTTCGGCCCGGGCGGTTTTTCTCCCGCGAGTCCCGGCGGGCGCGAACTCCTCGCCCACGAACTCACCCATGTCGTCCAGCAGGGTCCGGGGCGCGACCTCGAGGCCGGCGCGGAACTGAGCGTGGATCCATCCCCTGCGGCGGAACAGGAGGCGCAGGCGGTTTCGGCGCGGATCATGAGCCCGGAGGCGGCCTCGCCTGCGGCGGTACGGCCTTCGCCGGCCGGCATCCAGCGGATGCCCCTCGCCCTGCAGCGCAGCCTGGGCGATGGCGAATGCACCAGCAAGGGCGTGCCCTGCGCCACCGGGGATGCCTGCGCCAAGCCCGACAAAGAACCCGCCGCGGCCCTGGGGCAGAGCACCGCGTGGACCCTCACGGTCAACATCGACACGGAGGCGAGCTCCTGGGAGAACGCCCTGAGGACCACCTCGTTCGGCCACGCCTTCGTGCACTTTTCTGAGAATTCCGGCCGCGAGTTCAGCTACGGTTTCTACCCCGCCGGCGCGGTGCCCAACGAGAACGTCCGGAGCGTGCCCGGCTGTGTCCACCACCCGGACACGACCCACGACCGCTGCACCGATCGGAAGGTGACCTATTCACTGACCCAGCCCCAGTACACCGCCGCCCTGACCGTGGCTCAGAATCAGTGTCGCAGCCCGCGAAACTACGGCCAGACCTTCACCTGCGCCACCTTCGCCACCGAGGTCGCCCAGGCCGCGGGCCAATCCATCCCTTCGGCCCGCAGCGAGCCGACCACCGTGTTCTACCAGGAGGTTCCGGGCGTCGACAACCCGAACACCCTGCAGGACAACGTGGACGCCGAAGTGGAGAAGGATCCGAAGAAGAAGGGCTTCTGGAACAGCGCCACGCCTCCACCCCTGCGCCTGCAGCCCGTGGAGCCGATCGCCCTCGACGGGGATCCCAACGCGCCCGTGTTCAAGCTCGACTGGCTGCCGGTGGATGGCGCCACCCTGCGCTGGCGCCTCTACGACAGCCAGGACAGGCACTACCTGATGCGCGGCGCAGAGGGCGATCAGGACGCGCTGGACTTCCTGGATTTCACCGCCAACAAGAGCGCCATCATCGGCCGCAAGACGCGCGACCTGCTCAAGCAGCGAGGGGTCAGCGCGGGAAGGGTCCAATGCTCGGTGCGCTTCCCCGTGAAGGGCTGGACCGACCAGGTCCTCACCCTGCCCGTGAGCTTCGTATGACCCCCCGTTTCCTTCTCCGATCCGAGTTCTCCGAGGCCACGCCATGACCGCATCCCCGATCTCTCCCCGACTCGTGAAGGGCGGCCTCGTGCTGGTGGATCCCACCACCGGCTCGGTGCTGCGCATCATCTCGCTGCAGTACAACCCCGACTCCCTGTCGCGCACCCTGCAGGTGCAGGGCATGAGCGAGGGCTCGGACCGCAGTGAAGCCCTGCGCCTCAAGGGGCCGCCGGTGGAGACCCTCAAGGTCGAAGCCGAAATCGACGCCACGGACCAGCTGGAGTTCCCCGATCAGAACGGCAGCACCGTCCAGACGGGCATCTTCCCGCAACTGGCCGCGCTGGAAACGCTCATCTATCCCACGAGCCAGAGCCTGCTCAGCAACTACGCCCTGTCCCAGGCCGGCACCCTGGAGATCGCGCCCATGGAGATGCCCCTCACGCTCTTCGTGTGGAGCGCCCAGCGCATCCTGCCCGTGCGGATCACCGAATTCAGCATCACCGAGGAGGCCTTCGATCCGGCCCTGAACCCCATCCGCGCCAAGGTGAGCCTGGGCATGCGCGTGCTGAGCGTCACCGATCTGGGCTTCGAGCACAAGGGCGGCAGCCTCTACATGGTCTACCAGCAGCAGAAGGAACAACTCGCCTCCACGAGCCCGGGCGGCGCGCTCGGCGGGCTCGGCATCTCGGGGATCCCCGCATGAACGCCTTCCTCTTCACGCCCTCCAGCCGCTACAACGGCCTGCCCACCACCACCCTGGAGACCGCGGACCATCGGATGGTCCCCTACCTGGTGCGGCGCTTCCTGCCCGCGCCGGAACGCTTCGCGCTGCTGGGTGAGCACGTCGTCACGCAGGGCGAGCGCCTCGACAACGTCACGGAGCAGTATTTCGGCGATTCCCTGGCCTTCTGGCGCATCTGCGATGCGAACCGCGCCATGCGGCCCGAGGAGCTGCTGGAGCGCCTCGGCCGCCGCCTCCGGATCACGCTGCCCGAAGGCATTCCCGGGACACCCCATGCTTAAGGGCGTCCACCTCACGCTGATGATCGGTCCCGTGGTGCCGGTGCCGGTGCCCGAAGCCGTCTTGAACGCGCTCCAGAGCGTGCAGGTGAACATCGGTGGAGACAGCAAGACGCCCAGCGGTTTCGAACTGAAGTTCAGCCTCAGCAACAAGGGCCCGCTGCAGACGCTCTTCCTGCTAACCGGGGGTTCGCTTCCCCCGATCATGCGCGTGATCCTCGTCGTCACGTTGAACGGCCTGCCCGAGGTGCTGATCGATGGCGTCATCACCCAGCAGAAGACCCAGCCGGGTCAGGATCCGGGCCAGTCGGTGCTCACCCTCACGGGTGTGGATCTTACGGCGGTCATGGGTCTCATCGACCTGGATGGCGTGCCCTACCCCGCCATGCCTCCGGAGGCCCGCGTGGCCCTGATTCTGGCCAAGTACGCCTGGCTGGGCATCGTGCCCATGGTCATCCCCAGCCTGCTCAGCGACGTGCCCATCCCCACCCAGGAGATCCCCCGGCAGCAGGGGCATGACCTCGATTACATCAATGATCTGGCAGACAAGGCGGGCTACGTCTTCTACCTGAATCCGGGCCCCGTGCCCGGCATGAGCACCGCGTACTGGGGTCCCGAGATCCGGGTGGGCGTGCCCCAGCCGGCCCTGAACCTGGACATGGATGCCGCGCGGAACGTGGAGACCCTCAGCTTCACCTTCGACGCGGACCACAAGGCCATGCCCATCGTCTACGTCCAGAATCCCGAGACCAAGATCCCCATCCCCATTCCCATTCCCGACATCTCGCCCCTCAGCCCGCCGCTGGGCCTCTTCCCGCCCATTCCCAAGCAGTTCCCCCAGCTCAAGGACACGGCGAAACTCTCGCCCGTGCAGGCCATCCTCACGGGCCTCGTGGTGGCCGCGCGCTCCTCGGACGCCGTCACCGGCACGGGCACCCTGGACGTGCTGCGTTACGGGCGCCTGCTGAAGGCCCGGCAACTGGTGGGCGTGCGCGGCGTGGGGCCCGCCTATGACGGCCTCTACTACGTGAAGAGCGTCACCCACACCATCAAGGTCGGCGAATACAAGCAGAACTTCACCCTCGTCCGGAATGGCCTGGTCTCGACCTTCCAGCAGGTGCCCGCATGATCCAGAAATACTTCGGAAAGTACCGGGGCACGGTCCTCCAGAACATCGACCCGATGCAGATCGGCCGCATCCAGGTGGTGGTGCCCGACGTCTCGGGCCTGCTGCCCAGCAGCTGGGCCATGCCCTGCTTCCCCATCACGGGCAAGCAGATGGGCGCCTATTGGGTGCCCCAGATCGGATCGGGCGTGTGGGTGGAATTCGAGCAGGGCAATCCCGACTATCCCATCTGGGTGGGCGGCTTCTACGGGATCGCCGCGGAGGTGCCGGCCCTGGCCCTGGCGGGCAATCCCGCCAGCCCGAGCATCGTGCTGCAGACCAGCCTGCAGAACTGCCTCGTCATCAGCGACCTGCCCGGCCCCACGGGCGGAATCATGCTCAAGAGCACCACCGGCGCCACGCTGATCGTGAACGACACGGGGATCTACATCCAGAACGGCAAGGGCGCCAGCCTCACCCTGGTGGGCCCCACCACGGATATCAACACCAGCGCCTTGACCGTCATCTAGGGGATCTCACGATGCCTGGAACCCTTCTCCATGTCGGTGCCACGGTGCTCTGCTCCCACGGAGGGCAGGCCCAGCCCACGGTGCCCAATCCGCGCGTGACGGTGAGCGGCATGCCCACGGTCACCCTGCCCAATCCCTTCGTGGTGGCGGGCTGCGCCCTGCCGCCGCCCACCGCGGGCAACGGGCCCTGCGTCACGGCCCAGTGGCTCACGGGCGCCACGCGCATCACCTCCGGCGGCATGCCCCTGCTGCTCCTGGACAGCCAGGCCATCTGCGCCCCCACGGGCACACCCCTCCTGATCACCTCCACCCAGACCCGCGCCACGGGCATGTGAGGCCGCCATGGACATCGACTTCCCCTTCCATTTCGACGTCCGCGGCCGCACGGCCAGCACGGGCCCCGACGATCACATCCGCGACATGATCGAAGAGCTGCTCTTCACGAATCCTGGCGAGCGGGTGAACCGCCCCGACTTCGGCAGCGGTCTGATGCAGATGGTCTTCGCGCCCAACAGCCCCGAACTGGCGGCCACCCTCCAGTTCACGGTGAAGGCTGCCCTCAGCCGCTGGCTGGGCGATCTCATCGACATCCAATCCCTGGATGTCCTCGCCCAGGATTCCACGCTGCAGGTCACCTTGTCCTACCGCGTGAAACGAACGGGGGACCTGCGCTCCGAGACCTTCATCCAAGGAGGCGCCGTATGAACCAGACCCTGGTCTGCCTGGACGAGGACCGCCGCCGCACCCTTCACGAGCAGGGCTGGAACGGCCTCGACTACGTGGAGGTCACGGACGATCCGCCCTCCCTGTGTGTGCACTTCTTCGGCCCGATCCCCGATGGCCTCACGGCCGCGAACCTGCGCATCACCGGCGGCCGCCGCGTGCGCGACCTGAAGATCCTGTCGGTGCAGGTGAATCACGCGGATGATCCCGAACTGGATGACTGCCTGAACCTGACCTTGGATCAGAAGGGCGACTTCTCGACGTACACGCTCTGCCTCGTGAGCCTGCCTCCCGTTCTCACCCTGGAGGCCAGCGCGGCGGCGGCCACGGCCTTTCCCGGCTTCGATCCCCGCTACCTCTGCGTGGACTTCCGCTTCCGCCAGGACTGCCCCTCGGACCTGGACTGCAAGGATGAGCGCGTCTGCCCGCCGGACCTGCCCCCCGAACCGGATCTGAACTACCTGGCCAAGGATTACGAAAGCTTCCGCCAACTGATCCTCGATCGCCTGAACCTGCTCATGCCCGACTGGCAGGAGCGGCACGTGCCGGACCTGGGCATCACCCTCGTGGAGTTGCTCGCCTACACCGGCGACTACCTGAGCTACTACCAGGACGCCGTGGGCACCGAGGCCTACCTGGGCACGGCCCGGCAGCGGATCTCCGTGCGCCGCCACGGGCGGCTGGTGGACTACCGCCTGCACGAAGGCTGCAACGCCCGCGCCTGGGTCTGTGTGAGCACCAACACCGACGTGACCGTGGACCCCGCGCAGCTTTTTTTCATCACCAAGGTGGAGGGCCTCGTCCTTTCTGAAGGCAAGCTCCTCGCGCCCACAGATCTGCAGGATGCGGCCCTGAGCGCCTATGAGGCCTTCGAACCCCTGGTGGATCCTTCCGTCACGTCGCTTGCCTTCTGGGCGACCCATGACGAGATCCCCTTCTACACCTGGGGCGACGAGCTCTGCTGCCTGCCCAAGGGGAGCACCGAAGCGACCCTTCTCGATGAGATCTCCATCACCAGCACCGATGGCGCCGTGAGCACCTCGCGTGCCTTGCACCTGCAGGTGGGCGACGACCTCCTCCTGGAAGAAGTGCTGGGCCCCGACACCGGCAACCCCGCGGATGCCGATCCCACCCACCGCTGCGTGGTGCGCCTCACCCGAGTCGTCCAGGACGTGGATCCCGTCTACGGGCGCATGGTGCTGAACATCGCCTGGTCGCCGCAGGATGCCCTGCCCTTCCCGCTCTGCCTGTCCTCCCGGCTCCCGGCCCCGGACTGCGGCCCCCTCGCGAATGTCAGCGTGGCCCGCGGCAACGTGGTGCTCGTGGATCACGGCCTCAGCCTGCCCACCGAAACCCTGGGCGTCGTGCCCACGGACGAGGTGGTGGGCGCCTGCGCCTGCGAAGGCGCCGTGGTGGACGTCACCGAACGGGCAGGCGCTTTCGAGCCCACCCTGCAGCGTTCGCCCCTCACCTATGCGGAGCCGCTCCCACCTTCAGTCTGCGCCAGTCCCCTGCTGCTGCAGGATCCCCGCGAGGCCCTGCCCCAGGTGCGCCTGTTCAGCGTGCCCTCCATGAAGCCCGAGGAGGCCGCCCTGCTGGGCCCCGAGGTGCTGGACGACCCCACGACCCTCGTGCGCCAGATGCAGAACAGCCACGATCTCACCGCTCAGGCCGTGAAGGCCATGCTGTCGCTGCAGACCCGCCAGCTCATCGAGGCCCTGGCTCCGGACGCACCTCTGGACGCCGATCTGCTGGCCTCGCTGCAGACGGACCTCCATCGCCTCATCCGCCCCTGGTGGCCCCGCTACGATCTCATCGAAAGCGAGGGAGACGACGCGGCCTTCGTCGTGGAGGAGGACGATCAGGGCATTGCCCACCTGCGTTTCGGTGACGGCGAGCTGGGCCTGCAGCCCGTGGCCGGTGCCACCTTCAAGGCCCGCTATCGCCTGGGCAACGGGCCCGATGGCAACGTGGGCGCCGAAGCCATCCGGTTCGCCGGGCTGCGCCAGGGCCTGCTCGACGGCGTGACGCTGAAGCCGCGCAATCCCCTGCCCGCCCAGGGCGGAACCCCGCAGGAAACCACGGCCCAGGCCAAGCTGCTGGCCCCCACGGCCTTCCTCGAACAGATCATGCGCGCCATCACGGCCGCCGACTACGCCACCCTCGCCGAGCGCCAACCCGCGCTCCAGGGCGCCGATGCGAAGCTGGCCTGGATGGGCAGCTGGTACGAGGCCCGGGTGGCCGTGGATCCCCTCGGCACCGAAACGCCGGATCCCGCCTTCCTCGAAGACGTCGAAGGCGCCCTGCACCCCTACCGGCGGATGGGCCACGACCTCGAAGTCGTCGCCGCGGAATACGTGCCCTTGGACATCGAACTCACGGTGTGCGTCCGGCCCGACTACCTTCGCGGCCATGTGGAGGCCGCCCTGCTGCAGATCTTCAGCGACCGGGCCCTGCCCGACGGCAGCCTGGGCTTCTTCCACCCGGATCGGCTCGGCTTCGGAGACGGCGTCTACCTCAGCCAGCTCGTGGCCGCGGCCCAGGCGGCGCCGGGCGTGCAGCACGTGGAGGTGACGCGGCTGGAGCGCCTCTACGAAGGCCCCAACGGCGAGATCGAAAAGGGCCTGCTTCCCCTGGGCACGGGCCAGATCGCCCAGGTGGACAACGATCCGGACTTCCCCGAGCACGGGCAGTTCCATCTGGTGATGCGAGGTGGACGATGAGCAACTGCGGATGCGCGCCCGGTCAGCCCTGTGGCTGCTGCCAGGGCACCCAGGTCCTCACGCCGAGGACGATCTCCAACCGCCCAGGCCTGCCAGCCCTCACCTACCGCGTGGGCACGCAGGGCACCTTCCTGGAAACCATGAAGGCCCGCCTCAGTTCGGCGGACTATCCCGCCCTGGCTGGCCTTCGCACCCGCGAGGCCTCGGATCCCGCCATCGCCCTGCTGGACGCCTGGGCCTGCGTGGGCGATGTGCTGACCTTCTACCAGGAACGGATCGCCAACGAAGGCTACGTGCGCACCGCCACGGAGCGCCGCTCGGTGCTCGAACTGGCGAACCTGGTGGGCTATCGGCTCCGGCCCGGCGTCGCGGCGTCGGTCTACTTCGCCTACACCCTGGAGAACAAATCCCTGCCTGTGGTGGTTCCCGCGGGGTCGAAGGCCCAGAGCATTCCCGATCCCGGCGAGACCGCCCAGACCTTCGAAACCTCTGAAGATCTCGAAGCCCGCGTGGAATGGAACCTCCTGAAGCCCCGTCCCACCCGGCCCCAGCGCATCGACTACAACTATTCGGAAAAGGCCCTGACGACGGACACGGTCTACTTCGACGGCACGGCCACCAAGCTGAATCCGGGCGACGGCCTGCTCTTCGATTTCAACGGCACGCGGCTGCTCCGGCACGTGAAGACGGTGAAGGCCGACTACACGGCCCAGCGCACCCAGGTGATCCTCCAGGAAACCGCCCAGCCCTTGGCCGCCGCGGCCCACGCTGCCACTGCGTTCGGCACCGCGTTCAGCACCACCCACATGATGAGCAGCACCAAGGGAGACGGTGATGGCCAAGGCGTCATCCCCCTCGACGCCCTGTCCTTCCTCGCCCCCAGCCTGTCCGTGCCCGCCACACCTCAGCTGGCCAGCGCCGCCAACCTGGCGCGATCCGTGTCCCAGGTGTTCAATGCCAGCGCGGACGTCCACCCCCAGCTCCTGTCCCAGTTCTACCCCCTGGCGGCCGCCTACTTCTACCAGGCCTGGGCCGTGTCGTTCCTGGACTACGCCTACTCGCCGCTCACGGCCGTCTACGCCATGCGCGTCATCGCGAATCCCTTCGGCTACACCGCCAACAAGACGCCCAATTTCGGTTCTGACAACAAGGTCACCAGCCAGTCCGATTGGTCCCCCTCCGGCGAGGGCGCCGACCTGCTCTTCCTCGACACCTTCTACGGCAGCATCAGCAACGGAAGCCCCGTGGCCATCCAGGCTCCCGATGGCACGTACACCTATTCCGACGTGGGCACCCATACGGAGGTGGCGAGGTCGGCCTACGGTCTCAACGGCAAGAGCTCTAGGCTCGATCTGACGCCCTCCTCCTGGCCGGGCTACACCGGAACCACCATCGACAACCTCCGGAAGACCCTGGTCTACGCGGGCGCCGAACGGCTCGGCCTCGCCCAGGAACCCATTCCCGACGATGTCAAAGGCTCCCAGATCACGCTCGACGACCTGTACTCGGATTTCAAGGCGGGCCGCTGGATCATCGTGACCGGCGAGCGCACGGACGTGCGGATCAACGCCAGCCAGACCCTTCCAGGCCTCGTGGGGACGGAGCTCGCCATGATCGCGGGCGTCCTGCAGGACGTGGATCTCACCCTGGCTGGCGACACGGTGCATACCACCCTGACGCTGGCCAAGCCCCTCGCCTACACCTACAAGCGCAGCACCGTGGGCCTCTACGGCAACGTCGTGAAGGCCACCCACGGTGAAACCCGCAACGAGGTGCTCGGCGGCGGCAACGCGGGCCCCCTGCAGACCTTCGTGCTCAAGCAGCCCCCGCTCACTTACGTTTCGGCGCCCAGCGTGGACGGCATCGCCAGCACCCTGCAGGTGCGCGTGAACGAGGTGCTCTGGCACGAGGCCAGGGGCCTGGCGGGCCTCGGCCCCAGGGACCGCGCCTACCTCACCCGCACGGACAACGAAGGCAAGACCTCGGTCGTCTTCGGCACGGGCGATCAGGGCCTGCGCCCACCCACGGGCCTCGAAAACATCGCAGCCGTCTACCGCAACGGCATCGGCAAATCCGGGAACGTCAAGGCCGGGCAGATCTCGCTGCTGGCCTCCAAACCCCTCGGCGTGAAGGCCGTCGTGAATCCGCTGCGCGCCTCCGGCGGCGCGGACAAGGACACCCGCGATCAGGCCCGGTGGCGGGCGCCCCTGGCCACCCTTTCGCTGGACCGCCTCGTGTCCGTCCAGGACTACGCCGACTTCGCCATGACCTTCGGCGGCATCGGTAAAGCCAGCGCCACGAGGCTCACGGACGGCGTCCGCCAGCTCGTGGAGATCACCATCGCGGGCGTGGACGACATCCCCATCGACCAGAGCTCGGATCTCTACGCCAACATCCAGAAGGCCTTCCGGACCTACGGCGATCCCTATCAGCCCATCCGCGTGGATGTCCGCGAGCTGCGCCTGCTGGTGATCAATGCGGGCGTGAAGGTGCTTCCGGACTACCTCTGGGTGAACGTGAAGCCCAAGATCCAGGCCGCCCTCCTGGACGCCTTCGGCTTCGAACGCCGGGATCTGGCCCAGCCCGTCTACCTCAGCGAGGTCATCCAGACCATCCAGGGCGTGGTGGGTGTGGCCTACGTGGACGTGGACGCGCTGGACAGCGTGCCCGAAGGCGTGACCGCCGACGACCTCGCCCAGCTCAGCACCCAGCTCCAGGCCGCGGACCAGCCCCACGCGAGGATCCCCGCCCGCGAGGCCTGGGTCGATCCCACCCAGACCGATCCGGCCAAGCGCATCCGGGCGGCCCAGCTCACGATCCTGAGCCCCGCCGTGCCCGACACCCTGAACCTGAAGGAGCTGACATGAGCCCCCTGTACGAGCTGCTGCCGGTCATCCATCAGCGGCGGGACGCCGAGCAGGGCTACCCTCTGAAGCAGCTGATGGCGGTCCTCGACGAGCAGGTGGGCGTGGTCCGGCAGGACATCGCCCAGCTGTACGCCAACTGGTTCATCGAGACCTGCCAGGACTGGGCCGTGCCCTACCTGGGCGATCTGGTGGGCTACGAGCCCGTGCACGAGGCGGGCGAGCCCGGCCCCGTGGATACGCGCGAGGGCCGGCTCCGGAACCGCTTCCTCATTCCGCGCCGGGCCGTGGCCAACGCCGTCCGCGACCGGCGGCGGAAGGGCACCCTCGCCATCCTGGAGGATCTCTCCCGAGACGTGGCGGACTGGCCGGCCCGGGCCGTGGAGTTCTACAAGCTGCTGGCCTGGAACCAGCACCTGAACCATCAGCGGCTTTGGCGCGGCGGCACCGCCGACCTGCGCCGGGGCGAAGTCCTGGATCTCGTGGATGGCCCCTTCGACCGGCTGGCCCACACCGTGGACGTGCGGCGCATCGATTCCGGACATGGGATCGGACGGTTCAACATCCCCAGCGTGGGGCTCTACGTCTGGCGGCTGGGCTCGTACCCGGTCACGGAAACGCCCGCCTACTGCCTGGAGGAGGTGGGCTCTCAGTGCTACCTCTTCAGCGTGCTGGGCAACGACACCCCGCTGTTCAACAAGCCCCAGCCCGAACCGAGTCCCACCCACATCGCGGACGAGCTGAACCTGCCCGTGCCCATCCGGAGGCGGGCCTTCGAAAGCCCCGTGCTCGTCGATGGCAAGCTCGACCACGTCGAAGCCTCCACGGCCTACTACGCGCCTTCCGCCGAGGATACGAAGAGCCTCGCCATCTGGGCGCCGGACTGGCCCAAGAAGGGCGCGCCCCAACCCCTGCCCGCCCCTCTGATCGTGCCGGCGGACCTCACGGACTGGACCTATCGCACCGTCAAAGGCACGGTGGCCGTGGATCCTGTGCTCGGCCGCATCGTCTTCCCCACGGGGCAGCTGCCCAAGCGGGGCGTGCGCGTCTCGTACCGCTACGGGTTCAGCGCCGACATGGGCGGCGGCGAGTACCGACGCACCCTTCGGAACCCGCTGGGACACAAGCTCTACCGGGTGGGCGCCAACGAGGACTACACCACCCTGCTGGCGGCCCTCGGCGCCTGGATGGCCGAGCGGGCGGACCAGCCCACCGCCGTGGTGGAGGTCCAGGAAAGTGGCGTCTACACCGAAAGCCTCAACCTCGACCTGCGGGCGGGCGAAAGCCTCCAGATCCGCGGGGCTTCCGGCACCAGGCCCGTGCTGCGCCTGCTGGACCTCCAGGCGGACATGCCCGATGCCTTCAGCGTCACCGGGGCCCGGGGCAGCCGCTTCAGCCTGGACGGCTTCATCGTCACGGGACGCGGGCTGAGGATCTACGGACCCGATCCCTCGACGCCCATTCCCGCGGCAGACGCCGCCAAGCCAACGGATCCGGGTGATCTCTGCGAAGTGGCCCTCCGCCACTGCACCCTGGTGCCCGGGTGGGGCCTGCAGTGCGACTGCGACCCCAAACACCCCAACGAGGCCAGCCTCGAGCTGGACAACACCCAGGCCTGCATCCGCATCGAGCACTGCATCCTCGGCAGCATCTACGTGGTGGCCGACGAGGTGAAGCTGGATCCCGTCTCCATCCACATCCGCGACAGCATCGTCGACGCCACCAGCGACGACCGCGTGGCGCTGGGATCCGCCACCCTTCCGGCGGCCTACGCGCGGGTGAGCTTCATCCGCAGCACGGTCTTCGGCCAGGTCCAGACCCACGCCATCGAACTCGCCGAGAACAGCCTCTTCACGTCCACCGTGAGGGTGGCGCGGCGCCAGGTGGGATGCATGCGCTTCTGCCACGTGCCCAGCGGTTCGCGCACGCCCCGCCGCTACCATTGCCAGCCCGACCTCGCCATCCAGGCCCTGGGGAAGAACCCGCCGCCTGCGGATGTGGCCCTGGCCCGGGAACAGATGGCACCGCGCTTCATGAGCCGCCGCTACGGGCAGCCGGCCTACGGGCAGCTCGCCGAGGGCTGCGCGCAGGAGCTCCGCCGCGGCGCCGACGACGAATCCGAAATGGGCGCCTTCCATGACCTCTTCCAGCCTCAGCGGGCCGCCAACCTGCGTGTGCGTCTCGACGAATTCACTCCCGCCGGCATGGAAGCCGGAATCCTCTTCGCCAACTGACCCCCTTTGCCAACCGATAAGGAGCATCCATGAAAGGCGATTTTTCGCGCGTGACCTTCGACCCCACCGAGCACTACACCCGTGTGCTGCTTCAGCAGGGGCGGGTGAGCCTGGATGCGGATTTCAACGAGCAGGCCGCCATCCTCCTACACCGGCTCCAGGTGATGACCGCGGACCTGGTGGGGGAAGGCGCCGGGCCGACCAACAACCTCGGCTTCACCATCAGCGCCTCCGCCACCTCCGGGGACTTCGGCATCGGCAAGGGGCGGTACTACGTGAACGGCATCCTCGTGGAAAACGACGCCGACTGCTCCTTCCTCGCCCAGCCGGATTATCCCGTGCCCACGGCCAAGCTCCTGACCGGCGTGACGGGCAACTTCCTCGCCTACCTCGATGTCTGGGAGCGCCACGTCACCGCGCTGGAAGAGCCCGAGATCCGCGAAGTGGCCCTGGGCGGCCCGGACACGGCCACCCGCGCGGAAGTGGTCTGGCAGGTGAAGCTGTATCCCCTGCCGGGAGTGGCCACGAACACGGGGAAGAACGCGGCCAGCACGGCGCTCCCGAGCCTTCAACCCGATGCGATGAAGGTGCTGTTCACGAAGGCGGCCTCCCAGGACACGACGGCGAAGGCGGGCAGCCCGGCGGCCTTCGCGCTGTCCCAGGACCTTCCCATCCCGCTGAGTTACGCGACGCTGCGTGCCCGCGCGAAGCAGAACCCGCCGGACACGGATCCCTGCGCCATCCCGCCCGCCAGCAGCTACCGCGGGCTTGAGAACCAGCTCTACCGTGTGGAGGTCCACAACGGCGGCCAGCTCAGCGACAAGCCCACCTTCAAGTGGTCCCGCGAAAACGGCTCGGTGACCTTCCCCATCCTGAAGATCACCGCCGACACCACCAACGCCACCACCACCCTCAGCCTCGCCAACCTGGGCCGGGACCAGAAGCTGGGCCTCGCCGTGGGCGACTGGGTGGAGATCGTGGATGACACCTACGTCCTGCAGAATCTTGCGGAACCTCTGCTCCAGGTGACCAGTATCTCCCTCGACGATCTGTCGGTGACCGTCAGCGGGTTGCGCGCCACGGCCAACCGCGGGGATGATCCCACCCAGCATCCCCTGCTGCGGCGCTGGGACCAGCCGGGCAGCGCCACGGACCTCACCAACGGCGCGGTGCCCATCACCCTGGGTTCGGCCACGGTGGACACGGATTGGATCGGCCTCGAGGATGGCGTGCAGATCCTCTTCGAAGCCCTGGCCCAGACCAACGGCCTCGCCTTCTTCCGCACGGGCGACTACTGGCTGATCCCCGCCCGGGTCGCCACCGGCGACGTGGAATGGCCCCAGTCCGCCGGAACCGCGAGCGCCCTGCCCCCGCGAGGCGTCGAGCACCAGTACGCCGCCCTGGCCCGGATTTCTGTCGCATCAGGCACCGTCAGCGTCACCAAGGACCTGCGACGCTCCTTCGACGTCATTTCCAAGCCCATGCCCTGAGCAGCGCCGATCTTATGGCCTAACCTTCGCCCAACCTTCCATTGATCCCGCCGATGGAATCGAAGTACCTTGTATCCGTTTCAGCAGGCTGGAATCCGGTACAGGAGATCCACCGATGGACCTTGAGCACGCGCAGAGTGAGGCTGACGTTCCCGCGCCCAGCACGCGGAAGCGGATGATCCTGATGATCCTCGCCGTTGGCCTGTTCCTGGGGCTGCTGGTCGGGTTCAACGTCTTCAAGGGCATCATGATCGGCCGGTCCATGGCCGGCGGGGGCGAGCCGCCCCAGGTGGTGAGCGCGGCGCCGGCCAAGGAGGAGGCCTGGCAGCCCGCACTCCGGGCCGTGGGCACGATCCGGGCGCGGCAGGGCGCGGACCTGGCCTTCGAGGTCGCGGGCGTGGTGGTGAGCATCGATGCGAAGGCCGGCTCCGAGGTGCGCGCCGGCCAGCCCCTGGTGAGCCTGAACGATGACACCGAAGCGGGCCAGCTGCGCCAGCTCCAGGCCGCGGCCGCCCTGGCCAAGGCCACCCTGCGCCGCGCGAAGGAGCAGTTCGAGGCCAAGACCATCAGCCCCGCGGATTTCGAATCGGCCGAGGCGGATTTCAAGGCCAAGGAGGCCGCCGTCCAGGCCCAGACCGCCGTGGTGGCCAAGAAGCACCTGGTGGCACCCTTCGCGGGCCGCGTGGGTATCGTGAACACGAGCCCCGGCGCCTACCTCAATCCCGGCACGCCGGTCCTCACCTTGCAGCAGCTGGATCAGGTCTACCTGGACTTCTTCCTGCCCCAGCGCGACGTGGTGAACGTGCGCCTGGGGCAGCGGGTGGATGCGAGCCTGGATGCCTTTCCGGGCCGCACCTTCAGCGGCAAGGTAAGCGCGGTGAACCCCAAGGTGGAGGGGAACACGCGCAACGTCCAGGTGGAGGCCACCTTCGCCAACCCGGGGCGGCTGCTCGTTCCCGGCATGTTCGTCAACGCAACCCTCGACGTCGGCACGCGACAGATGCACCTCACCCTGCCCCAGGCCGCCGTGACCTACAACCCGTACGGCGCCATCGTCTTCGTCGTGAAGGGCGACAAGGCCTCGGGATCCAAGGCCCAGCAAGTCTTCGTCACCACGGGCGAGAGCCGCGGCGACCAGGTGGCCATCCTGAAGGGCCTGAAGGCGGGCGACCTCGTCGTCACCAGCGGCTCCCTGAAACTGCGGAATGGTACGCCCGTCGTGGTGGACAACAAGGTGCAGCCCGCCAACGACCCAGCCCCCACACCCCAGGAACAATGAGGCTTCGCCCATGACCTTCACGGACGTCTTCATCCGGAAGCCTGTGGTGGCCACGGTGGTGAGCCTGTTCCTCCTCGTGCTGGGCCTGCGCTCCATCTTCAACCTGCCCGTGAACCAGTACCCCCGCACCGAGCACGCGGTGGTCACCATCACGACCGCCTACTACGGCGCGGATGCGGATACGGTGGGCGGCTTCATCACCCAGCCCCTGGAATCCTCCATCGCCCAGGCCCAGGGCATCGACTACCTCTCGTCCTCCAGCCAGAACAGCCAATCCACCATCACCGCCACGTTGCGCCTGAACTACAGCGCGAACAAGGCCCTCACCGAGATCACCACGCGCGTGAATGCCGTGAAGAACCAGCTGCCGCCCCAGGCCCAGCAGCCGGTGATCACCGTGCAGATGAGCGACAACACCGACGCCATGTACATGGGCTTCTACAGCGACGTGCTGCCCACCAACAACATCACGGACTACCTCGAACGGGTGGTGAAGCCGCGGCTGGATTCCGTGCCCGGCGTGCAGACCGCCGAGATCCTCGGGGCCCGGCAGTTCGCCCTGCGAGCCTGGCTGGATCCCCGCCGCATGGCCGCCCACGGCATCACAGCCTCCGATGTCACCCAGGCCCTGCAGAACAACAATTTCCTTTCGGCCGTGGGTTCCACCAAGGGCCAGATGGTGACCGTGGACCTCACGGCCTCCACGGGCCTGCACACCGTCGAGGAATTCAAGCGGTTGGCCATCCGCCAGAGCGGAGGCGCCATCGTTCGACTGGAGGACGTGGCCACGGTGGAACTGGGCGCCGACGACTACTCCTTCAACGTCTCCTTCAACGGCCGCCAGTCCGTGTTCATCGGCATCAAGGTGGCCCCCGAGGCCAACATCCTCGAGGTGGCCAAGCGGGTGCGTGAGAGCTTCCCCGAGATCGAAAAGCAGCTGCCCACGGGGCTCACGGGCGAGATCGTCTACGACGCCACCAACTTCATCAATACCTCCATCAGCGAGGTGGTGAAGACGCTGCTGGAAGCCCTCGTCATCGTCACCGTGGTGATCTTCCTCTTCCTCGGCACCTTCCGCGCCGTGGCCGTGCCCGTTATCGCCATGCCGCTATCCCTGGTGGGTACCTTCTTCGTGATGCTGGCCCTGGGCTACTCCATCAACCTGCTCACCCTGTTGGCGCTGGTGCTGGCCATCGGCCTGGTGGTGGACGACGCCATCATCGTCGTGGAGAACGCGGACCGGCACATGCGCGAAGGCAAGTCGCCCATCCAGGCCTCCATCCAGGCGGCCCGCGAGCTGGGCGGGCCCATCCTCGCCATGACCGTGGTGCTCGTCGCCGTCTACGTGCCCATCGGCTTCCAGGGCGGCCTCACGGGCAGCCTCTTCACGGAATTCGCCTTCACGCTGGCGGGTGCCGTGGCCGTGTCCGGCGTGGTGGCGCTCACCCTCTCGCCCATGATGTGCGGACGCTTCTTCAAGAAGGAACAGGACAGCGGGGCCTTCGTGAAGTTCATCGACGGCCAGTTCGAGTGGTTCCACGCGCACTACCAGCGGATCCTCGCGAGCACCCTCCGCACCCACTGGGTGACCGTCGTCCTCGGCCTGCTGCTGCTGGGCGGGACGGTCTTCCTCTTCCGCACGTCCAAATCCGAACTGGCGCCCCAGGAGGACCAGGGCTTCATCATGTGCCAGATCCAGGGCCCGCCCACCGCCACCGTGCAGCAGATGCAGACCTACGCCGACCAGATCTTCCAGGGGGCCAGCAAGCTTCCGGAATTCGAGCACATGTTCCAGTTCACCAGCGCCGGATCCGCCTTCGCCGGCCTCATCCTCGTGCCCTGGGACCGCCGCCACCGCAGCGCGGAAGAGGTGATGGCCGAACTCCAGAAGACCTGGGGTTCCGTGGCCGGGGCCCGCGTCGCCATCTTCCAGCCGCCCTCCCTGCCCGGCGCCTTCGGCCTGCCCGTGGAATTCGTCATCAAGACCACGGAACCATTTCCCCGCCTCGATCTGGTAGCCCAGTCCGTGGTGGACAAGGCCCGGACCAGCGGCATGTTCTTCTTCGTCGATTCGGATCTGAAGATCGACAAGCCCCAGAGCACCGTCGTACTGGACCGCGACATGGTCACCACCCTCGGCCTCACCCAGCAGGACGTGGGCGATGCCCTCGGCGGGGCCCTCGGCGGCGGCTACGTGAACTACTTCTCCATCGCGGGCCGCTCCTACCGCGTGATCCCCCAGGTGCTGCAGGTGGACCGCCTGAATCCCGACCAGGTGCTGAACTACTACTTCAAGGCCCCGGACGGCACCGTCCTGCCCGCCTCCACCGTGGCCACGCTCAAGCACGAGGTGGTGCCCCAGTCCATCAAGCGCTTCCAGCAGCTGAACGCCGCCACCGTATCGGGCGTCTTCGGCCCCTCCTTCTCCCAGGCCGAGGTGCTGGACTTCTTCCGGAAGACCCTGCGGGAGGTCGCCCCCGCGGGCTATGAGTTCGACTTTTCCGGCGTGTCGCGCCAGTTCGTGCAGGAATCCGGCGGCTTCTTCGTGACTCTGGGATTCGCCATCCTCATCGTGTTCCTGGCCCTGGCGGCCCAGTTCAACAGCATGCGCGACCCGCTCATCATCCTCGTGTCCGTGCCCATGGCCCTCTTCGGCGCCATGATCTTCATCAACCTCGGCCTGGCCACCCTGAACATCTACACGCAGGTGGGGCTGGTGACCCTCATGGGCCTCATCAGCAAGCACGGCATCCTCATTGTGCAGTTCGCCAACGAGCTGCAGCTCAGCGGCAAATCCAAGCTAGAGGCCGTCACCGAAGCCGCCGCCATCCGCCTGCGGCCCATCCTCATGACGACGGCCGCCATGGTGCTCGGCGTCTTCCCGCTGGTGATCGCCGGCGGGGCCGGCGCCGCCGGGCGGCGGGCCATGGGCCTCGTCATCTTCTCCGGGCTGTCCATCGGCACCCTGTTCACCCTCTTCGTCGTGCCCGCCTTCTACCTCGTGCTGGCCTCGGATCGCCGCCTTCACTCTGATGCCCGCCCTGATGCCCATCAGGACGCCCCCTCCGAGGCCTGAACGGAAAACGAGCCTGTCTGAACAGCCGTCCCCGTGCAAAATGGGACAGGTTCAGAGGTGAGCATGTTCGAAGTCGAGGTTGAATGACGCCCATCGCGAGGATTCCCGTCCAGATGGTCAGCGGGGAGGAGCGCCGGGAGGCTTCGGATGCGCTCGCCATCGAAGAACCCCTTGAGATCCGCCTGAATCACGTGGGCCCCGAAGGGTCTGAGCAGCGCGTCCTGTCCATCACCATGCGCACGCCGGGCCACGACGACGAGCTGGCGGCGGGCTTCCTCTTCACCGAAGGCATCCTCCGCGGGGCCGAGGATCTGCGCGAGGTCCGCCCGCACCGCCCGGACGCGCCCGCGCCAGGCCGGACCAACGTCGTGCAGGTCTCCCTTCACGATCACGTGACCGTCGACCTGCAACGCCTGGAACGGAATTTCTACACCACCTCCAGCTGCGGCATCTGCGGCAAGGCCTCCATCGAGGCCCTGCGGGCCCAGAGCCCCTTTCCGCCCGCCCTGCCGGGCCATCCGCCCTACCTGTCCTCGAGCCTCCTCCACCGGCTGCCCCAGCGCCTGCGCGCAGCGCAGGACGGCTTCGAAGCCACGGGCGGGCTGCACGCCGCAGCCCTCTTCGACGCCTCCGGGGAACGGCTGCTGCTGCGCGAAGACGTCGGCCGCCACAACGCCGTGGACAAGGTTCTCGGCCGGGCCCTGCTGGACGGCCTGCTGCCCCTGCGCGCCCACGTGCTCCTCGTCAGCGGGCGGGCCAGCTTCGAACTCGTCCAGAAGGCCTCCATGGCCGGCCTGCCCTGCCTCGCCGCCGTGGGCGCGCCCTCCAGCCTCGCCGTGGAGCTTGCCCAGGAGGCGGGCATGACCCTCGTGGGCTTCCTGAGGGAAGGCCGGTTCAACGTCTACAGCGGAGACTGGCGTGTCGTCTAGCTCGGGCAATCCGAAATCCAGCCACCCCGAGCTGACGCCCTTGGAGACGGCCCCTCCCCGAGTCGAGGCGCCGCCTTCCGTCTCCGGCGGGCTTCCGTCCGTGCTCTCGGCCACCAGGCACGCCCTGGCCGAGATGGGGCCCCTGCGCGGCACGAAGGAGCTGCTGAAGGTGAACCAGCGCGACGGCTTCGACTGTCCGGGCTGCGCCTGGCCCGATCCCGACGACCGCCGCGACCTGGTGGAATTCTGCGAGAACGGCGCCAAGGCCGTCGCCGAGGAGGCCACGACGAAGCGTGTAACGCCCGACTTCTTCGCGCGCCATGCCGTCGCGGAACTGGCCCAGTGGTCCGATTTCGAGATCGGGAAGGCGGGCCGCCTGACCCACCCCATGCTGCTGCGCGAAGGCGCCACCCACTACGCGCCGGTCACATGGGAAGAGGCCTTCGACATCCTCGCCGAGGAGCTTCGCGCCCTGCCCTCGCCGGATGAGGCCGTGTTCTACACCTCGGGCCGCGCGAGCAACGAGGCCGCCTTCGCCTACCAGCTCTTCGTCCGGATGTTCGGAACGAACAACCTGCCGGACTGCTCGAACATGTGCCACGAATCCAGCGGCGTGGCGCTGAAGGAGACCCTGGGCGTCGGCAAGGGCTCCGTGAGCCTGGAGGATTTCCAGCACGCCGACTGCATCCTCATCCTCGGCCAGAACCCCGGCACCAACCACCCCCGCATGCTCGCCACCCTCCAGGCCGCGGCCCAGCGAGGCGCCCGGATCATCAGCCTCAACCCGCTGCTGGAGACTGGCCTCAAGTCCTTCGCCCACCCCCAAAAATTCTGGACCTGGATGGGCCGCGGCACGCCCATCGCCACCCTCCATCTGCCGGTGAAAGTGAACGGCGACATCGCCGCCCTGAAGGGGCTCATGAAGCTGATGCTCGAAGCGGAAGACCGCGCCCCCGGCACCGTCTTCGACTTGGCCTTCATCGCCGAACACACCCGCGGCTTCGAAGCCTTCGTCGAGGCGCTCCGGGCAACTCGCTGGGAAGAGATCCTCGAAGCCTCGGGCCTCGAGCGGGAGCGCCTCGCGGCGGCGGCGGACCTCCTCATCGGATCCAAGGCCACCATCGCCTGCTGGGCCATGGGACTCACCCAGCAGACCAGCGCCGTGGGCTGCATCCAGGAGGTGGTGAATCTGCTAATGCTCGGGGGGCACCTGGGCCGCAAGGGCGCGGGCGTCTGCCCCGTGCGCGGCCACAGCAACGTGCAGGGCGACCGCACCATGGGCATCCACGAGAAGCCGGGCGAGGCCTTCCTCGACGCGCTCCAACGCACCTTCCGCTTCGACCCGCCGCGCCACCATGGCCACGACACCGTTCAGGCCATCCGCGCCATGCACGAGGGCCGTGTCGGCGTCTTCTTCGCGCTGGGCGGCAACTTCCTGTCCGCGGCGCCGGACACGGCCTACACCGCCGAGGCCCTCCGCCGCACGCGGCTCACGGCCCACGTCTCCACCAAGCTCAACCGCTCCCACCTCGTCACGGGAAGGCGGGCCCTCATCCTGCCCTGCCTGGGGCGCACCGAGGCGGATCACCAGGCCAGCGGCCCCCAGATCGTCAGCGTAGAGAATTCCATGGGCGTGATCTCGCCCTCCAGGGGCAACCTCGCGCCGGGTTCCGAGCATCTGCGCAGCGAGGTGGCCATCGTCGCGGGGCTGGCGGAAGCCGTGCTGGTGCGGGATCCAGCAGCCCCGACCGTCGACTGGAAGGCCTGGACGGCGAACTATGACCTGATCCGCGATCACATCGCGCAGGTGGTCCCGGGGTTCGAGGGCTACAACCGGCGCCTGCGCGAGGGTGGCTTCCACCTGCCCCATGCCGTGCGGGATCAACGCCATTTCGATACGCCCAGCGGCAAGGCCGAGTTCACCTGCCACGCCATCCCGCACCTGACGCTGCCCGAAGGCGGGTTGATCCTGATGACCCTGCGCAGCCACGACCAGTTCAACACGACGATCTACGGCCTGGAGGACCGCTACCGCGGCGTCACCAAGGGGCGGCGCGTCATCTTCCTCAACGAGGCCGATCTGGCGCGCCGCGACCTCCTGCCGGGCCAGCGCGTGGACATCACCAGCCATTTCCAGGGCGAGACGCGCCGGGCCGAAGGCTTTTTCACCGTGCCCTACGAGATCCCCCAGGGCTGCGCCGCCGCCTACTTCCCCGAGGCCAACGTGCTGGTGCCCATCGGCCACGTCACGGGCCGGAGCCACACCCCGGCCTACAAGAGCATACTCATCACACTCTCGCCCCACTGAGGGCCCATGCCCACGTTCATCACCCTCGGCCGCCTGCCCGACTCGCCCGGTTCCATCCCCCGCGCCGCCCAGCTCGCGGGCTTGGCGCCTTCGGACGCGGCGCGCCTGCTCACGGGCACCTTCCCGCGCATCCTCCTGCGTGCCGCCGCGGAGCCCGAGGCCCTCGTTTCGGCCTTCACGGCGGAGGGCTTCGTGGCCTGGGCCTCGGATCTCGCCGAGGTGCCCACGGACGCCCAGCGCATCCTCGTGCGCAGCCTCGCCTGGACCGAGGATGGATTCGTCGCACAGGATGCCCAGGGAGCCGAGCATGCCTGCCCCTTCGACGCTGTATGTCTGCTCCAGCGCGGGGCCCGCGTCCAGAGCACCCTGGAGGTCGAGAAGACGACGACGCGCAAGTTCGCCCTGGGCCGCGCGGTCATGAGCGGCGGCCTGATGCTGACCAAGCAGGTGACGCAGACGACGGAGCGCGCCACCCAGGCCAAGGAGCCCTTCCTGCTCATCCAGCGCGGGGATGGCGGCCCGGACCTGATGATCTACGAGCACCGCATGAGCTACCAGTGCCTGGGCGCGCAGATGGCCCAGGCCACCCTGGCCAACCTCGGCCTGCTGGCGGCGCGCTTCCAGAGCCTCGGCCCCCAGGCCCCCCTGGATGATCGCGTGGGCCGCCCGGGTTTCGTGGCGGGCCTGCCGCTCATGGCGGTGGATCCCGTGGATCTGGGCCTGCACCTCGTCTCCGAGGCCCGGCGCCGGGGCTGCTGAGGCGCTACCTGGGCTTCAGCACCAGCACGCCGAGGGGCGGCAACGTGAGTGCCAGGGACCAGGAATGCCCCATCCAGGGAAGATCCTCGGCCCTCAGGTCCCGGTCTCCGTTGCCGACGTTGCCACCGCCGTAGCATTCCGCATCCGAATTGAAGAGCTCCTCGAAACCACTCCGCCAGGGCACGCCGATGCGGTAGCCATGGCGGGGCACCGGCGTGAGGTTGGCCACCACGATGAGGGCTTCCCCATCGCCGTGGCGGAGGAAGGACAGCACCGACTGCTGCGCGTCGTGGCAGTCGATCCACTCGAAGCCCTGCCACTCGAACTCGTGCTGATGAAGGGCCGAATGGCCGTGGTAGAGGGCGTTCAGATCCCGCACCATCCGCTGCAGGCCCCGGTGGAAGGGATAGTCCAGCACGTACCAGTCCAGGACGCCATTGCTGTTCCATTCCAGCCCCTGGCCGAATTCCATGCCCATGAAGAGCAGCTTCTTGCCCGGGTGGGTGAACTGGTAGGCGTAGAGGGCGCGCAGGTTCGCGAAGCGCTGCCACTCGTCGCCGGGCATCTTGTTCAGCATGGAGCCCTTGCCGTGCACCACCTCGTCGTGGCTGAAGGGCAGGATGAAGTTCTCGGTGAAGGCGTAGAGCATGCTGAAGGTCAGCAGGTCCTGGTGGTAGCTGCGGTGCACGGGTTCGTGCCCCATGTAGCGCAGCGTGTCGTTCATCCAGCCCATGTTCCATTTGAGGTCGAAGCCGAGGCCGCCCACATAGGTGGGCCGGCTCACCTGGGGCCACGAGGTGGATTCCTCGGCGACCATGAGGATGCCCGGACACTGTTCGTGGAGGATCCGGTTCATGTCCTGCAGGAACGCGATGGCCTGCAGGTTCTCCCGCCCGCCGTACTGGTTCGGAAGCCACGCGCCCTCCTGGCGGGAATAGTCGAGGTAGAGCATGGAGGCCACGGCATCCACGCGCAGGCCATCCACATGGAATTCCTCCAGCCAGAAGAGCGCGCTGGAAAGCAGGAAGTTCTTCACCTCGTTGCGCCCGAAGTTGAAGATCAGGGTGGACCAGTCCTGATGCTCTCCTAAGCGCGGATCCTCGTGCTCGTAGAGGGCCGTACCGTCGAAGCGCGCGAGGCCGTGGCCGTCCTTGGGGAAGTGGGCCGGCACCCAGTCCATGAGGACGCCGATGCCGTGGCGGTGGCAGTGGTCCACGAAGTAGCGGAAATCGTCGGGCGAGCCGAAGCGGCGCGTCGGCGCGTAGTAGCCGGTGGCCTGGTAGCCCCAGGAGGGGTCGTAGGGATACTCCGTGATGGGCATCAGTTCGATGTGGCTGAACCCCATGTCGCGGACATAGTCCACCAGGCGGTGGGCCAATTCACGGTAGTTGAGGAAGCCACCATCGGCTTCCCGCTGCCAGGAACCCGGGTGCACTTCGTAGATGGACATGGGCGCGTGCTGCCAGTCCCGGTGGGCGCGCTGGCGCATCCATTCCCCGTCTCCCCAGGCATGCCTGGACCGCTCCGGCACGATGGCCGCCGTGCTCGGGCGCAGCTCGAAGCATTGCCCGTAGGGGTCCGTCTTGAGGAAGACCTGGCCCGTCTCGCGGTTGCGGATCTCGAACTTGTAGAGCAGCCCGGGCAGCAGGTCCGGAATGAAGAGCTCCCACACGCCGTGGCCGGGGTGGACGCGCATGGGGTGGCAGCGGCCGTCCCAGCGGTTGAAATCCCCCACCACGCTCACCCGCTCGGCATTGGGGGCCCACACCGCGAACAGCACGCCCGCCACGCCTTCGACCTCATGCTCGCGCGCCCCCAGCATCCGGTGGGCGCGCAGGTGGCTGCCCTCGCTGAACAGGTGCAGGTCGAACTCCGGGATCTGGGGCGGATAGGTGTAGGGATCATGGGCCACGGTCTCGCGACGCTCGCCATCCACCCAGATCAGGCGGTGGTGCTCGGGAAGGCGCTGGCCATTGCCCCGCCATTCGAAGAGGCCGCTGTCGCCCACGCGTACGAGGGGATCCAGGTTTTCGAAAAGCAGCACCTCGCGCGCATGGGGTATGAAGGCCCGCACCACGGTCTCCGTGCCTGCCCCGTGGCGGCCGAGGATGGAGAAGGGGTCGTGGTGGCGCGCCTCGACGAGCCTGGACACCCCGGGATCCTCGGGGAGGCAAGCCCTCATGGCACCAGCCGAGAACGAGGCTCATCAGTCACGGGACGGGGCCTCCGCCAGCACCACCGTGAGCCCCGTGGAGCGGCCTTCCTGCATGACGTGGAAGTGCGTTTCGTTCTGGATGTGCTTGACGAATTCCAGGTAGGGCCGCGCCTGGAGCGCCTGGTTCACCGGATGCCGGAAGACGCGGATCCCGCTCGGACTCGGATGGGGTTCCGTGTACTCCCGGCAGGGCCGCGGAGGCATCAGCGCCGCCAGAAAGCGGTCCTCGAATTCGAACCGGTCCTTCACTTCGAACTTCTCGATCTCCATCGCGCGCTTGAACACCACGGCCTGCATGGGACCACCCCACTGGATCGGATCTCGGTTCCTGGTGTCTTCCGTGTCTCGGACGTACCGTGCTAGAAACGCTCAAACCAAAGCGGAGGGGCTGCTCGGAGCCCGCGCGCAAGGCGTGGCGCAGGGGCAGGGGTCGCCACAGGGAGTCCGCCTCACGGCATCGTCCCGCGCCTTGGACCGATGGTGGCGGATCGGCCGATCCACCGGACCGGCGCCCAACCCGAGGGATCCGGAGAAGACCTTGTGATGGGATCGCACGGGGGTCTTGACCGGCCCACCCCTGGGCACCTTCGATCCGCGCGCTTTCTCCTTCGTGGCGGTGCCAGTGCGGATGCCGCGGGTCGGATCGGACACGGGACTGAGCGTCGCGGAATGGTCCAGAAGCATGGCTTCCGCCAGATCCTGCGCGTCGAAATAGGTCACACCGCGGTACTCCCACTCCCAGATGTCCGAGCAGTACCAGACCGAGAAGAATTCCTCGCCAATCCGGCAACGCCCGCCGCTGGGGGTTCTGGAAGTCAGGTCCAGAATGGTCTCTTCCAAGGTCATAGCTGCCCCCTATCTGAGACTGGTCGAGACCCCCAATGTGGTTCGCCTTCGGGATCCCGCAAGGTGAAAATTCACCTGTGAGTCCTGAACTTTTCAACCCCTCGAAGCACCGCGCGCAAGATTGTCTCGAACACGCACTGGCACTGGATCTACGGCCATTGGTTCATCCTGCAACCGACACTCGTTTCTAGTTCCTCCTGGTTCGATCGATCTAGTCGATCGACGCCGGGTGTCACACGGAAATCCCGCGTGCCAGGAACAGGTCAGCGGGCCCCCTCCCCGCAGCGCACTCGCAACTCGTGGCGCCAGAGCATCAGGCCCGCCCCCGCAGCCGAAAACACCGAGTAGTCCAGAGGCGACTTGAGGCCCTGGGACAACGCCATGGCCATGCCAAAAAGGCTGAGCAGTCCGGCGCTGCCCAGGGCCGCCTCCCGCGGGCGGAAGCCCGTGACAAGGGCCAAACCAAGGGAGGTCTCCGCCAGGGTCGCAGCCCAGGCGAGCATGGGGTGAAGCGCCTTCGGCAAGAAGGCATTCACCTCCCCCGTGTATTCGATGAACTGGGCGAAGCGATCCAGGCTCAGATGCCCCTGCCAGAGGCCGAAGCGGGAGGCGACGGCCGATAGAAAGGCCGCGCCCAGGGCCAGGCGCGCCGCGCGGGCGCACCAGCGGTCGAGCCGTTCAGGCGCCGGCATCTCAGCACCCCGCCAGGGTCGGGTGGGGTGCAACCCCTTCGGTCGCGCACCAGTCCAGGTAGTCCTGCCGGGAGGCCCGGGCATCGGCCACGCGGACCAGGCGGCCCTCCGCATCGTAGTACTCGTTGCGGCCGTTCACTTCGATGTGCACGATGCAGGGTTCGTCCCCGATGGCCTCCCAGCTGTCCTCGTTGCCCGCCGGTTCGTGGACATACATGCCGGGCCCGATGATCTCGCCCGTATCGAGACGCCGGGTGCCCGAGAGGTTGAAGGCGTGCACCTCGCCCGTGTGCCGGTGGCGAGGGATCACCGTGCCCGGCTCCAGGCGCAGCAGGAGCTGCCACCCGCTGAGGTCAGGAAAATAGGTGATGGGTTTGAAGGAGAGACCCGGTGCCAGCGGAATCCAGGCGATCCGGGCGGTATCGACGGGAAGGACGGAGGAGGCGGTGGTCATGGTGGCTCCTGGGAAGGTGGGGAGAAAACGTCCCAGGAGCATGGTCGGGCCCACATGGTCTATCGAAAAGATCCATTTATGATTTTCTAGATAGACCACCCTGTCAGGCTGGCGTCCCCTTCAGGCCCGCCCAGAGATGGAAGGAGGCCATGCTGCGGTGAGGAGCGTAGGGGGCCATGAGCCGCGCCACCTCCCTGGGGCCGGGGCGGGCCTCCAGCTTCAGGCCCCGTTCCAGCGCGGTGGCCAGGGCGGAATCGCCCACGGGCACGCAGTCCGGCAGGCCCAGCCCGCGCATGAGCACGTAGTGGCTCGTCCAGGGTCCGATGCCCTTTTCGGCGCACAACCGCGCATCGGCCTCGGCGAAATCCCAGGTGGCAAGGTCGTCCAGGGGCAGCCTTCCCGAGGCCACGGCGCCGCTGAGCGCGATGAGGCAGGCCGCCTTGGCCCGCGAGACCTGCATGGCGCCGAGTTCGTCGGGATCGGCCATGGCCAGATCCTGCGGACGGGGATGGGCCACGAGGCCGCCGACCTCGACCCCATAGCGGCTCAGGACGCGCTGGCGCAGCCGGAAGGCCAGGGCCAGGTTGATCTGCTGGCCGAGGATGGCCCAGACGAGGGCCTCGAAGGGCGTGGCCGTGAGCAGCACCCGCAGGCCCGGCCGCGCCTTCACGAGAGGCGCGAAGAGCTTGTCGCGGCGCACCTTCACCTCGAAGGCGGAGGGATCCAGGTGCAGTCCGAGGAGGCGCCGCACCGTGGCCTCGGGCGCCGCGCCGCCGCCCGTCACCGAAGCGACGGCCTGGGAACCATCCAGGCGCACCGACAGCACCCGCGCGTGCCCGTCGATCCACAGGGCCTTGCGCAGGAGGCTTCCCGCCACGCGCTCCGAAGGGCTCGCCGGATCACGCCCGTGGAAGGCCAGCGTGTCCGCCGAGCGGTAATCCTTCGGCAGGTTGAGTTCAAGATCGCTCATGAAGGAGCCCCCTTCCAGCATTGGCCACAGGAGGCGGCTTGCCTAGGGTTCCGCATCGGCTTCATGCGGTGAGAAAGTCCCGCAGCAGGGGCAGCAGCGTGTCGGGCTCCTCCACGTGGGCGAAGGATCCGCTGCGCTCCAGCATGACGAAGCGGGCCTGCGGCGCGCAGCGTTTGAAGTCCATCTGCAGCTTGGGATAGAGGGCGCGGTCGTAGCGCCCCGCCAGGATGAGGGTGGGCATGGCGAGCTCTTTGAGCCGGGGCCTGAAATCCGGCAGCCGCGCCACTTCGCCGCCGATGATCCAGTCGATGTCGGCGCCGCAGAAGCGGAAGTAGAGGTCCATGTCCCGCGGGTTCACCTCCTCCGAAAGATCCGGCGGCGCGGCCCTGGAGGCGTCGAAGAAGCGGATGAGGGGCCGGTGCACCGCGAAGCAGGCGCGCATGCGTGGATCAGAAGACGGCACGCCTTCGGCCTTCAGTTCGAGGATGCGCTCCCACACCTCCGGGAACTGGAACTCGATCTCGCGGGCGATGTTCGCGTGGTTGAGCTGCCACATCTCGGGGCTGTGCAGGGTGTTGGCCAGCACGAGACGCGCGACGCGCGTGGGGTGCGCGAGCGCGTGGGCCTGAGCCAGCAGACCGCCGTAGGAGAAGCCGTAGACGTTCCATCGCTCGAAGCCCAGAGCCTCTCTCAGGCCCTCCAGATCCGCCACGTCGCTTTCGAAGGTGACCTTTCCATCCACCGGCGGCTCGGAGCGGCCGCGGCCGGCGTAGTCCACGTAGATGAGCTCGAACTGGTCCGCCAGCGGCGAGAAGGCGGGGTGCATGAGGAAGTGCGAATCGGCCGGGCCGCCCGTGAGGAGGACGAGGGGTTCGCCCCGTCCTTCGCGTTCGACCCAGAGACGCTTGCCGCGCACCTCGACGAATTGACCGGGGGGATGGTGGATCATGCTTGCTCCTGAAAAGAGTCGGGCCTGCAGCGCTTGCAAGGCCGGGAACCCGCGGCCAGAGCCGCGGCGACATGGGAAAAGAAACGGACGTTCCGCCGCGCAGGCCGGCCCGGACAACTGGGCCGGCAGGCGACGCCCGTCGTGACGACGGCGTAGACGAAGCGGCCATCGGCCGTGGCATCACGGGTGGTGACGGCCCGCCAGGCCGCCTCCTCATCGAATGGGGACATGGGATCTCCTTCGGAGCGGGGCTCCGGCATGCGTGGAATCAATTACGCTCAGGCCGTCCGGGCTTCGGCGCGGGCCCGCTCGAAGCCGAGCATGGCCTGCTTGCGCGGCGCGCCCCAGTGGTACTGGCCCACGGCGCCCGTGGCCTGGATGACGCGGTGGCAGGGGATGAGCCAGGCGATGGGGTTCTGGCCGATGGCCGTGCCCACGGCGCGCGAAGCACCCGGGGCTTCGGCGAGGCGGGCCAGATCCTGGTAAGCGACGGCCCTTCCTTCGGGAATGCGCAGCAGGGCCTCCCAGGTGCGCAGCTGGAAGGGCGTGCCCTTCAGCACCAGGCTCAGGGGCTGATCCAGGTGCCCCCGCATGCGCGCATTGAGCGCCTCAGCGTAGGCCCGGATGCGCGCGGGCGAGGCCTCCAGCCGCGCCCCCGGCCAGCGGGCGCGCAGCTCCTCGAAGGCGCCTTCGGGACCGCCTTCCTGCAGGAAGGAGAGGCCGCAAAGGCCGCGGTCACCCTGGCCGTCCCCCGCCGAAAAGAGGGCCGCAAACAGCGCAGGCCCGAAGGGCGTGTCCTCCACGCCCCAGTGCAGGGACAGGCCTTCGGCCCGCGCCTTGTACTCGCCGGGCGTCATGCGCTCCAGCGACAGGAAGAGGTCGTGCAGACGGCCCGGGCCCGACAGGCCCACGGCGTGGCTCACGTCCAGCAGGCTGCGGGATTCCGCCAGCAGGCCCTTCGCCTCTTCCAGCGTGAGGAACTGGAGGAAGCGCTTGGGGCTCACCCCCGCCCAGCGCTGGAAGAGGCGCTGGAAATGGAACTCGCTGAGGCCCACCTCCGCCGCCACCTCCGACAGACCCGGCTGCTCCCCGGCGCGATCGGTCAGATAACGAATGGCCTGTTCCACCCGGCTGTAGTCGCTCTTGGGCATGGCACCCTCCCTTCACGAAGATGGGGCCGGAAGCTCCAGTCTCCCACCCGATTGTTGCGGCGATCGCGTGACGAGGCAGGAGGCCCGATCCAGAGGCCGCGCAAGAGACCCGTTGACCCCGGCCCCGCGCCTGAGTAGCCTCACTCGTCTGCAGGGTTGTTTTGACAGGGAACCTCGATCGAATGGCTTTCGTGCCCGCTGGGCGGCTCTCCTGAAGGAGCTTTCATGAGCAACGACAACCGCCCTTCCCGCCGGATCGAGGCACGAATCCAAGCCCGGATGCAGGCCTGATCGGAGTCCGGCCCATGCACCCGCCCCTTCCCGATCCCATCGCCTTCAGCCGGCACTGGCTCGCCGCGTGGAACGCCCACGATGTCGAAGCCGTGCTCGAACACTTCGAGGAAGACGTCGTGTTCACGTCGCCCGTGGCCACCCAGCTTCTGGGCGGAAGCGACGGCGTCATCCGCGGGAAGGCGGCCCTGCGCGATTACTGGACCCGCGCCCTGGCGCGCATTCCCGATCTGCATTTCGAACTCCTCGGAGTCTACGCGGGCGTCCACAGCCTCGTGCTCCACTACCGCAACCAGAAGGGCGGGCTCGTCTGCGAAGTCCTCCACTTCCACGCAGGCCGCGTGAAGGAGGGCCACGGCACCTACCTCGGCACCGATCCCAACCTGGCCGGCGCCACGCGATGAAGCCCAACACCACTCGCCACGGATCCTGCACGGTTCGCCACTAATCCTTCAAGGCCCTCGGAGCGCGGCGGTATGCTAGCCCTCCCATTCAAGGAGATCACCATGCATCCCTCACGCATCGCGTTGGTCCTTCTGCTCACCGGAGGCTTGGCCTCCGCCCAGGCGCCGGCCCCCAAGGCCGCGATGGACAAGGCCCCGAGCACGGGCCAGGTGCTGGACCGCCAGCTCGCCAACCTCGAGCGCGAATTCGTGCCCGCCGCCGAGGCCATGCCCGAGGCCACCTTCGCCTTCACGCCCGGCAGCGGTGGGTTCAAGGGCGAGTTCAAGACCGTGAAGACCTTCGCCGAGCAGGTGCGCCACGTCGCCTCGGCCAACTACATGTTCGCCGCCGGCATCCTCGGCGAAAAAGCCCCGGCGGATCTGGGCGGCGAGAACGGCCCCGAGGCCCTCAAGACCAAGGCCGAGATCGTCAAGTATCTGAAGGACTCCTTCGCCTACGCCCACAAGGCCCTGGCGGGCATCACCGATGCCAACGCCACCACCTCGATTCCCTCGCCCTGGGGCAAGGGCACGGCCACGCGCCTGGGACTCGCCACGCTCACCGTCAGCCACGGCTTCGATCACTACGGCCAGATGGCCGTCTATCTCCGCATGAACGGGATCATTCCTCCCGCCAGCCGCCAGTAGCCCCATGCCGAACCTCCGCCGCATCGCCTCCCTCGCCCTGGCCGCCACGGCCCTGCCGTGTCTGCAGGCCCAAGTCCCCGTGAGAGATGCGGCGGAGCTGCAGAAGCAGCTCGACCGCCTCCAGACGGTGGGCAGCGTGCTCTACATCGCCGCCCATCCCGATGACGAGAACACCGCCGTGCTCGCCACCCTCTCCAAGGGGCGCAACCTGCGCACGGCCTACCTCTCCATGACCCGCGGCGGCGGCGGCCAGAACCTCATCGGCCCCGAGCTGGGCGACGGCCTCGCCGCCATCCGCACCCAGGAGCTGCTGGCCGCGCGACGCATCGATGGTGCCGAACAGTTCTTCACCTCCGCCGTGGATTTCGGATTCTCCAAGACCGCCGAGGAATCGTTGCGGATCTGGAATCACGACAAGGTGCTGGGCGACGTCGTGCGCACCATCCGCACCTTCCGGCCCGACGTGATCCTCACGCGCTTCCCGCCCGATGAGCGCGCGGGCCACGGCCACCACACGGCCTCCGCCATGCTCGCCATCGAAGCCTTCAAGGCCGCGGCCGATCCCACCCGCTATCCCGAACAGCTCAAGCAGGGCCTCCACCCCTGGCAGGCCACGCGGCTGCTGTGGAACCACTTCCGCTTCAGCGACGACGCGCCCAAGCCAGCCCCCGGCAGCCTCACGCTGGACGTGGGCCAGTACGACCCGCTGCTTGGCCGCTCCTATGGCGAACTCGCCGCCGAGAGCCGCAGCCAGCACCGCAGCCAGGGCTTCGGCGTGCTCGCCCAGCGCGGATCCCGCGAGGAGGACTTCGAGCTGCTGGCGGGCAGCCCCGCCAAGGCCGACCTCTTCGAGGGCATCGACACCACCTGGTCCCGCTTCCCGGGCACCCAGCAGGTGGCCACGCTGCTGCGCGAGGCGCGCCGTAGCTTCCGCGCCGAGCAGCCCGCCGCCAGCCTGCCCGCCCTTGGGCGGGCGCTGAGCGCCCTCCGCGCCCTGCCCCTGGCCTCCGAACCACTCGTGCAGCTCAAGGTCACCGAACTCGAGGACCTGATGCGTTCCGCCGCGGGCCTGTGGGTGGAGGCCATCGCCGACCGGCAGCGCGTGGCGCCCGAAGATGCGCTGACCATCCACACCGCCGTGCTGGCGCGCGGAGGCGCCCCCCTCAGGCTGGAATCCCTCAGCCTCGAAGCCGTCACACCCCAAGGCGTCCGCACCCTCGACACGCACCCGCAAGGCCAACCTCTCACGGACAACGATCCGAAGAAGGAAACCTTCAACCTGAAAATCCCCGCGGAGACGCCCCTGACCCAGCCGCACTGGCTGGGCGGGCCCGGCGCCGAGGCCTGGTCGGGCCTGCCCGAATCCCCCGCGCCCTTCCGCCTCCGCGCCCGCCTCACCCTGCCCGAAGGCCCCTTCGAGGTGGTGGTGCCCGTGCGCTACCGATTCCGGGACCCGGTCCGCGGCGAACGTTACCAGCCCCTGGCCGTGGTGCCCCCCGTGTTCGTCCAGATCGCGGAAGGCGTTCAGATCTTCGAAACCCCTGGCGCAAGAACCCTGCACCTGAAGGTGGTCGCCGGGGCTTCGTCCGCCTCGGGACGCCTGCGCCTGCGGGTGCCCGCCGCCTGGAAGGTCGAGCCCGCTGAATGCGCCTTTACGCTCAACCATGCGGGCGAAGAACGGGAATGCACCTTCCAGATCACCCCGCCTTCCGCGGCCGCCACGGGAGAGCTGCACGCCGACGTGGATACGGGCGCCGGATTCCAGCCCGCCCGCGCCCTCCTGAAGGTGGACCACCCGCACATCCCCCTGCAGACCCTGCTGCCCGAAGCGAAGGCCCGCCTGGAACGCTTCGATCTGCGGCACAACGGGCACCGCATCGGCTACGTCATGGGCGCCGGCGACGAGATCCCCCAGGCCCTGCGCCGCATCGGCTACCAGGTGGAACTGATCACCGACGAGGCCCTGGCCCAGGAGGACCTGGCGCGCTTCGACGCCATCGTGCTGGGGATCCGCGCCTACAACACCCGACCCGCCCTGCAGACGCTCAAGGACCGCCTCCACGCCTACGTGGCCGCGGGCGGCACCGAGGTGGTGCTCTACACCGTGAACACGGGCTTTCCCGGCATCAACGCCGCCATGGTGACCGACACCATCGGGCCTTATCCCTTCAAGGTGGGCCGGAAGCGCGTTACCGATGAGACAGCCACTGTCCATGTGCTTCAGCCTGATCATCCGGTCTTCCACTGGCCCAACGAACTCACGTCCCGGGATTTCGACGGCTGGATCCAGGAGCGTAGCCTCTACCACGCCGAAGGCTGGGACAGCCACTACACGCCCCTGCTTGGCATGGCCGATCCCGGCGAGGCCGAGGATCGCGGCGCCCTCATCGTCGCCAAACACGGCAAGGGCCAGTACGTCTACACCGGCATCTCCTTCTTCCGTCAGTTGCCCGATGGCGTGCCCGGCGCCACGCGCCTCTTCGCGAACCTGCTGGCCCTGGGACACGCCCATGACTGACGAAAAGGAAGGCATCCCGCCGATGCTGGGTTCATGGAAGAAGCTCTATGCCCTCGTGCTGGGCGAGCTGCTGCTCTGCATCCTGCTGTTCAAGGCCTTCTCCTGGGCCTTCTCGTGAGCCGCCTCGACTGGTTCGTCCTCTGCGGCGCCCTCCTCTTCGTCGTGCTCTGGGGCCTCTACAAGGGGCGCGGTGCCCAGACCGGCGACAGCTACATCGGCGGTGGCCGCGACCACCGCTGGTGGCTCATCGGCCTGTCCATCATGGCCACCCAGGCCAGCGCCATCACCTTCCTCTCCACGCCCGGCCTGGCCTACGTGGACGGCATGCGCTTCGTGCAGTTCTACTTCGGCATGCCGCTCGCCGCGGTGGTGCTGTCCGTCACCATCATCCCCCTCTACCACCGGCTGAAGGTCTCGACGGCCTACGAGATCCTCGAGGCCCGCTTCGATTTGAAGACGCGCCTGCTCGCGGCCATCCTCTTCCTCTTCCAGCGGGGACTCGCGGTGGGCCTCACCATCTTCGCCCCGGCCCTCGTGCTGTCGGTGCTGCTGGGCTGGAGCCTGCACGCCAACATCCTCCTGGTGGGCACCCTCGTCATGGTCTACACCGTGACCGGCGGCACCAAGGCCGTGGCCTGGGCCCACACGTCCCAGATGGTGATCATCGCCTGCGGCATGCTGCTGGCGGGCTTCATGACCGCCCACCGCCTGCCCGCCCACGTGACCTTCGGCGACGCGCTGCACGTGGCCGGGGGCCTGGGACGGCTCAACGTCATCGATACGCACTTCGACCCCAACAACCGCTACAACCTGTGGTCGGGGCTCATCGGCGGCTTCTTCCTCATGCTGTCCTACTTCGGCACGGACCAGTCCCAGGTGCAACGCTACCTGGCGGGCAGCTCGGTCACCCAAAGCCGCCTGGGCCTGCTGCTGAACAGCATGATCAAGGTGCCCATGCAGTTCCTCATCCTGCTGCTGGGCGCCCTCGTCTTCGTGTTCTACCAGTTCCACACGCCGCCCCTCTTCTTCAACCCGGGCCCCGTGAAGCAGGTGATGGCGGGCCCTGACGCCGCCGCCTACCGGGCCCTCGAAGCCGATTTCGCCAAGGCCCGTGCAGACCAAAGCCTCAAGGCCGAAGCCTACGTCCAGGCTCGCCACGGCGGCGATGCGGCCCTCACGGCCGCCACCAAGCTGCAGCTCCAACAGGCCCAGGCCGACAGCGAAACGGTGCGCCGGAAGGGTGTGGCCCTCATCGAAAAGGCCAACCCCGGCACCAACCCCAGCGACACGAACTACATCTTCCTCGCCTACGTGCTGAGCAGCCTACCCGTGGGCCTGGTCGGCCTCGTCATCGCCGCCGTCTTCTCGGGCTCCATGTCATCGATGTCCGGCGAGATCAGCGCCCTGGGCGCCACCACCGTGGTGGACCTGTGGCGACGCCTCATCGGCGGCAGCCAGGGCCAGCGGGAAGTCTGGGTGGGCCGCATCGCCACCTTCGCCTGGGGCTGCTTCGCCATGGCCTTCGCCGAGTACGCAGCCCGCCTGGGCTCGCTGATCGAGGCCGTGAACATCCTCGGCTCGCTCTTCTACGGCACCATCCTCGGCATCTTCATCACGGCCTTCTACGTCAAGCGCGTCCAGGGCGGCGCCGCCTTCTGGGCCGCGATCGTGGCCGAAGCCGGGGTACTCGCCTGCTTCAAGTTCACGAGCATCTCCTTCCTCTGGTACAACCTCATCGGTTGCGTGGCCGTCGTGGCCCTGGCCTGGATCTTCAGCCTGACCCAACCCGCCAGCGCGACCTTGGCGCCTACGGAATCCTGACAACAAGGAAAAGGCTGAAACCGCGAATGACACGAATGGGCGCGAATAGAGAAGAAGCCGGGCTGTCAGCGACGACGCCAACAAGGGGCTGTCCTTCATTCGCGTCATTCGCGGTTTCAATCTTTTTGGATGATTGGCCTCAGTGCGGATTCGCGGCCATGGCGCGGGGATCCGAGGCAGCGTTCAGGAGGTGGGTGGCCACGTAGGGCGGGACGAACTCCAGCACCTCGGGGGTTGAAAGCTAGCGTCCCACCTGGGCCGGCAGGCCCGTGCCCAGGAAGGGTACCGGCCTTTGGCCCCCATCCAAGAAAAAAGCCGGGACTTGTCTTGCGGCCCGTTCGGCCTCGGCCTTCGAGGCGTACTCGCCGAGGAAGAGCTGATGCGAGGTTCTGCCGCTTCGCATCCGGATTGGCGCAATGAACAAATCCGGACTCTTCCCAGGGAAGGCTTCCACGGCGCGTTTCAGCGTGGCGGGGAAGTCAGCGATCTCCAGGCGGATGGTCCAGTGACCCGGGGCCATGGCCTGGATGCGCTTTCGGCCGAGGGCCACGGCGCGGGGCAGATCGACTTGGCGCAGGGCCTCCAGCCGATCGGCCTGCTCGTCTTCAGGGTGCCTGACCGCGGCTGGTGAAGTGATGGGCGCAGCGGGTGCCGCTTGGACCGCCGGCACCACGACCACCGGGGCCCGCGGCGCCGGGATGGGCATGGGTGCCGAGGCGGGCTCGGCATGAGGCTGGAGTTCCGCTGAGGGAAAGGGCACGACGGGTGGCAGCGGGATCGCGGTCCCCGCGAGCGAAGGGGGAGGCGGTGGCGGCGGCGCGAGTTCATCCTCGCCAAGGGGGGCTGGGATCGGCCGGTCCGCGGTCACCGCAGGCGGAGTCAGGGGGGCTGGCTGAAGGGATTGCCCGACCTGGGTAGCTCGCTCGACCGGGCGGGGCGCGGTATCCACGCCGCGCGCCGAAAACCCGCCGCCCCAGGTGAAGCCGAACAGGGCCGAGCCCTGGAACTCCTTCAGGTCCCTGCGCGTGAGGGTGAAGAGGTAGCGGCCTTCCAGGCCCCAGATGAGATGCAGCCCGGGCCGGTGGTAGAAGCCGAGGGAGGTGTGTGCCGCCAGGGCCCGGTCCGTGCCCAGAAGCAGGCTCGTGGCGTCGAGGTTGGGGATGCTCAGATCGCCGAGGCCCAGACCGAAGTAGGGCCAGAACCGGCTGGCGGAACCGCCGGAAAGGCCCATGAGCAGGGTCGCGGAAAACTCAGCATGGGTGAGGTCCCGGGTCGGATCAAAGTCGCTCTTGGGGTGGGCGATGAACCCCTCGAAACTGAGCCCGAAGCGCTGCTGATCGAACACCAGGCCTGCCTGGCCACCGAGGCTGGGCGCGTTCCGCACGTGTTCCTGGGGATCGAAGGACACCGTCCCCGCGCGGATCCCCATCCACTGGAAACCCTGCTCGCTGCCTTGGGCCGACAAGCTTGACGTTAGGGCCGTCCACAGGGCCATCTGCATGAGTCTCACGCCGTCCTCCATGACTGGGTGGGTGCCCCGGCCCGGCACGAGGCCGTCCGTTATGCCGCGCCATCGGGCCTTTTCAGGGCTCAACGATTCGCCAGAGCCTGTCCAGTATGGGAGGCAACGCATGTCTCCACAAGGTTCGGGGGGCCTTCCACCACGAGGGCACCACCACCCTCGCCGCCCTCGGGCCCCAGGTCGATGACCCAGTCGCTGGCCCGGATGACCTCTAGATCGTGCTCCACCACCACCACGAGATGGCCCCGGCCGGCGAGGACCCGCAGCGCACCCAGGAGGCGGTCCACGTCCTCGAAGCCCAGGCCGCGGGTGGGTTCATCCAGCAGGATGGCGGCGCGCCCTTGCACGCCTCCGGCAAGCAGGCCCGCCAACCTCAGGCGCTGCCGCTCCCCTTCGGACAGCGCCGAGCCTTCCTGCCCGAGTGTCAGGTACCCCAGGCCCACCTCGCAGAGGGCCTCCAGCGGCGCTACCAGCGCCCTGTCTGAAGCGAAGGCCCGGGCGGATTCCGCCACGGTGGCCTCCAGCGCCTCGGCGATGCTCCGGCCCTCCAGCAGGCATTCCAGCACCTCGGGACGGAAGCGCCGTCCCTGACAGACCTCGCACCCGACGGTGACATCGGGCAGCAGATCCATGGCCACCCGCAGCACGCCCCGCCCTTCGCAGGCCTCGCAACGGCCCCCGGGCGCGGCGGTCGAGAAATGCTTCGCGGAAAGCTTCAGTGCCTTGGCCCGCGGCGTGGCCGCGAAGCGCTTGCGCAGGGCCTCGCCGAGACCCGCCAGCGTGAGCACCGTGCTGCCTCCCGAAAAGCCCATGGCGTCTTGATCCGCCGCGATCACCGCATCGAAGGCCACGGGCAGGTCCAACCCTTCGCAGCCCACGGGCCCGCGTCCCTGGAGATGGTGACGCAGGGAAGGCGCCAGCACCTCCAGGACCAGGCTCGATTTCCCGCTGCCCGATACACCCGTGACGGCCACCAGCACCCCGATGGGGAAGGCGACGTCCATCCCCCGCAGGTTGTGGAGGCGGGCGCCCCGCACCCGGAGGCGCGGCCAATCCGAAGGCCCGGCGGGCTTCTCGGCGCGCTGTCCGGAACGCCGGAGCTGGGCCCCCGTGCGCGAATCGGCCCGCGCCCTGAGCGCGTCCGGCGGGCCCGCCGCCACGAGCCTTCCACCTTCGGGCCCGGCCCCGGGGCCCAGCTCGATCACCTGATCCGCCGAGGCGATGAGAGAGGCCTCGTGTTCCACCAGCACCACCGCATTGCCCGCATCCGCCAGGCCACGCAGCACGCCCCCCAGGCGGCGGATGTCGCGCGCATGAAGGCCCTGGCTGGGCTCGTCCAGCACGTAGGTCACCCCCACGAGGCCGCCGCCCAGGGCCGCCGCAAGCCGCACCCGCTGGGCCTCCCCACCGGAGAGACTGGCCATCTCGCGCCGCAGCGACAGGTAGCCGAGGCCGGCCTCCACCAGGGCCTGGAGCCGCTTGACGAGGTCGCCTCGCAACCCTTCCGTGAGCGCCCGAAGCCGATCCGACAGTCCCTGTCCAACCAGGCTTTCGACCCACGCGAGGACCTGATGCAGCGGCATTTCAGCCAGTTCGGGATAACGGAGGCCGCCGAACCGCACGGCGCGGGAAACGGCCTTCAGTCGCTCTCCTCCACAGTCCCCGCAGGGTTGATCCGAAAGGAGCGCCGCCAGCTCCTCGCCCTTGGGGTCCGCGTGGATCCGCTCGTATTCGCGGTCCACCAGGTTCGCGAAGCCCTCCCAGGTCGTCTTCAGCTGATGCACGCCTTCGGACCGGCCGCGCTTGTAGTGCCAGCTCACCTCATGCACGGTGTCGCCCGTGCCGAACATGGCCAGCCGCTTCGCCTCTGGCGGCAGGTCGTTCCAGGGTGCGTCGGCGCTCATCCCCGCCGTGGCCGCGGCCTGCTTCCAGGTGGCCAGGAACTGGCCGTCCGCCTCGCCCAGGTAGGCGCCGAAGCGGGTGCCATCCATGGCCCCGGCCTGCAGCGCCCGGCTCGGATGGCTCACGAGCCGTTCGGGATCGCAGCGCTGGAGGAAACCCAGGCCGCGACAGGTGGGGCAGGCGCCCCGCTCCGAGTGGGGTGAGAAATCCGACGCCCACAGGGCGGGCAAGGAATGTCCGCAGACGCAACGCTCGCCTTGGGTCAGCGCCCCGCAGGCGGGACAGGGCCGCTCGCCCGCCCGCGCGAAGAGCAGGCGCAGCAGCTCGTCCAGCTCGGTAACCGTGCCCACGGTGGAGCGCGGATTCCGGCGCCCCGCGCGCTGGGGCACGGCGATGCTGGCCTGCAGGCCCCGCGCGGCATCCAGTTCGGCGCCGCCCTTCCTGGGGAGGAGGCGCCGCGCCCAGGGGGACACGAGATCCGCGAAACGGTTCTGGGCCTCGGCCAGCAGCGTGTCGAAGACCAGCGAGGACTTGCCGCTGCCCGAAGGCCCCGTCACCACCGTCAGGCCCGTGGCGGGGATGGAAAGGTCGAGGTGTTGCAGGTTGTGGGTGCGCACGCCCTGCAGCTCGATGGGCGGATTCTCGGCACGGACGAAATCGGCGGAGGGAAGCGCCGGGGTTTCGCGCAGGGCCGCCCCGGTAAGGGATTCGGCGCAGGCCGCGATGGCGTCCGGGGTCCCACAGGCCACCAACCGTCCGCCTTCGGGGCCGCTGCCGGGGCCGAGGTCCAGCACCTGGTCCGCGTGGCGCACCACGTCGAGATCGTGATCCGCTACCAGCAGCGTGTGGCCCGCCTCCAGCAGGCGGTCCCAGGCCTTCAGCAGCACGGCCACATCCGCGGCATGCAGGCCCGTGGTGGGCTCGTCCAGCGCGATGAGGGCCGGGCCGCGGCCGGCCTTGGCCAGTTCCGTCGCCAGCTTGATGCGCTGGGCCTCGCCGCCCGACAGGGTCGTGGCGGGCTGGCCGAGAGGCAGGTAGCCCAGGCCCACGTCCAGCAGGGCCTTCAGGATGCGGCGAAGTTTCGGATGGTCCGCAAACAGCTCCGCCGCCTCGCCGAGGCTACCCTCCAGCAGGTCGGCGATGCTGCGGTCCCGCACCTTCACCTCCAGCACCTCGGGGTGGAAGCGCCGGCCGCCGCAGGCCTCGCAGACCAGATCCACGCTGCCCAGGTACCGCATGCCCACTTCCTGCACGCCGGCGCCCTCGCAGGCCTCGCAGCGCCCGCCCGCGGTGTTGAAGGAGAAGTGCCCCTTGCCGAAGCCGCGCCGCTTGGCCTCGGGCGAGGCCGCGAAGAGATCGCGGATGAGATCGAAGGCGCCCGTGTACGTCGCCGCGTTGGAGCGGGGCGTGCGCCCGATGGGGTCGGCGTCCACGGTGACCACGCGCTGGAAGGGTGCATCCTGCTCCCGAACGCGCGACACCACCTCGTCCAGCAGCGAGGTCTTGCCGGCGCCAGACAAGCCGCACACCACGTTCAGGCCTCTTAGCTGGAGTTCCACGCTGAGGTTCTGCAGGTTGTTCCGCCGCAGATTGTCCAGCTTCAGGGTGTCCGAGGCGACGCTGGGTTTCCGCGGAACCGGATGTGCGTCGTCTGCCAGCCAGCGCTGGGTGGGCGTGGGCGCATCTCCCGCCTGTTGGGCCAGGAAGGTCGCCGGGGGGCCGCTCCACAGCAGGTGGCCGCCCTCACGGCCCGGTCCCGGTCCCAGGTCGATGAGCCAGTCGGCGGCGCGGACGATGCGCGCGTCGTGTTCCACCACCACCACGGTCTGGCCCTGGTCCCGCAGGCGCTTCAGCACCCGGATCAGGCGGCCCACCTCGTGGGGATGCAGACCCGCCGAGGGCTCGTCCAGCACCACCACGAGCCCCCGCAGGTCACCGAGGGCGAGGCCCAGCAGACGCAGGCGTTGCGCCTCGCCGCGGGAGAGGCTCGGGGCGGCCCGGTCTAGGTTGAGGTAACCCAGGCCCAGCTCGATCATCAGCTCGCAGCGGGCCAGCAGATCCTGGCGGATGGGTTCGAGGATGGCGGCTTCGCGAGGCTCAGGCCTGAGCGAGGCCAGCCATTCGCGCAGCTGCCCGGCGGTGAGGGCCGCCAGGTCGGCGATGCGCCGATCGCGCCAGGTGACGGCGCGAGCCTCGGGGCGCAGGCGCGTGCCCTGGCAATCCCCACAGGTGGAGCTGCGCACGAAGCGAAGGATCGAATCGTTCCGCTTGCCGCGCAGGATCTCTTCCATCACCGGCACGAGGCCCCGGTAGAAGCCGTCGGGACGGGGCCGCGCCGTGATGCCCGTCCACTTCAGGCGCGATTCGAGGGGATGCTTGCCGTAGGGTACCTTTAGACGTTCCGAGCCGTAGAGCACCACGTGGCGGACCTCGTCCGTCAACTCCCGCCAGGGGATGTCCACGGAGCCGCCGTGGGCACGCAGCACCTCGTCGAGCACCTGCAGGGTCACCTGCGAATACATGAGGTAGCCGTTGGGCGTGCTCACCCGCAGGGCGCCTTCGCGGAGCGATTTGCCCGCGTCCGCCACCAGCAGGTCCAGATCCAGGAGATCCTCCACACCCAGACCCTGGCAGCGCGGGCAGGCCCCCTCCTCGCCGTTGAAGGAGAAGAGCCCCCGCGACAGGCGGACACCTTCGGGTGCGGTGCCCAGCCGCGCGAAGAGCAGGCGCAGCAGGTCCCAGCCCTCGGTGAGGGTGCCCACGGTCGAACGCGGGTTGGACAGGCTGGCGCGCTGTCCCACGGCCACGGCCGGGCCCAGGCCCTCGATGCTGCGCAGGGCCGGGCGGGCCAGGCCGCCGACGAACTGGCGCGCGAAGGCGGGCAGGGTCTCCAGGAAGCGGCGCTGCCCCTCGCGAAACAGCGTGTCAAAGGCCAGAGAGGACTTGCCCGAACCGGAAACGCCGGTGATCACCGTGAGGCTGCGGCGGGGGATCCGCACGTCGAAGCCGCGGAGGTTGTGCGCCTCAGCCCCTTGAATGACGATGTCCAGATCTTTGCGTTCGGCCAAGGGCGCGCACCTTCCCATCTTGGATTCTAACGATGGAAGCCCTCCCAGACCTCCCGTCGGCCCGAAAGGGAAAAGAACACCGAACCTTTCGAATCCCCCCTGCGTTATTGATTAGAGGCATCCCTGCCCACCCCTGAAAGACCGAATGGATTTCCCCCACCTGCTGGCCCTGGTCCGACGCGGCGACGAGCTCGCCTGGGAGGCCTTCGTCCGGCAGTTCCAGTCCCGGGTCTTCGGCCTGGCCTACCACTACACGGCCCAGGCGGAGGACGCCCGCGACCTCACGCAGGACGTGTTCGTGCGCATCTACCAGAACCTCGCCCTGGTGCCCGACGCGGAAGGCTGCCTGCCCTGGATCATCCGCATCACCCGCAACGCCTGTATCGACCACCTGCGGCGCCGGAAGGCCCGGCCGCCCCTCTGGGACCTGCCCGCCGACGAGATGTTCGACCTCCGCTCCTCCGACCAGAACCCCGAAGAAGCCCATCTGGAGGCCGTCCGCAAGGGCATGGTGCACCGCGCCCTGCAGGAGCTGACGGACCTCAACCGGGAGATCATCCTGCTCAAGGAGATCCAGGGCCTGAGCCTTGAGGAGATCGCCGCCATCCTGGAGGTGCCCGTGGGCACCGTGAAATCCCGCTCCAACCGGGCCCGCCTCGAACTGGCCCAGAAGCTCAGCGCCGCGGGCCTTTGCAGCGCGGACGTGGGGGGTTGAGATGAATGATTTCCACGAAAATCCGAACCCGCACATCGCTCCGCCCCTGGGCCCTGAGGCCGCCCTGGACCTGACCCGGTCCATCCTCGCCCGCACCTCGGGGTCGCCCTGCCAGCGTCTGCAGGACCTGGCCTGCGCCTTCGTCGATGGCGAGCTGGAGGCCGACCAGAGCACGCTCGTGCGCGCCCACCTGGATCACTGCGACGCCTGCGCCGCCCTCGTGAAGACCCTGACCCAGACGCAGGCGGTGCTGCCGAACCTGGTCGAGCTCGATCCGGGTCCCTGGTTCACCCAGCGCGTGCTGCGGGCCACCGTGCACCTGCCGCCCCGCCCCGCCTTCGACCTGGGCCGCGCCTGGAAACAGCTCATGCACCGCCCCCGCATCGCCCTGGAAGCGGCCTACCTGGGCGCGGCGGCCAGCCTGATGGGCGTCTACCTGCCCTTGCCCCTGCCCCACCTCGCCGCCAAGGTACCGGCCCTGGTGCAGCCCCTCACGCAGCCCTTGGGAGCTTCCGCCCAGCGCATCGCGGGCCAGGTCGTCCAGGCGGAGCAGCGCACCACGGCCTCCCTCGAAGCCTTTCCGCTCAGGCCGCGGAATGCCCGGAGCCTCTGGCAGCGCCTGAGTGCTCGGTTCAAAACCAAGATCCAGTCCTTCCGGAAGGCCGAGCCCAGGGCCCCAAAAAACAGCGCCGAGGGAAAAAAGGCACCCCCGGCGAACCCCTGAGCCGCCCCTGCGTCTTTTCTTCTAGGCAGCCGAACACACACATCCCTTTCATTCCTGGAGCCAGCCATGTCCCCCCAGCCTGACCTCGAAGCCCACCTCGCCCCCCAGGTCGACCCACCGGCCAACCCTGGGCCGAAAGCCGCGCCCTACCTGCTTCCGCCCGCGGCCCGCCCGGAGTATTTCCGCGATTCCCGCTACAAATCGCCCATCCTCGCCGCCGTGCTTTCGGGCATGCCGGGCCTGGGCCAGGTCTTCCTGGGCTACACGCGCCTGGGCTTCATGCACGCCGGCACCGCGGCCGTGCTCGTCTGCCTGATGTCTTCGAACCGCCTGGGGATGCTCGAACCGGCCGTGGGCATCTTCCTGGCCTTCTTCTGGCTCTACAACATGGTGGACGCCTACCGCCGCGCCCTGCTGCTGAACGAAGCCATCAGCCGCATGGAGACACCCGAACTGCCCGATGGTTTCGGCGCCGTGTCCTTCGGCGGCCGCTTGGCCGTCGGCATCGGCCTCATCTTCGTGGGCCTGCTCACGCTGCTGAACCTGCGCTTCAACATCTCGCTGGCCTGGCTGGACCAGTGGTGGCCCGCGGGCCTGGTGCTGCTGGGCCTCTACCTCGTGGTCCGCGCCGTCAGGGACCGCCAGGCCAAAGCGGAACCCGGCCAGGAGTAGGGGCGGCTTCGCGCAGAACAACGCGACCAGCGTGCGAACGGCGGCTTCGGCCGCCGTTCCCGCGTTTGAGCGAGGTCGAACCAAAAGCCGGGCTGGGCAGCCAGGTTGATCTCGACTCAAAGCCTCTGTTAGGCTGGCCGCTTTCCGGGAGGACCATGCGCTGTCTGTCTTGCTGTTGATGCTCTGGAGCCATGAGGCTCCATGGATGAATCCGGCAGCATACGGGGCGATCATGGGCAGGGAAGACCAGCGAAGATTCGGATCCGGGCGCGCCGCCCTCGGCGGAGCCCTAAAAACCTCAGTTCCGCCTGTTGAACCCGCGTCCACACCTTGAAACGTTCACACTCATCCGATGCTCAGCCCACGGAGATGACCATGTCCCAGGCACCCCCCCCGCAGCCCATGAGGCCGAACGGCGGACCTTCCAACGGGTTCACCGCCCTGGTGGCGGCCATCGTGGCCAGCGATCTGGCGGAACCGCGCACGCGCCACATCGACGCGGGCTCGCTGCCCAACCGGGAGGTGGTCATCGAGCTCGTGAAGAAGCTCCGCGAGCTGCTGTTCCCGGGCTATTTCGGCAAGCAGAACCTGAGCACCCAGACGCTCGAATACTACGTGGGCGAGCTGCTCGGCGAGATCCGCGGCCTGCTCTTCGAACAGGTGCGCAACGTCATCCGCCACCAGGCCATGCGTCACGGACGCCCCTGCCCCGAAGTGGACCCGGCCGCCGAAGCGATCGTCCAGACCTTCCTGGAGACGATCCCCACCCTGCGGGCCATTCTCGCCACGGACGTGCAGGCCGCCTTCGACGGCGATCCCGCGGCGGGCGACACCGACGAGGTGATCTTCTCCTACCCGGGCATCTTCGCCATCACGGTCCACCGCATCGCCCATGAGCTGTTCAAGCTCAAGGTGCCGCTGATCCCCCGCATGATGAGCGAATACGCCCACGCCCGCACGGGCGTCGACATCCACCCGGGCGCCACCATCGGCGAATTCTTCTTCATCGACCACGGCACCGGCGTCGTCATCGGCGAGACGACGACCATCGGCCGCTACGTGAAGGTCTACCAGGGCGTCACCCTGGGCGCCATGTCCACCCGGGGCGGCCAGTCGCTCAAGGGTGTGAAACGGCATCCGACCCTGAAGGATGGTGTGACGGTCTACTCCGGCGCCTCCATCCTCGGCGGCGATACGGTGATCGGCGAGGAGGCCATCATCAGCAGCAATGTGTTCGTCACCCAGTCCGTGCCGCCCCAGACCCGCGTGAACGTCAAGAATCCCGAGCTGCAGTACCGCAACCGCCAGCCCCAGGAGTTCAAGCAGGAGCTGCCGGACGACTGGATGATCTGACATGAACGAAGGGGGACCGCCCGGACGCCTCGCGCCCTCTCCATCTTTCGCAGGCTCCATTGGAGCCTACTCCCACGCCCTCCCGGGCGCGGAGCTGGAGCCTCCGTCCCCCCTCGTGCACCCCCACGTGGAGGCCGGGTCGAACCCCGCCTCCACGTCTGATCAAAGCTACCGCGTGCTGAAGGCCAGGAGCCGCTGGGCGGCTTCTTCGAGCAGGGGCTCCGTCTTGCAGAAGGCGAAGCGCACCATCCTCGACGCCGCCGGATCCGACAGGAAGCTCGACAGCGGCACTGTGGCCACCCCTGCCTCCTTCACGAGGCGGGTGGCGAAGGCCACGTCATCCTCGTGGCCCAGCTCTGAATAATCCGCCAGCACGTAGTAGGCGCCCTGGGGCGGCTGCAGCCTGAAGCCCGCGCGGACGAGGGCGCCGCAGAGCAGATCGCGGCGCCGACGGTAGGCCTCGGCCATGTCCGCGTAATACTGGCGCGGCAGCTCATCCATGGCCGTGGCGACGGCCTCCTGCAGGGGCGCGGGCGCGCCCACCGTGAGGAAGTCGTGCACCTTGCGGATGGCGGCCGTCAGCGGCGGCGGCGCGAGGATGGTGCCGATGCGCCAGCCCGTGATGGCGTAGGTTTTCGAGGCGCCGGAAATGGTGATGGTGCGCTCGCGCATGCCCGGCAGCGTCGCGATGGGGATGTGGCTTCCCTCGTAGACGATGTGCTCGTAGATCTCGTCGGTGATGGCCAGCACGTCGTGCTTCTGGCAGAGCGCGGCGATGCCCGCCAGCTCCTCGGCGTCGAAGACCTTGCCCGTGGGGTTGTTGGGCGTGTTCAGGATGATGGCGCGGGTGTTCGGCCCGAAGGCGCGGGCCAGGCGGTCGAGATCCAGGGGCTCGCCGATGGGCAGGGGCACGGTGATGGGGCGGGCCCCGCAGAGCACGGCGTCGGGGCCGTAGTTCTCGTACCAGGGCTCGAAGACCACCACCTCGTCACCGGGATCCACCAGGGCCAGCAGCACGGCGGCCATGGCTTCGGTGGCCCCGCAGGTCACGGTGATCTCGGTGTCGGGGTCGACGGACATGCCGTAGCAGGCCTGCATCTTGCGCGACAGGGCTTCCCGCAGGCGCTTGGAGCCCCAGGTGATGGCGTACTGGTTCACGTCGGCCCGGATGGCGGCGATGGCCGCCTCCTTGATCAGGTCCGGGGCAGGGAAGTTGGGGAAGCCCTGGGCCAGATTGAGGGCGCCGTGCTCGTTGGCGAGCCGCGTCATCCCGCGGATAACGGATTCGGTGAATCCATGAGTGCGTTGAGCGGTACGTTGGGCGGTAGGCATGCCTCGATTGTGGCGGCCCGGCCCTGCCACGCGCCAGGGGGCTTCTCCCGTTCCCGGGCGCGGAATGCGGGAGAATGAGAGCGTGCGCTACGACGAACCCCTCTTCCGACCGCCCAGCGAGGCCGACTCCTTCATCCTCCAGGCCACCCTGGGCTGCTCCTGGAATGCCTGCACCTACTGCGCGATGTACCGCGGCAAGCGGTACCAGGAGCGGCCTCTGGACGCCGTGCTGGCCGACATCGCAGAGGCTCGCGAACGCTTTGCGGAGGATGTGCGCCACGTCTTCGTGGCCGACGGTGATCCGCTGGGCATGGGCCTGGACCGCTGGGAGCCCATCCTCGGGGCCCTGGCCGAAGCCTTTCCCCGCCTGCGGCGCGTGAGCACGTACGCGACCGCGCGCAACCTGCTGGAGAAGACGCCGGAAGAACTCAAGCGCCTGCGGGAGCTGGGGCTCTCCCTGCTCTACATCGGCCCTGAATCCGGCGATGACGCCACCCTCAAGCGCATCGCCAAGGGCGCCGACGCCGCCGAGCACATCGAGGCCGCCCGCAAGGCGCGGGAGGCCGGCATGGAGCAGTCCCTCATCTTCCTGCTGGGCGTGGGTGGGCGGACGCGCAGCGAGATCCACGCCCGGGCCTCGGGCCGCCTGGCCACGGCTATGGATCCGCGCTTCCTCTCGACGCTCACGCTGACGGTCATCCCGGACACGCCCATCTCCCGGCTGGAGGATCAGGGCCGCTTCGAGCTTCCCGACGTCCACGAGCTGCTCATGGAACTGCGCTGGTTCGTGGAGGAGGCCCGCCCCAGCGGCGCCATCTTCCGCGCCAACCACGCCTCCAACTACCTGCCCATCGGCGGGCGGCTGCCGCGGGACCGGGATTCCATCCTCGCCGCCATCGATGCGGCCCTCGCGGGCCAGGTGCCCCTTCGGCCCGAGTGGGCGCGGGGGCTCTAATTCGTCACTGGATGAACCAGACGTGGATGATCTTGCCCCCTGCGATCTCGTAGATCGCCGTGATCGTGACGGGCGCGGGCCCCATGCCTTCGGCCAGGTCCTGATCGATGACGAAGGCCCCTTGGCAGATGCGATTCAGGACCTTCACCTTGAGTTCCGGGAACCGCGCGAACAGATCCCCATAGCCCTTGCGCAGGGCGGCCAGACCTTTTTCGGGGCCCACCTTCCCGTCCATGGTGCGGAATTCGATGCCCTCGCCGTAGCAGGCCACGAAGGCGTTCAGGTTGTGGGCGTTGTAGGCGTCCACCTGCTTCTGGACCAGGGTTTCCGGAGGCGCGTCAGCGGCGGGCGCAGCGAAGAGGACGCATGCCATGGCCAGGGCGAGCGGATGAATCACGTGTGCTCCCGCAAAAAGGCTGACCCGTCATTGGAACACGGTCGCAGGCGGGGATGCTTCCAGATCCACGAATTCGCACTTCACCTGATCAGGCGCATCAAGGGATGGAAAGAGGGCCCTGCTCAAGACGCAAGGCCCGGGTGATTCACAGCTGCACGGTGGAGGCTTCGCCATCCTCGTGAAGCAGCCGGTCCAGATCCTTCCAGGAGAAGGCGAAGCGGCCGTCCAGGCCCCAGTCGGAACCCCAGGAGTTGATGGCCCAGACCAGCTTCCGCTCCGCATCCACGCCCAGCAGCTCGAAGGCGTGGCCTCCACGAACGGCGCCCCCGAGCTTCACCAGCCCCTTGGCGTCGGGTTTGTCGAAGCCCTCGTACCAGTTCAGGCCCACCTCGACGGGGCCCAGGGTCGACAAGGTCTTGAGCACATCCTCCAGCCCGAAGCACCAGTGGTAGCCCTTCGTGAACCCGAGATCCTTGAGCGCCTTCATGGCCCCGAGCACGGTGGATCCCGTATCCTTCGGCGGCCAGGCGCCGACGATGGTGTCGTCGTGGCTGGCCTGGCTGTAGACCTTCCGGGCCAGGGCTTCTGAATAGCGAGCCCCGGGTTTTCGGTAGGGCTGGGTGCAGACGACACCTACCGCGCCGTTGCCGGTGCATGAACCCAGCTCGCCCTGGTTGAAAGCCTTCAGGGTCCGGGTCCAGATCCGGGTCTGGATGGTCGCCCCGGTGCGGAGCGGCACGCGGTAATCCCAGCTGCGGTCATCGAAATGGATGTGGCGCCCGAGGCGTCCACCCCGTTTCGAGGCGTGTTCCGGAATCAACGCGATACGGTGGGGGTGGGGCGCGTTCGCCATGGGGACCTCCTGGGCGGCTGGGTGGTGGCAGGCAGTGGCAACCCGCGCGCCAATCCCGGGCCAAGCCAGGAAGTGCCAAGCCTGGACCCGCGATGGATAAAACCAGCAAACCGTTCAAACGGTGGCTGATCGACCCGCCCCCAGTCTGGAATTCTGGCCAAATGCAACGTATGACGGCACTTCCCGGGCCCACCCACCCTGGGTCAAAGGGGACCCAAGCTCAGGCGGAAATCAGGCCATCTCGTGAGAAGGCCTTCGGCCGGGGAGCACGCCCCAGTCCGTGCTTTTTGAGCAACTTGCCAAGGCTCCGCCGTTCTTTGCCCGCAAGCCTGGCGGCCAGACTCACGTTCCCACCGGCCAGGTCCAGCAGCCGGGTGAGGTAGTTCCGCTCGAAGGCCTCGACGGCCCTGGCCTTGGCCCGATGGAAGGAGAGGTCGTCAGACGGCGCATCAACGGGGTCGGGAGCAGCGAGGCGCATGCCCTTCGGCGCCTCGACCCGCATCACCGGTCCTTCGGAAAGCAGGTACTCGCGGTAGAGGAGGTTTTCCAGTTCGCGGATGTTCCCCGGCCAGTGGTACTGGTTCATCCAGGCCAGCGAATCCGGGTGGAGGCTTTTCACCCCCAGGCCAAAGCGCTGGTGGCAGGCATCCAGGAACCAAGCCGACAAGGGCTCCAGATCGCCCCGACGTTCCCGGAGCGGAGCCAGCTCAAGGCAGAGGATCCGCAGTCGGTACAGGAGGTCGGAGCGAAAGGCGCCCCGCTCGGCCAGGAGCGGAAGGCTCGCGTTGCTGGCTGCCAGGATGCGGACATTCCCGTGTTCCACCTGGCGCGCGCCCAGGGGCCTGAATTCCTGATCCTGCAGGAAACGCAAAAGGGTGACCTGGCCCTTCGTAGACAGGGCATCCACCTCGTCCAGGAAGAGGGATCCGCCCTCGGCCAGCGTGACCAGGCCCGGCTGATTTTCCTTGGCATCGGTGAAGGCTCCCTTGCGGTGCCCGAACAACTCGCTTTCGATGAGGGAATCCGGGATGGCCCCGCAGTTGACGGGGATGAAGGGACCATTCTGCCGGGCGCTCTGGTAGTGGATGGCCCGCGCGGCCAGTTCCTTCCCCGTGCCCGTTTCACCCTCGATGAGAACCGGCGCATCGCAAGCCGACATGCGGCTCACGAGTCGCAAAATCTGTCGAAAGACTGGTGACTGACCGATCAATTGAGCCCCCCCCCAGAAGCCTCTTGAAATCCCGTGATTTCTTCAGGGTTCCAGGAGGCAATATAGACCCAATGCATTGATACGCAACCCATCTGTAATGCCTTATTTTTATCAACAAACATCAATGGATACTTATGTATTCGATGCATTGATCATTCATTTCGCCCAACTCATGCCTACCACCTCCCACAAGGGGTTCACGAGTGGGTCAAAACAAACCCATAGCGGGTTACTTTAGGTATCATCCCTTAAAACAAACCTTACAGACACTCATGGCCCTTTTAACTGGGTCAACCATTCCGTGGCCCCAAATGGGATAGGCGTTCACATTCCGTGAACAGGCAGCTACTTGGAACAGCGCTAAGACTTTGGCCCATCGATTGCCATTCCCGAGCTGTGGCCACCTCTGGTGCCGAAATGACCTTCCCTGCCAACTCAGACCCGAGTGAACTATGCCAAGGCATCCTGCGGTACCTGCGCGCGCACCCCGAGGCTGCCGACAGCCTGGAGGGCATCGCCTCCTGGTGGCTGCCCGCCTCGGGCTATTCCGCCACCACCGAAGCGGTCCAATTAGCCCTGACTCAGCTGGTGGCAGAGCACCGCATCGCCCGCATCGATCTGGCGGATGGCCGAACCCTCTACCAAAGCGTGGACAAGGTCTCCGGTTCACACCCGGCCTGGAAACCCCACCCCTAGGAGGTGAGATATGAGCAACGTCCTCGACGAGGCCCTGGCCTTCACACTGGGAAACGAGGGGGGTTACACCAACCACCCGGCGGACCCGGGCGGCGCCACCAATTTCGGCATCATCCAGCGGAACCTCGACGCATGGAACGCCGTCCACTCCGACCTGGGTTTCCCCACCGACGTGAAGGACCTGACCCAAAGCCAGGCCGAGGCCATCTATCGAGCCGACTACTGGCGGTGGGATGCCATCACCGATCCGTCCATCGCCATCAAGCTCTTCGACATCGGCGTGAACTGCGGAACGGGAACCTCCATCAAGCTCCTGCAGAAGGCCGTGAACCTGCTCGTGAACCCGCCCATCGCCGTGGACGGGCAACTCGGGCCGACGACCCTCGGAGCCGCCAACGCTCAGCCCCCGGAGGCCTTGATGCAGGCGATCTGCCAGGTGCAACGGGACTACTACCAGGCGATCGTCACCCGCAATCCCAGCCAGTCCGTCTTCCTGAAAGGCTGGCTCAACCGCGCATCCAGGACCCCGGAGGTACCCCATGGCGTTTGATTGGAAAGGGCTCGTCAAGAGCATCGCCCCCACCATCGGGACCGCCCTCGGGGGCCCGCTCGGTGGCATCGCCGGACTGGCGCTCACCAAGGCCCTGGGGGTCAGCGACGATGCGGCGAAGGACGAGTCCACCATGGCCGCCGCGATCCAGGGGGCGAGCCCCGATCAGTTGCTGGCGCTCAAGAAGGCCGATCAGGATTTCGCCGTCCAGATGCAGAAGCTGGGCTTCGAAAACATCGAGGCCCTGGAGGCCATTGCCGCCGGGGACCGCGCCAACGCCCGCGATCGCGAGGTGAAGGTCAAGGACTGGGTGCCCAAGGCCCTGGCGGTCGCCATCACCCTCGGCTTTTTCACCCTCATCTTCTTCCTGTTGCGCCACGAGCCTCCGGAAAGGTCCCGCGACATCCTCAACATCATGCTCGGCAGCCTGGGTTCCGCCTGGGTCGGGGTGGTGACCTACTACTTCGGATCCAGCGCAGGATCTGATCGAAAGACCGAATTGATGGCTCGCAAGACACAGGGGCAGCCATCGTAAAAAATCAACATTAAACATCGGGCCTCAACCAATGGTAAGGTGTCCGCACCAATGCGGATTTCCAAGCCGAGGACCCCATGAAGATTGCCGTTCCCAGAGAGATCAGGGCGGGCGAGACCCGCGTCGCGCTGGATCCCGAATCCTGCAAGAAACTGATCCAGCTCGGCATCGAGGTGGCCGTCGAAGCCGGCGCGGGCGCTGCCGCGCAATATCCGGACGAGGCCTACCGGGCCGCGGGCGCCACCCTAGCGCCCGATGCGGCCTCACTCCTGGACCAGGCGGACTTCGTGCTGAAGGTGAACGCGCCCCAGGAAAGGACGGACGGAACCCACGAGGTGGATCTGATCCGGCCCGGCGCCATGCTGCTCGCGTCGATCTTCCCCACACGGCACCTCGAGGCCGTGAAGCGGATGGCCGCGCGGCCCCTGACGGCCTTCTCCACCGACTGCATCCCGCGCACCACCCGGGCGCAGGCCATGGACACGCTGTCCAGCCAGGCGAACCTCGTGGGCTACAAGGGCGTGCTCCTCGGCGCCATGGAGCTGCCGAAATACTTCCCCATGTTCATGACCGCCGCCGGCACGACGCTGCCCGCCAAGGTCTTCGTCATCGGCGCGGGCGTAGCCGGCCTGCAGGCCATCGCCACCGCCAAGCGCCTGGGCGCCAGCGTCACCGCCACGGATGTGCGCCCGGAAGTGAAGGAACAGATCGAATCCGTCGGCGGCAAGTACGTGGGCATCGACCTGAAGCAGGGCGCCTCGGCGGGCGGCGGCTACGCCGCCGAGCTGTCGGCGGAAGACAAGGCCCTCCAGGCCAAGATGCTCGCAGATCACTGCGCACAGGTGGATGTCGTCATCACCACGGCCCTCATCGGCGGCGTCTTCGCCCCCAAGCTGCTCGATGAAACCATCGTCCGGTCCATGAAGCCGGGATCGGTCATCGTCGACCTGGGCGCCGACGGCGGCGGCAACTGCACGCTGTCCAAGCTGGGCGAAACGGTGGACGTGGGCGGCGTGAAGATCCTCGCGCCCCTCAACCTGCCCGCCACGCTGGCCACCCACGCCAGCATGCTCTTCTCGCGCAACCTGCTGAACTTCATGACGGCCTTCTGGGACAGGTCGGCCGCGCGCTTCAACCTCGATTGGGCCGACGACATCCTGAAGGGCTGCGCCGTCACCCACGAGGGCCAGGTGGTCCACGGCCCCACGCAGAAGGCACTGAATCAGGCACAGGGAGGAGTGGCGTGATGATGCAGACGGCACATTCCGAGGCGGCAGCCGCAGCGACCGGGGGCGGGCACGGGCAGCTCGACTTCATGGGCGCCCTCTTCGTCTTCATGCTGGCCACCTTCATCGGCCTCATGGTCATCCAGCGCGTGTCGCGCCTGCTGCACACGCCGCTCATGAGCCTCACCAATGCGATCTCGGCCATCGCCGTGGTGGGCGCCCTCATCGTATCGGCCGGTGATGGCCACCCCGGCTACATCACGGCCCTGGGCCTCGTGGCCATCTTCTGTTCCACCACCAACATCGTCAGCGGATTCCTCATCACGGACCGCATGCTGAAGATGTTCAAGAAGCAGGAAAAGGGGGCCAAGTGAGCGCCGAGACCCTCGTCCAGCTTCTCTACCTGGTTTCGACCGCCCTCTTCATCCTCTCGCTGCGGTGGATGAGCGACCCCGAAACCGCCCGCAAGGGCGTCTTCTCCGGCGTGGCGGCGATGACGCTCGCCGTGGCCGGCACCCTCGCGGGTGTCATCGCCACCGGCGGCACGCACTACTGGTGGATCCTCGGCGCCTTCGCCCTGGGCGCCGCCGTGGGCTACCCGCTGGCCCAGGTGCCCCTCACGGCCGTTCCCCAGCGGACCGCGCTGTCGCACGCCTTCGGCGGCCTCGCCGCGGGTCTGGTGGGCACGGCGAAATTCTTCCTCTACTTCGGCCAGCGCAACGAGGCGGCCCTCGCCCCCTTCATCGTCGTGGCCCTGGTGGCCGAGGTGCTCCTGGGCTTCCTCACCTTCACCGGCTCCCTCCTCGCTGCCGGAAAACTGCAAGAGGTGAAGTGGATCCCCCAGCGGCCCGTCACCTATCCCCTGCAGAACGTCAGCAACCTGGCCCTCTTCGCCCTGGCCCTCGGCCTAGGCGTGGCCCTGGTGCTGCATCCGCTGGCGCCCTGGGCGCCCTGGGCCTTCGGCGGCATCAGCGTGCTCTCCCTGGCCTTCGGCGTACTGCTGATCATCCCCATCGGCGGTGCGGACATGCCGACGGTGATCTCCATCCTCAACGCCTACGCGGGTCTTTCGGCCGTGGCCATGGGCTTCGTGCTCAACAACAAGCTGCTCATCACGGCCGGCGCGCTTGACGGCAGCTCGGGCCTGATCCTCTCCGTCATCATGTGCAAGGCCATGAACCGCTCCTTCTTCAACGTGCTTTTCGGAGCCTTCGGCCAGGCCCAGACGAAGGCGGCCGACGATGAGCAGAAGGTCTACAAGGCCGACACGACGGAAAGCGCCGCGCAGATCATGGAACAGGCGAGCCTCGTGGTCATCGTGCCCGGCTACGGCATGGCCGTGGCCCAGGCCCAACACAAGGTCCGCGAGCTGTACGACCTGCTCAAGAAGCGCGGCGTCACGGTGAAGTTCGCCATCCATCCCGTGGCGGGCCGCATGCCTGGCCACATGAACGTGCTGCTAGCGGAGGCCGAGATCCCCTACGACGACCTCGTCGAAATGGACGAGATCAACGGCGACATGCCCCAGGCCGACGTGGCCCTCATCATCGGCGCCAACGACGTGGTGAACCCCGCCGCGCGCGCGGACAAGAGCAGCCCGATCTTCGGCATGCCCATCATCGACGCCGACAAGGCCCGGACCGTCTACGCCATCAAGCGCTCGAAGAATCCGGGATTCGCGGGCATCGACAACGAACTCTACTTCCTCGACAAGACCTTCATGCTCTTCGGCGACGCCAAGGCCGTGGTGGGGGAACTGGCCCGGAAGCTGGCGGGAGAAGGCGGGCATTGAAGGCCTTCCCACACACGACCCTTGAAGACCCGGACCAGGAGCCCTGCATGCCCCGTGTACGTTCGCCGCGCATTTCATCCCGCCCCGCCCTGCTCGCCGCCGGGCTGTTGGCCGGCCTGGCCTCGCTCGGCTGCGGCCACGGCAGCTCGGGCCCGAGGGTGACCGTCGAACCGCCGCCCCCTTTCACCGGCAGCGGACCTGCCTGGTACGGCTACGGGCGGGACGCCCAGCACAGTGCCCAGACCAGCGTCGTCGCCCAGCCTCTCACCCGGATCCACTGGCAGATGCCCGTCGATCTGCACCCCCAGTATTCGACCGGCGAGCTGCTCATCCACTACGGCTCCATGGTCATCACGTCCACCAACACCGCCATCGTCCCCGTCAAGACCGGGGCCACGGACGGGTTCAGGGTCGAGGCCCGCAACGGCGCCTCGGGGGTGCTGCTCTGGCAGGCCGACAGCGATTACGTGCTGCCGCAACACGGCTGGGTGCCCAGCTACGGCCCCGCACTGACCGCCGCCAACCGGGTCTACTTCGCGGGTTCGGGTGGCAAGCTCTTCTACCGCGACACCCCCGATTCCGCGCAGGGCAGCATTCAAACCGCCGTCTTCTACGGATCGGGGGAATATGCCACCGCGAAGACCGCCTACGATGCGGCCGTGAAGGTCACGACGCCTCTCACGGCGGACAGCCAGGGAAACATCTTCTTCGGATTCCAGGTCACCGGCCCCACCCGCGCGAACCTGGCGAGCGGCCTGGCGCGCATGGGCGCGGACGGACAGGGCACCTGGATCAGCGCGCTGAACGCCACGGGCGATGCCGCCATGACCCGGGTCGTGATGAACTGCGCACCGGCCCTCTCCAACGACCAGCACACGGTCTACACCGCCGTCAGCGATGGGGCCAGGGGCTACCTCGTCGCCCTGGACAGCACCACCCTGCAACCCGCGGCCAAGGTGGCGCTGACGGATCCCGCCACGGGGCTCCCCTCGCTGCTTGATGACGACGGCAGCGCTTCCCCCACGGTCGGGCCGGACGGGGATGTCTACTACGGCGTGCTGGAATCCAACATGGGCCAGCATAATTTCCGCGGCTGGCTCCTGCACTTCGACGCGACTCTCGCCCACGCGAAAACGCCCGGATCCTTCGGCTGGGACGACACGGCCTCGCTCGTGCCCGCCAGCATGGTGCCCTCGTATACGGGCACCTCTTCCTACCTGCTGATGACGAAGTACAACAACTACCTCGTACTCGGCTACGGGAACGGCTACAACCAGGTCGCGATCCTGGATCCCAACGCCACGCAGGGTGATCCCTACTCGAACGTGCCCGTGATGAAGGAGGTCCTCACCATCCTCGGCCAGACGCCGGACGATCCCGCCCACCCCGGCAGTGTCCACGAATGGTGCATCAACACGGCCGTGGTGGACCCCGCCTCCAAATCGGTCTTCGTCAACAACGAGGACGGCTACCTGTACCGCTGGGATCTCACCACCAACACCTTCCCCGAGCGGATCCGCCTCACGGGCGGGCTCGGAGAGGCCTACACGCCCACGGTCATGGGCCCGGACGGCCACATCTACGCCATCAACAACGCGACCCTCTTCGCCGTCGGCCGCTGAGCCCTACCAGTACTCCTCCACGTGGATCTGCCCGGGCTCCTGCTTGGTGTGCAGCTTGAAGCCTTCGGCCTCCAGCAGGGGCTTCATGGCCTCGATCATGTCGGGATTCCCGCACAGGAAGACATGGGTATCCGCCGGTGACGGGGCGAAGCCCCAGACCGCGTCCAGCACGCGCTCGCCCCAGAAGGCCTGGAGGCGTCCCGTGTGGCCCTTCCATGGGACGAGTTCGGCGGCGGGCCGCGTGATGACGGGAATGTAGGTGAAGTTCGAGGCGAGGTGCTGGAGGTGGAACAGCTCGGCACGGTAGCCCAGGTCCCAGGAGTTTCTGGCCCCCTGGAGCACGGCGATGCGGCGCGTCTGGCTCGGATTCAGGTGCGTGTGGATCATGCTCATGTAGGGGGCCAGTCCCGTGCCCGTGCTGATGAAGATGAGGTTCTGATCCTCGGGCACCTGTTCCAGCGTGAAGAGGCCCGAGGCCTTCGGTGACAGCCAGACGCGGTCCCCCACCTGCAGGGAGAAGAGCCGGGGCGTGAGCGAGCCGCTCTTCACGTGGGCGATGTAGAACTCCAGATACTCCCGTTCCAACGAGGAGGACGCGATGGAATAGGCCCGCCGGATGAAGGCGTCCGGCGCCGGTGCCGGATCCTCCGGTTCTGAATCCGCGCAGCGAGGTGCCGAAGCGGCGAGCCCCAGAACCGCGAATTGGCCGGGCTTGAAGGCGGGCAGCTCCCAACCGTCGGGGGCCACCCGCAGCACCGCCAGGCCCGGCGCGAAATCGATGCGTTGCGTGATGAAGGCATTGAGATCAGGCATGGGACCTTCCTTTGAGGAGGTTGCTCAGGCTTGCGAGATCTTATCCCTTCAGCGGGCCTTCCACCTACGCTCACTTCCCATGCATGCCCATGTTCAGAGGCCCAATTTTTGAAGCTTCCGATACAGGGTGTTCCTGGCCATCCCCAATTCCTGTGCGGCCCTGGTCATGTTGCCCTTCGAGGCGCGCAGGCAGGTCTGGATCTTTTCCCGCTCCTCCGCCATCAACTGTTCGCGAAGGCTGGCGGGTCCCTGAGTCCTGACCGGGCAGGAGAACCCTGGAACCGCCGCGGGTGAGAGGGATTCCGAAGGATGCAGGATTTCCTCGGGAATCTCGCTCATGGAAAGCGCCGTGCCTTGGACAGAATGAATCATGCGCTCGACGACATTCTGGAATTCCCGGATGTTGCCCGGCCAGGCATAGCCCTGCAGGATGTCGATCACACTCGGATCGATGCGCAGGCCAGAGATGCCCCTTCGGGCGGCGAACTTGTGGACGAATGCTTCCAGGAGCTCAGGAATGTCCTCCGGGTGCTCCCGCAGGGGCGGCAACTTGATCATGGAGACGTTGAGCCGGTAGAAGAGGTCCTGCCGAAAAGTCCCTTTCCGGATGTCCTCCCGCAGATCCTTGTGAGTCGCGCAGATGATCCGCACATCCACGAGGAAGGACCGGTCCCCGCCGAGGCGCGTGATGGTCTTGTCCTGTAGCACCCTGAGCAGCGCGATCTGCTGTTCCAGCGGCATGTCCCCGATCTCGTCGAGGAAGATCGTGCCGCCGCTGGCTAGCTCGAATTTCCCGGGGCGTCCCCCTCGGGCGGCCCCAGTGAAAGCCCCATCCTGATAGCCGAACAATTCGCTGGCGATGAGCTCCCTGGGGATGGCCCCGCAGTTCACGGCCACAAAGGGCCCTTTCCTGCGTTCCGATTGGTTGTGGATGGCGTGGGCGAACATTTCCTTGCCCGTTCCGCTCTCCCCGGTCAACAGCACATTGCTTTCGTTGGCCGAGGCCAGCTGACCCAGCTGGACGGCCCGCTGCAGCACCCCGCCCTGACCGAGGATGTCCTCGAAACGGAAGGTGGCCTGGGCTCCGCTGAAGCGGTTGATGAGCCGTTTGATCCGGTTGATGGGATTCACGAAAAGCACGGCCCCCTTGAGCACACCGCCTTCATCCAGGATGGGCTTGCCGCTGACGATGCACTGGATGGCCCCCCGACCGGATTTCAGCTCCAGTTCCCGATCCAGAAATTCCTGGCCCCATTCCAGCAGCTCGCGAATCGGCCCCAGATCCTGAATCAGGTCGGTCATCCGCTTGCCGGCGGCCTGCGGGCTGGAGATCGCCAGAAGGCGTTCGGCCACAGGATTGATCTGGGTGAGCGCACCGTCGACATCCAACACCAGCACCCCGTCCGTGACGGTGAGGAGGATGCTGGAAAGCCGGTTGTTCAGCAGTGTGAGTTCCTGGTTCTTCTGCCCCAGCTCCAGCTCGTGCTGGATGGCTTCCACGGCGGCCATCACGAGTCCGAGCGTGTGGATGTGGGTCTCATCCACGGGCCCACTCATGTCCAGCAGGCCAATGGTCTTTCCCCTGGGATCCACGATGGGCGCCCCTGAGCAGGTCCACCGGTGGTGTTTCTGGCAGTAGTGCTCCGCTCCCGAAACCTGGAAGGGGCGACCCAGGACCAGCGGTGTACCAGCTCCATTGGTTCCCACTTCTCCTTCGGCCCAGAGCGCGCCCTTGTTCAGGTTCAGATCCTGGGAGGCCAGGATCCGGTCCTGATCCCCGACGGCCTCCAGCAGGTACCCTTGCTCATCGAAAAGCAGAACCACGAAACTGGACCCCGCCACCAGGCTGTACAGGTTCTCCATGAAGGGCTTGGCGACCCGGATGAGATCCTGCTTTCGCTCTGCCAGCGCGGCGAACGCAGCCGACCCCAACGCCAGCGTGGAGCGCCCGGCCAGTGGATCCACACCCGCGGCCTTGCAGCGGCGCCAGGACGCTTCCAACTCGAGTCCCAGGGCTCCTGGTTCAATCTTCCCCTCACGGATGAAGCGATCCCAAATCACCCAGCTTTCCGTGCTGCGGCCAGCTTGGTGCGCCATAGCCCCTCCGAAGGCAGGCTCATGCCTGGAATCGATCCACTCTGTTCCATATCGATACAATTCGGAACAAAAATGATCAATAAGCAACACTTTTGCGCAAATAATCACAACCTTTTTCAATGACGCATTGAAACCATTTGAAAATCCTTTCACGTCTTTTTCTACGCTTCGAGAGAAGGGCAGATCTTCATAGACCCATCTATCAAGAATGAACTCCAAGGGCTTTAGGGCTCGGCACAGCTCCTGCCATGACAAGAGACCAACTCATGGCCTTCAAGGAGAACCCCCATGGACAAGATTCTGCGCGTGAATTTGAACGACCTGACCACCAGGGTCGAGGAGGTGCCCTCGGAGTGGGCCGGTCTCGGCGGCCGTGCCCTCACATCCACGATCGTGGCAAAGGAAGTCCCGCCCACCTGCCACGCCCTCGGACCCAACAACAAGCTGGTCTTCGCGCCGGGGCTGCTCTCAGGCACCGCGTCGTCCAACTCGGGGCGTCTCTCTGCCGGCGCGAAGAGTCCGCTGACAGGGGGCATCAAGGAGAGCAACGTCGGCGGAACCGCCGCCCAGATGTTCGCGCGCCTCCGTATCCATGCCCTGATCATCGAAGGCATGCCCAAAGGCGATGGGTGGTACTCCCTCCGGATCAACAAGGAGGGTGTCTCGATCCAGGAAGAAACGGGGCTTCTGGGCCTGGGCAACTTCGCCGTCATCGATGCCCTCCAGTCCCTGCTCGGCAAGAAGACGGGCGTGATCGTCATCGGCCCGGTGGGTGAAATGAGGCTCTCCTCCGCGAACATCTCGGTGAAGGATCCCTCTGGCAAGATCCGCAGCCACGGCCGCGGCGGGCTTGGCGCCGTCATGGGCTCCAAGCGGATCAAGTTCATCTCCATCGATGACGAGGGCGCCCCGGGCATCCAGATCGCCGATCCGGAAAAATTCAAGGCGGCCTCCCGCGTCTTCACCAAGGCCCTGATGGACCATCCCGTGAGCGGCCAGGGCCTTCCCACCTACGGCACGAATGTGCTCGTCAACATCCTCCACGAGGCGGGCGGCCTGCCCACCCGGAACTTCACCTATGGCCAGTTCGACGGGCATGAGCAGATCTGCGGCGAAACGATGCACGACACCATCGTGGCGCGTGGCGGCAAGCCCAGGCACGGCTGCCATGCGGGCTGCGTCATCCAGTGCTCCCAGGTCTACAACGACAAGGACGGTCAGTACCTGACCTCCGGATTCGAGTACGAAACCATCTGGGGCCTGGGCGCCAACTGCCTCATCAAGGAACTGGACGACATCGCCCAGGCGGACAGCGTCATGGATGACCTGGGCATCGATTCCATCGAAACGGCCGTGGCCTTCGGTGTGGCCATGGAGGCGGGCCTCCTGCCCTGGGGTGACGGGAAGGAGGTGGTCCGCATCCTGCGCGACGAGATCGGCAAGGGCACGGCCCTGGGTCGCGTGATCGGTTCCGGCGCGGGGGCCGTGGGGCGTACTTACGGCGTCACGCGAGTCCCCGTGGTGAAGAACCAGGCGATCCCGGCCTACGATCCCCGTTCCGTGAAGGGCATCGGCATCACCTATTGCACCAGCCCCATGGGTGCGGATCACACGGCGGGTTACACCATCGCCACCAACATCCTCAACGTGGGCGGCCAGGTGGATCCGTTGAAAAAGGATGGGCAGATCGAACTCTCAAGAAACCTGCAGATCGCCACTGCCGCCATCGATTCCACGGGCATGTGCATTTTCATCGCCTTCCCGGCCCTCGATATCCCCGAGTGCCTGCCGGCCCTCATCGACATGATCAACGCCCGGTTCGGCGCCAGCCTGACGGGGGATGACGTGGTGAACCTGGGCAAGACCATCCTGAAAACCGAGCGGGCCTTCAACCTGGCCGCGGGACTGACCGCTGCCGACGACCGCCTGCCTGAATTCTTCAAATCCGATCCGGTCGCGCCGCACCAGGCCGTGTGGGATTTCACGAACGAGGAAATCGACGCATTCTGGGATTTCTGACATGGAGCAGATTCACGTCACCATCAAGCTCTTCGCCCATTTCCGGAACGGGCGGTTCAAGGAAGCCAACCATCCGTTCGCCCCAGGTGTGGACTGCCGCCAGATCATTCTCGGGCTGGGCCTCGGGTTGGGCGAAGTGGGCATCGTGATGGTGAATGGCCAGCATGCCTCCCTCGACCAGCGGTTGAAGGAACAAGACACCCTCGCCCTCTTCCCCCTGGTGGGTGGAGGGTGAGGCCGGCAACAAACCCATAACGTTACCTTTCGATGAACCGCGCGAACTCGGACACGGGCGCCCGCTCGGTCACCAGGCTGTTTTCCACGGCCGCGGGATCCGCATAGCCCAGGGCCATGCCGCACACGAGCATCTGATCGGGCCTGAAGCTCAGCTCTTCAGCGATGACGCGGTGAAACTGCGTGAAGGCCGCCTGGGGGCAGGTGTGCAGGCCCCGCGCCCGGGCGGCGATCATGATGTTCTGCAGGAACATGCCGTAGTCCAGCCAACTCCCCAGCTGCAGGGCCCGATCGATGCTGAAGATCAGGCCCACGGGCGCATCGAAGAAGGCGTAGTTCCGCCCGTGCTGACGGTGCATGCCCGCCTTGTCCGTCTTGGCGATGCCCAGCAGGCCATAGAGATCCCAACCCACCTTGCGGCGACGGTCGACATAGGGTGAAAACCATTCCTTCGGGTAGTAGTCGTACTCGCGCTCCTGCAGGGCCAGTTCGGCGGGATCGTCGTAGATGGCGGCGATGCGCTCCGAGAGCCGTTGCTTGGCGGCGCCCGTCAGGACGTGGACCTGCCAGGGTTGCGTGTTCGTGCCCGATGGCGCCCTGGAAGCCACGCGCAGGATGGCCTCCACCGTGTCCCGCGGCACGGGCGTCGGGAGGAAGGCCCGGATCGAACGGCGGCTCGTGATGGCGGCGTCGACGGCCGATGTCTGCGCTTCGGTGGGCTGGTTGAACGGGGTCACGCCATGGCTCCTTCAATCCGGAGGGTGCCTGGATTCCGGAGGCATCCGGATCCAGGGTATCCAGTCTGCCTCTGCGCCCTTCAACGCCGGCATCGAAGCCAAGCACCTTGCCCATGAGGACCTAGGCCCCGACCAGGACCAGAAATACCTGGACAAGGGCCTTTCAATGACGTCATAGTCAGCTCTTCTTTTTCACATTCATCTCGTGCGCCCATCGCACCCTTACGCGAGAGTGGACTTTTCATGTCCAGCATCCAATCCATCACCCATCGCAGGATCCTGAACTCCCATGCGGACTTCACCACGGAGTTCCAGATCGAGTTCGAGGACGGTTCCACGGGGCGTGGCGCCTCGCCCAAGGGTGAAACCATCAGCATCTACGAGGATCAGAACCTCGCCATCAACCCGCAGATCATCCTCGATCAGATGGATCAGGACGGATGCTTCCACAGGCCCTTCGATCAGGAGACCTTCGACGCCTACCTGGCCGGACGGATCGATCGCTTCGGAAGGAACAACGCCTTCAGCCTGTCCCTGGCCTTCTTCAAGGCCACGGAAGCCACTCGCTCTCCCTTCGATCTCTTCGGACGGCAGCCCGGGAAGCTCCAGGCGCCCCGGCTCTGCCTCAACATCCTGAACGGCGGATGGCACGCCTACACCAACCCCGTCCTCAGCGATTTCAGCGAGTTCATGCTCGTCGCCACCGACTCCGATCTGGCCACGGTCCTCGCCAGCCACCAGGCGATCCAGCGCGTGGTCAAGGAAAGGCTGCGCACCCTGGACACCACGGTGATCTCGGGAAACCGCGTGCACACCTTCGCCGCCGCCGACAACCGCGCCGTCATCGAATTCCTGCTTTCGATCCGCGAGGGGCTCGGGTTGACCAAGCAGTTCGATCTGATGATCGACGCCTCGGCCTCCGACCTGTGGAAGGAGGGCCGCTACCGCCTCGCCCTCACGGATGGCTCGGCGCATACGAGCGACAGCTTCCGCGACTACTGGCAGGGCCTCATCCGCGACTACGGCCTCGTCTACCTCGAGGATCCCTTCCATGAAAACGATGAGGCGGCCTGGCGCGCGCTGACGGCGGCCCAGACGACCTGCCGGATCATCGGCGACAATTTCTACTCCTCCGATGCCGAACGAATCGACCGGGGCGCCCAGGCGGCCTGCACCCATGGGGCCATCGTGAAGCCGAACCAGGCGGGTTCAGTCACCGCCGTGCGCCGAGCCATCGATGCGGCCCGCCGCCACGGACAGATCATCATCTCGTCGCACCGGTCCATCAGCACCGAAGAGACCTTCCTCTCGCTCCTGACCTGCATGGAAGGCGTGCCCTACATCAAGATCGGCCCCCTGGAGACGGACTACTCCTCCGTGGTCCGGCTCAACGAGATCGTCCGCCTGACAACTCAAAGCGAAGGACGCGCCTGATGACGAAGACCAGCATCAGCACCCTGCGTCACGCCCGGACGACCTACAACGCGGAGAAGCGCTACGCCGGATCCATCGATGTGCCGCTGTCCGAGCAGGGTCGGCGCGAGGCCGAAGAGGCCGCCACGAAGATGAAGGGCCTCCGCTACGACGCCATCGTCACTTCGCGCCTGCGCCGGGCCCGCGATACCGCCCAGTGCTTCCTCACCGAAGGCATGCCCTTCGTCCAGACCCGCCTCTGCAACGAGCGCTGCTTCGGCATCATGGAAGGTCTCACCTGGGACGATGTCCAGACCCTCGATCCGCCGGTGCTCATGATCTCCGTGGGGGGTGACCTGCACACGGTGAACCCGCTCCATGGCGAGCCCTTCGAGGAGGTCTGGGAGCGGGCCCGCAGGTTCCGCCGCCTGCTCTTTCGCCGCTTCCCGGGCCAGAAGGTGCTCGTCATTTCGCACGGCGTCTTCCTCCAGATGTTCCACGGCGTGCTTCGCGGGTCGAACTGCATCGAATCCCTGGCCCTCTTCCCCGCCAACCTGGAACTGCGTCGCTTCGAGTTCTCGGGAGAGCACCTGATCGAAGAATCCGCCGTCAAGCTGAGCGATGTGAACGAGGTGGCCTGGTGACGGAGACCCGACCCCTGGCCTCCCGCTTTCGGGAGAGCCTGTACCGAGGCACAGGCCTGGCCTCGCTGCATGCCTACATCCGCAAGTGGGAGCCGCCGCCCTACCTGTATCCCATGCTCTACCGCCTCTCTCCAGTCCTGCTGGCCAAGATCCGCTACCGGATCGAGGGCGGGGGCTGGCTCGCGCTCGACCGCCCCCGCACCTTCGACGAGAAGCTGTTCTGGCTCATGCTCTACTGGCGCCATCCCCTGAAGACCCAGTGCGCCGACAAGTTCGAGATGAGGCCCTACGTCGAGAGCCTCGGCTATGGGCGCCTGCTCGTGCCCCTCCTCGGCGTCTACGAACGCAGCTCCGACATCGACTTCGGTGCGCTGCCGGATCAATTCGTCCTGAAGTGCACCCACGGATGCGGCTTCAACCTCATCTGCCGGGACAAGAAGGATCTGGATATCGAGGCCACCCGCCGCCAGCTGGATGCCTGGATGAAGGTGGACTACGCCAAGGTGAATGGGGAGGTCCAGTACGCCCAGATCCAGCCGCGCATCACCTGCGAGCGCTTCCTGGACGGCGGCAACGGCAGCCTGCCCGCCGACTTCAAGCTGCACTGCTTCCATGGGCACCTCCAGTTCACGACGGTCTGCACGGGCCGCGGCGCGGATGGCCACGGGGCCGCCTATGACCACTACGACCGGGATTGGCAGAAGCAGGCGGCGATCTCGCGATCCGGCGTCCATCCGGAACGCTGGAGCGGCCCGCCGGACTGCTATGCGGAGATGCTCGAGGCCGCGGAGGCGCTGTCCCGGCCCTTCCCCTACGTCCGAATGGATTTCTACGCGGTCCGCGGTCAGGCCCTGCTGGGCGAGATGACCTTCACGCCCGCCGGGTGCATCGATACGGGCTACACGGACGAGGCCCAGGCCTACCTGGGGGGGCTCATCCAGCTGCCCGAGCGCTTGACCCGCCCCTAGCGAAGCCCGTGCTGGACCTTGAATCCGGCCCAGCCCTGCTTGGCCTTCAGGAAGGCCTCCACATCCGGACACAGCAGGAAGGGGTTGGTGAGCTTCTCCCAGGCCACGGTGGAACTGGGCCGGGCGCCGTAATCGTGGCCCGGCCAGATCGTGGTGTGCGGCGGCCATTCCTTCATCAACCGCTGGAGGCTGGCCCATTCCGTGCGGCCGTCCGCCTCGCTTTGCGTGCCCCCCACCTTGCCCACGAAGAGCAGGTCGCCGGTGAGGGCCGCGTCCTGTCCTTCCACGAGGAAGGCCAGGTGATCGTGGTAGTGGCCCGGCACGTGCCACACGCGGAGCGCGTAGGCGCCGAAGGGAATCCGGTCGCCGTCGTGCAGGGTGAGATCCACCGGCCCGGGATGCCCGGGGCCGCCCGCCACGCGCGCGCCTGTGAGCGCCTTCGCGGCCTCGTTGCCGTTGGTGTGGTCGGGGTGGCCGTGGGTGTTGAGGATGTGCGAGACCTTCAGACCTTGAACCCGGGCCCGCTCCACCAGCGCCTCGGGCGAGAACGAGGGATCGATCAGCAGGCCCACGCCCACCTCGCGGTCGCCCAGCAGGTAGCCGAAGTTGCGATCACCCCCGACCCGGATCTGCTCGAAGATGAACCGCATGGATCCTCCTGCGCGAGGACGGCCCTGACCCTGGCCGGATCCATTATCGCTTGCGCGCCTACCTCTTGCGAGCGGCGGGACAGCCGCCGGAGCTGCACTTCCCGCAGCTGCTGCCCGAGGAGGCGCTCAGATCCTGATAGGCCCCCCGCAGGAAGTAGAGGGCCGCGAGCCCAGCGGAAGATACGGCGAGAATGCTCTGGAAAGTCATGGCTGCCTCACGCGAATCCAAAGGCGCGGCCCACGGCAACGGTCACCCAGGCCAGCCCCCAGCCGAGCGCCAGTCCGTAGCCCACCGTGAAAGCCGCCCAGCCCCAGCTGCCGGCCTCGCGGCGGATCATCGCGATGGTGCCGAGACAGGGCGTGTAGATGAGGGTGAAGACCATGAAGGCCAGGGCCGTCAGCGGCGTCAGGCCCGATCCGTCACGCAAAGCCACCTGGAGCGGGCTGAGCCGCTCGCCTTCCTTGGGCTCCTCACTGGCCTGGTGGATGACGGCCATGGTCGAGACGACGATCTCCTTGGCAACGAAGCCCGCCGTGAGCGCGATGACGTCCTTCCAGGCCTCGGCGCGCTTGTGATCCGGATCCAGGATGGGGCGGAGGACGGGTTCGACCTTCTGACCCAGCTTGGCGGCGAGGCTCGTGTTCACGATGCGGCTTTCATGGGCGAGCTGGAGGGCCTTGAGGCGATCTTCGGATTCGGCCGCCGGCAGGTTCAGCGCGGCCACGGCCTGACGCTGCTGCTGGTACTCGAGCGTCCACTGGCGGTTGGCGATGCCCGGATAGCGCGACAGGAACCACACCAGCGTCGCGCCCGCGAAGATGGTCGTGCCCGCGCGGGTGAGGAAGATCGAGCCCTTCTCCCACATGTGGATGAGCGTGGCCTTCAGCATGGGCAGGCGGTAGGGCGGCAGCTCCATCACGAAGGGCGAGCTGGGCCCGCTGAACAAAGCGCTGCGCAGGAGCCGGCCCATGAGCACCGCCAGGCCCAGGCCCAGGAAGTGCATGGCGATGATGGCGAGGGCTGCCTTGAAGGGTGTGAAGAAGGTTCCGGCGATGACGATGTAGACCTGCAGGCGCGCCGAGCAGCTCACCAGGGGCGTCACCAGCATGGTGATGAGGCGGTCCTGGGGGCTTTCGATGGTGCGCGCCGCCTGGATGGCCGGCACGTTGCAGCCGCTGCCCATGATGAGGGGGATGAAGCTCTTCCCGTGCAGGCCCATGACGTGCATGAGGCGGTCCATGATGAAGGCCGCCCGGGCCATGTAGCCCGTGTCCTCCAGGAACGCGATGCAGCCCATGAGGATCATGATCACGGGCACGAAGACGATCACCGCGCTCACGCCGGGGATGACGCCATCCACCAGCAGGCTGGTCAGCTCGCCCGCGGGCAGGCGTGATCCCACGAAGGTCGACAGGGCCTTGAACCCGTCGGCGATCCAATCCTGCGGGATCTTCCCGAGGATGAAGGAGAGCGAGTACACCAGGGCCAGGATGCCGACGAAGATGGGGATGCCCAGCCAGCGGTGCGTGAGGATCGCATCCAGCTTGGCCGTGGGCGTCGTCTTCTCGTCGGGCGCCGTGGCCACTTCCTTCACCAGGCCGTGGGCAAATCCGTAGCGCCGCTCGGCCACCAGGGTGGCACCGTCGGCGCCGAGATGCGGTTCGAGGAAGGCGAAACTCTTGGACAGCTGATGTCGAATGGCCTCACTGGCATGGCTTTCGGCCACTAGACGCTTGGCCTCGGCATTGTTCTCCAGCAGCTGCAGGGCCAGCCAGCGCGGCGGCATGGTGGCTTCCAGCTTCTCGTCCCGGCAGATCTCCGTGTGCAGCTTGGCCAGCTCGCCTTCGATATCGTGGCCGTAGTCCACCGTGATGCGGCGGCAGCGGTTGGATTCGCCCAGGGCCATGGAGGCCAGCAGCGTCTTCAGCTCGGTGATGCCCTGCTCCCGGTTGCCTACGGTGGGGATCACCGGGCCGCCCAGCAGCAGCTCCAGGGCGGGCACGTCGATACGGACGCCGCGGTTCTCTGCGTCATCGACCATGTTCAGCACGAAGGCCACGGGCTTGCCCAGCTCCAGCAGCTGGGTGCTGAGGTAGAGGTTGCGCTCCAGGTTCGACGCGTCGAGCACGTTCAGGACCAGGTCCACTTCGGGCGAAGCCAGGAAGGACGCGGCCACCTTCTCGTCTTCGCTGCGGGCGGAGAGCGAGTAGGTGCCGGGAAGGTCGACCACCTCCATGGTGGTGCCGCCATGCTCGAAGGTGCCGCTGCGGCGTTCCACCGTGACGCCGGGCCAGTTACCGACGTGGTGGCGCGCCCCAGTGAGCGCGTTGAACAGCGTGGTCTTCCCGCAGTTGGGGTTGCCTGCGAGGGCAATGGTCAGAGTCATCAGGCCACCGGCTGTACGAGGATGCAGGAGCTTTCCTCGCGCCGGAGCGAGAGGTGGTACCCCTTGATCACGAGTTCCATGGGATCACCCAGCGGCGCAAGCTTCTCCACCCTCAGGCGGGCCCCGCGGATGAAGCCCATCTCCAACAACCGCTGGCGGACCTGCCCCTGAGCCTGCACCTGGATGACCTCCCCCTGATCCCCGGGTTGGAGTTGACTTAAAGGGATCGGAAGATTTTGAGTCATAGTCTCAACTCCATGAACCAGTCTATCTCACACCCAGCATGGAACAAGGTGCGGGTCAGAGGATGTGATCTCCGTCTAAACTGAAGGCAATGAATGCCTCCAGTCCCATCACTCTGCCCAATGCGCTGACCTTGCTGCGGATCCTTGCGATCCCCTTTTTCGCCATTGCGGTCTGGTACGGCCACTACTGGCAGGCCTGCATCCTCTTTGCCGCCGCCGGCTTCACGGATTTGCTGGACGGACTCATCGCCCGCACCTTCAACCAGCGTTCGGACCTCGGCGCCATCCTCGACCCGGCCGCTGACAAGATGCTGATGACCACGGCCTTCATCCTGATGGCCTGGCGCACCCAGGGCATGACGGCGCCGATCCCCGTCTGGGTGGCCATCCTCGCCATCATGCGGGATCTGCTGATCTCCTTCTACGCCTTCGCCTCCGTCGACCGGCTCAGCGACAGCAAGTTCCATCCGAGCCTGCTGGGAAAGCTCAGCACCGCCATGCAGCTCATCGCCCTTTCGCTGGGCCTGCTCTTCAATGCCCTGGGCTACCGCCCTTGGATGGCGTTCCTCCTGCCCCAGATGTACTGGCTGGTGGCCGCGCTGGCGCTCGCGTCGGGCATCCACTATTTCCTGCGGGCCACGCGGACCTCGGCGGCCTGATAGACTGGGTCATCCGCGTCGGGAGACGCCGAAGGAGCCGCCATGAGGAAATTCACCCCGAAGGGGTCAGGATCTGCGTCCACCACCAAGAAGGCCACGCCCGGCCGGTCCTCCGCTCGTCCCGCGGAACGGTTTGAAGCGCGCCCCGCGCGTCGATCTGCGAGCCCTGCCACGGGTCGCCCTGAAACCCGTTCCGAGGAGCGCCCCGTGCGCCGCCCGGCCGCCCGTCCCGAGGAGCGCCCGGACCGCCGCCGGATGGATCCCGCTTCGGCCCGTCCCGCGCGCCGGCCCGCGGATCGCCCGAGTGATCGTCCAGGCACACCTGCGAAGCCCCGGTCCGCTGCCCCGGCAGGCCCCCGCAAGACCGGTCCACGGCCCGGCGGCCCCGGCCAGGAGCGCCTGCAGAAGATCCTCGCCGCCGCGGGCATCGACAGTCGCCGCGCCTGCGAGCAGATCATCCTCGACGGCCGCGTCCAGGTGAACGGCGTCACGGTCACGGAACTCGGCAGCTGCGCGAACCCCCGCCGGGACGAGATCACCGTCGACCTCATCCCCATCCACAAGGAAGATCCGGTCTACATCCTCATGAACAAGCCCAAGGGCTACGTCACCACCGTGAAGGATGACCAGGGCCGCCCGACCGTCATGGCCTTGTTGAAGGGCGTGCCCGGGCGCCTCTACCCCGTGGGCCGCCTCGATTTCAACTCCGAGGGGCTGCTGCTCATGACCAATGACGGCGCCCTGGCCCAGGTGCTGACGGGGCCCGAGCACGAGATCCCCAAGGTCTACCTCGTGAAGGTCCACCGCAATCCGCGCCCCGAGCTGCTGAAGGAATTCCAGGAGGGCTTCCTCCTCAGCGGGCGCCGCCTGAAGCCCTGCCACATCGAGGTCGCCGAGAAGGGCGACAATCCCTGGCTGAAGGTCACCCTCACCGAAGGCAAGAACCAGCAGATCCGCCGCATGTTCGCCGCCGTGGGCCACCCCGTCAGCAAGCTGCGCCGCGTGCAGTTCGGCCCCCTGGCCGATCCCCTGCTGAAGCCCGGCGCCTGGCGCTTCCTGAGCCCCCAGGAGATCGCGGCGATCAAGAGTCTCTGATGTTCTCCGGGGGTTCCTCGCTCCGCTTCGCTGCGCGAATACCCCCGGACCCCCACGCTTAGCCCGGCAAAGCCGTGCTTCGCTGAAAGCCCAGAACCTAGACGAGGTCGAGGCTCCGCAGCCTCTAGTGATCTCCGGGGGTTCCTCGCTCCGCTTCGCTGCGCGAATACCCCCGGACCCCCACGCTTAGCCCGGCAAAGCCGTGCTTCGCTGAAAGCTCAGAACCTGGACGGGGTCGAGGCTCCGCAGCCTCTAATGATCTCCGGGGTTCCTCGCTCCGCTTCGCTGCGCGAATACCCCCGGACCTCCACGCTCAGCCCGGCAAAGCCGTGCTTCGCTGAAAGCCCAGAACCTAGACGAGGTCGAGGCTTCGCACCGCGAGGAAGATCTCCCGCAGGAAGGTCACGAGGGCCGTCACGAAGGCGGCCATGGCCAGGATGAACAGCGAGGCTACGGCCATGGCCACGCCCGCCTTCAGGAGGGCCCCGAGGAACACCGTGGCGATGCTGATGCAGACCAGCAGCGCCGCGATGGTCCCGGCCGTGATGGCCATGTTCACGAGGTGGCGCCGCTGAGAAAGGGTGTGCATCTCCGCGTGGATGAGCGCGGCCTTGGCCTCGCCGGCCATCTCGAGCCGGTCGCTCAGGGCGCGGGCGCGATCCACGATGCGCGCCAACCGCGTGGAAAGTACGCCGAGGATGGTGCCGATGGAGGTGAGCAGGAAGACCGGCGCCACCGACAACTGGATGACGTGGGAGATGTCGTAGATGGTCTGATCAGAGACGGGCGCGTTCATGCTTCACGTTATCAGCCGAGGCCAGACCCCGGTCAAGCCTTGGCCTTTGGCGCCTAGCTTGAGCGAGGATCGGGCTCGGCCCGAGCCGAGCGAGGGGGTCCGGGGGGAGGCTCCGGGTCCACGCGCCAAGAGGCGCGTGGGAGCAACGCATGGCGTTGCGATAGGCGGAGGCGCGCAGCGCGGGACCCCCGGGGAGCATTAGAGCGCCTCTTCCTCGAAATCCAGCATGTGGCCGCTCTTGCGGGCCTTGGTCTTCAGGTAGCGCAGGTTGTGCGGGTTGGAGGCCAGCTGGTGGCGCTCCCGCTCCACCTCGATGCCCGCGGATTCCAGCGCGCCGATCTTGCGGGGATTGTTGGTGAGCAGCTTCACCTTGGTGATGCCGAAGAACTTCAGCATCTCCACGGCGCAGTCGTAGGTGCGCAGATCGTCCGGGAAGCCCAGCGAGTGGTTGGCCTCCACCGTATCCAGCCCCTGCTCCTGCAGGGCGTAGGCCTTGAGCTTGTTCAGCAGGCCGATGCCGCGGCCCTCCTGGCGGAGGTAAAGCACCATGCCGCCGTGCTCGGCCACGTGGCGCAGGCCCTCCTCCAGCTGCTGGCGGCAGTCGCATTTGAGGCTGCCCAGCACGTCGCCGGTCCAGCACTCCGAGTGCACGCGCACGGGGATGCGGCGCCGGGCGTCAATTTCCCCGGCCACGATGGCGAGGTGCTCCTTGCCGGTGGCGTGTTCCAGGAAGCCGTAGACGGTGAACTTCCCGAAGATGGAGGGCACGTTCGCCTTGGCGATGAAGGGCACCTTCTCCGCCTGGAGCTTGCAGAAGAGTTCGAGCTTGGGGGCGCTGCTGGGTTCTTTGGGCGACATGGGTTTCCGGAAAGAGGCGGTCACCTGATTGGATGCCGCTCGAGGAACAAAAAGTCTGAGGCCTGGACCACGTCCGGGCAACCCTTCGGTGCCCGGCATACAACCTAGGCCATATCTTGCCTTATCTGTGCAATGACGCCGGCTTCCACCGCGGCGATGAAGGATTCCAGGGGCTGGGCGGCCTTCGCGCCCGAAGCCAGCCGGTGGCCCCCGCCGCCGAACTGGCGGCAGACCGCGTTCACATCCACCCGCTCGCGGGAGCGCAGACTCACCTTGGCGCGGCCGTCCGCGGCCTCGGAGAACAGGGCCGCTACTTCGACGCCCTTCAGCTTGCGGGGTTCCTCCACCAACTCGTCCAGATCCTCGTGGGTGGCGCCGCAGGCCTCGAGATCCGCCTTCGTCACCGCCACATAGGCGAAGCGGCCCCCTTCGCGCAGCTGCAGACCCCCCATGGCCCGTCCGAAAAGCTTCAGCTTGGCGGGTGTGGCGGTCTGATAGAGGGCGTTGAAGGTGCGCGCCGGATGGACCCCCTGCGCGATGAGATCGGCGGCGGCGTGATGGATCTTCGGCGTGGTGTTGGAGTGCCGGAAGTTGCCCGTGTCGCTCACGAGCCCGGCGTAGATGGCCTGGGCCATAACGGGCGGCAGGTCCCCGCCCACCCGCGGCCGCACCAGGTCGTAGACCAGCTCGGCGCTGGCGCTGGCGGTGGGATCCGTGAACTCGTCGTCGAACCCCTTGGGCTCGTCCTTCAGGTGATGGTCGAGGCAGGCGCGCTCGGCCTGGGTGCCTTCGAAGGCCGCGTACAGCGCGCCCATGCGGTGAGGCTCCGAGGCGTCGATGAGCAGCCACGCATCCGGCCAGGCCGCTAGATCCCTGTGGGCGCCCGCAGGTTCGTAGGCCTCGATCCAACCCTCGGGATCCAGGAATCGCAGGTTTTCGGGCAATGCCGGCGTCACGACGATGCGGGCCGCTTTGCCTGCGCCCTTCAGATGGGCGGCCAGAGCAATGGCGGCGCCCACGCCATCCCCATCCGGGTTTTCATGCGTGGTGAGGAGCACCTTGGCGTGTTGGTCGAGAAAGACGGCGAATCGATCCAGCATGAATCCTGACCTCGACAGTCAGGATATCAGAGCTGTTCCTTTTTACTTTCCAGGCTGCCGGGTTTGAAGGCCTTCAGCTCGTGCACCACTTCCGCCAGCAGGGCGCGCTTGAGGGCGTAGGGCAGGAAGGCGCTCTTGAAGCCCATGATGATGACTTCCTTGATCTCTTCGAGGTTGAAGCCCAGCTCCTCGTGGATGACCTGGAATTCCTTGCTGACGGTCGTATTGGTCACCATGCGGTTGTCCGTGTTCACGGTGACGCGCAGGCCCAGGTCGTAGAAGAGGCGGATGGGATGATCGGCCATCTTCTTCACGGCTTTGGTCTGCACGTTGCTCGAAGGGCAGCATTCCAGCGGGATGCGGTGGTCGTTCACGTAGTTCAGCAGGTCGCCGTCTTCGATGAGCCGCACGCCGTGGCCGATGCGGTGCGCGCCGCAAAGGTGGATGGCCTGGTGGATGCTCTCAGGCCCGTAGGCCTCGCCCGCATGCAGGGTGCAGTTGATGTTGTTCTGGAGCACGCGGCCGAAGGCATCCTTATGGCGCTTGGCGGGGAAGTTCTCCTCCGCGCCCGCCAGATCGAAGCCCACCACGCCCTTGTTCTTGAAGGCCACGGTGAGGTCCGCCAGGCGCAGCGAGATGTCGGGTGAGATGTGGCGCATGCCGCAGAGGATCACGCCGGTCTTGATGTTGTACTGGCGCTCGGCCTGGGCCAAACCCTCGAGCACGGCCTGCACGATGGCGTGGAGCGTGAGGCCCTTCTGCTGATGGAGGATGGGGCTGTAGCGCACCTCCATGTAGCGGACGTTCTCCTTGGCCGCGTCTTCGGCCAGCTCGAAGGCCGTGCGGACCAGACTCTCGTAGGTCTGCATCACGGACAGCGTCACGTCGAAGGCGCGCAGATACTCCACCAGCGACTTGCAGTCATCGCCCACTTCCACGAAGGGGCGCAACCCCTCCGCGGTGTCCGCGGGCAGCTTCACCTTCTGCTCCTCCGCCAGCTGGAGGATGGTCGGGATGCGGAGGCTGCCATCCAGATGCACATGCAGATCCGTCTTCGGAAGACGCTGGAGATCCTGAATCGTCAATTTGGCCATGGCCAAGCCTAGCGCCGTCCCCCTCGGTCCGCTATGGCATGGAAAGCCCCCACCGCAGACCACCAAGGGAGGGACAGAATCAGGAGCGGGTACAAGCGAAAGCCCGGCTCCGCCGGGTTTCTGCGCGGGGGCCCGGGGGGAGGCTCCATGTCCACGAGCCTAGGGCGAGTGGGAGCAACGCAGAGCGTTGCGTCACATGGAGGCGCGCAGCGCGGAACCCCCGGAGAATATTAGGTATTGAGCTGGCTCAGACGGTGGGCGAGGACCGAATCATCCGTCGTCTTGCCCTGGCAGGCCTGGCAGAGGCCGAAGATCTGATGGCTGTGGTGCATCGGCTTGAAGTTGAACTCACGGCAGATCTGCTCCTGGAGGGCCTCCAGATCGGCGCGGAAGAACTCGATGATGGCGTCGCAGTTCAGGCAGATCAGGTGATCGTGATGTTCGTCGCTGCGCACCGCTTCGTAGTGGGCGTACTGATCGCCGAAGCTGCTCTTCCGCACCAGCCCGCACTGCACGAGCAGGTCCAGGGTGCGGTAGACCGTGGCCCGGCTGATGGCCTTGCCCTTCTGCTTGAGGGCCATGTGCAGCTGATCCGCGTCGAAGTGGTGAGGCTGGCCGAACACCTCCTCCACCAGTTCCAGCCGCTCGCCGGTCAGCTTCAGCTGACGGGAGCGCAGAAAGGTCTCGAAGCGCTGCTGTTCCTCAGGCCGTTCGATCTTCGTCTTGCGCATAGGAACCTCGAAGAGTGTGCACGAATGATAATTAAATCAGAAATTTACAAATCCATATTCCAGGTGTAGTATAGCTCTTCCGTATACATATTGGAGTGCCCATGGCCATTGTCGTTATCGAAACTCCCAGTCTTACAGCAGATCAGAAATCCAGAATCGGAGAACGTGTCATCACAGCGCTTCAGCACGAGGGCATGGCTCCTGGTTCGGTGGTTGTGCTCTTCCAGCCCGAACGCGGGGACATCTACCTGGACGGCCTGCTCGTCCAGGCCCAAATGACCGCCCCCCAGGCCGCTGCACCCACCGCCCCCGCCCCCAAGCCGCATGTGCCCATGGTCGAGCAGGAGATGGCTCCGGCCTTCAAGACCAAGGCCCGCCGCTCCAAGCCTGAACTGGAGGATATGAAGGGCCAGCTGATGCGCGCCCTGCAGGACAAGGGATCCCTCAGCAGCTTCGAGGCCCAGGTCGCCCTGGACCTCAAGGATTGCGACTGGGCCCCCGCCACGCTCCGCCGCCTGTTCACCGAACTCGAGGATGCCAAGCTCATCGTCAAGAACGGTCAGAAGCGCGGCACCCGCTATGTCTGGAAGGGCATCGTGAACACCCCCCAGGCCTCGCCGACCGTGAAGCTCGTCAAGGCCGAGAACGAGGAAGGCTGAGGATCCTCGATCCGCATGAAGAAGCCCGGCATGGCCGGGCTTCTTCATGTCTGGGCTTCTTCATGTCTGGGCATCGTTCCGTCCGGCTTTTCCATCGTCGTCCGCGCTCTGCCACACTTTCCCCATGGACTGGTTCATCCGCGATTTCGATCACCCCGCCTACTTCACCATCTACGCAGACAAGGCGGCGGATGCGGCGCATGAAGGCCCGGCTCTGGCGACTCTGCTGGACCTGCCGCCCGGAAGCCGGGTGCTGGATCTCCCCTGCGGCTGGGGCCGCCTGCATCCCTACCTGCGCGCCAGAGGGCTGAAGGTCGCCGGCGGAGACCTGAGCCCCCTGAACCTGGCCAAGCATCGCGCGATCCATCCCGCGCCCCTGGTGCGCCTGGATTTCCGCGCCCTGCCCTTCCGCGCGGCCTGCACGGATGCCGTCTTCTGCGCCTTCACGAGCTGGGGCTATTTCGCGACCGAGGCCGAGAACCTGCGCCAGCTGACGGAATTCGCCCGGGTGATCCGCCCCGGCGGCGTGCTGCTGCTCGATCTCGCGGGCCGCACCTTCCTTCAGTCCGCGATGGTCGGCGTGGAGGGCGAGTGGATGGAGTTCCCGGAAGAGGGCTACCAGGAACGCGCCATGTGGAATCCCGACGGACGGCGGATCCTCACCGAGCGCGTCTGCCAGGGCGAAGCCTTCTGCCACGACATCTGGATCCCCACCGATGCCGAAGTGCGCGCGTGCCTCGATCAGGCCGGGTTCGACGTGGCCCAGGCCTACGGTGGGCTGGACGGGCGTCCCTGGGATGAACGCGAAGAGCGGTGGATCTACCGGTGCATCAGGCGGTGAATCCCCGCGCCGCGAACAGGTAACCGCCGAAGACCAGGCCACACAACCCCAGAGCCACCGGCAGACCCAGGCCCTGCACCAGGAAGCCTCCTACGAGGGGCCCGATCATCAGGCCCACGGAATAGGCTAGGTTGAGGATGGAAAAGGCCGACGCGAAACTCTGGCTGCCCTGGCGTTCCACCTGGTCCGCCACCGCAGGGCTGCAGGGGCTCATGATGAAGCTCGCCGTGCTGCCCAGGCCCATCATCGCCAGCACCACCCACCAGGGCCCCGGCAACAGCGCCGGCAGGGGCAGCAGCACCAGGGCCAACACCAGGCCCATGCGCAGCACCTTCACGCGGCCGATGCGGTCCGACAGCCGGCCCATGAGTGGCGAGGTGAATGTGTGCGCCAGGGCCGAGGCCGCGAAGCACCATCCAATCTGGGACGCGTTGAGCCCAAGCCGCCCGTCCATGTCCAGCGGCAGGGTGGATTCGAGCAGCGCCCAGAGCCCCGATCCCAGGGCCATGGCGCCTGCAAAGAGACGAATGATGGGATTGGACAGTAGTTGTCGAAAGGGCAGGCGAGGCCCACGCTCCGCTTCCACCTCCGGCAGCAGGAAGGCCCGGCCCAAGGCATCGAGCCCCACCAGACCCGCGCCGAAGAGGAAGGGCGCCGAGGGCCCGGCATGCAGGTCGAGAAATCCCGATAACGGCGGGCCGATGAGCACGCCCAGGTTGGCGGCGGCGAAGGCCGTGCCCATGGCCTTCCCCCGAGATTCCGAAGGGAAGTGGTCCGCCAGCAGGGCCATGCCCGGTAGCCAGGTGGCCGCGCCGGCAATGCCCTGGAAGAACCGGGCCAGCACGAGCAGCCAATACTGCTTCGAGACCGCGAACACGAGGGTCGTGAGGGCCAGGCCCGCCAAACCCCAAAGCATGGGGGCCCGGCGCCCGAACCGGTCCGTGAGGATCGCCACGGGGAAGGTCGCCAGCAGCAGCGCGACGGCGTAGCTTCCGAAGAGGATGCCCACCTTCACGGGATTCAGGCCCAGCTCCCGCGCGTACCGCGGCAGCAGCGGCACGAGCAGGTAGTAGAGGAGCATGTCCACGTGGAAGGCGAGGGCCGTCACGAGCAGGGCGGCGGTCTGGGGCGAAGGGCGGCGCATGCTCCATGGAACCACGTGTCGGAACCATGCGCCGCCTGTGGATTCATCGATTCATCCGCGGGCCATCTCCACCTTGGGATAGGCCGCCCGGAAGCCGCAGCATTCGTAGGAGCGCTGACTGGCCGTTCCCGGAGCCGTGGAGGCGCAGGCGATCTCGGCGCCGCGTGACCGGGCCAGGCCGAGCCGCGCCCGGATGAGCGCCTGCTGGAGCCCCCTGCCCCGAAATCGCGGCAGCACGCTCGTACCCGAAAGCAGGGCGATACCGTCCACTAATCCCAACATGCCCCCACCGGCGGGCTGCCCCTCCATGAAGACGAGGAAGCCCCATGCATCTTCCACCTGGAGGGAGGTCCGGAACGGCGGCTCCAGATCCTGCCAGTCATCGCGTTCGAGGAACCCAGCGCAGACAATCCTGTTGTACAGCTCCGCTTCTCCGGCCCCTGCGATCCGGATCTCCGGAGAAAGGCCGGTGGCGTCCTGATCCGTGAGGGCGCGAGTCCAGAGCTGCTGGAACTGATGCAGCCGGTAGCCACGTTGCGCCAACAGCGACCACCACCCTGGATCGGCGCCAGGGCTCAGTTCCAGCACCGTGGGGACGCCGAGGAAGGCTTCGACGGCGACGAGCTCGGCCTCGTCCACGGGCTCGATAAGTCCCAGGGCCTGATTGAGCGGGTGGGCCTCGCCCCGGAAGTGCGCGAAACCGCCGCCCACGGGTAGGCTGCGGCCTCCCGCGGCCTGATTGAATCGTTCGTTCTGCAACGCCTGGGCCCGCTCAAGGCGGCGCGCCAGGGCCTGGATGTCCTGCGCCATGGTGGCTCCGAAGTGTGTGGTGCATTGGCCTGCCTGGCGGATCGCCAGGATCTCTAACCGCGCGCCCATCCGGACGCGCCCATCCCCGCGCCAAGTCCAGGCGCAAGACAGCAAGGTTGGGTCAGAGACGTCAGAGGCCTACTCGGAGAACGGATCCCAGCCTAACCGAAGACAGCGAGGTGGAACAGCAAGCGGAAGCCCGGGGGTATGCGCGCAGCGCGGAACCCCCGGAGAACATAAGCGCGGCCCCTTCGCGGGGGCCGTGGTGGGAGGCTCCATCTCCGCGCGCCGAAGGCGAGTGGGAGCCGTGCACCGCACGGCGATAGATGGAGGGTAAGCCGGCCCGGCTCCGAACCCAGCGCGGCCCCCTTGCGGGGGCCGTGGTGGATCGGTAAGCCGGGTTCTGTCGTGGAGCGTCATTCCTCTGGGATGGATGTCGCCACCCACCTCGTGCGACCTACCCGCCGACTCGGTCGGGTCAACCCTCGCCGCTTGCGCGGTGCGTCGGCCTATTTGGTCTTGCTCCCTGGGGGGTTTGCCGTGCCCGTCCTGTTGCCAGTCCGGCGGTGGGCTCTTACCCCACCGTTTCGCCCTTACCTGATCCGGTCGTGTTTCCACGGGCCGGCCATCGGCGGTTTGTTTTCTGTTGCACTTTCCGTCGGGTCACCCCGCCCTGGTGTTACCAGGCCCAGCACCCTGTGGAGCCCGGACTTTCCTCTGCCCTCGCGGACAGCGACGCCCTGATCCACAAGGGCCAAGCGTAGCACGGTCCTAGGATGCCCCCGCGGTCACCGCCACCCGGGTATCCGGGCAGCGCCCCTTGATTTCATCCAGCACGCGCGTTGGCGCGCTCAGCGGAAGGTCCGGATGCAGCTTCAGCAGGATGCGCTCTGGACGTTGATTGAGGGCCGCGGCCAGGGAGGCCCCGGGCTGTCCCACTACCTCCAGCCCGCCATCGCCCCTCAGGATCAGGCGCAGCAGAGGCACGGAAGGCCCGCCCTGTCCCTGGCCCGGCAGGGCCGCGGAAAGCACCCGAGGAATCGCCGGAACCAGCGTGATGAAGACGATGAGCAGGACGAGAACGATGTCGACGAGGGGTGTGACGTTGATGTCACTGCGCAGCTTGGTGGCCATCACGTCCTCACCTCAGCGCGAACTTCAGGGTGAGGCGGAAGGCGGCGGCCACGGGACGGCCATCCAGGCGCGCGGGCTCGAAGCGCCACTGGCGGGCGGCCTGCAGGGCCGCTTCATGGAAGGCCGGATGCCCTTCCAGCACCTGCACCTGGATGGGCCGACCACCTTCATCCACCGTCATCAGCAGCACCACGGGCCCCTGGATGCGGGCGCGCCGGGCGAACTCGGGATAGACCGGATCCACCCGGTGCAGCACGGTGAGCCCCACCATCGAGAAATCCTGGACGACGCCCGTGCCGGCCCCCACGGAGGGATTGCCTGGAGGCAGTGCGGGGTTGCCACCGATGGCAGGGTTGGCCAGTCCCGGGATCTCGCCGCTTCGATCGGTGGGCGTACCCGCGGAGGCTTCGTCCGGATCCGCCTGATGCGCCGCGCCAGCATTGACGATCTGTGTGGCATCGCCGCTGCCCATGCCGCCTGTGGCGGCCGTGACGCGCTCCACGGGCCGCGGGAGCTGCAGTCTATCGAACACGACGATCCGGTCGGGCACTGTGGGTTGGACCGGCGGTGCGAGGCTCACCGGTGGCGCGAAGGACGCGATGGTCAGGGCCGAGGCTCCGAGCAGGAGGTAGATCAATCCCGACAGGGCCGCGGCACGCACGCGGTCCGAAGGCGGGGCGGAAGCCGCGACGGCACAGGGTTGAAGGGTGGGCGGCAGGTCCGCGTAGGCAGGCCCCCGGCCGCGCGAGAACGCGACATGAAACATAGGATCTCCTGTGAGTGGCGGTCGCTGGCCTTCTACAGCCCGGCCCCCGCCGCAGGCGGAAGCTGGTTGGTGGCGGTCCCGGGCCCTGGATCACACACCGTCTGGGAAGGTCCAAAGATCGCTTGAAACAGGTATCGGCGAGGCTTCACGTCTGTCAACCCTGGTCGAACGAATTTAACTTCAAAGATATGTCACAGATATCTCACGCATGCCCGTGCAGCGGCAGCGGCATCAGCCAGCCCGCCCGCTGCAGGTCATCGAGAATGGCCCAGGCGGCACGATAGGGATCCCCCGTGCAGCCGCCCAGAACCTCGTCGCGCATGCGTACCTGGTAGGGCACGAGCTCCGGGTGGAAGGCGCCCGCGAGGTGGGCATCCGATTGGAACAACCGCAGCAGCAGGGCATCCGGATGCGCGTGACCGATGTCGACGGCGCAGAGAGCCGCCCCTCCGGGACCTTCGATGGCTCCGGCCTGGATCAGCCGATCGCGCATGGGCCCCAGCACCGCCGGGTCGGCTCCCAGGCCGAGGCAGCGCAACGGCAAGGGCGCGGGCAGCCTCTCTTCCACGCCGCTGTCCCCCAGCCATGGGCTGGGCGGACGAGGTCCCTCATAGGGCAGCCAGGACAGGAAGGATTCATGCGGATCGTGACTGCCGATCCACGCATGGGCCAGGCGCATGCACGGGCTCTGGATCCCCCCGCCCTCGCCGGGTCCCAGCCAGATCAACCCCTGGATCCGCGCCTCGACGGGCGCCGCGTCCCGGTAGGCGTGATCCCACAATTCGGGTTCCAGCATCAGTTCGAGCCTGAGTCCCGCCAGGAATCCCGGCAGGCCCGGATAGGGGTGGGGCAGCCGGATGCGCGCGCCTTCCGGCGAAATGCGCAGATCCAGATCCGGGAAGCAGGCCGAGAGCGCGCTTTCCTTGAGCAGGGCCAGCAGGGCCAAACGGTGGCTTTCCGTTCTCAGGGAAGCCATCAGGCTCAGATCCCAGAAACGGCCCGAGGCGTCGCAGGTCCAGCGTTCCAGGGCCGACGGTTCGGGATTGTGCAGCGCATCCTGTCCGAGCAGAAGGAGCCGCAGGCCCCCATTCGGATCCCGGTGGCCCATGGGCGGCAGGAGTCCACCCCCCTCGCCCACCCTGCGCCGGCGCCGCTGGGCGCGGGCCCAGGCCACGCCATTCCATGTGGATTCAGCCGACTCGGCTTCGTCCAGCAGGTGGGGCAACCCCTCCGAGGTCACCTGCTGATAGGCATCCGCCCTGCGAATGGCCTGATGCCGCGCGAGGATATCCCAGATCTCATCGATGTTCTGCTGGCTGATGCGCGAGAGTCCTTCGCCCACATCCGCCAGGCGCGTCCCGAGCCGGGAAAGGCGTTCCCGTTCGGGGCCGATCTTGGCCTCCACCCCCCACTGCCTCACATGGGCTGATTCCAGCGCCATGGCCCGTTCCCCAACCTCATGCAGGGAAAGCTCCGCGCGCTCGGAGGTCTGGCGCACGTGATCCACCAGGCCCAGGTGGGTTTCCAGGACGCGCTCCAGGTCATAGCCCTGCTGGTCCAGATGCCCGGCGGTCCTCAGCAGGTCGTGCACATCCGAAAGCAGGTTCTGCGTGACCTCCTGCAGATCCCATAGGCCGGCCGTTTCCCGCTCCAGACCCCGCTGATATTCATCCAGCATCCGCTCCAGCCCCGACACGCCTCCGGCCGTCTGGTCCGAAAGGATGCGCAGGCGTCCCCCGATGGCCGACAGTCCCGGACTGCCGCCATCCTGCTGGGCGAGGATGGCCGCGTTCACCGCCAGCAACCCGGTCTGCTGGGCCACATGATCGATGTCCTTCAGGTTGCCCTGCGCTCCGCCAAAGTAGTGGATGCGGGACTGGGCCTCTTCGCGAAACGTGTCGAGCCGCCGCGCCAGGGCCTCCGTCTTGTCGCGGACGCCATCGGCGGTCTGACGCAGACGGCGCAGCCATTCCATCCGCGCCTGGGTACCATCCATGAGCCGGGGCGTGTGGGCCACGAGCCCCTTCACGGACAGCGTCAACCGCGATCCCTGCCGAAGGCCCGCGTCCGCCAGGCGCCCGAGGGCATCTTCCTCCCGGCGCAGCCTCGGAAAGGAATCCTGCAACTCCTCCAACAGGTTTTCGAACTGGTCCAGCCCCGCCCGCAGCTGCTCGAGCGTGCCCTGGAAGGCCTGGCCCTGCAGGCGGAACTGGTCCGCCCTCAGGCGATGGTTCAACTCGATCTGATCGAAGCGCAGGGTGCCCTCGATGGCGGCCTTCAGATCCTGGCCGAGGGACTTCAATCGGGCCCCGCCCTGGGCGCGGATCTCGGCTTCGGCCGCATGGTGCTCCTGGATTGATGCCAGCAGCGTATCCAGCTCCCGCCATTCACGGGAGCTGGCCTGCCGGAGCTCCGCCAGGGCCGTGCGTCCGTTTTGGATGTCTTCGAGGACCGCGTTCATGGCCGCAGCCATCAGCGCGTCCCGCCTCCGCAGACCTTCCGGAACCACCATGGGGTGGCGCTCCCCCTGGAGGATGCGCTGCACCCAATCCAGCAGGGGTCCTTCATGGCCGAGCTCACGGTGCCAGTCCCACCAGCGGAAGATCACCCAGTGGAACCCGGCCGCCGCCATGATGAGCAGGGCCCCTTCGGCCGGCCCGACGGTGGCCCCGTAGCGGAACAGCAGGTAGGCCACGACCCCCAGCAACGGGATCCCGGCCAGATCCCTCGGGATCCTGGATCCCGACACCCATCTCCATAAGGACTTCCCGAGTCCCATCCCTTCAGCTTCGATCATGAAATCCCATCGGACGGTCCCCGTGGCGAGGCAAGAATTAGCGTTCCACCCCATCTTGCCCGCTTGCCTTCAGACGGTCCGCCAGAGCACGTCGTAGCTCTTCAGGCCCCCGCCCAGCTCCTGAAGCAGCCGGGCCCGGAGGAGGGCGGTGACCGCCACCTGGGCTTCGTCGGCCGGGTCCAGGCGGGGCGCGACCTCGGCACCTCCCGTCCTCAGGCGCCTGAGGTACTCGCGGCTTCCCGGAGGAAGGGCCTCCACGGGGTCCGCGGGCGTGCAGGAGGCACAGCACCAGCCTTGCTCCGGGCTGAGCAGGACCAGGGGCGCCACGTCGTTGCCGCAACGGCCGCAGACCCTGGGGTGGGGCAGCAGCCCCATGCAATGGAGCAACCAGTGCTCGGCATAGGCCAGGATGCCGAGGGCGTTGCCGGGGTCGGCTTTCAGGGCCCGCCCGCAGGCGCTGAGCAGACGGTAGAGCCGATCATCCTCCACCCCTTCCCGGGCCACCCGGTCGAAGAGATCCGCCAGGCAGGCCATCACCAGGCTGGATTCCAGATGGCCCAGGGTGAGGGGGCTGAAACTCAGTTCGCAGCGCGTGACCCGCTTCAGGTCGGTGTGTTCTTTCCCGAAGAAGCTCACCTTCACCATGCCCATGGGTTCGAAGGCGGCCACCCACTTGGCCGTGGGTTTCTTCACCCCCTTGGCCACGCCGGACAGTCGCTCGCCGTGTTCGCTCAGAAAGGAAACCACCGCCGCCCCCTCGGCATAGGGCGTGGCTTTCAGGACGATGGCCGAGTAGGTGCGGATCACCCATCTAGTCTGCCCGCATTCAACCGCATGTCCCAATCCGGGTCTCAAGAGGTGAGGCAGAAAACAGCCCATCAGGAGTCGCCATGAAATCCCTGCTCCGCTCCACCCTGATCCTGGCCCTCGCGGCGCTGCCCCTGGCCGCCCAGGGTTACCCCGAAGGCCGCCACCGCGCCCAGCGGATCGCCCGGGTCCTCAACCTGACCGACGTTCAGAAGAACAGCATCAAGACCATCCACGAAAAGCACCGCCCCGACATGCTCGTGCGCCGCGACGCCGTGAGGCAGGCCCAGACCGCCCTCCGAGCCGCCATGCAGGATGCCAGCACCTCCGAAGCCCAGCTGCGCACCCTGCACGACAAGGCTTCCTCGGCCCGGTTCGACATGATGCTGGCCCGCCGCGCCGTGCGCCAGGAGGTCCTGGCGGTGCTCACCCCCGAGCAGCGCGCGAAGGCCGCCGAGCTGCGGACCCGGACTCAGGAACGGATGCGCGACCGCATGCACCATCTGCGCCTGGCCGCAGGCCTGGCCCGCTGATTGGATGGCTCGCCGATAGACTGGGGGGATGCGCGCATCCCCCCTTTTCCTGCTCCTGCTCACGGGCCTTTCCCTGCTGGGTCAGACGGCTGAAACCCACACCTTCCGTCAATGGCTGGGTGGCCAGGAAGTGGGCGGTTCCAGCACGGAGACCACGCAGCGCGGAACCACCCGCGAGATCGCCACCCGCGAATGGATGGTGCTCTCCCGCCTGGGTCAGGAGATCCGCCAGGAGATCCGGCAGAGCGCGCAGAAGGCGCCCGATGGCCGTCTCACCTTCACCTGGCGCCTGCAGCTCTCCGCTGAACCTTTCGAGGGAAGGGCCGAGTGGTCCCCCCGGGATCCCGACGGTCTCTCCATCCAGCCGGCGAACGGTCCCGCGGTGCGCAAGACCGTGCCGACGGGCGCCATCCTTTGGCCCGAGGAGCTGGATGCCAAGTTGATGGAAGCCGCGAGAACGCGGCGATCCGTTCAGGCCGTCACCTTCTCCTTTCCCATCCAGCAGTGGAGCTCCATCGAGCTGGAGCCCAAGGGCGCCGCGCCCCTGCCCGGATTCCCCGATGCCGTGCGATTCGCCGGACAGGAGAGCGAAGGCGCGGCCACGGCCACGGTCGAAGTCTGGATCTCCCCCACCGCCGGGGAACTGCGCCACCGCACGGAGCTGGGCGGCCTGGAAGTCCTGACGCAAAGGTCTGAACTGCCCGCACCCGTGCCTTCGAAGGAGGCAGGCGCCGGATTCTTCGAACAGACGCTCCAGAAGCTGCCACCCCATCCCTTTCAGCCCTGGATGCCCGAATGGACCCTGCGCGCCGAGGGGGCCCGGCCGGAGCTTCCCGAGGATGCCCAGCAGAGCCAGGTCGCCAAGGGCCGCTGGCGTTTCAAGCGGGCCGCGCCACCCACAGCATCCGAAGCGGCCCAGCCTCCGGTGACGGGAATACCGGGCACCGACGAGGCCCGCTTCCTGGCCCCGACGCCCCTCGTGCCCTTTCGGGATCCGGCCTTCGACGGGCTCCTCCGCCGCCTGGGCCTGCCGCCGGGTCTGTCGCGCTGGGACATCGCCCGGCGGGTGAACGCTTTCGTCTTCGACTGGATCACCGAGAAGGATTTCACCGTCGGTTTCGCCTCGGCCCTGGAGGTCGCCCACCATCCGCGGGGCGACTGCACGGAGCACGGCGTGCTGGCGGTGGCCCTGCTCCGGCGCCTGGGCGTACCCGCCCGCGGCGTCACGGGCTGGGTGGGCCTCGGCGAGATGCTCGGCCTTCATTTCTGGGTGGAGGTGCGCCTGCGGGATCGCTGGGTGCCCATCGATCCCACCTTCGACCAGGCACCGGCCTCCGCCCTGCGCATCAAGTTGGGCGACACGGATCTGGCCGATCTGGGAAGCGTGGGCTGGGACACCGCCGCCACAGCGCTTTCGGGTGTGCAGTGGATCCTGGACCAGGAAGCGCCCCTTCACATCCAAGGCGACGTGGTGTCAGGCCCTGGGGGCCTCCGCCTGCGGGCCAGGGACGGCCGCTGGAGCCTGCATCAGGGCGTGCTGCAGCTGCGCCGCGCCTCGGGCGGCCCCTGGCGCCTACAGGCCGTCACACGACCCAGCGAGGCCCAGCTCAAGGGCGCCTCGCACCTCGCCGGTCCGCGCACCCTCCGCCAGGGTTGGTGGCAACCGGGCTCCCGCCTCTTGTGGATGGACCTCGGCGAAGGCCGGTGGGTCCAGCTGGAAGATGTGTCCGAATCCGAAGCCTACGATCTGCTGGATCAGCTGGCGACGCCTGCAGGAACGTCCTGACAGACTTCCTGCTGGACGCAATGCTCGCGCAGCCGCTCCAGGCTGTGGCCCATGGCCAGGCATTCGTCCTCGCTGCAGCAGCTGGTGAGGCGCGTGGCCATGGCCTGAACGGGCTCGTCCAGCCGTTCCATGAGGCGGCGTCCCTTGGGTGTGAGCACCACTCGACTCACGCGGCGGTCCTTGGGATCGGCCACGCGCTTGAGCAGGCCCTGCACTTCCAGCCGGTCCACCAGGCGCGTCACGTTGGCGAAGCGGTAGATCATGCGCCGTTCGATCTCGTAGATCGGGTGCCCTTTGACGGGGCCGCCGCGCACGATGCGCAGCACGTTGTACTGCTGGATCGTCAGGCCATGGTTTTCGAACAACCGCTCCTGCACACGCACGACGGCTTCGCGCGTCAGCATGAGCTGCAGCATGAGCTGCACGCCCGGCGCGGGTAACTTGGACATTTGGAGTTCTTCCTGAAGGGTCATGGGAGCCTCGGATGACTTTCGGGGCAAGGATCAACCCATCCATGGGATTCTGGAAGGTCCGAGGAGCCATTCTTGCCGTCCATCGCCCTGAGTTTGATCAATGTCACGAAACGTTATGGCGCGACAGCCATCTTGGATGGACTGAGTTTCGGTCTCTTTCAGGGCGAGAAGGTCGGCCTCATCGGCCGCAACGGCGCAGGGAAAAGCACGCTTTTCCGTCTGCTCACCGGCGACGAGATTCCCGATTCAGGCGAGGTCGTCATCACCCAGGGCCTGCGCATCGCCCGGCTCAGCCAGGAGCCGCACTTCACGCCGGGTGCCAGCGTGCGTCAGGCCCTCGAAGCCGCCCTGGCGGATCATGCGGCCCTGCTGGCACGGCATCAGGAGATCCACGATCGGCTTCACGGCTCGAACGCCGAGGCCGAGGCGCGCCTCTTTGACGAACTGCAAACCATCGAACACCTCCTCGATCACTGGGGCTGGGACCTCAGCCCGCGCCTCAAGGCCGCCGCCACGGTCTGGGGCCTGGCGGATCTCGATGTGGAGGTGGAATCGCTTTCCGGTGGATGGCGCAAGCGCGTGGCCCTGGCCCAGGCTTGGCTCAAGGAACCGGACGTGCTCGTGCTGGACGAGCCCACCAACCACCTCGACCCCGAACAGGTGGAACGCCTTGAAGCCTGGCTGCAGGGATATGAAGGCGCCCTCCTCCTCATCACCCATGACCGCCACCTGCTGGATGCCGTGGTCACGCGGATGCTGGAGCTGGAGGACGGCGCACTGCGCAGCTACGAGGGCGGCTACAGCGACTACCTGCTCGAGAAATCCGATCGCGAATTCCGCGAGGCCCGCCTGACGGAACACATGCAGAATCGGTTGCGCCGGGAGATGGCATGGCTGCGCCGCGGCGCCAAGGCCCGCACCCGCAAATCCAAGCTCCGCATCCAGGAGGTGCTGGACCTCAAGGGCAGCGTGGAGGACCGCACGCGCCTGGAGGTCCGCCAGGGACTGACCTTCGCGAAGGGCGGCAACCGCAGCGATGCGCTGATCCGCGCCGAGGGCCTGCACTTCGCCTACCCCGGCGGCGCGGAACTGATGGGCAACCTGGATCTCAGCCTCCAGCGCGGCATGCGCATCGCCCTGCTGGGGCCCAACGGCTGCGGGAAATCCACCCTCTTGAAGGTGCTGCTCGGCGAATTGGAGCCCACCGCCGGCGAGGTGGTCCGCCATCCCAAATTCGCCGTCACCGCCATTTCCCAGGGACGGGGCGAACTGGACGGCGCGCGCACGATCCTCGACAACCTCGCGGATCGCGCGGCCATCGTCGATACGGGCAACGGCACCGTGCTCGCTCACGTCTACCTCACGCGGTTCGGCTTCCCCGTGGATCAGCAGAACCGCCCGGCCTCGACCCTCAGCGGCGGCGAGCGCAATCGCCTGCTCCTGGCCAAGGCCATGCTCAGTCCCGCGGACCTGCTGGTGCTGGACGAACCCACCAACGATCTGGACATCCCCACCCTCCAGAACCTCGAAGAGGCCCTGATCGGCTTCGGCGGCACCCTCGTCCTCGTGAGCCACGACCGATTCTTCCTCGACCAGGTGGCCACCCACACCCTGGCCTGGAACGGAACCGGGTCGCCCCGATGGGAACTCTACGAAGGACCGCCCTCCACTGTGGGAAGCCTCCGCGAGGCCCGCGCCCAGACCGCGCAACCGACAAAGGCCGAGCCGACCAAGGGGGCCACCCGCGCTGAAACGCCCAAACCGCGGAAGCCCGGACTCTCCCAGAAGGAGCAGCGCCGGCTCGCCGAAGTCGAGCAGGCCCTGGCCGACCTTCACGCACGCATCGCCGGGCAGGACGCCATCCTGGCGGATCCCGCCGCCTTCCTCCGCTCCGACAGCCCGGGGCATCTGGCCATGCGGGAGCGGGAGGCCCATCAGACCGAGCTGGATCTCCTGGAACTGGAATGGCTTGAACTCGAAGAGAAAAGGACCGGTGATTGATCCGGTCACAATTCGGCAAGGGGCCATCCCCCTCCCTGGCCTTTTCGCTACCCTGGAGCCTTGACCTTTCTGGAGTGCCCATGCGCCCGATGCCCTTCATGCTCTTTTCCGCCGTGGCCCTGGTTGCCCAGGCGCCCGCGAACGTCGACCTCGCCCAGAGGTTCAATCAGGAACTTCCCGGCATCACCCAGATGCTGAAGGAGCTCAAGGCCCAGGAAGCCCTCACCAAGGTCCAGGCACTGATCCCGGCCGAGCGCCCCGTCTTCGACGCCTCTTCGCCTAAGGCCATTGGCCAGAGCCTGGACAACGCCCAGGGCCTGATGTCCTTGTACCGCCTCTACGCCAATGTGGCTGCCGAGGCAGGCCAGTGGGAAAAGGCCACTGAGATCCACGAGAAGCGCGCCCAGGCCGCCCGCGCCACCCTGGCCGACCTCGACAAGGCCCAAGCTCCTATTGTCGCCCAGTGGAAGAAGGCGTCCGAGGATTCGGCGGCCTACATCGCCAAGAACACGCCTCGCCAGCAGGAGCTGCAGCTCTTCCTGCAGACCCTGAAGGATGACGTGGCGGCCGTGAACTCCAAGCAGAAGAAGCTCGAAGCCAAAGAGATGGACGAACTCAAGGCGCGCATCGCCCAGGCCCCGGCCAACGAGCAGGAACTCGCCCAGATCAACGCGGCCCTGCCCGTGCACAAGCAGAACCTGGCCAATGCCCCCAAGGTCACCAAGACACTGGGCGACAACCGCAAGGAAGTCGAAGGCATGATCAAGTCCGCTGACGAGGCCGTCACCAAGGCCAAGAAGACCGTGGCAGATCAGAATCAGGAGATCACCGACTTCAACACGCAGCAGACGATCAAGAAGGTGAAGGTCGTTGGAAAGAAGAACTGGGTGGATGCCGTGATGCGGGCCCCTGAAAACATCACCAAGCTCGGCACCCCTCAGGCCCAGGTGGCTTTCCTGAACCGCCTACTGGTGCTGGACCCCGGCAACAAGCTCGCCCAGAAGGCCCTGGACAACCTGCTGGCTGGCAAGGATGCCTTTGCCAAGCCCGCAAAAAAGGGCGGCGCGAAAAAGAAGTAGGATCATTCCATTCCCGAATGACTGAAGGAGCCTCATGACCCGCTTCGGATTCCTGCTTGCCTGCGCCCTGGTCACCAGCCTCGGCGCCCAGAGCCTCACCGACCGCTTCAAGGAAGTCCGCGGCCCCTGGGAACTCCAGCTGGAGCGGGGAGAGGCCACTACCGTCCGCAAGGGCGTAGAGGCCCTGCTCGGCCGCGAGGGGCTCACGGTGAACCCATCCGACTACAACGACATGCATGCCCTCGTGGCACTGCGCGGCCTGGCTGCGCGCGCCTGTCTTGCGGAGGGCAGCTGGGAAGAAGCCATCGCGCACTTCCAGAAGGCCCAGTCGGCCGCCGAGGAGAACCTCGCCACCGCCGAACCCTTCCTCGCCAAGACGCGGATGGAGCATGAGCTGAAGCTCAAGGAATGCCGGGAGGCCGTCACCAAGCAGGCCCCCCGTCTCAAGGAACTCGAAGAGGCTCCCGGGCTTTCCCAGGAGCAGATGAAAATCCGCCAGCAGCTGAAGATCTTCATGGACGAGCAGCAGGCGGCCATCACGCACAGCGAGCGGTCCCTGAAGGACATCGAAAGCATCCTCGTCCGGCTGCGCCAGGCCAAGGAAACGACCGCCAAGACTGCGGCCGACTGGCAGGCCTTCCTCGTCACCGAGAAGGCCGAGATCTCCGAAGCCGGCGGAACCGCACCCTTCGTGGCCGCCAAGCTCGAGCAGGTGAAGGCCAACGACACGCACCCGAAACAGGAACGCCTCATCTACGCGCGCCGGCTGCAGAAGCTCGATCCGACCAACAAGGATGTCGTCCGCTTCCTTACTCTCCTGCTGGGCAAGGAGGACGAACCCGAGCCCGTGAAGCCGAAGAAGAAGGCGAAGGCGGCCCCCAAGAAGAAAGCCTGATCAAGGTCCCACCCCATCAGAAACGGCCCCTCGCGGGGCCGTTTCTGTCGTGGCAGGCCTGCTTAGAACACGAATCCAAACCCCAGCTTCACGTAGTCGGAACTGGGAGGATCTCCGGCGTCGACGTTGTTCCCCGTGAGGGTCTTGTGGAAGGTGCCTTCGAGGGTGAAACGCATTCCCGAATCGTACCCGAAGCTGTGGCCGAGACCGACCGTGCCGCCCAGGCGGCTCTTGTGCGTGGTGTCCACCGGATAGTCGTTGTAGTAACCGTAGGTGATGTCGCCATAGCTGCGGTCGAACTGCTCGAAATCCGCCGAGAGCCCCACGACGAAGTAGAGGCCGCGGTGACGGAAGGCCGTGCCGTTGGGGAAGATCTGCAGGTCGCCACCCACGTTGAACTCGGAATGCCTCAGGTTGATGGTGTCTTCCCCGTAGGCGCGGTTCGTGCCGCTCTCGGAGGAGCCGCCCAGGTTCAACCGGATCGCAAGGTTGCGATCCACGGGGAAGCTGACCGTGAAACTCCCCCCAAGGCCCACATCGTAGGTTTCCTTCTGGGGAGGAATGATGCGGCCTGCGCTGGTGCTGAAGTACTCGGGGTAGGTCTTGCTGGCGAATTCCCCGGTCGGGGCCAGGAGGTTCAGGCTAAAGCCCAGATGCGGTGTCTGGGCCATGAGGGCGGGCCCTGAAGCCAGGATCAGGGGCAGTGCGAACAGGGATGCGGAGCGGCGCATGGGGCCTCCAGGTTGGATGATGGGGATACGAGCGAAGGGTGTGCCAGCTTACGCCAAACGCCGTCAATCCTTGGATCCGCGAGGAAAGTCCAGGGTTGAAGCCGGACAACCCGCGGCGTTTTGCCTCAGTTTATGTGTGGGATTGCAACGGCGGGCTTTGGGCATCGCCGCGGATGGCCTACTCTGGACAAGACGAGGATGGTTCATGGCCTGGAAGCAGGATCTGGCAAAACTGAAACAGCAATTGGATCCGGAGCCCGCCGCGGCCCCCAAGCCACCCCCCAAACCAGCGCCGAAACCGGCCACGCCGGTGGTGCTGGATGACGAAGACGCGGTCTTCCTGTCCGCCATGGGCCTGAAGCGCAGCGCACCAAAGCCGGCCCAGGCCGCGAGCCTGCCTGCAGCTCAGGGACCGATATCCGAAGCTCCAGCCGCGGTTGAACCGACGGCCCCGGAGACTTTCCAGGAAGCCCTCAAGGATCTGAAGGGCCTCAAGCCGCTGTCGAAGGGCCTTCCGGATCGCGCGGCGTCTACCCCTGCCCGCGCCGTCGCTGTCCCCAAGCCCTCGCCGGCCCCGGTACCCGTGCCCGTGCAGGCATCCAAGCCCGCGACCCCCACGCTCCCTGAGCCTGAATCTTCGGCTCATCCTGTCGTGCCCCTGCGCTTCCAGCTGGCCGCCGGGATGGCCATCGAGGTGGACGCCTCCCTCGATCTCCGGGGACATTCTCTCGCCGATGCCATTGAACGATTGAAGGATCGCCTGGGGGACGGCTTGGTCCTCGGCTGGCGCAGCCTCCAGGTGACCCTCGGACCGGACCCGACCCTACACGAAGGTCTGCTCGCCCTGCTGGCCTCTGGACAGGCGCCGATGGTGGCCCGCTACGCCCAGGCCCCGGTGCCCATGGGCGGAACCCAGGCCTGGTTGCTGTATTTCGGACCGCCGCCCGCCCAGCCCTGATTTTCGAACATGGAGCCCTGAATATGAGTCTTCTGGTAGTCGGAAGCGTGGCCTTCGATGACCTCGAAACCCCCTTCGGCACGAGAGAGCACGCCCTCGGCGGATCAGCCACCTACTTCTCGCTGAGCGCAAGCCGGTTTCATCCCGTGCGGATCGTGGCCGTGGTCGGAGAGGATTTCGGCCCCGAGCAGATGCGCGTCTTCGATCAGCGCCCCATCGACCTTTCCGGCCTTTCCAAGGTGAAGGGTCTGAGCTTCCACTGGAAGGGCGCCTACGGCTATGACCTGAACGAGGCCAAGACCCTCGCGACGGATCTGAACGTGTTCGCGGACTTCAAGCCGGACCTTCCTCCCACCTACAGGGAATCGCCCTACCTCTTCCTCGGAAACATCGACCCCACCCTCCAGCTCGATGTCGTGCGCCAGATGACCACGCGTCCCAAGTGGATCGCCCTGGACACGATGAACTACTGGATTCGCGGGGCGCGCCCCGCCCTGGAGGCCGTGCTGAAGGAGGTCGACATCCTCCTGGTCAACGATGCGGAAGTGCGCGAACTGACCCAGGAACACAGCCTCATCAAGGCCTACCGGAAGATCCAGGCCCTCGGTCCCAGGATCCTGGTGGTGAAGCGCGGCGAATACGGCGTGGCCCTCTTCACCCCGGAAGGCATCTTCGCCGCGCCGGCCTATCCGCTCGAGAACGTGTTCGATCCCACGGGCGCAGGAGACACCTTCGCGGGTGGTTTCCTGGGCTACCTGGCCTGGATCGAGCGCATGGATGTGACGGCTTTGAAGCACGCCACGTTGGTGGGTTCGGTCATGGCCAGTTTCACCGTGGAGCAGTTCTCTACGGAACGGCTGGAGCAGATCAGCCAGGATGAAGTTCGCAACCGACTGTCATTATTTTCAGATATGATTCGCGTCGAAGATCTATAATCACCGCTATCCAATCCTGACTGGGGGTTCCTGATGCACCAGCCCACTCGCCTGCATGTCGGCCGGATGCCCCACTTTGCGGTGGCATCTGGGCTCTTCGCAGCACTGGCGCTCGCGGTACCTGGCCTGAAGGCCCAGGAAACGACTTCCGCCGAGGCCCTGAAAGTCGAGGCCCATACGTCCAAATGGGACTATCCCAAGGAACTCAAGGTTCCCGAAGGATCCAGGACCCATCTGGTCCAGAAGGGCGACACCCTCTGGGATCTGGCTGGAAAATATCTTGGCAATCCCTACGCCTGGCCCCAGATCTGGGAACTGAACCAATGGGTGAAGGATCCTCACTGGATCTACCCAGGGGATCCCCTCGTCATCGACCTGGCCCGGGCCGTGGCCACGGCGGGTTCGGTGCCCGAGGCCGTCACCAACCTGCAGCCCGATCAGCAGCGCCGAATCGATTCCTCGGTCGTTCGCCGTCCCGAGCTTGGATTCTCCTTCCAGGACTTCATCCAACTTCCCTTCTTCGCCCCCCAGGGCGCCGAAGCCTACTACAAGAGCCAGGGCGCCTTCACCATCACCTCGAACAAGCGTGAAGACCGCCAGTATCTCGGCGAAGGCGAAGTGGTCTATCTCAACGGAGGTGTTGACCAGGGCGTGAAGGTCAATGACCGCTTCCTCATCCTGAAGACCGTGGCCCGCAAGCAGATGCATCCCACCGTTGCCAAGAAGGCGCTGGGTGACGTGATCCAGCAGGTGGGCGTCGTGCGCGTGATCACGACTCAGTCCAAGGGGTCGGTGGCCATCATCGAACGCTCCCTTGATGCCGTGGAAATCGGGGATCATCTGGTGAAGTTCATCGAGCCCGCGAACATCCCCACCCAGCTGCGGACGGACACCGCCGAGCCTGTCAAGATCGCCCCGAACGCCGGCGTGGTGGTCTACACCCGCGATGCCAAGCTTCATGCGGGCGGCGGGGACATGGTCCTCATCGACCGCGGGGCCAACGACGGCCTCAAGGTCGGCGAAGTGCTCCTGGTGTCCCGCCTCCGGAACTACCCCGTGGGCTCGGACACCGACAAGCATCCGTCCACGGAAAGCACCACCTACTACCTCGGGCAGGCGCTCGTCGTGAGGACGGACGCCCAGACCGCCACCTGCCGCGTGCTTCGCTCCACGGAGGAAATCCGCAGCGGAGACACGGTTACGCCCTGATCGGCACCGTAGCCAAACAAGGGCCCCCATCCGGGGGCTTTTGTTTGGTCCTCAGGCGCCGGGTGAATCCGGCTTGAGCGCCACCACCACCCGCTGGCCCCGTGTCGGCAATGAATAGGGGTGGGGTGTGGCCGTCCATCCGGAGGGAACGCGCTCTTCGGCCCAGTCCGGCCCCTTCAGCGCGAAGAAGGGGCTTCCAGGCCGCCCGTGCCGAGCCCACCAGCCCAGCAGCATGTCAAGGGAACCCAGAGCTTTGGCCGTGCCCCAGTCGGCCTCCAGGGCCGGAAGGTCCTCCATGCGTCCGTGAAGCGGTTTCAGGTTGGGAATGGACAGTTCCAAAGCCACCTGACGCAGGAAGGCCATCTTCTTGCTGGAGGCGTCCACACCGAACACCTCCAGGTCGGGCCGTGCCAGGGCCAGCACCACGGCCGGAGAGCCCATGCCCGTGCCGAGATCGGCCACTCTCGAACCCGGCGGCAGTGGGGCGAGAAAAGGAAGCAGAGCCGCCGCATCCTGAAGCAGCTCTTCCCGACGTGCCCCGGGAGGCAGGGCCGTCAGGGCGTGGGTCCGGTTCCATTTGTCCAGGAGGACCAGGTACCGGCCCAGGGCGGGATTGAGTTCGGAAGGAAGGCGAGGCTCCATCCATCCAGAATGGCAGGGCCGCCCCTTTCAGACCTGCATTTCCTTCATGTGCAATGCTTGTCTTTTTATTTTCAACACTTCAAGCATATATTGAATAACTATAAATTCACCCTGAATCTATCGGCTTCACGTCGAACACCGATACAATTATTGCAACTAGAACTGAGACATTGACAAATGCCTCAAAACGAAACACAATAGGCCCTCTTTGATTGATCTTGTGGAAGGAATCGGCCATGGCACAGACTCGCCCCCCTTTCATGATCGATTGGTCCAGCCGCAGCAAAATGCGGGGCCCAGGCGAACAGTCGCTTGGCAAACTGCTTCATGATCTGAGAGATCGGCTCGCGCCAGATGCTCAGGGCATCTCTCTGACCTATGTCGATGATCGCGGCATGAGAAAACTCAATCGTGAACATCGCGGAAAAAACATGACAACCGACGTGCTCAGTTTTCCGTCAAGCGCGGAAAAGGGAGCGTTTCCGCATCTCGGCGACATCGTCATAAGCCTTCCCACCGCGGAAAAAATGGCCAAGAAATTCGGCGTGAGCCGGCGCCGTGAAGTCGAGACACTCGTCATCCACGGATTCCTTCATCTCTGCGGCCATGACCACGAGGTGGACCGCGGAGAAATGATGGCCTTGCAGGCCCAGCTAGAGCGGGAGCTGCTCGATGAGGAACCGCTGGCCATGAGCCTCAAGCGGGGACGCAAACCCGGGAGCAAGGTCAAGAAGCTGAAGGACGGCTCCCGCGTGGTCGTGACCGGGCGCGCGGCCGCCGCGCTGGTCCGCCGCGAACGCGTAAAGAAGGACAAGAAGGTCAAGGTCCGCAAGGTCGTGAAGGCGAAGGACCCCCTTCCCAAGCGCGGGCCAGGACGTCCCCGGAAGGAAGCCACTTCCCCCGCGCCGCCCCGGCGCATCGTGCGTCGCCGCCGCCCGAGCCCTTCGCGCAGCGGCGTGATCGGATAGACAAACCTCCACATGGCAAATGGGGCCGAAGGCCGATAAAATGGCCCTTTGGCCCGGCTTCGGGCCGTGCCATCCGGAGTTTCCGTGATCAACCTCCTCCTCGGCCTGGGCGCTGCCCTTGCCGTGATCCTGCTCTCCAGCCTGCTGCGGATCAGCCTGTGGATCAGCGTCCCCATCGGCATCCTCGCGGGCGGCGCCCTCTTCATCTGGCAGGGCCGCAAGGTGCAGCAGGAACTGGAGAAGATCTTCGGCCGCGCCGGTGAACTTCTTAAAAAGCAGCAGTTCGAAAAAGCCATCGAGGCCATGAAGGAGGGTTACCGGTTCTCCTCCCGCCAGTTCCTCGTGAAGGGCAGCATCGACGGCCAGATCGGCGTGGTGCAATACCTCCGCAAGAAGAACGACGAGGCCGAGCCTCTGCTCGCTTCCGCCTCCATGCAGCACTACATCGCCAAGGCCATGCTCGGCATCCTCCAGTGGAAGCGCGGCGAGAAGAAGAAGGCCAAGGAGACCTTCGACCTGGCCCTCAAGACGGGCAAGAAGGAGAGCCTTCTCTACGCTGTCTACGCCTACACCCTGGTGGAGATGGGAGAGCGCGACAAGGCCATCGAGATCCTCAACAAGGGCCTGGGTGTCTGCAAGGGGGATGAGCGCCTCATCACCAACCGCAACCTGCTGCAGAACGGCAAGCCGCTCAAGATGAAGGTCTACGGCGAACAGTGGTACCAGTTCCTGCTGGAGCGCCCCATGATCCGCCAGGAGGCGCCGCCCTTCGCCCGGATCTCCCGCCGCGCCCTGCGCGGCTGAACCGACTCGAACCCATCCCTACCGTTATTTCTGGAGCAAGCCATGTCAGGCCACAATAAATGGTCCACCATCAAGCACAAGAAGGGCGCCGCGGATGCCAAGCGGGGCAAGCTCTTCACCAAGATCCTGAAGGAAATCACCGTGGCGGCCCGCCTGGGTGGCGGCGACATCGGCAGCAACCCCCGCCTCCGCCTGGCCGTGGATCAGGCCAAGGGCAGCAACATGCCCAAGGACAACTGGGAACGTGCCATCAAGAAGGGCACCGGCGAACTCGAGGGCGTGACCTATGAGGAAGTCGTCTACGAGGGCTACGGCCCCGGCGGCGTCGCCATCCTCATCGAGGCCATGACCGACAACAAGAACCGCACCACGCCCGAGGTCCGCAGCTACTTCGCCAAGTTCGGCGGCGACCTCGGCGCCCAGGGCTCCGTGGCCTACCTGTTCAGCAAGCAGGGCCAGATTGTGGTGGAACCCGAGGTCTCCGAAGACAAGATCATGGAAGTGGCCCTGGAAGCCGGCGCCGACGACGTGATCAACGAGGGCGAAGCCTGGGTCATCAAGACCAGCCCCGAGGCCTACCAGGCCGTGAAGGATGCCGTGGACGCCGCCAAGCTCCCCGTCCTCGAAGCCAAGCTCATCATGGACCCCAGCACCAGCACCGCCCTCGAAGGCAGCAAGCTCACCAGCTTCCTCAAGCTCGTGGATCTGCTCGAGGACAACGACGACGTGCAGAACGTGTGGCACAACGGCGACTACGAGGAACCCGAAGACTGAGGTCCCGTGCCACACGCCCTCCGGCCGCACGCGTTTCTGGCTGCCCCCGATCGCACGCCGCACTGCGGCGCGCTCCCACTCCCCGCTGCGCGGGCTCGCGGAGGGGGGCCCCCGGCACAACGGCGACTACGAGGAACCCGAAGACTGAGGTCCCACTCAATCCTCTTGGCAAGCTCAGGGCGCCTTTCGGCGCCCTGAGTTATTCCTGCGCCTTGGGTTCGGGCCGGGTCGTAACCAAGGCTGCCACGGATTCCCCACGCCCCAGGGCCAGGATGGGGAACCTGGGCGGCTCGCCCCACATGCCGTCGCCCCGGATGAGGGCGCTGTGGAAGACCCCCCAGAAGACGAGGCTGTCCGTGCTGCGCGGATCCAACAGGTAGAAGGCCAGACGGCCGAGGGGCTGGTCGAGGGGGATGTAGAGTGCCTGGTCCAGGTCCGCGGAGGTCCAAGGCATCTGCATCTTCTTCGAGGGGGGTTCGGCTTTCCAGGCGCCCTGCAGTTCGAGCGTGAACACGCCCTGGTAGGCGGAGGGCGATACCTTGCGGTTCGTCTCCTGGAAGTTCAGGATCGCGAGGCTGCGCGGCCGGGCGCTGCCCTTCATCACCTTCAGGCCATGAGCCTGGAGCCTAGGCAGCACGGTGGGTGCGAAGGCCGGATCCACAAGGTACCCCGCCGGAGCCTCCACAAAATCCTGCCCCTCGAAGCCCACGAAACTCGGCAGGTTCAGGTGGGTGCGACTCTTCTCGCTGACGAGGCGCCCCTTCTCATCCCGGATCGGATCCACCCAGTCGAAGGCGGCCCGCTCGACCTCCTTCAGCTTCGCTGAAAGGGGCAGAAATACGGGGCCATGGTTCCATCCCGTGGTCCAGCGGGTCTGGGCATCGCGGATCTGGCTGCGGATCTCGACACGGTGCTCCGCCATCCAGGCGAGGCAGCTCAGCACAAAGCGACGGGTGTCCGAGATGCGGTCGGGCCAGCTGCGGTAGACGTAGCTTTCCGAAAGCACCGCCAGGCGGTTGCGCAGCGCCGGGTAATTGGTCAGCAGCCGCGGATGGGCGTCGTAGGTTTCCCAGGCCGTGGGCGGCTTTTCCGGCGTGGGCTTGTAGGGCACGAAGTTGCCGTAGTCGTACGTGGGCATGCCCTCGGCCTTCAGCCGCTCGCGGATGTCCACCAGCATCTTGCGGTTGAAGGCGAGCAGAGCTTCGTCGGCGCCCAGGGTGCAGGCGGGGCCGTGGGTGAGGTGGAAGCCGTGCGTGCTGCCGTTGGTCGTGTGCAGATCCAGCACCGCCGCGGGATCGAAATCGCCGAGCATGGCGAGCAGCCAGCGCGTGTTGGGCGCCGCCACCTTCATGAGGTCGCGGTTGAGGTCGAGGCCCAGCGCGTTCTCGCGCCGTCCCACGCCGCTTTCCGATGGATTGGGCTGCCAGGGCCGGATGGCCGGGTCCAACGCATCGGTGCCGTCGGCGTTGTAGGCGGGCATCACCACCAGATCGAGGTTCCTTCGCAGCAGCGGGTACTTCCCCTGCAACAGTTCCCGCAGGACCTGCTGGATCGCCTCCTTGCCTTCGACTTCGCCCGCGTGGATGTTGGCGTTCACGTAGACGCGCAGCGGGTCCGGGCCCGTACCCTTCAGGCGCCAGGCCAGCAGCGGCTTGCCCGTTTCCGTGGCGCGCGGCGCGCCCTTGGGCTGGTAGGGCTCCAGGCCTGGGGCCTCTTTGCGCAGGGCCTCCATGAAGGCGCGGACCTCGGCCACGGTCGAGGTCCGCCGAAGGTCCGTGCGTTCAGGCGTGGTTTGTGGCCACCCGGCGAAGAGGGAACTCCCCGCCAGGAACAGCGCGAGCGCACGCATGGATCAGTGGGTCTGGGAGGTGACCACGGCCGCGGCGGGAAGCTCCGGAGTGGTCTTCAGGCGGCTGCCGAACAGGCCCTTGTTGTAGACCGTGAAACTGGCGGCGAGGAAGAGCACCAGGGCCAGCAAGGCCGAACCGCGCTTGCCCGCGGCGAGGGCCTTGGGGGTCATTTCAGACAGGCCCACGAGCACGAAGACCAACAGCAGTTTGATGTGGAAATAATGGCCGTTCTTCAGGGGATTCTGACCGCCCTGAATGAGCATCACCAACAGCACGATGCCGACGATGAGCGCGAGCCGGAAGGGCCAGGCCACGAACTTCGCCCAGACCGTCGCCGCGAGGCCCCTGAGTTCCTCCTTGCCTTCCTCGAAGCCCGACAGCAGAAGGGCCACCACGGCAGCGCCACCTCCCGCTGCCAGGACGACGAAGTGCAGCCAGCGAAGGACATTCACAGCTTCGAGCTTCAGATTCATGATCACCTCGGGAAGAAGGCTTCAGGGTATCAGAGCGTCTGATCGGAATGAGTGGGGAGACCGCCCACTCGTCTTCGCTCGCGCTTCGTCCCCCCTTTGACCCCCACGTGAGGCCTGGGCCGAGCCCAGACCTCACGTCTGATAGGCTGGGTCTGTCAGGAGGATGTCATGTCCAAGCTTCGCGTGGCCGTCGTCGGTGTGGGGCATTTGGGCCAACACCATGCCCGGATCGCCGCCTCGGCCCCCGACGCCATCCTGAGGGCCGTGGTGGATCCCGATCCCGCGCGCGGCCCGGAGATCGCCGCCAAGTTCGATGCGCCCTGGGCCGCCTCCCTGGATCAGGTGCTGGCCGAGGTGGACGCGGTGCAGATCGCCGCGCCGACGGGCTTCCACCATGCCCTCGGGCTCCAGGCCCTGAAGGCCGGCAAGCACGTGCTGATGGAAAAGCCCCTCGCCGCCACCCTCGACGAAGGCGTCGCCCTGCTGAAGGCCCTGGCCGAAACCCGCGCCACCAAGCCCGGCCTCGTGGCACAGGTGGGCCATCTGGAACGCTTCAACCCGGCGGTCGCCGCCCTACGCAGCCGCGGCTTCAAGCCCCGCTTCCTCGAGGCGGTCCGCGTCTCGCCCTTCCCCGCCCGCAGCCTCGAAGTCGACGTGGTGATGGACGTGATGATCCACGACCTGGACCTGCTGCGCGCCCTCGTCGGCCGCCCGGTCATCGATGTGGAAGCCGTGGGCATCCCGGTGCTCACGCCCTACGCCGATCTCGTGAACGCGCGCCTGAAGTTCGAAGGCGGCGCCTTCGCGACGGTCACCGCCAGCCGGGTGGCGCGCAAGAAGGAGCGCACGCTGCGTGCCTTCGGCGACAAGGAATACGCCAGCCTCGATTTCGCGGCCCAGAAGCTCGAACTGCTGCGCCTCGTCATGGGCCCGGACGGCCCCCAGGTGCAGCCAGAGACCGCCGACATCGAGGAGGGCGAACCCCTGCGCCTGGAAATCGAGGCCTTCCACGCCGCCTGCCTCGGCCGCAGCCAGGAGGGCGTCACCTGGGAAGAAGGCCAGGAGGCCATGCGCGTGGCGGATCAGGTGCAGAAGGCCGTCGCCAAAAGCCTGGCGGACATCGGCAGGTCGTGAGCTGGTTCTACGACCTCGCCTCGCTCACCAAGCCCCTGGTGACGGCGCCGCTGGCGCTGGCCTTCCTGGATCTGGAGGCCGATCGGCGCTGGGCCCTCGGCTTCCATGACCGCGAGGCACCGCTCACCGTCCGGCAGTTGCTTTCGCATAGCTCGGGCCTGCCGCCCTGGCGGCCCTTCACGGGTGAACCCGTGGCCGAACAGCTGCGCCGCGATGTGCCCGAACACGCGCTCCTGCGCCCCGCCACACCGGGCCTCGCGACCTATTCGGACCTGAACTACCGCCTGCTGGCCGAACTGCTGGAAGCGGAGAGCGGGCTTCCCTTCGCGCGGCTCGGCACGACCAGCGGCCTCAACCCTGCGCCCTGGTCGGCGGCTCCCATCGAGGTTCCGGATGGACCTGACGCCGCAGCCTGGGCCCTGGCCACCAACGAGCCGCTTCCGCCCCGAAGGCCCGACCTGCCCCATGACGCCAATGCCCGCGCGGGCATGCGCGGCCACGCGGGGTTCGGCACCACCGCCGATCAGCTTCGCGTCGCCCTGGCTCGCTGGGTCGCTGCGGGCTGGCCCGCACACATGGCCGTGGAAGAAGCCGAAGGGGAGGGCGGCACCCGGTGGGGCCTGGGCCTCCAGGTGGCCTTCAAGGGCGGGGGAAGATTTGGACAGTTGTTGTCGAGAATTCCTGCTGGCTCCGGAATCCATGTCCTGGAGGATTCCACCCAGGACGCGCCGCCCGAGGCCCCGCCCCTCGAAGCGGAAGCCGGACCGCCCTCAGGGTGGTGGTTCCACCTGGGCTACACGGGGCCGGCCCTCTTCTTCCGTCCGGATGGATGCTGCCTGGCCTTGCTCTGCCATCGGCTGGGCCCGGGAGGCAGCCTGCTGGATGCCGAATCCCTCCGCCGTCGGCGCTGGGCGGCCCTGGCGCGATTCGTGGGACAATCCGGCGGATGAAGCGCCTTCCCGTTCCCGCCCTGGTTCTGACCATCGTCTCCGCCGCCCCTGCGCTCGTCGCCGCCCAGCCTCCTCTGCGGATCGGCCTCGACACCCAGGCCACCGAATGGATCGTCTCGCTTGAGGGTGGTGGCCAGATCTGCGACCGGTCGGGAAAACCGCTGATGAAGCTGGCGCCCGACGAGAAGCTGCGCATCTGGTGGGACAGCCGGGGCCTGTCGGATCCCACCGCCGAATATCGCATCCAGGTCGGCAAGCCCCACACGGCCGCGGAGGCCGCCACGCTGATGAAGCGCCTGAAAGAGTTGGGCGAGGCGCCCGACCGGCTGAAGATCCCGGATGCCGACACCTGGCGGGTCGTCACGGGTCATTTCCGGGAAGCCCGCGAGGCCGAGCCCGTGCTCCAGAAGCTTCAGGACCTGGGCTTCGAGGAACTCTGGGTGGCCACCGAACCGCGCCCCAACCAGCCCCACAAGGGCCGCGCCCTCTACGCCGTCACCGACCGTTACGAGCGCCGGGCCCTGCCGCTGGAGGGCGTGTGGCTGAAGCCCACCGGAGATCTGACCGCACTGCAGGGCAAGGGACGCTACCGCGGCAAGGTCGAGATCTTTCCCAACGCCCAGGGCCGGCTTACCGTCGTGAACACCCTGGATCTGGAGACCTACCTTCGGGGCGTGGTGCCGAAGGAAATGGGCGCCTGGGAATTCCCGAACCTCGAGGCGCTGAAGGCCCAGGCCGTGGCGGCGCGCACCTATGCCGTCGCCAACCGCGGCAAGCGCGCGGCGGACGGCTTCGACATGGGCGATACCGTGGCGGACCAGGTCTACGGCGGCCGAGACGGCGAGCAGTCCCTCACGGACCGCGCCGTCCAGGAGACCGAGGGCCTCTTCGCCACCTACGGCGGCAAGCCCATCCAGGCCCTCTTCATGGCCAACTGCGGCGGCCACACCACGGATGTCAGCCAGGTCTTCGGCGGCGAGGCGCCCTACCTCCGCGCCGTTCCCTGCTACCCGGCCAAACCCCTCACCCTGCCCTACAGCTCGGGCCAGCCCACCACCTCCGAAATCCAACAGCCCTGGCTGAGCTGGGAGCTGCTGCGCCTCGCCTCGGTGGCCATTCCGGCCTCCTGGCTGTCCGGCGAGCGCCTGGCCAAACCGGCGAGCCAGGGCGATCTGGCCGAACCCGTGCGGCTCCTCCAGCAGCGCCTCGGCGTGGAGGCCCAGCCCCTGGCGCGGGAGGGGAACCTCTACCTCGGCCTGGCCCGGGCCTTCGGCTTCCAGCGCCTGGTGGAAGGCCAGGAGCGGCCCCAGGACGCCGCCTACTTCCTGCCGGCGGCCCTCCCCGAGGATCGGCTGCTGGCGACCTTCCTCACCCGCCGCGGCATCGTGCCGGCCTCGGCCTGGGCCGCTTCTGAACCCGTCCCGCTCCGCCAGGCCCTCCAGGTGCTCGGGCGTCTGTGGCAGGAGTTGGAAGCTTTCGCACCCGGCGAAGGCTCCCTGCTCGCGGATCGCCAGGTGCGCCGCAAGCGGGGCGGACCCGAGCCCCTGGCCCTCGCCTCCAGCCTGCTGCTGGCCGAAGAGGGCCCCGACGGCAGCTTGCGCCTCGTACCCAACGCCGAGATCCAGGTGGGCGACCGCCTGAAGTGGATTCCCGGCGAAGGGGGTCCCGCCCAGGTGCTGGTGCGGCGCCTCGATCCCGACGGCGCAGCCTGGGACCGCTACAACCCCACGGCCCACTGGCGGGTGGAATACACCGAGGCCGACCTGTTGGACACGGTGCGCAAGCGCATCAAGGTCCCGGGCATCCGCGAACTGAAGGCCGACTACAACGATCAGGGCCGGGTGCAGGATCTGACCCTCGTCGACACCCAGGGCCGGCCTCACCGGGTGCACGGCATGCACATCCGCGGCCTGCTCGGCCTCAAGGACAACGTCTTCCGCTGGCTTACGGTGGGCCAGGGAGCCAGCCGCCGCTGGATCTTCTACGGCCGGGGCTGGGGCCACGGCCTGGGCATGTGCCAGACCGGCGCCTATGGCATGGCTCTGGAAGGCGCCTCCTTCCAGCAGATCCTTCAGCATTACTACCCCGGCATGAACCTCCAGCGGGTCGATTGACTTTTTGTCGTCAATTCCCATCCAGGGATTGACGGGGAGGGTGAACCGCCCCAGGTTTCCCTTCCATCGGGAGACTGGGTATGGCTATGGACGCTTGGATCCTCAGTGCGCCGCTGAAGGTGCTGCGGCAGGAGGATCATCCGTACCACGAAACCACCCTGGCCACCCTGGGGCGCCACGAGCTCGGCCTCTGCCGCTGCGAAACGGCGGCAGGCATGGGCAGCGAACTCTTCCTGGACGGCCAATCCATCTTCCTGCCCGGGGCTTCCGCCCCCGGCCGCCCCTGGTTCGACCTCTGCCGGGAACTCGGCTACGAGCCCGCCCGGCACTGGGACTGGGATCCGGCGCTCATCCTCTTCCATCAGGTCATTCCCGCCCTAGCGGCGGACTGGCACGAACCGCCCCTGAGCCTGAACGCCCAGGGCCTGCCCGATGGCGTGCTCAGCCTCGCCGGGCTGCGGCAGACTTTCGTCGAGGCCGTGGCCCGGCTCCGGCGTGAACTCACAGGCCCCGTGGGTGCCAAGGTGGCCGAGACCTTCGAATGGCTGCCCCTGCGGGCCGTGGTCTTCCATGACGACGCCCAGCTGCCGCTGGATTTCGAAGGCACGGGCCCCTGCGGCCGGGTCTCGCTCTGGCTGGGCATCCACCGGGATCGCCCCGTGGTCATCGATGGGCAGTCCCCCGCCTCGGTGTCGCGCCGCTGGGTCGTCGAGGATCTGGGGGATCGCTCCGCGGCGGAGGCCTTCCTGCAGGCCGCGGGCCTGGAACCCGAGCCCCCGAAGGGCTTCGAGGCCATCCTCCAGTCCGCGCTGAAAGATCTCTGCCACTGGATGGAGGGCCCGCTGGATGCCTACCGGCGCACCTATCCCGTGGGCATCCCCTGGCACCACGGCCGACGGGAACGGCTGCTGGGCCGCACGATCATCGATGTCCGCTTCGGCGACCACCCCATGCTCATCCTCGACGACGGCACCGAGGTCGCCATCAGCCCGGATCCCGTGCCCACCTGGGAGCATGGCGGGATCTGAACGGCCGCTCACGCTTCGTCGAGCTGTTCCCAGCGCACACCGAAGTGATCGAGGATGCCCTGGCGTTCGGCGCGCTCCTGATCGGCGATGCTGCTGTAGGGGTGCCGGAACACCACGCGCCGCACACCGCGACGCACGAGGGCGCGGCAGCAGGTGAGGCAGGGCTCGTGGGTGACGTAGGCCGTGGCCACGGGCCCGTCGCAGAAGCCCAGGGCGTTTTCTTCGGCGTGGCTGGTGTGCAGGCAGCGCTGGCCGGGCTTGCAGGTATCGGGCGTGCAGTGGGCCATGCCCGGCAGCGCGCCGTTGAAACCCGCCGCCGCGATGCCGCCGTCTGTGCGGAGCAGCACCGCACCGACCTTCAGGCGGCAGCAGGTCCCGAGCCGGCTCAGCTCCAGCGCCATGTTCATGAAGACTTCGTCCTTGAGCTGAGCGCGCGACATGGAATCCCCGGAATCCTCTCCATCATCGCAAGAACCGGCCAACCGCGGCTATTCAATGGATGTGAAGATCCATGGTCTGTGTCGTGCTCTCGATCACAGCCCTAAAGATTCAACTCAAGTCTCACATGCTCATACTTGGATATAAGCAGGTGATAAATGAGTCATCAATTATTAATCTCTCTTGCGTGGCTCACCCTGGCCACCGCCTTGCCGATTCAAGGACAGACCTGGGACGCCACCCGACAAGCCTCTGGCTGGGCCTTCCAGGAAGTGGATGGTTCCCTGGTCTTCTTCGATCGGACGGCCCAGTCGCTTCGGACCTGGACGAAAGAGAGCGGGCTGATCACCTCTCTTCCGGTGTCCCTGCCTCACATCCGGAAACCCTCGCAGATAGAACGACCTGCCGCTTCGCCCGCGACCAAAGTCGCCTCCGATTATGATGCCGCGGGCGCCATGCTCTACGGAACCGCCCCGGCTCAGCGAATCCAGCCCCCGCCATCGGCCACCACAGAGGGGACAACGATGCGGACGTTCGCGCCTGAGCGTTGGATCCTGGATGCCTACGACCGAATTTGGATGGCCTGCGGTGATCGCCTGGTCATTCTCGGCAAGGACGGAAAACCCGAGAGCACCCATGCCCTCCCAGCGCTCGTGGAGGACATGGCCACGGGAAAAGACGGCATCCTCCTCCTTTACCGCACCATCAAACCCTACTTGGAAAAGCGCGACCTCAGGACCGGCGCGGTGATTTGGTCGTTCGGCGACAGGAACCAGGCGAAGGACGCCCTGGCTCAACCGCTGCTGGTACCCTTGAACCACATGGCCCTCGGCCTGGACGGCACCGTCTACATTGCGGAAGGTGCCAGCCTAGCCTTCACAACCCTCGATCCTGCCAAGGGCCCCAGGGAAGCCGGCCAGACCTTCTTCACCTGCCGGGAGGCCATCCCCGCCCGCGCCGCGCTGGGGCGCGTGGGCCGCGGGCCCATGCTCTCGTGGCCGGGAAAGGACATCATTTTCAGCGTATTCACCCCGAACCAGGTCAAAGCTTGTGGCGCACCGGAATCTCAGGGTCTGCTGTTGGCCCGCTTCGACCTCACCAGAGGGACGTTGGAATGGATCACCACCCCCCTGGCTGAAGGTCATCGGCTGGTGGGACTCCTCGACACCGAGGCCATCTTCCTTGCGCCAAATGGTGGGTTGGCCTTCGCCCCCATCCATTAGGTTCCAAGCGAGCCTTCTCCGAGCCCGGCCAAAAAGGGGTCGGGGTGGTAAAATCGCTTCTGTACAACTGGGCGCGCCGCGACGTGTTGCAGGGACTGAGAGGGATACCTTGATGGACTCTACGCTTCCGGGCCGAATCGCCTTCCTCGGCGGGTATCTTCCCCGTCTGTGCGGAATCGCGACCTTCACCAGTGACATCTGCGAGGCGGTGGCCAGTGCGGCCCCCGAATCCCTCTGCTTCGCCGGCGCGGTGAATGATCGTCTGGACGCCTACAACTACCCTCCTCGCGTGCGTTTCGAGCTGGAGGAAAAGGATCTGGACTCCTACCGGCGTGCCGCGGATTTTCTGAACTTCAGCAATGTGGACGTCCTGTGCGTCCAGCACGAATTCGGGATCTACGGCGGCCCCGCGGGAAGTCACCTGCTGACCCTGCTGAGGGAAGTCCGGATGCCCGTGGTGACCACGCTTCACACCATCCTCCGCGAGCCGAATCCCGCCCAACGGAAGGTCATGGAAGAGCTGGTGCGCCGCAGCGACCGCCTGATCGTGATGGCCCACAAGGGCGCCGAGATCCTGCGCGAAACCTACGGCGTTCCGGACACCAAGGTGGACCTCATCCCGCACGGCATCCCCAACCTTCCCTTCATCGACTCCAGCTTCTACAAGGCGGAGCTGGGCGTGGAAGGCCGCATGGTCCTGCTGACCTTCGGGCTGCTGGGCCCGGGAAAGGGCATCGAGAACGTCATCGAGGCCCTGCCGGAGATCGTGAAGCGGCATCCCAACGTCGTCTACCTCGTGCTCGGCGCGACGCATCCCCATCTCGTCGCCCGCGACGGCGAAAGCTACCGCCTGGGCCTGGAGCGCCTGGCCGAAGATCGCGGCGTCAAGGAACACGTGATCTTCTACAACCGCTTCGTCGCGCTCGAGGACCTCAAGGAGTTCATCGGCGCCACGGATATCTACCTCACACCCTATCTCAACGAAGCGCAGATCACCTCGGGCACCCTGGCCTACGTGTTCGGCGCGGGCAAGGCCGTCGTTTCCACGCCCTACTGGCATGCGCAGGAACTGCTGGCCGAAGGGCGAGGCATCCTCGTGCCCTTCCGGAATCCCCAAGCCATCGCGGAAGGCGTGTGCGCCTACCTGGATGATCCCGCCCTCCTGCAGGTCACGCGAGAGCGGGCCTACGAGGTGGGCCGGGAGATGATCTGGCCTTCCGTGGCCCAGCGCTACCTCGAGTCCTTCCAGCGCGCCGGGTCCGACCGGAAAGCCTGGCCGCGCAAGGCCTTCGCCGAATGGACGCTGGCCAGCCGCCCCTATGACTTGCCACCTCTCCGGCTCAACCACATCGTGCGCATGAGCGACGGAACCGGCATCTTCCAGCACGCCACGTTCAATGTTCCGAATTTCCAGGAGGGCTACTGCACCGATGACAATGCCCGGGCCCTGATCCTTTGCAACCTGCTGGATGAACTGGGCGGCCGTCCTCCCGAGGAGAACCTCGATCGCCTGGCCACGAGCTACCTCGCCTTCCTTTCCGCGGCCCTCAACCGAGAGACCAACCGGTTCCGGAATTTCATGAGCCACGGGCGCCAATGGCTGGAGGATTCGGGAAGCGAGGACAGCCATGCCCGGGCACTCTGGGCCCTGGGCACCTGTGTGGGGCGTTCGCGCAATGAAGGCCACCAGCGGCTTTCGGCGCAGCTCTTCGAGCGCGGCCTGCCCGTGGTGGAAGCCTTCCGCTCACCGCGAGCCTGGGCCTTCACCCTGCTCGGCATCCACGAATACCTGCGACGTTTCCCCGGCCATCCCGAAATGGTCGAAGCCTGTGATCGGCTCACCCATCAGCTCGTCAGACTCTGGCATGTCTGCGCCACCGAGGATTGGCCCTGGTTCGAACCCATCGCCTCGTACGACAACGCGCGGCTGTGCCAGGCCCTCCTTCTGAGTGGCCAATGGATGCCCCACCCCGAAGCTCTGGAGATCGGCCTCAAGGCCCTCAGTTGGTTGGCCTCGCTGCAGAAGACCCAGGCGGGCCACTTCCGCCCCATCGGTAGCAACGGTTTCTGCGAGCGGGGCGGCGCCCGCGCGGACTTCGATCAACAGCCCGTGGAGGCCCAGGCCATGGTGGCCGCCTGTCTCGAAGCCTTCCGCGCCACCCAGGATGCGACCTGGTCCCGCGAGGCGAAACGGGCCTTCGAGTGGTTCCTGGGCCGGAACGACCTCGGCCTGCCCTTGTATGACTCCCGGAGTGGCGGCTGCAGTGACGGCCTCCATGAGGATCGCATCAGCGAAAACCAGGGTGCCGAATCGACCCTGGCTTTCCATCTCTCCCTGGCCGAAATGAATTTTGCGGAGCACCTCATCGCACATCCCCTGATCACCCTCCCCCTGATCGCCACCCCATGAGCGTCATCGAACTCCGCCACCATCAGACAACCCTCCTGCCTGAAAGCGCGCGGGTCATCCTCCGCCCCTTCATCCCCGGCAGCACCCACCGAATCACCACCATCATCGGCCGAGCCCTCGCCATGAGCGAGGAGGAAGCGTTGCGGGACCTGGAGGCCGTACTCAAAGACTTCGATTCGCGACACGTCGATATCGAATCCGTGCTCATGGCGAACTTCCAGAAGGTGCTTCCGCACGTCTTCACCCAGCGCCCGCTGTCCAAGGTGCGCAAGCTCCTGATCGGCGCGCTCTTCTCGGGGGAATACGCGCTGGAATCTGCGGCGCTCTTCAATCCCTCCATCGTCGCCCATCCCGACCAGAACGGCGTTCCCGAAGGGGCCCTGCGCTTCATCATGAGCCTTCGGGCCACGGGCGAAGGCCACATCTCCTCCATCGAATTCCGCTCGGGGCTCATCTCTTCCGGCGGTGGCATTCAGATCGATCCGGTCTCGCGTTTCGTCACCGTGCCCGAGCTCGACCCCAATCCCAGCTACAAGAAGACCCTCTTCATCGTGAAACTCCATGAGATGGGTTTCGATAACGGGGCCTCCGCCGACGTGATGGAACCCCTCTCCGAGGCCTTCACGCGAAGCGAGCTGAACCGCAGCGTGCTGCGCGTCCGGCGGGAGACCCAGCCCTCCACGCAGGGCCTCTCCAACACGCTCACCTGCATCCAATGGCTCGCCGATTCGAATTACGAGCTGCACTTCTCGCCGAAGCTCGCCCTGAGCGAGCGCATCATCTTCCCCGTGTCGGCCAACGAGAGCAACGGCATCGAGGATGCACGGTTCGTCCGCTTCGTGGAAGACGATGGCGCTGTGATGTACTACGCCACCTACACGGCCTATAACGGGCACGCCATCCTTCCCCAGCTCATCGAGACGCAGGATTTCCTGAATTTCCGAGTGCTGACCCTCAATGGTGCCGCCGTGCAGAACAAGGGCATGGCGCTCTTCCCCCGGCGCATCAACGGCAACTACGCCATGCTCTCCCGGCAGGATGACGAAAACCTCTTCATCATGTTTTCGGATAATCCCCACTACTGGAGCGACCCGGTAATCCTCCTGCATCCCGCTGAAAACTGGGAGACCGTGAAGATCGGCAATTGCGGATCGCCCATCGAAACCCCCGCGGGCTGGCTGGTGATCACACACGGCGTCGGCGCCATGCGGAAATACTGCATCGGCGCGGCCCTGCTTGACCTGGACGATCCGACGAAGGTCATCGGACGCCTGCGGGAGCCGCTGCTCGTGCCCGAGGGCGATGGCCGGGAGGGCTACGTGCCCAACGTGGTCTACAGCTGCGGCTCCATGGTCCACCAGGGCAACCTGATCCTTCCCTATGCCATGAGCGATCGGGCGACAGCCATCGTCAGCATGTCCCTGGACGACCTGCTGCACGAGCTGGGAGCCTGAAGGCCCCTTCAACCACCCATGATTGGCCCTTCAGACGCCCCTCCACGGAGGGTGCGACTTGACGCTAGAATGAGTGCTGCCGCGAACGGTCCCGTAGCTCAGCGGATAGAGCGACCGCCTCCTAAGCGGTAGGTCGTGGGTTCAATTCCCGCCGGGACCACCAATCTTTCAAAGCCCATGCGCACCCTCTTCGACGCCCATAGCCACCTCTCGGCGGTTCCGACTCCGAACCATCCCCGGGTGGTATGCGGCACCCGTGAGGCCGACTGGGAGGCCGTGCTGGCCCAGGTGGCCTCGGATCCCCACGCCCTCCCCATGCTCGGCCTGCACCCCTGGTTCGCCGCGGAGGCCTCGCCCGAATGGGCGGCACGCCTGGAATCGCTGCTGCGGTTGCACCGTGCGGGGGTCGGGGAATGCGGGCTGGATTTCGCGCGCAAGGAGGATTCGGACCGGGTCGCCCAGGAGGCGGCCTTCCGGGTCCAGCTGCAGCTGGCACACCGCCTTCATCGGCCCATGGCGATGCACGCCGTCCGCGCCTGGGGGCCCCTTATCGATCTGCTGCGCGAAGAAGGCGTGCCTGCGGCGGGAGCCATGGTCCACGCCTATTCGGGCAGCCCCGAAACGGCGCGGTCCCTCCAGGCCATGGGCGTCTTTCTGTCCTTTTCCGGCGAGCTCTTGAACCCGGAGCGGGTCAAGGTACGTGAATCCCTCCTCTCTGTGGACAGCCGGCTTCTGCTGCTGGAGACCGACGGCACGGCGGACCTGGTCCAGGTGGTACACGCGGCCTCCCAGATCCGTGGGGTCCACGCCGACGACCTGGCGGCGCAGGCCTGGGAGAATGGCCGGCGGTGTTTCAAGGAGCTGATGGCATGAGGTGGTATTCCCGCAGTGAGCTTCTGCTCGGAGAAGCGGCCCTGGACCGGTTGCGCGCATCGCGGGTGACGGTCTTCGGCCTGGGCGGTGTGGGATCGTTCGCCGTGGAGGCCCTGGCCCGCGCGGGCGTGGGCCATCTGCGCCTGGTGGATCACGATGTCGTCGGCCCCAGCAACCTCAACCGCCAACTCTTCGCGCTGCGCTCCACGATCGGACAGCACAAGGCCGAGGTGGCGGCGGCGCGGGTCCGTGACATCAATCCCGACTGCGACGTGGATCCCCGCGTCACCTTCATCCATACGGACACGCTGCCGGACCTGCTGGAACCGCGTCCCGACGTCATCATCGACGCCATCGACTCCATGACTTGCAAGGTGGCGCTCATGCGCACGGCCCACGAGCAGGGGATCCCCATCATCACCGCCATGGGCGCCGGCGGCCGGACCGACAGCAGCCAGCTCTTCGTGGGCGACCTCAGCCACACCCGCATCTGTCCGCTGGCCGCGCGGGTGCGCAAGGAGCTGCGGAAGGTCGGCATCACCAAGGGCATCCGCTGCGTCTATTCGCTTGAACCCGCCGACAACAAGCGCCCCGCCAACCCGCTCGACATCGAAGCCCACCGCGGCCCCGGGCGCGCGCGCAGGCCCGTGGGCACCATCTCGTACATGCCCGCCATCGTCGGGCTGAAGGTGGCCGAGGAGGTGCTCAGGATGTTGCTGGCCGTGCCGGTTGAAAACGACTAGGCGCCCGTCAGGGCGGCCTGGAGGATCTTGAGGAACTGGCTGCTCTGGTAGGGCTTGGCCAGGAAGCCCGCAAGGCCCTTGCCCATGAATTCCGCAAGGATCTCCTGCTCGCTGTACCCGCTGGTCAGCACGACGGGAACCTTGGGGTCCACCTCGTGCATGAGCAGGAAGGCCTGGCCGCCATCCATGTTGGGCATGGTGAGATCCATCAGGACCACGCTGATTTCCGAGTGGCGCAGTTCGAACAGGGAAAGCGCTTCCGCGCCGTCCGAGGCCTCCATGACCTGGAACCCGAGCCGCTCTCCCAGCCCCCGGGCGACGGCGCGGGCCGTGGGTTCATCGTCGACCACCAGCAGGATTCCATGCCCCTGCCACTCCGTACCGGTCGGAGCCGGCGGGGGGATGGCCTCGTCTTCCCGATGGAGCGCAGGCAGGAACAGCTTGAAGACCGAGCCGTGTCCCGGTTCGCTGTAGACCTTGAGACTGCCGTGATGGCTGCGGAGGATGCCCAGCATGGCGGACAGGCCCAGGCCGCGGCCCGTGAACTTGGTAGTGAAGAAGGGATCGAAGATCCGCTCCCGCACCTCGGGTGTCATGCCGCAGCCGGTGTCGCTCACCTCGAGCGTGACGTAGCTTCCGGAAGCCAGAGGCAGGGTGGGAAGCAGGCCGGCGGCATAGGCCTCGTCGACCGTCTGGACACCCGTCCGCACCGTGATCAGGCCGCTGTTCTCATCCCCGATGGCCTCCGAGGCGTTGGTGACGAGGTTCATCACGAGCTGCTGCACCTGGGAGGGGTCGGCGGTGATGGCGGGCAGCTCGGGCGCCAGGTCGTAGCGCACCACCGCTTTTTTGGAGATCGACACCGTGAGGAGCTGGGTCATCTCCAGCACCAGGCGGTTCAGGTTCACTTCGATGACCTGCAGGCGGCCCTTCCCCGCGTACGCCAGCAACTGGCGGGTCAGATCCGCGGCCCGCAGCGTGGCCTGCTCGATCTGCTGCAGGAAGGGCTGGGCCGGGCTTTCCGGCGGAAGCCGCATGGCTCCGAGGTTCGCGTTGCCCAGGATGGTGGTGAGCAGATTGTTGAAGTCGTGGGCGATGCCACCGGAAAGCACGCCCAGGCTTTCCAGTTTCTGGGACTGGCGCAGGGCCTCTTCCGCTTCTTTCCGCTGGGTGATGTCCGCGCGGATGGCGACGAACTGCACGGGCTTCCCGTCCTCCCCGAGGAAGGGAACGATGGTGGTGTCCACCCAGTAGAAGCTGCCGTCCTTCGCGCGGTTCTGGATCTCGCCCTTCCAGACCTTGCCACTGAGAATCGTGCGCCACAACAGCGTCATGAACGCCTTCGGGTGATAGCCCGAGTTGATGATCCGGTGATCCTGGCCCAGCAGCTCTTCCCGGCTGTACTTGGAAATCGCGCAGAACTTTTCGTTCACGTAGGTGATGCGCCCGCGCGCATCGGTGACGGCCACGATGGCGTGTTCGTCGAGCGCGCGCTTGAAATCCTCCAATTCCCGGATGGCCTTGGCCACGCGCGAAAGGGGCCTGGAGTGCTTATCGGAGCCGAGCGATTCCTCCGAGGAGGCCTCCTTGGTTCCATGCCGCAGCGTCACGGATCGCTCGCTTTCCGGGTTTGAATACAGACAGACCCGGACTCAATATAGATTGTTCTTTCCACTAGGCAAGAACTGCAAATAAGTTGTTAAAAACAAACACCTAACTAGCCTTGCACCTGCTGATCCGCGGGCAGACAAACCCTGACCCGCAAGTCGGGGGATGCGGTCCCCTACGACCCGGTGGGGACTTCAGCGTCCCGTGGGCGCGTTGTATTCGGCGTACGTGCCCTTGAAATCCTCGATGCCGTCATCCGTGAGGTGCCAGATGCGGGTAGCAACTTCGTCGATGATGTCCTCGTCGTGGGTCACCAGCAGGATGGTTCCCTCGTAGCGCTGCAGGGCGTCGTTGAGGGCGATGACGGCTTCCAGATCCAGGTGGTTGGTGGGTTCGTCCAGCACGAGGATGTTGGGCTTCTGCAGCATCAGCTTGCAGAAGAGCAGACGGCAGGACTCGCCGCCGCTCAGCACGTCGGTCATCTTGTTGCCTTCTTCGCCGCGGAAGAGCATCTGCCCCATGACGCCGCGGATCTGCTCCTTGGTGGCGTCGGGATCGAACTGGTGCAGCCAGGTGACGAGCTCGTAGCCCTTGGGGATGCTTTCCGCGAAATCCTGGGAGAAGTAGCCCACGTTGGCTTCGTGGCCCCACTTCACCTCGCCCGCATCGAGCTTCAGGCCGGCTTCGGTCACCTGGGGCGCGTTGGCCAGCAGGGCGTTGAGCAGCGTGGTCTTGCCAATGCCGTTGCGGCCCATGAGGGCCACCTTCTCGCCACGCTGCACCATGGCCGAGAAGCCCTTGATGACTTCGTGACGCCCCCCTGTCCCATCTTTATCGGTGTCGTAGCCCTTCTTCACGCCTTCGAATTCCAGCGCGTAGCGGCCGCCGGGCTTCGCCTGGTTGAACTTGATGAAGGGGCGCTGGATGTTGCTGCGGGCCAGGTCGCTGGGCTGGAGGCGTTCGACTTCCTTCCGGCGGCTGTTCACCTGACTGCTGCGCGTGCCTGCGGCGAAGCGCTGGATGAACTCGTTCAGCTGGGCGATCTTCTTTTCGCGCTGGGCGTTCTCGGATTCGATGCGGCTGCGCACCTGGATCTTGGCCATGACCATGTCGTCGTAGCCGCCGGTGTACTGGATGATCGTCTGGTAGTCGATGTCGGCGATGTGGGTGCAGACGTTGTTCAGGAAGTGGCGGTCGTGGGAGATGACCACCACGGTGCCCTTGTAGCGGCTGAGGAATTCCTCCAGCCAGTGGATGGAGTCCAGATCCAGGTGGTTGGTGGGCTCGTCCAGCAGCAGGGCCTCGGGGTTGCCGAAGAGGGCCTGGGACAGCAGCACGCGCACCTTCTGGCCGCCCTGCAGCTCGCTCATCTTGCGCTCGTGCAGCGCCTCGGGAATGCCCAGGCCATCGAGCAGCACGGCCGCATCGCTTTCTGCGGTATAGCCATCCTCGTCGGCCACGATGCCCTCGAGCTCGGCCACGCGCATGCCGTCCTCGTCAGTCATCTCGGCCTTTTCGTAGATGGCGTCGCGCTCCTGCAGCGCCTTCCAGAGCCCCGCATTGCCCATGATCACCGTGTCGATGACGCGGAACTGATCGAAGGCAAACTGGTCCTGACGGAGGATGCCCATCTTGCGGGGGCGGATCACATTGCCCTGCTGCTGCTCCAGTTCACCCGCGAGGATCTTCATGAACGTGGATTTTCCCGCCCCGTTCGGACCCGTCAGGCCGTAGCGCCGGCCCGGGTTGAAGGTGGTGGTGACATCCTCGAAAAGGATCTTCGCGCCGTAGCGCATGGTGACATTTTGAACTGCGAGCATGGCTTCTCCGGAACCCTCCATGTTACCGCATGGCGCCGGTCCGCCCCAGGACGAAGCCGCGCTCGCACCATTGCTCTCTTCTTAGAGGGCTGAATACTCATCAGCAGCTCTATCACTCTTTTTTCTTGACGACCCAGTTGTAGCAACAGCATCCTTTCAGCACTCCAAATCCACCAAGTCGCTTCACCGCCACCTTCCACAGGAGGAACCATGCGGATGCGCACCCCCCTTCCCTTCGTCCTCGCGGGCCTTCAGATCCTCGCCGCGGGCGAGACCAAGGCCCCCGAAGCCGCCGTCCTCAAGGCCCAGTTCCAGAAGGCCCACACCGCCTTCGCCAAGGCCTTCGACCACAAGGATCTGGATGGCTTCATGTCTCATTTCACGGCGGATATCGCCTACCAGGAAAAGGACGGCACGAAGCGCGACTTCGCCGGACTCAAAACCTTCATGAAGGGCCTCATGGACTGTCTCGAGAAGACCCACAAGCACGTCCACACCGTGCACAGCGTGACGGTGGATGGCGCGGAGGCCCATGCGAAGGTCAGTGAAACCTGGTCTTTCGACATCGTGGACCGCATCTCGATGTTCGGGCCCAAGGACGCACCCCACAAGATCGCCGGGGAAGAGGCTTACGACGAGACCTGGGTGAAAGACGGGAATGACTGGAAGGTGAAGGCCACCACCATGACCCAGGAGAAGATGATGGTGGACGGCAAGCCAGCCCAGTAAGGCCGGGAAGCCCACGCAGAAACGGCGCCGAACGGCGCCGTTTCTGCGTGGTGGGGAGGCCGATCAGAACGGGATGTCGTCATCCGGGAAGCTGCCGCCGCCCGCGGGGCTGGGGGCGCCGTGATCCTCGAAATCCTGGGAACCACCACCGGAGGCGCGGCCACCGTAACCACCCGAATCACGCCCACCGCCGCCCTCATCCATGCGGCCAAGCATGACAAAGTTGTCGCAGCGGATGTCGCAAGCGGTCTTCTTCACGCCGGCCTGGTCGGTGTACTCGCGGTACTGGATGCGGCCCTCGATCATCACCTGCTTGCCCTTGCGCAGGTACTTCTCGGCGATCTCAGCCTGCTTGCCCCACACGACGATGTTGTGCCACTCGGTCTTGCTCTGCTTCTCGCCGGACTGGTTCTTCCAGGTCTCGGTGGTGGCGACAGAGAAGCGGGCGACGCTCTGGCCCGAGGGCGTGGCCTTCAGTTCTGGGTCGCGGCCCAGATTCCCGATGAGCATGACTTTGTTCAATGAACCGGACATGACGTCCTCCTTATGTATCGGCGGAGCTCTCCGCCTCACCGTCGACTCAGACCATCTGAGGGGGTGGTAGGGTGTTGAGGATTCCGCCGAGGGAAAGTCATGTCAAGCGGCAACTCAAAGCTCCTCCTTAGCTGCAAAAACAAGTCCGGTGCAGAGAAGCATTACCTTCCCGCCCTCGGCATGGCCGGCTGGACCGGCCCCATCCACCTGGTGGCCCCCGGGGATCCCCTCCCCGACCTGGCTGAGGTCGCGGGCCTCCTGCTCACGGGCGGCTACGACATCCATCCCTGCCATTGGAACGGAGACGAGCCCCTGCATCCCAAGGCCGAGGTGGACGCGGATCGCGATGCCTTCGAAATTCCCCTCGTGCGCGCCGCCTGGGAGCGGGACCTGCCGATCCTCGGCATCTGCCGCGGCGAGCAGGTGCTCAACGTGGCCCTGGGCGGAAGCCTGATCCAGGACATTCCCGACCACTACGGATGCGAGCCGACGCGCCATCAGCATGGCACCTCCGACGTTCCAGAGATGCACCATCGCGTCCAGTTGGCTCCCGGTTCCCGCCTGCGAAGCCTGCTGGGCGAGGATGTCTTCCTCGTGAACAGCCGCCACCACCAGGCCGTGAAGCATGTGGCGCCGCCCCTCGCGGCCGTGGGTTGGCACCTGGATACCACCCACACGGAAACCGGCCCCATCGTCGAGGCCATCGAAGCCATCGATCCCAGGCGCTGGGTCTTCGGCGTGCAGTGGCACCCGGAGAACCTCGTCACGCTCAAGGGCCCCGCCGGAGACGCCGCGCGCGATCTGTTCCGGGCCTTCATCCGCGAGGCCGCGGGCCGCCCGTAGCCTTCAACGCACCGTCATCGGAACGCTTGCGCGAAGACCCGCGCCAGCACTGTAGATAACGCATATATCTTCAATGAAGAACGGGTCTCATTTTTTATTCCTTCTTTCTGGAAATGTGATCTAATCACGCACCACTACCCCCTTGTTCTTCTTTCCCACTCGGAGGCCTGAGGCCGATATCGATGGGCTTTGACTCCCGCTCCTGCTGGGCTCCCCCGGGCCCGGGATCGCGGAGGAAACCTGGTTCCCACTTGCGCGGTTCTAGCCGCGCCATGACAGGAGTCTACCTATGAGGTTCTCTTTCTCGAAGCTGACGGCCGTCGCCGTCCTCTTGGCGAGCGGCGCGACCATCTCCTACGCCCAGACGGCCACCACGGGCGCCTTCCAGGGCGTCGTGACCGACACCTCGGGAGCACCCCTCGCCGGGGCCATCATCCGGATGACCTCCTTCCAGGTCACCCGGACCGCGACGACCGATGCGGAGGGAAAGTTCCACGCCGGGCTCATGAACGCGGGCACCTGGCAGGTCACGGTGACCAAGGCCGGCTACACCTCGGGCACCCAATCCGTCGTCCTCGGCATCAATGAATCCCGGGTGCTGAACTTCAAGCTGCCCAAGGAAGGCGGCGCCACCGTCGAAGTGGTGGGAACCGCCTCCATCGTCGACGCCAACAGCACGACCACCGGCCTCAACGTCAGCATTGATGAACTCTCCGCCATTCCCGCAGGCCGCACGGCCAATGAACTCGCCTTCCTCTCCCCGGGCGTCGCCAGCGGCGGCACCACGTTCGGCAGCAGCGTGCCGGGCCTCGGCATCTCCATCAACGGCGCTTCCGGTGCTGAAAACTCCTTCATCGTCGACGGCCTCGTCACGAACGATTTCCGCTACGGCGGCACGGCCACCAACCTGCCCACGGAATTCATCGAATCCATCGACGTGCAGACCGGCGGCTACAAGCCGGAATTCAGCGCCCTTGGCGGCGTGTTCAGCGTCGTCACCAAGTCGGGCTCCAACGATTTCCGGGGCTCTGCCTGGACGAGCTTCGAACCCCTCAGCATGCAGGCCGTGAACAAGAAAAACGGCTACTTCACACAGGCCGCCCTCTTTGCGGGCCCACCCGTGCGCGATCCCATCAACAACGGCGACAGCGCCGCCCGGGAACGCACCGAGATCGGTGCTACTGCCGGTGGCGCCTTCATCAAGGACAAGCTCTTCTACTTCGTGGGCCTCAATTCCATCGGCAGCAAGTCCGACCCCTTCAAAAACTTCACCGATGTCGAAGTGGGCCAGCGCAAGGAGACCGACACCAGCGTCACCGCCAAGGTCAACTACTTCCTGAACACGGACCAGCAGCTGACCTTCAGCTACTTCGGCAACACGGTCACGGACGATGCGCCCAATGACCGCACGGCGCAGTTCGGCGACGCGGATACCTCCTTCAAGCACACCATCACGTCGAGCAACTACAGCCTCGTCTACGACTGGACCATCCAGAGCAATCTGGTGATGAGCGTGAAAGGTGGTCTGGCCAAAATCCATGACACGGTGGACCTCGGCAGCCCCAACCTCGGTCAGATTCTGGATAGCCACTGGTACAACGGCGGCGGCGGCGGAACCGGCACTCCCCTCCAACAGCAGAACCCTTACATCCGGGGGGGCTTCGGCCGCTACAACCCGAACGAGGAAGGCAAGACCACCCAGTTCAAGGCCGATCTCAGCTGGATCCTGGGCAGCCATAGCCTCAAGTTCGGCGCCTCCACGTTGCAATCCGACTACCACCGCACGGCGGCCACTTCTGGAGGCGGCTGGTACATCATCCGGGCCGCGGGAGACCGCATCGACAAGCGCTGGCAGACCGACGATTCCACCGTCAAGGCCGAGTTCAACGCCTACTACATCCAGGACACCTGGGACCTCACGCCCAACCTCAAGGTCTTCTACGGAGTCCGCTACGAGACCCAGGCCCAGAAGGATCCCCATGGCGTGACCTTCATGAAGTTCGACAACTTCTCGGACTACACCCAGCCCCGCATCGGCTTCACCTGGGATCCCGAAAAGGATGGCAAGACCAAGGTGAGCGGCAGCTTCGCGCGCTACTTCGAGCAGGTTCCCCAGCGCCTGGCGGCCCGCGTCTACGGCAACGAAGTCTACCTTCGGAACCGCTACACCAACGGCTCGGGCAATCAGACCTTCGTCTACAGCTCGACTGGCGTTGGCACCTACTCGGGCACGCCAGGCGTCACGGACTTCGCCACGCCCTACTCGCGCGATCCCATCGCCGAAGGGACCAAGCTGCCCCGCCGCACGGAGTACACCCTCGGCTACGAGCGGACCATCCAGGAAGGCCTGACGGTAGGCATCCATGGCAAACACCGCACCATGGACAACATCCTGGAAGACAGCACCATCCGCGGCCCCCTCGGCGACCCCGGCACCAATTACGCCTACGATCTGCAGGAACGCGCCATCCTCTGGAACCCCGGCCGGAACGTCTCCTGGACCGACCAGAGCGGCCAGCACTACTCGAACGTGCCCACCTACTTCGATCCCGCGAAGAACACCTATGATTCGCTGGACTTCACCCTCGTCAAGCAGACCAAGCGTTCCTACCTGAGCTTCAGCTACACCTGGAGCCGCTCCGAAGGCAACTACGAGGGACTGGTCACCTCCAGCAACGGCCAGGCCGACGCCAGCATCACGGCCTCCTTCGACGAATGGCCGTACGTGGGCTACGGTCCCCTGCCCCTGGACCGCACCCACATCGCCAAACTCTTCGCCTCCCGGAACTGGGATCTGGGCCCCGGCGTCTTCACCTGCGGCATCAACTGGTCCTATCAGACCGGCACGCCCATCAGCCGCTTCGACGACGGTTCCTCCAGCAACCCGCCCCTCCCCGACGTGGGCGGCTACGGCAATGCCACGCCTGAGAACATGATCCTCGGTCAGTACGGCCGCACCCCAGCCACGAACAACATCGACCTGAAGCTGGACTACTCCTGGAACATCGTGCCCAAGGTCAAGGTCAGTCCTACGGTGGATGTCTACAACCTGGCCAACTCCCGCATGGCCACCCGGGTCCTGCAGCAGGCGACGGATTCGGGCGGCAACCCCGATCCACGCTACGGCTACGCCACGGATTGGCAGCGCGGCCGGCGGGTGCGCTTCGGCGTGAAGGTCACCTTCTAAATCCCACCTGTCGTACCCTTGAGAACGCCCCGGCTCGCGCTGGGGCGTTCTTTCATGTGCTGGAGTGACCATGTCCATCCGCTTCGAGATCCACGGCCGCATCGCCACGCTGACGCTGGACCGCCCGGACAAACTGAACGCCCTGGTGCCCGAGATGAAGGCGGGCTTCGAGGATGCCCTCGCCCGGGCCGCCGAACCCGACGTGAAAGTGCTGCTGCTGCGGGGTGCGGGGCGGGCCTTCTGCGCGGGCGGCGACATCGGCTGGATGGCCCAGGCGCTATCCGAAGGCCGCTGGGAGGAAATGGAAACCCTGCTGGATCTGGGCGCTTCCGTGGCCCACGGCCTGGCCACGCTGCCCAAGCCTGTGGTGGCCGTCGTGCAGGGGCCTGCGGCCGGCGCGGGCATGAGCCTGGCGCTCGATGCGGACCTGCGCATCGCCACACCGGAAGCCAAATTCAGCATGGCCTTCGTGAAGATCGGCCTGCACCCCGACTGGGGCGGGAGCGTCGGCCTTTCGCGTCTGGTGAATCCCGCCATCGCCGCCGAACTGATGATGACGGGCGACACCCTCGACGCCTCCCAGGCCAAAGCCCTCGGCCTCGTAAACCAGGTCGTGCCCGCGGACCAGCTGGAGGGCGCCGTGGAAAGCCTGGCCCGCCGCCTCGCCGCAGGGCCCGCCGAAACCTTCGCCCGCATCAAGACCACCCTGCTGCGCAACCAGGGCCTGGATGCGGACAGCCTCCGCCGCCGCCTCGAAGCCGAGGGCGCCCAGATGAAAGCCGCCATGCGCCATCCGGACGCCAAGGAAGGCTTGGCGGCCTTCCTCGAAAAGCGGGCGCCGCACTTCGAGTGAGTCAGGCCCGGGCGGATCGCATCACCATGAAAAAACATTCAAAGATGCGATATCTTTGTATCTATGCCCCCCACCCTCACCATCTGCGCCGACTGCGAACGCCATGCCCTTCGACGACCCCGGCTGGGCAAGGCGATGACCGAGGCCCTGGTCTGCCTGACACGCCTGCTCCTGAGCCGCAAGCGACTTCAGGGACTGGAGGTCGTACGGGAATCCTGCCTCCTGAACTGTCCCCTCGGAAGGATCTGCGTGGCCATGAAGCGCGGCGACGTGGAGGTGCGTCACCACCTGTCGCCGGATGATGACCTGAAGGCTGTGGCGGCGAAACTGGCGGGCACCGCCAAGGGCTGAAATCCGGGCTGATCAGCGGGCGGGCTTCGCCAGGAAGAAGGCCCGGGTCTGATCGAGTTCGGCGCGGATCTCGGGGGCCTGCCGCTGGGGATCCGCCATGGCCTGCTCCAGCTCGGTCAGGGCCGCATCGCGCAGGCCAGACTGGAAGGCGAACCAGGCCTTGGCTCGGTGGACATAGGGCGAGGCGTCATATTCAGACCCGAGGCCCTCCAGCTGTTTCGCGGCTTCTTTCAGGTCGGGCCGAGGCTTGAGGATGAGGCACTCTGCCAGTGCGGCCTGAGCATTGGCGCGGACCTCGGGCGTCACGCCCTCCGGCAGGAGCTCGATCACCCTCTGGTAGCCCCCTCGGGCCTGGACGAAACGACGCTGGAGCCGATCCAGCTCCGCGACGTAGAACTGGCATTCGGCTTCAATGGTGCGGAGTCCCAGCTTCTGCGCCAGTTCCATGGCACGCGTGTGAAAGGCGGCCGATTCTGCCAGCCGATCCTTCATCAGGGCCAGAATGCCGAGGTTTCTCAGGCAGGTGGCCTGCCCGGCCTTGTCGCCCACGGCCTCCCGCGCGGAAAGGGCCTTGGTGAGCAGGGCCTCGGCATCTGGAAGGTTGCGCGCGGTCAGTGCCACCACGCCCAGGTTGTTCAACGCGAGCCCTTCGCCCCAGCGGTTGCCGAGGGCCTGCTGCAGCTTCAGGTTGGTGCGGTAGAGCCTTTCGGCGGTGCCCAGGTCGCCGCGCTTCAGGGCCAGGTTGGCGAGGTTGTTCTGCGCGAGCGATTCGTACACCTTGTCGCCGGTCGCCTGGCTCAACTGGAGCGATTGTCCGTAGAACCGGTCGGCCTCCGCGTAGCGGCCACGCTCGGCGGCGATGAGGCCCAGGTGGTTGTAGGCGATGGTCTCGCCATCGCGGTCGCCGATGGACTGGGCCAGGGCGAGGGAGGCCTCGCGAAGCCGCTGGGCCTCGTCGAGCTGGCCCAGATCCTTCGCCAGGTAGGCTTTCAGACCCAGGGTGCGTCCTTCAGCCCAGCGGTCCCCCGTGGCCTTCGCCGACATGAGGGCCCAGTTGGTGACGATGGCGGCCTGCTCACGGCCGAGGCGGCGAAGGCAGGCGGCATAGCCCGAGACGGCGCTGGAAAAGGCCGGCGCCTTCATGGCCGCCTCCTTCAGGTAGGCTTCGCTGCCCTTGAAATCCCCCTTGAGGAAGAGGGCCTTCCCGTTGGCGTAGATGGCGAACACCTCCGGTGGAACCGGCGCACTCTGGGTGGCGGCGGACCGCAGCGGATCCACCTTCCGCAGCAGGTCATGGGCGGCGGGATCCACCAGCGCGTAGGGCGCGAAGGAGGCCTGGCGCGGCGCGCGGGCGAGGCCCGAGGCGCGCACCTTGCCGGTGCCGTCCACCAGTTCGTAGCTGAGCACATCGACCGCCCCCCCGGCCTCCTGGCGGAGCGTGCCGCGCAGCAGCAGCCGCGCGCCGAGGGCCTGGGCGATCCGGGCCTGACCCGCGGGTTCCAGCGCTTCGGATGCGTTCATCCGCAGGCCCGTGAGCACGCGGCCCACGGCCTCGGGTTCCATCACCACCATGCTGGGCGACCCATGCAGCGCGATGGACAGCAGTTCCGTCATGCCCACGCCCACGAGGGCGTCGAGGTTCGGATCTCCCGTGGCATTGCGGATGGGCATGACCGCCAGCCTGGGCACCTGCTCCTTGCCCAGGTCCGCGATGATGCTGCGGCCGAACAGGTAGTAGCCCGGGCCCATCACCAGCGCGAGGGCGGCGGCGCCCATCGCCCATCGGGCCGCCGGATTCCGGTTCAGCTGTTTGCTGAGCGCCGTGGCCACCTGCGGGCTCGTGGGACGCAACCGGGCATCCCCTTGAAGCATCGACCGCAACAGAGCCGCCAGACGCCGGGGGAGCTTCCGCCCCCGCAGCGATTTCAGTTCCCCGTGAACCGTCGCGGTCATCCGGACGCGCCCCTCCCCCGGGAAGGGGTGATCGCCCAGCAGCAGTTCCCAGGCCACGACGCCCAGAGAGAAGACATCGCTGGGTGGGCCCACCCGCTTGCCGCCCATCTGCTCGGGAGAGGCGTAGATGGGGCTGCCCATGAAGACCCCGACCTCGGTCATCTCCCCCCAGCTCGATACGAAAGAGTCGGGCTTCCCCACGCTGCCCTGGCTGGTCTTGTCGCCATCCTCGGGCGCGGCGGATTCCACCAGGGTGGCCCCATCGCCTCCAGGCAGGGCCAGCAGAGAGAGGTTGGGCACATCCTTTCCCGTAGGAAGGTCACCCTTGGCCGAGGCCGAATCCACCAGCCGCGCGAGGCCGAAATCCAGCACCTTGATCTGCCCGGCCCCGTCGATCATCACGTTGCTGGGTTTCAGGTCCCGGTGGACGATGCCCTTGGCGTGGGCCGCCTCGAGAGCGTAGGCGATGGCGCGCAGGGCCAGGAGCTTCTGGCGCAGGTCCATCTTCGGGGCCGCGGCTGCGAGCGTCTCACCCTCGACGAACTCCATGGCGATGTAGGCGCTGCCCCCCGATTCGACCCAATCGTGCACCTGGCAGACGTGCCGGTGGTTGAGCTGGGCGAGGGCCATGGCTTCGCGCCGGAAGCGGCCCGCCGTCGCGGCCTTTCCATCCTCGCCCAGCCGGATGGACTTGAGGGCGACCTTGCGTTCCAGCACCGGATCCCAGGCGAGGTAGACGGCCCCCATGCCACCCTGACCCAGGAGGGTTCGGATCTGGAAACGACCGATCTCGGTGCCCGGAGCCAGCACGCCAGGACCAGGGTTTCCCGGCGTCTCCGCACCTGGCGGCCCTGGTGTCGCTGCCTGCATGGTCATGCCTGTAAGGGAAATCCGAGGGACCCCCTCTGATCGGTCGATCCCGGGCGAAGTAAAGAACCGCGCGCTTGGCCGTTTATTCCCCAATCCCCGTTCACTTCAGCCGCCGGTCATTTCATCTGGCGGCTTTGGGCGGTCTCGATGAGCTCCTTGATGCGGCGCGCATCGGCCTTCGAATGTCCATGGCTGGTGAGGGGATCGCTGCCACCCGTGCTTTCCACGAGGATGTCAGACCAGAACAGGCCCGTATCGATGCGGATGCTGGCCACCTTCGAGAGGTGGATGCTGATCTCGTTGACCGTGAACCAGGATCGCTTCCGCCGCACCACCGCCGAATCCGTGACCTCTATGACGGTCCTGAACACATGGTTGCCCTTGGTCCAGCGGCTGGCGCGGAAGGTCTCCGTAGCCATCAGAGGGCGGCCTTGGCGGCGGCGACCACGGCCTTGGGCGTGACGCCGTAGGCTTCCAGCAGCTTGTCGGGCTTGCCGCTCTGGCCGAACTGGTCGTTCACACCCACGCGGCGCACGGGCATGGGATGGGCCTCGGAGAGGATCTCCGCCACGATGCCACCCAGGCCGCCGTGGATCTGGTGTTCCTCGCAGGTGACGACGGCCTTGTGCCTCTTGGCCAGGGCCAGCAGCGTCTCACGGTCGAAGGGCTTGAGGGTGGGCATGTGCAGCACGGTGGCCTCGATGCCCTCGGCCGCCAGCAGCTCGGCACCGTCCAGACAGATGGAGGTGCCCAGGCCGCAACCCACCAGCAGCACATCCTTGCCCTCGCGCATCACGACGCCCTTGCCGATCTGGAACTGGTAGTCCTCGGCGTGGATGCGGGGGAACTTGTCGCGGGTGAGGCGGACGTAGACGGGGCCCTGGTGCGCGTAGGCCGCGCGGATGGCCTGCTTGGTCTCGATGGCGTCGGCGGGCGACAGCACGGTGAGGCCGGGGATCATGCACATGAGGGCCAGATCCTCAAGGCACTGGTGGGTGCCGCCGTCCTCGCCCACCGTGAGGCCCGCGTGGGTGGCGACGATCTTCACGTTCTGATGGCCCACGCCCACGGCCTGGCGCACGAACTCATAGGCACGGCCCGTGGCGAACATGGCGAAGGTGCTGAGGAAGGGCACCACACCCGTGGTGGCGGCCCCGGCGGCGGCGGCCACCATGCCCTGCTCGGCGGCGCCCATGTTGAAGAAGCGCTCGGGGAAGGCCTTGGCGAACTTGCTTGTGCGGGTCGACCCGGCCAGATCCGCGTCGAACACGATGATGTTGGCGCCTTCGTTGCCCAGCTCCACCAGGGTGTCGCCGTAGGCATCCCGCAGGCTATCCATCACGGTGCCCACCTTGCCGCCCACGCCCGCCGTTTCCGCGCCTGCCATGACCACTCCCGTCCAAACTTCACATTGTACGCCATTGCACGGGAAAGCGGCGCCGCCATGCGGCACCGATAGGCAGATCGCCAAAGGCGATCTGCCTGATCCGGTAGGCTGAATGGATGCGTCCGCCCCTTCCCATCGACCCCCTGCTGCCGCAGATCGCGCAAAGCCTGCGCGACAACCCCAATCTGGTGCTGCAGGCCGATCCCGGAGCAGGAAAAACCACGCGCGTGCCCCCGGCCCTGCTGGAATCGGGCCTGCTGGATGGCGGGGGTGACCAAGGGGCGGCCGAATGCTGGATCCTCGAGCCCCGGCGTCTCGCCGCGCGCCTGGCCGCCACCCGCGTGGCCGAGGAACTGGGCGAACCCCTGGGCCAGCGGGCAGGCTATGCCGTGCGCTTCGAGCAGAAGGTCTCCCGGGCCACGCGGCTGCGCTTCGTCACCGAGGGCCTGCTGCTGCGTCGCCTCCACGGCGATCCCACCCTGCGCGGCATCTCGGCCGTGGTGCTGGACGAATTCCACGAACGGCACCTGCACACGGACCTGGGCATCACCCTGCTGCGCCGCCTGCAGCACGCATCCCGGCCCGACCTCAGGCTGCTGGTCATGTCCGCCACGCTGGACGCGGGCCCCGTGGCGGCCTACCTCGATGCGCCGGTGATGAAGAGCGAGGGCCGGGCCTATCCGGTGGAGACGACCTTCCTGTCCCGCCCCGATGACCGCCCCCTCGAACTGCAGGTGGCCGATGCGCTGGACACCCTCTACGGCGCGGGTCTGGGCAAGGATGCATCAGGCAAGCACACCCTCGTCTTCCTGCCCGGCGCCGCCGAGATCCGCGCCTGCCTGAAGGGCTGCGAAGCCGTCGCGTCGCGGCGCGGTCTCAGCCTGCGCCCCCTTCACGGCGAGCTGTCGCCCGAGGCCCAGGCCCACGCGCTCGAGGCCAGCGACTCGCCCAAGGTCATCCTCAGCACCAATGTGGCCGAGAGTTCAGTCACCCTAGACGCCATCGGCGCCGTGGTGGATTCGGGCCTGGGTCGCGAGGCCTCCCATTCGCCCTGGTCGGGCCTCTCGGGCCTGCGCACCGTGCGCATCAGCCAGGCCCGATGCGTGCAGCGCACGGGCCGCGCGGGCCGCACGGGGCCCGGCCGCTGCCTGCGGCTCTACACCGAGGCCGATTTCCAGGCGCGCCCGGCCTTCGACACGCCCGAACTGCAGCGCTCGGATCTGGCGGAACCGCTGCTGACCCTGCACGGCATGGGCATCACCGATCCCGCGGGCCTGGACTGGTTCGAGGCGCCCCCCGAAGCCGCCATGACCTCGGCGGAAGCCCTGCTCACGCGGCTCGGCGCCTTGGAGAACGGCGCCCTCAGCCCCGCGGGACGGCGCATGGCGGACCTGCCCCTGCATCCGCGTCTCGCCCGGCTCGCCGTGGCGGGCGAGGATCTCGGCATCCCCCAGCTGGCGCTGCGCGCGGCGGCCCTGTTGGAGACGGGCAACCTGTCGGCGCGCCAAGGCCTGGAGCGCACGCCCGCCAAGACGGGCCACGGCGCGGATTCGGACCTGCTGCTGCGCCTCGATCAGTTCGAGGAGGCCGAGGCCGCGGGCTTCGCACCCGGCGCCTGCCGGGCCGCCGGACTCGACACCGCCGCCCTCCACCGCGCCAAGCGCGCCGTGCAATCCCTCGCGCGACTGCTGCCCTCGCCCGCGGAACCCGCGGATGCGGAAACGCGGCTGCTGAAAGCCCTGCTCAGGGCCTACCCCGATCGCGTGGGCCAGCTGTCCGCCAACGGAACCTGCGCTTTCGCGGGCGGCGGGGGCGCCAAGCTGGATCCCTCCAGCCGCGTGCGGCGGCCGGGCCTGATCCTGGCCCTGGAGGCCGAGGCCGTGAAGCAGGGCACGGGTGGCCAGACACTCATCCGGCAGGCCTCCCGCTGCGAGGCGGACTGGCTGCTGGATGCCTTCCCTGAGCGCCTGGAGGATGTGGACGAGCTGACCTTCAACCCTTCGGCGGGCCGCGTGGAACGGCGCTCGGAGATCCGCTACGACGGCCTCAGCATCGACGCCAGCCGGGGACCCGCGGATCCCTCCGATCCCCGCGTGGCGGCTTTGCTGGCCGAAGCCCTGCGGGACCGCCCGCTGGATGAGGTGCCCGCGCGGTTCCTGGCGCGACTCGGTTTCCTTCGAAGGCACCGGCCCGAGCTGGACCTGCCTGAAGATCTGCTCGGCCCGCTGCTGGCGGGCGCCTGCGCGGGGCGCACGACCCTGCGCGAGGTGCAGGATGTGGACTGGCCCGCGGCCCTGCGCCAGGCCTTTCCGGCCGAGACATTGCGCCTGCTGGATGCCTGGGCCCCCGAGGCCATCCAACTGCCCAAGGGGCGCCCCACCAAGGTCCACTACGAGGACGATCCGCCGTGGATCGCCTCGCGCCTGCAGGATTTCTGGGGCCTGAAGAAATCTCCCGCCGTGGCCGGTGGCGCCGTGCCGCTCGTGCTGCACCTGCTGGCCCCCAACATGCGCGCCGTCCAGGTCACCACCGACCTCGCGGGCTTCTGGCAGCGGGCCTACAAAGAACTTCGGCCGGGCCTGTCGCGGCGCTATCCCAAGCATCACTGGCCGGAGTAGGTTCAGGCCCGCAATTCCTCCATTACGGCTCGCGCCCCGGCCTCCAGCAGGGTGCCGTCCAGGCCCACGGCCAGCAGGGTGAAGCCTTCCGCCTCGTGAGGCCGCATCTCCGCCGCGCTCATGCGGAAGATGCCGAGGGGCATGCGCGCCTCGCGGCAGGTGCGGGCGATCTCGGCCACCGCCTCACGGAAGACGGGATGGTGGAATTGTTCCGGGATGCCCAGGCTTTCGCTCAGGTCGTAGGGGCCGATGAAGACCACATCCACGCCGGACACGCGGGCGATGGCGCCGATGTTCAGCAACGCTTCCCCGGATTCGGCCTGCACCACCACGAGGCCGCGGCCCCGGATGATCCGCACCGCCGCCTCGGCCTGTGCCGGTTCGTCCACGTGAGGCAGGATCAGGCCTGCGACGCCACAGCCCGCGGCTGCCTCGAGCACCTCGGGATCCAGGGAGGGCACCCGCAGCAGACAGGGCACGGACCCGCCCAGGGCCGCCAGGGTGGCTGCAGCCTCCGGGGGTCCGTAGCCACCGTGCTCACCATCCAGGAAGAGCCAGTCGAAACCCTGGCGCGCCAGCCTCAGCGCCACTTCGGGGTGGGGAATCTGCACCAGCGTGCCGAGCAGGCGCGCCCCGGACCGGAGACGATCTGCAAAGAGGAGCGGGGCCATGGGCACCTCCAGCCTCCAGCTTGGCCTGGATCGCGCCGGGATGCGCCGGTTTGGGTAACCTGGAACCCATGCTCACCTTCAGGCCCATCCACTCCGAAGACGATGCCGCCGTGGCGGCGATCATCCGCGCCGTCATGCCCGAGTTCGGCGCCGACGGCCCGGGCTTCGCCCTGCACGATCCCGAAGTGGATCACATGAGCGCGGCCTACGCCGGTCCCGGCGCCGCCTACTTCGTCGTGACCAACGCCGAAGGCCGCGTGGTGGGTGGCGGTGGCGTCGCCGCCCTCGAAGGCGGTGATCCCGGCATCTGCGAGCTGCGGAAGATGTACTTCCTGCCCGAGACCCGCGGTCAGGGCATGGGCGAAACGCTGCTGAAGCATTGCCTCGTAGTGGCCAAGGATCTGGGTTACCGCACCTGCTACCTGGAGACCCTCACGGGCATGGATCAGGCGATCCGGCTCTACACGAAGCTCGGCTTCAAACCCCTCTGCTCGCCCCTGGGCCAGACCGGCCACGGGGGCTGCGACCACTGGTTCGCGCGGGAACTTTGAAAAAACACCCACAGCCATTCCAGTCTCATCACTGTCCATCACCGTTCATCACTGGTTCCTGTTTTTGAGCTTTGATGCTTGGATGTGCCCCAAAAGAGGACAAAGAAAGTGAAACCGGTGATGGACGGCGATAAAGACAACGGCCACACGAGGGCGGATGACTCTGGTTTCAACCGCCGCTTCGTCCATGGAACAGGAGCCTGACATGATTCTTGGCATGGGTACGGATCTCTGCCCGCCCAGCCGCTGGCGCCACATGGTGGACCGCTTCGGCGCGGATAAGTCCGCCCGGCGCATCCTGCATCCGGATGAGGCCGACTACCTGCTGAGCGGAAACCGCGAACGCCTTCCCGAACGCCTCGCGGGCCGGTGGGCCCTGCGGGAAGCCTTCGGCAAGGCCCTGGGTACGGGCCTGGACGGGTGGTCCTGGAAGGAGCTGCGCTACGTGAACGGCCGCCTCTGGGCCGTGGGTGCCCTGGCGGATCTGCTGGCGGCCCGGAACATCAGCCACCTGCATGGCAGCGTCAGCCATGACGGGGACTTGGCCCTGGCGGTGGTGATCCTGGAAGGCTAATCGGCGGAAATTCAAGCCCTGGAATCCCCGGCCGATCCCGCAGACAGGATGACCCGATGGATCCACTCCAGGCCAAGCAGCAGATGACCCTCGCCGAGTTCCGGAGCCTCCGGGACTTCATCTACGCCAAGTCGGGCATTTTCTTCAGCGAATCCAAGCAGTACTTCCTGGAAAACCGGCTGAGCAAGCGGATCGCGGAGCTGAAGCTGAAGTCCTACGCGGACTACCTGTCCCTGCTCCAGGGCAGCCAGGGACCCACCGAACTGAAGCGCCTCTTCGTGGAAATCACGACCAACGAAACGAGTTTCTGGCGCAACCCGCCCCAGATCGAGGCCTTCCAGAACATCGTGCTGCCCGACGCCGTCAAGCAGGCGCGGGAGCGGGGCCAGAGCCGCCTGCGCATCTGGTCGGCGGCCTGTTCCAGCGGCGAGGAGCCCTACACCCTGGCCATGATCTGCCAGGACCTGCGGGACACGGTGCTGCGCGGCTTCACGGTGGAGATCCTCGGCACCGACATCAGTGAGAAGGTGCTGGCCCAGGCGCAGGACGGCGTCTACAACAGCTACACCCTGCGGAACCTGACGCCGGAACAGCTGCAGCGGCACTTCATTCCGCTGGGCAAGGACCTCTTCCAGGTCAAGCCTGAGGTGCAGCGTCTCACGAGCCTCCGCCACTTCAACCTGGTGGACTACCCCGCCTACCGGCAGCTGGGGACCTATGATGTGATCTTCTGCCGGAACGTCCTCATCTACTTCGACGAGAACGTGAAAACGCAGGTCCTCAAGGGCTTCCACGGCCAGCTTCACCCCAAGGCTTACCTGCTGGTCGGGCACAGCGAAAGCATCCACTCTTTCAACACCGGTTTCGAGCTGTTGCACTTCAGCAAAGCCATGGGTTACCGGAAGCGGATTTAGAGGTCAGACCATGCCCATCACCCCCCAAGAACTCATCGCCAACCTCGGAGACCTGCCGCCTCTTCCGCAGGTGGCCTCCCAGGTGCTGAGGGTGTCCGCCGATCCCGACGCCAACGCCGAGGATCTGCGCAAGGTCATCGCCATGGATCAGGCGCTCACCAGCCAGATCCTGAAGATCTCGAACTCCGCCATGTTCGGCATGGTCCGCGAGGTCACCACCCTCACTCAGGCGATCATGACCCTCGGGTTTTCCACCATCAAGAGCGTGGTCATCGCCAGTTCGGCCAAGAACCTCTACCACCGCGGCACCGTGGGGCTGCAGGAGCGCCTCATCTGGGAGCACGCCCTGGTCTCGGCCGTGGCCAGCCGCGCCTTCGCCAAGAGCCTGCGCTTCCCGCGCATGGAGGAGGCCTTCATCGGCGGCCTGCTGCATGACATCGGGAAATCCGTCATGGGCGTGAAGTTCCCCGAGCGCTACGGCGCGCTGCTGCGCTCCGTCTACAACGAGAACACCGTCTGCCTCGACCTCGAACTCGACACCTTCGGCTTCGACCATGCCATGGTGGGCGAGGCGCTGGTGAGCCAGTGGAACCTGGCCCCCAGCCTGCAGGCGGCCGTGCGTTCGCACCACGACCCCATCCACGCGCCGGAGGCTCACCGCGAACTGGCCGCCATCGTCGCCCTGGCCAACCACCTGGCCCTGGAGGAGAAGGTCGGCATCGGGGATCCCCACCACCTGGAGGGCGCCTCCATGCAGGCCATGGAGATCCTGCAGCTGGGCCCCGAAGCCCTGGACGGCCTGAAGGAAGGCGTGCGGCAGGCCATCGAGCAGGACAAGTCGATGATCGCGGAGTTCTGAAGATGATTTCCAAGGAGCAGTTCACCTCGCGCCTGAAGGCCAAGACCCTTCCGAGCCTCCCCCTGACGGTGGTGGCCCTGGGTGAGGCCGTGCAGGACGAGCGCTGCACCGTGGACCGCATCCTGGGCATCCTTTCGAAGGATCCCTCCCTTTCCGCCACCCTGCTGCGTCTCGCCAACTCGGCGCTCTACGCCGGCGGGGCCGTGATGGACCTGCGCACCGCCGTGCTGCGCCTGGGTTTCGATGCCGTGGCCAACCTCGGCACCGGCGCCGCGGTGATCAAGACCCTGAGGGGCGGCGCCCACCTCGACGCGCTGAAGCTGTGGCAGCACAGCGTCGCCGTGGGTCTCACGGCCAAGGGCGTCTGCGTCCTCGCCAAGCGGCACGGCCAGGCCGAGACCGCCTTCCTCACGGGCCTGCTCCACGACATCGGCAAGATCGCGCTCGACACCTGCTATCCCGAAGCCTACGCCGGCGTGATGCAGAAGGTCGCGGAAGGCGCCTACTTCGTGGATGCCGAGCGCGAGGTGCTCGGCCTGGACCACGCCGAGGCGGGATCCCTCCTCGCGGCGGAATGGTCCTTCCCCGAAGCCATCGTCGAAGTGATCCGCGATCATCACACGCCCAAGGCCGACGACTTCCTGCCCAACCTGATCCACCTCTGCGACCTGCTCGTCCGCACCCGCATCCCCATGGGGCCCGCCGACGAACGCCTGCTCTTCTCGCTCGACGAACTGCCTTCCTTCAAGGCGGTGCTCGCCGGCGCCCTCCACAAGGACCTGGACGTGGAACGACTCACCTTCTCCATCGACGATGAAGTGGACCACGCCCTGGCCTTCGTCGAAGTGGCTTTCCAGGCCTAGGGAGACCGACCATGACGATCCGAATCCTGGTGGTGGACGACAGCCCCTTCATGCGGAAGTCCCTCCAGAAGATGCTGGAGGACGCCCCCGACCTGCGCGTGATCGCCACCGCGCGGGACGGCATCGACGCCCTCGAGAAGATCCAGGAGCACAAGCCCGACATCGTCACCCTCGATATCGAAATGCCGCGCATGGATGGGCTCACCTGCCTGAAGAAGATCATGGCGGACCATCCCATGCCGGTGCTGATGGTCTCGAGCCTCACGCAGGAGGGCGCCCAGGCCACGCTGGATGCGCTTTCCCTCGGCGCCCTCGACTTCATCCCCAAGGAGAGCGGCTTCGCCAGCCTGAGCATCCTGCAGATCCAGCAGGATCTTCAGGAGAAGGTGCGGCGCCTCGCCACGAGCCCGCGCTTCCATCGGCCCTCTGCCACGCCTGCGCCCGCCCCCACCACCCACCCGACGCCAAGCACGCCCGCCCGTCCGGTTGCGCCGGCCAAGCCCGCGGCCCCGACGGGTACGGGCCTGGCCGGCTCGCCCCAGGCCGAGCTGCTCGTGCTGGGCAGTTCCACCGGCGGCCCCAAGGCCCTTCAGGACATCCTGCCCACCCTTCCGGCCAGCCTGCCGGTGCCCTGCCTCATCGTCCAGCACATGCCGAGCACCTTTACCAAGCCCTTCGCCGACCGCCTCAACGGCCTCTGCCAGGTGCACGTGAAGGAGGCCGAACAGGGCGAGCCCCTCAAGGCCGGCACGGTCTACATCGCCCCCGGCGGCATCCACATGACCTACGGCGCCCGCGGACCCAAGGGCTGCGTCGAATTGAGCCCCGAGCCCGTGTCCTCCCTGCACCGCCCCAGCGTCGACGTACTCTTCCTCAGCGTGGCCGAAGTCTTCAAGGGCCAGGTGCTCGCCACCATCCTCACGGGCATGGGCGCCGACGGCGCCAAGGGCATGGAGCAACTGAAGCGCAAGGGCGCCCACACGATCGCCGAATCCGAAGAGACCTGTGTCGTCTACGGCATGCCGCGCGCCGCCGTGGAACGGGGCTGCGTGGATGTCATCGCCCCCCTGACGGACATCCCGGGCCACCTCCGCCGGCACTTCCGCATCTGATGGAAACCCCCGCGATCCTGGGATCCCTGAGGATTCCGGTCTCCGCGGCCCTGTCCGCCCCGGCCTTATCAAGCGCCTTGTCCAACGCGTTGGCCGGCCAGGTCATCGAGGCCACGCTGGAGGCCGTGCTGCCCGAGGGCCTGCTGCTTCGCACCGCCGATGGCAAGCAGCTGCAGGCCCAGGGCAGCCTGCCCTTCCCGCCGGGCAGCACGCTGGCCCTGAAGGCCCTTCCCCTGCCCGAGGGCGCAGGCGTGCGCCTGCAGGTGATCCGCGCCACCCCTCCGCCCAGCCCGGCCCTGCTCGCCCCGCTGGCTCAGGGCGAAGCGGCGCCGCTCATGGCGCGCCTGCAGACGGGCGCCGCACAGACGCCCCTCGCGGACCTGCTCCGCAACCTGCTGCGGGCCGGTGCCACCGTGGCCGAACAGCCCGAGACCTGGTCCACCTGGATGAAGGAGGCCATGAAGACGCTGTCCGACCCCACGGCCTCCCCCGCGGAATCGGCCTTCCACCGCCTTCAGGCCAAGGAGGGCACCGCCTGGTTCGAAGTTCCCCTGCCCTGGGCTCCCGGCGCCGAGCCCATGCGGATCTGGATCGAGGGCGAGGGGGAGGCCTCGGGGCGGGAGGCCGACGCCGTCCACCGCGTCTTTCTCAGCGTGCCCTTCAGCACCCTCGGCGAGGTCCGTCTCGGTCTGGAACAGCGCAGCGCCGGACTGCGCGCGCGCCTCTGGCTCGCACATCCAGATGAGATCGCGGCCCTGCGTCCCGAACTGGAGGCGGAACTGGCATCCCTCGGGCGGCCTGTGGACCTCCAGATTCTCGCCCTTCCCCCGGACTCGCCGGACCTGCGGGCCCTGGCCGGGGCCCAGCCCATCCAGGCCCTGGGGTAGGCCATGAGCGACTTTCCCCTTCAGCAGTCGCCTTCGCAGGGAACGCCCCTGGTGCTGCGTGGACGGCACCCGCGGCGACCGGCCCTCTGGATGGTGCTCGCCGGGTACTGGGTGGCCTACGCGCTGCTCCAGCTCAGCGCCCGCGGCCTGAACTCGCCCGAACCCGTCTACCTCTGGTACTGCCCGGCGGCCCTGAGCGTCGCGCTGCTGCTGTACTACGGGCCGAAGGTATGGCCCGCGGTGATCCTCGCGCCCCTGCCCGTCGACCTGGTGCTCCGTCCCTTGGGCCTGGGACCCCTGCCCCTCATGGCCATCGCCGTGTTCTACGCGTCGGGGTATGCGGTGGCCGCCCTGGCCTTCCGCCGGGCGAGGCTCTCGCCGCGCCTCCGCCACACCTCCGACGTGGCGGGATTCCTCGGCCTCGCCCTCCTGGGGCCCCTGCTCGCGTCGCTTCCCGTCTACGCCCTGCTTCGCGCCATCGGCGCCCAGCAGGGGTTCCACCTGGCAGGCGGTCTCCGGGCCTTCCTCCTGAGCGGCTCCCTGGGCATCCTCACACTGGGGCCCGCCCTGCTCCTGTGGCTCCGGCCCCTGCTCAGCCTGGGATGGATCCCGCCCCGTTCCTGGGTCACGGCCATCAGGGCCAGGGCCTTCCTAATCCAGGCCCTCGCCCTGTCGCTGGGCGCGGCCGTGGTGGTGCGGTTCAGCGAGCCGGGCACCCTCCACCTGAAATACCTGCTTTTCCTCCCCATGGCCTGGGTGGCCGTGAGCGGCGGCTTGCGGGCGATCAGCCTCGCTTTCCCGATCCTGAGCCTGGCCCTGAGCCTGTTCATCCTCCAGACGAACCTGCCGACCGGGGCGCAGCTGGGGATCCAATCCTTCCTCTGCATCCTCTTCGGAACCTCGCTGTTCCTCGGCTCCGCCCTGGATTCCCAGAAGCTAGCCCTGCAGGTCCGCGACCGCCGGAGCCGGCGCCTGAACCAGCTCATGGACGTCACCGGCGCCATCCCCTGGGAGATGGACCTGGAGACGGGCCGTTGCCTCTACCTGGGCCGCGCCGTGGAGCCGCTGCTCGGCTACGGGCTGGACGTGTGGCAGGGCAAGCCCTTCTGGGGCGAGGTGGTCCATCCCGAAGACCAGCTCGGATTCCTCCGCTTCCTCCTCGAGGTGAGCCGCAACAGCGGCGTGCACCAGTTCGAATTCCGGCTGCGCACGGCCGAAGGGGAGGAGCGCTGGGTGCGGGCCGCGGGCGGAGTGGAATCCGCCCAGGGCAAGGGTCGGGTCAACGCCCGGGTGATGGGCTTCCTCTTCGACATCCACGCTCACAAGAACGCGGAGGAGAACGCGCTCCGAACCACCCTCAAGGAGAAGGACCTCCTCTTGCGCGAGATCCACCACCGCGTGAAGAACAACCTGCAGGTGGTCTCCAGCCTGCTGCGGCTGCAAGCCTCCACCTCGGAGGACCCGGCCCTCCAGCGGGCCCTGCAGGAGGCCCAGGAGCGTGTGCAGGCCATCGCGCTGATCCATCAGAAGCTCAAGCACGCGCCGGATTTCTCGCAGCTCGACCTGCCGGGCTACGTGCGCACCCTGGCCGAACGCCTGGTGCGCACCTACGCCAGCGTGCCCGCCCTCATCGACCTGCGCGTCGACGTGGCTCCGGTGGACATCGGCCCCGACGCGCCCGTCCCCCTCGGCCTCATCCTGAACGAGCTGGTGGCCAATGCCCTCCAGCATGCCTTCCCACCCGGCGAGGGCGGCAGCCTGGACATCCAGCTCGAACGGGATGCCAGGGGCTGGATCTCCCTGCGGGTGACCGATTCGGGCCGTGGCCTGCCAGAATCGGTGGAGCTGGATCGCGGCGGGCTGGGATTCCAGTTGGTACAGGCCCTGACCGATCAGCTGGGCGGCGCCCTTGAACTGGAGCGCCGCCGCGGAGCCTCCTTCCACCTGAGCTTTCCACCCGTCCGCCAGCCATGAGCCAACCGCAGATCCTGATCGTCGAGGACGAGGCCATCGTGGCCATGGACCTCAAGCTGCACCTGCAGGATCTGGGTTACGGCGTCGCGGGCCTCGCCTCCACGGGCGAAGACGCCATCGTCCAGGCGGCCAGGCTGAGGCCGACGCTCGTGCTCATGGACATCTCCCTGGGCGCGGGTATGGATGGCATCGAGGCCGCCCGTCAGGTGCAGGCCTTGGGCATGCCCGTCGTCTTCCTCACGGCCTTCGCCGACGAGACCACCCTGGCCCGTGCCAAGGACAGCGCGCCCTACGGCTACCTGCTCAAGCCCTTCGACGAACGCTCCCTCCATTCCACCATCGAAATGGCCCTCTACCGCCACCGCATGGAGCAGGAGCTGAAGGCCAGCGAATCCCGCATGCGGGCCATCATCGAGCACGCCCTCGACCTGGTGGTGATCCTCGACCTGTCGGGCCGGGTGATCTACAGCAGCCCCGCCGCGGTGCACATCCTTGGGTACCAGGAGGGCGAAAAGATCGGCACGCCCGTGGTGGACCTGATCTACCCCGAAGACCGGGGCAAGTACGCCGCCATCATGGGTGAACTGGCCAAGGCACCGGGCACCTCGCTGACCCTCGAGATCCGCGTCCTCCACAAGGACGGCACGCCGCGGCTCATCGAGGCGGTCTCCCACAACGCCCTCGACGTCCCCGGCGTGCACGGCATCGTCGTCAACGCCCGCGACATCACGGAACGGCGGCAGGCCGAGCTCGACCGCCAGCTCATGGAATCGAAGGTGCAGCAGTCCCAGAAACTGGAGAGCCTGGGCGTGCTGGCGGGGGGGATCGCGCACGACTTCAACAACCTGCTCATGGGCATCATGGGCCACGCAGGGCTGGCCCTCATGGAGCTGCCCGCGGACAACCCCATCCGGCGCCGCCTGCACCAGATCGAGGTGGCTGCCACCCGCGCGGCGGACCTCACCAACCAGTTGCTGGCCTATTCGGGCCGCGGCAAGTTCCAGATCGAGCCCATCTCCCTGTCGCGCCTCGTCGATGAAATGGAGAGCCTGCTGGAGACCGTCATCTCCAAGAAGGCCCACCTGGAGCACCACTTCGAGCCGGGCCTGCCCCTGATCGAAGGCGACGCCACCCAGATCCGCCAGGTGATCATGAACCTCATCACCAACGCCTCGGACGCGCTGGGCGACCGCACGGGCCGGATCAGCATCAGCATCGGCACCATGGAGACGGGCCCCCTTACGCCCTGCCTGGCGGGCACGCCGCCCGAGGGCCTGTCCGTCTACCTCGATGTCACGGACACGGGCGCGGGCATGGAGCCCGACACCCTCGACAAGATCTTCGATCCCTTCTTCACCACCAAGTTCACGGGACGCGGCCTGGGCCTGGCCGCCGTGCTCGGCATCATGCGCGGTCATCACGGGGCCATCCAGGTGACGAGCCGGCCCAATGAGGGCACCTCCTTCCGCCTGCTCTTCCCGCGCTCGAGCCAGACCAGCGTGCGCAACACCTGGGAGGAATCACCGGACCAGGCCTACCAGGGCCAGGGGCTGATCCTCGTGGTGGACGACGAGGAGGCCGTGCGCAGCGTCGCCTCCGCCACCCTGGAACGCTATGGCTTCACGGTGCAGACCGCCAACAACGGGCGGGACGGGCTGCGGGCCTTCTACGACCAGGCCGCCCGCGTCCGGCTGGTGGTGCTGGACCTGACCATGCCCATCCTGAGCGGCGAGGAAGTGCTCGCCGAACTGCGCGCCGGAAAGGGCCCCGGCGCCACCGTGCCCGTCCTGCTGTCCAGCGGCTACAGCAGCTCCGACGTGGCCGGCAACCTGCACCGCTACGGCCCGATCTCCTTCCTCCAGAAGCCCTACAATCCTGGCGACCTCGTCCAGAAAGTCAGGGTCTGCCTGGGCGAGTGAAGCCGAATCTCGAAGTCGAGATCAGAAAGAACAATGAAAACCACGAATCACGCGAATCGCCCTTCGGGCGCGCGAATGAAACATGGCAAATCATTCCCGTGCTTTTCCATTCGCGTCCATTCGCGTCATTCGCGGTTTCAATTGATCTTCGTTCACCCCTTCCGCAACTGCTTCATGAGGCGCGGCAGACGGTTCAGGGCGGCCTGGGCTTCGGTCCATTCGCGGTGGGGGCGCGCAGGGAAGCCCGTCACGAAGCTGCCCTCGGGAAGGCTCTTGGCGACGACGCTGTTGCCGCCCACCACGCTGCGGCTGCCGATCTCGATATGGCCCACCACGCCCACCTTGCCCGCCAGCGTGACGTAGTCGCCGAGCCTGGTGGAGCCGCTGATGCCCGACTGGGCCACCAACAGACAGTGGTTGCCGACCTGCACGTTGTGCGCCACCTGAACCTGGTTGTCGATCTTGGTGCCCGTGCCGATGCGCGTGGGGCCCAGCACGCCGCGGTCGATGCAGACGCAGGCGCCGATCTCCACATCGTCGCCCGCCTCCACCCAGCCCACCTGGGGGATCTTGGCGTGGCGGCCCTCGACGAGCACGTAGCCGTAGCCGTCGCTGCCCACCACGGAGTTGGCGTGGACCGTCACGCGGTTGCCGAAGCGGGTGCGGCGATAGAGTACGACGCCCGAGAAGAGCTCACAGCCCTCGCCCAGCACGCAGTCGTCCCCCACGTGGACGCCCGGGTGCAGCACGCAGCCCTTCCCCAGCACCGTGCGCGCGCCCACGGTGGCACCGGGTGCGATGCGACAGGCCTCTCCCACCTTGGCGGTGGGATGCACGGACTCGTGGCCCCAGGCGGGCGTCGGTTCCGGATGCAGCCAGCCGATGGCCTGGGCGAAGGCCCAGTAGGGATGCTTCACCCGCAGCAGCGGGCGGTCGCCCATGTCCACCGTGGCGTCGACGAAGATCAGGCCCGCGGCGCTCTCCTTGGCCTTGGCCGCGTACTTGGGGTTGGCCAGGAAGGACACGGACGAGGCCCCCGCCTCTTCCAGGGGCTTCACTTCGGAAATCGGGCGATCCGGGGGACAATGCTCCAAGGTGCCGCCCAGACGTTCGGCCAGTTCCTGCGCGGTCAGGGTCGTCACGGTCTTGGACATGGGGCCTCCTCTTCAGTCTTCTAGTGTCACTCATCCGTTCGGATTCCAGCATGCATCCTGTCCTCTTCGAGATCGGCTCCTTCCCCCTGGGCACCTACGGGCTGCTGCTGGCCATCGCCTTCTTCGCCGGCACGGGGCTCGCCAAGCGCCAGGCCAGGCTGGATGACCTGAACCCTCACGGCATCACGGACCTGGCCGTGGCCATGCTCATCTCGGCCATCGTGGGCTCCAAGCTCCTGATGGTCATCGTGGATCTCATCAACGGCGCGCCCCTGCGCGAGGTCTTCTCCTTCGCCACCCTGCGGGCCGGCGGCGCCATCCACGGCGGCATCATCGCCGCCACGGCCGTCTTCTTCTGGAAGCTGCGCAAGGGCCAGGGACTGCCGCTGCGTCTCACGGGCGACGCCCTGGTGCCCGGCGTGGCCCTGGGCCAGGCCATCGGCCGCCTGGGCTGCTTCTCGGCGGGCTGCTGCTACGGCACCGAAAGCCACCTGCCCTGGGCCACCACCTTCACCGATCCCATCGCCCACGCCTTCAGCGGCACGCCCCTCGGCATCCCGCTCCATCCCGTGCAGCTCTACAACACCTTCGCCAACCTCGCGGTGATGGCGGTCCTCCTCCTGGCCCGGCCCAAGCGGGTCTTCCAGGGGCAGATCTTCGCCCTCTACTTCCTGGTGGAGGGTCTGGGCCGCGTCGTCACCGAAACCTGGCGCGGCGACGTGGACCGCGGCACGGGCTGGCTCAACTGGGCCTGGCTCAGCACGGGCCGGCTCACGGGCCTGGGCTTCATGATGCTGGGCCTCGGCCTCTGGCTGTTCTGGAGCCGCCGCAAGGAAGCCACGGCCCCCCTCAAGGAGTCTCGATGATCAGCTTGCGTGCCGAGGACGGCGCCCCCCGATTGGACCGCTTCCTGGCCGACCGCTTTCCCGAGATCCCCCGCGCCCGCTGGGATGCCCACGTCCGCACGGGCGAGATCAAGGTGAACGGGGAAGCCGTGACCAAGGGCGGCGTGAGGCTGCGCCCCGGCGACCTGGTGGAAACGGAACTCCCGGTCATCGCCGCGCCCGCGGCCCACCTGGAGGCCGAGGCCATCGACCTGCCCACGCTCTTCGAGGACACGCAGCTGTGGATCGTGGACAAGCCCGCGGGCATGGTCGTGCATCCGGGCCCGGGCCACGCGGGCGGCACCATCGTCAACGCCCTCCTGCACCGGCTCAAGACGCCGGTGGTCGTGGAGGTCGCCCCCGAAGCGAATGCCGACGCGGATGGCGACGAAATTTCCGAAGACACGGAAGAGCTCGCATCAGGATGGCCCGGCCTCGTGCACCGCCTCGACCGCTACACGACGGGCTGCCTCTGCCTCGCCAAGACCGCCGAAGCCCAGCGCGCCATCCAGGAGCAGTTCAAGGCCCGCACCGTGGAGAAGCGCTACCTGGCCCTCGTGCGCCATTCGCCCAAGCTCCCCCAGCTCGGCAGCCTGCTCATCGACGAGCCCATCGCGCGGCACAAGCGCGACCGCCTGCGCATGGTCGTGGCCGAGGGCGGACGCTCCGCCCAGACGCGCATCCGCGTGCTGGCCCGCACGACGAGCGCCGCCCTGGTGGAATGCGAACTGCTGACGGGGCGCACCCACCAGATCCGCGTGCACCTCGCCCACCTCCGCGCGCCGCTCATGGGCGATCCGCTCTACGGCGGCCCCGGCCGCTGGAAGGACGTGGACGGCCAGGCCCTGCTGCTGCCCCACCCCGCCCTCCATGCTTGGAAGCTGTCGGTGGACCACCCGCTCACGGGCGCGCGCATCGACGCCGAGGCGCCCATTCCCGAGGCCTTCCGCGCCCTCGCGGCCTCCTTGGGCTTGCCCGGATTCTGAGGCGGGCGCATCATCCCCGCAGGGCTTCCGCCCCGGGGGATCCATGATCGCTGCGATCCACACGCCCACCACCCTGGAAGGCTGGATGAAGGCCTACCCCTTCCTGCCAGGCGCCCTCTTCGCCGCGCTCTGCCTGGTGATCCTCCTCCTCGTGGCCCTGCCCCGCCTCGCCTCCTGGAAACGCGCCAAGGGAAGGCCCGTGCTGGACCCGTTGCAGGTGGACGAACTGCTCCTGGGCTCGGGCGCCCTGGTGGTGGATCTGCGGAGCGCCGAGGCCTTCAAGACGGGCCACATCCGCGGCTGCCTCCACGTGCCCTTCGAGGAACTCGCCGCACGATTCCCCACCCCCGACCCCAAGGCCCGCCGGGCCATGATCCTCGTGGACGAAACGGATCAGATCTCCCACCAGGCCTACGACCAACTGGTCGCCCGCGGGTTCCATTGGATCTACGTGATGAAGGGCGGCATGGGAGCCTGGCGCCGCGCCAGCCGGCCCATGGCGAAGTAGACGGGCCCGCTCGCTTTCAAAAAAGAAGAACCGCGAATGACGCCAATGGGCGCGAATAAAGAAGAAACGGGGCCGTAGTCGCGGCGCAGGCAGTCATTCGGCTTTCATTCGCGTGAATTCGCGCCATTCGCGGTTCACATCTTTTTCTGCCGAGTACGATCAGGCCTCGGGCTCCGGCAGTCCCCACCGGTCGTAGAGCAGCAGCATCAGCAGGCCGGGGATGGCGGCGGCGGCGCAGACGGGGAAGTAGAGCTTCCATCCGTAGGTCTCGGCCATGAAGCCGGTGAGGCCTCCGAAGAGCGTGCGGGGCAGCGCCATCAGGGCGCTGAAGAGGGCGTACTGGGTGCCCGTGTACGAGCGGTTGCAGCTGCCCATGAGCAGGGCCGCGAAGGCGCTGCCGCCCATGCCATAGGCCAGGTTCTCCAGGCTGTTCGCCGCCACGAGCAGGGGCAGGTGGCGGCCCAGCAGCGAGATCATCCAGAAGCCCAGGATGCTGCCGGCCTGCACGAAGCCGCAGATCCACAGGGCCTTGCGCAGGCTCATGCGCAGGAGCATCCAGCCCCCGATGAGGCCGCCCAGGATGATGGCCGCCATGGCGGTGGTCTTCTGCACGGTGCCGATCTGCAGCTTCGTGAAGCCCATGCCCCGCAGCAGGAAGGGCATGGTCATGGCTTCGGCCAGCCAGTCCCCCAGCTTGTAGAACACGGCGAAGGCCAGGAGGTAGGCGATGCCCTTGCGCTGGAAGAGATCCTTCAACGGCCCGGCGATGGCCTCCTGCAATGATCGCGGCGCCGGAGCCGTCGCGTCGGTGTTCATGGCCATCCAGGTCCCGATCATGCCCAGCAGCGCCAGGAAGGCCATGACGAGATAGGTCGTTCGCCATCCGAAGGTCTGGGCGAGGATCAGCGCCAGGCCACCGCTCACCAGCATGGCCACGCGGTAGGCGGCGATGTGCAGGCTGTTGCCCAGGCCCAGGTGCTTCTGATCGAGGGCCTCGGCCCGCCAGGCGTCCACGGCGATGTCGAAGGTGGCGCTGGCGAAGGCGACGACCAGGGCCAGCCAGATCACGCGCATCAGGCTCAGGCTCGCGTCCGTGCGCGCCAGCAGCACGAGGGCTAGTACCAGGAGCCCCTGCATGAGGAGCATCCAGCCCCGGCGGCGTCCCAGCTTCGGCAGGGCGTAGCGATCCAGGAAGGGCGCCCAGAAGACCTTCAGGCTGTAGGGCAGGGTCGCGAAGCTCAGCAGGCCGATGGAGACGAGGCTCCACTTCGCGTCGGTCATCCAGGCCTTCAGCGTCGACCCCGTGAGGTAGAGCGGCAGCCCCGAGGCGAAGCCCAGAAGCAGGAGGACGGTGTACTGGCGCGGCTTCATCCCACCAGATTGACAGGAACGAGGGGGGACCGCCCGGGTGCTACGCCTCCTCTGCGTCCCCCCTCGTGCACCCCCACGTGGTGTCCGGGCCAAGCCCGGCCGCCACGTCTGGCTGGAACGGCCGAGGCCCGAATCAGGGACCTTCGCCGCCGTGGGTGTGCAGCTCATGGACCATGCGGCCCCCGGCATGGCCCGTGAGGATGAGGGTGACGACGCCGCAGGCGCTGAGCAACATCCAGAGGATGAAGAGGCTCCGGCCCAGGGCCGGCGGCAGTTCCCGCCGCCGCAGCCGGATCAGGCCCAAATAAAGGCACCAGGTCGCCGCCAGGGCGCCAAAGATCCCCATGGTGCCCTGGGCCAGATCCTCGTGGTGATCGAGGGCAGCCCTCAGCTCCGGGGTGCGGCGGGCGAAGATCTGTGCGGCCTCGCCCGTGATCAGGGCCGCCAGGCCCCCCAGCACGCCCAGCAGCAGCAGGCCCAGCGCCACCGCGTGGATCCCCCGCCGCTGAGCCGGCCACAGGGCCCCCAGCAGGAAGATCGCCGGAGCCACCATCAGCAGGGCGATGGGAAAGTGCACGATGGCGGGGTGGAGGTGATTGAAGGGCGGCACAGGGACTCCTCGAAAGCCGGGCACTGAGATGAGGATGCGCGATTCCGGCCCGGAGGCCAGACCGGAGGGGTGGGTTTCTCGAATCCGGATCTGGGACCGGAGGGGGCCGGAGTCCATGTTGGCTTCTGCAGCCCCTCCTGCCAGGCGCCCATCCAGGCAGCAAGCTCACCCACCGGAGGCCCCATGTCCCAGCCCGAACCGCTCCCCCCGACCGAAGCCTCCAGCGGCTTCGACCGTCGCAGCTTCTGCGCCTGCGCCCTCGCCGTGGCGGCCGCTTCCGCGGTCAGCGCCTGCGGTGGTGGCGGGGGCGGAGGCTATTCGTCCTCGGCTCCGCCGCCTCCGCCCCCGCCGCCGCCCAGCCCCGTCAGCACCACCGAGACCAAGGCCGGGCTGCTGGGCCAGCCTGACGGCACCGTGCGGGACTACACCATCTCGACGAACGGGGCTTGCCCCCTGCAGGCCGGGGCCGCCCAGGGCTACTACCTCGTTCGCGACGGCACCGGCATCTACGCCATCAGCGCCAGCTGCCTGCACCAGGGCGGGCACATCGATCCCACCTCGGGTGGATTCGGCTGCCCCTGCCACGGCAGCCAGTACAACCTGAACGGCACCGTGACCGTGGGGCCAGCCACCGTCGGCGCCACGCTTCAGCATTACGAGGTGAGCGAATCCACGCCGGGCGGCACCCTGGTGATCGATCCCAGCAAGCCCGTCTCCGCCACGACCCGGCTGAGCTGATCCGGCCCCATGCGCGTCCCCTCGTTTCGCAAGCCCTCCTCCTGGTGGTTGTCCGTCCTGCTGGCCCTGAGCCCTGCCTCCCTGCTCCGGGGGCAGGAATCCGAGCTTCCCCTGGGCCTCAACCTGCCCACGGCGGAGCATCTGCAGGGTTGGCAACCCGCCATCCGCTTCACGCACCGCTTCACCGAGGCGGCCCGCAACCACTCCAAGGATCTCTACGGCCTGGACGGCGGCAACTACCCGGGCTTCGGCCTCGACCTCGGCATCGCCGCGGTGCCGGGCCTCAACGCCCAGGTCTACCGGACCTCGGATGACAAGACCCTGATCCTGGCGCTCCAGGAGCAGCTGGTGGACGCCCCGCACCTGCGCCTCGCGGTGCGGGGCGAACGATTCGACGAAACGGTGCAGCGAACCACGTACGCCTTCGGCACGGTGGGGATCAGCGGCGCGGCCTTCCAACTGCCCGTGGAACTCCTCGCGGGGCCCCTCAGCTTCAGCCTCGTGCCCACCTGGCTGTCCCGCACCACCGCGCGGGATCAGGGCCTCTTCACGGCCGGCGCGGGCTTCCGGTGGCGCATCACGGAGGGCCAATCCATCCTCGCGGAAGTCTATCCCCGCCCTTCCCGCCTGGACGCCGCCACCTACGAACAGGGCTACGCCCTCGGCTACCGGTTCCAGACCAAGGGGCACCGCTTCACCCTCCTGGCCACCAACGTCTCAGGCACCACCACGCACCAGGTGCTGGGCGGCGACTACGCCGGCGGCCCCAGACCCGCAGGCCAGTGGGCCCTGGGGTTCAACCTCGTGCGGATGTTCTGATTCCAACTTAAAAACATGAAACCGCGAATGACGCGAATCGCCCTTCGGGCGCGCGAATAAAGGAAAGGCAGCGGAGAGCCTTGCTTTTCATTCGCGCTCATTCGCGTCATTCGCGGTTCCAGTTTTTTGATCAGGTTTCTCTCAATCCGCGAGGGTGCTGAGATCGCCGGGATCCTGGCCCAGGGCTTCGGCCTTGAGGGCGCGACGGACGATCTTGCCCGAGCGGGTCTTGGGGAGGCTGGCGCGGATCTGGATCTCGCTGGGCATGGCGATGCCGCCCAGATCCTCGCGCACATGATCCTTGAGGCTGGCGATGAGGCCCGGACCCGTGGCAACCCCCGCCCGTACCACGACGAAGGCCATGATGCGCTCGCCCTTGATGGGATCGGGCAGGCCCACCACGGCGCTTTCGGCGACCGCCGGATGGCGGATGAGCGAGCCTTCCACATCCGAGGTGCCGATGCGGTGGCCCGCCACGTTGAGCACGTCGTCCGAGCGGCCCAGCACGGCGATGTAGCCGTCGGCATCCATCACCGCCACGTCGCCCACCGTGTAGCAGCCGGGGATCTCCCGCCAGTAGTCTTCGTAGCGTTTGTGGTCGTTCCACACGGTGCGCAGCATGTAGGGCAGCGGGAACTTGATGACCAGCAGGCCGCCCTGGCCCTCCGGCACGGGAGATCCATCCTTGTTCACCACGGCCAATTGGGCCCCCGGCAGGGCCTTGCCTGCCTTGCCCGGACGCGCCTCGAAAGTGGGCAGGGTGCCGATGACGGGGCCCGCGATTTCCGTCTGCCACCAGTTGTCCACGACCATGCCGTTGCCCTGGCCCACCAGGTGCTTCTGGGCCCAGCGGTGGGCCTCGGGGTTGAGCGGCTCGCCCGCGCAGGCCATCAGCCGCAGCTTGCTCAGGTCGAACTTCCCGGGGGCCTCGGCGCCGTGGCTCATCCACATGCGCACGGCGGTCGGTGCCGTGAACATGACATTCACGCCGAAGCGCTCACAGATTTCCCAGGTGACGTCGGGGCTCGGATAATCCGGCGCCCCTTCGCGGCAAAGCACCGTCGCGCCGATGCTGAGGGGACCGTAGACGATGAAGCTGTGGCCCACGATCCAGCCGATGTCCGACGTGCTCCAGTAGATGTCTCGCTCCTGGATCTGATAGAAGGCCTTGCTCAGGTAGTTCACGCCCACGAGGTAGCCGCCCGTGGCATGCACGACGCCCTTGGGTTTGCCCGTCGTCCCGCTGGTGTAGAGGATGAAGAGCGGATGCTCGGCGTCCACCATCTCGGGCTCGCAGTGGATCTCGCGGCCCTGCTGGATGTCGTAGAAGTCCTTTTCACGCTCGCTGGCGAACGTGAAGGGCGCGTCGCCGGGCCGCGAACCGCGCCGGTGGACGATCACGTGATCGACCGAGGCCAGGTCGCGCACGGCCTCGTCCACGATGGGCTTCAGGGGGATGGCTTTCCCGCGGCGGTAGGTGAAATCGGAGCAGACCACCACCTTGGCGCCGGCATCCTCGATGCGCGTGCGCAGGGCCGCCTGGCCCATGCCCGCGTAGACCACGCTGTGGATGGCGCCGATGCGCGCGCAGGCCAGCATGGAGATGATGCCTTCGGGGGTGAGCGGCATGTAGAGGATCACGCGGTCACCCTTCTTCACGCCCAGGCGCTTGAGGGTGTTGGCGAAGCGGTTCATCTCGCGGTAGAGGCGGTTGTAGGTGTAGGCGCGCTCCTCGCCATCCTCGCCCACCCACAGCAGGGCCGCCTTGTTGCGGCGGTCGCTGTGCACGTGGCGGTCGATGCAGTTCACCGTGGCGTTGAGCTTGCCGCCCAGGAACCAGGCGTGGTTGGGCGCCTGGAATTCGAAGACCTTGTGCCAAGGCTCGGCCCAGTCCAGGCCCTTGGCCTTCTCCCCCCAGAAGGCTCCGGGATCCTCCTGGGCCAGGGCCCGCTCCACTTCGTAGTTGATGGCCGCCTGCTTGGCCAGCCAGCCACGCATGGGAATGGGCGCCTCGCCCTTCTGCAGCGCCTGGATGGTCTTCTGCTGGGTGATGCTGATTTCCACTTCGCTCATGGAAGACTCCGAGAACGGGTGCGGTGGAGAGATGGGATTGGTTGGGAGGGAAGGTAGCACATCACCCTTGGGATGGCGGGGAATCGATGACGGTCATCACAGATGTGATGCCAGGGCTCTGCCCAGGCATCACATGGGGGTCAAAGGGGGGACAGAGGCTCCATCTCCGCGCCTGAATGGGCGCGGGAGCAGGCTCTAGTTGTCGTTGCCAACGAGGTTGTTCAGCCTTGTGACTGGGGGCTGACCGCCTAAGGCCGAATGAGGCCTATGGTGATTGTAGAAGTGGAGCCAGGCGCTGAGTGCTTGGTTTCGTTCATTTGAACTCTGCCAGGTAGGGCCGTAGGCCCACTCCCGTAGGGCGGTCTGGATCAGACGCTCGGCCTTGCCGTTGGTTCTCGGACGGTAAGGCCGAGTCCGGCTGTGCTTGAGGCCATAGGACTCGCGCATGGCCTTGAACTCCTTAGACCGGTAAGGTGACCCGTTGTCGGTCAGTAGCTTGCGGGCCGTAATGCCCTGGGCCTGGAAGTGCAAAAGCGCCCTCNCGGTCTGGATCAGACGCTCGGCCTTGCCGTTGGTTCTCGGACGGTAAGGCCGAGTCCGGCTGTGCTTGAGGCCATAGGACTCGCGCATGGCCTTGAACTCCTTAGACCGGTAAGGTGACCCGTTGTCGGTCAGTAGCTTGCGGGCCGTAATGCCCTGGGCCTGGAAGTGCAAAAGCGCCCTCTGGAGGAAAGCAGCTGTGGTGCCCTTCTTCTCGTCCGGCAGCACCTCCATGTAACAGGCCCTGGAGTGGTCGTCGCTGCAGACGTGTAGCACCTGGTAACCCGCCTTGCGATTCTTGTGGTGGCGGATGCCCGTGGCGCGGTGGCCCACCTCGTGGAAGTTCGCCAGTTTCTTCGTGTCCAGGTGGAGCAAGTCACCTGGGGCATCGTGCTCGTAACGGTTGGGTGGCTCCTTTCCCTGGAGATCTGAAACGCGGGAGATCCCGGCCTTTCGCAGCCAGAACCCCACCGTTGAACGCGGAACGCCCAACTCCGAGGCGATCCGGACTGCCGCCTGGCCACGCCGTCTTCGACCTACGGCCTCGACGACGAGCCCAAGCTCGTGGCTTCGCGCCAGACGATGGGGCTGACTGGAGCGATCCTGGAGGCCCACGGCACCTTCGGCCTTGAATCGAGCCAACCACGCATAGGCTCGGCGTGGACTGAGGCCAATCGAATTGGCGGCAGCCTTGACCGTCCAACCCTCATCCAGGACTCGTCGGATCAATAAGGCTCGACTGGCAGGGCATGTTTTTGCTGAACTGTG
>NZ_BSDE01000006.1 GCF_030268085.1 Geothrix limicola
TTTCTGCGTGGGCATCCAGACCTGCCCCGGCAATCCCTTCGATGGACACACGCTGGAGGGACAACTCGACCAGGTGGAACGCCTCACCGGCAAGGTTCCCAACACCTCCTTCGTGGACAAGGGCTACCAGGGACACGGCGTGGATCCAGGCAGAAGCCGGGTCCTCATCAGCGGCACGCGCAAGCTCGGCTACACCCTCAAACGCCACCTGCGGAGGAGGGCTGCCATCGAACCCGAGATCGGCCACATGAAAAGCGATGGACTTCTGGGTCGGAACTTCCTCAAGGGCATGGCGGGCGATGCGATCAATGCCCTCCTCTGCGGCGCAGGCCACAACCTGAGAAAGATCCTGGCCCGTCTCAGGGTCCTTTTGTACCTGCTGCCGGGGAGGGCCAGTGCCGCTCTCAAGGATTTCCTCGATCAGATTGGCATCCAATCCTTCCCTCAGCCCACACCTATGCCTGCCTGATTCCTCAACTGGGGTTTGTCNTGGCGGGCGATGCGATCAATGCCCTCCTCTGCGGCGCAGGCCACAACCTGAGAAAGATCCTGGCCCGTCTCAGGGTCCTTTTGTACCTGCTGCCGGGGAGGGCCAGTGCCGCTCTCAAGGATTTCCTCGATCAGATTGGCATCCAATCCTTCCCTCAGCCCGCACCTATGCCTGCCTGATTCCTCAACTGGGGTTTGTCAGGCCCGACTAATTCAACCCAGCAGCCGATGACTAAAAACCATCTTAATTAGAGGCTGGCTGTTGCGTTCCTTTCGTGCGCGAAAGGAAGCTGAGACTGAATTTTCGGTTTCATTCGCCTTGAATGATCCTGGCTACATTCTTTTCTATGTTTTCACGCCTTGATGACCCAAATACAATCGCGTCAACACCTTTTGCCTTCATGGCAAAAGTGAGGCTTTCCTCCGAGCTCAGGGCCCCAGAGGCGAAAATGGACATGGCGATGTTTCTCGATTTCCCAGAGGAGAAAGAATCAAGCACATCCGCTGGGGATGGGTTCATCCTGAACCCACCGGCATTGAGGTTAGAGCAAAACCAGGGTTCTTTGAGCCCCATCTCATCACATAGAACCTTCACAGCCTCGGGATGATTCATCGTAAAGAATCCTGGAATCACGCCCAACCGATCTGCCACAAAGCTGTGATAGGCCTCGAGTGATTTGGTGTTTCTCAAGCCAAGGAGCAGGTCGAACATGATGTTCAACAAAAAGACCCCGCGAACCTGGAGTCCCTTGCACATCAACAGCTCAACCTCCACCAAGAGCTTCATCAGCCCAGTGAAATCCCCCACCGCGGAGCGCGCCAGGGCAGACGCCAACCTCAGCTTGGAGACAGGCCCCAGATTAGATAGGACCACATCAACCATGCCGCGCTCTGCCATCGCATTGGCATACTTGTGGGCATAGGGCAGCGATGGCGTGAAATAGAGCCCTGGAAAGAGGTTGGATCGTTTGATCTCAGCAAAAACGGGATAATAGCGATCGTGGGTCGTGAACATGAAGTCGCGTACCCCAGCCTCATAGGCCCAGCCAATCACCTCCAGGATCGCATCAGCCTCATCAAACTTGTTGAAGAGCGCTGTGGCTTTCCCCTGGTCAGAATGATTGACTCCCAGGAATTGATTGTCGCCCAAGATGACGCGCCCATAAGTCATCGCAGCCCTGCCATTTCAGAAATCGTCTCAATCAACTGATCCACGGCCAAGCCATCCGCCAATCGCGCGGGATCCACTTGGCCGCCTCCTCCCTCGACCCTCAAAGGGCGCTTCAGGCAAACGCTGAGAAAGTCCTCCAGTTGGAGGGTGTATTCCTCACCACGGAGGTAGAAGCTGACCCTCGGCGGAACAATCAGGGCAGCGATTCGCCCACGATCCTCCCCCGTCAGCCGACTTTTCTCCTTGAAAGAGAAGTGCAGCGCCGAGTTATCGCAGGAGACCTGAGCATATTCAAAATCAATTGAAAAACGGAGGACAGATTTCCGCTTGCTCGTGTCGCACCAGTCGAGCTTGACTTCACCAGGAACGCCACAGTCGTGCACCCAGTCGAACGCAATTCGGTCATCCGCTCGAGTGGAATGGATATGCCCCTTCTCTGCCCGCTCGATGGCAGTCACATCTCCAAACAGGAAGCGGCAGAGGTCGATCAGGTGCGGACCATATTCATTCAGGCAACCGCCCCCAGCGGCAAAATCGCTCCGCCAATTGTTGTCGGGCTTGGTGATCACATTGCCATTCATCTCCGCCTGATAGCGGATCACTGAGCCAAGCTCTCCTGAGTGGACCAATTCCCGCAACCTTGAGAAGGTGGCGACATATCTCAGCACAAAGCCAACCTGTGCGTAGACGCCACGCTGCTCCGCCAATTGCATCAGTTCCCGGCTGCGAGTCACACTCAGTGTGAGCGGTTTCTCGATGAAACAAGGTATGGATCGCTCAAGGGCCATCTTTGCGATGGTGAAATGCGAGGGAGTCGGTGTCGCCACAATGACGCCCCTGATTGAATCGCCCCGCGCTTCCAGGGCTTGAGTGACTGAGCCATAAGCCTTGATCCCCATCCGTCGATAGAGGAAACACGTCATTCGGCTGGCATCGCACACCGCCACGCTGTCAGGTGCAGCTATCTGGCGGGCGATGGTCACATGGGAGAGTCCCATTTTCCCTCCCCCAACCACTAGAATGGCCACGATTTCACCCCTGAGAAAGAAGTGATCTGAACATAGTGAGTCATCACTTCATCAGCCCGCGCTGCTTCATTTCCGCCAGGGACTGCTCGTAACGGCTCTCCTTCGGGCCGAGGGACTTCGCCCACGCCACGAATCGCGCAATCCCATCAGCAAAGGAAACCGTCGGGACAAAGCCTAGCCTGTGGTTAATGCGCCCGAGATCCGCGAAGTTGTGCCGGATGTCGCCCAACCGGAAGTTACCGCTCACCCTCACCGGCACTTCCCGGCCGAAGCATTCCATCAGCTTGCCCGCCACCGTCTGCACATCGGTTGGCATCCCCGAGCCGACGTTGTAGATGCCGTGGCCTGCATTCGGATGGGCGATGGCCAGCATCGTGGCCTGCACCACATCATCAATGAAAACGAAGTCCCGGCTCTCCAAGCCATCCTCGAAGATGTTGATCGCCTTCCCGTTCATGATCAGGTTTGAGAAGATCGAAAGGATCCCGGTGTAGGGGTTCACCAGGGACTGCCCCGGCCCGTAAACATTCTGGTACCGAAGCGCCACCGGCTCGATGCCCAGCAACGGGCAGACCGTCATCACCAACTGCTCCTGCACCTGCTTCGTGATGCCGTAAACCGAGGAGGGGTGGATTTTCGAGTCTTCATCCGTAGCTACCAGGCGCAACGGTCCGCGGGTGTCGGGATCCAACACCTCGAACACCCCGGCTTCCAGGTCCGCCTGACTACGGTGCTTAGGGTAGACTGCCGAACCATCCGAGCGCAGGTACTTACCTTCGCCGTAAATCGAACGGGAGGAGGCAATAACCATGCGCTTCACGTCGTGCTTCAGGTTGCCCAGCAGGTCCAGCAGCAGTCCCGTGGCGCCGATATTGGCCGACACGTAGCGATCCACTTCGTACATGGATTGTCCAGTGCCCGTCTCGGCGGCGTAGTGTACGACCACGTCCTGCCCTGGCAGGACTTTGAGGAGATCTTCCTTGACCTCAACCGATCCCCGGACGAAGCTCACCTTGCCCTTGATGGACTGATACAGCACCGAGGTTTCAGGATCAGCGGAATGCACCTGCTCGGAGAGGTTGTCCAACACAGTGATGGTGTGGCCCTCCCGGTGCAAACTCTGCACCAGGTTGCTCCCAATGAACCCAGCCCCCCCCGTGATCAGCACCCGTTTCATGCCTGTTCTCCTATGCATTAAGCAGACTTTAATTATGTTAAAATAAAGCGATTACCTCATGACCTGATGGGTTCTTCCCCCAACAACTCTGACATGAATTCGGCCACCGTGCGCGCCTCACCAGTCCGGTTGTGACCGAGCAGTGGAACGATATCAGAGGCCAACTTGGCCAGATCTCCATGCAAAGGGAAGTGGAGCGCCTCTCCTTCACGAAAAGAGGGGTGCTCCAACACGTGGGGATTGTTGGTCACGAGGGACGCTCCCGCACTGCGGGCCTCGAAACAGCGAATCGTCAGGCCTGTCTGCAAGGGGTGCGCATAATCGACGGTACACCTCGACTCGAGCAATATCTGGAAGAAATCGTTATAGGCTAGCGGCTTAAAATGGATGTCCTTCCAATACTTCCGATACAGAGCCGGATGGCGGAAGAAACTCAGAAGGAATGAGAAGGCATTCGGCTCGAAAATATAGATGAATCGTGACCGATCCCTCAGAGCTGTCAGCACTCGATCAGTATAGACCAGACGCTGGGAATGGTTTTTCATGATCGCACTGATGTCGTACCGCTTCGACACAGGATCTCTCGGGACCGGGAACGCACTGAAGAGATGAACGAGAGGCAGCCCGTGATGGGCCGCATCCACGGGATCGAAGGTGGTGAACCGATCCACCTCATGCATCCAATCCAGGGGCGATGGATTGAAGGAGAAGGAGTCGAAGTTGTAGCCGACCACCCGGCGGCTGATCGTGCGCAGGAAGGCAACCATGTCGCAACCAACCCCACGACCTTTGACGATGAGGATCAGATCAAAGGCTTCCCTCGCCACCCCATACTTCCGCTTGTACCCCCTCAGTGTAAGCCAGCGAAGCAAAGTGAGGAGCCTCAACTTCCCGAGGATTTTTCCAAAGATGTTCGTGGGGAACTCGTCATTTTCGATGACGACGTCCATGCCACGCCGTTCGAGTTCCTGCCCCAAGACCTTCCCGAACCCGTAGAACCCCACTGGCAATATCAGCAGGCAGGCTGGGCGCCCCATATTGAAATCGTAGGAGGTGCGTGGGTCAGCCATGCTGAGTGCTCGTCAGCTCAGCCTCCGCTCCCGGGCCCAACAGTCGGCGAGTGAAGGTTTGCACATGGAATTCCTCAAATCTCCGTTCCGGTTCGGCAATCGGTGTCTCAAGGAAAGCTCTGACGCCCTGAAAGTCGAAGCCCTCAAAGCAGTGGAAGCGATCCGGTGAGTAGAACCAGTCCGTTTCAACCCGCTTGTTGTTGGTGATGATCTTCTTCCCGGCGCAGAGATTTTCGATAGTGCGCATCGTGTAGCCAGACTGCTGGTGATTGGCATAATCGAAGACAGCAAGAGAGTCTTCGGTCATTCGGGCGAACAACTGAGGCGATATCGTTCGGAAATGTAGTCCCTTGGGGCGGATGCCCGCCATCAGCAGCCTCCACAAAACCACGGGGCTCACCACGAGGTAGCGGTCAAACTGAATGCCATGATTATCACAATATCCGGCGAATGCCTGGACGGCCTCATAGCGCTTGAGATTGACGATGTTGCCGACCATGGAAACCGTGAAGGGACGCGCACGGTCATGCCTCGCGGCCTGAATGGGCCTCACGCAGAACAGGGGCAGATAGCCAAAGCCGTGGCGCTGCGCGTCGTCGTAGTCAAAGGTTAGAACCCGATCGAAGTGAGGGGTGTGCGCCAGGTAGTCATGGTTGTCCAGGGAATCCCAATTGTAGAGAGTAAACACAGCCTGCGGTTGGGTCTGTCGCAGCCTAGCCAGGTTCTCCAACGAGATTTGATGGGCCTGGAGGAAGACCACGTGGTCATACCTCAGAGCTGAGGCGCGATCGATGGCGGCCCGATGGTGGCGATCAAGATAGGCCTGGTAACGCTTTGCAGCGACAGTCTTGAAGATCTTGAAAGCCAATGTTCGGGGTTGAATATCCACATTGGTGACATCGAAGCCGGCCAACCTTATTTCATCGAGAATGGCGCGAGTATAGTGATGATAATCCAAGCCTATAAAAAGAACAGATTTCCGAGAATCCATAAATCACTCCGCACCCATAGCTATTAATTAGCCCCTAACGAATGATGTCGTTAATCAAACCAGTTTCCATCGGGTCGAATTGATTCCCATGTCTTCGCTTCACTATCGTATCGCCTTATCACCCTTGCTTGTGCTTCAACGACCACACAGCAATCAGGAATGTCGTTAATCATAACAGAATTAGCTTCAATGGCACAATTTCGATCAACGGTCGCTCCATAACGCAAATGTTGTGATCCAGCCAATTACCCGGGCCAATAGTAACAGGCTCTTTTCAAGAATTGGTTGTAGTGTGATTGGGACGTCGATATTGCGATAGTCATGTCGGTTGTCGGGAGGGGGGTATAGACCCCATTTGCCGTCAAAACATGTTCCTCAAGGATAATTCAACCAGTGGCATAGATGTGGTTGAATCGCCCAATTCGGCAACCTTTTCCGATCACCAAGAACAATTCCGCCTCGAGGGCAGTTCTGTGCCTCAATGGTCCTCCAGGGTGCGGTAGTGCTCCCCGAAATTGTTGGACAAGTTTAGAGGGGCACTACGCCTGACCATTCAGCAATTTGCAAGAGGATTCAAGCACCCATTAAGCGTCGCGTAAATTGATCAATGTGGAAGGATTCAAACACCTCATCGGGGTTCTTTAACGGCACCTTCAGGAATTCGTCTACCCCAGTAAAATCAAGATCCTTGAAGACGTGGATTCTATCTTCAGAGAAAAAAGGTTCGTCGCGGATACCAGAGTTGTTTGTAATAATTTTTCTTCCCGCACATAGGTTCTCAATCGTCCGCATGGTATACCCCGACTGACGGTGATTCGCAAAATCGAAGGCAGCTGAAGCTCCCTCGATCAACTCGACGAACTTTGGCATGGAGATCGAAAATAAGGAAACGTCGTACGGGAGATGGCCATTCTTGAGCAATTGCGTAAAACCGTGCGTACTTGCCACCATGAACGCATGGAATGGAATGGCCTTCTGACTGCAATATCGTTGAAATCGCTTGATGGCTTCGTACCGAATTGGGTTCACGATATTCCCAACCGTATAGACGGCCTTCCCACTCCTGTCGCGCCGCCGTACTCCCTGAAAATCTCGTAGACAAAACAGAGGTAGATAGTGAACACCGAGTGCATTAGCATCTGCTGGATCGAAAGTGTAAATCCGGTCAAAATATGACATGAACGGTCGATAATCATGGTTGCTAACGGCATCCCAGTTATAGAGAACGAATTCCGATGAGGGATATAATCTTTTCATGGCCTCCAGGTTCTCGATCGACATCTGGTGCACTTGGATAAACAGCACCATGTCAGTATGTCGATCCTTTTCGCGCTCAAGAATCCCTTTGTGATACAGATCGAGCGCGGCCTGGTACTTCCACGGGAAGAATTTCCTCATCACCTTTAGTGCGGGCTTACCAGGTTGAATATCGTAAAAACGAACCTCGTGGCCCTGGCGCTCCAACTCCCTCACAACCTCCTGAGTGTAGTTGTGATAATTCAGGCCAATTAACAGGATCTTTTTCCTCATTTATAGCCCCTTAACACTTAGATCCAGAATCACAGAGACTCCACCAGGAAGGTCCCATCCGGAGAGGTTTTTCTCCATTGTTCTGACTCAGTATCGTATCGTCGGATGATGATGGCCGGTACCCCCACAGCTACGGAGTAGTCCGGAATATCTCGAGTAACAACAGAGTTCGCGCCAACCACACAATTCCGGCCAATCTTGGCACCAAGCACGCAGACATTGTGTCCAAGCCAGCTCCCAGCACCGATCTCCACAGTGCGGTTCTGAGTCACAGCCTGTTTGAGGATCGGCTGCGATGGATCTCGGAACCCATGTAGGTTGTCCGAGATATAGACATTGTTTGCCGTCAGGACATGCGAGCCGAGAACCACCCGGTGTGTCGCGTAGATGTGGTTGAAACGCCCCAGACATGACCCCTCACCAATCTCTAACAGGCAATCGGACATTCCAGTCAGAGGCAGGGCCGCCAGAAATGTCTTGTAGGCGATGAAAACCCCATCTCCCAAGATGATATGCTCTGCCCCTTCGACTCCCGCTGGGAAGAGGATGGATACCTTGCGACCGAATCTTCGGAACCGACGCGCGAACAGGATTCGGAATATCCGCACATAAATAGATCCTGGAAACCGAAACATCATGGGCGAGCCTCCAACAGAGATGTCTGATTTCCAGTTCCTGTTTGTTTCTCACCGATCAGGAAAGCGCTGAAGAGGATAAACGTGAAAAATGGAGTCACGACCAGGGCCTCTCCGAACAATGAGAGAACCAGCCAGCAACCAATCAAAAACCTATGAGGAAGGACCTTTTGGCGGAAGAACCCGATCAGAAACGGCAGTGAGAGCGGAATCCCGAGCGCATAGAGAATCTGGACTAAGCCATTTGAACTTGGGCGATCTAGAAGTTTGTTAGCATCTAATAGTGTACCTTCGAATCCCAATCGACCTGAAGCTTCCAGATATCTGCTGGTTTCGAACCCGATTCCCATCCAAGGGTGCTCCATGGCGATCCGCAGCCCGGTATACAGGTCGTATTCCCGCGACCAGGAGGATCCCTGAGCAGCGCCGAATAATTTTTCCATCACATTCGCGTAAGCGAAGAATACCATCGGGGGCCCCGCCACCAGTAGTGCCGCAAGCACCACCATCCTTCTACGGATGCTTCCTTGGGAGATCAGTCTCACTCCGATAAATGCAAATTGCAGAAGACAGATGAGAATCCCTGTAGTGGATTGAGTCAATAAGACCGAGACGCTGGCAAGGATGGCCAATCGGTTCTGGCGAAACCGAAATAACGCTAGGTAGAGTAATAAATTAAGATAGATCTGATAGACACCAGGCTCATAGAAAAACCCGTCCGGCCGGATTAATCCCGATAGTCCCTCAATGGTGATGTGATAATTAAAAATGCCCAAAAAGGTCAGATAATTTTGCTCACCAATCGTGATCGGTATAAACAGAAAACCCAGTGTATGGGCCAACAATACGGTGAGTAAGGCTTGCCACGCCATGGGGACCAGCAACACTCGAAGATCCCGCTGTAGTGTTCCAGATGCTGTACCTGCATACACTTGCAGGACCACCATGGCAGCGAAGTAGTTACCGCATCGCCCCACCAGAGAAGCCAGGCTGAAGGATCCCGGCCTCACCAGGGTTTCGAGAATCAATAGCCCGATAACGAGATACAGATTCCGCATTTGAAGCCAGGACGGCAGAGTCCAGCGGCACAAATGGAGTCCCACGAGGGAAATCAGCAGCACGACCGGGCCTAGGGGAATGATTTGCATTCCACCGCTGCTCAGAATTGTCAGAAGCAGAAGCCCACGCCGCATCAGTAGGCCTGCGCCCGGTCTTTCCTTCCGGGCTCTGAGCGTCCCAAGCGAGGGGTTCTTCACTCTCGCTCCGGGGGCACCGAGTCGGCATCACTGTCCCTACCAAGATTGGGCAATCCCTCCATGGCAATGAAATCAGAAACACTGAAGAAGGTTGGGAGGCGCTCTGCCAATTTGCCCTCTTCCCAGTTCCACCATTCCGATGCCAGCAACGTAGCGATAGCCTGCTCAGAAAAACGATATTTAAGATGACATGCAGGGTTTCCCCCGACAATTGAATACGGTGCGACATCCTTCGTCACTACCGAATCAGATGCAACCACAGCCCCAGTCCCTATCCGAACCCCTCGGTGGATGGTGCAATTCATCCCAATCCAAACATCATGCCCAATAATGGGCGGCGGTTTTTGCGGCTCAGGCACAACCTTGGCTGCAAATCCATACGTCGGATCCGAGATAAATGGATGGGTCGTGACACGATGATAGTCGTGCCCTGATACTCCGATTACCGTCTGCCTCGCAATTGAACAATACTTCCCGATCTCAGCCGCCTCGATATAGGCACGCGGTCCACTTATGTATGAATAATCACCGACTGAAACATCTGGTCCAACTTCTGAACCTGCCCGGATAATTACTTTTCGCCCGATCTCAGCCTTCCAAGACACAAATCTGGACTCAACTCGATGGTTTTTCAGCCAGTTCAGCAGTGCCCATCGGAATGGCGTCAATACGGCGATGATAAATCTCTTCATGCCTGGCTCCGTCGTTCATGCCTCTCTCTGAAATACAGCGCGGCAATCATTCCGGTCGTAAGCATGGCAGCTACTGATTTCACAATCACCACATGCTCAAGCGAAAATTGTTTGGTTGCCACGAGAATCCACAAGCCACCGGTCAAGGAAAATATGCCGACCAACCCCTGCCATAGCAAGGGGCCCAATCGCCTTGTCGCGTGATAGTGCAATGAGAAGACGTCACACATAGCCACTGCCATAAAACCTGGCAATCCAAGAAACACCAAACCAGTATCGGCCTTGAATTTAGATAAGAACATAGTAACAACAGGTTTTATCAGGAAAACAGTCATCAATACGGCCAAAGCAATATACCTGATTAAATCTTTTGCGTGTTGTTTCATTATACTTGATAAAGCTAAGAAATCTTCTGTTTCAAATCGCCTCATTGCGGTTGGATAATAAACATTCAATAACGAGGCTGGAACAAGAGTGAACACTGATGTATACAAAATAATTATATAATAGTGCCCCAATTGTTCTGGTCCTAGAGCATAAATAATCATCCAGCGCTCTATCTGGACTGTGAGAATGGCCAGGATTCCCCCGGCAAATGGAATGAATCCTAAAGAAAGAATTCGACGTAACAACTCGCTGGAAAGCAGAAATTGAGTTGGCCTCGATACAGGGTAAATAATCAAGGTTAATATCATTGCCAACACAGGTTGTGCAACCAAGGACAACAACGCTACATTGAGATTTCTCCCCCAGAGACTGGCGGCAATTGCCAGTGATGACATGGCCGCCAAAAGATTAATTAAATTGGATATTCTCAATCTGCCATCGGCCACCAAGCAGTTGGTGTACCAATTTGATCCCAAGGTTGCAAGACCCGCAATCAGACTAATGGTGATCGTGCTGAAGTAAAAATTGATACTCTTTATTAAACCAAGTAGTCCCAGGCAAATCGTTCCAAACACAATTGCAATCACAAAAATAAATGAAGATATTAAATTATTGATTTTTCGATTTTCTTCTAGATTCTGACTGGAATAGAGCCGATATCCACCGTTGATTATTCCAAGCTGAAACAATGAAATAAACATAATCATAGTCTGAGCGAGGGCAACCTGCCCCAAATCAATTAAGGCGAGTTTCCGCATGAAAATCAGATTTCTCGCAAAAACAACAGCTGCCGTTATTATATTTATAATAATATATTGAATTTTTTTATTGCTAGTAATCTCGACAACTAAATGCATATATTGTTTTAATTTCCGTTCTATGGAACGCAGACATCCTCCATGAGTATGACTTGCAGATGCTAACTGATACGAACCTTTCCTCCAGCCTCCAACTTGGCGCGGCTTCTTTTCTGGTGATTCGACCAAGCCACAGGCGTCCCCTCTCGAATCGCCAGGAGGATGGTCTGAACCTGCTCATCGCTCAACCAATCCTTCAAGGCGCGGGTTTTCCATACCTGGAAGTCCCACGGATTGAAGTCGGAGAAGATCCAATTACAATTCTGAGTCAAATAAAAGGCGAGCAAGGCCCGCTCCCTGGCTGTGTCACTGACTACCAGATCACCCGACGCTGCCTGCATGAGGAGTTTTCCATAACTTGCCTGGTCATCAGCCCGGAAGACAAACCCAAGACGCGAATAATAGGAACTGGAGGCGGTAATTACAGGCAGCCCCTGAGCCGCAGCCTCGATACCAATGGTCGATGTATAAACGACAACGGCCCTCAGCTTCTTCATCAATTCGTAGCTGTTGATTTTATCTGCCGCGGAAATGAAATGCAGCCGAGGATGATCCCCAAACCGGTGGAGAAGCATCAACGCATAGTCATCACTGGTTTTCGCGATCGGGAGCCTTTCGGCAGGATGCTGTCGCACGATCACTGGCACATCCGTGGACTTCAGCAGCAACTCGACGGTCTGCAGAATCCACTCGGTATTGTCTTCAAATACGGTATGAAGCCCCAAGGCCGCGGAGTCCCAAGAGGAATTCAGCGCAAGCATGATGGCCCCGTCGAATCGCGCTCCTCCGCCGTCGCTTCCTTGGATCTGGGATTCAAAGGCATCAACCCCTGCGGCCCGCCGATCCATCTCTTCCTGGGCCTGCCTTCGGGCCAACTCGATGGAAGAAACATTGGAACCATCTCCTTCTGTAAACAGGCGGAATGCAAGGGGGATGTCTTGCAGTTGGCAAGCCACCCCATTTCCGGCGATCATCACCGTGCCATAGCCCCCTGCGTCGAAACTCCCGATTCGAATACCTGCCCGATGCGCCAGTTCAGCCCAAAGTCCGGAGGTTCCCCACACGCCACCCGGGATGAACAGCACATCATAACCCCCTGACAGGGTTACCTTCCTGATCGCTGGCAAGGCCCTCGCAAATTGATTTTCGTACCGGGCCTTGATCGAAGCTCGGCCCTCTTGCCTCATTTCACCCTTGAGTTCCCACGTGGCGTTCAACTTGGCGAACCGCCTTACTAGGGCCATGTCGTCCCCAACCACCGCGCCTTCTCGACCCAAAGTGGACAACTTCACCACACGGAATTCCCCACGCAGGGCGAGGAGTACACTCTTGACACATCCGAGGATGAACTTGAATCGGAAAGGTCGATCTCCGAAAACGGTATCGTCCAGGATGAACGACACTTGGCATCCGGATCTCGACAGGAGAAGCCCTGTAGCGAGCGAATACCAGGGAATAAAGGTCCCACCCCAAGGCGTGACCACCACACCAACCCGGACATTCCCTGGCTGCGGTGTGGTGTCTCGGACGAAGGCCCCGGCCCTTCGAATCATGAGCCCGCTGTCCAGGGCCCACTTCGCTGGATGTAGGCCAACCCATTGTTTGAATGCGTCTAGCACGGCCAACCCCTCACATCAGGCACAAACGGCTCTGATCATTCCTGGTGAAGCTTCAGATCGCGGGCATCCCATCCATATGCCTTTGTCGACCTCATCCGAGACAGATCCTACCCGATCGACCCCTTCCCCATCGAATCAGCCTGAAACACTGGCCGCTGTTTGAGAACAGTGCCTGTCGGTACGAGTCAATCGATTGTTCCCGTCCCAGTTCAGCCAAGATAATAGCTCACTGTCCACCGGAGTCCGTCAGCGAAGGATGCTTCTGAGGTCCAACCAAGTTCGCGCCGGATCCTGCCTGCATCGATGGCATAGCGCCTATCATGCCCGGCGCGATCCTGGACGAAGGTCTTGAGCTTGCGGCTGGTGCCCTCGGGGCGGCCGAGGTGCTGATCCACCAAGTCACAGAGCAAGTCCACGAGGGCCAGGTTGGTCTGTTCGTTGTCGCCGCCCACACAGTAGGTCTCGCCGGAGGCGCCCTTCAGCATCACCGTTTCCAGCGCCGCGCAGTGGTCCTCCACGTAGAGCCAGTCGCGGATGTTCATGCCGTCCCCGTAGATGGGGATCGGTTCGCCCTTGGCCATGCGCGTGATCGCCAGCGGGATCAGCTTCTCGGGGTGCTGACGCGGGCCGTAGTTGTTCGAGCAGTTGGTGGTGACTGTGTTCAGCCCGTAGGTGTGGTGGTAGGCCCGCACGAGGTGGTCGCTGCCGGCCTTGCTGGCGCTGTAGGGGCTGTTCGGCGCGTAGGCCATCTCCTCGTGGAACTTGCCCGCCTCGCCCAGGGAGCCGTAGACCTCGTCGGTGCTGATGTGCAGGAAGCGACAGTCCTTCTGACCCGCCCAGGCCTGCCGCGCGGCTTCCAGCATGGAGAAGGTGCCCACCACGTTGGTCTGAATGAAGGCGGCCGGACCGGTGATGCTTCGGTCCACGTGGCTTTCCGCCGCCAGGTGGAACACCTTGGTCACGCCATGGGCTTCGATCAGATGCCGAGCCAACTCCAGGTTCTGAATATCGCCCACCACCAGCTCGACGCCTTCCAGGCCCTCGATCTGCTTGGGGTCCGCCGCGTAGGTGAGCTTGTCCAGCACCAGGATGCGATCGCCCGAATGGTTGCGGTGCCAGCGATGCACCAGGTTGCTGCCGATGAATCCGGCGCCGCCGGTGATGAGGATGGTTTCAGACATGAAGATTCACCACGGAGACACGAAGGACACGGGAGAAGAGCACGGAGAAAAGAAGAGAGAGATAGACCTAAGGATGGGTGGTCAGGCTGGTTCGGGGTGATCCATCACTTCCTGGAGGGCCTCGCGCCAATCGGGCATGAGGTCGGGACCGAGGCTGCGGCGTCGCTCGCCGCTGAGCACGGAATAGGCGGGGCGCTTCGCGGGTGTGGGGTAGTCGGCGGTGCCGCAGGGGCCGAGGTCCACGGTCATCCCCTTGGCCTCAAAGATCGCCTGGGCGAAGCCGTGCCAGGTGGTCTCGCCCTGGCAGGTCATGTGCACCAGGCCCTTCCAGTCCTGCTCGGCCGCCATCTTGAGTTGACGAGCGAGGGTCCGGCAGGTGGTGGGCGCGCCCCACTGGTCGTCCACCACACGCAGGCTGCGGCCCTGGGCCGCGGCGTTCAGCATCGTGTTCAGAAAATTCTTCCCCCAAGCGTCGTAGAGCCAGCTGGTGCGGGCGATGAGGTGCTTGGAGCAGCGGGTCGCCTGGCGCTCGCCCTCGAGCTTGGTGCGACCGTAGGCGGAGACAGGATTCGTCGGATCCTCCTCGCGGTAGGGCCTCGTGCCCGTGCCATCGAAGACGTAATCCGTGCTGATCTGGATCAGCCGGGCGCTCTCGGCCTCGCAGGCCTCCGCCAGCCAGCCCACGGCCGTGCCGTTGATGAGCAGAGCCAGCTCAGCCTCGGATTCGCAGCGATCCACCTGGGTAAAGGCCGCGCAGTTGAGAAGGACCTCGGGCCGGATGTCGGCCACCACGCGCTGGATGGAGTCCTGCCGGCTGAGGTCCAGCACGGATTCGTCGGGAATGACGAGCTCGTGCCCGGTCCAGATCTGGCGGATGGCGTGGGCCAGCTGGCCGGCCCCGCCGGTGACGAGGACGCGCATCAGGCGTGCACTCGGCGGGCCCGTTCGTCCTTCACGAAGGGATTCTCGGGATCGTCCTCGTGGCGGATCTCGTCGATGGGCTCAGCCTTGCCCTTCCCCATGAATAGCCGGTCGGGGCAGTTGATGACCAATCCTGGTTCTGCACTGATGCAGCGGTAGCAGTGCACCACGCCTTTGGGGATGATGGCCGAACCCGGGTTGTTCACACCCATGGCCACTTCCATGCGATTGAGGTACGTGGGGCTGTCCGGGCGGTTGTCCCAGAGCGTGAGCTTGAAGTCGCCGGGGCCCACCCAGCAGAAGAGGTCCGCCTGGTCCACGTGCTCGTGGGGCCCGCGCAGCACGCCGGGCTTCGTGACGCTCACATACGACATCTCGGGGCGGAACCAGGCCGGCAGATCGTCGTGCCGGAAGATCTCCGCCAGCCAGCCACGCTCGTCCACGAACTTCTTAAAGGGCGTGATCATCACGCCTTCGATTGGGCCCTTCTTAAATTCCATGCCTAGCTCCTGCCCGCCGATTGAGGAAACGGTGTCGTCTCGTGGATGGCCAGCTCGTTGGCGTGGGCCAGGCTCGGGAAGGTGCCCGCGTCCGTCCACCAGCCGTTGAAGGTGCCCGAGGTCATCTGGCCCCGCTCGATGTAGGCGTTGTTCACGTCCGTGATTTCCATCTCGCCGCGGCCCGAAGGCTTCACGGTGCGGATGATGTCGAAGACCGTTGCGTCGTAGAAGTAGATGCCCGTCACCGACAGGTTGGATTTCGGCGCCTTGGGTTTTTCCTCAATGCCCAGCACCTTGCCATCCTTCACTTCGGCCACGCCGTAGCGCTGGGGATCCTCCACGGGTTTTAGGAGGATGCGAGCGCCTTTGCCCTGCTTGGCGAAGGCCTCGGCCTCGGGTTTCAGGCTGTCCTGGAAGATGTTGTCGCCGAGGATCACGCAGATAGGCGAGCCGCCCGCGAAATTCTCTGCCAGTCCCAGGGCCTGCGCGATGCCGCCCGCCTCGTCCTGCACCTTGTAGGTGAAGCGGCAGCCAAAATCCTTGCCCGAACCCATCAGGGCCACCACGTCGCCCATGTGTTCCGTACCCGTCACGATGAGGATCTCATCGATCCCCGCCTCCTTGAGTTTCCACAGCGGGTGCCAGATCATCGGAGCCTGCCCGACCGGCAAGAGATGTTTATTGGTCACCTTAGTCAGCGGGAAAAGACGAGAACCCGTCCCTCCTGCTAGGACAACGCCCTTCATTGCGACTCCTGAACAGAAATTTCCGATTCATCATCGGCCAGTAACTTGACTTTAACCCACTTGCGATTCAGCCATATCCAGCTGCTTACCCCGACAAGCATCGCCACCGACACGACGATTGTCGATCTCGTCGGTTTGCTTTTCTCGATAGGTAGGTTACCCGAATCCAAGACATTCAGAATGGGAACGTCATTCTTCTCTTCCAGAAGGGCTTGTTCCCGGTTCATAGCAAGGGTGGTGACCAGCTGTTGCCGAAGGCGGAGTTCTGTTTCAAGACGGATCCCCGTTAAACGCACGGCGGGGTCGGCACTGCTGAGGTAGTTACGGTTGCCCTCTAGGAAGCGGCGCAGAACTTCTTCGGCGTCATCCATTTCGTGACGGGCCTCCTTCAGGCGCGCCTCAGCAAAGGTCGCCTTTGCCCCTCCCCTCGTTCTTCCTTTTTCCTGGAGAAAGACCTCCAGGAGCTTGCCCGTCCTCTGGGCTACGAGCTGGGAAAGTTCTGGGGATTTGGTTTCAGCACTAATCACAATAACCTTGGATTTCAAATCCCTGGAGGAAACCAAAATTCCGTCCAGCGCCTTAATTGCTCGATCCGTATTCTTTTGTCCTAGGTAAGAATAGAGAGTACAAGTCTCCAACCGCTCTGATCCAAACCGCCATAAACGCGAGTGGAACTGAAACTCGGTTCTAAGCAACTGTTCCTTCAACCAACGGCTACTGAGGACGTCCACGAAATTAGCATCACTGCTGTCTCCTCCAGGTAAGCTCACACCAAAGGCAGCGGCAGCACTAGCCAGCCCGCCAAGGTTGCCGCCTAGCCCTTTCGATTCCACAGGCAACAAGCGGACTTCCGATTTGTAGTAGTTCGGCAGAAAAAGGGTGATCGCCGCTGTTACAAACCCCACCCCAAGGGCCCACTTGATGGGCTTTTTCAGGCTGGCTTTCAGATCAAAGGGAGGAACTTCCGGCATCTGAGACATAAGCACCTAGGTTATCAGAACCGGTCAGGTTTACCCCGTTTCACATCTGTCACAAATCCTCGAAATCAGCAAATTCCCGGCACGAGAAAGGCCCGCCGAGGCGGGCCTTTCTGGTGCTTTAGGCTACCCCAACTACAGATCTTCCCCATCGATCTCCGTCATGCCCTGCAGTTCTTCGACGTGCTGCGCCATGCGGGCGTATTCGTCGTCGAAGTCTTCGCCGCCCTGGAACTCGTTGAGGCTGGGCTCGGGGTACTCGCCCTCTTCGATGTCGAGGTTGCGGTAATGGGCCATGCCGGTGCCGGCGGGGATGAGGCGGCCCAGGATCACGTTCTCCTTCAGACCGCGCAGGTAGTCCACGCGGCCTTCCAGCGCGGCCTCGGTGAGGACGCGGGTGGTTTCCTGGAAGCTGGCGGCCGAGATGAAGCTCTCGGAGGTCAGCGCGGCCTTGGTGATGCCGAGCAGCAGGGGCTCGCAGGTGGCGGGGGCGCCGCCATCCTTGATGGCCTGCTCGTTGATCTCCTTGAAGCGGTGCTTGTCGACCTTCTCCTCAACGATGAGCGGGGTGTCGCCCACGTCGGTGATGAGGACCCAGCGCATCATCTGGCGGATGATCACCTCGATGTGCTTGTCGTTGATGACCACGCCCTGGGCCCGGTAGACCTCCTGCACCTCGTTGACGAGGAAGGCCTGGAGGGCACGGTCGCCCTGGACCTTGAGCAGATCGTGGGGGCTGACGGCGCCTTCAGTCAGCTTCTCGCCGGCGCGGATCTCGTCGCCGTCCTGCACCTGGATGTGCTTGCCGCGGGGGATGAGGTACTCGCCCTTCTCGCCCGTCTCCGCTTCGACGACAACCTTCTGGTTGCCACGGACGCGGTTGCCATAGCGCGCGATGCCGGTGACTTCGCTGATGATGGCGGGTTCCTTGGGCTTGCGGCCTTCGAACAGCTCGGTCACGCGCGGCAGACCGCCCGTGATGTCGCTGGTCTTGGCCTGCTGGCGGCTGGTCTTGGCGATAACGTCGCCGGGCAGCAGTTCCTGACCCTCTTCCACTTCGATGTAGGCGCCCGTGGGGATGTTGTAGCGCTTGAGCACCTTGTGGTTGTCCCCCTTGATGTTGATGTGGGGGTGGATCTTATCGTCGGTGGGATCGATGACCTTCTTGCGGAAGTTGCCGGAGATCGGATCCTTTTCTTCCTGGTAGGAGACGTTGACTTCGAATTCCTTGAAGTCCGCGATACCGCCCACTTCCGTGAGCAGCACATCGTTGTACGGATCCCACTCAGCGAGCACGGTGCGGGGCTCGACCTTCTCCTTGTCCTTCACCTTGAGGATGGCGCCGGAGGTGATCTTGTAGCGCTCACGCTCGTTGCCGTCCTCGTCGGTGACGAGGAGGTAGCCGTTGCGGGTCAGAGCCACGGTCTCGCCCTTGCGGTTGACGACGGTCTTCCGCTGATCCTTGGTGTTGTCGAGGCCTTCGTATTTCACGACGCCCGCGATCTGGGCTTCGTGGGTGCTCTTCTCGGAGGTGCGACTCGCGGCGCCGCCCACGTGGAAGGTTCGCATCGTGAGCTGCGTGCCGGGTTCGCCGATGGACTGGGCAGCGATGACGCCGACCGCCTCGCCGAGATCCACCAGACGGCCCGTGCTCAGGTTGAGGCCGTAGCACTTGGCGCAGATGCCGCGGCGGGCTTCGCAGGTGAGGGCCGAACGGATCTTGACCTTGGTGATGCCGCTGGTCTCGATCTTGAATGCCAGTTCCTCGGAGATGAGGGTACCGGCAGGCGCGATGGCCTTGGTGGCATCGTAGGGATCCACGATGTCGTCGAGGCAGACGCGGCCCATGATGCGGTCGCGCAGGCGGGAGCGGATGGTGCCGTCGCTGTTGACGATGGATTCCACCTCGATGCCACCGATGGTTTCGCAGTCGTCCTCGTTGACGATGACATCCTGCGCCACGTCCACCAGCTTGCGGGTGAGGTAGCCGGAGTCGGCCGTCTTCAGCGCGGTGTCCGCCAATCCCTTACGAGCACCGTGTGTCGAGATGAAGTAGTCGAGAACCGAAAGGCCTTCCTTGAAGTTGGCCATGATCGGGGTTTCGATGATGTCGCCGCTGGGGCGGGCCATGAGGCCGCGCATGCCGGCGACCTGACGGATCTGGGTCTTCGAACCACGGGCGCCGGAGTCGGCCAGGATGTAGATGGAGTTGAGGAAGGTGCCGGTCTCGTTCCGCTTCTCCAGCTCCTTCATCATGTCCGCGGCCACCTGGTCGCTGGTCTTGCCCCACACTTCGAGGATGCGGTTGTAGCGCGTCGACGCGTCGAGGCGGCCCTCGTAGGATTCCTTCTCGATGGCGCGCACTTCATCCGAGGCAGTCTTGAGCAGGCCGGCCTTGGATTCAGGCACGACGAGGTCGTCGATGCCCACGGACACGCCCGCGCGCATGGCCCACTGGAAGCCGGTGTCCTTCATGGCATCCAGCATGCGGATGGTCACTTCGGGGCCATTCAGCTTGTAGGCGCGGTTCACGAGGGAGAGCAGGCCCTCCTTCTTGAGCAGGCCGTTGACGAAGGGCAGCTCCGCAGGCAGGGCGCGGTTGAAGAGCACGCGGCCCACGGTGGTGACCTTCAGTTCGTTGTTCACGGTCTCCGCGGGAGCCTCGAAGACTTCCTGCTCGGAATTCTTCTTGGGATCCTTCGCGTGCCAGGCTTCGGTGTCCACCCATTCCCCGGTGTAGCGGATCTGGATGATGGCGTGGGTATCCACGACGCCGGCCTGGTGGGCCGCGACGACGTCATTGACGTTGCCGAAGACCATGCCCTCGCCCTTGCGGCCGAGGCGCTTCTTGGTCAGGTAGTAGCCACCCAGCACGATGTCCTGGGAGGGCACCACGTTGGGGCGGCCGTTGGCGGGGTTGAGGATGTTCTGGGTGGACATCATCAGCACCTTGGCCTCGATCTGGGCCATGGGGCTGAGGGGCACGTGCACGGCCATCTGGTCGCCGTCGAAGTCCGCGTTGAAGGCGGTGCAGACGAGCGGGTGCAGACGGATGGCCTTGCCTTCAACGAGCACGGGCTGGAAGGCCTGGATGCCGAGGCGGTGCAGGGTCGGTGCGCGGTTCAGCAGGACCGGGTGATCCTTGATGACTTCTTCCAGCACGTCCCAGACTTCGGGGCGGCCTTCTTCGACCATTTCCTTGGCCTGGCGGATGGTGGCCGCGTAGCCCTTGTGTTCGAGCCGGTTGAAGATGAAGGGCTTGAAGAGTTCCAGCGCCATCTTCTTGGGCAGGCCGCACTGGTGCAGCTTGAGGTCGGGACCCACCACGATGACGGAACGGCCCGAGTAGTCCACGCGCTTGCCGAGCAGGTTCTGACGGAACCGGCCCTGCTTGCCCTTGAGGGCATCAGAGAGGGACTTGAGGGGGCGGTTGCTGACGCCGCGCAGGAGACGTCCGCGCTTGCCGTTCTCGAAGAGCGCGTCCACGGCTTCCTGCAGCATGCGCTTTTCGTTGCGCACGATGACGTCGGGAGCCTTGAGCTCGAGCAGCTTCTTGAGTCGGTTGTTGCGGTTGATGACACGACGGTAGAGGTCGTTCAGATCGGAGGTGGCGAAACGGCCGCCGTCGAGGGGCACCAGGGGGCGCAACTCGGGGGGCAGCACGGGCACCACGTCGAGGATCATCCACTCGGGCTTGTTGCCCGAACGGTGGAAGGATTCCGCCACCTTGAGGCGCTTGGCGACCTTGCTGCGCTTCTGGCTGGAGGTTTCCTTCTTCATCAGGTCGCGAAGCTCGATGGTGAGGGCTTCGATATCGACCTGCTTGAGCAGCTCCTTGATGGCTTCGGCGCCCATCTGGGCCTTGAAGCCTTCACCGAACTGGCTGCGGTACTCGCGGTACTTGTCCTCGTTGAGGATCTCGCCTTCCTTCAGGGTGGTGCCGCCGCTCTCGGTGACCGTGTAGGCCTCGAAGTAGAGCACGCGCTCCAGATCCTTCAGAGGGATGTCCAGCAGGTAGCCAATGCGGCTGGGGACGCCCTTGAAGAACCACACGTGGCTGACGGGCGAGGCCAGCTGAATGTGGCCCATGCGCTCGCGGCGCACGGACTTCTTGGTGACTTCGACGCCGCACTTGTCGCAGGTGACGCCCTTGAACTTCTGGCGCTTGTACTTCCCGCACAAGCATTCCCAGTCGTTCACGGGCCCGAAGATGCGGGCGCAGAAGAGGCCGTCGCGCTCAGGCTTCAGGCTGCGGTAGTTGATGGTCTCGGGCTTGGTGACTTCGCCTTTCGACCAGGAACGCATCTTGTCCGGGCTGGCCAGGGACACCCGGATGCACTCATAGGCGTTGATGTTCTGCTGCTCAGGATACATGTGGACCTCTCAGGATTCGTCGGGAACGGATGCGGAAGGAGATCAGCCTTCGATGGAGAAGGCCGCGGGTTCTTCTTCCGCCAGGGCCGGATCCAGCTCTTCGCGGGTGAGCATCTCGACATCGATGCACAGCGCGTTGAGTTCCTTCTTCACGACGTTGAAGCTCTCGGGGAGGCCGGGATCCTTGATGGTCTCGCCCTTGATGATGGCCTGGTAGATCTGGGTGCGGCCGTGCATGTCGTCGGACTTGTAGGTGAGGAGTTCCTGCAGCACGTGGGCCGCGCCGTAGGCCTCGAGCGCCCAGACTTCCATCTCGCCGAAGCGCTGGCCACCGAACTGGGCCTTGCCGCCGAGGGGCTGCTGGGTGATGAGGCTGTAGGGCCCAATGCTCCGGGCGTGGATTTTGTTGTCCACGAGGTGGTGCAGCTTGAGCATGTAGACGCAACCCACGTTCACGGGCTGCTCGAAGGCCTCGCCGGTCATGCCGTCGAAGAGCATGGTCTTGCCGGAGACGTCGGGGCCCAGCTTGTTGTTCTTCTCCCAGGCCTGGGTGAGGAAGCCCTTGATGTCGGCTTCACGCGCACCGTCGAAGACGGGCGTGGAGAAGTGGACGCCGAGGGTCTTGCCGGCCCAGCCGAGGTGGCACTCGAGCACCTGGCCGATGTTCATACGGGAAGGCACGCCGAGGGGGTTCAGCACGATGTCCACGGGGCGGCCATCGGGCAGGTAGGGCATGTCCTCCACGGGGAGGATGCGGCTGACCACGCCCTTGTTGCCGTGGCGGCCGGCCATCTTGTCACCGACCTGCAGCTTGCGCTTGACGGCCACATAGCACTTCACGGTCTTGAGCACGCCGGGCATCAGCTCGTCGCCCTTGACGAGGCGCTCGATGCGCTCGTTCAGGATGTCGCGCAGGACCTTCAGCTGGCTTTCGGTCTTGTCGAGGATGTCGAGGACCTCGGCGTTGATGCGGGTCTTGCCGGCGGCCACCGAGATCTGGCGGAAGCGGTGGTAGGGCACGGCCTCCAGCATGTTCTGGGTGAGCTTCTTGCCCTTGGGCAGCAGTTCCTTGCCCTTGTCGTCTGAGAGGACCTCGTCGAGCTCCTTGCCCTTGAGCAGGGTCACGACCTTCTTCTTGGCCTCGGCGCGGATGATGCGCTCCTCGTCGGAGAGATCCTTCTCCCACTTGGCCATCTGGTCGCGCTCGATCTGCTGGGTGCGGAGATCCTTCTCCTGGCCCTTGCGGGTGAAGACCTTGATGTCGACCACCGTGCCTTCGATGCCCGGGGGCACCGTGAGGCTGGCGTCCTTCACGTCGCTGGCCTTCTCACCGAAGATGGCGCGGAGCAGCTTCTCTTCGGGGGAGAGGATGGTCTCGCCCTTGGGCGTGACCTTGCCCACCAGGATGTCGCCGTGGCGCACGGTGGCGCCGGTGCGGATGATGCCGCTGTCGTCGAGGTTCTTGAGGGCCTCTTCGCGGACCTGGGGGATGTCGCGGGTGATCTCTTCAGGCCCCAGCTTGGTGTCGCGAGCGTGGACCTCGAACTCTTCAATGTGGATGGTCGTGTAGAGGTCTTCCTTCACGACGCGCTCGGAGATCAGGATCGCGTCCTCGAAGTTGTAGCCGCGCCAGGGCATGTAGGCCACGACGAGGTTGCGGCCCAGGGCCAATTCGCCGTGATCGGTGCAGGGTCCGTCGGCGAGGATCTGGCCCTCGGTGACGTACTCGCCCTTCTTCACGAGGGGGGTCTGGTTGAGGCAGGTGTTCTGGTTCGAACGGGCGAACTTGACGAGCGTGTAGATGTCCACGCCGCTTTCTTCGCCTTCGGTCTCGGGATCATCCTCGACGCGCACGACGATGCGGTTCGCGTCCACGGTCTCGACGATGCCCGAGCGGCGGCAGACGACGCAGGCGCCAGAATCCTTGGCGGCCACGTACTCCATGCCGGTGCCCACGATGGGGGCCTCGGTGCGGATGAGGGGCACGGCCTGGCGCTGCATGTTCGCGCCCATGAGGGCTCGGTTGGCGTCGTCGTTCTCGAGGAAGGGGATGAGGCTGGCGGCCACGGAGACCACCTGCTTCGGACTCACGTCCATCAGCGTGACCTTGTCGCGAGAGACGATCTTCGTTTCGCCGGCGACGCGGACCGTGACGTCCTCGTCCTGGATCATGCCGTCCTTGTCCACGCGGACGTTGGCCTGGGCGATGACGTGCTCGTCCTCTTCCCACGCGGAGAGGTAGAAGGCGTGCATTTCATACTTGGCGGGGCGCTTGCCGGCCTTCTCGAGCTTCTTGTTCTCGGCCTCGAGGTCTTCCAGGCGGACCACTTCCATGTAGCCCAGCTTGGAGTCGCCCACGCTGGTGACCTTGGCGAAGTGGACGATGCGGCCGTTCTCGATCTTGAGGTAGGGGCTTTCGATGAAGCCGAACTCGTTGATGCGGGCGTAGCAGGACAGCGAGCTGATGAGGCCGATGTTCGGGCCTTCAGGCGTTTCGATGGGGCAGATGCGGCCGTAGTGCGAGGTGTGCACGTCGCGGACTTCGAAGCCCGCGCGGTCGCGGCTCAGACCGCCGGGTCCGAGGGCGGAGAGGCGGCGCTTGTGCGTGATCTCGGAGAGCGGGTTGGTCTGATCCATGAACTGGGAGAGCTGGCTTGAGCCGAAGAACTCCTTCATGGCCGCGATCACCGGCTTGCTGTTGATCAGGTCGTGGGCCTGCACGGGATTGTTGGGATCCTGCGCGATGCTAAATTTTTCCTTGATGGCGCGCTGCACGCGCACGAGGCCGACGCGGAAGCCGTTCTCCAGCAGCTCACCCACGGAACGCACGCGGCGGTTGCCCAGGTGATCGATGTCGTCGGCGCGGACGGGGGCGATTTCGCCGATGTCCTGACGGGTCGTGTCGTACTTCTTCAGGCGCAGCAGGTAGTGGATGGTCTGGATGAAGTCATCCGTGCCGAGCGTGCGGAACTCGAGGTCCGTGCTCAGGCCCAGCTTGGCGTTGATCTTGTGGCGACCCACCTTGCTCAGGTCGTATTTCTGGGGGTCGAAGAACATGCCGAAGAGCAGCTTCTTGCTGGATTCCAGCGTGGCGGGCTCACCGGGACGGATCTTCTTGAAGAGCTCCTTGGCGGCCTCTTCGCTGTCCTCGGTGTGATCCTTGGCTAGGGTCTCCGACAGCACCTTGCCCGTCGCGTCGGCTTCGGGGAAGCAGACGTCGAAGGACTGCACGTCGTTGGCCAGGAACATTTCGAGGTGGGTCTGGAGGAAGGGCTCGTTGGCTTCCATGAGCACTTCGCCGGTGCTCATGTTCACGATGTCCTGCAGGAGAACGGCGCCGTCCAGCATCTCGCGGGACACGGGCACGTCCTTGATCCCGGCCTTCTCCATCTGCTCGAGGAGGCGGCGGGTGATCTTCTTGTCCTTGGCCAGGACCACTTCCTTGGTCTTGGGGTGCTTCACATCCTCTTCGGTCTTCTTGCCCTGCAGATGGTCGCCCACGGCGACGCTCAGCTTGCCCTTCTTGAGGAAGAAGGTGGCGGGAGTGTAGAAGTGGCGGAGGATGGGCTCGTTGGAGCTGAGGCTTTCGCTGAACAGGCCCAGGGCGCGCATGAAGGTGGCGCCGAGGAACTTGCGCTTGCGGTCGATGCGGGCGTAGAGCAGGCCCTTGGAATCCAGCTCGAATTCGATCCAGGATCCGCGGTAGGGGATGATCTGGGCGCTGTAGAGGCTCTTGTCCGGGGCGATGCTGAAGAAGACGCCGGGGCTGCGGTGCAGCTGGCTCACGATCACGCGCTCGGTGCCATTGATGATGAAGGTGCCGCGGTCGGTCATGATCGGCAGGTCGCCGAAGTAGACTTCCGAATCCTGGCTCTGCTTGAAGCGGCGGTTGCCCTTGTCGTCCTTGTCGAACTGATTGAGACGCACGCGGATCTTCAGGGGGGCGGCCATGGTGGCGCCGCGCTCGACGCACTCGTCCATGCCCATCTTCTGCTTCATCGCGACGGGCTCCTGGCACACGTCACAGATGGTCGCGGCGTTCTTGTTGCGGGTGCCGCACTTGGGGCAGTCGACCGTGGGATCCTTCGGGTGGTCCGACACGATGCTGTGGCCGCAATGCTTGCAGCTCGTGCGGAGGTGCTCCAGCCCGAGGTACTTTTCACACTTGCAGGCCCAGTGGCCCACGGTGTAGTCGAGGAATTCGACTTCGAGGTTCGCGTCGGTTCCGTCGGCGTTCTTGCCGTTGTGCACGGGGAACATGGACTCGAAGACGGCCTTCAGGCCGCGCGGGTCCCGCTCGCTGTGCAGCAGGTTCATCTGGAGGAATTCGTCGTAGCTCCGCTTCTGGATGTCGATCAGGTTCGGAATGGGAACCAGGGACCGGATCTTCGAGAAGTTGTGGCGCTGGCGGTAGATGTTCTGCTGAACACTCATGGTTCGCTCCAGGTGAAGTTGGCGGAACCTTCTATGGACGGCTCACAGCGAAAACGCAGCGGTGAGCCTTGAGCAAAGACGGCTTTGTCCCAGGGCCACGGCCCCGGGAGGGATCACATTCAAGACTGCGGGGCACCCTGATACGGGCCGATGGCCAACCCGCCACCCATCGGTGGAAGGTGTGGCCCAGAAACGAAGATGGCGCTAAGACGGCGGGCGTTTGGCAACCAGGGGCCTTTATGAGGGCGGAATCCGAACGGGAATACCGGACGGAAGGAATAATCGTACCACATCCAGACAAAACCGCAAAGCGCAAGGTGCGAGACGCACCCCACGCTTTGCGTTAATGCTCTGTCGAAAACTACTTGATTTCGACCTTGGCGCCAGCGGCTTCGAGCTTTTCCTTGATCTTGGCAGCTTCGTCCTTGGCCACGCCTTCCTTGACGGCCTTGGGGGCGCCATCGACCAGGTCCTTGGCTTCCTTGAGGCCCAGGCCGGCGACGATCTCGCGGACGGCCTTGATGACGTTCAGCTTGTTGGCGCCGGCGTCGGCCAGGATGACGTTGAACTCGGTCTGCTCTTCGGCGGCAACGGCCGGAGCAGCGCCGCCGGCCGCGGGAGCGGCCATGGCAGCGGCGGACACGCCGAAGCGGTCCTCGAGGGCCTTGACCAGGTTCGCCAGGTCAAGGACGGTCATGGTTTCGATTTCAGCGATGAGCTGATCGGCAGTGAGAGCCATGATGGCCTCCTAAAATTCGAAAATGAGGTTTTGGATTCGGGGTTGGGGCGCTACTCGCCGGCCTTCTGCTTGCGGATGCCTTCGAGGGCGACCGCCAGACCGGAGATGGGGTACTGCATGAGGTAGAGCAGCTTGGCGATGAGCACCTCGCGGCTGGGCAGGTCCGCGAGGACCTGGAGCTGCTTGGCGTCGAACAGCTTGCCATCCATGACGCCGGCCTTGAAGGTCGCCGCAGGATTATCCTTCAGGAAGCCGTTGACGGCCTTGGCCAGCGCGATGACGTCTTCGCTGGTGGTGGCGACGGCACTGCAGCCCTTGAAGGAATCGCCGAGGGCTTCGAAGGAGGTGTCCTTCACGGCCAGGCGGAGCAGGGTGTTCTTGCTGACGCGGTACTGGGCCTTGCTCTCACGGACGCTCTTGCGGAAGGAGGTGTCCTTCCCGACCACGAGCCCCTTGAATTCGATCACGACCGCCGAGGTGGCAGTGGAGAACGTGTTCTTGAGTTCGGCGACTTCAGCGATTTTCTGATTCTTTTCCATGGTCAGTCTCCTACTTCTCAACGCTTGCAGTGTTGAGGGTGACCGACGGGCCCATGGTGGAGGCGATATACATCGTCTTCACGTACTTGCCCTTCGCCGTGGCGGGCTTGGCCCTGTGAACGGCATCGATGAGCGCCTTGGCGTTCTCTTCCAGCTTCTCGACGCCGAAGGAGAGCTTGCCCACGGGCGCGTGGATGATGCCGGTCTTGTCGACACGGTATTCCACCTTGCCGGCCTTGATTTCCTTGATGGCCTTGACCACGTCGAAAGTCACGGTTCCGGTCTTGGGGTTGGGCATGAGGCCGCGGGGACCGAGCACTTTGCCCAGACGTCCAACGCCCTTCATCATGTCGGGGGTCGCCACGAGTGCATCGAAGTCCAGGAATCCGCCGGCGATCTTCTCGACCAGCTCGTCCCCGCCCACGATCTCGGCGCCCGCCGCTTCCGCTTCCTTGATCTTCTCGCCGCCCGCGATCACCGCCACACGCATGGTCTTGCCCGTTCCGTGGGGCAGGACGATGGTGCCGCGAACCATCTGGTCCGCGTGCCGGGGATCCACACCGAGCCTCATGTGCACTTCAACCGTTTCGTCGAACTTGGCGTAAGCCGTGTCCTTCACGACGGTCAGAGCGTCCTTCAGCTCGTAGGGGCGATCTTCGATCTTGGCCGCGGCAGCCCGGTACTTCTTTCCAGGTTTTGCCATATTGGCTCCATTCGAACAATCTCCCGCGATGACGGTCGCGGTGGCCGGGATCGCCGCACGACGCGGCTTTCCAACAAAAAAACAAAATCAAAAATGAGGTTCGCGTGGGCTTGGGACCCACGCGAGAAAAGCTGGCCTAATCGATGACGTCGACGCCCATGGAGCGGGCGGAGCCGGCGATGGAACGGACGGCGGCTTCGAGGCTGCCGGCCGTGAGGTCGGGCATCTTCACCTTGGCGATCTCGGCGAGCTGAGCCTTGGTGATCTTGCCGACCTTGGTCTTGTTGGGCGTGGCGCTGCCCTTGTCGAGGCCGATCTTCTTCTTGATCAGCACGGCGGCGGGCGGGGTCTTCAGGATGAAGCTGAAGCTGCGGTCGGCGTAGACGGTGATGACGACGGGCAGCGTAGTGCCCTTCTCCACGGCGGTCACGGACTTCGCGTTGAACTGCTTCACGAACTCCATGATGTTGACGCCGTGCTGGCCCAGCGCGGGACCGACGGGAGGCGCAGGCGTGGCTTCACCCGCGGGCAGCTGCAGCTTGATGTAGCCAGTGATCTTCTTTGCCATGTTTGAATCTCCCGCGGGGGATTCCGGCGCATGCCGGCGACGCCCGCCTTGAGGGTGGCGAGCCTAAATGGCCGCCGACCGGGTTTGAAAAGGTCCCGGTCCGAAGGGACCGGGACTGAAAAGTCTATCAAAAGGGACTGGAAAAGTCTTCAGACGATTAAGAAAATCCGAGTCCAGCTCCGGGGTCCAGCACGCAGCGCGCTTCCCCGAACCGTTTCGTCCTACCGCTTCTCGACCTGGATGAAGTCCAGCTCGACGGGCGTAGAGCGGCCGAAGACCGTGACCATGACCTTGATGGTCGAGCGCTCTTCGTGGATCTCTTCCACGTCGCCTTCGAAGTTGGCGAAGGGTCCATCGATGATGCGGACCTTCTCGCCCTTTTCGAAGTGGTACTTCGGCTTGGGCTTTTCCTGGGTCTCTTCGGTGTGGTGCATGATCTGGCGGACTTCCTCATCCGTCAGGGGCGTGGGGCGCTTCTTGTTGGCGCCCACGAAGCTCGTCACCTTCGGTGTGTTGCGCACGAGGTGCCAGTCGGCATCCGCCATCTCCACCGAGCCGTCGGGCTTGCGCTCCACCTGGATCTGCACGAGCAGGTAGCCAGGGAACGACTTGCGCTTCTTGACGACGCGCTCCTTCTTGCCGGACTTGGCGTCGACCTTCATTTCCTCGTAGGTCTCTTCGGGGATCTGGATGTCGCCGAAGTTGTCGTCGCGCTCTTCCATCTTGATGCGCTGACGGAGGTGCTCCATCACCTTGGCCTCATAGCCGGAATAGGTGTGGATGATGAACCACTTCAGCTCGCGGCCCTGAGGCTGCGCGGCCGTGTCCTGGGGGGTGCTCACGAGATCGCTCATGTCTGCCTCCGCTTCAGCGAGTCTTCATCCACAGCACCGCAAAGCCCTTGGAGAAGACCCAGTCCACGGACCAGAGGTAGACCCCAACGAACACCGAGACGATGGCCACGGTCCAGGCGGAGGTCATCACCTTCTCCTTGCTGGGCCAATCCACTCGATCGAGTTCGGCGAAGAGATCCTTGGCCTGTTGCTTGATGGCACCGATCACGATGGACCCCGTGGAAAGGATGTCGATCTGAAAAACCTGGCCCCGAGCGAGATCGCCGGGGCCGGGGAATTGGCAGGGGAGACAGGTTTCGAACCCGCGACCTGCGGATTTGGAGTCCGCTGCTCTACCAGCTGAGCTACTCCCCTGTGGGACCGCCCGGCGTCTGGTAGGAGCCGGGCGGGAAACCCTCGGACCGGAGTCTTACTTCGACTCGCGGTGAATCTTGTAACCGCCACAGAAACGGCAGAACTTGTTGAATTCAAGCTTGCCCGTGGTGGTCTTCTTGTTCTTGGTGGTGCTGTAGTTCTTACGCTTGCATTCCTGGCACTGCAGGTGAATGATGTCGCGCATTGGGACCTCCTAAGTCGGAGGGCGGTTCTGGCTTAGGCCAGGATCTCGCCCACGTTGCCGGCGCCCACCGTGCGACCACCCTCGCGGATGGCGAACTTCAGGCCCTTGTCCATGGCGATGGGCTGGATCAGCTCAACCGTCAGGGTGACGTTGTCGCCAGGCATCACCATTTCACGGCCGGCCTCGAGCTCGATGGAGCCGGTCACGTCGGTGGTGCGGAAGTAGAACTGGGGGCGGTACTTGTTGAAGAAGGGAGTGTGGCGTCCGCCCTCTTCCTTCGTCAGCACGTAGACCTGGGCATTGAACTTGGTGTGGGGGGTGATGCTGCCGGGCTTGGCGAGCACCTGACCGCGCTCCACATCCTTGCGCTCCACGCCGCGGAGCAGGATGCCGGCGTTGTCACCAGCCTGGCCCTGATCCAGGGACTTGCGGAACATCTCGACGCCGGTCACGACCTTCTTGACGGTGTCCTTGAGGCCGATGATTTCGATTTCCTCGCCGACCTTGACGATGCCCTGCTCGATGCGGCCGGTCACCACGGTGCCGCGGCCGGTGATCGTGAACACGTCCTCGACGGGCATGATGAAGGGCTTGTCGATGGCGCGGACGGGATCGGGAATGTAGGCGTCGACGGCAGCCATGAGCTCATGGATGCAGGCGCAGTCCGGATGATCGGGCGTCTCGGCGTGATCCAGGGCCAGACGGGCGGAACCCTTGATGATGGGGATCTCGTCGCCGGGGTACTGGTAAGAGGACAGCAGGTCGCGGATTTCCATCTCGACCAGCTCGGCGAGCTCGGGATCGGCGATGTCGATCTTGTTCATGAAGACAACGATGTAGGGCACGCCGACCTGACGGGCGAGCAGGATGTGCTCACGGGTCTGGGGCATGGGGCCGTCGGTGGCGGCGACCACGAGGATGGCGCCGTCCATCTGGGCCGCACCGGTGATCATGTTCTTCACGTAGTCCGCGTGGCCGGGGCAGTCGACGTGCGCGTAGTGGCGCTTGTCGGTCTGGTACTCGACGTGGGCGGTGTTAATCGTGATCCCGCGGGCCTTTTCCTCGGGCGCGGAGTCGATCTGGTCGTAGGACTTGGTCTCGCCACCGAACTTCTTGGAAAGCACGAACGTGATGGCAGCGGTCAGCGTCGTTTTGCCGTGATCCACGTGCCCGATGGTGCCGATGTTGACGTGGGTCTTCGAGCGGTCGAATTTCTCTTTGGCCACGGATACCTCCTGAAGGGTGGGAGAGAAGATGAAGGAGAAGTGCGATGCAAAAAGGTGGAGCCCACAACCGGGCTTGAACCGGTGACCTCTTCCTTACCAAGGAAGTGCTCTACCGCTGAGCTATGTGGGCTTTGAACCTTCCCGCCGCGAGGCGGGGGCCTTTCCATCAGCCGGGCGGAACCGGCGGACGGGGAGGGTGGAGCGGGAAACGGGGTTCGAACCCGCGACATTCAGCTTGGAAGGCTGACGCTCTACCAACTGAGCTATTCCCGCGGTAACTCCGTGGACGGGACCCAGTCGTCCCAACAAAGGGGACTGGTGCCGAGAGAAGGATTCGAACCTCCGTAACGCGTTGCGTGGCAGATTTACAGTCTGCTGCCATTAACCACTCGGCCATCTCGGCATGCTTGTCCAGCGCCCCTCCCGGGGCTTGTCAATGCCTTCCGGAAGCATCCGGAAAGCTTCCCGACGGAACCCCTTGGGGCGCCGTGTCAGGGTCACTGCGAGGCAGGGCTTTCCTGACAGGGAACTCGAAAGGTATCACGGCAACGGAACGGCCTCAAGAGGAAACTTCTCGGCGGCCGAGGTCAAGCGCCCAGGTCAAGCGCTGTGCCCGCGCCGCGCGAGCACGCGAAACAAGGTGATGGCGGCCGCGGCGGACACGTTCAAACTCTCGATGCCGCCGGGCATGGGGATGTGCAGCAGGCCATCGCAGCGCTCGCGGATCTTGAGGTGGAGCCCTTCCCCTTCGGCGCCCATGACAAGCACCGTGGCCCGGTCGAAGGCCTCGCCCAGGTAGTCGCGGCTGCCTTCGCCCGCGGCCAGCCCGTAGATCCAGGCCCCAGCTTCCTTCAGGTCATCGAGAGCGCGGCCCAGGTTCACCACGCGGCACACGGGCACCCGGCCCGCCGTGCCTGCGCTGGCGCGGACGACGGTCTCATTCACGGCGGCGGAGCGCCGCTCCGGCAGGATCACGCCGTCCACGGCGGCGGCCGCGGCGGAGCGCAGGATGGCGCCCAGGTTGTGGGGATCGGTGACACCGTCCAGCGCCAGCACGAGCGCCGCGTTGCCCTTGGCCTTCACCGCTGCGGTGACGGCCTCGAAGTCCGTGTAGGCGAAGGGTCCGCCCTCCCCCAGCACGCCCTGGTGCCGTTGTCCCTGAGCCCGGCGATCCAGGCTTTCCATGGGATCGCGATGCACCACCACGCCGGCGGCACGGGCTTCGGAGACCAGCTTCGCCACGCGGTTGAAGGCGGCGGGAGCGATCCACAGGCTGTGCAGCTCCCCCCGGGATAGCGCCTCTTCGCAGGCGTGGGGACCCAGGTAGCGCATGGCTAGAACATCTTCTTGAAGCCGAGGGCCACCAGGTGCCCCATGCCTTCCATGCGCACCCGGTTGATGGGGGTGGCCACGAATCCCGAGGCGCCCCAGTCTCCCGTCAGGCGGTGGGTGTCCTGGTCTTCGCTCTGACGGTACTGGTAGCCGATGCTCAGCTCTCCGCCCCACATCTTGTAGCCGGCGCCGAAGGAGAAGGTTGCCGAGTTCGAGCCGCCCAGCAGGGGTTCGGTGCGGCTTTCATCCACGCTGCGCTGATCGAGGGAAATGCCGCCCCGCAGGGTCCAGAACTTCCCGAGCTCCAGTTCCGCCGAGGCGCTCACGCCCAAGTGGCTCTTGCCCCTGGGCAGTTCGGCCGGGGCCGAGGTCAGGCCCGAAGGCGTCTGCACCGTCGAAAAGGAAGGCATCTGCAGACTGGCCGAGGTCCATCGGAGATCCGCTTCCCAGGTCAGGATCGGCATGAAGCGATGGCGCACACCAAGGGTGGTCTGCGAAGGCAGCTCCAGGGTGCCGTGGCCCGGAAGCACCTGAGCCCGCGCCAGCAGGATTGCGGCCCGGGCTTCTGCGCCCACCGGGGCGGGCCTGAAGCCGTTGTTGCCGTAGAGCCCCAGGTTCGCGTCCCGGAATCCCGCCTTCATGTCGAGGTCACCCTTGAGTCCGGACTGGTGCGCAAAGCCCAGGGTCCACCGGGGGTTGAGGGCCCAGCGGGCACCAAGGGAGTAGCTGGGCACGACCTTGTTCCCGCTCTGACCGACCCGCTGCTCCACGAGTCCATCCACGGCATTCGTCGAGGAGGCCGGAAGGGTCGGATCATCGGGCAGGTTCAGTCGCACCACGTGGGTGGATTCGAAGGAGAGGCGCGCGGCCCCCACCCCGATGCCCACGGAGAAGTTCGGATTGAAGGCCCAGGCCGCCTGGAATTCCATCCGCCGCGCGGACAGATCGAGGCCGTCGCCGTAGTAGCGGCTCGGCGCCGTATCCTCGAACTTCCCATGGCGGAGATAGGGATTGTCGGCCTTCAGGCCCAGGGTGAGCGTCGAAGAGAGCCGCGTGGCCATGCCGAAGCCACCGATGCTGCGGTTGCGGTCGAAACTGAACCGGGATACCTGGTCGGCCTCGAGGCTCTGCTGGAAGGATGACGACTCCAGCCCAGCCGCGATGTAGATGCCGCCCTTCTCCTTGAGCGAGGCCAACAGGGCGGGATTAGTGGCTGCGGCCTCCAGGCTGTAGCCGTAGGCCACCTGTGTGCCGCCGCGCGCGATGCCGGCGGGATCGGCGGCCGGAAGGGCCATGCTTTGAGCGGCCACCGGCAGGGCGCCCACGCCCAGCACCAGTCCCATTCCCATCACTCCACGAACCACTAGGGCCATACCCGACGCCTCCCGATACACGCTGCTTGCCTGATGCACGCTTCTTGAATGGCTCGAACCCCGAAAGGGTTCAAACCCAAGGCTCCAGGATCGCCAAAAGGGGCCAATTCACCAAGAGAAGTGTTCCAAACGGCGCCCGGATCAGTGGTCGGACTCGCCCATGAAGCGGACCAGCAGGCGGTCCACCAGCTCCCAGACCTCCAGGAGGGCCGCCAGGCACATCACGAGGCCGAAGCCCAGGGCCAGGGCACGCCCCCAGGGCCCGGTGATGGCCCGGCAGAAGCCCGGCCAATGCCAGAACAGGGAGGGCAGCTTCAGCCTTCCGTAGAAGGCGAGCGTAGACAGAAGCATCCCGCCCCACAGCAGGTAGAAGAACCTCAGCGCTCGAAAGAGGACGTCCCAGGCGAAGGGACGGGGTCGGGAAACAGGCATGGAGGGATCAGCATAACCGGGAACGATCCTTCTGCATGGAGAAGCTCGAAGAGGCCCTCCAACGGTCGATCAGCCCCGGAGCGTCTGCCACCCCAGCCGGAGGATCAGCACGGACACCACGCCGATGAACACGCCGCGCACCCAGCCGCTGCCTTTGCTGAGGGCCACGTGGGCGCCGAGGTAGCCCCCCACCCCGTTTGCGACGGCCATGCCCAGGGCGACGGAGGGGATCCAGCTGCCCTGCCACACGAAGAGGCCCATGGCCGTCAGGTTCGAGGCCCAGTTCACGCTCTTGGCCATGGCCGAAGACCGCAGGAAGTCGAACCCGAGGATGGCCACGAAGAGGAAGATCAGCAGCGAGCCGGTACCGGGACCGAAGAAACCGTCGTAGAAGCCCAGGGCCAGGGCGATGAGGGCCGCGAGGCCGCGCTGATGCCCCTGGCCGAACCGTGGCGCGTGCAGGTGGCCGAGGTCGGGCTTGAGCAGGGTGAAGGCCAGCATGGCTACCAGGAGGCCCAGCATCACCGGTCGCAGGAAGTCCCCGTGCATGCGGTAGGTGAGCCAGACACCGCCAGATGCGCCAAGGGCCGAGGCCAGCACCGGCCCGATCATTTCGCGCCACGAGAGCGTTCCCGAGCGCAGGAACTTCCCCGCGGCCATGGTGGTGCCCGTGCAGGCCACCACCTTGTTCGTGCCGAGCAGGGTGGGCAGCGGCGTGCCCGCCGGCAACCCGATCATCAGGGCCGGCACCGTGATCAGCCCGCCCCCGCCCACGACGGCGTCGATGAAACCCGCCAGGAGCGCGGCGAGCGCGAGAAGGGCGAGGGCGGAAAGGGAAGGCACGAAGCAGACATCCTGTTCAATGCCCTCGCCGGACCTCGTCCCACGCGGGCGTGATTCTGACCCTCGCCGGGTCCCGGCTTCGCGCGCTGCACAGCAGCGTGCTCCGCCACCCGGTGGGGTCAGACTTTGAGGATCTCGGCCTCTTTCACCTTCATGGCCTCGTCGATCTCCTTGATGTGGACGTCGGTCAGCTTCTGGATGTCCTCCAGGGCCTTCTTCGCCGCGTCTTCGGAGATGTGGCCTTCCTTTGCCTTCTCGAGCTTCTTCACGTCCTCATTGGCGTCGCGGCGGATGTTGCGCACGCCGGTCTTGATCTCCTCGCCCAGGCGGTGGAGCACCTTCACCAGCTCCTTGCGGCGCTCCTCCGTGAGCATGGGGATGGGCAGGCGGATGACGTTGCCGTCGTTGCCCGGATTGATGCCCAGTTCGGATTTGAGGATGGCCGTCTCGATGGCCTTGATGGCGCTCTTGTCGAAGGGCTGGACCACGAGCATGCCCGCCTCGGGCACCGACACGGTGGCCATCTGGTTCACGGGCACCATGGAGCCGTAGTACTCGACGTGCACGTTGTCCAGCAGGCTGGCGTTGGCCCGGCCCGTCCGGATGGTGGCCATCTCCTTCTTCAGCGCCTCCACGGACGCGTGCATGCGGCGCTTGGTCTCTTGAAGGATGACGTCGGGGGTCTGGGCGGACATGGGCACCTCGTGGAGTACAGCCTTCCTTTATACAACACGGGGGCTCCCCCCGCAGGTTCTCCGCTGCGTGCTAGAGTGAGGCACTTTCCCGAGGTCCCCATGCGCACGCTTCGCCTGCTGGCCCCCTTGGCGTCCCTGACCCTGGTCGCTGCCCCCGCCTCGACGGAGATGGCCCTGACCAGCGCCGACGGCTTCGCCCTCAAGGGCACGCTCTTCCTCCCCGCCGCGAAGGGCAAGGTCCCCGTCGTGATCCTGGCCCACCAGTTCGGCTCGGACCGCAGCGGCTGGGCGCCCCTCGCGGAGCGCCTCGCGGCCCGCGGCATCGGCACCCTCGCCCTGGACCTGAGGGGTCATGGCGCCAGCACTCAGAAAAACGGCGCCGAGGTGGCGGTCTCCAGGGATTTCGCAGCCTCGGCCAAGGCCGTGGGCTTCGAGCACATCCCCGCCGACCTGGCCCAGGCCGCCGCCTGGCTCCGCAAACAACCCGGCGTGGACGGCCGTCGCATCGGCCTCACCGGCGCCAGCCTGGGGGCTTTCGCCGCGCTGCTCGCCGCCCCCGAGGTGAAGCCCGTGTCCGTACTCTGCCTCAGCCCCGCCGGAAGCGAGGCCTTCGGGTCGGGGGCCCGCGAAAAGCTGAAGGGCGCCGTGCTTCGCAGCCGCGCCTCGACTCTGATCCTCGCCTCCACCGCCGACAAGGAAGCTGCCGAGAACGCCGCCAGCCTGAAGGATCTTCCGGGCGTGGCCCTGAACTTCGTGGAAGGCGACGCCCACGGCTTCGCCTATCTCAAAGAACGGGCCGAGCTCATGGCCATCTTCTTCGGGGAATACCTCACCTATCACCACACGGGAGAGGCCGTGGCCACGACCTCCACCAAGTCCGCCGGCACCCCGAAGAACGTCATCAATGACGAGACCCTGGCCGAACGGACCAAGGGCGAAGCCAAGAAGTAGGCCCGGCCGGAGTCGCTTCAAACGACTCCGGCCAGAGCTTTCCCTAGTGGAACTGCTGCGCCTCGGTGGAACCCACCAGGGCCAGTGTCGACGCCACTCCGCCGCTGATGGCCTGGGCCACCTCGTCGAAGTAGCCGGTGCCCACTTCGCGCTGGTGCTTGGTGGCCGTGTAGCCACGCTCTTCGGAGGCGAACTCGGCCTCCTGCAGGCGCGCGTAGGCCGTCATGTGCTCGGTGCGGTAGGCGTTGGCCAGTTCGAACATGCCGTGGTTGAGGCTGTGGAAGCCCGCCAGAGTGATGAACTGGAACTTGTAGCCCATGGCGTTCAGTTCCTTTTGGAACGTCGCGATCTCCTCGTCCGAAAGCTTCTTCTTCCAGTTGAAGGAGGGCGAGCAGTTGTAGGCCAGCAGCTTGCCGGGGAACTCGGCGTGCACGCCCTCGGCGAATTCGCGGGCCTCTTTCAGGTCCGGCGTCGAGGTCTCGCACCAGATGAGGTCGGCGTAGGGCGCGTAGGCCTTGGCCCGGGCGATGGCCATCTGGACGCCGCCCGTGATGCGGTGGAAGCCTTCGGGCGTGCGCTCGCCCGTGAGGAAGGGCCGGTCCCGGTCATCGATGTCGGAGGTGATGAGGCGGGCCGAATCGGCGTCCGTGCGGGCGATGATGAGGGTGGGCACGTCCATGACGTCCGCCGCCAGGCGGGCCGCCACGAGGGTGCGGATGAAGTGGCCCGTGGGGATGAGCACCTTGCCGCCCAGGTGGCCGCACTTCTTTTCGCTGGAGAGCTGATCCTCGAAGTGGACGCCCGCGGCGCCCGCCTCGATCATGCCCTTCATCAGCTCGTAGGCGTTCAGGGGTCCGCCGAAGCCCGCCTCGGCATCCGCGACGATGGGCAGGAACCAGTCGCGGCTGATGCCACCCTCGCCGTGCTCCACCTGGTCCGCCCGCTGGAGCGCGCCGTTCAGCCGCTTCACGAGGGCCGGCACTGAGTTGGCCGGGTAGAGGCTCTGGTCGGGGTAGGTCTGACCCGACAGGTTCGCGTCGGCGGCCACCTGCCAGCCCGAGCAGTAGATGGCCTTGAGGCCGGCCTTGGCCATCTGCACCGCCTGGCCGCCGCTGAGGGCACCGAGGGCGCGGGTGGCGTCGTCGTTCTGGAGCAGCTTCCAGAGCTTGCGCGCGCCCATCTGGGCCAGGGTGTGCTCGATGCGGAGGCTGCCGCGGAGCTTCTTCACGGTCTCGGGACCATAGGGTCGGGTGATGCCCTCCCAACGGTGGGTCGAGAAATCGTCTTCGATGGGGGGGATGGGGAAACGGGGGGTCATGGCTACCTCGAAAAGGTTTGGGGTGGTGTGATGTCAAAGATTGACTTATTCTTTCGCCAGTCAATGAAGAGCTGATTTGATAGGGGTTGAATTGAAAATTTTAGTCAAGTCAACTTTTGTGATTTGTAAATTCATGTAAACGAGGTCCCATGCCCTCCGCCGCCCCCAGCAAGCCTGCCGCGCGCCTCGGCGCCAAGATCCGCCTCCTCCGCCGCCAGGAGGGCTTGAGCCAGGTCCAGCTGGCCGAGGCCCTGAGCATCAGCCCCAGCTACCTCAACCTCATCGAAGGAAACAAGCGCCCCCTCACGGCCCCCCTGCTCATCCGCCTGGCCCAGCAGTTCAAGCTGGATCTGAAGGCCCTGGCCCCGGAGGAGGACCAGCGGCTTTCCGACGACCTCATGGAGGTCTTCGGCGACCCCCTGTTCGAACCCATGGGCCTGCAGGCCCAGGACGTGCGCGAGCTCGTCCAGAACAACCCCCAGCTGGGCCGCGCCGTCTTCGAGCTGTACCGGGCCTACCAGCACAGCCAGGACAGCCTCGGCACCCTGTCGGCCAAGCTCAGCGACGGCCAGGGCTACGACCCCGAGGCCACCCGCCTTCCTTCGGAGGAGGTGGGCGACTTCATCCAGCAGACCATGAACCATTTCCCCGAGTTGGAAACCGCGGCGGAATCCCTCTGGACCAGCCCCGGACTGGATGAGAACAACCCCTACCCGGGCCTCGTATCCGCCTTCGAGGCGCGCGGCATCCAGCTGCGCATCCACCGCGTCTCCGAGGGCCCGGGCCTGCTGCGGCGCTTCGATCCGGACCGCCGCACCCTCAGCCTCTCGGAGCTATTGCCCCAGCGCAGCCGCACCTTCCAGCTGGCCCATCAGCTCGCCCTGCTCGATCACAGCGACCTGCTGGACCGCCTCACGGATCATCCGCAGCTGCGCACATCGGCCTCCCGCGGCCTGGCCCGCGTGGCGCTCGCCAACTATTTCGCCAGCGCCGTGCTCATGCCCTACGACCGGTTCTTCCGGGCGGCCAAGCTCGAGCGCTACGACATCGACATCCTGGCCCGCCGCTTCCAGGCCAGCTTCGAGCAGGTCTGCCACCGGCTGACAACGCTGCGGCGCCCGGGCGCCGAAGGCGTGCCCTTCCACTTCCTGCGGCTCGACATCGCCGGCAACATCTCGAAGAGCTTCTCGGCCTCGGGCATCCGGTTCGCGCGCTTCTCGGGTGCCTGTCCGCGCTGGAACGCCCACGCGGCCTTCCTCACCCCGGGCCTCATCCGCACGCAGATCAGCGAGATGCCCGACGGGCGCAAGTACTTCTGCATCGCCCGCACCCTGCAGAAGGACACGGGTGGCTACCGCGGCCAACACGCCATGCAGGCCGTGGGTCTGGGCTGCGACATGGGCCACGCCAAGGAGCTCATCTACGCCGACGGCCTGCGCCTCGATCAGCCCCCCGTGCCCATCGGCGTCACCTGTCGCCTCTGCGAGCGCACGGACTGCGAACAGCGCGCCTTCCCGCCCCTGCAGCAGGCCTTCAAGGTCGAAGAGAACCTTCGCCGCACCAGCTTCTACGCCCGCATCGAGGGGCAATGAAACAACCTGATTTTCGATTAGAACTACTCGACTACGGGTTTCCGCTCATAGCGGCGGATATCGAGTTTGGCCCGACCAAAGTTGATTAGAAGGCATATGGGTTTTCCGGTGGCCTTCAGGTAGTTGAGGCACTGGGCGGTGTAAAAGTCCGCATGGTCGCGGGTGGCTTTGAGTTCGATGATCACGGCCCCTTCCACGACCAGGTCTGCAACAAAATCGCCCACGACAATGGCGTCGTAGCGGACTTCGATGCCTTGCTGCTGAATGACGGAGAGGCCAGCCTTCCGCAATTCGTGGGCCAGGGCGTTCTCGTAGACTTTCTCGAGAAAGCCTGGCCCCAACGAGTTGGCCACCTGGTAGGCACACCCGATGATCCGTTCCGTCAGGGAATCGTCGATGCTCACATCTGGCTCCAAGAAATTGTTAGCCAGGATGAAGGAGATGAACGGGAATGGGAAAGATGCCTTGTAGTTAAATCCCCTTTATCCCCTTCATCCGGGCAAAAGAAAAACGAGTCGGAATGCGGTTTTAACCCCGCCCTAGCCGCCCTGCAGGTTCTTCGATCCACCGGTGCACCAGCGCGGCACCGAACACGGCCAATGCCAGCGCCAGGTTGAAGCCCCACTGACCCGCCAGGTGCGGCGCCACCAGTTTCATGGTGAAAGGGTGCAGCAGGTAGAGGCCGAAGCTCCAATCGCCGAGCCGTGACAGGAGCTTGCCGAACCGGCCTGGCTCGACGTTTCGCGAGAAGGCCGCGATGGCCACCAGGCCCGTCACCGTCAGCAGGTAGCGGTAGCGGATCCAACCCGTGAGGGCCACCAGGTGATCGAAGAACTGGGGCGCGGGGCGCAACAACACCCACAACAGCGGAAGGGCCAGGAGCAGTGCCAGCTTGGGTTCAAGCCGCCTTTCCGTGGCTTGATGACATCCCGCCAACAGGCCGCCCCAGGCCAACAGGAAGACCTGGTTGGGCGCCAGCACGTAGGTGTGGAAACGATTCCAGCGCTCCTGATCCATCACGCCGTGAAGCGTCGAAGGCAGGCTCCACATCCACAGCCCCAGCGCCAGCGCAAACAGAAAGACCAGTCCACCCCGGGGGCCGGCCTTCTCCCGCAACCAGGCCAGGGCCGGGTAGGCGAAGTAGAGCAGTGCCACCAGGCCCACGTACCAGCCACCCGTGACCAGGGCATGGTTGGGGTGGATGGCGCCGAAGGTGAGGGTGAGGTTTTCGAGGATGAAGCGCAGCGAAGGCTCGGGCCCCATGCCCAGGTGGAAGATCACGTTCAAGGCGCAGACCAGGTAGAAGACCGGCGCCAGCCGCAGGAAGCGCCGCAGCCAGAAGCGGCCGACGCCCTCCTTCTGGATGCGCGGCCAGGAGGCCGTGCGGAAGAGCAGGAAGCCGCTCAGCACGAAGAAGGCCGACACGCCGTAGTTCCCCAGCTTGGCGATGGCCATGTTCTCGCCCGAACCTGAGCGCGTCAGATCGAACCAGACGCTGAGGTGGTACACCGCCACGCACAGCGCGAGAATGCCGCGCAGGGGATCCAGCAGGCCGAGGCGCGGAGAAGCGGCTTTCACGGGCACGTCAGCCAAACAGCCTCCAGGACTTCAGGGAAACAGGAACACCGATGAACCTTGATCAGGATAGGGCCCAAGCCGCTCGCTACAGTTTTTCTTTCCTGGAAAGAGGTCCGGACCCAGCTAACCCCATCTCCCGAACCCCTCGTAGCACCCTGACCAGCCATCCACGACCTTCCTGTGGACCCTGCCCCGGAGTCCCATGCGATTTGTTCCCGTTTTGATGCTGTCCGCAGCCCTCGGCGGTTTCCTGCAGGCCCAGGCGCCTGCCTTCCCCTCGGCTCCCGGTGCCACGACGACAGCCGGAGCCATGGATGCCTACCTGCAGACCTTCTTCAAACCCACAGCTCCCGGCGCCGCCGTGCTGGTGCTGAAAGAGGGCCAGGTTCTGCTGCGCAAGAGCTATGGCCTCGCCAGCCTGGAACTGGGGGTCCCCATGAAGCCGGACTCGATCTTCCACGTGGCTTCCGTGGGCAAACAGTTCACCGCCGCAGCGATCTTGCGGTTGGCGGAACAAGGCCAGGTCGACGTGAAAGCCCCGGTCCGTCGCTACCTGCCGGAGGTCCCGGCCGCCTGGGCTGCCATCACGGTGGAGCACCTGCTCACCCATACCTCCGGCATCGACAACCTCTGGAACGACCCCGCCTTCCAGCGCCGCGAGCGGGAAGACCTCAGCCCTGCACAACTCCTCGCGGTGGCCCAGGCGAAGCCGCTGCTTTACGAACCCGGCACCGGTTTCACCTACGCCACCGTGAACTACACCCTGCTCGCCATGATCATCGAACGGCAGGCTAAACAACCCTATGCCGAGTACGTGGAAGCTCAGTTCTTCAAACCCCTCAGCATGAGCCACACCACCTTCGATCAGACCCCGAACCTCGTGCCCGGCCTCGTGCAGGCCTACGTTTCGGGTCCGAAGCCCGCTCCCTACATCAGCCCCAAACTGGGGTTCGGGGGTGGTTCCTTCTACTCCACCACCGAGGATGTGGCCCGCTGGACCCTGGCCCTCCAGCAAGGGAAAGTCCTCTCACCTGCCAGCCTCAAAGCCATGACCACGGCCTTTTACCTGAAGGACGGTGGGAACACGCATTACGGCTACGGCCTGCGTCCCCACGGAACGCCGGCGAATCCCTACCTTCAAAGCAACGGAGACATTCCAGGTTTCCATTCCGAAGTGGTTTACCAGCCAAAATCGGGCGTGCTTGTCACCATTCTCCAGAACGGCGAAGGCCTGGATATCAGCCTCGACTCCATGGCGAAGCGCGTCGCAGCCTTGGCCAACGGAACCCCTCTCGTGGAACCCAAGGCCGTCAGACTGTCTGAAGGTGAGCTCAACCGACTGTGCGGCCAGTACGCGAATGGATCCCGGATCCGCACCATCCGACTGGAGAAGGGCCGCCTCGTCAGTGCCTTCCCCAACAGCCCCGCGGATCCCATCTCTCCGCTGTCACCCACCGAGTGCTTCTTCGATGAGGAGCCCGATCTCCGCCTCCGCTTCGAACTGAAGGATGGTCGTCCCTCCAGCGTCCTGCTGACATGGGATGACCGGGCCCCAGGCCCGGTCTACCACCGGATTCCCTAGCGCCTAGCGGTAGGTCACCACGCCGGTACCCTTCACCAGGCGACCCATGACCCAGGCAGGTTCTTCGGCTTTGTGAAGGTCGTTCAGCACGTCCTCGACGCGATCGGCCTTCACCACGAGCACCATGCCCACCCCCAGGTTCAGGGCCTGGCGGGCGTCGTCGATGCCGAGGCCGCCCTTCTCCATGAGGAAGCGGAAGAGGGCCGGGATCTGCCAGCTGGCCGTATCGATTTCCGCGTTCAGGGTTTCGGGCAGCACGCGGGGGATGTTGTCCGTGAGGCCGCCACCGGTGATATGAGCCATGGCCACCAGCTTGCCCGCCTTCACGAGGGGCATGACCTGGCTGAGGTAGCTGCGGTGGATGGCCAGCAACGCTTCGGCCACGGTGCGGTCGGTGCCGGGTAGCTTGTCGTTCACGTCGAGCTTTTCCAGATCGAAGCAGACCTTGCGGGCCAGGGAGTAGCCGTTGGTGTGCAGACCCGAGCTGGGCAGGCCGATGAGCACGTCGCCCTCACCCATGGCCTCCAGACGCGGCAGCAGGTCCGCCTCGTCCACCACGCCGACGATGGTGCCGGCCACATCCACCTCACCCTCGGCGTAGACGCCGGGCATCTCGGCCAGTTCGCCGCCGATGAGGGCCGAGCCTGCATTCTTGCAGGCGGTGGCCATGCCCTTCACGATCTGTTCGATGACTTCGGGTTCCAGCTGCTGGGCGGCGATGTAGTCGAGGAAGAAGAGGGGCCGGGCGCCCTGAACGAGGATGTCATTGATGCAGTGGTTGACCAGATCCTGGCCCACGGTGTCCCAGATGCCGGCTCGGCGGGCTACCTTCATCTTGGTGCCCACGCCGTCCATGCTGCTCACGAGGATGGGCTTGGCTTCGGGGAAGCGGGCGTCGAAGAGACCGCCGAACAGGCCGATGTCGCTGCGGACGCCGGGGGTCTTGGTGGCCTTCACGTGGGGCTTGATGCGGCGAAGCGCCTCGTCCTGGCGGTTGATGTCCACGCCGCTGGATGCGTAGCTGACCTTCTGGCTCATGGCCCCTCCCGAATCCTCCATGATCCCACAGGGCTCTTTCCTCCCCCAGGCCAAACCTCGGGGTGGAAAAGGCCTATCTTGGAGGGTGCCATGGGTCCCCTCGCCGTCGCCTCCCTCGCTCCGGCCACCTTGAGTGCCGTCAGCCCCCTCCGCCCAGTCCAGAACGTGGGCCAGAACACGGGTGCGGCGCGGGCCACCGCAGTGACGGGACAGGACTTAGCCCAGGACATCTTCCAGCGGACCTTCCAGGCCGCCGCCACCTTCCCCGTGGCCGAACCCGCCACCGGGACCGCGGGCCTGCTCCAGGACGCCACCGCCTCCCTGCTGGCGGCCCTGAACGCCCCCCAGCCCGCCGCGGATACGACCACCGCCACCGAGGCTGCCACCCAAGCCACCGCCCCGACGGCCACCAACCCCACGATTGGGGACACCACCACGACCACGGCGCCCTCGCCCACGCCGCCCGCCCTCACCCTGACGGACCTGCCGGCGGCCCAGGACAGCCTTGGCACCAGCCTGAGCGCCGATTTCGCCCTCCAGACCGCCCTTCGCTTCGGCGCGAACGTGCTCGGCGGGACCGCGCCAGCCCAGGCGACCTCCGAGGGCACGGGCCTCGTGCGGGATGCCACCACCGTCCTTCGTACGGGGAACGTCCAGCCCCATGCGGGCGGCCCGGGCCCCGAGGCCTACCAGCTGCGGAATCCGGCGGCCGTCCAGCAGGCCATCCGCACCTACCAGGCACCCCCGGCCCTCGAGCAGCCCGCGGGTCTGGACCTCCTGGTCTGAACTGTCAGGACAGCAGGACCCATAGCAGAGCCGCCACGATGACCAGGATCCACCAGTGGAGCGCCCGGTTCCCAAGGGCGTACGCGGCCTCACGCGCGGAAGGCGAAAGGGGGGCGGCGGACATGGGGCGGGACGGATCCTCGGGCATGAACCCTCCGTCCCAAGGGAGCCGGATCCCTGGTCAAAGGTTGAAGTCGCCCTGAAAACGCCTCATCCTTCCGGTCCGACCTGCCGATGAGCGGGGGTCGGAAAGGAGGGGCTCGTGAACGTGAACGCCATGGGCGCCCTCAGCGCCTATACCTACCAGAGCGCCCTGACGCAGACCGGCAGCACCAACCAGGCCCTCAGCCAGGCTTTGGCCGCCAGCCAGGCCCAGGTGAACGACCTCAACTCGTTGTTTTCCAGTGACGGCGCCATCGACCCCCTGGCTTCCCTGAGCGGCGCCTCCGCCCTCCAGGACATGTCGACCCTGACCTATTCCGCCGCGGCGGCCTCGGGCAACGGTTCCACCGCCCTGCAGGCCCTGGTGAATGCCCAGGGCAGCAACCTCGGTTCCCTGTTCTCCAGCTCCGACAGCCTCTCCGTATCCGAGGCCGTGCTCTCACCGAGCACCGCCGAGGCGCTCGCGCGGTACGCCTACGACCAGAGCCAGAACCAGACCGCCTCCACGGCCCAGACTTCTGCCCAGACCGCCGCCCAGGCCGTCGCCTCGGGGCAACAGGCCCTCTTCAATTCGAGCCTGGACCTGCTGGGCTAGCGGGATCGCCGCACAGGAAAACCAGGACGGCTCGCGCCTGTCCCTGGGCGTAGACTGGCAGCACCATGACCGACCAGCCCTTTGCCCACGTCGACCGCACCGCATCCGAGGCCGCCGTGAGAGCCCTGCTTCGTGGCCTGGGACAGAATCCTGACGCGCCGGAACTGAGGGATACCCCGGCCCGCGTGGCCGAATTCTGGGCCGAGCGGCTGGCGGGATATGGCATCGACCTCTCCGCCGAACTGAAGCCCCTGCCCGGCGACCTCGCGCCCGTGCCCGTCATCCTCGAACGCATCCCCTTCGTGAGCACCTGCGAGCACCACCTCGCCCCCTTCGAAGGCCACGCGACCATCGGCTACCTGCCCGGGGCGGGCGGCACCGTGGGCCTGTCCAAGCTCGTGCGCGTGGTGCAGGCCTATGCCTGGCGCCTGCAGGTGCAGGAGCGCATGGCCCAGCAGATCGCCGAGGCCCTCCAGACCTACTTGCGCCCCGCGGCCTGGGGCGTCCAGCTCCTGGCCGTCCACACCTGCATGGGACACCGGGGCGTGAAAACGCCGGACGTGCCCGTGCGGACCACCCTCCTGGGCGGGCCCTGGGAAGCGAATCCCCCCGTTCCCTTCCGGATCTAGGACCATGTTCACCGTCAGCTCCGACCCCGACCGCAACCGGCTCTACATCACGCTATCCGGTTATCTGGAGGGCCCGGAGCGCCAGGAGGTCACGAAGGCGGTTATGGCCGAAGCGGCCAAACTGGCGCCCGGCTTCGACGTGATCACGGACATCACGGGCCTTCACGCCACCAACAAGGACGGTCTCAAGGATTTCCTCCGCGCCAAGTCCGCCCTGAAGCTCAGGGGCGCGGGGCACACCATCCGGGTGACCCGGATTCCCCTCAGCCGCATCCAGCTCCAGCGCATTACCGAAGAAGCCGGCTACCAGCAGGATCACGCCGACAGCCTCGAGGAGGCCGACCGGATGCTCGATGCCCTGCGGGCCGACCGCCGGGTTCGAGCCGATATTGGCTCCTGAGGATCCGCGCCGCTCGGTCCGGGCCTCCTTTCCACGGTGATCCATGAAACCCACACCCAACGACCTTCCGATCTACCGCCTGCTGACGGGCCTCGACGACGCGACCTTCTGCCGCCGGGTGAGCGAAGCCCTGTCCCAGGGCTACGTCCTGCACGGGTCGCCGGCCCTCACCTTCGATGGGGAGAAGGTGATCGTGGCCCAAGCTGTCGTCTGGCCCCATCCCATCAAGCCCAAGGATGAGTCACCCACCTGAACCTTCCCGCCCCCCGCGCCTTCCAGGAGATCCCATGCGCCGAGCCCTTGTCCCCGCCCTGACCTTCCTTCTCTCCACAGTTCCCGCCTGGGCGGAAGGCGGACTGGACGCCTTCCTCCGCCAGGTGAACGTCCAGGCCCGGGCGGATCTGAACGGTTTCTCCGCCAAGGTGAGCGCCCAGTTCGGTGTTCCCGAAGCCCAGGTCCGGGTCGTGCTCGGCAAGGTGAGCGAGCCAGCGGATGCGTTCATGGTCTTCCAGCTCGGTCAGATGACCCGGCAGCCCACGGAATCCGTGATGCGGGTCTACCAGACGGGCAAGGGCCGCGGTTGGGGCGCCCTGGCCCAGGAGCTCGGGATCAAGCCGGGCTCGCCGGAATTCCACGCCCTCAAGCGCGGCGATCTGCATTTCGGCACGGATTCCGGGGATCAGCCGGGCGCCAAGGGGCACGGCAAAGGCAAGGGCCACGGGAAGGGCAATCACTAGGGTTCTCCGGCGATGACCATCCTCCGTGCCCTGCTCGCCGATATCACCACGCTGCAGGTGGAGGCCATCGTCAACGCGGCCAACGGCTCGCTTCTGGGCGGAGGCGGCGTGGACGGGGCCATCCACCGCGCCGCGGGGCCCGAGCTGCTGGCGGAATGCCGCGGGCTGGGCGGCTGCCCCGTGGGTGAAGCCAAGCTCACCAAGGGCTACCGGCTGCCGGTGAAGTACGTCATCCATGCGGTGGGTCCCGTGTGGCGGGGCGGGACCCAGGGCGAGCCCGACCTGCTCGCCTCCTGCTACCGCCGCTCGCTGGAGTTGGCTGAGGAGCACGGCCTACGCAGCCTCGCCTTCCCCGCCATCAGCACGGGCATCTTCGGCTATCCCGTCGAGGCCGCGGCCACCGTGGCCCTCGAGGCGGTGCGGGCCCATCTCGCCCGGGGCAGCGGGCTCGAGGAGGTTCTTTTCTGCTGTTTTTCCCCTTCGGACCTGGCCGTCTACGAGCGGCGGCTCCAGACTCGGAGCACCTAGACCGGAGGGGCCATGCACTACCTGCTGATGTACGAGGTCGGCCGGAGCTATCTGGAGCGCCGCACTGAATTCCGCGACGAACACCTGGCGCTCGCCTGGCAGGCGCACGCACGGGGCGACCTGGTGCTGGGCGGAGCCCTGGCGGATCCGGTGGATGGCGCCGTGCTGCTCTTCCAGGGTGATTCGCCCACCGCCGCCGAACGCTTCGCCGCGGAGGATCCCTACGTCCTGCACGGGCTCGTGACGCACTGGCGCGTGCGCCCCTGGATCACGGTGGCGGGCACCGACGCGGCCACGCCCATCCATCCGGCCTGAGGCCGAGCCGTCACGGTCGGGTCGGGGGCAGCCCATGGCATCTCCCTCCAGTCCTGGCACAATCGCCCCCATGTCCCTGCCCACCCCTGAACTGAAGCTCGGTTACGACCTGTTCTCGAAGCTGCTGAACTGGGCGGCCGGGAAGCGGCAATCGAAGCGCCTGGAGGCCCTGAAGTCGGCGGCCTTCCAGGAGCTGCTCAAGGGCGATGCCGCGAACCTGGACCTGGTGGCCTCGGTGCTCAAAGAGATCCACAAGGCCGCCGACACCTCCGCCAAGGCCATCCGCCTGGAAAACCTGTACGACACGGCCACCCATCCTCCCAAGGCTCGCAAGCCGGAACGCCGCCGCAAACCCGTGAAGAAGGACCCGGTCTCCAAGGGCTGAGCGGACCACCAGGACAGGGCCAGTCCCCATGTTGAAATGGAGCCTCGGAGTTCCCATGTCGATCAAGCCGCTCGCAGGTCTGGCCCTCATCGCCCTCGGGGCGGCGGCGCTGGCCTGGCCCGAACTCAGCTACACGAAGCAGACCCATGACGCCAAGCTGGGCCCCCTGGAATTCACGGTGAAGGAGAAGGACACGGTGCGCCTCCCCGTATGGCTGGGCCTGGCAGCCATCGCCGGGGGCACGGTGCTGGTCTGGAAGCGGAAGGCCTGAACCATGCGCATCCTCGCCCTGTCCGGCAGCCTGCGGGCCCAATCCCTGAACACCCTGCTGCTGCGCGAAGCGGCCCGTCTCGCGCCTGAGGGCCTCACCTTCGCCTTCTGGGAACGCCTCGACGACCTGCCCCACTTCAGCCCCGAGCGGGACGAGGATCCGCTGCCTGCCTCCGTCGCGGAGCTGCGTGCCCTCATTGCCGAGGCCGACGCCCTGCTCATCTGCACGCCCGAGTACATCCACGCCATGCCCGCGGTGCTGAAGAACCTGCTGGAGTGGATCGTGTCGTCGGGCGTGTGCGTAGGCAAGCCCACGGCCGCCTGGAGCGTGTCGCCCTCCATGGAAGGCGGCGCCAAGGCCCACGCCTCGCTCGTCCACACGCTGGAAGTGATGTCCGCCAAGGTGGCCCACGGGGCTTCACTTAGCCTCACCCTCGCCCGCTCGGGCCTGGATGGGGAAGAACACTTGAAGGACCCCGCGCAGACGGCCTCCCTGCGCGCTGCCATCCAGGCCCTCATCGATTCGGTCGAGGCCGCGTGAACGGCGAGCCCTCCGAGATCCGCATCTTCGTGGATGCCGACGCCTGTCCCGTGAAGGATGAGGTCTTCCGCGTGGCCACGCGCTGCGGCCTGAAGGTGTTCGTCGTCTCAAACTCCTCGCTGCGCCTGCCGCGCAACCCGCTCGTCGAGGCGGTGGTGGTGGCCAAGGGCCAGTTCGACGGCGCCGACGACTGGATCGTCGAGCAGATCACACACCGCGACATCGCCGTCACGGCCGATATCCCCCTGGCCGCGCGCTGCCTGGAAAAGGGCGCCCGGGTCCTGGACGCCAAGGGCCGCGTGTTTTCACCCGATTCCATCGGCGATGCCCTGGCCAGCCGCGAACTGATGGCCCACCTAAGGGCCATGGGCGAGATGGGCGGCGGCCCCCCGCCCTTCACCGCCCGGGACCGCTCCACCTTCCTGCAGCGCCTGGACGACCTGATCCAGGCGCAGCGCCGCGCGAGGCGCTAGACTCAGGTGAGGGCCCCGCGGCTTGAACCCTTTTCGTGATCGGATGCGCCATGGCCAGAACGCCCAACTACAACTTCGAGAAGCGGCAGAAAGACCTGGCCCGTCAGAAGAAGAAAGAAGAAAAGCTGCAGAAGAAGGCCCAGAAGAAGGAAAAGACTGACGAAGAGGGCGGCGAGACTGAAGCCGGTACCGAGACCAGCGAATCGCCCGAGCACGACTAACAGGTAGGCAGCACCCCTCAGCCCAGCCAGCGCGACAGGCTTGGCGCCAGCAGCACCAGGGCGACGCCGGCGAGGATCATGGTCAGGCTGGCCACGACGCCTTCTTCGGAACCCAGTTCGCGGGCCTTGGCGCTTCCGGCGGCGTGGGCCGCGGCGCCGAAGAGGGCCCCGCGCGCCATCCGGGAGCGGAGGGGCAGGAACGCGAGTACCGCCTCGCCAAGCACCATGCCGCAGACGCCCGTGATCACGACGAAGAGGGCCGCCAGGTCCCGCGTGCCGCCCAGCTGCTCCGTGGCGGCCAGCGCGAAGGGCGTCGATACCGAGCGGGTCAGCAGGCTGCGCGAGAGTTCGCGATCCAGGTGGAAGAGCCGGGCCAGGCCCCAGCTCGTCAGCAGGCCGAAGACCACGCCTGCGATCACGCCGGCCCCGAGGGAATAGGCGTGGCGCCGGATGAGGGCGCGGTACTCGTAGATGGGCACGCCGAAGGCCACGGTGGCGGGCCCGAGGAGCCACAGCAGCCAGCGAGTGTCGGCGAAATAGGTGGCGTAGGGGATGCGGCCCAGCGCCACGAGGAGGATCAGCAGCAGCGGCGCCAGCACCAGGGGCGCGCACCACCACCAGCCCAGGCGCGCGTAGAGCCGCTTGGCGCCGAGGTAGACACCCACGGTCGCCAGCAGGCAGAAGAGGGCGGGCAGACTCGAGAGCAGGTGACTCATCTGGGATCCCCGCCCTGCCTGAGCCTCAGGCGGCGCTCCCAGCGGAAGACGCGCTCGACGACGAGGGCCGTGCCCACCATCACCGCCACCGTGCCCACGAGGATCACCACCAGGAGCTGCCACCCCGCCTTGAGGATCACCGAGGGGTACTGCACCACCGCCACCACGGCGGGAATGAAGAAGAGCAGCATCTCCGCCAGCAGCCAGTCCGCTCCTTCCTTGATCCAGGCCAGGGGCAGGAGCCCCGTGTGGAGAAGCAGCACCAGGGCGCCCAGCGCGAGGACGCTGCCAGGGATCGGCAGGTGCAGCCCGCGCGCGGCCTGATCGGCGGCCCACCAGAGCGCCACCAGCCCGAGCACCTGCACCAGCGCCCGCAGGCCCGGATGCAGGGTCAGGGCCGAGGTTCCTTCGGGCTCAGAATCGATCGGAGGTGGAGGTGGTTCTTCGGCGGGCCCATTCACACCCCCAGCCTACCGGAGGCGCCTCATCCCCGGGGCCGGATCGGGGAAGATGGATCTGCGGAAGGAGATCCCATGCAGCCCGAGCGCCCCCTCATTCGCCCCGCCGCAATCGAGGATGCCGATCGGCTCGCGGACCTCTCAGGCCAGCTCGGCTATCCCGCCTCGCCCGCCGAGATCCTGGACCGCCTCCGCCGGATCGCCGCGCGTGAGGATCAGCAGGTGCTCGTCGCCCTGCTGCAGGGCCAGGTGGTGGGGTGGGCCCAGGTGGGACGGGCCCTGTCCCTGGAATCGGGCCTGCAGGCCGAGCTGCTGGGGCTGGTGGTGGACGAGGCCCACCGCGGACGGGGAATCGGCCAGGTGCTGGTGGCCGAGGCCGAAGGCTGGGCCCAAGCCCAGGGGCTGCCCGCCCTGCGCGTCCGCTGCAACGTCCTGCGCGAGGCCACCCACCGCTTCTACCGCCGCCTCGGGTACAACGAAGCCAAGCGGCAGGTCGTCTTCCGGAAAACCTGGTGAGCCGGATTTCCTGAAGGCCAGGTCTCGACATATCGGGAATAGGACTCGCGACCCGCCGGGAATCGCTTCTGCATTCAACCCGTCAAAGAATCTCAAACCAATTCAAAAACGGGAGTTATTGCTTTGGCACAGAGATGGCTCTACCTTGATGCCGCCGTTCGCGGCCCACAGGAGACGCCATGTCCTTCACCGAATCCAAGACCCACCAGAACCTCAAGGCCGCCTTCGCCGGCGAAAGCCAGGCCAACCGGCGCTACACCTGGATGGCCCAGGTCGCGGAGAAGGAGGGCCTTCCCGAAGTGGCCGCCCTTTTCAAGCACAGCGCCGATGGCGAAACGGGCCACGCCCTGAAGCACCTCATGTTCCTGGCCGCCCAGGCCGGTGACCCCGCAACGGGCCTGCCCCTGGGCGACTCGCTCACGAACCTGAAGTCCGCCGTGGCCGGCGAGACCTACGAATACACGGACATGTATCCCGAGTTCGCCCGGGTGGCCCGGGAAGAAGGCCACACCGAGATCGCCGCCTGGTTCGAAACCCTGGCCAAGGTCGAGCGCTTCCACGCCGGCCGCTTCCAGGACGCGCTCACGCGGCTCCAGTCCGGCGCCATCTCCGCGCCCGACGCCGACATCGCCAAGCACATCTGAGGCCGCCATGAACCTCGTCTTCGACCCCTCCACCGAGCGCACCCGGTACGAGGCGCGCCAAGCCTTCCTGGCCCGCCAGGAGGCCCTGCGCCTGGATCTGGCGCTGGGCATCACCTACCAGCCCGAGACCGCCGAAAGCGTCGAGGACCAGGTCGTGGAGACCCTCTGGGCCGAAGGCCTGACCTTGAAGACCGCGCCGCCCGAGGATGTGGCCGAGGCCCGCGCCTCCTTCGCCGTGCTCGCGCCCCGCCGCGAGCCCGGCGGCCAGAGCCTCGTCGCCACCTTGTTCCTGGGCTTCCCCGACGAGGTCCGCGAAGCACGGCTGGCGGCCCTCCAGCAGTTCCCCGATCAGCTCGCGCTGGAGCTGTCGGATGGCTCGCGGGCCTGGCCCCTCGTGGACCGCGGCGCCGCCGGTCCTGAAGACCGGCTGCCGGCGGTGCTCGCCCTGCGCTACTTCATTCCGGACGGCTGCCGCATCGCCGCCCTCGTCTCCAATCACGCCGACGTCTCCGGCCGCTGGCCCGCGCCCGCCGCCTGGGAGACCTGGCCTTCCTGAGGAGATTCCATGAACCACGCCGTCACCGATCATCTGAATGTCGAACTGGCCACCGCCTTCGTGCTGGCCCTCAATGCGAAGCGCTACCACTGGACCGTCAGCGGTCCGCATTTCCGCGATTACCACCTGCGCTTCGAGGACCTCTACGCCGCCGCGGACGGGACCGTGGACGAACTGGCCGAGCGCATCCGCATGCTGGGCGGTGTGCCCCTCCACACCCCCTCCCAGATCGAGGCCCGGACCAAGGCGGCCATTTCGAATCCGGCCCTCCAGATGAGTCCCCACACCATGCTGAAGGAGGCCCTCGGCAACGAGGAGGCCACCATCGCCCTCATGCACGAAGGCATCGAACTAGCCAACGGCGCCGGCGATCCGGGCACCGCAGACCTGCTCACCCGCTTCGTGCAGGTGCATCAGAAGGAGGCCTGGTTCCTGCGGGAAATGCTCGGTTGATAGCAGACCCGGGCCTGAACATTGTGCCTGTTTCATCCAATTTCCGACTTTTTCAGTAAACTACTCGTCCGCGCCCCGCGCACCCAAGGAGATGACCATGGCCTACACCGCCAAGTCCTATGACCACTTGAAGGGCGGCGCCCTGAAAGGGCTCAGCGACGCCCAGCTCGACCAGCACTTCACGCTCTACAAGGGCTACGTCACCAAGCTGAACGAGATCGAGGAGAAGCTGGCGACGGTGGACAACACCAAGCCCAACTACTCCTTCAACGAGTACAGCGAGCTGAAGCGCCGCGAGGCCGTGGCCTTCAACGGCTCCTTCCTCCACGAGCTCTACTTCGAGAACCTTGGCGCGGACAGCGACGTGAGCGCCGGCCTGAAGGCCGCCCTCGACGCCGCCGGCGGCCAGGACAAGGTCATCGCCGACCTCAAGGCCACGGCCATGGGCGGCCCCGGCTGGGCCCTGCTCACCCGCAACCGCCGCGACGGCAAGCTGCACACCTACTTCGTCGCCGAGCACCACCTGGGCCTGCCCATCGAGCAGGACCTGCTCGTGGTGCTGGACAGCTGGGAGCACGCGTTCATGGTCGATTACGGCATCGCCCGCGCGAAGTACCTCGATACGTTCGTTGAAAACATCAAGTGGAGCGAAGTCTCCAAGCGTTTCGGCAAGTAAGGACGCGGGCGGCAATGCGCCGCTCAACGCGTGCTCGTGGTTGGGCCCCTTCGGGGGCCCGCCTTTTTCTTCCGGTCGCACACCTCCGTCTATCGCACAGCGCCTAGCACTGTGCTCCCAATCGCTTGCCCCTTCAGGGCTGCGCTCTTGGAGACGGAGCCTCCATGGTCGATTACGGCATCGCCCGCGCGAAGTACCTCGATACGTTCGTTGAAAACATCAAGTGGAGCGAAGTCTCCAAGCGTTTCGGGAAGTAAACACACGCGGTTGACACCTCTCAGCACGCACTCAAGGTGGGGCTCCTTAGGGGCCCCGCTTTTTTCTTGCGGCGTCATACTCTGGGCATTCTTTTCGGGAGGTCGCGATGGCACAGAAAGGACATTCATCAGTCGAAGAAGTCCTGCTCGGGCCCGGCCTCTTCCGGTTCCTGAAGGATCTGAAGGCGCACAACGACCGCGAGTGGTTCACCGAGAACAAGGCGCGGTACGAAGCCGAAGCCCGCGATCCCATGCTGCGGCTCATCGGCGCCTTCAGCGGCCCGCTGTCCGCCATCAGCCGCCACTTCATCGCCGATCCGCGCCCCACGGGCGGGTCCATGTTCCGGATCTACCGCGACACGCGCTTCTCCAAGGACAAGAGCCCCTACAAGACCCACCTGGCGGCCCACTTCCCCCACCGCACGGTGAGCGCGGGAGGCGTCCACGGGCCGGGCTTCTACCTTCATCTGGAACCCGGCGGAAGCTTCGCCGGCGGCGGCCTCTGGCACCCTGATGCCGATTCGCTGCTCAAGGTCCGCCAGGCCATCGTCGCCAAGTCCGCGGCCTGGAAGACCCTCCGCAAATCGGGCCTGGAGATCGAGGGCGAGGCCCTCATGCGGGTTCCCCAGGGCTTCGCCGCGGACCATCCCTTTGCCGAGGATCTCAAGCTCAAGGACTTCTACATCACCACCGGCTTCACCAACGCCCAGGTGCTCGCGCCGGACTTCGTCGACCAGGTGGCCGCGGCCTGCCGGCAGGCGGGTCCCCTCGTGGCCTTCCTCTGCAAGGCCCTGGACCTGCCCTGGTAGCCCATCTCCGGAACGCCGCAGTTCATGCGCGTTTGCGCAGGTCGTCGCCGGCTTCCCGCGCGAGGGCCCGGCAGAGCTCCGCGGTCACGTCGTCCCCGGGGAAGCAGCACTCGATGTGCAGCTCGTCGAGGGTCACGTCCCGCGGGGTTCCGAAGGTGGTGATGGTGGAGAAGAAGCGGAGCTCCCCATCCCCCTGGTGGAACACCGTCGTCAGGAGCGGCTGGGGCGCCGAATCGAGCTCGCGCACGCGCCAGCGCGCGGGCACGCCGGGATAGCTCAGGGCCTCGTCCAGCAGCCGCTTCGCGGTCATGTCCGATGGGGAGGCCGCCACCACCTGGTGCAGGTGGTGGATCAGGTCTCCCGCGACGTCCTCCCAGTTCGCCAGCACGGAGCGCAGGTCCCCGGGATCGAAGACCTGTCGGATCATGTTGGCGTGGACGCTGGCCCGGCCGCCCATGACGAAGGTGCCGAATCGCGACGCCGCGCGGTTCGCCCTCAGGATGTCCCAGTGCCGGTTGAGGACGAAGGCGGGATAGGGTTCCTGCTGCTCGAGGATGTATTCGATGGCCCGGCGCACCCGCGCCAGCTCCGGCGTGCCCAGGGCTGTCTCGGGGTACTTCGGCGCGTAACCCGCGGCGACGAGCAGGGCGTTGCGCTCGCGCAGGGGCACGTCGAGCGTGTCGGCCAGCCGCGCGATCAGCTCCCGGCTGGGCTGGGCCTTGCCCGTCTCCACACAACTGAGATGGCGGGCGGACACCTCCGCCTCCAGCGCCAGGTCGAGCTGGCTGAGGCGCCGGGCGGACCGCCATTCCCGCAGCAGCAGGCCCACGTGCGCCGGAAGGCTGGACTGGGGCGAACGGGATGCGGTGGCCTTCATCGGGCCATTATGCGATCCACGGGGATAGCTGTCATGACCTCGGAGGTCAAGGCGTCCTGACCTCTGCGGTCATTGCTCACGGTTTCCGTGCGCTTGACCATGAACCCGCCCCGTCCCCACGTGAAAGGACGGGCCCCTTCGAGGAGTCGACATGCGACGCAGGAACGTCATGGGCCTCACCGCCGCGCTGGTGGCGGTGGGTGCGATCTCGGGCTGTCTTCCCCACCCGAAACCGGACACGGGTGCCCCTTCCGGCGCTCACGCACCGATGGATGCCGCCGCCTTTCATGCGGCCCGGCGCTTCGCCGAAACGCCTTTTGGCCGGATCGCCTACGTGGAGAGCGGGTCCGGCCCGGCCGCGCTGTTCCTCCACGGTTTCCCACTCAACGGCTTCCAGTGGCGGGGCGCGCTGGATCGGCTGTCGCCCTACCGCCGCTGCATCGCCCCGGATTTCCTGGCCCTGGGCCATACCGAGGTGGCCGCGGGCCAGGGCGTCGCCCCCGCCGATCAGGCCGCCATGCTCGTGGCGCTGCTGGACAAGCTCGGCGTCGCTTCCGTGGATCTGATCGCCAACGACAGCGGCGGCGCCGTGGCCCAACTCCTGGTGGCCCACCACCCCGAACGCGTCCGCACGCTGCTCCTGACGAACTGCGACGCCGAGCCCGACTGCCCGCCCCCGGCGATCCGCCCGGTCATTCAAATGTCCAAGGCCGGCACCTTCGTTGATGCCGTGCTCGGGCCCCAGCTCGCCGACAAGGCCCTGGCGCGCTCCCAGAAGGGCCTCGGCGTGGCCTATTCCGATCCGGCCCACCCCACCGACGAGGCCCTCGAATGCTACCTGGGCCCGACCCTGAGTTCGGCGAAGAGGAAGGCCGAATGGCACGCCTACGCCATCGCCCTCGAGGCCAACGCCCTCGCGGGCATCGAACCCGCGCTCCGGCGCAGCACGGTGCCCGTGCGCATCGTGTGGGGCATGGCGGACACGATCTTTTCGCGCGACAGCCCGGCCTACCTCGATCGCACCTTCGGCCATTCCCTCGGCGTGCGGCGCCTTGAAGACAGCAGGCTGTTCTGGCCCGAGGAGCGGCCCGACGTGATCGCCGAGGAGGCCCTCCACCTCTGGGGCATCCGCTAAGCCCAAAAATTGCCCGATCCCCTCCCCCATCCAAATCTCGGATCCCGGCGTATGCATCTGTGTCCCCCTCCCCACCGGGTGGATGGCGGGAATGATGGCCGGGATCCGGGTTCACCCGGGAGGAGGGGGCATGAGTTCGCAGATGGATCGACTGACCTTCATCAAGGCCCTGGGCATCGGTGGCGCGGTGTTCGCTACCGGGCTGCCGGGCTTCGCGGAAACGCTGGGATCGCCGGCCCAGGCGAAGGCGTCGGACTTCTACTTCGTGCAGTTGACGGATACGCACTGGGGCTTCGAGGGCGCCAAGGCCAACCCCGATGCGACGGGCACCCTGCCCAAGGCCATCGACGCCGTGAACGCCCTCGACCCTCAGCCCGACTTCGTCATCTTCACCGGCGACCTCACCCACATCACGACGGATCCCGCGCAGCGCCGCAAGCGCATGGCGGAATTCAAGGCCCAAGCCGCGCGGCTGCGGGCCCCGCAGATCCGCTACCTGCCCGGCGAACACGATGCGGGCGATGATCACAGCGAGGCCTTCCGCGAGGCCTTCGGGCCTTCCCGCTACGCCTTCACCCACAAGGGCATCCACTTCATCGCCCTCGACAACGTGTCCCAGGAGGGCTCCATCCTCGGCGAGGAGCAACTGCGCTGGTTCGCCGCCGAGCTGGATCGCGTGCCGAAGGAGGCGCCGCTGGTGATCTTCACGCACCGTCCTCTCTTCGACCTCTACCCCGATTGGGACTGGACCACCACCGACGGCGCAAAGGCCCTCGATCTGATGAAGGCCCACCGCTTCGTCACCGTGTTTTACGGGCACATCCACCAGGAGCATCACCACACGACGGGCCACATCCAGCACCATGCGGCCACCTCCCTGATCTTCCCCCTGCCCGCGCCGGGATCCGTGCCCAAGCGCGCGCCCGTGCCCTGGGATCCGGAGCATCCCTACCGGGGCCTGGGCTTCCGCCAGATCCACGCCCAGCCCAAACACGTGAAGGAGGATCAGCTCGCCCTGTCCGAAAAGGCGCTGGCCGACAGCCTCAAGACCGCGGGGACTCACGCATGACTCCGAAGCCCTCCGAAGATGAAGCGACCATCCAACCCCGTCGCGCCTTCTGCGCCTCCCTCTGCGCCCTGATGGCCGCGGCCGCCCTGCCCGGCGGGGCCCAGACGCCCGCTTCCGCCGAAAGGCCGCCAGATCCCCATCCCCTGAAGCTCACGGAGGCCACCCGCGCCCAGATGAGCCCCGGCCGGGTGCTGGACTACCGCAAGCTCGGAGCCTTCTACCTGATGGCCGATGCGCTCGGCGTCTTCGCCCTCACGGCCGTCTGCACCCACCGCGGCTGCCTCGTGCTGTCGGAAGGTGCCACGGGCTTCGGGTGCCCATGCCACGACAGCGCCTACGATTTCCAGGGCGAAGTCACGGAGGGCCCCGCCCAGTTCCCCCTGAAGCATCTGGCCGTCACCGAAGCCGAACCCGGCGGCCTGCTGCAGGTGGACGTGTCCACCACCGTGCCCCCTGACACGCGGCTTTGATGGGGCTGGCCGAAGCACACGACCGGGGCGAGGATGGAGGCACCATGTCCACGCCGCCGCTTCCCGCCCCTGCCGGTCCCGCCGGAGAAGAGGACGCGGCCCTGGTCGCGCGGGTGCGCCAAGGCCACGAAGAAGCCCTGCAGCAGCTGCACCGCCGCTACGCGCCCCTGATCTTCCACCTGGCCTGCCGCGCCCTCGATCGCGCCGCTGCCGAGGAGGTGGTCCAGGACACCTTCCTCGCCCTGTGGCGGCGGGCCTCCGATTTCGATCCCGCGCGCGGATCCTTCCGCACCTGGCTGGTGAGCATCGGCCACCACCGAATGCTGGACGAACTGCGCTCCCGTTCGCGGCGCCCCCAGGTCAGCGGCGAGCCCCTGCTGGATCAGGAGGTTCTTTCGGCGGAAGATCCGCTTCCCGATGAAACCCTGTGGCGGGAGTACCAGCGGGAGGCCGTGTCCGGCGCCCTCGCGGCCCTGCCCGAGCCCCAGCGCGCGGCCCTGCGCCTGGCCTTCTTCGCCGACCTCTCCCACCAGGAAGTGGCGAGGGCCCTGAAGGTGCCCCTGGGCACGGCCAAGACGCGGATCCGCAGCGGCCTGCGGCTGATGGAGCGCCACCTCGGCGGCCTGGTAGCCTTCCTGCTCGTCGCCCTGGGCGGCGCGGGCACCTGGGTCTACCGCCGCCACGCAACCGGCGACGCGCAGGAGCAGCGGGCCGTCCACCTCCTGGCCGACAGCCAGACCCGGGCCCTGCGCCTGCTTCCCGACACGCCCTCACTCGCGCCGGAAACAGGCCTGCACGCCACCTTCCGCGGCGCGCCCGGCGCAGGCCTCGCCGTGCTCACCCTCAGCCATTTCCCGCAGCCGCCCGAAGGCGCGCATCCCGTGCTTTGGCTACGCAGCGCCCAGGGATGGAGGCATCTGGACCTGCGCGCCCCCGATCCCAATGGGACCTCCCTCCAGATCCTCGAAGCGCCCTGGATGGCCGAGGCCTGGCCCCTGGAACTGCGCATCACCCTCGAAGCCCGCCCGGCCAGCGAGCCTGCGGGCGCTTCCGTCGTGGCCTGGAGGGAAGCCGGCGCGACTCAGCCCAACCTTCAGCCCACCACTCAGCCCGCCAATCAGCCCGCATTGCCCTGAGCGGACCGCGAGGACCGCAGCACGGCCCGGAACACCTCTTCCACGCCCTGGGGATCGAGGTTCGAGGCCTTCGCCCATTCCCGCCGCGCCTGCAGCTGGGAGGCCTCGCGCTCGGGATCGTGGATGGGCAGGTGCAGCTCGGCCTTGGCCCGGCCCGCGCGCAGCACCAGCTCCGTGCGCCGCGCCAGCAGGGCCACCAGCTCGCGGTCCAGCACGTCGATGTGATCGCGGACCTCCTGCAGCGCGGGGGACTTGGTGCCCAGATCCGGAATGGAAAGCTGCTCATCGGCGCCGCTGACGGCCGCTTCCGCCAGGCTTTGGTGGACGGCCGACAGGGCCTCCAGCAGGCCCTCGCGGGCCCCGGCGGCGAAGGGGTTCTGGTTCTGCAGGGCCGCGAAGAGGTGGCCCGCGTCCTCCCGCACGGATTCGAGCGTGCGCGCGATGGCGTGAAAGGAGGGCGGCGTGAAGGGCAGGTCCGCCCCGGCACCCACGGCCAGCAGGCCCTTGGCGATGAAGAAGGTGAGCGCGTGGGTCGTGGCCATCACGCGATCGTGATCCTCGGGGTTCTGTCGCAGCACCTGGCAGCCCAGGCTTTGGAAGAGGCTTTGAGCGGCGTCCGCGGCTGCCGGGTGATGCGAGGAAGGACACAGCACCACCCGCAGGGGCCGCTCGGCGCGCGCCAGACTCACGGGCCCGAAGAGCGGGTGGGTGCCCGCGTGGGGAATGACCGCGCCGAGGTGTTCTTCCAGCAGGGCGCAGGGCCCCACCTTCACGCTGCAAACGTCGAGGACGAGCTGACCGGGACGCAGACGGGGCCGCAGTTCCTTCAGCGTTGCGCCCAGCGCCGGCACGGGCATGGCGAGCACGAGGGTGTCGGCCCCGTCGACCAGATCGGCCCGGCTGCCGGCCCGAAGCTCGCCGGGCACTTCAACCGCGGGATCCCAGGCCCGATATGCATGGCCGGCCTCGCGGAGCAGCGCGCCCAGCGCCCTCCCGAAGCGACCATAGCCCAGGATGCCGATGCGCATGGAATCTCCAAAGTCAGGAGAAAATCCTACCGCAGCAGCTCCCGGATGGCCGCCACCGTCGGCACGTGGCCCTGGCTTTTCACCACGCCATCCACCACGAGGCCGGGCGTCGTCATCACGCCCCGGGCCACGATGTCGGGGTATTCGGTGACCTTCACGAGGGTGAAGTCGGCGCCGAGACCCTTCGCCGCCTCTTCGGTCCGCTCCGCCAGCAGCTTGCATTTGGCGCAGCCGGGGCCCAGCACTTCGATCTTCATGGGAACTCCTACATCAGAAGGTTGAACAGGTAGCCCACCAGCACGATGCCCACCGCGACGATTCCGAGGAAGACCGCCAGGAGCCGGGGCTTCAGCACCTTGCGGAGGATCACGGTCTCGGGGAGGGACAGGCCTGTCACCGCCATCATGAAGGCCAGCGCCGTGCCCAGGGCGGCGCCCTTGGCCAGCAGCACCTGCACGATGGGGATGATGCCCGCCGCGTTGGCGTAGAGGGGTACGCCGATGAGCACGGCCAGCGGCACGCTCCACCAGGCCGAGCGCCCCATGAAACGCGCCAGCAGCTCCGCCGGCACGTAGCCGTGGAGGAAGGCGCCCACCGCGATGCCCGCCAGGACGTAGAGCCAGACCTTGGCCACGATGTCGCGGGTCGCCTGCAGCGCCATTTCGATGCGCCGTGCGAAGCCCATGGGCGCGGAAGCTCCGACGGAGGCCTCAAAGGGGATCTCCATCACCCAGGGCTCGAGGTGGCGTTCCATGCGGAGCTTCGAGAGGATCCAGCCCGAGAGGAAGGCCACCATCACGCCCGTCACCGTGTAGAGCAGCGCGATGCGCCACCCGAAGAGGCTGAGCAGGAGGAAGAGCGCCACCTCGTTCACCATGGGGGCCGACACGAGGAAGCTGAAGGTGGCGCCGAGGGGCACGCCCACACGCACGAAGCCGATGAAGAGCGGCACCGCCGAGCAGGAGCAGAAGGGCGTCGCGATGCCCAGCAGCGAGGCCAGCAGGTTGCCCCAGGCCCCCGTGCGCTTGGCCAGCAGATCGCGGGTGCGCTCGGGGCTGATGAAGGTCTGCACGAAGCTCACGCCCAGCACGACGAGCCCGAGCAGCAGCAGCACCTTGGGACCGTCGTAGGCGAAGAAGGCCACCGCCTCGCCCAGGCGGCTGCCCGGGCGAAGGGCGAAGACGCTGAAAGCCAGCCAGTCCGCCGCAGGCTTCAGGCTGAGATAGATCGCGAACCAGGCCGGAAGGGCGGCCAGCAGCCATCCTCCCGAGGCCCAGAAGCCAGGTCCAGAGCTCGGTGCGGGGCGAGTCACGGGACCTTCGCAGGCGCAGCTCTTCGTTCCACTTTCCATCTCAACCTCCGCAGCAGGTGGGCGCGCAGCCGCAGGCCCGTTCCGAGGCCGTCTTCACGGCTTCCACCTGGATGCTGAGCACGGCGCCCGCGGCGGCCTCCAGTTCCTCGGCGCTCAGCCCCGGATAGCGCTGCCGCGCCGCTTCCAGGAGTTCGGGAGAGAACATCCCGAGGTCGTAGCGCCGCTCACCCACCACCGAAACACTCTTGAAACCGGCCGCCTCGATGGCCGCCAGGTAGTCCGCCTTCAGGAGCGCGCCGGAGATGCAAGCGCCATAGGCATCCATATCCTGGGCGATGGCCTCGGGCAGCGGGCGAACCAGCACCAGGTCCGAGACCATGAGCCGGCCGCCGGCCTTCAGCACGCGATGGGCCTCGCGGAACACGCGGGGTTTGTCCGTCGTCAGGTTCACGACGCAGTTCGAGATGATGGCGTCCACCGTGCCATCGGCCACGGGCAGGGTTTCGATGTCGCCCAGGCGGAACTCGACGTTCGCGTAGCCGTGGGTCTTCGCGAGGCCGGTGGCCCGCTCGATCATCTGGGGCGTCATGTCGACGCCGATGACGCGGCCTTCGGGACCCACACGCTTCGAAGCGAGGAAGGCGTCGAAACCCGCGCCCGAACCCAGGTCCAGCACAGTCTCGCCGGGCTGCAGCGAGGCCAGGGCGACGGGGTTGCCGCAGCCCAGGCCCAGGTTCGCGCCTTCGGGCACGGTTTCGAGATCCTGAGCCGCGTAGCCCAATTCCAGGCTCGCCTCACCCGCCGAGCAGCACGAGGACGAGGAGGCTGGAGAGGCCGAGCAGCAGCTTGGCCGCGGCTCGGCCTGGGGGTCCGGGGGTGTTTGCGCAGCGAGGGACCCCCGGAGGGAATTGGTCACGAAGCCGGCGTAACGCTCGCGGACGGCGGCCTTGATGGTTTGGGAATCCATGGCGGTTCCTTTCGACAGAGCTTTCCCGGGGACGCGAAGGCGTCCAGGACTCGGGAGGATGTGAGGTCAGTCCCTGCCGCAGCAGGGCGAAGGCTTGAGCTTGGTGCCGGATTTGGTTTCCGATTTGGACTCGGCGCCGCCGGAGCAGCAGTCCTGCCAGAGGTATTCGGTGAGGGCCCGCAGCGTGCCGAAGTCCGCGCGGTACCGCAGCGTCGTGCCCTCCCGCGCCACCACGACGAGACCCGCCTCCGAAAGCGTGGCCAGGTGGTGGCTGAGGGTGGAGGCCGGGATGTCGAGGCGCGACTGCAGCTCCCCGGCGGGCGTCCCCGCCTCGGGGCCCTGCACCACGCGGCGCAGGACGGACAGACGCACCGGATGCCCGAGGGCCTTCAGCTGCTCTGCCGCCTGTTCCACGCGCCGGGTCATGGCTTCCTCCTGAGTTAATTCTAGAATTGTCGAAATAGTGTGCAAGATCTAATTTCGATTTTTTTCGAAATTCATGAAAGCCAGCCCCGCTGCTGCCCCAGGCCCTCGAGGCGAGAACGGACCTCGTCGCGGGCCCCACGGAACCGGGCCCTCAGATCCTCGGGCGTCAGCGCGGGATCCTCACTGGCCGGATCGGGGATGGGCCAGTGCAGCCGTTCGGCCCGGCCCAGGAAGGCGGGGCAGACTTCTTCCGCGCACAGCGTGATCACGAGATCCACGGTGGCGGGGTCGATGTCGGCCACGGACTTGGACTGATGGGTGGAGGCGTCGATGCCCAGCTCGGCCAGAGCTTCAATCGCATAGGGATTCACGCGGCTGGGGCGGCTGCCGGCGCTCTGGATGCGGAAGCCCGGGAAGAGCCGGCGCGCCAAGCCCTCGCCCAGCTGGGAGCGGGCGCTGTTGGCGACGCACAGGAACAGAATCGATGCCACGGTCTCACCTCAGAGCAGCAGTTCCCAGAAGCCCACGTCGATCCACCGATCAAATTTCCGTCCGGCCTCCCGCATGTGGCCGGATTTCCGGAAGCCGAGCTTCTCGTGGAGCCGCACGCTGGCCTCGTTGGGCAGGGCCAGGCCGCCCAGGACCAGGTGGAAGCCGCGACGACGAAGCTCCTCCAGGAGGGCCTGGTAGAGCGCCGTGCCGCGGCCCTGGCCGCCCTGCCCCATGGCGAAGTAGATGGCCGTCTCCGTCGAGTGGCGGTAGGCCGCACGGCTGCGCCAGACGGAGCTGTAGGTGTAGCCCAGCACGCGGCCCCCTTCCTCCCAGACGAGCCAGGGATAGGTCTCGGTCACCTGGGTGATGCGCGCGGCCATGTCGGCGGCCGTGACCGGAACCTCCTCGAAGGTGATGGTCGTGTCGCGGATGTAGGGGTTGTAGATGTCGGCCAGGGCCGGGGCGTCCTCGAGCGTCACGGGGCGGATCATGGCGTTCCTCGGTGGGCGGGTTCGTCGGACGGACGCTTCTTGCGGGGCCTCAGGACGCAGGGGCATTCCCCATGCAGGAGAGCCTCGGCGTCCGTGGCCACGGGCAGCCCCGCCTGGTCCCAGGCGAGCATGCCCCCGTTCAGGCAGGCGATCTGGGTGAAGCCGTGCGCCAGCAGCAGGTGCGCGGCCTCGCGAAGGTAGACCCCCGAACTATCGGCCAGCAGCAGGGGCCGATCCGCTGGAAGGTGAGACCACAATTCCTCCAGATCCCGGTGGGGCACGTGCACGGTCTCCGGCACCTGGAAGGCCTTCATCTCCATGAGCTCATTCGAGCGCAGATCCAGCAGCACGGCGCCTTCGCGAAGGGTTTCGAGGGCCTCCTTCGGGGAGAGGAAGCGCAGTCCCTGGATCAGCATCCCCCTTCCCTCGAAGACATCCACGACTCACCTCCGGTTGGGATCCACGGTGGGACAGCAGGTGACGGCCGACACGTCGCCCCCCTCGCCTGGATACCAGCGCTTCTTCAGCCAGAGCGCCACGTTCACCAGGCTGATGAGCACCGGCACTTCCACGAGGGGACCGATGACGGCGGCGAAGGCCGCGCCGTGGCCCAGGCCGAAGGTGGCCACGGCCACGGCGATGGCCAGTTCGAAGTTGTTGCTGGCCGCCGTGAAGCTCAGCGTCGCGCTCTGCGGATAATTGGCACCGGCCTTTTTCGACAGCCAGAAGCTCAGCAGGAACATCACGAGGAAGTAGATGAGCAGCGGCAGGGCCACGCGCAGCACGTCGGTCGGTCGCGCGAGGATCTGGCGGCCCTGAAGGCTGAACATGGCGACGATGGTGAAGAGCAGCGCGATAAGCGTGATGGGGCTGATCTTCGGCACGAAGACGCGGTGGTACCAGTCGAGCCCCTTGATGCCACCCAGCAGCTTCCGCGTGAGGTAGCCCGCAATGAAGGGAATCCCCAGGTAGATGAAGACGCTGGTGGCGATCTGGCCGATGGTGATGTCCACCCGCGCGCCCTGCAGGCCCAGCCTGGGTGGCAGCACGGTGATGAAGAGCCAGGCGTAGACGCTGAAGAAGAGCACCTGGAAGATCGAATTGAAGGCGACGAGGCCCGCGCAGTATTCGGTATCGCCCTTGGCCAGGTCGTTCCACACGATGACCATGGCGATGCAGCGGGCCAGACCGATGAGGATGAGGCCCACCATGAGCTCGGGTCGGTCGCGCAGGAAGAGGATGGCGAGGCCCGTCATCAGCAGGGGCCCGATGATCCAGTTCTGCAGCAGCGACAGCCCCAGCACCCGGCGGTTCTCGAAGACCAGGTGCAGTTCCTCGTAGCGCACCTTGGCCAGGGGCGGATACATCATCACGATGAGGCCGATGGCCAGGGGCACGCTGGTCGTTCCCACGTTCCAGGCGTTGAGGGCCGTGTTGAAGCCCGGCGCGAAACGGCCCATGAGGATGCCCGCCGCCATGGCCAGAAAGATCCACAGGGTGAGGTAGCGATCGAGGAAGGACAGCCGGCCCGTGGACATCGCAGCCTCCTAGTGGCAGTCGCAGTCTTCGCCGCAGTCGCCCTTCTGCCCCCCGGCATCCTCGCAGGCACATCCGCCGCCGCAGCATCCGCCGCCCTCGGTGAGCGTGGATTCCGCGAGCGCCATCATGATCGAGTGGGGGTCGCCCTTCACGCGCAAGGCCATGTTCACGGCCTCGATCATGGTCTCCTTGGAGACGCCGAGGGCTTCCAGGCGCGACTGGTGGGCGCGGAAGGCGCGCTCGGCGTTGGAGCCGATGGCCGCGCCCAGGGCGATGAGGTTGAGGGTGATTTCGCTGAGGCCGGTCTCGAGCTGGGGATCGGTCTGGGTGGTCATGAAGGCTCCTTGGGACAGTGAAGAATTAAGCGGGTTTGGATCTCGGCGCGGGGCAGCCGTCGGGATCGCAGGTCTCGCAGCGGAGGGCGCGCGCCTGGGCGCGATCCCGGGCCAGTTCCTCCCGGGCGGCGGCCATGAGGGGCCAGAGGGCCTCCAGCACGGGGCGGGCGGCGGCTTCTTCGGCGAGGGCCACGTGCACCCAGCGTCCCACCTTCCACTCGCGGACGAGGCCCGTGCGGCGCAGGCCCGTGAGGTGTTCCGAGACCGTGGAGGGCGCCAGGCCTAGCACTTCGGCCACTTCGCAGACACAGAGCTCGCCGTCACGCAGCAGCGCGAGGATGCGCAGGCGCACAGGGTGGGCCAGGGCCTTGAGGGTGCCCACGAGGGGGCGGAGGGTGTCCGTCGTCATTTCGCACTTTTCCGAAACAATTCCAGGTTACGCCAAATCCAGATCCTTGTCATACCTCAAAATGTGATGTTAGCTAGGGGCACCCCTCCCAGGAGTTCCCATGCCGCGGTTCCCCTCCGCCCTGCTCGTGGTCGCCGCGAGCCTGGCTCTCCAGGCCCAGGCCCCTGGCCGGATCACGCCGGCCCCGGCCCCCTCGCCGGTGCCCCTGCTGGCCAGCTATCCCGACACACCCGCCGGCCGGCTCATGAAGGAGATCAAGGAGCACGCCGAGCTGGTGGCCTACGTGGAGTACCTCACGGATCAGATCGGGCCTCGCCTCACGGGCTCCGAGCAGCTGCGCGCCGCCCAGCGCTGGGCCATGGCGGAGATGAAGAAGCTCGGCGCCGAGCAGGTGCACGAGGAGGCCTACGAGTTCGGCCTGGCCTGGAGCCGCGGCGTGGATTCCGCGCGCCTGCTCACCCAGAACGGCCTCCGCTTCCGCGTGGATCAGCAGGCCTGGACCCCCGGCACCCGCGGTCCCCTGCAGGGCGAGCTGATGCTCGTGGACGCCCGCAACCTCGACGAACTGAAGGCCTACCATGGGCAGCTCAAGGGCAAGATCCTGCTGCGTTCGAACCCCTTCGACAAGCGCCCGCCCATGCCCCGGCGCAATGGCGGCGACATGCTGGCCTTCCAGGCGGAGCGGGACGCCATGACCCAGTTCCTGCTCGAGGAGGGCGCCCTGGCCGTCCTCTCCATGTCACCCCGGAAAAACGGCCTGAGTTTCACCACCAGCGGTCCGGGCCGCGATCCCAAGAAGCCCGCCCTTCCTTCGGCCACCGTACCCCAGGAGCCCTACAAGATGCTGCTGCGCCAGGTGGCGGCCAAGGAGCCCGTGCGGCTCGAGCTCAACCTGGGCGGTGCGTTTTCGGCCAAGCCCGTCCAGGCCACCAACGTGATCGGCGAGATCCGCGGCAGCGAAAGGCCCGATGAGATCGTCGTGGTCGGCGCCCACCTGGACAGTTGGGATCTCGGCACCGGCGCCACGGACAACGCCACCGGCAGCTCCGTCTGCCTGGAGGTGCTCCGCGCCTTCCAGGCCACGGGCCTGAAGCCCAAGCGCACGATCCGCGTCGTGCTCTTCAGCGGTGAGGAGGAGGGCCTCCTCGGTTCGCGCGCCTACGTCGAAGCCCACAAGGCCGAACTGGATGCCATCCAGGCCGTGCTCGTCCACGACATGGGCACCGGCATGGTGCGGGGTTTCGATCTGCAGGCCCGCGAAAACGCCCGCGGCCTCATGGCCCAGGCCATCGCCCCCGCCAACGATCTGGGCGTGCGCGAGCTATCGCTGCGCGTCATGAACAGCACGGATCACGCGCCCTTCGACCGCGCCGGCGTGCCCGCCTTCGCCGCCATCCAGGATCCCGTGGACTACTTCGAAGGCACCCACCACAGCCAGATGGACTACGCCGACCACCTGCAGCCCGACCAGCTCGTGCAGGGCGCCCAGGCCATGGCCGCCACGGCCTGGGAGCTGGCGAACATGGAGGCCCGCCTGCCCCATGGCGTCGTGCCGCGCCCCGCCCGCCCGGCCGCGGAAGCGCCCCAGACCGCGCACTGACACCAACGCTCATGCGGTGCTGAGCCTCTCACGGAACCGCTCCGCAGAGGCGCGGCTCGGCCGAGGTGATTCGGAGGCAGAGAAAAACCATTCAGAGCATTTGAATATCTGGCGTTGACGCGGCTATGATTCCGGCATTCACGGAATACCGTGCATTCTTTTACCAATTTCAGATCGTTGGGTTTCCTTCGCCGGCCGAACCCGTGGGCCTGCGGTGAAAACCACGTTTCCCCCGACGCTCGTCAGGGCGAAAGAAGCCCTTCTGTACCTGCCGAAGGGTCGTCGGCCCGCCCACCCCTCGAGAGGCCAACACCCCGTTGATCCACGGAGGATCCCATGGCTAGCCAACAGCCGCATCAGCCAAGGCGCCTGGTGAAAGTCTCCGCCTCCCCGGCCTGCTACACCTCCGCCGGTTGGGGGGCCTTCCCGGCCCGGCTTCGCCTCAGGGAAGCTCGGCTGCTCGTGAAGCGCCGCCGCCTGGCCTTTCCCGATCTGTCCAAGGCGGAGTGCAAGGCCCTTCCCCGCGTGGGACTGGCCCTCTCCGGCGGGGGCATCCGCAGTGCGACCTTCTCCCTGGGCATCCTGCAGGCCCTGGCCCGCCTGGGACAGATTCCGCGGGTGGACTACCTTTCGACCGTGAGCGGGGGCGGCTATGTGGGCACCTTCCTGGGCGCCCTCTACCAATCGCGCCATCCCGACGCCAAGAAGGCCCCCGTGACGCGCTGGAACAGCCCGGATCTCGTCCAGAAACAGCTCCTGCGGACCCGGGACATGCCCATCCGTTTCCTGCGAGAAAATGGCCGCTACCTCACGCCCGGCGGCTCGGGCGACGCGCTGCTGGCAGGCGGCGTCACCCTCCGCAACTTCGCCGCGCTGCAGCTGGTGCTGGGCCTCTTCGCCCTGATGGTGTTCCTGGGCATGGACCTGTTCAGGATTTCCTTGGACCTGTCCGCGAGCCGGCTTCCCGCCACGGTCCAGAGGCTCGCGGCCGGAAGCGTGATCACGGGGGCCTTCTGGTGGAGCCCCTGGTTCCTGTTTCCTGCCCTCATCTTCCTGATTTGGGTGGTTCCCACAGGGTGGGCCTACTGGCTGGTGCACCGCTGGAAGGTCCAGCATCCAGGCTGGCCGCCCCTGCTCACGATGACGGGGATCGGGCTCCTGGGCGCCCTCGCCATGGCGCCTGGTCACCCATGGCTCACCTCGAACCTCGCCGCGCTCTTCGGCGGAAACACGCGGCTCGTCTGCAGCGTGGTGACCGCCACATCCCTCCTCACCCTGGGTTATTTCGGCGCCGCCACGGGACTGGCGCTCTGGCGGAACGCCAGGGATAAGGAGCCCGATGAGGACCTCATTCTCGGGCCGCGTCGCCGCCTGTCGGAATGGCTGAGGCTCGGCCTCCTGGCCACGCTGCTGGGCCTCTACGCCGCGAGCTTGGATTCCTTGGCACAGAGCGCCTACGCGGCCGTCGCCATCGAAGCCGAGCGTGCGAGCCACGGGATGTGGCGTGCCCTGGTGGATCTCGGCGGGCAGTGGATCGCCATGCTGGCCGCGCCCCTGGCCTTCCTCATCGCCAAGGGCCGACCCATCGTCGAGTTCATGGAGAAGCGGATCCTTCCGAAGGACCGCACGCCATCCGTGCCCTGGGGCCTCGTGGCCGGCCTGGGGGCCATCCTGCTGGCCACCGTCCTCCTCCTGGCCGTGGCCTTCACGGAGAAAGGCATCGCCTGGGGCTGGAAGTCCCCCCTGATCAAGCCGGAAGAAACCCACCAGCGGCTGCCCACCCCCGAAGCCAAGGAGAGCCACAAAGCCATCTCCCTCCATCCCAAATTACGAAAGCCTGCCGGCCCTCCCGTCGAGGCGCCTCAGCTCGTTCCCGCTCCTCAGCCCGTTCCCAATCCAGAGCCGACAGAATCCCAACCCACCGTCGACCGCATGCTTCCGGCTCCCCTGACGGTCGCCTTTGTCATCGTCCTGCTGTTGAGCCTGGCCGTGGGCCACACCTACGAATTCCTCAACCTCTCCTCGCTTGGGCCCTACTACTCCTCGATGCTCACGCGGGCCTATCTGGGCGCTTCCAACTGGGTCCGGCATGCCGAGCGCAGAAACCCCGGTTTCGTGGTCGCGGGCGATGACATCTTCCATGAGGGTCTTCCCGATTGCACGGGCTACGCGCCGCACACCGCCGGCGGGCCCCTGCACCTGGTCAATGTGTGCTTGAACGAGACGTTCGGTGGTGAATCGGACGTGAATCAGCGGGACCGCCATGGCCTGGGTCTGGCGGTGGGTCCGGCATCCTACAGCGTGGGCGTGAATCACCATGCCATTCAGCTCCGCCACCACGCCGATGCCGGCCTGGACGAGCGCCCCGAAGGTGCCTTCGGCGTGTTCCACGTGAAGGAAGGTTGCTTCAGCCCGGAAATCCTCACCATGGGACGCTGGATGAGCATCTCCGGAGCCGCGGCCAGCACGGGCATGGGCATGCGGACGAGCCCCGGGCTCAGCCTCCTCTGCGGCGTCTTCAACGTGCGGCTGGGGTACTGGTGGGACAGCGGCGTGGGCGCCGGCAATCGGGAAGGCGAGATCTGGCGCTTGCGCTGGTCCACGATTCCCAGGCTCCTCTTCCCGGTCCAGTGCCACCTCCTCGATGAATTCGCCGCCCACTTCCCCGGCACCTCGCGCCAGAAGTGGTACCTCAGCGATGGCGGCCACTTCGAAAACCTCGGAGCCTACGAACTCATCCGCCGGCGCATCCCCTTGATCATCGTGGTGGATGCCAGCGCCGACCCCGACTACGCATTCGAAGACCTGAACAACCTGGTCCGCAAAGCCCGCACCGATTTTGGTGCCGAGATCAGCTTCCTCGATTCCGGAGAACTGGATCAGCTGAAGGAGAACCCCGCGATGGAAGGCTGGTCCTGCATCGGCCCCCTCGAACATCTGCGCCGCGGGAAAGAGAAAGAAGGTGTCTTCCAGTCCGACCAGAAGGACGTTTCCAAGGTCCATGCCGCCTTGGCGCGCATCCGATACGACACCCCGCTGCCCGGCCCGGCCCTCGGAGCCTGGGAAAAGGTTCAGCGGGAGACCTGCCACGCCGACGGCGCCTGGATGCTGTACATCAAGCCCACACTACGGAAGGACGCGGATCTGCCGTTGGACGTCATCCGCTACCACGAAACCCACGCCGCCTTCCCCCACGAAACCACGGGGGACCAGTTCTTCGATGAAGCCCAGTGGGAAAGCTACCGACGCCTGGGTGAATTCATCGGTCTCCACGTGCTGGGCGTGGGCCGGGAGGAGGATTCGAGTTCCTGGACCCCGGGCCCCTTCTGGAACCTGGGCCCCACGTGCCATCCGCCCGGCAAGGAGGCCCAGGCCTCCAAACATGCCCACGGCCTCGAGGCGTCAAGCCCTAGCGGCTGCTAGCCCCGCCCCGCGCGAGGCCGCTGAGGGTGGCCAGGGCCTCCGAGGGCCCCATGATGAGCAGTTCGTCGCCCGCCTGGAACTGCTCGTCGCCTGACGGATTGAAGCGCAGCACGGCGCCCGGATGCACGAGGCCCACGAGGAGGGCGCCGGTGGCGTGGCGCAGGCGCGCCTCGCGCAGGGTCTGCCCGACGAGGATGCTGCCCTTGGCGATGGTGATGCGTTCCAGGCCCAGTTCCAGCTGCTCCTGCTGCACGACGATGTCGAAGAAGTTCATCATCTCCGGATTGAGCAGCAGACCCGCCATGCGGCGCCCGCCGATCTCGTAGGGACTCACGATGTGGTCGGCCCCGGCGGCCCTCAGCTGGCGCTCGGTGCCCAGCTTGGCGCTGCGGGCGACGACGGGCAGGTCGGGGCGGATTTGCTTGACCGTGAGGGTCACCAGCACGTTGTCCGCGTCCGTCGTCAGCGCCGTGATGAGGCCCTTGGCTCGGCGGATGCCGGCGCGCTCGAGCATCAGTTCGTCCATGGCATTGCCGTAGAGGATCAGCTCGCCGGCGAATCGCGGGCTGCGGCCCTTGGTGTCGTCCTGCTCGATGATGACGAAGGATACGCCGGCCTTCTTCAGCTCCCAGGCGGCCTGGAAGCCCATCTTCCCGAAGCCGCAGACGATGACGTGATCCTTGAGGTCGTCCAGGCGCTTCTGCATGCGGCGCTCCATGAGATAGCCCCGGAGGTCGCCCTCGAGGAGCAGGGCCGTGAGGTTCGAAATGGCGTAGGTGGCCACACCCAGGCCGATGATGAGGTAGAAGATCGTGAAGATTTTCGTGCGGGCGTTCACCTCGCCCAGCTCGCGGAAGCCCACCGTGAACAGCGTCGTGATGGCCATGTAGAAGCTGTCGAGCGCGTTCAGCTTCGATAGCAGGTGGTAGCCGATAGCCCCCGCCAGGATGACCGCCGCCAGCAGGGCCAGGGCGTAGCGCAGGCGCTGCAGGGGTCCGTCCGTGTGGTGATCGCGAACCTGCGGAAAGGGGACGTTCACCCGCACATCAGCCGCCGATGCCGTGCTTGATGGCGAAGTTCGCCGTGCAGATGGCCACGAGGTGATCGCCGCAGCTGAGCCGGCATTCGAGGATGGCACCGCGGCCCGAGAAGCGGATCACCTTGGCTTCGCCGATCACCTCGCCCTTCGCGGGCTCCAGGTACCTGATGTGCAGGTCCGAGGTGGCGAAGGGCATGGCGCCATCGAAGGCCGTGCTCAGCGCCAGGGCCCCTACCATGTCCGCCATGGTGGCCAACACGCCGCCGTTCACCGTGCCGCGCGATCCGTTGATGACGGCCTTCGTCGGCATGAGGCGCATGGTGGCCGCGCCCGGCGTGGCCGATTCAATGGTGAGGCCCCAGTCCTTGATGAGCTCCCAGGGATGGAAGCGCGCGCGCAGGCGCTCCAGAAGATCCGGAGCGAGGGTCTCTGGGATCTGCGGCTTGGCCATGGTTCAGCATAGCCGCAGCACAGTCGCGATGGGTGTCACAGCGATGGATCCGGCCCTTCACGGTGGCGTCACGCTCCCGTGAGGCAATCGGGACTGGAGGTTCCACCATGTCCCTGCGCGTGCTCGTTCCGGCTTCCCTGCTGATCCTCGGCCTGGCCTGCCAGACCCCCGAGGCGGTGCCGACCAAGCAGGCCGCGGCACCGGCGCCCGCGGCCAAGGAGAAGGAGGTGGCGCTCCCGGCCTATGCGGCGGAACGTCCCGTGTCCGGCGAACTCAAGAGCATCGGCTCGGATTCCATGGAACCCCTGATGGCCCTCTGGGGCGAGGACTTCAAGAAGTTCCACCCGCGCGTCAACACGCTCTTCGTTTGCAAGGGCTCGGCCACGGCGCCCAAGGCGCTCATCGAAGGCAGCGCCATCATGGGCCAGATGAGCCGCGAGATGACCGAGCAGGAGCAGGCGGCCTTCCAGGCCAAGTTTGGCTACGCCCCCACCCGCATTCCCGTGGCCGTGGATGCGCTGGTGGTCTACGTCAACGCCAACAACCCCATCAAGCAGCTGCGCATGGAGGAGATCGACGCCATCTTCTCCACCACCCGCAAGGGCGGCGCGAAGAACGACCTGCTCACCTGGGGCGACCTGGGCCTCGGCGGTGACTGGAAGCAGCGCGACATCCAGGCCTACGGCCGCGACGAGAACTCGGGCACGCGCGCCTTCTTCAAGGAGCACGTGATGAAGAAGGGTGACTTCAAGCCCGCGGTGAAGGCCCTGATGGACCAGTTCGCCGTGGTCGAGGCTCCGGCGGTGGATGGCGGCGGCATCAGCTACGGCCCGCTGCAGTACGCCAACCGCATGGTGAAGGGCGTGCCCGTGGCCTCCTTCAAGAGCGACCGCTTCATCGAGCCCACCCTGGAGACGATCCAGAAGGGCACGTACCCGCTGACGCGCTTCCTCTACATCTACGTGAACAAGGCCCCGGGCAAGGCCCTGGATCCGACCGTGAAGGAATTCCTCCGCTTCGTGCTTTCGAAGGAAGGCCAGGCCGGTGTGTCCAGCTTCGGCGCCGTCCCCGTCCCCGGCGACTTCGCCGCCATGAGCGTCGGCAAGCTCAACTGAAAACCGCGAAAGGCGCGAAACGCCCTCCCGGGCGCGCGAATAGAATCAAGGCAAAGGCCGCGACGTTGCGCGGCCTTTGCCTTGTAAGTCATTTTCGTTTTTTCGCGCCCATTCGCGTCATTCGCGGTTCCAGGCTTTTAGAGCTTGAGCACGCCCTTGAGCTCTTCGGCCATGCCCTGGAACACCTTGGTCTGGATGCTGTCCGGGTGCTCGGCCACGAAGGGCTTGCCGCTGTCGCCGCCCTCGCGGATGGCGAGGTCGATGGGCACTTCGCCGAGGAAGGGGATCTCCATGCGGATGGCCGCGGCCTTCACGCCGCCATGGCCGAAGATCTGGGTCTCCTCGCCGCAGCTCGGGCAGATGAAGCTGCTCATGTTCTCGATGATGCCGAGCACGGGCACCTTCACGGTGCCGAACATGCCGATGGCTTTTTTGGCGTCAAGGAAGGCCACGTCCTGGGGCGTGCTGACGATGACCGCTCCGTCCACCTGGGCGTTCTGGATGAGCGTGAGCTGCACGTCGCCGGTACCCGGCGGCAGGTCGATGAGCAGCACGTCGAGGTCACCCCAGGCCACGTCCTTCAGGAACTGCTGGAGGGCCTTGTTGAGCATGGCGCCGCGCCAGATGACGGGGCGGTCCTCCTCGATGAGCACCCCCATGGACATGACCTTGATGCCGAACTTCTCGAGGGGCAGGATCTGGCCGTCCGGCGTGGCCAGCGGCGAATCCTTCAGGCCCAGCATCATGGGGATCGAGGGGCCGTAGATGTCCGAATCCAGCAGGCCCACCTTCAGGCCCTGCTGGGCCATGGCCACGGCCAGATTCACCGTGACCGTGCTCTTGCCGACGCCGCCCTTGCCGGATCCCACCACCACGCAGCGCTTGATGCCGGGGATGAGGTTCTTGAACTCCACCTGGGCGGTCTTCTCCCAGCCGATCTCCACCTCGGCCGAGGCGACGCCCGGCTGCTGGAGGATGAGCGCCTCCAGGGCCTCCTTCATGGCGGCAACGCGATCTCGGTAGGACTCCATGAGCTGCAGCAGGACCGTCACCTTGCCCTCGGTCACATCGATGCCCTTCACGGCCTTGAGGGTGGCGAGGCTGGCGTTGGTCCCGGGCACGGTATAGGCATTCAGGGCTTCGAACAGGGCGGCGCGGCTGATCTTGGTCATGCGTGTCTCCAGCCCCCCAGTTTGACATGGGGCCGATGGAGGTCGAGACAAGGATGGGCCGAGGCCCATTCACGTCGAGGCGGTCGTCTTCGTCGAGGCGGTCAGGGCCGCGATGGCGCGACGCAGGGCCGCGAGGGTGTAGGGCTTCTCCAGCACCCCCACCCGCGCCAGGGGCACCGCGGTTCCCGCGTCCTCCCCCTGGTAGCCGCTGGACAGGAGCACCGGCAGGTCCGGGTGGGTGATCCGAAGGCGCCGAAGGGTTTCCGTGCCCGTGAGGCCTGGCATGTTCTGGTCCAGGATCACCAGGTCCACCGGCGGATCCGAACCCAGGCGTTCCAGCGCCTGCAGCCCGCCCTCCACGGCTTCCACCGTCAGGCCCAGCCCCTCCAGGAGTGCCGGAACCGTCAGCCGGAGGAGGTCATTGTCGTCCACGAGGAGCACGCGGATCGGCGGCAGCGCCTCCGCGCCATCCGCCGCCGCGTGGACCTCCCCGGCCTCGCCCCGCACCGGCGGGAAGGACAGATGCACGGTCGTTCCCACGCCCACCTGGCTCTGCAGATCCACCGTGCCGCCGTGGGCCTTTATGGTGCCGTAGACCGTGGCCAGGCCCAGGCCCGTCCCCTTGCCCACGGGCTTGGTCGTGAAGAAGGGATCCAGCGCCCGGGCCAGCACCTCGGGCGCCATGCCCGTGCCGTTGTCCTCGATGCTCAGGCGCACGCCTCCGGTGGCGAGGGCGCGGGTGCGCAGCGTGATGCGCCCCCCGCGCGGCATGGCGTCCAGCGCGTTGATGCAGATGTTGATGATCGCGTTGCCGATCTCGGAGGCCTGTCCCATCACCGTGGGCAGCGGGTCCTCCAGATCCAGCACCCACTCGGCCTTCTTGAGCGTCGTCCGCTCCAGAGTGTCCTTCTCATCGCGCACCAGGGCATTCAGATCCAGGGGCTCGGGCTGCTCCATCTGCTTGCGCGCGAACTGGGTGAGGCGGCGCACGAGCTCGGCGCCGTGGGTGCAGGCCTTCTTGATGGTCTCGCATTCGCGGCGTTCCGGGGCGTCCTCCGCCAGCCGCGCCGACTGGAGTTCAACGAGGTTCAGGATGACGGCCAGGATGTTGTTCATGTCGTGGGCCACGCCGCCCGCCAGGTTCCCGAGGCTGTCCAGGCGCTGGAAGTGGTGGACCTCCGTCTCCAGGCGGCGCCGCTCCTGCTCGGCCTTCGTGCGCTCGGTGACGTCGGTGAGGCTCGACCGGCTGTAGAGGTACGTGCCGTCCGGAGCGTTGATGGCCGTGGCGCTCAGAAGCACCGAGAACAGGGTGCCGTCCTTGCGCTGCATGTCGAATTCGAGGTCGTTCACCCAGCCCCGTGCCTTGAAAGCCGCGAAATTCTCCTGGAACACGTGGCGGCTCGACGGCGCGATCAGATCAAGGAACACCACCTTGCCCACGAGCTCCTCGCGGGCATAGCCGAGCCATCGCAGCTCCGTGTCGTTGATGCGGAGGATGGTGCCATCCGGCCCCAGCGAGTGGTACCCGCAGGGGGCGTTCTGGTAGAGGTCCTCCAGTTCATCGAGGGCCTTCCGCAGCTGGTTCTTCGCCTGCTGGCGCTCGCTGATGTCGATCATCGCCACCAGGATCCGATGGACGCCGCCGGCTGCGTCCAGTTCGGGAAAGGCGTTCAGGAGGAACCACCGCATCGGATCGACGCCGCCCCTCCGGAAGCCGATCATGCTGCCGTGGATGGCCGCCCGCTGACGCAGGACGCAGGCCAGGGGCTGGTCTTCGACCGGAATGAGCTGCCCATCTTCCCGGAAGAGGGGGCCCGTCAGTTCGGGAAAGGATTTCCCGAGGATCTGCTTCGGCGCCAGGCCGAAGAGCCCCCGGGCGGCGGGATTGCCGAACTCGACGGTGCCGTCGGCGCCGTGCACCAGCGCGATCACGGGCAGGTGCTCCATCATATCGTGGAGAAAGCGCTCCTGGAGGCACAGGTCGCGGACCCGCAGGTCCAGCTCCTGAGTGAGCCGGTCGAAGGCCTGACCCAACTCGCCCAGCTCGTCCAATCCCGGCGCCGCGGGGGGCGCGGGCTTGGTCTCCGGATCCGCCTCCCGGGCGAGGGAGACGAGCCGTTCGAGGCCCCGGGCGAGGCGTCTGGAGATCAAATGCGAGGCCAGGGCCCCGAGCCCCAGGGCCAGAAGGGTGAACAGGGCCCCATCCCGCATGAGGGTCCGCAGGCTGGCCGCGACGGCCTCCTGGCCGAGGCCCACCCGCACCCAGCCCACGGGCCGACCCTCGGCAAGAATGGGCGCGGCCACGTCGATGAGGCGATCCGTGCGCGCCAGGGTGGCGGTCTGGCGCGAACTCGCCAGCCAGCGTCGGCCCGCATCATCCACGACGAACTCGCCCGCCCGCGAGCGTTCCGTGTGCGCGAGGATCCGCCCGTCGAGCGACAGGATCATGGCGTAGCGGAGCTCGGGAACCTGGGAGACGGAATCGAGCAGCTCCCTCATGCCCTGCACATCCCGTTCGAGGGTTTCGGAGATGGCGCTGACGGCCAACGTCCGCGCCAGGGAACGTGCGTTGACCTCGCTCTGCTGCAGCAGGTCCCGCCGCTGGGTAAACACGGCGTGGGAGATGAACACGAGCATCACCGAGCCGATGGACAGGAGCATGCCGGCGAGCAGCCGATGACGGAAGGACCGAGGCCCGAGACGGAGCAGCGGCTGAAGGTGTCGTCCGATCCAGCTCACGGGCGCTCCTCCATGTTCAGCGGGTGCACCCGCGCTTCGAACTGTTTCAGGAAGGTCTGGACCGGCGCGTAGGTGCGATCTGTGGCGGGCTCGAAACGGGAGAGGGGGATGCGCGCCAACGCCTGTCGCCCTTCCGCATCCTCGTGCAGGGAGAACAGCACCTGCTCGACCCGATGCAACACCGGCTCGGGCACATCATCCCGAACCACCAGGCCGTTGTTGGGCAGACTCTCGGTCTGCCAGCGCACCACCAGCGCCTTGGCCTCCTCCGGATGATCCTTGCAGAAGGCCATCCACGGCACGGGCCAGGTGGCGCCCGCGTCCGTGAGCTTGAGGTAGACGTTCATGATCACGGATTCCTGGGTCCGGACGTACAGGCTCTTCGTCTCCCGCGCCACGTCCAGTCCGCGGGTCTGCAGGAAGTACTGGGGCATCATCGTGGCGGCGAGGGCCGTCGGCGCCGGATAGCTGATGCTCCGGCCCCTCAGGTCTTCGATGGCCTGGATGCCGCTGTCCCGGCGGACGAGCAGGATGCCCCGGAAATGATCATCGTCGCCCATCTTCCCGAAGATCCGGTACCCCTGGGCGCGGCAGCGCAGCGTCTGGTAGGGATTGGGCAGGGCGAAGTGAACCCGGCGCTCGGCCAGCTTCCGCTCGAAGGCGGCGTAGTCATGGGAGGCCTCGAACCGGAAGGTTAGCCCTGGGTTCTGCGCGTTCAGACGGTCGATGATCGGGCCGTAGACGGCGGCCAGGCGCTCAGGATTGTGAAGCGGATGCACCGCGAACACGAATTCCTGCACGGGCCTGCGGACATAGGCCGGTCCTTCCTCTCGCCCGCCCCCGCGGCCACAGGCCACCGCCAGCCCGACCAGCAGCCCGGTCAGGGAGCCCAGCCATGGTGCGTGAATTCTCAACCCCGACCTCTTTCATGAGTCGACCCCTGCAAGGTACTTCTCGACCTGCACCGACACCACGAAAACGGCCCCCTATCTTTGTCTGCGGCCGATTATGAGTTCTGGATTCATCCTCACCTGGCGCGGAAAACCCGCTCAGATGTCGGAATCCAGGGGCCCCAGCTTCTGGGTCAGGGAACCCACGCCGCTGGCCAGCAGGGTGTGCTCGTAGATGCGCAGCTGGCTGCGCAGGGGCGGGTCCTGCGGATCGAGGCCGCGGCGGAGCACCCCGCCGTCGGGCCCCAACACACGGCCCTTCAGAGTGTCGTGCAGCTGCAGCTCGACCATTTCCATGACCTGGGCCGCCAAAAGCGGATCCACCAGCGGGAAGGCCAGCTCCACGCGGCGGTCGAGGTTGCGCGGCATGAGGTCGGCGCTGGACAGCAGAGTTTCGGGATCGCCGTCGTTGGCGAAGTGGTAGATCCGCGCATGCTCGAGAAAGCGGTCGAGGATGGAAAGGGCGCGGATGTTTTCGGAAAGCCCGGGCACGCCGGGCCTCAGGCAGCAGGTGCCGCGCACGATGAGATCGACCTTCACGCCTTCGCGGCCGGCCTCGTAGAGCATCTGGATGAGCTGGGGATCCACCAGCGCGTTCATCTTGAGCACCATGCGGGCGGGTCGGCCCGCCCGGGCGTGGCCGATCTCGCGGGCGATGCGCTCCTTCAGGGCCTTCTTCATGTGCTGGGGCGCGAGAAGGATCCGGTGGAAACGGGGCGGCCGCGTGTAGCCCGTGAGCATGTTGAAGAGGTTCGAGAGGTCCTCGCCGAATTCGGGCCGGGCCGTGAGCAGGCCGATGTCCGAATAGAGGCGGCTCGTGCGCTCGTTGTAGTTGCCCGTGCCGAAGTGGCAGTAGCGCTTGATGCCCGCCGCCTCCTGGCGAACGACGAGACAGGCCTTGCAGTGGATCTTGTGGTTGGGCAGGCCGTAGACCACGTGCACGCCGGTCTTTTCGAGGCGCCGGGCCCAGGCGATGTTGGCGGCCTCGTCGAAGCGGGCCCGCAGCTCCACGATGGCCGCCACCTGCTTGCCGCGCTCCGCGGCGCGCTCCAGGGCCGCGGCCACGGGGCTGCTGGCCGTCACGCGGTAGAGCGTCATCTTGATGGCGAGGACCTTCGGATCCTCCGCCGCCTCGCGCACGAAGCGCACGACGCTGTCGTCGAAGCTCTGGTAGGGGTGGTTCAGCAGGATGTCGTTGCGGGAGATGGCGTCGAAGATGTTGCCGACCTGATCGAGCTGGGGCACGGGCAGGGGCGGCAGCGGCGTGTCCTTGAGATGGGGCAGGTCCAGGTGGCCGTAGAGCTGCATGAGGTCCGAGAAGGCCGTGAGCCCCTGGCAGGGGTAGAGGTCCTCGGGGCTCAGTTCCATCTCCTCGATGAGCATGTCCAGCACGGCGGAAGAGAGGCCGTGTTCGTACTGCAGGCGGACGACGGCGCCGCGGCGACGGTCGCGCAGGCTCTCCTCCACGGTCTTTAGCAGATCCTCGGAAGGATCCTCTTCCACCGGCAGGTCGGAATCCCGGGTGACGCGGATGGCGTGGCAGCTCCTCACGGTGTAGCCGAGGAAGAGCCGTGACAGGTGGTGCCGAACCACGTCCTCGAGCATGACGAAGGCGTGCGTGCCGGGCGCCGAGGGCACCCGCAGGAAGCGCGAGGCGAGGCCCGTGGGGACGTGGATGAAGGAGAGCTCCGAGGCGGGCAGGTCGCCGTCCAGCTGGTCCTCGTCGGGCTCCAGTTCCACCACCAGCACCAGGGCGCGGTTGCCCAGGCGGGGGAAGGGATGGCCCGTGTCCACGGCCAGGGGCGTGATGAGGGGCAGCAGGCTCTGTTCGAAGTAGTCCAGGGTAAAGGCGCGCTGGGCCTCGTCCAGACGCTTCGGATCCAGGATGCTGATGCCGGCGGCTTCCAGCTGGGGTTCCAGGATCGCGTGGAACAGTTCGTGCTGCCGCGCGGAATAGGTGTGGATGCGGGAAGAGACCCGCTCCAGCAGCTGGCGGGGCGTCAGGCCGTCGGGGCCGGGCTGGGTGATGCCGGCATCGATCTGCCGCCAGATGCCCGCCACCCGCACCATGAAGAACTCGTCCCAGTTGTTGGAGACGATGCTGAGGAACTTCACCCGCTCCAGCAGGGGCACGGTGGCATCCTCGGCCTCCTCCATCACCCGGGCATTGAAATCCAGCCAGCTCAACTCGCGGTTGAGCAGCTCCTCGGGACGGGGGATGGGATGGAACACGGGTGACCTCTGGGCTAAGAGCTTAATGCCCACGTGTAACAGACTGATGGTACAGGCGATGGATTGTCAGACCCGAAGAACTTCCTTTGTTTTCGAGGCTTTTTCGGGCAGAATCGATGGTTCGGCCCTCCACCGGGAGGCCCCGAGCGGTCCGCCCGGACCCATCCCAACGAGAGGGCAGCCGCCCAAGAGGCGCTGCCAGGTAGGAGGAAGAAATGTCCCAGGAAGTCCTGATCGTCCCCAAGCGCGACGCCTTCGGCAAGGCCGCCATCCGCGAGCTCAAGAAGAGCGGCATGATCCCCGCCGTCGTCTACGGCCTCAATGAGCCCCCCGTCGCCATCGCCATCAGCCCCAAGGCCGTGGCGCGCGTGCTCGCCAGCGACACCGGCATGAACTCCGTGATGTTCCTGCAGCGTGAAGGCACCGACATCAAGCGCCACGTCATCATCAAGGACCTGCAGCGCGATCCCATCACCAGCCGCCTGCGCCACGTCGACTTCATGCGCGTGGACATGACCCTCAAGGTCCGCGTCAAGGTTCCCGTCCGCCTGAACGGCACATCCGTCGGCGTGAAGAGCCAGGGTGGCGTGCTTGACTTCGCCCACCGCGAGATCGAGGTCGAATGCCTGCCCAGCATCATCCCCAGCCACATCGACGTGGACATCACCAACCTGGCCGTGGGTGACAGCGTCCGCTTCGAGCAGCTGTCCCTGGCCCCCAACGTCGTCTTCACCGGCGATGCTCACCAGGTCGTCTGCTCCGTGCGCGGCAAGGCCGCCGAGGAAGAGGCTGCCGCCACTCCCGCCGCCGAGCCCGAAGTGGTCAAGAAGGGCAAGAAAGACGAGAAGAAGTAGTTCCTTGGTCTTGATTGCATCTGTGCGACAAACGCGGCTTCGGCCGCGTTTGTCGTTATCGCGCGAGCGAAGCTCGCGCGCATGGGACTGAATCCATGTGGACGCTCGTACCCCTCGGGAATCCCGGCCCTGAATACCAGGACACCCGCCACAACCTGGGCCGCCTCCTGCTCCAGCGCTGGATGGCGGACCGGAACCTCGCGCCCGCCCCCAGGAAGCGCTTCCCCTCGGGCTCGCTCTACCCGCTGTCGGAGCACCTGCAGGCCCTCGTGCCCAGCACGTACATGAACCTGTCGGGCGAGGCCTGCGCCCAGGCCGCGGCGGCGGGCCTCTACCCCCGGCGCATGGTGCTGCTCTACGACGACAAGGACCTGCCCCTGGGCCTGGGCCGCTTCCGCCTGGATGGCTCGGACGGCGGCCACAACGGCCTGCGCTCGGTATTCGGCTGCCTGGATACCCAGGACGTCGCCCGGCTGCGGCTCGGCATCGGCCCCTTCCAGCGGCCCCTGGTGGACTTCGTGCTGGAGCCCTGGACCGATCCCGAGTGGGAGCGCATCGACGCCCTGGACAAGCCCTTCGCCCGCTTCCTCGAGCTGCTGGGCGCCACCGAGGACCTGGGCACCCTGGCGAACCAGGTGAACCCGGCGGAGTTCTGGGGCGCATGAACGCAGACTTTCCGTTGATCTTCCTGGCTTTTCGCGCGAAACTATCCGTTCGCGTCCTCCGTTGGAGGGCTCTTCCTTGCTCCCTGGAACCATAGGGGGCTTCACATCCACAAGGAGGAATGATGCGTCGATACGAGACCATCTTCATCGCCTCCCCCACGCTGACCGACGAGCAGAGCGATGAGCTCGTCAAGCAGTTCGAGGGGATCATTGCCGAGCAGGGTGGCGAACTGCTCAAGACCGACAAGTGGGGCCGCAAGAAGCTGGCCTACGAAGTCCAGAAGTTCAGCGAAGGCTACTACACGCTCTTCGAAATGAACGCCGGCCCCGATCTCATCCACGAGCTCGAGCGTCGCTTCCGCAACAACGACGCCGTGATCAAGTACCTGAGCGTGCGCATGGACGAGGCCGAGAAGGCCGCCGGCCGCACCAAGCAGCGCATCGAGCGCGAGGCCAAGCGCAAGGCCCAGGCTGGAATCAAGGAACGTTCCGCTGAAGAGGTGATGGGATGAAGCGCCGCGCCGATGCCAAGAAGGGCAAGCCCAAGAAGAAGAAGGCTTTTGGGGGACGACGCGCGAAGTTCTGCAAGTTCTGCGTCGAGAAGTCCCTCATGATCGACTACAAGGACGTGAAGACCCTCCAGGCCTTCACCCCCGAGCGCGGCAAGGTGCTGCCCCGCCGCACCAGCGGTGTCTGCGCCATCCACCAGCGCGAGCTCGTGGAAGCGATCAAGCGGGCGCGCAACATCGCGCTGCTGCCTTTCGCCACGGACTAGTCGTTCTCTTCGTCCCTGACGAATGTTGAAGGCCGCCTCCGGGCGGCCTTCGTGTTGTTGATCCTGCCAACAATCAACTCCGTGGCCCCCGGGGTCGAAAAGCAGGCACCCACATCCGTCTGACCCTCATCGCGACTGGATACACGAAGGGAGGCTCCCCTGACCGTTCCCAGCACCGGCAAGGACCCCGCGGTCGTGCTTTGCGTGGACGATGATGCCGCGTCCCGCACGCTGCTGTTGCGCATCCTCGAGCAGCGCTTCGCCAGGGTGCTGGCCGCGAAGGATGGCGCCGAGGGGTTGGACCTCTTCCGGCGGCACGGCCCGGCCTTTGTCATCACGGACATCCAGATGCCGGTCATGGACGGCATTGCCATGGCCCGCGCCATCAAGGCCGAGGCGCCCGCCACGCACATCATCATCACGACCTCCTTCGGCGACGCGGAGCTGATCCTTTCGGCCGTCGACGTCGGCATCGTCGATTACGTCGTGAAGCCGGTCTCGGCCGAGCGGCTCGATGCCTCCCTCGACAAGTGCCTCCGGATCGCCACCCTCGAGCGGCGCCTTCGCCTCGAGAAGGTCCGGACCGAAAGCATTCTGGAAAGCATCGGCGATGCCTTCTTCGCCTTGGACAAGGATTGGCGCTTCACCTACGTCAACCACAGGGCCGAGGATCATTTCCGGATGCGGCGGACCGAACTCCTCGGAAGAGGCTTCCAGGAAGTGTGGAAGGGCCCCCAGGACACCCAGCAGGCCTTCGAGGAGGCCATGAGATCCCAGGAGAAGCGATCCGTCGAGCAGTTCTCGGAGTCGCTCGGGATCTGGCACGAGGTCAGCATCTTCCCCTTGGACGGGGGGATTTCTGTCTACCTCCGGGACGTCACCGAAAGGAAGCGGCACGAAGACGAAATCCGCTTCCTCGCCTTCTACGATCCGCTCACGGAGCTGCCGAACCGCACCCTGCTGAAGGAGCGCCTGGCGAGCGCCATCACGCGCTGCAAACGGAGCGGGCAGCGTGGGGCCGTGCTCTTCCTCGATCTGGACCGCTTCAAGAACATCAACGATTCCCTCGGCCACGAGGTCGGCGACCTGATCCTCAAGGAGGTGGCCCAGCGGCTCCGCACCACCCTGCGGGATTCGGACACGGTGGCGCGGCTGGGGGGCGATGAATTCATCATCCTCCTGGAGGAGTTCAGTCACCCCGAGAACATCCACTCCATCACGCACCGGTTGCTCTTCTCCCTGGCGCAGGAGATCGCCCTGCAGGGCTATTCCCTCCACATCACCTGCAGCATCGGGATCAGCTTCTTCCCGACGGACGGAGAGACCGTGGAGGATCTGCTGAAGGCCTCGGATACCGCGATGTACTTCAGCAAGAGCAAGGGACGGAACACCTATCAGTTCTATTCCGCCGACATGAACAGCAAGACGCTGCGCTATCTCGAGATGGAGAACGCGCTGCGAAAATCCATCCAGAATCAGGATTTCCTGCTGCACTTCCAGCCCCAGGTCGATCTGCGCACCCGCGCCGTGATCGGCTTCGAGGCCCTCGTGCGCTGGCGCCACCCGGAGCTGGGGCTGGTTCCCCCCGACGAGTTCATTCCCCTGGCCGAGGAGACAGGCCTCATCCTCCTCCTGGGCGACTGGGTGCTGGAATCCGCCTGCCGGCAGGCGCGCGCCTGGCTGGACCGCCACACCACCCCGCTTCACGTGGCGGTGAACCTTTCCAGCCGCCAGTTTTGGCAGGGCGATCTGGTGGATTCCATCGCGAGCGGGCTGACGCGCTCGGGTCTACCCGCACAGCACCTGGAGCTGGAGATCACCGAAAGCATGGTGATGCGCGAGGCCGACGTGGCCATCGGCAAGATGCGGGAGCTGGCGGACATGGGCGTCCGGCTTTCCATCGATGATTTCGGCACGGGCTACAGCTCCCTGGCCGCCCTCAGGCAGTTCCCCATCCACACCCTCAAGATCGACAAGTCCTTCGTCCGGGAAGTCACCACCAACGCCAACGACGCCGCGATCGCCGCCTCCATCGTCGCGCTGGCGCACACCATGAACCTGCTCGTGGTGGCCGAAGGCATCGAAGGCGAGGAGCAGGCGGCCTTCCTCCTCGGGAAGGGCTGCGAGATCGGCCAGGGCTACCTGTTCGGGAAACCCATGCCCTCGCATGAAGCCGAGGTCATGCTCTGCGGGCCGCAGAGCTAGGATCTGCCCCTGGGAGGATCAAAGGTCGTGCAGGTGGCGCAGGAGGTCATTCCGGTCGAAGGGCTTGGCCAGCAGCGTGACGCGCGGGTAGGCCTCGATGAGGGCCAGGGCGGCCTGATCCACCTGGCCCGTGGCGAGCAGGATGGGCACCTCGGGCCTCAGGGCGCGAAGCCGCGGCAGCGTTCCGGCCCCGCTCAGGCCCGGCATGTTCATGTCGAGGATCACCAGGTCGGGACGCGCGCCACTCTCCAGTTCGGCCAGGGCCGCTTCGCCGCTGGGTGCCGCCAGGGCCGCGTGGCCGAGGGATTCCAGAAGGGCCTGGGTGGAGGCCCGCACCAGATCGTCATCATCCACGAGCAGGACGGACAGGGCCTGGGAGGGCCCCGTCCCCCCCTCCGGCAGGGCACCGGTTTCGTTCCGCGAGGGTTCCGCGGCGGGGAAACGCAGGCTCACGCGCGTCCCCAGCCCGGGCTCGCTTTGGATCTCCATCTGGCCATGGTGAGCGTTCACCGTGCTGTAGACCATGGAGAGGCCCAGGCCCGTGCCTTTGCCCGCGGGCTTGGTGGTGAAGAAGGGATCCAGCGCCTTCTTCAGAACGTCCTCGGGCATGCCGCAGCCCGTGTCCCCCACTTCGATTTCGATCCAGCCGGAGTCGAGGTTCCGGGTGCGCAGGGTGAGGGTGCCCCGGTCCGGCATGGCGTCCACGGCATTCACACAGAGGTTCATCAGGGCGTGGGAGAGCGCGCTGGCATCGCCCCGGATGGGACGGAGAGCCGGATCCAGGGTCATCTCCAGGCGAACCTTGGCGAGGGTGGTGCGCTCCAGCAGGCTGGTCTCCTCCCGCAGGATGGTGTTCATGTCGAGTTCCTGCTCTTCGGCGGGGTTCTGGCGCGCGAAGCTCAGCAGACTCTTCACCATCTTCCCGCCGCGCTCCGCGGCCTTGATGATCGTCTCGAAGGCGCGCCGGGTGGGGCTCCCCGGGGGCTGGTGCTCCCCGTGGGCGGAGGCCAGTCCGAGGATGGCGCCCAGCACATTGTTCATGTCGTGGGCGACGCCCCCCGCGAGGCTGCCCAGGCTTTCCATCTTCTGGGTCTGTTGCAGCTGGGCCTGGAGCCTGGCCCGCTCGGATTCGGCCCGCCGGCGGTCGGTGATGTCTTCCGCGATGCCCAGCAGATAGCGGGGCGTGCCCTGGGCGTCCAGGAGGGGGATCTTGCGGGTGTGGAGCAGACGCTCGCCACGCGACCTGGTCTGGATGCGCTCCAGCGGGATGTCCAGGAGCCGCTTCTCCGCCAGGACCGCCCGATCCTTGGCCCCGAAAAAGGCCGCCTGGTCCGGCGGGAAGAAATCAGAGTCACTCTTGCCGATCATCTCTTCGCGGGGCCGACCGAGCAGTTCCTCGCCGGCCTTGTTGAGCCGCACGTAGCGGAGGTCCCGGGCATCCTTGACGAAGAGGATGATCGGCAGGTTCTCCAGGATGGCATCGAGGAATTCCCGGCTTTCCCGCAGCTCGGTCTGGTTCGCGGCGATCTGGTCGAGCAGCTGGTCGAAGGCTCCCCCCAGGCGGGAAAGCTCGTCCCCTCCTTCAAGCCCCGAACGGGCCTTCAGGTCCCCGCCTTCGATCAGGCCCATGGTGTGGAGCAGGCGGTCCACCTTGCGGGTGATCAGCGCATCCAGCAGCAGGAACAGGAGGACCGCCGCGAGCAGCCAGAGACCCACGATCCAGGCGGCCTGGATCCGCATCTGATGGCGCGCCTGGGCGAAGGTGAGCGATAGATCGTAGGCCACGAAGAGCCGGCCCCGGTGCTGGGCCCGCAGGGATCCCGAGCCCACCCCGAGATCGATGGGGAAGGCGCCGATCAGCCGCGTGTCGGCCACGGGATGAAGGCGGCCCGGATCGGTAGGGGCTGGAGACACCTTCGCATCGCGAAATCCCTCCAGGGCTTCGGCCGGGCTTCCGATCCACTGGCGCTCGGTGGAAAACCGCACCTTGTCTTCCGGATCGACCAGCACCATGGCCTCGACGCGAGGATCCAATGCGGCCTCCATGAAGCGCCGCTCCGCCAGTTCCCAATCACCGCGAGCGGCGAGGTCTGACAGGGAATTCCGCAGGACGAAGGTCTGTACCTCCAGGCTCTCGGCAGTCTGGGTCCGAACGAGGGCCATTTCCTGCCGGAGGTAGAGGGACATGAACAGGAGGGAACTGGCCACGGCCATCCCCCCCAGGAGCAGGGGGACGATCAGGCGGAGGCGGAAGGAGGCGCTCATGGGCGGCCCGGTCCCGGAAAGAGGCGTGCCGGATCCACCGGACGCCGCAGCAGCCCCTTCTTGAGCATGAGGTCCGCCAGGCGGCGAGCGGGAGGCAGCAGCTCTCCGCCCCGCATCCGCGCCTCGGCGCGCGCATCCGGAAAGGCCAGTCCATCTAGCGTCCGAAGGAAGGCCTCGGGTTCCTGCCCTTCGCGCGGCGCCATCCGCCGGGCGGCCTCCCGGGGTTGGGCGCGAAGGTAGGCCAGGGCCCTGAACCAGGCCTCCCTCAGCTGGGCCACGGCCTCCGGACGCTGCCGGGCCACGCTGCCGCGAACCACCAGCACGTCGAAAATCTCATTCGGAATCTGGCTGCTGTCGAACAGGATCCTCGCCCCCTCCCCCAGGAGCCGCGTCCGTACCGGTTCCAGGGTCACGAGCGCATCGACCGTCCCGTTCCGGTAGGCCGCCACATGGGCCCCCTCGCTCAGGGGCACCACGTGGATGTCCTCAGGCCCGAGGCCGGCCTTGTCCAGGGCGCGACTGAGAAGGTAGGCGCCCACCGCTGACGTCTCCAGGCCCACGCGCCGCCCCTTCAGATCGGCCAGGGTGTGGACCTTGGGTCCCCCCAAAAGGACGTCGGCCCCGTGGGACACATCCATCACGAGCACGACCTGGAGATCCACCCCGTCCTGGAGCACCGTGAAGGCCTCATCCAGCGTCATCGCCGCCGCGGACACCCGGCCGGACTGGAAAGCTCGGATGCAGTCGCTGGTGGTGGGCATCTGCAGCAGCCGGCAGGTCTTGGCGTCCAGCGCCCCCAGTTGCCGCGCCAGGAAGAGGGGTTCGTAGCCGGGCCAGACGCAGGTGGCCACCTGGAGGGGCGGTTCGGGAGGTCGCCCGCAACCAGTCGACAGGACCAGCAGCCAGGTCAGACAGAGCAGGCGCAGGGGGCGGATCATGGGGATGGAATCCGAATTCCGAATACCCCACTCCCTTCGGCCATCGATGGGCAGAAGCGTAATTCCACTCAAGACAGGCAGGGCCTCCCACCATTCGGGAGGGCCCTGCCTGTCATGGTTCCGGGCAAGGCCCGTCCAATACGTTCAATCCGTGACGGCGAAGACCACGCGGTCATTCCGCAGCCGTTCAGGATCCAGGATGCGGATGGTGGCGTACTTCCGGTCCTCGGCCAGAGTCACGGTGTAGTGCTGGTTCTTTACCAGGGATCCTGGCACCACGTTCACCTTGCTGATCTTGGTCAGACCCATGTCCGAAGCCTGGATCTGCAGCTCGGGGTTCGGCCCGTCCAGGGGCAGGTCCTTCACGAAGCGGGCAGCCACGGCCTTGGGGCCCATGCGGTCCTTGGCGAAGATGGGCACGACGATCACGCCTTCCTCCTCCAGCTGTTTCCGCTGGCCGACCAGGTAGTGCAGCGAATTCAGCCGCGCTTTCTGAGCCTGGCTCAGGTTGGTGAGTTCACCCACCTGGGACATCAGGGTGGTCTTCTCCGTGCGCAGGGCATCCACCTCCTCCTGCACCTTGGTCTTTTCGGCCACGAGGCCCACCACCTGGTCGTTCAGCTCCTTGGCCTTGGCCAGGCTGTCATCGCGATCGTGCTCCAGCGCCGCGCGCTGGTTATGGAGATACTCCGTGGGACCGATCATGGCCTTGCCCTGGGTGACGGCCGTGAGATAGGTGCCACCCACGTACTGGTGGTAGACATGCCAGCCAGGCTGGAGATCCTCAATGATGTTGGCCTTGGCCGCGAGGGTCTTGGCCTTCTCTTCCGACAGGCCGCGGCCCTTCAGGTAGCGCACGGCCATGGCGAAGTGGTTGTCCTTCTCCGTGGCGATCTGGGGCTTGGGCAGTTCGGACTGCAGCCGGGCCACCTTCGCCGTGAGCTCGCCGATCTGCTTGTCGCGATCCAGGATTTCCTGGAGCAGGGCCGCGGTGCTGTTGTCCTTCTCGTCCTTCACCCGCGCTTCGAGCAGGGTGCGCTGGGCCGGCGTCAACTGGACGCCCGCGGCATTGGGTTGCAGCCCGGCCTTGGCCATGGCATCGGCCTGGGCCTTGGCCGCGCCCTGGGCCTGGCTTTCCGCCTTCTCGGCCTCGGCCACCTTGCCGACCAGATCCTTGGATTCGGTGGATTCAGTCTGGGATTTCCGGTCGCAGCCCATGGGCAGGGCGAGCATGAGGGGCACCGCCGCGAGGGCGGCCCCGAGAGCAATGGGCCTAAGCAGCTTCATAGACACCTCCTTGGGGTGGGGGTAACGCCAAACGCAGAGAGTGGTGCTTCTTGCGCCGCTCCGCAAGCTCAACCACCTACACCGATGGGACTACTATTTACCAATCAGACCGGACGGGTGCTTGATTTAAGAGCCATGACGCCATTCTTAAACGAGGCTCTCGGGGGAGCCAAACACCCTCACTTTTTTTAAACTTTTTTCGCACCAGGGGCCGGATGACCGGGCCAATCCGGCCTGAGGTAGTCTGGGGGCATGACCGATGCGAACCCGACCCTGAAGCTCCCCATGCCCCTCCGCAGGCAGAAGGCCCTCAAGGCCGCCTGGAAGCCCCTGCTCCTGCAGTGGCTGGTGCCGGGTGCCGGCTACTGGCTCATCGGCGAAAAGGGCCGCGCCAAGGTCTTCTTCGGTGTATGGGTGCTGTTCTGCGTGCTCGGCGCCCTGCAGATGCAGTACGGCGCCGTGGCCGGCGTGAAGGGTGGTGTCTTCGTGCCCGTGCAGGGTTCCTGGCTGCCCACCCTCGGCGCCTTCGGCACGGCGGGCATCGGTCCCGTGTACGGCGCCTTCGCCTGGGCCTTCGGCGGCGCGGGCACCGAGCCCGTGCGCACGCTCACGCAGGAATACGGCGCCACCTACGTGATGGTGGCCGGCCTCCTGAACTGGCTCTGCTGCTTCGACCTCTGGGACCGCATCACGGGCCGCTGGGTGTTCCGCCTGGCGAAGGACGAGCAGATCCAGATCGCCAAGGGCGAGTAGGCGCGTCCTTCTGGCCGCTGGGCGCGCCTTCGGCTGCGCACGCGGCCCTGGCAGCCCGCGATCGGACGTGCCGCGGGCACGTCCTCCCACTCACGGGGCTGAACGCCCCGTTCGCGGAGCGGGGCCCCCGGACGAGCAGATCCAGATCGCCAAGGGCGAGTAGGCGCGTCGCTGGCTGCACGAGAGGGTCCGTGCCACAGTGGAGGCACCCCCTCGGAGTGACCATGGAACCGCCTCGCCAGGCCTCGGCTGAAGCGTCCCTGCGCCTGCCTGCGGCCACGATCTTCCTGAGCGCGTTCCTGCTCTTCCAGGTGCAGCCCATGGTCGGGAAGCTGGTGCTGCCCTGGTTCGGCGGCAGCGCCGGGGTCTGGACCACCTGCCTGCTCTTCTTCCAGACCCTCCTGCTGGCGGGCTACCTGTACGCCCACATGGTGATGCGCCACCTGACCCATCGCCACCAGGTGCGCCTGCATGGCGCGCTTCTGCTGGTGGCCTGCCTGAGCCTGCCCCTGCGCCTGCACCCCTGGTTCAGGCCCACGGGCGGCGCCGAGCCGCTGGGCCGCCTCCTGGGCCTCCTGATGCTTACCGTCGGCCTGCCCTACCTGGTGCTCTCCACCACGGGCCCCCTGGTGCAAGCCTGGGTGGCGCGGCGGGGCCAAGTCCCCTACCGCCTCTTCGCCCTGTCGAACCTGGCCTCCATGCTGGCGCTCCTCAGCTACCCCATCTGCGTGGAGCCCTTCCTTCCGCTTAAGACGCAGTCCTGGGGCTGGTCCGTGGGATTCGTCGCGTTCGCGGCGCTGGTGTTCAGCCTGGCTCGGCGCCACGCATCGGAAGGTCCAGCCCTTTCCCTCCCCCACGCCGAGGCCGCGCCCTCTTCGCCGCCGGTACAAACATGGCTCTGGGTCGCCTTCGCCGCCCTGCCCTCGATCCTGCTCATGGCCGTCACCACGCACCTGAGCACCAACGTGGCGCCGATCCCCTTCCTCTGGGTGCTGCCCCTGGGCCTCTACCTGCTCAGCTTCATCCTCTGTTTCGACGGGACGCGCTGGTACCGGCGCGGCCTCTTCCTGGGGATGCTGCCCCTGCTCCTGACGCTCATGTCGATGTCGCTGAGCCCGGATTTCCGCTACGCCGACTATCGCTTCGAGGCCCTGAGCGCGGCCGCGGGCTGGCTGGGTTCGGTGAGGGGCCAGGTCGCGCTGTTCAGCCTCGGCTTGTTCGTCGCCTGCATGGTGGCCCACGGCGAACTGGCCCGGCGGCGCCCCCATCCGCGCTTCCTCACGGGCTTCTACCTGCGTCTCAGCCTGGGCGGCGCCCTGGGCGGCATCTTCGTGGCCTGGGCCGCGCCGCACCTCTTCACGACCTACCTGGAACTGCCCCTGGGACTCGCCGCCGCGGCCGCCCTGGCGGGGCTGGCCCTGGCCTGGGATCCGGGCCCCCGCTCCCGTTGGAAGGTCGTATCGGCTGGCGCCTTAGGCCTGCTCACCGCCGGTCTGGGAGTCCATGCGCTCCGGCTGGATCGGGACGCGGACCGCATCACCGTCGCCCGGGGCCGCAACTTCTACGGCACCCTGGCGGTCTTCGACAACCCCGAACGGACCTGGCGCACCCTGGCCCACGGCACCATCACGCATGGCGGGCAGTTCCTGGATCCCGCCAAGGCGGATCGCCCCTCGACCTACTATGGCCCGGATTCCGGCGTGGGTCTCGCCATCGCCAGCCTGGGCGAAGGTCCCCGGAAGCTCGGCGTGGTGGGCCTGGGCGCCGGCAGCCTCGCGGCCTATGGGCGCGCCGGTGACCGGCTGCGCTTCTACGAAATCAACGCCATGGTCGAACCCTTCGCCCGTAAGCACTTCACCTACCTCGGACACGGCCGGGCCGCCGCAGACATCGTGCTCGGGGACGCCCGCCTCAGCCTGGAGGCCGAAGCGCCGCAAGGCTACGACCTGCTGGCCATCGACGCCTTCTCCAGCGATGCGATCCCCGTGCACCTGCTGACCCGCGAGGCCTTCGCGCTCTATTTCCGGCACCTGAATCCGGGGGGGATCCTGGCGGTCCACGTCTCCAACCGCTACCTCGCGCTGCAGCCCGTGGTGCGGGCCGCCGTGGACGCCTTCGGATGGCAGGCCCGCGTGGTGGACACGGAATCGGACCAGGACGAGGGCACCTACGGCTCCACCTGGGTGCTGGTCACGCGGGACGGATCCTTCTTCGATCGCCCTGCCTTCCAGGACAACGAGGATGTGAAACCCCTCCCCGCCGCCTCGCTGGTCTGGCGGGACGACTTCAGCAACCTGTTCCGCGCCCTGAAGTGACTAGCCGTCGGTCTTGAGGCTCTTGGCCAGCAGCTGGGTGCGGATGAAGGCGTCGATGTCGCCGTCCAGCACCTTCTGGGTCTGGCTCGTCTCTTCGCCGGTGCGGTGGTCCTTCACCATCTGGTAGGGCTGCAGCACGTAGCTGCGGATCTGGCTGCCCCAGGCCACGTCGGCCTTGTCGCCGCTGGCGGCGGCCACCTTCTCCTGGAACTTGCGTTGCTCCAGCTCGTAGAGCCGGCCCTGCAGCACCTTCAGGGCCGTCGCGCGGTTCTTGATCTGGCTGCGTTCGTTCTGGCAGCTCACCACGATGCCCGTGGGCAGGTGGGTGAAGCGCACGGCGGATTCGGTGCGGTTCACGTGCTGGCCACCGGCGCCGCTGGCGCGGAAGACGTCGATCTTCAGATCCTTCTCGGGGATGTCGACGTTGATGGTGTCGTCCAGCTCGGGGCTCACGTAGACGGCGGCGAAGCTGGTGTGGCGCCGCTTGGCGGAATCGAAGGGGCTGATGCGCACGAGGCGGTGGACCCCGGCCTCGGCCCGCAGGTAGCCGTAGGAGAAGGGCGCATCGACGATGAAGGTGGCGCCCTTGATGCCGGCCTCCTCCCCGTCCTGGTAGTCGATCATCTCGGTCGCCCAGCCCTTGGATTCGCAGAAGCGCAGGTACATGCGCAGCAGCATGGCCGCCCAGTCCTGGCTTTCGGTGCCGCCGGCGCCGGGCGCGATGGCGACGATGGCGTGGTTGTTGTCCAGTTCGCCGCTGAGCATCATGCGCAGTTCGGCATCCTCGATGGCCTTGCGAAGGTCGCCCTCGACGGCTTCGGCCTCCAGGAGCATGTCCGCATCCTCCCGGGCCAGCTCCAGCCCGGTCTCCAGATCCTCCAGCCCACCGGTCAGGCGCTTGGCCAGGGCGATGTCGTTGCTGATGGTGCCCCGCTTCTGCAGGAGGGGCTTGGCCGCCTCGGGGTCGTCCCAGAAGCCCGGGGCCGTGGTCCGCTCCTCGATCTGTTCCAGTTCCAGAGCCTTCCGCTCGGGGTCGAGGTGGGCGACCAACTGCTGGACGCGAGGCTCCAGCTCGTTCTTGGCGCGCACCAGACTCTCGAAATCCATCGTCAGCATCTCCACCCTGGCTTCCAGGGAACCTTTGAGTTTAAGGCAATCGGAGATCTCCAGGCCCACGGTATTCTGGATGGATGCCCGGTTTCATCCCCGTGATCCCCGCCGACCTGGAGCCCACCATCCGTGGGGTCCTGACCGGCCATGGGGGCGTCCCCCTCGCCTGGGCCCGCTGGGAGCACCCGGAACCCAAGGGCCGGGTGGTCATCTCCCACGGCTATGGCGAGCACGGCGAGCGCTACCGGCACACGGCCCACTGGCTGCACAGCCTCGGCTGGTCCGTCTCCAGCATGGACCACCGCGGGTTCGGCCGTTCCGGCGGGATCCGCGGGGATGCGGTGGGCATCCGGGCCTTCGTGGATGACCTCGCCCTCTTCCTGCGCCAGGAGCGCCGCTACGACGCCGAGCGCACGGGCGCCAAGGCCCGGGTGGTGGATGGCGTGCCCATGCCCCCCCTGGCCGTCTGCCCCCAGGTGGTGCTGGGCCACAGCTTCGGTGGCCTGGTCGCCCTCCTCACCCTGCTCTGGCACGCCGACACCCTGGACGGCCTCATCCTGTCGGCCCCCGCCGTGGCGGTGCGCTCGAACTCCAAGCTGCTGGTGATCCTGTCCCGCTTTCTCCGCTGGTTCATGCCCCATCGGCCCCTGCACCTGCATGGCGACAAGAGCCAGGTCTGCTCCGACCCCGTGATCGTCCAGCGCTATGAGGCCGACCCCCTCTGCCACCGCTGGGCCACCGCCGCCTTCGGGGCCGCCCTAGACGAGGGCCGGGCCGAGGTGCTGCCTTTGGGCCACGAGCTGGACCGCCCCATGCTCCTGCTGGAATCCGAGACCGACACCATCGTCGATCCGGACGCCTCGGAGGCCCTGTGGTCCGCGGTGCGGCCGGGGCTCCTGGAACGCCACCGGCTGCCCGGCTTCTACCACGAGATCTTCCACGACCGGCTCCGCGCCCAGGCTCAGGCCCTGGTGGAGCCCTGGCTCGAGAAGCTGCGCGGGGCCTGGAACCCTTCCCCGCGGAACTCTTCACATCGTCCCGCCATGTCTGTAGTGCTGTCTCCGGAGTCCGCATGAAGCGCATCCTCACCGCCCTCACCCTGACCGCCGCCCTGGCGGGTCTGGGCCTGGGCTGCCGCAAACCGAAGACCGTCGACACCAGTGTCTCGGCCGCCCAGCTGCTGGCCACGGCCGACAAGCAGATGAAGCAGGGCAAGTTCACGGATGCCCGCACGACCCTGCGGCACCTGGAGCAGTACCTGCCTGGATCCGCAGAGTTCCCCAAGGCCAAGCTCATGCTGGGCGACAGCTTCTTCTTCCAGGGCAGCCCCAGCTATCCCGAAGCAGAGGTGGAATACAGCAGCTTCCTGAATTATTTCCCCCGCCATGAACTGCGGGACTACGCGATGTACCACCGCGCGCTCTGCCACTTCTCCTCCATCGAAAGCGCCGAGCGCGACCAGGCCGAAACCCGCAAGGCCCTCGCCGGCTTCCAGGAGCTGCTCACGGAATCCCCGGGCAGCCCCTACGCCGGGGAGACCCGGGCCAAGATCCTGCAGTGCTGGCGCCGCATCGCCGAGCACGAGCTGGTGGTGAGCATCTTCTATGTCAACACCTACTACTACCCGGGCGCCGAGCGGCGCCTGAAGAGCCTGCTGGAGACCTACCCCGACTACGTGGATCGCGAGCGGGCCTATTACTACCTGGGCGAGGCCATGCGTCAGCGGCTCGTCATGCCGGATGAGCTGGTGGTATTCGGCAAGGAATACGCCGCCAAACTCCAGAAGGAGGACCTGAAGGACCTCACGAAGGAGCAAACGCAGGAATACGGCAAGGAACTTCTCGTCTTCATCAAGTCCCGCAATGATGGTTACCGGGCCGAAGCCAAGAGCTACTACCAGAAGCTGGTGGAAAGCTATCCGGGCTCCGAGTGGGCCCGCAAGGCCGCCGACCGCCTCATCACCATGGGCACCAGCGGCGTGAAGGAAGACCTCGACAGTTAATGCTGTCCGGGGGTTCCCCCCGCCACGCATGCGTGGCGGGGATCTAGTGACCCGCTGCGCGGACACCCCCGGGCCCCCGCGGCCGGGTCGAGGTAAACTCGCCCCGGCCTTTTCGATTCTCCCGGGGGTTCCCCGCTGCGCGGACACCCCCGGGCCCCCGCGGCCGGGTCGAGGTAAACTCGCCCCGGCCTTTTCCTTTTCTCCGGAGGCGCCATGGAACTCAGCAGCCTCGGCCTCGGCACCTACCTGGGGGCCTCCTCAGATGCGGCGGATGCGGCCTATGTGGAGGCGGCATCCGCCTTTTTCGCCACGGGCGGAAACGTCTTCGACACGGCCGCGAACTACCGTGATGGCCGTTCGGAACGGGCCCTGGGCGCGGCTTTCAAGGCCTTCCGCCGCGAGGATTTCTTCGTCTCCACCAAGGCGGGCTACATCCCCATGCCCGAACCCAATCCCGACGAGGGGCCCCGGGCCTGGTTCCACCGCGTGCTCGAGGGCCCGGGCATCCTGTCCGTGGACGATCTGGTGGACGGCTGCCACGCCATGACGCCCCGGTACCTGGCCCACCAGCTGGACATCAGCCGCCAGGCCCTGGGCGTCGATACCCTCGACCTCTTCCACCTGCACAACCCCGAGCAGCAGCTGGCGCACCTGGGGCCCGAGGCCTTCTACGCCCGGATCGAACAGGCCTTCGAAGCCTGCGAGGGATTCGTCGCCGCAGGGAAGATCCGCGCCTACGGCGTGGCCACCTGGAACGGCTTCCGCGTGCCACCGGGATCCGACGGACACCTGAGCCTCGCCCGCCTGCTCGAGGCCGCCGCACGAGCAGGCGGGAAGGACCATCACTTCCGCTGGATCCAGCTGCCCCTCAACCTCGCCATGCCCGAAGCGTTCCTCGCGCCCACCCAGGAGCTCGGCGGCGAGACGATGACGATCCTGGCGGCCGCGCAGGCCTCGGGCCTCTCCGTGCAGACCTCGGCTTCCATCATGCAGGCGCGCATCCTGCGCCAGCTGCCCGACGGTTTCGCCGAAGCCCTCGGACTGCAGACCCCAGCCCAGGCGGCGCTCCAGTTCACGCGCTCCTGCCCGGGCGTGACCACCGCCCTCTGCGGCATGGGCCGCGCGGCGCACGTGGCCGAGAACACCGCCGTCATGGCCCACCCGAAGCTGGATCCCATCGCCCTGGAAAGCCTGTTCGGATGATGCTCATGGCCATCACGCCGGGCCGTGGATTCGAGGCGCCCGCCTGGCGCGTCGTCCTGACCAGCGGCATCGACGCCTTCCTCATCCGCGAAAAGGAACTTTCCGCACGACGGCTTCTGGAGGCCGCCCGGTGGTGCCAGGACACGGCGCCATCCGTGACACTCTGGGTGGCGGGACGCCTCGACGTGGCCTTCGCTGCCGGCTGCGGACTCCACGCCCCCGAGGCCCATCCCGATCTGGAACCCGGCCTGGTGCCCCTTTCCCGCCCGCTGCATTCCGAGGACCAGTGGCTGGCCCGACAGATGGCGGACCAGTTGCTGATCTCCCCCGTGTTCGCCAGTCCGGGCAAGGGCGAGCCCTGGGGCGTCGAGCGCTTGCACCGCTTCCTCGATGGACTCCCCGAGGCAGGGCCGCGCCTCCTGGCCCTCGGTGGCGTCGATCCCACTAGGGCACAAGCGCTGCGCCACCCCCGCCTGGCGGGCCTCGCCGCCATCCGGCCCTTCTGGGAAGGCGACCCGCGCCGCAGCGTGGCCGACTTCCGCGCGGCGGAGTGATCGGCACCCATTGCGCGTATCCTCATCCCATGTTTCGTGACTTGAGAGAGAAGGTCAGCGCGCCGCGCCGCACCGTGGCCTGGATCCTTTTGGGCCTCCTGGTGCTCGCGGCGGCCTTCGTGCTGCCCCGGATCACGCCCCACCCCGCCGTGCATCGCGCGGCCGACGTGATCCTCTGGTCCGCCCTGGCCTACGGCGCCATCCGGGTGATCTCGTTCCTGCTGCTCGACCCGCTGCTGAGCCAGCGCCAGACGGCCACGCCGGGCTTCGCGCGGGATCTCCTCGTTGTCGGACTGTATCTCGTGGCCGTGGGCGGCATCCTGCGCGAGGTCCTGCAGGTGAGCCTGGGCCAACTGCTGGGCACCGGCGCCATCGCGGCGGCCGTGGTGGGCCTCAGCCTCCAGGAGGTGCTGGGCAACCTCTTCGCAGGCATCTCTCTGCACCTTGATCCGGCCTTCGAGGAGGGCGACTGGCTGGAGATCACCGGCAATCTGCGCGGCGGGCCGGGCCGCGAAACGCTCATCGGCCAGGTGGAAGCCATGACCTGGCGCACCGTGCAGCTGCGCACCGAGAACGGCGACATGGACATCCTGCCCAACCGCGTCATCGCGCAGGCCGTCGTCACCAACCTCTACGTGCCCTCGGGCCTGCACCGGCGCACGTCCAAAATCATCGTCGAACCCCGGCCCGACCTGCACGTGGGTCTGGGCGCCCTCACCCGGGCCCTCGCGGGGCTCCCGCACCTGGCCCATCACCCTCCCGAGGTGGTGGTGCACAGCTCCGACATGGGGGGCGCGGTGCTCGAAATGCGATTCTGGGCCCTGGGCTTCCGCCACGGGCGCCAGGCCACCTTCCAGGCCACGCGCCTCGCCGCCAGCGTCCTGCCCCGGGAGGGGTTCCGCCTGATGGGGCCCCACGGCCCCACTCCCCTCGTCGTCCATTCCGAAAGCCTTCCGAGCGCCTCGCTCATGGCCGAGATCGTCCGCGAACTGGGCCTGCCCGAGCACTGGATCGAGGATCTGCGCCCCCATCTGAAGCGGCACCTGCTGGCCCCCGGCGAAGGCGTCATCCGCGAGGGCGATCCGGGGAATTCGCTCTTCGCCGTCCACCGCGGCACGCTGCAGGTGGTGCGCGCCGAGGAGCGGCAGGCGCCCTACACGGGCCTCTTCTGGAAGCCCCTGGCGGATCTGGGGCCGGGCCAGTGGTTCGGCGAGGCCAGCCTGCTGACGGGCGCGCCCCGCAATGCGACGGTGGTGGCCCTCACGGAAGCCGAGATCCTCGAACTGCCCAAGGAGGCCTTCGAGGCTTCCCTCAAGCGGGAGCCCGAACTGCTGGAGCGCCTCGTGGATCTCATGGATCGCCGGGAGCGCGAAACCGCCGAGGTGAGCGCGCCCAAGGAGGGCCGCCGCACCCTGTGGGCGCGCCAGGTGCGCGCCTGGTTCGGTCTCGGTTGAATCCAAGCGAAGCTTCCGCGGTCTGCGCTGGAAGCCCGCGCTATCCTGGACGGGGAGGAGCCATGGACTTGCCAGAGAATCTGCATCAGCTGGTGAGCGAACTGGGCGATTCCCTGCTCAAGGCGCTGGCCGAGGACGACCATTGCCGCGATCTGGCCTTCCAGATCCAGGCCAAGGGTTATGGTCTGATGCTGATCCTCGAGGCCTCGCCCATGAGCCTCGGGCCCCGGGAATTCCCCGAAAGCGAGGAGGGCGATGCGTCGCTGCCCTTCTCCGAGGATGACCTGCGCCTGATGAAATCCTTCAAGATCAAGATGGACTGAGGCATGGCGGCCCTGTGGGATCTCCCGGCGCCCGAGGCCGGTAGCACCGCGCGCCCCAACGCCGCGGGCCTGGGTCGCGAGGAACTGGCCGCGCTTCTCGCGGGCATGGGCGAACCCGCCTGGCGCGGCAAGCAGCTATTCTCGGGCCTGCTCCGCCAGCGCTGGACCCGCTGGGAACAGTTCTCGAACCTTGCGAAAGCCCTGCGCGCGCGCCTGGAAGCCGAGGTGGATCTGGCTTGGCCCGCCATCATCCAAAGTCAATCGTCGGCGGACGGCTCGACGAAGCACGTCTTCGAGTTGAAGGACGGAAAGCAGGTCGAGGGCGTGCACATGCCCTACGCAGCCCGGGGGTCCGGTCTGCGACCTACACCCCCGGAGCCCCCGCGCCAGACTCAGGCGCAGCCTGAGTCTGGCTTCGAAGATCTCGATCGCGTGACGCTCTGCCTGTCCAGCCAGGTGGGCTGTGCCATGGGCTGCACCTTCTGCGCCACCGGTCAGATGGGCATCATCCGCAACCTCAGCGCCGCGGAGATCGTGGGCCAGGTGGTGGCCATGTTGAACCATCACGCGCATCCGCTGGACCGCCCCGTCAACCTGGTGTTCATGGGCATGGGCGAGCCCCTGCACAACTTCGATCACCTCATGGCCGCCTTCGCGACGCTCACGGATCCCGAAGGGCTCGCCATTCCCCCGCGCCGCATCACGGTCTCCACGTCGGGTCTCGTGAGCGCCATCGAGCGGCTGGGCACCTACGCCCGGAGGCCCCGACTGGCCCTCAGCCTGAACGGCACCACCGACGAGCACCGCTCGCGCATCATGCCCGTGAACCGCGTCTGGAACCTGGAGGCTCTGGCCAGCGCGCTGAGCCGCTTCCCGCTGCAATCCGGCGAGCGCATCACCCTCGAATACGTCCTGCTGAAGGGCGTCACCGACAGCCTCGAAGATGGTCGGCGCCTCGCCGCCTTCGCGCGGCGCTTCCCCGCCAAGGTGAATCTGATCCCGTTCAATCCCCACGAGGGATCGGGCTTCGAAGCCCCGGAGGAATCGCGCATCAGCGCCCTCTGTCGCCTGCTGTCGGAGGCGGATCTGCCCGTCAGCGTGCGGCGCAGCCGGGGCCAGGATGTGGCGGGCGCCTGCGGTCAGCTCGTGCGCGAGGGCCAGTCCCGCCATCCGAAACGGATCTGATGTGAACGAAGGGGGACCGCCCGGACGCATTGCGCCCCCTGCGTCCCCCCTCGTGCACCCCCACGTGGCCTCCGGGCCGAGCCCGGCCACCACGTCCGACTTCGGTCATGCTGGTAGGGTGTCCCCCGCGCCGAAACCCTTTTTCGAAACCCTCCACGCCCTCCTCGACATGGAGGGCGAGATCACGCTGGGCGAACTGCTGGACGCGGCCGGCGAACAGACCTATGGCCTGCTCACCCTGCTCCTTTCGCTGCCGAACCTCATCCCTGGGCTCAACATCGGCCTGGCCCCCGTGGGCGGCATCGGGCTCATGGCCCTCGGGGCCCAGCTGGCCTGGGGCGAGTCGCACCCCTGGGTGCCCCGGCGCGTCCAGACCCAGCCCATCCACAAGGGCCGCATCAAGGACGCCCTCGCCAAGTTCGAATTCCAGCTCAACCGCTTCCGCTGGCGGGGTGCCGAGCAGCGCCCCCTGAACCACCGGTGGATGGGCGCGCTCATCGCCTGGACGGGCTTCCTCCTCGCCCTCCCCGTGCCCCTTCCCTTCGGCAACCAGCTACCCGCGGCGATCCTCTGCCTGCTGGGCGCGGCCCTGCTCGAAGAGCGGCCCGCCTGGGCCTGGATCGGTGCCGCGGGCACCTTCGGCAACACCCTGTACTTCGCCTCCAGCTTCGGCCTCATCCTGCGCGCCTTCACGAAGGCCTTCCACGCCCTGGTGCACTGATGCGCTTCGATGCCCTCACCCTCTTTCCGGAATTCTTCGAGGCCGCCCGCCTGGGCATCACGGGTCGCGCCTTCCGCGACTTGGGCCACACCCTCCACACCCACAGCTACCGGCCCTTCTCGGGCAACGCCTTCGGCCACGTGGATGATTCCCCCTTCGGCGGCGGGCCGGGCATGGTGCTGCGACCCGAGGTGCTGCGGGACACCCTGGCCTCCCTGCCCCGCGAAGGACTCGGTCGCGTCATACATTTCACGCCGGCCGCGCCGCCCCTCACCCACGCCAAGGTGCTGGAACTGGCCCGCCTGGACCAGCTGATTCTCGTCTGCACGCGCTACGAGGGGCTGGATCAGCGGGCGGTGGACCACTGCATCGACGAGGAGTTCAGCATCGGTGAGGCCGTCCTCAGCGGGGGCGAACTGCCCGCCCTCTTCCTCATCGATGCCGTCTGCCGCTGGCTGCCCGGCGTGCTGGGCAACGAGGCCTCCGCCGAGCAGGACAGCTTCGCCACGGGTCTGCTCGATCACCCCCACTTCACCCGCCCGGCGGTGTTCGAGGGGCTGGAGGTGCCCCCCGTCCTCCAGGGCGGCGACCACGGGGCCATCCGGCTGTGGCGCCTGCGCGAAGCCATGGCCCGCACGAAGCGCCTGAGGCCCGACCTCTGGGCCGCCTTCCTGCGGGACCGGCTGGCTGGCCTGGACCGCCCGGCCCAATGGTGCGCCTGGCAGGTGGAGCACCCCCAGGACTGGGAACGGCCCAAGCCCCGGGGCTGGAAGGGGTGGAAATCCCAATGAGCTCTTCCCTTTTCGGGGCATTCCGATAGACTGGTGGACTCCCCGTCTGGGGACTTTCGAGCCATGTCCGCCGATCTCGGTGTGGGACCGCTGGCCCAGGAGCCCACATGAGCCACATCATCGACCAACTCGAAGCCAGCCTGCTTCGGTCCGATCTGCCCCGCATCCAGCCCGGCGACACCGTCAAGGTGCACGTCAAGGTGAAGGAAGGCGAAAAGGAGCGCATCCAGCTCTTCCAGGGCATCATCATCGGCATCAAGGGCGGCGGCATGCGCACCTCCTTCACCGTCCGCAAGGTCGCGAGCGGTGTGGGTGTGGAGCGTATCTTCCCCCTCAACAGCCCCACCATCGACAAGCTGGAAGTCGTGCGCCACGGCAAGGTCCGCCGCGCCAAGCTCTACTTCCTGCGCGAGAAGCTCGGCAAGGCCGGCCGCCTCAAGGAGCGCCGCACCGAGAACGGCGAGTAGACCCTGCTGCTTCGATCCAAGGCGCCCGCAAGGGCGCCTTTTTTATTGTCCCATAAAATGCATGTCGCGAGAACTAACCCTTGCTAGATCTTTATTTCTAATTTGTTTTTTGGGTGACTAAAAAAGATCGGCGCTACGCCTTCTGTGGAAAAATGAACTCGGATGCCCCGACCGGTCAATCCAGGGCGACCATCCCCAGGAGGAACCATGAAGACCCCGACCCTCAGCGCCCTGGCCTTCCTGACCGCCGCCCTCTCGCTTCAGGCGGAGGCCCCCCGCTACGGCGTGCAGGGCCTCGTGAACCTCCCCCTCGGCGACCTCAAGACCTACGTCGACAACAACCCGGGCCCGGGCTTCGGCGTCCACGGCACCTTCGATCTGGGCGACGGCCACATGCTGCGCCCCCGCCTGGACTACAGCATCTACCCCGAAGCCTCTTTCACCACCATCAAGCAGACCGCCCACAACCTCAGCCTGGGCGGGGACTACCTCTACTTCATCGCCGAGAAGCCCGAGGGCCTCTACGTGACGGCCGGCCTTTCGGCGGTCCGGTGGTCCTTCGAGCACAAGGACCCCACGTCGAAGGTCACCAGCACCACCACCAAGGTCGGCCTGGCCGCCGGCCTCGGCTACCAGTGGAACGCCACCGTCGGCACTGAGCTCCGATGGCTGCACTCCCCCGTCTCCAGCGCGTTCAAGGGCGATGCCGTGCAGGTCGGCGTCACCATCCGGTTCTAGACGCATTCAGACGCCCACGCCGAGATCTGTGCGGAGTGGCCGCCCCGGGACTGGTGTGGAATGCCGCGCCAGGTGAGGCAGTTCGCCACAGAAATGGCAGAGCCCTCGGCTCATGTGGCGCGGTACATGGGGATATTCATATCGGCACGGCCCCTGCCTAGATGAGCCAACGCTCGATGTGCCGAGCCTTATCTCAAGGAGCTGCCATGCCCCTCCCCCGCGGTCTGTACCTGCTTCCGCTGGCCCTCGTCGGCCTTGGCCTCGCCGCCGAGGACGCCCCCGAGAAGGCCCCCAAACCGCGCCGTTGCGAAGCCTTCGGCGCCAGCATCCAGGCGAACCTTCCCCTGCGCGACCTGCAGGACGATCTGGACCATCGCACGGGCCTCGGCCTGGGCCTGCAGTGGACCCATGACCACGGCGACTTCCACGCCAGCCGCACGCGCTTCGAATGGAACGTCTTCCCCGAAAGCCATCCCGTGGGGCCCCTCGGCACCACGACCTACGCGAAGAACCTGGTGCTGAGCTTCGATCACCTGTGGCGCCTAAGTGACGGCCCCACGGGCGTCTACCTCGTGGGCGGCCTGGGCGGCGTGCGCTGGACCCTCGATCAGAAGACGCCGACGGCCTCGTCCGATCTGCAGACCACCAAGCTCGCCGTCACCGCCGGTGTCGGCCTGCAGGTGGCCCGGCACCTGAGTCTCGAAGGCCGCTACGTCTTCAGCGGCATCCAGAAGACCTTCGATGCCAACACCGTGCAGATGAGCCTGGGCTGGCGTTTCTAGCTCAGCCCATATTCCTTCCAGCGCCGCGCGATCCGCGCCTGGATCTCATCCGGGAACGTGAGGTCGCGCGGCCACTCGCGCGGATAGCCGTCCCAGGGGCGGTTCTTGCGGGTGGCGTCGATGCCCACCTTGCTGCCGAAGGCGAAGCGGTCGGCGGCATGGTCCAGCACGTCGAGCGGGCCTTCGGTGAAGAGCATGTCGCGCCGTGGATCCACATTGCTCGTGAGGCGGAAGAGCACCTCGTTCAGATCGTGGGGATCGATGTCTTCGTCCACCACGACGATGCCCTTGGTGAACATGATCTGGCCCGTGCCCCAGATGGCGTTCATCACCTTCTGGGCATGGCCGGGGTATTCCTTCTTCATGCTCAGGATCACGAGATTGTGGAAGGCGCCGGCGGCGGGCAGGTGCATGTCGCGGATCTCGGGCAGCACCATGCGCAGAAGGGGCAGGAAGATCCGCTCGGTGGCGAGTCCCAGGTAGGCGTCCTCCTGGGGCGGACGACCCACGATTGTCGCTGGAAACACTGGATTCTTGCGCATGGTGACGGCTTCCACGTGCAGCACGGGGTAGTCGTCGGCCAGGGAATAGTAGCCCGTGTGATCGCCGAAGGGCCCCTCGCGGCGCAATTCCCCGGGGTTCACGTAGCCTTCGATGACGAGTTCGCTGTTGGCGGGCACCTCGAGATCGTTCGTCACGCAGGAGACCATGTCCATGCCTTCGCCACGGAGGAAGCCCGCGAACATCACCTCGCTGAGGAAGGGCGGCAGGGGCGCCGTGGCGGCGTAGGTCAGCGCCGGATCGCCGCCGAAGCTCACGGCCACGGGCATGCGTTCGTTGCGATCGTAGCCGTGACGGTTCCGTGCGCCGTCGTGGTGCAGCTGCGTGTGGAAGCCCAGGGTGCGGTCGTCGTAGACCTGCAGCCGGTAGAGGCCCACGTTGCGGTGCCCCGTCTGCTTGTTGCGCGTGTGGCTCATGCCGAGCGTGATGAAGGGGCCACCGTCCTCGGGCCATGTGGTGAGCACGGGCAGGTCCGTGAGCTTCACCTGGTCGCCCTTCAGCACGATCTCCTGGCAGATGCCTTTACGCACGGTCTTGGGCATCCAGTTGCTCACTTCCGCCAGCACCGGCAGCTTGGCCAGCTTTTCGAAAAAGCCCGTGCCGGGCTTGGGCATGGCCTCCTGCACCAGCTTGTCGATGCGGTCCGCGATGGCATCCAGGCCGCGCGGTTCCTTGTCCACGCCCAGGGCCATCTCCATGCGCTTGAGGCTGCCGAAGACGTTCATGGCCACGGGCATGGCCTTGCCCGTGGGCCGTTCGAAATACAGAGCCTTGCCGCCGCCGGGTTGCTTCGACACGCGATCCGCGATGGCTCCCATTTCGAGGTTGGGATCCACCTCGGTCTTGATCCGCGCCATCTCGCCCGAGGCTTCGAGCTGTTTGAGGAAGGACTGGAAGTCATGGCTCATGCGCCATGATCCCATCCCCGTTGGTACGGCGAAAGCCACCGTTGGTTCAAATTCCTGGACCCTCAACGGAGCGCGGGTCGATCCTGGGGACATGGCGCGCCAAAGCTTCATCCGCACTTCACCCCTTCGGTGGGCCCTCCAGGCCATCCTCCTGGGGGCAGCCGTCGGACTGGCGCTGGCCCTGGCCTTCGGCACCAAGAACTGGCATCCCCTTCAGTCCATGCTCGTGGGCGTCATCTTCAGCGTGGTGATGTGGGGCGGCTTCGATCTGCTGCAAACCCCCTTCGAGCGGCTGCCCGCCCATTGGCCGCCCGCGCGGGTCGGGCTCTTCGCCTCCCTTTGGCTGCTCCTGCTGTACCTCGTGCTCCTGGGCATCGCGGTGGGATTGGTTTGGCTCTGCACGGGCATCAACCTCGTCAGTTCGCGACTCGTCCTCATGCTCACAGGCATGGCGGGACTGGCGGCCTCGGGCGTCATCGCCACCAAGGAGACCGTCGAACATCAGGTGCAGATCGAACGGAATCTCGTCAAAGCAGAGGCCCGGGCCAGCTTCCTGGGCCTGCAGGCCCAGTTGCAGCCGCACACGCTGTTCAATGCACTCAACACCATCGCCGCGCTCATCCCTGAAGATCCCCAGCGCGCCGAGGAGGCCACCGAGCGCCTGGCCCAGCTTCTGCGCCGCATCCTGGGCGCCCTGGAACATCCCGAGTGGAGCCTGCGGGAGGAGTTCCTGCTGCTGGAACACCTGCTCCGCCTGGAGGAACTGCGCTTCGGCGATCGCCTGCATTTCGAGCTGCGGCTGGATCCCGCCATGGCCGAGGTTTCCATGCAGCCCCTGCTCCTGCTGCCGCTGGTGGAGAACGCGCTCAAGCACGGCTTCCGGCCCAAGGTGGGGCCCTGCCACCTGAAGGTCGAGGCCAAGAAAGGGAGCATCCGCATCGAGGACGACGGCGTGGGCCGCTCCTCGCAGGCGCCCGAAGGCCTGGGCCTGCGCACGGTGCGCGAGCGCCTTCTGGCCGCGGGAGGATCCCTCCATTGGCCCGAGGTCGCGACGGGCTGCGCCGTGGAAGTGAGGCTCTGATGGCCCTGCGCTACGCCCTCATCGAGGACGAACCCCCGGCCCGGTCGCGCTTGAAGCGCCTGGTGGCGGAACTGGACCCTTCGGCCCAGTGCATCGGCGAGGCGGGGGATGGCGTGGCGGGCCTCACACTGCTGCAAACCACCCAGCCCGACCTGCTCTTCCTCGATATCGAATTCCCACCCGAGGGCGCCTTCGGGCTCCTTCGCAAGGCGCGCGACCTGGGGCTTGCCCTGCCCCCCATCGCCTTCGTCACCGCCTTCGATCAGCACGCCCTGGAGGCCTTCCGCTGGGCGGCCTGCGATTACCTGCTGAAGCCGCTGGAGCGGGAACGCTTGGCGGAAACGCTAAATCGCACACGGCCCAAGGAAGCAGGGTTAGATCTCGGACTCCTCATGCAGGCCCTGGAAGCCACGCGGCGCAAGGAAATGCCGGAGCGCTTCACCGTGCTGGTGAAGGGCCGCATCCTCGTGCTGGCCTGGGCCACCGTGAGCCACCTGCGCACGGAAAACCGCCTGCTCTTCGTGCACACGCCCGAGGGCCGATTCGTGCTGGACCGCAGCCTGGATGAGTTGGAAACCCTGCTGGCGCCCCGCTTCTTCCGCACCCATCGCTCGGCCATGGTGGCCATGGACGCCATCCAGGAGCTGGTACCGGATCCCGGCGGCACGGGCGAACTCCGTCTCCGCGATGGCGCACGGGTGCCCGTGAGCCGCGAGCGCATGCCCGACCTGCGCGCGCGACTGGGAACGGCCTAGCGCCATTCGTCCGGGATTTTCCCCCGCTCGTGCGCTCGCCTCCACGGGAAGACCCGGCAGGATCAACAGTGGCTCCAGCGCCCTCGCGCCTTTCGGAGCCACCCATGCGATGCCTGTTCGCCGCCCTTCCCGCCGTGCTCTGCTTCGCGCAGGACACCGACCTGCCCGCGCAGCTTGCCCGTCTCCAGCGCCTTCCCACCGAGCAGGTGCGTTCGATTCAGGCCAGGCTGGCCATGGATCCCGCCCCCGCAGACAAGAAGGCCTACCAGGAACTGCATCTCGCCTACGTCCTGGCCAGCCGCACGAGCAAGGAGGATCCGAAGGGAAGCAAGGAGCTCGTCGAGCGCACGCTCAAAACCTTTGAGACCTCCCGAGATCCCGAGTCCCAAGCCCTCCTGGGCGCCCTGATGGGCCTCAAGATCAACGCTTCGCCCATGTCGGCCATCACCCTCGCGCCCAAGGCCATGGGGATGTTCAACGAGGCCCAGGCCAAGGCGCCCGCCAGCCCCCGCGTGGCGCTGCTGCGGGCCATCCACCTGATGCACACGCCCGCCTTCGCGGGCGGCGGTGTGAAGGTGGCCCTGCCCCTGATGGAAGCGGCCGTCACCCTGGCCGAGAAGGAAGCCGCACCCACGGATCCCTGGGCACCGGCTTGGGGCCGCATCGAAAGCCTGGGCTGGCTGGCCTATGCCCAGGTAGAGGCCGATCAGCTAGGGGCCGCCCGGAAGACCGCAGACCGTGCCTTGGCCCTGGATCCCGGCAACGGCTTCGTCACCCGCATGGTGCTGCCCAAGCTTCAGGAGAAGGCCCAGTGATGCTGGCCACCCTGTTTCAAGCCGCCCTCGAACTCAGCGGCGTCATCCTCGGCCCCGGCGGCAAGCCCATCGCGGGCGCCCAGGTGCTGGTGGGCGCGCACAAGGTTCAGACCGATGCCAAGGGCCGGTTCACGATGTCCCTCGAAACCACGGGCCCCGTGGAAGTCCGCATCAGCGCCGCGGGCATGGATGGCCAGACCCGCATGGGGCAGCCCGGCGAGCCGCTGCTGGTGCTCCTCACGCCCACGCCCCAGGGCGCCCTGGTGGAAGTGGTGGAGGGCAGCGGCTACAGCAGCGAGGAGGGCGCCACCTCCACGCTTTCGCGCATGGAGATCTACACCACCCCTGGGGCCGCCGCCGATGTGATGCAGGCCGCCAAGGGTCTTCCGGGCGTGAGCAACGCCAGCGAGGGGGCCGAGCTGTTCGTCCGCGGAGGCAAACCCGAAGAGGTGGGCATCTGGCTGAACGGCGGCCACCTCACGCGCCCCTTCCACCATCCCAACACGCAGGGCGGCATCTTCTCCGCCGTGGACACGGCCCTGGTGACCCGCGTGGACTTCGTGCCCGGCGCCTTCTCCGCCCGCTACGGCGATGCCCTGTCCGCCGTGATGGACATCTCCACCGATCAAACCACACCGGCCGTTTCGAACACCCTGCTGATCACCCTGCCCACCCAGGGCTTTGCGGCCGAGCGCCCCCTGGGCGCGGGCCTGCTGCGGGCCTCGATCCGCCGCTCGGACCCCGTGCTGCTGGACAAGTGGTATGGCCTGGCACCCTCCTTCGAGGAATCGCCCCTCTCCCACGACGCGCAGCTCAACTGGCAGCAGCCCCTGGGCAGCGGGCGGCTCGTGGCCACAGGCCTCTTCTCCAAGGATCACCTGGCCACCGACGTCACCATCGCCAACCTGAGGGACAGCTACCGCAACCAGAGTGAGACCCGCTTCGGCGCCCTGCAGTGGACGGGCACCTTGGGCGACCGTGCCGGGTTGTCGCTGTCGGCGTCGGACAGCCAGACCCACATCGCCTGGACCTTCAATCACTGGGGCATCGATCAGCAGGAGCGAAGCCGATCGGCTCGGGCTGAACTGACCCTGCCCTTTGGCGAACTCTTGACCCTGGAAGGCGGTCTGGATGTGGACCGCAGCCACGTGGATCCCCAGGGCCAGGTGCCCTTCGACCTGGCCAACTGGAACCCGGCCTCGGCCTCGCGTACCTTCGCCTACGGTTTCGACACCCGCCGCGACGGGGCCTACCTCACGGCCCGCCTGCGGCTCTCGCCCCAGTGGGGCCTGTCCCTGGGGGGACGCCAGGATCGCTACGGCCTGGAGGGAGAGACCACCCGCGACTTCCGCGCCACCTTGTCCTACCTGATCCGTGAAGGCATCACCTTCCGCCTGGCGGGCGGCACCTTCCATCAGGCCCCATTGACGAGCCAGATCGATCCCCACGCGGGGAACCCGGACCTGGCCATCCAGCGGGCCACCCATGCCCTGGCCTCGCTGGATGCCGCCTGGAAGGGAGCCGTGGCCTGGAACCTGAGGCTGGAGGCCTACCGCAAGGACTACGATCACCTCGTGGTGCAGGATCCGGTGCTGCGCTACGTATCCACCGGCCGGGGCTACGCCCAGGGCGTGGACCTGCTGCTGAAGGCCGCCGTCCCCGGCTGGCGGGGCTGGATCGGCTACGGCTACCTGGACACCGAACGCAAGGAGGACCAGCAGCCCCTCCTGGGCCCCGCCCCCACCAGCGTGCCCCACAACCTCACGGCGGTTTCGAGCCACACGCTGGCCCCGGGCTGGGAACTGGCGGGGACCTTCCGCTATGCCAGCGGATCCCCCGTGACCCCGATCCTAGGGGCCACCCCCAATCCCGGGGGCGGCTGGGACCCCATCGAAGGGGCCCGCTACTCGGATCGCCTCCCCCTCTACCACCGCCTGGACCTCCGCCTCACCCACCTGTTCAGCCTCCGGGGCGTCAACTGCGTGGTCTTTGGCGAGGTCATGAACCTGCTGGCCCGCCACAACGCGGCGTCCTATGCCTACACGCCGGACTACAGCGAGCACCGGGTCAGCGAGAGCTACTTCAGCCGCCGCATCCTGGTGGTGGGGGCCAGCCTGAATTGGTGAGTGGCAGGAATTTCCCTTGAGTGGACAGGGAATTTCCCGCATACTGATCGACCTTGCCCTGGCCATGGGCTCCCAAGCGCGTCCGATGGAATGCCGCCCATGTGCCCCAACCTAAAGAGGTTTTCATGTTCGCAATCATCAAGACCGGCGGGAAGCAGTACCGCGTGGCCGAGGGCGATGTCCTCCGCGTGGAGCTGCTCGAGAAGGATCCCAAGCAGGCCGTGACCTTTGAGGAAGTCCTCCTCATCGACAACAACGGCGATCTGAAGGTGGGCAAGCCCACCGTGGCCGGCGCCAAGGTCGAGGCCGAGGTCATCACCCATGACCGCGCCAAGAAGGTGATCATCTTCAAGAAGAAGCGCACCACCACCTACCAGCGCACCCAGGGCCACCGCCAGGGCTACACGGAAGTCCGCATCAAGGCCATCAAGGCCTAGGTTTTCGCCGCAGGCGAAAACCTAGTTGCGATATCCGTTTCTTCCGATCCATTCGACATCCAAGCTGAAGAGGTTCTTCCATGGCTCATAAAAAAGGCGTCGGTTCCAGCCGCAACGGTCGTGATTCCCATTCCCAGCGCCTCGGCGTGAAGGAATTCGGCGGTGAGCAGGTCACCGGCGGCTCCATCCTCGTCCGCCAGCGCGGCACCAAGTTCAAGGCCGGCATCAACGTCGGCATGGGCAAGGACCACACCCTGTTCGCCCTCATAGACGGCAAGGTTCGTTTCCAGGACAAGGGCCAGAGCGGCCGCTTCATCCACATCGATCCCATCGAGGGTTGATGTTGTCCGGGGGTTCCGCGCTGCGCGCACACCCCCGAGACCCCCGCGCATAGGCCGGGCGTAGCCCGGCCTATGCTTATGCCTCCCCGATCTTCCGCAACCAAAGGTTCAAATGTTCCTTGATCACGTCCAGCTTCGCGTCGCCGCCGGTCACGGCGGTTCCGGCGCCATGAGCTTCCGCCGCGAGAAGTTCGCCCCCGAGGGCGGGCCCGACGGCGGCGACGGCGGCAAGGGCGGCTCCATCCTCTTCCGGGCCAACAAGGCCTTGAACACCCTCAATCCCTACCGCCACAAGCGCGAGTACAGCGCCGAGCGCGGTCGCCAGGGCGAAGGCTGCATGCGCCACGGCAAGGACGGCCTGGACATCGTGCTGGAAGTGCCCCTCGGCACCGTCATCCGCGACAGCGACACCGGCGAGATGCTGGCCGAGCTGATGGCCCACGGTGAAGAGGTCTGCGTGGCCCGCGGCGGCCGCGGCGGCCTGGGCAACACGAATTTCAAGAGCTCCACCAACCGTACACCCCGCCACCACCAGCCCGGCGAGGACGGTGAGGAGCGCAACCTCGATCTGGAGCTCAAGCTCATCGCAGACGTAGGCCTGGTGGGCTTCCCCAATGCGGGCAAGAGCACCCTGGTGAGCCGCCTCAGCGCGGCCCGGCCCAAGATCGCCAACTACCCCTTCACCACCCTGGAACCCCAGCTCGGCGTCGTGAGCCTGGATCGCTTCGGCGGCGACCTCCTGGATTCCTGGGTCATCGCCGACATCCCCGGCCTCATCGAAGGCGCCGCCAGCGGCGCGGGACTGGGCATCCAGTTCCTCCGCCACGTGGAGCGCACGCGCATGCTGCTGCAGCTGGTGGATCTTTCCGATCCCGTCGAAGAGCCCGCCGATGCCATCCGCATCATCGAAGGCGAGGTGGAGGCCTTCAGCCCCGTGCTGGCCGCCAAGCCCCGCTGGCTCGTGGGCACCAAGCTGGACGCCCTCCAGGACGACAGCCGCCGCGAGGCCTTCGTCGCCCTCTGCGAGGCCCGGGGCCAGAAGCCCATCTTCATCTCCGGCGTCACCGGCGAGGGGCTCCGCGAGCTGGCCTTCGCCGTGGATGATGCCCTCAAGGTCATGGCCGGCCAGAAGGAAGCGGCCCCCAAGGACGAGGCCTGGTAGTGCGCATCGGCCTACTTGGGGGAGCATTCAACCCTCCTCACGAAGGCCACCTCAAGCTGGCAAAGCTGGCTTTGGATCACCTGGACCTGGACGAACTGCGCTTCGTGCCCACGGCCCTCAGCCCCCACAAGCCCGACCCCGGCGGACCCGGCGCCGAGGCCCGCCTGCGCCTGCTTTCCGAGGCCCTCGAAGGCTTCGATCGAAGGTGCAAAATTGAGTCCGTGGAGCTCGAACGCGGCGGCACCAGCTACACCGTGGACACACTGGAGACCCTCTCGGCCCGCGAACCCGACGCCGCCTGGATCCTCATCATGGGCAGCGACCAGTTGCCGGGCCTGCCCGGCTGGCGCTGTCCCGAGCGCATCTTCGAACTGGCCTCGGCGGCCGTGGCCCTGCGCCCCGGCGCGCCCTTCCAGGCCCCCGAGGTGCGCGGCCTCCGGCCCGTCCCCGCCTGGAGCGGCCGGCCCGGCGAACTGGTGGCCCTGCCCGCCACCGAGCTGGACCTGGCCTCCAGCGACCTCCGCACGCGCCTCCAGGCCGCGCCCCACGAGGATCCCGGGGGCCTGCCCCCTCAAGTTCTAGGTACCATCCGTTCTGAAAACCTGTATCGTTAGCCTGCTCTGGAGCCCGCATGACCCTTGATTCCCGGCTCGCGACCGTCGTCGACGCCGCCCGGTCCAAGAAAGCCTTCCGCATCCGACTCGTGGACGTGAGCGGCATCGCCAGCTTCACCGACACCTTCGCCTTCATGAGCGGCGGCAGCGACCGCCAGAACCGCGCCATCGCCGAGGCCATCGAGGATGCCCTCAAGCTGGCCGACGAGCGCCCCATCTCCCGCGAGGGCGAGGCCAACGGCAACTGGGTCCTGCTGGATTACGGCAACCTCGTGGTCCACGTCATGGATGAAGAGACCCGCCGCCACTACAACCTCGAAGGCCTGTGGAACGCGGGCCGCGAGCTGGAACTGCCCGAAGAGACCCATCCCGCGACCGACGCACGTCCGTAGGAGAAGACCTCCATGCCGACCACTCCGAACAACGCCTTCGAGGCCATGCAGGCCCGTCTCCGCGTCGCCTCCCAGCTCTACGGACTGGACGACGCGCTCTTCAAGGTGTTCATGGCGCCCAACCGCTCCATGATCGTGAGCCTGCCCGTGCTCATGGACAACGGCCAGTGGGAAGTCTTCACGGGCTACCGCGTGCAGCACAACGTGGCCCGCGGTCCCGCGAAGGGCGGCATCCGCTACGACCTGAACGTCAGCCTCGACGAGATCAAGGCCCTCAGCGCCTGGATGACCTGGAAGTGCGCCGTGGTCGACGTGCCCTTCGGCGGCGGCAAGGGCGGCATCGTCTGCGATCCCAGCCGTCTCAGCCTCGGTGAGAAGGAGCGGCTCACCCGCCGCTACATCGCCGAGATCATGGACATCATCGGCCCCGACCGCGACGTGCCCGCGCCGGACATGGGCACCGACGCGCAGACCATGGCCTGGGTGCTCGATACCTATTCCATGCACGTGCGCCAAACCGAGAACGCCGTCGTCACCGGCAAGCCCCTCGGCCTGGGCGGCAGCCTCGGCCGCACGGAAGCCACGGGCCGCGGCATCCTCATCACCGCGCGCGAAGCCATGCAGCGCCTGGGCAAGCCCCTGGCCGGCGCCACGGTGGCCATCCAGGGATTCGGCAACGTGGGCAGCCAGGCCGCGCGCCTGCTCCATGAGGCCGGCGCCCGCATCGTGGCCGTCAGCGATCTCAAGGGCGCCATCAAGAACGACCGCGGCCTCGACATCCACGCCCTGCTCAAGCACGCCGCCGAGGCCCGCACCGTGACCGGCTTCAAGGGCTCCGAGCCCATGGAGCCCGCGGCCCTGCTCACGCACGCCGTGGACATCCTGGTGCCCGCCGCCACGGAGAACCAGATCACCGAGGAGAACGCCGCCCAGGTGCGCGCCAAGATCATCGTGGAAGGCGCCAACGGCCCCACCACGCCCGAGGCCGATCCCATCCTGCTCGAGCACGGCGTCCTCGTGGTGCCCGACATCCTCGCCAATGCCGGCGGGGTGACCGTCAGCTACTTCGAGTGGGTGCAGAACCGCCAGGGCTTCTACTGGCGCGAGCGCGAAGTGAACGAGCGCCTGGTGGACTACATGACCCACGCCTTCCAGGCCACCTTCGCCACCACGGACAAGTACAAGACCAACCCCCGCATCGGCGCCTACATCCTGGCCCTCGACCGCGTCGCCCAGGCCATGCGGTACCGCGGCTTCTACGCTTGAGACTGCGCGCCACCTGGGTCGCCGCCCGGCGCGCCTGGATCCTGAGCGCCGGCGTCTATCAGGCCGAAGGCCTGCTCCGGCGTGTGAAGCAGAACCTGCGTTGGGCTGCCATCGCAGCCGCCCGGCCCCTCGAGGCCCTCGGCTGGTTCACCAAACTTCAATCGCAGGACCTGCAGCCCTTCGCCGAAGCCAATCCCCTGCTGCCCCTCAAGCCCATGCGCACCTATCTCTCGGCGCGGTGGGGCCTCGTGCGCCGTACGAAGGTCATGCGCGAGACCTATTCCTTCGTGCTCTGGCGCGGCGGTGCGATCCGTGAGGCCCTGCTGCAGCAGGAAGGCGAAGGCGTCGTCCTCGCCTCGGTCCAGCTCGGGGATCTCGGCCCCGCCGAGCTCTGCCTGGGCTTCGACAACCGCTTCCGCAAGGAGGGCGAGTTCGCCATCACCCTTCGCTGCCCGCAGCAGGGCGGGCGCATCTCGTCGCTCTCCTTCGCCCTGGAATGGCAGCGGAACGGGCTGGTGATGTACGCCGGCTGCGTGCAGGGCCGCTCCGAAGGCGAGGACGGCTTCATGAAGGCCCTGCAGAAGGCGATGTTCGGCCTCCGCCCCAAGGCGCTGGTGGTCTTCGCCGCGCAGGAGATCGCCCGGGCCCTGGGCGCCCGGGAATTCCTCGGCGCCGGCAACAGCATTCAGGTGCACCGGAAGAAGCATCTGATCCACCTGGCCTGGATCCACGAACTGACCTTCGACTACGACGCGTTCTGGACCGAGCTGGGCGGACATCCTGCCATGGATGGTTGGTTCTACCTGCCGCGCAAGGCCCACCGGCGCACGCGGGAGGAGATCAAGCCCAACAAGCGGACCATGTACACGCGCCGCTACGCTCTGATGGACGACCTCGCCGCCCAGATCAGGAGCGCCCTGGCCCAGTCCGTACCGCCCGCGGAAGGCGCCTGAAGCTTCACCAACCTTTAAGGTTCGTACGGCATGATGAAGGTTCAGACGGACGACTTCACGTGCCCCATCCTTCCCAACTCAGCCGCTGGTTCGCCCTGCTGGGGCTGGCCACCGGGCTGTCTTTGGAAGCCCAGAGCCCCATCGGTACGCTGATCTCGGAACAGTCCCGCACCAACTTCACCGTGCAGGGCGCCGGGGCCCGCGCCATGGGGCTCGGCGGCGCCTTCATCGCCGTGGCCGACGATGCCACGGCCGTCTCCTTCAACCCCGCCGGGCTCGCCCAGCTGCTTCATCCCGAGGTCAGCTTTGTGGCGCGGGGGACCCAGCGTTCCGTGAGCTACCAGGACTTCGAGACCTCGAACCGGGGGCGCGTCCTGGCCGTCGGCGATTCACTCGTCAGCGGCACGCGCGTCGACCCCCTCTTCTTCTCGGCCACGGCGCCCATGCAGATCGCAGGGCGGAACCTCGTGCTCCAGATGTCGGTGCAGCGCGCCTTCGCACTGACGGATCACGCGCGCCGCGACCTGGTGGAGACCCCCACGAGCAGCTCCGGACTGCCCACCCACCTCGTCCAGGACGTCAGCCAGGCGGGGCAGATCGACCTCTACTCCCTGGCCGCCGCCTACGAAGTCTCCCAGCGCCTCCTGCTGGGCTTCTCCTACAACCAGTGGCGCGGCCGCTGGGACCTCACCTCGGACAGCCTCAACACCACCGGGGCGACCTCCACCTCCGTGGCCTTCCGTCAGACCAACGCCATGGACGGCGGCAACTACAACCTCGGCCTCATCTGGCGCTGGCCCACCTGGAGCCTCGGGCTCATCCGCCGCACCGGCTTCCACGCGGACTACACCTTCGCCACCACCCTGGCCACCAACCTGCCCCAGGGCGGCTTCAAGGCCAACCCCATGAGCACCGGACTCCACTGGCCCTCGGGCACCGGCATCGGCTACGCCTACCGCCCCACGGACCAGTGGCTCTTTACGGCGGATCTCGCCCACACCCTCTGGTCCACCACCCGCTACATGTCCGATTCGGCGCGGCTCAACGGGCAGAGCTTCTTCGATTTCGACAAGGGCGATCGCACGCCCAACGCTACCGACCTGCACCTGGGCGTCGAGTACCTGCACATCACCGCCAGCGGATCCGTGATTCCGCTCCGCGCGGGCCTCAGCCGCGAACCCCAGCCCGTGGTCGATGCCGTGACCGGCGTCCAGCGCGTGATGCAGCGCGTCTCCATCGGCAGCGGCATCAAGCGCGGACCCGTCGGCCTGGACCTCGCCTACCGCTACGGATGGTCCTCCCGACGCGCCTCCCAGTCCCTCGACGTGGGCCAGATCCTCGCGCGCACCGGCTCACCGTCCGTGGGATCCGAGCGCATCCGCGAGCACCGGCTCGATTTCTCCGCCATCTTCCAGTTCCAGCGCCAGCCCCTGGAACGCGCCGTCCACTTCCTCTTCGTGGGAGATTGAAGTGCGCCGCCGGTTCCCGTTGCTCCTGATAGCCCCCCTGCTGGCCGCCCAGTCCCAGCCCACCTTCTACGCCGCCTACCAGGACGGCCTCGACGCCGAGCGCTCGGGCCAGTGGGCCACCGCCGCAGCGGCCTACCGCCGCGCCATCGAGCTGAGGCCCGCCTCGGCGGCGCGCATCGTCATCTACGGCAACAACCTGCTCAAGGACTACACGCCCCACACCCACCTCGCCCGCTGTCTCCTGGAATCCGGTGATCTGGAGGGCGCCCAGGCTGCCCTCGGTCGGGCAGCCCAGTTTGGCGAACCCGCAGCCGAGCGGGAGACTCTGGCCCAGGCCCTCATCCGGCGCAAAATCCAGGCGCCCCCCGCACCGAAGGAAGTCCCCGCCCAGCCCCCGACCGAGCCCGCCTCGAAGCCCCATGCGGCCGCGGAACCCGCGCCCAAGCCCCCGGCTCCGGTGGCATCGGAATCCTGGTCCGAGACCGGGACCCAGCCCTGGCTGCCCTCCGCCTCGGCCCCGGCCACGACACCCGGCACAGTCGCTCAGCCCAACCCGGGCCCCAGGGAGGCCCGGTCTCAGGCCTTGCCCGTGGGTGTCTCCGCCCCCCAAGTCGCGCCTCCCTCCCCCGCCGCGACACCCAAAACTCCGCATCCGGTCCGCACCCTCGCCTGGTCCCTCGGAGCCTTTGCCGGCCTCGCGGCGGCGCTCTTTCTCCTGCGGCGCAGGCGGCGGACCACCGGAGAGACGTCCTTCAGCGATCCGAAGCAGCTCGGGCCCTACCGCATCGAGCGCCTCCTGGGCCGGGGCGGCTTCGCCAGCACCTTCCTCGCACATCACGACGCCACCGGTACGCCCGTGGCCCTCAAGCTCCTCCACCCCTACCGCCACGACGATCCCGAGTTCCTCCGTCGCTTCCGGCAGGAGGCCCGGCTCGGGGCCATGCTGGATCATCCCAACCTGGTGCGCATGCTCGATCCCGGCCCCGAAAGCGGGCCGCCCTGGCTGGCGATGGAATACATCACGGGCCGCCGCCTGGATCAGAAGCTGCGCGAGGACGGGCCGCCCCCCCTCGCCGAATGCCTGCGCATCGCACTCCAGATCGCCGGTGCGATGGCGCACGCCCACGCCCTCGGCATCGTCCACCGCGACCTGAAGCCGGGCAACGTGATCTTCGAGGGCGACCAGGCCAAGGTCATGGATTTCGGCATCTCACGCATCGTCGATTCCAACACGCTGACCACCACGTACGCCTTCCTGGGCACGCCGGCCTACGCCGCGCCCGAGGCCCAGCTCAAGGTCCAGGTGGGTCCCGCGGCGGACCGCTATTCCTTCGGCATCATCCTCTTTGAAATGCTCTCGGGGCATCCGCCCTTCAACGGCGAAACGCCCTTCGAGATCCTGGACAAGCACCAGCGGGCGCCGCTTCCGGATCTGGCGGCCCTACGGCCCGACCTGCCCGCCCCCCTGGTGGATCTCGTCGCGCGCCTCTGCCGGAAGGATCCCGCGGCTCGTCCGAGCGATGACGAGGTTATGGACGTGCTGTCGGAGCTGGCCCGTAGCGCCTCTCCATCCGCTTGAACTCGACGCGGAGCTCTTCGAAGTCGTGGAATACGGGGCCCGTGACCTCGTAGCCCAGGTCCGTGTAGAAGCGGATGGCGCGGGCATTTCCCGTGTAGACCACGAGCCAGGCGGACCCGGCCCCGCCTTCGAGCATGCGCGCCTCCCCGGCCCGCATGAGCTGGCCTCCGAGGCCGCGCTGGATCAGGTCCGGATCGATGTAGAGCTTCTGTACCTGCCAGGCCGCCCCGGGCTGTGCCACCTTCAGCTTCAGGAAGCCCCGTACCGCACCTTCAACTTCGGCCACCAGGTACAGGTTGGCGGGCTTCGACAGGCTACCGGCGATCTTCCCCACGGCGTACGTGGCCTCCAGGTAGCGCGCCAATCCGGCCTCCTGGTAAAGGTGCCCGAAGGCCCAGGTGAAACTCCGGCGGCCGATGTCGGCGATGGCCTCGACATCGGCCGGCCGCGCCTCGCGCACCAGGATGGTCTGTTCTTTCGCCGGATCGCTCATGCCCGCCTCCCATTCCAGCATGAGGAACCGGGCCGAGATCTGCGACCCGCTTCTTGCGGTGATCCGATCAGGAGATCCGCCGGCCCTCGTCCTCCAGGCGCCCGATCAAGCGCAGCAAGCCATCCAGGATCGTGAGGGGATGGGGCGGACAGCCGGGGATGAAGAGGTCCACGGGCAGCACGCTGGAGGCGCCGCCCAGCTGCTCGTCGCGCTTGTAATAGGGCCCGCCCTGGATGGCGCAGGCGCCAACGGCGATGACGATCTTGGGCCCGGGCACGGCGTCGTAGGTCTTCCGCACCGCCAGTTCCATGTTGCGCGTGACGGGGCCCGTGATGAGCAGGCCGTCCGCGTGGCGTGGCGAGGCGACGTACTGGATCCCGAAGCGCCCCAGGTCCCAGGCCAGGGTGCCCAGCACGTTCACGTCCACCTCGCAGCCGTTGCACCCGCCCGCGCTCACGACGCGCAGCTTCAGGGAGCGACCCAGGAGGCGCTTGAGCTCGCCGCCCAGCGCCTCGGCCCGCCGCAGGTCCGCACCCGGCGCGAGGATCAGGTCTTCTCGCGTGCGCGTGGCCAGGCGGTGATCCCCCGTGAAGGCGATGGCGCCTTCGGGGCAGGCCTCCACGCAGGCGGGACAGAAGACGCAGCGGCCCAGATCCAGTTCCGGGCCGCCCGCGCCCAGGCGGATGGCTTCGGTGGGACAGGCCTCCACGCAGGCTTCGCAGCCCGCCTTGCAGCGCTCTGCCTGGATATTCGGCAGGCCCTGGAAGCGCTCGGACAGGGCCGGGATTTCTTTGGGGTAGGGCAGCGTGCGGTGGCCCTGGCGCCAGCGGGACAGCAGGATGTGCATCATAGGTCGTGCCCGCAGTAGGAGAGGTTGAAGCTCTTGTTGCACAGGGGGAAGTCGGAGATCTGCTCGCCACGCAGGGCCAGGGCCAGGCCGAACCAGTTGTGGAAGGAGGCATCGACGATCTTGTAGCGGACGAAGCGCCCTTCGCCGTCCGTCACCGCCAGGTGCAGCACCTCGCCGCGCCAGCCTTCGGTGAGCGAGACGCAGAGGCTATCCGCCGCCAGCTTGGGAAGGCTGGTCGGCTTCGGATCGCAGGGAGACGCGGCCAAATCCGCCAAGGCCTCGGAGATCAGGCGGTGGCTTTCGAACAGCTCACGCCACCGCACCCAGGCCCGGCTATGGACGTTGCCGCTTTCCGCCAGGGCGGGCACGGCGGGGTGCGTTTCATAGGGCCCGAAGGGATGGTCCCGCCGCACGTCCATGGGGATGCCGCAGGCCCGCGCGGGCACGCCCACGGCGCCGATCTCGCGGGCCTGGGCAGGCCCCAGGTGGCCGGCGGCCTCGAAGCGGATCATCACCGAGGCCGCACCCCAGAGCAGTTCCACCGCGTCGCGGGTTTCAACCCAGGCGCGATCCACCCGCGGAAGCATCCGCTCCGCCAGGCGCGGATCCAGATCCTGCTGCAGTCCGCCGGGGCGCAGCCAATTGCGGCCCAGGCGGCTGCCGCAGCCCTCGGCGCTGAGGTTCAGCCAGTCACCGCGAATGCGCCCGCAGAAAGAAGCCGTGGGCAGAAATCCCACATCGCCCGACAGGGCACCGAGATCCCCCACGTGGTTGGCGGCCCGCTCCAACTCCAGGGCCACGCCGCGCACTCGGTCCGCGCGGGCGGGAACAGAGAATCCCGCCAGGCCTTCGAGGATCCGGCAATGGGCCCAGGTGTGAGCTATGCTCGTGTCCCCCGCCGCCGTTTCCGCCTGCTTGAGGCTCAGGGGATGGGGGCCGCCCTCGAGGGCCTGCTCCACCCCGCGATGCTGGTAGCCCAGCGCGATCTCCAAGTGGAAGACCTGCTCGCCGTGGCACTGGAAGCGGAAGTGGCCGGGCTCGATGACGCCCGCGTGCACGGGCCCCACGGCCACCTCGTGCACCTCGTCGCCTTCCACGCGGTAGAAGTCGAGGGCGCCGGGCGTGGGCTGGGGTGAGGCCTCACCACCGATCCAGGATTTTTGGAAGCGCAGGGGCTTGAGCCAGGGATGGCCCTCGGGCTGAAGGCCGTATTGCTCGGCCATCTCGCGCTCGAAGAGATGCGCCTGGGGGCATTCCGGCGTGAGGGCCGCGTAGCGCGGCTGTTCCAGGCGAGTGCGGGCGACGCGCAGGGTGCGCCCGGCGTCGTCGGCGAGCACCGCGAACATCCGCAGCTGGGCGTCGGCACAGAGGCAGGCCAGGCGAAGTCCCTGGCGCACGGCGCCGAGCACCGTGTCGCGGAAGAAGGCGAAGGGCAGCTCGGAAAGATCTGCCAGGGCCACGGCCTGGCCGTTCTTCAGGACCGGAAGGGCCAGGTGGCTCATGGGCGCACCTCCTGTGCGGAAACCGCCGCGGGCACGAGGGCCGGCGCCTGCCCGAACAGGGGCCGCACTTCGCGCACGGCGGGCGCGTGCCCCTCCACGGTTTGCGCGGCGCCCTCCAGCATCGATCGCATGGGGCCGGGCAGCCACAGGCCCAGGCCCAGCGCGAGGGCCAGGGCGAGGATCAGAGGCGCCGTGGTGGCGAAGGAATCCTTGTAGGGCGTGCGCACCCGCTGGGGACTCGGCACGCCGAAGACCACCTGCATGACCGTATCGCTCATGGTCAGGAAGATGCCCCCCAGCAACACGAGGAAGGCCGCGCCCGCAAAAACGTGGCCCGTGGTGAGCGCCGAGGAGGCGATGTTGAACTCGCTGACGAAGGGCGCGAAGGGGGGCAGGCCCGTGATGGCGAGGAAGGCCAGGAAGAAGAGCCCCGCAGATACCGGCGTGCGCCGGATGGCGCCCGTCACGTGGGGCAGCTGCTTGCTGGCGTAGCTGCGGTGGATGTTGCCCGCCGAGAGGAAGAGCACGCTCTTGACCAGAGCATTGGCTGCCAGGTGGAAGAGGGCGAAGCGGGCGGCCAGGCCCCCCAGGCCGATGCCGAAGACGAGGATGCCCATGTGCTCGACGCTGGAGTAGGCCAGCAGGCGCTTGAAATCCACCTGCCCCACCATGAAGACGAGGGCCCAGACCATGGACAGCAGCCCGAAACCCACGAGGATCTCGCGGGCGAAGACGCCTTCGCCCGCCGCGGCGACGATGGCGTATATCCGCAGCAGGGCGAGGAAGGCGCAGCTGGTGACGCCGCCCGCCAGCAACGCGCCCACGATGCCCGGCGTCTCGCCGTAGGCGTCGGGCTTCCAGCTGTGCAGCGGGGCCAGCCCCATCTTGGTGCCGTAGCCCACCATCGTGAGCACAAAGCCCGCGCGCAGCCAGGGTCGCGAAAGGCGGCCCGCCTCCGCCATGAGGCGCGTGTACTGCAGCGGCTCCTCCACGCCGCCCATGTGGGCCGCGTAGGCCACGAAGAGCGTGCCCAGCAGGGCCAGGGCGATGCCCACGGAGCCGATGACGAGGTACTTCCAGGTGGCCTCGATGGAGCGGCGGTTGCGGTTGAAGTAGATGAGCGGCGCCGTCGTCAGCGTCATGGTCTCGATGGCCACCCAGGCCATGCCCGGGTGCCGCGACTGGGCCAGCAGCGAGGCGAGCCCCAGGAAGGCCAACAGGCATGCGGTGAAGAGCCGGTGGTCGCGGTCGGGGCGCAGGGCGAGGTAGGACGGCGCATAGAGGGCGACGATGGTGAACAGGGTGCTGATGACCAGCAGCACCCATCCGCCCAGGGCATCCAGGCCCAGCCAGGCGCCATGGGGCAGATCGCGCCAGCCGCGCACCTCGATGATCAGCAGGAGGAGGTGCAGCAGCCCCATGGCCGGCAGCAGCCGCACCCGGATCCGGGGCGACCGGATGAACCAGGCCACGGCCGCGGCCAGCAGGGGCAGGAAGATGAGCAGCAGGGGGGAGAGAAGCAGGCGCGCCATCGTTCAGTCCTTCAGCTCGGCCAGGTGGCGCGTATCCGTGGAATCGAAGGCCGAACGGATGTGGTTGATGACGATGCCCATGACGAAGACGCCCACGAAGAGATCCAGCAGGATGCCCGTCTCCACGAGGATGGGCATCTCCTCGACCAGCAGCAGGCCGAAGAGGTAGATGCCGTTCTCCAGCACCAGGTAACCCGCCACCTGCGTGAGCGCCTTGCGCCGCGAGACCAGCAGCAGGAAACCCGTGAACAGCGTCGCCAGCGCCGCGGGCACGAGGAAGGTGGGCGAGGTTCCCGGCTTCAGCGGCAGGCCGTGGGCCAGCACCAGGCTCAGGCCCGTGCCCAGCGCGCAGAGCAGCAGCGACATCGTGTAGCCCACGTAGGGATCCACCTCGCGGCGGATATGCACCTCGCGCAGGGCCCGGCGGAACAGGAAGGGGATGAGCCAGCCCTTCACCGCGATGGCCGACAGGGCCATGAACAGGATGTGGAGGTGTCGGCCCAGGCCCATGGCGATGGGGATGAGGCCCAGCAGGATGCCCTGCACGACGACGAGCTGGATGGCCTTGTTCACGCGACTCGTGGCCACCAGCGTGAAGTTGGTGAGCATGGTGAGGGCGATGAGGAAGTCGGGCGACATAGGAACCCTTCAGGCGATGTGCGGCTCAAGGAAAAGATCCACCACGGAGGCACTGAGCACACGGAGGGCACACCGAGAGGCGCACGGAGACAAGGTCCTGACCTCATGTCCACCTCGATCTCCCACCCCTTCTCCGTGTCTTTTTCTCCGTGCCATCTCGGTGCTCTCCGTGTCTCCGTGGTGAATTCGTCGGGGTGCCTAGACCAGCAGCAGGAGGAAGGCGAAGGCCGAGGCCAGCACCCCCGCCAGCAGGAACTGCGGCACCTTGGTCATGCGGAAGCGCGCCGTCATGCTTTCCACCAGGCCCACGGCGAGGGCCAGGCCGCCGAGCCCCGCGAGGAACATCAGCCAGTTCATCCAACCGTGGGCGAGGCGCGGCAGCAGCAGGTCCACCAGCAGCGCGCCGAGCACCACCAGCTTGAGGCTGGCGCCGTAGAGCACGAGGGCGAAGGGGCGACCCGAATGATCCAGCACCATCACCTCGTGGATCATGGTGAGTTCCAGGTGGGTGTTGGGATCATCCACCGGGATGCGGGCGTTCTCGGCGAGGTAGACGATGGACCAGCCCGCGAGGATGAGGATCAGCGGCCCCGAGAGGTGCGCGGCGGTGCCCATGCCCTGCGCCTGCGGCGTCAGGCCGTGGCCGACCAACATGGGCGCCAGTGAAAGGCTGCCCGTGGCCTTGGCCAGGGCCGCGAAGCCGAAGAAGAGGGCGGGTTCAGCCAGGGCGCTGAAGGTGACCTCCCGCGCCGCTCCCATACCTTCGAAGGCCGAGCCCGTGTCCAGCGCCGAAAGCACCGTGAGGAAGCGCGCCAGGCCCAACAGGTAGGCGAAGAGGATCACATCCCCCTCGAAAGAGATCGGTGCCGGCGTGTGGCCGAAGGGCACCATCAGCGAGGCCACGAGCACCGCCGCCACGGTGCCCACGGGGCCCGCCAGGAAGATCCAGGTAGTCGTGCGGCTGAAGACGGCCTCCTTCCGCGAGAGCTTGGCCAGATCGTAGTAGAGCTGCAGCACCGGCGGCCCCGTGCGGCCCGCCATGCGGGCCTTCACCTTGGCGATGAGGCCCGGGATCAGCGGCGGCAGCAGCAGCACCGCGAGGGCGTGCAGCAGCAGGTTCAGGGCCGTGGACAGCAGGGGCTGGGACATCAAACCACCATCCAGATCAGGAGGAAGAGGAGCGTGAGCAGGACGTAGAGCAGGTACGAGGCCATCTGGCCGGTCTGGAAGAGGTGCAGGAGGGCGAGGCCCTTCGCGCCCAGCCGGAAGGCCGGATCCAGGGCCCGGTCCAGCACCGGATCGGGCACGTGGCTTTCGAAGCGGGTCCCCTTCGGGAAGAGGCCGCGCACCCGGGCCCTGTGGGTCACGGGCAGCAGCACGAAGCGCGCGCCTGTCACCAGGCTATCCGCCAGGGAGGAGGCCGTGTACTGGGCCCGGGGCGCGGTCTCGCCGTACCCGCAATCCCAGGTCGGCAAGTTTGCCGCCGCACCCTGCTGCCCTTTGAGCCAGCGCCCCAACGCCAGCGCCAGGGCCAGCAGCGCGAGGGCAAGACCCGTCAGGATGGGCAGCTTCGCCATGGCCGCGAGGGGCGGCATTCCCTCGCCAAGCCCCGCCACCACGCGATCCAGGAGGGGTGCCATAGCCACCGGGAAGACGCCGATGAAGACGCAGGTCGCCGCCAGCACGCCCATGGGCAGCAGCATGGCCCGCGGGGATTCGTGGGCCCGCTGCGCCGCCTCGGATCGCGCCGTGCCCAGGAAGGCCGCGCCGTGGGCCTTGGCGAAGCAGGCCAAGGCCAGGGCGCCGATGAGGGCCAGCGACGCGAGCACGCCCACGGACCAGGGCCAGCGGGACAGCGCCATGGCACGGAAGGCGCCCAGGTAGATGAACCATTCGCTCACGAAGCCATTGAGGGGCGGCAGCCCGCAGATGGCCCAGGAGCCCGTCAGGAAGGCCGCCGACGTCCAGGGCATGGCCTTTCCCAGGCCGCCCATCTGCTCGAGGTTCCGCGTGCCCGTCGCGTGCACCACCGAGCCCGCCGCGAGGAAGAGCAGGCCCTTGAACAGGCCGTGGTTCAGCACGTGCAGGAGGGCTCCGGCGAAGCCCAGGGCCGCCACGACGGGATGCCCCGTGCTCTTGCCCACGAGGCCGAGCCCCAGGCCCAGCAGGATGATCCCGATGTTCTCGATGGAGTGGTAGGCGAGCAGCCGTTTCAGATCGTGCTGTCCCAGGGCGAAGGCCACGCCGAGAATGCCCGAGAGGGCGCCGAGGACCAGCAGTGTGACGCCCCACCAGAGGGGCGGATCGGGCACCCAGGCCACGAGGCGCACGAGGCCCAGGATGCCCATCTTGATGAGCACCCCCGACATCAGGGAGGACACGTGGCTGGGCGCCGCGGCGTGGGCCAGGGGCAGCCAGATGTGCAGGGGCATGGCCCCGGCCTTGAATCCGAAGCCGAGGAGGAAGAGCAGGAATACCGTGGTGCCCGCGGGACTGGCCGCAAAGCCCCGGGGCAGCGGCCCCAGGTTCCAGTGGCCCATGGCCCCCGCCAGCAGCGCGAAGGCGCCCAGCAGGATGAGCGTGCCGCTATGGGTGGACACGAGGTAGATCCAGGCGGCGCGGCGCGTCTCCAGCAGACGGTCCTCGGTGATCACGAGGAAGAAGGCCGCGACCGCCATGCCCTCCCAGGCCATGAGGAAGACCCAGGCGTGGGCCGCCGAAACCAGCAGCGCGAGGCAGGCCACCAGCAGCCCGAACACGAAGCGCACTCGGCCGGGGTGGCCGTGGGGATCCTCCCAGTAGCGCGTGCCGTACCAGGCGCCGCAGGCCGAAAGCAGTAGCACGGGGATGAGGAACCAGGCCGCGATGGGATCCAGGCCCAGCAGGCCCGGCGAACCCAGCGGCAGGCTGGGCAGGCTCAGGGTGGCGACAGACGTACCGGGAAACCCTGACGCTGCCGCGCCTAGCAGCACGCGCAGCGCCGCACCGATGCCGAGCAGGGCCGCGGCCGTCAGGGCCCCCGCCGCCACTTCGCCACCCCGCCGCTTCAGGAACAGACCCGGCACCCCCGACAGGGCCGCCAGCAGGATCGCGGCGAGGTAGAGGCTCATGCGAGGAACCTCCCCCGCACCAGCAGCCAGAGGAAGACCGCCAGCAGAGCGAGCAGCAGGTAGAGGATGTAGAGCGCGAGGAAGCCCGGCTGCAGGCGACGGAAGCGCAGCAGCCGCGCGGCGAGGCGCCCGAACCAGGGCACCACCATCCCATCGCCCACCGCGTCCACCACCTTCAAGCGAAAGGTCTGGGGGCCCGGGAAGAGGCGGCGAATCGTGCGCACCCGCCGGGTGACGCCCGGCAGCGCCAGGGCCCAGCCGTCGGCGAAGGAACTGCCCGTGTACTGCATGCGGGCCGTGGGCGCCGCATAGCCGCAATCCCAGGTGGGCGGAGCTTTGGCGCGTACCTTCCGCCCGCCCAGCCAAGCCAGGCCCAGGCCGCCGAGGGCCAGCAGCAGGCCCTCCAGCACCAGCAGCAGGCGCAGGTCGCGGCCCAGGATCGAGGCCAGCGGCGCTGCCAGGGATCCGGCCGAGAGGCCTCCCGGGCTCGGTGCCAGCAGACCGATGATGCAGTCGAGCACCGGCAGCAGGGGCAGGATCAGCAGGCCCATGGCGAGCGTGAGCCCCGCCAGCAGGGCCATGGGCCCGAGCATGAGGGCCGAAGGGTCATGGGTGTGATCGACGGCGGAAGAGCGTGGCGATCCCAGGAACACGGTGCCGTAGAAGCGCGCGAAGGCTACCGCCGCCAGGCCGCCGGTGAGGACGAGGGCCAGCAGGGCCAGACCCGCGGACCAGGGGTAGCCACCCTTCAGCGAGGCGAAGAGGCCGCGGTAGAGGAACCATTCGCTGAGAAAGCCATTGAAGGGGGGCAGCGCGCTGACGGCCAGCACCGCCGGAAACAGGAGCAGGGCCGTGCGCGGCATGCGGGCCGCGAGGCCGCCCAGGGCCTCCATGTCGCGGGTGCCCGTCGCGTGCAGCAGGGAGCCCGATCCGAAGAACAGGAGGCTCTTGAAGATCGCGTGATTCCACACGTGGAAGATGGCCCCGCCGAATCCCAGCGCCGCGAGGATCGGCGATTCGGTGGCCCGGCCTGTCCAGCCCAGGCCGATGCCCATGGCGATGATGCCCAGGTTCTCGATGCTGGAATAAGCGAGCAGCCGCTTGTAGTCTCGCTGGGCCAGGGCATTCCAGACGCCGTAGACGGCACTGAGCCCCCCCAGGGCCAGCAGGGCGCCGCCCAGCCAGGCGGGCACGGTGGGCAGCAGGCTGGATACGCGAAGCACGCCGTAGACGCCGGTCTTGAGCATCACCGAAGACAGGATGGCCGAGACGTGGCTGGGGGAGCTGGCATGGGCCGCGGGCAACCAGAAATGGAGGGGCAGCAGGCCCGCCTTGAATCCGAACCCGAGCACGGCCAGGAGGAGGATCCACCCGTCCAGATCCTCCGCCGCGCCTGAAATCGGAAGCCAGGGAAAACCGCCCATGCGGTGGGCCAGCAGGATGATCGAGGCCGTGATGATCAGGGTTCCCGTGTGAGTGCAGACGAGGTAGATCCAGCTGGCGTGGCGAACTTCCGGGTGGTGGTGCTCCGTGGCCACGAGGAAGAAGGCCGAAACGGCCATGGCCTCCCAGGCCATGAGGAAGACGAGCCCGTTCCGCAGGAGGAAGAGCAGGGTGATGGCCGTGACCAGCAGTCCGAAATAGAAGCGGAGGGAACGGCCGAATCCCTTGGCCAGGTTGGCGGGCCAGTACTCGAGCCCGAAGACGATGCCGAGCCCCGCCACCAGGTGCAGGGGCAGGAGGAAGGCCGCGGAGAGCGCGTCCACCTCCAGGCGCACGGGCCCCAACCACAGGCGCAGGTCCACGTGCGAGGCGTGTCCGCTCAGCAGCGCATGGAGGGCCGCAACGAAGGCCAGCAGCGAACCCAGTGCCCCCACCACCGTACTCAGGCGCCCTTCCTTCACCGGCGGCACGAAGGGCAGGACGGCCGCAACCATCCAGCACCCGGCCGCCAAGAGGATCAGGGTGATGTCAGGCATCTGCATCCGGCTCCGACTTCAGGAGACCGCCCCGAACCCCAGGAAATCCACGGATCCCCGGGTCACGGGGAATGCAGCACGCATACTCGGGGAAGCCTCAGGGCCATCATACGCCCACGGCTGAGGCCTAGAACAGTTTCAGCAGGGCGATGTACCCGTTCACGGTTTTCACACCGGCGATATCGCTTTGAATGCCTGCACCGAGATCCACGCGCACGGTGGTGAACCACCAGAAGCCGGGCAGGTCCCCGGTGAGGCCCACGCCGCTCATGCCATAGGTCTTGCCGTCATCCAGGCTGCGGGCCCGAGCGTGCTCCAGGCTGACCGTGAGCCGCAGACTGGGCCCGGTGGGGATGGCCAGGCCGGTCTTGGCGTAGGTCACCCGGTCCGCGGCGATGGCGTTGGAACGGATGCCCGCGATGTGGACGGAGCCCGAACCGCCTACATCCAGCGAATTGAAGCGGTCGAAGGCGCGACCGCCGGCCCAGCCTGCTTCGCCATGGAACCACAGGCCCGGCCTTACCTCCCGATCGAGGCCCAGGCTGCCGCCGTAGCGCGTGAAGGCGCCGTTCTCGGGCACCATCTGCGGATTCGCCGGCGTGCCGTACGTGCCCTCGGGGCGCTGGCCCCAGCCCTCGTAGCCGCGGATCTGGAAGCCCCGGAACAGCCAGGAGGCCTGCAGGGTACCGATCCGTGTGAGGCCCGAGGGCGGCAGGGCGAAGTCCGGCGTGCGGTACTGGGCGTCGCCCAGGCTGTAGGCGTCGTAGACGAAATCGCCCCGCCCTTCGAGGCGGAAGCCCAGGCCCAAATCATGACCCAGGCCGACACCGGCCATGCCGAAGCGCCGGCCCACGCCATCGCGATCGGACAGCTTGCCGTTGACCACCGGGCGCTCGGTCCCCTTGATCAGCAGGGCCGTCGCGTTGGCGTTGACGTCGAAGCCGCCCAGGCCGCGGGGGATGGCGAGGCTCGCGGTGTTGTAGACCACCGCCGTCAGCGCGCTCACCTGCACGCCCTTGCCGAAGGCGTTGTAGTCGAAGTAGGCCAGGCCCGCCAGCGGCATCACGGAAGGCGAGTTGCCCGGATCCACCAGCACCACGGCGCCGAGGGCGCGGCCATTGCTCTTGGCGTGCTCCTCGATGCGGCGGCTGCCGTCCGCCTGGCGCGTGAAGTAGCGTGCGCCTTCGGGTGTCACCTTGAGCATGGTCGAGGTCGAAGTCCGCGCCGCGTCGCGCTCCGCCACGAAGCGCTCCCCGTTCAGGTTGAAATCCCGGTAGGTGAAGCGGCGCTGCACCTGCACGACGCCGCCGGTGCTCACCCAGCGTTCGAAACTCCGCACGGCGACGGGCCGCCACACACCCGGGGCCACCTCGCCGTAGGTGAGGATCTCGCGTTCGCTCTTGACGGTGCCCGGCAGGTCCGCGCGTTCGCGGCGCTCCACGAGGATGCGCCCGGTGGCTTCCTCCACCTCCAGCTCCCCGGTGTAGGCCAGGGGATCGGGGCTCACGGGCTCGAACTTCAGCACCCGCTTGCCAGGCCCCGCGGGGCCGCCGTCGCGGTAGCGGTAGCGCTCGGCGAGGCTGAGAGCCACGGGCAGAGAAACAGACTGGCGGCTTTCGATGAGGGGCAGCTGCACCTCGCCGGTGAGGTTGGCCTTCACGCCGTTGAAGCGCACCTCCTTCTGCAGCAGTTCGGGCCAGTCCCCGGCCTGCTCGAAGTAGCCGAAGGTGAAGCCGATGTCGCCGCCCCCGCCCTGCTCGCCCTGCACGTGCAGATCCAGATCTGCCTTGGCCTGGAGGGTGCGCACCCCGGCCCGCGCTCGGAGCTGGGCCGCGCGGACCTGCGCCAGCAGCGCGCCCACATCGTAGGCGTCGGCCGCCGTGACCGCGACCTCGTGACGCTCCTTGGGCAGCGGGGTGACGGTCCAAGCCCCGTCGACGAAGGTCCAGCGCCGGGCCTGGCCCGCGCGGCTGCGCAGGGTGAGGTCGCCCTCGCCGCCTTCCACGTCACTGAAGCCCGACGGGATGAGGGCCGCGAGCCGGGCCGCGGGGCCGCCTTCGGGCACCACCAGGCGGCCGCCGTCGCCCATCAGCGTGGCAACCATGGCGCCGGGATCCTTCGGCAGCCACAGGGTCCAGATCCGGCCGGGGAAGGTCTCCTGGGCGCGGGCCAACAGGGCGCGCCATCCCGTGGGGTCCGGGTTCAGATCCGCGGGCACCAGGGCCCCGCCATCCACCGCGCCCCAGGCCGTCTCATCCAGGATGGGCGCGGCCTTGGCATCGAAGGCCACGTAGAGGCGTTGGGCCGGCGCCTGGGCCTTCAGGGCCTGAGAGGCCGCCAGCAACAGCGAGGTGCGCGCCTCGCCCAGGGGCAGACGGAGCCGCACGGCCGGAGCCGCTTTCAAGGGGGCCACCAGGGGCGCCCAGTGCCGGCGGGCCGCTTCCACCTGGGCGGCGTCGCGGTTGTCCCGGGGCAGCAGGGCGCTCAGATCCGCCTCCCGCAGATCCAGGTCCACCGGCAGGGCCTCGCCGACCCGCAGGGGCGCCTGGGCGGCCAGGGACGACGTGAGCGTCAAGGTGAGGGCGGGAATGAACAAAGGGATGGTACGCAGCACGAAGCCTCCAGACAGACCGGCTACTGCTGCGACGGTAGCGGGGTTTATCCGGGTATCCTCAAAGTTACTTCAGGTGCCCATGCGATTCACGGTACGACTGACCCATGCCAACGGCGAAGTGCTGGTGCGCGAGTTCGAGGCGGACAGCGAGGCCACCCTCCGCGCACGCATCCTCGCCGAGGGGGGCTTTCCCCTCGACATCAAGCGCACGGACACCGCCTTCCGCAGCCGGAATCAGATCAAGACCGAATCCCTCGTCCTCTTCAACCAGGAGCTGCTGGCCCTCCTGAAGGCCGGCATTCCCCTGCTCCAGTCCCTGGAACTGCTGGTGGGCCACGGCAAGGATCCCCAGCTGCGCCGCAGCCTCACCCAGGTGGTGGAACTCGTGCGCGAAGGCATGTCCTTTTCCGACGCCATGGAGCAGGCCGGCACCTTCCCTCCCATCTACCGCAGCAACGTCGTGGCGGGCGAGCGCAGCGGCACCCTCCCCGAGGTGCTGTCCCGCTGGCTGGCCTTCCAGAAGTTCGCGCAGACGAGCCGCCGCCGCATCATCGAAGCCCTGTTCTATCCGGCCTTCCTCGTGGTCGTGCTCATCGTCGCGCTGGGCGTCATCTTCAACATCGTGCTGCCCCGCTTCGCGGAGTTCTACGCGGGCGGCGACGTCGAGATGCCCCTCATCACCAAGGTGCTGCTGGGTGCCGGGCAGGTGATCAGTTCCACCCTCTGGCTGCAGGGACTCGTCCTCGTCGGTCTGGCCGTCCTCATCCGCTGGATGGCCTCGTCCGAGGCGGGACGTCGCATGGCGGAACGCCTGCTGCTGATGCTGCCCAAGATCGGCGTGCTCTACCGCATGTACCACTCCAGCGTGTTCTCGCGCACCCTGGGCGTGCTGCTGTCGGGCGGCCTGCCCGTCGTGCAGGCCCTGGAAGTGGTGCAGCGCACGAGCCCCAGCGAACGCATGAAAGCCGGCCTGCTCACCATCACCGAAAAGGTTCGGGCCGGCAGCAGCCTGCACCTGGCCCTCGAACAGGCCAAGGTCCTCGACCCCCTCGCCATCGAAATGGTCCGCGTGGGCGAGCAGAGCAGCGCCCTCCCCGAGATGCTCGATCACGTGGCCGACTTCTTCGATCAGGAAGTGGAAAAGGCCACCACCGCCGTCACGAGCCTCATCGGCCCCGTGCTCATACTCTTCATGGGCGTCGTCGTCCTCGGCCTCCTGCTCGCCATCTACGTGCCGCTGTTCAACGCGAGCAACGTGGTGAGGTAGGGCCTTCGCGGGTATCTATATGCTGAATGTCCTTCTCGTCTTGTACGGTCTTGCTATGCCTTTCCACGCCCACGGGGCGGACGGTGGATCTGTAACGGCGCTCAAGGATGCCCCTAGCAAACCTCTCTCGAACACCGAACTCGAAGCCTTGGCAGACAAGGGTGATGCCGAGGCTGCCCATGAATTAGGCGACCGGTATGACCATGGATCGCATGGGCTCGGAAAAGACAGCACCAAAGCCGCGGCGTGGTACCAGCGGGCCTCGGGTCTGGGGCATGTGGCCGCCACCGCAGACCTTGCTGAATTCACATTGAATGGAAAAGGCGGCATCAAACCCAATGACGCCATCGCCTTCAAGCTCTTCCTTGTCGCAGCCGGGAAACAGCATCCATACGCGACGCATATGGTTGGATGGATGTACGAACTCGGACGTGGGGTCCAGAAGGACGATAAGGAGGCCGCTACCTGGTACAGAAAGGCCGCGGAACTCGGAGAGGTTGAGGCCCTCACGGAACTGGGTCGCTTGACCGAAAACGGGCGTGGTGTCGTCAAGGACCTCGAAGCAGCTGCAAGGATGTACGCCATCGCAGCACGCGGGGGAAGTGCCCAAGCCATGACCTTCCTGGGTTGGTTCTACGTGAAAGGACTTGGCGGACTCAATCCCGACTACGCGATCGCCCGTCAGCTTTTTGAGACGGCTTCGGTGCTTGGTAACGCCCGGGCTGATGGCAACCTCGGCTATCTGTATGAAATGGGACTTGGGGTCACGAAAAACCTTTCTACAGCCCTGACCAAATACAAACTTTCCGCCGAGGAAGGCGATCTCATTTCACAGCGCTACCTCGGATTCATCTACGAGACTGGGCAAGAGGTAGAGGTTGATTCAATCCAAGCCTTCCATTACTACCGGCTGGCAGTCGACCAGAATGATCCCGATGCCTTGGCGGGCGTATTCCGACTCCTACTTAGATACCCCACCCTGTCTGAAGTGGATACCCGGCCCGCCTTGGATTCCCTGCGCCGATTGAATCGCCAGAAATTCTGGAGAGCTGGCATCGCTCTGGCCCTCGCCGAGCTACGATTCCCTTCAAATCCAGAAGACCATGCTGAAGCGGAAAACCTACTCATGGAAGCGGCCGCCGATCCTGCCCACGTCGAATTGACCGTGGTGATTGCCAAGAGCATTGAGGCCGGTCGAATCCTGCCCCGCGACGTGATCTTTGGTCGGCGATTGTTCCAGGAGGCCACGGAAAAGGGCGGCCCCACCGGGGAAATCTTGCTCGCAAAAACGCTGACTCAGGGCACATCCTCAGAAATCAAAAGGGGAGTTGGAATCCTGAAACGGCTCAGTGATCAAGGCAACGCTGTTGCCTTGTATGAACTTGGTCTTCTTTACCAGAACGGCCAGGGAGTTCCCGGGTCTTCACAGAAGGCTATGGAAAGCTTCAAGGCCTCTGCGGCTGCAGGATATGCGCCTGCCATGTACCAGCTGGGCCTCATCTATCATCTCGGCATCGGCATTAAAAAGAACGCCGCGCTCGCGCGCGAATGGTACCGGAAGGCGGAGGCATTGAACTATCGACCCGCCAAAGGCCGCGTCCTCCCGGATGGCACCCTGGTGTCTCCGCTCTAGCAACCACTTACCGGTATTTTTTCTTCAGCCACTTCTGCGGGTCCTGGGGCTGGGCCTGGTGGCGGATCTCGAAGCCGAGACGCGGGCCGTCCACCGTGTCGCCCACGGCGCCCAGGGATTCTCCGGCCTTGAGCACCTGGCCCTTGCTCACGCTGAGCCCCAGCAGGTGCGTGTAGAGCGTGAACCAGCCGCCTCCGTGATCGAGGATGACCATGGGCCCGTAGCTCTGGTAGTAGTCCGAGAAGGCCACCTTGCCGTCGGCCACCGCCGCCACGGGCGCGCCTCCGGAGGCGCTGATGAGCAGGCCGCTCTGCATGGTCTTCGTGTGGAAGCGGGGGTGCAGGTGCTCGCCGAAACCCAGGGCCAGGCTGCCTTCCACGGGCTGGGGCAGCTCTCCGCGCAGGTTCGCGAAGGCCACGGCGGGCTCGAAGGCCTCGCCCTTGGGCTTCACCAGCAGGCCCGACAACAGGCGCTCCAGCTGCACGGCTTCTTCCGCCAGCTCGGCCTGGGCCTGCTTCTGCGCCGCTTCATCCTTCTGCAGCCCGTCGAGGAAGCCGTTGAGCTTTTCCTCCTGCAGCCGCAGGGCGGCCTGCAACTGCGCGGCCTCCTTCTCCTCGGCGGCCAGGCGCGCCAGCACTTCCTTCAGCGCCTTCTCCTTGACGGCGAGATCGCCCTGGAGGCGGTGGATCAGGTCCAGCTGCTTGCGCTCCTGCAGGCGCGCCCAGGCCAGCATGCGCCCGCGCACCAGCCAGGCCTCCAGATCCTTGAAGGTGGTGTAGAAACCCAAATCGCCCCAGGGTCCGAGCGCCTGCATCCAGCGCACCTGCTGGCGCAGATCCCCCTGCAAGCGGCGCACCTCGCCCTGGATGCGCGCCTGCTCGCGGCCGATGACCTGCACTTCGCTTTGGGCCTGGTCGCGGCGCAGACGGGCGCCCTCCACCTGGGCCTTGGCCTTGTCGCGCTGCAGCGAGATGCCCTGGATCTCCACCAGCACGCCCTTGCGGCGCTTCTTCAGCGAATCCAGCTGCTGATCCACCTGGTTCAGCCGACCCTGGATCGCCGCCAGCTTCTGGCGCAGGTCCGCCGCCTCCTGGGCGCCCTGCGCCAACAGGCACAGGGGCAGCAGGAGCGGCAGAAACCTGGGGAGGGGCCGCATCGGCTACTTCCGGCCGCCCGCCGGAAGCAGCATGGCCAGGGCGCCCAGCAGCAGCGGCCCGCCGATGGAGAGCGGCAGGGCCAGGGGCGAGAAGGGATCCGAAGGCAGCTGGGCCATGGGCAGCAGGCGCACGAAGACCTCCAGCACCTTCACCTGGCCGGCGCTCCAGCCCAGGTCCTGTCCGAAGTCCAGGAAGAAGCTCAGGCGCGGGCCCAGTTCGCGCAGCAGCATCGTGAGCAGCAGGGCCAAGCCGGCGCTGGATTTCAGCAGCCGCGACAGCAGCACCGCCCAGAGCAGCATCTGCAGGCCCAGCAGCAGCCCGTGCAGGTCCGCCCGCAGCAGTTCGGGCGGGAAGGCCTGCCCGATGAGCCGCCAGCTCAGCGCCCACACGGGGATCAGCGCCACCTGCGAGAGGAACAGGCCGTGGGCGAAACCCAGCCCCGTGCCCGCGAAGAAGCCCTTGAGCCGCTCGGGACGGGCCGCCGCCGCGGTCCACTGGCTGACGGGGCCGAAGGCGCCCAGCAGCACCACGAGCGAGACGGTCCAGTACATCGCGGCCTGCAGGTTGCCCACCGCGTACGAGCGCAGCGAATCGGCGCCCAGGGGAATCGCCGTACCGAAGACGAGGATCTGGGATCCGCCCTCCCCCTGCTGGCCGCGGATGGCCATGACCACCAGGCCCGTCACGAACAGGCTGACGAGGGCCCAGCCGATGCGCAGCTTCGAACTTCCGAAACGATCCATGAACGCTCCAAGGGGTCGGTTCGATCATACCCCAGCGGCCCGCCGCCCCCGGTCACGGGCCCTGGCTGGACCCGAATCGCCGCGCCGTGCTCCAATGCCAACGGACTCCAGGAGACATCATGAAGATTCCGGCCCGCATGCTGCTGGTGCTCGCGGCTACCGCCGCCCCGGTACTCCAGGCCCAGGCCCCGATCCTCACGGGCTTCAGCCCGGACACGATGATCGTCCATCCCGATCGCGTCTACGTGTCCACGCGATTGCTGGGTAACCATTTCTGGCCCTCGGGCCCCAACGACCCCGGCCGGCGCCACATCTACATCCGCCTGGGCGGCGGCGCCTGGACCGAATCCGGCATCAGCATCCGGGACATCAGCGACCGCGACATGGGCATCTCCGTCCTCTCCCAGCCCTACCTCGCCAGCCCCGGCACCCTCGAGATCAAGGTCGCCATCGACGGCGTGGACTCCAACGTCCTGACCATCCAGGTACGGAAGCTCGCGCCCCAGCTCGATTCGGCCAGCCCGGACCAGATCCTCCTGAGCCCCACGGCCGACGAATCGGCCTTCAAGGTCGGCCTGCGCGGACGCTACTGGGTGACGCCCATCGAGTGGGTGATCAACGGGAAGAGCTACGGATCGCTCTACCAGCACCCCGATTACGGCGACGAGGTGATCAGCTGGCCCGGGGCGCTGCGCAAGGCCGGCGTCTACATGGTCCAGCTGAAGAACGCCCTCGGCACCTCCGAGGCGCGCGTGGTGGAACTGGTGGGCGCCCCCGTGCTCACGGGCACCACGCCTGCGGCGATCCACCCCTCGGACCTGGCCCCGAAGCCAACGACCGCGGCGGCCGCGGCGCCCGCGTCACCCGCTTCTCCCATGCGCGCGCTCGCGCCCGTGTTCGAACTCCGCGCCGCCTTCCAGGGCAGCGCGCCCACCAAGGTGGCCTGGCGGACGGACCTGACGGCCTGGCAGGAGGTCGGCGCCCGCGGCGCCGTGAAGGGGTCCGAAGTGCGCCTGCCGATCCCCGTGGAGGCCCTGGAACGGGCCGCCTGGGTGGAGATCCAGCTCGCCAACAAGGTCGGCGAATCCCAGATCCGCGTTCCCAAGGCCGCCGATCCCGTGACCATTTCGCACCGGCCCGGAACCGCCATCTCGACCCTGCAGACACCACCCAAGGACGACAAGCTGATCGTCCGGGAAGTCCCGCCCATGCCGCCTCCCGTGGCCCAGCGCCTGGCCACGCTGGCACCGCGGTTGCAGCCCACGGCCCGGGCCTGGGTCGACGAGCAGGCCAACCGGCAGCGCGGCCTACCCTCACCGGACATCGAATCCATCCGCCTCGCGGCGCGCACCCGCTTCGCACGACCTGGCGCGCCCGCGCTTCCGGCTACGCCAGCGCCCCGAGCCACCGCGGGCAAGGCCATGAGCCCCGCTTCGGCCATTCCGTTCAATCAATTGACCTCCGTCAACCTCAACGACGCGGACATCGAGGCCGTGGCCTTCATCGTGCTCGCCCAGGCCAGCAAGGCCGCCCAGGACGATCTGAAATCCATCATGGACGGCGTGAAGAAGATCCAGCAGCAGAAGGCCGATCTGAGGGGCCTGGTGGATCAGATCAGCGGCGAACACCCCGAGGCCCAGCGCCCCGACGCGCCCTGCACCTCCCCCCTCTGCGGCAGTGTCGCGGCGCGCGCGAAGGAGCTGGTCGGCCGGCTGCGCGGGCGGGTCCGCCCCGTCATCCAGCCCGTGGCCACGTACGGCGACCTGGCCGCCCTCCAGACCAAGCTCAAGGACGCGCTGGATTCCGAAAGCGAGATGGGGGAAACCGAATCCCTGCGCCTGCAGATGGCCATGGATCGGCTGTCCAAGCTGATGAGCATCCTCTCGAACCTCGAGAAGAAGCTGAGCGACACCTCCCAGGGCGTCATCGGCAACCTGAAATAGGGCCCGAGTCTGTTTTCAGACTGAAGGCTTAGGCCCGCACCAGCACCCGCATCAGGTGCGCCTTCACCTCGGCCATGCGCTCGGGCAGCACGGCGACGAACACCGTGTCGTCGCCCGCCAGGGTGCCCATCAGGCCCGGCATGGGATCGGCATCCAGGCTGAGGCCCAGGGCCTGTGCGAAGCCGGGGGCCGTGCGCAGCACGAGCAGGTTGGGCGGCACCTCGCGCAGGGTCACCTCGGGCAGGATCTGGGCGCTGGGTTCGACGCGGCGATAGAGCCCCTGGACCTTCTGCACCCCCAGCCGCTTCAGCCGCCGGGAAAGGGTGGACTGGGTGAGGTCGTGTCCCTTGGCCGTCAGCCGCGCCAGCAGCTCGCCCTGATCGGCGATGGGGGAGGCCTCCAGCAGCTGGAGGATGAGGGCGTCCAAGTCCATGCATGAATCATGCATGAAAATGCATACACCAACAAGTCTTCTCAAATGAAACACAGAATTCACCGAATTTTTTGCTTGAACCCGTGAATCACGAGTGCATAATATGCAATCTGCCGCTTGGTTATGCACCATCCATGCGCGCATATGCATAGGATGCCCGCATGACTGCCGCCCTGTCTGTCCCCGCCCTGCTTCCCACCTACGCCCCCTATCCCTTTCCGCTCGTGCGGGGCGAGGCCGACCGGGTCTTCGATGACCAGGGCCACGCCTGGTGGGATTTCTACGGCGGGCACTGCGTCTGCGCCACGGGCCACAGCCACCCCACCGTCGTGAAGGCGGTGGCCGCCCAGGCCGCTTCCCTGCTCTTCTACTCCGCCGCCGCTGCCCTGCCCGTCCGGAACCAGGCCGCCGCCCAGATCACGGCCTTCGCCGGCATGGATTCAGTCTTCTTCTGCAACAGCGGCGCCGAGGCCAACGAGAACGCCTTGAAGGTGGCCCTCCTGATCACCGGGCGGAAGCGGCTCGCGGCCTTCCAGGGCGGCTGGCACGGGCGCACCCTGCTCACCCTCTCCGTCACCGACGATCCGAAAATCACCGAGCCCTTCGCCGACCAGCTCGTGCCCACGCTGCGGCTGCCCTTCGGCGACCTCGCCGCCCTGGAGGCCGCCGATTTCTCGGACATCGCTGGCGTCATCCTCGAACCCATCCAGAGCATGGCCGGCATCAAGACGGCATCCAAGGCGTGGTTCCAGGCCCTGCGCGCCAAGTGCGACGCCGCGGGCACCCTGCTCATCTTCGACGAGATCCAGACCGGCATGGGTCGCATGGGAACCCCCTTCGCCGCGCAGTTCTACGGTGTGCGGCCCGACCTGATCACGTCGGCCAAAGGCCTCGCCTCGGGGGTGCCCATGGGCGCCCTGCTGATGACCTCCGCCGTCGCCTCCAAGCTCAAGGGCGGCGACCTGGGCAGCACCTTCGGCGGCGGCCCCCTGGCCTGCGCGGCCCTGCTGGCCACGGTCGAAGTCATCACCAGCGAGGGCATGATGGCCAACGCCACCGCCGCCGCGGCGCGGCTCCGCCAGGAACTCGTCGGTTCCGTCGTCACCGAGGTCATCGGAGAGGGCCTGCTGCTGGGCCTGCGCAGCGTCCACGCCCCCGCCCTCAAGAAGCACCTGCTGGCCCGGAACATCCTCGTGGGCGGCTCGGGGGATCCCGACGTGCTGCGCCTGATGCCGCCCCTCAACGTCAGCGACGAAGCCCTCATCGCCCTCATCACCGCCATCCACGCCTTCTAGCCGGAGCCTCCATGAAGCACTTCACCCGCATCTCCGACCTGGGCCCCGCGGGGGTCAAGGAGATCCTCGCCACGGCGGCCGAGTGGAAGCGCAACCGCCCCGGCAAGATCTTCGACGACCGCATCCTCGGCATGGTCTTCTTCAACCCCAGCCTGCGGACGCGGGCCAGCTTCGAGGCGGCCATGCTGCGCCACGGCGGCCACGCCATCGTGCTGGAAGTGGGGGCGGGCACCTGGAAGCTGGAGGACCGCGACGGCGCCATCATGAACGCCGACCGGGCCGAGCATGTGCGTGAGGGCGTGCCGGTGCTGGGCCGCTACGCGGACCTGCTGGCCGTGCGGACCTTCAGCGGCGGCGAAGGCGACGCCACCGACGAACTCGATCCCGTCATCAACGCCTTCCGGCGCTTCAGCACCGTGCCCGTGCTCAGCATGGAGAGCGCGCGTGAGCATCCGCACCAGGGCCTCGCCGACCTGCTCACCATCCAGGAGGCCCACGGCTCGACGAAGGTGCCCGTCACCCTCACCTGGGCGCCCCACATCAAGCCCCTGCCCAAGGCCGTGCCCAATTCCTTCCTGCTCACCGCTGCAGCTTGCGGTGCCGAAATCCGCGTGGCCCATCCGAAGGGCTACGAACTGAGCGCCGAAGTGCGCGCCGAGGCCGAGGCCTACGCCGCCGCCACGGGCGGGAAGATCATCTACACGAACGATCAGGACGCCGCCCTCGAAGGCAGCGCCGCCGTCTACGCCAAGGCCTGGGGACCTTCCACCAGCTCGGGCCTGGAAGCCGCGCCCATGGCCGATCTGGAGAGCTGGATGCCCACCGCCGCCCACATGCAAAAGGCCGCCAAGGAAGCCATCTTCACGCACTGCCTGCCCGTGCGGCGGAACCTCGAGGTGCACGACAGCGTCCTCGACGGCCCCTGGAGCCGCGTCGTCGACGAGGCCGAGAACCGCTTCCACGTGCAGCGGGCCACCCTCCACGCCCTGCTCTCCCAGTCCTAGTTTCCTGACGTTCGATTCCGAGGTTGTGATGCCGCTCTCCCCCAATCCCTACGCCGCCCTCAAAGAAGCCGCCCAGTACGTCCGCCTCTTCCGCGGCAAGACCTTCGTCGTGAAGGTGGGTGGCGACGTGCTCGCCGAGCCCAAGATCCGCAAGGCGCTCTGCGAGCAGATCGCCCTGCTCTGGTCCTTCTCGATCCGCGTGGTGGTGGTGCATGGCGGCGGCGCCGAACTCGACGCCGTCTGCGAGGCCATGAACATCCCCGTGGAAAAGGTGGCGGGACGGCGGGTGACGAGCCCCGAAGTGCTCGACGCCGCCAAGATGGTCTTCGCGGGCCAGGTGCACATGGACCTGCTGGCGGAGCTCCAGGCCAGCGGCGTGCCCGCCGTGGGCCTCACGGGCCTGGACGCGGGCCTCGTGAAGGCGCACAAGCGCCCGCCCGTGGCCGTGGTGCCCGACGGCGCCACCGAATCCCAGATGGTCGATTTCGGCCTCGTGGGCGACATCGACACCATCGATCCCCATGTCCTCAGCCACCTGCTCGAAGGGGGCTTCGTGCCGGTGGTGGCGCCGCTTTCCGGGGGGGAAGACGGCGCCATTTACAACACCAACGCCGATACCATCGCCGCCAGCCTGGCCACGGCCCTCGGCGCCGAGAAGCTGTTCTTCATGCTCTCCGTGCCCGGTCTGCTGAAGGACCTCAAGAAGGCCTCTTCGCTCATCCCCCACGCCACGCTGGAAGAGTTGGCCGGCTTCGAGGCCAAGGGCATCATCAGCGGCGGCATGCGGCCCAAGCTCACGGCCGTGAAGACCGCGCTCCAGGGCGGCGTGCCCAGCGCCCACCTGGTCAGCGGTCTGGCGCCGGATGCGCTGCTGGCGGAGGTCTTCACCAACGAGGGCAGCGGGACGATGATCGTACCTGGGATCGTACCGGGCCTGCCCGTGAGCGCCGGGACCGAGTGATGGCGCCCGAAGAACTCATCACCCTGCTGGTGGGCACGCCCAGCGTGTCCGGCGAGGAAGGCCCCCTGGCGGACCTGCTGCAGGAGCTCCTCGAGTCTCGGGGCTTCGCGGTCCAGCGCCAGGGCAACAACCTCTGGTTCAGTTTCGGCACCCCCGGCGGTGCGCGGCTGATGCTCAATTCGCACCTCGACACGGTGCCCCCCTGCGCGGGCTGGGAGGGCGATCCCTTCACGCCGGTCTGGAACGGCACGCGGCTCCAGGGGCTCGGTTCCAACGACGCCAAGGGCTGCGTCGCCGCCATTCTGCTCGCAGCCTTCGAGCTCTCCCAGCAGAAGCTGGAGGGCGAAGTGGTCGTCGTGCTCAGCGCCGAAGAGGAGACCGGCGGCAACGGCATCGCGACCATCCTCGACCGCCTGGGCCCCCTGGACGGCGCCGTCGTCGGCGAGCCCACGGGCCTGCGCGTCTGCGCGGCCCAGCGGGGCCTGCTCGTGCTCAAGTGCACGGCCCGCGGCCAGAGCGGCCACGTGGCCCATGCGCAGATGCTGGGCACGGAGAACGCCATCCACAAGGCGGCGCGCGACATCGGCCAGGTGGCCGCCATGGACTTTCCCGCCCATCCGCTGCTGGGATCACAGAAGGCCCAGGTCACCCAGATCAGCGGCGGCCTGAGGCGCAATCAGGTGCCGGACGCCTGCGAGTTCTTCATCGACCTGCGCACGGGGCCCGACCAGGACCACGATGCCCTCGCCGCCGACTTCCAGCGGCACCTCGAAAGTGAGGTGCGCGTCCACTCCAAGCGCTACCTGCCCAAGGGCACGGATCCCGGCCACCCCATCGTGCGCGCGGCCCTGCTGGCCGCGGGCAAGGCGGGCCCCGTGGGATCGGGCACCACGTCGGACTGGGCCTTCCTCGGCGACATCCCCGCCGTGAAGGTGGGCCCCGGCGACACCTTCCGCAGCCACGCCCCCAACGAGTACCTCACCCTGCCCGAACTGGAAGCCGGCGCGGCCTTCTACACCCAGCTCGTCCCCGCCTTCTTCAAGATGCAGGTGAAGCATGAAGCCTGATGGTTCGACTCTCTGGGCCAAGGACCTGCCCCTGGACGTGGCCATCCACCGCTTCACCGTGGGCGAGGATCCGGATACAGACCTGGCCCTGCTCGCCTGGGATGCGCTGGGCAGCGCGGCCCACGCCCGGATGCTCGCGTCCGCCGGCCTGCTCGAACCCGCCGACGCCGCGGCCCTCGTGCGGGGCCTGAAGCGCATCGCCAACCTGGCCCGTCAGAACGCCTTCCCCATCCCGCCCCACATGGAGGACGGCCACACCGCCATCGAGGCAGACCTCACGCGGAGCCTCGGCCCCGTGGGCCAGCGCATCCACCTGGGGCGCTCGCGGAACGATCAGGTCATCCTCGCCCTGCGCCTCTACCTGCGCGACGCGCTCCTGCGCCTGGGTGTGCGCGTCTCCGACCTGGCCCAGGCCTTCCTGGGATTTGCTCGCGAGCATCAGCAGACGCCGCTGCCCGGCTACACCCACCTGCGGCGCGCCATGCCCAGCACCTTCGGCATGTGGGGCGCGGCCTTCGCCGAAGGCCTGTTGGAAGAACTGGAGGCCCTCCAATCCGTGTACCAACGGCTCGATCGCTGCCCGCTGGGATCGGCCGCGGGCTTCGGCGTGCCCCTGCCCATCGACCGCGAACTGACGGCGAAGCTGCTCGGGTTTTCAAAGGTTCAGCGCAGCCCCATCGACGTGCAGAACAGCCGGGGACGCCACGAGACGGCCCTGCTGCAGTGGGCCGCCTCCACCGGCGGCGTGATGGAGAAGTTCCTGTGGGACGTCTCTTTCTACAGCACCGAGGAGTTCGGCTTCCTCAAGTTGCCCGACGCCTTCACGACGGGATCGAGCATCATGCCCCAGAAGAAGAATCCTGATGTCGTCGAACTGGCCCGGGGCCGCTGCCGCGAGCTGCGGGGCAATGCGGGGCTGGTGGATCAGATCGGCACCGGCCTGCCCTCCAGCTACCACCGGGACCTGCAGCTGCTCAAGCGCCCCGTCATCCAGGGCCTGCGGCAGGCCGACGAGCTCTTCGCCGTGCTCGCGCGCCTCGTCCCGGCCCTGAAGGTGAATGCAGAGGCCACCGCCACCGCCAGCACCGACGAGCTCTACGCCGCCCACCAGGCCTACGTCTACGTGCAGGGCGGCCTGCCCTTCCGCGAGGCCTACCGCAAGGTGGCCCAGCAGATCCAGGAGGGCACCTTCGCCCCGGATCGCGCCGCCCTCACCGCCACCCACCTCGGGGGGGCCGGCAACCTGGGCCTCGACGACCTGGCGGCCGATCTTGCCGCTGCCCGGGCCTGGATCGAGACCAGGCGCGAGCTTCAAGCGGAAGCGGAGGCAGCGTTGTGGGCGAGCTAGTGGCATCCCCATCGGTTGATTCACCGCGGAGAACGCAGAGGCAACCCTGTCCTTTCTCCGCGCTCTCAGCGTTCTCCGCGGTTGGCGGTTTTCCTCTTCTGAACCTGAAAGGCCTCCCATGAGCAAGCTCGCCGTCCTCGCCTTTTCCGGCGGCCTCGACACCTCCTTCTGCGTGCTCTACCTCAAGGAGCTCGGCTACGACGTGGCCACGGTCACAGTCAACACCGGCGGCTTCTCGCCGGAGGAACTGGCCCGCATCGAGGCGGCCTCGCCCAAGCTCGGCGCCATCAGCCACACAACGGTGGATGCCCGTGGAGGCCTCTTCGAGGGCTACCTGCGCTATCTCGTCTACGGCAACGTGCTGCGCGGCCAGATGTACCCGCTCTCCGTGTCGGCCGAGCGCGTCTGCCAGGCCCGGGCCGTGGCCGAGCTCGCCAAGGACATGGGCGCCGCCGCCATCGCCCACGGATCGACTGGCGCCGGCAACGACCAGATCCGCTTCGATGTCGCCTTCCGCGCGCTGGCGCCCGAGCTCGACATCCTCACGCCCATCCGCGACCTGGGCCTCTCCCGTGCCGAGGAGATGACCTACTGCGCCAAGCGCGGCCACGCCTTCCCGGAGAAGACCAAGGACTACTCCATCAACGAGGGCATGTGGGGCACCAGCGTGGGCGGTCGGGAAACCCTGGACGCCTGGACCACCCTGCCCGAGGCGGCCTTCCCCGGCGGCGTCATCGCGGGCCTGTCCCCGAAGACCCTCACCATCAGTTTCGACGAGGGCGTGCCCGTGGCACTCGACGGCAACGCCATGGACCCCGTCACTCTCATCGCACAGCTCAACGCCGTGGGCCGCCCCTACGGCATCGGCCGCGGCGTGCACCTGGGCGACACCATCCTCGGCATCAAGGGCCGCGTCGGTTTCGAAGCGCCCGCCGCGCACCTGCTCATCGGCGCCCACCGGGAACTGGAGAAGCTGGTGCTCAGCGGCAAGCAGCTCTTCTGGAAGGAGTCCCTGGGCAACCTCTACGGCTCGCTGCTCCACGAGGGCCACTTCTTCGATCCCCTGGCCCGCGATCTGGAGGCCTTCCTCCAGTCCAGCCAGGACCGCGTCCGCGGCGACGTGCGCCTCACCCTGCATCCGCGCACCTTTGTCGTAGAGGGCGTGCAGTCCCCCTACTCCCTGATGGATCCGCGCATCGCCACCTACGGCGAGGCCAACAAGCTCTGGACCGGCGCCGAGGCCGCGGGCTTCGCCAAGGTCTTCGGCGTCCAGCAGACCCTCACCCTCAAAGCCAAGCCCAACTGACCGCACGAGGCCGCCATGACCATGAGAATCCACGTCGACAAGATCGCCTCGGTCACCCGCAACCTGCGGCTGGGCCGCACGCTCACCCTCTCGCCCGAGGTCCTGCTGGAGGAGGGCTCCGTCATCGCCTGCCGCGTGCGGGGCGAGAAGACCACGTACAACCAGCTGGAAGATCCCCACGGCCGCATGAGCACGCTGCATGACGGCGACATCCTCGTGGGCGCCCTGGGCCACCGCAACGCGCTGCAGGGCTACGAGGGCGTCATGCCCGCCTCGCTCAAGCCCGGCGACACCGTGAACCTGCTCAACATGGGCGGCGTCATCGGCCAGTGCCTCTCGCACAATCCCGACGTGGGCAAGCCCTTCGAGCTCGAAGTGCTGGGCCAAGTGCTCGTCTTCCCCGAATTCCAGTCCCGGGCCGGGCAACCCGCCCACGTGCGCATGGGCGCCCTCAAGGGCACGGGCCTCTCCGCCCACTGCCCCGTGATCTACGTGGCGGGCACCTGCATGAACGCGGGCAAGACCGCCGCCGCCTGCGCCACCATCCGCCAGCTCAGCCGCGCCGGGTACCGGGTCGGCGCCTGCAAGCTGACGGGCGTTTCGCTCATGCGCGACGCGCTCGCCATGCGGGACTACGGCGCCGAAGTCGCCCTCGACTTCACGGATGCGGGCATCGTGTGCACCGATGCGGGCAGCGCCGCTGGCGTGTCGCACGTCATCTTCTCCGAGCTGGCCGCCCACGGCGTGGACGTCATCGTGGCCGAAACTGGCGACGGCATCATGGGCGAGTACGGCGTGCAGGCCATCCTCCAGGATCCGGACCTGAAGGCCCTCAGCGGCGTGTTTATCCTTTGCGCCAACGATCCCGTCGGCGTCGCGGGTGCCGTGTCCCACCTGAAGTCCGCCTTCGGCATTCAGGCGGATCTCATCGCGGGCCCCGCCACGGACAACCGCGTGGGCGAGCGCTTCGTCGCCACCCTCGGCCTGCCCGCCCGCAACGCCCGCGCCGACGCCGACGCCCTCGGCAAGTTCGTGCTCGACCTCGTCGCACCCAAGGTCGCGGCCAAGGCCTGATCGGTTGTCTCACCGCGGAGAACGCGGAGCACGCAGAGGAAGACCCAAGCCTCTGTTTCAGTTCTCCGCGCTCTCTGCGTTCTCTGCGGTTGGCGTTTTTCTTGTAGGAATGTCCATGACTTCTGTCGATGTCCTTATCCTCGGGGCTTCCGGCTACGGCGGTGGCGAGCTGCTGCGCTGGCTTTCGAACCATCCGGCGGTAAAGTCCATCCGTGGCACGGCGCGCAGCCAGGCGGGCAAGGCCTTCCACGCCCAGCATCCGAACCTGCGGGGGCTGCTCGACGGCACCTTCGAAGCGGCGCCGGATTGGGCGGCCCTGGCCCAGAGCGACGCCCCCGTGCTGTTCTCCGCCCTGCCCCACGGAGAATTGTCCAAGCACTGGCCCGAGTACCAGGCCGAGTGGGACCGCCTGGGACTCACGGATCGCCTCACGGTCATCGACCTCTCCACGGACTTCCGCCTCGATCCCGCCTGGGTCTATGGCCTGGTGGACTGGAAGCCCGAGCGCATGAGGGGCGCCAAGCGCATCGCCAATCCCGGCTGCTTCGCCACGGCTCTGCAGTTGGCCCTGCTGCCCCTCGCCCCGTGGAAGCCCGCCTTCGTGGCCGTCACGGCCGCCACGGGGTCTTCGGGTTCGGGGGCCGCCGCGTCGGACACGACCCACCATCCCACCCGCGCCAACGATTTCCGCGCCTACAAGATGCTCGGTCACCAGCACGAGGCCGAGGTGCTGCGCACCCTGGCGACGGAAGGCTGGGAGGCGCCCCTCAGCTTCGTGCCGCAAAGCGCGCCCATGGTGCGCGGCATCTTCGCCACGGCCCAGTTCCCGCTCCCGGCAGGTCTGGATCAGGCCGCCCTCCGCGCCCACTACGAGGCCTTCTACAAGGACCGCTTCTTCGTGCGGATGGTGGAGGGATCGCCCCGCGTGGCCGCCACCACCGGCAGCGCCTTCGCCGACCTCGCCGTCACCGCCCGCGCGGGCCACCACGGCCAGCCCGGCCACGCCGCGGTGATGGTCGCCCTCGACAACCTCGGCAAGGGCATGGCCGCCCAGGCCGTGCAGAACCTGAACCTGGCCCTGGGCCTGCCGGAATGGACCGGCCTGAAGATGGCCGGGGGCTATCCGAGCTGAGACAAAAGAACGCCCCTCCCGAGGAAGGGGCGTTGTGCTGAACTTCGTTCGCTAGGGCATCGTGATGATGCCCGAGGTCGTTTCGGCATAACCGTAGGACCCGGCTTCGATGACGCCGAAGGGGGCCGAGGTCGGATCCCAGCTCGGCGATGCAATGGCGCGGACGCAGACCGTGTAGGTATGCCCGGAGGCCAGCAGCCCCGGAGGCACCTGAATGGAGGTGCCCGAAGTGTAGAGGTAGGCCACGAAGCTTTCGGCCGTGGCCCCTCCGGAGGCGGTCAACTCATACAGGGTGATGCGGTAGCCCTTGGCGCCCGTGGACGGCGCGATCCAGGAGAGGGTGTGCGTGGCCAGGGACGGGGCCGGGGCCGTGATATCTCCCGCGCAGCCTGCCCCATTGATCTGGAGGCTGGTGACGGGCACCACCAGGGGCGTGATGGGCACCAGATTGGTCGGCAGCGTGGCGTTGTAGGCCGTCACCCAGTAGCGATGGGTCACGGGGGTGTTCGCACCCAGGGCGAAGTCGCGAAGGAAGGAGACTTCAACGCCCGTCATCGGCGTCAAGCGGCCGGCCGGCAGAGCCACATACGAGATGGGGCCCACGTTCACGTCCGTCGATCCGGTGCCGCCACTGAAGCGGACCAAGTCGACGGTCAGCCCGAAGCTCAGGCCCGTGCGGGCCAGATCCCAGGCGCCCGCCAGCACGCACTCGCTGTCTTCGATCGTTGCGCTGGGTGACACGGCGCTCAGGCAGGCCGTGAAATCCGACAGCTTCAGATTCAGCTGGAAGAGCGTTGCGTCGACCGTTCCGTCGAAATGCCCGCTCACGTGGGAAGCCACGCCGTCGGCCATGGTCAGGGTCCCGATGCCATAGACCTCCTTCGTCACATAGACGGTCTGGCCGCCCACGGTCTGCCGCGCCGCGTGCGTGATCAGGGGATGGTCCCCCTTGGTCGTATCCACGAGGCCACCATGGAACGAAGCGTCTGCCCAGTTGACCGTCATGGCGGTCAGCCCGGTATCCGAAGGACTCGGAACGTTCGTCGTGCCGGGAACCAGAGAGATGTTCTGGGAACCGCGGGTGTTCCAATCGTATTCCTGGATGATGTCGAGGGCCCCCCAGGGCGACATCAGATCGAGGGTGAAATCGACGGAGGTCGGACTCGTCGTCGCCCGGACCAGATCCTTGCGCCCTTGGGTGTAGCTGGCGAGGTCCACCTGGCTCTTGTCGGTCCAGGCGAAGTTGTCGCTGCCCAGGGTCAGCCAGTAGCTGCCCCCGGGAACCGAGGCCACGCTGTAGGACCCGTCCCCGGCGAAGGCGCCTGTCAGGGTGGTGAAGGCGCCACCGCCCGAGGGCACCAGGGCGCCGATCACATGGGGGTCCTGCACCGGATCCAGGCTCACCTGCCCCGTGCCGTTCCAATCCATGGGCGTGTAGTTCAGGAAGCGCGTGCCCCGGATGGTGCCCGTGGGCGTCACGGTCCAGGTCTGCGGGGCCGAGGTGGCTCCCCAGACATCCTTGGCCTCGACGGTGAAGGAGGCGGCCACCCGCTCCTCGCTCGCGGAAGGCGTCCAGCTGAGGGCGTTCCCAGTCAGCGTGGCTCCGGCGGGGCCGTTCGTCAGCTGGTAGGTGATGGCATCGCTTTCGGGATCCGTGGCCGTCACCGTGTAGGTGTAGGCCACGCCGCCCGCGGCGCTGGTGCCTGGTGTGCTCGTGATCGTCGGGGCCTGGTTGCCTGCGGGGGCAACGAGGACGGACCAGCTTTGATCCACGGTCTGGCCATGGCCGTCATCGGCCCGCAGCGTGAAGGCCACCGATCCGGACGCCGAGGGCGTGCCCGTCACCGCGCTTCCGGTGAGGCTGGCCCAGGAGGGCTTGGTCACCAGGCTGTAGGTGACCGTATCGCCGTCCGCATCCGTCGTGGTGGCTGTGTAGGTGTAGGTCGATCCGGTCGTGCCCCCGGTGGGCGCTGTAGAGGTGAACGTCGGCGCCGCGTTGGCCGTCGGCGTCACGCTCCAGGTCTGGTGCTGGGTGCCGCCCAATCCGTCGCTGGCGAGCACGTCGAAGGCCTGGGCCGCGCCCACCTGGGCCGTGCTGGGCGTCCAGGAGATCGTCTTGCTCGTCGCGTCGAAGGTCGCGCCCGCGGGCAGGGTCGGTGCCGTCAGGGTCACGGGATCCGCATCCGCGTCCGTGGCTGTGATCACGTAGCTGTAGGGGTGGTTTTCCTTCCCCGAAGCGGGCGCCGTGGAACTGAAGACCGGCGCCGCGTTGGCGGTGGGCGTCACGCTCCAGGTCTGGTGCTGGGTACCGCCCAATCCATCGCTGGCGACCACGTCGAAGGCCTGGGCCGCGCCCACCTGAGCCGTGCTGGGCGTCCAGGAGATCGTCTTGCTCGTCGCGTTGAAGGTCGCGCCCGCGGGCAGGGTCGGTGCCGTCAGGGTCACGGGATCCGCATCCGCATCCGTGGCTGTGATCACGTAGCTATAGGGGTGGTTCTCCTTGCCCGCAGTGGGCGCCGTGGAGCTGAAGGTCGGCGCCGCGTTGGCGCTGGGCGTCACGCTCCAAGTCTGGTGCTGAGTGCCGCCCAATCCGTCGCTGGCGACGACGTCGAAGGCCTGGGCCACGCCCACCTGGGCCGTGCTGGGCGTCCAGGAGATCGTCTTGCTCGTCGCGTTGAAGGTCGCGCCCGCGGGCAGGGTCGGTGCCGTCAGGGTGACCGGGTCCGAGTCCGCGTCCGTCGCCGAGATCACGTAGCTGTAGGGGTGGTTTTCCTTCCCCGAAGCGGGCGCCGTGGAACTGAAGACCGGCGCCGCGTTGGCGGTGGGCGTCACGCTCCAGGTCTGGTGCTGGGTGCCGCCGAACCCGTCGCTGGCAAGCACGTCGAAGGCCTGGGCCGCGCCCACCTGGGCCGTGCTGGGCGTCCAGGAGATCGTCTTGCTGGTCGCGTTGAAGGTCGCGCCCGCGGGCAGGGTCGGTGCCGTCAGGGTCACGGGATCCGCATCCGCATCCGTGGCTGTAATCACGTAGCTGTAGGGGTGGTTTTCCTTCCCCGAAGCGGGAGCCGTGGAACTGAAGGCCGGCGCCGCGTTGGCGGTGGGCGTCACGCTCCAGGTCTGGTGCGTGGTGCCACCCCGTCCGTCGTCGGCCACCAGATCGAAGGCCTGCGCCGTGCCAGCCTGGGCCGAACTCGGCGTCCAGGCGATCGTCTTGGCTGCCGCGTCAAAGGTGGCGCCCACAGGGTGGGTGGGCAGCGTGAGGGCGATGGTGTCGCCATCGGCATCCGTCACGGCGATGGCATAGGCATAGGCGTGCCCTTCCTTGGCGGAACTGGGGGCGGCACTGGCGAACACGGGCGCCGCGTTGGCCGTGGGCGTCACGCTCCAAGTCTGATGGGTGGTGCCGCCCTTGCCGTCGCTGGCGACCACATCGAAGGCCTGGGCCGATCCGGCCTGAGCTGTCGTGGGAATCCACGAGATGGTGCCAGTGGCCGTATCCAACGCCGCGCCTGCGGGCTGGGCCACCAGGGAGAGGGTGACGGCATCCGCGTCGGCATCCGTCACCGTGATGGTGTAGGTATAGGTGTAGCCTTCCTTGGCGGAAGCGGGCGCGGTGCTGCTGAAGGCAGGTGCCGCATTGGCCGTGGGCGTCACGGTCCAGGCCTGGTGCGTGGCACCCCCCTTCCCGTCGCTGGCCAGCACATCGAAGGACTGGGCCACACCCACCTGAGCCGCGCTGGGGGTCCAGGCGAGCGTCTTGGTCCCCGCATTCAGGGCCGCACCCGCGGGCTGACTCGCCAAGCTAAGGCTGACGGTATCGCCATCGGCATCCGTTGCATTGATCACATAGGTGTAAGCGTGGCCTTCCTTCGCGTCCATCGGAGCCGTGCTGGAAAAGGCCGGCGCATGGTTGGGCGGGGGCGTGTTACTCGAACCACCACCTCCACCTCCACCGCAGGCAGGTACCAGCACCAGCGAGACAAACATGGCTGAAACCCATAGAGCTTGGATATTCGCCCGGGATGAAAGTGGCTTGTTCCGCATATTTCACCTATTCACATGTACGTTTCATCAACGTCGGAAGTTCTGGGGTTCCTTCTGGGACCAAGGACAATCACTGCGTCGTCCTCCTCCTATAACCACGGATGAAACCGGTAGCCGCAGGGTTTGATATGGCTTTGGTCTTCCATATCAAAAAAACAACGCCCCCAGTTCCTCCGGGCGCCCGATCCCCTCTACCCGTAATCGGAATGGGTATTTTCATGGCAGGTGGCCGCCAGAGAATTCTCTAACCAAGGGCCGTCCAGTGCTGCCCCTGGATCTCGGGCCAACCTGGCCCGTTTCGAAGCATCAAGTTCTCGCGTGGTTTTTTTGTGCGGGAAAAGACGCTTTTCAAGCGATACAGAACTTCGCCACACTTGGTTCTTTGCGAAGAGAGATGCACTCCCAAAAACGTCGCTCATGCTGTTCCGCCCCCGACGGTTTGAGAAGTCACAAACAGAGTTGGAAAATTCACTCATTCTAGCGCTCCCCTGGGTCGCGCGGGTGCAGATCAGATTTTTTGAATATCATCCCGTGAAAGGTCATTGAGACTCTTTCTTTATTTAAATGTAGTGGACAACACAGCGCTGGACGACAAGAACTCTCGCTGAACCAGTTCGAGATCAAGACAAACCTAAGTCCTTGGTTGTTAACATGACGGATGCGATCCATGTCACCAACCAAACCTGGAAGATGCGTTCTATTTTAAGGTCCTAGCAGGTTTCGAGCCATGATCTTAGCATCTAGTTCTAAACTAGATATATTAACAAACCCAATCCATTCAAGATACAAAGCCATCAAGATGATGTATGTCTTCATCAATTTGATGACGTTCAAGGGGTGAGATAGCACCGCCCCTTCCACCCCAGCCCAATGCGTAAGAGGGCTTCGTCTGAGCGCCGCCATTTCGAGACGAGGGAATTCCATATCTTGCTCACATCGATATGGATGATTCGAGGGAAGTCCTCATGTTTCCTACGATCCACCCGGAGGATTCTGCGCGAAATCGGTTGAAATCGCGCCCCGGGATTGATCGGTCCGTTTGTGTCCTGTCGATCAGGTATGGATATTTCATAATGATAGTTAAGCAGCTAACACATCAATTATTTAACGCAGTCTTGTTATCACAATTTAGTTGTGATATTTTGACACTTTAATGGTCAAAAAATGAACATACAATAATCATTCCATCGAGTTCTATTGAATTTCACATAATGCAACCTCCTGCATCATGCTTGTCTGTACCCATCTCAAGCGTGAATGCAGCCTCTCCTCTTGGCGAACCCTGGAGATCTATTGATCCTTTAATAGACAACATTTCCGTACGTGGGATGATGATTGACCCTTTCCGGAGCGTCTATGAATCCTTCCCTTCTCACCCGCGAGGCCTTGGGACAGTTCGCCAAAGAAAGCCGCGCAGCTTTCGAGGCCGAGCTGAAGACCCTGGTGGAGATCCCCTCCGTCAGCGCCGATCCGGCCCGTCAGGGTGATGTGCGGCGCTGCGCCGAGGCGGCCCGCAGCCTCTTCGAGCGCCATGGCGGCAAGGCCGAAATTCTGGAAACCAGCGGCAATCCCCTCATCCACGGCTGGTTCGGCGAAGATCCCAGCCAGTCCACCATCACGGTCTACAACCACATGGACGTGCAGCCCGCCAACGAGCCCGAATGGAAGGCCGATCCCTTCACCTTCGTCGTGGACGGCGACACCTACCGCGGCCGTGGGAGCACGGACGACAAGGGCCCGGCCGTGACGGCCTTCTTCGGCGCCCTGGCGGCCCGCAAGGCCGGCGTGCCCCTCAACATCCACTTCCTCTGGGAACTGGAAGAGGAGATCGGCAGCCCCAGCTTCGAGGGCGGCTTGAATCGACACAAAGACCGCCTGAAGACCGATGCCATCGTCGTCAGCGACACGGTCTGGATCACCCGCGGCAAGCCCAGCACTCCCGCCGGACTGCGCGGCCTCAAGGGCTTCCGTCTCACGCTGGAAACGGCCGATCATGACCTGCACAGCGGCGTGGTGGGTGGCGCGGCACGCAATCCGCTCTCCGAACTCATCAAGGTGGTTGCCGAAATGATGGACGGCGAAACCGGCAAGGTGAAGATCCCGGGCTTCTACGACGACGTGGTGAAGCCCTCCAAGCAGGAGCTCGAAGAGTGGGCCAACGCGGGCTTCAGCGTGGAGACCTTCAAGAAGGACCACATGATCACCGGCATGCGCACCGAGGATCCCATCAAGGTCATGAAGCGCGTGTGGGGCCGGCCCACCATGGAAGTCCACGGTATGGTGGGCGGCTACACGGGCCCCGGCATCAAGAGCGCCGTGCCCCCCCGCGCCGAAGTGAAGCTGAGCTGCCGCCTCGTGCCCGACATGGATGAGCACAAGACCATCGCGCTTATCCGCGCCTTCGTGAACGAACGCTTCCCCGACGTGCAGTTCCACGAGGAGCACGGCCTGGCCCCCTTCAAGGGCCACGTCACGGGCCCCTACGCCGAGGCCATCAAGGACGCCTACAAGTTCGCCTTCGACGCGCCCTGCAGCTTCACCCGCGAGGGTGGCAGCATCGGTGCCGTGAAGACCATGGAGGACATCCTCGGCTGCGAAGTCTTCTTCCTCGGCCTCAGCCTGCCCAGCCACGGCTACCACGCCCCCAACGAGAACTACGACTGGGAGCAGGCCTCCGGCGGCATCGCCGCCTTCGCCCACTACTTCCAAACCGTGAGCGGAATCAAGAACTGAGGCTGGTTCACTGCGCAGAAACGCCGGCCTTTGGCCGGTGTTTCTGCGTACGGGATTGATCGGCTAACGCTTCAGCGAGGCCTTGATCTCGGCGAGATCGGCTCTCAGGGTTTGCAGTTCAGAACGAAGGGCATCATTCTCGGCCTTGAGCTCCTGCACGGCCCTCACGGCGTAGGGAATGACCTGCTCGTAGCGAACACCCCAGAGGGCGCTGGTTTCGTCCGCGGGACGCTGCACAGCCGAAGGGAGGATCAGGAAGACATCCTGGGCCAGGAAACCGGCCTCTTCGGTGCCTTCGGCATCCAGGATGAGCCGGCCCCCCACGAAGTGGGCCTGGTGCTTGAAATAGGTCCGAGGTTGGAGCTGCATCAGCAGGTCCAGGGCCTTCCGGATGGGCTGCAGATCCGTCTTCACCCGGGCATCCGAAGTCACCGTCACCGCGTTCACCGAGTGGATGTTCACCGAATACTGGTCCGCCCACTGGTTGCTGGCGGTCCCCAGGCTCACCGCATTGTCCTTGGCCGGAATGACCTGAGTCATGGCGCTGCTCGCACTGCTTCCGAAGCTGAAGCTGGTGAGGCTATCGCCTCCGAAGACGGCCGAATTATCCGCCGTCGCCTGAGCGAAGTAGCCAATGGCGATGCGATTGGTGGCCGTGCCGACATCCACATCAGCCCGCGTACCCAATAGGGTGTTGTTGTTGCCATTGCCGACGTGACCGCCCGCCCCATCCCCGACCAGCACGTTGGCGGATCCTCCGCTCAAGTTGTTGCCCGCGGAGGAACCGATGACCACGTCATTGGACCCGGAGAAGGATCCCCCACCCATGGCCCCGGAACCCACTGCCACGTTGTAGTTCCCGTTGAGGTTGGAAAACATGCACAGGACACCCAGGGCCGTGTTGTCATGCCCGCTGGTGAGCTGGCCCAGGGCCAAATTCCCGAGGCCCGTGTTGTTGATGGCGTTGACATCCATCGTGAAGTTGCCCGCGGAATGGCCGAGGAATGTGTTTTTGCCGCCCAGACCGTTGGTGCTGGCATAGGCATGGAGGAAGGGCATGCGCGTGGGACCGGCGCCATCCCAGATCTGCAGGGCCGAGGTGGCGCCTCCGGCCGGATCGGCGAGCACCAGGTTGTGGGCCAGTTCCACATAGCCGCTATTGGCGTTCTTGATGTCGTTTCCCGTCACGGTCCATGTCCCGGCTGCCGGGGCTGTCCAGGCCGGTGCACCGCTGACCACGGTGAGCACGGTGCCATCGGATCCCACACCAGTCAGGCCCGTTCCGCCGTTGCCGACGGCGAGGGCCGAGCCGGACCAGTTGCCGTTGTTGATGCTATTGAGCGAAGCGAGGGCACCCAGACCGCTCACGTTCGCCACGGGCACGCTGCCGCTGGTGATGGTGCCCAGCGTCGTGATGTTGGCCGACCCCGGCCAGGTGGACAGGGCCGTGTTCTCCACGCTGCCCAACCCCAGGTTCGTCCGGGCGGCGGGCGCCGTCGTCGCGCCCGTGCCGCCATTGGCGACAGCCAGCGCCGAGCCGGACCAGTTGCCGTTGTTGATGCTGTTGAGCGAAGCGAGGGCACCCAGGCCGCTCACGTTCGCCGCGGGCACGCTGCCTGTCGTGACGGTGCCCAGCGTCGTGATGTTGGCCGATCCCGGCCAGGTCGACAGGGCCGTGTTCTCCACGCTGCCCAGCCCCAGGTTCGTCCGGGCCGTGGCGGCCGTCGTCGCGCCCGTACCGCCCTGTGACAGCGTGAGCGCGGTGCTCAGGCCCGTCAGGCTGGTGATGTCGCCGTTGGCGCCCGAACCCGCCGCGCCCAGGGCCGTTCGTGCCGCCAGGGCCGTGGCGGCCCCGGTACCGCCATTGGCCAGGGGCAGGATGCCCGTGGCCTCGGTGGCCAGGTTGAGGGCCGGACCGTTGCTGGCGGCGCTCAGCCGTCCCTGCGCGTCCACCGTGAGGTTGGCGCGAACGTACGAGCCCGGCGTGACAGCGGTGTTGGCCAGGGAGATGGTGCCGCTGGTGGTGATGGGGCCGCCGGTCAGGCCGGTGCCCGTGCCCACGCTGATGACGCCCGAGGCGGCACCGCTGAGGCCGAACATGGACCACACGCTGCCGTCGAACTGGTAGAGGCCCGCGGCGCCGTCGGTCTGATAGACCATCAGACCGAGGCTCGGAGAGGCGATGGCCGCGCGTTGCACCTGGGTCATGCGGGGCGGCAGGAAGCCCTTGGTGGTGCTCGTAAGGTCCAGCAGGGCGCTGGCCGCCGGAGGGCTGATGCCCAGCCCCATGGCGCCCGTGGTGAAGACCGCGTCCGCGCCGTTGAGCGTGAAGGGGCTCGCTCCCGGCTGACCTGGCAGACCCTGGAGGCCCTGGATCCCCTGGATGCCTTGAATGCCCTGGGGCCCCGGAGGTCCCTGGGGCCCCTGCGGGCCCTGGGTGCCCGCCACGGTACTCGCCACCCACTTGCTCCCGTTGAAGACGAGGGCCTGCCCCGTGGTGGGCGGTGCGCTGGTCAGATCCAGCGGGAGGCCCTGCAATTTCATCAGGAGCATCTGGTTCTGGGTGCCAGCCACATCACCGCTGAAGGCACCTACCACTTCCCAGGCGCTGCGGGCCTGGAAGGCCGGCACGATGTCCACGTCCGGCGTCAGGGCCTGGTTCGTGACGGTCACATGCAGCTTCAGTCCGGCCTTGCCCAGCAGGGATACGGGCAGGGGCGGCATGCCCGTGGTGCCCAGCGCGATGGCGTAGAGGCCTTCGCTCACCGTCAAGGTCTGGGCACCGGAGTTCCACTGCTCGGCGCCGCTGCTGTCGAGGATGCTGAAGGTGAAGCTGCGCGCGCCGCTGACGGGCACCGAGGCTTCCATCAACCGGCCCTGGTAGGTCAGGGTGGGCAGCGGCGCGGGGTCCACCGCGGGGACCGTCTGGGCCTGGAGCAACGGCAGCGGGGTGCAGGCGATGAGGGCGCTGAGGGTGGGCGTGAGCAGGGATCGTCGCATGGCGTTCACCTTGAGGAAGCAGGAAGACGGATCAACGTTCACTTCACCGGCGGATCGAAACCGTGGCGGACCTGGATGGCCTCGTTGGCGCTGGCGGCCGTCTTCGCCGGAACGGTCTCGCCCCCCACGACCGCGTTCGAGATCGCGGTTCCCGGCACGGTCTGCGCAGCGCCGAAGGCCTGCACCAGGTGGGGCGAGATCACGGCCGGGGGAGCCGGCGCCAGGATGGTCACCCGCGTGCTCGCGACGTAGCGCACATCCTTCGCCCACACCGCGAAGACCGTGGCGGTGCCCGGCGGGCCGGAAGCCGTGAACAGGCCCGTGGTCGAGATGGACCCTTCGCTGGCGGGCACGACGGACCAGATCACGTCATTGCCCCAGGGCGTGCTGGCACTGAATTGAAGCGTATGTCCAGCCACGACCGTGGGCGCCTCGGGCAGCACGGTCAGCTTCCCGTTCGCCGTGCCGGCCCGGTCGCTCGAGCGGTTGGTGCCGAAGCAGCCCAGTCCAAGCAGCAGGCACGCGAGGGGCAAGAACGAACGGCGCGGCTGCATCACGGCCCCCTAGAAGGTCCAGACGAAGTTGAGGGAGACGACGCTGGTAGGCTGGTTCTCCTGGCCGTAGTGGCTGGACAGGAAGCGTAGCTCCACCTCCGCATGCTTCGTCCACTGGCGCCCGGCGACCAGGCTCAGGCCGAGGCGGGTCCAGTGGCTGGAGCCCGCCGGCGCGAAGGTGCCCGACGGCGTCTCCAGCTGGTTCTGGCTATCCACGGTCCAGTGAAGACCGTGGACGCCCCAGCCCAGGGACCAGCGGTTCTCGTAGAAGAGCTGCTCGAGGCCGAGGCTCTCGTAGCGCACCTTGGTGGTGAGCACCTGATGCAGCCCCGAGACATCGGACACCTGTCGGCCTTCGCGGAAGCGGGCCGCATCGACACGCAGACGCAGCGTCTGCGACAGGCGCGAACCCCACTCCTCGCGGCTGCCCCATTCCACGCGCAGGCCGAAAGCGGGGGCGAGTCCCCCGCCGGTGGTGAGCCGCAGATCCGGAGAGGCCGGCACCAGACCGCCGACCTGGAATCCGAAACGCGGCGAATCCTCCGCCAGCAGCCCTGCCGAAGCCAGGCAGAGGACCGCGGAAAGGGCCAGCCGCGCCCAGCGTCCCCTCATGGTGCCACCTGGAACTGCCCCACAAGAAAACTCATGGGCCACCCCGATCTGACGGCAGGATGCCGCGCGTGTGTCTACGGGGTAGGCTATCGGAGAAATGCGAACTGTCTTGAAAAAACAGTCAGCCCCCGGGGGATCCGGCTACCAGAGCCGCGGCGTGGGCTCTTCGCGAAAGACGGGCAGCGGGCCTGAAGACCGGTCCCCGTTCCAGGTGAAGAAGCGCAGGGCGCCCAGGTAGGGTTTGGCGGCAGGATCGTAGGTCACGGTGATGATCCCCGCCCGGCCCGACGGGCCATCGAACCCATCCCGCCCGTTCATGCCGGAACGGCCACTGGAGCCGCTGGGCGTGCCCGTGCCACCGAAACCACCACTGCCCCCGCGGCCGCCCCGGCCACCGGATCCGCCCCGGCCGCCCTCGGCCCTGAGGGTGAGGGAGCCGCCGCGGGGATCCAGGAGGAAGCGCTCGATCCGGCTGGGGCTGGACACGCTGATCTGGAGCAGGGGTCTCGGCTCCACGCGAAGGGCCACCTGGACGTGCAGGGGTGGCGCGTCTTCCCCAGGCCCGCCGTCCTCGCCGCTGGCGCCATCGTCACCATCGGATCCGTTCCCACCCGGGGAAGGGTTGGCAGGATCAATGGAACCGGTGCTCCCGCTGTGGCCATCCAAGCCGTTGGAACCATCCATGCCGGACCGGCCCGGGCGACCCGAGAAATCAGCCTCGTAGGCCCGGTCATAGCTCAGGGGGATGTCCAGTTCGGCGCGCAGATCCGGATGGCTGGGCACGGTGACGACGAGGTGCGGAAGCCTTCCATCGCTGAGCCGGGGATCCGCCGGAAGGGAGACGATCCCCTTCGCGTCCACCTGCGCGACGCTGGCCGTGATGTGGAGGTCCTCCCACAGCACCTTGCCCCGGCCCTCCCCTTCGGTCCGCAGGATGGTGCCGTCCGGTTGAAGGCATGAGACGACCAGGGGCGACCGATCACCAGGGGCCAGACCCGGTCCCCTGGGCAGGCTCAGCTCCAGCGAGGTGATGGGCGTCTTCTCCAGTCGGACGCGCGCGCCCGTCCAAACCCGGATCGCCGTGCAGCCCGTCGAGGCCAGCAGGAAAGCGAGAAGGCAGGGCGCCCCGCGCCGAAGGCTCGGCCCTGGACGCTGGGGGACAAGGGTGGATGGACGCATGGCGACCTCGCGGGGGTGGGTTCTAGCCCGTGAGGCTAGGTCCCCGGAGGCGCCCCTTCCATCCGCCGAAAGGCTGGGTTTTCCGAATCCGGACCAAAGTCCTGCCGCGTTCGGGGAGCCCTCAGAAGGTGCCCTGCACCAGCCCGCCGTCCACCAGGAGGCTCTGCCCCGTGATGTACGAGGCGGGCACGCCGCAGAGGAAGGCGATGGCGGCGCCGATCTCTTCTGGGTCGCCGATGCGGCCCGCGGGGATGAGGGCGGCGGTGCGGTGGAAGTACTCGGTGGTGGTGATGCCCTCGGCCTGGGACTTCACCTCGGCCAGATGGATCTGCCGGTCGGTCATCACGTGGCCCGGCAGCAGGGCGTTCACGGTGATGCCGTCGCGGGCCGTCTCGGTGGCGAGGGTGCGGGTGAGGCCCGACAGGCCCGCGCGCAACGTCGAGCTGATGGTGAGCAGGGGATAGGGCTGCTTGGCCACGAGGCTCGTGATGTGGACGATGCGCCCCCAGCGCCGGGCCCGCATACCCGGCAGCACGAGGCGCGACAGGCGCACGACGTTCATCAGCGTGGAATCCACGCCTGAGGCCCAGTCGCCATCACTGAGATCGGCGAAGACCGCGGCCTTGGGACCGCCGGTGTTGGTGATGAGGATGTCCACGGGGCCCAGGGCCGATTCGGCCTCCGCGTGCCAGCGGACCAGATCCTCTGCCTTGGACACGTCCACGGAAGCGGTGTGGACGGATACGCCCAGGGCCTGCAGTTCGGCCTTCGCCTTGGCCAGGGCCTCGGCGCCCCGCCCACAGATCGACACGTCGCAGCCCTCGGCCGCCAGGGCCAGGGCCGCGGCCCGTCCCAGGCCCTTGCTGCCCGCCGCCACCATGGCCACCTTGCCTCGAATGCCCAGATCCATGTCGTCCTCCTAGTTCATCGTGGCGCGCAACTCGACCAGCACCTGGTCGGCCTCATCCACGCGGATGAGGCCCAGGCGGGGGTATTCGAGGTCGAGGATCACGAAGATGGTGATGGAAAAGAGGGCGGCGAAGCCCAGGATGTGCGCCCAGCTGCGCACCTTGCCTTCGGCCATGCCATAGCCCGCCAGCAGGGCGCTGGCCAGGGTCAGGGCACCGAGCATGAGGTAGACGACGCTGGGCGGATGCTGGTTCATGGCCATGGCGCGGGTGGTGGTGATGTCGATCATCTCGTTCAGGGCCGGAAGCATCAGCATGGTGGGCGGCGTCGGCGCCTCGGACTTGCAGGCCGTCACGGCCTTGGACCAGATGCGGTTCTGAAGCTGGAGGGCGCGGGCCGCGCCTGCGCGAGAGACCGGCGAATCCAGGGGGTTCTGGAAGGTGGCCAGGCGCGCGTCGAGATACTGGCGGAAGTCCTCGCGTAGCGCCTGCTGCGCGGTGGCGGGCAGCAGATCCAGGCGCAGGTAGGCCGTGCCGATGGCGTTCGCCTCCTGGGCCACCAGCTGGCGCCGCGCATCGAACCTCGCGGCGGCCCCGGAAAAGGTGAAGGCCATCAGCAGGCCCATCAACCCGAACACCGCGCCTTCCAAGGTGCCGAAAGCCTTGGCCCCGCCCCCGGCATCCCGCGCCAACTGCCGCTTCCCGAGGCGGCGTCCCGCCTCCTGGAGCCCGAGCATCCCCAGGAACAGCGCCAGGGAGGTGATCAACGTGGCGGGGGTGAAGGCCATGCCTGGGATCTCCGTTGGAAAAGGTCCACATGCTAGCACTGAGCCTTTTGACAGAACGGGGTTCTCCTACCACCGTGAAGCATGCGTTCCCCGTCCTCCCGTTTTCCCCTCGCGATGCTCATCGCGGTCTCGACCGTCTTCCTGCTGCTCGGCTGGGCCCCCAGGGCCGACCGCTTCACCTGGTTCATGGAGAACCTGCCGGTGATCCTCGGCGTACCGGTACTGGTGGCCACGCACCGGCGTTTTCCGCTTTCGAACCTGCTCTACGCCCTGCTCGCCCTCCATGCCCTCGTGCTGATGGTGGGCGGCTACTGGACCTACGCGGAGGTGCCCGCGGGCCACTGGGTGCAGCGGTACCTGCACCTGGCACGCAACCCCTACGATCGCCTGGGCCACCTCTTCCAGGGCTTCGTACCCGTACTGCTGTTCCGGGAGGTGCTCCTCCGCAGGAACGTCCTGCGACCCGGTGGCTGGTCCGTGTTCGTGCTGATCCTCATGGCCCTGGGACTGAGCGCGGCCTATGAATTGCTGGAATGGCAGACGGCCGTGTGGACGGGCAGTTCGGCCGAAGCTTTCCTCGGCACCCAGGGCGATCCCTGGGATACCCAGTGGGACATGGCCTGCGCCCTGATCGGAGCCATCGCCGCCCTGACGAGCCTATCCCGGGCCCAGGACCGACTCATACAGGATCAGCACCCAAATTAAGCATGTCCGGTAAAATGCCGATATAAAATCAATTGATCAAATCGTCCTGCCCACCGGAGTCTCCATGGCCTTCGTGGATCAATCCCGTCAGGATTCTATGCCCGCCACCTACTTCGCATCGCCGGAGCGATCCTCCCGGGAGCTGCTCCGCCTGGAGGCCGAGGCCTGTCTGAACCATCCGGTGGCCGGCTTCCTCATGGAAGCCCTGGATGGCCTGGTGCTGATTCTCGATACCCACCGGCAGGTGCTTGCCACCAACGACCGTGTGCTGCAGGTGACGGATCCGGCGGACGGCACGCCCCTGGGGCGGCGCCCCGGCGAGCTCTTTGGTTGCATCCACGTGCCCGAGGCTCCCAACGGGTGCGGCACCAACCACGCCTGCGCCCACTGCGGCGCCGTGCTCACGGTCTTGAAGGCCCAGCGCCAGGGTAAGCCCGTTCGCTCCGAATGCCTGCTCACCTTGCAGAACGGCGACCTGCTGGAAAGTTCGGAATACGAGATCGTCGCCAGCCCGCTCTCCGTGGGTCCCTACGATCTCATCGCCGTGGTGCTGCACGACCTCAGCGCCGCCAAGCGTAGGGATGCACTGGAGCGGCTCTTCTACCACGACGTGGCCAACCTCATGCAGGGTATCCGCGGCTGGGCGGATCTGCTGGCCTCCGGCGCCACCAGCTCCAAGGCCGTGGCCCAGAAGCTGGCCCACCTCACGGACCTGCTGGACCGGGAACTCAAGAGCCACCGGGCCATGGCCCAGGCCGAGCACGGACAGCTCAAGCCGAGGATCCGGGTCACCCTGCCCCAGGAGATCCTGCGGGACGTCGGCGATCTGCTGGAGCGCCACGCCCTGGCCCGCGATCGCAACATCCGCATCCTCCCGGCCCCGGAAGACCTCGTACCCACGGATCCCGAACTGCTGTCGCGGATCCTTCTCAACATGGCCGTGAACGCCATCGAGGCCTCCTTCATGGGCGAGGCCATCACGCTCTCCGCCGAACTCGAAGGACCGCTCATCTGCTTCAAGGTCCACAACCCCGGCGTGATCCCCGAAGAGATCCACAGCCGCATCTTCCAGCGCTCCTTCAGCACCAAGGGCACGGCGGGGCGCGGCCTCGGCACCTATGCCATGAAACTTTTCGGAGAGAACGTGCTGCAGGGGAAGGTCGGCTTCGACACCGGTTCCGAGGGCACCACGTTCTGGGTCCGCATCCACCGCTGAGCCCACATTCACCTCTGAGCCCGCCCCCAGTCAGTCCAATGTCGGACCACTGATACCATCCAGGCATGCCCGCCCTGGAACTCGTCTCTCTCACCAAACGGTTCGGCGACAAGACCGCCGTCGATGACCTCAACCTGAGTCTTGAACCCGGCGCCTTCCTCGGCCTGCTGGGACGCAACGGCGCCGGAAAGTCCACCACGCTGAAGATGGTGACGGGTCTGCTGAATCCCACCTCGGGAAGCATCCGCGTGCTGGGCCTCGACCTCGCCGCCGATCCCCTGGCCGTGAAGCGCCAGATCGGCGCCATGCCCGAGGATATGGCCCTGCTCGACATGCTTAGCGGTCCCCAGTACCTGCGCTTCGTGGGCCGCATGTACGGCCTGCCCGACGCCCTCATCGACAGCCGCCGCGAAGAGCTCTTCGACAAGCTGGATCTGGCGGTGACGCCGAAAACCCTGCTCGCCGACTACAGCTTCGGCATGAAGAAGAAAGTCGCCCTCTGCGCGGCGCTGATCCACGCCCCACGCATGGTGTTCCTCGACGAGCCTTTCGAAGGCATCGATCCCGTCACCAGCCGCACCATCAAGGACATCCTGCACAGCCTTCAGCAGAGCGGCGTGACCCTCGTGCTCACCAGCCACATCCTGGAAGTGGTGGAGCGGCTCTGCCCCCTCATCGCCATTCTCGATGAGGGCCAGCTCAAGGGCTTCGGAACCCTGGAGGAGCTGCGCCGCGGCAGCGAAAGCCTGGAGCAGCTCTTCGTCGATCTCGTCGGTGGCGCCCAGAAGGGGGAACTGTCGTGGCTCTAGGCTCGCGGCTGGTGGTCTTCCGGGCCCTGCTGGCGGCCCATGCGCAAACCTCCTGGAACCGCTCGGCCCGCGAAATGGGACGCCAGGGCGTGGTCCTGATGATCACGCTCACCTGCCTGGTGGGTCTGCTCGGCGTCGGCCCGCTCTTCCTGGGCCTGGGCGCCCTGGGCTGGATGCTGGGCGGCACCCTCCAGAAGCCCCTGGCCGTGGGTTTCCTGGGCCTGGTCCTCGCCCTGATCGGCCTGGGCGGCGGCCTCTTCGGGGGGGTCCTCGGCGGGGCCCGCCAGCTGAACTGGGAGGCCTACCGGGGCTTTCCCCTGAAGCTGCGCACCCTCTACTTCGCCGAACTCGTCGCGGGCCTTGGCGATCCCCTGCCCCTCCTGCTCGGCGCGGGTCTCGCGGCCTTCGTCACGGGCCTGGCCATCGGTTCGCCGGCCCTGCTGCCGCTCCTGCCACTGATCCTGGTGGAAACATTATTCACGCTGCTCGCCCTGCAGCTCCTCGTGGGTGGCCTGGCCGCCGCGCTGGTGAAGCGGCTGCGCCTCGCGCTCACCCTGCTCATCATGCTCGCCTGGGTGGGCTCGACCCTCGCCACTTCCCAGTTGCCCCACCGCGCCAAGGCGCATGAGACCACCCCCGTGGCGGCCCCGCAGCGCGCGGAGCGGAACGCGCGGATCGAGGCGATGACGCGGCGCGGCCTCGCCATCCTGTCCGCCCTGCCCAGCCACGCGGCGGCCGAAAGCCTGGCCAGGGTTCGAGAGGGACGGTGGGCCTCGGCCTTCGCCCTGCACGCCTACCCGCTCGCGGTGCTCGCCCTGCTCATGCTGCTGGGGGCCCGAGTGGTGGCGCGCGAATCCCGCGACGAGCGCACCGTCGAGGCGCCCCGCGGGCCCGACCGGCTCTGGACTTTCCAGGGGCCCGCCGAAGGCATCGGCCGGCTCCACTTCCGCACCCTCATGGCCAGCCAGCTCGGAAGGTTCGCCTTCCTCATGCCCGTGATGACCCTCGTGCTGCTCAAGGGCCCCTTCGCCCAGATGCGCGGCCAGTCCCTGTGGGCCGTGCCCGCGGCCTTCGCCTACCTCTCCCTGGTGGGGAACAACGTCATGCTCAACCAGTTCGGGTTGGACCGCCACGGCGTCAAGGCGCTGCTGCTGCTGCCCGTGACGGCCGAGGATCTGCTCAAGGGCAAGCTGCTCGGCATGGCCGCCCACCAGGGACTGCAGGCCCTTCTGCTGGCGCTCCTGCTGGCCGTCTTTGAACGCGCGACTCTCGCGCCGCTCCTCGCCGGCGTGTTGATGCTGGGCTGCGTCTTCCTCGCCCAGGGCTGCGTCGGCCAGTGGACTTCGCTCTGGGCGCCTCGCCCCATGGCCATGAACAGCCTGAAGAACAGCAACATGCCCTTCGCCGTCGGCATGCTGAGCCTGGCCACGTCGGGCCTGTGGACGGGCCTCTTCGGTGGCGCCTTCGCCCTCTGCGCCTGGCTGGCGCCCGCCTGGCTCGTGCCCCTCATGGCCCTGCTCTTCGGCCTCACCCTGCTGGCCCACCTGGCGCTGTTGCCCACGGCCGCCGCCTACCTGGATCGCCGCCGCGAGATCCTCGTGGAGCGCCTCGGATGATGGATCCCGCCGCCCTCCGCCTCGCCGCCGATCTGGGCGGGACGCTGCTCAGCGGCGCCGGCGGCGGCCTCCTGCTGGTGGAGCGCCTCCAGGCCCATGGCCTGCCCCAGGTGGCCGTGCTCGGACGCGACGCGGCCGATCTGCGCGAGCCGCTGGAAGCCGCGGCGCGCGCCCAGGCCGGTGGGTTGCAGCTGAACCTGCTCGCCCTCCTGCCTCTGCCCGACTGCGATCTGCGGGCCGCGCTCGAAACCCACCGCCGCCGCCTCGGCGCCCTCGTGGCCGCCCTCGATGCGGGCCTGCCCTGGCTGGGTGATGCGCCCATGCTGGCGCTGCGCCTGCCCGGACGCATCACCTGTGAGGTTCCCGCGCCCCTCGCGAAGGCGCCCATGGGGCCGCTGGAAAAGGCGGAGTTGAAGGCCTTTCTTCCGGATTGGGAAAAGGGCCGCCGGAAGCAGGTGTTCCGCCAACCGGAATGGCGGCCGGTGCCGGAGGGTTTCGAAACGGACCTTTGGCCCGGTGTCTCCCTTCCTGAAGGCGCGCAACTGCGCGTGCCTCCCCTGGAGCTGCCCTTCGCCACGCCTCTCACGGATGCGCTGCGGGCCGCGCTGCGGATGGCCACGGAGGCGCCCGTGCCCTTCCTTCCCCTGCCCGGGGATCCCGCGCCCCTCCACGCCCTGCGCACGCTCACGCCCGAGATCGCGGTGTTCCGCGGCCCCCTCCATGCCTGGGAACTGGCCCTGGCGAATCTGTCGCGCCTGCCCGGCCCGCCGCATTTCTGCGCGCGGTGCTGAAAGACCCATCGGGGAACGAAAGGCACGGCGGATCGGATTCGCTTTCATGGCAGAATCCGGAATCCCGGAATCGCATGCGCACCCACATCGGCAAATTCGAAATCCTCCGCCTCCTGGGCCAGGGCGCCATGGGCGAGGTCTACCTCGGCCGTGACCCGGGCATCGGGCGCGAGGTCGCCATCAAGACCATCCGGCCCTCCCTCGTCGGCGAGACCGCGGGTGTGGACCTGCGCGACCGCTTCGCGCGCGAGGCCAAGGCGGCGGGTCTGCTCCATCATCCCAACGTCGTCACCGTCTTCGAATTCGGCACCGACGGCGACCTGCTCTACCTGGTGATGGAATACGTGCCGGGTGAGGACCTCGCCACCCTGTTCAACCGCGACGAGCTCACGCCTTCGGACCTGCTGGAGATCCTCGCCCAGGTCTGCGAAGGACTGGCCCAGGCCCACAAGCACGGCATCATCCACCGCGATGTGAAGCCCAGCAACGTCATGGTGCTGCGCGAAGAAGGCAGCCTGCACGCCAAGATCATGGATTTCGGCGTGGCCAAGCTGAGCGAGGGCGACCTGACTCAGACAGGCCAGGTGGTGGGCACCCTGGCCTACATGGCCCCCGAGTATCTGCGCACCGGCCACGCCGAGCCGGCCTCCGACCTGTTCTCGGTGGGCGTCATGCTGCACGAGGGCCTGAGCGGCGAAAAACCCTTCCGGGGCGGCACCACGGGCGCCATGGTCTACACCATCATCCACGACGAGCCCCGGCCGCTGGAGGACACGGTCTTCGAGGGCGTGAGCCCCTCCGTGAAGGCCCTCGCCTGCCGCCTCCTCGCCAAGGATCCCGGAGTGCGGTTTTCAGGGGCCGCCGAAGCCGCCAGGGCCCTGCGCGCCGCCAAGAATCCCACCTGGGTGGCCCCGCTGGATGACGCCACCGTCGCCCTGGCGGGAAAGACCGGACGCGGAGACCACCCTTCCGAAACCGCCACCCGTCGGCGCTCGCTGCGATGGCCGCTGGGGCTGGCGCTCGCGCTGCTGGCCGCGGGGGGCGGATGGTGGGCGCTGCGGCGTCCGCGCAAGCCCGAAGCCCCGGTGGTCAGCCCCCACATGAACGATGTGGTGCTCGAAGAGGCTGCGCGCCAGATGGACGCCAAGCCCGAGCATGCCCTCAAGCTCGTGCAGGAAGTCATCGACGCCACGCCCGACAATGCGCCCATGGACCCCGACGCCTACGCCCTGAAGATGGCCATCTACTACCGCATGGGCCTCATGGAAATGCTGGAAGCCACAGCGCAGGAGGCCTGGGACCGAAAGGTGAGCGGTGCGGAGATGCTCAAGAACGCGCGGTTCAAGGCCATGCTCGAAAAGGACAAGATGCACGGCAAGAAGCTGTCGCCCGAACTGCGCGATCGGCTCCTGAAGGGTCTTTAGCCCAGGCGGGCGATGTCGTCGCCTCCCCCCGCTTCCATCACCTCCCGGACGGCCCGCCTCAGATCCTCCATGCGGAAGGGCTTCTGGAGGAAGGTCGAAGGCGTCTCCACCGCGCCCTCCTGCGGGGCGGCATCTTCTTCATAGCCGCTGCACAGGATCACGAGGGCCTGCGGGTCCATGGCCCGGATGCCTTCCAGGGCCTCCCGGCCATCCAGGTGGGGCATGGTGAAATCCATGATCACCAGGTCCACGTGGCCCGCGTGCCCAGCGTAGGCGTTCAGGGCCTCCAGCCCGTCGCGGGCCTCCAGGGTCTGGAAGCCCATGGACTCCACCTGGGCGCGCACGGTGGCCCGCACGACGTCGTCGTCGTCCACCACGAGCACGGTGCCGTGCCCCCGCCAGGGCCGGGCCTCGGCCCGCGTCTCGTGGACCGCGGATCCCTCGGCCAGTTCGGGCAGGAACACCCGGAAGGTGGTCCCGCGCCCCGGTTCGGTGCAGATGTGGATGCCGCCGCCCTGGGCGCGGAGAATGCCGTGCATCGTCGACAGGCCCAGGCCCCGACCCCGGGTCTTGGTGGTGAAGAAGGGATCGAAGATGCGATTGAGGATCTCCGGCGGGATGCCGGATCCGTCATCCGAGACATCCAGCGTGAGGAACGTTCCCGGTTCCATGGTCTGACCCGGGAACAGTTCGGCGAGTTCACCTTCGTCCAGGGTCTGCAGCCCCGTTTCCAGTTGGATGGTGCCTTCGGCCTCCCCGATGGCATCGGCGGCGTTGATCACCAGGTTCATGATGAGCTGCTCAATCTGGGAAGGGTCCGCCAGCAGGCCCGGAAGGCCCGGACGAAGGGTGAGGACCAGCTGGATCTTCTTGGAGATCGAGGCCTCCAGCAGGCGCGCCAGGTCTTCCACCGAGGCGTTCAGATCCACACGCTTCACCAGCCGCTTGCCCTTGCCGGCATAGGCCAGCATTTGGCGGGTGAGGTCCGCCGCGCGCGTCACGGCGCGGTCGATGTTCTGCAGGTGCCGGGCCGCGGCGGAATCCTCGGGCGTCTCCATCACCGCCAGGCCCAGGTTGCCGAGGATGGCCGAAAGCAGGTTGTTGAAGTCGTGGGCGATGCCCCCGGCCAGCAGGCCGAGGCTTTCGAGCTTCTGGGTATGGCGCAACGCCTCGTCCCGGCGCCGTTCCTCTTCCAGGCGCAGCGCGTTTTCCAGGGCCACGGCCGCATTGGCCGCCAGGCCCTGCAGCACCGCCACATCGGAGGCATCAAAGGGGCGGTGATCCCGCGTGTTGTGGATCTGGATCGCGCCGAGCAGCTCGCCCTTTCGCCCCAGGATCGGAAGGCTCACGAGGTTGTACAGATCCAGCCGGCGGTGCACCTCGGGCAGGATCCTGGCATCGGTCCTGGCCTCGTTGGACACGTAGGGCTGGCATGTCTCCATCACGTAGCCCGGAACGCCTTCGCCCCGCCTGAAGGTGATGTGGAAGGGGGACCAGTCCCCATGCAGGAGCGCCTCGTGAAAGACGAGCTGATTGTCGTCCAGCATCCCGAAGGTGCCGTGGGTGGCCTCGGTCAGACGCAGCGCCGATTCCACCAGGCGGCGCATGACCAGGTGGATGTCCAGGTCCGTGTTGATCTCGCGGGCGGCCGCCACGAGGGCTTCCAGCTGTTTCTCGCGGCGCAGCAGGGCCTCCTCGGCGCGCTTCTTTTCCGTGATGACGGTGCGCAGGGCCATGTACCGCTCGGGCCGTCCTTCAGCGTCCAGCCAGGGCACGATGGTCGTGTCCACCCAGTAGAAGGTGCCGTCCTTGGCGCGGTTCTTCATTTCCCCGCGCCAGACGCGACCCGCGGTGATGGCCTCCCACATCTCCTTGAAGAAGGCCTTCGAATGCTGGCCCGACTTGAGGATCGCGTGGGTCTTCCCGATCAGCTCTTCGCGCGTATAGCCCGAGACTTCGCAGAATCGCGAGTTCACTTCGGTGATGACGCCGCGCGCATCCGTGATGGCGAAGATGGTCGATTCGTCCACGGCGAAGCGCAGGTCTTCCAGCCGCTTCACCGCGTTCTGAAGGTCCAGCTCCTTGGCCTTTTCCGAGGAGATGTCCCGGGCGACGGTGGAGAAGAAGCGCACCTGCCCTTCGGGGTCACGGTGGGCCAGGATCAGCTGGGAGATGGGCACCTCGCGCCCCTCGGCGTCGAGGAAGGCCGTTTCCCCGCGCCAGAGGCCCTCCCGCCTGGCGGTGGGCAGGGCTTCTTCCACCAAAATCCGCATCGCCCACGGCGGATGGGCTTCTCTGATGGGCCGGTTCAGCTCGGGTGAATCGGGTCCGCGCAGGTGGCGCATGGCCCGGTTGCCGTAGATGGCGTGTCCCTCTGGATCGGCGATCCCGACAAAATCCGAAGTGGCCTCCATGATCTCGACGAGGTGGTCCCGCTCGGCCTCGGCCTGCCTTCGGGCGGACAGGTCGTGCACGATGGCCACGGCGAGGGCTCCGCCCGGCAGGGGCAGACGGTTGAGGGTGACATCGACCGTGGCGAGGGAGCCGTCCTTCCGTTTGTACTTCCGCTCGCCGATGCGGAAGCGGCCGTTGTCCCGAAGCTTCTGGACGTTGGCCTGGATGGAGGCGCCGTCGTGGGCAATGACATCCACGAGTCTGAGGCCGCCCATCTCCTCCAGGCCGTAGCCGAGGAGCTGGCGGAAGGCGGGGTTGGTTTCCAGAATCTGGCCGCTGTCCAGGTCGAAGAGGTAGATGCCCTCGCCGGATTGCTCGATGACGGTCCGGTAGCGTTCCTCGCTGCGCTTCAGGCGCTCCTCGGCCAGCTTCCGCTCGATGAACTGTCCCATCTGGCTCCCGAGGAAGGCCATCATCTCGACGAACTCCGCATCGGAGGCGCGGCGTCGGCTGGCGAAGAAGGCCATGACGCCCAGCACCCGCTCCTGCAGGCGCACCGGGAAGGCGAACCCGCTCTGCAGCCCCGCCTTCCGGGCGGACTCGCGCCGCAGGAAGCGCTCATCCACCAGGAGGTCTTCCATCCAGTAAGGACGTCCCTCGGACCAGGTCAGGCCCGGGAGCCCTTGGCCGGGCGCGAATCTCAGCTTCGTCGAAGCCGCCTTGAAATCCTCGTCGTGGAAATCCGGCGCGCTCCAGGTGGAGTGGATGCGCAGGTCCCCGGCGGCCTCATCGAGCATCCACAGACTGCCCCAGGTCCAGCCGGCCCCGGCGCCGATGGCCTTCAGGCAGCCCGCAGCGGCCGCATTCAGATCCGAGGCCTCGGCGAGGATGTCGGTGACCTGGTTGTGGAGGATCAGCCGCTGGGTTTCCGAAATGGGCATTCGAAAGAAACCTCCTGACTGATCCCATTGGTATCGGCCAGGAGGTTCGGAAGGTTAATCACACCCGGACCTCGATGAAAGGTCGCAGGCGGTCTCGATTTACATGTTCAGGGCGCGCCCGTAGACGGCCCGCGCGGCCTCGGGGAAGACCTCGTTCAGCGTGGGGTGCGGATACATGGTGTTGATGAGCTCATCCACCGTGAACTCGCCGCCCATCAGCGCCACGCTGGAAGCCACCAGCTCCGTGGCCTTGGGGCCGAGGATGTGGATGCCGAGGATCTCGCCGTACTTCTTGTCGGCGACAATCTTGATGAAGCCGTGGGGCTCGCCGACGATGTTGGCCTTGGCCATGGGCGCGAAGGGGAAGCTGCCCACCTGCACGTCATAGCCCTTGGCCTTCGCCGCCTTTTCGCTGAGTCCGATGGAGCCCACTTCGGGATCGCAGTAGGTGCAGGCGGGGAAGCGGTCGTAGCGGATGGGGTGGGGATGCACGTCCTTGCCGAGGCTTTGCGCCGCGTGCTCGGCGGCCACGATGCCCTCGTCGCTGGCCACGTGGGCGAGCCAGGGCGTGCGCACGATGTCGCCGATGGCGTAGAGACCGGGCTCGCCGGTCTGCATGAACTTGTCGACCACCACGCAGCCGCGGTCCACCTGGGCCTTGGTCTTCTCAATGCCGATGCCGTCCACCTGGGGGGCGCGGCCCACGGCCACCAGCAGGTGGCTGCCGACGACTTCGCCGGGAGTCTCGCCTTCGAGGAAGCACACCACGCCATCCGCGCGCTTCTCGATGCGCGTGATCTTGGTCTTGGTGCGCACGTCGATCTTGTAGGACTTCTTGAGGATCTTGGCCAGCTCGAGGCCGATGTCCTCGTCCTCCAGGGGCAGGATGGTATCCATGAATTCCACGAGGGTCACCTTGGAGCCCAGGCGGCTGAACACGGAGGCGAACTCCACGCCGATGGCGCCCGCGCCCAGGATCACGAGGTGCGAGGGCAGCTCAGTGAGGTCCAGGATGTGGTCGCTGTTGATCACGCGAACGCCATCCGTTTCCAGGCCCGGAATGGGCTTGGGCGCGGATCCCGTGGCCAGGATGATGCGCTTGGCCTCGTGCACCTCGCCGGCCACCTCCACCTTGCCGCCGCCCAGCAGCTTGCCGAAGCCCTTCAGCACGGTCACCTTGTTCTTCTTCATGAGGAACTCGATGCCCTTGGCGTTCTTCAGAACGATGCGGCCCTTGCGCTTGACGATGGTGGCCAGGTTCGCCTTCAGGCCCTTGCCGTCCACGCCGTCGATGCCGTAGTCGCCCGCATCTTGCATCTGCTCGAAGCGGTGGGCCGTCTCCAGCCAGGTCTTGGCGGGGATGCAACCGCGGTGAAGGCAGGTGCCGCCGAGGCCTGCGTCCTTCTCCACGAGGGCCGTGCTCAATCCCAACTGGGCACCGCGGATGGCGGCGATGTAGCCGCCGGGGCCGGAGCCGATGACGATGAGGTCGAATTGAGCCACGAGTCCTCCAAAGATCAAGCCACCAGTATCCCATGCCGGGCCCCGAACTGCAGGCCCTGGTACATCAGATGGGGTGGGTTACGCGTAGACGAGGGACGAGCGGATTTCGAGACGGGCCGCCTTCCATTCGAGCCAGGCCATCTTGAGATCGGCCCGGTGCTGGACCATGGCGGCCTCCCATTCGAGCTTGGCCTCGCGCCAGGCCTCGGCCTTGGCTGATCCCTTGGCCCGCCATTCGGCCTTCTTGGCCTGCCAGGCCTCGTGCCGTTCGTGCAGGGTGGCCAGGGCGCCATCCAGTTTCACCCGGGCCGCGGCCAAGCGATCGTGCATGGGCGAGGCCACGCCGGGGCTGGCCAGGGCCAGGCGCTCGCGCAGGCGCTTTTCCTCCATGTGGAGGCGGGCCCGGGTCATGGCGGCGGCCGAGACGCGCCGGAACTGGCCCACCAGGCCCATCCAGCCCAGGATGTTGAGCAGCCACTTGGTGGTGTCCCACTGGTACCAGAGGGCGCCGTTGCGGTAGTCCCACTGCCAGAGGTGGTGGAAATTGTGGTAGCCCTCGCCGTAGGTGAGGGGCGCCAGCACCCAGTTGTCGCGGGCCGTGTTGGCGTCCGTGTAGGGGCGGCTGCCGAACATGTGGGCGGCGCTGTTGATGAAGAAGGTCGTGTGATGGGTCATCACGATGCGCAGGGCCACGCCGAAGACGAGGTGGCCGAGAACATTGCCCGTGGCGAGCCCGATCCAAAGCGGAATCGTGGCCACCACGGCGCCGATGAGGAAATGGTGCCGGTGCTGCCAGCGCACGAGGGGGTCCTTCTCCAGATCCGCCACGCCCGCCAGGGGCAGAGCCTTGGCTTCCATCACCCAGGTCCAGTGGGCGTACCAGAAGCCATTGGCGATGGCGTAGGGATCCTGGTCCGTGTCCACGTGCCGATGGTGCACGCGGTGATCGCTGGACCACTTGAGGGCCGAGTTCTCGAAGGCCGCCGCCCCGAAGCAGAGGAAGAGGAAGCGCACGGGCCAGGAGGCCTTGTAGGCCCGGTGGCTGAAGAGGCGGTGGTAGCCGCCGCTGATGGCCGTGCCGATGGCGAAGGTCATGGCCGCGAACACCAGCACCTCACTCCAGCGCAGACCGGAGGTCCACAGGCGCAGGGGCACGAGCACCACGGCGGCCGCCAGGGTTCCCGTGAGGAAGAGGGTGTTCAACCAGTTCAAGCGTTTGGCCGTGGCCATCCATTGACTCCAAAACAGAGTTCAATCCTACCGCGGGTCAGCAAACGAAACCCCATGCGAAACTTGCCGAATTCCTTGTGAGGTTCCCGTGACCGAGAAGCGCCCCTGGTACCGCTCAAGTACCTTCTGGATCTTCCTCGGCCTCGCCCTGGGCGTGCTGCTGGGCGGCTTCCTCCCCCAGGATCAGTATCCCTGGGCCTACGACGGCTTCCGCTTCCTCTCCAAGGCCTTCATCAGCCTCATCAAGGGCCTGATCGTGCCCCTGCTGCTGTCCACCATCATCGTGGGCATCGCGCAGACCGGCGACATCCGCGCCGTGGGGCGCATGGGCGCCAAGGCCCTGCTTTACTTCGAGATCGTCACCACGTTGGCCCTCTTCATCGGCCTAGCCGTGGGCAACTGGCTGAAGCCTGGGGCGAATCTGCCCATGGACCTGGGGGCCCACACGGCGGTGGCGGCCGTGAAAGCGAAGACCGGATGGGAGATCGCCCTCCACATGTTCCCCTCCAACCTGATCCAGCACGCGGCCGAGGGGGACATCCTGCCCGTCGTGATCTTCGCGGCCCTCTTCGGTATCGCCCTCACCAAGGTGGGCGAACGCGGCAAACCCGTGTTGGCATTCTTCGACGGCGTCGCCCAGACGATGTTCAAGTACACCGACCTGGTCATGAAGCTCACGCCCCTGGGGGTATTCGGCGCCATGGCCTACAACGTCAGTCACATGGCCGCCGGGCACGTGGTGAACGGCACGCTGATCAAGGGCTGGACCGCCGTGTTCCACCTGCTCAAGCAGTACAGCCTGCTGGTGGGCAGCCTCTACCTTGCCCTCTGCCTGCTCTTCCTCCTCGTCTTCGTGCCCGTGGCCTGGCTGGCGGGCATCCGCATCCTGGGCTTCGTGAAGGCCATCAAGGATCCGGCCCTGACGGCCTTCAGCACCGCCAGCAGCGAGGCCGCCCTCCCCAAGCTGCTGGAAGAGGTGGTGCGCTTCGGCGTGCCGCGCCGCGTGGCCAGCTTCGTCATCCCCACGGGCTACAGCTTCAACCTGGATGGATCGACCCTCTACCTCGTGCTGGCCAGCCTCACCATCGCGCAGGCGGCGGGCATTCATATGAGCCTGAGCCAGCAGCTGCTGATGGTCTTCACCTTCATGCTCACCAGCAAAGGCGTGGCAGGCGTGCCTCGCGCCACGCTGGTGATCATCGCCGCCACCTGCGGCAGCTTCGGCCTGCCGGGGGAGGCGGGCATTGCCATGCTGCTGGCGGTGGACGAGATCATGGACATGGCCCGCACGACGGTGAACGTCATCGGCAACGGCCTGGCCAGCGTGGTCATCGCCAAGTGGGAGGGCGTGTACGGTACCGAGACCGAGCCCCTGCCGGACCAAGGGAACTGACCCCCAGGTTCAACTTCGGGTGGGACCTGACCGAAACGAAGGTTGCGTCCCGGAGTCACCATGCGATCCCCACTCGCGTCCCTCTACTTCCTTCCCGCCCTCTGCCTCACTTTGGCCGCCCAGGATGTTTCCCCGGTGGAGGTGGAAGCCCTCGTGAAGGAGGCCATCGCCTTCGCCAAAACCAATGGCAAGGAGGCCGCCTTCAAGGAGATCACCCGCGCGGGTGGTCGCTTCCATAAGTACGGCGGCGAACTCTATGTCTTCGTCTACGACATGGACGGCAAGGTACTGGCCCATGGTCAGGGCGCCTCCAAGGTGGGCGTCAACCAGTTCAAGGCCAAGGATCCGGACGGTGTGGAGTTCGTGCAGGAGCGCATCCGTCTCGCCAAATCCAAAGGAAAGGGATGGCACGACTACAAATACCTGAACCCGAAGGACGGCAAGAAGGAACCCAAGACCAGCTACATCGAGGTCTGGGACAACCTCATCTTCGGCGCGGGCATTTATAAGAAGTAAGAACCACCGCTCTGCCTTGTTCTGCCGGGATTCCGACGGTATGGTGAAGGGATTCCCTTCATCTCCTGTAGGCACACCCGAAGGCGGAGTCCCATGAAGATCATCGTGACCGACGAGGTGACCGGCGAAGGTCTAGCCCTCCTTCAGGCGGATCCCCGCATTCATCTCGACGTGCGCCTGGGCCTCTCCCGCGAGGCCCTTCACACCTGCATCGGCGAGTACGACGCCATCATCACCCGAAGTGGCACCACGGTGGACAAGGCCCTGCTGGATGCCGCCACCAATCTGAAGATCGTGGCCCGGGCCGGCGTGGGCATCGACAACGTGGATGTGGATTACGCCAGCTCAAAGGGCGTCATCGTCGTGAACGCACCCTTCGGCAACACCAACAGCGCCGCCGAGCACACCCTGGCCCTCCTGCTCTCGGCCTGCCGCCACATCCCTGCCGCCAATCAGAGCCTGAAGTCCGGCGAGTGGAAGCGCGCCAAGTTCACGGGCGTCGAACTGAAGGGCAAGACCGCCGGCGTCATCGGCCTGGGCAAGGTGGGCGGCCGCGTGGCCACGCGCCTCAAGGCCTTCGAATGCGAGGTGCTGGGCTGCGACCCCTACATCGGCGCCAAGCGCGGCCAGGATCTGGGCGTGCGCCTGGTGGATCTGGCCGAACTCTGCCGCAGTTGCGACATCATCACGGTCCACACACCGCTGAATGAAGAAACCCGCGGCATGATCGGCGCCGACCAGGTGGCGCTCATGAAGGAGGGCGTCATCCTCCTCAACGTGGCTCGGGGCGGCATCCTGGACGAGCCCGTGCTGCTGGCGGCCCTGCAGTCCGGCAAGGTGGCCCTGGCGGCCGTAGATGTGTGGTCCGAGGAACCCCCGGTGACCGAGACGCTCAAGCAGCTCATCGCCCAGGAACGCCTGGTGGTCACGCCCCACCTGGGCGCCAACACCCAGGAGGCCCAGGTGAACGTGGCCGTCGACGTGTCCAGGGAGATCCTCGCCTACCTGGACCGCGCGCCCCTGGAGAACGCCGTGAACCTGCCGCGCTTCGACCCGGCCGTGATGGATCAGATGCGCCCTTACTTCAAGCTCATGGCCGTGCTCAGCGAATTCGGCCTCCAGCTCATGAAGGGCAACCTGGACCGCGTGACCTTCGGATTCAGTGGCGCCATCGCCCATCACGACTGCTCGCCCCTCACGGTGAGCGGCTTGGCGGCCCTGTTGGACCGGGCCACGGACCAGCCCGTGAACATGGTGAACGCGGGCCTGGTGGCCGAGCGCATGGGCCTGGTGGTGGAGGAACGCAGGTCCACCCAGGGCGGCGCCTTCTCGAACCTGGTCACCCTCACACTGGAGGGGCCCGGCGGCGCCCGCGTGATCTCCGGCACCCTCTTCGAAGGCTCGCCCCGCATCGTGGGCCTGCGGGACTACGCCATGGACTTCCTCCCCGAGCCCCACATGCTGCTGCTGAGCTACCTGGACCGCCCCGGCATGATCGGGAAGATCGGCACCCTCCTCGGCCAGCACGACATCAACATCGCCTTCATGAACCTGGGGCGGCGAGAGATGAAGGGCGAGGCCATGGTCATCCTGTCCGTGGATTCCCCCGTGCCCCCCGCCGTGGTGGCCGACCTTCAAAAGGCCACCGACGCCACCTTCGCCCAGGCCCTGCACCTGCCTTCGGCCTGATGCCATCCGGGGGGGACCGCCTGCTCGCTGACGCTCGCGAAGTCCCCCCCGGAGCCCCCCACCGCGCGGCCGGGCAAAGCCCGGCCGCGCGGTCTGCCATTATGGAGACCTGGAGGCTTCCTTGAAACTAATCGCCTGGGACTTCGACGGCACGTTGGTGGACAGCCGTCCCCTCATCGAGGCGGGCATGGCCCACGCCCTGGACGCCCTGGGACAGCCCAGATCCGTCATGGTCGAATGGCTGAAGTGCGTCGGCCTGCCTGTGGAAGCCGGCATCCGCCACACCTTCGGCCCCCTGGGCCTGGACTTCGACACGGTCCTAAAGGCCTACCGCAGCTTCGGCCACGCCGAGCATGAGCACCTGATGCAGCCCTTCGAGGGCATTCCCGACCTGCTGAAGGAATTGAACCGGCGCGGCCAGCGCATGGCCGTCGTCACCTCCAAGCGTCGGGTGCCCCTCCTGCGCCAGATGGCCCAGTGGGACTGGGAACCTCTCTTCGATCCCATCATCACCCCCGACGAGGTCACCCACGGCAAGCCCCACCCCGAGTCCCTGGAACAGCTGCAGTCCCTGACCGGTCTCGCCCCAGAGGACATCGTCATGGTGGGCGACACCCCCTTCGACCTGGACATGGCCCGGTCCGCCGGGGTGCCCAGCCTGGCCGTGGGCCACGGGTTCTACGATCAGGAGGCCCTGGCGGCCTGCGGACCCCGGGCCTACGCGCCGGACACGGCCGCGCTGCGGGACATCCTGCTTGCCTGGAGTGCATGATGGCCGAACTCACGCACCTCGACCCAGAAGGCCGTCCCGTGATGGTGGACGTCTCCGCCAAGGCCGTGACCCGCCGCTTGGCCGTGGCCGCGGGCTACCTGGAACTGGACGAGGCGGCCGCCGAGGCCCTCACGCGGGGTGGCGGTCCCAAAGGGGATCCCTGGTCCGTCGCCCGCCTGGGAGCCGTGGGCGGCGTGAAGCGGACCTCGGACCTGATCCCCCTGGCCCACCCGCTGGCCGTCGAGGCGGTCGATGTGATTCATCACTGGGATCCGACCCAGCGGCGCGCCTGGCTGAGGGTCCAGGTGAGCTGCGAAGGCCGGACCGGCATCGAGATGGAAGCCCTGGCGGGCGTGAGCGTAGGTCTGCTGGTGCTCTACGACATGCTGAAGGCCGTGAGCCATCACATGAGCCTCGGCCCGGCCCGGCTACTCCGAAAAGAAGGTGGAAAAAGGGGACTTATCACCCTGCCCTGGGCCGGATGTCCCTGGGAGCCCTGATCCAGGGACCCCTAGTTGGAAAACATTTGCATTTCAAAGCCCGCCCACCCCCGGTAGGATGGGGATTGGACTTTTCCAAATCATCGAGCACCGGGGTCACGACCCCCTCATGGAGGCCTAGCGAAGCAGGCTTTTCCGTTCCAGCCGGGAGTTCCCCCATGCGTCTTGCCGTTCTGACCCTTGTTCTAGCGTCCTTCAGCCTTGGCCTCCAAGCCGTCCCGAAGCGCCCCTCCAAGAAGTCCCATTCCCGGCCCGCCGCCCACCCCGCTGGCACCGTCCACGTCGTCCGAAAGGGCGAGACCGCTGCTTCCGTGGCCCGGCAGAGCGGCCTGAGCCTGGCCGAGCTGGCCGCCCTGAACCCCGGCAAAAGCCTGACGAAGCTGGCCGTCGGCACGCGCCTCACCATTCGGCACGGCGCCGCTGTGGCCCAGGAAGTCACTCACCTCGAAACGGAAAGTGCGGCGCCCCGCCCCGCCCTCGCGGCCCTGCCCGGCACGCCAGCCGTCGTCCCCACGCCCATGCCCCACCTGGAACAGCTGCTGCCCTACCAGGTGCGCGGCACGGTTCCCTCGGGTGAAGCCGTGCGACTCCTGAGCCTGGACCCCCACCAGGCCCCCGGCACGCCCGCCCAGCTCCTGGCCCGCATGCAGCAGGTCATGCCTCCCGTGACGGAATCGGAGCTCAACGCCCTCCTGCCCACCTTCGCTCCGGCCGACCCCGACCGCCTCGACCTGCTCTGGCCCGTGGAGACGCGAACCATCAGCTCCGCCTGGGGCCCCCGCATGCGGACCAAGACCGTCCGTGTGAAGAACCAGCGGAAGAAGCGCGTTCGCTACAAAGGCCGCCACAAGGGCATCGATCTCAACGCACCCATGGGCACCTCCGTCTTCGCCGCGCTGGACGGCCAGGTGCTCGTCGCCGGAAAGCACAAGGGGTACGGGAACTACGTGGTGGTGGATCACGGCAACGGCGTGGTCACGCTCTACGGTCACCACAAGCTGAACCTCGTCCACACCGGCGACATCGTCCGCCGGGGGCAGAAGATCGCCGAGGTCGGGCGCACGGGCAATGCCACCGGTCCCCACCTCCACTTCGAGCTCAAGATCGACGGCGTGCAGCGCAACCCGCTGCCGGCCCTCAACGATGAAGAAGAGATCCCGGCCGAACTGGCCGCCCAGAACGCCCTGCTGGGATCCAGCTCGACACGCTAGAGAACCTGTCCGCTCGGCCAGAACTTCCCCGTCCTCCGCAGCACAGGAAGAGAGCGCGGCCTCCCGATTCCCCCGCGGGATCGGCCCCGGAGGCCGTGATAGACTAGGTCCTTTCGCCGTTTCGAGGTGGTCATGCCGCTGTACCGAGCTTTCCTCCAGACCCTGGGGGCCACCCTGCTTCTGGCCCTGGCCCTGGCCTGCCACGGGAAGCGCGGCGGCAACGCGGCCTCGGATCCTTCGGCGATCATCACGGGCAGCGTCACTTATTCACGTGTCCCCCTTGCCGTGGACGGCGATGGCAAGCCCACCGGGCTTGTGGATGCCACCGTGGCTTCCAATCTGAAGAGCCTGCCGGCCCGAGGCGTGGCGGTCCGCGTCTTTCAGAAGGTGGATCAGACCAAGCCCGACGGTACCCTCACCTATGCCTGGATCCTGGCCGGTTCGACCTATACCGACACAAGTGGCAATTACTCCCTGTCCGCCACCAAGGGCAGGCCCACCATGATCGAGGTTCTGAGTTCCTTCAACGGTGGCGTAAGCGGCACCACGATCAACCTGGTGGCCGAACCGAACGGGGTCAACAGCCCGACCGAGGTTTCCAGCCGGCTCCGCTACGCCCTTCGCAAGGCCGTCGATGGCTCCGCCCCCACCGATTCCGTGGCTCCGGCTTCGAACCTCTCGGCCGATACCACCGTGAGGTTCACGGTGGGCCTGAACGACACCTGGTGGTTGGTGAATGCCTCCGTCACCAGTGATAGCCAGCCTTCCCTCTTCGTCGAACAGGCGGTGCTTGAGACCAGCCAGCCGGGCCGCACCACAGGCCAGGGGAGCGGCAGCCGCATCCTCGGCATCGGGGACACCTTCGCCACCTTCGCGGTGAACCACGGCACGATCCTGGGTGGCACACCGCTGGACCTTCACTACTGGCCCGGTCATTCCGAAACCCGGGGCTCCTTCATCGAATTCAACCGCCCGCTCTTCCCCCAGGCCTATGACGCGGCCACCGCGAGCTACCACTACTTCGGCTCCATCCGCGGGGATGCCTCCAATGACGACGCCTGGGACGAAGGGGTGATCCTTCCCCTGCTTGCGAGGGCCGCCCTGTTCAACGGCAATGTCGGCCGCACCTTCGGCATCCAGACCAATCCCTTGTTCCCCCCCAGTGCACCCTGGACGGACCTGAGCCCTGACCTGGCGCGCATCGAAGGCCTCGCCGAGGCCATGGCCGCCAACCTGCTCAAGTCCCCCTACCTGGCGGACACCAACGGCACCTCCGTCGTCTCCGTGCTGGATATCCGAGATACCAGTTCGCTCAGTGCCGACCAGAAGACCCCCTACTCCGCACCCGCCCTCCGGGCCCTCGCCTGGAGCATCATCCTCAAGGCCAACAGCCTGTCCTCCCCGGGTCTGGCCTCGGACTGGGCCAAGATCAATCCCCTCGCGGCGGCCCGCTTCTTCCAGGCCCCGACAAGCCTGACCAGTGGCACCACCACCAGCACCACGGCCCATGACCTCGAGCCCCTCAACATCTACACCCAACTTAATCGGTTGAAGGAAACCCTTGCCTCGGGTGAACCCGTCGACCTCGCCCCCATCTTTACGGATTCCGTGTTGACGACCCTCACGGCTCCCGTCGGGATCACGTGGCCCCGCCCCGTGACCGGCCCCTATGCCTCCTTTGCCGCGAACTGGGGCATTGACCCCGTCAATCCCTTCCCTTCCGCGCGGCTGAGCATGTCCAAGGCCATCCAGGCGGGCGGGACCTACCCCAACCTTTCCCAGGGTGAGATCAGCTACGCCGGATTCAGCTTGACCACCGACAAGCGCTGCGTGCTGAATGCCGTCATCACGCCGGCGCTGCCAGCCGGCGCGCAGGTCGAGGTGGACCTGAAGAGCCTCCTGCGCACCTTCAGCTTCACAGGTTCGGGCGGTTCCTCGGAGACCATCACCCTCCCCACCGCGACCTCAAGCACGCCCACCTATCACCCCGTGCGCATCCGCCTGAAGAGCCAGACCCTGCAGCCCGACACCACGGTCACCCTCAGCCTCACGCCCGCACCCTGAATTCGCGCCCGGGAGCCCGACATGCCCTTTACTGACGCGCTCCGGACCTTGAAGGCCAAGGCGCCCTTCGTCCCTGACTTGGCCATCGTCCTCGGTTCGGGTCTCGGCGCCCTGGCCGACAGCCCCGAGGCCAGGGCCGGCCTGAGCATCCCCTTCACCGACCTACCGGGCTTCCCGGCACCCACCGTCGCGGGACACGGCGGCAAGCTCGTCTTCTGTGAATTCGAAGGCCGCAAGGTGGCCCTGCAGGCGGGCCGCTTCCATTTCTACGAGGGCCATCCGATGCCCCTCGTGATTGCGCCCATGCGCCTTTACGGCCGTCTGGGCACCAAGGCCGTGCTGCTCACCAATGCGGCCGGGGCCCTCAATCCAACCTTCGGCGTGGGCGACCTCATGGCCCTCTCGGATCACATCAACCTCTTCGGCACCAACCCCCTCATCGGACCGAATGTGGAGCCCGGCCCCCGCTTCCCCGACATGACGGCGGTCTATGATCCAGCCTTCCGGAATCATCTGCAGGCCTGCGCCACGCAGTTGGGTCAGACGCTTCGCGAAGGCGTGTATCTCGGCCTCACGGGGCCCTGTTACGAAACGCCCGCCGAGATCCGCGCCTTCCGTCTCATGGGCGCAGATGCGGTTGGCATGAGCACGGTGCCCGAAGCCATTGTCGCCCGCCACGAAGGCATGCGCGTGGCGGGGATCTCCTGCCTCTGCAACATGGCGGCGGGCATCCTGCCCCAAGCCCTCACCCATCAGGAAGTGCTGGAAGCCGGAGCCGCCGCAGCCGGCCGTTTCGAAGCCCTCGTGCGCGCTTTCGTGCGGAGCCTGCCCCTGTAGCACGGCAGGGATGCCGGGTAAGCGCAGCAAGCAAAAGCCCGGCTCAGCCGGGCTTTTGCGCGGGGGTCCGGGGGTGTTCGCGCAGCGAGGAACCCCCGGAGGACATCAGTTCGAACTCTTCTGGTGCTCCTCGATGAGGCGGTTGACCACGTCCGGTTCGGCCAGGGTCGAGATATCGCCCATGCCGTCGTATTCGGCCGAGGCGATCTTCCGCAGGATGCGGCGCATGATCTTGCCGCTGCGGGTCTTGGGCAGACCCGAGGCGATGTGGATGACGTCGGGGGCCGCGAAGGCGCCGATGACCTGGCGCACCTGCTCCTTGAGGGCCCCGATGAGCTGCTGCTGGCCGTTATCCGCATAGCCGCTGTTGAGCAGGACATAGCAGTAGATGCCCTGGCCCTTGATGGGATGCGGGTAACCCACCACGGCGGCCTCGGCTACGGCCTCGTGGGCCACGAGGGCGCTTTCCACCTCGGCGGTGCCTAGGCGGTGGCCACTCACGTTGATCACGTCATCGATGCGGCCCGTGATCCAGTAGTAGCCATCCTCGTCCCGGCGGGCGCCGTCGCCCGTGAAGTAGTAGCCGGGGTACTGGGTGAAGTAGGTTTCCCGGAAGCGCTTGTGGTCGCCGTGGACCGTGCGGGCCTGTCCCGGCCAGGGGGCACCCAGACAGAGGGCGCCGGAGACATTGTTGCCTTCGATGGGCACGCCCGTGGAGGGATCCACGATCACCGGCTTCACGCCAAAGAAGGGCAGCGTCGCCGACCCGGGTTTCGTAGGCGTGACGCCCGGCAGCGGCGTGATGAGGATGCCGCCCGTTTCCGTCTGCCACCAGGTGTCCACGATGGTGCAGCGGCCTTCGCCCACCACGTCGTGGTACCAGCGCCAGACTTCCGGATTAATGGGCTCGCCCACGGTGCCGAGCACCCGCAGGGATTTGCGGCTGTACTTGTGGATCCAGTCATCGCCGGCCTGGGCCAGGGCGCGCAGGGCCGTTGGCGCGGTGTAGAAGATGTTCACGCCGAGATCGTCGATGATCTGCCAGTAGCGTCCGGCATCGGGATAGAGCGGGGTGGATTCGAAGATGACCGACGTGGCCCCGTTGGCCAGCGGGCCGTAGACGATGTAGCTGTGCCCCGTTACCCAGCCGATGTCGGCGGCGCAGAAGTAGATGTCCTCGGGGTGGTAATCGAAAACCATGCGGTGGGTGAAGGCCGCATAAGTCAGATATCCGCCCGTCGTGTGCAGCAGGCCCTTGGGTTTCCCCGTGCTGCCGGAGGTGTAGAGGATGAAGAGGGGGTCTTCCGCGCCCATCCACTCATTGGTGCAGGTGGACCGTTGCTTGGCCGTCTCCTCGTCCAACCACAGGTCGCGGCCCGGCTGCATGGGCACATCACCATCGGTGCGCCGGGCCACCAGGACCGTCTCCACCATGGACATGCCCTCGATGGCCCGGTCCACGGTCTTCTTCAGGGGCACACGCTTGCCTCCCCGCAGGCCCTCATTGGCGGTCACGACCACCCGGCAGTGGGCGTCCACGATGCGGTCCCGGAGCGCCTCGGCGGAGAACCCGCCGAAGACCACCGAATGCACGGCGCCGATGCGGGCGCAGGCGAGCATGGTGTAGACCAGCTCCGGAATCATGGTCAGGTAGATGCAGACACGATCGCCCTTCTTCACGCCGTAGTGCTGCAGGACGTTGGCCACGCGTGCCACGTTGTGTTTCAGATCCCGGTAGGTGATGTGGGTGTACTGCCCCGGCTCATCCTGGGCCCAGATCAGGGCCGTCTTGTCACCCAGGTGGGGCAGATGCCGGTCGATGCAGTTGAAAGCGGCGTTGAGGCGGCCGCCCGAGAACCAGGAGAAATCCACTTCCTTGTAATCGGCGTCGAAGACGGACTGCCAGGGATGGAACCAGGTCAGCGTCTTCGCCTGCTCCCCCCAGAACCATTCCGGGTTATCCAGGGAAAGCCGGTAGAGCCGCTGGTACTCCTCCATCGTCTTGATGTGGGCACGCTCCCGGATCTGGGGTTTGACGGGGAAGAGATCTTCGGACATGTCGGCTCCGTACCTTGGATGCGGGGAAATGGAACAAGGCGGAAGGCTGGGGTGAGTGGTCTCCGCCGCTTCCCAGGGCATCCACACGCGTGGTCAGCAGGTGGGTGGTCTGTGGTGGCGATTATTCTCCGGTTCGCGGAAAACCTTGTCTAGTACTCGTTGGGGCCCATCTGGTTTCTGACAGGAAGGCCGGACGAGGGAAACCCTCTCGCCCGGCCGCTCCTAGAGCCAGCGGCCAGGCCGCTGGAACCTCATCTCAGTGCTCGTAGGTACTGATGTCCCGATCCTTCGTTTCCTTCAGGAAGAGACCACCGATCACCACCGTCGCCAGGGCCACGATGATGGGATACCAAAGGCCGAAATAGATGTTGCCCTTCAAGGCCACGATGGCCGTGGCGATGAGGGGCAGCATGCCGCCGAACCAGCCGTTTCCGATGTGGTAGGGCAGGGACATCGACGTATAGCGGATGTTCGTCGGGAAGAGCTCCACCAGGAAGGCTGCGATGGGCCCGTAGACCATGGTCACGTAGATGAGGAACACGAACAGGATCAGCAATGTCATGCCGTAGTTGATCTGCTTCGGGTCCGCGGTCTCGGGGCAGCCGTAGTCCTTCAACGTCTTCTTCAGCAGCTTCTCCTGATCCGCCCCCCAGCCCTCGATGCGGGAGATGCCCTTGGCGCTCTGGATGGTGGTGACCACCATCTTGCCGGGCTCCGCGGGGACCTTGTTGAAGTTGAGGCCGTTCTTGGTCAGGAAGTCGTTCACGCGATCCACTTCGGTGAACTTGCTCCAGGGGCCGACGAAGAGGTTGAACGTGGTGTCCTTCGGATCGGAAGCCACGGTGACCACGCTGGAATTCTGGAAGGTCTCCAGGGCCGGGTTCACGTAGTGGGTGAGCGCCTTGAACATCGGGAAGTAGGTCAGGGCCGCGATGAGGCAGCCGAAGAGGATGATCTTCAGGCGGCCGATCTTGTCCGACAACCAGCCGAAGAAGATGAAGAAGGGGGTCCCCAGCAGCAGGGAGGCGCCGATCAGCATGTACGTGGTGAGGAAGTCCAGCTTCAACGTGATCTGAATGAAGAACAGCGCGTAGAACTGGCCCGTGTACCACACGACGCCCTGGCCCATGGTGGCGCCCAGGAGGGAGAGCAGCGCGTACTTGTTGTTGGGATAGCGGAGGAAGCTGTCGGTGAGCGGGGCCTTGGAGCCCTTGCCTTCGGACTTCATCTTCTGGAAGATGGGCGACTCATGGAGCTTCAGCCGGATCCAGACGGACACGCCGAGCAGCACGATGGACAGCCAGAAGGGAATGCGCCAGCCCCAGGTGGAGAAGCTCTCCTTCGTCATGCCGATCCGGCACCCGCCGATGATCGCCAGGGCCAGGAAGAAGCCCACGGTGGCCGTGGTCTGGATCCAGCTCGTGTTGTAGCCGCGGCGATTGGCCGCCGAATGCTCGGCCACATAGGTGGCCGCGCCGCCGTACTCTCCGCCCAGGGCCAGGCCCTGGAGCAGGCGCAGGGTCACGAGGATGATGGGCGCCCACCACCCCATGACCGCGAAGGTGGGCATGAGGCCCACGCCAAAGGTCGAAAGGCCCATGACCATGATGGTCACGAGGAAGGTGTACTTCCGTCCGATGAGATCCCCGATGCGCCCGAAGACCAGGGCCCCGAAGGGCCGCACCAGGAAGCCCGCCGCGTAGGCCGCGAAGGCCGAGAGCAGGGCCGCCGTCTGGTTCCCCTTCGGGAAGAACAGCGCTGCAAAGAAGGGCGCCAGGGTGGCGTAGAGGTAGAAGTCGTACCACTCAAACACCGTGCCGACGGAGGATGCGACGATCACCATCCGTTCTTCACTCGTGAGTGGGGTTTTGGCAGCGACCTGCTCCGTTGCAATGGCCATAGGGTGTTGCCTCCTGGGAAGTGGCTTCGACCGGTATGAATCGCCGGAAACGGGCTTCGTTTCCGGGTATGGCTGCATCCGCAAACTCGGAACCCGGGTTGCGGAGGGCGGGTGAACTATGAGAACCGGGATGGGCGCACCATCTCCGGGACACTATGGGTGGGGTTGGCTGCACATAGCTAACGCCTTCCCATGGGCCAGGTCAAGCGGGTTCCCATCCCAAATACGCTTTTCCTGAAGGTGTGAATTGCGGCACGAATTCCGGAAAGCAATGGATCTTCACATCGTTTTTAATGGTCTCTACCACGACAGACATACCCATGGCTGGGCGGGGACCCACGCCGCATGGCTTTTTCCGGCGCCAGTTCCTGTCAACCCCACGGCCAAAAGGATCGAGAGATCCGTGGATGCCGAAAACCGCGAACGCCTATCATTCTCAAGAGCCCCCCTCCTTTCGGGACCATTCATGCGCCTCGCCTTGCTGGCCGACATCCACGCCAATCTGCGCGCGCTGGAAGCCTGCCTGGACCACGCGCGTGGCGCCGGTGCGGATCGGTTCGTGTTCCTCGGCGACTACGTCGGCTACGGCCCCGAACCCGAGGAGGTGGTGGCGCGAGTCATGGATGAAGCCAGCCGCGGCGCCATCGCCGTGGCCGGCAACCACGATCAGGCCGTGGCCGAACTTCGCGAGACCATGACCTCCGATGCGGAGATCGCCATGGCCTGGACCCGCGGCCAACTGGGGCCGGCTGCGCGCGACTTCCTCGCCTGCCTTCCCATGCGCTTCGAGGACGACACCCGGCTCTATGTCCATGCCAGCCCCCAGACCTATCCCGCCTGGATCTACGTGAACGATGGGCCTGCCGCGAAGCGGGCCCTGGAGGCCAGCCGGGCCCAGACGGTCTATTGCGGACACACCCACATCGCCGCGCTGCACGGCATCACCGCGACGGGACAGTTGGTGTCCTTCCAACCCGTCCCATCCGTTCCCATCCCGCTCCCCCGGCACCGCCGCTGGCTTTCCGTGATCGGCGCCGTCGGTCAATCGCGCGACGGCAACCCGGCCGCCTCGTACGCCCTGCTCGACACGGACCGCAGCGAGATCACCCATCATCGCGTGCCCTACGACGTGGAGGGCACGGCCCTGGCCATTCTCCGCGCCGGTCTTCCCGCCTCCCTCGCAAACCGCCTCCGGAAGGGACGCTGAGCATGGAACCGCCGCGCATCCACACGGGCGCCGAACTGGACGGCTACCTCATCGGTGAGCGCATCCACCGTGGCGGCATGGCCTCCCTGTGGGAGGTGACGCATCCCGGGATCAGCGGCCCCCTGATGATGAAGGTGCCGAAGATGTCCGAAGGCGTGGATCCCGCGGCCATCGTCGGATTCGAAATGGAACAGATGATCCTGCCGCGGCTCTCGGGCCCGCACGTTCCGCGCTTCGTGGCCCAGGGCGATTTCGGCGTCCAGCCTTACCTGGTGATGGAACGGATCCCCAGCCCCTCCCTGCTGCCCACCCTGGAGCGCCTGCCCCTGCCTTGGCCCGAAGTCGTCGCGCTCGGGAGAAGCATCGCCAACGCCCTGGACGACGTGCACCGGCAGCACCTCGTCCATCTCGACGTAAAGCCTTCCAATCTGCTCACGCGGCCCACCGGCGAGATCGTGCTCATCGATTTCGGGCTGTCCCATCACGACGAGCTCCCCGACCTCATGGGCGAGGAATTCCGCCTGCCCTACGGCACGGCCCCCTACATGGCGCCCGAGCAGGTGCTCGGCCACCGGCGCGACCCCCGCAGCGACCAGTTCGCCCTGGGCGTGCTCATGTATTTCTTCCTCACGGGGATGCGCCCCTTCGGCGATCCGCAGCGGCTCTCTGGCCTGAAGCGGCGGCTCTGGCGGGATCCCGTGCCCCCGCGCAAGCTCTGTCCGGACTGCCCACCCTGGCTTCAGGAAGTCATCCTGCGCTGCCTGGAAGTCCACCCCGCCTGGCGCTTCCCCACGGCGGCCCACCTGGCCGTGGCCCTCCAGCATCCCGACCAGGTCCGCCTGACGGCCCGTTCCGAGAAGCGGAAGCAGGACCCCTTCATGACGGTGCTCAGGCGCCGCTTCGCGGACCACCAGCTGGCCCTCCCAAAATCCCAGGCGCCCGCCCTGCATGAGCGCGATGCGCCCATCCTCGCCGTGGCCATCGACCTCTCATCCGAAGCCGCGCCCATCGCCGAACTGCTGCGCACCCTCGTCACGCGCATGCTCACCACCCTGCCGGGCGCGCGGGTGGCCTGCCTCAACGTCCTCAAGCAGGGCCGCATCACGCTGGATCAGACCCTGGATGCGAAGGGGCGGAACATCCACCACCAGCGCCTCGTCGAGCTTCGTGGCTGGGCGATGCCGTTGAACCTCGAGGAAAGTCGACTCACGTTCCACGTTCTCGAATCCCCCGATCCCGCCGCCGCCATCCTGCAGTACGTGAACGCGAACCACGTGGACCACCTGGTGATCGGCGCCCGGGCCAGCTCGCTGAGGCGCTCCCTCCTGGGCAGCGTGTCCAGCCAGGTCGCCGCCCAGGCGCCCTGCACCGTGACCGTCGCGCGCGGGCGCCGCCTTCGCAAGGGCGACTTCCTCGAAGTTTCCGAGGACGACGAAGGCGGCTCCTGGACCGTGGGCTAAATTTCAACGAGGCGGCCCCTGCACAACGAGTCTCTGGTTCCTCACAACACCTGCGTCGCGAGGGAAACCTGAGAAAAAAAAGCGCCCCGGAACCCGGGGCGCTTTCATCTCTTACGCGGCAGTCTACTCGGCGTCCTCGGCCTTGGGCTCGGGGAGGGTGTAGTCCACGAACTCGATGAGGGCCATGTCGGCCGCGTCGCCGAGGCGATGGGCCATCTTCAGGATGCGGGTGTAGCCACCGGGGCGGCTTTCGAAACGCTTGCGGAAGTCGGCGCCGAAGAGCTTCTGGACGGCGTCCTTGCTTCCGAGGCGGGCCATCGCCAGGCGGCGGTTGGCCACGGTGTCTTCCTTCGCGAGGGTGATGAAGGGCTCCACATAGCTGCGGAGTTCCTTCGCCTTCACGAGGGTGGTTTCGATGCGCTCGCTCTCGATGAGAGCGGTCGCGAGGTTCTTCATCAGGGCCTTGCGCTGGTTGGTGGTGCGGCCCAGGCGCTTGCCGGAAACGTTGTGACGCATGGGGGCTCCTTACACTTCCTGCTCGAGCCGCATGCCGAGGGAGAGGCCGATACGAGCGAGCTCGTCCTTGATCTCCTGGAGCGACTTCTTGCCGAAGTTCTTGGTTTTCATCAGCTCGGCCTCGGTCCGCTGGACCAGCTCGCCGATGGTGGTGATGTTGGCGTTGCGCAGGCAGTTATTGGCCCGCACGGAGAGTTCCAGTTCCTCGACGGACTTGCCAAGCCAGGTGTTGGCGGCTTCGCTGCCGAGGGTGGCTCCGCCCATCTCCATCTCGGTGAAGTCCTCGTCCTGACGGGCGAACACGAGGAAGTGGTCGCGCAGGATGAGGGCCGCGTCGGAGACGGCTTCCTTGGGATTGACGGCGCCGTTGGTCCAGACCTGCAGCGTGAGCTTCTCGTAATCGGTGCTCTGGCCCACGCGGGCGGGTTCCACGATGTAGTTCACGCGGAGGATGGGGCTGTGGTTCGCGTCCATGGGGATGAAGCCCAGACCGAGGCTTTCGTCATGGTTGCGGTCGGCGGTGACGAAACCGCGGCCCAGGCGGACCACCATTTCGATCTCCAGTTCGCCTTCCTCGCCCAGGGTGGCGATGTGGATGTTGGGATCCACGACTTCCACGTTCTGGTTGCAGCGGATGGCGGCGGAGGTCACCGTGCCCTCGCCCTTGGCGGAGATGGTCACCGTCTGGGGCTCGCTGCTGTGCAGCTTGAAGGGCACTTCCTTGAGGTTCAGGAGGACGTGGGTGATGTCCTCCCAGACGCCGGGAAGGGTGGTGAATTCGTGCATCACGCCCTTGATGCGGACGTTGGTGACGGCAGCGCCCTGGATGCTGCTGAGCAGCACCCGGCGGACACTGTGCCCGACGGTCGTGGCGAAGCCACGCTCGAAGGGGTAGGCCACGAACTCGCCGTAGGAATCCGTGAGGGACCCAGGGGTGACTTCGGCGAAGCGCGGCCTCTGGAAATCGCTGAGATTCAGCATCCTGCCCCCTTACTTGGAATAGAGCTCAACGATCAGCTGCTCGTTGATGTCGAGGGTGATGTCCTCGCGGGTCGGTGCGGCAAGCACCTGGCCCTTGAAGGCGGTGGCATCGAGGGTGAGCCACTTGGGGATGCCGCGACCAGCGGAGGTCTCGACGGAGGTCTTGACGCCGTCGTTCTCCTTGGCGCGAGCGCCCAGCTCCACCGCCTGGCCAGGTTTGACCTGGTAGGAGGGGATGTCCACCCGCTTGCCGTTGATCAGCACGTGGCCGTGCATGACCATCTGGCGCGCAGCCGACCGGCTGGGCGCGAAGCCCAGGCGGTAGATCACGTTGTCCAGGCGGCACTCGAGGAACCCGAGCAGGTTGTGACCCGTCACGCCCTTCTTGGCGTCGGCCTTCTCGAAGTAGTGGCGGAACTGCTTTTCAAGCACACCGTAGATGCGCTTCACCTTCTGCTTCTCGCGAAGCTGCAGGGCGTAGCCGGTGGGCTTCTTGATCTTGCCCGCGCCGTGCTGGCCGGGGATCTTGCCCTTGCGGGTCTCGAAGGAGCACTTCTCCTTGAAGCAGCGCTCGCCCTTGAGATAAAGCTTCATGCCCTCGCGGCGGCAGAGGCGGCAAACGGCGTCTGTGTAACGTGCCATGTCTCTCCTCCTCTCTTAAACCCGGCGCCGCTTGGGCGGCCGGCAGCCGTTGTGGGGGATGGGGGTGACGTCGCGGATGCTGGTCACCTGGATACCGGCGGCGTTGATCGCGCGGATGGCGCTCTCACGACCGGCACCGGGGCCCTTGACGCGAACATCAACCGAACGGACGCCCTGCTCCTTGGCGGCTTCGGCGCAGATGCCGGCGGCCACCTGGGCGGCGAAGGGCGTGCCCTTGCGGGTGCCGCGGAAGTTCTGGTTGCCGCTGGAAGCCCAGCAGAGCATGTTCCCCATCGGATCAGAGATGGAGATGATCGTGTTGTTGAAGGACGCCTGGACGTGAGCCACGCCGTGGGGAACGTTCTTCTTCTCTTTCTTCTTGACCACCTTCTTACCGGCGGTCCGGGTCTGGGTCTTGGCCATGTGCTCCTCGCCTTACTTCTTCTTGCCGGCTACGGTGCGTCGCTTGCCCTTGCGGGTGCGGGCGTTGGTGTGCGTGCGCTGGCCACGGACGGGGAGGCCCTTCCGGTGACGCAGGCCGCGGTAGCAGCCGATGTCCATGAGCCGCTTGATGTCGAGGGAGATGTTCTTGCGGAGGTCGCCCTCAACAGTCTCCTCGGCGGTGATGACGCGGCGGATGCGACCGACCTCATCCTCGGTCAGATCGCGCACCTTGGTGCCGAAATCAACCTTGGCGCGGGTCAGGATGCTGTGCGCCTTGGCGCGTCCGATGCCGAAAATGTAGGTGAGCGCGATCTCGATGCGCTTGCCGATGGGCAGATCAATACCTGCAATGCGTGCCATCGTGTCTCCTTAACCCTGACGCTGCTTGTGCTTGGGGTTCTTCTTGCAGATGATCCGGTTGATGCCTTCGCGGCGGACCACTTTGCAGTGCTCGCAGAGCTTCTTGATGGAGGGCCGTACTTTCATGGTGTCCTCTCGTTTACTTGAATCGGTAGATGATGCGGCCACGGGTGAGGTCGTAGGGGGTCACCTCCACGAGCACCCGGTCACCGGGAAGGATGCGGATGAAGTTCTTGCGCATCTTTCCGCTGATGTGCGCCAGCACCTGGTGTTTGTTCTCCAGTTCGACCCGGAATACCGCGTTCGGCAAGGCCTCGACCACTGTGGCTTCGAGCTCAATGGCTTCTTCTTTGCTCAAGCGCGTTCTCCGAAGACGTGATGCAGCGATTCAAACACCAGCTCCGGCGAGCGATTGCCATCCACGCTCCGGAAATTCGGCCGATGCTTGTAGAAGCCCAGGAGGGGTTGAAAGGTCGAGTTGAACTCGCCCATCCGGCTCTGGAAGGCTTCAGAGGTGTCGTCGGAACGGTGCTTCAGGGGACTTCCGCACACATCGCAGACACCGGCTTGCTTGGAAGGCTTGGTTTCCAGGTGGTAGATGGCGCCGCAGGCGTTGTTGCTGCAGAGGCGTCGGCCCACCACGCGGGCTTCCAGCACTTCCTGGGGGACATCGACCAGAACCACGTGCCCGACCTTCATGCCCTTGGAGGAGAGGAAGTCTTCCAGAGCTTGAGCTTGCTGCAGGGTGCGCGGGTATCCGTCGAACAACACGTCAGAGGTCTCGTCCAGCAGCCGCGCGAAGACAAGGCCGTTGACGGTGTCGTCGTCCACCAGTTTTCCTTCGGCCATAATGGCTTTCGCCCTAAGGCCGATCTCCGTTCCTTTCGAAACGGCATCTCTCAGAATGTCACCGGTTGACAGGTGAGTCAAAGAGAATGTTTCCACCAGGCGCTTGGCCTGGGTGCCCTTCCCGGAGCCCGGGGCCCCGAGGAGGATGTTCGCCGTCAGACTCATGCCTCACCCCTGCGGGTGGAACGACCGCGGATGCGGCCCTTCTCGAGGAATCCGTCGTAGCGGCGCATGACCAGCAGGCTTTCCAGCTGGGCCGCACTGTCCATGGCCACGCCCACCACGATCAGCAGGCTGGTGCCGCCGAAGTAGAAGTTGAGGCCCTGGATGTTGTTGGTGATGAGCAGGGGCACCAGGGAGACGGCCGCCAGGTAGACGGCGCCCACGAAGGTCAGCTTGGACAGGATGCCGTCCATGAAGATGCTGGTTTCCTTGCCGGGACGGATGCCCGGGATGTAGCCCCCGGACCGCTTCATGTTCTCGGCGGTCTCATCGGGATTGAAGACGATGCTGGTGTAGAAGAACGAGAAGAACACAACCACGCCCACGAAGACCGGCGTGTAGGTCCAGAAGTGAGTCTGGGGGCTGATGTAGGCCGAAACCTTGGCCAGCCATTCCCACTTGAAGTACTGGTTGATGGTCGCCGGGAAGAAGATCACCGAACTGGCGAAGATGACGGGCATCACGCCGGCGGTGTTCACCTTCAGGGGCATGTACGAGCTGCGCTGGCTGGACATGCCTGCCGAATCCGCACGGCGGGCGTAGTGGATGGGAATGCGCCGGTAGGCGTTTTCCACCATGACGACCGCCAGCAGCACCACGATCATGGCCGCGATGAGCAGGATGAAGATGCCGGGAGGCGGCACGTTGGGAGCGTTCTTCAGGGACTTGGTGATCAGCACCGTGAGGGTGGTCACGCCCTGGGGAAGTCCCGCGACGATGCCCGCGAAGATCAGCAGCGAAATGCCGTTGCCGATGCCGCGCTCGGTGATCTGTTCACCGATCCACATGACGAAGATGGTGCCCACGGACAGCGTGAAGGCCGCCAGGAAGCGGAAGGCCGTCGGGGAGATGGCGGTGGTCACCACCTCAAGTCCGGGCGCATTCTGGCTCTGGGCCAGGGACGCGATGCCCATGCCCTGGACAAAGGCCAGGAACACGGTCAGGTAGCGGGTCCACTGGTTGATCTTCTGCCTGCCGGCCTCGCCTTCCTTCTTCTGGAGGTTTTCCAGATAGGGCACCACGGCACCCATCAGCTGCAGCACGATGCTGGCCGTGATGTAGGGCGCGATGCCGAGGGCGAAGACGGAGAACTTCTTGAACGCACCACCGGAGAACAGGTCAACGACGTCGAAAAGGCCGCCCGCGCCGCGCTTGAGCGCGGCGGACAGGTTCTCGGCGTTCACCCCGGGCACGCTGACGTGCACGCCCAGCCGGTAGATCGCCAGCAGGAGCAGGGTGAAGAGGAGCCGCTTGCGCAGCTCCGGGATGGCGAAGAGGTTCCTGAGGCGGTTCATCGGCCGTTACTCGGCAGACTTCGCAGCGGGCTCCTGAATGGTGCCGCCCTTGGCCAGGATGGCTTCGCGGGCGCCCTTGGTGATGCGATCGGCCACGACGGTCACCTTGGTGGTGAGTTCGCCGCTGGCCAGCACCACGATCTTCTCCACGCGGGAGTTGACGAGCTTCTTCTCGCGAAGGGCCTCGAGGGTCACGGACTCGCCATCCTTGAAGTGGATGGAGATGAGGCCGAGGGTGATCTCCTTGGTCTCGGGGGCGAAGATGTTGGTGAAGCCGCGCTTGGGCAGACGGCGGACGAGGGGCATCTGGCCGCCCTCGAAACCGCGCTTGCTGCGATAGCCGGAGCGGGACTTCTGGCCCTTTTCGCCGCGACCGGAGGTCTTGCCGAGGCCTGAGCCCTTACCACGGCCGAGGCGCTTGCGGGACTTGGTGGCGCCCTCTGCGGGGCGGAGTTCGTTGAGCTTCATGACTTACCCCTTCACCTTGACGTCGATGAGATGGGGAACGAGCTTGACCATCCCGTGGACGTTGGGGGTGTATTCGCATTCGCGGGTATCGCCGGGACGCTTCAGGCAGAGGGTCTGCATGAAGGCGCGGTGCTTGGGAGTGGTGCAGATGATGGAGCGCTTGAGGGTCAGCACCACCTGCTTGCCGATGAACTGCGACATGTTAAACCTCCGCCTGATCCAGGCCCCGATTGGTCAGGACCGTGTAGGGATCCATGAGTTCCTTCAGTCCCTCGAAGGTGGCGCGAACCACGTTGTGGGGGTTGGAGGAGCCCAGGCTCTTCGTCATCACGTTATGGATGCCGGCGGCTTCCATGATCGCGCGGACCGCGGCGCCGGCGATGATGCCGGTGCCCTCGGGGGCGGGCTTCAGCAGCACGCTGCCGGAGCCGAAGATGCCCGTCACCGGGTGCGGCAGGCTGCCGTTCGAGGTGAGGGGAACACGGATCATGTTGCGCTTGGCGCTCTCGATGCCCTTCTTGATGGCGCTAGGCACTTCGAGGGCCTTGCCGAGACCGAAGCCGACCTTGCCGTTGCCGTCGCCCACCACTACCAGCGCGGAGAAGGAGAAGTTCTTGCCCCCCTTCACCACCTTGGTGACGCGGCCGACGTAGATGACCTGGTCCTTGAATTCCCCGGCTTCGGGGTTGCGGGATTCTTTGTTCTCTTTGAGCTCTGCAGTCGCCATGGTGATCCCCTAGAACTGGAGCCCGGCTTCGCGGGCGCTGTCAGCCAGCGCCTTGACGCGGCCGTGATAAACGTAGCCGTTCCGGTCGAACACCACGGCTGTGATGCCCTTCTCCTTCAGGCGAGCGGCAATGCTGGCACCGACGGCCTTCGCGGCCTCGATGTTGGCGCCGTTCTTGAGCGAAGCGCGGAGATCCTTCTCCAGGCTGCTGGCGGACGCGAGGGTGATGCCCTTGGTGTCGTCCACTGCCTGCACGTAGATGCGCTTCAGGCTCTTGTAGATGGTGAGCCGAGGCCGTTCGGGCGTGCCGCTCACGCGGCCGCGGATGCGGGCCTTGGTCTTATCGCGTCGAATTTGGATATCGTTCGCCATGAGTTCCCCTTACTTCCCGGTCTTGCCGGCCTTGCGGCGGATGACTTCGCCGGTGTACATGACGCCCTTGCCCTTGTAAGGCTCGGGCTTGCGGAATTTCCGGATGTCGGCGGCGACCTGGCCCACCAGCTGCCGGTCAATGCCGGTCACGACGATGTGGGTCGTCTTTTCGACGGCCATCTGGATGCCCGCGGGGGCTTCGTAGTTGATGGGGTGGCTGTAGCCGAGCTCGAGCTTGAGCTTGGCGCCCTCCATGGCGGCCTTGTAACCGACGCCGACGATGTCCAGTTCCTTCTTCCAGCCTTCGGTCACGCCGGTGACGGCGTTGCCGAGGAGGGCGCGGGTCAGGCCGTGGTAGGCACGGTTCTGGGGCTCATCGTTGACACGGGAGAGGACGACGGAGTCGGCCTGCACATCCAGGGTGATCCCGGCAGGGATCGGGCAGCTGAGCTTGCCCTTGGCGCCCTCGACGACGGCCTCGGACCCGGTGACTGTGACCTTCACGCCCTTGGGCAGCGTCACGGGCTTCTTTCCGATTCGAGACATGGTGAATTCCTTAGATGAGGGCGGAGAATCCGCCCATTTCAGGATGGGTTACCAGACGTGGGCGAGGACTTCGCCGCCGACGTTCTGCTTCTTGGCGTCCTTGCCCGTCAGGAGACCCTTCGGGGTGGACAGGATGGCGATGCCGAGGCCCCCGTGGACTTCGGGGATCTCCTGCGCACCGGAGTAGATGCGGAGGCCGGGACGGGACACGCGGCGCAGGCCGTGGATCACGTTCTCCTTGTCCTTCACGTACTTGAGGTTGAGGATGAGGTACACACGGCCCTCATGCTCGACCTGCTTGAAGGAGTGGATGTAGCCTTCCTGCTTCAAGATGCCGCAGAGACCGGCCTTGATCTTGGAGGCGGGCACCACCACGGCATCGTGACCGGCCATGATGCCGTTGCGGATGCGGGTGAGGTAATCAGCGATGGGATCGGTATGCATGGTCCCCTCTCCTACCAGCTGCTCTTCTGGACGCCCGGCAGTTCGCCATTCAGGGCGAACTTGCGGAAGCACAGACGGCAAAGTTCAAACTTGCGCATGAAGCCCCGGGGCCGGCCGCAGCACTTGCAACGGTTGCGGTGCTGGGTCGAGAACTTCGGCTTGCGCGAATCCTTGACGATTTTGGAAATCTTGGCCATCGGTATGATCTCCTTGGCTATTTGCGGAAGGGCATACCGAGGTGGGCCAGAAGGGCCCGCGCTTCGGTGTCGTTTGCCGCGGTGGTCACGAAGGTGATGTTCATGCCCTTCATCTTGTCCACCTTGGAGTAGTCGATCTCCTGGAAGATCAACTGGTCCTTGAGGCCCAGGGTGTAGTTGCCACGGCCGTCGAAGGACTTGGTGGGCACGCCGCGGAAATCGCGGACACGGGGAAGCGACAGCGTCACGAGGCGGTCGAAGAACTCCCACATGCGCTCGCCACGCAGGGTCACCATGCAGGCGATGGGCATGCCGGCGCGCAGCTTGAACTGGGCGACGCTCTTCTTGGCCTTGCGGACCACGGCCTTCTGCCCGGCGATGGCGGTCAGTTCGTCAACGGCCACATCCAGAACCTTGATGTTCTGAATGGCGTCGCCGACGCCCATGTTGATGACGATCTTCTGCAGGCGGGGCACCTGCATGGCAGAGGAGAAGGCGAACTCCTCCGTGAGCTTCGACACCACCTCCTGGTGGTAGCGAGCCTTGACGCGGGGCTCCGCGTGGCCTTGCTTGGCAGTCATGGATTCCTCCATTTCCGTGGGACGGCTATGCCCCAGGGGTTCGGGAGAGCGGGGGGGCTTGAGACGGCGGTCCGGCCCGTTTCCCCCCAACCTCAGTTGTCATGGCGCAGGATGCGCCGTGGAACTCCGTCCCGCGCACGGGACAGAATGATCATCTTCACACAGGACAAGGCCCCTGTGAAGCGGAATGCTTGAATTTCAAGTCAGAACAGAAGGTTCGGGCGTCCTGAACGCCTCGTCCCGGTAAGCCTGAGGAGGCTCAGCTTCCGAAGGCGCGGGGGACCGGGGGGAGGCTCCGGATCCGCGAGCTTGCGAGCGGGAGCAAGCAAGCTTGCGATATCCGGAGGCGCGCAGCGCGGAACCCCCGGAGAGAACTACACCCGCTTGCGCGTGCCCTTGCCGGTCTTGGGGTCGAGCATCATGACGTTGGAGGCGTGGAGCGGAGCCTCCTTCTCGATGATGCCGCCACCCTCGCCCGTCTGCGGGTTCGGCTTGGTGGCCTTCTTGATGATGTTCAGGCCGGCCACGGTCACGCTGTTCGTGCTCGGGCTGACCTTGGTGATCGTCCCCGTCTTGCCCTTTTCCTTGCCGGCAATGACGACGACCTGGTCGCCCTTCTTGAGCTTCATCTTGGTGGTGGTCGCTTCCATTACAGCACCTCAGGGGCGAGGGAGACGATCTTCATGTACTTCCGCTCGCGCAGTTCGCGGGCCACGGGGCCGAACACGCGGGTTCCGACGGGTTCGCCATCCTTCTTGATGATGACGGCGGCGTTCTCGTCGAAGCGGATGTAGGATCCGTCCTTGCGGCGGTAGGCCTTGCGCTGGCGGACGATGACCGCCTGGACGACGGCCTTCTTCTTGACGGTGCCGCCGGGGATCGCTTCCTTGACGGAGGCGGTGATCACGTCGCCAAGCTGGGCGATCTTGCCCACACCGCCACCCAGGGGCAGGATGCAGCAGATCTTCTTGGCGCCGGAGTTGTCGGCGACGGTGAGCATGGTTCCCATCTGAATCATGTGAGCTCCTTACTCGCCGGCCTTCTGGACGATCTCGAGGACCATCCAGCGCTTGCGCTTGGAAAGGGGGCGGGTCTCCACGATCTTGACCACGTCGCCGATGGAGCAGGCGTTGGTCTCGTCGTGAGCCATGAACTTGGCAGTCTGCTTGACCGTGCGGTGGTAGAGCGGGTGCTGGAACTTGCGCTCCACCTTCACCACCACCGTCTTGTCGGCCTTGTTGGAGACCACGATGCCGTTACGAGTCATCTTGTTTTCGAGGCTCATGGGATCTCCTAGGCCAGCTTGGTAGCCAGGGCGGTTTTGACGCGGGCGAGCTCACGGCGAGTCTTGCGGATCTCGGCGGTGTTCTCGACCTGGCCCACGGCGTGCTGGAAGCGGAGGGTGAAGCGCTTGGCGGCCAGTTCGGCCTCCAGCTGCGCCAGCTCCTCGACGCTCTTGCCGGTCAAATCGGAAAAGGGATTCTTCTTGGTCATGGCTCTCACTCCTCCGGCGGCGTGCGGCTGACGAACTCGGACGCCACGGACAGCTTCATCTGGGCCAGGCGCAGGGCCTCGCGTGCGATTTCCTCGGTCACACCTTCCATCTCGAAGAGGATGCGTCCGGGGCGGATCACCGCCACCCAGCCGTCCGGAGCTCCCTTGCCCGAGCCCATGCGGGTTTCCGCGGGCTTGGAGGTGGTCGGACGATCGGGGAAGATGCGGATCCAGATCTTGCCGCCGCGCTTGATGTGGCGGGTCATGGCGATACGGGCCGCTTCGATCTCACGGTTGGTGAGCCAGCAGTGCTCCATCGCCTTGAGGCCGAAATCACCGAAGGCGAGATCGTTGCCGCGGGTGGCGACGCCGCGGGTGCGGCCTTTCTGGGTTTTACGGTTCTTGACCTTCTTGGGCATCAGCATGGATTCACCTCAGCGCTTCACGGTCTCGGCAACCTGGTCGCCCAGGTTCACCCAAACCTTGATGCCGATGATCCCGTAGGTCGTATGGGCCTCGGCGAAACCGTAGTCAACGCCCGCGCGGATGGTCTGCAGGGGCATCTGGCCGGAGAGGTAGTCCTCGGTCCGGGCGATCTCGGCGCCGTTCAGGCGGCCGGCGACCTTGATCTTGAAGCCCTTCGCGCCGAAGCGGATGGCGGCCTCTTCCGCCTTGCGCATGGCGCGGCGGAAGGCGATGCGGCGCTCGAGCTGCTGGGCGACGCCCTCGGCCACGAGCTGGGCATCGACCTCAGGCTTCTTGATCTCCTGGATGTCGACGGACACGGGGCGGTTGAGACGCTTCTGCAGGTCCTCGCGCAGCTTGTCGATCTCAGCCCCCTTGCGGCCGATGACGATGCCGGGGCGGGCGGTGAAGATGCGCACGGTGACCTTGTCGGCGGCGCGCTCGATGTCGATCTTCGAGATCATCGCGTTGAGGCTGTGCAGCTGCTTCTTGAGTTCGCGGCGGAGCTTGATGTCTTCGTGGAGCAGCGTGGCGTAGTCGCGCTTGGAGAACCACTTGCTGTGCCAGTTCTTCTGATAGATGAGGCGGAACCCGTACGGGTGAACCTTCTGACCCATGACTACTCCTCCCCGGCCGCGGACGCGAGCTGGATGGTGATGTGGCAGGTGCGCTTCTGGACCCGGTAGGCGCGGCCCATGGGCGCAGGGCGGACGCGCTTCATGCGGAAGCCTTCGTCCACGAACGCGGCCTTCACGAGCAGCTGGTCCGGGTTCACCGAAGGATTCTTGTCGATGGCGTTGGCCACGGCGGAATCGAGGAGCTTGCGGATGGGGGCGGCGGCGTACTTCTTGGCCTGCGCGAGCACCCACTGGGCCTCGCCGACGTGCTTGCCGCGGATCAAGTCCACCACGAGGCGGGCCTTCTGGGCCGAACCGCGCAGGTGGCGAACGGTGGCGCTGGAAACGATCTCAGCCATCGCTACTTCCCCTTCGCCTTGGTGTCGGCCTTGCCAGCGTGACCCTTGAAGGTGCGGGTCAGGGCGAATTCGCCCAGCTTGTGGCCGATCATGTTCTCGGTGACATACACAGGAATGAACTTGTTGCCGTTGTGCACGGCGAGGGTCAGTCCGATCATCTGCGGGACGACCGTCGACCGGCGCGACCAGGTCTTGATCACGCGCTTGTCGTTGGCGGCCGAGGCGACTTCCACCTTCTTCTGGAGGTGGGCGTCAATGAACGGGCCTTTTTTCAGGGATCGTGCCATTGTCGTGTCTCCTAGTTGATCCGCTTGACGATGAACTTGTCCGTGCGACGGTTGCCACGGGTCTTGTATCCGCGAGTCGGCTGGCCCCAGGGCGTCACAGGGTGACGGCCACCGGAGGTGCGACCCTCACCACCACCGTGCGGGTGGTCGACGGGGTTCATGACCACGCCGCGGACGGTCGGGCGGATGCCCTTCCAGCGGGTGCGGCCGGCCTTGCCGATCTGGATGTTCTCGTGCTGCAGGTTGCCGACGGTGCCGATGGTCGCGTAGCAGTCCAGGTGGATCTTGCGGATCTCGCCGGAGGGCATGCGGAGCTGGGCGTAGTCGTCTTCCTTGGCCACGAGCTGGGCGAAGGTGCCGGCGGCGCGGGCGATCTGGCCGCCCTTGCCGGGCTTCATCTCGATGTTGTGCAGGATGTTGCCCACGGGGATGTTCCGCAGGGGCAGCGCGTTGCCCACCAGGATGTCGGCGTTCTTGCCGGCCACCACGGTGCGGCCCACTTCCAGGCCATCGGGGGCCAGGATGTAGCGCTTCTCGCCGTCCGCGTAGACGAGGAGGGCGATGCGGGCGGTGCGGTTGGGGTCGTACTCGATGGTCGCGACCTTGGCGGGGACTTCGAGCTTGTTGCGCTTGAAGTCGATGATGCGGTACTGGCGCTTGTGGCCACCGCCGATGTGGCGGGTGGTGATCCGGCCGGTGTTGGAGCGACCTCCAGTGCGGTTCCTCTTGGCAATCAACGAACGCTCAGGCGTGTCCGTGGTGATTTCCTCGAAGCCGAACTTGGACATGCCGCGCTGACCGGGGGTCGTGGGCTTGAGCTGCTTGATGCTCATGGTTGTCCTCTTGCCTCAGGGTTGAAAGGGGCGGGCGATAGTGGGCAAAGCTTTTCCGTCCGCCGTTGAGAATTCGTCGTTCGCCTTACTCGGACGCGGGCGCGCCCTCGGCGAGTTCGACATAGGCCTTCTTGCGGGGGCTGGAAGTGCCCACGAAGCGGCCCAGGCGCTTGGTCCGGCTGGGGATCCGCACGGTGCGGATGGCCTTCACCTTGGACTGGAGCAGGAGCTCCACAGCTTCCTGGATCTGGTGCTTGGTGGCCCAGGTGGCCACCTCGAACACCTGGATGTTCTTTTCGCGCAGGATCTGACCCTTCTCGGTGAGGAGGGGCTTGCGGATCACGTCAAAGATCTTGGTCATGGCTTCACAACCTCCTGGAGGGCCAGGACGGCTTCCTTGGAGAAGATCACCTGGTCGTACTTGAGGAGCTCATAGACGTTGACGCCCAGGCTCTCGACGGTCTGCAGCTTGGGGTTGTTGCCGGCGGCCTGCGTGAGCTTCTCGCTGGCCTCGGTGCCGACCAGAAGGGCGGAACCGGTGACGCCGAGCTTGCCCAGCGTCTGAACCAGGGCCTTGGTCTTGTGGGATGCGACATCCCAGTTCTCGACCACGAGGATCTGGCCATTGGCGAGCTTGGCGGACAGCGCGTTGCGCAGGGCGGCGCGCCGGGCCTTCTTGGGGAAGGCGTAATCGTAGGAGCGGGGGTGGGGACCGTGGACCGTGCCACCGCCCTTCCACAGCGGGCTGCGGATGGAGCCGACGCGGGCGCGGCCGGTGCCCTTCTGCTTCCAGAGCTTCTTGCCGGAGCCGCTGACTTCCCACTTGTCCTTGGTCTTGGCCGTGCCAGAGCGGCGCTTGGCCAGGAAGTGGCGGACCGCTTCCCAGATCAGGTGCTGGTTCAGCTCTTCGAGCTTGAAGACCTCGGGCAGCAGGTCGACGGTGCCAGCGGGCTTGTTCTCGAGGTTGACGACGGGGTGCTGGAACGCTGCCATCTTAGGCCTCCTGCTTGATGACGATGTACCCACCCTTGGGGCCGGGGACGGCGCCCTTGATGAGCAGCAGGTTGTTCTCGACATCCACCTTCGCGATTTCCAGGTTGCGCACCGTCACCTGGGCGTCGCCCATGTGGCCGGCCATGCGCATGCCCGGGAAGACGCGGCTGGGGTAGCTGGACTGGCCGATGGAGCCAGGCGCGCGGTGGAACATGGAGCCGTGGGTCGCGCGGCCGCCAGCGAAGTGGTGCCGCTTGATGACGCCCGCGAAGCCCTTGCCCTTGCTGATGCCAGTGACGTTGACCTTGGTCTTCGCCTCGAAGGCGCTGGCCAGGACGCTGTCGCCAGGCTTGGCGGCGTCGGAGGCATCCACCTTGATCTCGCGGAGCACGCGCACAGGCGCGACACCCTGCTTCTCGCAGTGGCCCTTTTCGGCCTTGGAGGCGCGCTTGCCGCCGTTGGGATCCACGAAGCCGATCTGCACGGCCTCGTAGCCGTCCTTGGCGGAGGTCTTGCGCTGCACGACCACGCAGGGACCGGCCTGGATGACGGTCACGGGGACGATCTGTCCCTGTTCATTGAAGATCTGGGTCATCCCCAGCTTCTTGCCGATGATTCCTTTGGACATGTTTTCTCCCCCCTCTACCGGTTGCCCTGACGGCTGAAGACCTTGATCTCCACGTCGACGCCAGCAGGCAGGTCGAGACGCATGAGCGTGTCCACGGTGTTCTGAGTCGGATTCAGGATGTCGAGCAGCCGCTTGTGCGTGCGGATCTCGAACTGGTCCCGGCTCTTCTTGTCCACGTGGGGGGAACGGTTCACGGTGTACTTGTTCGTCCGGGTGGGCAAGGGAATCGGTCCCGCCACCTGGGCGCCCGTGCGCTTGGCGGTGTCCACGATCTCACGGGTGCTCTGATCGAGCAGACGGTGGTCGAAGGCACGCAAACGGATGCGGATGTTGTCTTTCATGCTCACTCCATTGGGACGCTGAACGTCCATAGACGTGGGGCGCTGACCGCCCATGTAAATCCGTCCCAACGACAGGGACAGGGCTGATCAGCATAACAAAAGCCGCTGGAAAATCAACGGCTATTTGAGAGAACGCACGACCTCCCGGAGGAGGAAGCGGTGGATCAGGAGGCCCGGCAACCCGAAGGTTCGAAGAACGGCCTCACCCCGAGAGGGGCTAGAAAAGCAGGTAAAGCAGAAATGACTGGTATTGCTTGCTGCGAGGACCGGCTTCGCCGGACCGAGCAGCGGGGGTGCGGGGTGTGCGCGCAGCGCGGAACCCCCGCTACGCTACTTGGCGCCCTTGACCTTGGCGACGATTTCTTCCGCCACGTTCCGGGGGGCTTCCTCGTAGTGCGAGAACTGCATGGTGTAGTTGCCGCGGCCCTGGGTCATGCCGCGCAGCGTCGTCGAGTAGGCGAACATCTCGGCGAGGGGCACCTTGGCGGTGACCACCTTGGAGCCGGCCCGGTCCTCCATGTTCTCGATGCGGCCACGGCGGCTGTTCAGGTTGCCGATGACATCACCCATGTAGTCCTCGGGGACCACGACCTCGACGGCCATGATGGGCTCGAGGATCACGGGAGAGGCCTTCTCGCAGCCCGCCTTGAAGCCCATCGAACCGGCAATCTTGAACGCCATTTCGTTGGAGTCCACGTCGTGGTAGCTGCCGTCGTAGATGGTGACCTTGATGTCGACGCAGGGATAGCCCGCGAGGACGCCGGACTGCATGGCTTCCTGGATGCCCTGGTCGGTGGGCTTGATGTATTCCTTGGGAACCACACCGCCCTTGATGTCGTTGACGAACTCGTAGCCCTTGCCGGCTTCGTTGGGCTCGATGATGAGCTTGACGTGGCCGTACTGACCGCGTCCGCCGGACTGACGCACGAACTTGCCTTCGGCTTCCACCCGCTTCCGGATGGTTTCGCGGTAGGCCACCATGGGCTTGCCCACGTTGGCTTCCACCTTGAACTCGCGCATCATGCGATCGACGATGATCTCGAGGTGCAGCTCGCCCATGCCGGCGATGATGGTCTGGTTGGTTTCGGGATCGGTCTTCACCTTGAAGGTGGGATCTTCCTGGGCCAGGCGGCTCAGGGCCACGCCCATCTTCTCCTGGTCGGCCTTGGTCTTGGGTTCGATGGCCACCTGGATCACGGGATCCGGGAAGTCCATGGACTCGAGGATCACGGGATGGTTCTCGTCGCAGATGGTCTGGCCGGTGAGGACGTCCTTGAGGCCCACAGCCGCGCCGATGTCGCCCGTGCGGACTTCTTCGATGTCCTCGCGCTTGTTGGCGTGCATCTGCAGAAGGCGCCCGATGCGCTCACGGCGGCCCTTGGCGGGGTTGTAGACGCCCGAGCCCGCGGCCAGCACGCCGGAGTAGACGCGCAGGAAGGCCAGCGAACCCACGAAGGGATCGGCCATGATCTTGAAGATGAGGGCACTGAAGGGCTCGCTGTCGTCGGCCTTGCGGGCCACCTCGTTGCCGTCAGGATCGACGCCGGTGATGGCGGCGATGTCGAGGGGCGAGGGCATGTAGCTCACCACCGCGTCGAGCATGGGCTGGACGCCCTTGTTCTTGAAGGCGGAGCCGCACATCATCGGCGTGAACAGGAGCTTGATGCAGCCGGCGCGGATGCCCGTGCGGATTTCGTCCTCGGTCAGCTCTTCGCCGCCCAGGTACTTGTCCATGAGGCTGTCGTCGGTCTCGGCGACCATCTCGACCATCTTCTCGCGCCACTCCTTGGCGGTATCGACGAGATCCGCGGGGATGTCGCCGTAGATGACCTTGAAGCCCTTGTCGCCCTCATCGAAGGTGAGGCCCTTCATGAGCACGAGGTCCACCACGCCCTTGAAGTCCTCTTCGGCGCCGATGGGGATCTGGATGGGCATGGGACGGGCCTTGAGGCGCGTCTGCATCATCTCGACGACACGGAAGAAGTTCGCGCCGGGGCGGTCCATCTTGTTCACGAAGGCCATGCGGGGCACGCCGTACTTGTCGGCCTGGCGCCACACGGTCTCGGACTGGGGTTCGACGCCGCCCACCGCGCAGAACACGGCACAGGCGCCGTCCAGCACGCGCAGGGAGCGCTCCACCTCGGCCGTGAAGTCCACGTGGCCGGGGGTGTCGATGATGTTGATGCGATGCTCCACATCCTTCAGCTTGCCCGTCTGAGGCGTCCAGGCAGCGGTGATGGCGGCGGAGGTGATGGTGATGCCACGCTCCTGCTCCTGCACCATCCAGTCGGTGGTCGCCGCACCCTCATGCACTTCGCCGATCTTGTGGATCTTGCCGGTGTAGTAGAGGATGCGCTCCGTCGTGGTGGTCTTGCCGGCATCGATGTGCGCCATGATGCCGATGTTCCGGTAGCGCTCGAGGGGAGTGTGGCGGGCCACGGCGGCCTCCTGAAAGGGTCAAAACGGAATCGGAGTCGAGAATGCTTCAAAGACCTTCGCGGAAGGAGCCGCCCGGTCGGCGGCTCCTTCCGGTCAGATGAACTGCTACCAGCGGAAGTGCGCGAAGGCCTTGTTGGCTTCGGCCATCTTGTGGACGTCGTCCTTCTTCTTGATCGCGGCGCCGCGGAAGTTCATGGCGTCGAGGATCTCGCCGGCCAGCTTGTCGCGCATGGTGCGCTCGCCGCGGGAGGCGGAGTAGAGCTTCAGCCAGCGCATGGCCAGGGACTGGCGGCGGTTCTGGGGAACCTCCACGGGCACCTGGTAGGTGGCGCCGCCCACGCGGCGGGACTTGACTTCCACCGAGGGCTTGATGTTGTTGAGGGCCTTCTGGAAGGCCTCCAGCGCCTCTTCGCCGCTCTTCTTGGCGACGATTTCGAGTGCTCCGTAGAGGATGCGCTCGGCGGTGGCCTTCTTGCCGCGCTCCATGAGGATGTTCACGAACTTGGAGACGACGAGGCTGTTGTAGACGGGATCCGGGAGGATCTCACGCTTGGCGGGTGCATTGCGACGGGCCATGTTTTACCTCCCCTACTTCTTCTTGGCGGGCGCAGCGCCAGCCTTGGGGCGCTTGGCGCCGTACTTGGAACGGGACTGGTTGCGGCCCGCGACGCCGGTGGCGTCCAGGGTGCCGCGCACCACGTGATAGCGCACGCCCGGCAGATCCTTCACACGGCCGCCGCGGATGAGCACGATGCTGTGCTCCTGCAGGTTGTGGCCGACGCCCGGGATGTAGGTCGTGCACTCGATGCCGTTGGTGAGGCGCACGCGGGCCACCTTGCGGAGGGCCGAGTTCGGCTTCTTCGGCGTGGTGGTGAACACGCGGGTGCACACGCCGCGCTTCTGCGGGCAGGCGTCGAGCGCGGGGCTCTTGGTCTTGTTCTGGAACGTCTTCCGCCCGTGGCGGATCAGCTGATTGATGGTAGGCACACCATCCTCCAAGGAAGGCGCCGGTGGATCCGGGCCTGGGCCCGAGAGGTTCCGTCGAGGCTTCGGGGAACATCGGACAGATGAAAACCTTCTCCGACCCACAGGGCCGGAACCATCTAGGCTATCGGAATGACCCTGAAAGTCAACGCATCAAGTGCGAATTGAAGCGGAGGTCACGCCGCGCTCACCCGGCGCCTCACCCAGCAATGGGACATCCGCAGCCGCCGGCCGCGCAGCCGTGCCCGCCCTTGGGTGCCTCGGTCTTGGAAGACGCGGCCGCCGCGGGTTCGGAAGCCGCGCCCTTGTACCAGCCGCCGCCCGTCAGCGCGAAGGCGGACACGGAGACCTGGCGCTTCATGCCCTCGCCGGCGCCGCAGGCCGCGCAGGCGTGCGCCAGGGGCGCCGACAGGCTCTCCAGCTTCTCTTCAGACTGGCCGCAAGCTTCACAACGGTACTCGTAGAGGGGCATGGCAGACTTCTCCTGGGAATCGTCCCCGAACCGATGATTTTATCCAGGTCCTTCGATGCCGTCACCGACCCGTTTCTTCCAAAGCCCTGAAGCTTTTCTCGCGGCCGTTCCCCGCCCGCGGGTCCTCTGCTTCACCAATGGCTGCTTCGACCTGATCCATCCCGGGCACGTGCAGTACCTGGCCGATGCCCGCGCCCTCGGCGATTTCCTCGTGGTTGGCCTCAACAGCGACGCTTCGGTGGCCCGCCTCAAGGGCCCCTCGCGGCCACTCCAGGACGAGGCGGCCCGGGCCGCCATCTTGCTGGGTCTGCGAAGCGTGGATGCCGTCGTGCGCTTCGACGAGGACACGCCCTTCGAACTCATCAGCGCCCTCCAGCCCGATGTGCTGGTGAAGGGCGGCGACTACACACCGGAAACCGTGGTGGGACGCGACCTCGTGGAAGCCCGCGGCGGCAGGCTCGTCCTCATCCCCTTCCTGCCCGGCCACAGCACCTCGCGCATCGAAGCGCGAATCCGCAGCGGGCGCGGCGTCACGCTGGAATAGCAGGGGAGCTAGACCCTTTGGATGACGCGGCGATGACGGGAATTCGCTAGCCTGGGCTGGGCTTGCTGTTCCATGAGCCCCGCTTTCTTCGGAGGTCCCATGCGTATCGCACTCGCCATCACCCTCGCCCTCACGGGCGCGGTCCTTCCCGCCCAGGACATCACGGGCGGCCTGCACACCGGCCTGTCCCTGCCCGTCGGCGATCTGAAGGACAAGACGGATTTCGGCACCAACCAGTTCTTCGGCGCCCACATCGGCGGCCACCTGGACTTCAACATCACCTCCCACCACGAAGTCCGGGGCCAGCTGACCTACCACAACCTGCCGGGCTCCGGCTGGGGCGGCCCCGACGACGTCAAGAACGACATCAAGATCCTGCAGATCGGCGCCGACTGGGTCTACCACTTCCAAAGCCCGAACATGGGCTGGTACACCATCGCCGGTGCGTCGCTGAACAGCGTCAAGGACGACTACAGCGCGAACAGCTTCAGCGGCAGCAGCTCCCAGAGCGGCAAGCTGGGCGTGCGCGGCGGGGGCGGCTTCACCTTCAACCGCACCTTCTCACTGGAAGGCACCCTGAACCAGGTCTTCGTGGACAAGCACGGCAGTGACGGCCTCGGCTTCGACACGGCCACCTGGGCCCAGGTGAGCGCGGTGTTCCGCTTCGGCCGATAAGGCCTGCTTCACCCATGAAAACGGGCCGCGAACGCGGCCCGTTTTCATGCAACAGGAAAAGACTAGAGCAGGGGAGACAGCAGCTGCCAGTACTTGGGCAGGGGCCAGAGGTCGGCGTCGCAGGCCTCTTCGAGGCGGTCCAGCACTTCGCGGAGCGCGTGCTTGGACTCGTTCACCTGGTTGCCGAAGGCCTCCGTGCGGGCGTGGTTGTCCTCCATGGCCTCGGCGGCGAGGAGAGCCTCCTTCATCGCAGCCAGGCGCACCTGCGCTTCGCCGGCCAGGGTGGCCTGGGCCTGCAGCGCGGCCTTCAGGGGCTCGGGCACAGTCACGCCGGCGGCGGCCAGCTTGGCCAGGCTGTTGGCGCGGGCGCCGAGATCCGCCGTGATGGAGGGCAGGATCTGGGTTTCCGCCATCTGGCGCAGCACCTGGGTCTCGATGGCGATGGCCTTCTGGTACTGCTCGTGGCGGATGTGGAGGCGGGATTCCAGCTCGCCTTCGGACAGGATGCCCGCCTTCGAGAAGACGGCCTTGGCGGCGGCGCCCTCCCAGATGTGCAGCGCGGCCACGGTGTCCTTGGCGTGGGGCAGCCCGCGGCGCTCGGCCTCCTGCTTCCACTCATCGGAGTAGCCGTTGCCCTCGAAACGGATGGCCTTGGTTTCGATGATGGCCTGACGCACGACGGCCATGACGGCGGCCTTGTGCTCCTTGCCCGACTTGATCTCCGCATCCAGCTTGGCGTTGAGGCCTTCGAGCGCCTCGGCCACGGCGGCGTTGATCACCGTCAGCGGCAGGGCGATGGGCTGGCTGGAGCCCACGGCGCGGAACTCGAACTTGTTGCCCGTGAAGGCGAAGGGGCTCGTGCGGTTGCGGTCCGTGGCGTCCTTCTCGATGCGCGGCAGGTTGCCGATGCCCAGATCGAGGATGCGCTGGGTGGAGGCGTCCGCGGCGTCGCCCTTTTCGATGGCGTCGAGGATGTGGTTCAGCTGGGCGCCGAGGAAGGCCGACATGATGGCGGGCGGCGCCTCGTTCGCGCCGAGGCGGTGGTCGTTGCCGGCGCTGGCGATGGCGGCGCGCAGCAGGCCGCCGTGGGTGTGGATGGCTTTCAGCGTGGCGCTGAGGAAGTAGAGGAACTGCAGGTTCTCCTCGGGCGTCTGGCCGGGCTCCAGCAGGTTCTGGCCCTCGTCGGTCGCCAGGCTCCAGTTCACGTGCTTGCCGCTGCCGTTGACGCCGGCGAAGGGCTTCTCGTGCAGGAGGATGGCGAGGCTGTGGCGCTCGCCCACGGACTTGAGGATCTCCATGAGCAGCTGGTTGTGGTCGCTGGCCAGGTTCGCGGCCTCATAGATGGGCGCGATCTCGAACTGGTTGGGCGCCACTTCGTTGTGGCGGGTCTTGGCGGGAATGCCCAGCTTGAAGCACTCCAGCTCGACTTCCTGCATGAAGCCGAGGACGCGCTCCTTGATGCTGCCGAAGTAGTGGTCCTCCAGCTCCTGGCCCTTGGGGGGCTTGGCGCCCTGCAGGGTGCGGTTGGCGAACATGAGGTCGGGGCGCTGCTGGGCCAGGTCCAGATCCACCGCGAAGTATTCCTGCTCGGGGCCGCACTGGGCCACGACGGCCTCGGCGTTCACGCCGAAGTGCTTGAGGGCGTCCTTGGCGCGTTCCGACAGCACGCCCATGGAGCGCAGGAGGGGCACCTTGTGGTCCAGCGCCTCGCCGTGGTAGCCCACGAAGGCGGTGGGGATGCAAAGCGTCTTGCCCAGGGGACCTTCCATCAGGAAGGCCGGGCTGGCGGGATCCCAGGCCGTGTAGCCGCGGGCCTCGAAGGTGGCGCGCAGGCCGCCGCTGGGGAAGGAACTGGCGTCGGGCTCACCCTGGATGAGCTGGCTGCCGCTGAAGCGCTCGATGACGGTGCCGGGCTCGTCCCAGGTGATGAAGGCGTCATGCTTTTCGGCGGTGGCGCCGGTCATGGGCAGGAACCAGTGGGTGAAATGGGTGCAACCCTGCTCGAGGGCCCATTCCTTCATGGCGAGCGCCACGCTCCGCGCCACTTCGGGGGACAGGGCCTCGCCGCGCTTCAGCGCCTGGCGGTAGGCCTTGTAGACATCTTTCTGCAGCCGTTCGCGCATGGTGCGCTCGCTGAACGTGTTGCAGCCGAAGTACTGGCTGATCTTGATCTGATCCAGCCGTGAGATGCTGGATGTGTCTGGCGCCTGCGCCTTGGCCATGAGTCCCCCCTGAGGATGAGAAAGCATGAATCCAGATACACGAGTGCCGATGTCCGCCCCTGGGGGGCAGCCATCGGATTCCCATGTCCTGGACCCTGTGATCCGTCCCCAGGATAACGCAAAGCCGCTTGTGGCGACAGGATTTGATGCTTGTCAACGGGCCCTTTTCCTTCTCGGAAACCTCCAACGTCACCAGCAAGGCCTGCCGCGGGCCGCGGCCCTGGCCTGGGAGCGGGCGGCCTTCTGCGAGGTCTTCGATCACCCCGAGCCGGGACAGCGCATCCGCCGCTTTCTGGAGAAGGCATAGACTATGAGCATGGATTTGACCGCCCCCTACGTCCCCGACCTTGAAAGCATTCCCGCCGGCATCGATCTGGTGGCCGAGATCCGGCGCCTCAAAGCCGAACGGAAGGCCGTGCTGCTCGCCCACTACTACCAGGAGCCCGAGATCCAGGATCTGGCGGACTTCGTGGGCGACAGCCTGCAGCTCAGCCAGCAGGCCGCCAAGGCCGACGCCGATGTCATTGCCTTCTGCGGTGTCCATTTCATGGCCGAGACCGCCAAGATCCTCAATCCGACGAAGACCGTCGTCATCCCCGACATGGACGCCGGCTGCAGCCTCGCGGACCGCTGCCCCGCGGATTATTTCGCCGAGTGGCTGAAGCAGTACCCCGATCACGACGTGGTGAGCTACATCAACTGCTCAGCTGGCGTGAAGGCGCTGAGCACCGTCATCTGCACCAGCAGCAACGCCGTGCGCGTGGTGGAGAGCCTGCCGAAGGATCGCAAGATCGTCTTCGCCCCCGACCGCCACCTGGGCAAGTGGGTGATGAAGCAGACGGGCCGGGACATGGTGCTCTTCCCGGGTTTCTGCATCGTGCACGAGCAGTTCACGGCCAAGCGCCTGGCGGCCCTCAAGGCCCAGCACCCTGAGGCCAAGCTCATCGCCCACCCCGAATGCGACGCCACCGTGAGCCAGTTGGCGGATTTCGTGGGATCCACGGCGGCCCTGCTGAACTACGTCGCCAAGGACAGCGCCAAGGCCTTCATCGTGGCGACAGAAGCCGGCATCCTCCACCAGATGCACCAGCGGCGCCCCGAGGCCGAGCTCATCCCCGCGCCAGCCGACAGCGGCTGCAACTGCAGCCTCTGCCCCTACATGAAGCTGAACAGCCTGGAGAAGCTCTACCTGAGCCTGCGCGACCTGAAGCCCGAGATCCGCCTGGACGAGGCGACGCGGCTGCGGGCCCTCAAGCCCCTGGAGCGCATGCTGGCCCTGGGCTGATCTCCTCTTCCCAGATCGGACGCGGACGTTAAGCTGGCAGGATCCCTCCGAGCTGCCATGTACCGCCATCGCACGTCCCGATACCGAATCCTGCGTCCGGGCTCCCGCGGCCCTGGCCGATGGCTGCGCCTGGAGCAGCGGGGCGGCCTGCTGCTGCTGGGCCTGGCCGGCCTGGTGATGGCGGCCCTGCTGGTCATGGCCCCCACCATCTACCGGCGCGAATTCCTCCTCAATTCCAGCCAGGAATTCATGAACACCCACTGGGCGGACTTCGAGGCCGTCGAGCGGCACTGGAAGAGCCTGCCCATCCTCCAGACCGTCAAGACGGGCGAAGAACCGGACGTGCGTCGCTTCCTCGCCAACCAGCCCCTGGTGGTGGCCCTCCTGGACCGCTTCGAAGGCCGCCGGCTCTGGCTTCGCCGCGGGGATCGTCTGGTGCCGCCCGAGGATCCCGCCCTGTCCCAGCTCTACCTCGGCTGGCTCTCCCACGCGGAGATGGCCCAGCGCTTCGAGTGGAACCCCTCCAAGAACCTGGATCCGGATTACGGCCGCGTCGCCACCATCGTCCTCCTCTCGGATCGCTGGCTCGTCATCAAGCGCTGGAAGCCCGGATCGCCCGAGGTTGAGCAGGAGCTCAACCTGGCGGCGAACCCGCCCCTTAGCCTGAGGGTGGGACTGATGCGGGAGGACGACGCAGGGCGCTCGGACCTGCAGGCCCAGGACTGGGGCAAGGCGCCCCACCTTCAGGCCGATCCGGCCCGCCTGGTGGATTACGGCCTGTCCAGCGTCGTGAAGACCAACGCCTTCGGCGATGGCTGGAACCTCGCGGGCATCGCCTTCGTGGACCAGGAGAAGGCCTACCGCACCAACCTCAAGCTCCGGATGCGGACTGCCAACGCCATCTCCGTCGTGGTCGGGCTGGCCATCGCGCTGGGGCTGTGGATGCGCTACCGCTCGCGGAAGCGAGCCATCCTTGATGCGGACCGCCTGGCCGCCATGACCCACAGCCTGAAGACGCCCCTCGCCATCCTGAAGTTCCGCTGCGACTCCCTGCGCCTGGGCCGGCTCAGTCCGGACCGGGCCGACGAGGAGCTGCTGAAGATCGGCGAAGAGGTGGACCATCTCACCACCCTCATCGAAAGCAGCCTGCGGGTCATCCGTGGCGGCGGGCCCTCGGGGCCGCGCGGCCAGGCCACCCAGGCCTGGTTCCAGGAAGTGGCCGAGGACCTGCGGCCGGGCTTCGAACTGGAGAACCGCGACCTGGACCTCCGCCTTGCCGCCGAGGCCGGCCACGCGCCCCTTTCCTCCCTGCGCTCGGCGGTGCTCACCCTCCTGGAAAACGCCCTAGGCCACGGCCGGGGCCGGGTCACCCTGGAGACCTGGCGGAACCGGCGGCGCTTCTGCATCCAGGTGAGCGACGAAGGCGAGGGCCTGGAGCCCCACCAGCTCAAGGCCCTGGGCAAGCCCTTCCAGCGCCTGCGTGAAGTGGGCAAGGAGGGCTTCCAGCGGGAGGGGCTGGGCCTCGGCCTGAGCCTGCTCATCCAGGTGGCCGAACAGGAGGGCTGGGGCCTCAGCTTCGCCTCCGCGCCCGGAGAAGGTTTCTCGGCCCGGCTCGAAATCCCCGCGGCCTAGGGCGATGACCCCACAGGGCCACGCCGCCTGGAAATAGCCGCGAACCCCGTTCCAGGCTTGGGAACAATTCGAAAAATAATCTTGTATTCCCAAGTTAAGGTCGCCATGGTGAACCAACTGATCCTTGAGCGAGATTCCGTGACCCACATCCTCGTGGTGGAGGATGAGCCTTCCCTCTGCCAGCTCCTCGTCAACAATCTGAGTTTCGAAGGCTACTCGGTGGAGGCGGCGGGTGATGGTGTGCCGGCCCTGGCGGCCCACGGCGCGCACCGCGCGGACCTGATCGTGCTGGACCTGATGCTGCCCCAAATGGACGGCTTCGAAGTGCTTCGCATCCTGCGGGAGGGCAAGGACGAGGTGCCCGTGCTCATGCTCACGGCCCGCGGCGATGAGGCGGATCGCGTGCAGGGGCTGAGCCTGGGAGCCGATGACTACCTCGTCAAGCCATTCTCGGTGCTCGAACTCATCGCCCGCGTGAAGGCGATCCTCCGCCGCACGCGCCCCGTGGACCGCCCGCCCCTGCTGCGTTCGGGGCCCTTCCGGTTCGACCTGCCCAGGCTCGAGGCGCGCCGCGACGGCCGCCCGCTGGAACTCACCCCCCGGGAGTTCCGCCTGCTGGAGATCCTCATCACCCACCCGGGCCGCACCCACAGCCGCAAGGAACTGCTGCAGCTGGCCTGGGAGCAGGATGCCCGCCCCAGCGCGCGCACGGTGGACGTCCACATCGCCAACCTGCGCCGCAAGCTCGGCGAGGAGTTGGGCTCGCCCTGGATCGCCACCGTGGGCGGCGAAGGCTACCGCTGGATCACGCAGGTCGAACCCGCGTCCAAATGATTATCCGGGGGTCCCCCTCGAAACGCATGCGTTTCGAGGATCTAGGGTCGCGCTTCGCGCACACCCCCGGAGCCCCCGCGCGGGTCCTGGCGGAGCCACGATCCGCTTCCAAACGACAATCCGGGAGTCCCGCGCTTCACGCACACCCCCAGAACCCGCTCGAAGTTCGCCCCGAGGTCGGTTCCAGGCCAGAATGGGATCATGACGCCCTGGAACCCCCACAGCTGGCAGCGCTTCCCGGCCCAACAGCAGCCGGTCTACGACAACCCTTCGGAACTCGAAGGCTTTCTCGCGCGCCTGCGCCGCATGCCCCCGCTCGTGGTGCCCGAAGAAGTCGTCCGTCTCCGCTCGCTGCTCGCCGAAGCCGCGGCGGGCCGACGTTTCCTCCTCCAGGGCGGCGACTGCGCCGAGCAGTTCAAGGACTGCACGCCGGAGGCCATCGAAGGCAAGCTGCGGGTGCTCCTGCAGATGTCCGTGGCCCTCACCCACGGGGGGCGCAAGCCCGTCGTGCGCGTGGGACGGATCGCCGGCCAGTTCGCCAAGCCCCGCAGCAAGCCGACGGAGATGGTGCGCGGCCAGGAGCTGCCGAGCTACCGCGGCGACCTCGTCAACGGCCTGGAGGCCGATCCCGCCGCAAGGCGCCCCGATCCGGGCCGCATGCTGGAGGCCTACTTCCACGCCTCGGCCACGTTGAACCACCTGCGAGCCCTCACGGCCGGCGGGTTCGCGGACCTGCACCACCCCGAGCGCTGGGAACTGCCCGGCGGTAGCGGCGAGGTGCCCGCCTACCGCCGCACCCTCGATCAGGTGCGGGAATCCCTCGATTTCCTGGAGGCCCTCGGCGGCGTCCAGCGGGACGTGCTCGAGCGCATCGACTTCTTCACCAGCCACGAGGCCCTGCTGCTGCCCTACGAAGAGGCCCTCACCCGCTGGATCGGCGAGGACGCCAGCTACTACAACCTGGGGGCCCACACCCTTTGGGTGGGCGAGCGCACCCGCCAGCTGGACGGCGCCCACGTCGAATACCTGCGCGGCATCCGCAATCCCATCGGCGTGAAGGTCGGCCCCAGCGCCAACCCCGACCACCTGGCCCAACTGCTGGATCGCCTCGATCCCCAGCGGGAGCCCGGGCGCATCACCCTCATCTCGCGCTTCGGCGCCGCGAAGATCCGCGAGGCCCTGCCGCCCCTTCTGAAGGCCGTCCAGGCCACGGATCACCCGGTGCTGTGGAGCTGCGACCCCATGCACGGCAACGGCACGGAAAGCGCCGCGGGCCTGAAGACCCGCGAGTTCGGCGCCATCCTTTCGGAACTGCGCCAGGCCTTCGAGATCCACCGCGCCCACGGATCCCACCTCGGCGGTGTCCACATCGAACTCACGGGGGAGGCCGTCACCGAATGCACCGGCGGCACCGAAGGGCTGTCCGAGGAGGATCTCGCCAAGGCCTACGAAACCGGCTGCGATCCGCGCCTCAACGGCACCCAAAGCCTGGAGATGGCCTTCCTGATCGCCGAGATGATGCGGGGCTGAAACCGGTTTTAAACCAAACGACCCGTTGGCGGATCGATTGATGCGTTGTGGAGGTCTCATGCGTCGATGGATCACGGCCCTCAGCCTGGTGTGCCTCGCAGCCTGTGGCGGGGGGGGCGGCAGCTCCTCCACCCCGCCTCCCCCGCCGCCCTCGGATCCCTGGGCCACCGTGACATCGGCCATCCAAACCGCCCAAAGCCAGTTTCCCAACGGATTGTGTGTGGAGGTCGCCAGCCCCGCCGGGGTGGTCTACTCCCGGGGCTTCGGCGGATTCACCAACCAGGATTCGGTGCTCGTCGCCTCAGCCTCGAAATGGGTCAGCAGCACGGTGATCCTGCGTCTGGTGCATGCGGGCGCCTTCCCCCACGGCCTGGACACCCAGACCAAGGAACTGCTCGTGGATGGCAACGGCGCCCCCTGGACCGGCAACATGGGCGAGATCTCCCTGCGCCACCTGCTCAGCTTTACGTCGGGCATCAGCGGGGACGACAACGCTTCGGAAAACGTGCTCATCACCCTCGATGCGGCCGTGAAGCGCATCTACGCCGACTTCGCCGCCTCGGCCTCGGTGCCGGGCAGCTACTTCTACTACGGCAACACCCACCTGCGCATCGCCGCCCGCATGGCCGAGGTGGCCACGGGGAAGAAGTGGGCGCAGATCTTCGCCGAGCAGCTGCACGATCCCCTCGGCTGGTCCGCCACGAGCATCTACAGCGGCGGCGGCCCCAATCCCAACCCGGCCGGTGGCCTGAAGTGCACGGGCCTCGAGTACATGCGCTTCGTGATGATGCAGCTGCGGGGCGGATTGGACGGCACCCAGGTGATCCTCACGCCGGACATGGTGGCGGCCCAGCGCACCGATGGATACGATGCCGGCACCACCCTCGCCTACAGCCCCTACTACGACAAGATCGGGAAGACCTACCACTACGCCCTGGGCAACTGGCTGGAGACCGCCGGTGGCGGCGGCCCCACGGCCAGCGATCCCGTCATCCGCTACTCCAGCACCGGCACCTTCGGATGGGCCCCCTGGGTGACGGCCGACAGCGCTTACGGCGGCATCATCATGACTCAGCAGCCCCTCGAGGGCGACACGGTGCCCTCGGAGAACCTGAAGAACCAGCTGGACCCCCTCATCCGGGCCGCCCTGGCCCAGCATCCGCCGGTGATCCGCACTGTTCCCTGAGACCGTCTACTGCACGGCCATTCATTGCACGGTCGGATGCACGCCCTCCGGACCCAGCCGCAGCACCAGCTGATCGAAATCGGCGCCGAGGCGCAACTCGGCGCCCGGAAGGAGGTCGGGCAGGGGCTTCAGCCTCGGCGGCGGCAGCAGAAGCACTTCGCCGGCCCGCAACGGTGGCAGCTCCAGGCCCTCCCAGGCCTTCAGGGGCACGGCGCGGCGCGTGCCACCGACTCTGAGTTCCAGGTTTCCCGAAGGCCAGACGTCGCTCATCCAGGCGCCGAGAATGGCCGAGTCCGCGTCTTCCAGTGCCAAGCAGAACCCCGCGGCGCCGCCCCCGGCCAGGCCCACCACCGCCAGGCTGGGCTGGGGCGGGCCCGAGAGCTCCGCCCCCGAACCGCGCACCTCGAAGCGCCCGAGACCCAGGCCCTCCAGGCGGCGCAGCGAGGCCGGGCGGGGCAGGCAGGGCAGCAGGTCCGCCGTCTCCGGCGCCAGGTGGGGCGGCAGGGTCCCGCGGCGATCCCACTTCTCGGCGTAGGCGAGGGTCTGCCTCAGGCGGGCCAGGGCGCGGGGACCGCCCTCCAGGGCCCTGCGCAGACTCGCCGGCGCGAGCACCTCAGCCAGGCGTTCGGGATCGCCCTCGCCGAGCTTGCGCAGGCGAACGGCCTCGATGCGGTTCAGGTCCGCCAGGCGGCCCGAGGCCAGCCGGCCCACCAGGGCGCGACGTTCGAGGGGCCCCTCGGCCCAGACCGCAGTGCCGAGCAGCATCAGGCCTGCGCCTCCAGCCACTCGCGGGTGGAGGGTAGGAGGGGCACTGGGCGGTTGGTGCCGAAATCCAGCATCACCTGCACGGTCTTGCCTTCGGCGAACAGCTCGCCCCCCAGCCCCTTGGTGATGCGGTAGCTCAGCTCGAAGGAGCTGTTGCCCACCTTGCTGCAGTGCAGTTCCACCCGCACGTCGTCGCCCAGCAGGATCGGCATGCGGTAGTCCACCTCGGCCCGGGCGATGAGAAAGCCCTCCTCCTGGAATTTCCGCCCGCCCAGGAAGCTGCGCCACCACTGGAACCGGGCCTGCTCCATGAAGCTCACCACCACGGCGTTGTTCACGTGGCCCATGGCGTCCAGATCGCTGAACCGCACTTCGATGGGATGGGAGAAGGGCATGGGGCCTCCGTGATACCAACCGGGCCGGCCTGGGGCCGCGGCGTGTGATCGGGGTTTTCCAGAGCATAAGGCCGAACCCGCCCGGGACGCGAATGGCGCACGCCACCTGTGGCATCATGCGCCCATGCCAGCGCCCCTTCTGCTCGCCTACGACCCCGCCTGCACGCTCTGCTGCCGCATGGCCCTCTGGCTGGCCCGGCGCGACCGCCGGGGCCTGCTGATGATCTGCTCCGTGCGCGACCCGGACCTGCTCGCCCTCGCCCCCGAACTGGGCGGCAAACCCGTCGAGAAGGAGATCCACGGGCTGGACATGGCCACCCGGGAGATCCGCGCCGGCGCCGACCTGCTGCGGCCCATCGCCCGCCGCCTGCCAGGCTGGCGCTGGATCTCGCCGCTGCTGGCCCTGCCCGGGCTGACGAACCTGCTGAACCGGATCTACCTGCGCTGGGCCGCCTGGCGTTTCCGAAAGACGGGGCGCCAGCCCTTCGCCTAAGCGCAAGCCCTTCGCCTGGCGCAAGCCCTTCGCGTAGCCTGGATCCATGCAGCCCGACGCCATGCCGCCCGAAGCCATGCCGCCCGAACCCGGCGCCTCCTGGCATCCCCACCGCAGCTGGGCCGATCCGCTCATCGCCCTGCTCGCGCTCCTCGCGCTGATGGCGGCGGGCGTCGCCCTCAGCGTGCGCCACGAGCGGGCCACGCGCCCCCTCGAACGCGCCGGACTGCACGGCCGGATCCTCGAGGTGAGCCTCGCGGGACCCAAGGTGCTGACCGGCCGCGAGGTGTCCGACAAGGACTGGACGAAGGCCGGGGCCCAGCTGAAGGAACCCTGGGACCGGGCCCTCCTGGCCGTGCTGAAGGCCGAGCTGAAGGCCCGGGGAAAGGATGGGAAGAACCTCCCGGATGAACCAACCGGGGCGGGCCGCGAGGGCTTCCTGCGGGCCTGGGAGGCGGCCTACGGGGCGGGCCCCCTGCCCGACCGGGCCACCCGCGACGACGTGCACAGCCGCCTCGGCGGCGGCTACGCGGCCGACCTGCTGGAGGCCCGCCTCCGGGACCGCGAGACCGGCGGCGAGCCCCTGCGGGCCCAGGCGCGAAAGGCCCTCCTGATCCGCCTTGCCGAACTGGGCCTGCTCGGCACGGCTGTGATGCTGCTGGGCGTGGGCGGCCTCGCCGTGGGGATCTACCTCCTGGGCACCTGGGGAAGGCCGGCCCCGCGCCCCCTGCCCGCCTGGTCCCTGTCGGGACGGGCCGCCGCCCTGATCCTCCTCGTCTGGTTCCTGGCCTTCTTCCTTTCCGGCCACGTGGCCGCCATCGTCCTGCTGCCCTTCCCGGGCCTGCGCTGGCTGGCCGTGCCCCTGAGCTACCTGCTGCACGCCGCCTTCGGCCTGCATCTGCTGTGTTCGGCCGAGGGCCTTTCCTACGGCGCCCTCTGGCGGCGCGTGGCGCCCGGCCGGGTGGGCCGCGACCTGGCCTGGGGCGGGGCCTTTCTCAGTCTCGCCGTCCTGATGGTCATGACCGTGGCCCTCGTGTCGAACCTGATCCTGAAGCCCGATCAAAGCCCCCAGCGGGACCTGCAGGAGATGCTCCGCAGCCTCTCGGGCTGGGGTCCCAATCTGGCGCTGTTCCTGACGGTGGCGGGCCTGGCGCCCTTCTTCGAAGAGCTGATGTTCCGCGGGTTCCTGCTCCCCGTCTTGGCGCGGCGGCAGCCCATGGCCCTGGCCCTGCTCCTGTCGGCCCTGCTCTTCGGGGCGATCCATCTGCAGCCCGCGGGCCTGCCCACCCTCGGCACCCTGGGCTGGGTGATGGGCCTGGCCATGCGCCAGACCGGCAGCCTGCGCGCGCCCATCCTCGTCCATGCCTGCTGGAACGGCAGCCTCTTCCTGCTGCTGCGGGCCTTCGCCTGAGATCCCGTCAGGGCTTGATCTGGGCCTTGGACAGCGCCGGCAGCAGCCACCAGAAGAGCTGGAGCAGCAGGAAGACGAGGGCCGCCCACTTGAGGATCGCGACCCAATCCGTGCCTTCGGGCCTGGATTGGCCCGTCGTCGTCTTCCGGGAGGCGAGGTAGGTTTCGACCGGATCCTCCGCCAGGCTGATCTTCACGGGCTGGCTCTGCCTTGAGCGGGAATCCGTCGGATGCGAGCCGCTGTCCATCGGGGCACCGGCCGCCAGTTCCGCAGGGATGCGGAAGCGCGCCGTCGAGACGCTGCTCGCGTCCTCGTCCTGGCCCATGAAGGCGAAGAGGCGGGCGCGCATGTGGACCGGCCCGGGGAGCGCGTCGATGAGCTCCTCCATGAATTCCGGCAGGGTCGGATAGCGGTCGTCGGGATCGATGGACAGGGCCCGCTGGAACACGGCGCCCAGGCGGGGCGGCATGTCCGGCGGCAGGGCCACCGGCTCCTGCAGGATGTGGATGATGATCTGGGTCAGCCCGCTCCCGGGATGCGGCAGCTGGCCCGTCAGCAGCTCGAAGGCCGTGGCGGCGAAGCTGTAGCGGTCCGAGGCCGGCGTGCCTTCGCTGCCCCTGAGCACTTCGGGCGGGGCGTAGGCCGGTGAGCCGAGGAAGTCGCCCGTCACGGTCAGGCGCAGGGCCAGGGTCTGGGCGTAGCCGCCCTGGGAGGGGTCATCCAGCAGGGGCGCGTCCGGATCCTGCTCGGGATTCAGGCTCATGTGGCCCATGGTGCGGGCGATGCCGAAGTCCATGAGCTTGGCCCGGCCCTCCTCACTCAGCAGGATGTTGTCCGGCTTCACGTCGCGGTGAACGATGGCGCTCCGGTGCGCGGCCCTCAGGGCCCGCATGGCCTGGATGAGCACCTTGGCCGAGGCTTCCGTATCGAGGCTCTTCTCCTTGATGTGCTTGCCGAGGCTCTTGCCTTCGACGTACTCCATGGTCAGGAAGGGCCCCAGGTCCTCCTCGACGCCCACGTCGTAGATGGTCACCAGGTTCGGGTGGTTGAGCTGGGCGCTGATCTCGGCTTCGCGACGGAAGCGCAGCATGGCCTGGTGCCGCGCATTGCCGGTGACCCGCACCACCTTGATGGCCACGCGTCGCTTGAGCAGCGGATCTTCGGCGAGGTAGACGGTTCCCATGCCGCCCTGTCCGATGGGTCGCAGGATCTGGTATCTCCCGATCGTTTTGGGGTCTGCCATGGAATTCAAATTCTAACCAGGAGACCCCCTTCCAAAGTCAAGATAGAATGGAGGATTCGACATTCCGGAGATCCCATGGCCGCCCTTCTCGAAGCCATCGAAATCAAACGCAAGATGTTCTTCGAGCTGGAGGACGTCCCCTACCACTGCCTGGACGTGGAGATCTCCACGCCCACGGCCCGCGGCGGCCAGACACTGGTGCGCATCAAGATGCGGAACCTGCTCACCCGCGCCGTCTTCGACAAGACCTTCAAGGCCGGCGACAAGTTCAAGGAGCCCGACCTCGTCCTCACCCCCGCCAGCTACCTCTACAGCGATGGCGAGGGCTCCCACTTCATGGATCAGGAGACCTACGAGACGCACACCCTCGGTGAATCACTCATGGGCGACGCCCTCAGCTACCTGACCGAAGGCCTCATCGTCCAGATCCAGAAGTTCAACGGCAACCCCATCGGCCTCCAGATGCCCACCACGGTAGAGCTGGAAGTCACCTACACCGAGCCCGGCGCCCGCGGCGACACGGCCAGCGGCAACGTCACCAAGCCCGCCAAGCTGGAGACCGGCATCGAGATCAAGGTGCCCCTCTTCATCAAGGAGGGCGAGAAGGTGAAGGTCAGCACCGAGACCGGCGAATTCGGCGGCCGGGCCTAAATCCACCACGGAGACACGGAGCGCACGGAGGTTTCACTGAGAAAAGCAGGAGAAAGAAAACCGTCGGCCTCCCGCAGAGGTGTTGACTCTTTTGCCTCCGTGTTCCTTTCTCCGTGCCCTCCGTGCCTCCGTGATGAATCCTTCCTGGCGGCGCGATGAAGAAATACCGCCTCGGCCAGAGCCGGGAGGCCCAGGACCTGGACCACCGCGAGGCCTACTCGCGGGAGCGGACGGCGGAGAGCAAGCGGCGGCAGCGCCACGCCGAGCGGCTGGAGACCGGCATCGAATCCCACGATGCCGAGGCCCTGCTGCGTCTGCCCGACCCCGGGCCCTGGATGCACCTGCCCGAAGCCACCCTCATCCAGCGCCACAGCCAGTGGGTGGATCTGGAGCGGGAGGACCGCACGGTGCTGCGGGCCACCCTCGGCGGCAAGCTCAAGGGCGTGCGCCTCGTCTGCGGGGATCGCGTCCGCTATTCGGCCGTTCCCGTGGAGGCCGAGGATCCTTCCCTGCCCCCGCCGCCGCCCGTGCGGGGCGATGGTGGGTCCCCCGAGGCCCAGGTGGTGGCCGTCATGCCGCGCAAGAGCCTGCTCAAACGGGGCGGCGGGGATGATCGCGAACCCTGGCAGCTCATCTGCGCCAATGCCGATGAACTCTGGGTCTGCGCGGCGGTGGTGGATCCCCCCCTGCGGCCGGGCCTGCTGGAGCGCGCCCAGGTGCTCGCGCTCGACGCAGGCCTCGGCTTCCGCGTGCTCGTCACCAAGCGCGACCGGGCCTCGAAGAAGGACACACTGCCCGAGCTCGACCCCCTGCGGGAGCAGGGCGTGGCCATCCACGAGACCTCGGCGCTCAAGGGCGAAGGCGTTGAGCCGCTGCACGCGCTGCTGAAGGGCAAGGTCGTCGTGCTGCTGGGCCACAGCGGTGTGGGCAAGAGCACGCTCGTGAACGCCCTGCACCCCGAAGCCGCGCTGAAGACCGGCGGCCTGACGAAATTCGGCACGGGCAAGCAGACCACCACCGCCGCCCGCTGGCTGCCTCTCAGCACCGGCGGAACCCTGGTGGATACGCCGGGCATCCGCAGCCTCAGCGTCCGCGGCTTCGACCGGGCCCTTCTGGCCCAGGTCTTCCCCGAGTTCCCCGCCGAGGTGCTGGAGGATCCCCTCGCCTTCGACGCCGACGACGAGGCGACCCTCGACCGCCTCGACCTGGCCTACCCCGAGCGCCTGCAGAGCCTGCAGCGCCTCTGGCAGGAGATGGAAGACCGGAACCCCAACCAGAACGTGTGGCGTTGATGCAGGACCGGATGCAGAGCGATTCCCGCCTGCTCGGCCTCGTCTACGGGGCCGTGTTCGGCTCGCTGTTCCCGCTCTTCCATTTCGCCGCGCGCTCCTTCGCGCGGCGCGAGCGGGGCCATGACATCGCCGATCAGATCGCCAACGCCTTCATGGATCTGCGCCCCAAGTACCTCGAGGCCATCCTGGGCAACACGGCCCAGGTGCTGGGTTTGAAGCCCACCCACCCGGCCGTCGAGCGCACGGCGCGCGACATGGTGCGCCAGCACGCGCGGGCCTGGGTGGATTTCTTCTTCTACGGCCAGCGCCCCGCCGAAGAGGCCATGGCCCAGTTCGCGAGCCTCGAGGGCATGGAGGGTTTCGACGCCGTGCTCGCCGAGGGCCGGGGCGCCATCCTCCTCACGGCCCACGCGGGCAACTACGAACTGGGCGGCGTGCTGCTCAAGGCCCGGAACCTCAAGGTCCACGCGGTCTACAAGCCCGACCGCTTCGAGGCGGTGGAGCGGCTCCGCGAAAGCCTGCGCGCCCAGGGCGGCGTCGTCGGCATTCCCGTGGATGGCGTGGGTTTTTCGACCCTGCCCCTCGTGAAGCTGCTGCGGGAGGGCGCCCTCGTGGGCATGCAGGGGGACCGCGACTTCAGCCTCAACGGCGTGCCCATACCCTTCTTCGGGCGGGAGGTCCCCTTCCCCCGCGGGCCCTGGGAGCTGGCGGCCATGACCGGCGCGCCCATCATCACGAGCTTCTTCTACACGGACGAGGACCGCCGCTTCCATGCCCACTTCGGCAAACCCATCCGCGTCCAGGGGGGCCGAGGCGAACGCGGAGCCGCCATCGAGGCGGGCATGCGGGCCTATGTGGCGGAGCTGGAGGCCCTGATCCGCCGCCATCCCAGCCAGTGGTACTGCTTCTACCCCTTCTGGGATGACCCGGCGCGGCAGGCCCCCTGAGCCACCCCCGCGCACCTTGTCGCCCGTCATAGATTATTTGCCGTAGGCTAAGGTTTTCCGGTCTGCCTTCGACCCTTCAAGGAGTCCCTTCCATGCGCGGCGCCCTCCCCCTCTCCCTCCTCCTCGCGGCGGCCCTCGGCTGCCAGTCCAAGAAGTCCGAGGCCGTCGTGGCCGCCCCGACGACGGGCGCTCTGCCCACGGCCCCCGCCGCCGCCGCGGGCCAGGGCCTCAGCGGCAAGGTGCTCGAGCGCATCGAAGCCTCCCCCTACTGCTACCTGCGCATCCAGACCGTGCGGGGCGAGGTCTGGGCCGCCGTGCCCGAGGCCAAGGTCGAGAAGGGCACGGAGGTCACCATCGCCAATCCCATGCTCATGCGCGACTTCGAATCCAAGACCCTGAACCGCACCTTCGCGGAAGTCTACTTCGGCACCCTGGCCCCGGCCGGTGGCGCCATGCCCGCGCCCGGTGCGGCCCCCCAGATGGCCATGCCCGCCCCGGGTGCCGCTCCGGCGGGGACTCCCGCCTCCGCTCCGGTGGAGGTCGGCAAGATCGACAAGGCCGCAGGCGCCGACGGCAAGACCGTGGCCGAGGTGTGGGCCCAGAAGGCCGGTCTCAAGGAGAAGACCGTCAGCATCCGCGGCAAGGTCGTGAAGTACAACCCCGGGGTGATGGGCAAGAACTGGATGCACCTGCAGGATGGCAGCGGCGACGCCGCCAAGGGCACCCACGACATCACCGTCACCAGCCAGGACACGGTGACCAAGGGTGACGTCGTCACGGTCAAGGGCGTCCTGCGCCTCGACAAGGATTTCGGCGCGGGCTACACCTACGCCGCCATCGTCGAGGAAGCCAAGGTCCAGAAGAAGTAATCAGACCGAATTCTTGAGCGCGCGGGCGTCTTCGGGCGCCCGCGCGTGCGTCTGGGCGAGCGTCGGCGCCAGGTGGAGCTTCAGCACCTCGAAGTTGGCGCTCAGGTCGAAGTCCCTCGGCATGATGTAGCTGGGGTGCCGGGCGATGACCGTGCGCCGCCCGGCGCCCTGGGCCGCCACCAGAGGCTGCACCGGAAAGCCCACCTGGTAGAAGGCCTTGGCGATGAGGGCCGAGCAGATCACCTCGCGGCTGCTGGAGCTGCCCAGGTAGAGCGGGCGCCGTCGCCAGCGCACGGGCAGCAGGTTGAAGGGCGTGAGGTAGCGGCCCAGGTCGAAGATGTTGCGGCGGTCGTAGCGCAGGCCCAGGTGGCGCAGCATCTCGGCCACCACCCGCTCCAGATCCGCCGCGCCGAGGTTCTTGGGGCGGCAGATGCGCAGGTTGTAGTCCCCATACCAGGCCACGGGCTTCACCCGCACGCCTTCGGCCATGTCGCTTTCCAGGATCAGGTGGGCGGCCTCGGAACCGAACTGGCTCAGGGATTCTTCGGCGTGGGGCCCGCCCCAGCGCAGCAGTGCGTCGCCGATGTACATGCCCGCGTGGCTCCAGGAGCTCTGGGTGAGGGTCATGATGATGCGGCTGATGCGGGACTTGCCCTCCACCAGCACCACGTCGCCGGGGCGCAGCTCGGCGCGCATGCGGTCCAGATCGTTGGGCACGCGCCGCTGGTAGGTCGGAAGCTCGGTCGTCAGGTAGCGGACCAGGCCCCGGTTCAGCGCGTCGTGGAGGAACATGGTCCCTCCTTCCCCGAATTAGACAGTCGCGGGAACGCCGGCCAGGTCCTTCACCCAGGCGGGCACGGTGCGGACGCCCTTGGGCGCCTGCAGGGCCTTCTGGTAGCGGCGCAGCTCCCCGTCGTGGTTGATGATGAAGTCGCTCTCCTCGGCGAAGGAGGTGATGGGCAGCCAGGCCGTGGCGGCGCGGCCCAGGGCCGAGGCCTCGGTTTCCAGCGCCAGGCTGAAGGCGGCGGCCTTGAGGATCTGGCCCAGCAACTCGCTTTCCTTGTCGCTGGTGAAGGCGACATCGTGCAGGAGCACCACGGCCTTCACGGCACCTGACTGCACCTTGGCGAGCAGCTCCTCGAGGGCGCCGAAGCGGAAGCCCCGCTCCGTGAAGCCACGGCGGTTCAGGATGCCGTCGGCGCTGGTCTGGTACTTGGGCAGCACCACGGGGATGGTCTTGTCGCCGCTGCCGAAGCGCAGGTCCGCCGAGGTGGCGAGTTCACCCAGGCGCTGGGCCGCGTCGCAGCCGAAGGTGCCCTGGCCGATGACCGCCGTAGTACCGGACATGGGACCGGCGGCCTGCAGGGCCTCGCGGATGGCGTCCAGCGATGCCGGCACGCCCTTCAGCGTGGGCACGGGGGCCTGGCCCGCGCGGTTGTAGCGCTTGTAGGCGTAGCGCTCCTCGTCGCTGATGAAGTGGGTCGTCTCCTTGCCCTCGAGGGGCCGGGGACGGAAGCGGTGGATCTCGTTGCCTTCGTGATCGATCCAGATGGGGCTGCCCAGGGCCGAGTGGCGGCTGATGGAGGGCACGCTCTTGAGGTACCAGACCCGCTTCTTGAAGCGGAAGTCGCGGCTCGTCAGGGCGCCCACCGGGCAGAGGTCCACCACGTTGCCGGCATAGGGGTTCTGATCCATGCTCTTGCCCGCGAAGGTGGTGACTTCCAGGTGCGAACCGCGGGAGGCCACGGTCAGCTCGGAACCGCCACTGATCTCCTTCGTGAAGCGCACGCAGCGGGTGCAGTGGATGCAGCGGTTCTTGTCGATGACGATCTTGGCGCCCAGGTCCTCGTAGCGGTAGCGCCGCTTCACCTCGGCCATGCGGGAGTCGCCGCTGCCGTAGCTGTACGAGTAGTCCTGCAGCTTGCATTCGCCGGCCTGGTCGCAGATGGGGCAGTCCAGGGGGTGGTTGATGAGCAGGAATTCCATCACGCCGGCCCGGGCATCGGCCACGGCGGGCGTGTTGGTGAAGACCTCCATCACCACCGCGTCCGGATTGTCCTTGGGCGCGGGCGGCACCGTGGTGGTGCAACTGGTGGCGAGCTTGGGCTGGCCCTTGATCTCCACCAGGCACATGCGGCAGGTGGCCACGGGACTGAGGGCCGGGTGGTAGCAGTAGTGGGGGATGTCGATGCCGACGGTGCGGCAGGCGTCCAGCACGAGGGTGCCGGGGTTCACGCTCATTTCAACGTCGTTGATCTTGATCGTCGGCATGGGCCCACTCCAGGCCTATCAGAATGAGGCTTGGCGCCTGGAAGGTAAAGGTGGGGGCTTCAGACGGCCCCGACCATGCACCGCCGGCAGAAATCCAGGAAATCCTCCAGATCCGGGATATCCACGTTCACTGTGGCGGGAATCACATTCGGAATGACCACCCGCTTGCGCAACTCGCCCGTGGCCTCCAGGGAGAAGACGAACCAGGCGGCCCGGTCCTTTTCCGAGGACAGGGTGAGGCTCACCAGCTTGGTCTCGAAGAACAGGTCCGGGGCGCCGCCATCCTCGGGCGTGTGCCAGTCGGGGATGTGGCCCCGCTTCACGAACTCGGCCTTCAGCTGCTCCAGGGTGTGCTGGACCGTGAACTGCACTTCGACCTGGACATCCATGCGGGCCTCCCTCGATCCCCTCTTCGGCCGGCTTCGTTCCGAACCCAAACCTGGACATCCTGCCCTTCCGGAAGGGCGGAGAGCGTGGGAAAATCAAGGGTTCAGGGGGCGGACCATGCCGACGGCATTGATCTCGGTGTATGACAAGACGGGGCTCATCCCCCTGGCGGAAGGCCTGCTGGCCCAGGGGTGGCGGCTGCTCGCCACGGGCGGCACATTGCGCACCCTGCAGGAGGCCAAGCTCGAAGCCCTGGAGGTCGCCGCCTACACCGGCGCCCCCGAATGCTTCGATGGCCGAGTGAAGACCCTGCACCCCCGCATCCACGGCGGCCTGCTCTTCCGCCGCGACCTGGCGGACCACGTGGCCGACGCCAAGGCCCAGGGTATCGAGCCCATCGATCTCGTCGTGATCAACCTCTATCCCTTCGAAGCCACCATCGCCCGCGAAGGCGTCACCGCCGCCGAGGCCATCGAGCAGATCGACATCGGCGGCCCGAGCATGATCCGTAGCGCCTCCAAGAACCACGCCTCGGTCACGGTGCTGACCGATCCGGACCAGTACGCCCCCTTCCTGGAGAAGCTGCAGTCGGGCACCTGGAGCCTGGAGGATCGCCGCCGCTGCGCCCTGGAGGCCTTCCGCCGGACAGCCGCCTACGACGCCGCCATCTCGGGCTGGATGGAGCGGGAACTGATCTCGAAGAAGGGCGCCGACCTGCCCCACCACCTCTGCCTGAACCTGGTGCAGAAGCAGGGCCTCCGCTACGGCGAAAACCCCCACCAGCCCGCGGCCTTCTACGTCGAGCCCGGGCGTCCGGCCCAGGGCATGGCCTCCTGCATCCAGCACCAGGGCAAGGAGCTGAGCTTCAACAACCTGCTGGACGCTGACGCCTGCGCCCGCCTGGTCTGGCAGTTCCCGGCCCCGGCCTGCGTCATCGTCAAGCACAACAACCCCTGCGGCGTGGGCCAGGGCCCCCACGCCCTGGAAGCCTTCATGCGCGCCCAGGCCGGCGATCCCGTCAGCGCCTTCGGCGGCATCGTCGCCTTCAATCGCCCCATCGGCGCCGAAGTGGCCCAGGTCATGGCCCAGAACTTCTGGGAAGTCATCCTCGCCCCCGCCTTCACCGGCGAGGCGCTGGAAGTCTTTGCCGCCAAGAAGCAGCTGCGTCTCCTGCAGACGCCCGACCACTGGCCCCAGAGCGCCGAGGGCCTGGACACCCGCTCCATCGGCGGCGGCTACTTGGTGCAGCGGGCCGATGACGCCTTCGTGCCCTTCGAGGCCTGGGAGGTCAAGGCCAGCGGCCCCGGCGCCAAGCCCCGAGCCGAGGACCTCATGCTGGCCCAGCGCGTGGCCAAGGCCGTGAAGTCCAACGCCATCGTGCTCGTGAAAGACGGCGCCACCGTGGGCATCGGCGCGGGCCAGATGAGCCGCGTGGATTCCGTGGAGATCGCCTGCCGCAAGGCCGGGGACCGCGCCAAGGGCGCCGTGCTGGGCAGCGACGCCTTCTTCCCCTTCGCCGATGGCCTCGAAGTGGCCGCCCGCCACGGCGTCACCGCCTTCGTCGAACCCGGCGGCAGCCTGCGCGACAAGGAGGTCATCGAAGCCGCCCAGAAGCTCGGCGTCTGGCTCTTCTTCACCGGCATGCGCCACTTCCGTCATTGATTGGAACCGCGAATGACGCGAATGGGCGCGAATGACGGTTTGGTCTTTGGCGAAGAAGCCTATGCCATCGTCGGTGCGGCCATGGAGGTCCATTCTGCGCTCGGCTCCGGATTTCTAGAGGCCGTCTACGCCGATGCGTTGGCGATCGAATTCTCGGCTCGAGGCATTCCTTTCAAACGGGAAGCCGCCATCGCGATCAGCTACAAGGGACAACGCCTCAGCCATGACTATCGTGCGGACTTCATTGCCTACGAGAGCATCATTGTTGAATTGAAAGCCATCAAGAAACTCGGAGACATCGAACGTGCCCAGGCGACGCACTACCTCAAAGCCACGACCCATCCCCTGGCTATTCTGCTGAATTTCGGTGCACCCAAGCTAGATTGGACGCGCATCGTCCTCTCGTGACATCTCCTTTTCATTCGCGCCCATTCGCGCCATTCGCGGTTAAAACATGAAAACCTCTGAACTCCGCCAGCGATTCCTTCAGTACTTCGAGCGCCAGGGGCACCGCCGGGTGGCTTCCAGCGCGGTCATCGGGCCCGCGGACGATCCGACGGTGATGTGGACGAACTCGGGGATGATCCAGTTCAAGGATGTCTTCCTGGGCAAGGAGAACCGCGACTACAGCCGCGCCACCACCAGCCAGAAATGCCTCCGGGCCGGCGGCAAGCACAACGACCTCGACCAGGTGGGCTTCACGGCCCGTCACCACACGTTCTTCGAGATGCTCGGCAACTTCAGCTTCGGCGACTATTTCAAGGCCGACGCCATCCGCTTCGCCTGGGAGTTCCTCACGGGGCCCGTGGACCAGGGCTGCCTGGGCCTGGATCCCTCCCGGCTGTGGGTGACGGTCTTCGAAGGCGCCGACGGGGTGCCCGCCGACATCGAAGCCGAGGACATGTGGAAGGCCGCCGGCGTTCCCGCGGACCGCATCATGCGCTTCGGCAAGAAGGACAACTTCTGGCAGATGGGCGACACGGGCCCCTGCGGCCCCTGCTCGGAGCTGCACTTCGACCGCGGCGCCCACATCCCCGGCGACGCCACGCCTAACGGCGAAGGCGACCGGGTCATGGAGATCTGGAACCTCGTCTTCATGCAATACGAACGCGATGCGAAGGGCGTCCTCGCCCCCCTGCCCAAGCCCAGCATCGACACGGGCATGGGCCTGGAGCGCACGGCCAGCATCCTGCAGGGCGTCGATACGAACTATGAGATCGACCTCTTCGAACCCATCTTCGAGGCCATCTGGAAGGCCGCCAAGGTGCGCCCCGAGGACCGCCGCGAGCACGCGAACCGCACGGCCTCCCAGGTCATCGCCGACCACATCCGCGCCGCGACCTTCATGTGCTACGACGGCGTGGTGCCCAGCAACGAGGGCCGCGGCTACGTGCTGCGCAAGATCGTCCGCCGCGCCCTGCGCTTCGGGCGGAAGCTCGGCATCGAAGGCCTCTTCTTCGCCGACCTGGCGCCGGCCGTCTTCCAGGCCATGGGCGATCAGTACCCCGAGCTGCTGGCGGAAATGGGGCGCATCCAGAAATCCCTCCACCGCGAGGAGCAGCAGTTCAGCCACACCCTGTCCGCGGGCCTGAAGATCCTCGAAGCCAGCGACGTCTCCAGCGGCACCCTGTCGGGCTCGGACATCTTCCGCCTCTACGACACCTACGGCTTTCCCGTGGACCTGGTGGAGGACTGGTGCCGGGAACGCAGCATCGCCGCGGACCTGGCCGGCTTCCAGCAGGAGCTGAACGCCCAGCGCAGCCGCGCCCGGGCCGCCATGAAGGCCCACGACCTGCGCCTGGCGGGCGACCTCGCCGTGCTGGCGGACCTTCCGCCCACGCGCTTCACGGGCTACGACCACCTCGAAAGCCAGGCCCACGTCGTGGCCCTCTTCGACGCCGGGCACAAGCGCGTCAAGCAGCTCAGCGGCGAGGGTTACGTGCTGCTGGACCGCACCCCCTTCTACGCCATGTCCGGCGGCCAGGTGGGTGACACGGGCCAACTGCGCTTCGAAGGCGGCCATGCCGAGGTGCTGGACTGCACGGCCCCGGCCCAGAAGCGCCACCTCCACAAGGTCGTGGTGACGGGCAGCCTCATCGAGAACACGGCAGTCAACGCCCTCGTGCACGCCGGCCGCCGGCGCCGCGTGCGGGCGCACCACACGGCCACCCACCTGCTGCACGCGGCCCTGCGCGAGGTGCTCGGCACCCACGTCAAGCAGGCCGGCAGCGTGGTGGATGCCCAGCGCCTGCGCTTCGACTTCACCCACTTCGCCCCCCTGGAGCCCGCCCAGATCGCCGAGATCGAGCGACTGGCCTCCCACCAGGCCCTGAAGGCCATGGACACCAAGGTCCGCGAGATGGACATCGACGAGGCCCTCGCCTCGGGCGCCATGGCCCTCTTCGGCGAGAAGTACGGCGACGTCGTGCGCGTCGTGCAGGTGCCCGGCTTCTCCACCGAGCTCTGTGGCGGGACCCACGTGCCCAACACCGGCGAGATCGGCGTGGTGAAGATCATCTCCGAAGGCGCCGTCAGCGCCGGTGTGCGCCGCATCGAAGCCGTGGCCGGCGAGATGGCCCTGGAGCTGCTGCAGGCCGACGAGGCCATGATCCACGGCCTCTCCCGCCAGGCCAATGCCAACCGCGAGGCTCTGCCCGAGCTGCTGGCAGCCAAAGACCAGCGCATCGCCCAACTCGAACGCGACCTGAAGGAGGCCAAGCTGAAGGCCGCCAGCGGCGGCGGCAGCGCCGAGCAGGTGGAGCAGGTGAAGGGCCACACCCTGGTCACCGCCCTGGTCGAGGGCCTCGAAGGCAACGCCCTGCGCGAGTTCATGGACCAGGTCCGCACGCGGCACGCCAGCGCCGTCATCGTGCTGGCCTCCAAGACCGCCGAGGACAAGGTGGCCGCCCTCGTGGCCGTGTCTCCGGACCTGCCCTACGACGCCGGCACCCTCTTCAAGACCATGCTCCCCGCCCTCAACGGCCGGGGCGGCGGCAAGAAGGATCTGGCCCAGGGTGGCGGCTCCAACCCCGCCGGCCTGCCCGAGGCGCTCCAGGCCCTTCGCGCCGCGCTGTAGAACTACAAATAAGGATCAACCGACGACGTGGCCTCAATCCCGAGACCACCTTACTTCGTCGCCGCGCCGCCCTTTTCGTGGCAGCCGAGGCAGGTGGCCAGCTTGGGATCGGGGCTGCGCCAGTAGACGCTGTCGCCGCCGAAATCCTTCTGCAGGGCCTCGGGTACCCGGGGCCAGTAGAAGGCGAAGGCCGTGGTGCCGTCGCCCTTGGTCTCCTTCATGTAGAGGGGCCCGGGCTCGGTGCTGGGCTTGCCCTTATCGTCCGTGAAGGTGGACATGACGGCATAGGCGCCCGGCGGCAGGGGCTTGCCGGCCTTGTAGGCGTCAATACCCGAGGCCGTCACCCAGATGCGCCGCCAGCGATCGCCGTGGGCCTTGCTGCGGCTGGGCGCGGTGTCGGCCGGTTCGAGGCTGGCGTAGTCGAGAGCCCGGATGGGCAGGTCGGCCTCGGCGTCATTGCGCTTGGCCGCGTCGGCCTCGGCGGCGGCCTTGTTGGTGGCCTCGTTGCCGAAGACCATGATGCCGCCGAGCTTGCCGCTGAAACCCCAACAGCCCAGCCAGATCACGGCCATGAGCAGCGCGGGCGCGCCCACGCCCCGCTCCCAGAAACGGCGACCGGCGTGGCGGTGATCAGAGCTCGCGTCGGAACTGAAGTTCTGCCGCCAGACTCGCCACAGGAGGAACACGCAGACGCCGCCCACGAGGAAGCCCGAGACCGCCGCCAGGATATGCACCTGGAGGATGCGCTGCAGCACCTGCTTCTCGCTGGCCACCACGGGCAGGTAGCCCGAAGGAGCGATGAGGTTGATCTGGCGCCCCCACACGAGCCCGCTGAACAGGGCCAGGCTGCTGGCCAGCCAGCCGATCCCCGCGAGGAAGAAGGAGGTGCCCGTCAGCACCCGGCCGTGCCGGGCGTTGAAGGAGGCCAGCATGGCCAGGGGCAGCACGGCCACGAGCCCCAGGGGGATGTGGACGAAGGCGGGATGTTCCCGTGCGATGAGCTCGATCAGGGGAGAGGCGATCATAGGAATCCTGGATCAGACCTGATGGCCGGGCTTGGCCCGGACACCAGGTGGGGGTGCACGTGGGGGGACGCAGAGGGCGCTAGCCCGGGCGGTCCCCCCTCGTTCATGTCAGAAGACGCGAGCCACATTGAAACCGATGGACCAGTTCGACGAGGACCGGGGTCCGCCGCCGTAGTCGCCGCTCATCACCTGGTTGGCGGTGGTGCCGCTGGCGTTGGTGCCGACCACGGTGAAGCGGTGCTTGAAGGTCTTGTACGAGAAGCCCGCCGCGAAACCGTTCTGGTACGTGGTGCCATCCGTAATGCCGCCCGGGGCCGCCTTGGCGAGCTTCGAAGGCCGCGGGTAGTACTCGCTGACGAAGGAGAACTTCTCGGTGAAGCCGATGCGCAGGCCGAGGCCCACATTGAACACGCCGCCCCTGTTCGGCGTCGTCTTGGGCGGCTCGCCCGGGGCCGCGATGAGCACGGTGTCAGTGGTCGTCGTCCGCGTGATGTAGGTGGGCACGAGCGAAAAGATGATGTCGTCGGTGATGAAGATCTCGGTGGGCACCTGGAACGCGGCGCCGCTGATGCCCACCTTGCCGAGGGGCGTCAGGGTCTGCTTCACCACCTCGTCGAAGCGCTCGCCTCGCACGGCCATCCGCACCCGCTCTCCGTTCAGGACCTGCTGCTGCAAGCCGACGGTGAAGGTCTTGTTGTCCGCCGTGCGGTAGATGAAGGCGTTCAGCCCGGGCACGGGCTTGATTCCGAAGGTGAGGCCCAGGCCCGCGTAGGTGTAGCCATCCAGGCCGTAGACATCCTTGCCGTGATCCTTCACGGGCTGGATGAAGCGGTGGGTGAAGGCCACGCCAAAGTCCCAGTACTGCATCCGCTCGGCGGAAGGCAGGTTGATCACGAGCGGATACTCGGACGATTCGGCGTGAAGCGCTCCCCCGGCCAGCAGGGCACAGGCGAGCAGGGGAGCGTGTTTCCGTGTCATCGCGGCTCCCGGCCTACTTGGCGGAGAACTTGCGCAGGATGGCGATCATCTTCTCGGCATCCGCCTGGGCCATCTTGTCCTTGAAGGCCGGCATCTTGTCCTTGCCCTCCATGGTGACCTTCACCCAGTCGGCGTCCTTCTTCTTGTTGGCCTTGCGGCTGTCCGTGAAGTCGAAGCCCGCGTCCGGAAGCTGCTTGCCACTGTTGTCGCGGCCGTTGCCGTTGACGCCGTGGCAGCGGGCACAGGCATCCATCCAGTATTTCTGCAGATCGCCGCCCTGGAACTTGGGCAGGTCCTTGGCGGGATCGCCGGCGATCAGGGTGGCCCCGGCGAGAACGAGAGAGGAAAGGAGAATGCGGCGCATGAGGCCTCCGATAGGGGTGGTGAGAGAGCTGGGTAGGACTTAGTTCCAGGTGTTGCCCGAGGTCGTGTGGGTCTGCGAGTGGCAGGTCAGCGCGCAGCCGCCGCGGCCCTGGGTGCTGCTGGTCACGGTGTAGGTGCGTGCGCCGGTGACATTGGGTCCGAACAGGATGGTGTCGCTCGGGTACTGATCCGAAGGCGTGCCGCTGACCCCGCTGACAGCCGTCGTGTCGAGGTACTTGAAGTGGTTCTGGGCCCCGGGCTTGGCCTGGGTCATGTCGTGGCAGTAGTCGCAAGTCTGCTTGTGCTCGGTCGGATTGTTGTGGCGCCCCGTCGGCGCGTTGTACTGCGCCGCACCGACCACGTGGCAGGCGTTGCAGTAGGTCGTGGCGTTCTTGGTGATGGTTCCCGTCTGCCATCCCGGCGTCGTCTGGCCGCCGTGGCAGCTGACGTTGGAGCAGGTGAAGGCCGTGGCGCTGGCCGTCGTGCCCGCGGTGCCAGACTGGGCGTTGAAGGTGGGCACGATGGCCACGGAGGCAGGGCCCGAACTGATGGGCGTGGTCACCCGCTTGTTGGCGTTGCTGTAGTGGGTCTGAGCGGTATCCCCCGGCACGGAGCCCACGTGGCAGGCTTCACAAACTGGATACGCCGAGACCGTCAGCGTGGACGGAAGCGCGGGCGAGGTGCGAGTGAAGGTCGAGAGCGCCAGGTGCTTGGGATGGGCACCCTGCAGGCTGGGCCAGGCGCCGCCCGTGGGCCCCTGGGTACCAAAGCTGGCGCCCACGTGGCAGGACAGGCAGGTGCCGGCGCCCGTGGCCGGGGCCGTGGGATCGGCCAGGGTGTGGCAGATGGAGCAGACGGGCCCGGTCTTGGTGGAAGCGGAGCCGCTCAGGTCATGGCAGTTGATGCATTCGCCGTTGAACTGGGCGAGGGTGAGGGTCTGGTGATGGTTCCCGCCGGTGCTGGTGTCCGTGCTCAGGAAGGGTACCGGATGCGCGACACCCGAACCCTTGGGCGCGGCCCAGTGGTTGGTGGCGGGCACGTGGTTCTGGTTGTGGCAGGTGAGCGCGCAGCCGCCATCCCCTTCGGTGAAGGGCGAGGTCGTCACGTCGTAGGTCGCCGCCCCGGTGATGGGGTAGGTGCTGTTGGTGAGCTTGAACTTGATGGTGCCGCTGGGCAGCTTGTTGGTGCTGCTGACGGCCGGCGTGTTCAGTTCCGCGAAGTGGTTCACGGCGCCGTTGCTGGTGTTCGCGCTGCTCATGTCATGGCAGATGGTGCAGTCGAGCGTGGCGGCGCTGGAGTGGGTGCCCCAGGCGTGGCGGCCGACGGCATCGTTGAACTGGGCGGTGGTGGTGCCCCCGTTGATCGCGTGGCAAAGCGCGCACTGGGAAGTCGAGGTGATGGTGCCGGTCCGCCAGTTGGGCGTCGTCTGGCCCCCGTGGCAGCTCGAGGCCGAGCAGGTCATGGAGGAGGCGTTGAAGCCCGCCGTGCCGCCGCTCTGGGCGTTGTAGGTCGCATCGATGCTCACGGTGGCGGGTCCCGTCGGTACCGTCACCCGGGCGTTGGCGTTGTTGTAGTGGGTGGTGGTGCCGGTGCCCGCATTGGCGTGGCAGGTGTCGCAGCTCAGGGTCGTCGGTAGGCCCATGTGCTTGGCGTGGGCGCCCGCGATGCTGGGGAAGGCCGTGCCCGTGGGGCCGGCGGGAATGCCGCTGGGGCCCGCGTGGCAGGAGAGGCAGGTGCCGGTGCCTGTAGCGGCGACGGTGGGATCCGCCAGGGTGTGGCAGACCGAACAGAGCGGCGCGCCGGCGATGGGCGAGGCGCCCGAATAGGCGTGGCAGGTGGCGCAGTCCGCGGCAAAGGCCGTGGCGGTCACCGTCAGGTGGCCATTGCCCTGCGTATCCGTATTGCCCGCCAGGAAGGGCACGGGATGGGGCGCGCCACTGGAGGTCCACGTGTCGAGCGGCGCGCCGTTGTGGATGTGCGTATGGCAGGTCAGGGCGCAGCTGCCGTTGCCCTGGGTGGCGCTCGTCACGGTGTACGTGCCCGGCGCGGACACGATGGCCGGATCGAAGACGATGGTGCCGCTGGGCAGCTGATCGGCGGGCGTGCCGGTGGCGACGCCATCCACCGCCTGGGTGTTGAGGTACTTGAAGTGAGCCAGGGCGCCGGGTGAGCCGTTGGCCATGTTGTGGCAGGTGGTGCAGGCGATGGCGTTGGCTGGGACGGTGGCGTTGTGGGTGCCGATGCTGTGGCGCCCGAAGGCGTCGTTGTACTGGGTGGTGGTTCCTGCGCTGGCGGCCACGGCGTGGCAGGCGGTGCATTGGGTGCTGGTGTTGAGGGTGCCGCCCTGCCAAGCCGGCGTGGCCTGGCCCCCATGGCAGCTCACGTTGGAGCAGGTGAGCGAGGCCGGCGTGAACGCCGGGTTTCCGCCGGTCTTCGCCGTGAAGGTCGTATCGATCGACACGGAGGCCGGGCCCGCCGGAGTCCCCAGGCGGGCGTTGGCATTGGTGTAGTGGGTGGTCGTGCCCGTGCCGCTGCCCGCGTGGCAGGTGTCGCAGGTGAGGGCCGTGGCGAGGGCCATGTGCTTCGCGTGGGCCCCGGCCTGGCTGGGGAAGGCCGAACCGCCGGGCCCGCTGGGCAGCCCTGAGGCGCCCGTGTGGCAGGAGAGGCAGGTGCCGGCCTGGGTGCCCGCGGCCGTGGGATCGGCCAGCTGGTGGCAGACGTTGCAGAGCGGAGCCGAGGCCAAGGGCGCCGTACCGGAATAGGCGTGGCAGGTGGCGCAGTCCGAGGCGAAGGCCGCCGCGGTGACCGTCAGGTGGCCGTTCGCCTTGGAATCGGTCTGCCCGGCCAGGAAGGGCACGGGGTGCGGCGCGGTGTTGGTCCCGTGGCAGAGGGTCGCGTTGTAGCAGCCCGGCTGGGTACCCGCCGGGGCCGGCGTGGCGGGATGTCCCGCGGGGTTGTTGGGTGAACCGGCATAGTGGCACTGCGCGCAGACGGCGGCGTTGGAGGGATCGGTCGTGCTGTGCGTGTAGGCGGATCCGCCGGAACTGCGCCACGGCTTGGGCGGGTGCGGCGCGCTCACGCCGTGGCAGCTGCTGCAGGCATTGGCGGAAGCGCCGCCCGTGAAGTCCTTGGCGTGGCAGATCTGGCAGGAGACGAGGCTGCCGCCCGTGGTGGCGTCGGCGGCCATCTTGGCGCGCACGCCGTGAATGGCGGGATCGGCGAATCCCGGCGTGGCCTGGTGATGACAGCCCGTCGTCATGCAGGTGGGCACGCCACTGCCCACCTTCAGGATGGAGATCTCATGGCAGCGGCGGCACGCGTCGATGCCCGCCACCGCTTGGCCCGCGTGGGCATTGATCCAGCCCGCAGGGTGGTAGTCGCCGTAATACTGCGCGGGACTGGAAGCCGCCTTCCCGCTTCCGCAGCCCGTGAAAGCGAAGGCCGCGAACAAGGCCACGGCCATCGCACCGAGGAGTCCCGATAGCCCGTTTCGATTCCAAGACCTGTTCATGGCGACACCCGGTAAGACATGCGGCAGCGAAACCTTCGCTGCCAGGTAAGAACGGGAAGAAAACGACGGATTTACCCTTTGTCATCGGTTTGCAACGGAAAAACTGAAGTCTGGGAAGGCCTTTTGTCTCATCTTCAAAAAAGCCAAGAAGGATGAGGCATCGAGGATGCCTTCGCGAAACCAACGGGCTCAAACAAGTGAGTGACCCAAGTATCACGCGTTCGCCACGCCTTGCCCATATCCTGATTGGAATCTTATTGTTAGATCTTTCGGACTAATCCCTTTCCATTGCTCCGGGAACGGCGATGGCCTAATCTGCAGCTTCCATGCGCGCACGAGTGGCAAGCAAACGCCCTTCCCCCTGGGGATTCCTGAGAGGCCTGGTCATCGTCCTGTCATGGCTGGGAGGTTCCGTCACGGCTTCCGCCCTGGATCCGGCGCGACCCCTCGCCACCCTGGCCCAGCACACCTGGCGCAGCGAGGACGGCCTGCTCCAGGACACGGCCTCGGCCCTGCTCGAATCACGGGACGGCTTCCTGTGGATCGGCACCGGGGCGGGCCTGGTCCGCTTCGATGGCGCGACCTTCGATCATTATTCCCGCCTCAACCTGCCGGGCTTCGAACACAACGCCGTCCAGGGCCTGGCCGAAGGGGCCGACGGCGCCCTCTGGATCGGCACCTCCGAACCGGGTCTCTACCGCCTGGTCCACGGCGAGATCCGCGTGTTCGGCGTGGCCGAAGGCCTGCCCGGGCACCCTATCCTGCGCCTGCTCCGGGACCGCAATGGCACCCTGTGGGCCGCGCCCACCGAGGGCCCCCTGCTGCGCTTCGACGGCACCCGGTTCCAGTCCGTGCCTTCGGATGCCGTCCACCTGCGCATCCGCGCCCTGGCCACGGATGCCGATGGCACCCTCTGGGCGGGCACGGCCGGATCAGGCCTCTGGCGCCTCCGGGAGGGCCGGCTCGTGCTCGCCGCCCTGACGGCGGCGGACATCACGGCCGTGGAAACCCCCAAGGAGGGCGGCATCCTCGTGGGAACCCGCTCCCAGGGCCTGCTCACGTTATCCGATGGCCGGCTGGAACCGCCCGCCTGGGCGCGGAGCCTCCCACGAAAGGCCGTCAGTTCCCTGCTGTTGGATCGGGAGGGCAGTCTCTGGGTCGGCCTCGAACAGGGCGGGCTGTTCCGCCGCAATCCTGAGGGACGTTGGGAAGCTTCGCCCAGAGGCCGCGCCGCGCCGCGAACGCCGCTCGCCTTGCTGGAGGACAGTTCGGGCGCCCTCTGGTCCGGCAGCGAGGAGCGCGGCCTGGAGGTCCTGTTCCCGGTGCCCTTCCAGGCCATGCCCATCCTCGGCGCCGATCCCGAGGAACCCGCGCGCATGGTCTGCCAGGACACCGAAGGCACCGTGTGGTGTCTCACCGGAAACCAGAGCCTGGGCCGGGTGCGGGACGGGCGTCTCGAACGGATGCGGCCCGCGAATCCCGGCGCTCCGATCACGTCCATCTGGCCCCGGGCCGCCGGCGGCCTGTGGGTGGGAACCCAGAACGGCGAGCTGCACGTGCTGGAGCAGGGGCGCTTCCGGCGCTTCCGACCGGCGGATGGGCTCAGCACCGACGCGATCCTTTCGCTTTACGAAGCTCCCGATCAGATCCTGTGGGTGGCCACCTCGCGGCGCGGCCTCCTCAAACTGGCCCCGGGCGCGGCGCCTCTCCTGTTTCCCGCGGTCTCCGGCGTGCTGGCCCTGGCGGGAGGCGGTCCGGACCCCCTGTACCTGGCGAGCCGGACCCAGGGCCTGGGCCTGCTCGAAGAGGGCCAGATCCGCTGGCTGGGGCGGGCCGAAGGCCTGGGGTCCAGCGGCGTCCTCTCGCTTCATCTGGATCGGAACGGCTCCCTTTGGATCGGGACCGTCGATGGCCTGCGGCGCTACGGGAACGGCCAGTTCCAGACCTTCGGCGAGGGTCTCGGCCCCCTGCGCCTGGCCATCCACGCCATCCTCGAAGACACCGCCCACCGCCTGTGGCTGAGCACGGTCCAGGGCGTGTACCAGATCCCCCGCGACGTCCTCCTGAACGGTCTCGATCAGCCGGGCGCCATGCCCGCCGTCGTCTTCGATCACCACGACGGCATGCCCTCCCGGGAAACCGCCGGGGGCGCCCAGCCCGCCGCCTGGCTCGTCCGCGAGGGGGATCTGTACTTCCCCACCACCCGGGGCCTGGCGCGCCTGGATGGCCGAGCCGCCGCGCCCCAGGGACCGCCGCTGCGCCTCCATTTCCTGAAGGCCGAAAGCGATGAGACCGTGCTCCCGGACCTGCGCCCCATCCGCGTTCCGGCGGGCACCCACCGCTTCGAGGTCTACTACACCGCCACCTCCCTGACGCGGGCCGACAAGGTCCGCTTCCGCTACCGGCTCGAGGGCTGGGAACGCACCTGGAACGACGTGGGGGATCGCCGCTTCTCCGCCTACTCCAACCTTCCCCCGGGCTCGTACCGCTTCGTGCTGCAGGCCTGGCGTCTCGACGAGGCCGGCTCCGCCCAGGAAGGCGCCATCGATGTCATCGTCCAGCCCTTCCTCTACCAGCGCCCCGTCTTCTGGGTCCTCTGCGGCCTGGTCATCCTCGCCTTCGGAGGCTGGCTGCACCACCTCCGGCTGCAGCAGCTGGAGGCGCGGTCGGCGGTGCTGTCGGAGCGGAATCGCATGGCCCGCGAGATCCACGATCACCTGGCCCAGGGCTTCACCGGCGTGCTGCTCCAGCTGGAGGCCGCCGAGGCCAAGCTGGCCCGCCTGCAGGGGGACGCGACGCCTGTGCTCACGCGCATCGAGCATGCACGCAACCTGGCCGTCAGCAGCCTGCAGGAGGCCCGGCGCTCCGTCATGGCCCTCCGTCCCCGCAAACCCGAAGGGACCGACCTCCTGGGCGCCATCCGCCTGCTCTCGGATCGGCTGCTGGCGGGCACGGACATCCAGGTGGAGTTGGCGGTCACGGGCCAGCCGCGGCGCCTCCGCGAACGCCTCGAGGAAGAGCTTCTGCGCATGGCCCAGGAACTGCTCACCAATGCCCTGCGCCACGGCAAGGCACGCTGGGTGCGCGCGGTGCTGCAGTTCGAGCCCCACCAGGTGAGCCTCAGCGTCGAGGACGACGGCAAGGGCTTCGATCCCTCGGCCGACGTGGCAGGCTACGGCATGCGCAGCATCCGCGAGGGCATCAAGCAGCTGCGTGGCCGCCTGGATATCGACACCAGCCAAGGCCTCGGTTCCCGCATTACCATCACCCTGCCCACCCGGAGGTGGCGACCATGACCACAAACCCATCCGACCGCATCCGACTCCTCATCGTGGATGACCACCCGGTGGTGCGCGACGGCCTCGTATCCATCCTTCACGAAGGCGAGCCCGACCTCGAAGTGGTGGGCGAGGCCGGGGACGGCAAGGAGGCCGTGGAAGCCTGGCGGAACCTGCGACCCACCGTCGTCATCATGGATCTTCAGCTGCCGGGCCAGACCGGCGTGGAGGCCATCCAGGCCATCCGCCGCGAGGATCCCGAGGCCGCCATCCTCGTGCTGACCACCTTCGACGGCGACGCGGACATCCAGCGGGCCCTGGAGGCCGGGGCCCGCGGCTACCTGCTCAAGAGCGTGCGCCGGGCCATCCTCATCGAGGCCGTGCGCGCCGTGGCCTCGGGCCAGCGCTACCTGCCTCCCGCCACCGCAGCCCGCTTGCTGGAGGGCATCGAGGCCGAGCGGCTGACCCCCCGCGAACTCGACGTCTTGAAGCTGCTCGCCGAAGGGCAGCGCAACCGCGAGATCGCCGACATCCTCGGCCTGGCCGAACCCACGGTGAAGATCCACGTGAACAACCTGCTGCGGAAGCTCCAGGCCAAGGACCGCACCGAGGCCGCCGTCATCGCCTTCAAGCGCGGGCTCATCCACCTGCCCAACTGATTCGCCCTTGCGCGCAGAGGCCTCCAAAAAAACATCCGCTCCAGCGAACCAATGAAGGCGGGCCCGCGTTCTTCTCCCTAGGCGCGGACCAGCGGCGCCGCATTCCCTGGAGGTTCCATGACGTCCCTGCGATCCCTCGCCGCCCTCCGGCCGGCGGGGTGGCTCTTCCTCGCCCAGGCGGGCCTGCTGCTCGCCACTACCGCGCAAGCCCATGCGCAAACAACGCCGACCCGCGCGCAAAGCGCGCCGGCTCCGCCTTCGGCGCTGCGGCGATGGTGGCATTCCCTCGGCCGCCCCGGCATCTACATCACCTCGGATGACCACGGCACCCGCCTGATGGAATCCGGCGGCGGCGGTCCCGAACGCGTCTACCACCTGTGGAAGGACACCGCGGGCGGAAGCCACGAAAGCTACTGGGAGAACGGCGTGGCCAAACCCGTGGACCAGGCGGTGCAGCAGTGGGCCCAGGCGCGGATCCGGGAATCCCAAGCGGTCCCGCCGCCTCCGACACCCCCGGCTCCTCCAACGCCTCCGGATCCCCCGGCACCACCCGCTCCTCCCGCACCGCCGCCGCCCAGGGCCTTCGCGCCCGGGGAGGCCGGTGAAACCGCCTTCCGCCAGGCGCTGGGCGATGCCCGCCTGCGAGCCTTGCTGGGCGACCCCGTGGTGCTCTCCCCAGAGGCGAAGGGATCCTTCCAGGCTTGGGGAGTCGGCGAACCGAAGGGGTGGATGCATCACACGCTCCACGCGGGCGCGGCGGCGGATCTCACGTTGCGACTCTCCGGCCCCAAGGGCACGGCCCACCTGCATGTGAAGGGCGAGCGCCGAGGCGAGGGCCAGGGCAGGACCTGGACCTTCTCCGTGCTGGACCTGCAGCCCGACAACTGCCCGGACACGCTGAACCTGCTCAAACCCTAGCATCCCCGCGCCCTGCGCGCCGGGCCTTCCCCCCCACTGCCACCTCCACGGGTGGTCCACCTTCCATACCCTTTTTGGAGTCCCCATGGCCCTCCGCCACCTTCTCGTTCCCGCCGCCCTCGTCGCGGCCCTCCACCCCGCCGCCCAGGCCCACGGACGCGGCCCCTCCACGCCCGAAGAACGCGCCCACGTACTGAAGCTGGCCGCGGACGCCGACAAGGATCCCCTCGCCGCCATGGCCGCCGAAGGCCGCTGGTTCGACAAATGGGTCGACGAGGTGCCCGACATCATGTTCGGAGGCGAGGCCCCGGCCCGGTGGTGCGAAGGCGCCGCCAAGGGTGACCTGCGCAAGGTGCTCCGGTTCCAGTACCAGCTCAGTGGCATCGCCTACCAGATCGAACACCAGCTCCTCGAACCCAAGACGCTCGAGCACAAGCTCGCCATCCATCAAGCCGCGCTGGAAGGCGTGCTTCGCGCCTATGAAACCCTGCGATCCAAGGCGCCCGAGAACCGCTCCGAGAAGATGGAAGAAGCGCTGGCCCTGCGCGCCAAGGGAGAGTTGCCCGCCTTCGTGAAGTCGCTCTTCGCCGCCAGGCGCTGAGCGCCACCTCGCGGCGCGACCGAAGCTCCCGTTCACTCTTTCGACCCAGGATTCCCATGTCCCTTCACGCCGCCCTGCCCTTCTGTTTGGCCTCCACCCTCCTGGTGGCTCAGGCCCCCGCCCAGCCGGAGGGTGCTGCGCCCGCGCGGCTGATCCAGGAGATCGGAACCCGTTCCGAACTGATGGCGAACCTCGAAGCACTCTGCGATGACATCGGCCCGCGACTCACGGGATCCCCATCCCTGCGGAAGGCCCAGGCCTGGGCCATGGCCAAGCTCCGGGCCTACGGCGCCACGAACGTCCACGAAGAAACCTACGACCTGGGCCGGCCCTGGCACCGCGGGGTGGCCCAGGCCCGGCTGCTCAACGCCAATGGGCTCTCCCTCGACGTCGCTCAGGTGGGCTGGACCGAAGGCACGAAGGGCGTCCTCCGCGCCGACGTCGCGCTGCTGAACGTGAAGACCCTCGCGGAGTTCAGGGCCCAGGCCCCGCGACTAGCCGGCAAGGTGGTGCTCGTCCTCTCCCGCCCGCGGGCCGCGAACGAGGGGCGGGAGGACGTGAAGGCCTACGAGGCCGAACTCGCCAAGGCCTGGCGCGAGGCCCGCATCGCCCTGGCCCTCCTGCCCTCCCGGAAGGATTACGGCCTCCAGGACATGGCCGGCGGTCCCAGCTTCTTCTATCAGGCCCGCGCGGCCTTCATCACGCGGGAGCACGCGAACCTGCTCCAGCGCCTGGTGGCCCGGGGTCTCACGCCTCGCGTGGAGGCGGAACTGGGCGGCGGCTTCGGCCACACGCGCGTCCAGGCCAGCAACGTCGTGGCGGACCTCCCGGGCACCGATCATCCCGAGGAGGTGGTGATCCTGGGCGCCCATCAGGATTCCTGGGATCTCGGTTCCGGCGCCACCGACAACGGCACGGGCACCGTGGTGGCCCTGGAGGTGCTGCGGGCCCTGCACGCCGCGAACCTGCGGCCCAGGCGCACCCTGCGGGTGGTGCTCTTCTCCGGCGAGGAGCAGGACCTGCTGGGCAGTCGCGCCTACGTAGCGCGCCACGCGGCGGACCTTTCGAAGATCCAGGCCGTGCTCATCGAGGACAGCGGATCGGGCCGCATCAGCGGGTTTCCCGACATGAAGGTGGAGGCCTGGTACGCCCCCCTCGTCGCGGCCCTGGCGCCCGCCAAAAGCCTCGGCGCCACGGAGGTGCCCTACGGCATCATCGGCGGCAGTGACCAGACCGCCTTTTTCGAACGCGGCATCCCCGCCTTCGCCCCCATTCAGGATCCGCTGGACTACGCCTCCCACACCCAGCACAGCCAGGTCGATGCCTTCGACCATGTGGTGAAGGAGGACCTCGTCCAGGGGGCCCAGGTCATGGCCGTCACCGCCTGGGGCCTCCTCCAATGCGAGCGGCTTCCCCATCAGGCGCCGAAGGCGGAGCCCTGAAGGGCCGCGCGAAAATCCTGGCTCGCCTCAGCGCCGGAAGGTGAAGAACACGGCGCCCACGAGGCAGAGCCCGGCCCAGAGGTGGTTGAGGTGCAGGCGCTCACGCATCCAGGCCACGGTGAACACGGCGAAGACGAGCAGGGTCACCACCTCCTGGATCACCTTGAGCTGGGGCAGGCTGAAGCGGCCGTATCCCACGCGGTTCGCGGGAACCATCAGGCAGTACTCGAAGAAGGCGATGCCCCAGCTCGCCAGGATGGCCAGCCAGAGCGGGCTGTCTCGGTGGTGCTTCAGGTGCCCGTACCAGGCGAAGGTCATGAAGATATTGCTGAGAACGAGCAGGACGACCGTTCGCACCTTCAGGCCTCCAGCGCCTTCTGGACCTTGGCGATCAGGTCCCGGGGCCCATAGGGTTTCTGCAGGAAACCCCTCAGACCCTTGCCCCGGAAGCGGCCCATGGCCTCGGTTTCGTTATATCCGGAGCTGAGGATCACCCGGAGTTCCGGCTGGTGTGCGCGCATTTCCCGGAAGGCCTCTTCGCCGCCCATGTGGGGCATGGTCATGTCGAGCAGCACGAGGCTGATGGCCCCGCCCTGCGCCTGCACCAGGTCCACCGCCACGCGCCCATCGTGCGCATCCAGCACGTGGAAACCCTTGAGCTCCAGGGCCTGCCGCGCCACGGCGCGCACGGTCTCGTCGTCATCCACCACCAGCACGGTGCCCTTGCCGGCCCAGGCGGGCTCGGGCGCCGGCGCGACCTGCGCCTCCGAGCAGGCGCCCCGGGCCGGGAGGAACACCCGGAAGGTCGTGCCCTGGCCCGGCTCTGAATCCACGCGTAGCGCGCCGCGATGGCCGCGGACGATGCCCATGATGGCCGAGAGGCCGAGGCCACGTCCCGTGAACTTGGTGGTGAAGAAGGGTTCGAAGATCCGGCACAGCGTGTCGGCGTCCATGCCACAGCCCGAGTCCGCCACTTCCAGGGACACGAAGAGGCCCGGAGCCATGTCCTGGCCCACGAGCATCCGGCCCATGGCCGTCGCGTCGAGGTACTGGGCGCCCGTGGCCAACGTGATGGTGCCCGAAACCTCGCCGATGGCCTCGGCGGCATTGATCACCAGGTTCATGATCACCTGCTGGATCTGGGAGGCGTCCGCGGACACGGCCGGAAGCCCCTGCTGCAGGTCCAGGCGCAGCAGCACCGTCTTCGGGAGGCTGACCTCTAGCAGGTGCAGCATCTCCTCCACCTGGGCGGTGAGGTCCAGGTGCTTGACGATGAACTGCCCGCGGCCCGAATAGGCGAGCATCTGCCGGGTGAGGTCCGCGGCCCGCTGGCCGGCCTTCTGGATGGCCTCCAGATTCTTCCGGATCGGATGCAGCGGATTCAGCTGCTCCAGGGCCAGGCCGGCATGCCCCAACACGCCCATGAGCAGGTTGTTGAAATCGTGGGCGATGCCTCCCGCCAGCACGCCCAGGCTTTCCATTTTCTGCGCCTGGAAGAGCTGCCTTTCGAGCGCCACACGCTCGGCCTCGGCCCGCTTCTGGGCCGTGAGATCCCGCACGATGGCATGGATGATGGGCTGGTCGCCGTGCTCCAGCCGGGTGAGGTCCACCTGGCAGACGGCCTCCCTCGCCTCGGCACACAGGAAGGTCCACTCGAAGCGCTGGTGCACACCCGAAAGGGCCGCCTCCATGTGTCGCGCGCAACCGCTGACGCTGAATTCGCCGTCGGGCTGGTGCTCCGGCGTCAGGATCGACATCGGCGCGGCGAGCAGCGCGCCGCGCTCCAGGCCGAACAGCTCCACCGCCGCGGCATTCACATCCGCGATGCGGCCTTCCGACACCAGCAGGATGGGATCGGGCGACTGTTCGAAAAGCAGGCGGAAGCGGGCCTCCTCGGCTTCCAGCGCGGCGCGGGCATGGACGCGGTTCATCACGAGCCCTGCGGCCTCGGCGAGGCTTTCCAGCGCTTCGAAGCGGTCGTCGGAGACGTGGACGTGCCCCTGGGCACCGAAGGAACCGCCGCTGAGGCTACCGACCACCTGGCCTTCATGGACCAGGGGCAGGCCGACCAAGGTGCGGAAGGGCCAGAGCTCCTGATCGGGCAGGTCCGGATGCCCCTCGCAACGGGGGATGTGGATGCAGCGATGCTTCAGGTGCACGCCTTCGACCATCGGGCTGTCGTGGACCGAGATCGGGCGGCGGATCTCCTCGGCCGTGCCGTAGGCTTCCAGTCCCGGCGTCCAGTGGGTGGTGCTCGTCGTGCGGGAGGCGACATCGAAGCGGTTGAACCACCACTCGGGCAGGGGCGCGAGTTTCGCGGCCCAGCGGAAGAGGCAGGCCACCAGCGCATCCTCGTCGGGGGCTCCGGCCAGCTCCTTCACGGCGGCGGCCAGGTTCCGGGCCAGCCCCGCCGAGGCCTCAAGGCGGGCCTCGGCCTGGATGCGCTCCAACGCCAGGGCGGCGATGCGCGTCAGGTTCTGCAGGCTCGCGAACTGGGATTCCCGGGGCGCGATGGGCGTTTCGTCCTGGAATCCCACGCCGAAGAGCACGCCCGTGATGCGGCCCTCGAAGACGAGGGGCGCGCCCAGCAGGCTGCGCACCCCGTAGGTTGCCGTGACGGAGGGCTGCACCATGTCCGGCGAGGCGACGGCATCGGCCACGAAGCAGAGACGGCGATGATCGCAGACTTCGCGTGCGAAGCCCGTGTCGGCGATGGGGAAGCCCAGCCCCTGGATCTTCGACCCGAGCCGCTCCCGCAGGGAGGGGCTCCAGTCCGACAGCGTCATCATGCGCTGCGCTTCCTCCGGTTCGATGCGGCCCAGGAACCAGTGGGGACCCGGCAGGATGGCCGCCGCCCGGCCCATCAACACCTGGAAGACCTCCTCCCGCGTCCGCGTGAGGCTGAGAGCATAGATTCCTTCGGCCAGGTGGCGCTGGTGGCCCGCGCTTTCCATGAGGCGGTCGAGCACCAGCTTCTCGCCGCTGTGATCGCGCCCCCAGATCAGCAGCCGATCGCCGACCTCGGTGCGCAGGCCCACCACGGTCATGCGAATGGGGAGTTCGCTGCCGTCCTCGTGCAGCCAGATCCCGGCCTCGGAGGCCTCACCGGGCCGATCGAAGGCGTCGCGAAACCAGGCCCGGGCCTGGGAGGGCGGCAGGTCGTGGCGGAGTCGCTCGATCGCGAAGTCTTCCAGATCTTCCGGCCCCAGGCCGAGGCAATCCATGAACCGCTCGTCGGCCCGCAGCAGCCGGCCTTCCCCGTCCATCACGCAGAAGGCCAGCGAAGCCCGCTCCAGGAGGCCGATGATGGCCTCCACCGTGACCTGGCTCAAAAGCCCGGTCGCTGAGGGCGAAGAGGAAAAGGCGTCCAAAGGATTCCGGTCGAGCGGCAGGGGCCTTCAGGACTGTATCAGGGGGCCGTGGTCGACCTCAGCGGGCAATTTCTACGGCCCTGAGCTCACGCATGACCGTGACCTTGATCTGGCCGGGATACTGCATTTCCGACTCGATGCGGCGGGAGACGTCCTTGGCGAGCCAGTAGGCCTGGTCATCGTTCACCGAGCCGGCGTCCACGAGGATGCGGATCTCGCGGCCCGCCTGCATGGCGAAGCTCTTCTGCACGCCCTTGTAGCTGTTGGCTATGCCCTCGAGCTGCTCGAGGCGCTTGACGTAGGTCTCCAGCATTTCGCGGCGGGCACCGGGGCGCGCGGCGCTGAGCGCGTCGGCGGCGGTGATGAGCATGGCCTCCACGGTGCGGGGCTCGAAGTCGCCGTGGTGGCAGCTCATGGCGTGGATGACCTCTTCCTTCTCGCCGTAGCGCTGCATGAGCTGCATGCCGATCTCGATGTGGGTGCCTTCCACCTCGCGGTCGATGGCCTTGCCGATGTCGTGGAAGAGGCCGGCGCGCCGCGCCAGGCGGGCATCCGCGCCCATCTCGCCGGCCATGTACTCGGCGATCCGGGCTACTTCCTTCGTGTGCTCCAGCACGTTCTGGCCGTACGAGGTGCGGTAGTTCAGGCGGCCCACCAGCTTGTGCAGCTTGGGGTGCACGTCGGGGAAGCCCAGCTCGATGCAGGCGGCCTCGCCGATCTCCTTGAGGTGCTGGTCCATGTCCACCTTGACCTTCTCCACCACCTCCTCGATGCGCGCGGGGTGGATGCGACCGTCGGCCAGCAGCTTGAGAATGGCCTGGCGGGCCACTTCGCGGCGGATCGGATCGAAGCTCGATACGACGATGCTCTCCGGCGTGTCGTCTACGATGAGGTCGCAGCCCGTGGCCTTTTCGAGGGCGCGGATGTTGCGGCCCTCCCGGCCGATGATGCGGCCCTTGAGGTCATCGCTGGGCAGCTGGACCGAACTGACGGCCTGTTCGGCCACCACGTCCGAAGCCACGCGCTGGATGGCGGCGCCGATGGTCCAACGGGCCTTCTTGTTCGCCTCCTCGAGCGCCTCGTCCTCGATGCGGCGCACGGTCTTGGCGGCTTCCATCTTGGCGCTGTATTCCAGCTGGGAGATCAGTTCCTTCTTGGCGTCGTCGCGGGTGAGGCCAGCGATCTCCTCCAGGCGCTTGGCCTGGGCTTCGACCAGCTGCTTCGCTTCGGCCTGCTGAGCCTCCAGCCTTTCCAGCTCCGCCTTGCGCTTTTCGGACAGGGTCTCCAGATCCTTGGCCTTCTGATCGACTTGCTGAGTCTTCTTGTCGAGCCCCTCTTCCTTGGTCTGGAGGCGCTGCTCCTGCTTCTCCAGGTTCTTCTGGCGCTCGGTCAGGAGCTTCTCGGCTTCCTGCCGGGCCTGGAGGGCCTGTTCCTTGGCCTTGAGTTCGGACTCCTTGCGGACGGATTCGGCGTCATGGGCACTGCGCTCCACCACCCGCTGGGCCTCGCGCTTGGCCTCCTCCAGCAGGCGCTCCCGCTCGGCCTTGATATCGGCCTCGGCCTTGGCCTGGGCCTGGGAGGCCTCCACCGTCGCCTTCTGGGCCCGCAGGGCCATGAGCAGACCCACGCCGGCGGCGGCGAAGAAGAGGATGAGGAAGATCCAACTGATCAAATTCACGGGCGACTCCTGGGAAGAGGATCCAAAGAGCCACCAGCACCCGATTGAAAAAATCCCCGCTCAGTCGTGGAGGCGTGCCGAGTTCCCTAGCTGGTAGGGGGGAATCCAGAAACCCTGGCTAAGGCGCGCCGTCGCGCGGAACGCACAGGTCAGGGGGAAGGACTCCCAAGTCGACTTACGGAACAAGCGCTTGGCCATAATCACGGGCCTCGCAGGGAAATTTAGTCTCCATCCTCGTCAAGCAGCGGCACGGGGGCGGAAGGTTCGTCCGGAACATCGCTCAGAAGCTTCGAAAGGGTCTGTTCCAGGTTATGGGTGTGCTGGTTGGCTTCCTGTTCCAGGCGCGCCACACGGTGCGCCAGGTTCAGGGCGCCCATCAGGTACCAGGACGGTGTGTCGAGGCCCTTCGGGACGCTCCCCCATCTTAGCTGGCATTGGGAGTCCATGTCCTGAAAGGTCTCCTCCAGAATCCGCAGCGCCGCCGTCAGGGTCTCGGGACGGTCGGTCTGGATCTGCAGGGACCGGCCCTGGACCGTCACGGTGACCGGCTTGGTGCCGGGCAGCGGAACCGGAGGCCTCATCCCAGGGCCTCCAGGGCCCGCAGGATGGAAGCCACCTGCTCCTTCACCGCCTCGCGGTCTTTTTCCAGGGCGGTCTTTTCAGCCACGGCCTCTTCGAGGCGGGCGCGCAGGGACTGGAGCTCCTGATCGCCCACGGCCCCAGCCGCCTTCAGAGCGTCCAGCTCTTCCTTCAGCTGGTTCCGCTGCTGGACCAGGGCCTGCATCTTGGATTCGAGTTGTTTCAGAAGGTCCATGATTTCCCCTACCTGCCCATCTTAAGCCCGAAGTCCCTGTGCTCGGAGTTCAGGCTCGTAGCCCCGCGCTCGTAGCCTTAGGCCCGTAGTTTGGCCCCGAGGGATTCCGCCGCAGCCAGGGCCGAGGCCACCCAGCCGTCGACCTCCTCGCCCACGAGGGTGCGATCCGCCTGGAAGCGCATGCGCATCAGCCAGGCCTGGCGTCCCTCGGGCAGGTTCTTGTGCCGGAACACGTCCACGCAGCGCAGGTCCTGGAGGCAGTCGCCGGGGAGGGCAGCCGCCATGGCCCCATGCAGGGCCTCATACGAATGATCCAGATCCACCAGCAACGACAGATCCCGCTCCACGGACGGGAAGCGGCTGAAGGCCCGGAAGCTGGGAATGATGCGGTCCTGCGGCAGCGGCAAGTCCGCCACCGCCACCTCGATGCCGAAGAGGCCTTCACCCAGCCGGTGCACGGGGGGTCGCGCGGGCAGGTTCAGGTCCTTGGCCAGGCCCGTGAGATCGGCCTCGAGCACGGCGCGGGCCGGGCTGAGGTAGTCCTCGCCACCCAGGATGCCGCCCCAGACCACGGCCAGGGTGGCCCGCTCCACCGGGCCGGCAGGCGAACTTACGTAGGCAGGGGCCAGTTCGAAGAGCCGCACCTGGCGGGCGCCCTGGCGGAGGTTCTGCTCCGCCGTCGCCTGAAGGCTGGGCAGCAGCGAACCGCGCAGGACGGAATACTCGTAGCCCAGCGGATTGGCCAGCGTGCGGCCCTCAACCGGGTTGGCGGGGCCGGAGAAGGGTGCATCCACTTCGGGGCTGATAAAGCCATAGGTCACGGTCTGGTGGAAGCCCAGCTGGGCCAGGCGGCGGGCCACACGCTGCTTCTGCAGGTAGGCCGGCGCCAGGTGTTCGGGCGGACCTTCCAGCGGGGGCAGCGTCGAGGGGATATGCTCATAACCGCGAAGCCGGAGCACTTCCTCGGCCAGATCCTCGGGAATGGTCAGGTCGTGCCGCCAGGAGGGCGGGACCGCCCGCAGGCCCTGCGCGTCGCGCGCGACCTGGCAACCGAGGCGGACCAGGGAGGCCTCCGCCAGGTCCAGGCCGAGGGCTTCCCCGGCGATGCGATTCAGTAATCCTTCGCTCAGGGGGATCGGCGACTGAGCCTGGGGGACAGCTCCGGCGGTCCAGGCACCTTGGAGCTTGGCGCCGCACCAGGCCTGCAGACGCGCCACGAGGAGATCGCGGGCGACCCGCGCCATGGCGGGGTCGGCGCCGCGGCCGAAGCGGTGCGAGGCATCCGTGTGCAGGCTGTGCCGCCGCGCCATCGCGCGAACGGTCTTGGGGTCGAACCAGGCGCTTTCCAGCAGCACACGCCGCGTCTCCGCCGTCACCTTGGTCGAGTCGCCGCCCATGACGCCCGCCAGGGCGATGGGGCCCGACTCATCCGCGATGACCAGGTCCTGCGACGTGAGCGTGCGCGTCAGGCCGTCCAGGGTCACGAGCGTCTCCTGGGCCTGGGCCCAGCGCACGCGGAGCGCGCCCCGGATCTTGTCCGCATCAAAGGCGTGGGTCGGGTGTCCGTACCGAAGCAGGAGCTCGTTGGACGCGTCCACGGCCGCGAGGCGCTTGGGCGTGGCCTCCATGCAGCGCAGGAAGTGCTGGGCCGCCTCGGGGGTCTCGCCTCCTCCCAGCTCGAGGATGGCCGTCGCGTAGATCGGGCAGGCCGGCGATTCGAGGCGCACCTCGACCAGTGCCGCGCCTTCGTTCACGCCTTCATCGGGAAGAGGCGTCAGAGGCTGCTGCAGCTTGGCGGCCACCTCCCGGGCCATGCCGCGGTGGGACATGGCGTCGCCGCGGTTGGCCGTGATGTCGACGTCCAGCACGTCCGTGCCTTCGGTGGTGGAGACGCCATCCACGGGAAAGCCGAGGGCCGCGAGGATCTCGCAGAGCTGGCGCGTCTCCTGACCTGCGACGGCCGGGATCTCCTGGGCGAGGGATTGTCGTTCGATGAGCATCAGTCCAGCCCTCCCATGGCCTGCAGGAATCTCTGATCGTTCTCGAAGAACAGCCGCAGATCCGGGGTCTGGCTCAGCATCATGGCCATGCGCTCGACGCCCATGCCGAAGGCCCAGCCGGACCATTCCGCCGGATCGATGCCGGCGTAGGCCAGCACGTTCGGATGGATGAGGCCCGCGCCGAGGATCTCGACCCAGCCGGATCCCTTGCACACGCGGCAGCCCTTGGCGGCGCAGAGGGGGCAGCTCACGTCGACTTCGCAACCGGGTTCCACGAAGGGGAAGTACGAAGGCCGCAGGCGGATCTCCGTGTGCGGGCCGAAGAGCGCGCGCAGCGCATATTCCAGCGTGCCCTTGAGGTGCTGCATGCCGATACCGTGGCCCACGAGCATGCCCTCCACCTGGTGGAACATGGGGCTGTGGGTGGGATCGATCTCATCCTTGCGGTAGACGCGGCCGGGGGCGAGGAAGCGGATGCCGCCACGCTTCGCGAGCTCCGGCGCCACGCGCAGCAGCGTGCGCACCTGCACGGGACTGGTGTGCGTGCGGAGCAGCAGCTCCGGGTGCGCGGCGAGGTAGAAGGTGTCCGAGCTGGCCTTGGCCGGATGGTCTTCGGGGATGTTCAGGCCGTCGAAATTGTGGGCTTCGGTTTCGACTTCGGGGCCTTCCTCCACGTGGAAGCCCAGAGGGCGAAAGACGTCCACCAGGCGGTCCATGAGGCGGTTCAGCGGATGGAGCGCACCGCGCACGGGAACGGGCGGGGGCAGGGTGGGATCCCACTGCGAGGCCTGGGCGGCGCGGGTCTTCTTCGCGGTCTCCAGCTCGGCCTGGCGGGCCTTCAGGCCCTCCTCCCACTGCTGCTTGAGAGCGTTGATGGCGGCCCCCAGGTCGCGCTTCTGCTCCTTCGGCGCCGTCTTGAGCAGGTCCATCAGCCGCGCGGCGTGGCTGCCTTCGCGGCCGATGTAGGCGCCCTTGAGACGCAGCAGGGCATCCAGGTCCCCGCAGGCCGCGAGGGCCTCCGGGAAGGCGCCGCCCGCCTCGATGATTTCCGTGGGAAGCAGTTGATCCATGAATCCCTCAGGCAAGTGTCTCTAAACAAGGAAAGGCCGCTCACGCGGCCTTTCGGGTGTCTGCGATGTGCTGCGTTCGCGATCAGCCCTTGGCCACGGCCACGAGCTTGGTAAACGCTTCGGGATTGCGCACGGCGAGATCCGCGAGGATCTTGCGGTCCAGATCCACGGAGGCCTTCTTCAGGCCGCCCATGAACTTGGAGTAGCTGGTGCCGTTCTGCGAGCAGGCGGCGCTGATGCGCACCACCCAGAGGCGGCGGAAATCACGCTTCTTGACCTTGCGGTCGCGGTAGGCGTAGCCGAGGGCCTTTTCGACCGCTTCCTTGGCGGAACGATACAGACGGGACTTGGCGCCGTAGAAGCCCTTGGCGAACTTCATCATGCGCTTGCGGCGCTGGGCACGCTTAAAACCACGTTTTACGCGAGTCATCTTGCTTCCTTTCCTCGAGGCAGCTCGAAAGAGCGTTTGAAGGCCTCATCGGGGGTGGCGTCGGCCACCAGGTTGAACTGGCGATTCTAGATTCGCCAGTGGGGAGAACCAAGCACCGAGCGGGCTACGCCAGCGAGGTGCGTGGGGGTCCGGGGGTGTGCGCGCAAGCGCGGGACCCCCGGAGGAACTTCACGCGTAGGGGAGCATCGCCGCGACGGCCTTCTGATCGGCCTTCGCCACCATGCCGCCCATGTCCAGCTGACGCTTCCGCTTGGCGGTCTTCTTCGTCAGGATGTGGCGCTGGTGCGAGCAGCCGCGCTTGAACTTGCCGCCGGCGGTCTTCTTGAAGCGCTTCTGGGCGCCCTTGTGGGTCTTGATCTTGTAACCGCTCATGGATTCCTCGCTAGATTTGAGCTTCTGTGGCTGGAGTTTCGGGTTTGGGCGCCTTGGGCTTCTTCGGTGCCTTGGGGACTTCAATGATCCGCGGGGCGAGGATGGCGTGCATGTCGCGACCATCAATGCCGGCACCCTTTTCCACGATAGCCTTGTCGCCGACGCGCTGGATGACTTCCTCGATGATCCGGTAGCCGATGTCGCGATGGACGACTTCACGTCCGCGGAACATGACCACCACTTTGACTTTGTCTTCTTCCTCCAGGAACCGCAGGATGTGCTTCACTTTGAAATCGAAGTCGTGGTCATCGGTCTTGGGGCGGAACTTCACTTCCTTGACCACGATGTTTTTCTGTTTCGCCCGGGCCGCGTGTTCCCGCTTCGCTTCCATGAACTTGTACTTGCCGTAGTCCATGATTCGGCAGACAGGCGGCTGTGCGTTTCCGGCCACTTCCACCAAGTCGAGTCCGCGTTCTTCAGCGATCCGGATGGCCTGGTGAGGAGGCATCACGCCAAGCTGTTCGCCATCTTCGGAGATGACGCGGACCTCTTGGGCCCGGATGCCGTCGTTGATGCGGGTCTCGTTCGGACGAATGGTTCCTCCCCTAGTTACACAAGGACAAAAAGTCTAACACTTGAAATGACCTTCGCCAAGCATGGAAAACCAAATCAGCGTTGGCGCCCACGAACTTCGGCAACGAGGGTCTCCAGGAATCCATCCAGGGGCTGGACACCCAGGTCGCCCCGGTGGCGGTGACGCACGGACACGGTGCCCGCTTCGGCCTCGCGATCTCCGATCACCAGCATGTAGGGCACCTTCGCCAGCTGGGCCTCCCGAATCTTGGCCTTGAGGCTTTCGTTCCGCTGATCCAGCTCGGCGCGCAGCCCGAGCGCCTTGGCGCGGGCGGCCACCTCGGTGGCGAAGGCATTGGCCCGATCGGTGATGGGCAGCACGGACATCTGCACGGGCGCCAGCCAGGCCGGGAAGGCGCCTGCGGTGTGCTCGACGAGGATGCCCATGAACCGCTCCAGGCTGCCCAGGATGGCGCGATGGAGCATGATGGGGCGCCCCTCGCCGCCATCGGGGCGGGTGTAGTTCAGATCGAAGCGCTCGGGCAGCATATAATCCACCTGAAGGGTGCCCAGCTGCCAGGGGCGCTTGAGGGCATCCAGGATCTGGAATTCGATCTTCGGACCGTAGAAGGCCCCTTCGCCCGGGTTCAGCGTGAAGGGCATGCCAGCCTCGTTTAAAGCCTCGCTCAGGGCGTTCTCCGCCGCGTCCCAGATCTCATCGGAACCGAGACGCTTCTCGGGCCGCGTGCTCAGGGCCACGCGCATCCCCTCAAAACCGAAGGTGTCGTAGACCTCCTTCAGCAGGGCGAGGAAGTCGGCCATCTCGGTTTTGATCTGGTCGGGCGTGCAGTAGATGTGAGCGTCATCCTGGCAGAAGGTGCGGACCCGCGTCAGACCGTGCGTCACGCCGCTCCGCTCGAAACGGTGCAGGCGGCCGAAATCGGCGTAGCGGATGGGCAGGTCGCGGTAGCTGTGCTTCTGGCTGCCGAACATGATGCAGTGGCCGGGGCAGTTCATAGGCTTCACCGCGTACTCGCGCTCTTCGGCGGTGGTGAAGTACATGTTCTCGGCGTAATTGTCGTAGTGGCCGCTGGTCTTCCAGAGCTCCACGTCCATGATCTGGGGCGTGATCACTTCGCTGTAGCCGTACTTGAAATACAGCTCGCGGATGTAGGTGACGAGCTCGTTGTAGACCTGGGTGCCCTTGGGATGGAAGAAAGGCGAGGCCGGCGCTTCGGGGTGGAACGAGTAGAGTCCCAGTTCCTTGCCCAGTTTGCGGTGATCGCGGGCCTTCGCTTCTTCGATGCGCTTGAGGTGCTCGTCGAGTTCCTTCTGGGTATGGAAGGCCGTGCCGTAGATGCGGCTGAGCATCTGATTCTTTTCGTCGCCCTTCCAGTAGGCGCCGGCGATGCTCTGAAGCTTGAACACCTTGAGCTTCGCGGTGCTCGGCACGTGGGGCCCGCGGCAAAGGTCATAGAAATCGCCCTGGGCGTAGCCGCTGATGATGTCGCCCGCCGGGATTCCTGAAACCACCTCCACCTTGAGGGGCTCCCCCATGGCCTGGAAGCGCGCCACGGCCGCGTCCCGGTCCAAGTCCTCGCGCACGACTTCGATGCCTTCCGCGACGATCTTCCGCATTTCGGCTTCGATCACGGGCAGATCTTCGGGCGTGAAGGGCTTGTCGACCCAGAAGTCGTAGTAGAAGCCGTCTTCGATGACCGGGCCGATGCCCACCCGCGCGTTCGGGTACAGCCGCTTGACCGCATGCGCCAGCAGGTGCGCGGTGGAGTGGCGGATCAGTTCCAAGCTTTCCGGGTTCTTGCTGGTGACGATCTCGACCTTGGCGCCATCCGCCAGAGGGGCCTTGAGGTCGGCCAGCTTACCGTCGACCTTGATCGCCAAGGCCGCATCGAGCAGGCGGGCACCGATGCCACCGGCCAGGTCGGCCCCAGTGGCGCCCTCGGGCAGCTGCCGAAGGGAGTCGTCTGGAAGTCGGACCTCGATGGACATGGATTCCTCGAACAAAGTAAGAATTTTATCAATAAAACAACTCCGGGCCATCATTTGTGATGGCCCGGAGGGGATTTAACGTCGCAGCGACCTACTTTTCCACGCATGTGATGCGCAGTATCATCGGCCCTCCAAGTCTTAACTGCCGTGTTCGGGATGGGAACGGGTGTGACACTTGGGGAAAAGCCACGACGAAGGCTTAGAAAGAGTGAGAAGGGTTTAGGCGAGGCGCCTTTTGGCGCGTTCGTGGGTATTGTCCGGGAGTTTCGGCCGCTTAGCGCCTCAGATTCGGCCTCTGGCCGATCTGATTCGCTGTGTTTGACGCGTCCTCCTATCGGAGGCCGCTACCGAAACGTCCACTTCATGTAATTGATTGATGAAAGGTCAAGTCAGTGGACCGATTAGTATCGCTCAGCTTAATCCGTTACCGGACTTACACATGCGACCTATCAACGTGGTGGTCTTCCACGGGTCTCATAGGGAGATCTCATCTTGAGGGGTGTTTCGCGCTTAGATGCTTTCAGCGCTTCTCACTTCCCGACATAGCTACCCAGCATTGCACCTGGAGGCACAACTGGAACACCAGAGGTCAGTCCATCCCGGTCCTCTCGTACTAAGGACAGGTCCTCTCAAATCTCCTGCGCCCACACTAGATAGGGACCGAACTGTCTCGCGACGTTCTGAACCCAACTCACGTACCACTATTGATCGGCGAACAGCCGAACCCTTGGGACCTGCTTCAGCCCCAGGATGTGATGAGTCGACATCGAGGTGCCAAACCTTGCCGTCGATATGAACTCTTGGGCAAGATCAGCCTGTTATCCCCGGCGTACCTTTTATCCGTTGAGCGATGGCCCTTCCATTCGGGACCACCGGATCACTATAACCTGCTTTCGCACCTGCTCGTCGTGTCTGACTCGCAGTCAAGCTCCCTTATACTATTGCGCTCTGCGGCTGATTTCCAAACAGCCTGAGGGAACCTTCGTACGCCTCCGTTACGCTTTAGGAGGCGACCGCCCCAGTCAAACTACCCGCCTGACATTGTCTTCCACCCGGATCACGGGTGCGAGTTAGAGATCAGCGTTAAACAGGGTGGTATCTCAACGATGGCTCCACCGACCCTAACGAGCCAGTTTCATAGCCTCCCACCTATCCTGCACAGTCCAACGCCAACCTCAATGTCAAGGTGTAGTAAAGGTGCACGGGGTCTTTCCGTCTAAGTGCGGGTAACCGGCATCTTCACCGGTGCTACAAGTTCGCTGAGTCTCTGCTGGAGACAGTTTCCAGATCGTTACGCCATTCGTGCAGGTCGGAACTTACCCGACAAGGAATTTCGCTACCTTAGGACCGTTATAGTTACGGCCGCCGTTCACCGGGGCTTAAATTCGCAGCTTCGCTTGCGCTGACCGCTCCTCTTGACCTTCCGGCACCGGGCAGGCGTCAGCCCCTATACCTCCTCTTTGGAGTTTGCAGAGACCTGTGTTTTTGTTAAACAGTCGCCTGGAACATTTATGTGCCACCACATCGGGCTATGAACCCTACCGTGGTACCCCTTCTCCCGAAGTTACGGGGTTAATTTGCCGAGTTCCTTCAGCAGAGTTCTCTCAAACGCCTGAGGATTCTCTCCTCGACTACCTGTGTCGGTTTGCGGTACGGACACAAATACCTCTCCTTAGCAGCTTTTCTCGGCAGTGTAGGATCAGGACTTTTCGTCAGAAACCTTGAGCTCATGGCACCCGGACTTCCCTAAGCGCCACCCTTGGATCCTTTCGCAGAACATTCCATAGCTCTGCGTCCCTACCTTCCTGCGTCCCTGCATCGTACAAACGAGGTATTCATGGTGCTGGAATATTAACCAGCTTTCCATCGCTTACGCCTTTCGGCCTCAGCTTAGGGCCCGACTAACCCAACGCGGATTGACCTTGCGTTGGAAACCTTAGTCTTACGGCGGACGGGGTTCTCGCCCGTCTTTACGCTACTTATGCCGACAGAGTCTCTTCCCATGTCTCCAGCTGTCCTTACGGTCAACCTTCACAGACGTAGGGAATGCTCCCCTACCACTTACGTTCGCAGCTTCGGTAACATGCTTTAGCCCCGTTGAATTGTCGGCACAGACCCGCTTGACCAGTGAGCTATTACGCTTTCTTTAAAGGATAGCTGCTTCTAAGCTAACCTCCTGGCTGTCTAAGCACATCCACATCCTTTTCCACTTAGCATGTATTTTGGGACCTTAGCTGGCGATCTGGGTTCTTTCCCTCTCGACTACGGATCTTATCACCCGCAGTCTGACTGCCGGACTTCACGGCGTGCCATTCGAAGATTGGTTGGATTCAGTAAGCTGGTAAGCCCCCTAGTCCATTCAGGTCTCTACCTGCACGACGAAACATCCGACGCTAGCCCTAAAGCTATTTCGGGGAGAACGAGCTATCACGGAATTTGATTGGCCTTTCACCCCTATCCTCAACTCATCCAAGCGGTTTTCAACCCACACTGGTTCGGACCTCCATCCGGTGTCACCCGGACTTCATCCTGGTCAAGGATAGATCATCCCGTTTCGCGTCTATTTCCAGCGACTGGTCGCCCTATTCAGACTCGGTTTCCCTACGGCACCGCCTCATCGGCTTCGCCTCGCCACTGAAAATAACTAGCCGGCTCATTATGCAAAAGGCACGCGGTTCCCCTGGTAAACCATAGGGGTTCCACTGCTTGTAGATTGACGGTTTCAGGTTCTATTTCACTCCCCTCATCGGGGTTCTTTTCGCCTTTCCCTCACGGTACTGGTTCACTATCGGTCAGATGAACATATTTAGCCTTACCGCATGGTCGCGGCAAATTCTGTCAAGGTTTCTCGTGCCCCGACATACTTGGGAACACCACTCAGAGTCCTCGTAGCTTTCGCATAAGGGGCTATCACCCTGTATCGCCGGCCTTTCCATGCCGTTCCGCTAACTAGAGGTTTTGTAACTCTGTGCCAGGGGGCAGCCCTGACCTGTAGGTCCCACGACCCCCCATACGCAACGCCTGCCGCTTACACGTATGAGGTTTGGGCTCTTCCGGTTTCGCTCGCCGCTACTACCGGAATCACTGTTGTTTTCTGTTCCTGTGGGTACTGAGATGGTTCACTTCCCCACGTTCGCTTCTCGAAGCCTATGAATTCAGCTAAGAGATTCTTGAGCTTTCACCCAAGAGGGTTTCCCCATTCGGACATTCCCGGATCACCGTTCGCGTGCAACTCCCCGAGACTTTTCGCAGCTTACCACGTCCTTCATCGCTGTCATCTGCCAAGGCATCCACCGTCAACCCTTTGTAACTTGGCCTTCCATCAATGAATTACATTGACTTCAGACCCACGAGAGTATTTTCGCTAAAACTTGCCTCGCCTTAAGCCCACAACGTCACTTCAACGCTGTGGATCACCCTTCTCTATTCCTTCTATTTAAATGTCAAACAACTCTGCCTCTCGGCAGCCGATCCTTGAATCGGCCTTGAGCTGGATTCAAACCTCGCAAGGTCTCAACTCAACTCAATCCCATCGCCTCTCGGCGAATGATGGTGGGCCTAGGTGGATTCGAACCACCGACCTCACGCTTATCAGGCGTGCGCTCTAACCAGACTGAGCTATAGGCCCCGATTTCGTGCCCCAGCGACCGCTGGTGGACCCGACCGGGATCGAACCGACGACCTCCTGGATGCAAACCAGGCGCTCTCCCAGCTGAGCTACGGGCCCAGTTACGGACGCCCAAACACGCTCGTCAAAGATTGCACGAGCGTCTTTAAAAACCGGATAGAAATTCGATCGGAAGCGTTGACCTTTCGTCACTCCTAGAAGTGACTCTCCTTAGAAAGGAGGTGATCCAGCCACAGGTTCTCCTACAGCTACCTTGTTACGACTTCACCCCAATCACCAAGTTCACCATTGAGACCTAGCCCCCTTGCGGGTTACCACAGCCTCTTCAAGTGCTCCCGGCTTTCGTGATGTGACGGGCGGTGTGTACAAGGCCCGGGAACGTATTCACCGTATCATTCTGATACACGATTACTAGCGATTCCACCTTCATGTAGTCGAGTTGCAGACTACAATCCGAACTGAGGACGACTTTCTCCGATTAGCTCCATCTCGCGACTTTGCAACGGTTTGTATCGCCCATTGTAGCACGTGTGTAGCCCTGGACATAAGGGCCATGAGGACTTGACATCATCCCCACCTTCCTCCCGGTTAACCCGGGCAGTCCCCGTAGAGTTCCCGCCATGACGCGCTGGCAACTACGGGTAAGGGTTGCGCTCGTTGCGGGACTTAACCCAACATCTCACGACACGAGCTGACGACAGCCATGCAGCACCTCTGCAGCAGTTCTTGCGAAAAGGCATATCTCTATACCGGTCCACTGCAGTTCAAGCCCAGGTAAGGTTCTTCGCGTTGCGTCGAATTAAACCACATGCTCCACCGCTTGTGCGGGCCCCCGTCAATTCCTTTGAGTTTCAGCCTTGCGACCGTACTCCCCAGGCGGAACACTTAACGCGTTAGCTCCGGCACGGAAGGGGTCAACTCCCTCCACACCAAGTGTTCATCGTTTACAGCGTGGACTACCAGGGTATCTAATCCTGTTTGCTACCCACACTTTCGCGCCTCAGCGTCAGTTACTGTCCAGGTGGCCGCCTTCGCCACTGGTGTTCCTCCTCATCTCTACGCATTTCACCGCTACACGAGGAATTCCACCACCCTCTCCAGTACTCTAGCCTTCCAGTCTCAGATGCAGTTCCCAAGTTAAGCTCGGGGATTACACATCTGACTTAAAAAACCGCCTACGCGCCCTTTACGCCCAATAATTCCGAATAACGCTTGCCCCCTCTGTATTACCGCGGCTGCTGGCACAGAGTTAGCCGGGGCTTCCTCTCCAGGTACCGTCAAGCTAAAGGGTTATTAACCCCTCAACCTTCGTCCCTGACGACAGGGTTTTACAGTCCGAAGACCTTCATCACCCACGCGGCGTTGCTGCGTCAGACTTTCGTCCATTGCGCAAAATTCCCCACTGCTGCCTCCCGTAGGAGTCTGGACCGTGTCTCAGTTCCAGTGTGGCCGATCACCCTCTCAGGCCGGCTACTGATCGTCGCCTTGGTGGGCCATTACCCCGCCAACTAGCTAATCAGACGCAGGATCCTCTTCTAGCCCCAGGCCTTGCGGTCCCCAGGTTTCACCACCCTCATCCCAGAAGGCGGTCTCATGCGGTATTACCACTCCTTTCGGAGCGTTATTCCCCACTAAAAGGTAGATTCCCTACGCGTTACTCACCCGTCTGCCATGCACCTTGCGGCACATCCGACTTGCATGTGTTAGGCACGCCGCCAGCGTTCATTCTGAGCCAGGATCAAACTCTCAAGTTTCATTCTGAACTCTTGCTCCTCGGGGCGAACCCCTCGGAAAAATGTTCTGGTCGTTATTTCTCTGAATCCCATCCCGCATCCTTAGACGCAGAACAGAACCCTCAAAGGCTTCCTATCTTCTATCCGGTTTTCAAAGACGCCCCCATGCTCCTCAGCATGGCCCAGAACGGCCTCTCAGCCCTTCCTGACACCTCGCAGCCTCAACCGCGCAGACATTCAGACTATCACCCTCATCCTAAAGTGCAAGAGAAAATTTCCGC
>NZ_BSDE01000007.1 GCF_030268085.1 Geothrix limicola
TAAGCCTTCGTCGTGGCTTTTCCCCAAGTGTCACACCCGTTCCCATCCCGAACACGGCAGTTAAGACTTGGAGGGCCGATGATACTGCGCATCACATGCGTGGAAAAGTAGGTCGCTGCGACGTTAAATCAAACGGGTCACCCCAGACAGGTGGCCCGTTTTTTTACGTACCAAAACCTGTATCAATGCGGGTTTTTACGCTTCGCGCCGGATACACTGATTGTTCCGCGTGGAGGATAGCAATGGGTAAAGGTGTTTACACCTTTGGTGGCAACCGCAATGAAGGTAGCGCATCGATGCGCAACCTGCTCGGAGGAAAGGGCTGCAACCTGGCCGAAATGGCAGGTCTCGGCATCCCAGTGCCACCGGGATTCACGCTCACGACCGAGCAATGCGGCGCGTACTACACGAATGGCCGCCAGCTCGCCGAGGAGCTGAAAGCGGAGGTTCTCGCCGCGCTGAAGTGGCTCGAAGGCGTGCGGGGCTGCGGCTTTGGCGCTACTGAAAACCCGCTGTTGCTCTCCGTGCGTTCGGGCGCGCGCGTTTCCATGCCCGGCATGATGGATACGGTTCTCAATCTCGGTTTGAACGATCAGACCGTCCAGGCGCTTGAGCGCGCCAGCGGAAACCCGCGATTCGCGTGGGATTCCTACCGCCGCTTCATCACGATGTACAGCAACGTCGTGCTCAACGTCGAGCATGCGTTGTTCGAAGCCGAACTCGAACGCGCCAAGGAGCGCCTCGGCAAGCATCAGGACACCGACCTCAGCGCCGAGGATTGGAAGAAGCTCGTGTCCGCCTTCAAAGAGATCGTGCTGGAAGAAACCGGGAAGGCATTTCCCCAGGAACCCATGGAGCAGCTCTGGGGCGCCATCCGCGCCGTATTTGAAAGCTGGAACACCGCACGGGCGATCACGTACCGGCGATTGAATCGCATTCCCGATGACTGGGGCACCGGCGTCAACGTGCAGAGCATGGTCTTCGGCAACATGGGCGATGACTGCGGCACGGGCGTGGCCTTCACGCGCGATCCGGCCACGGGCGAGCGGCTCTTCTACGGCGAGTACCTCATCAACGCCCAGGGCGAAGACGTGGTCGCGGGCATCCGCACGCCCCAGCCCATCACGCGCTCGCAGGCGGAAGGCACGGGCCTGAAGAGCCTGGAGGAGGCGATGCCTGATTCCTTCAAGGAGCTGGATGCGACTTGCCAGCGGCTGGAACAGCACTTCAAGGACATGCAGGACATCGAATTCACCATCGAGCGCGGGAAGCTGTTCCTGCTGCAGACCCGCAACGGCAAGCGCACGGCGATGGCCGGCATTCGCATCGCCATCGATCTGGTGGATGAGGGCCTCATCGACAGCAAGACCGCCCTCAAGCGCATCGACGCCGACAGCCTCTCCCAGCTGCTGGCGCCCGTCTTCGATCCCAAGGAGAAGGACCGCCTCCGCAAGGAAGGCCACCTGCTGACGAAGGGCCTGAACGCCGGGCCTGGCGCCGCGACGGGTCGCATCGCCCTGACCGCCGAGCAGGCCGAGAAGATGGCCCCGGAAGGTCCCGTGGTGCTGGTGCGCGTCGAGACGAGCCCCGAAGACATCTCGGGCATGGTGGCCTCCCAGGGCATCCTCACGGCCCGCGGTGGCATGACCAGTCACGCGGCCGTGGTGGCCCGCGGCATGGGCAAGCCCTGCGTGTGCGGCGCCTCCGCCATCCAGATCGATCTGACCCGCGGCATCGTGAAAGTGGGCGACCATGAGCTGAAGGGCGGCCAGGACTGGATCTCCATCGACGGGTCCACAGGCGAAGTGTTCGCCGGCAAGCTCAGCGCCCATCCCTCCGAGGTCAACCAGGTGCTGGTGGACGGCCGCCTGAAGGTCGAAGACAGCGAGCTCTACCAGCGCTTCGCCAAGATCATGCGCTGGAGCCACGAAGCCAAGCGCATGAAGGTCCGCACCAATGCGGACACGCCGCATGATGCGGCCGTCGCCCGCGCCTTCGGCGCCGAAGGCATCGGCCTCTGCCGCACCGAGCACATGTTCTTCGAAGGGGATCGGATCATCGCCGTGCGCGAGATGATCCTCGCCAGCGACACCGAGGGTCGGAAGAAGGCCCTGGCCAAGCTCCTGCCCATGCAGCGCGAGGATTTCGAAGGCATCTTCACTGCCATGAATGGGCTGCCCGTCAACATCCGCCTGCTGGATCCGCCCCTTCACGAGTTCCTGCCCCAGGACGAGGCGGGCCAGAAGGAGATGGCCGAAGTCATAGGTGTCGATCTCGGCACCGTCGAGCGCCGCGTGGCGCAGCTGCACGAGTTCAACCCGATGATGGGCCACCGCGGCTGCCGCCTCGGCATCACCTTCCCCGAGATCATCCGCATGCAGGTGCGCGCCATCGCGGAAGCCGCGCTGAACGTGGCCGCCAAGGGCATCAAGGCGGTACCGGAGATCATGGTGCCCCTCATCGGCACCGTGCGCGAGCTGGCCTACACGAAGACCGAAATGCTCGACGAGATCGCACAGGTGAACAAAGAGCGCGGCACCCAGTTCGCCTGCCCCATGGGCACCATGATCGAGATCCCCCGCGCGGCGATCACCTCGGACAAGATCGCGGCCGAGGCCGAATTCTTCAGCTTCGGCACCAATGACCTCACCCAGATGGGCTTCGGCTTCAGCCGGGACGACGCGGGCACCTTCCTGCCGGAATACGTCGGGAAGAAGATCCTGGAGGACGATCCCTTCCAGAGCCTCGACCAGGAGGGCATCGGCGAGCTGGTGCGCATCTCCTGTGAAAAGGGACGGTCGGCGCGCCCCGGCATCAAGCTGGGCGTGTGTGGCGAGCACGGCGGCGACCCCCGCAGCGTCGTGTTCTTCCACAAGGTGGGCTTGGATTACGTGAGCTGCAGCCCCTACCGCGTGCCCATCGCCACCCTGGCGGCGGCCCAGGCGGCGCTGGAGCAGTAGTCGTCCAGATCAGGTATCCTGGAAAGGCCGCGCCCAGCGCGGCCTTTTTGTCGGATACCCCCATGGCCAAGACTGTTAGCGACCAACCCGAGATCATCTATTCGATGATGCGGGTCAGTAAGATCTACAACAACAAGCCCGTCATCAAGGACATTTCGCTCAGCTACTTCTACGGCGCGAAGATCGGCGTGCTAGGGCTCAACGGATCCGGCAAGAGCACGGTGCTGCGCATCATGGCGGGCGTCGACCACGACTTCAACGGCGAGGCCGTGCTCAGCAAGGGTTACACCACGGGCATCCTGGATCAGGAACCCCAGCTGGATCCCAACAAGACCGTGCGTGAGATCGTCGAAGAAGGCGCCGCCGAGCAGGTGGGCTGGCTGAAGGATTACAACGCCATCAGCGATCAGTTCGCCGATCCGGACGTGGACATGGACGTGCTGCTGGCCAAGCAGGGCGAACTGCAGGAGAAGATCGACGCTCACGACTGCTGGGACCTCGATTCCCGGCTCGAGCAGGCCATGGACGCCCTGCGTTGCCCCGATCCCGACACCAAGATCAGCGTGCTGTCCGGTGGTGAGCGGCGCCGCGTGGCCCTGTGCCGCCTGCTGCTCCAGAAGCCCGACATCCTCCTGCTGGACGAGCCCACCAACCACCTCGATGCCGAGACTGTGGCCTGGCTGGAAAAGCACCTGCAGGACTACCAGGGCACGGTCATCGCGGTTACCCACGACCGCTACTTCCTCGATCACGTGGCGGAATGGATCCTCGAGCTGGATCGCGGCGAAGGCATCCCCTGGAAGGGCAACTACTCCAGCTGGCTCGAGCAGAAGCAGGCCCGCCTGGCGAAGGAGGAGAAGTCCGACCAGAAGCGCCAGAAGACGCTTGAGCGCGAACTGGAGTGGATCCGCATGTCGCCCAAGGGCCAGCACACCAAGAGCAAGGCCCGCATCGCCAACTTCGAAAGGCTGGCGGGCGAAGAAGGCCGCCAGAAGGAGCAGGAGCTGGAGATCTACATCCCCAGCGGCCCGCGCCTGGGCGACTTGGTGGCCGAACTGGATGGCGTCACGAAGGCCTACGGTGATCGCGTGCTCTTCGAGAACCTGACCTTCGCCATTCCGCGCGGAGGCATCCTCGGCGTCATCGGCCCCAACGGCGCCGGCAAGTCGACCCTGCTGCGCCTGCTGACGGGCCAGGAGACGCCGGATGCGGGCGGCATCCGCATCGGTGAGACCGTCCGCATGGCCTACGTGGATCAGCTCCGCGCCTCGCTGAATCCCGAAAAGACGGTCTTCGAGGCGGTGTCGGGCGGATACGAGCAGATCGAACTGGGCGGCAAGCTCATCAACGCCCGGGCCTGGCTGAGCCGCTTCGGGTTCTCCGGCGATTCCCAGCAGAAGAAGGTCTCCGAACTGAGCGGCGGCCAGCAGAACCGGCTGAACCTGGCGCTGACGCTGAAGAGCGAATCCAACCTGCTCTTCTTCGACGAACCCACCAACGATCTCGACGTGAACACCATGCGGGCGCTGGAAGAGGCCATCGAGTCCTTCGCGGGCAGCGCCGTGGTCGTGAGTCACGACCGCTGGTTCCTGGATCGCCTGGCCACCCACATCCTGGCCTTCGAAGGTGATTCCCAGGTGCAGTTCTTCGACGGGAACTACACCGAGTACGAGCAGTACCGGAAGGACGTGCTGGGCCTCAAGCCCTTCGATCCGCACCGCATCAAGTACCGAAAGCTGACGCGATGAACGCGGCCTTCCCCCGCGCAAAGCAGCTGGCCCTGGCCACGGCGTTGTTCGGCCTGTTGGTTGGAAGCTCGGCCCTGTGGATGGGGCTGAGCGAAGGGGCCCTTGCATTCTGGGGCTTTGGTGCGGCCTGTCTCCTGCAGGTGCCGCCATCCCTGGTGTTGCACGGCCGCATCCGCGAGGGCCTGGGCAACAGTGGGTTGGAACGCGAGCGCCTCACGTTGCGGACCGTGAGCTTCCTGCTGCGCCTCCTGGCCCTGGGGCTCGCCATGGCGGCGGTCTCGGCGCTGCTGGGAGAGCGGGCGCCCCATCTGGAATTCACGGCGCAAGGCTTGGCAGTCGCGGCGTTAGGGCTGCTCGCGGTGCTCTGGTACGGCAAGCAGGGCGTGAAGGGCGCCCATCCCACGTTGGAGCTGGACGCGTCGCGCAGCCTCATTCTGCTGGAACTGGCTGTGCTGCTCCTGGCGGGCAGCCTGCTGAGCCGCTGGTTTGCCTGGGCGGACGCCGTCTCGGGCCTGGCCATGGCCCTCTGGCTGTTCGTGGCGGGGAACAGCCTGGCCAAGGCCAGTTCCCTGCCACCGGCCCGCGGCGGTTGCGGGGGCAGCTGCAGCTGCGGTTGATGCGCGTCCTGGAGCTGTTCTCGGGCCTGGGGGGCTGGCGCATGGCCCTCGAGGATCGGGGCCGTGTCGTCGCCGCCTACGATGTGAACGAGGCCGCCAACGCCACCTACGCGCTCAACCATGGTGACCTTCCCAAGGCGCGGGAACTGGCCACTCTGCCACTCTCAGAATTGGAGGCTCACGCAGCCGAGACGTGGCTGATGAGTCCGCCCTGCCAGCCCTTCTGCCGAATGGGGAACCACCAGGGGCTGGAGGATCGGCGCTCCCGCGCCTTCCTGCACCTCATGGACCTGTTTCGACAGTCGCCGCCGGAGCATCTGGTGCTGGAGAACGTGGTCGGGTTCCTGGGCTCGGATGCCCACGCCCTCTTGGCAGAGCGGCTTCGAGCTCACGGCATGCATCAGGTGGACCTTCAGGCCTGTCCCAGCGGATTTGGCCTGCCCAACCAGCGACCCCGCGTGTTCATCGTGGCCTCCCGCCGCCCCGCGATCTCGCGCCCGCTGCCTGAGCTTCCGCCGCGTCCGCTGGCGGGTTTTCTGGATGAGACCGAAGACGAGAGCCTGTATCTGCGTCCCGAGGTGCTCGCGCGCCACCACTTCGGCCTCGACCTAGTGATGGCCGAGGATCGTCGCAGCACCTGCTTCATCGGCGGCTACGGGCGACGCCTCGTGGGCAGTGGCTCCTTTCTGAAGACCGGGCGCGGCATCCGCCGCTTCTCGCCCGGCGAGGTGGCCCGGCTTCACGGGCTGCCCGAAGGATTCCGCTTTCCTGAAGCGCTTTCCCTCGAAGCGCGGTACAAGCTGCTGGGCAACGGCCTGTCCATTCCCGTCGCGGCCTGGGCGCTGGATCACCTCTTCGACCGCTAGAATCTAGGAGCGTATCCAAGTAATCGATAGGGGCTGCATTGATGGCAAAGGGTGTTCAGGCAAGGAAGCGGGCGCAGGGCGGTGCGGGTTCACCGTTCAAGCCCGGTGACGCGGCATGGACGCCCTTTGCCATCAACCCTCCGGGCTGGTGCGGCAGCCGTCGGGATGCCGCGTCAGGCTCCTCGACCTTGGACTTGCCAGGGCCTTCGTCGCCTTCCTTGCCTCCCTCGGCTGGCACACCAGTGCAGCCCCCACCCATGACTTGGATACGCTCCTAGCATGCGTCTCCTGCTTTCCGCCTTCGCGCCCGAACTCGGCCCCCTCGCCGGGGCCCCGCCCGCGGGCTGGGAGACGGCCACGGTGGGCGTCGGTGCCGTCACCGCCGCGGCGGCCACGGCTCGCCTGCTGGCGGAACACAGGCCCGAGGCCGTGCTGTTCCTCGGCACCTGCGGGCGCTACGACGAGCGCCTCGCGCTGTTCGAGTGCCTGTGGGCCTCTGAAGCCATCGCCACCTCACTGGAGGAGGTTCGCGGAGGCGCCTACCGGCCTGGCATCGAAAAGGTCGGCTGGGCCTCGACGCTGGCGGGACCTCTGCCAGCACAGGCCGTGGCCGTGCCGCCCGCCATCACCTGCACGGTGGAGGGCGCCTCCCTGCTGGCTTCGGTGGCCCCGGTGGAGCACCTGGAACTGACGGGCGTGTTCGCGGCCTGCCACCAGGCGGGCGTGCCCTGCGGCGGCGCGCTGGTGGTGGTCAACGACGTGGGGCCCGACGCGCAGGCCCAGTGGAAGGCCAACCACGCCGAGGGCAGCCGCCGGCTGGTGGAATCACTCAGGGCCGCGGGCTGTTTCGAAGGGGCGTGAAGGCCGCGCCTCCGTCCCCGGTTTCGATCCGCCACCCTCCCTCCACAGAAGAGACGCGCACGCCGCCGGAGGACCCCGTGATCCAGGGCCTCACACCCTGGCGCAGGAAGGTCTCCTGTGTTTCAGGGTGGGGATGGTCGAAGCGGTTCCGGAAACCCGCTGGGATGATCACGACTTCGGGGTCGAGGGCCGCGACCCAGCCGGGATCCGACGCATTCCGGCTGCCGTGATGGCCCGCCTTCAGCAGCCGGTGCTGGAAGGGCCCCGGATCGCCGAGGGCCATCAGATCCCGCTCCTGGATGCCCAGGGCATCACCCATGAGCCACAGCTCCCGATCGCGCCAGGCCACGCGAAGCACCAGCGAAACCATGTTGGCATCGGGCAGGGCGAAGGGGTTGGGAGGCCAGCGCACGCTGAAGGCGGCGCCACCACGAGCCCAGGCGTCGCCCCGCAGCAGGCCGTTGGGATCCACCTCCGCAGGGCGGTAGAGGGCCCAGGGATCTTCCTCGTCGGCGGTGGTGGGCACGGCGGTGCTGGCGAGCGGCCAGAGCCGGGAAAGCGTGGCCCAGCCGCCGGCGTGATCGCCGTGGGGGTGCGTGAGGATGAGGTGGACGGGCTCACGCACGCCACGCCGGCTCAGCACCCGCGCGAGGCGGCGGCCCGTCCAGGGGCTCGGCCCCGTGTCGATCAGAGTGGCGTCGCCGCCGGGCACGCGCAGCAGAAGGGCGTCGCCCTGGCCGACGTCCACGGCTTCGAGCGAAAGCGTCGTCGGCGCGCGGCCCGTGCCGTGGAAGACGAGGAGACCCAGCGACAGGGCGACCATTCCCACCACCAGCGCGCGGGTCCGCTTCTGTCTTCCCTGCCGGTGGGCCAGGGCCAGCCATCCGAGGGTCAACAGCAGCCAGGGCCAGAGCAGGCCGGTGGCCAGGGGCGCCATGCCCGTCAGGGCCGGCACGAGGCGGTCGCCCATCCAGGTCAGCACCAGGCCCGCGCCCTGGGTGAGACCCGGAAGGGGCAGCAGGATCAGGGCCAGGCAAAGCGGGGTGAGGAAGGCCACGAGGGGCAGCACGAGCAGGTTGGCGAGGATGCCCCACCAAGGCGCGCCACCGTGGAGCAGCGCGAGCAGGGGCAGGGTCGAGAGCCAGGGCGCGGCCAGGCGCGCGAAGGGAAGGGCCAGGCGGCCCAGCAGGGGCGACAGGAGGCCCGCGAGCGGCTCGGCGCCCCAGAGCAGGCCCAGCAGGGCCCACCAGGCCAGCAGGAAGCCCGGTTCCACGCCCGCGGCCGGGTGTCCCAGCCACCAGAGCAGCAGGGCTCCGTGGAGGCCCGCCACCGGCGGCAGCTTCCAGCCCGTGGCGCGCCCCAGCGCCCAGGCGATACCCATGAAGAGGCCCCGCCACACGGGTGCGGAAAAGCCCACGAGGGCCGAGTAGAGCAGGCCCGCAGTGATCGACCCGGCAGCGGTGCCGCGCAGCCGCAGGCGGCGCAGCAGGGCCTCCACGGCCGCCATGATCAGGGTGACCTGCAGACCGGAGACCACGAGGATGTGGATGGTGCCGCTTTCGGCGAAGACGCTGAAGTGGGCTTCATCCACCGGCGGGATGCCCAGGGCGAGGGCGCCCCACAGATCCTTGGCGGTGGGGCCGAGGGGCAGGGCCTCGAAGCGGCGCCGGGCGAAGGTCTGCAGGCGAAGCAGCCAGGAAGGCCGGGCGGGGCCCAGGACCTCCAGCAATTGGGAGGAGGCCACCTGGATGCGCCGCGGTGATTCGTTGCTGCGGGCCCGCCAGAGGGGGCGCTCCACGAGGAAGATGGGCGCGGGTTGGATGGGCCGCAATTCGGCGCGCAGGCGGACCGGCGTGCCGGGCGCGGGTGGTGCCTGTTCGCCCTCGGCGGGCAGGCTCAGGGGCAGGCTGAGGCCCTTCATGGATTCGGGGGAGACCAGGTCGATCTGGCTGCATAGCCTTTCACCCTGAAGGGTCCAGGGCGCGGCGATCCGGCCTTCCACGGTCTGGAAGCCCATGGGCAGAGCGCTCTCCCACCGGGCTCTGCGAGCCAGGCCCAGGGCGGTCAAGGCCGCCATGCCGAGCGCCAGGGGCACGAGGAACCAGCGGCGGAACCGCAGCAGGGGCAGGGAGGCCAGGAAGAGAGGTCCGCCGATGAGCAGCCAGCGGGCGGGGATCTGGCCCTCCCACCGCTCGGGCAGAAGCCAGGGCACGGCGCAGGCGGCGGCCAAGCCCCAGGCCAGGGGCCAGAGCGAAGCCCCGGACAGACGTTGCCACAGGCTGGATCTGGAAAGCATCCGAAGAGTCTAGCGGATCCACACCCTGTCCAAACCTTGACAGGGGCCCCCGGGCTGGGGACCCTTGGGGTATGAACCCAGCAAGGGCCCTCCTGGTGGACGACGACCCCACCATCCTCGAGGTGGTTGGTTCGCTGCTGTCACGCCACGGGCACGAGGTGGTGGGGACGGGCTCGGGCCTGCGCGGGGCCCAGTGCCTCCGGGGCGAGCATTTCGACCTGGCCGTGGTGGACCTCATGCTGCCGGATCTGAGCGGCCTCGAACTGGCTCGCCAGGCCGTGGCCAAGCCCGATACGGTGGTGGTGGTGCTGTCGGGGTCGACCTCGGTGGAGACGGCCCTCCAGGCCATGAAGATGGGCATCTACGACTACGTGCCCAAGCCCTTCCGCGCCGAGGAGCTGGAACACACGCTGCTGCGCGCCATCGAGAAGTCCCAACTGAACCAGGAGAACAAGCGCCTGCGGGAACAGATCCAGGGCCAGACGCCGGGGCCCCAGATGGTGGGCCGTTCGGAGATCTGGCAGAACCTCCAGGCCCTTCTTCGCCGGGTGGCGCCTTCGCCGTCCACGGTGCTCATCACGGGGCCTTCGGGCACGGGCAAGGAACTGGCCGCCAAGGCCATCCACCAGTGGAGTCCGCGAGCCCAGGGGCCCTTCGTGCCCATCCACTGCGGCGCCATTCCGGAAAACCTGCTGGAGGACGAGTTGTTCGGCCACGTGCGCGGGGCCTACACGGATGCCCGCACGGACCGCCCCGGCCGTTTCCAGCAGGCCGAAGGTGGCACGCTCTTCCTCGACGAAATCGGCACCATGCCCCTGAACCTCCAAGTGAAGCTGCTGCGCGTCATCCAGGAGCGGGAATTCACGCCCCTCGGGTCCTCCCGCACGCTGAAGGCCGATTTCCGGCTGCTGGCGGCCACGAATGAAGATCTTGAAAGCCTCGTGGAGCAGAAGCGCTTCCGCGAGGACCTGTTCTACCGCCTGAACGTGATCCCCATCCAGTTGCATCCCCTGCGGGATCACCCACAGGACATCCCCGTCCTGGTCGCCCACTTCGCGCGGAAATTCTCGCGGGAGCTGGGGCTTCCCCTCAAGCAGGTCGAACCGGCCGCCCTGCAGGCGTTGGAAGCCTATGGGTGGCCCGGCAACGTGCGAGAGCTGGAAAACGCCGTGGAAAGGGCCATGGCGCTGGGATCGGATCCCGAACGGTTGCTGCTCCAGGACCTGCCCGCGACCATCGCCGGCGTGCTGCCTTCCGTGGTCTTCCCGAGGTTGCCACAGCATCAGGATCTGGGCCGCTTCCTGGAAGACCTGGAACGCCATCTGATTCTGGAAGCGCTGCAGGCGACGGGCTGGAACAAGAGCGAATCGGCGCGCCGCCTCGGCATGCGCCGGACCACGCTGCTGCACCGGCTCCGGGCCCTGGACATTCCCATGGACCCCATGGGTGAAGCCGAATCCGCCCTGGCCCGGGAGGCTCCTTGAATCTGGTTTCCACGCGTTCGATGTTGATGCTCCTGCTGGCCTGCGGCTCGGCCCAGGCCTGGTCGCCCAAGGTCCACGAGGCCCAGACGGCCAAGGCCATCCGGTTGTTGCCGCGCCGCATGGCGGCCCTTCTGCGGGCCCATCCCCAGGAGCTTCTGGAAGGCGCCCGCGGCGTGGCCAATGATCAGCCCCCCACGGTGGAGCAGGTGGAGGCGCAGTTCCGCACCGTCCTGCGCCTCAGCGATGAACGCCGTCGCCCCGAAGAGATCGTCCGCGACCTCGGCGTGCTGGCCCACCAGGTTCAGATGCTGACGGATCCATCGGCCATGGAGGGGGTGAGCCCCCTGCGGGAGAGCTTCGAGGCCTACGCCGATGATCACCTGCCCCACCTGCTGGTGACCCAGGAACCCTACTGGGCCATCAAGGGCAGCTTGGATCCGGGACCGCCCCTGCGGGGGTTCATGGCGGCCAAGCAGGAGCGCAACCGGCGCTTGAGGGAGTGTTTCGACGAGGGGACCGGACGGCGGATCGGCCCCTGGGATGACCTCTCGATTCCCTTCGCCCAGATGCAACTGGCCTTTTCCAGCGGCGTCCACGCCACGGCCAACGTATGGATCCTGATCTGGCGGGCCGCTGGCGATCAGTGGGAACTTCCGGCTGGGCCCTGATCAAGCTTTCATCTGGTGGTTTGAGCGGCTACTAGGCGAAACACGACTTTCAAGCTATCTTTCCAAGCATTCCCTTTGGAGATGGACATGGGCACCTATACCCGCCTCGGGTCCTACCTGCTGGCTTCTGAGCTGGCCAGCGACCCCTTTGGGTCTGTGCATCGCGCGGTCATCATCGCCGGCAACGGCTTTGATCGCCATGTGCTGGTCCGGACCTTTTCGGAAGAGTGCTTCCAGGCCGGCATGAATACCCGCCTGGCCGAGGCCGGTCGAGTGGTTCCCCTGCTCGGGGGCGCGCGGATCTTCGGCGTGGGCTACCGCATTGAAAGCGGCAAGACCCCCCACGTCGCATGGGATTACGTGCCGGGCCGCAGCCTCGCCCAGCTCATCGAGAAGGCCAAGCAGGAACAGATCCCCTTCGGTGTGGATCATGCCCTCACGGTGATCCAGGGCGTGGCCCAGGGCATCGTGCAGATGCAGGCGAAGGGTGTGAGCCATGGCGTGCTCAGCCCGCACAGCGTGTGGGTCAGTTTCGAAGGCGCCACCCAGATCGTGGATGCGCCCTACGCCGCGCTTCTCAAGAGCCTGCTCTCGAAGGCGCCCGCCGCGAACCAGAAGCTGACGCCCTACCTCCAGAGCCCCGAAGGCAATGCGCTCCAGCAGGATCTCTTCGCCCTGGGCGCCATGCTTTACGAACTGCTCACCTTCGAACGCCTGCCTGCGGGTGGGGACCTCCAGTCCGTGCTGGAGCAGGCCACCCTCAAGGCCGCTCAGGAGGAAGCGCCGCTGCCGGCGGAAATCCGCGCCTTCCTCGGCCGCCTGCTGCTGGGACGTCAACCCTTCGCCACGGTGGAGGCCTTCAGCACCGAGCTCGAGCGCGTGCTTTACGACGGGGAATACAGCCCCACGACCTTCAACATGGCCTTCTTCATGCACACGCTGTTCCGGGAAGAGAACGACCGGGACGCCACCGCGATGAAGGCCGAACAGGCCGACAACTACATGGCCTACACCGCCGCAGGCGAAACGCTGCGCAGCGGCGCCACGCGGGTCGAGCATATCGATGGCCACGCCGAGGCGCAGGTCAGCCAGAAGAATTCCACCCTGCTCATCGGCGGCGGACTCGCGGCCGTCGTGGTCCTGGGGCTCGGCTACATGTTCTTCGGCCGATCCAAGGTCGATCCCGCCATGCAGAAGCAGCTTGCGGAACTGCAGCTGCTGAAGGTGCAGATCGAGCAGCAGAAATCGGACCTGGATGCCCGCGCCAAGGCCGAAGCCGACAAGACGGCCCAACTCCAGAAGCAGCTCTCCGAGACCAAGTCCGCCGAAGAGAAGGCGAGGATCCAGAAGCAGCTGGAAGAAGCGCAGCAGCGCAAGCTGGAGCTGGAGAAGCAGCAGAAGGCGACCGAGCAGAGGCTGGCCGAACAGAAACAGAACGAACAGAAACTGGCCGAGCAGAAGAAGGCTGCAGAAACCAAGGTCGCCGCCGCGCTGCCTCCGCCGCCGGCTCCCGAGATCCCCAAGCCCCAGCCCATGCAGGAAGCGCCCAAGCCCGTCGTTCCGACGCCCAGTGCGCCGCAGGCGGCCACGAGCTCGGTGGCGCTGCCCAACGAGCCCGCCCGGATCGTGACCCAGAGCCCCCTGACTTATCCCATCCGCGCCATCCAGATGGGCCGGGCCAAGACGGATCAGGTCGTGAAGCTGAAGGTCTTCGTGGGCGAGCAGGGACAGCCTCTGAAGGTCTCCGTGGTCGAAGGCGTGCCCGGCCCTTTCGGGTTCGACGAGGCCGCCATCGAGGCCGCGAACAAGTCCACCTACAGCCCCGCCATTCGGGATGGCAAGCCGGTGCGGGGATGGACCGCCGAGATCTCGTACAAGTTCCAAAAGCGGCACTGAGTCCCACCGCTTCAGGGGCCCCTACGGGGGCCCTTTTCGTTTCAGGCCCGCTGCGCCGCCTCGTTGGCGAGGCGGTCCACGCGCTCGTTTTCCGGATGTCCCGCGTGCCCCTTCACCCAGCGGGCCTCCACATGGTGGCGCGCGAGCTGGGCGTCCAGCGCCTGCCACAGCTCAGCGTTCAGTACGGGCTTGCCGTCGGCCTTCTTCCAGCCGCGCCGCTTCCAGTCCTTCAGCCAGGAGGTGATCCCCTTCACCACGTACTGGCTGTCGCTCTGGAGCAGCACCTGGCAGGGCTTCGTGAGGGCCTCCAGCCCGCGGATGGCGGCCATGAGCTCCATGCGGTTGTTGGTGGTGTCGGCTTCCGGTCCCGAGCCTTCCTTTTCCTGGATGCCCGTAGCCAGGTGCACCCGGAGCAGGTACCCCCAGCCACCCGGGCCGGGGTTCCCTAGACACGCGCCATCGCAGTAGAGTTCGATCTTCATTCCACCAGGGTAGGCGAAGTGGCCGCGACTTCGGCCATGGCCTTGCGGAGCAGCTCCACGCCCAGGTCCAGATCCTCCGTGCGGAGGTTCATGGCGGGGCGGAAGCGCAGGCCGTTCACGCCCGAAGAAAGGATCATCATGCCCAGCTCGTGGCCCTTGGCGACCACGGCGTTGCGCAGCTCCGGCGTGGCGAGGTCCATGGCGCAGAAGAGGCCGCGGCCGCGGGGGTTCGCGGTGAACTCGGGGAAGTCGCGATGGATCTCCTGCAGGCCCTTGAGCAGGCGCTCGCCCTGTTTTACGCCGTGATCCAGCAGGTTCTCCTCGCGGATGACGTCGATGATGCGCGTGCCGCGCACCATGTCGACGAGGTTGCCGCCCCAGGTGCTGTTGATGCGGCTAGGCACCTTGAAGACGCCCTCCACCTCGTCCAGGCGCCGGCCCGCGGCGATGCCGCAGGTCTGGCTCTTCTTGCCAAAGGCGATGATGTCGGGCTGCACATCGAACCACTGATGACCCCACCACTTGCCCGTGGCGCCAAAGCCCGTCTGCACCTCGTCGAAGATGAGCAGGAATTCGTGACGATCCGCCAGTTCCCGCAGCTTGCGCAGGAACTCGCCGCGGAAGTGGTTGTCGCCGCCCTCGCCCTGGATGGGTTCGATGATGAGGCAGGCGATGTCATCGGGATTCTGGGCCACAGCGGCTTCGATGGCGGCGATGGATTCGGCTTCCGCCGCCTCGATCTTGGCGAGGTCCACGGGGAAGCTGAGCTTGGGGTTCGGCACGCGGGGCCAGGGGAACTTGGGGAAGTACTGATGCTTGCGGGGATCCGCGGTGTTCGTGAGGCTCAGGGTGTAGCCGCTGCGGCCGTGGAAGGCTTCGCGGAAGTGGATCACCTGAGTTCCCTTCTCGCCCTTGCCCGCCGCCAGGTTCTTGCGCACCTTCCAGTCGAAGGCCGCTTTCAGGGCGTTTTCCACCGCCAGGGTGCCGCCGTCGATCCAGAAAAGGTGGGGCAGGTAGTCCGGTGCCGCGTGGGTGCCGAAGGCCTCCACCCACTCCGCGAAGGCCGTGGTGTAGATGTCCGAGTTGGCGGGCTTGTTGACGGCGATCTCGCCGAGCTGGCGCACGAAATCGGGTTCCCGCAGACGGGGATGATTGTGCCCCAGGGGCGCGGTGGCGAAGAAGGTGTAGAAATCGAGGTATTTCCGGCCGTCCCGGGCATCCACGATCCAGGATCCGTGGGACTTCTCCAGATCCATGACCAGGTGGAACCCGTCTACCAGCATGTGGCGGCCGAGGGTGTCGAAAACGGCGTTCGGATCGATGTGCGGAGTAGCCATGTTGGACCTCTGGATTGCCGATCAGTGTATGGTTGGGGCTGATGTGGAGACAGGCATGATTCCCTGGATAGCCGTTCAGGAAGCGCCTCTGGATGCGATGGCTTTACGAACTGTCATGGAAGACCCCCATGCTGGAGCCCTCGTCCTGTTTGAAGGTCGAGCCCGGGATCATCACGAAGGCCGGCCAGTGCTGCAATTGGCCTACGAAGCTTACGTCCCCATGGCGGAGAAGGAATTGGGCCTTTTGCGGGAAAAAGCCATCGAGCGCTACGGCCTGACCCGTTGTGCGGTCCATCACCGCATTGGCGTGGTGCCCCTCACCGAAGCCGCCGTCATTGTCGCCACCAGCAGCGCCCACCGCGCCGAAAGCTTCCAGGCCGCCGCCTGGATCATGGACGAGATCAAGCAGCGGGTGCCCATCTGGAAGCGCGAGAAGTACCGAGATGGCTCCGAGAGCTGGGTGGAGTGCACGCACCGGTTCCAGATGTAGGTAATTCCTAACGCGAATCGCTTTCACGATTCGCGTTAACGCGCGAGCGGAGCTCGCGCGCCCCGGGAGTTGGAACCTCGAAGGTTGATTTTCGCTAAAATTTCGTTACATTGGGATCCCCTCTGGAGGTTCTGGTGCTGGCGATGTGGGTTCCCGAACTGCCCTTCCAGCTGGCCTGCGGCCGGGACGGGGCGCTGCGGGACCGGCCTCTGGCCTTCCTTAATCCCGAAAGTCCGCGGTCGCCCAGCCTCTGGTTCGTGAATCGCCTGGGCCGGGCCGAGGGGCTGGTGCCGGGGCTGCCCATGGACCAGGCCCTGCGGATGGCACCGGGCCTGCGGGTGCTGGATCCGGCCCCCCAGATCTGGTGGGAGGCCCAGGGCAGCCTGGGGGACTTCCTGCAGCACTGGACGCCCCAGGGGCAGCTGCTGCGCCTGGGCGAGGCCCTGGTGGAGCTGCAGGGCACCCAGCGGATCTTCGGGCCCCTGGTGGACACTGCCGAGCGTATGCGCCGGGAACTGGCCGTCCGGCATGGCTGGGCCAGCCACGGGGGGCTCTCCCAGAGCGCCACCGCCGCCCAGATCGCCGCCCACGTCGAGCACTGCCTGGAAACGGTGGAAGAGGGCGCCGAGGCCACCTTCCTGGCCCCTCAACCCCTGCGGCGGCTGCCGGACCTGGCGCCGCGTCTGCGCGAGCGCTTCCACCGCCTGGGACTGCGCGCCTTCGGCGATCTCCAGCCCGTGCCCCTGCCCATGCTGGTGGAGCTCACCAACCCCAAGCTGGCGCCGGATCTGCGGGCCCGGGTGCGGGGCGAGGACCGGCCGAAACTGCCCCTGCTGGCCGAGCGCCCCGGCCACGCGCGCCACGGCTGGCGCCTCCAGCCGCCCCGCTTGCCGGAAGAGGTGGCCCTGGCGGCCCGCTGCCTGGACTGGCTCTGGTCCGATCCCCGCCATCCGCGTCGACTGGCGCTGCACTGGTGGGATGTGGATGGCGAGCCCCACGGCTGGCGGGCCACGCCGGAGGATCTGACGGCCCCGCCCCTGGTCCTGGCGCGGCGCATCCAACAGGCCTTCCTGGCGGGTGCCACGCGCCGCCTCCTCGTGCGCGAAGTGGAGCTGCGCCTGGCCTGGGGCCTGGGCCGTGAACGGGCCCTCTTCGAGGATCCCCGCAACCAGAAGCTGGAGCGCCTCGAACCCACCCTGGCCCGGCTGCGTCGCCGTTTCCCCGATCGCTCCGTCCTGCCGGGGTGGATGGGGCAGGGGGCGTGAACCCCCATGTTCGCCCTCGGCATTTCCGATTTCTCAGTGGGTGAAGGCGTCTACCCGGCGGCCCAGCTGCTGCGGGTGGCCCGGGGCCTCGGCTACCGCGATCTGGTCTGCTGGGACCGGGGCGTGGCGGGCTATCCGAAGCTGCGCGACACCCTGGAATGGATCCACAAGGCGCGGGAACTGGAAGGCCTGCCGCCGGATCCGCAATGGACGGATTTCCGCATCCACCTGGGCTGCCGCTTCAGCTGGCGGGGTCACGGCTATGGTGCGCTGCCCTTCAGCGACGCGGGGTATGCCGCCCTGAACCGCCTGCTCTCGGCCCAGGCCCATGATGCGGCGCCGGGTCCCGACATTCCGGGCCTGGGGGCACCCGAGCCGCCACAGAACTGCGTGCTGCTGGCCGAGGATCTCTCCGGCCTGGATGTCCTGCTGCGTGAGGGTTTCTACGCCGCGCTGCTGGCCCATCCCAGGCGTGTGCAGGAGGCCCGGAAGGCGCTGGCGGCGGGGCTTCCCGTGGTGGCGCCCCAGGTGCTGCGCTTCCGCACGGCCGAGGGGCTGGAGATGCACCGGCTCAAGCGGGCCATCGCACAACAGTCCACGCTGATCCGCACGGAGGCCCTGTGGGATGTGGCCGAAGCTTCCGTGCCCCGCGCCGAATGGGAGGTGCGCTTCCCCTTCGCCGAACCCGCCGTCCAGAAGGCCACAGCCGCCGTGTTGGAGCGCATCGGTGACTGGCGGATCCACTGGGGCGGGTGGGTGCTGCCCAGGCCCCTGGGCCAGGAAGAGGCCGATCTCGACGCCCTCCTGCGAGAGCGGGTGCGGGCGGGCGTGGCGGCGAAGTTCGAGCACCCGGAGGGCGAGGTGCTGGCGCGCATGGAGCGGGAGCTGGAACTCATCTCGCAGATGAACTTCGCCCGCTACTTTCTGCTGGTGCAGGACATCGTTCAGGCACTGACGCACAAGGGGCTGCCGAATCGCATCTGCGGTCGGGGCAGCGGCGCGGCGTCCCTCGTGAGCTATGCGCTGGATCTCAGCAACGTCGATCCCGTGGACACGAACCTGATGTTCGAGCGTTTTCTCACGAAGGAACGCAAGGATCCGCCGGACATGGATATCGATTTCGCGTGGGACGAACGCGATGCGGTCATCCAGGCCGTCTTCGAACGCTACGGCCGACATCGCGTGGCCATGGTGGCCAACCACGCCTTCTTCAAGCCCAAGGGCGCCCTGCGGGCCGTGGCCCAGGCCCACGGGCGGCCCGACAGCGAGCTGAAGCAGCTGGCCCGCTACGTGCGCGGCTGGGAAGGGGGTCTGGCGCGTGCCTCGGAGAACCCCGCCTGGGACGTGATCCTGCGCCAGGCGGCAGCCCTGGAGGGCCACTTCCACCAGTTCTCCGTGCATCCCGGAGGCACCATCGTCACGCCCGGGCCCATGTGGGAGCACGCCGCCTTCCAGCCCGCGCCCGCCAAAGAAAAGGTGTCCACCACCACCTGGGACAAGGACGGCGTGGAGAACTATGGGCTCGTGAAGATCGACCTGCTCGGCAACCGCAGCCTCGCCGTCATCCGCGACGCCTACGCCGTGCTGGGGGACCGTGTGGCGACCGATCCAGGCACCCACTCGCGCAAGGACCCCGACACCCAGGCTCTGCTGGCGCGGGGCGACAGCATCGGCGTCTTCTACGTGGAAAGCCCCGCCACACGCCAGCTTCAGCAGCGGGTGAAGAAGGGCGACTTCGAAACCCTGGTGATCCATAGCAGCCTCATCCGCCCCGCCGCCTACCGCTGGGTGGACCGCTATGTGAAGCGCAGCCGTGGCGAGGAGGTCTGGGAGCCCAGTGATCCGGTGTTCAACGAACTGCTGTCCGAGAGCTACGGCGTGCTCGTCTACCAGGAGGATGTCATCAAGGTCTGCGTGGCGCTGGCGGGCTGGAGCCACTACGAGGCCGACCTGCTCCGCAAACTGCTGGGCAAGCCCGATTGCGAAAAGAAGCTGCCCTACTTCGAGGCGCGCTTCCGGCGCGGCTGCGCGGCCCGCGGCGTGCGCCAGGCCACGGTGGATGAATCCTGGGACATGATCCGCACCTTCCAGGGCTACTCCTTCTGCAAGCCGCATTCGGCGAGCTACGCCCAGGTGAGCTTCGAAAGCGCCTGGATCAAGGCGCATCACCCGGCCGTCTTCTTCGCATCGGTCATTACCAACCAGGGCGGCTACTACCCCGCCATCGCCTACCTGGGCGACGCGCGGCGCCACCGCCTGGTGGTGCGCGGCCCCGATGCCAACGCCTCCGCCTGGGCCTTCACGGCCGAGGGCGAACAGGCTCTGCGCGTGGGCCTCATGCAGGTGCAGGGTGCGATTCAAAAGGAGATCCACGAGCTTCTGGAGGAGCGGGAGCGCCATGGACCCTTCGACACGCTGGACGAGCTGCTGGGCCGGGCGAAGCTGTCCGTCACGACGGCGGAGGCCCTTTGCGCGGCGGGCGCCTTCGACCGCTGGGCGCCGGACGGCGATCGCACGCGCCTGATGTGGGCTCGCCTGGGCGGCGTGCCTCCGGGCGTGCGCCCGCGCCCCACGGACCCCTTCGACCGCGCCGATCTGGAGATGGAGACGATGGATCTCACGCTGGAGATGCACCCTGCCGCCCTCGCCCGCGTGCGCAAGGGCGGCGGCCCCGATCGCGTGGCGGATGCGGGGTACAGCACAAACCTCGACGCAGCTCCGCGCAGCGAAGCGAAGCGCGGAACCTCCGGACGAAACCATCTGCGCTTCTGGGCCCTCGTGGTGGCCGACAAGGAGGTGGCCACCGAAAAGGGCGAGCGCATGCAGTTCGTCACCTTCGAAGATGAGACCGGCCTATGCGAGGCCGTGGCCTTCCCCGACGCCATCCGGCGGCGTCAGCGGCCCTTCCGCGTGGGCGAGATCGTGTCCATCAGCGGCAAGACCACCCTTCAGGATGGCCTCGCCGTGTTCGAAGTTGCTTGAAAGGAGGGACCGTTCAGAACCGGTAGCGCGCGTTGACGAACCAGGTGCGGCCCGGCATGGGGAATCCGGTCTGCAGCGCGTAGTTGCGATCCAGCACGTTGTTGAAGCCCCCGTCGAAGGAGAGATGAGGGTTCATCTGCCAGCCGGCTGTGAGACTGGTGGTCGTGAACCCGGGCACGCGCATGGAATTGGTGTCCCACAGCGTGTCCTGGTTCGAGACGCTGGCGATGAGGTAATAGCTCGTTCCCGGCTGAACCCGCAGGTAGCCGAAGAGGCGGTTGCGGGGTGTGCCCGTGAGCTTGATGGTCGGGTCGCTGAGGTTGGTGCGGTCCAGGTACATGTAGGTCAGGCCTCCCTGGACGGGGCCCGCAGGCTTGAAGGTGGCGGCCATTTCGAAGCCCGAGTTGCGGACCCGGCCCACGTTCTGGTTCTGGCTCTGGGCCTTGTTCCCCGTTCCGAGGGTCACCTGCTGGATGAGGTCGCGGACCTCGCTCTGGAACACGGCCGATTCGAGATCCAGCCAGGAGGTGAGGCTGGCCTTGGCGCCGACTTCGTTGTTGAGTGCGCGCTCGGGCTTCAGGTTCGGATTCTGGATGAAGTTCTGGCCCAGCGAGTAGCGGTCCTTCAGGGAGGCGAAACGGTCCTTCTGGGCGATGCTGGCGTACAGCTGGACCGTGGGCGCCACGCGCCAGAACACGCCCACCTGGCCATTCGTGAAATGCTTCGACTCGGGCAGCTTGAAGACATCCGACGTCTTGGGATTCAGCCGGTCGTAGCCCACACCCAGCGCCATGGACCAGCGTTCGCCCAACGTGATGCTGTCTTCCACGCCGATGGACTGCAGGTCGTCCTCGAAGGACTTCCAGTAGTTGCTGCCGTCATCTTCGCGGTGCACGTCGGTGCGGGTCTGGATCGAGGCCCGCAGGCTGTTCAAGGGCAGGGCCAGCGTACCGAACTCCAGGATGCCGCCCTGGGCGAAGTCGTCGTAGTACCGCCTTCCCGTGGCGCTCAGGTTCTTCGGCGTGGTGTCCAGCTTGATGAAGGTGGTGTCCGTGTAGGCCAGGGTCGCGCTGGTGTAGCCCGTGTGGTAGGCGCGGAAACGCACGTAGCTCTTGGCTCCCAGCATCGTGTTCGAGGTGAAGTAGAGGCTCTTCTTGTCGGTCTCGGGCCATTTCCAATAGCGCGCGGGCAGGCTGAGATCCGTGGCGATGGGCTGCCCCTTCTCGATGGACTGATCGAGGAAGCCCAGCGCGTATTCGTCCTGGGCGTTGGGGGTGAAGCCCACCTTCACGCCGCCGACCTTGTTCGTGAAATCCGAGTAGTCGCGCGCGCCGCCATTTTCACGCGAGGTGGGAACGAAGTCGGAGGACATCCTGAAATCGCCGGCATGCACGTAGCTGGCATCGGCCTGCACGTAGCCGTGGGCCCAGCGGGCCCCCGCGTCGGCCGTGGCCTTGCGGCCCTGGCCGTCCCAGGCGCCGAGGGAGGCGTCGCCATCGAAGGCGTTCTCGGGCCTGCGCGAGACGAGGTTGACGGCGCCGCCCAGCGTGTTGGCCCCGTAGGCCACAGAGCTGAAGCCCTTGGCCACCTGCACCTCCGCGAGGTTGAAGGTGGTGAGCCGGCCGAAGTCGCCCTGGCCTTCGAAGGGCAGGGAGAAGGGGATGCCATCCAGGAAGAGCGGCACGCTGCGCGCGTCCTGGCCGCGCACGAACATGATCTGTTCGTTGCGCTGGTTGGTGGAGAGGTTGACGCCGGGCAGCAGGTCCAGGCTGCCGCCGAGGGTGTCCCGGTTGAAGGTCAGCATCTGCAGCTTGTCGATGCGCGTGGAAGCGAGATCCATCGCATCCTTGTGATCGGTGACGGGCACGGTCACTTCGCCGAGCTTGAAGGTGTCCTGAGTGGGCCTGGCCTGGTCGGGCTTGGCCTCCTGGGCGCCCAGGGCGCCGCTGGCGAGGATCAGGGCGAGCAGCGTGACTTCAATGGGCGCATGGCGCATGGGTGCATCCTCCTGGCGCCGGGGGTCCGCCGACACGCTCGATGGTTTCAAGCGTATACAGCGATTGCCAGTCTGCGAAGAATTTTGGCCCTTGAGGTCGCTAATTGTTACTTAGGTCACTTTCAGGGCCCGCCACAGCGGCGAGGGCGTGGCGTCTGACTCAGCGGCCTCGACGAAGAGCACCACGCGGCCCTGTACCATGTTGGGCCTCAGCTTCTTCCGAAGCTCCACCCAGCCCGTGGTTACGGCGAGTCCCGTGGCCCGCTCGCGCACTTCATCCACGCCCTCGGCCAGGATCTGCGGCAGCGCCACGAGGCCTCTGAGGGGATCTTCGAGCTTCCAGCCATCGAGGTGGATGACGCGCCCGTCATTGCCCCCGGAGGCATGCCCCACGGCTGCCAGAGCCCCGATGACGCCGTCTTCCGTGCCGCCCAGGCCTTCGAGGAAGAGCCCTTCGCGAGCGGCGAGTTCCCGCGCCTCCGTTTGTTTGATCACTTCGTGCTGGCAACGGAGGGCGTAGGCGTGGATGGAGTCGGGAACGGGAAGGCTGGTCACGCACAGACCGGGATCGCTGCCGGGCACGAACCAGTCCCGCATCTCCCGGCGGAAGCAGGCGACGATTTGGTCGAAGGCCCTCGCCTGGACATCGGCCTGGTCATCGGCCCAGCCATCGGTTTCGATGCGGAGGGAGGCCGAGCCGTTGTGGCTCGTGTAGGGCACCCGCGGATCGAAGAAGAGCTGGTGGCGGAGGATGGACCGGCAGCGGAAGCCCTCGGGCAGCCGCGAGGCGATGAGCCGTGCGAGGTGGTTGGTGCCGGGCGTGTCCAGCGTATCCGTGTCGTCGATGCCAACGAGAAAGGTCATGACTCGGCTTCTTCGTTCCGTTCGCGCGAGTGGAACCAGATGACGGCGCAGAGCAGGCCCGCCAGCAGGCCGCAGGTGGGATAGGAGAAGGCGGCCTGCTGCCACCACTCGTGCAGCCCCCGCCCGCCGCCCATGCCGCCGAGCCCGAAGAGTTTGCCCAGTGCCCGCGCGGCCATGGCGCCCGCGTTGGCACCCAGGCCTGCCAGCGCGAAACCGAGGTAGAGGTGCCAGGGCCTGCGGGCCTTCAGCAGCGCCAGATCCAGGGCGGGGCCCGTGAGCAGCAGGCCCGTCCAGGCTCCGAGACCCATGGTTCCGAATCCCTGGAAAGCCAGGGCGCCGAGGGCGCCCGCGCCCATCAGGGTGCCGGCCGCCTTCCGTGGGACCAGGCTGAGCCCCACGGCCATGGGGAACATGCTGAAGATGATGTGGTGTCCCGGCAGGCGGAGGGAGAGGTTGACCGAGGCCACGGCCACGGCAGAGACGATCCCCATGAGCAGGAGCAGGCCCACTTCCAGGAGGCGGGGCCGCGAATCGGGTTTGGCCAGGCCGGGCAACCGGCCCGCGCCGGCCAGGGCGGAGTGGACGCTGAAGGGGCGGATCAGAACCGTGGTTGACATGGATCCTCCGGGAACGATCCATGTATTGTCGCGTGCATAACGCCGTTCTGCCGCATCGGATGCAGCGACGTACGACACAAGTGGGCGGGTGGACAGGTGTCATCCAGGTCCCCAGAGCCGTCGAAGCCTCCGAGGCAAACGCCACTTTGCCCGGCGGGAATCGCGGCTTACCCCGGAATTCGCACCGGTCGCCCCCGATTCCTTCAGGTTTCCGGCCGTTCCGGCGCAGGATGCCTGCGGAGGTGTTCCATGCGTTCTGTTGCCATCCTCGGTCTGCTCGCGGCGTCGCCCCTGCTCTTCGCGCAGGCGCCCGCCCTCGTCCTTCCCGACGCCAGCCCCCTGGCCGAAGTCAGCCAGAAGGTGGGGGTGACGGATATTGCGGTGACCTACCACCGCCCGGCGGTGAACGGGCGGAAGGTCTGGGGCGGCCTGGTGCCCTACGACAAGGTCTGGCGCGCCGGGGCCAACGAAAACACCGTCGTCACCTTCTCGACCCCCGTCCAGGTCGGCGGAACCACGCTGCCCGCGGGCCGCTACGGGATCCACATGCTGCCCACGGCCGCGGAATGGACCGTGATCTTCAGCAGCCAGTCGCACGCCTGGGGCAGTTTCAGTTACGACCCCAAGGAGGATGTGGCCCGCGTGAAGACGACGCCCGTGGCCACCGAACCCACCGAGCGGCTCGCCTACACCTTCGATGATCCCAGCGATCATGACGTCGTCCTCTCCCTGCGTTGGGAGAAGCTGCGGGTGCCCATCAAGGTCGAGGTGGACACCAAGCCCCTGGTGGTCGCCAGCCTGCGGGATCAGCTCCGTGGCCTGCCGCGCTTCTTCGCGGAAGGCTGGAGCGGCGCGGCCGGGTGGTGCGTCCGCAACAACGTGAACCTGGACGAGGCCCAGACCTGGGTCGACCGCTCCCTGGGCATGCATGAATCCTATGCGGGCCTGCGCATCAAGGCCGCGCTGATCGAGAAGAAGGGGGATGCCAAGACGGCTGAGGCGCTGCGGGCAAAGGCCCTGACGATCGCCACAGAAGCCGAGATCAACCAGCAGGGCTACATGCTGCTGGGCCAGAACAAGGTGGACGAGGCCATCGCACTCTTCCAGCGGAACGTGAGGGAGCATCCCGATTCCTGGAACGTCTACGACAGCCTTGCCGAGGCCTATGGCATCAAGGGCGACAAGGCCCAGGCCCTCGCGAACTACCGCAAAGCCTTCGACAAGGTGAAGCAGGAGGATCAGCGCGCCCGCATCCAGGGAGAGCTGGACCGGCTCAAGTAGGGCGGACCACTCAGGATGATTCGGAGGCGGACTTACGCTTGAGTGATGGCTTGAGTGATGGATGGGTAGGCCCTTGCCGCTTGTCGGGATCCAGACCTTCGACGATCCAGGCCAGGGCCATCTTTTCAAAATCGGTGGTGGTCGCGCTGAGGTAACGCTCCCATTCATAGATTCCGGTTTCCTTGGCGATGGCCTTGAATTGCAGGGTGAGGAGCATGGAATCCAGGATCACGGCGGAACGCAGCATGCCTGCGGCCTTGTAGTGTCTCTGGCCTTCACTCATGAGGGCCCGGCTCTCGTCGGACAGGAGTTTCAGACCGCGCATGTCCACCAGGACACCGAAGGCTTTGGGAGCCTGGGCGAGGGCCGCTTGAGACGCGCTTACCCAGGCGGCCATTTCCTCCTTCGAGATCAGACCTGACAAGGTGATTCGAAAACCATGGGGCTGCCGCGCGATCTGATACACGGGAACTCCAAGCTCCTGTTCAGCCTTCGGCCAGGCCGGACTCCGTCTGTGGGGAGCGCAGACCCGGCTCGGGTGAGGACTGCGTGAAGGGTGCGGCGACGACGTCTTCGGTGAACACCTGCCACAGGTTATATCCAATGATCAGGCATGTGAGAGGGATGAGGTAGAGGGCCATGGATGCTCGATGAGGAGAGATGAGGCGACACATTCGGAGTCTTCCATCAGGGCCAAGTGGAAGCTCGTCCGTCCATGTGTGGGGAGGATACGATGGTTGTGTGGTGCACGGGATCGATGCGCAGAGCCACCAGGTCACCCACCCTGAGGGAGATGGCCCGATGGGTTGTGACGGGGAGAGCGTGGGGACTTCGCGTCTCCAACCTCGTCATGGACACCGATCCGCTCTTGCCGCTCTGGAGGGTGTGCATCACAAGGCGTTGCAGGCCGCACTTGGAGCAGGGGCGAAGGTCGGGGCTTTCGTCCGGTTCGTGGACGCGCTCACAGTCGATGACGTCGTCGAGGCGGCGACCCAGAAGCCACGCCCACTCGGCATGGAGGAGGTCGCAGGCCAACTGGTTCGCGGCCCTGATCCGCAGATCCTGATCAATGGCCAGCAGCACGTGCGGCAGTTCTTCCACCAGGGCCAGAAGTTCCATTCCCTGGCCGCGCTCGAGATCGCGAAGGCAGGTGAGGCAGATGCCGTGGCTGGTCGAATCCTGCGGGTGCCGCAGGGTGGAAAGCTCACCCAGCTCCGCATTGCACCATGCGCAGATGTGTTTCACAGAAGCCCTTTCTATGTCGAAACCGGGTGTGAAGGACTGGGAAAAGGCACCCTCGAAATGGGCTGAGGGTGCCTTTTCACGCCTTGATTCCTGCTATTGCAGCGTTCCGGTGAAGACGCCGTGGACGGGCGTCGTTCCCGTGGTCCTGGGGGTTTCACCACCGAACATCGTTCCCATGTAGGTCTGGTTGCCGGAAGCGTCTGACCCGTAGGAGAAGATCATGTTGTCCCAGTTGAAGGTGACCGCGAAGACCTTGCCACTCCGGTCTCGCACGATGCTGGACCCACCACTGGTGAACATCATCTGGCTCATGACGGATCGAGGCTCAGCCTGCCAATCGGCATCCGCGAAGTACCCGGTGAGCTTTCCGTAGGTCGAGGCGTTGGCCGGGTTTGTGTCCACGGTCCACGCGCTCCAGAACGTCATCCACAACATCTGGTCATTCGCATAGGTGTTGTAGAGGTGGTCCACGCCAGGCAGGGCCGAGAAGGCCAGGCTGTGGTAGCCATCCACCTGCCCAGGAACCAGATAGGCACCGTAGGCATCGGGCACGGATTCATTGACGCTCTTGTGAGTCAGGTCGCCGGTGGAGGGATCGACGAGGTAGATGTCGATGGCCGCGTTGGTGGAGGTCATCGGGTCTGAACCCGGCCAGTTGAAGTCGGTGCTCCGGGTGAAAAGCATGGTTCCGGCACGGTCGAACACCAGGCTGGTGGGGTTGTAGATCGTCGTGGGGCCGAGGTTGTTGTTGACGCCCGTGGCGTATTTCGGGGAGGCGTCGGTTCCGGCGGCCGTGAGGGCGCCCGTGGTGGCGTCGATTGCATAGGGCTTGATGACGCTGTGTACGGAGTCCGTGGCATAGAGGAACTTGCCGGAGGGATGAATGACGATATCCCCCTGTCCGCGACCGCCCGCGACAACCTGCTGGATCTGGGCCGCCGCAGCCGTGAGAGCCCCGGTGCTGCCGTCGATGTTGAGGACGGCGATGCCTTCGGCGCAGCCCACGTAGAGGCGCGTGCCATCCGGTGTGCTCGCGGAGCAGTAGGGCGCGGTGAAGCCTGCGGGGAGCGCAAAGGGAGAGCCGGTGATGGCAGTCAGGACACCCGTGGTGGCGTTGGCCGTATAGGCGCTGATGGTGCCATCGGTGTTGTTGGCCACGTAGAAGTATTTCTCGTCGAGGGTGGTGGCGATGTGGATGGCGCCATTTCCAGCGGCGATGGGGCTCCCCACCGCTTCGCCGATCAGGGCGTTGGCGGGGGTGGTGCTGCCGTCGTCGTACATGTAGCCCGTCATGGCATTGCCCGAGAGCGGAGACGCGGCATTCACCGGGTACTGGTAGATGTCGTTGCTGCCGTTGTTCACCACGTAGTACCACTTGGGCGTATAGGTCTTGACCGTCACGGGAATGGAGGTAGGCGTGGTCACGCCGCCCACCGTCACGTTGAGGGTGTAGGTGATGTGGCCCGTGGGATAGGTGGTGAGGTCGGGGAAGACGGTCGAGCTGGTCGTACCCAGGACGTTGACGGGCGTGGTGCCATCCGTGATCACGGCCGCAGTGGCGCCGGCGCTGAAGGTGTAGGTGAAGGTGACGCCCTCACCATTGGTGATGGCCGTCCGGCTGGCGTTGAAGGTCGGAACGAGGGGCGTGACCGTCAGAGTTGCAGCGGCGCTGGTGGCATTGGGCTGGGTGCCGTTGCTGACCACGCAGGTGTAGCTGGAGCCGTCATCGGCGAGCGCGACCGCGGGCGTGGTGTAGCTGGCGCTGTTCCCCCCCACGGGAGCGTTGCCCTTGTACCACTGATAGCTCAGGGTTCCGGGTCCCTTGGCCGTGACATTGAAGGTGGCCGTCTGGCCTTCCATGACCGATCGGTTGACCGGCTGAGCCGTGATGCCAGGAGAGAGCTGCACCACGACCGTCGCCACGCTGGTCGTCACGGTCGCGGGGACCGAGGTCAGGGTGTTGGTCACGTCGCAGGTGTAGTCGCCGGCATCGCCGGCGGCGAGGCTCAGGACCGTGTAGGTCTTCAGTGTGGCCCCGGGAATGGCGGTGCCGTTCTTCTTCCACTGGTAGCTTTCGCTGCCCGTGAAGGTCGCGGTGACACCCAGATTCAACTGGTCGCCGGGGAAGAAGGTTCCGCCCACGGGCTGGGCGGTGATGATGGGGAGTCCCACCACGGTGATCTCGGCAGGGTTGCTGGTGGTGGTGGCCGTGGTCCCGTTGAGCGAACTGGTGATGGTGCAGGTGTAGCTGCCGGCATCCGTCGTTGCGAGTGAGGGAAGGGTGAAGGTGGGGGCGTTGGTTCCGACTGCGGTAGCACCCTTGTTCCACTGGTAGCTGAGGGTGCTGCCGGTGGCGTGCGTGGGGGTTCCCACGGAAAGGTTCAGGGGCTGCGTAGCCGCGATGGTGGCGTTCGCCGGCTGTGAAGCAGGCGCGATGGCCACGTAGTTCACGTGGAGGGTGGCCACGCTGCTGGAGGTGGTGCCGCCCACATTGGTCACATCCACATGGATGGCCGTTCCGTCATTGGAGGCGATGGTCGGATCGGTGGTGTAGGTGGCGCTGGTGGCAGAGGCCTCCTGGGCGGGCGTGTTCCCCTTGAACCACTGGTACGAGGCCGCATTGCTGGCGACGACGCTGAAGGTGGCCGCATTTCCTGCGACGACGGTTCGATCGGCAGGTTGCGTGGTGATGGCTGGAGCCGGGGTGATCACGGTCAGCGTTTTGGGGGTGGTGGTGGCGGAGGTGGTGGTCGTGCCCAGGGTGCTGGTCACCACGCAGGTGTAGCTGCCGCTGTCCGAGGCGCTGGCGCTGGTGAGCGGGAAGGTGGCGTTGGTGGCCCCGTTGATGGCGGAGCCGGCCTTTTGCCACTGGTAGGTCAGGGTGCCGCTGCCGGAGGCGGCCACCGTGAAGGAGGCCGGTTGCCCCACCGTCACGGAGGCGTCCACCGGCTGGGTGGTGATGCTCACGTAATTCACATGCAGCGTGGCATTGGTGCTGGTGACAGCCCCGCCCGCATTGGTCACCGTTACGGCGAACACGGCATTGTTGTCGGTCACCGCGGTGGCGGCGGTGGTGTAGGTGGCGGAAGTGCCATTGGAGGAAATGGCCGTTCCGCCCTTGGTCCACTGGTAGGTGGGCGAGCCCGTGGCAACCACCGAGAAGGTTGCAGGGTTGCCGACGACGACGGTGGCGTCCGCGGGCTGGGAGGTGATGGTCGGAGCCGGGGGGGGCGGGGCGGGCTTGCTTCCGCCGCCACCGCATGCCGCCAGGGCGGCCAGGACCAGGCCTGTTCCCGTACCCGTGAGCAGCCGCGTGGTGAGGGGTCTCCAGCCTATGTCATAGAGCATGGAAGGTGGTTTGGGGGTCATGAGCTCTCCTGTTATGTGAAGACCGGGCAAGGCCCGGAGGGAGGGGGAAGAACAAATTCGACGAAAACGTCAATGTCTAAAAAAATTCATTTAATTTTAAATATTGTTAAAATATAAATAAATATTTTCAAAAATCGACATTTTGATAATGAATTTGAAGTAGTTCTTACCCAGCTCTGCCGGTGACAAAGTGATCGGGTGCTGTTTTTTGCTGGTTACTGAGAAGGGGGAATGGGTTCGAGTCTAAGTGATTGAGCCGCTATTGGGCTTTAAGCGTTCCAACCGAGATCTGGATATCCTCCAGGCGGAATTTGTTGAGAACATCTGTCCAATCCACATTAGGTATGGTGGGGATGACGCCAATGTCCTCGGGAATGATTCGGGCCCGGACCAGGTTCAGGGGAATGGTCGTACCTGAGGGAAGGGCTGCGGTGGCGGCGCCGAAATCAATGCCGATCTGGCATAGGGGCGCGGTGAGGGGCTGGGCAGGCTGGGCCCGGTCCTTCTGGAAGATGCCCACCGTGAGCAGCTTTCCGGCGTTCTTGGTGCCGCCGATCAGGATCACCGGCTCATAGAAATTGGGGTATTTGGTGCTATAGAGGTTGGGGGTCGCCAGCTTGAGCTGAAAGACGCCCGTGTCCTTCAGGTAGGTGCCGTCGGCATATTTGTGGAACTGGACGGATCCGTCGGAAGCCAGGTTGAAACCCACACCCCGGGCCTTGAGGCCGGCCGGGCCCACGAGGTTGAGCACCAGGTGGGTGGGGCTGCTGGAGGCGTCCTTCACCAGGGCCCATCCGGAGGTGGAGGGGTTCGTGTAGGCCAGGCCGATCGCGGCTGCGGCGGTGGCAGCCGGCGCCTCGGGAGGGGGTGTGTAGGCGCCGCCGCAGCCCGTGAAGGATCCGACAAACACCAGAAGCATCAATGGCGTGAGAATGGAATAAATGCGCATGGATGCTCCTTAATTGCCGAAGGCCGACTTGAAGGCCGCGAGGTTCCACTGGAGCTCGCCCTCGCCGATGCCCGGGAAGCCAACCATGAGGTGGGCGTTGACGCTCAGATAGACGTCGAAAGGGACCTCGTAGGCCAGGGCCAACATGCCGTAGTCCAGCGCGTCGTTGCTGCCGTCCCCGTCGAAATCGCAGGAGAACACCAGGACCATGCCCTGGGCCCACTGCTTGGGATCCGCCTTGCTCTTGGCCTGCACGCTGTAGACGTTGAGTGTGGAATCGCGGAGCGGCGACAGGAAGACGCCCTCAGGGGAGATCTGCCCTTGAACGCCACCGCCCAAATCCCAGTAGCCGGAGCCGTTGAAGGGGGCCGGGTTGTTGGTCCAGACGACGCCCGTATCCGAGGTGCCGGAGATGTTCACTTTCAATTGGCTGGGTTCCCCGAGGGGGACGATGGGGTATCGGCTGCCTCGAGGATTGGGCTCGAAGGGACCGTTAATGCCCAGATCGCTGTTGTCCGGGAAGTTCTTCATGTCGAACCAGACCCGCACGGGATCGGGCTTCCCATAGGCGCCGCCAATGTTGGCGGCAGCAAAGGCGTTGGTGGTGGCGATCACTTCCGCGCTGCCGGTTCCGTAGAGATCCGTCGCGGCCTTGATGCAGGCCACGCGCATGCCGAGGCAGCTGATTTCGGCGCTGGTGATGTCTTCCGTGAGGGCCTTGAACAGAACCTTGGCCGTCTTTTCAAGCCCGATGCCCGTCATACCCTGGGGCAGGTACTCGCTGTAGGCGGAACTGCTGGAATCGGAGGACGCGAATTCGGACATGAAGAAGAAGGCGCGATCCATGGGGCCCTCCCCATAATCAGGCCACTCATTGCCCAGAAAGCTGAGGCCGTCATGCCATCCATCGGGGGAGATGCCATCCAGGCTGGGCTGGAACATCGATGTCGCATAGCCACCATTGGCGTAGTTCTGCCCGATGGTGTAGGTGGGCATGATGACCCGCCGCTGGATCCCATGGAGGCTGCCCAGGCTCATGAAGGCCTGGCTCATGAGGTTGGCGAATCCACGCTGGACGATCTTTCCTTCAGAGATGCTGGAACTGCTCTGCCCCTGCAGGGTCCACTCCCAAAGCATGTCGCCCAGGGCCTGACCGATGAGGGTGGGTTCGGCGGCGGAGAGGACGCCATAATCCGGCAGGCCCGAGCCACAGGTGAAGCGGAACGAGGGTAGGGTTATTTGAAGGTGGGTGACTGGGTCGACACGCCATTGATCGAAGGTTTCGTGAATGACTTGGCCAAGGTAGTACCGGTCATTGACGACAGCGGTCATGGCCGTGTCCTGGCCATCCAGTCCCTTGCGGTTGAAGGCGTACTTCATGAACTCATAGGCGTTGGTCATGCCGTTCATGGCTTCGGCCGCCGCGGTCTGGCCGGATACCGAGTAGGCGCCGTGGGCTTTGGTCGCATCCGCGCTGGCCACGAAGTCGGTGCCATCGCCCCAGATGTTGTCCGTGAACGGTACGCCAGTGGTGGCGGGAACACCCGTCACGAGGTTCGCAGCGACGCCGGCGGCCGGGGTTTCGGAGCCGGAGATGGCATCCATGGTGTAGGGTGTGAAGACATCCGCCTGGTCCGTGACCACCAGGTTGCCGGAAGGGCGCTGGGTGTTGAGCTGGTAGTGGCCGAACTGGTCGTAGTACCCCATCCGGTCCTGGACGAAGTAGTTGGCGTGGCTGCCTCGGGTGGTGTCCAGTAGGCCGTAGCCTTTCAAGGCCGGGTCGTAGGTGGTGGGAATGGCCATCTGACCGCTGTACATCGTCCGGCCATACCCGATCGCCGGGATCAGGGTGGTGGATGGCGATCCGGGGACCACGGAAGTCTGTGCGGCTTCTGGCGAGATGACGCTGGCCGAAGCGTGCGTGATCGGCGCGGCTGAACCCGTGATGCCGTGAAAGCCCTTGGCGTAGCTGAAGGGATTCTTGATGCCGGGGCCCGTGGCTTTTCGATCCAGGATGGCGCCCGTATCGGCATCCATCATCACGGTGAGGGTGGTGTTGGGAGCACCGTCGCTGCCCAGCAGATCGCAGACGATGCGGTAGCCCCGCACGTGGGCCGTGAGGGGCTGATAGGCCTCGGCGCTGCGTAGGGGATCCACCGCGAAGAAACCGCTGGCGGGATCCTTGGCCAGGACCATCTCTCCCATGAGTCGCGTGGGGAAGATGATGGGTTCCACGGTGGGTGCATGTCCGAACCCGACGGTGGGAGACAGCTTGGCACCGAGGATGTCCAGGGCCTGGGCGGGGCTCAGCTGGGCTTGGCCGGAAGGGAGGCTGATGCCCTTGGACAACGCGGAGACGGAGATGGACATGGTCCCCTCCGGGCTGACCTTCACCACGACCGAGGATCCCTGGACCCGCGTTCCCTGATGAATCTGGTCGAAGCGCGCCACGCACTCGCCCTGGGTGTTGGTGAGGGAATGCCGCAGGACGAATTCATCGTCGCCGCCGAGCCCCAGGCTGGACGCCTGGCTCTTCAGATAGGCCGCGGCCTGGGCGGCCCGGGCGGTTTCCTGCTGGTTGAGGACTTCGAGCTGGGCCGCCGGCAGTTCGGGGAGGGCCTGGGCGCAAAGCGTCGCCCCGGCCAGCATCATGGCCAACGCAGTGGCTGGATAGCGCATGCGAAACATCACGGAAACTCCTGCAGTGGATCGGAGAAAAGGGAACGGGATTCGGGCGGCCTACTTGGTCGTCAGGGTTCCCACCGAGATCTGGACGGGGACGAGGGATGCGCTGTAGTAGTACGCCACGCTGTTCCAGTCGGCGTTGGGGTCCGTGGGGTCCGCGGGCATGTCGCCGATGAAGGCGGGGATGGCCTTGGCCTTGGTGATGGTCAGCGGAATCACGGTGCCCGGAGGAAGGGCGGCGGTCTTGGCGGGATCGAAATCGATGGCGATCTGGCACACCGCCTGGCCCAGATCCTGGGCCGGCCAGTACCGATCCTTCTGGAAGATGCCCACCGTGAGGAGGGTGCCGTTCTTCTTCACGCCACCTGCCAGAAGCGTGGGTTCCACGGGGTAGTTGGCGAAGGTGCTCTGCAGCTTGAAGACGCCGGTGTCACGGACATAGCCCGCCGCGCTCAGTTTGGCGAAGGCGACGGTGCCATCGGACTGGAGGTTGAATCCAATGCCCCGTCCCTTGGTGCCCACGGGTCCGATCACATCCAGGATGAGATGGGTATCCGAGGAGGCGAGGTTCTTCTGGAGGATCCATCCGGATCCGCTGGGATCCTGGTAGGTGAAGCCGGACGAAGCCGGTGCGGCTTGGGGCCCGGGGGCCGTGGCGGCTCCGCCGCAGGCCAGGAGCAGGACGAGGGACGCCGCCGGAAGGAAGGACTGACAGATCGTTCTCATGCGCATGGAATGTCCTTACTGGGCGAAGGCGTTCTGGAAGGCTTCGTTGAAGGCCTGGAGCGTGTAGTCGTCGAAGGAATACCCGACGTAGTCGCCGGTGTTGTAGTCGGCCCAGAGCAGCCCCACGGGCTCGCCGCCAGGGTTCAGGTAGTACGAGACGTTGCCGGGCAGGCCGTAGCTGAGGGCGAAGGCCCCCATGTCCACGGCATCCTGCTCGCCATCACCATCGGCATCTAGGTGGGCGACGAGGGTGGGGAGGAAACCGAATTCGAGGGGGTCGGCCTTGCTGGTGGCCTGCACCATGCAGAATTTCGGCCCCTGAAGCGGCGCACGGTAGGTTCCATCGGCATCGAAGGATCCATTGGAGGCAGAGGGCCCCACGGGCTCAGAGCTGCCGTAGATGCCATCGTTGGGATAAGGGAAGGCCAGCATGGGCCACCCGGTGGACCAGGTCACGGAGGTGTCCGCCGCATGGCTCACGTTCACGCGAAGCTTGGTGCGCTCGCCCATGGGAACGATGGGCACGTAGTAGTAGGTGGGATCGAATCCATAGGGAGAGCCGCTGTACGAGCCCGTCGGCAGGCCGATGTTTCCCAGAGGAGAGGAAGGGTCCACGAGGTCCCTGGGGAACGTCACGAGAGGGCGCCCCTGACCGTTTGCGGCGGCCCCCACGTTGACGGCGGCCAGCGCGTTCTGCACGGCCGCGAGCTGGGGCGAGGTGGCGCCGTAGAGATCGGTGGCGGCGGCGATCAGCGGATCGCGCATGGTGAGGATCCCCGTGGAGGGAGTCATGTATTCGGACACAGCCTTGTACCAGATGCGGGCGGCGGCATCGATGCCGATGCCACTCATGCCCTGCGGCAGGTAGGGGCTGTAGTCGTTCTTGGTGCTGTCTGCGCCGGCGCCCATGCTCAGGAAGTAGAAGCAGCGGTTGGGCACGCCCATGCTGTAGTGGCCGTCCAGCTGGTTGATGCCGGAATACCAGGAATTGGGGCTGTAGCCATCCAGCGAAGGCTTGACCATGGAGCGCAGACCCTGGCCTGAAGCCGAGATTTCAGGGGCGATCACCCAGTCCGCCTTGCCCTCGGGAATCTTGTCCAGGGGGTCGGTGGCCGCGCGCTTGGAGTAGGCTTCCACGCACATGCCCATGATGTCGGAGTTGGCTTCGTTGAGCCCCATGCCTTCGCCGTAGTAGTGGACCGCGGCGGTGAAGTGCATCTCGCCGTGGCTCATCTCGTGGCCGCCGATGGTGATGGAGGTGAACTCCTTGAAGGCGTTTGGGTCCGTGCTCCCCTGGTACCAGTTGCCGTCACCGTAGTGCATCATCAGGTCCACGTAGGAGAAGTGGGCGTTGACGATGGAACCCAGGTTGTCGTGGACCACGGAGATCATGGACGTGTTCTGGCCATCCAGCCCCAGGCGGCCCAGGACGTTCTTGTACATGTCATAGGTGACCTGCATGGCGGAGTGGGCGCCCACGGCGGCCGTCTGCCCGTTGGCGTCCCCGTAATGGAATTCGGCTTCCGTCTTGGGGTAGCGGCTCGGGGAGTAGTTGATGAACGGCGCGTACGGCGAGTTGTAGTTCAATCCGTCGCCCCACTCGTTGGTGGGAGATCCGGCGCCGGTGGTGCCGTTGGCGCTCCAACTCGTGTCGCTCATCGAATAGGTGTTGTAGTTCGAGGCCCAGAAATAGGGGAAGACGTAGTCGTCGAGGGGAGGCTGGAAGCCGTGGTACTCGGAGGCATCCCAGAACCAGGTCTGGTTGCCCACGGTTTGGAACACGGGGTGGGGCTGGGTGGCGCGGGTGATGTCCACCAGGTCATAGCCCGTGCCCAGGGGGGACTGGATGGTGTCGAGGCTCACGAGTCCGCGGTACTGGTCGTGTCCCCAACCCTTGGCAGCCACGGGTGTCGCGCTGGCGACGAGGGGGCTCGTGATCATGGTCGCCGCACGGGGAGCCTGGAAGGAGGCCTGGGTGCTGACATGGGGCACGCTGGACCGGAGGCGTGCCATGGCCGCGTAGTCCATGGGTTTGCGAGAGATGGGGCGCTGGGCGGTGAGGCCGGCCATGTCATCCCACTTGCGCAGCACCTGGCCGGAATTCGCATCCACGATGAAGTGCATCTCCCGGTAGCCGTCCTTGTCATTGCGGAGGACGGCGTCGACCTGGTAGGCCCAGACATAGGCGCTGGTGGGCTTGGGGCCCACGAGGCTGCCCTCGCGATCAAGGCGCGGGGCGCCGGTCTTGGCATCGGCGGCCAGTTTGAACCCATGGGCGAAGACGGTGGGGAAGATGACGCGCTCGGCCTTGGGCTGACCGGCGTAGTCGCCCTGGGGGGCCAGGTTGCGATGGGCGGCGAGGATGGCGTCCTGGTCGGTGAGTTTCACCTGATCGGCGAAACCCAGGCCGGGAGCCACGTCGTGGGCCATGAGCGTCACCGTGCCTTCGGGATCGACCCGCACGGTCAGAGAGGTGCCGTAGACTCGGTATCCCAGGTGGGTCTGTTCGTAACGGCAGATGGTCTGCCCCTGCGCGTTGGTGATGACATTCACTTCCCGGAGCTGGTCCTGTGGCCCCAGGCCCAGGTTCTGGCTGTTCAGGAAGGCCGAGGCTTGCGCGACGCGCTGCGGCTGCAGCGCTCGATTCGCCTCTACCTGCTGAGCGGAGAGAACGGGGTGGACGATCTGGGCTTCGCCCGAGGCCTGCGCAAGGAAGAGGGCCAGGGCTGGAACGAGGGGTCTGACCTTGAAACGCATTGTTACTCCCAAGGAATGGAATGCCATGAGCTAGAAGCGATACCTGGCGCCGACCTGGATCCAGGACGGGTTGTAGCCCTGAATGGCCTGGTTGTCGGTGCCCAGCTCGGTCATCTGCAGCATCAGGCTGGTGGAGACCCGATCACTGACCCGGAAATCGAACCCAAAGCGGGCGCCGAATTTCGCACCCTTCATGGTGCTTTTCGTGTGGTTGCTCGCATCCTGGAAGTCCCAGCGCCAGGCATTCAGCGAGAGTCCCGCGACCATGGACACCCGATTGATTCCCGTGGGGGCGAAGACATCCGCCGCGCCTTGGAATCCCAAGAGGGAGTTCTTCTGGTAGTCCACTTCCTTGCCGGGCAGATGGTTGACGGACACAGAAAGCCGAAAGGGAACGGTGGTGTTCCGGATCTGCGAGCTGTAGCCGAATTCGGCGGTGACGCCACCCAATCCCGAGGCATGGGTGATGGTCTTCAAGGTGTCGAGGGGCATGACCACGTTGAGCCCAGCGTCGAAGGCTGAAGACGCGGGCGAAGGTGCCTGGGCGCTGAGGCAGGTGCCTCCGGCCAAGGTGAGCGCGGCCAACCTCATGAGGTGATTTCTGCTGAACATGATTTCTCCCGATGAGGACGACTAGAACCGCATGCCCAGGCTGGCGCCCACGGATCGGCCTGCGATCCAGTAGTTGGCCTCCTTGGGATTCGCTCCGCCAAAGGTTCCGGAGGACGTGGTGTTCAAGAAGAGATGGTTCGCGCCGTAGGGCAACGAGGCTGTGGCGGTGGAGTAGGTGCCCTGTTCCATCTGGTTGAAGACGTTGTTGATTTGAAGATCGCCGATGAGCTGGAGGGTCTTGAAGCCCAGGGGAATCCGGAAGGAGACCTTCACATCCACCTGGTACTGATCGTTGTAGGTGTACTGCCCCCGGCCGCCGTAGTACTGGGTGTAGGTGGCCGGGGCCGGCGGCGCGTTGGAGATGTTGGGCATCGGCCCGCCGGCGTTCTCGCCCAGGGGAGCGGCATAGGCCGCGGACCAGTTGTTGCCGCTGTCGTAGCGCACCAGCGCGGAATAGGAGATCCTGCCCTTGTCCAGGGGCCGTTCCAGCGAGAAGTTCAGGCGGACATGATGCGTCTGATCGGAATTGAGAGGGCCGGTGGGCGCGATGTCTTCGTTGGTCTTCCCCAGGTTCTGGATGAGGAAGGTGCGATTGCCGTAGTAGCCGGGAATGCTGTTGTCGCGGAAGGTGGAATAGGGATTGTCGCCGCCGTTGCTGTTCCCCGTGAGCCGGCCGTAGGTGTAGGTTCCGTTCAGGGTCAGGGCGGAGGTGATCCTTTGGAAGATCTCCACTTCGAGGGCCTGGTAGCGACGGATGAGATCGTCGGAGTTGAAGACGTGGACCGTCGAAGCCAGCTTGTCGGCGAGGCCAGAATGGCTGGGATCCGAAATCGTCACCAGCTGGCTCGGGGTGTAGTCGGAACTGAAGGCCCAGTCCTTCTTCCAGGCCCGGCTCACGTAGGTGAAGCGCATGTAGTTGCCGCTCGCGAAGCTGGCGCGGTAGGTCAGGGTGGCTTCGTCCAGGTAGGGGGACTTCAGGTGTGGATCGAGGATGTAGCTCTTGGAATTGTCGGAGAAGCCGTAGGCTGTCGTGGGGCCGAGGCCGTAGTTGCTCAGGTAGGTGTTGGAGGCGGTGTAATTCCTCGGATCGATGAGCTGGGCGTAGGTGAGCCAACGCACGGCGTGGGCGGGATCGGAGTAGGGGTCGGGTTGGCCCGGGATGCCGGAGAACCCGTAGCTGACTTCCTTGCTGGTGGCTTCGGTGATGAAGGCCGCCGTGAACCCGGAGGTGAAGTCGCCCTGGAACCGGGCGGCCGTGAGGGTGAACACGTGATGGCTGTCGCCCTTGACGTCCCAGCGCAGCTGGAAACGCGGGGAGAGATCGGAGGCCTTGGCCAGGGTCTTTCCCGTGGTGTCGATGACGTTGATGGCATCGAAGCGAAGCCCGACCATCATGCCCCAGTGGTTGTTGATGGTCAGGCTGTCGTTGGCATACAGGGAGGAGGTGGTGTTCTTGGTGATGCCGTCCTGGCCGAAGTACTGGAACATCGTCGGGGCCAGGCCGGTGTTGCCCGAGGAGCTCTGGCCGAGCTGGTTGTAATAGGGCCAGATGATGGCGGGGAACAGCCAATCCCGGCTGGCGGCGTTGTAGTAGGCGCCCCCCACGCGGAAGGCGCGGTTATCGGCGCCGATCTGACTCTGCGTGGTGCGGTCGGCCTGGTAGTACTCCGCGCCGAAATCGATCTCGTGCTGTCCGCCAGGAAGATCCCGGAAGAGCTTCAAGTTGAGATTTCCGCTCGTGTTGTTCCGCTTGTCGGGCCGGGGCGTGGTGCCCATGCCGAAGGGCAGGCCCACGGAGTACCAGTAGTGGTCGTTGGGGGCGATATCATCCAGCCACAGGTTCACGGGGTTGCTGCTGAACTTCGGATCGCCCGTGGGGAAGATGGCCTGCGATCGGTAGCGGTTGACGCGGCCCCCCAGGAAGGTGGCTTCGCCCAGAATGCCGCGGTAGTTGAGCCCCCAGGCGGAGCGCTTCTCTTCTTGAGTGCCCAGTGCTTCCACCCGGATCACGCCGACGCCGGGATCCACGTTGGTGATCTTGTTGCCCGAGCCGACGTAGCTGAGATCCACCGAGTGGTTCGCGTTCAGCGCGCCGGTGACCTTGGCTTCGAAGTAGTTGGAGGAATACCCCTGGGTGTAGGGCTTGGCGTCGGTGAGGAAACTTGCGAAGGCGTAACCGGACGGGACGCCATTGGCCACGGCCGCGTCGATCTGGGGATCGCCCGTCCGCATGGGGCCGCGGGCGAGGGGATAGGCCGCGCCGATCTCATTGCTGCTGGTGGCCGAAGGCGTGAGGATGGTGCCGATGGAGAACCAGATCCGATCCTTGACGATGGGGCCCGAGGCCGTGACATCGAAGGTGCGGCTGAGGTTGTCGCTGATCTGATGGGGCGTGTCCTTGGTGTAGGGATTCCTGGAATTCCAGGTGGGGCGGCTCAGATGGGCGCGGATGCTCCCTTCGAAATCATTGCCTCCGGACTTGGTCACCACGTTCACCTGGCCGCCCAGGGCCCGGCCATTGCGGGCATTCAGGGGGGAGAGCACCACCTGGACGTCGGCGATGTTGTCTTCGATGACCCAAGTGCCTACCTGTGCGCCCTGGAGGTCATCCTTGATGTCGGTGCCGTTGATGCGGTACAGCGTGTTCTGGGTGGCACCGCCCCGCACGCTGTAGCCGCCGCCGGAAGTGCCGGCCACGCCTGCGGAGAGGTCGGCGGCGCCTTCGAAGCCGCGGTCGAGCCCCGAGAGGGTATCCAGCACTTCGGCGGAGAAGTTCATGGAGGTCTTGGTGCTGGCCTTGTCGGCCTCGGCGCCTTCAGCCACCACTTCGACCACCATGCCGGCCTTCGAGATGGGCTTGAGCACCAGGTCCTGGCGCACGGCCGTGCCGATACCTACGCGAACATCGTGGGCCTCGCTGCCCACGAACTCATCCTTAAAAACCTGAACCTTGTAGTTGCCTACGGGCAGCAGGGGGGCACGCCACTCTCCGTTCGCATCCGAAAGAACGGTGCGGGGTGTGAACAACGCGGGTGAACTCAGGATCACCTTCGCTCCGGGGATCGGTTTTCCGCTGGAATCCTTCACCTGGCCAGCCAGGGCTCCTGTCGTCGTCTGGCCCACCAGGGCGCAGCCCGCAGCAAGCGTCAGGCCCAGGGAGGACAACCGCATCGCAGATCTCATTCGCATTTCCGTGTCTCCAATTGGGTGCGGCCAGGGTTAGAAGCGGAGGGTGTAGCCGAACTCGAGGTGGGGGACGGAACGCTTGCGGACGATCACGCTGTCTTTCGCCGTGTGGCCACCCAGCTCGGGGGATGAAGCGGTTCCGAGCACGGTGCCGGCCACGTGCTGGTAGTTGGCGGAGGAGTACCCCAGGGAGATGACGTTCAGTTCGATGGATTGCCTGGCGTCGATGGCATAGCCCACCCCGACGAAGGGGCTGAGGGGCACGGTGGTCTTGGTGACGATGCCGTTGTAGGTGTCTTCGTAGCGGACGCCATCGGTGACATCGCCGATGTACTCCTGCCTGAACTTGGCCCCTCCTACCTGGACGCCCAGGCGCCAGGACCATTCACTGCCGGTGAGGCGGCGCTCGAAACTGGCCCTCAGGGTCAGACCACCCACCTGCGACTTGCGACTGTCCACGGATTGGGAGGGATCCAGGGTGGCCCCCACGGCCACCGGCATGGCAGAAAGGTCCGTATTGGTCTGATTGCCGGGCTTGTATTGATAACCAAGCTCCAGCCCGAAGCGCCCGGCGGGGCTGACGTACCCGAAATCGAAGCCCAATCCCAGGGTTCTCCGATCGAGATGATCCTCCTGGTTGTTGCTGAGTCCGTAACCGGTCCTGAGCTTGAAAGCCCCATCGAACCCGGCATCCTGGGCAGCGGCAGAAGTCGCCGTAAGGGCCATGATGGCCAGCCACCTTCCCAAATCGTTACGCATGTATGCCATGAAGAGGGTCCTTATAGAGGGGGGGATCGTGCCTGAGGGAGGGGGATGATTGGATGGCCGTGCCCATCCCGGCCTGGGCCGGGGGGGCGAACCCTCAGAACTGGGAGGCCCGTCGGCCCAGCCTCAGCGAATGGAGGCGGTCCAACCCCCCCGGCAGCGTGGCGGCCGAATCGGCGGCGATGAAGCGGAACCCGGAGGGGGAGGTAAGAACGCTGGTGGCACCCAGGAGAATCCGAAAAGCCTCGGAATCCATATGGGCTTCCAGGTGGGCCAGGTCCTTCCAGACCATGAAGATGAGGAACCGCGAATCCTCACCGATGTCCTGGCCGATGGTGCATTCCTGGCACCCGGCCTGAAGAAGGATCTCCTCCCGCAGGCTTTGAAGGGTCTGAAGGAATTCCCCCTGCTTGCCGGGTTGGGCAGTGAGAAGGGCACTCATGACCTTCACGCGACTATTGGATATGACGCTCATGGGCGGGGTTTTCCTCTCGAGGTGCTAGCCTCTAAGCGCAAACCCGGTGCCAGGAAATCAGTCGACCAATCCGTGAATCTAAGTGTTTATTTAGATTGGGTTAAGATTATAGAAATCTGCGTGAAACCCCAAAAAGGCGTGCGTTTCATCCACGACAGATCGTGGGCCACGGCATTTCGTGGGTAATGTCACCCGCGAAAAACCGTGACCTGCCCCCTTCCTGGGATGAGCTGGGGGCATCTATGGATTAGCCATCCCGGCGCTCGATTCCGAGCTTCTGCATCCGGGATCTCAGGGTGCTGGGGGCCAGGCCCAGGATGTCGGCGGCCCCTTGAGCACCCTCGATCTTCCAATTGGAGGCCTCCAGAACCTTCATGATGTGATCCCGTTCCACCTCGACCAGGGAGGGGAGCAGGCCGGTCATGGTCGGCCCGACCTGCATAGCCACCAGGCGGTCGGGCAGGCGGAGCATGGGCCCTTCGGAGACCAGAACCGCCTGTTCGATGAGGTTCTGCAGTTCGCGGACGTTGCCAGGCCACGCATAGGCGTGGAGAGCCTGGATGACCGACCGGGGGATTTCCAGCTGCTTGCGCCCCAATTTCTGGCAGAAGCGGTCGAGGAAGAACTGGGCCAGCATGGGGATGTCTTCCTTCCGGTGGCGCAGGGCCGGCACCGAAATGGGGAAGACATTGAGTCGGTACCAGAGGTCCTCACGGAATCTGCCCCGGGCCACCTCCTTGGCGAGGTCGCGATTGGTGGCGGCCACCACCCGCACATCGGCCTTCAGGGTCTTCGTGCCGCCCACCCGCTGGAATTGGCCGTCCTGGAGGACCCGCAGTAGCTTGGCCTGCACGTCCTGGGACAGTTCGCCCACCTCGTCCAGAAAGAGGGTCGCCCCATCGGCCAGTTCGAATCGACCTTTCCGGAGCGCCTGAGCCCCGGTGAATGCGCCTTTCTCATGGCCGAACAATTCGCTTTCGGCCAATCCCTGGGGCAGGGCCGCGCAGTTGACTTTGACGAGCGCACGATCCTTTCGCGGACCCAGTGAGTGGATGGCCTCGGCCACGAGCTCCTTGCCCGTGCCGGTTTCACCCTGGATCAGCACTGTGGTTTCCGACGGCGCCACCTGGCGGATGCGGAACAACAGATACTTGATGGGATCGCTTTGGCCCACAAGCTCGCTGGAGCCTTCCACCGCCTGGATCTGTTCGCGGTAGTAGGTGTTCTCCGCTTCGAGCTGATCCTTGAGCGTTCGGATCTCCAGATAGGCCCGGTTCAGATCGATCTCACTTTGTTTCCGGGGGGTGATGTCGCGGATGCTGCCCCGGGTTCCGGCGGACCTCCCCTCTTCGAGTCGGACTGGGTTGTTGGTCTGCTCCACCCAGCGGACTTCTTCGTTCCGGGTGTGGATTCGATACTCGATGGAGGCGGGCTCATTCGCGGTCAGCGCCTCGGTCTGGTGCTTCTCCCAGGCTGATCGATCCTCCTCGATCACCAGGTCGGACAACAACTCCGGATGGGAACGGAACGATTCCGGGGGATGCCCACTCACCCGTTCGCAGGCAGGGGACAGATAGTCGAACCCACCGTCCGGCCGCTGCCAGAATTCCCAGTCATGGGTGAAATCGGCCACGGTCCGGTAGCGCATTTCCGCATCCGCCAGTTCCCGCTCGATCAGCTTCCTCCGGCGGAGCTGAATGACCAGTCCTGTCACCAGGAAGGTCTCCACCAGAATGACACCCACACCAAGGCTGATTTCTTTCCAATAGGCATCCCAGAGGTTCGCCCTCCTGAATTTCATGATGGTGTTGGGCGGAAGGTGGCTTTCCCGTACGCCCCATCGCTTGACCTGACGCCAATCGAAGATGGGAGCTGCTCCCGTATCCACAGCCAGGGGAATGGAGGAGGCCGTCTCCCCCTGGAGGATGCGCCTTCCCAGCTGGGCGGCGGCTTTACCTGAGAGTTCTTGACTGATAAGGACGCCCCCGAGGATGCCGTCGCCCAGATCCTCGGACAGGACGCCGAAGATCGGGCGCCGACTCGCGTTGGAGATATGGGTCAGGGCTTCATTCGTGTAGAAGTGCCGGCCAGAGGCATCCTGCATGAGGCTCCCGTACAGCACCAGGTCCTCATCGGGAAGGGTTTTGACCTTGGCTTCGATCTGTTCGACGGTGAGGTCATTCAGGTAATCGATTTCTACCCGGCCCGCAAAGGGGCTGAAAATGACCTGGCCCATCCGCGCCTGGTTGCGTTCGTATTCGGTAGCGCCCAGCACCACGTGGATGCGCCTCGTGCGGGGGTACATGGAGATCATCAGCTCGATGGTCTTCGGAGCGTTCTTCGCAGACAGGGCCCCCGTGAGATTGGGGCGCCGCAACCGGGCGGGTTCCACGAATCGATCGGCGGTGTAGCAGGTCACCACCGGAACGTCGGGAAGGAACATGCGAGTGATCACGAATTCGAGAGCCGTAGGGCCCACCACCATCAAGAGGTCCACCTTCCGGGCGGCATATTTCTCGTTGTAGAGCGCCAGCAGGTTGGCCTCGTAAGTCGGACCTGTGAACTGGTCCAGTCCCGTGTACTCGCTGTAGATATCGATGGCCCCAGGAAGGTTCTTTTGCAGTTCTTCCGTAATGCCCGTGCTCAGTTCCCGCAACCCAGGCTTGTCCAGGGGAAAGGAATACAGCACCACCACGGTTTGCCTGGGACCTTTGGATGGGTTCTCCCGCTCGGGAGCGGCAACTGCAGGAAAGCAGAGCAGCACCACGACGACGGTACGCACCCAGCCCATCAGGTTGGAAAAGCGATAGTAGGAAGGCATGGTTCCGATGTTAGCCGAGGTCGATGCAGCGGGCGGCAGCGCTGTTTTCGATCCGCCGTAGAGGACTTCATTCGCTAAGCTGCCAGCATGGATTTCCTCACCATGGCCTGGAGACCGAGACCTTCTGTTGCGGTGGCGGGAGCGCTGCTGCTGGCATCGGCCTGCTCGCGGGCTCCGCGGTCGCTGCCCCTGCGGCCACCCGTGCATGCGGGTGTGGCGAAGCCGCTCCCCCGCCTGGGCTACACGCTGCAGGCGGGCGCCTTTGCGAAGGTTGAGAACGCCGCGCGATTTGCAGAGTCGCTGCAGGCCCAAGGCCTGGAGGCTGCGTACTACGGCTCGGAGGATGGTCTCTACCGTGTGCGCTTCGGGGATTTCGCCACCAAGGAAAAGGCGCGGACCAAGGGCGAAGCCCTGAAGGCCGCAGGGATCATCGAAGCATTCTGGGTGGTGGCTCCAGATGGATCCGCGCCGGCGGCCCCGGGGCCCATCCGGATTCGTCCCACAGAGGAACGTGGCCTGAGGGCCAGTCTGGTGGAATCGGCCCGGGGCTACCTGGGCCTGCCCTATCTCTTCGGCGGCACCACCGAGCAGGGCTTCGATTGCAGCGGCCTCACGGGGGCCGTGTACCGGTTGAACGGCTTGCGTCTTCCGCGTTCTTCGCAGGCCCAATTCGACGCAGGCAGCCCCGTGGATGTGGAAGGGGCCCGGGCCGGCGATCTCGTCTTCTTCGCTACCTCGGGCCACGGGAAAGTCAGCCACGTGGGCCTGTACCTGGGGCAGGGCGCCTTCATCCACGCACCCCGATCCGGGCAGGGCATCCGGCAGGATGATCTTTCGGATCGTTACTACCGGAAGGCCTTCGTGGGGGCACGGAGCTACTTCTAGATCGGAGCCTCACATCGCTTGTGTGGGCTCCCGCCGTTGACGACCATGGGAACGAGACTCATATTCGGCTTCTTGCTCTGCGAGGCACGGCAGGAATCGGGCATGAGGAGGTGTTCGCATGGCCACCTATTCCTATGTGGATTGCCTTGAACGGTCGTACAAGGTGAACTGGAAGATCAAGGATGTGCTGGGGAATCAGGATTTCGACCTCAGCCGTCCCTGGCTGCCCGCCGGATTGTCGGGCGGAAGTTCCCTGTCCTTCCTGGATGAGGAGGAGAAGCGGAAGCTGACGCACGTCGAGATGGGGGCCTACGCCCACCTGTTCGGATTCGTCGAGGCCTTCATCGCCCCGGAGATGGTGGCCCTGGCGCGGGATTCCAGCCACGAGACCGCTGGGGCCTTCGAGGCGCTCACGAACTTCGCGTCGGAAGAAATCAAGCACATGCACCTCTTCCAGGAAATCCGGCGGCGGGTCGACAACAAACTTGGCTTCGAGCTGGAGCTGCTGGCGGGTCAGCAGGAGGTGGCCCAGACCGTTCTGAGCCGGCACAGGGGGGCTGTGTTGCTGCTGACGGCTGCCATCGAGTGGCTCACCCAGCACCATTACCTCAGTGCCATGCGGCATTCGGATGAGCTGGATCCCCTCACCAAGGAGATCTTCCGCTTCCACTGGATGGAGGAGGCCCAGCACGCCCAGCTGGATCACCTGGAGGCCATGGCGCACTTCAAGTCCATGGGCGCCTCGGATCGGGATGCGGCCGTGGAGGATTTGATCTGGCTGCTCGTCGCGGTGGACGGGCTGCTTCAGCAGCAGGTCGGCCACGATGTGGTCAACGCCTCGAGATACCTGGGCCGGGTCTTCACGGCGGTGGAACGCCAGGAGGTACGGCAGGGACTGTTGAAGGCCAAGCGCCACTGCTTCATCGAGAGCGGCGTCTCCCATCCCAATTTCCAGGAACTCTTCCTGTCGGTGACGACGCCGGATCAGCAGGCGCGGGTGCAGGATGCCCTCACCTTGATCCTGCACCGGGGTCCGGGCCACTGAATCGCCATGACTTGCGCCCTCAATGGACGGATTTACGGTGAAACGTCGATTTTTTGAAAATAAATATGAGAAAGGCTCTACACTGTGAGTTGCCCGTCTGTTGTGCGGGCAGAAAAAAGCGCTGCTGCCTCGCCTGGAAGGGACATCGCATTCATATCCAGGACGAAGAAAGCAGGAAAAATCATGGCTCAAGGCACCGTCAAGTGGTTCAACGCCGAAAAGGGTTTCGGATTCATCACCCCCGACGAGGGTGGTGCGGACCTGTTCGTGCATCACTCCGCGATCGAAACCACGGGTTTCCGTACCCTGGATGAGAATCAGCGCGTCAGCTTCAACGTGGGACAGGGCCAGAAGGGCCCCCAGGCGACTAACGTCACCAAGATCTGACCTTCTCCGGGGGTTCCGCGCTTCGCGCACACCCCCGGACCCCCGCGCTCGGGCCCGGCTTTGCCGGGCCCGAGCTTTTTCCGGGTACAGGCATCCGTTCTTCTTTCCAGGGTGCTCCATTTCTGTTTTGGCATCCCTTTGGCGATGGTCCTCTGTCCCGGTCGCTGGCTGGGCGAGAGGTGCCCAATGGATCCTGGATACTATGTCGCTGCAGGCAGCTTGAAGGCGCGAGCCTTCCAGCTCGATGTGGTGGCCAACAACCTGGCGAATGCGGCCACGGTGGGCTACAAGCCCGACCAGCCCTTCTTCGCCGTGTTCAACAAGGCCGAGGGTAGCGGGAGGAAGCTGCCTCTGACCGGCCACCTCAACGATGGGGTGGTCTTCGCGGAAACCGGCGTGGTCACCGAGCAGGGTAATCTGCGCGCCACGGGCCGGCCCCTCGACGTGGCCATCGAAGGCAATGCCTTCCTGACCGTTCAGACCCCGGCCGGGCTCCGCGTCACGCGCGATGGCCGCCTGCAGATGGGGCTGGGCGGGCAGCTCCAGGCCATGGATGGCAGTCCGGTGGTCGGCAAAAATGGCCAGCCGATCGTGCTGGATCCGAAGAACGGAACCATTTCGATCGCGAGCGATGGCACCGTCCAGCAGAAAGAGCAGACCGTGGGCCAGCTGGATCTGAAGGCCTTCGAAAAGCCCGGCGCCTTGAAACGCACGGGCGCCCTGCGCTTCGATCCCACGGGGGCGGCGGAGGCACCGGTGAAGAGCACCGTCACCCAGGGGCACCTGGAGCAGAGCGCCGTCGATAGTGCTTCGACCATGGTCGAGATGATCCGGCTCAACCGGCTTTACGAGATGAGCCTGAAGGTGGCCTCCACCCTCACGAACGACCTGGATTCCCGTTCCATCAACGATGTGGCCATCAGCCGCTGATTCCTACGTCTTCACTGAAATGATCAGGAGGTTCCCATGATGCGTGCGATGTGGTCGGCCGCGGCGGGCATGAATGTCCAGCAGTTCAACATGGACACGATTTCCAACAACCTGGCCAACGTGAACACCACGGGCTACAAGAAGGCCCGCGCCGAGTTCCAGGATCTGCTCTATCAGACCGTCAACCTGGCGGGCACGAGCTCCAGCAATAACAGTACGATCCCCTCGGGCATCCAGATGGGCCACGGCGCCAAGCTGCAGAGCCTCCAGCGGCAGTACACGACGGGCAACCTGAGGCAGACGGGCAACCGTTTCGACATGGCCATCGAAGGCGATGGCTTCTTCAAGGTCACCACGCCCGATGGCACCCTGGCCTACACCCGCGATGGCAGCTTCACCACGGATCAGAATGGGGCGCTCGTGAATTCCTCGGGCTACTTGATGGATCCCCAGATCACCATCCCCCAGGACACCCTCAGCGTGACCGTCGCGCCGGACGGCACCGTGAGCGTCACCCAGACGGGCCAGACCCAGCCCCAGGTCGTGGGCCAGATCACCATCACCCATTTTGTGAATCCCACGGGATTGAACCAGCTGGGCCGGAACCTGATGCAGCCCACCCTGGCCAGCGGCGACGCCATCGATGGGGTTCCAGGCACCGATGGTCTGGGCACCATCAACCAGGGCTCCCTCGAAGTCTCCAACGTGGATGTGGCCGAGGAGATGGTGAACATGATCATCGGCCAGCGAGCCTACGAGGCAAACTCGAAGACCATCCAGACCGTGGACAACATGCTCAGCCTCGTGAACAACCTCAAGCGGTAGTCCGATGCGCACCGCTGCCCTGTTCCTCCTCCCGGCTCTGCTCCAGGCCCAGTCGCCAGAAGCTCCCGCCGAACGTCTGGCCGAAGCGGCCCTGGCCTTCGCCAAGGCCGAGGCCAAGAAATTCGGAGGCGAGCACACCTTCAAGGTCGCCCAGCCTCCGCGCGTTCCCACGACCAGGCCCGGAAACCTCGTCTTCGAGCCCACCCACCTGAGCAAGCGGGAGCCCATCGGACGCTTCTTCGTGGTGGTGGCCCTGAAGGTGGATGGCGAGCGGGTGGGCATGACCCGGGTCGATCTGGAGGGCAGCTGGGTGGGCATGGTGCTGCGCGCCAAGGGCGACCTGGCCCGCCAGACCGAACTCAGCGCCGAGCAGGTGGAGGCGGTGCCCTTCGAGGGCGTGCCCCCGGATGGTGCGCTCACCGAGGTGCCCGAAGGTCTGCGGCTCATGCGCGCCGTCGTTTCAGGCAAGATCCTCACCCGCGCGGATCTGGAGGCCATCCCCCTGATCCAGTCCGGCGACAAGGTGCGCCTGACGGGCAGCCACGAGGCCCTGACCGTGACCATCGACACCACGGCCCGCAGCCGGGCGGGCCTGGGCGACCGGGTGCGGCTGGAGGCACCGGGTGCCCGCCGGCAGATCACCGCCATCGTCACGGGGCCCGGAGAGGCGCGGCTGCAGTAGCGGCTGATTGCAGATCTTTCCTTGGCTGAAAAGGCTTTCGGCCGTATTCTGGTCCTTCGCGCAAGGAGGAGCCCATGGCTCACGAAGGTCACGAACACGGACCGAACTGCAACCACGATCACGACGATTCCTTCGAAATCGAAGTCGTTGAACTCGAAGACGAGAACGGCGAGAAGGAAGAGTTCGCGATCCTGGAAGAGCTCGAGTTCGAAGGCCGCAACTTCGCCATCCTGGCGCCCCTGGCCGAGCTGCAGGCCCAGGAAGAAGGCACCGCGGATCCCGAAGAGGGCCTGAGCCTGGAGATCTTCGAGGTGAAGGACGACATGTTCACCCCCCTGGAAGACGAAGAACTGGCCGAGCGCCTCATGAAGCACCTCGACGAGCAGGAAGCCAAGCTCAAGGCCGAGGAAGAGAAGGACTGACGGACACGCTCCATCTGGTTCGCAGGGAGGCCCCCGGATCCGGGGGCCTTCCTCGTTGATGGGGTGAATCGGCCTTCTCCCTGGCCATTCGATGGGACAGGGGCGTGCAAGGCCAGCATGCCCGCTGGTCTGAAGGGAAGTTCCGCTCGCCGCTCGGGTGCCGAGACTTCATCATGGCTCTGTGCGAAACCCCCGTGTGAGCTGGATCCTGAGTGTCCTGATCGCCGCGGCTGCCTGCCGCGGGATTCAGGCGCAGGGTGATTTAGAGGCGCGCATCGCATCCGCCGAACAGGTCATGAACCGCTTCTACCGCGGCGAACGGATCGAGGCGACCATCGAGCGATCGAACGCCGGCATCAAGGCCTACAACGCCCACGTCCTGAGCGTTCAGGCGGAGACCGAAAGAGAGCGCGCCAAGCTCGACAAGCTGCTGGCGGCCATCGAGGACCTGCGCGGGAAACTCAGGGCCATGGATCTGGAAATCAAGCAGCAGCCCGCGGGCGTGGGTTACGAAGCCACCAAGCGAAAGGTGGATGCGAGGAACGCTCTCGTCCGGCAGATCAATGAAGAGACCACGGCGGCAAGACCCTTCATCGATGCCTACAACGATCTGGTGAGACGAACGCAGCTGGCGCTCGATCAGGAACGCAAGAAAGCCATGGGCACCCAGGATGCCGTGAACGCCCGGTTGGCAGCCTATTCGGCCTTCACCAAGTCGGGTGAGGATGTGGCCTTCTTTCTCGACTTGAACCGGGTGCTGGCCGAGGCCCGGCAGGGGCTGCGTGAGCACCCGGGGGATTCCAGCCTTCAGGCGCTGGTGGATCGAGCCCGTGCATTCAGGCGGGAACTGGCGACCTGGGTGATGGAGGGCCAGGCTCTGAAACCCAACGGCCTCGTGATCGTGGAGGCTCTGGCGGGGGACGAGCCTTGCTGGTTCATCGTGGATACCGGCGCCATGGATACCATCGTGAGCGAGGAGATCCTGAAGGCCATCGGGCAGGGGCAGCAGCTTGGCAAGGAGACCTCCCTATCCGTGGTGGGCGGGATGAGGGTCACGGGCCTGGCCTGTCGCATTCCGCGCCTGTCCGTGGCGGGTCAGGCTCTCAGCGACGTGGTGGCGTCGGCGGTGCGTCCCTCAGACGTGGGCATCGACGGGCTTCTGGGGCAGAGCTTCCTCAAGCTCTTCGTCTACACCATCGACGAAAGACTTCCAGCCAAGCTGATCCTCACGCGAAGGTCGCCTGAAAGCGGTACCCACTGACTCGAGACACCGGCAGCTCGACGTGCTACAGTGCTGCATCACACCCAGATTCAAGGCTTAACAATGACTACTCGTTGGAATGCCCGTTTACCACATGTCGTGGTCGAAGAGACGCGTGGTGAGCTTCCGCCTGGACTGCAGGTCCATCCCATCCTGAAGGCGGCCGCTCCACCGAATCGCCCCCTGTCTTTGTCGCTGTCTTGTGCGGCCATACTCCTGCTGTCAGCGGGTTCCGTTTATCTCTCTGTGCTGAGCCAGGAATATCAACTTCGGGCTTTGCAAGACCACTCGAAAACCATTGAACTCCTCTTGGATGAGGGGGGGGATGGGCTACCGGCAGGCCCTCTCTCCAGCGGTGGAGGAATGCCCCTGGATCAGCCCAAATCCCACGCCGTGAATGTCCCGGTCGATCTGGCCGCCCTGTCCACGCACATTGATCCTCGAGAAGACATTCCCGAGCCCATGATTCCCCTCGAGCCTTCTTCGGAGCGGCCGCTGGAACTTCTGCACCTCCAGCCCGGCCTGCTGCCCTCCATCAATCCCGGACATGGGAATGGAATCGGGAGTGGTTTGGGGAACGAGACCGGAAACGGCCTGGGCGCGGGGCTTGGCCAAGGCCGGGGGTCCACCTGGATCCACTCCGCGCGCGGCGACGAAGAACTCAAGGTCGCCGTGAACTTCCGCGATGTGCATGACTACATTCCTCCCGAATATCCCGCGGAGGCCGTGTCTGAGCACATTTCAGGCGTGGTGATCCTTAGGGTCACCATCGATACGAAGGGCACTCCGGTCAAGTGGACCGTGATCGAGGGGCATCCCCTCCTGGTCGCGGCCACCCTGAAGGTATTCCCCCGCTGGCATTTCGTTCCGCCCGTCTACCAAGGTGAAAAGGTCGGGGCTACCTTCGAGGTCGGCATCCGCTTCACGTTGAAGTGACCCTGGGGCCGGTGCCGGAGCCCGCTCGTGCCTTAAGCTGGAAGGATGCTGCCAGACTCACTCCGCTTCGAAGGCCGAATCCTCTTCCTGTCAGAGGATCCGGCGCAGGTCCGGCGCCAGCTCGGGGGTGAGGATCTGGATTTGGAGGCGGCGCTGCCCCTGCGCGATCAGATCAGCACGGACGAGATCACACCGGCCTTCATCTGCTACCACTACGACGAGAAGCTGGGCGACTTCCCCTACCTGGGTCTGAAGTGTGGCGAGGCGTTTCCGCTAAAGGAAGGCTCGGTGCGCGCCGGGGGATTCGCCATCAGCGTGGCGGGCAAGCGCCGGGGCAAGGGGAGCAGCCGCGAAGCCAGCCCCTACGCGGAGCAGTGCGCGGGCATCCGCCTGGTGATCGCGGAAAGCTTCGAGCGCATCTACCGCCAGAACTGCCAGAACCTGGGGCTCCTCACGAGCACGGATTTCGGATTGATCCGGCAGATCCGACGGGGCGACGCCATTCCACTGGCCGAATTCCTCGACGGGCTGGATTCCGTCACGGCCGAGATCGTGCGCCGCGGCGGGCTCTTCGCCTACAACGCCGCGCGGATGAAGGGCGAGGTGGTGCCGCCCGTGCCATCTCGCGCGTCGCGCCCCATGACCTACGCCGAGAAGTTGCTGGCACGCCACGCGGTGGTGGACGCGGCGGCAGGGCAGGTGGGCCTGTCGTCGGTGCGGCCCGGGGACGGCCTGTTCGTGAAAGCAGACTGGCGCTTCAGCCACGAATACGTGACGCCCATGGCCGCCCGCTTCCTGGAAAAGGCGCTGGGTCCCGAGGCCGTTCTGCACGATCCCGGCAGCATCCTCGCCTTCCGGGATCACCTCACGTTCCTGTCGCACAGCATGCGTTCCGAGCATCGCGACATGGGCCTGCTGACGGTGGCCGAGCGCCTCAAGCCCGCGCAGGAGGCCTTCTGCGCGAGGCATGGCATCCGGCTCCACGGCGAACTGGACGACGCCTCGGGCAGCGAAGGCATCTGCCACGCGCTCATGGCCGAGCGCTATGCCTGTCCGGGCCAGGTTGTGGTGGGCACGGATTCCCACACGCCACACGCCGGGGCCTTGGGTTGCCTCGCCTTTGGTGTCGGCACCACGGACATCGCCTGCGCCTGGGTGACGGGGGACGTGCGCGTCACGGCCCCGCCCACCCTGCGTGTGCGCCTGCGCGGACGGCTGAGGGCTGGTGTGTCCGCCAAGGACGTTGTCCTCCACCTGCTGGCCCAGCCCCTCCTCCGCGAGGGGGGCGCCCTCGGCCACGTCGTCGAATACCAGGGCGAAGGTCTTCTGGATCTCGATACGGATGAGCGCGCGACGCTGACCAATATGGCCGCGGAAATCGGCGGCTTCACGGGCCTCATCGCGCCGGATGCCGAGACTCTGCGGTTCATCCGGGAACGCCGCGGGGTGGACCTTGCGCTGGAACCCTGGATGCGCGGAGACGAGGGGGCGGAGTACGCACAGACCCTGGACCTGGACTGCGGAACCCTGGGGCCCATGCTGGCGCGTCCGGGCGACCCCGGAAACGGCGTGGCGCTGTCGGATCTTCGCGAGGCCGTGCCCATCCACATCGCCTACCTGGGCAGCTGCACGGGGGGAAAGCGCGAAGACCTGCGCCGGGCCTTCGAGGTGATCCGACCCGCCGCGGCCGAGGGGCGCCGGGTGCCCGATGGCGTGCAGTTCTTCGTGCAGTGCGGCAGCGAGGATGTGCGACGCCATGCGGTGGCCGAGGGCTGGATCGCCGCCTTCGAGGCCGTGGGTGCCATCGTGCTGGGCAGCTCCTGCGGGGCCTGTATCAACGCGGGGCCCGGCGTGTCCACCCGGCCCGACCAGGTGACCATCAGCGCCATCAACCGGAACTTCCCGGGCCGCAGCGGCCCCGGCCAGATGTGGCTGGCCAGCCCCGCCACCGTGGCCGCCAGCGCCCTGGCGGGACGGATCGTGTCCGCCTAGACCCCGGAAAGGTTGGGTGCCGTTGGACCCGGACCCGCTAAGGTAAAGGGATTGGGTCGATCACGACTGGTCGGTTCCCCAGCTTTCGTGGAGACCATGCCCGACATGCGACGCCTCAGCATCTGCACCCTGGCCCTGTCATCGGTTTGGATGTTCGCGGAAGATGCCGCGCCCGCCCCGGCAAACCCGGAGCCTCGGCCCGTCGAATCGGTGTCGAAGTCTCTGGTGATAGGGCCGCTGGTGATGGACAGCCCCTCCGATCCGGATCGTTTCTCGAACCTGCCCCGCCTGGTGCTGGATGACGCGGGGCACCTCATCACGGCCCCCGCGCGCTGGGATCGGTCCGACTGGCTGATGGCCGGCGCCGGTGTGGCGCTGGTGGCGGGCACGGCCGTGACCCTCGATCGCTCGACGGCGACCTATGTGACCAATCATGCCAACGCCTCGTCGGACCGCGTGGCCAAGGCCGTGCAGAACCTCGGCGGCGCGCCCAGCGTGCTGATCGCGGGCGGAACCTATCTCGCCGGCGTCGTCTTCAAGGATCCGGAGATCCGCGCCACGGGCATCGACACCATGGCGACGATGGGGCTCGCGCAGATCCTGATCGCCATCCCGCTGAAGGTCGCCACGGGGCGGTCCCGGCCCTCGGCGGGCCTGGGCGCCCATGACTTCCATCCCTTCAAGGGCAGCCAATCCTTTCCATCCGGACATACCACCCAGGCCTTCGCGTTGGCTTCGGTGATTTCCGAACATGCCGACCGACCCTGGGTCTCCTGCCTCTCCTACGGGCTCGCGGGCCTGGTGGGCCTGGCCCGGGTGGAGCAGCGCCAGCACTTCATGTCCGACGTGGTGGCCGGCGGGTTGATCGGCACCTTCGTCGGCAAGTCCGTGGTCTCGTACAACCAGTCCCTGCGCGCGAAGGCGAACTCGAAAGTGTCCTTCAGCTTCTCGCCCGTGGTCCAGCCCGGCGGCTACGGCTTCAGCCTGGCGATGAAGTTCTGACGACCATCGACCAGAGGAACGCGAGGAAGGTGCCCACGGCGCTGAAGCTGAAGACCAGCACGGCTCCGGCGGCGCAGTCCTTCGCAACCTTGATGGCGGGATGGATCTCGGGATGCAGGTGGTCGAGGGTCTGCTCCAGGGCCGTGTTGAACAGCTCCGCGGCGAGCACCAGGCCGCAGTTCATCAGGAGCAGCGCCCACCAGATGGCCGGGGGGCGCAGGGCGATGAGCACGGCAACCACACCCAGCGCCATCCAGGCCTGGGTGCGGAAACTGGCCTCCTGCTTCCAGGCGCTGCGGATGCCCTGCAGGCTGTAGGAGAGACGCTTGTGGAACGGCTGGTTCTTCATGCAGACCTTGGCGGGAAGCCCCATTGTGCCATCGGAGCTTTCTCCCGCCGCCATCAGAGCCGGGCCGAGCCCACCAGGATGGTGGCCATGCGGACCGTCAGGAGGTCCGAGGGCGACCAGGGCCGAGACTGGCCGACCTGCTCGCAGCGCAGCAGGCCCTCGACCGCGCCTTTGCGCAGGATGGCCGAATCCAGCAGGCTGTGGATGTCCCCGGGTGCGAGGTAGTCCTCATGTAGGCAGCTCGTCCCAGGGTGGGTGCGCGCCTCAGGGGCCACGATGACCCGGGATTCCTCCAGGCACCAGAAGTAGTTCGGGAACCGGGATCTGGCCAGGGCCTCGCCCTGCCGGTGCAGCCGCGGGCCCGCCAGGTAGAGGTTCTCGCAGACCAGCTGGTCACGGGATGGGGAGAGCCTCCACACGCTGACGCGGTCACAGGTCAGTTCCCGGGCGAGCAGTTCCGTGAGGCGGGCCAGGAATTGGGGCCAATCGAGCTTGTGGCCTTGGAAATCGCTGAGATGGCTTTGGAGAGACGCGCGGACGGACATGGTTCTCCCATCGGCTGCCGGAGCTTTTGAATCAAATCCGGGGCGCCAGATTCGAGTGCGGGAGGTCCGCCGGGGCCCTCAGAATGGAGGGATGGTCAGTCCCGAGGTCCGCATGTCCGATCCCGTCCACGCCGCGCGTTACAGGGCCCTGATCCTGGCGGCCTCGACCCGCCCCGGCGCGCCGGGATCAGCCCCCCGGGTCCTCGTGGTGGACGTGGCCCGTCAGCGGCTGGGCCTCATGGAAAAGGGCCGCCTGACCTTCGAGGCGGTGGTCTCCACGGCGAAGAACGGCCTGGGTTGCGAGGAGGGTTCGTACCGCACGCCCACGGGCTGGCACCGCATCCACGCGCGCATCGGCGCGGGGGCCGAGACGGGGAGCGTCTTCCGCAACCGTGTGGCCACCGGGGACGTCTGGCGGGGCGAGACGCGCGACGAGGACCTGATCCTTACCCGCGTGCTCACCCTCGACGGCCTTGAAGAGGGCTGGAACCGGGGCCCGGGGCGGGATTCGCTGGAGCGGTTCATCTACCTGCACGGCACCAACCAGGAGGCCCGGCTGGGATCGCCGGTATCCCATGGCTGCGTGCGGCTGTCCAACGCGGATGTGCTCGACCTGTTCGACCGCCTCGCCGAGGGCGATCCCCTGCTCATCGCCGAAGGGACGGAGGGCGATGGCTTGGGGCTGGGCCGTCTCCATTTCGCCGGTGTGGGCGGCAGCGGCATGAGCGCCCTGGCCCAGTTCGTCGCGATGAAAGGAGGCCGGGCCAGCGGCAGCGACCGCAGCTTCGATCGCGGCCAGCGGACCGGCTCCAGGGCCCAGCTGGAGGCCCTGGGCGTGCGGCTGTTCCCGCAGGATGGCTCGGGACTGGAGGGCGATTGCGCCGCGCTGGTGGTGTCTACGGCGGTGGAAGAGGATGTGCCGGACGTGGTGGCGGCGCGGCGCCTGGGGATGCCCGTCCTCCATCGTTCCGAGCTGCTGGCTCACCTGGTGGCGCGGTACCGCACCGTGGCGGTGACTGGCACCAGCGGCAAATCCACGACGGTGGCCATGATCTTCGAGATCCTCCGCGGCGCGGGCCGCGATCCCTCCGTGATCACGGGCGGCGACCTGGCGGCGCTGCAGGGGGAGGGGCTCTGGGGCAATGCCTGGGCGGGAGCCTCCGACCTGCTGGTCATCGAGGCCGACGAAAGCGACGGCTCCGTGGTGCGCTACCACCCCGCGGTGGGCGTGCTGCTGAACCTGCAGCGGGACCACAAGGAAATGGACGTGGTGGCGGACATGTTCCGTCGCTTCCAACCCCAGGTGCGGGAAGCCCTCGTGGTGGGCGACGCGGAAAACATGCGTGAATTCGCGACGGGCGCCACGGTCTTCGGATTTGGGCCCGAGGCCGACCTGCGGGCCGAAGAGGTGGTGCTGGATGCCGACGGTTCCACCTTCCGCGTGGGCAGCACCTCCTTCCGGCTGCCCGTGCCCGGGCGGCACAACGTGGAAAACGCCCTGGCCGCCCTGGCGGCCTGCCGGGCCCTGGGGGTGCAGCTAGAAGCCATGGCGGGGCCGCTCTCCGCGTTCCAGGGCGTGGCGCGGCGCTTCCAGGTGCTGGGCACGTGCGGGGGCGTCACCGTGGTGGACGATTTCGGCCACAACCCCGCCAAGGTGGCGGCCTCCATCCGCACCGCCCACCTGCGGGTGCGGGCCTCGGGAGGGCGCGTGCTGGCGGTCTTCCAGCCCCATGGCTTCGGCCCCCTGAAGTTCCTCCGGAGCGATTTCGTGGCGGCCTTTTCGGACGAGCTCGACCCACGGGATCGCCTGTGGTTCCTCGATGTCTTCTATGCCGGCGGCACGGCTGCCAGGGACATCAGCAGCGCGGAGGTGGTGGGCGATCTCGTGGCCCGTGGAGTGGCCGCTGAGCATGCGCCGTCACGGGGATGGCTCGTGCAGCGGCTGGCGGCCGAAGCGAAAGCGGGAGACCTCATCCTGCTCATGGGCGCGCGCGACCCTTCGCTCACGGAGCTGGCGAAAGCCATCCTCGAGGCGCTTCCGGTCTGAACCAGGCCCCGGTTCGCGGTACCCTCGAAGGATGGAACCGACGACCCTCCGCGCTGTCATGGCCGCGCTCCGCAAGCCGGAGACGGGCTGCCCCTGGGATTTGAAGCAGGACCACCAAAGCCTGGCCCGCTACCTCCGCGAGGAGGCGGCCGAGGTGCTGGAGGCCCTGGCGGCGCTCCGACCCGGAGATCCGGCCACCGAGGCCCATCTGTGCGAGGAGCTGGGAGACCTTTGGCTGCAGGTCGCCTTCCACGCCCAGTTGGCGGCGGATCGCGGGGCCTGGGACATCCACGACGTGGAGCGCGCCATCGTCCAGAAGCTCGTGCGGCGGCATCCCCACGTGTTCGCGGAGGTGGATGTGGAGGGCGCCGACGAGGTGCTCACCAACTGGGCCGCCATCAAGCGCGAGGAGAAGGGCCAGGCCGCGGATCATGAGCCGCGCCTGCTGGATGGCATTCCCGCCTCGCTGTCGCCCATGGATGAGGCGCTGGAGATCGGCCGCCGCTGTGCCAAGGTGGGCTTCGAATGGCCTGATCTGGAGGGCGTCCTCGACAAGGTGAAGGAGGAGGTGGGCGAACTGCAGGCCGAATCCGATCCCGTGCGTGTGGAAGAGGAATTCGGCGACGTGCTGTTCAGTCTCATGCAGTGGGCCCGTAAGAAGGGCGTGGATCCTGACGCTGCCTTGCGGCGTCAGATGATCCGCTTCAAGGGCCGTTTCGCCTCTGTGGAAGACGATGCCAGGGCCGCAGGCGGCTGGGAGCAACGCGACCTCGATCAGATGGAAGAGGCTTGGCAGGCGGCGAAGCGAAAGGGGAAGGCGTGATGGCGATGCTGATGCTATTGTCTCGCCCCGCGGCCCCGCCACTTGTCTGGTTGCTGCTTTTCATTCCCGTGGTTTTTCTGGCGACGACCTGGATCACGAACCACTTCATGGGGACCTTCGCCATGTACCGGGACTGGCCTGCCGACCCCAACGATGTCATCGAGCAGAATGCGGGCTGGCAGCAGGTCGAGTTCGGCGCCTTCCGGGGCCACTGCCCCATGTCCATCAAGTTCGGGCGGCGCTGCCTGCACCTCAAACAGCCCTTCCCGTTTCAGCCGCTCTTCTGGCTGGGGCCAGCCTCCATTCCTTGGAGCGAGGTGCTGCTGGAAAAAGAGCCGAAGGATTCCTGGTGGGCCTTCCTCAGCCCGGCCGAATTCCGTCTGGGTGCGGGTGGACGGATGATCCGATTGCGGGGGAAGGCGGCCAAAACGCTGATGGAAAAAGTGAGGGAAAAACAAGGTCAGGGGATCGGATTACCACCCCCCATGGCAGGATCTTCACCCATCCGCCCGAAGTGAATGGACGCTTAAAAAAAAGAATTGAATAAGCGGAGGTTCGCGGAGAAGCGGAGGAGAGCGGAGAAAAAGCAAAAGGCATCAGGCCGTTTTCAGTTCTCTGCTTTCCTCAGCCCCTCCGTTCTCCTCCGCTTTAGAGATTCCTTTCCATCGTTGAGCCAGGGCGCTGCTTCAAAGCCTCAGGCGAACAGCTTCGACAATCCGAAGGCGACCACAGTGGAGACGCCCACGCCGATGAGGCCGGGGATCATGAAGCTATGGTTGAGGAGGTACTTGCCGATGCGCGTGGTGCCGGTGCGATCCATGTTGATGGCGGCCAAGTCGCTGGGATAGAAGGCGAAGAAGAAGTAGGCGTAGCTGGCGGGAATGAGGCCCAGCAGCAGGGGTGTGGGCAGGCCCAGGGCGTAGCCGAAGGGCAGCATGATGGTGAGCGTGGCTGCCTGGCTCTTCACGAAGGCCGAGACGCAGAACATGGCGATGGCAAAGGTCCAGGGCGCCACCTGCACCATGGCCTTGATGTTGGCGATGAGGTAGCCCTCGTTGGCCTTGATGAAGGTCTCGCTCATCCACGCGATGCCGAAGATCGATACCACGGCGATCATGCCCGCGATGAACACGCTGGATCGGGCGATCTCGGCGGCCTTCACCTTGGTGGCGAAGAGGATGAACGATCCGAAGGCCAGCATGATGATTTGCACGACGGTGGTCATGGGCACGGGCTTGCCGGCCACGAGGGGCAGCAGGGCTGGTTTCAGGGCGATGATGACGATGCTGATGACGCCCGCGAAGAAGAGACCCACGGACAGCTTGGCCGAGAAGGGAATCACCTTGTCCAGCGTCGTGACGTTGGCATCCAGGGCCTTGGCGAATTCGGGATCCTTCATGCGCTCGAGGAATTCGGGGTCCTGGTCCAGCTCTTTGCCGCGGTTGTAGCTCCAGGCCGCGGCGGCCAGCACGCCGATGAGGCCCGCGGGCATGGTGACGCGGATGATGTCGAAGAGGCCCACCGGATGGCCGTTCTTGGCGGCCATAGCCAGGAAGGTGGTGACGGCGGCGGCCACGGGGCTGGCCGTGATGCCCATCTGCGAAGCCACGCTCGATATCGCCATGGGCCGCTCGGGGCGGATGCGCGTCTTCAGGGCCACGTCGGAAATGACCGGCAGCAGCGCGTAGACTGCATGCCCCGTGCCCACGCAGACCGTGAGCAGGAAGGTGGACAGGGGCGCCAGGATGGTCACGTATTTCGGATTGGCCCGAAGCACGCGCTCCGTGAGTTGCACCAGGTAGTCGAGACCTCCTGCCACCTGCAACGTGGCCGAAGCCGTCACCACCGCGAGGATGATGAGCATCACGTCGATGGGCGGCGTCCCGGGCGCCACGCGGAAACCCAGCACCAGCACGGCCACGCCCAGACCGCCGATGAGGCCCAGGGCCACGCCGCCCTTGCGGATGCCGATGAGGATGGCGCCCAGCACGAGGACGAATTGAATCCAGAACATCAGAGCAGGCGACATGTCTGTTTCTCCTGGGTGGGATTGGGTGGTCAGACCGCGCGGTTCACGTTGGGCGAAATAGTAGCAGATGGGTAGGTCGTTAAATATCGGTGGCAGATGGTGATTGTGAGACGTATCACCGCTCATAAAAGGCCTCCATCATGAAAGCGAATGCTCTCAATCCTTTCCGGATGGTCGGAGGGAGGCGCGGGAGGTAGGATGGCGGAACCTGGATCTTGCCGTGAGCCCACTCCCCTTCCATCTGGTTACTCTGACCCACCCCGAGTGGGAGCAGGCCCTCGTCTGCGCCAAGCGCCTGGGGGAGGACGCCCTCCCCGAACTGCGGCTGGACCTGTTTCCAGAAGCCGATCCCGAGGCCCTGGTGGATGCGCTGAGGCGCCGCTGCCTCGTGACCTGCCGGCGTGCCTCCGAAGGCGGGCGCTGGCCGGACGAGGACGAGGCGGGCCGCATCGCCCACCTGATGCGCGCGCTCAAGGGCCGACCCGCCTGGATGGATCTGGAATGGGACCTGCCCATTCCGCCCGAGCTCCAGCTCGCGCGCACCCACGTGCGGCTGCTCCGATCCATCCACGTCCAGCCAGGCACCTTCGATCTGGAAGCCCGCCTGCAGGCCCTGCCCGAAGGGGAGGCCTTCAAGTGGGTCGGCTGGGCCGGGCGCCTGGGTGACAACGGCCGCCTGCGGAAGCCCCTGGCCTGGGCCCGGGATCACGGCATTCGCCTCTCGGCCTTCCTCATGGGCCCCAAGGGCCTGCCCAGCCGCGCCATGCAGGCCGTCTGGGGCGGCGCCTTCACCTACGCGGCTCCCGACGATGGCCCCCCCGCCGCGCCGGGGCAGCTGCCGCTGTCGACCCTGCGCGCCTGGCGCAGCGCCCGGCTCCTCGTCGGTCACGGCCTGTGCGGTGTCATCGGCGATCCCGTGCTGCATTCCCGTGGGCCGGCCTTTCACAATCCGCGCTTCCAGGCTGCCTACAAGGATCTGATCTACCTGCCCCTCGCCTGCGCCGAGGCAGAGGAGGCCGTGGAGGCTCTCCAGGCCCTCGACGTGCTGGGGCTCAGCATCACCGCGCCGCTGAAGCTGTCGTTGCCCGAGGCGCTGGGCCTGAAGGGTCCGCTGAACACGCTCTGGCGCCGGTCTCCCGGCGCAGGTTGGCAGGGCGCCAACACCGATGCCGAGGCCTTTGAACAATCATTGTCCAATCTGGCCCCGGGCCCGGTCCTGCTGCTCGGCGAAGGCGGCGTCGCCCAGACCAGCCGCGCGGTGCTCGAAGCCGCGGGCAGGGCCTTCCTCCAGGTTTCACGGCGGTGGCCCGCTTCCGTGGAGGCCGTTTCGGCCCTGGCGCCCGTGGGTGTGGTTCAAGCCACCAGCCTGGGCATGTCCCCCGAGGATCCCGCGCCCTTTCCCGAGTTGCTGGAAGCGACCCGCGCCAGCGCCGCCTGGGCGGTGGAGTGGATCTACAAGGAGGACACGGCCTTCGCCCTCTGGGCCCGGGAAGGGGGCCTGCACCTGGTGCCCGGCACGGCCCTCTTCGAGGCCCAGGCCCTGGCCCAGAGCCGCAGGTTCATCGAAGGCTGCGGGGGCGAAGGCTAGTCCTGCTAACGTGCCATTCATGGACCTCCTGCTGGTCGAGGACAAGGACAGCTTCCGGCGCCTGCTGAGCCAGGCGCTGGCGGGATCGCTCTGGAAGGTCCAGGCCGTGGCGGATCCGCAGGAGGCACTGCGGGCCCTGGAATCCCAGCCCTTCCACGTGCTCGTCACGGATCTGCGCCTGCCGGGCATGAGCGGCCTTGAGCTGATCCGCCGCGCGCGGCGCCTGCATCCGGGCCTGCGCGTGGTGCTCATGTCCGCCTTCGGTGAGCCCAGAGACATCGTGGAAGCCATGCGGCTGGGGGCGGACGATTTCCTGCCCAAGCCCTTCGACCTCGATGCCTTCCTCGCCCTGCTGGACCGCCTGCGGGCCCTCGTCGGCGCGCCGCCGCCGGATCCGACCGAACCCTGGATCGCACACAGCCCGGCCATGCAGGCCCTGGAGGCGGCACTCCGCCAGGCGGCCGCCTCCACCCTGCCCGTGGTGTTCCGCGGCGAGCGGGGTTCCGGTCGCGAGCGTTGCGCCCGGCGGCTGCACGCGCTCCGGCATCCGGCGGCCCCCTACCTGAGCCTGCCCGCGGCCACCCTGGGGCCCGAGGGGCCCGATCCCCGGACGCTCCAGCTGCTGGAGGGCGGAAGCCTCTACCTGGGCGGTCTGGAGCATCTGACCACCGCCGCGGCGGGAGCCCTGGCCCGGGCCATGGAAGGCGAGGCCGGACGCCGCCTGGCCTGGATGGGGGGCGTGGACGCCGAGGCCCCCCTGGACCCCGGCATCGCCCAGCGCCTGGGATCCCTGGAACTGCGCGTGCCCGCCCTCCGGGAGCGCCGCGAGGATCTGCTGGCCCTGGCGCGCCTGCTGCTGGAACAGGCGGCACGGCGCGAAGGCCGGCCTTCCCCATGGCTGGAGCGGAGCGCCGAGCGGCAGCTGCTCGAGCATGACTGGCCCGGCAACGTGCGCGAGCTGGAGGTGCTCGTGGGCCGCACCCTCCTCTTCGCCGAAGGCCACGCCGTCCGCCGGTTTCCGGACCTCGGCCTGGGCCAGGAAGCTCCACTCTGCCTGCCCTGGCCGGAGCCGGGCCCCCTGGAGGGTATGCTGAAGGCCGTGGCCCGGTCCGCCGAGGCGCAGCTGCTGAGGCGGGGGCTGGCCGAGGCCGAAGGGGACCTGCCACGGGCCGCGGAGGCTCTCGGCCTGACGGTGCGGACCCTCGCTCAACGCTTGCGGGATCATGGCATCCCTCTGGAAGATAGAGCATCGAGTCCCATCGCTGAGGGAGGCTCCGCGCCCCCCCGAAAGGCACCATGACCCAGGCCCCTCCCGTCCTCATTCCCCCGGTCCGCATTCCGGAGGGGATCCGTCCCGCGGCGCGGGCCGGGTTGGCGGCGCTGCAGGCGGTGGTGGTGGGCAAGGAGATCCAGGTTCGGCGGGCCTTCGCGACCATGCTGGCCGGGGGACACGTGCTGCTGGAGGACCTCCCGGGCGTGGGGAAGACCACCCTCGCCAAGGGCCTGTCGCGCATCCTCGGCGGCAGCTTCCAACGCGTGCAGGGCACCAACGATCTGCTGCCCTCGGACCTGCTGGGCGTCCACCTCTGGGACGCGAAGGAGCAGGGCTTCCGCTTCCAGCCCGGACCGGTGTTCTGCCACGTGCTGCTGCTGGACGAGCTCAACCGCATCGGCCCCAAGACGCAAAGCGCCATGCTCGAGGCCATGGTGGAAGGCCAGGTCACCTTGGATCGCAGCACCCACAAGCTGCCCGAGCCTTTCTTCGTCATCGCCACGCAGAATCCGCTGGATCACGCCGGCACCTTCCCCCTGCCCGAAAGCCAGCTGGACCGGTTCTCCTGCACGATCCACATGGGCTATCCGGACCGGGCCGCGGAGCGGCGCATCCTCATGGGCGAGGCGGGCGCCGACAAGCTGGACGATCTCGTGCCCGTGCTGGATCTGGACGGCTGGCGGCAGGCCCGCGCCGCGGTGCGCAGCGTGAAGGTCGCCGAAGCCGTGCTGGATTACGTCGAACGGATGGTGGAGCGCATCCGCGCCGGAGGCGGCTTCTGCTCCACCCGCGCGGCCAAGCACTGGATCGGCCTGGCCCAGGCCGAGGCCTGGCTGGAAGGCCGCGATTTCATCACACCGGATGACCTCCAGCGCACCCTCGCCGACACCATGGCCCATCGCGGCAGCCTGGATGACCGCCGCCTCAACCGCGGGGAACGGCGCGAACACCTGGCCCGCCTGCTGAAGGACCTGCCCGTGGGGTGGGCCGGATGAGGCCGGAGCAGGAGCGTAGGCCCACCGTGCGCGTAGCGCATGACCCCTTGGGGTCCGGCCCAGGGATGAGCCGGATGAAGCCGGAGCAGGAGCGTAGGCCCACCGTGCGCGTAGCGCATGACCCCTCGGGGTCCGGCCCAGGAGGGGCCGGATGACCGAAGACACCTCCGTCGGCCAGCTGCTCAGGCAGGCCCGGGAATCGAAGGGGCTTTCCCTGGAGGATCTGGCGCAGGAGCTCAAGCTGCCCCTGCGACACCTCGAAGCCATGGAGATCGATGACTGGGCCGCGCTCCCGCCAGGTCGCGCCCGGCCCCTGGCCCGTCAGTTGGCCGAGCGGCTGGGGGTGGACCTCGAGAACCACACGGGCGCCTTCCAGATCCTGCCAGGCGTGCAGGAGCTGGATCCGCCCGATCCCAGGCAGGAACGGCTGGAGCGGGTGGTCATGGGGGCGCTGACGGTGGCCTCGGTGCTGGTGCTGCTGTGGCTCGTGGTGCCGGGGCCCAGCCTGGGGCGCAAACCCCAGCCGAGCTACCTGACGACGATTCCCAAGGCCACCCTGCCGCCGCCACCGCCGCCCTCGGAATCGCCCTATCCCGTGTTGGGAGAGCTGCTGCCCGAAGCGCCGCTGAACGAGCAGGGCGCCCTCGTGAGCCTGCGCGCCATGGACACCTGCAATGTGAAGATCGAGCCCGAGGTTGTGCCGGGGGGCGAGCCCGGGGCCCCGGCCCAGGCGCGCACCCTGCGCGTGTCCGAGCCCTGGCGCCTCCGCGTGAAGGGCCCCTTCATCCTTTCGCTGGACAATGCCGGCGTGGTGAATGTGGAAGTGGCGGGCCGGCGCATCGCCCACGGGCGGAGTGTCGGCGAGACTTGGAGTGGGCGCTTCGATGCCGAGGGGCGCTGGCTCCAGCCCCCGCCTCCCGAGCTTCCGGAAGGGGCGCCGCTGCCCGACGACGAAGAAGAAGGTGGAACCCGCCCATGAGCACGCATCCGATCGTCGAAAAATTCGTCCAGGGCAAGCTGCCCGAACCCATGGCCATGGCTCTGGTCGGCGGCAGCCTCCCGGTGCCGGCCAAGGACCTGCTGAATGCGCTGGCCTTCGCGGTACTGCGGGAAACGCCCTACACCCAGCGCGCGCTGGATTTCCTCGCCACTATGCCGGAATCCATGGTGGCCGGCGTCGTCACCGAACCGGTCGATCCGCCCGAGATCCTGCAGCTGGTGCTCTGTCACCGCAAGGAACCAGCCCTGCTCGAAACGGCGTTGCTGAACCCTTCGCTCACATCGGAGATCGTGGAAGCCTCGGTGCTGAGCCTGCCGGGCACCGTGCTCGAGATCGTGCTGAACAACCAGGTGCTGTGGCTGGAGCGACCGCGGATCCTCGACCTGCTGGAAGAGCACCCCGAAGGAGAATACGTCATCAAGCGGCGCGTCAACGAATTCCGTTTCGACATCCTGCGCCTGATCCCCGAAGACGTGAAGAAGCAGCGCCTCGAGATCATCGACGAGGTGGAGGCGGGCCGGCTGGACCGCGCCTGGTCCGAGCTGCCGCTGCCCAAGGAGAAGTCGAAGGAAGAGGCCGACGCCGAGGTCGAATCCGATGAGATGGCCGCCGAACGCCGCCTGCTGGCGCAGAAACCGCCCGTGGACGACGAGGGCAACGAGATCACCCTGACGCTCACCCAGCGCGTGATGAAGCTCAGCACCAACCAGAAGATCATGCTGGCCATCAAGGGTGGCAAGGAGGAGCGCACCCTGCTCATCCGCGAGGCCAATCGCCTGATCCAGGTGAACGTCATCCGCAACGGCCGCATCACCGAAGGCGAGATCGCCTACATCGCCCAGATGCGCACCGTGAACGAGGAGGTGCTGCGCATCATCTCCAACAGCCGTGAGTGGATGAAGAAGTACCCCATCACCAAGGCCCTGGTCATGAACCCCCGCACCCCGCTGCCGGTGGCCATGACTCACTTCAAGCGCCTCTTCGACGCCGACATGAAGCTGCTCATCAAGGATCGCAACGTGCCCGAACTCCTGCGCCGCGAGGCCAAGCGCCTCGTCGAGATGAAAGAGAAGGGGAAGAACTGAAGGCCGGCTAGAGGTTCAGGCGGAAGAAGATCTGGCGCCCGTTCCACCGCTTGGATACGGCGTTGAATCCGAGCTGGGTGTAGATCCGGGTGGAAGCGGCGTTGTGCTCGTTGGTGTCCAGGCAGACCGTGGCGCAGCCCTTGGCTCTGGCCTGTTCGAGGGCGAATGCGATCAGGCGCCGACCCACGCCGCCCTGCCGGTGGTCGGGGGACACGAAGAGATCCTCGATGGTCGCTTCCAGACCCGCGGCCCACATGGAGAAACGGTACCGCTGGAGGACGTAGCCAATGGCCGCACCCTCCTCGAAGGCGAGGTAGAACGCCGCGTCCTCCGCGGACAGGAGATATTCGATGCTGGCCTGGAACTGGGCATCCGAGGGCGCGGTCCGTTCGAGGTGGTTTCTGAAGGAAACGGCCAGTCCGGCCAGGTGATCCGAGTCTTCCACGGTGGCGATTCGCAGGTCCAAGGTCCGCTCCGCAGGCGCTCAGCGCCCGATCAAGCACCTTAACCGGACTGGGAAGGCCAATCGGATCACGTCCCGCTGGGCCCGGCTACTTCAACACGCTCTTCTTGAAGGTGGCGACCATTTCTCCCGCGAGGGCCGGATCGACGGCTTCGGCCGAACGGTCGCGCGGCCCCTTGCCCTCCACCTGGACGACCTCCACCTCCTCCCCGGAGGCATCCTGGATCGTGAATTCGACGACAAAGGTGCCGGTCTGCTTTTCCACCCGGATCACCTCGACGGTCAGGCGGTAAGGACTCCCGGGCCGGGTGATTTCCCTCAGGGAACCTTCCAAGGCCGTTGCGAACCCCCAGGCCCGCTCCTCGGTCTTCCACCCGATCCGCCCGTCCCAACAGACGCCGCGCTCGCGCTCGAAGGCCGGGGGCAGGCTGGCGTTCACCGTCATCAGGCTTCTGGCGGACCGCCTCAGGTAGGACGGGGCGGGGGCCAGATCGGGGGACGGATGGGCCCCCAGTCCGAGTCCGCCCAGGGTGAACAAGGCAGCAAGGGCAAAGAAGCACTTCCTCATGGGGCCTCCCCCTGGAATCAAGCTGACCTTGGGGCGGGGGCGAGGATCGCTCAGATGCCTGTCAGGACGGGCTTGATGGTCTATCGACCGAATGGCGGAAGGCATGAGCCTTTTTCTTGCCTGGTTTGGAGACAGATCCATCGAGAGATCTGGTACCGGAACGCGCCCTGGCCCTAAACTGGGGATCGGGCCGTCCGTGGATCGCTCTGCTGGCAGAGGCCTCGATCCGACACTCAGCCCCCTTCTTCTTCATGGAGTCCCCATGTTTCGAACCCCGCTTCTCTCCCTACTGACGACGCTCCTGGTCGGCCAGACGCCGGCCGTGGCGCCCGCCCACGGGAAGGCCCCAGCCGCGCCTGCCAAGGCCACGAAGGCCGCCGATCCCGCCAAGGCCACCAAGGAGGACGCGGTCATCGCCAAGCTCGGGAAATCCGTCATCCGCCAGTCGGATTTCGACACCTTCGTCCGGGTGGTGTTCAACGAGCAGCAGCGGCAGCAGATCAACGCCACGCCGGGGGTGCTCGACCGGGTGAAGACCAGCTACCTGGATTCCCTTGTGATGGCCGCCAAGGCGCGGAAGGATGGCCTGAACAAGGGCGCGGACGTGAAGAAGCAGGTGGAGCTGGCGGAAATCCGGGTGCTGGCCACGGCCCTCGCCGAGCAGTCCAAGGATGAGCTGAAGAAGCGCGCCGAGGTCAACGACGAGGAGCTGAAGACCTTCTACGACAAGAACCACGAGCAGTTCCAGTCCAAGCCCAGCTTCAACGCCCGGCATATCCTCATCGCCGTGAAGGGGTCGCAGCCCGGAAGTGACAAGGGCCTGAGCGACGAGGAAGCCAAGGCCAAGGCCGAGAAGGTCCAGGCCGAGCTGGCGGCGGGAAAGCCCTGGCAGGACCTCGCCAAGCAGTACTCCGATGATCCCGGCAGCAAAGACAAGGGCGGGCTCTACGAGAACGTGCCCTACGGCCGTTTCGTGCCCGCCTTCGACGAGGCCGTGCGCAAGCAGGAACTCGGGAAGCCCGGGGCCCCAGTGAAGTCCACCTTCGGATACCACGTCATCCAGGTCGAAAAACGGATCGACGCCGAGCTGCAGCCCTTCGACAAGGTGAAGGAGCAAATCCGCCAGCGGCTCACGGCCACCAAGATGGAAGACGCGAGGAAGGCCTTCATGGACGAGTGCCGCAAGGCGGTCGGCTTCGTGGAGGTTCCCGCGGCGCCCAAGGACGGGCCGAAACCTGCTCCTGCCCCCAAGGCGGAGCGCTAGACAGGCGATGGGGATTCCCCAGCCCCGCCTCCGGCGTGACTGGGGCCGCGCGAATCGCTGGCACGCCGCTTGACGCCTGCGGCAGCCCCCCGGGCTGCCTTCGGCTGCGGCTACCTGCCAGCGATTCAGCGATTTCAGTCCCCGCCAATGGTTCTTCTCCAAAACAAAGGGCCCGCCGATTGGCGGGCCCTTTGTTTTGGAGCGGGCGATGGGGATTGAACCCACGACATCAAGCTTGGGAAGCTTGCGTTCTACCACTGAACTACGCCCGCGGCAGGGGTTCATCCTAGCGCAAGACCGGGGTGGGGGCCAACCCCACCCCGGCGGGAGTGCTGGCGGCAGGGGATGCCAGTCTTAATCCGGGGTTGCGGAATTCCCGATAGAAAGGGAATCTGCCTTCGCAGCCGGCTTGAGCATGAACCCTAGCCGGGAAGGCTGCGGGACGCCGGGGGGTGTCGATGACGATGGGACCGCGCAACATTCCCACTCCGGCCGCTGGGGGGATGGCGGTGCCCCAGATCATCGAGGCCTTCGCGCACCGCATGATGTACTCCATCGCCAAGGATCGGCACACGGCCACGGATTTCGACGTCTACCAGGGCCTGGCCTTTGCCGTGCGGGACCGGCTGATGGAGCGCTGGTTCAAGACCCAGAGCACCTACTACCTGCAGGACGCGAAGCGGGTCTACTACCTGTCGCTGGAATTCCTGATGGGGCGGGCGCTGCTGAACAACGTGCTGAACCTCGGCGCCGAGGACAGCTACCTCCAGGCCATGCGCGAGCTCGGCTTCAAGCTGGAGGACATCGGCGAACAGGAGTGGGACGCGGGCCTGGGCAACGGTGGGCTCGGCCGTCTCGCCGCCTGCATCCTGGATGCCGCGGCCACGCTGGAGCTGCCCTTCTATGGCTACGGCATCCGTTACGAGTACGGCATCTTCCAGCAGCGGATCCTCGACGGCCAGCAGGTGGAGTATCCCGACGGATGGCTGCGCTACGGCAACCCCTGGGAGATCCAGCGCCCCGATGCCATCTTCCCGGTCCGGTTCTACGGCCATACGCGCGGCTCCTTCGACGCCACGGGTCGCTATCACGTGGATTGGCTCGACACGCAGGATGTGTGGGCCATGGCCTACGACACGCCGGTGGCGGGCTTCCGCAACGGAACGGTGAACACCCTGCGGCTGTGGTCCGCCAAGTCCAGCCGTGAATTCGACCTGGCCCACTTCAACTCGGGCGAGTACGTCCGGGCGGTGGAGGACAAGACCCATTCGGAAAACATCTCCAAGGTCCTCTACCCGGCCGATGACCAGAGTGCGGGCAAGGAGCTGCGCCTCAAGCAGCAGTACTTCTTCGTGTCGGCCACGCTGCAGGATGTGGTGCGCCGCTTCAAGAAACGGCCCAGCTGGCGCTGGGAGGAGCTGCCGGACAAGGTGGCCATCCAGATGAACGACACCCATCCGGCCCTGGTGGTGCCCGAGCTGATGCGCGTGCTGCTGGACCAGGAGGGCCTGGAATGGGACCTGGCCTGGTCCCTCACCCAGCAGGTCTGCGCCTACACGAACCACACGATCCTTCCCGAGGCCATGGAGGTCTGGCCCATGGATCTCTGGCGCAACCTCCTGCCGCGCCACGTGGAGATCGTCGAGGAGATCGACCGCCGGTTCCGCCTGGCCGTGCGCGCGCGCTATCCCTTCGACGACGCGAAGCTCCAGCGCCTGGCCATCGTCGATCACGGCCACAGCGTGCGGATGGCCAACCTGGCCATCGTGGGCAGCCATTCGGTCAACGGCGTGGCCCAGCTCCACACCGATATCTTGAAGGCCTCCACCTTCGCCGAAATGAACGAGCTGTTCCCCGGCCGGATCAACAACAAGACCAACGGCATCACGCCCCGGCGCTGGCTTCTCAAGAGCAATCCGGACCTGGCCGCTCTGGTCAGCGAGGCCATCGGAGACCGGTGGACCAAGGATCTGGACGCCCTGCGGGGCCTGGAACCTTTCGCGACGGATGCGGCCTTCCAGGAGCGCTGGACGCGGGTGAAGCGCCGCAACAAGGAACGCCTGGCCGACTGGGGCCGGCGCACCCAGGAATTCGCCCTCGATCCCGCCTTCCTCTTCGATGTGCAGGTGAAGCGGATCCACGAGTACAAGCGTCAGCTGCTGAACCTGCTGCACGTCGCCACGCTCTGGAACCGTCTCCGCGACGGCGTGGACGGAGGCGTGCCGCGAGCGGTCCTGATCGGCGGCAAGGCCGCCCCCGCCTACTGGGCGGCGAAGCAGATCATCCACCTGGCCAATGCCATGGCCCGCGCCATCGGCGAGGATCCCGCCGCCAAAGGGCGCCTCAGCCTGGCCTTCCTGCCCAATTACCGGGTGTCCCTGGCGGAGGTGGTGTTCCCCGCCACGGAGCTGTCCGAGCAGATCTCCACCGCGGGCACCGAGGCCTCGGGTACGGGCAACATGAAGGCCGCGCTCAACGGCGCCCTCACCATCGGCACGCTGGATGGCGCCAACGTGGAGATCCGCGAAGAGGTGGGTGACCCCAACATCTTCATCTTCGGACACACGGCGGAAGGCATCGTGCGGCTGCGGGACGCGGGCTACAAGCCGCGGGACTGGGCCATGGCCCACCCGGAGCTCAGGCGGGCCATCGACACCATCGGGAACCTGGAGGGCGGGCGTTTCCGGGCCCTGGCCTGGGCCCTGATGGATTCGGACCACTACTTCCACTGTGCCGACTACGCCTCGTACCTGGAAACCCAGGAGCGCGTGTCGGCCACCTATCAAAAGCCTGCCGAATGGGCTCGCATGTCCATCCTCAATGTGGCGGGCATGGGCAAGTTCTCCATCGACCGCACGGTGAGCGAGTACGCTCGGGATATCTGGAACGCCCATGCGGTGCCGGTGGAAGGGCCCCCGCCTGAACCGTCCATGCAACCGGCTTTGAGGCTCTGACCCTTCACGCCACTCCTTTCAGGAACACCATCATGGCCAATCCCATCCGACGCATCGCGATTTCCACCGGCGGAGGCGACGCCCCGGGCCTGAACGCCGTGATCCGCGCCGTCGTCATCGCCGCCACCAACCTCGGCTGGGAATGCTACGGCATCCGCGAAGGCTTCAACGGCATCCTGTTTCCCGAGCGCTTTCCCGAAGGCGGCGTCTTCCGCCTGACGCGGGACCGGGTGCGGGGCATCGGCCACCTGGGCGGCACCATCCTGGGCACGACCAACCGCGGCAACCCGCTGCATTTCCCCGTGAAGATGCCCGACGGCACCGTGAAGGACGTGGATCGCACGGACGAGATCCTGGAATGCTTCGCCCGCAAGGAGCTCGACGCGCTCGTCTCCATCGGGGGCGACGGTTCCCTCACCATCGCTCACGCCCTGTATCAGAAGGGCCTGCGGGTGGTGGGCGTGCCCAAGACCATCGACAACGACCTCGACAAGACCTATACGACGTTCGGCTTCGATACGGCCGTGGCCTTCGCCACCGACTGCCTCGACCGCCTGCACAGCACGGCCGAAAGCCACCAGCGGGTGATGGTGGTGGAGACCATGGGCCGCTATGCGGGCTGGATCGCCCTCAATTCGGGCATCGCCGGCAGCGCCCACGCCATTTTGATCCCTGAAGTGCCCTTCGACCTGGAGAAGGTGGCGGCCAAGATCCGCACCCGGGACCAGGAAGGCCGCATGTATTCGCTGGTGGTGGCCGCCGAGGGGGCCAACCCGACGGACGGCCACCGCGCCGTGCTGGAACAGGCGGGCATCGGGCACGCCGAGCGCCTGGGCGGCATCGGCGAGTGGGTGGCCAGGGCCCTGCAGAACCTCACGGGCAAGGAGAGCCGCGTGGTTGTCCTGGGGCACCTGCTCCGGGGGGGCAGCCCCACCAGCTTCGACCGCCTGGCGGCGCTCCGGTTCGGGGCCGCCGCCGTGCGGGCCCTGCAGGAGGGCCAGAACGGCATCATGGTCTCCCTGGCCGTTCCCAACGTCATCTACGTGCCCCTGGAAGAGGTGGCCGGGCGCATGAAAGCCGTGCCCCTGGATTGCGATACGTTGCAGACGGGGCGGGATTTGGGCATCTGTTTCGGGGATTAGTGACGTCCGGGGCGAAATTCCGTTTCGCAGGATCCGGCAGGCTTGGATAGCCTGGAATGTGATTCGGAGGATCCATGCCCGTCGTCAGTCCCGCACAGTACGTCCAGATGCTGGAGAAAGCGAAACAGGAGAAGTTCGCCTTCCCGGCCTTCAATGTCACCTCCACTGAGACCGCCAATGCCGTCCTGCTGGGCCTCAAGACCGCCGGTGCCGATGGCATCATCCAGGTGTCGACGGGCGGCGCCGAGTTCATCAGCGGCCTCGGCGTGAAGAGCATGGCCAAGGGCGCCATCGCGCTGGCCGACTACGTGCACTACATGGCCGAGCACTACGAGGTGAACGTGGCCCTGCACACGGACCACTGCCATCCGAAGTATCTCGACACCTTCGTGCTGCCCCTGATCGAGGAGACGGAGCGCCGCCGGGCCGCGGGCCGGCCCAACCTCTTCAATGCCCACATGTTCGACGGCTCCGAACTGGGCCTGTCCGACAACATCGCCCGCTCCTCGGAACTGCTGAAGCGCTGCGCCGCCAGCGAGCTCATCCTGGAAGTGGAGATCGGCGTGGTGGGCGGCGAGGAAGACGGCCACGACACCAGCGGCGTGGGCAAGGACAAGCTCTACACGACGCCCGAGGACATGGTGGCCACCCACTCGGCCCTGGCGCCCCTGGGCCGCTACATGCTGGCCGCGACCTTCGGCAACGTGCACGGCGTCTACAAGCCCGGCAACGTGGTGCTGAAGCCCAGCATCCTGCGCGACGGCCAGGCCGCCATCGCCAAGGCCTGCGGCGGCGCCAAGTCCCTGCTGGTCTTCCACGGCGGGTCAGGCTCGAGCCTCGAGGAGATCCACGAAACGCTGGACTACGGCGTCATCAAGATGAACATCGACACCGACACCCAGTACGCCTTCACCCGCGCCATCGCCGACCACATGTTCAAGAACTACGACGGCGTGCTGAAGGTGGACGGCGAAGTGGGCAACAAGAAGGCCTACGATCCCCGCCCCTACATGAAGAAGGCCGAGCAGAGCATGGCCGACCGCGTCGTCCGCGCCTGCAACGATCTGCGCTGCGCCGGCAAGAGCATGGGCAAGATCTAAAAAGATCTGAACCGCGAATGACGCGAATGAGCGCGAATAAAGATTGAATGCCAAAGCACGGCTGCTCTTATTCGCGCGCCCGTAGGGCGATTCGCGTCATTCGCGGTTATCTTTTTCAGCCCAGGTAGGCCGCAATGACGCGTTCGTTGCGGCTCAGCTCGGCGGGGGTACCTTCGACGGCGATGCGACCGCGCTCCATGACGTAGGCGTAGTCGGCGACTTCGAGGGCGCTCTTGGCGAACTGCTCGACGAGCAGGAGGGTGAGGCCTTCTTCCTTCAGGCGACGGATGGTGCGGAAGACTTCCTGCACGATGACCGGCGCGAGGCCCATGGACGGCTCGTCCAGCAGCATGACCTTGGGCCGCGCCATAAGCGCCCGACCGATGGCCAGCATCTGCTGCTCGCCGCCGGAGAGGGTGCCGGAGGCCTGTTTCGCGCGGTCCCGGAGGCGCGGGAACAGGTCGTAGACGCGCTCCAGATCGGTCTGGGCCTTGGTCCGAAAGCCGAAGAAGCGCGGCAGGCGGCCATAGGCACCCAACAGGAGGTTGTCCTCCACGGACAGCGGCCCGAAGACCTTGCGTCCTTCGGGGGCGTGGGCGAGGCCCAGGCGCGCGATGCGCGAGGCATCGAGACCCTGCACCTCCTGGCCCGCGAGCACCACGCGACCGCGGCTGGGCTTGAGCCCCCCGGAGATGGCGCGCATGGTGGTGGTCTTGCCCGCGCCGTTGGCGCCGATGAGAGCCACGAGGGTGCCTTGCTTCACCTCGAGGGAGGCGCCGCTCAGCACTTCGCTGGCGCCGTAGCCCGCATGGAGGTTCTCCACGTGCAGCATGGGGGCTCCTAGGCGGGTTGCGGCGCGGGGCCGCCAGGTTGGGGATCGGACTCGGGGGAGGCGGGCTGGGGCGGCTGGCCCAGGTAGGCCTCCACCACCTTCGGATGGCGCTTCACTTCGTCGGGCGCGCCCTCGGCGATGACCTTGCCGCCATCCAGCACGGTCACGGTGCTGCACAGCTCGCTGACGACATCCATGTGGTGCTCGATGAGGATGATGGTGATGCCGCGCTGGTGCACCCGCTTGATGATCTCGATCTGCTGCAGCACGTCCGGGTGCGCCAAGCCCGCCGCGGGCTCGTCCAGGATGAGCAGGTCGGGCTTGCGGGCCAGGGCCCGGGCGATCTCCAGGAAGCGCTGGGCGCCGTAGGTCAGGTCCTTGGCTTTGTTGAGGGCCTGGCCCCGGAGTCCGATGAGATTGAGCAGGGCCAGGGCGTCCGCCCGCGCGCGGCGCTCCTCCGCGCGGCCGAGGCCGAACAGCACCATGGGCAGGGGGCTGCGGTACACGCCCTTCAGCGCGACCATCACGTTCTCCAGCGCCGTCAGTTCGCCGAAGAGCTGGAGGTTCTGGAAGGTCCGCGCCACGCCCGCCCGGGCCACGCGGAAGAGGCTGCCCGTGGGCAGGGCTGAGCCGCGCAGGAGCACGCGGCCTGAACTGGGCGTGTAGAGGCCGGAGATGACGTTCACCACCGTGCTCTTGCCCGATCCGTTGGGCCCGATGAGGCCGTGGATGGCGCCTGATTGGACGCTCACCGACAGGCCGTCCACGGCCTTCACGCCGCCGAAATGGCGCTTGAGATCCTCGAGCACCAGCAGGGGGGCGCCGTCGGCGGGCCGTGACGGCAGGACGTCTTCGAGGGCCGAAGGTTCGGGCAGCGGCGCGTGAGGCACGCGGAAGAGGCGGGCGAGGAAATGCGAGAGGAAACCCATGAGGCCCTCGGGCAGGCCCACCACCACGGAGAAGAGCATCAGCGCGAAGATGGCCTTGCGCCAATCTTCGGTGTTCTCGACGAGAAAGCCCCCCACCACCAGCAGGCCCATGGCGACGACGGGGGCCAGGGCCTGGAAGGGCCGCGTCGTCTGCTTCGCCAGTCCGCGCAGGCCCGCGGCGAGGGCCGCCGCGAATCCCAGGCCCGAGAAGATCTGGAAGAGGTGGCGGTTCGACAGCAGGTTGGGCAGGAGGACGATGACCGAGGACCCCACGAAGGCGCCCCAGAGGCTCTTGCGGCCCCCCAGCACCACGCCCAGCAGCAGGATGATCATCAGGTCGTAGGTGAAACTCTGGGGCTGGAGGTACTGGAAGTTGAAGGCGTAGAGCCCGCCGGCCAGCCCGCCCAGGCCCGAGCCCAGCGCGAAGGCCGCGACCTTGTGCCGGTAGGTGCCGACACCCATGGCATCCGTGGCGATGGGGCTGTCGCGCAGGGCCTCGAAGGCGCGTCCCCACTGGGAGGCCAGGAGGTTGCGCATGAGCATCCACACCACCGCCAGCAGGGCCATGCAGAGCCAGTAGAAGAGGGGCGGCGTCAGCACGTGCCCGAAGACCGGCGGGCGGCTGAGGCTGAGGCCCTGGGCGCCCCCCGTGAGGCTTTCGAGTTCGTTCAACGCCGTGGTGCTGAGGGCGGCGAAGCTGAGGGTGGCCAGGGCGAACTGGGGGCCTTCGAGCCGCAGCGCGGGCAGGGCGAGCAGGCCACCCAGCAGCAGGCCGACGGCCATGGCGGCCAGCAGGGCCGGGCCCATGCCGAGCCCCAGCTTCGTGACGACGAGGCCGGCGGTGTAGGCGCCCAGGCCCAGGAAGGCCACGTGGCCGAGGTTCACCTGGCCCAGGTAGCCCACGGTGACATCCAGGCCGATGAGCAGGATGCCGTAGATGGCGAGCAGCGTGAGCAGACCCAGGGCGTAGGGGTTCACCACCAGCAGCGGAATGGTGGCGAGGCAGGCGAAGACGATGAGTTCGGCACCACGGAGGAGGAGGATCCGCTTCATCTCACACCTTCCGGATCGTGGCCTTGCCGAACACCCCGTTGGGGCGCAGGGCCAGGGCCAGGATGAGCAGCACGAGGCCCGGGGCCTCGCGCCAGCCGCTGCCGAGGTAGAAGCTGGCGAGGCTTTCCAGGGCGCCGAGGCACATGCCGATCAGCACGACGCCAAAGCCCGAATCCAGGCCCGCCACCACGGCGACGGAAAAGGCCTTGAGGATGAGGGCCGAGGCCATGGTGGGCCCCACGGTGGTGATGGGCGAGACGAGGATGCCCGCCAGGGCCGCCACGGCGCCTGATAGCGCGTAGGAGAGCATGACGGTGCGCGTGGCGGAGATGCCCATGAGCTCGGCGGCGTCGCGATCCGCCGACACGGCCTCGAAGGCCTTGCCCAGCAGGGTGCGACGCTTGAAGAGCTCGATGGCGCCCATGATGGCGATGACGCCCACCGCCACGGATAGTTCCAGCCGCGTGACATCCACGCCCAGCACATGGATGGGATCGGCCGAGATCGGCGTGGGGAAGGGCCGGTCGTCCCGGCCCCAGATGTTTTCGGCCGAGGAGAAGAAGAAGAGGCCGAGGATGATCGTGAGCAGGATCCAGCCCTCGCTCTTCTGCTCCAGCGCGAGTCGCACGGCCGCGCGCTCGACGATGAGGCCCATGAGGGCGCCGAAGAGCAGGCCGCCGGGGATCATCGCCCAGTAGGGCAGGCCCAGGTTCGTAAGGGTGAGGCTGAAGAAGGCCGAGACCATCACCAGCTCGCCCTGGCCGAAGTTGATGCTCTTGCTGGTGGCGTAAGTGAGCTGGAACCCGTAGGCGATGAGGGCGTAGACGAGGCCCATCAGCGCGCCGCTCACGGCCATCTGTCCGATGATCTGAACGTTCATGCGGGCTCGATTCGGAAGGGGGAAAGATCGGGGGGCCGAAGCCCCCCGGGTTGGCGATGGCGCGACCTACTTGGTTTTCGGCTTGGCGGCTGGCTTGGTGGTGGGCTTGGCGGCCTTCGGGGTGGTGCCGGCGGCCTCCTTGATCAGGCGGGCCTTGTCGGCGGCATTGCCGAAGACCACGTGGCCGTCCTGCACCATGCCCATGACCGCCTGTTCGCGGCGGAAGGCCTCGTGGGTGGTGACATCGGCGGGATCCCACTTCGTGTAGGGGTGGTTCCAGGTGGCGATGACGCCTTTCACGGGCTCTTTCAGATCCTCGAGGGCTTCCTTGATCTTGTGGGTGTCCGTGCTGCCGGCCTGCTTCACGGCGGCGGCGAAGATGTAGACGGCGTCGTAGCCCTGGGCCGCGGCCACGGCCGAGGGGATGCGCCCCACCTTGTAGGTCAGGTGGTAGCCGTCGATGAAGGCCTTGGCCTTGGGCGTGATGGGCTCCTCGATGAAGGTCTGGGGCATGAGGGTGCCGTTGCCGTTCTTGCCGGCGTTGTCGATGTAGTTGGACATGGACAGCGTCCAGCCGCCGATGAGGGGCGCCTTCATGCCGATCTTGGCCATGCCGTTGGAGACGGCGGCCAGCTCGGGGCCGATGGCCCAGATGAGCACCGCCTGGGCGCCCGCGGACTTGGCGCGCAGCAACTGGGCGGTCATGTCCTTGTCGCCGATGTTGAACTTCTCCTGGGCTACCACCGTCAGCTTGTTCCCCTGCTTCTTGATCTGATCCAGCATGTCGTCGCGCCCGGACACGCCGTAGTTGGTGGAATCGAAGATGACGGCCACCTTGGTGAAGTGGCGGTTGATGGCCTCTTCGACGACCATGGCCGACTGGATGCCGTCGTGGGCGGCGAAGCGGAAGATGGAGAGATCCTTCACGCCGGCCCGATCCGGCTTATTGGCCCATTGCGTCATCGAGGCGGAACCCGCCGCGGGACAGATGATCTTGGTGATGCCCTTTTCCTGAAGGTGCTTGTCGCCCGCGAGGCAGACGCCGGTGTTCACGGTGCCGATGACGCCCGAGAGATCACCCATGGCCGCCAGCTCCTGGGCGATGAGGGCGCCGCGCTCGTTCTTGGCTTCGTCATCGCGCTCGATGATCTCGATCTTCATCTTCCGGCCGCCCACCTGGATGCCGCCCGCCGCGTTGATCTCGGCGATGGCCAGCTTGGCGCCGTCCCGCGTGGAGACGCCCATGGGGGCCGAGCCGCCCGAGAAGGGCCCCGTGAGGGCGAGCTTGACGGTATCCCCGGCCTGGAGGCCGAGGGCCGCGCACAAGAGGAGAGATCCTTGGACGATCTGCCTGGACATCGTGTCCTCCTTGGAGGCGATGGGTTGGAGTAATTGGAAGTTGCCGCAAGCATAGCGGTCCACCGCCCGGCCGGGAAGGTGGGCAGAATCACATCAGACAGGAATCTAGCCCAACCGGGCCTGGACCCAGGCCAGCAGCGCCTCTCCGCCGGAGACGTGCTGTTCGGCGACGAAGAGGGGCATGTCCAGGGCCCGGGCGTGTTCGGCGCCCAGTTTCACCGCGTCCTTTTCGGTGCAGACCAGCCAGCCGGCGCCTTCAGCGCGGGCCAGGGCCTGCAGGCGCCGCAGATCCGCCGGGGCCGGGCCCTGGTGGTCGGGAAAGCTGTGGGAGCCGATCCAGCTGTGGCCGGCCAGCAGCAGATCGGCGTAGAAGGCCTCCGGGTGCCCGAGGCCGCACCAGGCGAAGGCCGGGCCCTGGGCCTCGCGGGATGGCCCATCCGCGGGCCAGGGGCGCAGGGTCCCCAGGATGAAATCCACCCAGAAGATGGGGCCGCCGGAACCGTGTCGGGCCCACCAGGCTTCGACCTCCGCGCGGTCCTTCGTTCTCGCCGCGCGCGTCACCACTAGTGCGTGGGCGCGCCGGGCGCTGTCGAGGGGTTCGCGCAGATCGCCCAGGGGCAGCATGCGCCCGTTGCCCCAGAGCCTCACGCCGTCGAGCACCAGCAGGTCGAGGTCGCGGTGCAGGGCGCGATGTTGGAACCCGTCATCGAGCAGCAGGCAGCGCAGTCCGGGCCGCTGGGCCAGGGCCCGCAGGGCGGCGGCGTGGCGCTTCCGGCCCACCACCACGCGCTGAGAACCCAGGCGCCGGGCCATGAGCAGGGGCTCGTCGCCGGTCTGGCGGGGATCCGAATCCGCCTCCACGCTCATGGGATCGATGTCGCGCCGCCCGCCGTAGCCCCGCGACAGCACGGCGTTCGTCCAACCGGCGGCTTCAAGGCCCTCGGCGAGATAGAGGGTGAGGGGCGTCTTGCCCGTGCCCCCGGCGCTGAGGTTGCCCACGGAGACCACGGGCACCGCCACGCGGGCGGCCCGTTCGGGATGGGCGTCGAAGCTGCGGTTGCGGGCGCGCACCACCGCCCCGTAGAGGGGGGCCAAAGGAGCCGCCAGGTAGCGCAGAATGGACATGGATCAAGCGTAGCGGAGGTTGGCGATGAGCGAGGGCATCCTGCTGGCGAAGGTGGTGCGGGGCACCCTGCTTCCTGAAGACGCACGCGTCGCTCGGCTGCAGGAGGCCCTGCCGCAGATCGAGGCGGCGCTGGAGGGTGAGACCGATGAAGTGGCGCTCCAGGCCACGTTGGCCTGCCTGCTGTGGGAGACCCTGCCGCAGACCAACTGGTGCGGTTTCTACCGCCGGGTGGCGGATCAGATGCTGGCCGTGGGGCCGTATCAGGGCGGCATGGGCTGTCTGCGGATTCCCTTCGCGAAGGGCGTCTGCGGGGCCTGCGCGCGCACGGGCACCACCCAGCTGGTGCCGGATGTCCACGCCTTCCCCGGTCACATCGCCTGCGACGACGCCACCCGCAGCGAACTGGTGATCCCGGTCAGGAGGGGGGGGCGCGTGGTGGCCGTCCTGGACCTCGATTGCCCCGAACCAGAAGGCTTTTCGGCCCGGGAAGCCCAGATCCTGGAGAGCCTGCTTTCACGGACCTTCGACCGACCTGGGTTCCTTCCGGGCGGGACCCTGGGTTAAGCTAGGAAACTCCCCCGGGACCTTCATGGCTGAACCCAGCTTTATCGATCAAAGCAAGCTGCGCTTCCGCGAAGGCGAGATCATCTTCCGAAAAGGGGAGATGGCCCAGCAGATGTACATCATCCTGCAGGGCAAGGTCCGCCTGTACATCTCAGAGGAGCCCAAAGGAGATTGGGCCGAAGAACTGGCCAAGGGGGACTTCTTCGGAGAAGGCAGCCTGCTGGAGGCCCTGCCGCGCCAGCACACCGCCATCGCCCTGGAGGATTCGGATCTCATCGCCATCAACCGGGGCACCTTTTTGCGGATGATCCGACAGAACCCGGAAGTCTCCATCAAGATGATGCAGCGGCTGGCCCAGCGGCACCGGGAAGTGGGCGAGCGCCTGGAATCCCTGGATGCCACGCGCCCCGCCAAGGTGACCACGGGGCCCGTGGCGAACCTGGTGTCGGTGCTCAGCGGCAAGCCCCATCCCATCCTGTCGCACGGGTCTCTCATCGGCCGCTTCGACCCCACCACGGGCGTCCATCCCGACATCGACCTGACCGAAGAAGACCACAACCTGAGCGTCTCCAGGCGCCACGCCCGCATCCTCTGCGAGCACGGGCGGTATTTCCTCCTCGAAGAACCCGGCGTGGCCAACGGCACCTTCGTGCGCGGCGAGCGCATCCTGCCCGGCGAACCCCGCGAACTGAAGCATGGCGACCGGGTGGGTTTCGGAATGGTGGTGCTCTTCTTCGAAAAGACTTAACTTTCCCGCGGGCGGAAAAGTTGAGGAGGGCGTCATGGGCACGGACCTGATGGTGGAGTTGTGGCGGGACGAGCACGGCGTTGTCCGGGAGCTGGTCCAGTTCGGCCTGGATGAGATCGGCGGGGCCTGCATCATCCGGGAGCGGAACAGCCTGGATGAGCTGGATGGCGATGTGAACGAGGGGGACATGGTCGTGGCGCGCTTCGGCGATCCCGAGGCGGCCCGAGACTTCCTGTGGGAGGAGGGCTTCGAGCCCGTGTGATCCCTCTCGTGACGGGAGTGGCGCTCCAAATCATGGAGAATGAAAGGCTAGGAGCGTCGCGATGGAATCCCTCTTCAACCCGGCCGACCGGGAAGCCTTGTCAGTGCGCCTCGCAGCCCTGGAGGCCGATACGCCGCACCGGTGGGGCAAGATGAACCCCGCCCAGATGCTGCAGCACTGCTCGCGGGGGTTGGAGGCGGCCACGGGAGACCGGCCCATGAAGCAGCTCTTCATCGGAAAGATCCTCGGGCCCCTCGTCCGCCGGCTGGCGCTGGGGAAACGGCCCATGGGCCGGAACTCCCCGACGGATCCGAGCTTCGTCGTGCTGGACGTCCGGGACTTCAACGCGGAGCGCATCCGCCTCGCGACGATCATCGATCGCTTCGTCCAGCGGGGCCCCGAATCCGCCGGAAAGGCCACCCACGCCTTCTTCGGCCGGATGAGCGGCGACGAGTGGGGCCGCCTGATGTACAAGCACCTCGACCACCATTTGAGGCAGTTCGGGGTTTAGTTTTTTCTTCTCTCCAAAAAACAGCCCGGCCAATGCCGGGCTGTTTTTTGGAGCTGGGAACGAGACCTAGTTGGAACCAATCCCCAGCGCCTTCGCGGCCTTGGTGAGTTCGGGGACGACTTCGAAGAGGTCACCGACGATCCCGTAGTTCGCGAGCTTGAAGATGGGGGCTTCGGGATCCTTGTTGATGGCGACGACGAACTTCGAGCCGCTCATGCCGGCGATGTGCTGGATGGCGCCGCTGATGCCGCAGGCGATGTAGAGGGTGGGGCTCACGACCTTGCCGGTCTGGCCCACCTGCATGCTGTGGGGCAGGCCCCAGCCCGCATCCACGGCCGCGCGGGAAGCACCCACCACGCCGCCGATGGCGTCGGCCAGCTCTTCGAGGATCTTGAAGTTGGCGCCGTCCTTCATGCCGCGGCCGCCGCTCACGATGACGTTGGCTTCGCTGAGATCCACCTTGCCGCTGGCCTTGGCGAGGATCTCCTTCACCACCGACTTGAAGTCGCCGGCGGGGGCGGGCAGGACTTCGGTGGCGCCGGCACCGGCCTTCTCGGCGGCGGGGAACACGTTGGGACGCGTGGTGGCGACCTGGATCGCGCTGGAGAAGGTGGTGGTGGCGAAGGCCTTGCCGGCGTAGACCGGGCGCACGGCCTGGAGCTTGCCGTCGACGATGGAGAGGGCGGTGACGTCCGAGGCGTAACCCGCACCCAGGCGCGCGGCGGCGCGGGGGGCCACGTCCTTGCCGACGGCGGTGGCAGCGGCCAGCAGCACGGTGGCGCCCTTGGCCTTCACGGTGTCGGCCATGAGGGTGGCGAAGGCATCGCTGGAGTAGGACGCGAGGGTCGGGCCTTCGGCGGTGAAGATTACGTCGGCACCGAACTTGGCGGCCTCGGCGGCGCCCGCGCAGGAGGCGCCCGCGAACAGCGCGCCCAGCTGCTTGCCCGCGGCATCGGCCAGGCGGCGGCCTTCGCTCAAGGCCTCCGTGCTGGGCTTGCGGATCTGGCCATCCTTCAGTTCACAGAACACGAGAATCATGGATCATCCTTTCGAATCGGAAGTCTGTGGGGGTGGCCTAGAAGACCTTGGCTTCGTCCTTGAGCGCCTGCAGGAGCGCCTGGGCCTGGGCGGCGGCATCGCCTTCCAGCTTGCGGCCCGCGGGGCGTTCGGGGGGCAGGGCCAGGGCGCTGACCTGCGCGCCGGAGGTGGCGGGCGTGGCGTCCAGCTCTTCGATGGTCTTCTTCTTGGCGGCCATGATGCCCTTCAGGCTCGCGTAGCGGGGCTCGTTGAGGCCCTTCTGCGCGGTGATCACGGCGGGCAGGGCGCCTTCCACGATCTCGGATCCGCCTTCGATCTCGCGTTCGGCCTTGAAGGTGCCTTCGCCGAGTTCGAGTTTCACGATCACGTTGGCCTGGGCCACGTTCAGCAGTTCCGCCAGCATGGGGCCCATGGCGGCGTTGTCGCCGCCGAGTCCCTTGTTGCCGCAGAGGATGAGGTCGAAGCCCTTGTCCTTCACGTAGGCGGCGATCATCTGGGCCACCTGATACGCATCGCCCTGGCCGTCGCCCTTCAGCAGCACGGCGCTGTCGGCGCCGAGCGCGAGGGCGTTCTTGAGCACTTCCTTGGTGCTGTCGCCGCCGACGGAAAGGGCCACGACTTCAGCGCCCTTGGCTTCCTTGATGCGGATGGCTTCTTCCAGTGCGTATTCGTCGTAGGGGCTGGTGATCCACTTCACGTCCGCCGGATCGAGAGACCGCCCATCGGCGGCGACCTTGATCTTGGTTTCGGTGTCGGGAACCTGCTTGAGGGCGACGAGGATCTTCATGGGCGCTCCCTGATGCGTCATGGACAGGCCGGCGGAGGACCGGCCCAAAAGAAGAGTCTAGCCTGACGAAACCTCCCACCCCAGCGGCGTTTCACCGGGTTTGTGCCAGGAATCACGCTTGTCTCCGGGTAGGCTGCGGCGCCGACTCGCGGTAGGCCCGGACACTTCCGGTATGGTGGACGGATCATGATCGAAGCCACGCCGAGTTTCCTGGATGCGCTGGTCCTCACGGGAGGTGGAACCGGCGGCCACTTCTTTCCCGCCATCGCGCTGGCAGAAGGGGCGCGGGCCCGGTGGTCAGACCGCGCCATCGTGTTCGTCGGCGCCCGGCGCGGCATCGAGGGCCGCGAACTCCCGAACCGGGCCTGGCCGCATCTGCTGCTGGATGTGGAGGGCGTGGTGGGCCGGTCTCCGCTGCGCATGGCGCGGTCCGCATGGAAACTCTGGCGCGCCGTGTCCCGGTTGAAGCGGCTCTGGCGCAGCGAACGCCCTTGGGCGGTCATCGGCACGGGCGGCTACGGCGCAGCCCCGGCCCTGCTGGCGGCGCGGGCCCTGGGCATCCCCTTCTTCCTGCATGAAAGCAACGCGGCGCCCGGCGCGCTGGCGAAGCTGGTGGCCCCCAAGGCGCGGCGGGTCTGGTGCGGCATGGATGCCGTGAGGCCCCTGCTTCCGCAGGCCGACTGCCTGGTGGTGGGCACGCCTGTCCGCGAAGCGTTCCTCCGCGACTTCCGCCCTCCCGAATCGCTGAAACCACCCTTCCGTCTGCTCGTGCTCGGGGGCAGCGGCGGCGCGCGCGCGATCAATGAGGCGATGCTGGAACTCGCGCCCACCCTGCTGGAAGGCCTGCCGGACTGGGGGATCCTGCACCAGGCCGGGCCGATGGAAGTGGCGCGCCTGGAGGGCCGGCCCCGCCATCCGCGCCACGAGCTGGTGCCCTTCATCGCGCGCATGGACGAGGCCATGGAGGCCTCCAGCCTGGTGCTGAGCCGGGCCGGTGCGAGCACCTGCGCAGAACTGAAAGCCTCGGGGCGCGGGAGCATCCTGGTGCCTCTTCCCACCAGCGCCAATGACCATCAGCGAATGAACGCCCGCGCCATGGCGGCGGAGGGAAGGGCGGTGGTGGTGGAACAAGGGGTGGATTTCCCCGCGAGACTCGGCTGCGCGGCCGGGGCGCTCATGCGGGATTCGGGGGCAGGGCGGGCCATGTCCGGGCAGGCCGAGGCCAACCAAGCTGTGGCACGCTGCCTGGATGACCTCGAGGCCCGGTTGCGCCTCTGAAGGCCGTAGGCTACTTCGGCTGACGGGGCTCGGCGAGCCAGGCCACGACGACGGAGATGAAGTAGAGGCCCAGCAGCACGACGCTGAAGAAGATGGTGGTGACCACCACGTCGCCGGGTGTGAAGAAGGCGCTGAAGATCAGGATCGCCATGGTGGCGTGGCGCCAGTACTTCAGCATCAGCTTCGCGGTCACGATGCGGAAGCGCGCCAGGAAATAGAACAGCACGGGCAGTTCGAACATCACGCCGGTGATGAGCGTGGTGGAGATGAAGAGGTCGAGGTAATCGGACGCGTGCAGGTTCGCGCGCAGGCCCGCGGAGGCCGCCTCCTGGAAGAGGATGTCGCCGAGGAACTTGAAGGCCTGCTTGTAGGCGAAGGCCGCGCCGGCCAGGAAGCAGCCGGAGGTCACCAGCACGAAGGGGATGACGAGGCGGCGTTCCTTGGGCAGTAGCCCCGGCCGGATGAAAGCCCAGAGCTGATAGAACAGGAAGGGGGCGGAAAGCACGGCCGCGGCCCACAGCGAGAGCCGCATCATGCTGAAGAAGGGCTCGGTCAGGTCCGTGAAGGCGAAGGGATCGAGGGCCGTGATGGCCTTGCCCGTCTGGCGCGCCATGGCCTCAAGGAAGGGACGCTGGGCCCAGGCCCACAGGTTGAACCGGTAGGCGTACGTGATGGCGAACACGACGGCCACGATGATGAGCGACCGGACGATCCGCACCCGCAGTTCCTGCAGGTGCTCCCAGAAGCTCATCTTGTTGGGCGGGGTCTCTGGAAGGGGCATGGTCCTCTTGCGGGAAAAGGAACCGGCCTCCCGAGGGAGGCCGGTCGATGGGTCATGCGGCCCTACTTCTTGTCCTTGTCGGAGGTGACGTCTTCCTTCACGGAATCCGTCAGCTCACGGCTGGCCTTCTTGAATTCCTGGATGCCCTTGCCTAGGCTCTTGCCCAGCTCGGGCAGCCGGGAGGGGCCGAAGAAGATCAGCAGCGCGATGCCGATCAGCAGGATTTCCATCATTCCGAGGTTGCCCATGGGGTGCTCCGATTCGCAGAGGTGGTCCGACCGCCTGAACTGACCGCAGGGTCACCGGGCAGGTTGAGTTCCATTCTAAACAAAGAAAGCCCGGGGGTCTGCCCCCGAAGCGTTTGATTTCACGCCTTGACGGTGGCGCCGTCCACCGAGCGGCGGCCGAGGGACTGGTAAATCCAGCCCTTGGCCTCCATGGCCTCGGGCCGGAACAGGTTGCGACCATCGAACATGCGGGGGGCCTTGAGGGCCTTGGCAACGGCATCCAGATCCGCGTGGCGGTACTGGGACCATTCCGTGGCGATGAGCAGGGCGTCGGCGCCTTCGCAGGCCGCCAGCGGCGTCTCGGCATAGCGCACCTTGGTGCCGATTTTGGCCTTCACTGCGTCCATGGCGGCGAAATCGTGCACCACCACCTCGGCGCCCATGGTCACGAGGCCGTCGATGAGCTCCAGGGCCATGCTTTCGCGGATGTCATCGGTGTCGGCCTTGAAGGCCAGGCCCCAGAGGGCGAAGCGGCGGCCCTTTAGGGGACCGGGAACCCCCGCCTTCACGCCGAAATGGGCCTTCACCTTCCGCAGGAGCACCTGCTTCTGGTGGCGGTTGGCTTCCACGGTGGTGGCCAGGGTCATCATGGGCTGGCCGTGCTCGCGCCCGACCTTGAGCAGGGCCTGCAGATCCTTGGGGAAGCAGGAGCCGCCGAAACCCGGTCCGGGATTGAGGAAGGCGGGCCCGATGCGGTGGTCCGCGCCAATGGCGACCTTGACGTGGTCCACGTCGGCGCCCACGGATTCGGCCAGGTTGGCGATCTCGTTGATGAAGCTGATGCGCAGGGCCAGCATGGCGTTGGCGGCGTACTTCGTCAGCTCGGCGCTGGGGGGATCCATGCGGAACCACTTGCCGCCGCTGCGGTCGAGGAAGGGCTGGTAGAGCCCCTTCATCACGGTCTCGGCGTGGTCCGTGCGGCAGCCCACCACCACGCGGTCGGGTTCGAGGAAATCCTTGATGGCCGAGCCTTCCCGCAGGAATTCGGGATTGCTCACCACCTCGAAGGCCCGGTCCGTGTGGGCGGCGATCTCGGCATGCACCTGGGCGGCGGTGCCCACGGGCACGGTGCTCTTGTCCACGACGATGAGGGGCTTGGCCTCCATGGGTCGCAGCGCCATGGCCTGGCCGATCTGGCCCGCCACCGCCAGCACGTATTTCATGTCGGCGCTGCCATCCTCGCTCTGGGGCGTGCCCACGCAGATGAAGGCGGCGTCGGCGGTGGCGATGCCCTCGCGAAGGTCGGTGGTGAACCGGAGGGCGCCCGAAGCCAGGTGCTTCCGCAGGAGGTCGTCCAGGCCCGGTTCGAAGATGGGGGATTCGCCCCGCGAAAGGGTAGCGACCTTCGCCGTGTCCACGTCCACACCGAGGATGCGGTGGCCCGCCTCGGCGAAACAGGCCGCAGCGACCAGTCCCACATATCCCGACCCGATGACCAGCACCTGCATGAGAGCCTCGCGCAAAGGATCCAGTGTAGCTTGCTATCATTCGAGATGAAGGAGAGGGCATGGCGATCCTGGCATCACCCACGGGCAACGAGGTCAATCTGCTGGAGGTCATGCTCCACGCGGGGCCGGTCTCCAAGTCGGTGCTGCTGATCCTCGGGACCTTTTCGCTGCTCAGCTGGGTGGTCATCATCCGCAAGGCGCTGCTCTACCGCCGCAGCCGGGCCATTTCCGAGCAGTTCCGCAACGTGTTCAAGCGCGCCACGGACTGGCGTGAATTGAAGCAGCAGGTGGAGAAGTTCGCCCTGAGCCCCCTCGTGGGCCTCTTCGTGGCGGGCTATGGCGAAGTGACCTACCAGCTGCGCCAGGTGGGCCAGGACGGCCGCCCCACCCTGCGCAGCATGGAAGCGGTGGAGCGCAGCCTCCAGCGGGCCAGCGTCGTGGAAATGGGGCGCCTGGAGCGCTCCCTGGGAGGCCTGGCCACGGTGGCGGCCGTGAGCCCCTTCATCGGCCTCTTCGGCACGGTCTGGGGCATCATCGATGCCTTCCGCGGCATCGGCGCCACGGGCAACGCCAACCTCGCCACGGTGGCTCCCGGCATCTCCGAGGCCCTGGTGGCCACGGCCATCGGCCTGGTGGCGGCCATCCCCGCCCTCATGGCCTACAACTTCTTCCAGGGCCAGCTCAAGCAGTTCCAGACCGAATTGGATGACTTCTCCCTCGAATTCATCAGCCTTTCCGAGCGGAACTTCACCTGAGACAGCGGCTGCCCCTCTCCCTGGACTGGGAGGACTGGTTTCAGCTCTGCTGCCCGCCCTATGACCAGCCCGAGGCCCTGGACCGCTTCGAGTGCCGGCTGGAGCTGGCCACGGAGCGGGCCCTGGCCCTGTGCGCCGATCTGGGCGCCACGGCCACCTGGTTCTGCCTGGGGGATCAGGCGCGGCGCCATCCGGAGCTGCTGCGGCGCATCGCCGCTGGGGGCCATGCCATCGCCCTTCACGGCCTGACGCACCGTCGGGCCTTCGAGATGGACCGCGCCGCCTGGCGGGATTCGGTGCGTGACGGCAAGGCCCTCCTGGAGGATCTGAGTGGTCAGGCGGTGGTGGGCCATCGCGCGCCGGAATGGAGCCTGCGCGGCCCGGCCGCCGACTGGTGGCGGGACCTGCCGGAGTTGGGCTTCCGCTACGATTCCAGCCGCGTGCCCCTGGCCGTCATCGGGGATCCCGGATTCCCGCGACGCCCGCACCTTCTGACCGAAGGCCTGTGGGAACTGCCGCCGCCGGTGCTCTGGTCCGGCCCCGTGCGGATGCCGCTCTGGGGCTGGGGCCCGCGGGTGCTGCCCTTCAGCCTGGTGCGCCGGGCCCTGGAATCGCTGGCCCAGGAAGACGCTGGCACGCCCCTGGTGCTGCATCCCTGGGAGCTGGACGCGGATCAGCCGCGGCTGCCGGGCCTTTCGCTGGGCCACCGCTTCACCCACAGCGCCGGTCTGCGGGGATACGGGGGACGTCTACGAAACCTCCTGGAGGGGTTCCGCCTCACGAGCCTCGAAGCCTGGCTGGCGTCCCGATGAAGCACTCGCCGTTCATCTTCCTCGCGCCTTCCGAAGACAAGGCCCCGGGCGGCGTTCCGGGCCACCTGGCGGAAACACCAGCCCAGCGTTGGGTGCGCGAAAGGCTCGTGGCCCTGGCCAAGACAGGTTCGCCCGAAGCCTTGAAGAAGGCCTTCGACGTGAAGGACTTGGCCCTCGACAAGGCGCGAACCGAGGCCCTGGCGCTGGCGGGCCGCGCGCCCACATTGCCCCTGATGCCCGCGCTCGCGCGCTACAGCGGCGTCGCCTTCCAGGCCCTCGATGCGGCATCGCTTCCCGGTGAGGTGTGGTCCCAGGTGTTCGTGTTGTCCAACCTGCGCGGCCTCGTGCGGGGCGACGAGGTCGTGCCGCCCTACAAGCTCAAACTCGGCGCCATTCCGGGATTGAAGACTCATTGGCGGAAGGCGCTGCGGGCCCAGCTCGAAGCCCTTCCGGAAGGGCCCGTGTGGGAGCTGCTTCCGGGGGATTCGGCGGACCTGCTGAAGGGTTGGGCGCGCCCGCGCCACACGCTGGAGATCGTCGATGGCCGGGGGAAGGCCATCAGCCATTTTTCGAAGAAGTACCGCGGCCTCGTGGGGCGGTGGATCCTGGAGCACCAGCAGGGGGATCCCCGCCGGGTGTTGAAGGGCCGCATCCCCGGCTGCCACTGGGCGGGCAGCGCGGACAACGAGCTGGGCGGCCTGAACCTGAGGCTGGTGGTGGAACCATGAGCGACGATTGCAACCGCACCCCCTTCTGGCAGCGCCAGCCGCGCCTGCCCCTGGAGGTCCACCGCTTCCTGCAGGACCGCATGGAGGCCGCCCTGCATGATCCCGAGGCCCGCCAGCACCTCGTTTGGCCCACGATCCTCGGCGCGCCGGGCATCCGCAAGGCCCATCCCGAAGGCCTCGCCGAGGCGGATCTCCTGAACCATGCCGCCCGCATGCTCGGGGCCCTGGGCCATCACGATCCGGAAGGCGCATGGAGGGCCCACCGCGACGCCTGGCCGGACACGGCCGAAGCTGGCTCTACGGGCTGGCGGCCGGCGTCGGCCTGGGGTGCCTGGGGGCCCCTGGTGAGCCTGCGCAGCGGCTGGCAGCTGGCCGCCCTCACGCCGCTGCCGCTCGGCGCGCGCTATCCGCTGGCCTGCGGCGTGTCGCTGTTCAACCACGGGCTCTTCCACGAGTGCCACGATGCCCTCGAACCCCTCTGGAGCGGCGCACAGGGCGATCTGAAGGATCAGCTGCAGGGGCTCGTCCTCCTCACCGGCGGCTACCACCACCTTCAGATGCACAACCTGGGTGGGCTGCGGGCCCTGTGGGAGGAGGCCCTGGGCCGTCTGGCGGCCTGTGGCGGCCGCGTGGCCACGCCCTGGGGCGAGGTGCGGGCCGAGGCCGCGCTGGACCTGACGGCCCGACGGCTGGAACATGGGAAGCGCATCTCCGCGGACGCGGACGATGCGGATGATGAGGCGGTGTTCGGACCCCTCTGGGCCCTGGACCGCCCCACCTGGGAGCTGGCATGAGTGACGTGGCCGATCTGCTGGTGCTGGGTGCGGGGATCGCCGGATGCTCGGCGGCCCTGCGCGCCGCGGACCTCGGTGCCTCCGTGGTGCTGGTGGCCAAGGATGAGCTGGGAGGCACCAACACGGCCTGGGCCCAGGGCGGCATCATCGGTCTGGCGCCTCCCGAGATCGGGGATTCGCCGGATCTCTTCGCTTCCGACATCGAGGCCGCCGGCGCGGGTCTCTGCCGGCACGAGGCCGTGCGCATGCTCGCGGAAGAAGGTCCCGGGCTCTGCCGCAGCTTCCTGTGGGAGCGCCTGGGCGTGCCCTTCGACCTGGGCCCCAACGGCACACCAGATCCCACGGCGGAGGCGGCCCACAGCGCGCGGCGCATCTACCACGCCAAGGACGCCACGGGGCTCGCCATCCAGACGGCCCTCAGCGAGGCCGTGCGCAAGCACCCGAACATCCGCGTACGGGAGCGGCTCTGCCTGGTGGATCTCATCACGAGCCCCCACCACTGCCTCAGTCCTGAGCGCGTCTACGAGCCCATCCGCGTGCACGGCGCCTTCCTCTTCGATCCCGCCACGGGCGAGGTGGAAGCGGCCCTGGCCAAGCGCACCCTGCTGGCCACAGGGGGGCTGGGCTACCTGTACCTGCACACCACCAATCCGCCGAGCGCCACGGGCGACGGCCTGGCCGCGGCCTACCGCGCCAGTGCACGCATCGTGAACTGCGAGTACGTGCAGTTCCATCCCACGGCGCTCTACGTGCCGGGCAAGCCGCGGACCCTGCTGACCGAGGCCCTGCGCGGCGAGGGCGCCTGGCTGGTGAACCGCCGGGGCGAACGCTTCATGGAACAGTACGCGCCGGAGCAGCTGGAACTCGCGCCGCGCGACGTGGTGAGCCGCGCCATCTTCCAGGAGATGGCCCAGAGCGGGGAGCCCAACGTGTACCTCGATCTGGCGCCGGTGGCCGCGCACCTGGACCTGGATTCCCATTTCCCCACCGTGATGGCCGCCTGCCGCGCCGAAGGCCTGGATCCCAGCCGCCAGCCCATCCCCGTCGTGCCCGCGGCCCACTATTTCTGCGGCGGCGTGCTGGTGGACCTGGAGGGCCGCACCAGCCTGCCGGGCCTCTTCGCCGCGGGCGAAGTGGCCTGCACGGGCCTGCACGGCGCCAACCGGCTGGCTTCCACGAGCCTGCTGGAGGGCCTGCTCTGGGGCTTCCGCGGGGCCGAGGCCGCGGTGCGCGAACTGCCCGAGGCTGCCCCGCCCGAGGCCGCGGAGCTGGCGCCCTGGCGCATGCCCGAATCGCCTGAGCCCACGGATCCCCTGCTCATCGACCAGGACTGGGGGCTCATCCGCAGCACCCTCTGGAACTATGCGGGCATCGTGCGCACCGGCGCGCGCCTGCAGCGCGCCAAGGCCGATCTGCACTACCTCAACCACCGCATCGAGCGCTTCTACCACGAGGCCGGCCTCAGCCGGGAGCTGCTGGAGCTGCGCAGCGGCATCATCTGCGCGCGGCTCATCCTGAACGCGGCGCTGCAGAATCCCGAAAGCCGCGGCTGCCATTACCGCGTGGATTGAAGCCGATTCAGGGACAATGAGCCATGACGCTTTCGGTGTTCGACCTCTTCCGCATCGGCATTGGCCCCAGTTCCTCGCACACGGTGGGGCCCATGCGGGCCGCCCGCGCCTTCGCGCAGAGGCTGGAGCGCGAGGGTGCGCTGGCTGCCACCTCGTCCGTTCTGGTGGAACTCTTCGGCAGCCTCGGTGCCACGGGGCGCGGTCACGGCAGCGACAAGGCCGTCATCCTCGGCCTGTTGGGGGAGACCCCGGAGGATGTCGACGTTGCCTCCGTGGACGCGGTGTTGGCGCAGGTCCGCGCCACGGAACGTCTGGCCCTCCTGGGCCGCCATGCGGTGGCCTTCCGCGAGGCGGAGCACCTGCTCCTGCTGCACAAGAACCTGCCCTACCATCCCAATGGCATGCGCTTCTCGGCGATGGATGGGGGCGGCACGACCCTCTGCAGCCAGGTCACCTACTCCGTGGGGGGCGGCTTCCTGGTGGAGGAGGGCGCTGCGCCGGTGGCCACTGAGCGGGCCGAGGCCCCCCATCCCTTCCGTACCGGCGATGACTTGCTGGCGCGCTGCAACGAGAGTGGACTCAGCATCAGCCAGCTCATGCTGGAAAACGAGAAGACCTGGCGCCCCGAAGCCGAGATCCGACAGGGCCTGCTGGACATCTGGTCCGTCATGCAGGCCTGCGTCCGGCGCGGGTGCGCAACGGAAGGTCTGTTGCCCGGCGGCCTGAAGGTGGCACGGCGCGCCCCGGCCCTCTATAGGCGCCTGACGGAATCCCCCGAGGCCGGCTTCCGCGATCCCCTCACGCCCCTCGATTTCGTGAGCCTCTACGCGCTGGCCGTGAACGAGGAGAACGCCGCCGGCGGCCGGGTGGTGACGGCTCCGACAAACGGCGCCGCGGGCATCATCCCCGCCGTGCTGCACTATTACCGCCGCTTCGTGCCCGGCGCCTCGGACGAGGGTGTGCTGCGCTTCCTGCTCACGGCGGGGGCCATTGGGGCCCTCTACAAGGAGAACGCCTCCATCAGCGGCGCGGAGGTGGGTTGCCAGGGCGAGGTGGGCGTGGCCTGCTCCATGGCCGCGGGCGCATTGGCCGAGGTGCTGGGCGGCACGCCGGACCAGGTGGAGAACGCCGCGGAGATCGGCATGGAGCACAACCTCGGCCTCACCTGCGATCCCATCGGCGGCCTCGTGCAGGTGCCCTGCATCGAGCGCAACGCCATGGCCAGCGTGAAGGCCATCAACGCGGCCCGCATGTCGCTTCACGGCGACGGCCAGCACTTCGTGAGCCTCGACAAGGTCATCCGCACCATGCGCGACACCGGCGCCGACATGAAGAGCAAGTACAAGGAAACCTCCCGCGGCGGCCTGGCCCTGAACGTGCTCGAAGCCCCGCTGGACTTCACAGTGAACCTGCCCGAGTGCTGATGCCGCTTTGCCTTAAAAAGAAAAACCGCGAATGGCGCGAATGAACGCGAATGCGGCGAGGATGGGCCGCCTGGACCTACGCCGGAAGGATGCCTGGTCGCCATTCGCGCGCCCGAAGGGCGATTCGCGTGATTCGCGGTTGATCTCTTTTTAAGCCGCAGAAAATCGATAAGGATCTGGCCTTTTCTTCGTGCCTTCGCGGTGATCCTTTGTTTCCCCAACAACAGACCGTATCAAAGCGGCCAGGGGCCAGCGCCTTCGCGGATCAAGAGGGGCTCGTCTTCGCTGAGATCGACGATGGTGCTGGGGATGCCCAGGGGCTGGCCGCAGTCCACCACGAGGTCCAGCGCGTGGCCCTGCTCCTCTTCGATCTCCCAGGCGGTGTTGAGCACGGGCTGGTCGGGTAGCGCCACGCTCGTGGTGATGATGGGTTCGCCCAGCAGCGCCACCAGGGCCTGGCAGAAGGGCTGGTGGGGGATGCGCAGGCCGACGACCTGCTTGTTCTGGAGGTAGCGCGGCACTTCGCGGCTGGCGGGCAGCAACACCGTGTAGGGCCCGGGCAGCATCTGTTTCAGCAGGCGAAAGGTGGGGGTGTCCAGGTGGCGCGTGTAGCGGCAGAACATCTCCATGTCCGAGCAGAGGATGGACATGGGTTTCTTCGGATCGCGCCCCTTGATCTGGAGGATGCGGTCCACGGCCTTCTTGCGCGAGGCGAGGCAGCCCAGGCCGTAGAGGGTGTCGGTGGGATAGGCGATGACCCCGTCCCGCTGCAGCAGCTCCGCGATGCGCTCGAGGTGGCGCAGCTGGGGCGTGTCGGGGTGCAGGGTGAGGATCATGTCAGCGATTCCCAGCGCGCGCGGCCGGCGGAGGGATGTTCTGAGGGCCGTTGGAAGAAGCGCTCCGCAAGCGCTGCGTCGAGTTCCGCGGGCACCCCGCTGCGCCGGGCCTGGAGGGCCAACAGGGCCATGACCGTGAGGCTGTCCGTGATCTCCCCGCTCAGCACGCGGCGGAGGCAATCAGCGAACGGTTCGCGATGGAGCAGCAGTTCCTCGTCATCCTCTGGGTGATGGCCTTCGAGGGGCGCCAGGCCCGTGGCGAGAAAGAGAAAGGCCTCCTCCTCGGTGGAGGAATTGCTGGGATGGAAGAAGCAGAGGGGCTCCCAGATCTGGGCGCTGAGGCCGGCTTCTTCGGCGAGCTCCCGCCGCATGGCCTCGTAGGGACTCTCCGAGGTGTCGCCACCTCCTTCAGGGAGTTCCCATGAATAGAGCTCGAGCGGATAACGCCACTGACCCACCAGCACCACGCGGTCCTGGTCATCCAGCGCGAGCACGCCGCAGGCGGTGCGCCGAAATCCGCAGACCGCGTAGCGGCCTTCGGCGCCGCGCCGATGCCGGAAGCGATCCTCGCGGATGCGGATCCAGGGCGAGTCGTAGACGAACCGGCGGTCGAGGACGGTGTAGGGGTCCGGATGTTCAGGCCGGGGCAGGGGCTTCAGATCCATAGCTTTGAACATAGCAAAACGCCCGCAGAAGCGGGCATCCCGGAATCCTCGGAGGATAAAAGCAGAAGCCCGGCTTGGCCGGGCTTCTGCGCGGGGGTCCGGGGGTGTGCGCGCAGCGCGGAACCCCCGGAGAATACTGACCTACCGACGGAGGCCGAGGCGCTCGATCAGGGTGGCGTAGCGCTCCTTGTTCTTCTTCTTGAGGTAGTCAAGAAGGCGGCGGCGCTGGCCGACCATGATCATGAGACCGCGACGGCTGTGGTAGTCCTTCGTGTGGGTCTTGAAGTGTTCGGTCAGGTCGTTGATTCGCTTGGTGAGGATCGCGACCTGCACCTCGGGCGAACCCGTGTCCGACTCGTGCTGCTTGTAGTCGTCGATGATGATCTTCTTCTGTTCAACGTTCAGGGCCATGGTGGCTCCTTTTCGGGGGATCGCCCGTCACCCTGCTGCCAACGCTTCGCGTTGTCAGATCGCCTGCGGCGAAACCTTCAGTCCCGTACCGAAGGTGGGTCAAATCTGGTGAAGGCCAGATGCCTATCGTTTTTCAATCACCATTTTTTTGCCGGCTTTGCCGGCGAAAAAATGGTGCGGATAGAGGGACTCGAACCCCCACGTCTTGTGAACACTAGTACCTGAAACTAGCGCGTCTACCAATTCCGCCATATCCGCTTGAAAGAACAATCCAGGTCCCGCGGGATCCGAATGTGCCGAACTCCAAGCCTAGCGCGGTTCGCCGTCGGAGGCAACACCGATTCTTCGCAGGGCGATCACCATTCCCGGTAGGGGATGCCGTTCATGCCCGTGCCCTGGGAAAGGCTGTAGACATCGTAGACATGGCCGCCCCCCCAGCTGGTGCTGGTGGGGTCATCGTTGGTGTTGCGCAGCCCCCATTCGGCTTTGCCGGTGAAGGGGTCCACCGGGATGCGGCGGAGAAACTTGACCTTGCGGTTGAGGGAGCCGGCAGCGGGAACGCCCTCCACGAGGATCTCGAGGCTTTCGGGATAGAAATTCGCTTCGGCGGGAGGCGCCTTGATCTTCTGCTGCTCGGCTTGTCGCTTGTAGTCATCGATGGCGGCGCGCATTTCGCGGAGGTCACGCCTGAGTTCGATTTCCTGCTGCCGTTTCAAACCGTTGCGCGCCAATGGCACCACCACGGAGGCGAGGATCATCAGCACGGTGGCCGTGACGACCAGCTCCAGCAGGGTGAATCCGCGCTGGCGGCTCACTGCACCGTCACGAGGGCGTTGGACCAGCGCCCGGAAACGGGATTCGTGCCCATCAGGAACTGGCCGCTCTGGATGAGGACGGGCGCGTTCCCGGCGCTGAGGCCTTCCAGTTCGAGGGTGGCGAAGGGCCCGGCATCCGCGCCCGCCGGGTTGCGCCGGAAGACCAGTTTCAAGGCGCCATCCTTGCCGGGGATTTGCTCCAGAGTGCCGTTTTCCGCGCTGAGGAATTCACCGGGCGTGACGCCCTGAAGGCGCAGGCCGGGGGGCAGTCTCAGCTCCAGGGTGCCCGAACTCAGGCCGCCTCCCCCGCTCACCGTCAGGGTGACGCGAACCCTTTCCCCGACCTTGATTTCAGAGGCCACGGGGGACATGAAGATCACGAGGTCCGAGGGCGCAGGCGGCGCGTCGGCCGGCTTCTTTTCCTGGGTGGTGTCTGTGGGAGCGGGCGCGGTCGGGGGCGCGGTCGGTGGCGCCGCCGGGGGGGCGGCTGGAGCGGTCGAGGGTGGCGCTGCGGGAGGCTGCACGGCCGGGGGCTGGGCGGGACTGAGCGGCGCGGGCTGGGCTGTGGGCTGGGTGGCAGGCGGATTCACGGCTGTGGCGGGCTTGGTCGTGGTGGCAGGCGCTGGCGTCTTCTTCGGTGCGACCGGAGAGAATGGGCCGGCCTTGGAGGTGGCGTCATCCGGATTGAAGGGCGCCATGTCCTGCTCGGTCAGGACGGGCTTGCGGACGAGCACGGCGCGGATGGTGAGGATCACGTCGGTCTTGGCCTTGCTGTTGTGCGTGTTGCCGAACAGCCGGCCTACGAGCGGGATGTCGGCGAGTCCCCAGATGCCCTGGAGGCTCTTCTGCTCCTCGTCCTTCAGCAGGCCGCCGAAGATGGCGGTCTCGCCGTCCCGTAGGCGAGCGGAGGTCTTGATCTCGCGCTGGCCCAGGTCCGGGCGGCCAGGCGTGGAGCCCGATTTCAGCGTCGTCACGGTGCTGTCGATCTTCAGCGTGACTTCCCCGTTGTTGTGAACACGGGGCTCCACCTTGATCTTCACGCCCACGTTCTCGTAGGAGAAGGAGGTCTGGCCGACACCGCCCAGCAGGGAGGAAGCGCCGGCGGTGGCGCCCGTGGTGCCGGTGGGCAGGGAGAGCTGGCTCTGGGTGGTGGAGATCTTTTCGCCGATGTTCACTTCGCCGGTTTCGCCCGAGGCGACCCGCACATTCGGGCTGGCCACCATGCGCGCATCGCCGTTGCTCTTGAGGAAGTCGAGGGCCAGGTTGGGGAAGAGCACGCGAATGTCGGCGGTGTGGATCTTGGTGAATCCCGAATTGGTGTTCATGCCCGAGGTGTTGTTCACCGTGGTCGCGCCGAAACGGTACGTGCCCGAAGTATCCGAGGCGTTCAGCACCGGCAGCAGGCCCACCTGCTCCAGCGTGTTCTCGGTGACTTCCATCAGCTCGAAGTAGACCATGACCTCGGCCTTGCCCTTGTCGAGGGTGCGCACCACCTGGTCGACGATGGCCAGTTCCGTCGGCTTGGCCCGCACGATGATCGCGTTGGTACGCTTGTCCGTGAACACCTTGAGCTGGTTGTTGAGGGTCGTGAGGGTCTGCCGGAGTTCCTGGGGATCGGCGAAGGACAGGTAGTAGGTCTTGATGATCTGGTTTTCGTAGGCTTCGCGGTTCTGGGGGCTGTTCTTGAAGATCATGATGGTGTTCTTGTCGAGCACCTTGTAGAACAGGTCGTTCTGCAGCATGAGGGTGTCGAGCACGCGCTGGAAGGGCAGGCCGCGGAGGTCGATGGACACGCTCTGATCCTGGTACGACGTGTGGGTGATGATGTTCACCCCTGAGGCCTTGCTGAGGGTCGCGAAGATCTCGCGCAGGCTGGTCTTGCGGCTGAAGTTCAGGTCGATGCCGTCGATGGAGCGCGGGTTGAGCTGGATCGCGTTCATGGCATCAGCCTTGATCTTCATCAACTCGAGATCCTCGGTGGTATCGGCTTCGGCCTTGTCACGGGCGGCCTTTTCCTCCAGGCGGATGAGCCAGTCCTGGGCGATCTGGTTGTCGGGATCCAGCACGAGGGCCTTGCGGACTTCGGACAGCACGGTGTCGCTGAACCCCTTCATTTCGGCCTGGCGGGCGAGGTTGAGGTGCAGTTCGGAGGCCCGCTGGGAGGCGCGCTTGATGCCGATGCGCGCCTTGGTATTGGTGGGATCGCTGCGGAGCGCGGCGCGGTATTCGGCGACGGACTCGTCATACCGGCCTTCGTCGAAGGCCTTGTTCGCCCTGTGGAGGCTGCAGCCGAGGGCCAGCACCAGGAGCGCGGCGGCGATGAGCGGTTTGCGAAGCTGGGCGAAGGAGGGAATCGGCATCGGGGGCATCCTTCGGATCAGAATTGGTTCACGGGTGCGCCGCCGGAGGCCTCGCGGACCTCCAGGACCAGACGCAGATCCGGGTATTTCGTGTTCTGGAATTCGGCTTTGGTATCGAGGACAGACATGAGCTTCCACCGGTCCTTGAGCACGGAACCCTGGACCAGGGTGACGGGTTCCTCACCCTTCATGAAGGCACCCACCTTGCCCGAGGGGCTGCCCTTGAAGAAGCCGAGGTAGCGCAGGTCCTGCGGGCGGCCCGCGAATTCGGCGGCCTTCTCCTGGGCCAATTTCTGGCGCTGGAGTTCCTCGGCTGTCGGCGGCGGCGGCGGTGGCGGCACCACCACCTTCACGGGCGGCGGTGGCGGCAGCGGGGCCTCGAACATGAAGAGATCCCGCTGCTGCTTGGCCACCGGGGGCAGTTCGCCAGCCTTGCCCAGGGCTGCGAGGTCAGGCAGGCGGCGGAGGCCCTGCAGCTGCCGGGGATCGAGGTTCGATCCGGTCTTGGCGGCCGCCTTGTGGCCCTTGGGTGCATCCGGACTGAGGAAGGAGTACAGGGCGTAGCCCATGACGAGCAGGAAGGCGGCGAGGGCGATCTGGGTCTTGGGGTTGGACCGGATTTCCTGGCGCATGGCCTGGAAGTCGAAGGCGTTGGAGGATGCGCTCATGCCTCGCCCTCCTCAGCCTGGGGCCCACTGGCCTTGCGGAAGGCTCGAAGCACGATGGTGAGCCGCGCGCCCTCGGGGCTTTCCTCCAGGCGGCCGTCCCGCACGGCGAAGGGCAAGCCGGATCCTTCGAGATCGAGCATGAAGGCTTTGTGGTTGGCATAGATGCCCACGGCCACGAATTCGACTTCCACGGCCTCCAGGTCGGAGCCCTTGGTGCCCTCGCGGCTGGGCAGGCCGTACTTCACCGTCTGCAGCCTCAGCCCGTGCTTCTGCACCAGGGCGTGGAGGGTCTTGCTGAGGTTCCACTGGAGTTCGCCGGCCGATCCCCGGGGCAGGCGGGTCTCCAGATCCGCCAGGGTCTCCCGTCCGCGCCGGATACGGTCCGCCAGCTGCTGGAGTTCCTGGAGCTGGGTGACCTGCTGATTGCGGCTGAGCTCGGCTTCCCGCTTGGCCTTCAGTTTCTGGGACAGCTGCTGGGAGGCGTCCGGAAGCAGAAAGAACGCCACGCCCAGGCCCGACACCAGCCCCAGGATGCCCAGGGCCAGTCGGAGGCGGCTTGCGCGAAGGGGGCTGTTCATTGGGGATTCCTTGGGTCCGTCGGGCGCGCCCGCGCGGGACGGCGGCGGCGGTCTCCGGCTTCCTCGTCATTCGTGGGTGCGGGCGTGGGCGGCCGGGGCTGGAAGGTCTCCGGAGTCGGCCTGGCCGACGGGGGAACGACGTGCGGGGACGGCTGGCCCGTGGGTGATTGGACCTGGGGGGACTGGACCTGGGGCAGCGGGCCCGCCACGGCCCGGCCGGCGGCCGATCCCGGGCGTCCCGAAGCCACGGGCGCGGGGGAGGCCACCGGGGATTTGCCCGGCGTTTTTCCGGGCAGGGGCGCTGCGACAGGAGCGGCGGGTCCCAGCTTGATGGCCTTCACCTGGAAGGGGGGCGGCACGGCGGCCGTGGGCAGGCTGAGCTCGAAATCCCAGCCGCCGCCCTGGCGCTCGGCTTCCCGCTCCAGATTGACCTGCGCGAAGACCGGGGTGGTGCGCAGGGCTTCGATGAAAGCGGCTTCGGCCACGCGAGTCCGCGCCTCGCCCTTGAGTTTCATCACCACCTGCTGGGAACTGCTGCGGGCCCGCTGCAGCGTCTTCAGGCGCATGTCGGGCACCATGCACTGCTCCAGCTCCGCCGTGAGTCTGGACCAGGGCAGGCTGCGTTCCAGCAGGATCCGCTCGGCCAGCTTCCAGCGGGCCTGCTCGCGGGAGACGTCCATGTCCTGGAGGGAGGCCTGGATCTGCTGTTCCTGCCTGGCGGCGCGCTTGGCTTCCTCGGTCAGGCTGACGGCGTCCCGTCCGGCCCGGCTGGCCTGGTGGTAGGCGCGCCAGGTGAGTCCGATGGCGCCGGTCAGGACGAGGATGCCCAGGCCGAGGCCGAGCCAGCCGAGGGCCTGGTGCCGCTGGCGCCAGAGGCTGGGGCGCGGCGCCAGGTTGAGGTGGAGGACCGGAACGGCCATCAGCGGCTCTCCCCGAATACGAGGCGATCATCCATGAGCTTGGTGGCCAGGCCGCTATCGGGCCAGGCGGGCGCGCCCCAGATGAAGAGCTGCTGGGGCGGGCGCGATTCCCGTTGAAGGAAGGCGGCGCTGGGGGCGATGCGCTCCTCCATCCAGCCTTCGGCATCGAGGGGCTCGGACCATTGGCGCAGGAGGCAGAGCGTGCGGCCCCAGGCCACGAGGGTGCCGGCGTAGCGCCCGGATTCCACGGGGCTCAGCGACAGCAGCATGCCCGGCAGGGCGAGGGAGGGGGCCAGCAGGTTGTAGAGGTACAGCCAGCGGGGCGTGAGCGTGTGGACCGTCCGATCGAGGCGCAGGCTCAGCTGGAGCATGGATTCGCGCAGATCTTCGCGGATGCCCGAAGCCAGCCAGGCTCCGGGTTCGACTTCCAGGGCCTGCACGAAGTGGGGCGTCTCCAGGGCCAGGGCCTGGGTGAATCGCCACTTGAAGAAGGCCTCCTGGGCTTCGGCGCCGCGGGGCAGCTCGGTGAGGTCGCGCATCAGGACCGAAGGGGTCCACAGGTCTTCCACGACCCAGCGGGTGGGGCCCGGAGGCAGGGCCGCCAGCGCCTGGGCCAGCTGGTCCTCGGTGGGCGTGCCGTTCAGGGGGCGTCGATGGGTTCCGGCCACGACCCGATGGGCGTCGAGCCACAGGAGGGAGGCGTCGGGCGGAGCCAGGAGGGGCAGCTTCACAACCCTTCCCCCGGCCGGTGATCGGCCGCCAGGCTAGACGGGGGGGCTGGGAAAGGCTGCACAGGTGACTCCTGACTGGCCTGGGAAGGCCTAAGTCTAACGGGCTTCCGGCCGTTTCCCAAGGGGCCGCCCGCAAGCGCGGGTCGGATCCTACGCGTGATGTGGAATGATGGAGGGAGATGTTCCCCACTGTTTTCACCGGAGCGCTGACCGCGTGCGCCTGATCTCTCTCGAACTCCATGGTTTCAAATCCTTCGCCGACGCCCAGAAGCTGAGCTTCCCGGGCGGCATGACGGCGGTGGTCGGGCCGAACGGCTGCGGGAAATCGAACATTTCCGACAGCCTGGCCTGGGTGCTGGGAGAGCAGCGCGCGTCCATGCTCCGCGGCTCGGAAATGGCCGACGTGATCTTCGCGGGCACGGCCCAGCGCCGGGCGACGGGCATGGCCGAGGTCAAGCTGGTGCTCGAGATGCCGGATCCGGCCCTGCCGGGAGCGACGCGCGAGGTGGTGATCTCGCGCCGCCTCTACCGCGACACGGGCAGCGAGTACCGCATCAACGGACGCGAGGCCCGCCTCAAGGATGTGCAGGATCTCCTGCTCGACACGGGCATGGGCACGCGGGCCTACAGCTTCATCCAGCAGGGGCAGATCGACCTCATCCTCAGCAGCAAGCCCAAGGATCGCCGCCTGCTGCTCGAAGAGGCCGCGGGCATCACGCGCTACAAGCTGCGCCGCGCCGACGCCGAGAAGCGACTGGAAGAGACCAAGGCCAACCTCCAGCGCCTCGACGACATCCTCTTCGAACTGAACAAGCAGATGGATTCGCTGCGCCGCCAGGCTTCCCGCGCGCGCAAGGCCAAGGAACTCGACACCGAGATCAAGGCCACCCAGCGCATCCTGCTCGCGGGCAAGGCCGTGGAACTGGAGGCCGCCAAGCTGCGCATCCTCGATCAGCTGGATGCCATCGAGCGCAGGGTGGCGGAACTCACGGCCCAGGTTTCGGAAAAGGCCTCCGAAGTCGAGGCGCTGCGCCTTTCGGTAGACGAGCAGCAGCAGGCGCAGGCCAAGCGCCACAGCGCGATCCTGGGCCTGGATCAGCGCCTGCAGCTGGCGGAGCAGGAGCGCGGTTTCCAGGAGGAACGGCGGGACGAGGCGACGGGACAACTGCATCGCCTGCAGGAGCGCATCCAGACCCTGGCCGACCGGCTGTCGGAATCGGGCGATACCTTCACGGCGCTGGAGGCGGTGCTGAAGGAGGCCTCCGAACGCCTGAGTGTGTGGGAAGCGGACCTGGCCAAATCCGAAGAGATGGTGGCCCTGGCCCAGGGGGCGCTGCGACACGAGGAATCGGCACTGCACGCCCTGCGGGAGCGCAAGGCCGAAAGCCAGAAGGAGGCCCAGGCTCGCCAGAAGCAGCGGCTGGGTTTCCAGAGCCAGATCGCGCAGCTCGAAGGTCGACTCGATGCCCTGAACCACGAGGAATCCGTCCGGTCGCCGCGTCTGGAGAGTCTGCAGGCCGAAGCCACCCAGGTGGATCGCTCCCTGGAGGGGCTGCTCTCCCAGTTGGAGCAGGCCGAAGAGGCCGCCTTCGACCAGCGCCGCCGGGCGGAGACCCTGGAAGAGACCCAGCGGGTGCTGGCCCAGGATCATCACCGCGCCGAAGCCGAATTGGATGCCGCCGAGCGCCGCCTGCGGCAGCTTTCGGACCTGCTGTCCCAGAGCTTCGGCGACGAAGAATTGAAGAAGGGCCTCGGCTGGCTGCGGGAGCAGGGCATTCGTCCCAACGCGCTCGTGGAACTGCTGACGGTGGACGAGGCCTCACGCCCGGATCTGGAACGTCTGCTGGGCGCCTGGCTGCAGTCCCTGTCGGTGGATGTCGCCGGAGCCCGCCTGGCCGCGGGCGCGCCGGGGCATCTGCTGCTGGCCCTCGAGGCCGAAACCCCGGCGCCAGCCGCGCCCGAAGGCTGCGAACCGCTGCGGGACCACGTCCGCTGGAGCGGCTCTGAAAGACCGCTCGGGGCCCTGGTGGACCGGGCTTTCCGCTGTTCGGACGAGGCCCTGCCGGATCTCGCCCTCGCCCATCCCGAGTTCGCCTTCGTATCTCCCGGCTTCATCCGCCTTCCCTTCGGTCCCCTGCAGCTCGGCGTGTCCGCGCCCGCGGCCTCGCCGATCAAGCTGAGGGCCGAGCAGGAGGAGGCCAGCGCCACCCGGGAGGCGCTCCTCGACCGCCTGGAGGATCTGGAGGCCCAGCGGGGCCGGGGCGGGGATGAGGCCCGCGCCGCCCGCGAACGCTCCCTGGAGATCGATGAGGATCTGCGTGCCCTGCGCCGGAGGAGCGACACCCTCAAGGCCCAGAAGACCTCGCTCCAGGCCCAGTTGTCCGAGATCCGCGCCGCCAGCGAGCGGGCGGACGCCCTCTGGGAACAGATCGAAACCGAGATCAAGCGCCTACAGGGCCTTCTCCGCGAACTCGACGAGCATCCGGAGGAAGCGGGCGACGCCGCGCTGGAGGAGGCCATCCAGCAATCGGAAACCCTCGTGCGCGAGGCGCGCCAGCGCCTGGACGAGCGGCGCGACCAGCGCTCGGAGACGGCCCGGGGCCGCGACGCCGCCTGGGCCGAGCGGGATGGGCACGAACGCCACCTGCAGCTCGCCCAGCGGGGCCGTTTCGATCTGGAGGCCGAGCGCCAGCGGATGGAGGCCGAGGTCGGCGAACAGGTGGAGCGCATCCAGGCTTGTGCCCAGCGCCTGGCCGAACTGGAAGCCGAATCCCAGCGCCTCCTGCAGGATCGGGAAGGCGTCCAGGAGCAGGCCCGAGAGGCTCAGCCGAGGCTGGAACTGGATCAGGAGAACCTGCGGGTCCAGGAACGGTCGGCCCGCGAATTCCAGGAGGCCCTGGAAAACGCGCGGTCCCAGCATCAGGAAGTGCTGATCCACGGGGCCCAGGTCCAGGGCAGCCAGGAGGCTCTGGCCAAGGAAGTGGAACTGGCGCTGGGGCTGGAGGTGCCGGCCTTCCTCGCGGGCCTCAGCGAGGCGGAACGCGAAGCCTGGGAAGAAGGCGAGCTGGTCCACCAGACGCGCCTGAACGAACTGCAGGGCCGGCGCATGGACCTGGGCGGCGTGAACCCCCTGGCCATCCAGGAACTGGAAGAGGCCGAAACGCGCATGGCCTTCATGGACGAGCAGCGGGCCGACGTCACCGCCGCCATCGGCAACCTGGAATCCACCATCCAGGAGATCAACTCCACCAGCGAGGAACGGTTCCGCGAGGCCTTCGACTTCGTGAACAACCGCTTCCAGGAAGTCTTCCGCGAGGCCTTCGGGGGCGGCAGTGCCCACCTCAGCCTCGAGGATCCGAAGAACCTGCTGGAATGCGGCATCGAGATCACGGCCCAGCCGCCCGGAAAAACCGCCAAGGCCCTCACCCTGCTGAGCGGCGGGGAGAAGGCGTTGACGGCCATTTCGCTGCTCTTCGCCATCTTCCACTTCAAGCCCAGCCCCTTCTGTGTGCTGGACGAGGTGGACGCGCCCCTGGACGAGGCCAACGTGGGGCGTTTCGCGGCCATGGTCCAGAAGATGAAGACGGACACCCAGTTCATCGTCATCACCCACCAGAAACCCACCATGGTGGCCGCCGATACCCTCTACGGCGTGACCATGGAAGAGGCCGGCTGCTCCCGGCTGGTGAGCGTCCAGTTGCGGGAGGCGGAAGCCCTCGTCTGATGGCGTGAAATGGAGGTTGACAGGTTCGTTTTCGCCCCTACCTACCGGGGTCCAAGGCGTTCTTGGCTGTCAATGCGAAAGAAAGCGGAAATTGTGGAAAACCCAGGATTTGGGTGGGTCGGCAGATTCTGCTAGCGTCATCAATCTAAGAGTTGAAATAATTGATCTTGTATTGATGCAGATTTGCCCTGCTCGCGTTAGGAACCCTGTATCCGGACAGGATTTAGCACCTCGAAATAGGGGCAATCCACAGCCTTTTCCACAGGGAAAAATGCCCTATTTGTAACTGTCTGGAAATATTTGAGTGACGAAGCCGTGACGGGAGCTCAGCCTTCGGTCTCGCCCACGAGGAATCCCGGACGGAGCCATTCGCGGATGGTCTCGTCGGTCACGCCCAGACTGGTCAGGTGTTCGGTGGCCATCTTCAGGCTCTGGTCTTCGTCGCGGCAGATGAGCAAGCGCTGCTTCCAGGCTTCCGTGGCCCGACTGCGCAGCTCGGGCTCACCGTTGTTCATGCGCTTCTCGAGCACAAAGCCCAGGTTGTTCGCCGCCTTGCGGTGCTGGGGTTCCAGCGACAGGGCCTTCTCGTAGGCTTCGGTGGCTTCCTTCCAGAGGTTGAGCACCTCGAGGGCCACGCCCTTGGCGTTCCAGACATCCGCGTCCTGCGGGGCCAGGGCCATGGCCTGGTCCACCATGCTCATCTGATCCTCGCGGCGGTTGGCGAAGCGGTAGACCTCGGAAAGGCCGAGGTAGGCACTGTATTCGCCCGGATCCAGCTCCAGGGCCTGGAGGAAGGCCTGCTCCGCGGCAGGTCCCTGGCGGGTTTCCACGAGCACGTAGCCCAGTTGTACCTGCAGGTCCGCGGCGTCGGGTTCGCGCATCAGGGCCTCGCGGTAGCAGCGCAGGGCGTCCTCCCAGCGGCATTCCTCCCGCGCCATGTCGCCCAGGGCGGCCCAGGGATTCGAGGCATCTGGATCGGTTTCGGCGGCGAGGCTGAAGTAGGACACGGCGCCGTCGCGGTCGCCCATGTCGCGCTTCAGTTCGCCCAGGAGCGCCTGGGCCTCGGCCAGCACTGGAGCGGGAGGGGCCAGCAGCATGAGGGTGTGGAGCTGCCCCTGGGCCAATTCCAGATGGCCCTGCTCGCTGAAGATCTCGGCGAGGATGAAGAAGCTGGCGGGTTCGGAGGCGTGCAGGCTGCGGGCCCGGTGGATGCAGCGGAAGCCTTCGGCCAGTTCGCCGCGCTTCAGCAGTAATTCTCCGAGGGCGTGCCAGCCCCAGTAGTAGGAGTCTTCGGCGGAAAGCGCGGCCACGAGCTGGGCCTCGGCCCCCGCGAAGTCGCCCAGCTGTTCCATCGAGATGGCGAGCAGGCGCAGCGTGCGGGGATCCTTCGGATTGAGGCTGAGGGCCTTCAGCAGCCAGGCCTTGGCGTCCGAGGGCTGGTTCAGGTGCAGCTGCAGGAGACCTGCCAGTTCAAGGGCCTTCGGGTCCTGGCCGTTGAGGGCCAGGGCCTGCTGAAGCGCCAACTCGGCGCCGTCCAGATCGGCCATGAGCAGGCGCAGGTAGGCGAGGTTGCGCAGGTGCCCGCCATCGGCAGGATGCTCGTCCCGCAGCGATTCCAGCTGGCCGAGCAGTTCCAGGGCCTCTTCTTCGCCGGTATGGTCGCCGTAGCAGAGCAGACGCTCGAACCAGACCTCCGCATGGGCCCGGTCCTCGGCCAGCAGCTGTTCGAGGAGTTCCTGGGCCTCTTCATGGCGGGCGCGTCCGTTGAAGGCGCGAGCCAGCGCAAGCCGGTCTTCAAAGGAAGGGCCGGTTGCCGCCTTGAGGGTCGTCAGTCCGGGGTCTAGCAGCTTGAGCCAAGGGCGTACCATGGGATGCCTCGTGAGTGCATCCAGGGTATCACCCCCGAGTGCCGGTCAGGGCGTTCCCAAGACCGTCGCAGAGCAGGCGCGCCATCGCTTCGCGCGTTTCCACGGTGGCCGATCCGAGATGGGGCAGCAGCACGGCGCGCGGCGCCTGCAGCCAGCGGGGGTTGATCCGCGGTTCGCCGTCGTAGACATCGAGTCCGACGCCGCCGAGGCGGCCGGATTCGAGCAGGTCGATGGCCGCGTTCTCATCGAGGATGCCGCCGCGCGCCGTGTTGATGATCACCGCGCCTTCCGGCAGCTTTTCGAGTGCCGCGCGGTCCAGCAGGCCGCGGGTCTGATCCGTCAGCGGGCAATGGAGGGACAGCACGGCGCTGAGGGGCAGCAGCTCGGCGAGGGACATTCGTTGAGCGCGCCCGGCGCCGAAATCCACCTCGCCATCGCGACCGTCGCGATCCCAGAAGAGGGGCCGCATGCCCAGGGCCCAGGCGCGTCGCGCGAAGGCCTGGCCGATGGGGCCGCTGCCGAGGATGCCGCAGGCCTTGCCCGCGAGGCCGGGGCCCAGCAGTTGATCCGGCGCCCAGCCCTTCCAGGCGCCGGAGCGCACGAGGGCCTCGCCTTCGGCCACACGGCGCGTCAGGGCCAGCAGCAGGGCCAGGGCGATATCGGCAGTGGCGTCCGTCAGCACACCCGGCGTGTTCACCACGGCGATGCCGCGAGACTCGCAGGCCTTCAATGGCAGGTGGTTCACGCCCACGGAATAGGTGCCGATGGCCCTCAGCTTCGGAGCGGCGTCGAGATCCGCCTCCGTGATGGGTTCGGACAGCATCACCACCAGGGCCTCGGCCTCGGGCAGGGCGGCGTTCCACTCGGGCGAGCGGAACGCCGCGAGCCGCAGGTTGGGGAAACGCGCGCCGAGTTCGGCCAGGGCGGGGCCGACGAGGGGTGAGGTGGAGAGGATGCGGATGCTCATCGTTGCAGGGCCTTCAGGGCCTGGCGGATGGCGTCCGCCAGCGGGGGTTTGGAGGTGCGGAGTTCGGCGACCACGGGCAGCACCACATCCTCCTTGAAGCCGAGGTTGGTGAGGGCCGAGCGCAGGCTTTCCTCCCAGGGATCGCCAGTGGGCACGCCGGACAGGCCATCGAGCCCCGACAATCCGCCCAGTTTCTCCGAGAGTTCGAAGCAGATCTTTTCGGCGGTCTTCTTGCCCACGCCGGGAATGCGGGTGAGGGTCCGCACGTCGCGCCCGCGAATGGCCCGCACCAGGTCTTCAAGCGAAAGCGCGCCCAGGGCCGCGAGGGCCATCTTCGGGCCGACGCCGTCCACCTTGATGAGCAGGCGGTACAGCTCCCGCTCCTGGGTGGAGGAGAAGCCGAGCAGGGAGATCTCGTTCTCCCGCACCAGCAGTTCGGTGTGCAGCACGACCTGGGAGCCGGCCTCGGGCAGCAGTCCGTAGGTGGACAGGCTGATGGCGGCGGCGTAGCCCACGCCCCCGCATTCCACGAGGGCCAGGTTGGGCAGCTTCTGGATGAGTTCTCCGCGCAGGCGTCCGATCATCCTTCGAGGATAGCGGAAGGCCGTCCTCGGACGCGCTCAGAGCCAGTAGCGGAGGAGGGAATCCTGCAGGCGGCCCACCACATCCCGGTTGCGGCGCATGCGCTCCTCCCGGCCCGGCAACGCCTCGAAGGCCGGCACGGGATCGTGGAGGGTGCGGCCCACCTCGGGTCCGAGCAGGTGTTTCCACCGCGCCAGCCACGCGACCGGAAGGGCCTCGGGAATCGGCAGGTCCATCAGCGTGAGGTAGAGGATGGCCCAGACGCGCGCCACCACCTGGGCATCGTAGCCGCCACCCAGCGTGAACAGGGCCCGGCCCTGCGTGTGTGTCTTGGCCAGGTCGAGGATGCGGCGGTAGAGGGTTTCGAAGGCCTGGGTCGTGAGCGCGAGGTCGCCCAGGGGATCGGCGAAGTGCGCGTCGGCGCCGGCCTGCACCACCAGCACATGGGGGGAGAATTCCTCCAGGACTCGCGGCACCACGGATTCGAAGGCCTCCAGGTAGCTGTCGGACTCCGTGAAGGGCTCCAGGGGCACATTCACGCTGAGGCCCCGCGCCGGGCCCGATCCCAGTTCCTGGATGTGGCCGGTGCCTGGGTAGAGGTAGTGGCCCGTTTCGTGGAGGCTGATGGTGAGCACGCGGTCGTTGTCGTAGAACAGGTTCTGCACGCCGTCGCCGTGGTGGAGGTCGATGTCGAGGTAGGCCACACGCCAGCCGTGATCCACAAACGCGCGGATGGCCACGGCCAGGTCGTTGTAGAGGCAGAAGCCTGCGGCCCGGTCTTTCTGGGCGTGATGCAGGCCGCCCCCGAGCTGGAGGACGCGCGTGTCGGCGCCGTCCATAAGCATCCGCGCTCCGTGGAGGGTGCCGCCCACCAGCCAGCGGGCCGCGAGGTCCATTCCCGGGAAGATGGGATTGTCCGGCGTGCCGAGGCCGAAGCGCTCGGCCTCGGGCCGCGCCTCGCCGCGATCCAAGGCCTCCACCATCGCCACGTAGGCCTCGTCGTGGATGCTGAGGATGTCCTCTCGCGTGGCGGCGGGCGCGGCAAGGGGCGTGGCCGGGTGACCCAGGCCCTGGAGCAGGTCCAGCAGCATGGCCAGCCGGGCCGGCGTGAAGGGATGCTCCGGGCCGAAGTCGTACCCGGCGTATTCCGCGCGGTGGATCAGGACGGTCATTGAACGGGTCGAAGCTTCGGAAGGGGCCAGAGCACGTTGAATTCGGCGGCGCGGAGATCGTCCGCCAGGCTGCGGATCTGGTTCGAATCCACCCGCAGCACCGTGCGCACCGCCTCATCCGGCGTGGGGTAGGTGAGGATGGAATGGATGTTGACGTGTCGCGTGGCGAGGAGGGCCGTGAGGCGGGCCAGCTCGCCGGGCCGGTCCACGAGGGCCACCTCCAGACGCGAGGAGGGCTTGGTCACACCCGTCAGGCTCATGAGGGCGTCGAGCAGATCCATGCCCGTGAGGATGCCCACCAGTTCGCCGCCATCCAGCACGGGCAGGCACCCGATCTTGTGCTCGCGCATGATGCGCGCTGCGTCCTCCACGGGATCCAGGGGATCGGCCGTCAGGGGCGGGCTGCTCATGGCCAGCGACACGGGATCGTCCCCGCTGCGCGGCTCGGGGCAGAGGCTGCTGGTGGCGAAGCGGATATCCCGATCGGTGAGCACGCCCACGAGGCGCCCCTGGTCCATCACGGGCAGGTGGCGGAATCCGCGGGCCTGGAGGATCTGATTGGCCTCGCCGAGGGTGGCTCCGACAGGGACCACCGTCACCGGCCTGCGCATCATTTCCTTCACGAGCATGGCCACCTCCTTCGAATCAGGGCTTCCGGAAATCCGGAGCGTGTCCAAATAATGGGTTGGGGTTGCACTGGGGCGCCAGCCGAGGGAGGCAAGAAAGGCGACGAAGGCCTTGGCGGTTCCAAGGACGAGGAGCCTGACGCAGCATCCCGACGGCTGCCGCCCCAGCCCGAAGGGTTGATGGCAAAGGGCTCCCATGCTGCGTCAGCGGGCTTGAACGGTGAACCCGCACCGCCCTGCGCCCCCCTCCTTGCCTGGAAACCCTTTGCCATCAATGCAGCCCCTATCGATTACTTGGACACGCTCCTAGCCTGGCAGAAGGTCAGGCGCAAGCTGGGCTGCAGGGGGAGCGGACCGGTGGCGGCCGCTTCGCCCTGGATGAGGACCTGGGCTTCCAGCGCGCACAGCCAGGGCAGTTCTTCCACGAGCTGGGTCAGGCGGCCCAGCGTTTCGCCCAGGCCGCTGGTGGGGCGGAGGCGCAGCCGCTCGAGGACGTCGGCGATGTCGAGATCCGTGAGCGGCGTGATGCGCAGGATGGAGCCCGCGCCCTGGCGGTGGAAGCGCCAGATGGGCCCGAAGTCGGGATCCGCCGACAGGTTGAGCGATACCTGCGGCGCCTTCGATTTGGCCGGAGCCGCGGCTTCGGCGATGGGAACGCCGAAGAAGGCCATCAGCTCGCGGAGCTCGGGTTCGGGCAGGGCCGCGGGCGCCGATCCTGTGAGCCCTTCTACGAACTGCTCGACCCGGCGCCGGGCCTCGCCCGCGCTCAGATCCGCGTATCCCGAGATCCGCCCTGCAGGCTGCATGCGGAACCGGGCGTATTCCACGACCTTGGAAAGGGCCAGGGCCGCCGATTCGGGAAAGCGGTACGAGGGGAAGGTGCGGTAGCGGCCGCCGCTTTCGCCCAGGGCCGTCGAACCCACGGGCACGGCGCCGCTCATGCCCATGAGGGAGAGCAGGGTCGGCTTGGCGATGCCCGTCGTTTGTTCGGCCCGCACGGCGGCGCGCCGGATGGCCCGCGCCACCACCGTGGGATCGCAGGTGCCCAGGCAGGCGAAGGAGGCGATGAGGGCATCCACCTGGGGATGCTCCAGGGCCTCCTGGCAGGCCCGTTCGTAGTGCTCGGGCATGGCCATGGCGTGCAGGTCCACCACGCCGGGGCCGGCGATCTCCATGCCGTGGGTTTCGCAGGCGTCCGCGCAGATGGTGGCGACTCCGCCGGAATTGCTGACGATGGCCACGCGGTTGCCCCGAGGCAGGGGCTGGTGGGAGAGCAGCAGCGCGATGTCGAAGAGGTCTTCCAGTGTGTCGGCGCGGATGACGCCCGCCTGGTGGAAGAGGGCCTCCACTTCGGCGTCATCGCGGGGGCTTGCGGCGATGTGGGCCAGGGCCACGCGCCGCCCCGCGTGGCTGCGGGCGCTCTTGACGCAGAGGATGGGCTTGCGGTGCGAGATGCGGCGGGCCAGGCGGGCGAAACGCCGGGGGTTGCCGAAGGTCTCCAGGTAGAGCAGGGCCAGGTCGGTATCCGGATCCTCGTCCCAGTATTGCAGCAGGTCGTTGCCCGAGACATCGGCCCGGTTTCCGGCGGAGACGAAGGTGGAAAAGCCCAGTCCGCGCTCGGCCGCGTACTGCAGGATGACGACGCCGAGGGCTGCGGAATGGCTGAAGAAGCCCACCCTCCCGCGCGGCGGCATCGTCGCGGCCAGGCTGGCGTTGAGCTGCACCGCGGCGTGGGTGTTGATGAGCCCCAGGCAGTTGGGGCCCACCAGCCGCGCCCCGTGGCTGCGGGCCAGCCGCAGCAGGCGGGCCTGGCGCCGGGCCCCCTCGGGCCCCGTCTCCGCGAAACCGGCGGCGAGGGCCAGCAGGCCGCGGGCACCCCGTTCCAGGGCGCGCTTCGCGAGGGCGGAGGCCTTCGTGGCCGGCACCGCGAGGATGACCAGATCCGGCGTTTCCGGCAGGGCCGCCAGCGAGGCGTAGGCCTGCACGCCTTCGATGGTGTCGGCCTTGGGGTTGATGGGATAGACCGAACCCTGGAAGTGGTTTTCGAGGATGTGGCGGAAGATGATGTTGCCCACGGAACCCGGATCGCGCGAGGCGCCCGCCACGGCCACCACGCGGGGTCGCAGGAGCGGCACGAGGGAATTGGCTGTGGCCACGCGCTCTCGCAAGTCCGTGCGTTCGCGCAGGGCCTCGGGCGCGCTGAGCGGGAACTGCACGTGGATGATGCCGCCCTCCATGGCCCGCCGGGTTTCGAAGCCCGTGTCACGGAACACGTTCGCCATCTTCTCGTTGCGGGTCAGCAGCTCGGCTTCGAAGCCCAGGTATCCGGCGCCCGCGGCCATGCCCGCCAGGCGCTCGAGGACCAGGGTGCCGATGCCACGGCCCTGGTGCGCATCGCCGATCATGAAGGCCACTTCCGCCACGGCGCCCCCGCCGCCCACGTAGTTGCCCAGCCCGAGGATCTTCTGCTCCTCGCCCTCGCCTTCGACGGCCAGGAGGCAGGCGCGCAGGCGCAAGTTCGGATCGCAGAGTTCCTCCACGAATTTGCGAGAGACGCCGGCCACGCCGCCCATGAAGCGCATGGCCATGCTTTCGGCGGACAGGCTGCGGATGAAGGCCGCCACCCGTTCCACGTCGTCAGGCACCGCCACTCGGAGCAGGATGCCCTGGCCGTCCTTCAGGAGGACGAATTCCCGGTAGGTTGCCCCGTCTGGGATGATGCTGAACACCCTGGGCCTCGTGAGTGTGGTGAGATCCGACCACCCTACCATGCTCGCCTAGCCGCCTGATTCCATGTGGGATCCATAATCTTCCCGCGCGTCCTTTTCCCTTATGGACGCTGGGGTCGGGGCGTTATAGATTGGCCACATCACTACAATCAATCAGGGGGCGATATGCAGCCGCGCGAGGCTTTCCTCCAGGCCAGGGCTCTTCTCGTCGAACATCGGGAAGCGTACGGGAAGGCCCGCGAGGCCTTCCGCTGGCCGGCGCTGGACACCTTCAACTGGGCCCTCGATTGGTTCGATGTGCAGGCCGCGGGCAATGACCGGCCGGCCCTCTGGCTGGTGGAGGAGAACGGCACCGAGACCAAGGTCAGCTTCCAGGAGCTGTCCCGCCGCAGCAACCGGGTGGCCAACGCCCTGCGGGACCTGGGCGTGAAGCGCGGCGACGGCGTGCTGATCATGCTGGACAACGTGCTGCCCCTCTGGGAGGTGATGCTCGCCTGCATCAAGCTGGGCGCCGTGCTGGTGCCCTCGACCCTGCTGCTTTCGGAAGCCGATCTGAAGGACCGCATCGAGCGGGGCGGCATCCGTCACCTGGTGGTGGACGCCAGCCAGACCGGGAAGTTCGCGGCCATGGATGCCTCGCTGACGCGCATCATTGTGGGTGCCGGGGTGGGCACCGGGGTGGGCGCCGCGCCGGGCTGGCACGGCTTCGAAAGCCTCTACGGGGGGGCCGACGACTACGGGCCCGATGCGCCCACGCGCGCCACGGATCCCATGCTGCTCTACTTCACCTCGGGCACCACGGCCAAGCCCAAGCTCGTGCTGCACACGCACCAGTCCTATCCAGTGGGGCATCTGTCCACGATGTACTGGGTGGGCCTTCGTGAAGGCGACATTCACTACAACATCAGCTCGCCGGGCTGGGCCAAGCACGCCTGGAGCAGCTTCTTCGCGCCCTGGAACGCCGGCGCCTGCATCTTCGTCTACCGCGCCGCGCGGTTCAACGCCGCGACCACCCTGCAGGTGATCGTCGACAAGGGCGTGACCACCCTGTGCGCGCCGCCCACCGTGTGGCGCCTGTTCATCCAGGAGGATCTGGCCGCCTACCAGGTGAAATTGCGTGAGCTGGTGGGCGCGGGCGAGCCCCTCAATCCCGAGGTCATCAGCCAGGTCCAGAAGGCGTGGGGTCTCACGATCCGCGACGGCTACGGGCAGACGGAGACGACGGCCCAGGTGGGCAACCCGCCCGGGCAGCCCGTGAAGGCCGGCTCCATGGGCCGCCCCTTGCCGGGCTACGAGGTGGTGCTGCTGGACGCGGAAGGCCACGAGGCCGAAGAGGGCGAGATCGCGCTGAAGCTCAAGCCCCGGCCCCTGGGCCTCATGGCGGGCTACCGGGATGATCCTTCGAAGATGGCCAAGGCTGAGGCGGAAGGCTTCTACCGCACGGGCGACGTCGCCACCCGGGACGCGGATGGGTATCTCTTCTTCGTGGGCCGCGCCGACGACGTGTTCAAAAGCTCGGACTACCGCATCAGCCCCTTCGAACTGGAATCCTTCCTCATCGAGCACGAGGCCGTGGCCGAGGCTGCGGTGGTGCCGAGCCCCGATCCCCTGAAGCTGGCGGTGCCCAAGGCCTACGTCATCCTCCGCGCGGGCGTCGAACCCAGCCGCGAAACGGCCCTGGCCCTGTTCCGCTTCATCCGCGAGCGGCTGTCGCCCTACAAGCGCATCCGCATCCTCGAGTTCGGCGACCTGCCGAAGACCATCTCTGGCAAGATCCGGCGGGTGGAGCTGCGCAAGCGCGCCGCCGAGCAGACTCACGGTCCCGCCGAGTTTCGCGAGGACCAGTTCCCCGAATTGAGATAATCCGACATCCCGCCCCGCCTATGCATCAGGAGGCCCCATGAAGTACCTCGACGACGATCGCGACATCCGTTTCAACCTCCTCGAATGGCTGGATCTCGACGCGGTGCTCAAGGGCGAGGCCTACCGGGACATGGACCGGGAGCAGCTGGGCATGGTGCTGGACGAGGCGCTCAAGGTGGCGAGAGGCAGCGTGGCTGCCTGCAACGAAGCGGGGGACCGCACGGGCGCCCGCTTCGAGAACGGGAAGGTACAGCTGCCGGAGGGCTTCGCCGAGGCCTTCCGGGATCTGGCTTCGGGGGGCTGGATCAGCGCCACCATGAACCCCGAGTTTGGCGGCATGGGGTTGCCGGAATCCGTGGGCACGGGCATCAGCGAATTCCTCATGGGGGCCAACACCTCGCTGGGACTCACGGTGCTGCTCACACGCGGATCCGCCCACCTCATCGAAAGTTTCGGCAGCGAGGCGCTCAAGGCCACCTACTGCGAGCGGATGTACACCGGCGAATGGGCCGGCACCATGTGTCTCACCGAAGCCGGGGCCGGCAGCGATCTCGGCGCGCTCACGACGAAGGCGGTGCGGCAGGCGGATGGCACCTACCTCATCAGCGGCGAAAAGATCTTCATCACCAGCGGCGAGCACTCCCTCACGCCCAACATCGTGCACGCCGTGCTGGCGCGCACGCCCGACGCCCCGGCGGGCCCCAAGGGCCTCAGCCTCTTCGTGGTGCCCAAGTTCCGTGTGAACGCGGATGGCAGCCTCGGCGCGGCCAACGATGTGACCTGCGCGGGCATCGAGCACAAGCTGGGCATCCACGGATCGCCCACTTGCAGCCTCGTCTTCGGTCTCAACGGCGCCTGCCAGGGGTTCCTCCTGGGCCAGGAAGGGCAGGGCCTCGCCCACATGTTCCAGATGATGAACGCCGCACGGTACGAAGTGGGCGTGCAGGGTCTGGGTAACGCCTCGGCCGCCCACCAGGCCGCCCTCGCCTATGCGAAGGAGCGCCTGCAGGGGCGCGGCCCGGGCGCCGCGAAAGGCGGGGCCCAGTCGCTCATCATCGAGCATCCGGACGTGCGCCGCATGCTCCTCATGCAGTCCGCCTATGTGCAGGGCATGCGGGCCCTCGTCTCCTACACGGCCTGGTGCATGGACATGGCCGCGGTATCGGAAGGCGAGGAGAAGGACCGCTGGCAGGGGCTGGTGGAGCTGTTTACGCCCATCAGCAAGGCCTGGTGTTCGGATTGGGGTTTCCGCGTGACGGAATGGGCGCTGCAGACCTACGGCGGTTACGGCTACACCATGGACTACCCGGCCGAGCAGTACCTGCGGGACTGCAAGATCGCCTCGATCTACGAAGGCACCAACGGCATCCAGGCGCTGGATCTCGTGGGACGCAAGTTCAAGATGCAGGATGGGCGCCCCGTGAGCCACCTCCTCAGGCTGGCGGGCGACACGGCGAAACAGCTGGCGGACGACCCGGTGCTGGGCGCCTCGGCCCGGCAGCTGGCTGAGGCGGTGAAGGCCCTGGGCGCAGTGCTGGCCCACATCCCCACCCGCGAGAATGCGGGCCTGCTCACGATCCTGAATGCCGTTCCCCTGCTGGACATGCTGGGCCACGTGGTGGCGGGCTTCCTCCTGCTGCAGCAGGCGGCGCTGGCCGGCCGCAAGGGCGCCGAGCTCCTGAGCGCGCGGGGGGTGGATCCCAAGGATCGCGCCGCCGTGCGGACGCTTTGCGCCGGCAGTCCGGATGCGGCCTTCTACCTGAACAAGGTGCAGGTGGCGATCCACTTCGCCCACCGGGGCCTTCCGCTGGTGGCCGCCCACGCCGCCGCCATCCTCAGCGGGGAGACGGCACCCATGGAGGCCATGCTGTAGATCGGGGCCCGGCCGAAGCCGGGCCCCGATGCATGCAAGCCTTACTGGATGATCCACACCTGCTTTGAGGTGCCGGTGGCCGTGGCCTGGCGGATCTTGGCCAAGCTGGTGTTGCCATTGGGATCCACCATCAGGCTGCTGTAGGCGCACTCGATGAGGTAGCCGTTCCCGGAGGGGGTGAGGAGCCACTGCTCGTTGGGTGTGCCCGTGCCGTAGGGATACTGAATCAACAGGGTGCCGCTGGTCGTGCTGCTGCCGGGGTCATTGAGGCAGAGGCCGCTGGTGACGTTGACGATCTTGTAGTACCCGTTGCCGAGGTACGTGAACTGCCATTTCTGGTTGTTGCCTCCGTTGGCGGCGTACAGGATGACGTTGGTGCCCGAGGTGGTGGCGCTGCCGGGATCATCCCAGACCAGGCCGCTCGCGCTGTTGGTGACGGTGTAGGTGCCGTTGGGCAGGGGGCCTCCGCTGCCGTTGCAGCTGTTCGTGAGCAGGCAGCTGCCCACTTCGGACACGATGCTGTTGCCCGAAATGGCGCAGGTGGCTTCTCCGGGGCAGGTGTTGTAGGTGTGGGGATTGCCGGGGGTGGCCACGGTGGCGCCGGAGGATACGGAGTAGCGGCAGCGGGCATAGGGTCGGCTTCCGCAGGGGGTGCCCAGGTAGAACTCCGTGAAGGTGGATGTGGTGGCCTGGAAGGCGGTGGCGTTCACCGTGCCCAGGGCGCCCAGGTAGGTATCCGTGCCCGTGCTCATGTCCCGCACGGTGCAGCCCCACCAGCCGCCGCCCTCCGGGGCCAGGTGGAAGCGGTACTGGCGACCCACGGTCCAATCGTAGTGGCGGAGCAAGTGGTAGCCCACGCCTTCGCCTCCGAAGGGCTCGCCGCAGGTGCCGGCGGAGGGGCGGGACCCGGTGGTGTTCCATATGGCGAAGACCACGCCCTTGCCGCTGCTGCCGACGCAGGGGTTCACGTCGGTCTGCAGTCCGCAGTAGCCGCCGGTGCCCGCCGTGTCATTGAGCCAGAACTGGTTGGCCTGGTAGATGCCGGCTCCCACGCCCGGGCTCGCCTCGATGGTGAAGAACATGTCGATGGTGGCGGGTTGGCTGGGGAAGGTGAAATTGCCCGCGGGGGTCCCGCCCTGGGCCAAGAGGACCAGCCCGCTGAGGGCCAACAAGCCGCAGCCAAAGGCGCGGCGGAGGGTGGATAGGATGCGCATGAAGGCTCCTGGAATGGGGTGAAGGGAGAACACGAGGATGGGTGGGTGCAGAGGGCACACCCTCCCGCGGGGCCTGGCCCGGAGGCTCCCTGAATGGACAGGTGCTGAGGGAGCCCAAGGCAGGCCCGGGCCTCAATCGGCGCGCTCGATCGAGGGTTCGAGTATTTATTTTGTGCAAACAAAAATATTCAAAAAATCGGGACCGATTCGCAGAAGGTAGATTCGATGATCGGCCTGGTCAAGCGCATATGTGAAGTTTTTAAAATTAATTTGTGTTCTCGTTAAAATTATTGATCTTGGGTCAATCGGGCTGCTGCCACGGGAGGCCATTACGCGCGTCCTTGGTCGGTTCGCCGGGAGGACTCGAGGGGCAGCTGTGCCTCCTGCGTCCGCAAGCGGCACCCGAGCCTTGAGTCAGCATTTCAGCTTGAGCATTGATGCTTTTACGAGCAATGTTTGATTGGTTTTTCCAATTCACTCAAGAAAGGACCTGTCATGAACGCTGCGCATCAGGACTCAGCCCCCCTCTCTCCTCGGTGGCGTCAAGCACTGGTCCTGGTGATGGTGTTCGGCTTCAGCCTGCTGATCTGGGTGACGGCCAAGACCTACGCGGGAGCTCCGCCCATCCCGGCGCGAGTGCTGGGCGAGGCGGGCCAGACCCTCTTCACGGGAGAGGACATCAAGGACGGCCAGGAGGTCTTCCTGAAGTACGGCCTCATGGAGCACGGAACCCTGTGGGGGCATGGTGCCTATCTGGGCCCCGACTACACGGCCGAATACCTGCATCGCCTGGCGGAGATCGGCCGTGAATCGCTGGCCCAGGCGCGGTACGGCAAGGGCTTCAAGGATCTCAGCGAGGGGCAGGGCCTCGAGATCGGGGCGCTGGTGGCCCCCCAGATCAAGCAGAACCGCTACGATCCGGGCACGGACACGCTCCGCTTCAGCAGCCTGGAGGCGGAGGCTTTCCGCATCCAATCGGAAGAATGGAAGACCTACTTTTCGGGAAGCGAACCTGCGGTGGGGCTGCCCGCGAAGTTCATCCGCGATGAGCGCGAGCTGAGGCAGCTGACGGCCTATTTCGCGTGGGCCACCTGGGCCACGGTGGCGCCGCGCCCGGGCAAGGACTACTCCTACACCAACAACTGGCCCTACGAGCCGCTCGTGGGCAATGCCCCCACGGCCTCCACCTACCTGTGGAGCGCCATGAGCCTCATCGCGCTTCTCGGTGGTCTTGGATTGATCCTCTTCATCTTCGGGAAGTTCGACTATCTGGGATGGGGCGGCGAGGCCGGGTGGAAGCACGCGGAGGAGGGCAGGCTCCACGCCTGGGCCCTCACGCCCAGTCAGAAGGCCGTGGGCCTCTACTTCGCGGTGGTGGTCCTGCTCTTCCTGGGCCAGGCGGCCTTGGGCGGCGCCCTGGCCCATTACCGCGTGGAACCCGGTGGCTTCTACGGCTTCGACCTCACCCGGTTCCTGCCCTACAACCTCGCCCGCACCTGGCATCTGCAGCTCGCGATCTTTTGGATCGCCACGGCCTGGGTGGGAGGCGGGCTCTTCCTGGCGCCGCTCGTGGGCGGTTCCGAGCCCAAGGGGCAGAAGGCGGGCGTGCTCCTCCTTCTGGGCGCCTTGGCCATCGTGGTATTCGGTAGCCTCTTCGGGGAGTTCCTGGGGATCAACAACAAGCTGGGCAGCCTGTGGTTCTGGCTGGGACACCAGGGGAGCGAATACCTGGATCTGGGCCGGTTCTGGCAGCTCCTCCTGGCGGTCGGGCTCATCTTCTGGCTCTTCCTCATGTTCCGCGCCCTGCGTCCCGCCATGAAGGGCACGGAGCAGGGAGAGCTGCCCTCCCTCTTCTTCTACGCGGCCATCGCCATCCCCCTGTTCTACGTGCCCGCGCTGTTCTACGGGCCCCGCACGAATTTCGCCGTCATCGACAACTGGCGTTTCTGGATCATCCACCTGTGGGTGGAAGGCTTCTTCGAACTCTTCGCGACGGTGCTGGTGGCGGTGATGTTCTATCAGCTGGGGCTGGTCACGGCCAAGTCGGCCACGCGACTCGTCTACCTCGACGCCATCCTCTACCTGGCCGGGGGAATCATGGGCATCGGCCACCACTGGTACTTCACGGGGCAGGGCACCCTGAACATGGGGCTGGCGGCCAGCTTCTCGGCCCTGGAGGTGGTGCCGCTCACACTCTTGACGCTGGATGCCTGGGATTTCATCCGGCTGCAGGACAAGAATTGCGAGGATTGCGGCCGGCCCCTGGCGGCCAAGCAGCGCTGGGCCATCAAGTTCCTCATCGCCGTGGGCGTGTGGAATTTCGTCGGGGCGGGCGTCTTCGGATTCCTGATCAACCTGCCCATCGTGTCCTACTTCGAGATCGGCACCACCCTCACCGCCAACCACGGCCATGCGGCCATGTTCGGTGTCTTCGGGATGTTGGCCCTGGCGGTGCTGGTGTTCTGCCTGCGGGAGCTGAAAGGCGACCGGGCCTGGGACGGGGCCGAGACGTTCATCCGCATCGGCTTCTGGGGCCTCAACATCGGGCTTGGCCTGATGATGCTCCTCGACCTGTTCCCCGGCGGCGTGATCCAGCTCTGGGATGTGCTCGCCCACGGCTACTGGCATGCCCGGCGCCTCACTTTCATCATGGGCGGCACCTTCCACACTCTGGAGTGGATCCGGATCGCCGCGGACATGATCTTCCTTCTCGCCGGGGCGCTCCCCATCGCCTACGGCACCCTGAAGCTGCTCTTCACCCAGGAGCCGAACGGCCAGGCCTGACGGTTCAGCAAAGGCTCGCACCATCTTGAATCGAACCCGGGTACACCAAACAACGAGGGAACACCAAGCACCAAGGAGACCGACATGCCCATCACGAACCTTCAGGAAGCCCTGCCCATGCCCGAATCGCAGCGGGCGATGCTTCCGCTGATTGATGTGGAGCACGGGACCAAGCTCGTGCTGGTGGCCCTGCCCAAGGATGTCCAGATCCCCGCGCACAAGGCCCCCTATCCGGCCAGCGTGCAGCTGCTCACGGGACGGATCGAAGTGCTCAAGGGGGAAATCTGGATCCCCATGCTTCCCGGAGAACGGGTGGTCTTCGACAAGGACCAGCCCCATGCCCTGAAGGCCTTCGAATCCTCCTACCTCATCGTGACTCACATGCGGGGCTAGGGGGCGATGACTGACCCGCATCCCGTGCCTTCATCCCTTCCCACCGTCCTCATCGTCGGGGCCGGGTTCGGGGGCCTGAAGGCGGCCACCGCGCTCAAGCATGCTCCAGTCCGGGTGGTCGTGGTGGACCGCCAGAACCATCACCTGTTCCAGCCCCTGCTCTACCAGGTAGCCTCGGCTACGCTCTCCCCGGCGGACATCGCCGCGCCCATCCGCCACATCCTCCGCACCCAAAAAAACGCCGAGGTGGTGCTGGGTGAGGTTAGGGCCGTGGATCTGGCTGCGCGGCGGGTGGACCTGGCGGACGGAACGGGGCTTTCGTACGACTTCCTGATCCTGGCGGCGGGATCGCGCAGCTCCTACTTCGGCCGGAAAGATTGGGAGGGCCTGGCCCCGGGCCTCAAGACCCTGGACGACGCCCTGGAGATCCGACGGCGCTTCCTGCTCACCTTCGAGCGGGCGGAGCAGGAGGAGGATCCGGACCTCCGCCGGGAATGGCTGACCTTCGTCATCGTCGGCGGCGGGCCGACCGGCGTGGAACTCGCGGGCACCCTGAAGGAGATGGCCCGGCTTTCCCTGCCACGGGAATTCCGGCGCATCCGCACGGACCGGGCCCGGGTCATCCTCGTCGAGGCCGGCAGCAGCATCCTGGCGAATTTCGGAACCGGACTTTCCGAGAAGGCCGTAGTGGAACTGGAACGCATCGGCGTCGAAGTCCGCCTGGGACAAGCCATCACGGGGATCGAAGCACGCGCCGTCCAGCTCGGCGGAGAGCGCATCCCCACGCGAACGGTCATCTGGGCCGCCGGCGTGGCGGCCGTGCCCTTGGCTGCGAGTCTGGGCCTGGAGGTGGATCGCATCGGGCGGCTGCTCGTCGAGCCCGACCTCAGTCTTCCGGGCCATCCCGACGTGTTCGCCATCGGGGACCTGGCCGCCTTCCTCCACGGCTCAGGAGGTGCCCTCCCAGGTGTCGCGCCGGTGGCAATCCAGCAGGGCGACTGTGCGGCGAACAACATCGTGGCGACCTTGGGACATCGATCCCGACAGGCTTTCCGTTACCGGGACAAGGGCAGCATGGCGACCCTCGGACGAGGGAAGGCCGTGGCCCACATCGGCCACCTGAGCTTCACGGGCTATCCGGCTTGGCTGGCCTGGCTGTTCATCCACCTGATGCTGCTCGTCGATTTCCGAAGCCGGGTCTTCGTCTTCTTCGAATGGCTCTGGGCCTACCTGACGACCCAGCCTCGGGCCCGGCTCATTCTCAGGAACGGTCCTCGACCCGGTGCAGGTGAGCCCTCCGGCAAGGATGCGTAAATCTCAGAATACGCCTTGCCCAGGCTGGATCCCGCGAACGGTTGGGTGTGCGCGACGGGCATGCTTTCAGGATCCGTAGCGCGAAGGAAGAAAGTTCAGCTCCCGGGCGGCTTCCTCCAGCATCGCCGTCACCTGATCTGGGGGAAGCCGGTCTGCGGCCGGGTAGATGGAGGCCTCCTCGAGGGCATTGTGAGCCGTCAGGCGGAGCTTCAAGGCTTCGATGGCCGCCTGGATCGAGGCGATCTCAGGGGATGGATCACGCAGCGCCTTCACGGCGCCTGCCAGAACGGTCATGAAGGCATCATGGTCTTCATGGAGCGTCTGAAGCGGCCTTCGGAGATCCGGATGGGTCTGCTCCAGAACGGGAAAGATCACCTTGTGTTCGGCACGAATGTGGACCGCCAGTCGCATCCAGATCCGATCCAGGGCCGTGCAGGCCGCGTCCCACCGGCCGGAATCGAGCGAGGTCTGGGCGATGGTGAACAGGTGATCGATCTCTTTGTGGTCGCCCGAGAGCATCGCGGTGAGGGAGGGGGCTTCAAACGAGTGTCTTCGGTGAGGCGTGAGCATGGTTCGGACCTCCGACAGCGTGTGTGACCTGGGCTCGTTCCTTCACGCGGTTGAGGGTTTCGTTCAACCGCCTGCCAAGCGACCGAGGGCCAGGAGGCCGCGAGGCGGCCCCGGCGGGCTGGCCGGCAGATCCGGAAGGTCCATGGAAGCGCCAGGGGTTAGCCCCTGTTCGAGCACGGACAGGAACAGTTCGGACAGCTCGGCGGCCGCCCCTTCCACGTGGCGGGAGGCCTCGGCCAGGGCGGCCCGCGACATCCGCCCGGCATCCTGCAGACGGTAGAGCAGGTACCAGCTCGTGAAGCCTTGGATCTTTTTCCGGACCCAGGCGAGAAGATCCTGGCGTCCCGGCAGACGCGCGGAGGGAATGCCCGTTTCGGCCCCCAGGAGGCGGGCGAAGAGCCTCCAACGATCGGCCCAGTCGGATTCCGGCTTCTGGGCGTAATCCTCCAGGGCGTGGGCCACACTCACGAACTGGTGCGACTTCAGCAGGGACACCCGGTTCTTGACGATGGGATCCCGGGCCACCAGGTATCCGGCCACGTCGCCTTCCAGGTTGGGCCGGAGATCGTAGGTGTGCTTCGAGAACAGGAGCGGCACGGCCCGGGCCAGGGGATCTTCCAGGCGCTGAAGCACCAGGAGGCCCGCCGCGCCTCCCAGGTCGCCCAGCCACGTGCCGAGTTCGAGGCCCGTGCCACCCTGGCCCAGCAGGGGCAGGCGCGAGGCGCCCAGGCGGGTCCGGGCTTCCAGGCCGACGAGGATATGGCCGGCATCCATCCAGCGGTCCTGATGCCACACCACGGCGGAGTCCTTCAGGGCGCGCACGAGGGAAGCCCCGAGCAGCGGCGTCGGATCGGGAGGCGCCAGGCTTTGCAGGTAGAGGTTGAAACCCCAGTTGCGCAACCGGCTCTGCCGGCGTTCGAAGTCGAGGCTGTGGGAGGTTCCGTAGTACAGGCCGCGAAGCGTCCGGATGCGCTGGTAGGGGCCTTGCCCACGCTGCTGAAGGCGAAGGGCGGCCTCGTGCAGCAGCCGGATCAGGATTCCCAGCGTGGGGCCGGGCAGCGGGCCAGGGGGAGGGTCGGGGTTCAACATGCAATGCCCTCGCGCACGTCTGGAGTGAGGACCGAGGTGAAGGGAGGATCCAGTGGGGGATTGCGTCGACCTTGAATAAAAGATTGGGATCCCAAGTAATTGATTACGATAGCAGGTGAATGGTTGTCTCGACAGATCCTGAAGGTCAGCCCATGGGCGGCCGGAGCAACAGGGGCATTGAATGCGCCTTCTGGAGGAGGACTGGCCTCACAAGCTATCGGTAATCTCTGGGCCATTCCGGTGATGGCGATTGAGCACCGCTTGAGCACATGGCCCCGGTGCAAGGAAGATGTGCTGAATAAAAACAAAAATGCCCCCTGATTTCTCAAGGGGCTGGTTGGTGGACCTGATCAGGATCGAACTGACGACCTCTGCATTGCGAACGCAGCGCTCTCCCAGCTGAGCTACAGGCCCACGAAGCTCCAGTTTAGCGTGTCGGCGTTGGGCGTCAATGGTGGGGCCCGGCGGGCAGTAGTGGCTGGCGCCGCGGGAGGGCCTGGGCGGAATGGCGAAGGCCGCCTTGCGGCGGCCTTCGGTGTCCATGTGGCATAACCTTCTCGCCGGGGGCCGGCTCCGAACGCGCCACCGGCGCGTCCTCCGTCACCCGGCGGTCGGTTACATGAGGCTCTGCATGATCTTGTCGAGTTCGGCGGCGCTGGGCTTCAGCATGTCCTCGCCGAGGCTGGCCAGGGGCTCGTCCACCAGGTTCAGCACCTGGGGAAGAGGGGGCTGGATGGGGTTGATGTAGAGCAGGCCCGTGAGGAACTCACCCTTCTCCATGGATTCGTGGATGGCCTTCATGGCACCGAAGCGGTCCGTGGGGTCGTAGTGCTCGTGGATGGCCTTGATGGCCACCTTGGAACCGTCGGGGAAGGTCACGACTTCGGTCTCGCCGGCGGCGATATCGACGTCCTCGACCTCGGAGTACTGGATGAAGCCCAGGTCGTGGAGGGGGAAATCATGATCCTTCACGTGCTTGTAGGAGCGCGTGGAGGCGTCGTGGTTGTTGAAGGTGACGCAGGGGCTGATGATGTCGAGCACCACGGTGCCTTCGTAGGCGAAGGCGGCCTTGAGGATGGTGTTCATCTGCTTGGGGTTGCCCGAGAAGCAGCGCGCCACGAAGCCGCAGCCCAGTTCGATGGCCAGGGTGCAGGGGTCGATGGGAGGCAGCTCGTTCTTGGCGCCCGTCTTGAGGAAGGAACCCTTGTCGGCGGTGGCGGAGAACTGGCCCTTGGTGAGGCCGTAGACGCCGTTGTCCTCGATGATGTAGATCATCGGGATGTTGCGGCGCACGGCGTGGACGAACTGGCCCATGCCGATGGACATGGAATCGCCGTCGCCCGATACGCCGATGTTGATGAGCTGGCGGTTGGCCAGGGAGGCGCCGGTGGCGATGGAGGGCATGCGGCCGTGCACGCTGTTGAAGCCCCAGCCCTGGTTGATGAAGTAGGCGGGGGTCTTCGACGAGCAGCCGATGCCGGAGTACTTGGTGACGCGGTGGCCTTCGATGTTGGATTCGAAGGCGGCGTTGATGATCTGGGCGGTGATGGAATCGTGGCCGCAGCCGGCGCAGAGGGTGGACTTGGAGCCCACGTAGTCCTGCTTGGTGAAGCCGAGCTTGTTGGTGGGAGCTGAAGGGGTGGCGGTGGTCATGGTCGGCTCCTCTTACTTCTGCTCGAAGGCGTTGATCTGATCCACGATGCACTTGGCGTCGATGGCGTAGCCGTTGTAGTGGAGGACGCTCTTGAACTTGGTGGCGAGCGCCGGATAGGTCTCACGGAAGAGGTTGGCCATCTGGCCGTCGCGGTTCTGCTCGACGACGTAGACCACCTGCTTCTCCTGCACGAAGGCGTCGACCTCGGCGGTGAAGGGCAGGGCGCGCAGGCGCAGGTAGTCGGTCTTGAGGCCGGCCTCGGCCAGGACGTCCTGGGCCTCGATGACGGCGGGATCGCTGGATCCGAAGGCGAGGATGCCCTTGTCCGAACCCAGGTTGCGGAAGACGGGCGCGGGCACGTGGGTCTTGGCGGTTTCGTACTTCCGCTTCAGGCGATCCACGATGGCGACGTAATCCTCGGGCTTCTCGGAGTACTGGGCGTACTCGTTGTGGCCGGAACCGCGGGTGAAGTAGGCGCCCTTGCCGCCGGGCGTGCCGGGCAGGGAGCGGTAGCAGATGCCATCGCCATCCACGTCCTTGTAGCGGCCCCAGTCCTTGGCCTCGGCCAGCTGCTGCTGGTTGAGCACCTTGCCGCGGTCATAGGGCTTGGCGGGGTAGGCGAAGGGTTTCGACGACCAGTTCTGCATGCCCAGGTCGAGATCCGTGACGACGAAGATGGGCGTCTGGAAACGCTCGGCCAGATCGAAGGCGTCGTAGGAGAACTGGAAGCACTCCTCCATGTTCCCGGGGTAGAGGTTGATGTGCTGGGTGTCGCCATGGCTGCACTTGGCGCAGAGCTCCACGTCCGACTGCTGGGTGCGCGTGGGCAGGCCCGTGCTGGGGCCCGTGCGGGCGACGTTGAAGAAGACGCCAGGGGCTTCCACGTAATAGCCCAGGCCGATGAACTCGCTCATGAGCGAGACGCCGGGACCCGCGGTGGAAGTCATGGAGCGGGCGCCGGCCCAGCCGGCGGCCAGCACGACACCGGCCGAGGCCAGCTCGTCTTCCATCTGCACGATGGCGACGGTGGACTTGCCCGTCTTGGGATCCTTGCGGTACTCGTCGGCGTATTCGATGAAGGTTTCGACGAGGCTGGAGGCGGGGGTGATGGGGTACCAGCCCACCACGGTGACACCGGCGAAGAGGGCGCCGAGGGCACAGGCCTCGTTGCCGTCGACGATGATGAGGCCCTGGGTCTTGTTGTCGCGCACGACCTTGACGTGATCCTGGTCGGGCAGGTTCTCCATGGCCCAGTCGTAGCCCGCGACGCAGGCGTTCTGGTTGAGTTCGATGGCCTTGGTCTTGCCCTTCAGCTGCTTGGCGATGGCCTTCTTCACCTCTTCCATGTCGATGCCGAGCAGGCGGGAGGCCACGCCCACGTAGATCATGTTCTTCACGAGCTTGTGCAGCTTGGGCTCGGGGCAGGAGGCCGTCACGAGCTTCTGGAAGGGTACGGGGATGTAGGCCAGGTCGCTGCGGAGCTTGTCGAGCTGGAGCGGCTCGTCGTAGATCACGAGCGCGCCGACATCGGCCTTGGCGATGTCTTCCTTGGCCGTCTCGGGGTTCATGAGGATCAGCATCTCGTTGCTGGCCTTGCGGGCCACGTAGCCCTTGGCGCTCGCGCGGATGGTGAACCAGGTGGGCAGGCCCGCGATGTTCGAGGGAAAGAGGTTCTTGCCGCTGACGAAGACGCCCATCTGGAAGATGGCGCGCAGCAGAACGGTGTTGGCCGTCTGGGAACCCGATCCGTTGACCGTGGCCACCTGGATGGAAAAATCATTGATCCGGGTTTTCGCCCCTTGGGTGGGGGAGGGGGCGGCAAGACTGGCAGTCATGGGGACTCCTTTCTCATTTCGGACGCGGGCGTCGAAGAGGCCAGAAAGATGACGAACAGGGCGTAAATACTTGAGCCTCAAGGCCGTCTTTCAGTATGGCAGAGGCGACGAACGGGTTCTATCGCGGGTCTTGGAAAGCGGGAATGGGGGTCTGAAATAAAGCGAAAAAAAAGGGATTGACGACCTGCGGCTCAACTCCTAAGTTGGAACGTATGAAAGCCAGTGATCTCACCAAACGCCAGCAGGCCGTCCTGAAGTTCATCCGCACCTTCGTGGAGAGCGAAGGGCGGAGTCCGACCTTGGCGGAGATCGCCAAAGGGGTGGGCTCCAGCGCCGTGTCCACCATCCACAAGCACGTCCAGCACCTCATGGACAAGGGCTTCCTCGTGCGCAGCCACGGGAAGGGCAACAACCTGGTGGTGGCGGCCGCAGCCGAGGCGGAGAGCGCGTCTTCGCGAACCCTGCGGAGCGAGCCCCGCGCCGAGGCGGCGCCCATCGTGCGCATCTTCCCCTTCTGCGGGGACGTGGCCGCGGGCTCGCCCATCCTGCCGGAAAGCCGCGCCCTGCCCATCGAAGTGCCCAACAGCATCCACCGCCAGCGGGACGAGCTGTTCGTGCTGCGCGTGCGGGGCGACTCCATGGTCGACGATGCCATTCTCGACGGGGATCTGGTCGTGTTGCAGCGCAAGGGCGAGTACCGGAATGGGGATCGTGTCGTCGCTCTCATCGACCGGGAAGAGGTGACACTCAAAGAATTTCGCCGCGACCCCAAGGGTGTGTGGCTGATCCCCCACAATCCCGAGCTGCAGCCACGCTGCTACGCGCCGCAGCAGGTCGACATCCAGGGCGTGCTCATCGGCGTCATGCGCAGCTGCTGAGGACCCGGAGATCCGGAGACCTTTCCTGAAAGCGGAGCATCCGAACGGATCTCCGCTTTCTTTTTCCGGTTCATCTGGAGTCGCTCGGCCGCGCAGGGGCGTTGAATCAGGAAAACCGTTCCCGGATGGCCCGGCCCATGGCCGCGGTGGAGAGGGTTCCGCCGAGATCGCGAGTTTTCGCGCCGGCGGCCAACGCGTCCGAAACCGCGGTCTCCAGCGCCGCGGCTTCAGGTTCCCAGCCCAGGTACCGGAAGAGCAGGGCGGTGCTGAGCAGCATGCCCACGGGATTGGCGAGGCCCTGGCCCGCGATGTCCGGGGCGGAGCCGTGGACGGGTTCGGCCAGGACCGCGCAGCGATGGGGCCGGTGGGGCGCGAAGCTGATCGAGGGGGCCACGCCCATGCCCCCGATGAAGGCCGCACAGAGATCGCTGATGAGGTCGCCCAGGTAGTTGTCGGCGGCGATGAGGCCGAAGGGCGTGGGATCCTGCACGAGGGCGCAGAGCAGGGCGTCGGCGTGCATGCCGCGGGCGTTCACCTCGGGGTGGGCTGCACGGAGTTCCTCGAAGACGCGCATCCAGAGCCCGTGGCCGTGCTTCAGGACGTTGGCCTTGTGGGCCAGCGTGAGCGGGCGGCCCAGCGACGCGGCGCGCGCGAAGGCGGCCTGAAGGAGCCGGCGCACGGCGGGTTCCGTATGCACGGAGAGATCCACGGCCCGCCCCACTTCCGTCGAACCCTGTAGGCAGTAGGAGCCTTCGGTGTTTTCGCGGAACACTTCGATGTCGACGGTGCGCGCGACAGAGAGGAAGGGTGGGCAGGGCCGGAAGTTCACGGTGAGTTCGAGGTCGCGCCGCAGCCGCAGGAGGATCTCCTCGGCGTGGCGTCCGTCCGGAACCCGCGGATCGCCCACGGCGCCGAAGAGGATGGCGTCGAAGTGATCGCGCAGATCTGTGAAGGCGGAATCTGGAAGGGTCTCCCCGGTGGCGAGGTAGTGGTCGGCTCCATAGGGAAAGGTCACGGTTTCGAGGGCGCGGCCCCGGTTCCGGGCCCATTCCAGGCAGGGCAGGGCCTCGGCCAGAACTTCGCCGCCGACACCGTCGCCGGGGATGAGGGCGATGCGAATGGGCTGAGCCAAGGTTCCACTCCTCTTGAAGAGCCGATGGTGCCACACTCCATTCTCTTTTCTCTTTCCGGAGGTCAGGCATGGATCGGAAATGGAGGGTCAGCATGGGAATCTTCGCGATGCTGGGACTGGCTTCGGCCGCCGACATCAAGGAAGGCATGAAGGCTCCGGCCTTCGAGGCGCAGGATCAGAACGGCATCACCGTCCGTCTCGCCGACTACCAGGGCAAGGCGAACGTGGTGCTCTACTTCTATCCCAAGGACGACACGCCGGGATGCACGGCCCAGGCCTGCAGCCTGCGGGATGGCTTCGCGGCGATCAAGGCCGCCGGCGCCGTGATCCTCGGCGTGAGCGCCGATACGACTCAGAGCCACAGGGCTTTCGCGGAGAAGTTCCACCTGCCCTTCAGCATCCTCGCGGACCCCGACAAGCGCATCATCGAGGCCTATGGCGTGAAAATGCCTCTGGTCGGATTTGCCAAGCGGGTCACCTTCCTGATTGATCGCCAGGGTCTCGTGCGGAAGGTCATCACGGATACCCGCACGAAGGATCATGACCAGCAGGTGCTCGCCCTGCTGAAGGGAATGTCCTAGGGGATTCCTGCATTTGCATTGAGACAGAGGCCGTTTCCAAGCTAGACTTCGTGATCCACTACGAGGTCCTGGAATGGTGTTCTTCAACCACGCCACCCGGCAGATGACGGCGAAAATCGTCTATTACGGGCCCGGTCTGTGCGGAAAGACCACCAACCTCAACACCATTTACGGCAAGACGAGCCAGAAGGCCCGCGGCGAAATGGTGAGCCTCAACACCGAGACTGATCGAACGCTCTTTTTCGATCTGCTGCCCATGGATGTGGGCATGGTCGGTGGTTTCAAGACCAAGCTCCAGCTCTACACGGTGCCTGGGCAGGTGTTCTACAACAGCACCCGCAAGCTCGTGCTGAAGGGCGTGGACGGCATCGTCTTCGTGGTGGACAGCCAGACGCCGATGCTGGACGCCTGCAAGGAGAGTTACCAGAACCTGGAGGAGAACCTCCGGGAACTGGGCCTCAGCCTGAACGACATCCCCATGGTCTTTCAGTGGAACAAGCGCGACCTGCGCAATGTCGTGCCCGTGGAGGATCTGGAGGCGGCCTTCAACCCCAAGGGGCATCCCAGCTTTCAATCGGTGGCCTCCGATGGCTCGGGCGTTTTCGAAACGCTGCGGGGGATCACCAAGCTGGCCCTCTTCCACATCAAGACCAACGTGCTGGGCGAATCCCAGATCGCCGTGGCACCTCCACCGGTCACCTCGGCGGTACCGATGGCTCCCATGCCCGAACCGTCCCGCCCTTCGGTGGAGCCCCTCACCCTATCGGACCTTCCCTCTGTCACCGACCTGCTCGACATGGAAGGCTCGTCCTACGGCGCCGTGGCCGGGGCCGCGCCCCTGCCGGACGAGGACGAGGATTCGGGCTTCTACATCGAGGCGCCTGTGTTGCCCGAACATCCGGGAGCCGCGGACGATGACATCGCATTCCTGGTGGACGAAGTGCCTCCGCCCGAACCTGCGCCGGAGGCCTTGCCCGCAGTCCCCCTGGCCTCTGCCGAGCCCGTGCCCAGCCCGGAGCCTGTCCCGGCCCCGCCTGAAGCGGCGCCCGCGGCGCTCCCTGTCAAGGCTCCGGTCCTGTCACCTGAACCCGGGCCGCAACACCCTCCTCTCGCGACACCCGCCCATGCGCACAAGCCACCCTCGAAGGTGGATCCCCTGGCGGCCCTGGCCTCGTTGAAGGTGGAAGCCAAGAAGCCGGTGGCCAAGCCCAAATCCATCGACCACAAGGACGCGATCAACTCGCTGTTGGGTGAGCTGACCATGGTGGGCCGCTCGGGGGCACCCTCCGTGCTGCGCCTGGAGGTGCCCGCTGAGATGGACGGGCAGGACATCGAGGTGGTGGTCCAGCTGCGTTTCCAGGGCCAGGTGCTGACGGAAGGCCAGATCCACCGTCCGGCGCCAGGCAAGGGCAGCACGGCGAAGCTTAGCGTCGAACTGAAGCGGAGCTGAGGTGCGCCTTCCGCTCCTGCTCTGCCTGGCCCTGTCACCGGCATTCGCTGGTCCGCCCGGGTGGTGGGTGGCCTTCAGCAAGGGGCCCGCCCTGGAAAGCCGCTTCCGCCAGGAGAGCGATAGCGCGGTGTTCGGAAAGCTGTCTCGGGAAGGCCGTCTGGCCCTGGCCCGCGGAGGCAAGCTGCGCGTGGCCTACAATGGTGGCCTCACTGTCACCTGCGACGGCCACTACCTGGTGCAGTACGACCCGGATACCCGCACGGCCCAGCGGGTCGAGCTGGCCCGTGCCGTGCGGGATTTCCCGCTGCTGGGCATCCTGCTGGACCCGGCGCGGCTGGAACGCCTGTACAGAGTGGACACCTATGGCGGCGAGACCGTGAAGCTCACGCCCAAGGAGGCCGGCCTGCCTGAATTGAAGGCCACCGGACGCCGCGGGCTGCTGGGCACCCTGGAGTGGACGGATCCGACCGGAGCGCGGCAGAAGCTGGAGCTGCTGGACGCGAAGGTGCCGGCCAGCCTGGCACCGGACCTCTTCAAGACCCAGGTTCCGGCGGGCACCCGCTGGTCTACTCCGAACGGCTGAAGGCGTCGAATCGCTCCGGCTGCGGGAAGCGGATGCGCAGCCAGGCATCGAGCTCGGGCACGGTGTCGAACAGGTGCTCCGCGCCCGCGGCGAGGAGTTCCTCGCGGGTGCCGTAACCCCAGCCCACGCCGATGGCCTCCAGGCCGTGATCGCGGGCGGCAACCATGTCCACGCCGCGATCGCCGATGAACACGCCTCCGGGCCGGACGGTGCCCTGCTTCACCAACCCGCCAAGCACCTCGGTCTTGGGCTGCCAGCGGCCCTTGAGGGTGCTTCCGAAGATGTCGTCGAAGATCAGGTTCAGGTCGAACTGGTAGGCGATGCGGCGGGCGAAGAGGCTGGGCTTGGCCGACACGATGTAGATGCGGTGGCCCTGCCGCTTGAGGCGGTGCAGGAGGTGGAAGACGCCGGGGTAGAGCTCGTGCTCGAAGACGCCGTCTTCCCGGTAGCGGTCCCAGTAGAAGTCGAGCGCGTCCTCCAGGCGGGCGGGGTCTTCCAGTCCCGGCAGGGTGGCCAGGGACTCGCGCATGCCGAAGCCGATCCAGCTGCGGATGGTGGCCTCATCGGGCAGGTCCAACCCGAAGGCGTCGCAGGTCTTCAGCAGACAGTTGCGCACGCCGAGCAGGGGATCCACGAGGGTCCCGTCCAGGTCGAAGCAGACGACCCCGGGGGCCGTCTCTTGGGATTCCATCACCAGTTACTTCTTCTCGCGGTTGTAGGCCGCGGTAGCGGCCCGGATGAAGGCGTGGGCCTCGTCCTTGCCGCCCCAGCCGTCGCTGGCCACGGTCTTGCGCTCGAGGTCCTTGTAGGTGAGGAAGAAGTGCTCGACCTCCAGCAGGAAATGCGGGGGCAGATCGCTGCGGGACGTTACGTGGGCGTAGGTGGGATCATCCGTGGCCACGGCGAGGATCTTGGCGTCGTGTCCCTTGTCATCCGTCATGCGCAGGATGCCGATGGGCCGGGCGCGGATGACGACACCCGGATAGGTCGATCCGTTGATGAGCACGAGGATGTCGGCGGGGTCGCCGTCTTCGGCCAGGGTGCCGGGAATGAAGCCGTATTCGGCGGGGTAGTGGAAGGGGGAGAACAGCACCCGGTCCACGTGCACCAGGCCCGTGTGATGGTCGATCTCGTACTTGATGCGGGATCCCGTCGGAATCTCGATGATCGCATTGACGATTTCAGGCGCCTGCTTGCCAGGATGCAGGTGGACCAGGGACATGGATGCTCCGTAAAGACGTCGATTTTCGCATATTCCTGGGCGGGCGTCCCGCAACCGTCGGAGCGTTTGAGTCATAAAGATTAAAAAAGGATTCAATGATGGCCCACTGAATCACCTTTGAGGCGTTTATTGCCGTGTTTTTCCCGGTGCGGCCTTTCAGGCGCACGTTTTTATTCAAAAATTAATCCATTCAGATGCCAGGACCGATGTCTGGCCCATCCATGGCGGGCCGGCTGATTGGGACATCAGGCGGGTGTCATTGGGGTCATGGGGGAACCATGGCGATCTCTTGAGGGCCACGGAACACACCGGCATCCGAGTCGGTCGGAGCCGGTCATTTGGTCAGGGAGGATTCGATGAATGACCGACCTGCATGGATGCTCCTGCTCGTCTCCGGATTGCTCAACGCCCAGGCGCCGCCCCCGAAGGATGTCAACCTGGCGGCTGAGCTGGAGGACCTGCTCAACACGCCCATCACGGTGGCTTCCACCAAGGCCATGACCCTCCGCGAAAGCCCGGGCATCATCACGGTCTTCAACCGAGACGAGATCGTGGCCTCCGGGGCGCGGGATCTGCTCGATGTCCTGAGGCTGGTGCCGGGCTTTGAAATCGGCACGGACACCCAGGGGGTCACCAGCGTATTCGTACGCGGCATCTGGGGCCACGAAGGCAAGGTGCTCATCCGCGTCGATGGCCAGGAGGCCAACGAACTTCGCTACGCCTGCCTCTACCTCGGCAACAGCTTCCTCACGGAGACCATCCAGCGCATCGAGATCATCCGCGGTCCCGGCAGCGCGACCTACGGCGGCTTCGCCGAACTGGCCGTGGTGAACATCGTGACCCGCGGGGCCGACGAGCTGAAGGGCGCATCGGGATCTGTGAGCCTCGGCCGAAACCCGGATGACTGGAGTCACCAGACGCTTTCGGCTTCGTACGGCGACACGGCCGGGGACTTCAAGTTCTCTCTGGCGGCGATGGGGTCCCGGGGCATCCGCTCCAACCATGATTTCGTCAGCTGGGATGGCGCCGGAACGACCACCGTGATTCCCATGAACCGCGATACCGGCTACCAGAACGATGCCAACGTGAACCTGGGTATCCAGGGCAAAGGGCTGGGTTTCCGCTTCATCGAGGATCGCTACGCCACCTTCGACTACCAGTCCTCCACATATGCCCGCATGGAATTCAATCACCGGTACGCGGAACTGAGCTACGCCTGGAAGGTGGCGGATGGCTTCACGCTGACACCCAAGGTCAATTACAAGCTCAGCCAGCCCTGGTTCTATCCCTCTCTGGAAGCCTCCAACGACAAGCAGGTGACCCGCCTCACGGGCGAGGTGCAGGGCATCTGGGACGCGTCCAAGGAACTGAACATCGTCTTCGGCGCCCTGAGTTTCAAGGACGAGGGCAAGGCCAAGGGCGCCGGCCAGGTGTGGAGCAACGGCTCCGACACCATCAGCTACACCACCAAGGCCCTCTACGCGCAGGCCCTCTGGAACCTGCCCATCGTCAACGTGACATTGGGCGGGCGCTACGAGGATCACAGCGCCGCGGGGTCGGCCTTCGTGCCCCGCTTCGGGCTCACGAAGGTGATGGGCAAGTTCCACGCGAAGCTGCTGGTGGCGCGCGCCTTCAGAACCCCCGTCATCGAGAATCTTGAAGGCGGCCCCATCCATCCCGAGAAGACCACGGCCTATGAAGTGGAAGCGGGCTACCAGCTCACGCCCCAGATGATCCTCACGGTGAACGGCTTCAACCTGAAGATCGAGGATCCCATCGTCTACGCCAACACTTCGTTGACGGGATCCTACGCGAACCTTCCGCAGACCGGCAGCCAGGGCCTGGAGGCGACGTTGGCCGTCCGCGGCGGCTGGGGCTACCTGAACCTGACCGGGGCCTACTACCAGGCGAAGGACAACCAGGTGCCCGACTACGCGGTACCGCAGAACGACCGCACCCTGCTGGGCGCGCCGCGCCTGAAGTTCACGGCCTACGCCAACTTCATCCTCACCTCGTCGTTCAGCCTCGCGCCTTCGGTGGTCCACACCGGTTCGCGCTACTTCTACGACCAGGCCCACCCCGTTCAGCCGGGACAGCAGGAGGCCAGGACCATCCTGAACCTGTTCGGGAACTACCGGTTCCAGGCCCTCAAGCTGCTCGCGTCGCTGGGCGTCTCCAACCTCACCGACGAAAAACTCTATTACGCAGGAGGCTATCTGTCCGCGCCGTCTCCCAACCCCGCCCAGGGACGGGAGATCACCTTCCGACTTGGATACAACTTCTAGGAGGCTGTATGTCCGTTCGATCGCGTCTTTCTCTCGGAATGCTCGCGGGCGCATGGGTGCTCGCGGCGGGCCTGAACGCCTGGGCCGGGGACATCCCTCCCGCCGTCCAGGCGAAGTTCGTCAAAATCCTCGCGGCCGCTGCGGGTTCGCCCGGCAAGGTGGCCTGCAAGGATGCGGAGGTGCTGGCCGAGCTTGAAAAGATCGGCGTGTCCCAGGATGCGGGCGCCAAGGTCGCCTGGGCCAAGAGCGGGGAAGTCGGCGCCCTGAAGGCCGCGGGCAAGTTCATCATCTGCTCGAAGCTGGACGACCTTCCCAAGGGCGGTTCCATCGCCATCGTGGAAGAGGGCGGCAAGCCGCAGATCTACCTCCACATGGGCAACATCTCGGCCTCGGGTGTGACCCTGTCGGACAGTGTCCTCAAGATCGGGAAACGCCTATAGCCCCGTGGCCGGGGCAGGATCAGCGGCGGCGGCGGGAAGCCGCAGATGCACTGTCGTACCCCGGCCCACCTGGCTTTCGACGAAGAGCAGGCCACCGTGGGCCACGATGATGCGGTGGCACACCGCCAGGCCCAGCCCCGTGCCTCCGCCGAAGGTGCTGAAGAAGGGATCGAAGATCTTGGCCAGCGCCTCGGCAGGGATGCCGCAGCCGTTGTCGGACAGGGTGAAGTGCCAGCAGGGCTGGCCGTCCATCTGCTCTTCCACGGCGTTGAGGCTCATCCGGGGGGCCTCGGTGTCCTCCATGGCGCGGGTGGCGTTCTGGAGCAGGTTCTGGGCGACCTGGCGCAGCAGGTCCGGATCGCCGCGCCAGGCGGCCTGTTCGGGAATCAGGTTCTCCCAGGGCACCGTCTCGGCGAGGGTGGCGTGGCGCAGGGCCTCTTCCCACAGGTGACGCAGGGACACGGTGCCGGCCTTGGGCTGGAGGTCGCGGCTGAAGGCGAGGGTGTTGCCGACGACGCGGTTGAGGCGCTTGACGCCCTCCTGCATCTTGCGCGCGAGTTCGAGTGGGCCCGGCTGTTCGGCGAGATCCTCCACGAGCATGCCGGAGAAGAGCGAGAGGCTGCCCAGCGGGTTGCGGATCTCGTGGGCCAGTTCGGCGGCCATGCGGCCCATGGCCGCCAGGCGGTCTTCGCGCGTGGCCTGCTGGGCCCGCAGCACGGCCTCGGTGACATCGCGCAGGGTGACGATGGTGCCGCCGTGGGGCGCGGAACGCCGTTCCTCTTCGAAGATCAACTCCCGGCCTTCGGGGGTCTGGAAGCGGCGCTGCCCGCCGGGGCTGCCGATCTCCCAGGGGGCCGGATCCTGGAGGAAGCGCCCTTCGAGCCCCTGGGGCCGGTTGGTGAATCGCAGCGAACCGTCCTCGGCGAGCACCCATATGGCGAAGGGGACGGCCTCGATCACTGTTTGGAGCTCGCCCTGGAGCTGGCCCAGCTGCGCCTGCAGGGCCTCGTAGCGGGCCTGCAGGTGCTCGGAGGCGGCGGTGAAGGCCTCGAAGGCCTCGAGGAGCTGGCGCGGATCCGGATGGGCCTGCGCGGCGTCGCTCATAGCGGGGCCGGGCGTTCCAGCAGGCGGTTCATGGCTTCGCGTTCTTCGCCCTTGGGCTCGGCTTCCACGGTTTTCTGCAGCGCGGCGCGGGCTTCGGGGGTGCCCAGGGCCGCCAGGGCCTTGGCGGCGGCCAGGCGAATGGGCGGGGCCTCGCCGCCGCCGAAGAAACCCTTCTTGCGGATGCATTCGAGGAGGACGGGCAGGGATTTCGGCGAGGCGATGTGGCCGAGGGTATCCAGGGCCTGGACCCGGATCCGTTCCGTCACCCGCTTATCCTGGGCCAGCTCCGTGACCTGGGGCAGGCCGACTTCGGAGCGCAGCTGCCCGAGCGCGAAGAGGATCTCCTGCATGGTCTCCCCGTCCGTGTCCTTCATGCGCGCGATCAGGTGGGGTTCAGCCACGGGCCCGCCCAGCTTCCAGAGGGCCCGCACGGCCGTGCGGCGCACGCGGGGTTCCGGGTGGCGCAGGAGGGGAAGGATGGCCTGGACGCAGCTGGCGTCGCCCAGATCGGACAGGAGGGTCAGGGCGTTGCGCACGAGGAACCAGGCCGGCGCGCTCAACGCGTCCAGGAGGGCGGGCAGGGCGGCGGGTCCCAGGCTGCGGACGGATTCCACGAGGCGCCCACGCCGGGTGCGGTCGGCCTCGTCGCCGAGCCGGCTCACCAGGTGCCGGGCCATGGGATCTCCGATGAATTCCAGGTAGGGGTGCACTTCCCGGATCATCTGGTCGCGTTCTAAGGCGAAGGCGTGGGTGATGACCTCGTCGAGGAGTTGCGGCCGGTGGAGGGCCGCCCGGAGCCGCGCCAGGGCCTCGTTGCGCCAGGGATGCTGTTCGTCCAGGAAGGCGCAGAGGCCTTCGAGTTCCTGGATGTCGGAAATGACGGCGCCGAATTCGCCGCGGTGGACGAGGGCCGCGAGCAGGGATTCAAGGGCGTCCGTGGTCCAGCGGTGAATCGGGGGATCGGGTTCCCAGGCGAAATGCGCGCGCAGCGCGTCGGCCAGCGGGCCCTCGCTGTCGGGCGGCAGACCGGGGTCGCGGGCCCAGCGCGCCACGCCCGAAAGGGTCTGGCCACCCAGGAAGCGCAGGTCGGGGCGGTCGCTGCTGAGCGTTTCAACCAGCACTTCCTGGACCCGGAGGAATTCGTCGAAACGGCGCACCTCCAGCAGCTCGCGGAGGAAGGCCAGACGCTGCTCGAGGCTCAGTTCGAAGAGGCCGCCCTCCTCGAGCACCCTGAGCAGCTTGGCTTCCAGGCTGAGGCCCTCCCAGTCCAGGTGCCGCAGGAGCAGTTCGGCCTGGGAGGTGTCCTGGCCGGCGATGCGCAGATGGGAGGTGAGGGTCCGCACCAGGCGCTCGCGGTCGCCGAGCGGGCGCAGGATGTCCTGGATGGGGCCCTTCAGTTGGCCCCAGGAGGTTCCCTTGGCCAGCAGGCTGCTCGTGGCCACGGCGAGGATCTCGCCCGCCAGCGCCTTCACGCCCAGACCCAATCCGGCGGGGTGTTCCGGCAGGCTGCCCAGGCCCGCCAGGAGGCCCAATTGGACCTCGGGTGTGAGACCCATGAGCACCTGGCGGAGGGTGCCGAGCTGGCCGGGCGTCGGCATGCCTTCGCCCAGGCCCAGTTCGCGGCCCAGGGGCCCCAGGCCGCTGAGGTCGGCGGGGCCGAAGCCGCGCAGGGATCCCAGATCGTCGCGATCCGAGCCGCCCGAGGCCAATCCGCCGGATCCCTGGCCTCCGAGCCCCAACCCACCGGGGCCGAGGATCCCGGCCCCCGGCCCGCCCGCGCCGGGGCTTCCCGAGCTCAGGCCATTGGCCGCGCCGCCCTTGGCGATGGAGGCCAGCAGGGCCTCGCGGATGAACTTGACGAGGTTCTCGGGGGACTGCGAAGGCGGCGGGGCGGGGGAGAAGGCCGGCGCCTTTTCGGTGGAACCGGATTCTTCGCCTTCCGAGACCTCCTGGTAGCGGGTCTGGGAAACACGGATGCGCAGCACGCCCGAGGAGCGCAGCAGTTCCTCGAAGCCGCCCAGCTCCTCGAGCTTCTGGGGTTTGGTGGCCAGGCCGAAGAGGAAGGTGAGCAGTTCGTCGGGCGTGACGCCGCGTTCGAAGACGAAGCCGCCGATGCCGCGTTCGGAGACGAGCCGCACCAGGGCCGAGACATGGGGGCTGCGGGTGTCCTGCACCTGCCCGTCCAGGAAGGCCTTGGAGCCCGAGACGACGAACTGGACGCGCTCCTGATCCAGCAGCCAGGCCTCGAGGATGGTGTGGGCGACGGCCAGGCTTTCCTGGGCGCGCGGATGCGAGGCGGTGTACATCTGCAGCGCCTTGAGGGCCACGGCCAAACTCTGGGCAAGCTGCAGGAAGTCGCTCATGGGGGCGTCATCTCCATGGGATCGGACCACTCGCGGCGCAGTTGGGCGTAGTGGGCCTCGAGAAAGGCGAGCCTGCGCAGGCCCTCCGCCTTGGCGGGCTCGGTGTTGAAGCTGGCGGTGATGCCGCGGGCCAGGTCCAGCCATGCCTCCCCGCGCTGAAGGATGTCCGCGGTGGTGATGGGCTGGAAGGCGCCGCTGATGCAGCCGAAGTGGATGAGGCTGGCCGCGCCGATCTTGCTGAGCTTGTCGCAGTCCCAGAGGCAGGCCGTTTCAACGGGCTCCAGACGCTTCGTGAGCTTGAGACCCACATGATGCTCGATGGCGTGTCGCACGGCTGGGATCTTCGCGGTGGGGAAATCCGTGCCCGCGAGGATCTGCTCCACCTGGGCGGAGGCGTCCTGCGCGTGGGTGTCCTTGCCCTTGGGATCCTTGAGGCGTTTGGCGACGTCGTGCAGCCAGGCGGCGCACTCCACCACCTCCGCGTCTGCGCCGACGGCGGGCGCCAGCCAGCGGGCCAGCAGCACCGCCGCGTAGGTGTGTTCGAAGCGGTAGTTGAAGATGGGCTTGTAGCCCCCCTCGACCTCGTGGCCGATGCCCCAGAAGCGGATCGAATCGGCGTCTGAAAAACGCCGGAGCGCCTGCTCGCAAGCGGTCCGCCAGGGGGTGGGCTGGGTCATCTAATGGGCTTCCTGATGGGCGCGGAGGGCGCCGAGGGTGGCGTGGATTTCCTCAAACATCGCGCGATCGGACCAGGGCGCGCAAGCCTGGGACAGGCGGTCCAGCAGGGGCTTCAGGCCGGTGGCGGGGGCCATGCCCAGGATGCGGATGCCCTCCAGGGCCATGCGGGCCTCGATGGCCAGCACCTGCTCCAGGGCCTCCACCGCGCGCAGCAGCTTGCGGGCGGCGATGGGGCCCATGCTCACGTGATCTTCTTTGCCGGCGCTGGTGGGGATGGTGTCCACGCAGGCCGGATGGGCCAGACCCTTCATTTCGCTGACGAGGGCCGCCGAGGTGACGTGGGCCATCATGAAGCCGGATTCGAGGCCGCCGTTTTGGGTGAGGAAGGCCGGCAGATCCGAGTAGGCCGGGTTCACCAGGCGCTCCTGGCGGCGCTCGGAGATGCTGGCCAGATCCGCGGCGGCGATGGCGAGCACGTCGCAGGCGAAGGCCGGGTACTGGCCGTGGAAGTTGCCGCCCGAGCGGGATTCCTGGGTGTCGGTGAAGATCATCGGGTTGTCGGTGGCGCTGTTCAGTTCGCGTTCCAGGATGGCTCCGGCAAAGCCCAGGGCATCCCGGGTGACGCCGTGGACCTGGGGCAGGCAGCGCAGGCTGTAGGCATCCTGCACGCGGTGGCAGTCGCGGTGGCTGTCGGCGATCTCGCTGCTGGTGCCGAGGATCTCCCGCATGCGCTCGGCCACGGCGATCTGGCCGGGGTGGGGTCGAGCCGCGTGGATGCGCGGGTCGAAGGCCGCGCGGGTGCCGCGCAGGGCCTCCAGGCTGAGGGCCGCGACTTCATCGGCCAGGGCCGCCAGGCGGGTGAACTTTTCCAATGCCAGGTTACCCAGCGACGTGATGAGCTGGGTGCCGTTGATGAGGGCCAGGCCCTCCTTCGCCTGCAGCACCACGGGCTTGAGGCCCGCCTGGGCGAGGGCCTCGCCGCCGGGGATCTGGCGGTCGCCCGACCAAGCCAGCCCTTCGCCGACGAGCAGCAGGGCCATGTGGGCCAGGGGGGCCAGGTCGCCGCTGGCGCCCACGCTGCCCTGGCAGGGCACGACGGGCACCACATTCTTGTTGAGGCATTCGGCCAGCAGGCGGATGGGCTCGGGGCGGATGCCGCTGTGGGCCTTCAGCAGGCAGTTGATGCGGGCGGCCATGAGGGCGCGGGTCTGATCCTTGGGCAGGGGTTCGCCCACGCCGGCGGAATGGCTGCGGATGAGGTTGAGCTGGAGCAGCTGCAGCTGATCGGGGGCGATGACGACGGTGGCGAACTGGCCGAAGCCCGTGTTGATGCCATAGACCGTGCGCCCTTCGGCCACGATGCGGTCCACCACGGCCCGGTTCTCGGCGACGAGCGCGAGGGCGCCCTCGTCGAGGCTGACGCCTTCGCCCGCGGCGATGCGCGCCAGCAGGGGCGCGGTGAGGGAACGGCCATCCAGATGGATCATGGGACTTCCTTGCGGGAAAGGGTGAGGGCCAGCATCAGGGCCAGGCCCAGGGTGAGTCCTGCGACGGTGTACGTGGTCTGTCCGCCCCAGCGGGCGAAGGTGAAGGTGCCGACGGCGGGCCCGATGATGCGGCCCATGCCAGTCATGGCGTTGATCACGCCGAAGAGCCCGCCCTGTTCTTCAGGGGGCGTCAGGCGGCTGGCCAGGGCCGTGCCGGCCGTGTTGCCCATGCCGCTGCCCCAGGAGAGCGGGATGAAGAGCAGGACGAAGGGCCACATCCAGGGCGCCTTGGGCATCAGGGGCAGGGTCACGCCCATGAGTACGAGGCCCGTGATGAGCGCCACCCGCTCGGGGATGCGCTTGGCGACCACGCGCACGAGGCCGCCCTGGTAGATCACGAGGAGGATGCCGATGCCCGCGAAGAGGTAGCCCACTTCGCGTTGATGGAAATCGAAGCGCTGATGGACCATGAGGGCGAAGGTGCCCTCCATCATGGCGAAGCCCGCCATGGCCAGCAGGGATACGCCGAGGATCTGGGGCATGCCGGGCCGCTTCAGGGCCTTCACGAGGGCGTGGCCTCGGCTCTCGTGGGAGCGGGCCCGGGCGCGCACCTCGGGCGTGAGGGTCTCGGGCAGCCAGAACAGCACCATGAGCGAGGCCAGAAGCGAGAGGCCGCCCGCCACGAAGAAGGGCAGGTGCCAGCCGCGGGTGGCCAGCAGGTGGTGACCGAAGGCGCTGCCGCTGAGGAGGCCCGCCAGGGCGGGTCCCAGCACGAAGCCCAGGCCGAAGGCGGCGCCGATCATGCCCAGCACCTTGGAGCGTTCCTCGGGGGCCGAGGTGTCGGCCATGGCCGCCTGGGCCACGGAGATGTTGCCGCCGGTGATGCCGTCCAGGATGCGCGCCGCGAGCATCCACTCGAAGCGGCTCGTGAGGGCGAGCATGAGGTAGCCGATGGCGGATCCGACGAGGCTGATCCAGAGCACGGGCTTGCGGCCCGTCTTGTCGGAGATCCGGCCCAGGATCGGTGAGGCGATGAACTGCATGACGCTGTAGCTGAGGAAGCCCACTCCGGCCCAGAAGGCGCCCGGCGTGGTTCCCGCGCCGCCCAGGCCGAGGAAATGGTTGACGCTCGCCATCCAGTCGCTGGGATGGTCGGCGATGGCCTGCGCGTAGAGCGGCAGGATCGGGATGACGATGCCGAAGCCCAAAAGGTCGACGAAGACCGTGAGGAAAATGGCCATCCGGGCGCGTTTGGAAGACTGCATGCGGCTCTCCAGCCTCCCAGTGTAGCCCGGCGCCGGTCTCAGTCTCCCAGGACCATCTGAATCAGCCCACGGAGTTCCTTGATCTGATAGGGCTTCTGCATGAAGGCCGCCGGACCCTGCCCCGACAGGGTCCGGAGGGAATCCCGCTCCGTGAAGCCGCTGCTCAGCACCACGGGCACCGAGGGATCCAGGTCGTACATGGCCTGGAAGGCCTCGCGCCCATCCATGCGCGGCATGGTGAGGTCCATGAGCACCAGGTCCGGGCGGGGATCGGCCTCTTTGAATATCTGCAGGGCCTCCAGGCCGTCCCCGGCCGTGAGGACCTCCAGCCCGAGGGTTTCCAGGGCGGCCCCGATGGTCTGGAGGATGAGGTCCTCGTCGTCCACCAGGAGGATTCGGCCGTGGATGGGGTGCGAAAGCACCGTGTCGAGGGCGGGGGTGGAACTGGCGGGGCGCTCGCTCGTGGCGGGGAAGCAGAGGCGGAAGGTGCTGCCCCGGCCCACCTGGCTGCGGATGTGCAGACCGGTGCTGTGCCCCCGCAGGATGCCGAGCATGGCCGACAGGCCGAGGCCGCGCCCCGTCGACTTGGTGGTGAAGAAGGGGTCGAAGATGCGGCCCATCACCTCCGGGGACATGCCGATCCCGGTATCGGTGACTTCCAGCAGGACGAAGCGCCCCGGTGCCAGGCCCTCCGGGCGGTAGTTCGAGCGGAGTTCATGCTCGTCGAGCTCGGCCGTGGAGGTGCTGAGGTGGATGATGCCCTCCTGATCCCCGATGGCGTCGGAGGCGTTGGTCACGAGGTTCATGACCACCTGCTGGATCTGGGCGGCGTCCGCCTGGATGGCCGGCAGTTCGGCCGCCAGGTCGAAGCGCAGGCGGATCTTCTTGGAGATGGAGACCTCCAGGAGGTGGGTGACCTCGCAGACCACCTCGTTGAGATCCTGGGGCTTCACGACGAAGTGGCCGCGCCCGGAATAGGCCAGCATCTGCTTGGTGAGTTCGGTGGCCCGCAGCACCGTGGCTTCCATCTTGGCCAGGTAGGGCAGGGCCGACGAATGCTCGGGCAGGTGCATCTGGGCGAGGTTCAGGTTGCCCATCACGACCGTCAGCAGGTTGTTGAAGTCGTGGGCGATGCCACCTGCGAGGATGCCCAGGCTCTCCAGCTTCTGGGACTGCCGGAGGGCGTCTTCGGCCTGCCGGCGCTCCGTGATGTCCAGCACGTAGCCCAGGTAATGGGAGGCTCGCGGGCCCGGACCCATCGCGGCGGAGAAATCGTAGAACCAGCGGTACTCGCCCGAAGCGGTCCTCAACCGGTACTGCTGTTCAAAGTGGGTCTGGCCCCGGGCCTCGACCTCGGCGGATTCCCGCAGCACCCGCTCCAGGTCATCCGGGTGGAAGAGGCTTTCGTAGGTGATTCGCCCTTCGGCCAGATCGCTGGCGCTGTAACCGAGGATGGACTGGACGTTGGGCGAGGCGTATTCCACGGGCCAGCCGGGATCCGTGCGCCACTTGAACACCATCACCGGACCGCCGATGAAGAGGCCGCGCTCGGCGGCCAGGGCCTCCTCCGCCCGCTTGCGGTCGCTGATGTCGCGGGTGATGGAAAGCAGGCAGGGGACGCCGTCGACCTCCATGGCTTTGCCCGACATCATGCCCGTGATGAGGCTGCCATCCTTGCGGCGGAACGCGACCTCCATCCCCGTGAATTCGCCGTCGGCCCTCAGCCGGTCCACGATCCGCTTCCGATCCTCGGGATCGGCCCAGATGTTCAAATCGAGGGCCGAACGCCCGAGGACCTCCTGCCGAGTCCAGCCGCTGATCTTTTCGAACCCATCGCTGACCTCCACGTACGTCCCGTCGTCGATCCGCGTGAGGTTGATGGCATCGGGACTGGCGTGGAAGGCGCGGGAGAATTTGTCCTCGCTGTAGCGGATGGCGGCTTCCGCGGCCTTGCGGTCGGTGATGTCGCGCGTGATGGTCAGCAGACAGGTTTCCCCGGCGACCTGGAGCAGGGTGCCGGACACGAGACCCGTTCGGATGGAGCCGTCCTTCATGCGGAAGTCCGCCTCCAGGCCCACGAAATGGCCCTCTGCCTTGAGGTGTTCCTGCATCTTGGCGCGATCTTCAAGGTGAACCCAGAGGTTCAGATCGAGGGTGGAGCGGCCCAGCGTCTCCTCCCGGCTCCACCCGCTCAGGCGCGTGTAGGCCGGGTTCACGTCCAAGTAGGTGCCGTCGAGCCGGTTGATGTTGATGGCGTCCGGGCTGGCTTCGAAGGTCTTAGAGAACTTCTCCTCGCTGGCGCGGAGAGCCTCTTCGGCGGCCTTCCGGGAGGAGATGTCCCGGGCATGGGTGAAGATGATGTCCCGCCCTTCCGTTCGGAGGAAATTGCTGCTGAGTTCGACCGGGAAACACGTGCCATCCTTGCGCCGGTGCTGGCTTTCCATGCGCCGGGTGCCCAGGCGGCTGACCTGCTCCCAGCGGGATGGCCACGTCGCGGGATCCACCGAGGGATCCACGTTCCACACGTGCAGGCGAAGGAGCTCCTCCCGGGTGTAACCCAGGGAGGTGCCGGCCGTCTGATTGACGAAGATGAAACGCCCCTCGGCGTTGATGCCGAAGACCGGATCGGCCGCGGCGTCCATGGCCGCGGTCAGGACGCGCTGCTCGGACTGGGCCCGGGTGCGGTCGATGGCCAGGGCCACTTGGGCGGAGACAAATGCCAGCAGATCGTGGTCGGCCATGTTGTACCGGTGGTCACCCGTGTAGCTCTGGACCACCAGGGCGCCGAACACGCCGGCATCATTGCGGAGCGGCACCCCCAGCCAATCCCGGGGGGGCGTGCCGTGCGGATCCACCTCGCCGGATTGCAGCAGACCGGCCAGGGTGTCGGGGCTGACCAGCAGCGGCCTGCCGCTGCGCAGGATGTACTCGGTCAGGTACCGCTTGGGCCTGCGGGGCTCCGGGACCGGGTCGAGCTGGTCGACCCAGTAGGGAAAGCTGATGGTGTCCGTGGACCGGTCCCAGAGGGCGATGTAGAGGTTCTCGGCGGGCATCAGGTCGCGGATGATGACGTGGGCGCGCTGGAAGAGTTCCTGGGTGTTCCTGGCCTCAAGGGCGGCTTCGGCGATGTGGTAGGTGGCCCGCTGTGTCTGTTCGGCCCGTTTCCGTTCGGAGATGTCCTGGGCCACGGCGATGACCACCTCCTGACCCAGGTAGGTGCCGGGGTACAGCCGGATCTCCTTGGGAAAGGGGGTGCCATCCCGTCGGAGGCCCCAATACTCGAGCTGCTGGGGCTCACCGTGGAGGGCCTGGTCGAAGGCGCGGCGGAAGCCTTCCGCATCGTTGCGGCCCGGCGCGGAGAGCACCTCGGGGGTCCGGCCGAGAAAGAAGGCCCGGGGATACCCGTACATCCGTGCCGCGCCTTCGTTCACATCGAGGAATCGCCCCTCCGCATCCTGGACGTAGATGGCTTCGGAGATGGCATCGAGCATGCCGTGCGTCGCGTCCAGCCGCGCCTGCAGTCCGTCGGCCCTCAGATCCGAGGGGTCGAGGGCTTGCCGGAGATCCCGGGGTGGGGACTGGAAGGTCATGCCTACACCATCGACTGGAACGGGGCAGGGGCCAAGTTTTTCGGTTCAGGACCAGCGGAAGCGCCGCACCGCCAGGAGGAAGGCCGCGAATCCCCAGGCCGCGACGATGGCCAGGCCCAGCCCGTGTCCCGCCAAGCCTGCGCCGTCGTTGAACACGGCCCGCAGGGCGCGCAGGAAGGGCGCGAGGGGCAGGAGGGCCACCGTGTGCTGCAGCCAGGCCGGTGCCGCATCCAGCGTGAAATAGACGCCGCTGAGGAGCATCAGGGGGAAGAAGACGAGGTTGGAGATGGCGGCGTAGCCCTCGGAGGTTTCCGCGAAGCCGCTCAGGGCGAAGCCGAAGGCCATGAAGCAGCCCGTGCCCAGGGTCATGATGAGTAGCAGGTGGGAGAACGATCCCTGGTTCTGGATGCCGAAGACCAGGCGCCCCACCAGGATGAGGATGGCGGCCTGCACGACCGTGATGGTGAGCCGGTGCAGCACCTGACCGAGCAGGAAGATCCACTTGGGCAGGGGTGTGACGGCGAGGCGGCGGAACTTCCCCTTTTCGCGGTAGGAGACGTTCACCATGCCCACGCTGAACAGGCCCATGCTGACGAGGTTGAGGCCCAGCAGGCCCGGCAGGAGGAAGGAGGCGTAGTTGGTGGAGCGCTTGTGGCCCGGCGATTCCACCTGGACGGGGATGCGCTGGGGTTCTGGGGCGCCGCTCATCCGCGCCTGGGCCATCAGCCAGGCCTGGTTCACCAGCCCCGCCGTGGCGCCGGCCTGGGCCATGAGGTAGCTGTTCAGACGCAGGCGGTAGCCCTCGCCATCGGGTTCGACCTGGGCCGCGGTTTCGCCGCGGGACCAGCGGGCTTCGGCCTCGGCTTTCGTGAGGGTCTGCACCTTTAGCTGCAAGTCCGTCAGGGCCTGGTCCAGGGCCGCGTCATGGGGGGATTGGACCGCGGATTGGACCCGCACCACGGACAGCTTGGGGCCGCCACCGTCGCGGAAGATCGTGCCGAAGCCCAGCAGGAGCAGCACCGGAAAGGCCATGGTCCAGAACATGGCCACTCGGTCGCGGGCGTAGAGCCGCCATTCCATGGAAAACTGTCTCCAGAGCATCATGGCTACTCCCTCAGGCTCCGGCCCGTGCGGTGCAGGAAGACATCCTCCAGGGTGGCCCGGCGGACGTGGACCTGCTGAAAGGGGACGACCGCGGCTTCGGCGGCCTCCAGCAGCCGCGGCAACAGCGTCTTGGGATCGGGCGTCGGGATTTCCCACAGATCCGCGCGCCGTTCCACGGCCTGGCCCAGGCGCGCGGCGAAGGCCGCGGGTTCCGGCGCCGCGCCTTCGAAGGTGAGCTCCACCACGCTGGGGATGGCCAGTTCGGAAATGAGCGAGGCGGGGGTTCCGGTGGCGATCACCTTGCCGTGGTCCATGATGGCCAGCCGGTCGCAGAGGGCCTCGGCCTCGTCCATGTAGTGGGTGGTTAGCACCACGGTGCGGCCCTCGCCCTTCATGCGCCGCACCACGTCCCAGAGGCTGCGCCGGGCCTGGGGATCCAGGCCGGTGGTGGGCTCATCGAGAAAGACCAGTTCGGGATCATTCACCAGGGCCATGGCGAGGGCCAGCCGCTGCTGCTGCCCGCCACTGAGGGTGACGTGGTAGGCGTCGGCCTTCTCCTCGAGCTGCACGAGGTCCAGCAGTTCCTGGGTGCCGCGGCGCTTCGGATAGTAGCTGCCGTAGAGGTCCAGGGCCTCCCGCGGCGTGATCTTGTTGAAGAGGCTGGTGCTCTGCAGCTGCACGCCGATGCGCGAGCGGATCTCCTGTCCCTGCTGCTCCCAGGTCAGGCCCAGGATCTCGATGCTCCCGGCATCCGCACTCGTGAGCCCTTCGATGATTTCGAGGGTTGTCGTCTTGCCGGCGCCGTTGGGGCCCAGCAGGCCGAAGACCTCGCCCCGGGCCACCTCCAGGTCCACGCCATCCACGGCGACGACCTTGGGGAAGGCCTTGCGGAGACCGCGGATACGGAGGGCTGGAGCGGGCATGGCCACCTCGGAACCTACCATCATGCCCGAGCCCGGGGCCGCGTGTCTGAACAGCGTGTCCCTGGCGCGCAGGCGGCCTGTCGGGGTTATTCCTTTCGCGCCGGGGTCTTGAGGTTGTCCAGGGTGGCCAGGACGCCGTCGAAGAGATGGGCGGGGGTCAGGGTGGATTCCTTCAGCTTGTAGAATCAGACAGGATTCCCGATAGGTTGAATCCAGCAATCAAGCTCGGATCAAACCGACCAGGTTTTCCATCCCGGATTCTGGAGTGCGATTCGTCGCCTCGCGTCGTCCCGCGCCGCGGGGCTGGCGTATCGTCCGGCCCAGCAGCTGCCGGAACCGCAGAGCAGGGGCTCGGCGCCGGTAGCATGCAAGGTTTCGCGCACCTCGGCCAGGGCCGGGCAGACGCGCAGCGCGGCGGCCGTCAGGTCGTTGCGCCAGGGGGGGGCGGCGCCCTCCGGTTGCGAGGCCAGGGGCTCGGGGGCGGGATAGCCCACGTCCTGCAGGGCCCGGTAGACGCTGGGCGTGCTCACGTGCAGGCCGGGATGCACGAGGAGGATCGGTTCCAGGGGCACCGGGCGAAGGGGGAACACGCGTTCACCGCGATCGAGCCCGAGCACCGTGCCTCCCAGGAGGAAGAGCGGGACGTCGCTGCCCAGGGTGGCGGCCATGCGCAGCAGATCCCCGTCGGCCAGACCGAGCTCGAAGAGCCGGTTGCCCAGGCGCAGGGCTGCCGCCGCGTCGCTGCTGCCGCCGCCCAGGCCCGCGCCGTGGGGGATGCGCTTGACCAGTTTCAAGGCGGCGGGGAGAGGGCGCTTCGCGGCCGCTTCAAGCAGGCGCCAGGCCCTGATCACCAGGTTGGTTTCGTCGGCAACCAGGCCTTCGCCCGTGGGGCCCGAGATGGCGAGGGACAGCGCCTGAGCCGGCGCTCCCTCCAGGGTATCCATGAGATCCGACACCCCATCGAGGACCGTCGTGACCAGCTCCAGCGCGTGGAAGCCATCGGCGCGCCGGCCCAGCACGGCGAGGAAACGGTTGAGTTTGGCGGGAGCCTGGATCGTCAGAACCATGTCTCCACGGTAGCGCAACGGGCCGCTAGGCTAGTCGGATGGTTCTGATTCTGCGCACGCTCTGGAAAGGCCTCAGCCTTCGGTTCCGACCACCCCTGGAGGCGCTGGCCACCTCGGTCCTCGTCTTCCGCGTCTGGCCCAACGACCTCGACGTGAACGTCCACATGAACAACGGGCGCTTCCTGAGCGTGATGGACTTGGGACGTTTCGACCTCACCTTCCGCACGGGGCTGGGTCGGGCCATGCTCCGGAACCGCTGGAAGCCGCTGGTGGGGGGCGTGTCCATGCGCTACCGCCGCAGCCTGGATCCCTTCGAGCGCTACGAACTGCACACGCGCCTGCTGGGCTGGGACGCCAAATGGTTCTACCTGGAGCAGCGCTTCCTGAAATGCGGCGGGGACCTGGCCGCCGAAGGCGTCGTCCGGGCCCTCTTCCGCGGGAGGGACGGCAATGTCCCGGTGGCCGAGGTGCTGGGCCAGGTGGGATTCTCTGGACCCCAGCCGGAACTGCCGGAATCCGTGCGACGCTGGGCGGAAAACTGAACCGGCATCTCTCACCTGAGGTCTCCATGGCCGCCATCCCTGCCACGTACCGGATTTCGCTGGACCCTGCGGAGCTCCAGTTCGACGTGATCCACGGTTTCCTGTCCCGCTGCTACTGGTCTCCGGGCATCCCCCGCGAGGTCGTCGAAAAGGCCGCCAGGCACAGCCTCTGCGTGGGCGCCTACGGGCCCGAAGGCGCCCAGGTGGGCTTCGCGCGGCTGATCACGGACCACACGACCTTCGGTTACCTGGCCGATGTCTTCGTGCTGGAGGAACACCGGGGCCTCGGTCTCTCCGCCGCCATGGTCCGCGCGCTCATGGACCTCCCCGAGGTGGCGGGCATGCGCCGCCTCATGCTGGCCACCCGCGACGCCCACGGCCTCTACGCGAAGCTCGGCTGGGCCCAGGTGACCGACCCCACGCCCCTCATGCAGATCCGGCGCGAAGGCCTCTACCAGCCAGGGCCGACTCCCCCGGAAGAGAGGCGTTGAGACCCTCCCGGCCGGATTCCCTACTTGGTGGCCGCTTCCCGCACGTTGGTCTTCAGCAGGGCGTCGGGACCGATGCCGAGATACCCCGTGCCACTGAGATCCTTCACCCTGCCTGAAATGAGATCTTCGTACCAGTTCATCCAGGGGAAGGCGTAGCCGTAGGACTGCGCCGCGTGGATTACGAGCCCACCGCCTAGGCTGGCGCTGGGCAGGCTGCAGCCCTTGCTCTGGTAGAAGGATTCGCCGACAGTGTGGAGCCACTCATGGATCCAGACGCCGGGATCGTTGGCCATGTAGTTGTTGATCACCGTCTGGAGATCGGATTGGGCATCCATCTTCACGGTGATGTAGCCCGTCTTCTGGGTGGCCAGCTGGGTGGGATCCGTCCAGGCCAGGCCGAAGTAGTTGCTCTTGAAGCTGCAGGTCCCCTGGCTTTCCCGCCAGAAGACGAAGACCGCGTCGTAGACGCCGGGTTGGACCTGGGGAAGCAGGGGCATCATGGTCGTGGGTTCGAGCGTGTAGCCGATGCTGCCGTAGGTGAGGGACACGGGGTTCACGACATCGACCCGCGTGATGTCCCACTTCATGGTGCCGTAGGAGTAGGGTTCGAAGTGGTGCGCGACGCTCCAGGTGAAGAAGTTGTACCCGGCGTCCAGTTCGGCCGTCGTGAATCCGGTGGTGCACTGGCCCGCGGTGGTCGTGCCCGTGGCGCTGGCAATGCCGACCCACAGGGCCTTCCAGGTCCTGGGCGCCTGCAGGTCCGCCGTCGCGTCCAGCGTGAGCTGGACATCCTTGTCCACCACGTCGACGGAGTGCCGCAGGTAGGTTCGGGAGGTGGCCAGGGCCACGCCGACCTGATGGGAGCCGGCCGTGACGGCCAGTTTCGCGGGAGTAAGCTGGCCCGTGTACTTGCCATCAAGGTAGACGTAGCCCTGCTCGGGCGCACTGACGCTGAGGCTCAGGCTGCCGCTGCCATTGCCGCTGCTGTTGTTGCCTGAAACGCTTGGCGCATGGCCGCTCGACGCGCAGGCTAAGACCACGGCAAGGCTCAGGCAGCCCAGAACGAAGAACAGTGGTCCGGCCTGTTTCAGGCCCCTCCTCGTGATCGTGCTCATGCGCTCCTCCGAAGGCCGACGCGTGCCTTGATGGTTGTGCATGTAATATATCAGATTTTGTGAAAAAGTTTCCCGGACCCTGTCTTCTTCCGGAAGCAGTGCTACAGGCCGTCCTCTAATTCGAATTCAGGATCGGGGATGCTGAGGATCTCGGGGCCGTTGCGGGTGATGGCGATGTCGTGCTCGAACTGGGCGGAGAGGCCGCCGTCGCGGGTTCGCACCGTCCAGCCGTCGGGCTCCACCAGGCACTTGTGGCTGCCGGTGTTGAGGATGGGCTCGATGGTGATGGTCATGCCGGGCTCCATGCGGAAACCGGTGCCGGGCTTCTGCTCGGCGAAGACCACCTGCGGATCCTCGTGCAGGTCACGGCCCAGGCCGTGGCCGATGTATTCGCGCACGACGGAGTAGCCGCGCTCCTCGGCGAAGTTCTGGACCGCCGTGGCCATGTCGCCCAGGCGCAGGCCCGGCCGGCAGTGCTCGATGCCCACGTACATGGCGAGCTGGGCGGTCTGGATGAGCATGCGGGCCTCATCCGTGATCTTGCCCACGCCCACCGTGAGGCAGGTGTCGCCGTGGAAACCGTCGAGCTTGGCCCCGCAGTCGATGGCGATGATGTCGCCTTCCTGAAGCACGTACTTGGTGGGGATGCCGTGCACCACTTTGTCATTCACGGAGGTGCAGAGGGTGCCGGGAAAGCCGTGGTAGCCCTTGAAGCTAGGGGTGGCCCCGTGCTGGCGGATGTAGGCCTCGGCAATCTTGTCCAGCTCCAGCAGGCTCACGCCAGGCCGTGCGGCCCGGGCGGCGATGCGCAGGGCATTGGCCGCCAGGCGGCAGGACTCCCGCAGCTTGTCGATCTCCTTGCGGCTCTTGTATCGAATCTGTTCGCGGATCAGGACCATGCCCCCCTCGAAACCTAGTCTAACGGGTAGAATGTGGGCATGGCGCGATCATCCACAATCCTGGTGATGACATTTATCCTGGCGGGCTTCGGAGCCGGGTGCGGAAAGGTGCCGTCCAGGCCCCGTTCGGTGCCCGCGGACGCCGAGTGGGGCGGGGAGGGCAAGACCGGCGTGTTCCTGAGGGTCCAGAGCCACCAGGGCACGTTGTGGCAGATGGAGGTCTGGGATCGCAAAGGCCAGCGGTTGGGTGCGGGGGCCTTCCGGCTCCGGGGCTTCGCCAAGGCCAAGATCGTTCCCGAGGAAGTGTTGGCCTGGGAGAACGGCGCCCTGCACCTGAAGGACGGCACCTGGCTGGTGCCGGAAGCTCCCGCGAACCCTTCCGCGAGCCCCACTTCGAGTCGCTGATGCCCTACAGCCGGGAGGAGAAGGACTGGCTGGAACGTGAATGGGCGTTCCGGGCCTGGGGGCGGGCCGGCCTGCTGAGCACCGAGGACTACCGGCAGGTGCTGGCCTGGGAGGCCGACGGCGTGCCCATGGACCTGGTGGTTTCGGCCCTCAACGCCTTTTTCGACCGGCGCGAGAAGCGCGACAAGCCCCGCACCTTCGTGGCCCTGAAGCACCTCGACCGGGACGTGGCCAAGGCCGTGAAGCTGCGGGAATCCATCCTGCGCGCGGGACCCGCCCTGGACGCGGGCAAGGGCTGGCAGCAGGTGAAGGCGCCCCTGCGGGAGGATCCCGCCGCCCGTTCAGCCTATGAGGAGTGGCAGCGCCTGCGGGCGTCGGCCCCCTCGCCCGAATCCGCGGGCTACCTCGCCCATCACGACCAGATTCGGGAGGTGCGCGCGAGCCTGCTGGGCCTGGCCGAGGCCGCCCTCGGCCTCCAGGCGGAGGCACTTCGGAAGGACCTGCACCAGCGCCTCGAAGCTTCGGATATGAAAGAAGGCAGCCTCGTGTGGAAACGGGCCTGGAACCATCATTGGGCGCGCCTCGTGGCCTCCGCCTGGGCCCTGCCCCTGGAGGATGCGTGAACCCCGAGGCCCGCTGGTCCCAGGAGCTGGAGACGCCGACGGCGGGCTTCTTCGAGGCCTTCGCGGCCCGGATCGCAGAGCCCGACGGCGTGCGGGACGCGGTGCGGGAGGCGGTGAAAGCCCTGGTGCCGCGCATCGACTGGGAGGCCTACCAGCCCCACGTGCCCCATGGCATTCTTGGCCTTCGGGCGGTGTTCCGGCTGCGACCCCTGCTGGAAACGCGGAGCTTCCACCGGGCCCTCGGCATCCAACTGCACATGGCGGCCCACGAGGGGCGCCGGTCCGCCCAAGCGGCCGCCCAGGTGGCTTCCGCGAAGGGCAGTGGTCAGTGGCGCAACCTGGAATCGTTCATCGAATCCCGCCGGCCCGGCCTGGCCTATGCGGAGGCCCAAGGCTTCGAGCTGCCTGAGCCCGCCGACTTCCAGCGCTTGGGGCGGCGCGTGGACACGGACATGGCCAACGTGGGCCACAAGGCCGTGTTGGTCTCCGACCTGGGTGATCTACACGAGCAGCTGGAGCGGCCCAAGGCGACCGGCCGGCGGCTCTTCGGGCTGGCGGCCTGGGTGGCGGCCACGCCAGAGGACAGCTTTTGGGCCCGCCGCGCGGCCAAGCGCCTGGGGGAGAACCAGGTCGCGCTGACGTGGACGGGAATGGATCCGGACGCGACGGCCCTCGATCCCTGGGTGCGGGAGATCTGCGATCTGGGCCTGGTGGCCCTGCTGGATCGCTTCACCGAGCGGATCCGCTTCGGCCAAGAGGCCTTGGATGCGCTTACGGCGCTGGTGCTGGCGGCCTGCGAAAAACAGTTGGACGCCCGGCGCGACCTGGAAGGCAAGACGGCCTGGTCCTTCGTCTACCTGGCCAACCTCGCCCGCACCCGTCCCACGGATCCCCGCATCTGGTGCCAGGCCGCAGCCCTGGTGAACCTCTTCCCCACCGACGAGGCCGAGGAACGCATTCGCCCCGCGGCTCTCGCTGAGCCCACTTGCGAAGGTCTGCTGGAAGCCGTGCTGGACGCAGAGCCGGGGCCGGCCATGGGCCAGGCCCTGGGGCTTGTGCGTTCGGGGATGGGCGATGAGGCGCTCGCGGCCCTGGCCGAGGCCGCCACGCGCAATGATCCCTCCTTCAATCACGCCCACCAGCTGCTGGCCGTGGCGGCCGTGGCCGATCTGATGCCGCACCTGCCCGCCTTCGCAAGAGAGGCGCTGCTCGTGGCCCTGGCCAAGAACCTCGCGAACAGTCAGGGCAGCGGGGATCTGGGCCGCCTGGCGGACCGCGCCCTGAGTGCTTTGGAGGCGCCTTGAGTCGCACCTTCGCGTTCCTTCGTGCCATCAACGTGGGCGGCCACACCGTGACCATGGCCCGGCTACGGGAGCTGTTCGAAGACCTGGGACTGCGGAACGCTGAGACCTTCATCGCCAGCGGGAATGTCATCTTCGAGGGCGCCAAGGGCACGGAGGCGGCCCTGCAACGGCGCATCGAGACGCATCTGCAGGCTTCGCTGGGCTATGAGGTGGCCACCTTTCTGAGGACCGAGCGGGAATTGGCCGCACTGGTGAAGGCCTGTCCATTCAGCGAGGCCGAGGTGGCTTCCGCCAAGGCGCTGAACGTGGCGCTGCTGCACGCGCCGCTGCCTCCGGAGGCCGAGGCGCGGCTGCAGACGCTCCGTACGGAGGTGGACGCCTTCCGCGCGGTGGGACGCGAGGTCTGGTGGTTGTGCCGGATGAAGCAGAGTGAATCCACCTTTTCGAACGCGGTTTTCGAAAGGGCCACGAAGGTGCAGGCGACCTTCCGCGGTTTCAATTCCCTGCAGCGCCTGGCGGCGAAGCATCTGAAACCTTGACCCGCGCCACCGTGCCTACAACAATCGCGAAACTGAGGTGGGCATGGGAAAGAACAGGCTGGAAGCCTTCAGTGACGGAGTGCTCGCAATCATCCTCACCATCATGGTGCTGGAACTGAAGGTGCCCCACGGCGACTCTTTCGCGGCTCTACGAACTCTATTACCGACCTTCGTGAGCTACGCGCTGAGCTTCATCTACATCGCCATCTACTGGAACAACCACCACCACATGCTGCATGCCGTGAAGAAGGTGAACGGGCCCATCCTCTGGGCCAACACGCACCTGCTGTTCTGGCTGTCGCTGGTGCCCTTCGCCACGGCCTGGATGGGCGAGAACCACTTCTCGGCGGGGCCCGTGGCGCTCTACGGATGCGTGCTGCTCATGGCCGGGCTGGCCTACTACCTGTTGAGCCAGTGCCTGATCCATTTCCACGGCGAGGGCTCCCTGCTTGGCGCCGCCGTGGGCAGCGACCTGAAGGGCAAGCTCTCCGTCGTGATCTACGCCATCGCGATCCTGCTCTCCTTCTTCAATCGCTGGGCGGGTTTCGGGCTTTACTGGATGGTGGCCCTGATGTGGCTTGTCCCCGACCGGCGCATCGAGCGGACGCTGGCGGGCCGCGTCCCCGGTGAGGATCAGCACCCCCTTTGACAACGCGGCCTCACGCTCAAAAGCGGCAGGTGAGGCTCGCGGCGAAGGAGGCGTCGTCCGTGTTCTCGTGGTGGGTGATGTTGTTGATGTAGCGGAAGGTCAGGGTGGAGCGCCGATCCAGGTGCACGTGCAGGCCCAGGTCGTGCTGGAGGCTGCCCTCGTGCAGCTTCGCGAAGGGCCGTGGCGTGCTGAATCCGCTCAGGAAGTAGAGCTGGACGAAAGGCTGGACGGCGGATTGCCTGCGTCCTTGCCAGGTGAGGTGGGCCCCCAGATCCGACGTGTAGTCCAGGTGGTTGTAGGCCGCGTTGCCGGAACCCCGGTGGGTGTAGGCGGCACCGGCATAGAGGGTCTGGGTGGTACCGAGGTCCCACCATCCGCTCAGGCCGCCCTCCAGGTCCCACCCGGCGCGGTACGAGCCATAGGTGGTGACCAGGGGGGGCTTCACGGTGAAGGTGGCGCTCAGGCCTGTGGACGCTCCCTGGTGGATCTGATGGACCAGCCCGATCAGGGGGTCCTGGAGGTGCGTTGCCTGGGATCCTTCCCGAACGAAGTCGAGGTGTCCGTAGCGGATGGTGGCGACGACGGCCTGGTTGCGGGCCACCTCTGTCCGGCCCCACTGATCGAAACCGAGGGACTTGTGGAAGGCTTCGATGGGCGCGTCCAGGTCGCCGCCGCCGTGGCGTTCCACCGGCAGATCGATCCAGAGGTCGGTTCGCTCCGTGAGGCCGCGCCGAACCCGGAGGGTCGTCCGGGCGATCTCTTCGTCGAAATAAAAGACGAAGGGCGCCGCGGGGTACTGGGCGGCCAGGGCCTCCAGGGCGCGGCGGTCCATGATGACGCGCCCCTGGAACCAGGCCGGGGGGTGTTCCTTGATCAGGTCCGAGAACTCGAACACATTGGCGCGCACGTGGGTCAGGGACACCTGCCAGTTCCCGGCGCCGATGGGGCGCGGGGCCGTCGGCTGGTAGGTCATCGGCGCCTGAAGCAGGGTGAACATGTTGCGGGTGGGCAGGGGGCCCATTTCGGGATAGGCGGGGTCCTGGGCCTGGAGGGACAGGCCGAGGGCCAGCGCGAGAACGGCGCGCATGGAAGGCTCCTGGGGGGCCGCGGGTGGACGCATCCACCCCTACCGGACGAAATCCGGGCGGCGCTTGGTGACGGTGACGAAAAAGGAAGTAGAGAGGGGGATTAAAACCAGGACTCGGTTTTTGTGGCCCGAGTCCGCGACGAATGAATTCGAGGGGCCACCAGGACAGGGGACCTTCTTCGATGGGGGTGGGTGAGCCCAAGGGCTCTCGGCGGGTCGGCCATGGGGTCGGCAAAGCTTGTCAGCCAGCTTCGGCCGCCCGGGAGGGATAGAACCCTGAGCACCCAACGGCCCAGGCGCGTGATCCAGATCGGACTGGGGTTTTGAACGGGGCTCATGGGGACTCCGGCGGCTTTCTCAAAGGAAGCTTGTTTCCTGGTGACAGCAATCTTGGTTCCGTGGCTTCCCCTTGTCAAGCGACTTTCTTTGGGATAGCTTTGGGGTGCCCACGGTGGGCCCCGGACGACCCATGGACGCGCGTGAAACCGCCAGTTGCCAGCTATTCAGGATGGCCATCGACCTGCTGGCCAAGCCCTGGACCGGCCGCATCCTGTGGATCCTCCAGGATGGGCCGCTCCGGTTCAACGAACTGGCCGCCCAAGTGGATGGCATCGGCGAGAAGGTGCTGTCGGCCCGCCTGAAGGAATTGGAGTGCCAGGGCCTGCTGGTGCGCCGCGTGTTGCCCACCACGCCGGTGAAGGTGGAATACGAACTCACCTGCAAGGGGCGGGGGTTCCGCCAGGTGGTGGAGGCCGTCACCCGCTGGGGCGAGCAGATCTCCCTGCCGCCGGCCTAATCCCCGCATCTAGGCCCGGTAGTTGGGCATCGCCTTTCCCTTGGCGCATTCGAAGATGAGGCTCGTTTGGATGTGGGCTACCTCGGAGCGGGTGGTGAAGGCGTCGAGGGCCAGATCCCGCAGGTGGTGGGCGTCGCGCACCGCCACGTGCACCTGAAAATCATGGGTGCCCGCCACGTGGAAGACGGCCAGCACCTCGGGCAGCCCCATGACGTGCTTCCAGAAGGCCTTCACCTGGGCCCGGCTGTGCTGGCGCAGCTGAACGGCGATGAGGGCCTGGAGGCCCACGCCCAGGGCCTGCGGATCGACTTCAGCGTGGGCCCCCTTCAGCACGCCCTCCGTTCGAAGGCGCTGCACCCGGGCCAGGCAGGAGGAGGGCGCCAGACCCACGGCGGCGGCGAGTTCCTTGTTGGATAACCGAGCATCATTCTGCAAAAGCTCGATAAGGGCGCAGTCGATTCGGTCGAGTTCCATGTTTTTCATTGTTTCACGAAATGAATTCGGCCGGACACCGAATTGAACGAACCTACATTGGAGGGACAGGAGCTCATCATGACCCACTTGTCCCCTTCCTTGGCGCTTGAAACCCAGGCGGTGCATGCCGGTCGTGAGGTCCTCCATGAGCAGGGTATCCATGCCATGCCCATCGATCTCAGCAGCACCTATCCCGTCCAGGATCTGGATGAGGGCGGCCGCAGCCTCGAGGCCATGGCCATGGGCGGCCTGCCCATCGGAAGCCCGGTGTACGCCCGCCTCTACAACCCCACCGTGGCCCGCTACGAGCAGGCGCTGGCGCAGCTCGAGGGCGCCGAGGAATGCGTGGCCTTCGGTTCCGGCATGGCCGCGGTGACCGCCAGCCTCATGGCCGCCAAGCAGCGCGGCAACCACATCGTGGCCGTGCGCCCCCTCTACGGTGGCACGGATCACCTGCTGGCCTCCGGCATGCTGGGTTTGGAAGTGACCTGGGCCGAGGCTGACGGCATCGCCGCGGCCATCCGCCCCGACACCGCCATGGTCATCGTGGAAACCCCGGCCAACCCGACGCTCGCCCTGCTGGATCTGGAAGACGTCGTCCGCCAGGCCGGCAAGGTGCCCGTGCTGGTGGACAACACCTTCGCCACGCCGATCCTGCAGAACCCCATCAAGCTGGGCGCGACCCTGGTCCTCCACAGCGCCACGAAGTTCCTCGGCGGCCACGGCGACGTGCTCGCGGGCCTGGTGGCCACCAACAACGACTGGGCCACGGAGCTGCGCAAGGTCCGCGTCATCACGGGCAACGTGCTGCATCCGCTCGCGGCCTACCTGCTGCACCGCAGCCTGCCCACCCTGCCCCTGCGCGTGCGCGCCCAGCAGGCGGGCGCCCAGGTGTTGGCCGAACGCCTCGCCAAGCACCCCGCCGTGTCCGCGGTGCACTTCCCGGGTCTGCAGGGCCAGGATCCCAAGGGCCTCATCGGAGGCCAGATGAAGGGCCCCGGCTCCCTGATGGCCTTCGAACTGAAGGGTGGTTTCGAAGCCGCCACGACGGTGATGTCCGAAGTGAAGCTCATGACGCCCGCCGTGTCCCTGGGCAGCGTGGACACGCTGATCCAGCATCCCGCGGCCCTCACCCACCGCGTGGTGAACCCCGAGGCCCGCGAGCACACCGGCATCTCCCAGTCGCTCATGCGGCTGTCCGTGGGCCTCGAGAACCCCGAGGACCTCTGGGCCGATCTGGAACAGGCCCTCGTCAAGGCCATGGCCCGCAGCGTCGCCCAGGTCTAGCTTTCCCTGATCCCGCCTTCGGGGCCGCCCTGGCATGGGGCGGCCCCGATCATTTCTATGCCAGGAAAGGGGGACCGCCCAGGTGAGGCCTGAGCAGAGCCCAGGCCTCACGTCTGGGTTCGTCCGAGCTAGGCTGAAGCATGTCGCTCGCGCCGCTTCCCCTCTCGTCCAAGGTCACGGTCCTCCGCGGCCTGGGGCCGGCGCGGGCGGCGGCGCTGCAGGAGGCGGGCCTCGATACGCTGCGGGATCTGCTGTGGGATCTGCCCTACCGCTATGTGGATCGCGGCAGCCTGAGAACCCTCGACAGCCTGGATCTGCGCGGCTTCGAATCGCCCGAAGTGGGCCTCGTGACGGTGCTCGGCACCATCCAGGATCTGCGCCAGAGCACCACCCACGTCCAGCGCATGGCCCTCACGGAGGCGCTCCTGGTCGACGGTACCGGCAGCCTGCGCCTGATCTGGTTCAATCAGCCCTACCTGGGGCGCACCTTGAAGGTGGGGGACCGCCTGCTGGTGTTCGGCACCCTCGCCATGGGCCGCCATGGCCTGGAGATGCGAGGCCCCCAGTTCGAGATCATGGACCGCGGTGGAGACATCGGCCACCGCGACAGCGGCCTGGGCTGGGTGCGCCGCTACCTGCCGCTCTACCGCCGCCTGGGCCCGCTCACGGGACGTGTGAGGCAGAAGCTGGTGACCGAGGCCTTGGGCCGGGCCCACATCACCGAGGATTGGCTGCCCCTCGAGCTTGGGAGGGATCTGCCGGACACCCTGACGGCCCTGCGGCTTTTGCACGAGCCTCCGGACGACAGTGAGGCCCTGGCACTGGAAGAGGGATCGACGCCGGCCCACCGGCGCCTGGCCTCCGAAGAACTCTTCGCGTTCTCCCTGGGGGTGGCCCTGCGTCGGGCAGGGCGACTGAAGCGCCGGGGTCTCGTGGTGGAGACCTCGCCCGAACTGCGTGAACGCCTGAGATCCTTTCTGCCTTTTCCCATGACCGGCGCGCAGCGCCGGTCCTTCAAGGAGATCGTGGAGGACCTGACCTCGGGCCGGGTGATGAACCGCCTGCTCCAGGGCGACGTGGGCAGCGGCAAGACGCTCGTGGCGCTGTTGTCCCTGGCCATGGTGGCCGAAACGGGCGGCCAGGGCGCACTGCTGGTGCCCACGGAGGTGCTGGCCCGTCAGCACGCCGCCAGCTTCCGCCGCTACCTGGGCGATCAGGCGACCTCCATGCAGCTGTTGCTTGGAGGTATGAAGGCCGCGGAGAAGCGGGCGGCCCTGGCCCGCATCGCCAGCGGCGAGGCCCGTTACGTGGTGGGCACCCACGCGCTGTTCCAGGAGGCCGTGGCCTTCCACAAGCTCCAGCTGGTGGTGGTGGACGAACAGCATCGGTTCGGCGTCAAGCAGCGCGAATCGTTGAAGGAGAAGGGTGGCGATCCGCACTGGCTGGTGATGAGCGCCACACCCATCCCCCGCTCGCTGGCGCTGGCCGTGTTCGGTGACCTGGATCAGAGCGTGCTGGATGAGCTGCCGCCCGGTCGCCAACCCATCAGCACCAAGCTGTTCAAACCCGACTCCGCCGAACGGGCCTGGGAACTCATGCGGCGCGAACTGGCCGAAGGCCGCCAGGCCTTCGTCGTGAGCCCGAGCATCGATCCTTCCGATGAAGGGAAGGTGCAGCTGCGAGACATCCAGGCCATGGAAGCGCTGCTGCAGGCCATCTTTCCCGACGAGCGCATCGAGGTGGTGCACGGTCGCCTGAAGGCCGATGACATGGGGACCCGCATGGCGCGCTTCGTTGCGGGCGAGGCGAAGATCCTCCTGGCCACCACGGTGATCGAAGTGGGCGTCGATGTTCCCAACGCCACCGTGATGGTGGTGGATCACGCCGAGCGGTTCGGCCTCAGCCAGCTCCACCAGTTGCGGGGCCGGGTGGGCCGCGGCGCCCACCGGAGCCATTTCCTGATGATCAGCGGATCGGAGAACGAGCGCCTGCAGACATTGGTGGAGACCCAGGACGGCTTCCGCATCGCCCAGCGCGATCTGGAGCTGCGGGGGCCCGGCGAATTCTTCGGTGTGAAGCAGGCCGGGCTGCCCCGCTTTCAGGTGGCCGACCTCGTGCGGGATCGCAGCCTGCTGCTGCGCTGCCGCGAGGCCGCCGACCGGGTGCTGGCCCTGGGGCTCAGCGAGGCCCAGGCCGAATGGCTGCGCCGGGAGCAGGCCCGCCTGAAACTGGCCGAGATCAGCTGAGCGCGGGGCCTAGGCCCGCCTGCCGCGGTGCTCCTGCAGGGTGAAGAAGGCCAGGAGTGACTGCAGGTGGGTCGCATGTTGGCCCATCTCAGAGGCCGTGGCGGCAAGTTCCTCGGATGCAGAGGCGTTCTCCTGGGTCGCCTGGCTCAGCTGGCTCATGGCGCCGTTGATCTGGGCCACGCCGGTGCTCTGCTCGCTGGAGGCCGAGGTGATCTCCTGCACCAGGTCCGACGTCTTCCGGATGGTCGGCACCATCTCGTCCAGAAGGTGCCCGGCCTGCTCGGCCATGGTGACGCTGGATCCCGCCAGATGGCTGATCTCCGCCGCCGAAGCCTGGGATCGCTCGGCCAGCTTGCGCACCTCGGCGGCCACCACGGCGAAGCCCTTGCCGTGTTCACCCGCATTGGCGGCCTCGATGGTGGCGTTGAGGGAAAGCAGGTTGGTCTGGTAGGCGATGTCGTCGATGAGTCCGATCTTGCTGGCGATCTTCTTCATCGCGTCGACGGTGTCCTTGACCACCGTGCCGCCTTCGATGGCGGCTTCGGCCGAATGGCTCGCCATGGTGTCAGTGACCTTGGCGTTCTCGGTGTTCTGCGCGATGGAGGCCGACATCTCGTCGATGGAAGCCGCGGTCTCTTCTACGCTCGCGGCCTGCTCGCAGGTGGCCTGGGAGAGGGACTGGGCGGTGGCGTTCACCTGCTGGGCCACCGAGGCGATGTGGTTCGCCGCCGTGTCGAAGTCGGTCACGATGCTCGTGAGGTTGCCGGCCATGATGTTGACGGCGTGGCGCGTGCGGCCGATGACGGAACCCGTGTCCACCGAGGCGTCGAAGGCCAGGTTGCCCGAGGCCACGGCCTGGCAGGCGAGGCCGATCTCCTCGAGGGGGCGGAAGACCTTGGCCCGGAGGGCCCACCAGACCCAGCCGTCCAGAACCAGTCCCAGCGCGGCGATCAAAAGGAGTAAGGCGTTGGCCTGGGGAGGCGTCGAGGTCATCAGGAAGTACGCGAGGCCCAGGATGGACAGGCCCACGAGCAGGCAGGCCGCGGAAATCCCCGCCTCCACGCCGAGATTCCGGATCGCGTCCGGCCAGCCGCGCCAACCCGTGCGGACGATGCGGCCCGCCTTCACGGCATATCCCTGCCCGCGGCCCCCGCGGAGCAGCCTGTAGACCCGCTCGGCCTCCTGGATCTTGGCGCGCGGGGCTTTCATGCGCAGCGACATGTAGCCGACGATGCGACCGTTCTCCCAGATGGGGTTCGCGTTCGCATCCACCCAGTAGTAGTCGCCGTTCTTGCAGCGGTTCTTGACCATGCCCCGCCAGGCTTTGCCCGCCTGGAGGGTGCGCCAGAGGTCGGCGAAGGCTGCGGGCGGCATGTCGGGATGGCGCACGATGTTGTGGGGAGCGCCCATCAGCTCCTCGTGCGTGAATCCGCTGATTTCGAGGAAGGGCTGGTTCACATAGGTGATCAGGCCCTTCGTGTCAGTCTTCGAGACGATGTACTGTCCGTCGCGAAGCTGGATTTCGACGTTGGTAACCGGTTGATTGATGCGCATGCCCATCCCCTTTCCCAGGGTTGTGCGAATGGCGGCGTGTCGTTATACGCCTCAACGGTTGTTTATGCAAATGTCTTGATTTTCCGACGGGATGGATCAGTCCTCTTGGACCTGAAGATCTTGGCTGGGCCCGGCCTTGGGGAACCTCAGGGTGAAGGTGGTCCCCTGGCCGGGCATGGATTCCAGCGCGAGTTCTCCGCCCAGAAGGCCCATGAATTTCTGCACCAGGGTGAGCCCCAGGCCCGTGCCCCCGAATTTCCGGGTGGTGCTGTCATCGGCCTGCTCGAATTCGCGGAAGACCTTGGCCTGTTGCTCGAGTGTCATTCCGATCCCGTTGTCCTGGACGACGACGACGAGGTCCTCCGCTTCTGGCCAGGCCTTCAGCAGCACGTAGCCCTTGTCGGTGAACTTGGCCGAATTGCCCAGCAGGTTCGTCAGGATCTGGCGGAGGCGGACGGGGTCGGAGCAGATGCGTCCGGCGGCTTCATGGATATCGATCTCGAAGCGATTCCCGTTCTTCTCCACCAGGGGGCGGATGGTCGCATCGAGGTCATGCATGAAGGCATGCAACTCGATGTCCTGGAGTTCGAGGCGGAGGCGGCCCGCTTCGATCTTCGACAGGTCCAGGATGTCGTCGATGAGGCCCAGCAGATGTCTGCCGGCGCTCTGGATCTTGCGGGCGTCCTGCCGAAGTTCGCCCAGGGCGGGGTCCTTCATGTCCTCCTGCAGGATCTCCGAGTAGAGCAGGATGGCATTGAGGGGCGTGCGCAGTTCATGGCTCATGTTGGCCAGGAAGGCGCTCTTCGCCCGGGAGGCTGCGAGCGGGGCCGAGGTCTGGCGGGCCACTTCCTCCATGAGTTCGCGGTTGCGCTGTTCGAGGCGCGCCTGGCGGACCTTCACGAGCAGCACGATGAGACCGGCCAGGCCCAGCAGTCCCAGGCCCCGCACCCACCAGCGTTCCCACCATTCCGGGCGCACCCTGAAACGGAAGGTGGTCACCGGTCCCAGAACACCATGCGGGGTGAGGCCCCGCAGTTCCAGCACGTGCGGGCCCGCCTGCAGCCCGGCGTAACGAAGGTGGGGCGTGTCGAGCTTGATCCAGTCCGCATCCACGTCCGACAGCTTCGCGGCATAGGTGAGGGTGTCCTGGACCTGGTAGTTGGGAACCATGAAGCGGAGTTCGAGCTCGTTGTGCTTCCGGGTCAGTTCAGGGATCTGATCGAGCCCTTCGAGCTCCTTCCCGCCGGCCTGGGCGGAAAGGATCAGGGGGGCCCTCAGTTCCTGCCGCGGAGGGCTGGGCCGGGGGTCGTGGCTCATCAAGCCCGAGGGGGTTCCGATCCAGATGCGGCCGGGTTCCGCGAAGATGGCGCCCTGGTCGCACTCGGGGCTGACGAGGCGGTCTTCGGTGCCGAGAATGCGGAAGGTTTCTGGATGGTCTCCGTCCACATAGCCGAGTCCATGGGCGGTGCCGATCCAGATGCGGTCATCGGTTCCGAGGGCAACGCTGTAGAAGACCATGTTCGTTCCCGGCGGCGCGAGGTTGAGCACGGCCGTGCGGACGAGGCCGCCGTCCTTCAGCGCATGCACGGTGAGCGCCCCGGAATCCTTGTAGGCGATGACCACCTTCCCATCGGGCCGCGCGGCGGCCGTGAAGGGCAAATCCGTCAGGAGATCGGGCAGGCGCTTCCACTGTCCCGCCTTCCAGGTGGAAGCGGACTGGTCATGGAGGAGCAGGACACCGCCCCCCGGCAAGGCAAGCAGTCCCTTGACCCCCCGGGGCGGCAGACCCCCGATGGGCATGGACTCCCAGGACCATCCCGAGCCCGCACGGGTGCCCCGGACCACGCCGCCCTGGTCGTTGGCCAGCCATGGGTGCCCCTCGGCATCGATGGTCAGGGCTGCGGTGATGCGGGCCACCGGGAGTTTCTCGATCCGGATGCTCCGGCCCTTGAGGGTGCGCGTATCCATGACCTGGACGGTTCCGCCGGGGCTCCCCGCCGCCCAGAGGGTGTCGTCCTTCCCCAGGGCCAGGACGAGGAAACGACCCGGGACGGTGCGTTTGAATTTTCCCCCTGCCTCCACCCAGAGGCCCTTGTCCGTGGCCACCCAGAGGTGGCCCTGATGATCGCGGATCATCTGCCAGGTGGTGTCCTGGGGCAGCCCGTCCTGGGGGCCGTAGGTGCGCCAGTGCGTCTGGCCGAGCACGCGAAGCACACCCTTGTCGGTGCGCAGCCAGAACCCGCCGTCCTGGTCGACCATGCCGCCGCGGGCATCGTCCTGGGCGTGGCCGAAGCGTTCACGGTGGCTCCCGCGCACGCGCCACAGGCCGGCGGTGCTGTCCACCCACACCCAGCCCCGGGCATCCCGGCTCAGCCTCGAGATGTGGCTGTAGCCACCGGCCATGGGCAGGCCGACCCAGGTCCGCGGACCTTCGGCGGGTAGATGCCACAGGGTGCTGATGGTTCGCACCCAGAGATCGCGTTCGCCATCCACGGAAAGGTCGAGGAGGATCTCGCCCGGCGCGCAGGGCGGGGGGTCCTGCTTCACCCAACCCTGGGGCCGCCACCGCCAGATGGCGCGGGAGGTGATGGCCCAGGCGCCGGGCAGGGAGGGATCCGCAAACAAGTGGGCGGGCAGCTCCGGGTCGGGCCAGGGCATGGGCGCGATGAAGCCGTGGGAGGCATCCTCGACCCGCACACCCTGGGAGGTGAGCACCCAGAGGTGACCGTCCGCGTCCCGGGCCACTTCCTCCACCGATCCGCGCGGGATGCCTTCGGCTTCGCCCAGGCGATGCGAGCGGCCGTGGTCGATGCGGGCCAGGCCGCCATCGGTGGCCACCCAGACGGCGCCGTCCAGATCGACGAACAGGTGCTGCACGAATCCCGGGGGCAGGGGCCCGTTGAAGGGATTGAACTGGCGCCCGTCGAAGGTGCAAAGGCCTCCTTCGGTGCCGACCCACAGCTGCCCCGCATGATCCTGCACCAGGGCGGATACGACCTCGCTGCACAGGCCATGCTCGGTGCCGTAGCGCCGGACGGGGAAGGTCCCCGCGGACTCGGCCGCCAGGGGGAGGATGAGGCTTAGAACAGCCAGGGCACGCAGCAGCATCAAGACGTCTCTACCCCCTCTTCGGGTGGTTTGGGTCTGAACTCCACTATTCAGAGGAAAAAACCATGTCGGTCCCGGATCAGCCCACGGAATCCTCGATGGCCCGGCAGAGGTGGTCCGCCAGCAGGCGCCCTGTCCGGCCCAGGGGGCGCTCCCGGCGGGTGACGAGCTGGGGGGTGAAGGTGTAGCGGGAACCGCCCGCATAGCTGAGTTCCACCAGATCACCGGCGGCCAGCTCGGTCTCCACGAGGTAGAGGGGCATCCAGCCGAAGCCCAGGCCCATGCGCAGGGCCTGCTTCTTCAGCACGAAGCCCGAGAGGTAGAAGACCCGCTCTCCGCCGAACATGTGGCGATCATCCCCACGGTCGGAGGAATCCTGGACGGAGAGTTCCACGTGTTTCCGCAGGTCTTTGAGTTCGACTTCTCCGGAGGCGAGGGGGTGGCCCGACGCCGCGCACAGCACGCATTCCACCTCGGGCAGGGCGATGGCGCAGAGGCTCGGGCTGGGCTGGAAATCCTTGACGAGCATCAGGTCCGCCTCCTCCTTGTCGAAGCGGTACTGCACGCCCCGCAGGAACTCCACCTTCACCTGGATGCGGGTGGGCACCTGGTCGTCGGCGATGCGCTTGAGGGCCGTCATGATCGGCTCCAGGGGCAGGATGCCGTCGATGACCAGCGAAAGCCGGGGCTCCCAGCCGCTGGCGAACTGGTGGGCCAGATCCTCCAGGTGGCGGGCCCGGGTGAGGATGCGCTGTCCCTCCGCCAGCAGGGTCTCCCCGGCAGGCGTGAGGGCGGCCCGGTAGGCGCCGCGATCGAGCAGGGCGACACCCAGCGACTGCTCCAGCTTGCGCACCTGGTAGCTGACGGCGCTCTGGGCCTTGTTCAGCACCAGAGCCGCCTTGGCGAAGCCGCCTTCCTTCACCACTGCCTCAAGCGCCCGCAGGGCCTCCAGATCCAGGGTCATCGGCCATCTCCAAATCCTACTTCGCGAGCCTTTCGGAGATTCGCCCGCGCAGCGATTCGGGCACCAGTTCCGAAAGGTTGCCGCCCATGGTGCCGATCTCCCGGACCAGGCGGCTGCTCACGGCGCTGTACTTCTCCTTGGGCATGAGGAAGACGGTCTCCAGTTCCGGCGCCAGCTTGCGGTTCATGAGCGCCATCTGGAATTCGTATTCGAAATCGCTGAAGGCGCGCACGCCGCGGACGATGAACTGGGCGCCCTGGGATTTCGCGAAATCCACGAGCAGCCCGTGGAAGCTGGTGATTTCGATGCCCGGCCGGTCGCCCACGAGCTCGCGGAGCATGGACACGCGCTCGTCCACGCCGAAGGCGGGGGTCTTGGAGGGGTTGTGCAGAACGGCCACCACCAGGCGGTCCACGAGTTTTTCAGCCCGCTGGATGATGTCCCAGTGACCCAGGGTCACGGGATCGAAAGAGCCTGGGTAAATGGCCGTCCGCACAGGAGCTCCAAAAGTCGCCCTAGCCTAACGCATCGGAGCCGTCGCGGTCGTCACAGTGTTCGATCGGGCCCGGTTGAGAGTACAGTGGTCGCATGAGAACGAAGCAGGAACGGAGTTCCAGTCAGGCGGGGCAGGCCCCGCACGTGGTCCACCGCGTGGTCCACCGTGTGGTCCGGGGAGGTGCGGCATGAGCGGAACCCTGAGCGGAACCTTGAGCGTGGGCCTGCTCTTCGGCGGGGAATCCCCCGAGCACGAAGTCTCCATCGTGACGGCGCGGGCCATTTCGGAGCATCTGGATCCGGCGCGCTTCCAGGTGCGGCCCATGGGCATCGCGCGGAACGGCGTGTGGGTGGTGAATGGCGATCCCTTCGCGCGCCTGGCCGCCGGCGAGCTGCCGACGCGCAGCGAGCATCCCTTCCTCCCCCTGGAACGGGGCGCCGAGACGACGCCGCTGCCGGACCTCTTCTTCAACGCGCTGCACGGCGCCGGGGGCGAGGACGGGCAGATCCAGGGCTACCTGGAGCTGCTGCACCGGCCCTACACCGGCGCGGGCCTTCTGGCCATGGCCGCGGGCATGGACAAGTGGATCACCAAGCGCCTCTGGGAGTCCGAGGGGCTGCTCGTGGTGCCCTACGTGGGACTCACACAGGAACGCTGGAAGCGGGAGCAGGCCGTCTGTCTGGCGGAATGCGCCAAGCTGGGCCTGCCCCTCTTCGTGAAGCCCGCCAACCTGGGCAGCAGCATCGGCGTGGAGAAGGTGAAGCAGGCCGGGGACCTCGCGGCAGCCCTGGACCGGGCCTTCACTTTCGATCGGCGCGTGCTGGTGGAGCAGGGGTTGGATGTCCGCGAAATCGAGGTGGCGGTCCTGGGCGGCGACGAACCCCTGGTTTCGAGTCCCGGCGAAGTGATCGTGGCCGACGAGTTCTACACCTTCGAGGACAAGTACCTCCACGGCAAGAGCCGCACCGAGATCCCCGCCCAGATCCCCGAGGAGCTGGCGGACCTCGTCCGCAAGCTGGCGGCCAAGGCCTTCGCGGCCTCGGATGGTTACGGCATGGCCCGGGTGGATTTCTTCCTGGAGCGCCTGACGGGGAGGGTCTTCCTCAACGAGCTCAATTTCATCCCCGGTTTCACCAGCATCTCCATGTATCCCAAGATGATGGCCGCCAGCGGCGTGCCCTACGCCGAACTGCTGACGCGTCTCATCGATCTGGCCCTGGCCCGGCATGCCCAGATGGCCGCCAAGCAGAAGGGCTTCCAATCCGGCAGCAACTGGTTCCAGAACGCTTGAACCTCACGACATTTTTCATCAAGTCCGCCTAGGCGGCTGCCGATAGTTCCCCCATGGACGTTTTCGGCATTGCACTTTCCGGTCTCAGCGCCTCCAGCGCGGGGCTGGCCATGCAGGCCAACAACGTGGCCAACCAGCAGTCGGACGGATTCAAGGCCAAGCGCGTCGACCTGGTGGCTGAAGCCTCGGGGGGGGTGCGGGTGTCGGGTGCGTTCGAGGACCCGACGCCCGCCGGCCCCGGCGCGTCGAACGTGGACCTACCCACTGAAACCGTGCAGGGCATGGGTTTCGAACTGATGTACAAGGCCAACCTCAAGGTCCTCAAAACCGCCGATGAACTGGCGCAGGCGACCATGGATCTGAAGGCCTAGGGAGCGCATGGCCGCCCCGGTCCGCTGCCAATAGCAGGAGGACGCCGGACGGTTTCCTCGTAGACTGTTTCCATGCACTCACGCACCTGGCTCTCGGTCCTGTCGCTCCCCCTCGTGGCTGCCTTCACCATGCCGGTGATGCAGCAGGGCAACGCGCCCAAGCCCCAGTCCAAGGCGGGCGCCAAGGCTGTGCCCCAGGATCCCCTGGCGGGCCTGTCCGACATCCAGGACGTGCTGTCGCTCGTGCAGCAGAATTACGTGGACCCCCCCGACATGGACAAGGTGGTGTCGGGCGGCGTGCAGGCCGTGCTGGAGCGTTCGCACCCCCTCAACGCCTACCTGAGCGCCGAAGATCTCCGCCTGCCGGATCCGGGCCCCGCCGAAGCGGGGATGATCATCGTGAAACGGGGCATCTACGCCACGGTGGCCGCGGTGACACCGGGCGGGCCCGCAACCAAGGCGGGCATCCAGGCCGGTGATGTGATCCGCAAGGTGGACGGAGATTCCGTCGGCCGGCTCAGCGCCTGGGCCCTGGAGCGCAAGCTGCGCGGGCCCGATGGGTCGTCACTCGACCTCTACCGCTACAACGCCACGGGAGACCTCACCAAGACCACCGTGCAGCGCCAGCGCCTCACGCCAGGCGCGGTGGCCGTCAAGCACGGCCAGGGCGCGCTGATGGTTTCGCTGCCGGACCTGGATGCGGGGCGGGCCGAAGAGGTGAAGAAGGCGCTCGCGGCCGTGGATCACGGGGAGACCCTCGTGCTGGACCTGCGGCAATGCCAGAGGGGCGCCATGACTGAAGCTGCCGCCCTGGCCGGGGCTCTGGGCGCGAAAGGCGCCTTCGCCACCCTGCAGGAGGCGGGCAAGCCGGATCGCGAGATTCCGGTGTCGGGCCAGGGAACGCCTTTCGCGCACCTGGCGCTGTTGGTGGGACGTGCCACCCTGGGCGCGCCGGAAGTCCTGGCCTCCTGCCTCAAGAAGGGCGGCGCGAAGGTCCTGGGTGAGCGGACTCCGGGCCTGGGTGTCGAGCGCACGCGCTTCCTCCTGAAGCAGGGCGGGGCCGTGGAGCTGGTCTCCAAGCGCTGGGTGGGGCTCGGGGGCGAGAAGCTCGATCGCCAGGGAATCGTTCCCGATCAGGTGCTTCGCATGGCGGACACCGAAGATGCGCTGGCCCGAGTAATGACGGCCCTGGCGACTCCCGCCGTCAAGGCTGAGTCCCAGGCCTCGCATGGCATTCCCGTTCCCAAACTGGAAGTCCCGCCGCCGGTCAAGAAGCCCGACTGATGGCAGGAAGCAAAAAGAAACGCACCTCCACCCTGGCCCTGGTGGGCTGGGCCGTGCTCATGCTGGCCCTGGGCCTGGGCGCCGGGCTGGTGCTGGGCCAGCAGGGCTGCGGCAAGCGCGGCACCCCCGAAAAGCACGAGGCGCCCAAACCCGAACCCAGGAAGCCCGAGAAAAAAGGGACTGAGCCCAAGGCTAAGCCTCCGGCTGAGGCGGCCAAGCCCCAGAGTCCCGAGCCGGAACACCCACTGCCGCGCTTCGCCCTCGTCATCGACGACCTCGGCTACATGCAGCCGGAGCTGGTGACGCGGCTCTGCAGCCTGCCCGTGGCCTTCAGCGTGGCCGTGCTGCCCTACCAGGAGCACACGCGTGAAAGCGCGGAGATCGCGCATCGCCTGGGCAAGGAGGTGATGCTGCACCTGCCCATGGAACCTATCGGCTACCCGGCGCCGGGCCGCGATCCGGGGCCCAACGCCATCCTCTTCAACCTTCCTGAACCCGAGGTCCGTCGCCGCGTGCGGATGGCGCTGGATGAGATTCCATTCCGCGCGGGCGTGAACAACCACATGGGCAGCCGCATCACGCCGGACCGCACGCGCATGGGCTGGGTGCTGCAGGAGATCAAGGCGCGCAAATACTTCTTCGTGGACAGCCGCACGGAGAAGGACAGCGTGGCTTACGACGTGGCCGAGGAACTGCACGTGCCCTCAGTCCAGCGGCGCGTCTTCCTGGACGACGACAAAGCCTTCCCCGAGATGGAAAAGCAGTGGGAGCGGGCTCTCAAGCTGGCGGAGAAGGAGGGCTCGGTGCTCATCATCGGCCACATCTACCCCGAGACCGTGGAGGCCCTGGAAAAGCTGGTGCCCCGCACGAAGGGCCAGGTGCGCTTCGTGACCGCAGGGCAGCTGGTGAAATGAGGGCCCTCGCGCTGCTCGTCTGTGCGGTGATGGGCCAGGTCCACGCCCGGGCTCAGGACTGGACCGAAGCCGAAGTTGCGCGCGCCTTCGCGCCCAACGACTACGTGTTGTTGTGGGACCGCGGCGATCGCGTGACGCGATGGAGCCGCCATCTGAAGGCCACGGAGGCCTTCCAGCCGTGCTCAACCTTCAAGCTGCCCCACGCCCTGATCGCCCTCGAAGCGGGTGTCATCACGCTGCAAGAGAACCGGCGGCACTGCGATCCTCGCGAATGCCACGCCGACCATGGCGAGATCGACCTGGCGGGCGCCATCCGCGAATCCTGCCTGAGCTACTTCCGTCAGACGGCGCGGGCCCTCGGCCCCGACCGCATGGCCGCAGGATTGGCCAGGCTCGGATACCCCGCCACAGGGCCGCTTCAGCCCATCGACGGTTTCTGGATCACGGGCGAGATGAAGGTCACGGCCGAGCAGCAGCTTCGCTGGATCCGACGCTTCTACACCGAGGCGTTGCCCGTGAAACCCGAATACCTGGAGGCCGTGAGGGCCGCATCCCTGAAGCCCTCGAAGGGGGACTACGTCCTCCAGGGCAAGACGGGAAGCTCGGGCCACGGAGACGGCTGGTTCATCGGGCAGGTGACCCAGTACGGCGTTCCAGCCTGGGTGGTGATCCTGCTCAAGGGGGACCACGCGACGGGCATGGAGGGCGAACGTCGCCTGAAGGAATTCCTGTTACCGAAATCTCCGCTAGGATCAAAGTCCGGCGATGGTGTCCGCCCCAAAACCGCTCCTTGAGCTGATGGCGCCTGCGCGAAGGGAGGGCGTAGGCATGTTCGATTCGAGACAGCAGGTGGCGAGAACGTTCTGGGACATCGCCGCGGGTTCGGTGGTGGGCCTGATGTCGGGCGCCGCTTCGGCAGGCTTCATCTTCCTTCTCGGGCGCGCGATCCACCTTCGCGAGCAGCATCTCTGGCTGCTGGGCTGCCTGCCCCTGTTCGGCCTGGCCTCCGCCTGGCTCTACCACCGCTACGGCAAGGGGGCGGAGGGTGGCGGTGGCCTGATCATGGACGAGGTGCTCGAATTCAAGGGCCGCGTGCCGTCGCGCATGGCGCCCCTGGTGCTCATCGGCACGCTCCTTTCGCATCTGGGCGGAGCCTCCGTCGGCCGCGAAGGCACCGCCGTCCAGATGGGCGCCTCCCTGGCCCGCAGCTTCGGGAAGCTGCCCTGGGCCTGGTTGCGCCTGACCCAGTCGCGCCAGCGCCTGCTCCTCATGGCCGGCGTGTCGGCGGGCTTCGGATCGCTGTTCGGCACACCCGCGGCGGGTGCGGTGTTCGGCATGGAGGTCATCGCCATCGGCAAGATCCACTACGAGGGCCTCGTGATCTGCGGGGTGGCGAGCTTCGTGGGGGACTGGGCCTGCCGCGGTCTCGGCGCCCATCACGACCTCTATCCGGCCCTGTCCCTGCCCCTCACGCCCAGTCTGGGGCTGAAGCTCGCGCTCTTCGCGCTGCCGGTGGCCCTGGTGGCGGGCAGCTTCTCCGAGCTGTCGCACGGCCTGGCACGGTGGACGCGGGCCCGCTGGCCCGCCTGGTGGCTCCGCCCCCTGATCGGCGGCCTGGCCTTCATCGCGCTGACGGCCCTGTTTCGCAGCACGGATTACCTCAACCTGGGCACCGTGTGGCTGCCGCGCGTGTACCAGGGCGCTGGCGTGCCCGTCTGGGCCTTCGCGGCCAAGGTGGGCTTCACCGTGCTGTGCCTGGGCTTCGGCTTCAAGGGCGGGGAGGTGACGCCCCTGTTCGTCATCGGCTCCCTGCTGGGCGTGGCCCTGGCGCCCGTGTTCGGCCTGCCGCCGACCTTCCTGGCCACCATCGGCTTCATCGCGATGTTCGCCGCCGCGAGCAACACGCCCCTCGCCTCGACGCTCATGGGCATCGAGCTCTTTGGCGGCGCCTTCCTCGCACCCCTGGCCGTCACGAGCGCCCTGGCCTACGTGCTGGTGGGCCACCGCGGCATCTACGGCGGCCATCGCGTGGAAACGCCCAAACAGGCCTAGCAGGGCCTCAGGCGTGGGGTTCGCGGACCTTCCGGGCCTTGACGAGCACAAGGGTGGATCCCTCGGGCGTACGCTCCATGATGACTTCGTCCATCACCTGGCGCATGAAGAACACGCCGCGGCCACCGGGCTTGAGCAGGTTCTCGGGGAGGTTCGGATCGGGCAGGGCCTCCAGATCCACGCCGGGGCCACGGTCTTCGATGCGGATCTCGAAGCGGTCCACCCGGGGCGTGAAGGTCACCTTCACGGGCTTGTCCTTCTGCAGCTTGTTGCCATGGCGCATGGCATTGGCGATGCCTTCCTGGATGGCCAGCCACAAGCGCTCGCCGTCTTCCTGCGTGAAGCTGAGGTGCTTGAGGAACTCGGCCCCCACCACCTGGATCAGGTCGATGAAGCGCAGGTCCGTGTTGCACGTGAGGACGACGGGCAGAAGCGCGGGGTGGGCCATGGATGAAGAATCCCTTCCAGAGATCAAAAGAACCAAGCCCAAGGTACTTGGAATCCACCCCTTCGGGCCAGTGGTTTTGCCGCGGAGACGGCGTTGTGGGGGCCGGAGGTTGCGTGGCGTGGATCACAATTAAGAATACTTTGTCCTAAATATAGAAATTTATGGAACACTGCTTTTTGGCGAGGAAATCCGCCCTGAAGGAGGTTTCGATGAAGGCAAGATGGTGGCTGGTACTGCTGGTGCTCCTGGCAGGTTTCGGGGTGCTGGGGTTGGGCGGGCGGCAGATCGCCCAGAACGCGCCTCCGATTCCGCAACGCGTGGTTGCGGAGGATGGGACGGTCCTGGTGGGCCCGGGCCAGATCCTCGAAGGCCAGGTCAGCTATCTGGGCCACGGCGGCCAGCACATCGGTTCCATCTGGGGTCACGGGTCCTACCTGGCGCCGGACTGGACCGCCAAGGCGCTGCACCAGTGGGCCTCCCACACCCTTGACGGCGTGAAGGGGCAGGGCGGATCCCTGGCAGATGCCAAGGCCAATACTTTGTCTACATTTCAGAACTTCAGGTATGAATCATCCACCGGGACTCTGACCCTCGGCGCCGCTCAGGCGGCCGCCTACCTGAAGACCCGGGCGGAGCTGATGAAGATCGTGGTGGAGGGCGACAAGGGCGCCGCCATTCCGGCCCGCTGGATCCCCACCGTCCAGGAAGGCGAGCGCGTGGCGGACTTCTGGCTGTGGACGGCCTGGGCCGCCGCCGCGCGCCGTCCCGGCTCGGAGGTGAGCTTCACCCAGAACTGGCCTCAGGAGCCCCTGGTGGGCAACACCATCACGCCCATCAGCCACCTCTGGAGCATTCTCTCGATCATCCTGCTGATCCTGGGCGTGGGCCTGATGATCTGGCACCACGCGAAGCAGCCCGCGGAGGAATTCCCCGATCCCAAGGCCATCCCGGCGGCTCCGGCGACGCCCAGTCAGCGCTGGTCGGCCATCTACTTCGCCGTGGCCATGGCCCTCTTCCTCGTGCAGATCGGCATGGGCGTCCTGACGGCCCACGACGCCGTGGAAGGCAACGGCCTCTACGGTCTGGATCTCTCGCACATCCTGCCTTACGCAGCCTCCCGCACCTGGCACCTGCAGCTGGCCGTCTTCTGGATCGCCACCTGCTGGCTGGCGACGGGCCTCTACCTGGGCCCCAAGCTCAGCGCCAAGGAACCCAAGGGCCAGTGGCTCGGCGTGGCGGGCCTGCTCGCGGCGCTGGTGGTGGTGGTGGTCGGTGCGCTGGTCGGCGCCCACCAAGCCATCGTGGGCAAGCTGTCGGGCTCGTTCATGCTGGGCCATCAGGGCTATGAATACGTCGAACTGGGCCGCCTCTGGCAGATCCTGCTGACGGTCGGCATGGTCATCTGGCTGGTGCTGGTGCTGCGCGCGCTCATCCCTGCGCTGAAGGGCGAACGGGGCCGCCTGGGTCTGCTCAAGCTCTTCGTGCTGTCGGCCATCGCCATCCCGCTCTTCTACTCCGCGGGCTTCATGTACACCCGCGAGACCCACGTCGCCATGGCCGAATACTGGCGCTGGTGGGTGGTCCACCTCTGGGTGGAGGGCTTCTTCGAAGTCTTCGCCACCGTCGCCATCGCGCTGCTTTCCACGCGCATGGGCCTGCTGCGCGAGAGCACCGCGCTGCGCGCCGTGAGCACCTCCATGGGCCTCTTCCTCGGTAGCGGCGTCATCGGCACCTTCCATCACCTCTACTACACCGGTTCCCCCGCCTCGATTTCCGCCCTGGGCTCGGTGTTCAGTGCCCTTGAGATCGTGCCCCTCACCATCGTGGGCTTCGAGATCGTGCAGAGCCTCAAGGCCGGCCGCGCCATCGGCAGCGGCTACGAATGGCCCTTCAAGTTCTTCGCGGCGGTCTGCTTCTGGAACCTGCTGGGCGCCGGTGTCTTCGGCATGCTCATCAACCCGCCTTCCGTGCTCTACTTCGGCCAGGGCCTCAACACCACGCCCATCCACAGCCACGCCGCGCTCTTCGGGGTCTACGGCTTCCTCGCCATCTCGCTCATGCTCTTCGCCCTGCGCGGCATGACGCCGGACAAGGCCTGGGACGAGAAGTGGCTGAAGGTCGGCTTCTGGGGCCTGAACATCGGCCTGGTGCTCATGCTGGTGTTCTCGCTGATCCCCAGCGGCTTCTACCAGATGGCCCAGAGCCTCGAGCACGGCACCTGGTATGCCCGCAGCGCCGAGGTGGTGCAGTCACCCCTCATGCGCACCTTCACCTGGCTGCGCATGCCCGGTGACGTCCTCTTCGGCATCGGCGCCCTCGCCGTCATCCTCTTCACCTTCAAGGCCGTCATCGGCGCCTGGGGCTGGAGATCCGCCGAGGAAGCGCTTCCCGCCCGGGAAAGCGTGGACCAGGCTCCCGCCTTTGCGGTGGCCGAAGACTGATCCTGCAAGACTCTGACCAGGCCCCCGTTGCGAAACGGGGGCCTTGTTCTGTCTGCCCGTATTGCAGGGGACCAGCCAAAAGAACTAACCGGGCTACCCGCCATTCGGTCACGTTGACATCCAATCTCAAAAAATTAAGTTTGGGACCTCGCCTCATGGCGAGGCCTTCCAACCCCTCGCGGAGTGGAGCTCCGCTTGAATCAGGAGGTGGTCCATGTTGAAGTCCGCGTTTGTTTTCGTCCTGTCTATGGCAGCTTCGGCACCCGCGCTCTTGGCGATCTCCCCGGCCCCGATCCCGGTGGCCGATGGAGATGAAATGAAGACGATCTGCCCTGTCACGGGGAAGGCCATCCCTCCAGGGAAAGGCACCAAGGTCACGGTCCGGGGCCAGGAATATACCGTGATCGATAAGGCCGCCGCAGACAAACTTGCGGCGAACCCGGACCTTTTCCTGAACCCTGATGGGACGCCGAAGAACGCCGAGAAAAAGGAGCCGAAGCCCTACTAGCCACTGGCCACCAGTCAGGACCCTCAACCATTCGAAGCTGAGGCAATCCACGTGAACGAGGGAGGTCCCCATGCTCATGTCGGCATTCACAGCCGTAGTCGTTGTGGCATCCATCCCGGTTTCGGCTCCGACGCTTCCGCCGGCTCCGGCAGCGCCGCCGGGGATTCTGGCGATCCTGGGGAGCGAAGAATCCACGCATGTGTGCCCGGTCTGCGGGGGCATCATTCCTTTTGGCAAAGGCAGCAAGGTCGTGGTTCGAGGCCGCGAATACGCGGTGGATGACGGTGCCTGCGGTGAGGCCCTGGCCGCCAATCCGGACAAGTACCTGGACCCCGACGGCACTCCGAAAAACGCCAAAAAGAAGGATGGTGCCCCTCCTAGGTCCTTCGAACCTGGCCCAATCGCTCGGAGCGGCCCGGCCGAACGGCGAGGGGCCGATCCCCGGATGTCGGTCCCTCCAAATCCGCCAGGAGACCGCAGATGGGTCAGATGTAATCGTGGAATCTGAATGTCACGATAGGGATGGGCGTGGGGACGCCAACCGCTGGGCCCCGCGGGAGTCCCGAATTCATGCCCATCCCCTGCCTTCAACCGATCACAACAGGACGCCACCCCAGGACGGGGCCGAACCCGGCGAGGCCCCTTGCCTGAGCGTGCCCCCATCTCCAAGCTGCCCTTCCTCGGCGGCGGTACCCTCGGTGACACGCTGAAGGGGTCGGCCTTGGCGCAGGCCCTCGACGAGATGGCTGAGCGCAAGGCCTTCCTGATGGTGGCGACGCCCTACCTGTCCTTCCCGGCGCGCCTGCTGGCCTGGCAATCCGGAGAGGTGCGGCTGCGGGCGAACCAGACCCGGGAATTCCTGCTGAGGACCCTGCCGGACCAGGGGTTCCGCCTGCGCATCCCCTGGGGGCTGGGCATCGCGGCCGCATCCACGCGGCTGCTGGGCGTAGAGGAGGTCGAAGGCAGGCGGGTGCTTTGTGTGCAGGCCCCGGATCGCTTCGTGGAGGACGAGCCCCGACGGGCCTTTCGCGTGACCAAGACGGGCCAATCGAGGGCCGTCATCAATCCGGGCGGGGATCTCCTCCTGAGGGCCAACCTGGACAACCTCAGCGCCGTAGGGGCCTGCTTCTTCGTCACCGAGCCCATGCCGTCCGAAGGGCTCATCGTTAACCGCCCTCTCCGCCTTTCCATGGTGCTCGACCAGGGGCCCGCCCTGGATCTGGAGGGGCGCCTGGTCCACATGGACGGTCAGCTGCTGGGCGTGGCCTTCGAACCGCCACCCTCCACCGTCACGGCTGCTGCCCTCGAGGCCTGGCTTCAACCACGGGTGGAAGAAGCCCGGCGCCAATGGGAGAACCGCGCCGCCCTGCGGGCCATGGCCGAGCAGGCGGCCCGGCCCCGCAGCCAGCCCGAGGGCGCGCTGCTCCTGGCCCGGGATCCGGCCCTCCTCACCCAACTGGGGGACATCCTGGGCGAACGGCTGCCCATCCGCGCCTGTGGTCTCGCCCTGGCTCCGCTCAGGGAAGCCCTGGAAACGCCGCCCCAGGTGGTCATCGTGCCCTGGACCGGGGGCGGGGTGCAGGCCCGTCATACGCTCCGGAACCTGGCCGAGGCCTTCCCCGCCGGCACGCCCATCGTCGTGCTGGGTCTGGGGGGCGATTACGGCGGCCGAGAGCTGGCCCTGGAACTCAAACAGGCGACCTTCGTGGCCTGGCCCACGGCCCAGGGCGCCTTCTTCGCCCGGCTGCTGGAAGGGCTGATCCGCAGGGCCTGGGGAGCCTGAGGGTGGCCTCGTCTAGCCGCTGTTGCGCAGGCCCGCCGCGATGCCGTTGATGGACAGCAGGAGGCACCGTTCGATGCGCTCGTCGGTCTCTCCGGTGCGGAAGCGGCGCATCAGCTCCACCTGCAGATGGTTCATGGGGTCGAGGTAGGGGAACCGGTGCCGGATGGATCGCTGCAGGGAGGGGTTGTCCTCAAGCAGCTCGGCTTGACCCGTGATGGCCTTCAGAGCCTCGACGGAGGCTTCGCATTCCGACTGGATCCGACCGAAGATGCGGTGCCTCAGGTCGGGGTCGCCCACCAGGTCCGCGTAGCGCGAGGCGATGGCCAGATCCACCTTGGCCAGCACCATGTCCATGTTCGAAAGCAGGCTCTGGAAATAGGGCCACCGCGCGTGCATCTCCTTGAGCAGGGACAACCCCGCGTCGCCTCGCCTTTCCAAGAAAGACTGTACGGCCGAACCGAAGCCGTACCAGCCCGGCAGCATCACGCGGCATTGGCTCCAGCTGAACACCCAGGGGATCGCCCGCAGGTCCGTGATGCTGCGCCCGGCCTTCCGGCTGGCGGGCCTCGAGCCGATGTTGAGGCGGGCGATCTCGGCGATGGGCGTGGATTCCCAAAAGAACCGCTCGAAGCCTTCGGTTCCGTAGACGAGGTCGCGGTAGGCGCGGCAGGCCGCCTCGGATAAGTAATCCATGGCTTCGGTGAACCGGGGATCCGCGCCGGCATCCTGATGGACAGGCAGGCTTGCTTCTAGCGTGGCGGCCACCAACACTTCGAGGTTCCGGCGGGCCACGGCGGGGTGGCCGTACTTCGCGGCGATCACCTCGCCCTGCTCGGTGAGCCGGATCTGGCCATTCACGGCACCCGGGGGCTGGGCGAGGATGGCTTCGTAGGCGGGGCCGCCACCCCGCCCCACGGAACCGCCGCGCCCATGGAAGAGGCGCAGGCGGACACCATGATTCCGGGCGACCTCCACCAGCCGCAGTTCAGCCTTGTAGAGCTCCCAGCGGGAGGTGAGGAAGCCGCCGTCCTTGTTGCTGTCCGAGTAGCCGACCATCACTTCCTGGATGTCTCCCCGGCCCTGGAGCAGGCGCCGGTAGAGGGGCAAGCTGAACAGCGCGTCCATGATGTCGCCGGAGCGCTGAAGATCCTCGATGGTTTCGAAAAGGGGGATCAGATTGATGTCGAGGCGGCCTTCCGCGGGCCGGAGGAGCCCGGCCTCACGCAGCAGCACGGCGGCTTCCAGCAGGTCCGACACGCCTTCCGTATGGCTGATGATGCAGCTGGGCAGAGCCTCGACGCCCAGGCGCTGCTGCGCGTCGGCCGCCGCATGGAAGAGGGCCAGCTCCTGGCGGGTTTCATCGGTGTAGGTGAGATAGGGCGAGGCGAGGGGGCGCGGGCTTTCCAGTTCGGCGGCGAGGGCTGCGATGCGCCCGGATTCGTCGAGGGATCCGTAGGCCGAGCCGGGTCGCACAGCTTCGAGTAGCTCGGCCACCACGCGGCCCTGGACCTCGGAAGCCTGGCGCAGATCGATGGGCGCGAGATGGAAGCCGAAGACGGACACCGTGCGCCGCAGGTCCCGCAGGCGGCCCCGGGCGAGGCGGCGGCCCCCGTGATCGCGCAGGGACCGGTCCAGCACATCCAGGTCCGACTTCAGTTCGGCGGGGCTGCCGTAGGCGGCTTGGACCTCGGGCTTCGCGTCGCCTTCCGCACCCACCAGCTTCGTGCGGGTGGCCGATAGCCTCTGGAAGATCAGGCTGAGGGCGCGCCGGTAGGCCTCGTCCGCGCGCTGCGGGGCCTGGTCCGGGGCAGTCGCGGCCAGATCGAGCAGGTCCTGCGAGGCGCGGGAAACCTGGAGGCTGAGGGATAATTCCTCGCCGAGGGTCTGGGTCTCCTTCAGCAGGAAATCGAGGATGGTGCGCGACTGCATGCGCAGGGTTTGTCCGAGCACCTCTGCGGTGACGAAGGGATTGCCATCGCGATCTCCCCCGATCCAGCTGCCCACCTGGAAGAAGGGTGGCAGCTCGGCGTCGCCCCAGGCCGGATCGAGGCCGAGGCGGTCCTCCAGATCCGCATAGAGCGCCGGCACCTGGTGCAGGAAGGTGCGGCCGAAATAGGAAAGGGCGTTGGACACCTCGTCGGTGACCGCGGGGCGCTGGGGGCGCAACATGCGCGTCTGCCAGAGCAGCAGCACCTGGCGCTGCAGGTGCTCTTCGCGCAGGGCGGCCTCGCGCGGGGTCGAGGCGCTGCGATCGCGCTCGTCCAGCAGCCGCGCGATCTCCATCTGGGCGTTCAGGATGCTCTTGCGCTGCACCTCGGTGGGATGGGCGGTGAGCACCGGCCGCACCTGGGCGCCGGAGAAGAAGGCCCGCAGCCCCTTCGCGCCGAGCCCCGCCTCGGCGGAACGGGCCAGGGCGTGGCCCAGGGAACTGGGCCTGGGCGCGCTCTGCCCCATGCGGTGGGCGCGGGAACGGCGGATGTGGTGCTGGTCTTCCGCCAGGTTGGCGAGCTGGGAGAAGTAGCTGAAGGCGCGCACCACCAGCGTGGCGCGGCCCGGACTCAGGTCCTTCAGGATCGCGCGGAGCTCCTCGCCCGCCCCGGAATCCATGGCGCGGTGGAAGCGGACGCCGCTCTGGCGGATCCGTTCGATGAGCTGGAAGGTCTCCTCGCCCTCCTGCTCCCGCACGGTGTCGCCCAGCACCCGGCCCAGCAGCCGGATATCTTCCCTCAGGGGCAAGTCCTTGTCGGCGAGGGCGAGGTCCATGGGCGATTCCTTGATGAAGCAATGAAAGATCAAGCCTCCCGCCAGATTAAGGGAAATCGGGCATCGGAATCATGCCGATGTGGGTTCATGCGCCCGGATTCTTGCGGTGCGAACCGGGCACCAGGAGGAGAAGGTCTTGAAGGGCCGCTGCCCCTGGCAAAAGCCGATGTCTCCTTCTCGAAATTTCACATAAGCACGCCCAGCCGAAGGCCGTGCTTCAGAGACTGAACCGGTTCACGGCCTGGGAGAGATCTTCGGCGAGCCGGGAGAGTTCCATCGCGGTGCGGGAGACTTCGGCCACGGAGCTGGCCAGCTCCTGTGTGCCCCGGGAATTGACCGTGGTTTCGTCGGCCACGGCCAGCACCTGGTGGGCCGCCTCGGCACTGATGGCGGTCTGCTGATCGGTGGCCTGGCCGATGGCGGTGATCAGGTTCGAAATGCTATCGATCTGCGCCTTCATGTCCTGCACGGCTCCGGTGGCGGATTCCGTGGTTCGAAGGCCTTCTTGGACGGCTGAATCGCTGCGCTCGATCAAGGTGCTGATCTCCCGGGCGGCCGTGGCGGACCGCTCGGCCAGCTTGCGCACTTCTTCGGCCACCACGGCGAAGCCTTTGCCCTGGGCGCCAGCCTTGGCGGCCTCGATGGCCGCGTTCAGGGAAAGCAGGTTGGTCTGCCGGGCGATGTCCTGGATCAATCGCACCGCTTCCACCACTTCGTTGGTGGACGTCTGGATTTCATCCATGGCCTTGGCGATGGAGGCGCTGGCCTGTTCACCCAGCCTGGAAGCCTGGCTGGCACTGGTGACCCGGTGGCAGGCCTGCTGGACATGCCCGGACACCACAGTCACAGAGGAGGACAGGTCGGTGACCGCGGAACGGATGCGACCGGTGCTTTCCTGCACGTGCTGGGCCCCCTGGGCGATGCCGTGGGTGGTCCGGTTCATCTGTTCGGCCGAGGCGGAAAGCTGTGTGGCCCCGCTCGCCACGCGGTGGGATGCGTCCATCACGGAAACGAACACCTCCCTGAACCGGGCCAGGGCCTTGTCCGCGGCCTGGGCGACCCGCTGGAATTCGTCCCGGCTCTCCAGTTCGACGCGGGAGGTCAGGTCACTGTTCTCCAAGGTGGCCACCAGCTGCGTCAGGGTTTCGTTGACGGAACGGTGGAAGCCGATGAGGAGGTACCCGCAAAGGAGCAATCCGAAGAGGGCCACGCCGAGGGCAAGTGCCATGCCCTGGGCCTTCACCTGGATCCGGGCGTCCAGCAGGTGGTTCAGGCAGGGGATGGTTTCTTTGAAGAAAGCAGCATTCGATTCGAAGGCCGCTCCAGCTATGCGATGGAGATCCGCCACTGAAGCCGTGGCCGGCGCCTTGAGGACCTGCTTCTCCAGGAACTCCGTGAACTCGGCCATGGCCTTGGTGGCGGCTGAGAAGGAAGGGCCCAGAAGCCTGGCCGATTCGGAATTGCTGAACCCTTTGGAGGGATTGAGGTCATCCTCCATGCCGGTTTGGTTGGTGCGAAGGGAGCCGAGGAGGATGGTGAGCCGCGTGGTTTCTTCTGCGGCAATGGCTTTCCGGGAGAGGATGCCTTCCGCGAGGGCCTGGCACTGGGCGATGGCGTCGCCCTGCTGGAGCTGCTTGAGAAGCGCCAGGTCCATGATGTAGAAGCTGTCCAGCTGAGGGTCGAGGATCAGTCCCGAAGTGTCGCCGACCTTTGATACGGCGCCGAGCACCAGGTTGTTCATGGGTTCCAGGGCCGCCGGATCCAGTCGAGAGCCCCCCTTCTTCCAGGAGGTGACACCTTCCGACCAGGTGGTACCCATGGCGAGGGCCGGGCCCAGCTTGGCATCGACGCCATCCATCCGATTCAGGGCCGATTCGAGAGGCCCGGATCCGACCCCGCCCGAACGCAGGCGGGCGAGGGCCTCGGATACGGCACCCAAGGCCTTCAGATAATCGCTGCCCAGGCGTTCCTGCCGCGCCGAGGCAAGGTCGGCGTTGAGCGTCGTAACCATGCTGAAGGTATTCCATCCCAGGGCGAGGAACACGACCACACTCACGGCGAGGAATTTCCCCCGGAAACGGAGGCGATGCATGAGGGTCGTAGCTGGTCCGAACAGGTTCATGGAACCCCCTTCACAGGCCCTATCAGGGAAATCCGTTGGACAGATTTTTTTTGATCGGGAGATGGGGCTTCCGGGTGAAATCCGGAGACCTTTCGGACTGGCATCCGCGCCTGGGAAAGCGGTGTCTTCCAGGTTAGGTCGACCGCCAGAGGTGAAAAGGGCTCACCTGTCGGGGAGGGGTGTTGAACCCGGGAAGCGCAGGGTGAAGCGGCTCCCCTGGCCGGTTTCGCTGTGCACCTCGATTTCCGCGCCGTGGGCCCGGGCGATGCCCTGGACCATGGCGAGCCCCAGGCCCGAGCCCCGGTCCGGGCCCTTGGTGGTGAAGAAGGGCGTGAACAGCTGATCCTTCACGTCCGGCGGGATGCCTTCCCCGCCATCCATGACGGCCAGGTAGGGCCGGCCGTCCGAGCCCTTTCCGGCTTCGAGGCGGAGAGGCCCGCCGCGGGGCATGGCGTCCCGTCCGTTGACGGCCAGGTTGAGCAGAACCTGCTCGAGCTGGAGCCGGTCCCCATGGATCCAGACGGGGTCCTGGGGCGGCACGACCTGGAGGGTCACCTGGGCGCCCAGCAGGGGTTCCAGCAGCGATCCCGATTCCCTGAGCAGGGCTCCCAGTTCGATGGGGCCGGGATCTTCCTCCACGGGCCTCCCGATGGTCAGGAGGGCGCGCAGGAATCCTCGGCCGCGCCGGAGCGCGGAGGAGGCCAGGTCCAGGCTCCGCGTACGGAGATCTTCCGGGAGGCTCGGATCCTGGGCCATCTCCAGATTGGCGCCGACGGCAGAAAGCAGGTTGCCGAGATCATGGGCCACCCCGGCGGCGAGGGTGCCGATCATTTCGCGGCGCTGGGCCACGCGCAGGTGGCCTTCCAGGCTCGATCGCTCCTCGAGGGCGAGGGAGGCCACCCGCAGGGTCTTGGCGAGGTTCTGGACTTCGGCGATGGGGGTTTCGGGGCTGACGATGACGTGGCCTTCCACGAGGGCTTCCGCCTGGGCGGCCAGCCTTTCCAGGGGTTCGGCGATCTGGCGGCTGCTCCAGGCCATGCGCCACGCCAGGAAAGCCAGGGCGCCCAGGCTGAGGACCAGGGTGGCCAGGGCCACCCTCCGGGGTTCACGAAGCAGATCCTCTTCGGGAATGGCGGCGAGGATCTCCCAGTCCAGGCCCCCGTCCAGCCTGAATCGGCGCCGCTGCACGAGGAAGGTTTCCCGCCCCACCTTGATCTGGGGCCAGGAGCCGGCGCGGTCGGCGCGTTCGACCCGGTGGACCGCCGCGGGAATGGGGTGCCGCAGGGGATCCAGGGGCTCGGGCTTCAGGGCGCGGGAGTGGTCAGGCGGCGAGGGTGACCCCTCCTGTTCCGGGGGGACGAGCAGGCGACCATCCCCATCCAGGACGGCGAGCCGTGTGCCTTCCGTGGGCTTGGCCTCCCTCAACCAGGGCTGGATGTCGCCCAGCACCAGGTCCACGCCCAGTACGCCGAGCGGCCGGTCTCCCTGGGACACGGGGATGGTGTAGGTGAATCCGAAGCCGACCTTGCCCAGAAAGGGATAGGGCGGCGTCCAACTGCCCCGGGTCTCCTTCAGGCCCTGCAGGACCCAGGGACGCAACCTCCAGTCCGGTGGTGCCGCCGGATCCGGCTCGGTCCGGATCAGGCGGCCCTGCTCGTCCCACAGGTGGATCAGGCGCTGCGGAAGACCACCCTCGACGTGGGTTCCACGGGTGATCCACAAGTTCTGATACTCGGCTTCGGGGGTGTTGGCGGCGGAGGCCTGGCCATCCGGCAGCACGAAGGTCAGGTTCGACAGGCCGGGGCGGCTGCGCAGCTCGGCCAGCAGCTGTTGTTCCCCCGCGAGCGTATCCATGGGCGCCAGCTGGCCCAGCCGGCCCATCTGGGCGAGGGCCTCGCCGGTGCGGACGGCCTCGTTGAGGCTGCGCTTCAGCCGCCGCTCGACATCACTCAATCCCATCTCGGCCCGAGTCTTGGCTTGGGAAATCATGATGGCCCGGGCTCCGGACCAACCCACCCCGGCCAGCCCCAGCCCTCCCAGGCCCACGATCAATAGGCTTTCTCGAAGCAGCAGGCGGCGGAGCGGGAGCGGATCCATGGCAACCTTCCTCGCTTCGGCAGGAAGGAGGGGACCTATGAGGAACGCCTTTGGGATCGGATCTCCGGCCGAGATCCGTGCACCCGTGCGGACCTGGAGGTATGATGAATAACCTGACCAACCAGGTCAGGATTGTGGGGCTGCCATGAAGGTGATCGTCGCCAAGACCGCTGGGTTCTGCTGGGGCGTCAAGCGCGCCATGGACGCGGTCCTGGAGGCCTCGGTGCGCAACGACGGGCGCACGGTGCAGACGCTGGGTCCGCTCATCCACAATCCCCAGGCCCTCGACCTCATCGGCAAGCGAGGCGTGGCCGTGGCCGAGGCGCCGGACAAGGTGCAGAACGGCACGGTGGTGATCCGCGCCCACGGTATTCCCATCCAGGATCTGCGCGGCCTGAAGGAGCGCCAGGCCAAGGGCGAGCTGAAGATCGTCAACGCCACCTGTCCCGAGGTGGCCAAGGTCCATAACAAGATCAAGAAATGGAGCCCCAAGGGCTATTTCACCGTGATCCTGGGCAGCCACGGCCACGCCGAAAGCGTGGCCCACCGCAGCTTCGCGGACAGCGGCTCGGTCATCGTGTCGAACATGGCCGAAGCCGAGGCGCTCACCGACGAGCAACTGAAGAAGGTGCTGGTGGTGGCCCAGACCACCTTCACCGTGAAGGACTACCACGCGATCACGGACTACATCCGCACCCGCGCGGGCGATGCGGTCTTCGAGAACACCATCTGCGAAGACACCTGGATGCGCCAGGACGAGGCCAAGGAGCTGGCGCGGACGGTGGACACGGTGATCGTCGTGGGCGGCAAGGCCTCCAGCAACACGAAACATCTGGCCGAACTGGCCCACCACTACGGCAAGCCCGTGCAGTACGTCGAAACCGCCGCGGAACTCGATCTCAGTGGGTTCACGGGGAAGGAGACCGTGGGCGTGCTCGCGGGCGCCTCCACCCCGACTTGGCTGGTGGACGAGGTGGTGGACGTGATGGAGCAGCTGGGCGACGGCCCCAGCCGCTGGCGCAGCTTCATGCAGGCGGCCTTCGGCAGTTCCTCGCTGATGGCCGTCGGCGCGGGCCTGATGACCCTGGGCGTGCACCGCTGGCTGGGCCTGCCCCTGGGCTGGCGCTATCCCACCCTGACGGCGACCTACGTGCTGGCCATGTTCCTGCTCAGCCCCTTCCTCGATCCTCTCGGACTCGGTGCGAAAGGGCCCGCCCGGGCGCGCTTCCTCGAGCGCAATCAGCGCGTGCTCATCGCCTCGGCCGTGACGGCCCTCATGCTCATGCTCGTGCTGGCCATCAGCCTCGGCGCGAAGGTCGTGGCGGTCGTCGCCGGCGCCTCGCTGGTGGGCGTGGCCTACAAGCGGCGCTTCCAGGTGGGTGGCCGCGGCTGGGGCCTGAGGCAGATTCCGGGATCCAAGGACGTGGTGGTGGCGCTGGCCCTGGCCACGGTGGCCGTCATCACGCCCGTGTGGCAGGAGGGCCGGGTCTGGGATCTGCGCACCTTCGCAGCCATCTTCCTGGTGGGTGTGCTGGCCTTCGTCCGCACCGTGATCTACGAGATCCACGACATGCAGAACGATCAGATCGTGGGCAAGGAGACCCTGCCCATCCTGATGGGCAAGCGGGCCACCAAGGGCGTGCTGCTCGCCCTCTTGGGCACCCTCCTGGCGGGCACCCTCTGGCTCACCTTCCAAAGCCGCGGGCAGGGGCATCCCATGATCGTGGCCCTCGTGCTGGTGATCTGTGCCGCCTACCCGGTGCTCTACCTCTGGCTGTACCACGAGCGCTTCACCACCGGGAGGACCCGGTTCGAACTCAGCGTGGATTTCAGCTTCTACCTGGTGGGTCTGCTGGCCCTGCTTTGATCCGCGCAGCTGTGGAAAGATGGCTGCATGAGGAACTGGGTGCTCATCACAGGGTGTTCGACGGGCATCGGCCGGGCCCTGGTGCCGCTCTGCCGGGAGGCCGGCTGGGGCGTGGTGGCCACGGCGCGGAACCCAGCGGCCCTGGCCGATCTGGCGCCGGGCGACGATCTGCGGATCCTCGCGCTGGACGTGACCGATGGGGGCAGCATCGCCGCGGCGGCCTCGGCCTGTGCGGATCTGAAGCTCAGGGCCCTCGTGAACAATGCGGGCTACGGCCAGGTGGGTCCGCTTGAACTGATCCGCCCGGAGGAGCTCCGCGCGCAGTTCGAAACGAACGTCATCGGGCTGCAGGCCATGACCAACGCCTTCCTGCCCCTGCTGCGTCGCGAACCCGGCGCGCGGATCCTGCAGGTGGCCTCCATGCTGGGGCGGCTGTCGATCCCGCTGGCAGGGCCCTACAACGCCTCCAAGCACGCGGTGGTGGCCCTGGCGGAAAGCCTGAGGCTGGAGGTGGGCCGCGAGGTGGCCGTGGTGCTGGTGGAACCCGGCGCCATCCGTTCGGCTTTCCGCGAAAGCCTGGCCAAGGTTTGGGGTGATCTTCCCGAGCGGGCCAAGGGCACGCGCTACGAGGCCGCCATCGCCCGCTACCTGCGCCTGCGCAGGGATCAGGCCGATCGCCACGCCATGGATGCCGGAGCCTGTGCGCGGAAGATGCTGCGTGCCCTCGACGCCGCGCATCCACCCCGCCGGCTCGTCATCGGCCGCGATGCCTTCTGGGTGCGCAAGCTGAAGGCGCTCCTGCCCGAATCCTGGTGGGAGCGCCTGATGCGTCGGATCTACTTGTAGATGCCGCAGCCCACGACCACATCCCCTTCGGCCAGGCAGAAGGAGGTCTTGTTCTCGATCTTGTGGGTGTCGGGGTTCTCGACCTTCATGTCGGCCCATCCGCCGCCCTTCTTCTGCCCGGTCTTGATGATCTCCTGGACGTTGTAGACCCCATCGGGATCCTTCACGTTCCAGCGGTTCATGCCGACGAGGTTGGGTCGCGCGCCGTGGGCCAGGACCACGCCCTTGAGGTCGTAGACGAAGAGGTAGAGGGTGCTTCCGGGCTTCACGTGGAAGCGGCCCGTGGCCTTTTGAACCTCGCTGAAAAACGCCTCCTTCCCATGGGCCTTGAGGAAGGCGATGCCCTCCTTGACCATGGCCTCGGCTTTCGGACGTTCCGAAGGCTGGGCCGCCAAGGGCGCAGTCAGGATGAGGGCACACAGAGGAAAGGCCGGGAAGGGGCGCATGGAACCTCCAGTCGGTGGGTTTCCATTCCTTATCGGGATATCGCGATACCAGATGAGTTCCGCGGGCCTATTTGTAGATGCCGCAGCCCACCGCCCAGCCATCCAGGAATTCCACGTACGAGGTCTTCGCCTCGATCTTGCCCGATTTGGGATTGGTGTACTTGTAGTCCACCCAGCCACTGCCCTTGGTTTTGGCGGTGTCCAGAATCTCCTGCATGAAGAATTTCCCGTCCGGATCCTTCGAGTTGTACCGGTTCACCCCGATCAACTGGCCCTGGAAACCGATGGCAAGGCAGACGCCCTTCATGTCGTAGATGAAGAGGAAGAGATCGTCCGCATTCTTGGCGTGGAAGCGGCCCTGACCCTGGTTCGTCTCCTTGAGCAGGGCCTCTTTGCCATGGGCTTTGGCGAAGGCCACGGCCTCCTTCACCAGGGCCTGGGCTCGGGCCTTGGAATCCTGCGCCGGCAGCAGGCTGGTGAGACAGGCCAAGGTCGGGATCAGAGCTTGCCTCAGGCGCATGGAACCTCCCGGTTCCATTTCTTCATCCCAGGGATCGTCCTCCGAGCCGATGGCCATGAATCCGAGACGCGATCCACCTGCTCGAGGACGTTTTCGGATCCGGCTCAGGCCCTCCCAGATCCGGCTCGTGCCGCCGAGGCCTGCGGTGGCGACCGGCACGGGTAGCTTGGCGGGAGGAGGTCCCATGTCCGATCCAACCAGCCGCAGGCCCGACATCGATGCCCTGCGCGTGGCCTGCATCCTGCTGCTGCACCTCTACCATTCGGCGAGGATGTTCAACGTGAACGATCCCTGGCACGTGAAGGCGCCGGTGCTGCTGCCGGCGCTGAACGGTCCCATGGACGTCCTGCACCTGGTGCGCATGCCCCTGCTCATGCTCATCGCGGGCATGGCCACGGCCTTCGCATTGCGGCGGCGCAGCCTGGGTGCCTTCGCCTGGGACCGCGTGAAACGCCTGCTCCTGCCGCTGGTCTTCGGCATGCTGGTCATCGTGCCCCCCCAGATCTGGGTGGAGCGCGTGTGGACGGGGCAGTACGGCGGCAGCTACTGGGCCTTCTGGCCCTCGGTGTTCCAGGGCGTGCCCTACCCGAAGGGCAGCCTGAGCTGGCACCACCTCTGGTTCGTGGCCTACCTGTTCGTGTTCTGCCTGGCGGCGCTGCCCCTGCTGCACTGGTTCCGCAGCGCGGGCGGCAGCCGCTTCCTGTCGCGGGCGGAGGCCTTCCTGGCGCGGGGCGCGAACCTCTGGTGGCTGGCCCTGCCGATCATGGGAGGACGCTTCCTCCTGCGGAACCATCCCGAGACCCACGACCTCGTGCGCGATCCCAAGAACCTCGTGTTCTATGGCGGGCTCTTCCTGGCCGGGCACCTCATGGGCCGCCTTCCGCGGCTTGATGAGCGCCTGGTGGCGCTGCGGCACTGGCACCTGGGCCTGGCGGCCCTGCTGTTGGCCGCGCTGCTGCCCGACGGCGAATTCCCCTTTCCCTTCGAGCACCTGGCCATCTACGCCTTCGCCTGGGCCTCCATGTGCGCGGCCCTCGGATATGGCCGGGCCCACCTCACGCGATCCACACCCCTCCTGCACCACGCCCAGTCCCTGGCCTATCCCTTCTACATCTTCCATCAGAGCGTGATCGTCGTGATGGGCTGGTGGATGCTGCGCTTCCAGCTGCCGCCCTGGACCTTCTTCGGACTGCTTACCGCGGGTTCCTTCCTCGTCACTTGGGGACTCTGCGAAGGCGTCGCGCAGGTCCGCTGGCTGCGTCCCTGCCTGGGCATGGGGCCGCGGACACCGGCGCGTCCACATCCTCGAGAAGCCCGGCTTGGGGCCATACTCTCTGACGAGGCCCGCTGAATGCATCCCACTCCAACCGCACCCACCCCCTGGCGCTGGCCCGTGCTGCGCCTGCGCTGGGTGCTGGTGGCGCTGGGCCTGTTGCTGGCCAACGGGTTGTGGCGGGCGCTGACCGTGAACCTGGATTTCCGCGCCTCGGGCTTCCACGCCCGTTTCGGCGAGCCGCTCGTGTGGGAGCTCACCTCCGCCGTGATGGTGTGGTCCCTGCTTCCCCTGATCCAGACCGTGGCGTTGAACGCACCGTGGAAGGCGGTCCGCTTCACGCGTTTCCTGGGGCTGCACCTCGCGGGCTGCGCGCTGTTCTGGGGCCTTCACGTGGCGGGCATGTGGATCCTGCGGATCTGGATCTACCGCGCCGCGGGCTGGGGACCCTACGACTACGGTCAGACCGTCTACCGCGTGCCCATGGAAGGCCTCAAGGACGTGCTCAGCTTCGCGGGCCTGGCCCTGCTGTTCCACCTCCTGGAGGCCCGTCGCGCGCGGCAGGCACGGGAACTCGCCGCCGCGCGGCTGGAGGCGGAACTGCGCGAGGCGAGGCTGCAGGCCCTTTCCGCCCAGCTCGATCCCCACTTCCTGTTCAACGCGCTGAACACCCTGAGTGCCCTCATGTACGAGGACCTGCCGAAGGCGGACCGCCTCATCACCGCCCTTGGTCAGATGCTCCGGGACGGGCTCCAGGCCGAAGGCCCCACCTGGACCCTGGACCGGGAATGGGAACACCTGCAGCACTACCTCGCCTTCGCGGAAGCCCGTTTCGGCGACCGGCTGCAGGTGGAGCAGAGCCTCGAGCCGGGTCTCGGACGGGTTCTCGTGCCGCGCTTCTCCCTTCAGCGGCTCGTGGAGAATGCCCTCAAGCACAACGAGGCCACGCCTGGCCGTGTCTTGCGCGTACGCGTCGAGGCTCGCGCGGAGGCAGGCCTGGCGCACCTTTCGGTGACTGATGACGGCGTCGGATTCCTGAATGGAAGTTCCGGCGGCCTCGGCCTCGACAACCTGAGGCGAAGCCTGGCCCTGCTTCACGGGGATCGGGGCGCCTTGATCGCGGGTGACGCGCCGGAAGGTGGTGCGCAGGTATCGCTGAGCCTGCCGCTGGAGGCCGCCCGTGGCTGATCCGCTCGGGGTCCTGGTGGTGGACGATGAGCGGCCCGCGCGCGCCAAGCTGAAGCGGATGCTCGCGGCGGACGCGCGTTTCGCGCTGGCAGGCGAGGCGGCGGACGGGCTGGAGGCCGTGGCGAAGACGCGCAGCCTCCATCCGGATCTGCTCATCCTCGATATCCAGATGCCGGGCCTCACGGGATTCGAAGTGCTGGAAGCCCTGGCTGCGCCGCTGCCGCAGATCATCTTCTCCACGGCCTTCGATCAGTACGCCATGCATGCCTTCGAAGCCGCGGCCGTGGACTACCTGCTCAAGCCCTATGACGGGGACCGGCTCAAGCGCGCGCTGGACAGGGCCTTCACGCTGCACGCGGGCGTCGATGGGACGCCCATGAACCGCCTGATGGGCCAGCTCGCCCTGACGCCGCTGGAACGCTTGCTGGTGGAAGGCGAGAAGGGGCTTGAGGCGCTTCCCCTGCGGGCGATCCTCCGCCTGGAGGCCGAAGGCAAGGGCGTCCGGCTGCACACGGATCGGGGAATCTTCGAGGTGCGCCGCGCCCTGAAGGATCTCGAAGCCCGCCTGCCGGGCCATCGATTCGTCCGCGTCCACCGCAGCAGCCTCGTGGCGCTGGACGCGGTGCTGCGGCTCGAACCCTGGGACCACGGCGACGGCCTGCTGATCCTGAAGGACGGCAGCCACTGCGTGCTCAGCCGGACCTACCGCGCGGCCTTCCTCGAGCGTTGGGGCATGGGATAGGCGGGGCGGCCGGCCTCAGGTCAGCGTCAGTTGGGGTACGCGATCCTCCATCCGCAGGTCCCGCTGGTAGAGGTGCCACTCCAGGCTGCGCAGCCCATCCCCGTGGAAGGGCAGGGCAGTGCCGGCCTGCTCGCCCAGGAAGGCCACGGTCTTTTCGATGACCGAGGCATCGCGAAGGATCCGCCGGTGCCCCAGGCCCTCGGTGATATGGAGGGTCGCCGAAGGCCAGGCCGAGGCGATGGCCGCGCCGTCGGACCAGGGCACATCGCGGTCCCCTCGATCGTGGATCACGAGCAGGGGTGAAGATAGGCGAGAGGCCAGGCTGCGCAGGCGGACGCGTTCGGGCGGCAGGCCGGTGCGCTGGAGGTAGGCGACGAAGGCCTTCGCGTGTTCCGAAGGCGGGAAACCAAGCAGGTCGAGGAGGTGCTCGAAGTAGGGATCGGGCTGGGCCGGCGGGGCCAGGAACACGGCGCGCGGCACCGGGACTCCGTGATCCATGGCGATGGCGGCGCCCGCGGCGCCCAGCGAATGGGCGATCAGGCCGTGGATGGGGCCGACCTGATGAACCAGATCCTGGATGGCCTGGGCCCAGTCCAGCGGGCCGCTGCGCCGCCCCTCGGATCCGCCGTGGCCCGGCTGATCGAAGGCGAGGAGGGAGAAGCCCGCCTGCGTCAGGGGTTCGATGAAGGCATGGAACTGCGTGCCGCGGCCCTCCCAGCCGTGCAGGCAGAGAATGGCCGGGCCCTCGCCCCAAGCGTGGCCGCGCAGGCGCAGGCCCTTCGACAGGAAATGGAAGGGGCGCCCCCGACGTCGGGCCTCGCGCTCAGCCTCGGGTTCCCGGTGGCGGCGCGGCGTGGAGAACAGCCTTTCCGCGCCCCGCTGGGCAAGGTCGGGCGCGAACGCGCGCAGGGCCCGGAAGCCGAGCCGCAGGACCTGGACTTGAAACGTGGTGGGACCGGGTCGGCTCATGCGGGCCTCACAGGGGAGGAAAACGCGTGCCGGGCGCGGCGAAGGCCTTGAGCCGCTCCTTGATGGCGCGGCGGGCCATGGCGAAGCTGCGGTGATCGCGGTGGAGCTGGAAGGCGTTGTTGGCGCCCAGGGCCAGGGCGCCGAACTCGAAGGCCAGCTGCTCGGGATCCGCGCCGCGGGACAGCTCTCCGGCCTCCTTCGCTTCGGCCACCAGGCGGGCGAGGCTTTCCCGCCACACGTTCATGTTGGCGGCCACCAGATCCTTCACGGGGCCGGGACGGCTGTCGAACTCCACGGAGACCGATGCGAAGAAGCAGCCGCCGCGGAACATCTCGCGCTCCGCGTAATCCAGCCATCCCGCGAGGACGGCGCAAAGCCGCCTGAGCCCGCGCGGCGCCCTGAGCGCCGGCACGAAGACCTGCTCCTGGAAGACGCCCCGCGCGGCCTGGATCGTGGCGAGCTGCAGCTCCTCCTTGGATCCGAAATGGGCGAAGAGCCCGCTTTTGCTGAGGCCCGTGGCCTCGGCGAGCGAGCCGATGGTCAGCCCCTCCAGGCCTTTCACTGAAGCCAGGTCCATGGCCTCCTGGAGGATGGCCTGGCGCGTGAGGGCGCCCTTGCCGGCCGGCAGGGGAAGGATCGGCTTCGAAACGGCGCCGGGCATAGTCACTCCCAATCGATTCAATAAAAATAGAACGATCGTTCGTGCTGTCAATGCTTCTTCGATAGATCAGACGGAATTTCAGGCACCGGTCGACTTGGCAAGAACCGTTCGAGGCCTGGGCTCTTCACCTTGAAGGGAAGTGATTCTGAGACACTGGGGGCATGACCGAAGACCGCCTCTATCTCATCGATACCTTCGCCTTCATTTTTCGGGCCTACTTCGCCAATCCCCGGCTGAAGAACGGCGCGGCCTACACCTTCACGCGACTGGTGCTGCAGCTGCTGGAGAAGCACAAGCCCACGCACATCGCCTGCGTGTTCGACACGCCGGAGCCGACCTTCCGGCACGAGATCTATCCCGAGTACAAGGCCAACCGCGACGCCATGCCCGAGGATCTGCGGCCCCAGATCCCCATGATCCGCCAGCTGGTGGAAGCTCTTAACATCCCCATCGTCGAGCTGCACGGCTATGAGGCGGACGACGTCATGGGCACCCTGGCCCGGGAATCCGCCGCCATGGGCCTGCCGGCGGTCATCGTGAGCCCCGACAAGGATCTGCTGCAGTTGGTGAACGATGACCTGCGCATCCAGGTGCTGAACACGAAGGACGGCGAGGTCTGGCACGACCGCGAAGGCGTGAAGGCGCGCATGGGCGTCTGGCCCGAGCAGGTGGTGGACTACCTCAGCCTGCTGGGAGATGCATCCGACAATGTGAAGGGCGTGCCGGGCATCGGCGAAAAGGGCGCGGCCCAGTTGCTGGAGAAGTTCGGCAGTCTGGATGGCGTGATCGCCGCCAAGGGCGAGCTGAAGCCCAAGCAGCGCGAGGGCCTCGACCTGGCCCTCGACGCGGAATCGGGATGGCTGGAGCTCACGAAGCGCCTCGTCACGGTGGTGTCGGACCTCGAGCTTGCCCTGCATCCGAAGGACCTCGCCTACCCCGGCGTGGATGAGGCCAAGGCCCGGGAGACCTTCAAGGCCCTGGGTTTCCAGACGCTCACCAAGGAGTTCACGCAAAGCGCCCAGCAGTCCGGCACGGCCCGGACCTACCGGGCGGCGGCTTCGGTGGCCGACCTGGAAGCCGCCGTGGCCGCCTGCCGCGCCGCGGGCCGCTTCGGCCTCGACACGGAAACGACGAGCATCGATCCAACCCGGGGCCACATCGTGGGCCTGAGCCTGGCCTGGGCGCCCAATGAAGGACTTTACGTGCCCCTGGCCCACCTCAAGCCCGCCACGGCCGACACGGAAGGTTCGCTGCCCGGTCTGCTGCCGGATTCGGGCCTGCCCGAGGCCATGCTGGACCTGCGCGGCGACGCCGTGGCCTTCTTCGCGGAGTTGGCGCCTCACCTGGATCCTCGCAACGTGCCTTTCGCCGAAGTCCGGCGCGTGCTGGCGCCGCTCTTCGCGGATGCGGCCATCGGGAAGTGTGGCCAGAACCTGAAGTACGACCTTCAGGTGCTGGCCCGTCATGGTCTTCCTGTGATCGGCTTGGCGGACGACAGCATGGTGCTCAGCTACGTGCTGGATAGTAGTTCCCGCCACAACCTGGATGATCTCTCTGTGCGCCTGCTGGACGTGAAGCCCATCGCCTTCGAGGAGGTGGTGGGGAAGGGCAAGGCCCAGAAGCGCTTCGACGAGGCCGTGTTCGAGCAGGCCGTGCAGTACGCCGCCGAGGACGCGGACCTGGCCCTGCAGTTGTGCGACAAGCTGCGGGCGAAGATGGTCGACGAGCAGCTGAAGCGCCTTTACGCGGAGGTGGACCTGCCCCTGGTGGAGGTGCTGGCGGCCCTGGAAGGCCATGGCGTGCGTCTCGACCTCGCGGTTCTCGCCCAGCTCGCGGAGCGCATGCACGCCGAACGCGAGCGCGCCCAGGCGCGCGTCGTCGAGCTCGCCGGCGAAGCCTTCAACCTGAACAGCCCCACCCAGCTGGGTGCGATCCTCTTCGGCAAGCTCGGCTACAAGCCCGTGAAGTTCACCGGCAAGACCAAGGCGCCGAGCACGGACGAGGATGTGCTGCAGGAACTGGCGGAGAAACAGGGGGCCGAGATCGCCAGTGAACTGCTGCGGCACCGGCAGATGGTGAAGCTGCTGGGCACCTACGTCGAGGCGCTGCCCCAGATGGTGAACCCCGTCACGGGGCGTGTGCACACCAAGCTGCACGCGGCGGTGGTGGCGTCGGGGCGCCTGGCCTCCAACGATCCGAACCTGCAGAACATCCCCATCCGCACCGAGGAAGGCCGCGCCATCCGCGGCGCCTTCGTGCCCGAGCCGGGTTGGGTGCTGCTGGATGCCGATTACAGCCAGATCGAACTGCGCGTGGTCGCGGCCCTGGCCGAAGATCCCGTGCTCCTGGGCGCGTTCGCCGCCGGGGAGGACATCCACCGTCGCACCGCTTCGGAAGTCTTCAACGTGCCCATGGATCAGGTCACCTCCGACCAGCGTAGCGCTTCCAAGGCCGTGAATTTCGGGCTGCTCTACGGCCAGGGGGCCTTTGCGCTCGCCGCCAACATCGGGGTCAGCCAGAAGGAGGCGAAGGCCTTCATCGAACGTTACTTCGAGCGCATGCCCAAGGTGGCCGCCTGGATCGAGGGCGCCAAGGAGGAGGCCCTGTCCGAAGGGCTGGTACGCACGCATTGGGGCCGCATCCGCCGGATCCCTGAACTGGAAAGCCCCAACAAGCAGTTCCAGGCGGCGGGTCTGCGCGAGGCCGTGAACACCATCGTGCAGGGCACGGCCGCGGACCTCATGCGCCGCGCCATGGTGCGCCTGCACCGCAGCCTCCGGGCCTCGGGCCTGAAGGCGCGGCTGCTGCTGCAGGTCCACGACGAACTCCTCATGGAAGCGCCGCCGGAGGAAGTGGAACGCGCCGCCGCCCTGCTCAAGGAAGCCATGGAAGGGGCCGACGACCTGAGCCCCCTGGGTGTGAAACTGGCCGCTGAGGTGCGCAGGGGCCAGAGCTGGCTGGCCTGCAAATAAGGAGGCCCCGGGGCTGGTTTGACGTTTTGCAGGTGGGTGCCTCCGAATCTAACGATTTCCGGGGGTTTTGTGACGTCTGCCCGGGCCCAAATTTAACGGGGAGGTCATGATTGGCGGATTCACTGCTTCGCACATCCCCATCCGAGTCCCCTTCCGGAGGAGCCGATCATGAGCCAATACAACATCGCCTGGTTGCCCGGTGACGGCGTCGGCGTCGAGGTCATGGAGGCGGCGCGGATCTGCCTCGACGCGCTGAAATTCGACGCCCAGTACACCCACGGGGACATCGGCTGGGAGTTCTGGTGCACCGAGGGCGAATCCTTCCCCCAGCGCACCATCGACCTGCTGAAGAACAGCCATGCGGCCATGTTCGGCGCCATCACCTCCAAGCCTGTGAAGGATGCCGAAGCTGAACTGGTGCCCGCCCTGAAGGGCAAGGGGCTCATCTATCGCAGCCCCATCGTGCGCATGCGCCAGATGTTCGACCTCTACACCTGCCTGCGGCCCTGCAAGGCCTACCCGGGCAACCCGCTGAACTACAAGGAAGGCATCGACATGGTGATCTTCCGCGAGAACACGGAAGACTTATATTCCGGCGTAGAGTTCAGCCCCGTGCCCGACGAGCTGAAGGCCACGCTCAAGGCGCTAAGCAAGCCCTTCGGCCACTTCGCGGACCTGCCGGGCGACCAGTTCGCCATTACCTGCAAGGTGAACACGATGAAGGGCTGCGACCGCATCATCCGTGCGGCCTTCGAATACGCCAAGACGTTCGGCTATCCCAAGGTCACGGTCATCCACAAAGCCAATGTCGTGCGCGCCACCGAGGGCATGTTCCTGGAGACGGGCAAGCGCATCGCGAAGGAGTACCCAGGTATCGAGATGGACGATGCCAACGTCGACGCCATCACCATGTGGATGCTGAAGAACCCGAAGAACTACGGCGTGATGGTGGCGACCAACCTCTTCGGTGACATCGTCAGCGACCTGGCGGCCCAGATGGTGGGCGGCCTGGGCTTCGGCTGCTCGGGCAACATCGGCGAAAAGCTGGCCGTGTTCGAGCCCAGCCACGGCAGCGCGCCGAAGTACGCGGGCCAGTACAAGGTGAACCCCATCGCCACCATCCTCGCCGCCAAGATGATGCTGGACTGGCTGGGCGAAACCCATAAGGGCAGCCGCCTCGAGAAGGCCGTGGCCGCGGTCATCGCCGATGGCCAGGTGCGCACCTACGACATGGGCGGCCAGGCCACCACGCTCGAAATGGGCGAGGCCATCGCGCGTAAGCTCTGAGGCTCCCATGACGTCGATCCTCATTCACGAAGTCGGTCCCCGCGACGGTCTGCAGGCCGAAAGCGCGGTGGTGCCGAGGGAGATCAAGCTGGACTGGATCCGCCGCGTGGCGGATTCGGGTGTGGACATCGTCCAGGTGGGTTCCTTCGTGCGGGGCGACAAGATGCCCCAGATGGCCGATACCGATGACTTGTTCCGCATCCTCTCGAAGGAAACCCACCGGGCGCTGCTGTCGGGCCTCGTGCTCAACGAGAAGGGGCTGGAGCGGGCCCTGGAGGTGGGCGTACAGCTCATCTGCATGGGCGTGTCGGCTTCGGACACCCACAGCCGCAAGAACACCGGCATGAGCACGGAGGACGCCACCCGCCGCATCATCGCCACGGCGCTGGAAGCCAAGAAGGCCGGACGCAAGGTGCAGGTGAGCGTGCAGAGCGCCTTCGGCTGCGGCTTCGAGGGCGCCATCGACGAAGCGCGTGTCATGAGCATCGTCTCCACCTACCTCGACGCGGGACTGCGCTCCATCAGCCTGGCGGATACGGCGGGCCACGCCCATCCCGCTCAGGTGCGCCGCTACGTGCAGGAGGTGCTGGAACTGGATCCGGCGGCCGAAGTCACTGCCCACATCCACGACACCTACGGTCTGGGCATGGCCAGCGTCTATGCGGCCATGGAGGCCGGCGCCAGGGCCATCGAGACCAGCTTCGGCGGGCTCGGCGGCTGCCCCTTCACCAAGGTCGCCGCGGGCAACGTGGCGACGGAGGACTTGGTGCATGGCCTGCAGCGCACGGGCCAGCGTCTGGACATCGACCTGGCGGCCCTCATCGGTGTCAGCAAGGATGTGGCCCGTCATTTCGGTCGCGAACTTCCCGGCTGTGTCTACAAGACCGGCCCCATTCAATCGAAGGCCATGGCATGAGCAAGAAAATCCTCGAAGGCATCAAGGTTCTGGACCTCACGAACGTGCTGTCCGGGCCCTTCACAACGCTGCACCTGGCGCTGCTCGGCGCCGAGGTCATCAAGGTGGAGAACCCGAAAGACGGCGACTTGGCCCGCAAGCTGGGCATCCTTCCGGATCTGAACAAGAAGCTCATGGGCACCAGCTTCCTGGCCCAGAACTGCAACAAGCTCTCCATCACGCTCAACACCAAGTCGCCCGAGGGCAAGGAGCTCTTCCGCAAGCTGGTGAAGGACGCGGACGTGCTGGTGGAGAACTTCCGTCCCGGCGTCATGGACCGTCTGGGGATCGGCTACAAGGCGCTGGCAGAGATCAATTCGAAGCTCATCTACTGCGCCATTTCGGGCTTCGGCCAGACGGGGCCGGACGCCCTCAAGCCCGCCTACGACCAGATCATCCAGGGCCTCTCGGGCGAGATGGCGGTGAACGGCGACGAGCGACTGAATCCCCTGCGCACGGGCTTTCCCGTCTGCGACACGGTGGGCGGGCTCAACGCGGCCTTCGCCGTCATGGCGGCCCTCTTCCACCGGGAACGGACAGGCGAAGGGCAGTTCATCGACGTGGCGCTGCTGGACAGCATCATGCCCCTCATGGGCTGGGTGGCGGCCAACCTGCTCATCGGCGGCGAACAGCCCGTGCTCATGGGCAACGACAACTTCACGGCGGCACCCAGCGGCACCTTCCGGACCCAGGACGGCCACATCAACATCGCGGCCAACAAGCAGGAGCAGTGGGAGGCCGTCTGCGACGTGCTCGACCTTCCTGAACTGAAGACGGATCCCCGCTTCCAGGAGCGCGACACCCGCAAGAAGAACCGTGGGGCGTTGACACCGTTGTTGGAAGCTCGGTTGGCCCAGAAACCTACCGGTTTCTGGGTTGAAGCATTGAACGCGAAGGATGTGCCCAGTGGGAACATCCTCAGCCTGGAGGAGGCGCTGCGCCAACCCCAGGTGCAGCATCGGAAGGTGCTCCAGAAGGTGCCTGTGGCGGGCGTCGGCGAGGTGGAGGTCTTTGGCCTCACGGCGCTCTTCGACAAAACGCCGGGCTCGGTGGACGCGCCGCCCCCCGCGCTCGGCGAGCACAACGCGCGGATCTATGGGGCATTGGGGCTTTCCGAAGGCGAGCAGGCTGAACTGAAATCCAAAGGCGTCATCTAGGAGGTCGTATGGGTATGACGGTGGTTGAAAAGATCCTGGCCCGGGCGGCGGGCCTACCCTCCGTGAAGGTGGGCGACGTGGTGGAGCCCCAGGTGGACCTGGCCATGTCCCACGAGAACGCGGCGCTGGTGATCAACCAGTTCCAGGAGGTGTTCCAGGGCACGGGCCTGGCACCCAAGGTCTGGGACCCTTCGAAGATCGCTATCATCTTCGATCACCGCGTGCCCGCGGAGTCGCCGAAGACCGCCACCAATCACAAGAAGATCCGCGACTTCGTGAAGGCGAACGGCATCACCAAGTTCCACGACGTGCGCGGCGACGTGGGCGGCATCTGCCACCAGATCCTGCCCGAATACGGCTACGTGCGTCCGGGCTTCGTGGTGCTGGGCACGGATTCCCACACCACCAGCCATGGCGCGCTGGGCGCCTTCAGCTTCGGCGTGGGGGCCACGGAGATGGCTTCGGCCTGGGCCTTGGGCATCGCCGTCAACATTGAAGTGCCCGCGACCATCAAGGTGGTGGTGAAGGGCGAATTCCCGCCCATGGTGGGCCCGAAGGATCTGATCCTGCACCTCATCGGTAAGCTCACGGCCCAGGGCGCCAACTTCAAGGTGCTGGAATTCCACGGCGAGACCATTCGCAAGATGAGCACCAGCGGCCGCATCGCCATCTGCAACATGAGCGTGGAAGCGGGCGCCACGTCGGGCATCGTGCCCGGTGACGAGGAGACGGTGCGCTACCTGCGCGAAGAAGCGGGCGTCACGGAGGCGATCCCCTGCGTCACGCCGGATGCGGACGCGGCCTACGTGCAGACGGTGGAGATCGACGTCTCCAATCTGGCGCCCCAGATCGCCTGCCCGCACATGGTCGACAACGTGAAGCCCATCGATCAGGTGCTGGGCACCAAGATCCAGCAGATCGTCATCGGCAGCTGCACCAACGGCCGCCTCGACGATCTGGAGCAGGCCGCAGACATCCTGCGCGGCAAGAAGGTGGCCGAAGGCACGCGCATGCTGGTGTTCCCGGCCTCCAGCAAGATCTTTGCGAAGGCCTTGGACAAGGGGCTCATCCATGACCTGATGAAGGCCGGCGCCGTGGTGATGAACTCCGGCTGCGGGCCCTGCCTGGGGGTGCACGAGGGCGCGCTGGGCGATGGCGAGACCGCGCTCAGCACGACGAACCGCAACTTCAAGGGCCGCATGGGCAACCCCACGGGCTTCGTCTACCTCTGCAGCCCCGCCGTGGCCGCCGCTTCGGCCATCACCGGCGTCATCACCGATCCCCGCAATTCGAACTGATCCACCACGGAGGCACGGAGGGCACTGAGAACTGAACACGGAGAAAACCAATGAATGGACTTCTTCTCCGTGACGCTTCCGTGCTTTCCGTGTCTCCGTGGTGAAGCCTTCCTTTAGACGGAGACTCCCATGCCGAAGGTCATCATCAAGCTCGAGAACGACATCAGCACCGACGACATCTACCCGGGCCGCTTCATGGCCACGGTGCTGCCCACGGAAACGCCCCAGTTCGCCTTCTTCGACCGCACGGAGTTCAACGCGCAACTGAAGGCCAAGACCTTTCCGGCGGGATCGATCATCGTCGGCGGCGAGAACTTCGGCTGCGGCTCCAGCCGCGAGCAGGCCTGCTCCACGCTCAAGGGCCACGAGGTGGCCGTGGTGGCCAAAAGCATCTCGCGCATCTTCCTGCAGAACAGCATCAACCTCGGCCTGCAGGTCGTGATCTGCCCGGGCATCGAGGCCAGCGAGGGCGACGAGCTGGAGATCACGGCTGACCAGGTGTTCAACAAAACCACGGGCAAGGCTTTCGCACAGGTGAAGCTGCCCGCCGCGCGCAAAGGCATCATGGATGCGGGTGGACTCATCCCCTACACCCGTGCCCGTCTGATGGCCAAGCAGGCCTGAAGACCTTCGCCATGACGAGATCGCCCGGCACCTGCCGGGCGATCTTGTTTACTCCGTCGTCTCGAGGGCGTCTTCGGGGCAGGGGTGGTGGTGGTTGCGGATGGCGTGGATGGCCAGCTCGTAATCCGGCTCGCGGGTGAGCTCGGGCACGAGCTCCGTGTGCAGCACGGTACCGTTCTCGTCCAGCGAGACCACCGCCCGCGCGAAGAGGCCGCGCATGGGCCCGTCGACCAGGGTGACACCGAAGGCCTGGCCGAATTCGGGATGGCGGAAGGCCGAGGCCGGCTCCGCACGCTCCAGGCCCTGGGTCCCGCAGAAGAGGTTCTGAGCGAAGGGCAGGTCCATGGACACGCAGAGCAGCACCGTGTCGCTCAGGTCGGCGGTCAGGGCGTTGAAGGTGAGCATGCTCTGGGCGCAGGTGGCCGTGTCCAGGCTCGGGAAGATGCTGAGCACCACCCGTTTTCCCTCCAGGTCCACGCTGCTGACCTCGCTGAGATCGGTGCGGGTGAGGGTGAAGGGGGGCGTCGCATGTCCCGGCAGGGGCAGTTCGCCGCAGGTATGAATGGGGTTCCCGTTGAGGGTGAGGGTCGCCATGGGGTCCTCCCGGCGGGCCCATCCTACTCCCATCGCCGGAACCCGGTGAGCAGGTTCTTGATCTCGCGGACGGTCACCCCCGGAATCCACCGGTTCGCCCCAGCCTCCCTGGTGGGAACCCCTTCGATCAACTAGGCTTTGGGCATGGTAAACGGGGGACCGAAGTGGGGCTGGTATTGGGGCATCTGGGCCCTGATGGGGGTCTACATGACCACCTGGGACTTCGTCCTGTACCCGGCGAGCCCCCTGCTGCGGCTGTTGATCCTGAATCTGCTCCAGAACGGGGCCTGGGGTTTGCTGGGCCTGTTCCTGATCTGGCTGGCCAACCGCAAGCCCATCGAAAGCTTCGCATGGAAGGAATGGCCGACCTGGGGGCTCCATCTGGTGGTCAGCGTGATCGTGGCGGCCTTCGGGCTCTTCGTCGCCTACTGCATCACGATCCTGATGGAGTCATTCGGGTGGAGCCACGTGGACATGGCCTCGATCAAACGGGGCATGCCCATGATCATGAAGGGCCTGCCCAAGTTCTACCGCAACTACTTCCACACGAACCTGCTGTTCATGTGGGCGGTGGTGGCTTCTTTCCACGGGTTGCGGATCTACCGGAAGTACAAGTCGCGCGAGGTGGAGGCGGCCCGGCTCGAAGCCCGCTTCGCCGAGGCGCAGAACCTGGCCCTGCGGATGCAGCTGCAACCCCATTTCCTCTTCAACACCCTGAATTCGATCTCGGCTCTCGTCCACTCCAACCCTGAGGGGGCGGATGAAATGATCAGCCGTCTGGGGGATTTCCTCCGGGCCACCCTGGATGCCCCCCACGATCAGCTGGTGACCCTGCGGAAGGAACTGGCCTTCATCCAGGATTACCTGGCCATCGAGCTGGTCCGCTATCAGGACCGGCTCCGGGTCGAGACCCAGATCCCGGCCGAGCTGATGGAGTGCCGGCTGCCCAGCTTCATCCTCCAGCCTCTCGTCGAGAATGCCCTCAAACATGGGCTCGCCGACCGGCCCCAAGGCGTCCTGCTGCACCTGCGCGCGCGGAAGGAACCGGAATACCTGGTGCTGGAAGTTCAGGATGATGGGGAGGGCTTCGTCCCCGGCCGGGAGGGCGTGGGCCTGGCGAATGTGCGTTCCCGCCTGGGCCTGCTCTACAAGGGGCGGCACCACTTGGATATCCTGGGCGCCCCGGGTCGCGGCACGCTGGTGGTCCTGCGGCTGCCCCTGGCGAATGAAAAGGGCGAGGCATGAACCTGCGGGCCGTGGTGGTGGATGACGAACCCTTGGCGCGTCAGCGGATCCGGGATCTGCTCCGCCGGGCCTCGGACATCAGCCTCGTGCAGGAGTGCGCCAACGGCCTGGAAGCGGTGAAGGCCATCGAGGATCATTCGCCGGACCTCGTCTTTCTCGATGTGCAGATGCCTGAGCTGGACGGCTTCGGCGTGGTCGAGGCCGTGGGCGCGGACCACATGCCGCCCACCCTCTTCATCACGGCCTACGATCAGCACGCCCTGCGCGCCTTCGAAGTCCACGCCCTGGACTACCTGCTCAAACCCTTCTCGCCCGAGCGTTTCCATCAGGCGCTGGAGCGGGCCCGCCGCTGGTGCGCGCCCCAGGCGACCCAGAAGGCGCCGGATCTCGAGGCCCTGCTCGCGGGGCTTCGCAAGGAACGCCCCTGGGTGGATCGGCTGCTGGTGAAGCAGGGGGAACGCCACGTCCTCGTGAGGACCAACGCCCTCCAGTGGGTTGAGGCTGAGGACAACTACGTGCGCCTGCATGTGGAAGGCACCTCGTACCTGCTGCGCCAGACCATGACGGCCCTGCTGGGGCGCCTGGATCCAGCCCAGTTCCGGCGCATCCACCGTTCGGCCATCGTGAACCTGGATTGCATCAAAGAGCTTCAACCTTGGACGGGCGGCGACCACCTGGTGATCATGCGCGACGGCACCCGGCTCACCCTGAGCCGGACCTTCCGCGAGCAGATCGGGGAATGGCTCTGAACCTAGGGAAGGTAGGCCGGGATCACATGCGGTCGCGCATGTATTTCCGGATGACCACCTCAGTCTCCGCCATGCGCAGGCCGGCCCGGCTGGAAGCAGTCATCGCTTCTTCGACTTCCATCCCCTGATCGAGCACCAGCCACGGACACACGGCAGCGGCAGCACGATTCCCGTTGACGCAGGTCACGACGATGCGTGATCCGGCGGGCAAGGCTTTCAGCAGGGTCCGGACGAAATCGAGATCCACGATGGGGGGAACGTGGCTCGTCGCATAGCGCATGTACTGGATCTTCATGTCCTGCAGCAGGGTGAACTGAAAGGCCGACTCGGCCGTGATCTCACCATCCGCCCGCAGATCGATGATGTGGGTGATGCGCTGGCGCGTGAGGGCCGGATAGAGGGATGGCGTGGCCCCACCCTTCAGGATGAAGACCCCGGGCCTCATCTCGACGGCTCCGGGAATGGCGCATTCCGATGTACCCGCCAGGAGCGGCGACAGGACCAGGATGGGCAGCAGCAGATGGGCGAAATGAGGCAAGTTGGCCTCCCGATCCCAAGGCTACGCACCCCAGTCTGCTGATCCAGGTTTGATTGTATGGAGGGGGTCACAACCCATCCGGTCGATAGACAGACAGAAAGAGGCCCGGCGGGGCCGGGCCTCTTTCTGAATTCGGGCAGCTACTCGACTTTGCTGACCGAGACCGTCGCCATGCCTTCGCGCCGCAGCACGAGGCTGGCCTTCTGGCTCATCTTGTCGGGGTGAGGCAGGAGCACGTCGACGGTGCCGGTGAGTTTGTCGGTGACGAGCAGCTGGCCTTCCGTCCCCTCTCCCATGCTGAAGACGGCGCCCTGCTTGAGGCCCGACGGCGTGGTGGCGATGGCGGGCACGCCCAGGTCGGCCAGGCGTTTCACGGCGTTCGTGGCACCGAAGGAGCCGTCACAGAAGTAGCGATCCTTGGGCAAGAGGACCACGTAGTCCACCTTGTGATCCGCCAGCATGGTGGCGGCGACGTTCGACTGGTCCATGGCCCGGGCATCGATCACGGTGATGTGGGCGTCCTGCCCGGCGGCCCGGGCCAGATCCCAAACCTGATCCTCGCTCGCCCGGAAGTTGCAGATCACGCCGATGTGCTGCTTTTCGGGCCAGGTGGTCTGGACGGTCTTCAGAAGCGGTTGGAAATCCTCTGCGGAGAGGGCAAAGCCGACGAGGGCGATGGCGGCCACACCGAGGGACTTGGACAGGCTGAACATGGTGCCTCCGGAAAGAAGGGCTGCCTCTGGCAGCAGGATGAGAAAGAGCCCTGAGCGGGAAACGCCGGGCGGGGGTGATGTCGAACAGGATCGGAGGTGCCGCCCTCGCGGGCCACGGATCCGGGGCGGAACGGGTTTGGTCTGGGTGGAAGGTCGCCTTCGAGGGGTGAACCGCGTCGGCTTTCTCCTCCAGCCCCGGGCCGGGCTCGGCGATACTGGAGGTTCCGGGAGGTTCCAATGAAGATCCTGCTCCTCGGCTCAGGCGGCCGGGAACATGCGCTGGCGTTGAAGCTCAAGACCTCGGCCCAGGCCGTGGACCTGATTTCGGCGCCGGGCAGCGACGCGCTGGCCGAACTCGGTGCCTGCGTGAAGCTGGACCTGGAAGACCCGGCGGCCGTGGCCGCCTGGTGCGCCTCGAACCGCCCCGACCTGGTGGTGGCCGGCCCCGAACTGCCCCTGGTGGCCGGCGTGGGCGATGCGGTCCGGGCCCTGGGCATTCCCGTGTTCGGCCACAACGAAGCCACGGCCCGGCTGGAAGGCAGCAAGGCCTTTGCCAAGGCCTTCATGCAGCGCCATGGCATTCCCTGCGCCGCCAGCCACACGGTGGCCGCCCTGGCCGAAGGCGAGGCGCTGATCCGCGAATGGCCCTACGGATACCCCATCGTGCTGAAGGCCGACGGCCTCGCCGCGGGCAAGGGCGTGGTGCTGGCGGCCCACGAGACCGAGGCGCTGGAGACCTTCCGCGCCTTCATGGCAGGCCAGTTCGGCGAAGCCAGCCGTACCGTGGTCTTCGAAGCGCCCCTGGTGGGCATGGAACTGTCGCTGCACGTGCTGGTGGACGTGGATGCGGATCACGCGGCCTACGCGATGCTGCCGGCCTGCCAGGATCACAAGCGCATCTTCGAAGGTGACCTGGGCCCCAACACGGGCGGCATGGGGGCCTTCGGCCCCATTCCCTACCTGCGTCCCGAAGATGTGGAGCGCATGCGCACCGAACTGGTGGAGCCCACGGTGCGGGGCCTGCAGGAGGACGGCCTGGCGGCCCGCGGCGTCCTCTTCCTCGGCGTCATGTGGACGGCGGCGGGACCCGAACTCCTCGAATACAACGTGCGCTTCGGCGATCCCGAAACCCAGGTGCTCATGCAGCTGCTGGACGAGGACCTGGCCAGCCTGCTGCTGGAAGTGGCCGAGGGCCGCCTGGTGGCCCGGAATCTGAGGCTCAAGCCCCACACGGCCATCGCCGTCGTGCTGGCGGCCGAAGACTATCCCGAAGGCGCCAAAAAAGGCGTGTCCATCGCCATCGGATCGCCCGGGGTCACCCTCATCCATGCGGGCACCAAGAAGCAGGATGGCCAGTGGGTGACGAATGGCGGGCGCGTCATGAACCTCGCGACGTCCGCGCCGGATCTGGCCGCGGCCCGCGCTGCCATCGAGGCTTCCCTGTCTGAAGTGCAGTGGCCGGGCATGCAGGTGCGCCGCGACATCGGCCTCAAGGCCCTCCGCCATGCCCTGGCGGGAAAGACCGTCCAGGATTCCTGGTGAACCCGGCGGCGGCGGTTCGGCCCTAAGCCCCCTAGCCCCGCGACCGCAACAACCAGATGAAGGTGATGAGGGCCAGGCCGATGAGGGTGGCCGCGCCGAAGGCCCGGTGGATGCGGGGCAGGGTGGTGCGGGTGCTGCGCGCCTCGCGCCAGGCCAGGGCCCTGCGGCCCAGCAGCACCGTGCATCCCGACGCGGCGAAAAGGGCGGCCCAGAGGCCCAGGTGCAGGTGGGCCAGGTCCCTCGGGTGCAACAGGAGCCTCAGCCCCGTCACGGTGAAGGCCCCCGTCATGAGGTGCCCGTGCAGGCGGTATTCGCCGCGGCGCACCGCCCGGAGGGCCAGGGCCAGGAGCAGGGCCGCGGGTATCAGCAGGACATCGAGCACGCCCACAGCCTACCTCGGCCGGGTTACAGCGGCATCGCCTCCATGCGTTTTTCACCCTCCCACCGGTAGAATCCGGACCCGGTCTTGCGCCCCAGACGACCCGCGGCGACCAGCTGGCGGAGCAGGGCCGGGGCCTTGAAGCGGGGTTCGCCGAAAGCCTCGAAGAGCACCTCGGCCACGCTCTGCATGGTGTCGAGGCCGATGAAGTCGCTGAGGTGGAGCGGCCCCATGGGGTGCCCGCAGCCCAGCTTCATGCCCGTGTCCAGATCCTCGACCGTGCCCAGCTTCTGCTCGGCGCAGCGCATGGCGTCCAGCAGGTAGGGCACGAGCAGGCGGTTGACGATGAAGCCCGGCGCGTCGGGCGCCATGACGGCGCTCTTGCCGAGCTTCTGCACGAAGCCCCTCAGATCCGCGAGGGTGTCCTCGCCGGTGCCGAGGGTGCGGATGATTTCGACGAGGGGCATGGCGGGCACGGGATTGAAGAAGTGCAGGCCCGCCAGGCGGGGCAGGCGGTGGGGCGCCAGCGCAGGGCTGAGCTGGGCGACGGAAAGGCTGGAGGTGTTGCTGCAGAGGATGGCCGTCTCGCCGAGCACACGGTCCAGCTCCGTGAAGGTCTGCAGCTTGAGGTCGAGGCGTTCAGGGATGGCCTCTACCACCAACTGGCAGTCGGCGAGGGCCGTGAATTCGAGGGTTCCATGGAGGTTCTGCCTCCAGGCCTCGCGCTGGGCCTCGGTCGCCTTGCCCTTGGCCACGGCGCGGTCCCAGGCGCCGTGGATGCGGGCCAGCCCCTTGGCGAGGAAGGCGGCCTCCGCCTCCCTCACCCAGACCTGGCACCCGGCTTCTGCGGCGCACTGGGCGATGCCCGAGCCCATGAGTCCGCATCCGACGACGCCGACGCGCTGAATGTCCATGTGTGCCTCCAGATGGTTCGGGCTGACTGTTGGGGAATGGATGGCCTTCCATTCTCCGGGAAATCGCCGGGCGCGGGTCGTAGACCTCCGGTAGAATTCCCGCGTTGCCAGGAGGAACCATGCTGGGCCCGCTGAAGGATCTGCTGGGTCACCAGGCCTGGGCGGACGCGATGTTCTTCCGCGCCTGGGGAAAGTCCGGGGCCCTCGAGGATGAGGATCTGCGCCGCCGCACGGATCACCTCGTGTCCACCCAGGAGGCCTTCCTGCAGGTGCTCAAGGGGGGTGCGGTGTCGATGTCCGAGGGGCCGCTTCCGGATTTCAATGCGCTGAAGGCGCGCTGCGAGGCGGTCCACCAGGTGTTCAAGGCCCTGGGCCACAGCCTGGATCCGGCCTCCCTGGCCCGCACGGTGCGCATCCCCTGGTTTCCAGAGCCTCCCTGCGTGATCCCGGTCTCGGACGCGCTGCTGCAGGTCTGTCTGCACACCCAGCACCACCGGGGCCAAAACATGATGCGGATCAAGGCCCTGGGCGGGGCGCCGAAGAATGTGGACTACATCATCTGGCTCTGGAAGGGAAAGCCCGAGGCGATCTGGCCCTGATCAGACGCGGGTCAGATGCGGCCCGCGGGGCCTTCCGCGACGGCCCTGAGCCTTTCCGTGAGTTGTTCGATGGTGAAGGGTTTGCGCAGCAGGGGCGCGTCGGGCCGGGCCAATCCGTGGGGGCCCAGTTCGTCCGCCGTGTATCCGGAGATGTAGAGCACGCGCAGATCCGGGTGCGCCCGCACCAGATCGGCCGCGAGCGCGGGGCCGCTTTCCCCAGGCATGATCACGTCCGTGAGGAGCAGGTGGATGTGACCTGGGTGGACCTGGATCTGCTGGCGCGCATCCCTGGCGTCGGAAGCGACGAGGACGGTGTAGCCGTGGGCCTCGAGGATCCGCTGCGTGGTTTCGCGCACGGCGGGCTCGTCTTCGACGAGCAGCACCGTTTCCGTGCCGGGGACTCGGGCCGGCCGGGCGGACGTTTCCTGGGGCTCCGGCTGGCCCTGGGTCCGCGGGAACTGCAGGCGGATGGTGGTGCCCTGGCCGGGGCTGGACAGGATGTCGATGCCGCCATGGGCCGCCTTCACCATGCCGTAGACGGAGGCCAGGCCAAGCCCCGTGCCGCGGCCGGGCCCCTTGGTGGTGAAGAAGGGTTCGAACAGGTGAGCCTGGGTGAACTCATCCATGCCTTGGCCCGTGTCCGTCACCTCGATGGTCACACGATCCGAGGCCGCGGTGCTGAGGTGTGAAGACGCGCTGGCATCCTCGGCGGTGGAACGGCGCAGGCTGACGGTGAGGAAGCCGCCCTCGGGCATGGCGTCCCGGGCATTGGCCGCCAGGTTCAGAAGGGCCTGCTCCAGATCGTTGGGATCCACGGTGATGGCTCCCGCATCCGGGGCGATGTGGAGCTGGAGTTGGATGCGCTCGCCGATGAGCCCCAGCAGCAAGGGGGCGACGCCTCGCAGGAGGGCTGCGGGATCGACGACCTTCGATTCCGGCGCCTCGCGTCGGCAGAAGGCCAGCAGGCGCCCGGTGAGGGCCGCGCCGCGGGTGGCCGCGCCCTGGATGCGGGCCAGATCCTTCTGCACGGGATGATTCTCGGGAAGCGCGGTTTCGGCCAGTCCCAGGTTGCCCATGATGGCGCCGAGCAGGTTGTTGAAATCGTGGGCGACGCCTCCCGCCAACCGCCCCACGGCTTCCATCTTCTGGGCCTCGCGCAGCTGGTCCTGCAGGCGGTGCCGCTCGGTGATGTCGCGTGCGTTGAGCACCAACCCGCGAACGGCCGGATCGGCCAGGAGGTTGGAACCGGAGATTTCCAGAAGCCGCCAGGGGCCGCCGGGGGAGCCCACGCGGACGCTCTGGACATGCGGGCTCTCCGGGGCCTGGATGAGCACCTGCAGGAAGTCGGAACCCAGCTGGAGGTCGTCCGGATGCAGCAGGCTCAGGAGGTCCCGCCCTTCGAGGGTGCCGGTGGTGAGCCCCGTCGCACGCAGGGCCGCCGGATCGGAAAACACGATGCGGCCCTGGGCGTCCGTGACGAGGATGGGATCCGACGAATGGCGGACCAGGGCCTCGAAGCGGGCCTGCATGGCGAGGGTGGCGGTCTCGACGCCCTGCCGCATGCTGTCCCGGAGCGCCAGCGTTTCGCGCAGGAGCAGCACGAGAATCAGCAGCAGCACGCCGAAGAGCACGCCCTGCAGGGTGGGGCCATCCATGCCCCGTCCCACGAGCCGGACCAGCCAGAGGCTCACCAGCACGATGGTGACCATGGGCACGGGGCTGACGGATACCGGCCGGACCGGATGCTCAGGTACGGGATCGTGCTCCAGGCGCCAGGCCCCCGCCAGGCACAGCACCAGGGCCAGTCCGTTGATGATGTTGCCCCAGAACTTCAGACCGATGAAGATCGCCCGGTTGTCGATCTGCAGGCTGAAGATCAGATCCGCCAGCCAGGAGATGCCGAGCCCGACGAGGAGGAGGTGGTAGGCGGCCCGGCTCGGAAAGGGCTTGCAGCGCAGCAGGACAAGGTTGAGGCACATCACGCCGAGGAAGGCCAGGGTGGGGTAGGCCGAGGCGAGGAAGGACCCGATGTTGAGCCCGTGGGCGAAGGCGGGCCGCACGGTGAAGAGCCAGAGAGGGGCTCCGACGCCCACGACGAAGACCGCCCCGTCCAGGAAGATGCGAAGGCGCCCCGGCAGTGGTGGTTCCGCCCGGGGCAGCCGCGATAATCCGAGGAAGAAGAAGGCGTAGGCGGCCAGGTAGCCCACATCCGGCGGACCGATGGGAAAGGCGGTGTTCTGGCTGATGGCCGTCAGGGGAAGGGCCACCGTGGACAGGAAGATCAGCAGCCAGGCGAGGGCGAACCACCGGAGGCCCGCCCTGAAGGCCGGCGGCGCCTCAGCCCGGCGGGAGGCCCGCTGAAGGGACCAGATCGTGAGCGCCTGCAGGGCCATGAGGTAGCCCAGTTCGAGCACGCGCGCGATCGGGCCGGTGGGATAGGTGGCCATCCACCCGGCATAGGGCAGAAGCAGGAGCACCGCCACTTTGAGCCAAAGGGGGAAACGCAAGAACCAGGTGAATCGGAGTGCGGCACGCATGGATGGAAAGCCTGTGGGGGGTCGGCCCGCGGGGGCCTACCTTCCTGTCGGCCCATGGCGGGCCAGGCATGACAATCCACTCGACCTGGGCCGGGAATGATTGCGCGTGCCTCGGCGGTCTAGATCTCCAGGTAGGTGTGGAGATCCCGCTCCTGCGTGAGGAGGCCGCGCAGGGCTTCTGCGGCGTCATTCTTCACGCTGGTCTTCCGCTTGGTCTGGGGCCCCTGGATGAGCACGCTGGGATCGTAGTGGACGCTGCGGAGCACGTGATCCACCGTATCGCCCTTCACGATGTGCTGCACCTTGAAGGTGTCGTCCTCGTGGACGACGATGTGCGCTTCGTTGGGGGCGCCGAAGAGGTTGTGCCGCATGCCCAGGATGTCCTGGTAGGCGCCCGTGAGGAAGAAGGCCAGGTAGTAGGATTCGCCGCCCCGGGGCTCGTGGAAGGGCATCTCGTCGCGCACATCCTTCAGGTCGATGAACTTCTCCATCTTGCCGTCGCTATCGCAGGTGATGTCGCAGAGGGTGGCCGACAGTCCCGGCTTTTCCTTCAGGCGGTGGATGGGCATCACGGGGAAGAGCTGCTCGATGGCCCAGTGGTCGGGCATGGTCTGGAAGATGCTGAAGTTGGCGATGAGCTTATCGGCCAGGCTCTTGTTGAGATCCTGGAATTCCTCGGGCACGTATTTCAGGCTCTTGCTGCTGAGGATGCGCGAGAGCTTGCGGCAGACTTCCCAGAAGAGCGTCTCGCCCTTGCTGCGGTCCTCCAGGCTCAGGTAGCCCAGGTTGAAGAGCGTGAGCAGCTCGTCCTTCTGGGTGATGGCGTCGTGGTACATCTCGGCGAAGTTCTTCACGGAGATGTTGTCGCGGGTGTAGGCCAGCTCCTTCAGGATCTGGGGTTCATTGCCCGTGAGCGTCACGGTGTACTTCGTGTGCGTGGTGTCGATGAGGCCGATGATGTCGACCACCACCACCTGGTGGTAGGCCACGATGGCGCGCCCGGATTCGCTGAGCAGATCCGGCATGGGCACCTGCTCCTGGGCGCAGATGTCCTTGGTGGTGTAGACCACGTCGGCGGCGTACTCGGCGATGGTGTAGTTCATCGAGCTGCTGAAGGTGGTCTTGGAACCGTCGTAGTCCACGCCGAGGCCGCCGCCCACGTTGAGGTAGCGGATGGGCACGCCCATCTTGCGGAGCTTGGCGTAGATGCGGGTGGCCTCCTTCATGGCCGACTTGATCTTGCGGATGTCGGTGATCTGGCTGCCGATGTGGAAGTGCAGCTCGATGACGCTGTCCAGCAGGTCGCGCTTCTCCAGCACCTCGATGGCGTCGAGGATCTCGCGCGTCGTCAGGCCGAACTTGGCGTGATCACCGGCGCTCGTCTCCCACTTGCCCGAGCCCTGGGCGTTGAGCTTGGCGCGCAGGCCGATGAGGGGCTCGACCTTGAGCTCCTTGGCCACCTTGAGGATGAGCGGCAGTTCGGTCATCTTTTCGACGGTGATGACCACCTTGCGCCCGGCCTTGCGGGCCAGCAGGGCCATGCGGATGAAGGATTCGTCCTTGTAGCCGTTGCAGAGCACGAGGGCTTCGGGGTGCAGGTCGATGCTGAGGGCGATCATCAGCTCGGGCTTGGACCCGGCCTCCAGGCCGTAGTGGTACTTGTTGCCGGCGCGGATGATCTCTTCGACCACTTCCTTGGTCTGGTTGGTCTTCACCGGGTAGACGCCCTGGTAGCCGCCCTCGTAGCCGAATTCGATGATGGCGTGGCGGAAGGCCTCGTTGACCTCGATCACCCGGTGCGCCAGCACCTGGGGGAAGCGCAGGTTCACGGGGGTGCGGATGCCCTTCTTCTTCAGGTGCTGGACGATCTCGTAGACGTCGCAACTGAGGGACTCGTCCTTCGTGGGCGTGATCTCCAGATGGCCCTTGGCATTGATGCCGAAGTAGCCGTTGCCCCACTCGCGGATGCCGTACAGGGTCGCGGCGTCCTGGACCGTCCAGTGCTTCATGGGCATCCGAGGGGCCTCCTCAAAATCGGGGCGGCCACCTTTGGCCGGAAGATTGTTTATATGGAAAAAAGCCCAACACTTCCAATGAAATTGTTAGGCGCCCAGGATCCGGCCTAAAGTCGCTCGCCAATGACGGTCCCGAACCCGCCTCAGGGCGTTCCTCCGGGTGAGCTTCCGCCACTGGGCCGCGCCCCGGGGCAAATCCTCCGCAGACCGCGTGTGGAGCGGGCTCGGACCACCCCAGAGGGCCGGGTCGCCCCAGAGGGGGGCCCGGTTCCAGGGGCAGGCCTCCTGGCAGGCATCGCAGCCCGCGGCCCAGCGGCTGCTGGCCAGGGCGGCGGCGATGTCGGGCGGCGGTTCGGTCTCGGTCTCGATGGTGTAGGTGGTGAGGCAGCGGGCCGGATCCAGACGGAAGGGCTCCAGGGCGTTCGAGGGACAGACGTCCAGGCAGGCGGTGCAGCTTCCGCAAAATTCCGTGACCACGGGTTCGTCCAGGGGCAGGTCCACGGACAGTAGCAACACGCCGAGGAAGCCCCAGGAGCCGCCCTTGCCGGCGATGAGGAGGGTGTGCTTGCCCTGCCAGCCCAGGCCGGCCCGGGCGGCCAGCTGGCGCTCCAGCAGCGGCGCCGTGTCCACGCAGACCCGGCCTTCGAGTCCGGGCCAGCGGGCCTGGGCCGCCTCCAGCAGCCGGGTGAGGCGGGGCTTCAGGATCATGTGGTAGTCCATGCCCCAGAGATAGCGGCTCAGCTTGAGGCTGCCCGGGGCGGCGCCCGGTACCGCATCGGGCCGGGCATAGGGGAAGAAGCCCACGAGGGCCGTGCGGGCCTGGGGCCAGAGATTCCGGGGATCCATCAGGGTGGCGGGATCCAGATAGGGCAGCAGGGCGCCGCGTCCCTCCCGGAACCAGGCCTGGAGCCGTTCTTCCTCTTCGGCGAAGGGCGCGCAGGACGCGAAACCCGCCACGGCAAAGCCTCCGGCGAGGACCTCGTCGTGAAGCCAGGCCTTGAACGCCAGTGGATCCGGGTGTTCAACTGGCACGTGAAGGCCACCTCCCATGGATATCCTCACCCTCGAGCTGCTTGATGTCACGGTCTTCCAGGCTCTGCTGGAGCTGCGGGGCCTGCTGAACGACCATCCCGGCGAGCCGTTGCGGATCCAGGGCGAAGATGACCTGGTGCGGGTGAACGTCAGCGGCTTTCTCGAGAAACAGGGCCGCACCGTCCGCCAGGTCCGGCAGGGCGCCTCCTGGGAACTGCACGTGGCCCAGGGGGCCCGCCCGGTTCCGCTGGCCTCGGCGGCGGCCCCTGCGCCTCCAGTGGCACCGACGCCGCGTCCGGTCCTGCTGCTGCGGGGGGCCTTCTCCCCCGGGGACAGGGCCCTGGGCAGACGTCTGCTCCTGGAAACCCTCTCTCATCTGGAATCGGGCACACCCTGGCTCTGCTTGGCCCACCAGGCCGTGGAACTGCTCGAAGACCCGCGGGCGATGGCCATCCTGGAAGGCCTGAAGGGCAGGGGCATCCCCGTGCACGTGTCGGCCTCCAGCCTGGCCTTCGGGGGCCAGGAGACGGGCGGGTTCGACGTGGTCCCCGACGAGGGATGGCAGAAGCTCCTCATCCGGGGCGGCGTAACCGTTCTGTAAATGGCGTTAGGCTGGAAGTGGAGCCGAACGCCAGCCCATGAACCTTCCGAACCTTCTCTCTCTTGCCCGGATCCTCATGGTTCCGGTCCTGGTCGTGGTCCTCATGACGAAGGTGACGAACCACGAAGTCATCGGCGTGGTGGTGTTCTGGGTGGCCTCGATCACGGATTGGCTGGACGGCTATCTGGCCCGCCGCTGGAAGCAGGTGACGACCCTGGGCAAGCTGCTGGATCCCCTGGCGGACAAGCTGCTGGTGGCCGGCGGGCTGATCTCACTGGTGGATCTGAACCTGGCACCCGCCTGGATGACCTTCATCATCCTGGCCCGCGAGTTCGCCGTCACGGGGCTGCGCGGCATCGCCAGCGAGGAGGGTCTGACCATTCCCGCGGGCACCGTGGGCAAATGGAAGATGGGCTTCCAGGTGGCGGCCATCTCGTGCCTCATCCTGGGCCCGCGCCTCGACTACTGGCTGTACGAATGGACCCACAAGGAGATCTTCCGCTTCTTCATCCAGCTCAACCGTCCCTACACCTTCTTCTGGGGCATGGGCGTGCTGCTGCTGTGGGGTGCCGTGATCCTGGCCATCTGGAGCGCGGTGTCGTACTTCCACGGCTTCTGGAAGGTGGTGGGACCGCGCATCATGGCCGAAAACAGCCATCTGACTGGACCAGGGGACACTGAATGATCCGAAAGTATCTCCTCGCAGGCCTTTTTACGCTGCTGCCGCTGGTGGTGACCCTCTGGATTCTCAAGGGCATCTTCACGGCACTGATCGGCATCTTCCGGGGACCCCTCACCTGGCTGGCCCACCTGGTTCACGTGCCGGATCCGCCGACCTGGGCCCTGGCCTTATTCTCGGCCCTGGCCACCATGTTCCTGCTCCTGCTGGTGGGTGCCCTCGTGGGCAACTTCATCGGGCGCCAGGTGCTGGCCTGGCTGGACGAACTGATGATGCACGTGCCCGTGGTCAAGACGATCTATGGCGCGACCCGGCAGCTGATGGGCGCCATCCAATCGGGGCAGGGCGGCAGCTTCAAGGATGTGGTGCTCGTGGAGTGGCCCCACCCGGGGTCTTTCACGCTGGGGTTCGTGGCGAGCCGCGACTGCTCCTGGGCCATTCCCGACGGCCAGTCCATGGTGGCGGTCTACGTGCCCACCTCGCCCAACCCGACTTCCGGTTACGTGATCATGCTCGAGGCCTCGAAGATCCGGCCCGTGGCTCTGAGCGCCGACCAGGCCCTGACCTGGGCCGTCAGTGGCGGCGTGGTGGTGCCCGAAACGTCCCGCAGCCGCTGAGGCGGTCATTCATGCATGGAGGGTTCGCTTGAGCGCAGCGGAATCCCAGTTCAAGCCCCTCGACGGGAAACGGATCCTCGTCACGGGAGCGGGCAGCGGCCTCGGCCGCGCCGCCGCGCGGATGTTCTGCGAGCGCGGAGCGGAACTGATCCTGGTGGGGCGTCGCCTGGAGCCCCTTCGGGAAACCCTTCCCGAGGCGATGTGCGTATCCCTCGACCATGCGGACGATGATGCCGTGGCCGCGTTTGCGCAGGCCTGCGCACCGCTGGATGGACTGTTCCTGGCGGCGGGTGAACTCCGCACGGGCTCGGTGGCCAGCACCTCCATCCGTGATTTCGATGCCGTGATGGCGGCGAACCTCCGCGGCCCCTGGTTGATGGCGCATCACCTGGATGCGAGGTTGAAGGAGGGCGCCAGCGTGGTGCTGGTGGGTTCCAACATCGGTATCCGCGCCATCCCGGACAGTGCCGCCTATAGCGTCGCCAAGGCCGGCATCCACATGCTCGCCAAGGTGCTGGCGCTGGAATGGGCACCGCGCCGGATCCGCTGCAACGCCATCGCGCCGGGACCGGTGCTGACGCCCATGGTGCAGGCAAGGCTGGCTGCCAGCGCGCACCCGGAAGAGGACCTGGCGCGCCTGGCGGCGGTGAATCCGTTGAAGCGCCTGGGCGCTGAATCCGACGTCGCCGCCCTCGCCGCCCACCTGTTGAGCGACGAGAGCAGCTGGACCACGGGGACCGTGATCACGATCGACGGTGGCGCCGACGCGGTCTACTAGGTTGTCGACCCGATGGGCGGCTCAGCTGGTGCTGACCTGGACATCCACCGGGTTCTTGAAGGTGTCGTAGATCGGGGAGGTCCTCAGCACCTGGGCGTGCAGCGCTTCGATCTGCTCCGGGGTTCCGTTGCAGTTGAGGTTGACCTTCACGCGGATCTGGGAAAGACCTGGACGGATGCTCTTGTCGAGCTCCATGAAGCCGCGCAGATCCGTATCCGTCTCGAGGTCAAAGCTGAGGCTGGCGATGTCGATGCCCATGGCCGAAGCGGTGTAGGCGTAGGTGACGCTCAGGCAGGAACTCAGGGCATGGAGGGCCGCTTCTCCTGCGTTGGGCGCGAGGTCCGTGCCGAGCAGGGCGGCGGGTTCATCGCCTTCGATGAAGAGCGGCGTCGCGCGTTTGTGGTTCATGCCCGCCCCATAGAGCGAATCGAAAGTGCTGTGGGAATGAGCACGGTTGATCCACTTGGCTTTGGATCTGAACTGGAACTTACCCAGGGCCGGATTGGCTTGCACGCGGGAGACGAGGGCGTTGAGCTCCTCGACGTTCACGCCGTTGCGAAGGGTTGCGGTGTTGCCCATGGATCCTCCTGTGGGAAACGGCGTCCGCCGCCGCACAGCCTGCCCGCAGGCTGCCGCGATGGAAGCGCATAAGGACATCCACTCGGATACCTGGCTTTGTCGCCCAGGGTCCAGAGGATGAAGGCTCCCAACATGGGTCGGTTTGAGTTTGAATCAAGGTCGCAAAATTCAAACCAGCGGGCAGGTCATTCCACGAAGTCGAGATCGCGCCCGTGGGTTTCGGGCAGGCCCCAGAGGGCCACGAAGGCCAGCGTGAAGCAGGCAGCCCCCACCAGCCAGGCCGATCCCACCAGGCCCATGCCCGTCCGGAAATAGAGGAAGCTCCCCGTGATGAGGGGGACGGCGCCGCGAACGAAGTTCGGCACGGTGGTGGCGACGGTGGCCCTGAGGTTGGTGCCGAACTGTTCGGCCGCCACGGTCACGAAAACAGCCCAGTAGCCGGTGGCGAGCCCCAGGTAGCCGGCCAGCAGGTAGAAGCATCCGGGCGTGAGGCCGCGCACGGCCAGGTAGAAGGCCACCCCGGCCAGGGCTCCGGCGACGAACCATCCCACCACCTTCTTGCGGGTCTGCCAGGCCTGGCTGAGGAAGCCGCTGAGCACGCTGCCGAGGGTGATGCCGGTGTAGCAGAAGGCGACGGCCGTGCCGGCGTTCACCTTGCCGGTGACCTTCAGCACCGGCGCGAATTCCGGGGAGAAGGTGATGAGGATGCCCACCACGTACCAGGTGGGCAGGCCGATGAGGATGCAGCGGAGGTAGCGGCCCAGCCGGTTCCAGTCGGTGAAAAGGCTGAGAAAGTCGCCGCGCGCGATGGTGGATTCATGCTTCTTCGAGAACATGAAGCTCTCGCGGATGCCCACGCGCAGGAAGAGCAGGGCCACGCCGAGTCCGCCGCCGATGGCGTAGGTCATCCGCCAGGGGAAGAAATCCCCCACGAGCTTGGCGGTGACGGCGCCGAAGATGCCCACCGCCGCCACGATGGCCGTGCCGTAGCCGCGCAGGTCCTTCGGCAGGATCTCCGAAACCATCGTGACCGCCGCGCCCAGCTCGCCCGCCAGACCCAGCCCGGCCGTGAAGCGCCAGAAGGCGTAGGCGGGCACGGTGTGGACGAAGGCGTTGGCGATGTTGGCGACCGAGTACAGCGCGATGCTGCCGAAGAGGGTGGAGAGCCGGCCCTTCTTGTCGCCGAGCACGCCCCAGAAGATGCCGCCGAGCAGCATGCCGGCCATCTGCCAGTTCAGCAGACGCGCGCCGACTTCGATCTGCAGCGCCGGGGGGACGCCCAGGGCCGTGAGGCTCGGCTGGCGTACGATGGGGAAGAGCAGCAGGTCGAACATGTCGACGAAGTAGCCCAGGGCCGCCACGAGGACGGTCAGGTTGAGGACGGAGCGGATGCGTGTCTGATTCATGATGGCTTCATTGAATCACAGGGACGCGGCACACTGCTTCCATGTCCGACGCCTGGCCCACCCCTCCCGAAGGCCTTTGCACGCTGCCCGCGGTGATCGAGACGGAAGTCGCGATCCTCGGCGCCGGCATCCACGGCGCGGCCCTGGCCCGGGAACTGACGCTGCGCGGGGTGGCCTGCGCCCTCGTGGACAAGGGCGAGGTGGGCGGCGGCACCAGCCAATGGTCGAGCCAGCTGCTGCACGGCGGCATCCGCTACATGCTCACCGGCGACATTACCCAGATGCGCGAGGGGTTGATCGAGCGCGCCACCTGGGCCCGCATCGCCCCCCGCCGATGCCGCTGGGAGGCCTTCTGGATGCCGCATCGGTTTCTGGTGGAAGGACTGGCCCACCGCTTCGGCATCGGCCTCTACGATCATTGGGGCGCCGACCGGCCGGGCTGGCCTCCTGAGCTCAAGCTCGGCCGGGTGCCACGTGCCACCTTCGAAGCCGATCCCCGCGCCGTGGGGGGGCCTTTCCGGGGCGCCACGGCCTACGCCGACCTCATGACCTGGGATCGGGAACTCACGAAGGATCTCGCCGCCTCCAGCGGGGCCGTCCTCCTGGATGTCCACGAGCCCGAGACCTTCGAGGATGCGGGTGGAAACCTGACGACCCTGCATCTGCGCGATCGACGCGACGGCACGCTGAGACGCCTGAAGGCCCAGCGATGGGTCTTCGCGCTGGGTCCCTGGACAGATAAGGCCATGGCGCGTTGGTTCGGCGAAACCCGGAAGCGCCTGCGCCTCTCCTCAGGTATCCACCTCTGGTTCGATGCCGTGGCCGGCTGCGAGCGGCCCTGGGCCATCCGGCGGCCCAAGGGGCGCATCCTCTTCGTGATCCCGCGGGATGGCCTGCTGCAGGTCGGAACCACCGAGCGCGAAGTCGAAGAGGGCTGGGTGCCCATCGTGGAGGCCGAGCGGGAGGAACTGTTCCAGGCCCTTGAAGCGAACCTGCCGGCCATTCCGTGGCGGCGCCTCCCGGTCCGCTCCGAGGAGCTGGGTGTGCGTCCCCTGGTGGCCTCCAGCGGCGATACCACCCACCTCAGCCGCGAGGCGGTGCTCGAGCGCCACGGACGATTCCAGAACCTCAGCCTGGTGCTGGGCGGAAAGCTCACCACGGCCCGGGCCCTCATGGACCGCCTGGCCACCGAACTCACCGGTCGCCCTTGCGCCGCCTCCAAGACCGAACCCCTGCGCCTTTGGGATGGACAGAATCCAGAGATCCGGTAGAATCATTCTTTCAGTGCGGTCCCGTAGCTCAGCTGGATAGAGCATCAGACTACGAATCTGAGGGTCGGGCGTTCGAGTCGCTCCGGGACCACCACTCAAAAATGCCGCCACCATTCGGTGGCGGTTGTTTTTTATCCGCACGGTTGTTGGCTGGGCCGAAGGGGCGACGGATGTGATCCCCTGGTGACCGGGTTCTTTGCCTCAATCCCTTCCTGTCAGATGCCGCAGGCCTCGGCCGGAATCGCCGGCTTCAGCCCCTTTTTCGAATGTCAGGGAATTCGCGGATTGGGACACCTCCCACGGCTGGAGCATTAATGCAGTCCGTTACGTCGCATGCAGGATGCGTATTTGCGATCCATGCTTCGCATGTGGGTCATGAGCCAGGTCTTAAGGAAGTTGGGGATGGCGAGGGCGCTGATGCTTCCATTCCGAACCTTCAGGAGCAGCGCGTTCGCCTGCTGGATCAAGGCCGCATGCTCAGCCGTGTGCGCCTCTCGCTCGGCGAAGTCGATATTCCTCATGACCGATTCTTCGTGGTCGAAATGGGCCTGGGTTTCATGGATGAGGGTTTCCAGCAGCGACTCGGCCCGATGCCGATCCTGCTTGTGCTGCAAGGCGAGGTGGATCTGCCCCATGAGGGCGATGAGCCGCTCATGCTCCTGATCAAAGATCGAGACGCCTACGGAATGCTCCTCGTCGGACCAGATGAAAAGGGAAGGCTCAGGTTCGGGCTTGGGCTTTGAAAACCACATGGGCCGACAACCTCCATGCGAGACTCTATAGCAGTTTGAATGGGGCTGAGCCTTCGTTCTGATCTGAACCTTGAGAGGTCATTCCGATCTGCTTAGCGCTGGATCGCCTCTGAATGGTTTCAGGCGTCTCCGGCCTTGCGTGGGGTCTGGGGTTCGACTTCCTGGATGGCGCCGGTCCAACAGAAACCGAGGGATCCGGAAGATGTGATCCATTTGGGGTCGCCGGGCAGGGTGATCTTTCGGCGCAGCCGGACGATGGTCACGTCCACGGTGCGTGGGGAGGGGCGGGCGTCGGAGGGCCAGGCCAGATCGAGCAGGTCCAGGCGGGGCAGGAGCCTTCCCGCGTGGGAAAGCAGCACTTCCAGGACGTGGTACTCCATCGGGGAAAGGTCGACGGGTGCGTCATTCCGGGTGAGCTGCTTGCTCATGCGATCCAGCAGGAAGGGGCCCGTGCGCAAGGGCTTCAATTCGCTGAAACGGTAGGAGCGCCGCAGGATGGCACGGATGCGGGCCACCAGTTCCTGCGCGCTGAAGGGCTTGAGCACGTAGTCGTCCGCGCCGAATTTGAAACCCTCCACGCGTTTCTGCTCCTGGCCCATGGCCGTGAGCATGAGCACGGGCACTTCATCACGGGGACGGAGAGCCTTGAGCACCTGGAACCCGTCCATCACGGGCATGTTCAGATCCAGCACCAGGAGGTCCGCCGGCTCGGCGCGATGAAGGGCCAGGGCGGCGGATCCGTTTTCAGCCTCAAGCACCTGGAATCCAGCCTTCTTCAGGGCCTTCACGAGGAGGCGCCGAAGGCTCACGTCGTCGTCTGCCACCAGGATTCGCTGCATGGATCGGGCTTTCAGAGGAAGGGGACGCGGAAGGCGGGAATCAGGGGTCCCCACGGACTTCCGGCTGTCCAATCGGAATTGTAACGGGTTGTAACAGAGCGCAAAGGTAGCTTCGCAGTGATCAGATCTATGACAATCGCTCGTGAATGCTTTGCGTCTCTGCCCGAGATGGGGGTCATCCAGCGACAGGTCTTTCTTTCTTGATGCAGGCCGTGGGGGCCTCTTCAAGTCATATGGGAAAGGGGCAGGCCTGGCGAGGGATGACTCCCGAAGTCTCACATTTCTATTGGCAGATTAATTAAATTGCGTAAGCAAAAAATATAACCGAACTGAGCTTCTGCTCGCGAAGACGCTCGGACGGCCCGCCGAACCTATGTCCACGCATTACCCCATCACCCCCATCCAACCCTATCCCCAAGGAGGACGATCCATGACGATCATCCACACCCTGAAACGCTCCGCCCTTCTATGTGCGCTCCTGGGAACGAGCCCCCTGTGGTCCGCGGACGGACCCTTCTCGTTCGACCTGAAGCTGCACGGAGGCGTCACCGGCGGCGCGCTCCACGAGGACCACNGCCAACAACAAGACCTTCGGCTTCGGTGTTGAAGGCCGCTACGCCCTGGGCGGACAGAAGGCCCTCACGCTGGAATTCGCCTACGACGTCCTGCCCGCCCGCTGGCGCGACGTGCCGCCCCCCAGCAGCACCATCTACGCCCAGCCCAGTTCCGGCGCCCCCGTCACCACCTGGAACGGCGTGCCCCTCTCCCTCTCCAATGCCAACTCCATGGATCTGCGCAAGGAATCCGCCCAGGGCTTCAGCCTTCGCGGCGGCTACACCGACGCGCTGCCCTGGATCCAGGGCATGACCTGGAAGGCCGGCCTCAGCCTCGATGCCTACAAGGTGATGTCCG
>NZ_BSDE01000008.1 GCF_030268085.1 Geothrix limicola
ACATCCTGAAGGTGCAGCAGGCCACGGTCGAAGTGGTCTCGGCCACCACCCAGGTGGACAAGACGGAAACGGTCACCCAGACCAACATGGCCATCGAAGAGATCAACCAGCTCATGTCCAGCAACCTGGACGCTGTGACCTTCCTGGCCCCCGGCATCGCCAACCCGGGCGGCTCGCCCCGCATTCGCGGCGGCTCGGGCAACAGCACCAAGTTCATGCTCAACGGCGCCATGATCAACGACCAGGCCTGGGGCTACGACCTGGTGGACACCACCATCCAGGACATGATCGAGTCCGTGGCGGTGATCCAGTCGCCCCTCAACGCCCGCTACGGCAACACGGACAGCGGCATCGTCTCCTTCGTCACCACGAAGGGCTCGAACACCTTCGGCGGCAGCATCCGCGCCAAGTACTACGCGGGCGGCATGGAAGCCACGCCCGTGGACTACCCCAATCGCCTGGGCGAGCAGTCCGTGCCCTACCCTTACGCCGATGATTCCTCCCGCACCTACGACGTGGTCTTCCACGGCCCCATCTGGAAGGATCACATCACCTTCGCCTTCGGCGGCACCTACTCGCCCATGCATCCCACCACCACCCGCATGGACCAGCTCATCCACGAGCCGGCCCTGCCCACGGATGCCGCGGGCACCTACTTCAAGCTGCCCAACGGATCCGTTCTGCGCCGCGCCAACACCTACGATCAGAACGTGCTCGAACCCGTGACGTCCAAATCCACCTTCAACCAGTTCGTGCTGTACTGGCAGGTCAATACCAATCACCAGGTGGAGTGGAACTACACCCAGAACGACTACCGCGGCACCTGGTACGGCTACAACCCCATCAGCACCGCCGGGGGCGGCCAGGACGGCCTCAGCACCCGCGTCTGGGACCTGGCCTACAAGGGCATCATCGGCACCTCCGGCGTGCTGGAGGCCCGCTTCGGGCGGACCAACCGCCTCTGGCCCCACCCCACCACGCCCACGGATCCCATCATGGTCCGCTACGGGAAGAGCTCCATCCCCGACGCCAATGGCAACTACATCGCCAACTCCTACATGGACCTCAACGACAAGGGCTCCGCGGCGAAGTGGACCAACGGCGCCACGTCGGATCGCGGTGACAACTTCTTCGACGACACCCTCGTCATCAACTACGAGCACATCCTGAGCAGCGGCTCCTCCACTCACATGATCGATGTGGGCATGGAGCGGCAGAAGTTCCAGTGGGACACCCAGACCCTGGCCCAGATGCCGCCCCGGAACTTCTACGTGCCCGGCCAGCTGGCCACGGACTACACTCTGGCCGAAACCGGCGGCATCGATCCCGCCACGGTGAACGGCAAGTACATCGTCGTGAACTGGCAGGCCCTCTACTCCGATGTGGGCGGCGCGGGTTCCAAGACCCTCTTCGACAACGGCAAGCGGAACCTGATCCCGCGCGTCCGCGTCTTCACGGGCAACGAGAACGGCACCTACTACCAGCCCTCCACCAGCTTCTACATCAACGATCTGTGGACCCTCAACCAGAACCACAGCATCATGGCCGGCCTGCGCAGCGACACCATGAAGCTGCAGGATGACCGCGGAACCCTCCACAGCTACAGCGTGATCACGCCCCGCTTCGAGTACAAGTGGGACGTCTTCGGCGACCAGAGCCGCGTGTTCAACGCCTCCTATGGCCAGTTCCACAACCGCGTGCCCGGTGGCCAGTTCCAGCAGTTCGTGGACCGCCGTCTCGCCTACGATTCCACCTATTACTGGACCGGCACCGCCCCCACGGGCAACCCCAACGCCCCCTACCTGGTGGACAAGAGCGCCATCCTCGACTTGAACAACTACAAGAAGCTCGCCAGCTACTCGGGCCCGGGCACCTTCATCCTCGATCCGAACTGGAAGGCGCCCATCGCCACCGAGTACACCGTGGGTCTGCGCCGCAGCTACGCCAGCGGCATGTCCTGGCGCACCACCCTCGTCTACAAGACCTGGAAGAACCTCTACGATTCCTTCCCGACCTATGCCAGCTCGCTGCTCGTGAGCCCCACAGATCCGACGATCTCGAAGAGCATCTACCATCGCACCACCATGAACGATCCCCAGGCCGAGAAGACCTACAAGGGCTTCGAGCTGGAATGGAGCATCCCCTTCACTCAGAAACTGCGCTTCGCCGGCAACTACACCTACGCCCGCACCATGACGAACGCCGCATCGGTGAACGACAGCCCCAGCGCCGACCGTACGCCCTACGGCAACTTCCGCGACTTCTATGACACGCTCTACCCGCGCGACGCCTACAACCCCGTCAAGCTGCAGGACCCCGAGCACAACGCCAAGGCCTGGTTCGTCTATGACCTGAGCCGTCCCAAGGTGAAGTCGAGCATCAGCTTCCGCGTCAACTACATCAGCGGTCGCCCGGATTACCGCTCGACCCCCATGCAGGTCGGCTACCCGACCGGCAACTGGGCCCCCGCCACGCCCCAGGCCCTCGGCCTGAGGAACACCCTCACCCTCGTCCAGCCGGGCTTCACCCAGGAGGAGGTCTTCACGAACTCCCTGAAGTACGACGTCGAGCTGGAGGTCAAGCGCGGCGCCAAGGTGTTCGTCTCCATCGAGGTCACCAACCCCTTCAACGTCCGCATGGGCGGCTACAGCGACGGCAGCTGGAACGGTGTCCCCGCCTATACCGACAACACCGAAGTCTACGGTTCCCCGAACTACCTCACCCACGGATGGCGCGCCTCGTCGGATCTGTCGAACGTCGCGATCGGGAACGCCCGGAACACGGCGCGCGCCTTCACGATTGAAGCCGGCCTGCGGTTCTAAGACCTGGAGACATGACCATGAAAAAGATCCTCAGCAGTCTCGCCGCGGTGCTGGCCCTCGCCTCCGCCGCCTCGCTCCGGGCCCAGGACAAGGACGGCATCGTCCTCTCCGCCGCCATCCTCACACCCCACGGCGACGCCCTCGACCTCAACCGCCAGACCATGAAGGGCTACGGCTTCCAGGTGGGCTACCTCAGCCATCCCGAAGGCTACGGCGTTTCCTTCCTGACCTACTTCGGCCACCAGATCCTGCCGGGGAAGGAGACAACGGACGCCAGCACCTTCAACCTGGCCGCCAACCTGGTGGGTGTCGATCTCAACTACAAGATCGACGGCACGCCCCTCAGCATCTACACGGGCCCCTCCATCCACCAGTGGCAGGTGGAGCGCCGCGGCGGCGATCCCGTCACCGCCAACCAGGGCGATCAGAACTGGAAGCTGGGTTGGCGCCTCGGCGTGAAATACGTCATCAACGAGGACTGGTCCGTGTCCACGGGCTTCACGCAGACCCAGTGGCGCAGCCGCGCCGACCTGGACTACACGCCAGGCCTGAACCCCAGCCGCCCGGCCTACTGGACCTTCCAGGCCAACTACCGTTTCTGAACTGAATGCGCCACCACGAAGGCTTGGAACCCCCGAGCCTTCGTGGTGGTTCCTTGCCCGCCAGGGATTCCCTTCCCGCCCTCTCGATCGCCCGCGCATGCCCAGCTCCACCCACCAGCACCGCCGCTCCAGTGCCGCGCCCGACACTCCGAAGGCGCCATTCCCCTGGGTTCAGGCCTCGCTCGATGGGCGGGGCTTTTTCGTTTCAGAGGTCCCATGAGCCAGTCCGCCATCTCACGCCGTTTCTTCCTGCAGGCCAGCGCCCTGGCAGGTGCCACCGCGACCATTGGCCTGGCCGGGGAATCCAAGTCCACCAAGTCTGGCGCGGTGGCCCCCAAGACCATGATGGGCGTGCCCTTTGAGAAGGTCGACAAGGTCCGCATCGGCATCATCGGCGCGGGCGCCCGCGGGCAGAGCGTGATGAGCGACCTGCTCAACGTGCCCAAGGTGGAGATCCGCGCCGTCTGCGACATCGATCCCCGCATGATCGAACTCACGAAGAAGCGGTTCTCCAAGAAGGGCCTGCCGGAGCCCCGGCTCTACGCCAAGGGCCCCCATGACTTCGAGAACCTCTGCAAGCAGGACGACCTCGATTTCATCTACATCGCCACGCCCTGGGAATGGCACACCGAGATGGCGCTGTGCGCCATGAACCACGGCAAGCATGCGGGCGTGGAGGTGCCCGCGGGCGTGACGATGCCCCAGCTCTGGGAGCTCGTCCGCACCAGCGAACGCACCCGCAAACACTGCATGATGCTGGAGAACTGCTGCTACGGCGACAACGAGATGATGGTGCTGGCCATGGCGCGCCAGGGCCTCTTCGGCACCATCACCCATGGCGAAGCCGCCTACATCCACAACCTGCGCATGGTCATGAACGAGCAGGACAAGGAGGGCCGCTACGTCAGCGAGGCCGCCTGGCGCCGAGCCTGGCACACGAAGGAGAACGGCAACCTCTATCCCACCCACGGCCTCGGCCCCGTCTGCTGGTACATGGGCATCCACCAGGGCGACCGCCTCGACAGCCTCGTCTCCATGTCCAGCCTCGAAGCCTCCCTCAGCGAGGACCAGCAGGAGCGCTTCAAGGGCCGCGGCGAGCACTACGTCTGCGGCGACATGAACACCAGCATCCTGCGCACCGTGAAGGGCCGCACCATCCTGCTGCAGCACGACACCGTCTCGCCCCGCCCCTATACGCGCCACAACATGATCCAGGGCACCAAGGGCGCCTTCGCCGACTACCCCGAGCGCCTCTACCTCGACGAGGTGGCGAAGAAGACCCGCAAGCACGAATGGATCGAAGGCGAAGACGCCCTGAAGCCCTACCGCGAGCAGTACGTGCATGAACTGTGGAAACGCGTGGGCGACCTGGCCCGCAAGAACGGTGGCCACGGCGGCATGGACTACATCATGTGCTACCGCGTGGTCGAGTGCATGCTCGAGGGCCTGACGCCGGACTTCAACGTCTACGACGCCGCCGCCTGGAGTGCGCCCTTCCCCCTCTCCATCGCCAGCGTCAAGGGCGGCGGCTCCCTGCAGAAGTTCCCCGACTTCACGAATGGTCACTGGAGCGGCAAAGCATGAGCTCGATTCTGCGCCGCGGCGCCACCCTCCTCCTCCTGGCGGCCGCGCCGCTCTCCCTCCGCGCCGACGAAAAGCTGAAGGACATCGCCTGCCGCTCGGTCCACCTCGGCTATCCGGCCCCGGAAAGCCTGGCCTTCTACAACGAAGTGAAGGTCGAGAAGACCGCCCTCGGCACCTACTTCATGGTCTGCGGCTGGAAGGACGGCTACTTCGGCATCCAGGAAGGCTATGACGGCCATCGCCAGATCATCTTCTCCGTCTGGGACGCCTACAAGGGCGACGACCCGGGCGCCGTGCCCGACGGCCAGCGTGTGATCCTCCGCCACCAGGACCCCGAAGTCCGCGTGGGCCGCTTCGGCGGCGAAGGCACGGGCGGCCAGAGCTTCCTGCCCTTCCCCTGGAAAGTGGGCGTGACCTACCGCTTCATGGTCAGCGCCAAGCCCATCGGTCGCCGCACGGAGTTCAGCGGCTGGGTTTTCGATCCCGCACGGAAGGCCTGGCGAAAGCTTGTCACCTTCAGCACCGTCACCGAAGGCCGGGCCCTGAAGGACTACTATTCCTTCGTCGAGGATTTCAAGCGCGACCGTGCCTCCACCAAGCTCGTGCGCCAGGCGGCCTACGGGCCCGGATGGGCGCTCGGCCTCGAGGGCGAGTGGCGCCTGCTCGACCGCGCCAAGTTCACCGCGGACCGCAATCCCGTGTTGAACATCGACGCAGGCATCCGGGATGGCCGCTACTTCCTCGCCACCGGCGGCCCCACCCAGAACCTGGGGACGAAGCTCTGGGACACCATGAGTCTGCCTGCGGAACCCCGCCCCGCGAGGCCGGCGGACCTGCCTCAGGTCGTGCCGAACAGCCAGGACTGAATCCGTCCTTTGAACCATCACCTTGCCCGCCCGCCATCGGGGCGCTGAGGAGCCATCCCATGACCACCACGCATCCCTCTTTCGTTGAAAGCCTGTTCAACGCCGCGCCGAAACGCCGGCCCAGGCTGGATCCCGGCTTCAGGCCCCTCTCGTTGGGGTTGCGCACCTACCGCCGGGTGCTCGCGGAGGAGAGCAGCCGGGACCGCGTCTGCATCGCCCTGGAACAGTCCCCCGAGCGCATTTCCAGGAAGGATCTCGACATCTTCCCGAAGGTCGCGGGCCGTGATGCGGACAACCTCCGCTACGTATCGTGGATGCTCAATTTCATGCTGTGGTCCTGCGGCGGATGGCGCGTCGTGCTCTCCGGTCCCGACGAGCTGTGCCGGGCCGTGGCGGCCGAATACGCGCCCGACGGCGCCCGCGCCTTCGACGCCGGTCTCATGGGCCAGGCCTTCGGCAAACCCTTCGAAATTCGCATCGTGCCCGCCCCGGAGATGCCCGAGGCGACCAGCAGTCCTTCGGTATCGGGCGGCCACTTGGACGGCTGCCGCATCGGCTTCGACCTGGGCGCCAGCGATTACAAGGTGGCGGCCGTGAAAGATGGGGAAGCCGTGTTCAGCACCGAGCTGCCCTGGAATCCCAAGGTGGAGCCCGACCCGGCCTACCACTACACGCGCATCCAAGAGGGCCTCAGGCTCGCCGCCTCCCACCTTCCGCGCGTGGATGCCATCGGCGGCAGTTCCGCCGGCATCCTCGTGGACAACCAGGTGATGGTCGCCTCGCTGTTCCGCGCCGTGCCCGAAAGCACCTTCCAGGAGCAGGTGCGGCCGCTGTTCCAGCGCCTGCAGGCCGAGTGGGGCATCCCCATCGAAGTCATCAACGACGGCGATGTGACGGCCCTGGCCGGGGCCCTGTCCCTGGGCCTTTCGGGCATCCTCGGCATCGCCATGGGATCGAGCGAAGCCGCCGGATTTCTCGACCGCTCGGGCCGCATCACGGGCTGGCTGAACGAGCTGGCCTTCGCCCCGGTGGACGCCAATCCCGAGGCGGGCACCGACGACTGGTCCGGCAATCCGGGCATCGGCGCGGCCTACTTCTCGCAGCAGGCCGTGAACAAGCTGGCGGGGCCCGCGGGCATCACCTTCCCCGATGATATGGGCCTGCCCGAGCGCCTGAAGGTCGTGCAGGAACGCATGGCTGTGGGCGATCCCGCCGCCCAAGCGATCTTCGAGACCATCGGCATCTACCTGGGCTACGTCATCCCCTGGTACGCAGAGTTCTACGACATGGAGCACGCCATGATCCTGGGCCGCGTGACCTCGGGCCCCGGCGGCGAACTGATCCTCGCCCAAGCCAAGGAGGTGCTCGCCGCCGAGTTCCCGGAGCTGGCCCAGCGCCTGTCCATCTTCCTGCCCGACGAAAAGAGCCGCCGGGTGGGCCAGGCCGTGGCCGCCGCCAGCCTGCCCAGGGCCGGAGCATCGCGATGAGCCATCCGTACCGAACCTATGTGCAGGATCTGGCCCGCGTGCAGGACACCGCCCGCGCCCTGCCCCTCGGTGCCTTCACCTCGCCCGTTCCGGTCCACCCGGGTACGGATGCGCCCCTCGTGATGGTCTTCTCGCCCCACCCCGATGACGAATCCATCGTGGGCGCCCTGCCCCTGCGCCTGCTTCGCGAGGCGGGACAGCGCGTGCTGGTGGTGGCGGTCACGCAGGGCAGCAATGCGGCCCGCCAGGCCGCGCGTCTGGAGGAGATGCGCGGCGCCTGCGCCTTCCTCGGCTTCGACCTGGTCACCACGCAGGAGCATGGCCTCGCGGGCATCAACCCCAAGGGCCGCCAGGATGCGCCGGAAGCCTGGGCCAAGGCCGTCGCCATCATCGCGAACCTGCTTTCGACCCACCGGCCGAAGACCGTGTGCTTCCCTCATCTCGGGGACGCAAACAGCACCCACCAGGGCACCCACCTGCTGGTGGTGGACGCCCTGCGCAGCCTCGGCCCCGACTTCAAGTGCCGCGTGGTGGAAACGGAATTCTGGGCGCCCATGGAAAAGCCCAACCTGATGATCGAGTCGACGGTGGAAGACGTGGCGGATCTCGTCGCGGCCATCACCTTCCACAAGGGCGAAGTGGCGCGGAATCCCTACCACCTGCACCTGCCCGCCTGGATGGGCGACAACGTGCGTCGCGGCGGAGAGCTGGTGGGCGGGCAAGGCGGCGCCGCACCCGATTTCCATTTCGCCACGCTCTATGGGCTGCGGATCTGGAACGGTGCCGAGCTCCTCCCCGCGGAGCCGGAGACGCGCATCCTCTCCGCTGAAGCCGACCTGACGTCCCTTTTCGCATAGCCCCCGCACCGGGCGCCGTCATTCACCGGACCCCGCCCGGTCCCATTCCGCACCGCCGCCGCAGAGACCACCATGACTCCAGCCCGCGTCCTATTCACATTGGTGGCCCTCAGCGGTCTCCTCCAGGCCGAGACGCTGTCCTCGGACAAGCTCTCCGTGGCCCTGGATCCGGCCTTCCCCGGCATCCAGAGCTACACGTCGGGACGGGGGAAGATGATCCTGTCGGCCCCGGGAAGCCGCCTGGCCCTCGTCAACGGGAAGGCCTGCGAGCCCCTCGTGACGTTCCGCCAGGAAGGCCCCGGCAAAGCGAAGTACAGCCTCCGTTTCGAAACGGCCCAAATCAGCTGCACCCTGCGCGTCCAGGTCGAAGGGAACACGGTCCTCTTCCGCGTCACCGACATCGTGGAAGCGGGCGAGGAGCCGCTCTACACCCTGGCCCTCCCGGGGCTCGTCACCATGGCCGCGAGGGGCGGCGACGAGGCCGCCGTGGCCCGCCTGCCCTTCCACTCCTACAAGACCGGCAAGAAGGAGGATGACGACGAGATCGGCCCCGTGTCCTCATTCAAGCCCGAGGTCCGGGGCGCCTCCTACGCCTTCGTCTGCAGCGGCGGCCTGGCCGTGGGCGCCTACGCCAACACGCTCATCGAGAAGGACCGCCTCCAGCTGAAGGTGGAGGGCCAGGGGGCCGAGGCGACGCTCAGCATCGCCCCCGGCACCTGGACCTGGCGCGCCGTGCGCAAGGAAACCACCTGGGAACCCGAGCTGCGCGTCGTCGTGGTGGAGGATGTCAACGGCGACGGCCGCGTGACATGGCAGGACGCCGCCGTGGCCAGCCGCGCCATCCTGCCCACGCCCTACGGCGCCCAGACCATCCCCACCCATCCCCTGGCCCACATCCTCATGAACTTCGCCAGCCAGGCCACCACGCCCTTCCTGCGCGGCCTCGACCAGCTCAAGAAGGTCTGGCTCTATACGGACGGCCTGGGCCAGCGGGTGCAGTACAAGGGCTTCGCCGGCGAGGGCCACGACAGCTCGCATCCCGACTACGGTGGCAACGTGGGCCGCCGCCAGGGCGGGCGCGAGGAGCTGAACCTCGCCATGCGCCGCGGCCACGACTTCGGCGTGCTGTCGGGCGTCCACATCAACGCCCAGGAGTACCACAAGGAGGCCAAGCACTTCCGCCCCGACCTGGTGGACGAAAAGGCCATTGGCTGGTCCTGGCTGGACGAATCCTACCTCACGAACTACCACAAGGACACGGCCTCGGGCGCCGTGGAATCGCGCCTGCGCGAGATGCGCGAGGACCTGCCCTTCCTCGATTTCGCCTACCTCGATGTGTACTACGGCATGGGCTGGCCCGGCTGGAAGATGCACACGACGACCAACGGCCTCGGCATCATGCAGCACACGGAATTCCCCGGCACCATGGAGCGCGCCGTCATCTGGAACCACGTGGCCAACGACTGGACCCAGGCCATCTGGGGCGCGGGCGACCAGAGCGTCATCGCGCGCTTCGTCTTCAACCACCAGAAGGACACCTTCGGCCACACGCCCCTGCTGCGCGGCGCCAACAGCGACGGCTTCCTGGGCTGGCACGCCGAGCACGACATGAACGTCACCATCCGTTCGGCCTTCACCGTCAACCTGCCCACGAAGTACCTGCAGCACTTCCCGCTGATGAGCCAGACGGAGGCCGAGGCCCGCTTCGCCACCGGCGTGCGTTCCGAAGTGAAGGACGGCGTGGCGCGCCTCTACAGCGCCGAAGGCCACCTCCTCAACAGCTGCACCTACCCCAAGCCCGCTTCGCGCCCCGAGCACAACCTCTGCTTCATCCCCTGGGATCCGGTCCGGGAAACGAAGATCTACCACTGGAGCGACCAGGGCGGCGAGTCCACATGGGATCTGCCCGTCTCCTGGAAGGGCCTGAAGGAAGCGCGCCTCTACCGCCTCACGGACCTGGGCCGCACCTTCGAGCGCACCGTACCCATCCAGGAGGGCCGCATCACCCTCGGGGGCATCGCCGCTGCCACGCCCTACGTCCTCTACCGCGAGGATCCCGGCTCCCTGCCGGACATGCAGTGGGGAGAGGGCAGCCTCGTGAAGGATCCCGGCTTCGACAGCCACGGCTTCACCAGTTGGACGAAGACTTCCGGCGGCGAGGCCGTGCGCATCGAGAACGACGCCTTCGCCCAGACCCACCTCGTGATGGCCGCCCCGGGCGAAGTCCGGCAGGTGGTCAAGGGACTGAAGCCGGGTCAGACCTACGCCGCCTCCGTGTGGGTGGAGATCGAAAGCCGCCGCCAGGCCACGCTCTCCGTGCGGCCCAGCCAGCCCACGCTCCGGGAGCCCGCCCTGGACCGCCGCGCCTGGACCCTCATCAGCCAGGGCCGGGGCCAGAACGGCAACGATCCCGAGAAGCTCTTCGACGGCGATCCGAACACCTTCTGGAAATCCCAAGTCAACAAGAAGGAGCCCGCCAAGAGCGCCAAGTTCCCGCACACCCTCGACGTGTCCCTGGGCGACGCGCATGAGCTGGAGGGCTTCATCCAGACCGCGCGGCCAGGCCTCCCAGAAGGAACCATCGACGCCTTCGAAGCCTTCACGAGCCTGGATGGCAAAGCCTGGACCAAGGCCGCGGTTGGCCGCTTCAGCTACGATGCCTCCGGTCGCGCCACTGTTCCCTTCGCCCGGAAGGCCAAGGCCCGCTTCTTCCGTCTGGTGGCCAAGTCGGCCCTGAAGGGCGGCGACCTCGCCACCTGCGCCGAGCTGGACTTCCTCGGCCACCGCCTGCCCGCCCCCCAGACCGCGCTGAGCCCGGTGAGCCGCAGCATCGATCGCACCGTGCTGCCCAACTACACGGACCAGTCCCAGAAGTATCTGCGCCGCTACCACCGCATGAAGGTGATCTTCCAGGCGCCCTCCAGCGGCGAGGCGGTGCTGGCCCTCAGCGCCGGGGAAGGCCAGGATGCCGTCCGCTTCGACGACGTGCGGCTGGTGGCGACGGAGCTCAGCAAGCCCCCCGCCAAGGCCAAGAGCGTGGTGCTCTTCGAGGATTTCGAACACGTGGACGAGGGCTGGGGCCCCTTCATGTATGCCTTCGAAGGCCCCATGCAGACCCACCTCTCCGAGACCCACAAGCCCTACACCGACGACACCCTGCGCGGCGACTTCAGCCTCAAGACCTGGAACGAGGATGTGGACGGCCTCGTCTACCGCACCGTGCCCGCCACCCTCGCCCTGAAGCCCCGCACCAAGTACCGCGTGAGTTTCAGCTACCTCGCCAACAGCGCCGACCGGTTCAGCTTCCAGGCGGGCAGCGAGGCGGCCAAGGAGGCCGGCCACACGGCGAAGATCTCGAAGGGCACGTGGAAGCCCGCGACCTTCACGACCACCTTCAGCACGGGTTCCCAGGACGACTGGTTCGTGGGCATCGCCAAGACCAAGGGCCAGGGCATCCTCGTCATCGATGACCTCCTCATCGAGGAGGTGCACTGATGCGGTCCCCCTCGGAACAGGCCGGCGCCCGACCGGGCTACCTGCCCTTCCTCCTCCTCATCTCGGGCCTCGGCGGTCTGCTGGCGGGCGTCGATTTCGGCATCATCGGCAGCGCCCTGGAGTTCCTCAACAAGACCATCAAGGTCAGCGAGGCCCAGCTTTCCTTCATCGTCGCCATCTACACGGGCGGCGGCGTGCTGGCCAGCTTCTTCGCGGGTTTCTTCGCCGACTGGCTGGGCCGCAAGAAGCTGATGGTCGCGGGCGGCGCCGCCTTCGTGCTCAGCATCTTCCTCATCTACACCTCGCAGGGCTTCCTGCCTCTGCTGCTGGGCCGCGTGCTCATGGGCCTCTCCGGCGGCATCATCTGCGTGGTGGTGCCCCTCTACATGGCCGAATGCCTGCCCGCGGGCATCCGCGGACGCGGCACGGCCATCTTCCAGTTCATGCTCACCCTGGGCATGGTGGCCGCCGGCGCCATCGGCGTCTTCTTCACCAACCGCAACGCCGCGAGCCTCGCCCTGGCCCAGCAGCTGCACACGGCGGATCCCGCCGCCCTCCAGGCCGCCACCTTCAAGGCCAACAGCGAGGCCTGGCGCAACATGTTCCTCGTGGCGGCCGTGCCCGGCCTGATCTTCAGCCTGGGCGCCTTGCTCGTGAAGGAAAGCCCCCGCTGGCTCTTCCGCCGCGGCCGCGCCGACGAAGCCGAGCGCATCCTGCGCCTCTCCCGCTCCGCCGAGCAGACCGCGCTCGAAATGGCCGAGATGGGCCAGCACACGGACTCGCAGGCGGGGAAAGGTTCCGCCAAGGACAGCCTCTTCCAGCGCAAATACGTCATCCCCTTCCTCCTCGCCTGCGTCGTGCTGGCCGCCACCCAGGCCACTGGGATCAATTCCATCATCGCCTACGCCGTCATCATCCTGCGGGGCGCCGGATTGGATGCCGTGAGCGCCACGCTGGGCTTCACGATCATCACGGCCCTCAACTGCGCCATGACGCTGGTCGGCGCGGCCCTGGTGGACAGGGTCGGCCGCCGCTTCCTGCTCAAGCTCGGCACCCTCGGCATCATCGCCACCCTGTGCGGCGCGGCCTTCGTCTACCGGGGATTCGAGGCCCAGCGCAAGGACGTGGATGCGGAGATCCGGGCCCTGGTGCAGGACAACCAGCTCGAGGTGGACCTCCACCGCGTGGCCCTGCCCGGGGTCGATGACCGACCCATGGCCCTGACCGTGCTCTACACCCTGGGCGCCGAGCAGAAGGTCGTCCGCGCCTTCATGCCCACCGCCGAGGACCTCAGGGTGGTCGCCGCCGCGGAGCCCCTGCGCGCCATTCCCGAAGCCCAGTGGAGCGCCGACCAGCGGCGGGCCCTGGCCCAGGCCGACGGCATCCTCGCCGCGCAGAAGCTCAAGGTACAGTCCGACCCCCGGAATCCCGTCCGCCTGGAGATCGCCCGCGCCAAGTGGGGGCCCACGCCCACGCCGACCACGGGCTGGCTGGTCACGGCCCTGCTCTGCCTCTTCGTGGCCTTCTTCGCCGTGGGCCCTGGCGTGTGCGTGTGGCTCGCGCTCACGGAGCTGATGCCCACGCGCATCCGCTCCACGGGCATGGGCGTGGCCATGGTGCTCAACAACGGCGTGCAGTTCGTGAGCGCCCTCGTCTTCCTGCCCGTCGTGGGCCGCTACGGCTTCCACGCCATGTTCTTCGCCTGGGCGGGATGCACGGTCATCTACTTCCTCACCGCGGCCTTCTTCATGCCCGAAACCAAGGGCCGCACCCTCGAAGAGATCGAAGACCACTTCGCCGGGAAGCACGCCTGAATGCGACGTCTCGGCTCATCTCAAAAAACGTCAACCGCGGATGGCGCGAATCGCCCTTCGGGCGTGCGAAGGTCGACCGGGAATCCTTCCGCCGAGTCCCAAGCCGCGCCCTCAGATCATTTCCGTTTCATTCGCGCCCATTCGCGTCATTCGCGGTTTCAGTTCTGATTTTAGAAGGAGTCTGAGATGACCACTTCGAAGCCCGCGCTCACGGGATCCATCACCCTCCCCGCCGAGGTCGGCGAAGAGGCGATGGTGGTGGAACTGGCACGACAGTGGGGCGCGGACGCCATCCGCGATAGCGATGGCACCGAGCTCTCCGGGGAGGTGATGGACCTGGGCCTGGAGGTCTATTCCCTCACCTGCCTCGTGCGCGCGGACCAGGATTACCCGCACACGCACATGGATCAGCTCCCCCAGAAATTCCTCATGAGCGATCCCCTCACCGCCACCGGTCCCGGCCTCGTGATCGATCCCATGGCGGGCTTCTACCGGGAGAAGTACATCCTCGATACGAAGCACGACGCCAAGGCGCTCTGGGAGGTCATCGACCGCACCACGGGCGAGGTCGTGCCCGTCGAGAAGTGGGTCTTCGACCCGGCCACGGGGCTCGTGACGCTCAGCGGCATCACGCCCTTCCACGTCTACACCGTGAACTTCCTCGTGTTCCAGATCTGGGATACGACGTCGATGTACAACCACCTCACCAACGGCTGGACCAAGCCCCACGTCATCAGCGTGGATCCCTACCACCCCGAGTGCTGGGATCACCTGATGGCCTTCTTCGACCGCTTCCTGGAGGAGCACCCGCACACGGACGTGGTGCGTCTCACGACGCTCGCCTACCACTTCGCCGTGGATTCCGATCAGGACTCGGTCGACAAATTCCGCGACTGGACCGGCTACCAGGACACCATCAGCGTGCTGGCGCTGGAGGACTTCGCAAAGGAATACGGCTACCGCCTGCGGGCGGAGGATTTCGTCGACCAGGGCTACTACAACGCCGCCTGCCGCGTGCCCTCCAAGGGCTACCGCGACTGGATGGCCTTCATCCATCGCTTCGTCGTGAAGTACGGCAAGGCCCTGGTGGACAAGTGCAAGGCCCGCGGCAAGCGCACGGCCATCTTCTGGGGCGATCACTGGATCGGCGTGGAGCCCTTCCAGGAGAGCTTCCTCGAGATGGGCATCGATATCCACGTGGGCGCCGCCGAGGACGGCGTGGCCCTGCGCCGCATCTCCGACACGCCCGGCGGGCTCGTGAAGGAGCTGCGCCTCTACCCCTACTTCTTCCCCGACGTCTTCCGCGAGGGCGGCGACCCGCTGGGCGAAAGCCTCAGCAACTGGATCAAAATCCGCCGCGCCCTCATGCGCAAGCCCGTGGACCGCCTGGGCTACGGCGGCTACCTGAGCCTGGCCCTGAAGTTCCCGGACTTCGTCGAACACGTGGCTGACCTCTGCCACGAGTTCCGCACCTTCAAGGCCAACTCCGGCGGGGGCGAATCCCTCAAGGCGCCCATCAAGGTCGCCGTGCTCAACTGCTGGGGCACCTGGAAGGCCTGGATCAACAGCTTCGGCGCCCCGCAGAAGTTCCTCGTCAAGCGCCCCGACGTCATCCAGGTGGCCGGCACCAACCTGCTGGAATGCCTGGCGGGCCTGCCCGTGGAGGTGGTCTTCCTCAGCTTCGACGAGGTGGCCGAAGACGGCATCCCCGCCGACGTGGACGTGGTCATCAACGATGGCGATGCCGAAACCGCCTGGAGCGGCGGCCGGCGCTGGGCCGAACCGAAGATCGTCGAGGCCCTGCGCGCCTTCGTGCACCGCGGCGGCGGCTTCATCGGCTGCCGCGGCCCCAGTGCCTTCCAGCACCAGGGCCGCTACTTCCAACTGGCGGACGTCATGGGTGTCGACAAGGAAGTGGGGCACACCCTGCAATCGGCCACCGTCAAGGCCGAGGTGCTGCCCGCCCACTTCATCACCGCCGACCTCCAGGGACAGCCTGATTTCGGGAATCCCGAGACCTTCGTCTACGTCTGCGATCCCGCCACCCAGCTGCTGGCGGCCAACGGCCTGCACGTGATGGTCGCCGCCAAGACCTTCGGCGAGGGCCGTTCGGTCTACTTCGGCGCCCTGCCCTACGACCTCACGAACAGCCGCCTGCTTCACCGCGCCATCTTCTGGGCGGCCAACCGGGAGCGTGAATTCGGCCGCTGGTTCAGCGAGAATCCGAATACCGAGTGCGCCTACTACCCCGCCACAGGCCAGTTCGTGGTGGTCAACAACAGCGGCCATCCCCAGCGCACCCTCGTGCACCGCGGGGATGGCACCACCACTGAAGTCGTGCTGGCACCCTATGAAAGCATGTGGTTCGACTGAGACATCCACCCAGCCCCACGCCCATCCCGTGTCCTCAATCCGGGCCCTCGGCGGCTGATGCCGCCCCTGCAGTGCCCCGCATGCTGGCCCGCCCACTCGCCCTCCTGCTCCTGCTCGTCTGGCCCCTCGCCGGAGCCACGCCGGTCCTTCGAGGCCGGGAGCACGGACTGCTTCCGGACCAGGGACGGGATGTCACCGCCGCGCTGCAGCACCTGCTGGACGAGGCCCGCCGCGTGCCCGGCGATGCCAACGGCTGGTTCGAATCCGGCGGCGTGGCCGACATCCTCTTGAAGCAGAACGTCTTCGAGAACTGCCTCATCGCCGACAGCCAGTTCTCCGAAGCCGTGGTTGTGGTCTACCCGGAGGCGAAGCGCCGCGAGCCGGGCCGCTTCGTCCACCGCAACATCCGCGTGGAGGACAACACCTTCCAGGTCTTCGACGCGCCCATTCTCTATGCGGACAACACCTCGGGCCTGAGCTTCCGGAACAACCGCATCCAGCGCACCCGCGCCTTCACCCCCTGGCTGGCGGACCGGCCTGCGATCCGCCTGATCCATTGCGAAGACGTGGAGATCTGCGGTAACAGCGCCGAAGGCAATCTGCTGAGCCGCGACATCCGCTGCGAGGACATGGCGCCGGGAGCCCTGAACCTCGCGCCTGGGGACCTGTTCCGCAGACCCTGAATCTCAGGTCCTCACCTCCAGCAGGGCCATGCTCCGCGACATCAGAGCACGGCGCAGATCCGCGTCGTCAAGCAGGGGATTGGCGGCCCGCGGCCGGCCCTCCACCCACCACTGGCCCGTGGGCAGGGGGCGCGGCTCATCCAGGGCCAGGGCCAGCACGCGGGCCACGGCGGCATCGGGAGCGGGGTCGCCCCCGCCGCCCCAGCCCGCCACCTGGAGCTTGGTGAGGATGCTGCCCGGGTGCAGGGCCTGGAGGGTGATGTCGCGTTCCCACAGGCGCGGCGCCAGTTCCAGGGCCGCGGCGAGCTGCGCCAGCTTGGCCAGGCCGTAGGCCGGATAGCCCGCGAAATCGCGGTGCCAGTCCAGGTTGTCCAGATCCACGGCGCGCACCTTGTCGTGGCTGGTGGAGGCCACCACCACGACGCGCCCGCCCGGCCGCAGAGCGGGCAGCAGGTCCAGCATCAGGCGCAGGTGGGCCAGGTGGTTGACCTGGAAGGTGGTCTCGCAGCCATCCACCGTGAGCACCCGCTCGGTCATGAAGACCCCTGCGTTGGCGATGAGCACGTCGATGGGTTCGCGCCGCGCGGCGAGCTGCGCGCCCATGGCCCGCACCTCGGTGAGATCCGCGAAGTCGGCCCGCAGGGTTTCGCAGCCCGGCAATTCCCCGGCGAGGCGTGCCAGCTTGGCTTCGGAACGCCCATGCAGGAGGAGCCTGGCGCCGCGCAACGCCAGGGCCGAGGCCAGGGCCCGTCCGATACCATCCGTGGCGCCCGTGAGAAGAACGGTGGGAACGTGGTTCATGAATGGCCCTCAAGGGTGTCGCCGGCCTGAAACATTAGTTCCCAAAAGCCTACGCGATCCCGCACCGGACGGTTCCAATGAATGTGTTCCAGGCCCGTGCGGCTCACCCGCAGGCGGCCCTTGCGGGTCGCGGTGATCCGCACGGCCACGGTGCGTCCGCCCTGGCGGCGGGGGGAGGCTCGACGCCCCGCGGACAAGGCCGTGCACAGGACCAGGGAAAGGAACCCACGCCACGGGCCCTGCATCTTGATGATGTCATAGGGAACGCGCCTGAAGCGGAGGGCTTCGATGAAGAGACAGGAACCGGGTATGGTTAAGGCATGAGGGCACGGAAGAAAAAAGAGCTGCCAGCCTATATCCGCGAGCGGATCAGCCTGGATGAGATGCTGGCATCCCGCCGGGTGCTGCAGCTGGTGCATGAAAAGGGGCCCATCACCCAGGGCGAGGCGAGCGAGGCGCTGGGGCTCTCCCAGGGCGCCTGCAACCTCCACTTCCAGCGTCTGGAATACGAGGGTCTGCTGCGCGCGCTGCGCATCGAGCCCGAGGGCCGCGGCCCCGGAAGGCCCAGCAATCACTGGGAGGTGGCCCGCGAGCAGAACGCCACCCTCGGCCTCGTCTTCGATCCGCCCCACGTCCACGTGCAGCTGGAGGATTTCACCGGCACCATCCTCTTCACCCAGGGGGCCAGCCTGCGGGCCTGCCGCCGCAGCGAGAAGATCGGCGAAAAAGTCTGCACCCTCGTGGCCCGCGCCATGGAAGAGGTGAAGGCCCGCCGCCTGCTGCTGCGCAACGCCTTCGCCGCCCTGCCCGGTGTGCTGGATTCCAGCACCGGCGCCGTGCGGCGGGCCGTGAACTTCCCGGCCCTGGAGGGCCTGGATGTCTCCGAGCTCATGCAGAGGACCTTCAAGCTGCCCACCCTCGCGAACTCACTGGGCGCCGCCTACTACTACGGCGAGGTCGCGAGCATCCCCGCCAACAACACGGCCCTCGTGATGTACTGGGACCTGGGCCTGGGCTTCGCCTTCGGGCGCAACCGCCAGTTGCTCACGGTGCACGGTGGCGAGGACGGCGGCCGGATGATCTCCGAACTGGGACACATCAGCATCGACGCCCAGGGCCCGCGCTGCCACTGCGGGGAGAAGGGCTGCATCGAGGCCTACGCCGGTGGCTGGGTGCTGCTGCAGAAATTCGCCGACCAGAAGGTGAGCACGCTCGAAGACCTGGTGGCCCTCGCCCAATCGGGGCATCCCGAATTTCTCAAGACCCTGCGGGAGATCTCGCGCCTCCTCGGCCATCACCTGGCCGGCGCCATCCAGATGCTCGGCGTCTCCGAAGTGCGCATCACGGGCGCCCTCGCACCGCTCTTCCAATTCGGCCGCATCGAATTCTTCGAGGGCCTCTCCGAGGTCATCGGCATCCACCGCTCGGCCGGCATCCAGGTGCAGGTCACGGAGGATCCCAAGGCCAGCCTGCTGGCAGGCGCCACCCGCGCGGCCCGCCGCGCCTACCTCTACCCCGACGAATTCAACCGCCTGTCCCGCCTTTCGATCACCCTCCAGGGCCAGCGGATGGCCGAAAAGCTTTAACCGCGAAAGACGTTGTTTTCCTATTCGCGTTCATTCGTGCCATTCGCGGTTCAGCTTTTTCTCGAACCGCCTGAGTGAACGCCTAGGGCCGGCCCAGGCTGGGGCCTCCCACCATGCGGCGCCTCACGCCGCCGTTGGCCTGGGCGAAGTAGCGGCGCACGCCGAGGGTGATGGCGTCGGCCACCTTGGCGCGGAAGGCCGCGTCCTTCAGCTTTTCTTCTTCTTTGGGATTGGAGATGAAGGCCACCTCGACCAGCACGGCGGGCATGGCCGCGCCGCGCAGCACGACGAAGGGGGCCTGCTTGACGCCGCGCTCCTTGATGCCCGCCAGGCGGTTGAGCTGACCCTGGATGGCCACGGCGAGGCGCTCGGAATCCTGCAAGAAGGCCTTCTGGGCGAGATCGTCGAGGATGCTGGCCACCACGCTGTCTTCGGCGCCCGGCGCCGCGCCGGCCCCGGCGTTCTCGGTGGCGGCCACCTCGTCGTCATCCCCCTGGCCCAGGCTCAGGAAATAGACTTCAGAGCCCCGGGCGGCCTTGGCCCGGGCCGCATTGAGGTGAAGGCTGATGAAGAGGTCGGCGCCTTGCGCATTGGCGGCCTTGGCCCGGTCCCAGAGGGGGATGAAGGTGTCGTCCTCCCGGGTGAACAGGGGTTCGAAGCCCGCCGCCTGCAGCTTGGCCGCCACGGCCCTGCCGATCTCGAGGGCCGCGGCCTTCTCCTTCAGGCCCTTGGTCCCCTTGGCGCCACCGTCATCGCCCCCGTGGCCCGGGTCCACCATCACCTTGAGACGCGGGGCTGAAGCCGGGACCGGGGCGGCGGATTTGGGAGTCTGGCTCCAAGACAGTAGGCTGAAGGTGGCGAGCAGAAGGCTCGGGAGTTTGATCATGGCCCAGTCGGTGAAAGGTATGCGGGATCTCTTCGGTACAGAGCTGCGATGGTTCCAGCATATCGAGGAAACCGCCCGCCGCGTGTTCGGACGCCACGGCTACGGCGAGATCCGCACCCCCATCCTCGAAGAGCTCGACGTCTTCAAGCGCAGCGTGGGCGAAAGCTCCGACATCGTGAACAAGGAGATGTACGAGTTCACGGACAAGGGCGGCCGCCAGGTGGTGATGCGCCCTGAGAACACCGCGGGCGTGGTGCGGGCCGCCATCCAGCACAAGCTGCTGAACTCCAGCGATCCCGTGCTGTTCTATTACATCGGCCAGCAGTTCCGCTACGAGCGCATGCAGACGGGCCGCTACCGCCAGTTCTGGCAGATCGGCGCCGAAAGCTTCGGCGTGGCCACGCCCGAAAGCGAGGCCGAAAGCCTGCTCATGCTCCACAGTTTCCTCACGGAACTGGGCCTTAAGAACCTGACCTTCTCCATCAACAGCGTGGGCACGCCGGAATCCCGGCCCGCCTTCCACGCGGCCTTCCGGGCCTTCTTCGCGGCGCGCGAAGCCCAGTTCTGCGAGGACTGCCACCGCCGCATCGAAACCAACCCGCTGCGCGTGCTGGACTGCAAGAACGAGAAGTGCCAGGCAGCTCTGGAAGGGCACCCTGTCATCACTGATCATCTGGACGAGGCCTCGGCCAAGCATCACGCGCGGCTCAAGGTGCTGCTCACCGAACTGGGCATCCCCTTCGAGGAGAATCCTCGCCTGGTGCGCGGCCTGGACTACTACACCCGCACGGCCTTCGAGGTGCTCAGCTCCGACCTCGGCGCGCAAAGCGCGCTGCTGGGCGGCGGGCGCTATGACCTGCTGGTCAAGCACCTGGGCGGCCCCGACGTGCCAGCCTTCGGTTGGGCCATCGGCCTGGACCGCCTGGCCATGGTGCTCCAGCAGGTGCGCGGCGAAGCGCCCCACAGCACCCCGGCCCTGCTGATCCCCCTCGGCGACCGCGCCACCCTGGAGGCCCTGAAGCTCGCCCGCAACCTCTGGGATGCGGGCGTGGCCCTGCAGCTCGAAACCCGCGGCGGCGCCCTGAAGAAGGCCATGGCCTCGGCCAACCGCCTGGGCATCCGGACCGTGCTCATCCTCGGAGATGGCGAGCTGGAAGGCGGTACGGTCACCGTCAAGCACATGGCCACCGGCGAACAGGAAAGCTGGCCCCTGGGCGAGGTGGCCTCGCGGTTGGCCAGTCGATAGCACCCCCACATTTGTGATTTAGGCCCGCGGAATCCTGCCGATTCCATGGGGGTGGGCTGCCGGTCCCCGAGCGGGGCGGGCGGCCGTCGGACCTTGCACGGGGATCCTCCGATCCCTTTCCCGGCCTCTGCAAACGCCGCCCCGAGGATGGATGAACCGGATCCCGAGCACATCCCTGGCGGCCCTCCTGCTCCTGCTCGTCCCGGGCTGCGGCGGGGGCTCCCGGAACGGGGCCGCCTCGGACCCGGCCGCCCCCGCCCAGGTCTTCCAGGTGGAAACGCTCCAGGCCACGGGTGATGCCGCAAACCGGATCAACCTGGTCCTGCTGGGAGACGGTTACAGGGCGCAGGATCAGGCCAAGCTCACCCGGGATGCCCGGGCCTGGCTGGCGGCCTTCAGGGACACGGCGCCCTACGGCAACTACGCCGGGTATTTCAACGTCAAGCTGGTGCACGTCGAATCCCAGGAGGACGGGGCCGACAACGGTATGCACGGCCTCGGCGTCACGCGCCCCACGGCCCTGGGCGCGGCCTTCCAGAACGCCAACCCCGCGGGCCAGCCCCCCGACTACCGCCTGCTGGTGGTGGACAATGCCCGGGCCCAGGCCGTGGCCTTCGCCCACGTGCCCGAATGCACGAAGGCCCTCGTCATCGTCAACGATGCGAACTACGGCGGCTCCGGCGGGGCCGTCCCCGTGTTTTCCGTGAATCCGGATTCGGGCCTCATCGCCCTGCATGAACTCGGGCATTCCTTCGGCGGGCTGGCGGACGAATACGCCTCCGGCGACACCAGCCCCCTGCCGGAAAACCTCGAGGCCTATCCCAACGTCACGACGCGGCAGAGCCCGGACCTCATCAAGTGGAATCTCTGGATCGAGGCCGGGACGCCGCTCCCCACGCCGGTGACCTGGGGCGACGCGGACTGCCTGGGCCTCTTCGAAGGGGCCTACTACCACGCCTGCGGCGTCTTCCGCCCGCGCCACGCCTGCCGCATGCGCTCGCTGAACGACAGCTTCTGCGACGTGTGCAGCGAGGCCATCGTGCGGGGCGTCTACGGACGGGTGAGCCCCATCGACGCAGCCACGCCAGCCTCGCCAGTCCACCTCGCGGCGGGGGCGGCCCAGACCTTCACCCTCGCGCACCCCACCCCGAACCCCGGCACCCTGCAGGTGGCCTGGTTTGTGGACGGGATCGCCGTGGAGGAAACCGGTGATCGCTACGACCTGCCCGCAATGAAGCCCGGCGTCCACGAAGTCCGCGCCAGTCTGAGCGATGCGACCCCCCTGGTCCGGCAGGGCCGGGAAGGTCTGGTCCAGTCCCACACCTGGACAGTGACGGTGGCCAGTCCGGACGAGGCCGTGGCCGCCGCGCCCCTGGCGGCGAAACCGGCCGCGCAGCACCTGCTGCTGCGCATCGCCCGGGATGGGGCCGGGTTCCACGTGGCGGAGCGCCGGATCGTCGACCTCCCCCTGCCGCCCGAACCGCTGCCAAACCCGGCCGCGTGGCAGGTCGAGGTCCATGGCCCGGAAGGCCAGGTCCTGTTCAGCCAGGCCGTCGAGGATCCGACCCTCCTCCGCGGCGAATTCCAGAACGCGGCCGACCCGGCGCGCATCGATGGCTACCGCCCGGGTGGAGAGCGGCCCACGGGCTTCCTCCTCCGGATGCCGCTGGTGGAGGCCCAGCGCCTCGAGATCTTCTCGGTGCACGCGGGTGGGCGGCGGGTGCGGCTGGGTGGAATCTCCAACCTGAATCCGGCCCCCTGACCGAACTCCGGACCGGATCCATGGGCAGCGCAGCCTCGGGCGGACCGGCACCGGATGGGTCTCTATTTCACAACCGGAGCTGTCCCGGGCCCGGCGGAATCCCCATCGTTGGATCGGCCCTTCCCGGCCGCATCCTCGGAGTCCGCCATGATCTCCACCCGAATCCCAGCTCGGCTCTCCCTCGTCTCCTTCGCCGGAAGTCTCCTCCTCTCCCTGGCCTGTGGCGGTGGAGGCGGGGGCTCCAGCTACTCCGCTCCCCCGCCGCCTCCTCCCCCGCCTCCGGCGCCCTATGTGCGCGCCGCGGCCCTGCGCGGGGCCGATGAGGTGCCCTCCACACCGTCCGCGGCCGCCGCCACGGGCACCATTTCGGTGGATCCTTCCACCCTGGCCATCACGGGTACCCTGGTCTCCAGCGGCATCGCGGGCACGGCGGCCCACATCCATGAAGGTGCCGACGGGGTCGCGGGCCCCATCGTCATCCCCCTCAGCGGCGGAACGGGCGGCGTCTGGACCATCCCCGGCGGCACCGTGCTGACCAGCGCCCAGTACGCCAGCCTCCAGGCCGGCCACTACTACTTCAACATCCACACCCCGGCCTACCCCTCGGGCGAGATCCGCGGCCAGATCGAGCTGGTCACCCGCTTCGCTGCCCTGGACGGAACCCAGGAAACCCCGGCCACGGGCAGCACGGGCGTGGGCGCCGGAATCCTGTCCGTGAATCCCACCACCGGTGAGGCCTACGGCAGCCTCCGCTCCGAGGGTTTCACGGGCGTGGCCTCCCACATCCACCAGGGCGACGTGGGGGTGAGCGGGCCCATCATCCTGCCCCTGGCCGATGGCGGAGGGGGCGTCTGGAACGTGCCTGACGGATCCATGTTCACCGCTGCCCAGGTGACCAGCTTCCAGGCCGGCGGACTCTACGGCAACGTCCACAGCGCGGCCTTCGTCAACGGCGAGATCCGGGGACAATTCAACCTCAGCCTCAGCCTGACCCGCTCCACCACCCTCAGCGGCGCCAACGAAACGCCCGCCAACACCTCCACAGCCACAGGGACCGGCACCTTCTCCTTCGATCCCTACACCATGGCCCTGCGCGGCGGCGTCGTCGTATCGGGAATCACCGGCACCGGAGCCCACATCCACATGGCGGCCACGGGCGTGGCGGGGCCCATCATCATCCCCCTGGTGCTGGATGCGGATGGCGCGTGGGTGGTGCCGCCCGACACCTTCCTCACGGCGGCCCAGTTCGCCGCCTTCCGCAGCGGCGGCCTGTACGTGAACGTGCACAGTGCGGCCTTCCCCAGCGGTGAGATCCGCGGCCAGATCCCGGCCGACAGCGTCGGCGGGACGGGCGGTGGGGGCACCGGTGGCGGAGGGGGCGGCGGCTACTGATATCAAAACCCCAAGGCTCCACATGCGCCGGGTCCGCCCGGCGCATGTGCATCTGAGCCTCATGATCTATACCCCAACATTTGATGCTTTTTTCGGTTCAGGGCCGGACCAACCCACCCGATAGGAGTTTGAGGGGGCCCCGTGAGCCGGATTTTCGTCATCGATGACGTCAAATTGTGCCGACTACCCGCCAAATCAGCCCTGATGGGAGCGGGTCATGTGGTGGAGGAGCCCGAGCCCACCTGCGTGTTCGACCTCATGTGCGCGCTGCGCCAGGGCCGGCCGGACCTCGTCATCACCGATCTGGAGATGCCGGGCTGCAACGGCGTCAGCCTCATCCGCACGATCCGCGAGGACCCGGTCCTGGAGAAGACGCCCATCCTGGTGGTCTCGGTCCACCGGGAGGAATCCATGGTGGCGGGCCTCAGCCAGATGGATATCCAGGGCTTTCTCATCAAGCCCGTGGATGTGCGCCGCCTCGTCCAGGAGAGCATCAACATCCTGGAATGGGAGGAGATGTCGAAAATGGCACCGGCCCGATAAGGCATTCGGCGGCGGGGCCCATGGCCAAATCCTGACTGGCATGGTAAGGTAAATCCTTCGTGATCGCAGGCGACCCCCGGTCTCCGCCGCTTCTCAATCCGAACATCCCCTTCTTGCCCTGACCGGGCCTCCGGAATGATTCCGTGGGCGGGCCCTTCCAGGAGCAAGTCATGTCCTTCGAATCCCTCGGGCTGCTGCCCGAGCTCCTGCGCGCCGTACGCGAGCAGGGCTACGAACACCCCACCCCCATCCAGGCCCAGGCGATTCCGCTGGTGCTGGAGGGCCGCGACCTGCTGGCCCGCGCCCAGACGGGCACCGGCAAGACCGCCGGTTTCACCCTGCCCCTGCTGCAGCTCCTGGCGCCCCACGCCAGCAGTTCGGCCTCGCCCGCGCGCCATCCCATCCGCGCCCTCATCCTCACGCCCACCCGCGAGCTGGCCATGCAGGTGGAAGAAAGCGTCCGCACCTACGGCAAGCACATCCCCCTGCGCTCGGCGACCATCTTCGGCGGCGTGAACATCAACCCCCAGACCAAGGCCCTGCGCGCCGGCGTTGAGATCCTCGTGGCCACGCCGGGCCGCCTGCTGGACCACCATCAGCAGGGCAACCTGAACTTCAGCCAGCTCGAGATCCTCGTGCTGGACGAAGCGGACCGCATGCTCGACATGGGCTTCATCCGCGACATCCAGAAGATCATCTCGCTGCTGCCCACCAGCCGTCAGACCCTGCTCTTCTCGGCCACCTTCACGGACGAGATCAAGCAGCTGGCCTCCAAGTTCCTGAAGAATCCCGCCTCCGTGCAGATCACGCCGCAGAACACCGCGGCGGAGCTGGTGCGGCAGGTGGTCCATCCCGTGGACCGCGAACGCAAGCGCGCCCTGCTCGCCCACCTCATCACGTCCCGCAAACTGGAACAGGTGCTGGTCTTCACCCGCACCAAGCACGGCGCCAACCGCCTGTCCGAACAGCTCGACAAGGACGGCATCAGCTCCATGGCCATCCACGGCAACAAGAGCCAGCCCCAGCGCATCAAGGCCCTCGAGGAGTTCAAGAAGGGCTCCGTTCGCGTGCTCGTCGCCACGGACATCGCCGCCCGCGGCCTGGACATCGACCAGCTGCCCCATGTCGTGAACTACGAGCTGCCCCAGGTGCCCGAGGACTACATCCACCGCATCGGCCGCACGGGCCGCGCGGGCAGCGAGGGCGAGGCCCTCTCCCTGGTCTGCGTGGATGAGCACAAGCTCCTCAAGGACATCGAGAAGCTGCTTCGCAAGGAGCTGCCCAAGGACGTGATCCACGGCTACGCCCCGGACCCGAGCATCCCCGCCGAGCCCATCCAGACCGGCCGCCAGGGCGGCGGTGGCCGCAGCCGCGGACCGGCCCGCGCGCCGCGCCCCTCGGCGGGTGCGGCCCCCCGCGGCGAACGGGGACGCCACCCCGCCCGGCCTAGCAACCGCGGAAAATAAGACCACACCCTATACCCCTTGACACGAGGCTAATCGAAGACCAGGATTCTTGCTTATGCAAGAACCCATGCCCGATCTCCTCACCCACGCGGGCCTCGGCACCCTGGCCGCCGCCGTAAGGCGACGCCTGAAGCACGTGGTGGCAGCCCGGCTTGCGCCCTACGACCTCAGCCTCCAACAGTTCTGGGTCATCCTGGTACTGCTGGAGAAGGGTCCATCTTCCCTGCACCCGCTGGCCCAGCAGGTCTGGATGGATGACCCCACGGCCAGCCGCGTGGTCAAGGCCATGGTCGGTCGCGGCCTGCTGCGCACGCAGCCGGACCCCAAGCACGGCCGCCGCATCCTCATCAGCCTGGCCCCCACGGCCCTGCCCCTGGCCCAGGAACTCCAGCGCCTCTCCGCCGAGATCAAGTCGAGCCTGGTCGAGGGCATCGACCTCAATGAGCAGGCCATGATGCGCCGCGGGCTACTCGCCATGATCGGCAACCTCGATGAGATGATGATCGGCCTTCCGGCTTCGGAAGCCGGAGACGAATCCGCCGCTTCCTGAGCGGTTCCGCCCCTTTGATCTTTCCATCCTGCCCAGCTGTGGAGGTGCCATGCGTGTCCTGACCGCCCTCGGCCTTGCCTTCGCGGTGGGCCTGTCCCTGCCGCTCGCGGCCCATGCCAAGCATCGCGCCGCGCAACCCCTTGGATCCGCCGACGCCGCCAAGATCCACAAGGTGGAGAAGGTGGCCGAGAACGTCTACTGCATCTTCGGGCAGGGCGGAAACATCGGCCTCGTCGTCACCGCCAAGCACGCCGTGCTCATCGACGACCAGTTCGAGCGTCTCGTGCCGGGCCTTCTCGACGCCGTGCGCTCCGTCACCGACAAGCCCATCAAATACCTCGTCAACACCCACGGCCACCCCGACCACGTCGGCGGCAACGTCGTGCTGGAGAAGCAGGTGTCAGCCATCATCGCCCACGCCAACGTCCGCCGCCGCATGATCACGGAACAGGCCAAGCTCGACCCCGCCAAGCGGGGTGGCCTGCCGGAGCTCTCGCTGGGATCCGAAGACACGAAGGAACGGGCCCGCCTGAACATCCACCTGGACGAGGCCGAGATCCACCTGCTGCACCTGGGGCCGGGCCACACGGACGGCGATGTCCTCGTGGGCATCCCCTCCGTCCACGTGATGCACATGGGCGACCTCTTCTTCCTCGGGATGCTGCCCTTCATCGATGTCGAAGGCGGGGGCAGCTTCGAGGGACTGGCCGCGCAGATCACTTCGGTGGCCTCCTGGATCCCCGAGGATTCCCGCATCATCCCCGGCCACGGCCCCGTCTGCGGCAAGAAGGAGCTGCTCCGCTATCGCGATTTCCTGCAGGCCGTGCAGGCCCACGTGAAGGCCCACCCCGGCCAGGATGGGGCGGCCCTCGCCAAGACTTTCGATACGGCCGCCTGGCCCGAATGGAAACCCGTGAGCGAATTCGTCACCTGGGAAACCTTCTTCTCAGTGGCCTCGGGCAAAGGCCCCGGCCGTGTCGCCCGGCCCTGAGCCCCCACCTGATTGTTTGGAATCCCTATGGACGCTTCTGAATCCACCTTCACCGACCTGACCTCGAACCGCCCGCTGCTCCTCCGCGGCTGGCGGCCCTGGGCCCTCGCCGGCGGCGTCCTGCTGCTGGGCTTCTTCCTCTTCCGTGGGGGCAAGAAGGATGCGGCCGCGAATCCCGGCGGACGCGCCGTGCCCGTGGCCGTGGCCAAGGCGCGAAAGGGCGACATGGCCGTGCATCTCACCGGACTGGGCACCGTCACGGCCCTCAGCAACGTCACGGTGAAGAGCCGCGTGGATGGCCAGCTGGAACGCATCGCCTTCACCGAGGGCCAGATGGTGCGCGAAGGCGAACTCCTCGCCGAGATCGATCCCCGCCCTTTCCAGGTCCAGCTCATGCAGGCCGAGGGCCAGTACGCCAAGGACCAGGCCGCCTACCAGAACGCCCAGGCGGACCTGAGGCGCCTCGAAGGTCTCGTGCAGCAGGGCATCATCTCCCGCCAGCAGCTGGATACCCAGGTCACCTCCGTGGCCCAGTACCAGGCGGCCCTCAAGTCGGACCAGGCCCAGGTGGAGAACGCCAAGCTGAACCTCGTCTACAGCCACATCACGGCGCCCATCTCAGGGCGGGTGGGCCTGCGGCTCGTGGACGCAGGCAACATCGTGCACGCCTCCGACGCCAACGGCATCGCGACCATCGCGCCGATCCAGCCCATCAACGTCCTCTTCGCGGTGCCCGCCGACAACATCCAGAAGGTGCTCAGCCAGAACGCGAAGGCCGGCAAACTCCCCGTGGAAGCCTGGGACCGGGACCTCAAGACCCGCCTGGCCACGGGATCCCTGGCCGCCATCGACAATCAGGTGGACATAACCACCGGCACCGTGCGGCTCAAGGCCATCTTCACCAATGACGACCGCGTGCTCTTCCCCAACCAGTTCGTGAACGCCCAGCTGCTGGTGGACACCCTGCACGACGTCGTCATCGTGCCCACCGCCGCCATCCAGCGCGGTCCCCAGGGCGCCTTCGTCTACGTCGTGAAGCCCGACAACACCGTGGAGCTGCGCTTCATCGAGGTGCAGGGCACCGACGGCGATGACACGGCCCTCACCAAGGGCCTGAGCGGCGGGGAGACCGTCGTCACCGACGGCCTCGAGAAACTCCGCCCCGGCAGCAAGGTGTCCCTCCCCAAGGCCCCCGGCGCGAAGGGGTGAGCCCCATGAAAACCATGAAACCGCGAATGACGCGAATGGGCGCGAATGAGGCTGGGCTGATGGTTTGGGGCACTCGAACCGTCCGTTCTTCTCTTCTGGGCTTGGCTCCTTTTCCTTTGTTCGCGCGCCCGCAGGGCGATTCGCGTCATTCGCGGTTCAAGCTTTTTGATTCGAGTTGCCTGTGAATCCGTCACGGCCCTTCATCCTCCGGCCCATCGCGACCTCGCTGCTCATGGCGGGGCTGCTGCTGGTGGGCATGCTGGCCTTCCGGCAATTGCCGGTCTCGGCCCTGCCCCAGGTGGACTACCCCACCATCCAGGTGGTCACCTTCTATCCCGGCGCCAGCCCCGACGTCATGGCCTCGGCCATCACGGCCCCGCTGGAGCGCCAGTTCGGCCAGCTGCCGGGCCTCAACCGCATGTCCTCCACCAGCTCCGGCGGCAGCTCGGTCATCACGCTGCAGTTCGTGCTGGACCTGAACATCGACGTGGCCGAGCAGCAGGTGCAGGCGGCCGTCAACGCGGCGGGCACCTACCTGCCCCGGGACCTCCCCAATCCACCCATCTACAGCAAGATCAACCCCGCCGACGCGCCCATCCTCACCCTGGCCCTCACATCGAGGACCCTGCCCCTGTCGAAGGTGGAGGACTTCGCCGACACGCGCCTGGCCCAGAAGATCTCCCAGCTGCCCGGCGTGGGCCTCGTCAGCATCAGCGGCGGACAGAAGCCCGCCGTGCGCATCCAGGCCAATCCCGCGGCCCTCGCCATCAAGGGCCTCACCCTGGGCGATGTGCGCACCGCCGTCGCGCAGAGCAACGTGAACCAGGCCAAGGGCAGCTTCGACGGCCTGCGCCAGGCCTACGCCATCGGCGCCAACGACCAGCTGCTCACCAGCGACGACTACCGGCCCCTCGTCGTGGCCTACAAGAACGGCGCCCCCGTGACGATCTCCGAGATCGCCACCGTCACCGACGGCATCGAGAACGCGCGACTCGCCGCCTGGGAGAACACGACCCCCGCCGTCATCCTCAACATCCAGCGCCAGCCCGGGGCCAACATCATCGCCGTGGTGGACCGGGTGAAGAGCCTCATGCCCCAGCTCCGCGCCTCCCTGCCCGCGGCGGTGGAGCTCAACATCCTCACGGACCGCACCGTCACCATCCGCGCCTCGGTGGAGGACGTCGAATTCGAGCTGATGCTCACCATCGCCCTCGTGGTCATGGTGATCTTCCTCTTCCTGCGCACCCTCGCCGCCACCATCATCCCCAGCGTGGCCGTGCCGCTGTCGCTGGTGGGAACGTTCGGCGTGATGTACCTGCTGGGCTACAGCCTGAACAACCTCACCCTCATGGCGCTGACGATCTCGACGGGCTTCGTGGTGGACGACGCCATCGTGATGATCGAAAACATCATGCGCTACATCGAGGAGGGCGAGGCCCCGCTCCAGGCGGCGCTGAAGGGCGCCGGGCAGATCGGCTTCACCATCCTGTCGCTGACCGTTTCGCTCATCGCCGTGCTCATCCCCCTGCTCTTCATGGGCGACATCGTGGGCCGCCTCTTCCGCGAATTCGCCGTCACCCTCAGCGTGACCATCCTCGTCTCAGCCGTGGTCTCGCTGACGCTCACGCCCATGATGTGCGCCAAGCTGCTCAAGCACACGCCGCCCGAGGAACAGGGCCGCTTCTACCAGTCCTCGGAGCGCGTCTTCCAGCGGATCATCGCCTTCTACGGGCGCACCCTGGCCTGGGTGCTCAAGCACCAGACCGGCACCCTCATCGTCGCCGTCGCCACCTTGGCCTCCACCATCCTGCTCTACCTCGCCGTGCCCAAGGGATTCTTCCCCGTGCAGGACACGGGCGTGATCCTCGGCATCTCCGAAGGGCCGCAGACGGTTTCTTTCGCCGCCATGTCCGAGCGCCAGCAGGCGCTCTCCGCCGAGATCCTGAAGGATCCCGCCGTGGAAAGCCTGTCTTCCTTCATCGGCATCGACGGCACCAACACCACGCTCAACAGCGGCCGCATCCAGATCAACCTGAAGCCCCTTGACGAGCGCAAGCTGGACGCCAACGAAGTCATCCACCGGCTCCAGCCCCGACTGGCCAAGATCGAAGGCATCCGCCTCTACCTGCAGCCCGTGCAGGACCTCACGGTGGAAGACCGCGTCAGCCGCACCCAGTACCAGTACACGCTGGAGGACGCGGACGCCAAGGAGCTGGGCGAATGGGTGCCCCGTTTCGTCGAGCGGTTCTCCGCCCTGCCCGAATTGCGGGAGGTCGCCAGCGACCAGCAGAACGCCGGTCTCCAGGTGCGCATCAGCCTCGACCGCACCACAGCCTCGCGCCTGGGCATCACGCCCCAGATGCTGGACGACGCCCTCTACGACGCCTTCGGCCAGCGCCAGGTATCCACCATGTTCACCCAGCTGAACCAGTACCGCGTGGTGCTCGAGGCCCACCCCAACCAGTACCAGCGCCCCGAGGATCTGCAGAACATCTACGTCCGTTCAGGCTCCGGCGGCTCCGTGCCCCTCAGCGCCTTTACCCGCATCGAGACCCTGCCCGCGCCCCTGGCCGTCAACCACCAGGGCCAGTTCCCCACGGCCACCCTGTCCTTCAACCTGGCCCCGGGCGTGTCGCTGGGCGATGCGGTGAAGGCCGTCCAGAAGGCCCGGCAGGAGATGGACGTTCCGCCCAGCATCAAGGCGGGATTCCAGGGCACGGCCCAGGCCTTCGGCGCCTCGCTCACCAACACGCCCCTCCTCATCCTCGCGGCGGTGCTGACGGTCTACATCCTGCTGGGTGTGCTGTATGAAAGCTACATCCACCCCATCACGATCCTCTCGACCCTGCCCTCGGCGGGCGTGGGCGCCCTGCTTTCGCTCATGCTCTGCCGCACGGATTTCAGCGTCATCGCCCTCATCGGCATCATCCTGCTCATCGGCATCGTCGAGAAGAACGCCATCATGATGATCGACTTCGCGCTGGACGCCGAACGCAAGGAGGGCCTGCCGCCGCAGGAGGCCATCTACCAGGCCTCCCTGCTGCGCTTCCGCCCCATCATCATGACCACCCTGGCGGCCATGCTGGGCGGCGTGCCCCTGGCCCTGGGAACGGGCGTGGGCGCCGAATTGCGGCGCCCGCTGGGCATCGTCATCGTGGGTGGCCTCATCTTCAGCCAGGTACTCACGCTCTACACGACACCCGTCATTTATCTCGCGTTCGACCGGGTGGCGCGGAAGCTGCGCCGCGGGCGCGGCGCAGCTACGGCTCCGCCTGCGGCGGAGCAGGCATGAACGGCTTTTCCCCCTCAAGCCCTTCCCGCCGCGCCAGCGGCGCACATCTCCAAACGGGACGTTTGGAGCAAGCGACGCAGGCCCAACGGTGAGCCTCTCCACCCCCTTCATCCGAAGGCCCGTGGCCACCACGCTGCTAACGGTGGCCCTGGCCCTGCTCGGCGCCATCGCCTACCAGTTCCTGCCGGTGGCGCCCCTGCCCCAGGTGGAGTTCCCCACCATCCAGGTCTCGGCGGGCCTGCCGGGCGCCAGTCCGGAGACCATGGCGTCTTCGGTCGCCACGCCCCTGGAACGCCAGTTCGGGCGCATCGCGGGCATCACGGAGATGACCTCGGCCAGTTCCCTGGGCGGCACGAATATCACGCTCCAGTTCGACCTCAGCCGCAACATCGACGCGGCGGGACGCGATGTGCAGGCGGCCATCAACGCCGCCCGCGGCGACCTGCCCGCGAACCTGCCCAACAATCCGAACTACCGCAAGGTGAATCCCGCGGATTCCCCCATCCTCATCCTGGCGCTGACGTCCAAGCTGATCCCCCGCGAACGGATGTACGACATCGCCTCGTCGGTGCTGCAGCAGAAGCTCTCGCAGATCGAGGGCGTGGGCCAGGTCTTCGTGTGGGGCGGTGCCCTCCCCGCCGTGCGCGTGGATGTGAACCCCGCCCTGCTGAACGCCCAGGGTCTGGCCCTCGACGACGTCCGCCTGGCCATCGCCGCCGCCAACCTGAACCAGCCCAAGGGCGATCTGTCGGGTTCATCGACCACCTGGTCCATCGCCACGACGGACCAGCTTAAGAGCGCGGCGGACTACCGCCCCCTCATCCTGCGCTACCGGAGCGGCAGCGCCGTGCGCCTCGCGGACGTGGCCAACGTCTCGGATTCCGTGGAGAACGTGCGCAACAGCGGCCTCTCCAACGGCATCCCCGCCATCATGGTGCCCATCTTCCGCCAGCCGGACGCCAACATCATCGATACGGTGGATCGCGTGAAGGCCATCCTGCCGCAGATGCAGGCCTCGCTGCCCCCCACCATGGAACTGAAGGTCCTCATCGACGCCACCCGCACCATCCGGGCCTCGGTGAAGGACGTGCAACTGGCCCTGGCCATCTCCATCGCCCTCGTCATCCTCGTCGTCTTCATCTTCCTTCGCAGCGTGCGATCCACCCTCATTCCCAGCGTGGCCGTGCCCATCTCGCTCATCGGCACCTTCGGGGCCATGTACCTGCTGGGCTACACCATCGACAACCTGTCGCTCATGGCCCTCACCGTGGCCACGGGCTTCGTGGTGGACGACGCCATCGTGGTGGTGGAGAACATCACCCGCCACCTCGAGCACGGCATGCAGCCCATGGAGGCGGCCCTCCACGGCGCCAAGGAGATCGGCTTCACCGTCGTATCCATCAGCATCTCGCTCATCGCCGTCTTCATCCCCATCCTGCTGATGGGCGGCATCGTCGGGCGCCTCTTCCGCGAATTCGCCGTCACCCTTTCCGTCGCCATCCTCATCTCCATGGTGGTATCGCTCACCACCACGCCCATGATGTGTTCACGGCTCCTGCGGCCCCATTCCGAAGAGCAGCACGGCCGCTCCTTCCAGGCCAGCGAGCGGGTCTTCCAGTGGATCATGCGCCACTACGAGACCTCCCTCGCCTGGGTCATCCGGCACAAGTTCGTCACGCTCATGACCTGGATCCTGACCGTCCTCACGACGGTGGCCCTCTACTGGTTCATCCCCAAGGGCTTCTTCCCCCAGCAGGACACGGGGCGTATCACTGGATCCATCGTGGCGGACCAGGATATTTCCTTCGCCGGCATGGAGAAGCTGATGACCCAGTACGTGGCCATCGTGCAGACCGACCCGGCCATTGAGAACGTCACGGCCTTCGTCGGCGGCGGCAACACCGGCCGACTCTTCGCCTCGCTGAAGCCCAACGATCAGCGCAAGGACACGCCGGACCAGATCATCGCGCGCCTGCGGGGGAAGACCTCCCACCTGCCTGGGGGGGCCCTCTACATGCAGCCGGTGCAGGATCTGCGGCTGGGCGGACGGCCCTCCAGCACCCAGTACCAGTACACGCTGCAGGGCGACGACGCCCGCGAACTCTTCGAATGGGCGCCGAAGGTGCTGGAGAAGCTCAAGACCGTCAAGCAGCTGGCGGATGTGAATTCGGACCTGCAGAACAAGGGGCTCGAAGCCTCCCTCGTCATCGACCGGGCCACAGCCTCGCGGCTGGGCGTCACGCCCCAGGCCATCGACAGCACCCTCTACGACGCCTTCGGCCAGCGCTTCGTCTCCACCATCTACACGGCCCTGAACCAGTACCACGTGGTAATGGAGGTGGACTCGCCCTTCATGCAGACGCCCGACGGCCTGCGCCACACCTACGTCCGCTCCAACACCGGCAACCTGGTGCCCCTCAGCGCCTTCACGACGCTGGAACGCCGGAACACGGCCCTTTCCGTGAACCACCAGGGCCAGCAGCCTTCGGTCACCCTCTCCTTCAACCTGCCGGTGGGTGTGGCCCTGGGCGATGCGGTGGCGGCCATCGACAAGGCCCAGCAGGAGATCCGCATGCCGGGCACCCTGCGCGGCAGCTTCATGGGCACGGCCCAGGCATTCAAGGCCTCGCTCTCGAACATGCCCCTGCTGCTCGTGGCGGCCCTGCTGGTGGTCTACATCGTGCTGGGCATGCTTTATGAGAGCCTCATCCACCCGCTGACGATCCTCTCCACCCTGCCTTCGGCGGGCGTGGGCGCCCTGCTGGCCCTCCTCGCCTGCGGCATGGACCTGAGCGTCATCGCCTTCATCGGCATCATCCTGCTCATCGGCATCGTGAAGAAGAACGCCATCCTCATGATCGATTTCGCCATCGAGGTGGAACGCCGCGAGGGCAGCACGCCCGAACGGGCCATCTTCCAGGCCTGCCTCCTGCGCTTCCGCCCCATCACCATGACCACCATGGCGGCCCTGCTGGGTGGCCTGCCCCTGGCCATCGGCCTGGGCACCGGCGCCGAGCTGCGGCGTCCCCTCGGCGTCGCCATCGTGGGCGGCCTGCTCTTCAGCCAGTTGCTCACGCTCTACACGACACCGGTCATCTACCTCTACATGGACCGCGCGCGGCTGCGCTGGGCGCGGTGGCGGGGCCGGTGAAAACAACCCACCACGGAGACACGGAGAGCACGGAGGGGGCACGGAACAGAGGCCGATCACAGCGTGCCTCCATGCTTTTCTCCGTGTTCTTTTCTCCGTGAACTCCGTGTCTCCGTGGTGAAGGTTTTCTGGGCGATGATGGGGGTATGACCTCCCAGCCCAGCCTGCGCCGGACCCTTTCGTCCATCGAATACTTCGCCTTCGGCTTCGGCTCCATGGTGGGCGTGGCCTGGGTGGTGCTCATCGACGACTGGCTGGCGCGAGGCGGCCCGGCGGGCGGCATGCTGGCCTTCCTCCTCGGCGGCCTGGCCCTGCTGCCCGTGGCCCTCACCTACGGGCGCCTGGCCCGCGTGGTGCAGGATGCGGGCGCGGAGGTGGCCTACACGGAAGGCGTCTTCCCGCCCTCCCTCAGCTACGCGGCGGGCTGGATGATGGTGCTGGCCTACGGCATCGTCTGCCCCTGGGAGGCCGTGGCCATCGGCAACCTCCTGGCCCGGGCCCTGCCGGGCATGAACCAGATCCCGCTTTACGTCGTCGGCGGCAAGACCATCTTCCTGCCCCGGCTGCTGGCGGGCCTGGGCCTGGTGACCTTCCTCGGCGCGCTGAACTACCGAGGCATGCAGTTCAGCTCGCGGTTCCAGAACCTCGCCACCTACGGCATGCTCGCCCTCTTCCTCGGCTTCACCACCCTGGGCCTCTTCAGGGGTGAGGCCCGCAACCTGCAGCCCCTCTTCGCCCACGCGGGCCCCGCGGGCACTGGCCTGGCGGGCGCGGGCCTGTCCATCCTGCTCATGCTCCAGGTCATGCCCTACTTCATGACGGGCTTCGAAACGGTGGTGAAGGGTTCGGAAGAAGCCAAGGAGGGCTACGATCCCCGGGGCTTCGGCCGCTCCATGGTGCTGTCCCTGGGGGCGGGCGCCCTCTTCTACACGCTGGTGATCTTCGTGGTGGCCTGGATCGTGCCCTGGCGCGACCTGGTGGCCGGGAAGTTCGGCACCGAGCAGGCCTTCCAGCGGGCCTTCGGTTCGCGCCTCCTGGCCCAGGTGATCCTCTTCGCGGCCCTGCTCTCCCTGCTCAAGGTCTTCAACGCCATGTTCGTGGCCGCCACCCGTCTGGTCTACGCCCTGGGCCACAAGGGGATGGTCCACGCCGCCATGGGCACCGTCCACCCCCGCTACCGGACCCCCAGCGCCGCCGTCCTCCTCGTCGCCGGCCTGACGGGGCTCGCGAGCTTCCTGGGAGACGCGGCCCTCATCCCCATCATCGACGTGGGCTCCCTGGCCGTGACCCTGGGCTGGCAGGCGGCTTCCCTGGCGGCCCTGGGGCGGCTCCGGAGGGCCGCGACGCCTGATCCGACGGGCCTGGCCCTGGCCGGCCTCAGCGCCGTGGTGAGCCTGGCCCTCATCGCCATGAAGGCCCTGCCCGGCATCCCCGGCAGCTTCACACGCACCGAATGGACCGCCTTCGGCGCCTGGGTCGCCCTGGGGGCCCTGCTTTGGACCGGCTGGCGCAAAGCCAGGTAAAGCAACCGCGAAACACGCGAAAGACGCGAAAAAACAACACATGCCCCGGAGCCCGGCCCTCCGCCCGTGCGAGTCTTCATTTCGCGCCCATTCGCGCCATTCGCGGTTCCAGCTTTTCGGCCCCATCGCCCGGCCTCACCCCATGGCTTGAGCCCCGGCCCCCCGGGTGCGATCCTGGAAGGCTATGAAACTCGATCGGCTCGGCGACTTCCAACGCACCCACCGCAACGGCGACCTGCGCCTCGACCACGTGGGGCAGGTCGTGCGCCTGCTCGGCTGGTGCCGCCGGGTGCGCAACCTCGGCTCGCTCGTCTTCCTCGATCTGCGGGACCGCTGGGGCCTGGTGCAGCTCGTGGCCAACGAGGAGACCGCCGATCCCGACCTGCTGGCCAAGCTCAAGGCCGTGCGCAGCGAGTTCGTGCTGGCCGCCGAAGGCGTGGTGGCCGAGCGCGAAAGCAAGAACCCCAACATGCCCACCGGCGACGTCGAGATCCGCCTCACGGGCCTGCGCATCCTCAACACCGCCGCCACCCTGCCCTTCCCCCTGGAAGACGAACACGTGGGCGAGGATCTGCGCCTCACCTACCGCTTCCTGGACCTGCGCCGCGAGCAGCTGCAGCGGAACATGATCCTGCGCAGCGAAGCCTCCAACGTCATCCGCAACTATTTCCGGAAGCACGATTTCGTCGAGTTCGAAACGCCCATCCTCGGCAAGTCCACCCCCGAAGGCGCCCGCGACTACCTCGTGCCCAGCCGCGTGCACGCGGGCCAGTTCTACGCCCTGCCCCAGAGCCCCCAGCTCTACAAGCAGATGCTGCAGGTCTCGGGCTTCGAGCGCTACGTCCAGATCTGCCGCTGCTTCCGCGACGAGGATCTGCGCGCCGACCGCCAGCCCGAGTTCACCCAGGTGGACGTGGAGATGAGCTTCGTCCGCCAGAACGACGTGCAGGACATCATCGAAGGCCTGATGGTCGAGCTCTGTCCCCTCGTGGGCCAGCGCGCCGTCGCCCCCTTCCAGCGCCTGGCTTACAAGGACGCGATGGAGTGGTACGGCTCCGACAAGCCCGACCTCCGCTGCAAGCTCAGGATCCAGGATGTGACGGACCTCTTCGCCCAGAGCGAGTTCAACCTCTTCCGCGCCGCTTCGGATTCCCAGGGCCAGCGCCGCGTCCGTACCCTCTTCTTCCCCGGCGAGGCGGCCGGTGCGTACAGCCGCAAGCAGCTCGACGAGCTGCAGGAGGTCGCCAAGCAGCTCGGGGCCGGCGGCCTGCCCTACGCCAAGTGGGGCAAGGACGGCCTGGCCTCCAGCTTCAAGAAGTTCATCAGCGCCGATCTCGAGGCGGAATTGAAATCGACCCTGAAGGTGGAGGGCGAGGGCCTCGCCATCTTCGCCGTGGGCACCGATGACCAGACCTCCCGCGTGCTGGGCGAGCTGCGCCTGCGGCTGGCCAAGACCCTCGGCCTCACTGACGAATCCGCCTTCGAGTTCCTGTGGGTCGTGGACTTCCCCCTCTTCCAGTGGGACGAGGAGGATCGCCGCTTCGTGGCCTGCCACCACCCCTTCACCAGCCCGCACCCCGATGACCTCGACCTGCTGGAAACCGATCCCGGCGCCTGCCGCGCCGTGGCCTACGATCTGGTGCTTAACGGCTTCGAGGTGGGCGGCGGCAGCATCCGCATCCACGATGCCGAAACGCAGAGCCTCATGTTCCGCACCATCGGCATCAGCGAGGCCGAGGCCCGCGCCAAGTTCGGCTACCTGCTCGACGCCCTGGCCTTCGGCGCGCCGCCCCACGGCGGCCTGGCCCTGGGCCTGGACCGTCTCGTCATGCTCATGGCGGGCGTGGACAACATCCGCGAGGTCATCGCCTTCCCCAAGACCGCCCAGGCCCGCTGCCTGATGACGGACGCGCCCAGCCCCGTGGACGAGCGCCAGCTGCGCGATCTGCACCTGGTCCAGGATGCCAAGCAGACCTACCGCGTGGGCGCCGTGTTCTTCGAAAGCGCCGAGGGCGGAAGCTCGGAACTGCGCGGCCAGGCCCTGCAACAGATCAGCCAGATGACGCCGCGCCAGGCCCAGGGCCTCGTCACGCTCGACGCCCAGGGCCAGATCCTCGATGCCCAGACCCTGAGCGGGCCCACCTTCGAGTTTTGACCGCGCCCGCCAAGGAACCTTCCAGGTCCACTCCCCATCCATCATGGGATCCTGGCTTTCGGCGAAAGACCCGCTTCACCGTTAAACTAGGCCTCGCCCCTCGGGGTGTCCTTCACCCCCGGCGTTTTTGATCTCTTGGAGGTTCAATGTTTCAGGAATTCCCCGCCCCCGGGGGAAGGCTCGAGCCGATGCGGCCCCAGGCCAACTCAGGCCGGGCCGCGCGATGGATGCGCATGTCCCGCAGACTGGTCCTCCCCCTCCTGCTCCTGAGCTTGCCCCTGGGCCTGGGCCTCGGTTGCAGCCACCACCACGACACGTCTTCCGATCCCGGCACGCCCCCCGCCATCACCACCAATCCCACGAGCGTCGAAATCGTGTCGGGGCGCCAGGTGAGCTTCACCGTGACCGCCACCGGCGAGGCCACGCTCCGCTACCAGTGGGCCAAGGACGGCGTCAACATCCTGGGCGCCATCAACTCGACCTACACGATCTACAACCCCAAGGGTTCGGATTCCGGCAGCTACACGGTGACCGTGACCAATCCGAACGGCACCGCGACAAGCACGGCGGCCACCCTGAAGGTGGATGTCGCCCTGCCCTTCAACACGCCCACGGGCATCGCCGCGGATGCCGCGGGCAACCTCTACGTCTCTGACTCGGCCGATCACACCATCTGGAAGGTGAGCCCCACCCGCCAGATGACGCTGCTCGCCGGCGGCTCCGGCCTGCCCGGTTCCAACGATGGCCTAGGCGGCCTCGCCCGCTTCAACACCCCCGGCGGTCTGGCCCTCGATCCCGCCGGCAACCTGCTGGTGGCCGACACCGGCAACCACACCATCCGCCGCATCGCCCCCGATGGCACCGTCACCACGGTGGCCGGTACCGCGGGCGCCCCCGGCAGCGCCGACGGCCTCGGGGCCGCCGCCCGGTTCTACGCCCCCTCCGGCCTGGCCGTGAACGCGACGGGCCAGGTCTACATCGCCGATTCCCTCAACCACACCGTCCGCCTCATGGCGACGGATGGCACCGTCAGCACCTATGCGGGCCTCGCCGGCCTGCCGGGCCAGACGGATGGCGCCCGCGCCTCGGCCCAGTTCAACCAGCCCAACGGGCTGGCGCTCGCCGCCGACGGCACCCTCTACATTGCGGACTTCGGCAACTCCGTCATCCGCGCCATCTCCCCGGGCGGGACCACCTCCCTCTTCTCCGGCAAGTACAACAACCGTGGCTACCTCGATGGCAGCGCGACCACGGCCATGTTCAGCCAGCCCGTGGGACTCGCCCTCGATGCCGCCAGCGGCACCCTGTATGTGGCGGATTCGAGCAACCACGCCATTCGCAAGGTCAGCGCCACGGGCACGGTCAGCCTCCTGGCCGGTTCGGGAACGCTCGGAAACCAGGACGGACAGGGTTCGGCCGGCCTGTTCAACCTGCCCTGTGGCCTCGCGGTTACGCCCGGCGGCAGCCTCGCCATCGCGGACACGGACAATCACCTGCTGCGCAACGTGACCTCCGCCGGGCTCGTGTCCACCTACCTCGTCCCCTGACGCGCGTCCAAACCAGCGTTCCGACCTGCCACGGGGCCGAACCGGATGAACCCGGCTCGGCCCCGTGTCACACTTGGGTAGCCCCACCTGTTCGGGAAGGAACCTCATGACGTCAGCTTCTGGCAGCGCCCCCAAGAAGGTGAAGGAGAAGCGGCAGACGCCCGAGGAACGCCAGGCGGCCCTGCGCTACAACCACATGATGTACGGCCCCACGGCTGGCGAATTCCGCCCCGCGGCCAAGAAGATCAACCTGGGCGGGGCCTACCTCAACCACCCCAAGTTCCAGGCCCTCATGGCGGCCTTCAAGAAGGGCACGGCCTACCAGTTCGACGTCAATGACAAAGGCCGGGCCTACACCGTGTCCACGGATGGCACCCAGATCCTCTTCGACGGCCGCACCCTCTACTACTCTAGGCCCTGCAACCGCTTCGAGGATCACCTGCTGCTCGACCGGAGCGTGGCGGTGCAGTACCAGAACCTCGACGCCCTCGTGCATCTCGCGGTCGCCGTGCTGCGCAGCCTCTCCGACCTGGGCAGCCCGCAGCTCAGCTTCTTCAACCACGAGTTCATCTACGGCGACGAGCCGCTGGAAGCCGGCATCGCCAGCCAGGGCCCGAACCTGCTCATCGGCTCCTTCAAGCACCAGAAGGTGCAGGAGAAGCCCAGGAAGTAGGACGGAAGGGGCCTTCGCCCCGTTTCCACCCCTGCCATGGCTGTGTCCCTCGATGGGCCTATTTTGTAAGGCGTGACTCCCGCGCTGCTGCTCCCCGTTCTGCTGTCCCTGGTTGCCGATCCCGGGCCGGGCGGTGCGCCGGGCGGGAAGGAGGCCCGCATGGAACTCCGGACATCAGCCTTTCCCAATGGCGGGGCCATTCCCCGGGTGCACACCGCGGACGGCGCCGACCGCTCCCCGGCCCTCCAGTGGACCGATCCGCCCACGGGCACCCAGGCCTTCGCCCTGATCGTGGATGATCCCGACGCCCCAGCGGGCACCTGGGTCCACTGGGTGCTCTACGATCTGCCGGGCACCGTGCGAACCCTGGCGGAGGACCAGCCCCGCAAGGCTGACCTTCCCGGTGGCGCCAAACAAGGGAAGAACAGCTGGGGCAGGCTGGGCTGGAACGGCCCTTCGCCACCGCCGGGACGGCCCCACCGCTACTTCTTCCGCCTCAAGGCCCTGTCGACGTCCCTGGGCCTGCCCCCGGGCGCGACGTGTTCCCAGGTGGATGCGACCCTGAAGGGCAAGGTGCTGGCCGAAGCGGCCTGGATGGGCACCTACGGGCGCTGAGGCTTGACGCTGGCGGCTGGGCGGGTTGATTTGTCGGATCACCCAAAAGCTCCCATTCGAATGCGCGGCTCACGACCTGCCAGCTCAACCTAAAGCCAGGTTCGCATTCTTGGATGGGCTCACCCGAAAATTCCTTATTTCCGATCCAAGAAAAGGAACACTCCAACCATGTACCGTTTTTCTTGGATCTAAATTCTCTACCCTTGCACTCAGGATGGCCTGAAACCTGCCGAAGCCGAAGAACGCATCCAGATGAACTCGGCCATTAGGGAGACCCAAAATCTCTTCACGCGTTTCGTATACGATGGTGAAGAACAAACCAAGTATTCAGGTTCAGCGTTTAGGCCCGTTTCTCATTTTTCAAATCCCGGCTCATCAAGATGAAGGGGTCTCATGCGTTGGAATGAAACAGTTCTGGGATTGGTTTGTGCCGCTGTTGTTTCGAGCGGATGCGGAGGTGGTGGCAAAGGCTCCTCGAATCCCGGCCCCCAACCGCCCAGCCTCACGGTTTCCACCACTGCGGTTACGGTGACCACCTTCCCTCAGAATCTATCCACGACTGCATCGGCGACGGTCGACCTCACGATTTCGGGGACCATTCCCACCGGTGGAATCTATATCGGGGGTAACGCCACCAACAACGGCATTCAAACCATTGCGTCGAGCCAAACCAGCAGCAAATCACTCACGCTTACCATCACCTTCAAAGATGCGAGTTCCCTGGCCCCGGGAATATACGGCGACACCATCACCGTGGTCGCAGCGACCGATCAGGCAGGCAACAACCAAATCCAAAACAGCCCTCAATCCATTAGCACCACCTACAAGGTGCTCTACCCACAACCCCAGGTGGCCTTGATGAGTCCGGCTTCGGCCTACGTGGGAGGGCCCGCCTTCACGCTGAGCCTCACGGGTACTGGTTTCAGGCCGAACGCGCAGGTTTTTTGGGATGGGACTCCCATGCCGACCACCTACCTGTCGGACACCAGCATCACGGCTGCCATTCCGGCCCAGGCGGTTGCCGCGGCTGGCTCGCCACGTATTACGGTCGGGGGGCCGGATGTTGGGACCAGCGTCCCGATGCCGTTTCCCATCGCCAATGCCCAGGCAGCTTTCCTCAATGTTCCGGCCATGGACATCGTGTGGGATCGCATCCATCAGGTCATCTATGCCGCCAATGCGACCATCGCTGCCTCGGGCCCCAATACCGTCGCCCCCAACACCATTCTCGCCATCGATCCGGTGAGTGGCCAGGTCAAGACATCTGCCTCCACGCTCGGAACCGCCTACCCGGCCCCCGCGGGTCCAATGCGCCTTGCCCTTTCCGAAGACTGCAACTTCCTCTACGCGTACATCATTGAGAACCCGGCCAATGGGAATCTTCTTTCAGAATGGTCCACCATTCAGCGATTCACCCTCCCTTCCCTGACCCTAGATACCAGTTTCTCCATCCCATTCGGGTCCAACAGCCTCGGCGGGGAATACGACGTTTCTGCCATGGCTGTTGCTCCTGGTGCGCCGCATACCCTCGCGATCGGCAGGGCCTCATCGGGTTGGCGCGATGCAGGAGTGGCCGTCTTCGACGATGCCATCCAAAGAGGCCCCGCCCTGGTGGCTTCCAGCAATGGCCTTCCACCGAACGATCTCGCGTGGGGAACGAACGCCTCCACCCTCTACGCAACCAATTCTTGGTCCCCGGTCTGTGAATTCATGATCCTGAATGTGAATACCGGCGGCTCGACCCTTCAGCTGGACCTGACAAACACCTTGACCGAAGGTGTTCACGACATTCACATGATTCCCTCTACAGGAAAAATCTACGTCGGCAATGGCCAGATTCTCGATGCCGCCACAGGTCAAATCGTGGGGGCCTGCGGGAGTGGATGGTCAGGGGTGGCCCTTGATCCAGCATTGGGCCTCGCTTTCTTCCTCGACTTCTCTTCACCGCAACCGGGCGGTTGGTCATTCAACATCCGCTCCTATGACCTGGCCCATTCCACCCCGGTTTCTACGACCTTTGTTCCCACACTCCAATTCCAGTACGCCCCCGAATACCGCCCTCGCAAGATCATTCGATGCGGCCCCTCGACACTGGCCTTGGGGGGGAATGGATTCCCCATCTGCCTGGTCACAGGACCGTTCGCGCAAGGGAAATGAACACTTTTATTACACTGGCACTTGGGCGCTTCTGACTTCAGCCACCCCGCCCTTCTCCAATGGAGGTGTAAGAAGGTTTTCAAAAAATGCAACCAAGGGGTTGCATCAAAACCTGGATGCCCTAACATGCAACCAGGAGGTTACACATGAACCCATCGACCACCGATTGCATCCGGAAGGAGATCCACCTTCGCGCGCCGCGGACGCGGGTCTGGAAGGCGCTTTCAGATGCCACGGAATTCGGCACCTGGTTCGGAATGAAGCTGGAAGGCCCCTTTGTGCCCGGCCAGCCGGTCTTCGGACGGATCACGCACAAAGACTACGAGCACATCCACCTGGAGATGAGGGTCGAGCGCATGGAGCCCGAATCCCTCTTCTCCTACCGCTGGCACCCCTACCCCATGGACCTGAAGCGGGATTACACGCAGGAGCCCATGACCCTCGTGGAATTCCACCTGGAGGCCGTGGAGGACGGCACCCGGCTCAGCGTCGTGGAATCCGGCTTCGACCAGTTGCCCGCCGATCGCCGCGACGAGGCCTTCCGCATGAACGAGGGCGGCTGGACGGGCCAGATGGCCCGCATCGAACGCTATGTCGCGAGCTGAAGCCCTCTCCCCCGCGCGCCTGAAGGATGCCGCGCCGCTCTTCGCCGCCCTGGGCGACGCCACGCGCCTGGGCCTGCTCGTCAGCCTCTGTTCCGGCGGCCCCGTCACGGTGACGCATCTGAGCGGCCAGTTCGCCGTGTCGCGCCAGGCCATCACCAAGCATCTCGAAGTGCTGTCCGAGGCGGGCCTCGTCAAGAGCACCCGCGAGGGCCGGGAACGCATCTGGGCCTTCGAACCCAAGCGCCTGGATGACGCCCACGCCTACCTGGAGCGCCTGTCCAAGCAGTGGGATGTCGCCCTGGGCCGCCTCAAAGCCTTCGTCGAAACCTAGAAAGCGAACGCAACCTCCGCCCATATCCGATGGGCCCACGCCCCACTTCGCGGGAGGGCCTCGCCCTGCCTGCTTTTCTCAAGGAGTACCCCATGTCCCAACCCTGGACCGCCCTCTTCGGCATCCATCGGGATGTCCTGCTGGAGAAGAACCTCGCCGACGTCACCCAAAGCCAGGCGGATCAACCGCCCGCTGACGACGTGAACAGCATCACGTGGATCCTCGATCACATCCTGGAATACCGCCACGAACTCCTCAGGGACGTGTTCAAGTCTCCCTACAGGCCGGCGGCGACCGCGCCCAAAACGTTGGCCCAATTCAAAGCCGCCGTGGCGGACACGCAGGCGGCCCTGGACGAAGCCTTCGGCTCCGCCGAATGGGATGCATCGCATTTCCATCCCGCGTTCCAGGCCTCCCTGCCCCTGGCCCAGATCGTAGGCACGTATTTCATGCACGAGACCTACCACCTGGGCCAGTTGGGCACAGCCCGAAAGCTCCTGGGATTGCCCGGCGCAATCAAACCGCCCGCGAAAGCGAAGGCCTAATTGGAGGGCCCGTGCCGGCCGGAAGATATCCGCGTCGGCACGGGCCCTCACACCCATCTCGAACGACAAGGGAGGCATGGGGCATGGCCCATCTCAAGATCGGAATCATCGGCTCAGGCAGCATGGGTAGCACCCTGGCCCGCCACCTCACCAGACTCGATCACCGCGTCATGCTCTCGAATGCGCGGGGGCCTGAAAGCCTGAAATCCCTGACCGACGAGATCGGCGCGACGCCCGTGTCCGTGGCCGAAGCCGCCCGGGCCGGAGACATCGTCATCCTCGCGATCCCCACGAAAGCCATTCCTATCCTTCCGGCGGGGATGTTCTCGAACCTGCGGGAAGGGGTCATCGTCGTCGATATCGGCAACTACCATCCCGAACTCCGCGATGGCCGCATCGAGGCCATCGACCGGGGCCTGCTCGACAGCCAGTGGGTCGCGCAGCAGATCGGCCGTCCCGTAATCAAGGTCTTCAACAACATCTTCGCCCAGAGCCTACTCGAGAAGGGTACGCCCAAGGGAACGCCCGGGCGGATCGCGCTTTCCGTCTGCGGAGACGCAACGGACGCCAAGGCCACCGTGCTCCACCTCGTCGACGACCTCGGCTTCGATCCCGTCGATGCTGGAACCCTGGACGACTCCTGGCGCCAGCAACCCGGAACACCCGCCTACTGCCGGGATCTCGACGCCGCCTCCCTCCGCCGCGCCCTCACCGAAGCGGATCGAAGCCGAATCTCCGCCTACCGCAGAGAGCAGGAGGCTCGCATCAGAAGGTCCATGCGGGCCGAGGACCGTCCCGCCAGCAACTGAGCCATACTGCAAGCTCCCAATGGCGGAGATACCAGGCAGGATCTACTTCAGAATGAAGGCATGACCCTCACCCTCCGCCACAAAGCCCAGGCCATCCTCCGTGAGGCGGGCTGGGAGATCCCGCCGCCGCCCTGCATCTGGTCGCCACGCATGGTGCGGTGCGCAGGGCTGTTCGTGGTGGAGAAGGATGCGCGGGGGAAGTGGCATCCGGAGATCCGCCTCAGCATCCCGCTGCTGCGTCGCCGGGACTGGCCCTGGCCGCAGCAGGTCTGCGGGATGAACTGCCACGATCCGCTCCAGGTGCAGCAGCGCATCCTCGAGCACGAGCTCATCCACTACAAGCTATGTAGGGTTTGAACCCTTCTTGAATCAGCTGGTTTGGACTCGCCTTGGAGAGCCGGGACAGTCTCGGTTACAGGCGCAAACTCTAGGCCAAACCACTGATCGGAACCCAACTGATGACCGGCATTTCCAGGTTGTGGCGAAATACAGAGAATTCATCGGGGTTCCCACTTAGGGTGGACATGTACCAAGAGAAGGGTCGGCATGGAAGGTGAGTAGGGCAACACCCCATACCATGTCACGGGGATGCTGGATTGCCTGCCTCACACAAGCACGCAGGCACGCACCGCAACTCAAGCCACCGCCTTTCCTGTGACGTGCCCCCAGAATCGTCCTCGGAAAACATCCAGCGAGCATCCGTATGAACGAGAAACGCCCCACGATGGGGCGTTTCTCGTGGGAAATGGATTGAAACTACTTTCTAGAAAAGGGCTGAGAGATGGGTATTTTCCCATCTGACTGAATGTCTATCTCGAAATTTAGCGCCTTTACTTTCTGCTCCTTTGAGGCCGGATCACGCTCCTCCGAGAATTCCAACTTGGTGATTTTCAGAACAATATTCATCCCATAGCCAGTAAAGACAACGGGGTTGTTCCGAATTGATCTCTGAAGAAAATCTTCAAGCTCGGCCTTCGTGATAACCCCAAAACAGCCGGTCGGAGAATAGGTTCTTTCTCCATTGTTTTTGCAAAGCAGGCATCCTGGAATATACCTTCCGCCTGCTTTGTTGATTCTTAAGCACAGAGCCCCACCAAGCTGATCATCCGGCCCATCGATTTCCCATCCGTCCAGATAGGCTTCCAGGATGTAGCGGACGATCTTCTTGTCGTTTTTTAGTCGGACCACATTTGCTCGATTGTTGCGAGAAAGAGCAAATTTTAACTCTGACGATTCCACGTTACCGTCCGCCTGAAGCACGGAAAACGCAGATAAAAACAGCAATGCGACCGTTATGTAAATTGCCCTCATGGCTTCTCCGTTGTGCCTTGCGGACAAGGCATGCTCGACGGCACCGTGATACGGACCCATGCCGAATTGATCTGCGACATGCCTGGAATCTCGATATACAGAGCTTGATTACCGCCATTCAATCCAGAAACCTTATTAATCTGGTAGTTCTCAAATTGACGCAGGCTCCAGCCCTTTCTCTTTCGAGTTCCTGCGTCATCGGCCCTGTCTCTGACGTCAGAGAAGAGTGATCCGAATCCGGTTGGCCCCATACCACCAGCTCCGGCTGGCCACCAAATCTGCCCAGAAATCTGGGATGCGTATGGCGCCATTGCATCTTTGCTGTCAAAACCAAACTGCGATGGAATGACTGCGGCAGAATCAGCCGTAATGGTGTTTCCAAAAGCGCCTGTGGCTCGACCGATGAAATTACTATTGCCTCCAATGATGGTGGCCAAGCCTTCGCAGTGCCTCACCTGCGGTGTTTGCGGCTGGCCTTCGCCTCCGCTTCCTTCCTCTTCTCCATCGTTATAAATATCTAAAATGCTGCTTCGGCATGATTCCCAGAGAACTCTTCCATCCGCATCAAAAATTCTAGTACAAGATGTCAGTACATTCATCATCCATTTCATTCCCGATGGATCCGTTCCCATAAACGGACTCCCACCTAGGTAAGCGCGCTGATTCCAAGTGCTGGGGTCGACACCCTGATCGCTGTTCACGAAGGCGTGCCAGGCGGGGCTGTAGTAGCGGCCGCGCATGTAAATGAGACCTGAGGCATCTGTCTGGGTGTGGCCCGTGTAGCCCGTGAGGGGCGCGTAGCCCGTCTGGGAGATCATTTCCCCGTAGGGACCAAACGCCTGAGTTCCATCGACAGTGCCGTTTTGACTTGAAGCCCAGGTCCCGGCTCCTTTCGTGACTAGCCTAGGCGTCCCCAAATGATCGCTGTGAAGTTCATGCACACCATTCGCATCAATTTCAGCAATCGCCTGATCACCCAGATAAATCACTTCCCGCCGAAGTGGGTTTCCTGCGGATCCCTTCCAATAAGCGACGTTATCAAAAATGCCTTGGGCTCCAGGATTGCTCGGCCCCACATCTAGAAAGAGATACGCCTTCGTCGCACCGGCCGGAGCGGTTCCGATGGTCGTGAGTTTGACTCGGTTCGCACTATGGGTCATGCCGGTCCAACTCCCCCATCCGATGCCCGTCTGGGTGTCTGAATCGAATCGGATCCCGAGGATCGCGCTCCCGGGCGGTAGGCCGACGGTACGCGCAAAGCTTTCTCCGGAAATTATGTCTCCGGGGTTACATGGAATCGAACGCGCGACTTCACCCCATTGGGTCGGGACTGTGACCGTGGCGCTGGTCGCCCCTGACCAAAGATTTGGATTTGATGAGCCTGCCGCCCAAACCACATCCTGCTCCAGAAGGAGCCCCGAACTGGTGTAGGTATTGTTAAATGTCTTCCCACTACTGGAATCGTTGACATTCACCCGCATCCCGGAGGGCGCATACAGGTAGGCTTGCCCCCCCGAGCTCCAAGCAACGGACTTAAGGAGCCCCAGGCCGTCCCAGGCCAGCCCTAGGGCCGTTCCACTCGAGGTGGCGGTGCCAACCTGCGTAGCCTCACCACGAAGGTTTGTGTTCCAACCCGTCAAGGCACCATTGGCTTCAACGCCAGGAATCTGGTTGTTGACCATAGGATTGAAGGTGAAATTATTGAACGCCGATGGAACAGAGGCTCCATTGGGAGTCGCCAAATGAGAAATGGCATTCCCGAATCCATCGTACGTGTGAGCCGTTTTTATCCCGAACCCATCAGCCTCCAGCAGACGCCCTGTGTTCGGGTCATTTGTGAGTTTCCATTCTCCGGCGGTCTTCAGGATGTTGGTCGCGTCGTCGTAGGTATATCCTCTGCTGTCTGGGCCACCCCCCACGTACCCAATGCTCCAATTGTTTAGCTTGGTACCTGTCAGATCGGCAGTCCACTGGTCCTGGGCGCCTGAGGCGAATTGGATCTGATCGCGATTGCCCCAATCATCGAATTTGATGTTGTTGACGATGGACGATCCATTATTGGTGATACTCGTAATTCGCCCGAGAGCGTCGTATCCATACCCAACCACACGTCCACTCGGGTAGGTCAGGCCGGTTAAAAACCCAGTCACGGAATCATAGGCATATCCGATGGTGGAACTGAATCCTGGCTGAGTGGTCGTTTCGGAATCCAGAACGCTACCAGGTGCATTGTAGGTGAAGGTCTGGCTAACACTCACTCCTCCCACTGTCTTGATGGCGGAAGTTAGAAGAGCCCCTGTATAGGTGTTTGATACGGAGTCCGAGCCATTGGTCATGCTGACCAAACGCCCAAAACCGTCGTAGGAGAGTGAACGCGAACGTGCATCTGCCGTTCCCGCAGCCTCCGTTACCGTAGAAGGCTGACCGAAAGCATTGAATCCCGAGAAGGTTTGAGTGTTCGTCTCTGGTTCAGTTTTAGAAGTAAGGCGACCCAATGCATCGAACGACCAGGTTCGTGTTTGCACGCGTCGAACATCCGATCCAGGATCAGTGGCGCTTACATCAACCTCAACAGTGCGCCCAGCACCGTCAAAGTAGGCATCGGTGATGGTTCCATTGGGAGCAATTTGCTCGACGACTTGGCCGAAAGGATCGATCCGTTTACTCGAACTGACCTGATTGGTGAGGGTGGTCGTGATGATCCGATTAAGACCATTGACAGAGTAGGAGGTCGTAGATCCACCCCCAGCGAATGGTGTCTGACTTGTGATGCGATCCAACGAATCATAGGAGGTGGATGCATTCCTTACCGTACCAGCCGGATTGGTCTCTCGAACGCTGACCACTCGCCCATAAACGTCGTAGGTTGGCACTTGGGTGGTGTAACTGACAGCGCCTGTAGACGTGAACCCAGTGGGTTTCTGGACAGAGCTGATCCGCCCGAAACCGTCAAACTTGGTCGTGGTGGTCAATCCATTGACAGTTGAGGTAGCTGTAAGTTCGTCGGGATAGCCGTAGCTGACAGCCGGTGAGCCGGGTCGTGAAACGGAAAGCTTCCGGCCGCGATCGTCGTAGGAAGATGTTGTGGTGACTCCAGAGGGATCCGTTGATGTTGTCGGCCGGCTCGCAGAATCAAAGCCACCCGCGGTCGTATTGAGGTATTGGTTCGGAGAAACCAACGTATTGGTAAGACTCTGAGAGGACGGCGCACCAGTCGTAGCGTCATAGCCCAGAGCCAGGTAGTTCGGAGCCGTAACTTCCGTGCTCCCCTCTACGTGGTAGGCCTGCTGGGTGGAGGGTCGGCCTTGAGTATCATAGGTATAAGAGACCCCGTGTTTTCCCGTTGTCCCACCATCGAGGTAGCTCTTCTGAAGCTGCAGCAAAGGCACACCGGAGGAGGCCGGATCGAAGACATTTGCCTGAGTGACCGTGGACAATGGAGTCGTGCCGTCAGATGCGTACCTGGTGGTAGCGACATTGGTCAGTTGGTGCCCTTCCAACATGTCCCAGCGAGCTGCATAGGTATTAGTCGTCTTTGAAATCCATAAAGAATTGGAGGAGACGTTCTGCTGGGTAGCCTGCAAATTCAGGCTATTGGGATAACCCAGAGATGTTGTGATGGTGGGCGCATTGTCTTGCTGAACTGTCACGGACTGCACGCTGGAGAGGCTCGCATTCACACCCGCCCCCGTCGTGTTGTACCCATAGGTCGTGGTGCTCCAAGTCTTCCCAGAGCTATCCATCAGGGTGTCGACCTGAATGACGCCGTTCCCAGAATTCAGCGTATCCGCCGGGAAGGTGATCTGATGGTACCGATCCGGATTCGCCATCTGATTCGGATCCCACCAGCCCTCCACTTTGGCGCTGGCGGGAACACCCGCTGTTGCGAAAGTTCTCGTCCATCGCTTGTTCAGTTTGGCTCCAGAGGCATCTGTCATTTCCACACGAGAGACGCCGCGGAAAGCAATTTGGGATCCGAAGGAGGCAACCGCCACGACTGGAGCGTTGGTATAAAAGAAGCTGCTCACCAAGCCATTGGGTTGATTGATCGACATAAGTTCCGCTTGAGCTGTGTCATAAGCGAAGCCCCAAGTTCGTGTGAGCGAATCGGTCGTGCCATCAGATGGCGGGGCCCCAGGAGCTGCCGCCGCCGTTGAACCTGAACCATCCCAGCTCGGCTTTGCCAGACTGCCGTATGGCCCAATTTGAATGCTCAAAGGGCGGCAGGTGGCTCCTATCGTGCTCGGAACCACGGTCCATTCATTGGTTGCGTTGAAGGGATAACCGATTCCCGAAGGGGGAGTGTAGGCATATCCCGGATAGCCCTGAACGATCACGGATGGCGCATGCATCCCAACAAAATCTGCACGTAGGATATCTCTGGAAATCTGATTTGAGGCGTAGTCAGCCCATCGAAGCACCAAGCCTTGGGAGTGCTGATTCATGGCCGTCACTTTGGTGATCGCCGTGATGCCGCTCGGAAGGCCCGTGGTGGATCGAAGCCACTGGAAGGTCACGTAGTGATTGAATCGGTCCGCCCATACGATGGGCACATAGGCCTGGACCGAAGTTGCGTAGGCATAGATCCTCGCCCTATTTTTATCCAGCACCACCTTGTAGTTCGAGCTGAGCGCACCGAAGCCTGAAGGCGCCAGTCCCTGCACGATAGATTGATACGTGGTTCCCAGCCCTGATCCCGTGGTCGTGTAGGTGAGGTACGTCGCGGTCGGATCAACCATGGCAGTGCTCGTACCCACCGCAGCGAAGCCATAAGCCTGGGGGAGGTTGAGTACTGTGCCCAGCGTCGGGTTGGCAGAAAAGGCTGTCCAATCGCGGTCTGCAATCTGAGTCCCATCTTCCAGCACCGTCACACCATCAACGGTCAAACCGTCGTACGTGGCCTGGTCCGAGACGTACCCGAAGTGAACGCCACCAACCATCGGGCGATCAATTACGTCAGTCACCGATTCCCGCAGCCGAGTCACTGGGTCATACACATTATGGGTTGTTGCCTTAGAGGTATAAGTCGCGTTCATGCCATAAGAAAGCCGAATGGGCACTTCCCCTGGAACGGCTGCAATCGGCAACCCGAATGTCAGGTTCCCCTCCTGCGTAGTGACATCCCACCCAGACATATTCATGTTTACCGGTGGAGGCATCAGTAGGTTCTTGCTGATTTGAGCCTGAACCTTTGTCCAAGACAAACCAAGGCAGACAGCCAGACAGAACTTAAGCCAACGATTCATGGGATCCCCTGATTCGCGTTAAGAGGCGGACGAGGTGGTTGTTTTGGGTTCGCTCACGACGCATTCGACAATGCGCACCTGGATTGGCCCCTGTGTTCCGGGTTCGACCTGGATCTTTAAGGGCCCAGCCTGGCTGCCAGGCTTTAGATAGACGTGTCCATTGGCAGATATCGAATTTGAAGTCTGGAGACCTTCGAGGTAGAAGCCAAAGTGGACCGACGTAGTTCCAAAGTTCTTGAAGAAGACTTGGTAACCGCTAGGACCAGACTGGATGAAGGCCCGAACATCACCCGATACATTTGAGCCAAGATCCACGGAGGTCCAACCAGAAAAATCCGCTCCCGCGATTCCAGTGGCACAGGCCACGAGAGCGCCCGAATAGAACCCAAGAGATCGAAGATTGATAGTCATCGGTTGACACACCTTTACAAAATATAGACTTCATTCGTGTCTTTGACAGTTTGAGCCAAGTTTTATACATATCCTGCAAGGAATTTGCACGATACATCAGGGTCGGCTTGCTGAACTAGAAACAGCTCCCAAACTATTCGGAGTGCATTGAGCGTGTCTAGGGGGTTTTTAAAAAATTCACAAAAAAGATTAATGCAAATATGAAATTTTCGCCGCATGCATGCGATTTACAATTTTCATTCAGTTTGCCGAAATGGACGTCCTTGAGGTCACCTCACGTGGAGCCGCCATGCCCAACATTGCCTCACTCTTGAAATCCGAAATTCTCCGGCTCGCCCGGAAAGAAGTCCGCGCAGAGGTTGAATCACTCAAGAAAGCCTCAGCAGCCTACCGATCCGAGATTAGTCAGCTGAAGCACAGAGTAGAAACACTCGAGAAGCAACTATCCCGAGCAGAGAAGAAATCTATGAAAGCCAGGGAAACATCGGAAACCCCGGAAACGACCACAAAGATTCGATTCAGCGCAAAGCGCTTTGCAGCTCTGCGGAAGAAGTTAGGGCTCAGCGCCGCCGATATGGGACTGCTTATCGGTGTTTCAGGCCAGACCATCTACCACTGGGAGTCCGAGAAGAGCCGCCCAAGGCAGGCACAGCTGGAGGCGATTGCAGCACTCCGGGGGATCGGGAAGCGTGAGGTAAAGAGGCGCCTCGAGGCAACCGTGGACCAGCCGAACCTAGAGGGCTGAACCGATGGTTTTAATTGATCTCGGTAATTCGGTCATGTCGGTTTCCCTTTTCCCTTTACCCTCGTTACCCAGAAACCAATGATTAAAATCAAGGTGTGACTTGATCCATGGTCACGCTTCAGGTTCTTCATTCGGGGAAGACTCCTCAGGCGAGGAAGCGAGAAGTTGAGAGAGAGCCTAAGGCAACGCAGGCGGGGTCGGATTTGAGCGGAGGGTCAGCTACCCTTTACCCACTTTGCAAGCGCTTTATCAAATGGACGAATAAATGATTGACGAGCAATGAAGTATTTTTTCTCGTCTCTGGGGAGGCCGGCAATAGTGAATAAGTACGCACGCTGTTGCCATGGGTCCATCGTTGGGAACGATTCCTTCAGCTCCCTGGCCCAATCGAAGGCCTTGTTTACTTTCGCTGCAAGGATAATTTCGCGTCTGACAATAGCATCGCTTTGCTGGAATGCACCATGCAGCTGCGCAAAATGGTTGATGTATTCATTTCTAGTAAAAAGGCTCAGGATCAGTAGACGGAAATATTCACTTGATTGAATCTCAGGCTTACGAATAAATTCTAGAAGCCTGCCACCAATGCTTTTCCATATGTCCGGCGTAATAGATTGAATGGAAGCAAGATAAAAACAAATATTAGCAAAACAGGGCCCAAGGGCATCAAGATTATCGAGTGAGATCTCGATTGCGCCGGGATGGCCTATTTGTGCCAATCTTCGATAAAACCAACGTAATCGTATATAGTCGATAGATTCCTGCTGGATGTAATCATTAATCACATTGCATATGGATGCATCAGAGATCGAAGCCCAGTCATCGGGTGTTATTTGAGCATATGAAATCGTTTTGTATGGGTCTCCACCTGTATATTTTTTAATCAAAGCAAGAAGCGTTTTTTCATCGGAATTGATAGGACGATCCTCAATCATCTGCAAACAAAGCTTTTGAAATTCAGATGGATCATAGAATTTTGTCTTGTGTCTTTGCAACATCAATCGTTGTTGTTTGTCGAGAACAGTTGCAACTGTGGCGAGAGCTGACTTGCCCTCCTGCAATGACTCGCAAAATATCAGGATGTCATCCGCATACCGAATGAAGTTCAATCCTGCTGCTTGAAGACTATTGTCTACGGGAATCAGCGTCGCTTCCGCGATTAGGTGAATTGGATGCGGACCGACGGGCACCCCACGAGAAACACCTGCCGTAGTTGATTCCAATAATGAAATGAGCCACTTGACCGCCTGATTTGGAAGGCCCGCTGCAAATAATTGGTTTTCAACTGTATGGTGGTAGACCTGATTATAAAAATCAGCAATATCGCAATAGAGAACGTGCCCTGAACGCTTGGCAAGCAGGCCGGCCCTTGTCCAAAACTGATTCCACGCTGTTTTGCTGCCATATAGACCATCTTCTAGTGTCGGTTGAAATCTATAGCTAAATATTTTATCATTTGTCAATCGCCTGCTTTCGATCAAAGAACCGTACTCGTAAACAAGAGCGGATAGGATAATCGAATCCTGTGGATCAAGTTGTGTTGCCTGTCTGTATGAAATATCGTCTTTTGGAACAATGAAGCGACGACAACTGCCAGGTTGAAATGTGCTGAGGTCAACTCCCGTCAATTGGCTAACGAAAGCAGATTTGTCGGCAGAAATGGCTTCGACCTCTAGGATTTTTGGGAATAGATCCCCATCAGAATGCAGTTGGAGGAAGTCTATAGCCCATTCAAGAGATGTTGCGCGTAGTGTCATAGCGCTGCTCGCATCGGGCACCTAACGAGAGAAGCTAACCAGCCCCGCCTGCACCGAGGTGATGAACGAAGCCGAGGTAGCGAAAGGTTGAGAGAGATCGGAAGACAATGCAGGCGAGGTCTAAGTAAGGTGCGTTCATCACCTCAAACCTCGAAGAAGAAGCATTTGTGTGTTTCGCAGTACCACTGCTTGTAATATTTGGCTTTCGACCGTGTGTATTTGGGAATCCACCACACTTTGATTGTTGTGGCAATGAGACCAAAAAACACCCCAATGAGTAATGGCTGCCAGTCCAGGAGGATATCGACTAGTTTCGCCAAATGGTTCGCCACGAACCATTGATGAATACTGAAGAAGTTGCCCCTGAGCAGAGTAGGTACAATCACGAGGATAGCCGATAAAATTGCCGCAAGAATGAACCAAAACCAAGGACTGGCTGGCGGTTCATGTTTTCTGGATTCCTTGGTGTGATAGATGTTTCCTTTTTCGTCTTTTCGCATTCCTTTTTTCCAAAGATTAGAAGACTTCATTGCTTCGCACATCTCACCAGTAGTAGCTTGCGGACATATCGCCATAAATCCTCCGTAATCGATCACTCAAACATCTATCCGAGTGGTATTTAACAATTGAATTCATCGCATCACTATCTATTTATGATTCAATCTGACGCTACTTCGTCAATGTTCCCACGATAAAATGAGGCGTAGCATTCACCTGTTCCCCAATCCTCAACCTTTGCCCAGCGAATTTTTGAATCTACTTGCTGTTCTAAATACCAACCAGCGGCATCTTTGCCTGGATGAGCAGCAAGATCTTCAGTTGGATTTGACCCAATAATGCACCAACTGAGTTTGCACCTCGCTCCAGGAGCTATGTTTCGCAAGGGAATCTCTTCAAAAATCTCTCGATCCTTGATCCAATCGTAGGCATCTTTATCAAATTGATCCCATTCTGATTCGGCCTGAGTAATTCCTTTTAGCATCATATCGTGGGCCGATGCTAAATCCATTTTAGCGGATTCTATTTCACTTTCTTTGCCCCGACGAAGCACCATAAGGGCCTTAATATGGAGTTTCAAACCGTTGAATAGAATTCCCATTTGTAGTCCTTTTAGGAAGGGATGGACCATGGGTCTGGATCGATGGGAACCCAGCACACCTGTACCAAGACGATGAGCAAATCCTATGAACACTGCCCAAGCGAAAGCAAGTTGTCGTTCCAGGTCCCGTCAGCGTGGGTCCGAAGAAATGGTGCGCGCCCATCAGAAGGATGCACCACACCAACGTAGGCCCTCTTCTTCGTCTTGGAATCCACAACATAGAAACTATGCGTCTTGGAGTCGATGTACTTGATAGCCTCTTCCCTGCTGATTTTCCAGGGTCTGCCCTGCCCTCCATCGGGACCGCCGATGTGTGTGATGTGTTCGTGCGCAGACTGAGGATGAGGCTTGGTAATGCAGGTGACTTGGTACTCGGGCATGGAAGCATCCTTTCCGGAATCCCTTTGATTCCTTACGGGAGCCTATACCAGAGCGATATATCATCATTTATTTCCGCCGAACGGTGTAGCCCTCACCCCTGAACGGCGTGATCTCATCACCAAATCCACTACCAACACGTCTTACTGAGTCTTAATCACAAATATAATACAAAATCACGCATGAGATCTTCGGTCCCTTGGATCATGTCAGACATTCGGCTTTGCCTGATCCCCAATCACCAACCACACGGCCCTTCCTTGCTTCTTAGCCTCACGGATCGCAGCCAAAGCCTGGGTCAGCGGAACCAACGCAGCATCCTCAGCGAGCGTATCGACCTGAAGGATCTCGCCCTCTTTGAGCCCGGGAAGTAGATTTCGCAAATCCTGAATGTCCCGCTTACTCATAGCGGCTCCCTCGGACACCCCAGGAAGCTCTGGAATCTTGAAGCCCTTTCCTGATTCCAACGCGGGCATGGAAAGGTGAAACAGCTTGGCCAAGGCCGTAAGCGAGGCCCCGCTGGGCCTGCTGACATCCTTCTCCCATTCGCTGATGAGGCTCTGAGCACTGCCGAGTGCCTTTGCGAGAGTGCCTTGGGTCCAACCCCAGGCGAGACGAACAGCACGAATGCGTTGCCCCAGCGTGGTCAATCGACCCACTGGTTTCAGGGATTGGTACGCGCCCCGACTGGAAGTCATGGACACGCTCCTGAGAATTCAATACTATCGGATTCCGATATTCTGTTTTTCCCACCCCTCAACCCTTTCACGTTAGGGCGGGTTCGGTGGGCCTGAGCCATGATCCAACGTTACCAGAAGGTCCAGCCCAGGCCTGCTTTCGCCCGCAGGGAAACCCTCCTGTATGGCCTCGATCTCATCCACACGGTTTGATCTTTCGTCGGCTCACCTCCCCTGGCTTCTAGGGAGGGTCAACAGGGTTTTTCATTCTTTTCCGGATTCCTGGGTAACTCAGGTCATGGGTCATGAGTCCGTTGTCCTCGTGGTTCTGCCATTGGAAGGTCCCCGGGTGCCCAAGAGCACTCCAAGGAGACCCACCATGAGCAAGCTGTTCAGTTCCGGTTCCTCGAAGCAGGACCCGCCTGCTGTTTCCACTTCCAAGAAGAAATCCCAGATGGAGTTCTATCCCGGCAAGGGCCTGGGGAGCTACCACTGCTTCGGTCCCACCGAGGACAAGCAGCGCAAGCTGTTCCGCTCTGCCGTGCTCCAGTACGGTTCGCTCGCCACGCTTCCCAATGCGGACCAGGCCCTGGCTTCGGTCCTGCCTCGTGGCTTCGTCGATGAGGTCTCGGCTCAGGGTTGGACGCTCAAGGAAGCGATGCAGGAGGCCCAGGCCCACTACGCGGCGATGCCTGCCTCCTCGAAGCCCAAGCGCGATTCGGTGGATTTCGATACCCGGCGTCTCGCTGGGATCTTGGCTGCCCTGTCTCCGAACGATCCCCCTGCGGCACTGCTGACGGAACTGAAGGGGCTCATCGAGACCAAGGGCGAATCGGCATTGAAACACCTAGCCCGCATGGCCGAGGAAGCCGGGCGTGATCAAGAAGGCTTCATCTACCTCCGCAGGGTGGCCCGGTCCTAGACCGGGCTTTCCCATTTCCCACCAAACCCACCATCTGGAGAACCTCGTGCGAGTCCTGAAGAACATCCTCATCGCGGTTGGCCTGCTCATCGCGGCCCTGATCCTCGGTGGCCTCATCGACCGGATCAGCCCGCCTCGCCCCGGTGGTGATGGCATGGCATCGAGCATCGTTGGGCTCCTCATTTTCGGAACCACCCTATGGGCCAGCATCAGTACGAGCCGCCTCGAATTCCGTCGCTACAAGACCGGCATGTCCTACCACCCGGTGACGATTTTCGTCCTTCACCTGATGTTCTGGATCGTCGTCTTCCCCTACTTCCTGACGGTCCGAGACAACATTCGGGACGGTTCTTCCGAATTGAAGGATGAGTTCAAACACGAGGCGGTGCCGCCCGTGGCGGCTCCTGCTTTCCAGCGCATGCCCACCTCGGTGGTGCCTCCCCCGATTCCGACGGCACTGCCAGTGCCACCGCTCCTGCCGAGGCCTCAGGCCAGCACGGAGGATCGCTTCGAGCAGCTTCGGAAGCTGGCACAACTGAAGGACCAGGGAATCCTGAACGACCAGGAGTTCCAGGCAGAGAAACAGAAGATCCTGGGGCAGGCATGAGCCACCAGGATCCCTGGTACTACGCCACACCCCAGGGTGAACGCATAGGACCGATCAGCTATCAGGAGCTTCGAGCCCTGATCCAGGGCGGCAGGGTCTATCGAACCGACCTGGTGTGGGCCGCCCACATGCAGGAGTGGACCCCACTTGAGCGGGTTCCAGAGCTTGCTGGATGGGGGCGCCAGCTACCGCCTTCGGTGCCAGCCGGAGCCTCGTGGCAGACCACCCAGGAAATCATCGACACGATCCGGAAGCTGGAGGTGGCTTCCGGCGTGGTGTGGAGCATCATCGGCGGACTTCAAGTCCTTGTCCCGGTGCTGTGCCTGATCGTGCCGTTCCTGAGCTTCTCTACCGAGATGCTGGTGCTCCTGATCGCCGGGATCTGGAACATCTATGCCGCTCTGTCCCGGTTCAATCGGGCCAAGCTGGTTCAGGCCCGCCGCGCCTCCGTGGTTTCGTCCTTCGAAGGGATCACCCAACTCATCGTCATCGGGGTAGTGAACCTGCTCTTTGGAGCGGTGATCGGAGCCCTGTGGGTGATCGTCGACTTCATCAATCGAGACAAGGTGCTGCGGAACCGGCACCTCTTTGACCAATAGGGGCCGACATGGATAGCAAACCGAAGTACCGAATGGGGCGAGGGGAGAAGGTCTTTCTCTGGGGAGTAGGAATCCTCGCCGGGTTGGTCGTCGCGGTGGCGTTACCGGCGCTGCTCCACCAACGCGAGCGGACACAGGCCAAAGCGGCCCAGGAGGAGGCAGCGAGGCAGGCCCAACCACCCATGCCATCGCTCGCACAGTCTTCACCAGCTCCAGTACCGGTCCAGACGGATCCTTCACCGAATGGTGAGGTCCACCCCCAGCACCTAGGCGGCACAGATATGAACGACCACTGTGAGGGCATCCCCCAGGGCATGATCCCGTTGGTTCCCATTACGTCTTTGGTGGAGATCCTTCCGAGGCCTGAGCTGGTCTACCCCGCTGAAGCCCAGGCCAAGAAAATTCAAGGCAAGATCCAGGTCGAAGTGACGATCTCCACGGCTGGTATTCCCGTCACGGCCGTATCCCAGAATGGCCCCATCGTTCTCCGAATCGCAGCCGAGAACTGGCAGCTGAAACGGAGATTCAAGCCGCCCGTGTTCGAGGGCCTGGTCCAGCCTGTGAAGGTGGTCAACAACGTGACATTTGCGATCCAGTAGACGAACCGAGAGTCCAGGCAACAGCACCCCTCATGAGAATGACCTCCACCTAACGGAGGTCATTCTCCTCTTTGGCTATATTTCTCCTAGTGGTTTGAGCCATGACCAGGGAAGATGACGAAATTCTTGTTGCATCTTCATACCTGATGGCCAATCACTCGACATCATAAAGGCCCAAGATCGGAGAGAGCCAAATGGGGGTCATATTCAATGGCTGACTACTCACTAGACAGTCCCTTCGAATCAACGGGAACTTGGTGGCTACCGTCTGATCCTGATCGGAAGATTAATGGAACTATTCGGTACTCCGAGGAGGGAGCGCGTCTTGAGTTAGACGATTCCTTCACTTCAATCGTGGGCCCTGTCTTTGGAGATCAATCAACCACCTTTGAGCGCATAGACGGCGAGACAGCTCTTGGTGTTCCGATGATTCTGTTTCATGTCCATCAGACTGGAAGGCACATGAACTTTGGCCCATCGGGTCTAAGACAGCAGGACCGCATGATCAGCAGTCGATTACTAATCGGCCATCAGATTCCCGATGATGCTCGCTTCAAAAAGGTGCGATTCCGAATCCCGGGCTTACAGCACTGGCTTTCATCTCCCCTCGTTCAACGTGGGATCGAGAGGAAAGAGAATGATGGGTCAATCGTCTTTCATTACCGAGTGGAAGGTTCAGCAGATGAGTCCTTCAGACTCCCTTCCATAGCCTCTGATGTCACCTTCACCACCACATGGATCGAATCACGTGCACTCGATCCGTTTTCATGTTCTGTCGCCTCAGAAGCATGGGTAGAGTTATGCCCGGATGAGCCCCAACCACTAGATTGGCATTTGAAACAATTCGCCACTCTCAACTACATGCTTTCGTGGCTTTCGAGCTGGTCTATGTCGCCAGACAAGATCGAGGGAATCAATGACCCACACTCATCCGTCTCCGTTCTGTACAGATTTCAGGACAGAAAGCCAAATCTATCACCGAGTCAGATCGATCTCTTCATCCCACGCCCTTTGCTCGGGATTGAGCTTGGGGTAGCACTTGTCAACTGGTTCGAGATCTACTCAAAAATTGAAGATCCATGCCGGCTAGCCATCAGCACCTCAGGCTCGAAAGAGTTATGGATTCACGTCGAATTTTTGTCTTGGATGCAAGCTTTGGAGGGGCTCCACCGGTCAATCCTCGATGGGAATTACATGGACCCGAAGGCGTACGAACCTGTAAAGAAGAGCCTGGTTGACGCCATCCCCAACATTGTTGAGCAGGCGCATAGGGAATCACTCCGATCCCGAATCCGCTATGGATACCAATACTCTCTGAGGAAGCGTCTTGATGAATTGACCAAGCGGCTTTCGGAACCGCTTCGGACAATCATCCTCGGCGAAGGAGGCCAATTCCCTGGATCTTGGGTTGAGACCAGAAATTATTACACCCATTGGGACGTAGCTCTCCAACCTACTATTCTTGAACCCCCAAAAATGTACGAAGCTAGCTTCCGGATTAGCATTTTTGCTAGGGTGCTATTCCTTCAATTGATGGGAATTTCTGATGAAGTTGTAATCCAAGCGTTAGGAGGCAGTTGTCACTTAGCCCAGTACCTTATCCAGCTCAATGCTCGTGAGCACCGAAAGCGCTTCCCGGATAGCACAGCTGGAGCCTTGATGTATGTTTCTGAGGCCTCCGCACCAATACAAGAAGTAGCTGATCCCGACTCGAAAGAGCCTGAAGTGTAGGCTTCAATACTCGCCTGCCAGCATGCAGGTGTAGACGCGGGTTGTCATTTCATCGTTGGCGGGGTCCTCGCTGGCTTCGTTTGGCCCCCAGCTTCGGGCGTAGCAGTCCACCTTGAGATAGAACGTGTCGCCATCCAGAACCACCTTGAGCATGTCGCAATCGCCCCAGGGGTTGATGCCATCATCAGTCTGGGTCGGGCACGTTAACAGCCAGCGGAGAGCTTCGTATCCCCGTGGGTGATGGTGAACACCCCTCGTCACATATAGGCGGGCATACAGCGGCGAGACCGGATGCTCCTGTGAGAGCAAGCGTCGCCACCGTTCATTCTGGATACCGGCGCGGGTGATCATGACCATCGGTGCCTCCCGCGACACCTTCGGCGCGGGCCGCACACTGGAACAACGGCATCACTCCGGACTGGAGCGAGACTCGCTGTATTCTTCCGTCAGCATGCAGCTGTAGATACGGGTCGTCAGGTCGTCATCCGAGGGGTCGTCGCTTCCGCGCCTCCGTCCCTCGCCTTGGGCAAAGCAGCTCACTAACAGATCGAATGACTCCCCGGCCACGACAACCCGGAGCCAGTCGCAATCACCCTCGGCATTGACCACTGGATCCAGTTGAGCCGGGCCCGTGAGGAGTCGGGCCAGTGCTTCCTGGCCGTGTGGGTGGCTCTGCATCTCATCTGAAACGATCACCCTGGCGTAACGCTCCGGCACCATGAGGCCGCACAGGAGCCGCCTTCGCCAGTATTCGTTCCGCATGCCGGTTGGTGTGATTTGGACCATGGTGCTGTCTCCAGATCCAGCATCCGTGAGGCTTTCACTGAGGGGTACGGCTGGATTTGAAGCAGTTGATTGCTACGTCGAGAAGCCTGCCTGAGCCGTGTCTACGCAATGAATCCGTCGAAGACGCAGATCCGAATCGACTGCTCAAAAATCCAGCATCGGATGCAGGGAAGGATCACCCGTTCAAGCACTGATGCGGCTTTTGCTCTCCCCGCCAATTCTGGAATCAAAGGAACGAAATCCATCAGGCCAGCGTCAAGGCAGAAAATCAAACCATGCGCAACAAAAAATGTTTGACTTTTCAGTGGTTTCATGATCAAATTATGTTCTCGTAATTGTGCCCTGCATCGAACAAGCAGCCTCGGAGCCTTTTTATTAAGTTGCCTTAAACCACCTTTCACCAGGGGTCGGACATGTGCGCTCATTTTTCGATTTTTCAAGGCTACAGGCCCATTCAGTGGTTGATTCCCGGCCATTTCATAGGTCCGGATTCGACGTAGACCCCAAAATTACCCAGCTACATAAACCGGGAATGAAAATAGGTCACCGCCCAAAGGGCTGACCCTCTCATTCAAATTCTCTCGGTTGATTCAAAGCAGGCCAAATGCTGGCCACCGGCGTTAGCTCTGCCTGCGAGTGCGGGCACCCCTTCCACCTCAACCGCGACACCCGAGTCCACCCGGCCTCCTGGGGAACCTCTGTCGCAAAACCACCAAAGGAGCCTTCATGGCCACCATGTCCGGCACCCAGATCCTCTCGATCAGCCGTGATGCGATCGTCACCTACACCCAGTCCGGCACCTATAAGCGGGACCAGACCATCTACCACCCTCGATTCGGCTTCGGCACGGTCATCCGGGTTCGCTACGGAAAGGTCGAGGTCCGCTTCGGCTCCGAGAAGCGGAATCGCACACTCCTCTGCGGAATGATGACCCACGATCAGCGAAACGAGGCTAACGGAATCTCTGCAGAAGAAACTCCCCGCATGAAGTCTTCTAAGCGCCAAGCGGTCCTGGTGGAGGGCGCTCTGCTGCAGGAGGGATCTCGCAAGATCGCGGCTGATGACATCCCCTTCTCGATGGAGTCCTTCATGAACCAGCTCCTGGACTGCTCCTTCGACGAAGCCAGCTAGGATGTCACGGACCTAGGCTGAACCATGGTGGCGGAGGGACTCACCATCCCTCCGCCATTTTTTCATTTATCGAAACCTCGGAAACAAGGGAAACGTCGGTCATGGGTCCATCAGACAATGGAAAGACCGTTTCCATGTTTCCCTCGTTTCCCAGAAATCCCTTAATTTCAAAAATGACTCAGTCCTTGAGGGAACCAGGCGGGCGGGCATCCACACCCGATTAGGCCTCACCCCGCACCACGTCCTGGAATGTTTTTGGCTCCCCGTGCAGAGCCCGTTGAACCAGATCGTCGAACACTTCTTTCGGAGTGGACTTCCGGCATCGGTGATTGAAGCGGAACACGAATTCATCGAGATAGGCGCCGAGGTGTTTCTCGCTCATTTCCCCCCAATGTGTGCCGACCTGCCAGACCCGTAGCTCCCCGAGAACACGATTGACGCTTAGCAGTCCCAATTCCGTGGCCGTTCGATGTCGATACTCCGCCTCCCCCAGCCAGTCGAACTCGCTCCCAGGGCTGGACCAGATCTCTTCGCGCATAACACCCCCAAGGGCCTCCATGAGGCACCGCTGCAAGGTCTCCGGTTCACGGTCGCGAATTTGTCGGAGGCAGGCCCATTCGGTAGACCCATCTGCTCTTTCCTTAACCACCACCAGCACTTGGACAGCCTTCTTCCCCTGGCGCCCGAACTGGTTCAACTCCACCACCTCAAGGTTTTCAATACTGACCTCGACCCGACCATATGTTGGCGGCCCCGGAATTTGCTGCATCACGCCTCGGATCTTATGGAGCAGGAGCCAAGCCGTCTTGTAGCTCACAAGGTTCCGTTCGTCTTCATCCGGATCCGGCAGTTTCGCCAGGCCCGACGCGCTGATGCCGGATGGTGTTTCTGACATGACCCATAGGACTGAGAACCAAGTAACCAGGGAAACACGGCCTCCAGCGAGAGCCGTCCCGCTCAATTCGGAAGCCTGCTTCTGGCAGTCCTGACAACGGAACAATCCCCGTGCGTTGAGCCGAGCCCTATTGCTTCCACAACCTGGGCAACGGAACCCTCCCGGCCAACGAAGCTCTCGAATCGAGGCCCGGCACTGGTCCTCAGTGGAGAACCGTTTGAGGAACCAGGAGGGAAGAGGAGATGCCATCCCTCGATTCTCCATATCCGAGAGCGAAGTAAACAGGGAGATCCTCGCATCGCCTCTTAAGGGTTTTGGCGCAACAACGCGCCCCACCTCATGGAGGCCTAATGGCCCAGTTCACCACCCCCCTCGATACCCCGGAGAACACTCCGGTCTCTTCCCCCCTCATCCGCTGCAGCCGCTTCACCAACTGCCGCGACAACACGCCCAAGAACCTGAACGCGAGCTGGGAGGAGTTGACTTCCCCGGCCTTCTTGGGCCGTGCCTACGAGGTCCAGGGCGCCACGAAGGAGGAGGCCAAGCTGAACCTCTACGCCTTCAGCCCTGCCGCCTACCCTCCTGGTGGGATCCGTGGGGACCGCGACATCGAAAGCATCCAGATCTTCATGCTGGACTTCGATAACAAGGCCGAACAGCCCACGGGAGAATTCAAGGAAAACGGGGAACCCGTGTTCCGCAAAGTCCCCATCGAGGGCGCCCCGACCCTGCAGGAAGTGCATGAGCACCTCACACGGCTTGGAGTCACGCACTTCGGCTACCACAGCTATTCCAGCACGCCGGAGTGCGAGCGATTTCGCATCATGCTTCTAATGGATCGCCCCTCCAATGGCAAGAATTGGAAGCTGACCTCCGAGTGGCTGCTGTCCCAGCTCATGCTGGATCGGTGGCGGGCCATGGGCTGCCTGGACCTGGGCGCCATGCACCGTGCGGCCTGCCTCTACTTCCCGGCCGGAAACTGGGCTCAGGAACCCGAAGCCAAGGACCGCATCCAGTTCGTGTCCTATAACGGAGCCCCCCTGGCGCTCCCGACCGAAGAAGATCTGGCCGACATGACGATCGCCCCCGTCACCGTCCACCCCCTGCTTCAGGAATGGCAGGCGAAGCGTGCTGCGACTCGTGTCAGCACCATGTCCAGCGATCCCGACAAGTGGCAGGAAGCCTACAACGTGGACTTCAAGACCCTGGATATGGTGGGACTTCTGCGTGAGATGGGCTCCACAGTTCAGGAGCCCGTCCCCTACGGCAGCGGCACCAAGGCCCGCTGCACCTGCCCCTTCGCGCACGAGCACTCCAATCCGATGGATGCCGAGGGTGCCGCGGTCTTCATGGAACCCGGCTCCTGGCCCGGCTTCACCTGCCTTCATGACACCCACAAGGACGTTCACCTTCGCGAGGTTTGCCACGAAGCAGGCGAAGAGATACTCCTCCGGCACGCCCAGCCCTTTCGCAGCACCACTGGGCGACTGGTTTCAACCCGGCGCGAGGAGGCCAAGCATGCCGTGGATTCCGAGGGCGCTGATGCCATCGAGGCAGAAGTGATGAATCAGGGCGAGGGGGATCCGGACGAGGCCAAGCGCAACGCGGCGATCCAGCGCTGGAAGGAACTGCTCGAAGAAGACGGAATCCCCACCGAAGAAATCCGCTTCACCAGCAAGGGCGGCATCGCCAAGTCCCCCTTGAACCTCGAAATCATCCTGACGAATGGCCACGCCTACCGGGATTCCATCCGCTGGAATGAGCTGAAAATGATCACGGAACTGCAGGTCGCCGATTATGCCCACCTGGATATCGACGATCTGGACAACGGCGTCACGGGCCTCCAGAACCATCTGGATCGCCGTTGGGGCGTGTCGTGGCCTCAATCGACCATCATCCTGGCCCTCAATCTGGCCGCGTCCTCGGCGAAGTACCACCCCGTGAAGGTCTGGCTTGCAGCCCTGCCTGAATGGGACGGCGTGGACCGCATGCCCCTGGTTCGCGATGAAATCCTGGGCGCCACCCAGACCCTCGACTACGACAAATACGCCGCCCTCTATGCCGAGTACCTCAAGTGCACCCTCATCGGCGCCGTGCGGCGCGTCATGGAACCCGGCTGCAAGATGGACACGGTCACGATCCTCTACGGCGATCAGGCTGCGCGGAAGTCGACCTTCTGGAAGACGCTGTGCGCCGACCCCGGCTGGTTCAACGATTCCAAGATCCACATCGACAGCGCCGAAGGGCAGAAGGTGCTGCAGGGCTCGTGGATCCACGAGCTGAGCGAGATCGACGACATGACCTCCGTGAAATCGGCCGAGGCCATCAAGGCCTTCGTGTCCTCGGCCACGGACAAGTTCCGCCCCTCCTACGGCCGGATTCCCCGTGATTTCCCCCGCCGCTGCATCATGGTCGGCTCCACGAACAAGGAGCAGGTCCTGAACGATCCCACCGGCTCCCGCCGTTTCTGGGTGATTCCCACCGCCACGAAGATCAACATCGAGCTGCTGCAGGAGAACCTGGCTCAGCTTTGGGCCCAGGCTCTCCACAGCTACAACCAGGGGGAGCCGAACTATCTCACCGACGACATGGAAGCCCTCCGGGTCGGCCAGAGCCACCGCCACCAGATGGAAAGCCGTTACGCCGACCTGATGCCCAAGATCACCCAGTTCTACCAGGAGCACGCTGGGCCAAACGGCATCACCCTCAGCGCGATCTTTGGGTTCCTCGAAGGGAAGGTCGAGGACGGTAAGGGCTTCGCCAAGCCAACGCTCGCTGAACGCCGGGATCTCGCAGCCTGCCTCCGCAGCAACGGCTGGACCGTCAAGCAGGGCTACTTCAACGGCGTCAGCGCCAAGTGTTTCATGGCGCCCGAGCAGTTCCCGCTCACGGTTCCCAAGAAGGCACCTGCCGCCACAGGATTCGAATTCCCCGGCGTGGACCTGAGCGGGGATCCGTTTAAGGTTCCGGAGCAGGGCCCGCTCTTTTGATCGATCCGGACCGGCACGAAGCAAGCCGATGGTGTGACCGTCAGGACCGTATGACCGAACCAAAGGGGACCTCACCGGGTCCCCTTTTTCATGTCTGCTCAGTCTGAGACCCCATGGAAACTCAGGCCACAACCCAGGCCAGGCATTGGCGGGGTCGATGCCGGGAATCGATGCCGGTGGAGGCAACAGCCATCAAGTGTCCATGTGGGCCCGGGGCCATGAATGGAGGGGAAGCAGGGAATGGAACATAGGGGGGTGTAGAGATACTAGTGGGACTATTCACCACGGCGGTCCTGCGGACCTGATGTGCGGGATGCATGCAGGATCGGGATGAGGGCAGTGGAAGGAGTAAATGGGGGAAGAGGGATAGGGGGGTGTAGAAATACTAGTGGGACTATTCCCCTCCCCGACAGGACCCAACATGGCTTCACTTCCCCTGAGGATTGGGGAGTCAATCATCCCTCTCTCGATCGCGATCCCGCGCAGGTGCTCGCTCCAGGGTGATGAACCGGTCCGCCCCGTGCGGTGGGTCGATACCCGGAGCCCCGTCCTACAGAAGCGGTTCCGAGACCTTGCCTACTTCATCTCGGAGCAGGCCGGGTACGACACCGCGACCACCGTACCCTCTCGGGTGAAAGGGAAACCCGGTGCTGTGCGTCGTCTCCCCGAGGGATACAAACCCCTTCAGATCCTGGTTCAGCCGGAGTGCGGGCTCTACGACGAGAACGGGACATTTCACGGGAACGAGGACGCCCTCTGCTTCTACGACATGGACCGGCTCCCCCTGGAGCGGCTGTTTGAAGCCTATGAACGGCTCCGGGTGCTCCACAATCAGGGACGTGCCTTCGTCTGGATGAATGCCGTCCACTGCCCCAAGGCTGCGTTCTGGGTGCGCCTACGAGGTTCTGGTGAATCCCACCAGGCGATGCTCCTCCAGATCCACCAGGAGGTGTTCCAGGGGGATCCGGCATGTGCCCCAGCCCTCGGCCCCTCCGACATGTGGAAGACCTTTGTCCATTCCGCAGAAGTGCTCGAAGGGATGCGAGTCTTTTTCGCCGAGGCCTATCGCCGGCATGTGCAGGCCATTCACGATGAGGCACGTAGACGCGAGCAGGCATGGCATGAGCAACGCCGAGTGGAGCTTCACGAGGCACTGGAGCGGGAAATCGAACAGCGCGTCCCCACCGAGGCCCAAGCTTTCATTGAGCCCCCTTCCCAACCGGATTCCTGGATCAGCGATCTCCTGGGCGGTTGGCAGCCTGGAGATCCCTTCCCCGATGCCTTTAACGCCTACCTGAACCGGGAATTCGCGCCTCGGCTTGAGCACGGGATCCGGCTTCCGCTCTATGAGGAGCCGATTCCGAGGGCGTTGTTTGGACGGAAGGCTTCGCGGCTTCAGGAGCTGATCCTCCGGTTTGCCCTCTCGATGCCGGAACGGTTGCTCCACGAGGGCGTGGGAATTCCGAGTCCCCTCATCCAGAAGCTCGCGCACCAGTACTACCCCGAGCTGTTCAATCTCAGGATTGATGTGAGCGGGAACCTCGATGCCTCAGGCGCCTCCAAGGCCATAGGTCAGTTGGTCGCACGGGGCATCCTGGAGGTCGCGGATCATGCTTTTCGTCCCGGCGGCTTCTCGAAGCTGTATCGAGCGATTCACCCGGAACTCATCCAGTTGGCCCTGGTGCGGTCCAGGAGCTTCGGTAGGAAGCGGTTTCAGGAACGCACCGTGGACGAGGTGGACCGGCGCTGGCAGGAGCTTACTGGTCAGGCTCTGGCTGACACGGCCATTGATGGTGTCAGGGATCAGATCATCTACCGGCTCACCAACCTCTGCCCGAGTTTCGAGATATTCGAGGAAGCAGCGCTCCGGATCCCCGGAATGCGGGAACGGCCGGAGCGGATGAGGTTCCTTCCGAGTCAGTGGGCTGCCCACATGGATCGGGACCAGAGGAAGGCCCGGGCCGGTGAGGTAGACCTTCCCGGTGGTGGGTGACCTTCAGGGCTGAAAACCAAAAAGACGTGTGAATCCACTCTCGAAAACCACGTTTTTACGGCCTGCCATTGCGCGGGCGCTACCCCTTTGGCCGAGACAAGCGTGAAACGCCGGAAGTGGCCTCCCAGAGGCACGCGTGGAACCTCGGCGACATCGAGTCGATGAAGCCTGCGGGCCGCACGAAGATCCGCGCATGAAACGTAGATTCGCTGTTAACGACCCGAGGTGATTTCTTGGGTCCCATTACTTTCCTTACTCCAACCGCAGACCAGGTCAACGGAAATCAAGTCCCAATGGTCCTTCGGCACACCTGGACCATCCAGGTTCCTGTGGCGGCCCCGGTGTCCAAACCTCCGATCCAGGGGAAGGTGCGCCCCAGGAGGCGGCGCGTGGAGGACGGCAAGATTCATTTCGTTCAGAACCTGGCGAAGCATCCTGAATCTGGCGTCTTCCTCTACCGATTCTCCTATCAGGGCCGAATCTATACGGGCTCGACCGGTTGCTACCGCCTAGTTGAAGCCCGGGACTACATCAACGCGATGAAGGGTCGGCTCTCCCTGGAAGGCGTCGGCATCAAGAAGCCGAAGGCGATCACCCTTCGGCAGTGCTTCAACGCCTGGATGGAGGAGGTCGCTCCCCAGCGCAGCCACTCCTATGTCAGGACGCTGAAGGGGCTCATCACCCTTCATGCCCTGCCCCTAATCGGCGGGTTCTTGGTCAGCCAACTGGACTCGACCGCGTTGAACGGCGTCCTGAACCGCTACCTCGAAACCCACACGAAGAGTGGGGCCAACACCTTCGCGCTGCATCTCGGGGCCCTGCTTGGGTTCGCGGTTGAAAAGGACTGGATCAAGGAGAAGCCCACCATCTCGATAATCCCAGTTCAGCGGAAGCACCGTCCCGTCGTCCCGAAGGACCTCCTGGACCAGTTCCTGGAGGCCGTGGATGCCCAGGGCAGCCTCCATGCGAGCTTTCTTGTTCGTGCCCAGATCCTCATGGGGATGCGCAACCACGAGGCCCGTCTGATGCGATGGTCTGGGCTTCGGCTCGACCAAAAAGTGTTCATCCCGGACAAAACGAAGAACGGTGATGCCCCGGTGATGCCCATTCCAGAGGTGATGCTGGATTGGTTTGAGAAGTTGAAGCCCCAGGGGGGCGGAACCTTTGGTCTCATCTGCCCTGGGGAGAAGGAAGGCAAGCCTCGCGGCCACGACTTCACCATCCGGTACATCCGAAGAGCGGCTGAAGCAGTTGGGCTGCCCCCTGACCTAACCGATCACCGCCTCCGTGCGAGCTTCGCCAACATTCTCAACAAGCGGGGAGTGCCACTGCCGACGATCCAGAAGCTCATGCGGCACTCGAAAGTCGAGACCACGATGATCTACATCGAGACCCGTGAAGAGGAGATGCGCGAAGCCATCAATTTGGTGGGTTGATGCTCTGTCCTAGTGAAAACGGGATTCACAATTATTTCGCTGAAGGAGCACCTAGTCTTGCCGCTGTTCGTGAGGAAGGAACTCCTCAAAAGAAATCAATACTCTTTGAAGTGCCTCTGGATATGCCTGGGCCCAAATATTTGCGAAAGCAGCTGCCACCGTAGCTTCGGGGAGGAGACCAAGCTTCTCACCCACTTGAGCGAAGAGTAGATGAGCATCCATATTTGTTGTCCTCACCGAATTACATATTTGTTTGACCCGCTCAGCATTTTCGAAGCGCTGAAGAAGGGCCACTGCAAGCTTTCCTCCTATCGAATCCCATGCGGTCATTACCTCATCAAATACAAATGCCTCAGGCGATTGCCCAGGTAGTCGATAAATTGCATCGTCCTTCGATTCAGATTGTTCCGAGTCACCATCAATGAGACAAATAGATGGCACCAGAGAAGATGGATCCTTTCGATGGTAACGATTCATGGCTACCGCAGTACCATCACCTTCCATACCGTAAACTTGAATGTGATCAACTGCGAGGTTATTAGCCTGGCGGAGGATAGCTTCAACCCAAAGTTTCGCGAATGGATCTTCAACAAAGATAACCAAGGCGGCATCAATCTGACCTGTGATTGCACGAAGTGAGTTGATATCCAGCTTTCCCTGGAAGATTCTGTCCTGAGTAGCCACCCAAATTGCTTTTGATGGAAGCGGCTTTAATGCATCGTTAGAGTGTGTCGTAAAAATCGTTTGAAGCTTTTTTCGTTCTGCAGCATCGATGAGATATTCCACCATTCGAACTGTTGCAACGGGGTGAAGGCCGTTCTCGATCTCTTCAATCAATACCAAGGCTTGATCCTCAACGAGTTCGATTTCAGCAACCATTCGAATAATGCTCGATTCACCTGCCCCAAAATGGAATTCGGAATAGCCCTTGCCATCCTTTGTTCGCCCAGCCAACAGCGTGACTCTGCCTTTGGGGTCGACTCGCAAACTACTAAATCCTGAAATATTCTTACCAAGAATTCGAGATACAGCCTTTTGGACTGGTTCCGTTAATTCTTGAACGTGTGCCTCTGGCACTTCGAAAGAGTTGGATGCACAACGACCCAGTTCAGGGCGTTCATTAGCAGGAACTGTCCTTGAAACACCAAATACAAGCACTCTTCGATCGGGCGCTTCACGATTCCAGCGCGAGTTTCGGAAGCTGGTTGTTCTGCGAACTGCATCCTTCTTGTTCAGTTCTCGGTCTATCAACTCATATTCAATTGACCAATCCTGCATTGTTTCGTCGTATTTACCACTTTTCGCAAAAAAACGTTTGGGAGATATAGACTTATATGCACACCCAGCCGCGCCTAGAATGGTCGTTTTACCACCTCCATTCGGGCCAATCAACGCAGTAACCGGAAAGTCAAACAAAACTGGCTCGTTATGAAAACCTCTAACATGTTTGAGGCTTAATTTCGCAAGATATTGGCCATAGTTACGATTAGCCGCTTTTTCTAAAAGTGCGTTAATAGTGCTATCACGTATTTCACTTTTAAAAACCATATGTTTTCCTCTCCTTGTTTATGACTTAAAGTTTTGAATTTCGTTTTCTGAATTGTTGACTAGGCAGGGTCGGCAAGCCAACACAAATTTCTAAGTGTCAGCCGGTTACTCAACGGGACTCAGGGACTCTTGGTGTACACCCTCGAAGTAGTGGCCCGCTTCGCAGTGGGTGGAGTCCTGTCGCAGCTTATGCTCGCAATGGTCTGGAGTCCCGTGAGCCTGCCTCTTGAAGTGCAGCCGCACAGCCCCTTTGCAGTGAACGCAACGAGCCTTTGGCCTGCCGGGAATATCGGACACATTTACCTCGGTCCACCGGTACACCTTTGTCTCACCCTCAATGAATTTCTTTTTGATCTCGCACCGGTACATCTGGTCATGAGACTTGGGTTGTTTCTTCGCTTTAGTAGTCGGTCCTGAACTCATGCCTGCTCCTTGAGGCAAGGCTAGCAAGCGGATGAATGCTTTGGGACGACATGTGCATTGATCACTCAATTTGAGAATCAATCTCGGTTTTTAGACGACCGTGGGCACAATTCTCATCAAGGCAAATCGCGTCAATGGCGGGGTCCACAACCGTCTGGGAAAGGTCAACAGCCACCTCTCCCGGGGCACCTTAGACAGATTCAGTTACAGGCTCACCTGCTGACACATGGCCCGCCCGTGACGCTCCAAGTCCTGAACACCCTCAAAATCGAAGCATGACGTTCACCCTCCGCCACCGAGCCCAGGGCATCCTCCGCGAGGCGGGCTGGGAGATCCCGCCGCCACCCTGCATCTGGTCGCCACGCATGGTTCGGTGCGCAGGGCTGTTCGTGGTCGAGAAAGATGGGCGGGGGAAGTGGCATCCGGAGATCCGCCTTTCCATCCCGCTGCTGCGGCGCCGGGATTGGCCCTGGCCGCAGCAGGTGTGCGGGATGAACTGCCATGATCCGCTCCAGGTGCAGCAGCGCATCCTGGAGCACGAGCTCATCCACTACAAGCTCTGGATGGATCGCGAAAGGGACTGGGGGCACAGCGAGCGGTTCCGGCAGCTGGCTTGGGAGGTGTTCGGGCATCAGGCCATCACTCACGGCATCGGGTCGGAAGAGGAATGAGACCTCGCGCGGTTTCGGCCTGATTCGCTTCCCGTCAGGACTGATCAAAGGCGAGCTTTCTGCCGAGGTACACTTCTGCCATGACCGCCTGGGATCCTGCCCTCCTCGCCGTGCCGCCCCTCACCGAGGCCGAGGAGCGGCTGCCGCCGGCCCACAAGCTCTACGCGCTGCGCACGCTGCCCATGGGTGAGATCAAGGCCATGGGCTTCGACATGGACCATACGCTGGCGCGCTACAAGACGCCGGAGATCGACGAGCTGGCCTTCAAGAAGGCGGCGCGGCTGCTGGTGCGGGATCGGGGCTACTCGCCCTGGCTGCTGGAGATCCCGTATGATCCGGCCTTCGCCGTGCGCGGCCTGGTGCTGGACGGGCTGCGGGGCAACCTGCTGAAGCTGAACCGGGAACGCCAGGTAGTGCGAGCCAGCCATGGCAGCCGGGCCCTCACCCGCCACGAGGTGGATGCGATCTACAGCCGCCGCCGCCTGTCCACGGCCGCCAAGGGCTTCCGCAGCATCGACACGCTGTTCGAAATCCCCGAAAGCTTCCTCTACGCCCAGATGGTGGATGGCCTGGACCGCGGCACGCTGCGGGCCGAGAACTACCTGGAACTGTTCCAGGACGTGCGCTGGGCCATCGACACCGCGCACCGCAACGGCGAGATGAAGGCCGAGATTCTCGCGCACCGGGACTTCTTCATCCAGAAGGAACCCCTGCTGGCCCTGGCCCTGGACCGCCTGAAGCGCTCCGGCAAGAAGCTGTTCCTCCTCACCAACAGCGAGTGGAGCTTCACGGACGGCGTGCTGAGCCACCTCCTCAACGGGCAGGACGAGGCCCGGCCCAACTGGACCGACTACTTCGACCTCATCGTCGTGAGCAGCCGGAAGCCGGCCTTCTTCCTCGACGCGCCGGAGCCCAAGCCCCTGGAGGGCCATCCCCACTGCTACAGCGGCGGCCACACGGCCTGGCTGGAATCGCTGCTGGATGCCCGGGGTGAAGAGGTGCTCTACGTCGGCGACCACATCTACGGCGACGTGCTGCGCTCCAAGAAGAACGCTTCCTGGCGCACCCTGCTCCTGGTGCCCGAGCTGGAGCGGGAGCTGCAGCTCCTGGAGGCCAAGGCCGAGGATCTGCGCGAGGTGTTCCGCCTGGAGACGGCCCGGCGCCGAACCCAGCGGAAGGAATCCGTGTTGCTCGACCAGTGGCGGCGCAACCGGGCCCGGCGCCACATCCTCGGCCAGCGCCTGAGTTCGGATGCCACCCTGGCGCTCGATCACGAGGCCGCCCACCTGGCCACCAGCGCCGAGGCTCTGCAGCGCCGTGCGGACCTCCAGGGCCTCGAGCTCAAGGGCCTCATGGGAGCGGTGGAATCGGCCTTCAATCCCATGTGGGGGCCCATGTTCCGCGACCGCGACGAACTCACCCGCTTCGCCGATCAGATCCAGCAGTTCGCCTGCGCCTACACCGGCAAGGTCGGGAACCTCTACATGTACGACCCCCTCGCCACGCTCTACGGGCCGCGTCCCGCCCTGCCCCACGAACGCAGGACCTGAACCTAGACCTGGGCCTAAATCGGCCCCAATGGCGCGCCGGCGCTGCCCTGGCGGTTGCCCATGACGCGGCCGATCAGGGCTTCCAGCTCGGCGCTGGAGAAGGGCTTCTTGAGGAAGTCCGCGAAACCCTGGGCGATGGCCTGGTCCCGCGAGACGGGCAGCGCGTAGCCGCTGCAGAGGATGCCCGGGGTGTTGGCGCGGATCGCGCGCATGGCCCGGAAGGCCTCGACCCCGCCCATGCGGGGCATGGTGGCGTCGAGGATGACCAGGTCGAAGGCCTCGGGCCGCTGACGGAAGGCCTCCAGGGCCTCCTGCCCGTCGGAGGCTGTCACCACCTCCAGCCCGAACCAGTCCTGCAGCATCTCGGCCAGCACGGAACGCAGCTCCTCCTCGTCGTCCACGAGCAGCACCAGGTTCTTCGCCCGGGCCCCCTCCACCACTTCCGCGGGGATGGACACCTGGCCTTCGGGCGAGGGGAAGTGCACCCGGAACACGCTGCCCACGCCAGGGATGCTTTCCACCTGGATGCCGCCGCGATGGCCCCGTACGATGCCCATGGCCGCCGCCAGCCCCAGGCCCCGGCCGATGTCGCGGGTGGAGAAAAAGGGGTCGAAGATCTTGGGCAGGGTCGCCGCGTCGATGCCATGGCCCTGGTCCGAAACCTCAAGCACCGCGTAGGTGCCCGGTTCCACGGGATCGGGCCAGTGTCCGATGGCCAGGTCCCTGGGCGTCACCGCGCGCACGTAGGTCCGCACCCGGATCACGCCGCGGGCCCCGCTCGCATCCACGGCGTTGCTGACGAGCCCCTCCACCACCCGCCCCACGAGCACCGGATCCACCATGACCCGCGGCAGGTCCTCCGCCAGGTCCCGGATCACGGGCAGCCCGGTGCGGTCCAGTGCCTCGGCGATGAGGGGGGCCAGCTCCATGGATTCGGGCCGCCGCAGGTCCCCGCCCGAACAGTGCAGGATGTCCCGGCTCAGCCTTGAGGCCCGGTCGAGGCCCGCCTTCAGGCGCTGGAGGTAGATCTGTCCGCGGGAATCCTCGGGCACGGTCGCCTCGGCCATCTCCAGGTTGGCCACCATGGTCTGGAAGATGTTGTTGAAGTCGTGGGCCAGGCCGCCCGCCAGCATGCCGAGGCTTTCCATCTTCTGGGCCTTGGACAGGGCCTCTTCGGCCCGGCGGACCTCGGTGACATCCACCATGCAGCAGACGCCGCCATGGATGCGGCCGGTCCGGTCCCTTAGAGCCGTGGCATAGGCCCTCAGGTGCCGCACGATGCCGTCATCGAAGACGAGATCCATGGGCAGATCGCGGATTTCCGTCTCCCCCCGGGCTGCCCGCTGCATCGGCATCTCTTCCGCGCTCAGGTCGCGGCCCTCCTGCCGGAGCAGGAAATGGGTGGGCTGCTGCCCTTCCGGGGCCGACTTGGAGTGGTTCGCATGCACCGGCATCCGCAGCAGCTCGGCCGCGGCGGGATTCCCGCGGATCACGCGGCAGTCCGGATCCTCGGCGATCCAGGTGGGCACGGGGGTGGCCGCCATGACGGCGGCGAGCTTGTCGGCCTCTGCCCGCGCATCGGCCCGCGCCTCCTCCAACCGGGCAGCGTGGGCGTCCTTGGTGCGGAACAACCCCTGGATGAGCAGGATGCCCGAAAGCATCAGGGCCGAGATGCACAGGCCCAGCAGCTCGTTGGGCAGCAACCGGCTCGGGAGGCCCTGTTCGTACAGCTCCACCAGCACGTACAGGCGCCGGCCCGCCATCAGCGCCAGGGCCAACGAGAACAGAAACCAGGCCAGGGGCCGGCCGGCCGTCCGGCTGACGCGCATCCCGAACCCCGCGGCCACGATCTGCAGCAGGATCGAGAGGAGGATGACGACGAGGTTCAGCACCGGAGCAGGCCCTCTAAAGGCTCTATCGGCGCTTTTTAGGAACTGGGTAAATCTCGATCAGACCCGGATGCGGCTGCCCGCCTTGGCCTGGGCGATGACCTGCCGGATGGCGGCCACGGTCTGGTCCTGGTCCGCCTCGCTGAGGCCTGGCCACAGGGGCAGGCTCATGAGCCGCTCGCCGCTCCATTCGCTGTGGGGCAGACCGTCCTTGGGCAGGTGTTGGGGATTCGCCGCGTAGAAGTCCCGGTACCAGGGGTGGACGTGGGCGGGGCGGTAGTGGATGCCCGTGCCGATGTTCTCGTCCTTCAGGGCCGCCACGAAGGCATCGCGGTCCAGCCCCAGCTTCTCGGGGTGGATGCGCAGCACGAAGAGGTGGAAGCAGTGGCCGTGGTCGGCGTCGCCGGCCCAGGGCAGCATCACCTCGTCGATGTCCTTCATCAGGTCGAGGTAGCGGTGGAAGAGCACGCCGCGCCGGGCGTTGAAGCCGTCCAGCTTGTCGATCTGGTGCAGCCCCATGGCCGCCTGCAGATCCATGAAGTTGGCCTTGCGGGCGGGCTCGTAGACCTCGGTATGCGGGCTGCCTTCTTTGGCGAAGCGCTTCCAGGCGTCGCGGTCGATGCCGTGGAAGCGCAGGCGCTTGATACGGCTTTCGTAGTCATCGTTGAAGAAGGCGATGGCGCCGCCTTCGCCCGTGGTCATGTTCTTGTTCGGGTGGAAGCTGTAGACGCTCATGATTGAGCGGGGATTGCCGCCGATCTTGGTGCCCTTGTAGTGAGCGCCCATGGCCTGGGCCGCGTCCTCGATCACCCAGAGGCCGTGCTTCTCGGCGATCTGCCAGATGGCCTCCATGGGGCAAGGCAGGCCCGTGAGGTGCACCGGAATGATGCCCTTGGTGCGGGGCGTGATGGCAGCCTCGATCCTGGCGGGGTCGATGTTGAGCGTCACCGGATCGATGTCCACCAGCACGGGCACGCCGCCCTGCAGCACCACCGTGCTGAGGGTGCTCACCCAGGTCAGCGAGGTGGTGATGACCTCGTCACCGGGCTGCAGGTTCAACACCTGCATGGTGATCTCCTGGGCCGTGGTGGCGCTGTTCATGGCCAGGCAGTGGGGCACGCCGTTGTAAGCCTTCAGCCGGTCTTCGAACTTGGCCGACTTCGGCCCCGTGGTGATCCAGCCGCTGTGGATGGTGTCGATGATCTCGGCGATCTCCTCTTCGCCCACCATGGGGCGGGTGAAGGGGAGGAAGTCGGGGCGGCGGACATAGGCCATGGAAGCTCCGCGAAAACGACCATTGTAGCCAACCGCCGGGCCGAGCCCCCGCGCAGACAACAGACCGGCGGGCACGGGGCCCGCCGGAGAGGTGGATTCTGGCCTGTTGGGACTACTGCATCAGGCAGTACTGGCTGCTCCCCACGAACTTCACATTGCGCTGGATGAGGTAGTTCCTCGAGCCCATGGTCACGTTGTAATAGGCCCCGTTGGACCCCAGCGTGCTGGTACCGAAGGTCCAGGCGCAGTCATCGCCATTCTCGTATCCCGTGCGGGCGTACCAGGTCTTGCCGTCGGGATCGGTGGTCGCTTCTTCCAGTTCATGGGCCAGCACGGAGACCATGCCGTCCACGCCGGCATTGCCGTTGGGGCCGACGCTCTGGGCGGCGCAGGAGGTGATGCAGCGGGCCGCGTTGCCGATGAAGGCGTAGCGGTGGTTGGAGCCGTTGATGGTGCCCCAGGAATGCCAGCCGCAGTACTGGGTGCAGAAGCCCGAGGATTCGTTCACATCCGACGAGGTCAGCACGAAGTAGATGCCTGTCGCGTCATTGGGCAGGTGCCCGCCCGTGATGGCATCCGAGACGATGGACTGGATGTTCGCGTCCGACAGGCTCGCGCCGTAGGGATAGGCCACGGAGGTGGCGCCGCCGTAGGTCACGTTGCCCGTGATGCCGGAGCCCGTGTAGGTGGAATTGATCTTGAAGTAGGGCGAGCCGCCGATGGCGTTGAAGAAATCGCTGATGATCTGCTGACCGCCGGCGGTATCCGTGCCATTGCCCTGGGCCCAGTTGCCGTACCAGATGATGTAGGCGGTGGGCGTGGTGATCACCTGCCCGCCGTGATTGGTGAGCTGCGAGCGCCGACTCAGGGGGGAAGTCGAGCCGACCGTGGGGGCGCCGTAGACGCTCGCGGAATTGCCTTCATACATGCGGTGGTGGATGATCTCGCTGCCGTTCTCGGCGAAGTGGGAACTGCGCCCTTCCTGGGCGAAGGCGGCTGGCATCGCGAGGGCTGCCAGAACCAGGCCGGTGAGGTGGAGCTTGACGAGGGTCTTCATGGTGCTCCTTGTGGGGAAGTGTGTTGGGGGGGAGATGCCGGGCGTTCCGTGGTGGAAAGCCCAGAGGAAATCCGACCGTTGGGGCCCGGGCGACGCTGCGCCGGGCCGGAAGGCTTCCGCTGGTCATGCCCGATCGTTCAACACCCAGGACACGCGACCAGACAGGAGTCCGCGATCAGTTGGCAGAAAGAACGTTTGGACAGGAGTCTAGGCATTGAAATTCATTCTCACAACCATTTATTTTTTTACCAATATCAACCGAAATATCATTTAAATCTATCATTCGCACATACATATTTTATCTTCCAAGATATCGATAACATGTAAAAAACAGTCAAAACACTTTCGCCAACGAAGAATGTCAAAGCTGCACGGAGAAGGGTGGCCCCCGGCTTCTCTGCGCAAAAAAAACCGGCGGGCTCGGCCCGCCGGGAAGATCAGAAGATCCTGTTTTGAAACGGGTGACTTACTTCACCAGGGCGCAGTACTGGCCGGTGGAGCGGAAGGTGACGTTGCGCTGGATGAGGAAATCGCGGGTGCCGAGCTTCATGTTGGCGTAGGCGCCATTTGCGGTCAGGTACGTGGTGCCGAAGGTCCAGGCGCAGGAATCGCCGTTCTCGGCGCCGCGGCGGGTCTTCCAGGTGGCGATGTCGGGATCGGTGGTGGCTTCCTCCAGCTCATGGGCGAGCACGGAGACCATGCCGTCGACGCCGGCATTGCCGTTGGGGCCCACGCTCTGGGCGGCGCAGGAGGTGATGCAGCGGGCGGCATTGCCGATGAAGCCGTAGCGGTGGTTGGAACCGGCGATGGTGCCGTGGGTGTGCCAGCCGCAGTACTGGGAGCAGAAGCCCGAAGCCTCGTTCACGTCCGAAGAGGTGAGCACGAAGTAGAGGCCCGTGGCGTCGTTGGGCAGGTGGCCGCCGGTGATGGCGTCCGACACGATGGACTGGATGTTGGCATCCGAAAGGCTCGCGCCGTACGGGTAGGCCACGGTGGTGGCACCGCCGTAATTGACGTTGCCCGTGATCCCGGAGCCCGGGTAGGTCTGCTGGATGTTGAAGTAGGGCGAACCACCGATGGTGTTGAAGAAGTCCGTCACGATCTGCTGGCCCGAAGCCGTGTCAGTCCCGTTGCCCTGGGCCCAGTTGCCGTACCAGATGACGTAGACGGTCGGCGTCGTCATGACCTGGCCACCATAGTTCTTCAGGGGAGAGGTAAGCGCGCTCGTGGAACCGGCGGTGGGGGCCGCGCCAAAGGAAGCGTGGGGGCCGCCCTCGTTCCCGTTGAGCCGGTGATGAATCACCTCAGGAGCCTCGGCAAAGGCCATCATCCCGAGGGTAGCTGCCACGGTCAGCACGAGGGTGCGGTGCAAGCGGAGGTGCATGGGGCTCCTTACGAAAAGAAAAAGTGGAGGATGAGGGAGCCCATGGATGGACCCCCGGGGGGAGAAGCAAGTGCAGCTCCGCCGGAAACGCCTGAGCGTTTCGAAGCGGACCTACCGGCGGGCGCACCCGCCGGATCCCGGCCAAATCTCAGGTGGTGAGAGCTGACCGTGCGATGGCTATCTGAAAAGAACGTTTGGACAGGAGTCTAAGAGAAATTTCAGTTTTCATGACATGTTAATTTTTGTTAATGCCAACCAATCAGTCTTTTACGTACGCAAGAACAATCTTTGAGTTCATTTGCGAATGCAACAATCCCCCGAATCGACTCGGCTATCCTGGAGGACCCTTCAGCTTTTCCCCATGATCGAGTCCGTCGAAGGATCTCCAGATGACCTTTCGCAGTTGCCTCATTCCAACGATCAGCGCGCTGGGTTTCGCCCTCCTTGTTCCAGCGCTCCAGGCGCAGACCAAGGCCCCGCGCGGGGCGAAGCCCGCGGAGGCCTCGCTGCAGGCCCAGATCGATGCCCTGCGTGAGGGCCAGGCGAAGCTGCAGAGGGACCTCGATGAACTGAAGGCCCTGCTCAAGGAACGGTCCACGCGCGTCGAATCGCCTGCGACGGCCAAACCCCAGGAAATACTCACGCTGAATGTCCACGGCGAACCATTCAAGGGAAGCCCCCTCGCGCGCGTGGCCATCCTCGAATATTCGGATTTCGACTGCTCCTTCTGTGCGAAATACGCCTCCGAAATCTACCCGTTGATCGATCACGCCTACGTCCAGGGCGGCAAGGTGAAGTATTTCTTCCGGGACATGCCGAGCCCCGAGCACCCGAACGCCCTGTTCAAGGCCCGGGTCGCGCGGTGCGCGGGGGAGCAGGACAAGTTCTGGGAAGCCCACGACCAGCTCTTCAAGGATCAGCGCCCCTTCGACGGCGAAGGACTGGCGCGGTTCCGGCAATCACTCGGGTTGGAGGAAGCGCCGTTCACGGCCTGCATCAACAGCAACCGCTACCTCGATGCGATCCAGCGGAGCGCCATGGGCGCCTCGAGGATGCAGATCCGCGGTACGCCGGCCTTTCTCATCGGCACCCTCAGCGAGGACGGCAATATCCTCACGGCCAAGAAGGTCTTCCTCGGCGCCGAATCCTACGAGGCCTTCCGCGCGGCCCTGGAGGAGCTGCTCACCGGCAAGGCGCCGGCCCAGCCTTGAAGCCAGCCTTCATGAAGGGCTAGGCGATTCCCATCGTGATGCGCAGGGTGCTGCCTTTCCCGAGACCCTCGCTGGAGAGCGCGATGGTGCCGCCCATCATTTCCATCAGGTGCTTGCAGATGACGAGGCCGAGGCCCGTGCCGCCGAATTCGCGGCTATGGCTGCCGTCCGCTTGCGCGAATTTCTGGAAGAGCCGGGCCTGGGCTTCTTGGCTCACGCCGATGCCCGTATCCACCACCAGCAGGGTGATGGTGCCCGGATGGCGTTCCACCTGGATGGCGACGCTGCCCTCCTTGGTGAACTTGAGGGCGTTGGAGAGCAGGTTGAGCAGCACCTGCTTGAGGCGGTTGGGATCCACGATCACGTCGGGGATGTCCTGCAGGACCGGCCAGAACAGCTCCACGCCGGGCTTGCGCGGATAGGCCTCGGCGATGGGCTTCACCTCTTCCAGAAGGACCGCCAGGTTGAAGGGCTCGGGATGCACCTCCAGCTTGCCGGATTCGATCTTGGCCAAGTCGAGGATGTCGTTGAGAAGGCCCAGCAGGTGCTGCCCCGAGGTGTAGCTGTCCTGCAGCATGGACCGCATCTCCTCGGCATCGTCATAGAGGCCGTCCATGACCAGGCGCGTGAAGCCCAGGATGCCCGTGAGGGGCGTGCGCAGCTCGTGGCTCGTGAGGGCGAGGAACTCGCTCTTCAACTGGTCCGCTTCCCGCAGCGCGTCGTTGACGCGCTCCAGTTCGAGGGTCTGGCGCTGGAGGGTGTCGCGCTGCTCGGAGAGGTCGCGGAACAGCCAGGCGTTGTAGAGGGAGATGGCCGCCTGGCGCTGGAGGATGGTGATGGAATCCAGGTCCTCCTCTTCCCAGCGCCGGTCTCCCGGCATGGCGAGGATGGCAAATCCCAGCAACAGCAGCTGGTGCTCGAAGGGGATGAAGTAGAGCTGGGCGCCGTCGGTGCCCCGCAGGGTCGCCAGGGAGCCACCGTCGCTCCCGGCATCCAACCACTGGCTTTGGAAGAGGACGAGGGGCGTGCCCGGAAAGGGGTTGGGCGCGGGCAGCGCGAGGCTGGACCACTGCGGCCGGGGCAGCCCCGTGCCGTCCTTGGGGACGTAGCCCACCCCGCCATCTTCGAGGGTCCACACGACGGCCCGCTGGCAGTGGAATTCCTGGGCCAGCACGTCGAGCACGACGCTGACCACCTGGCCCCCCTTGGAGGTGGCCGCCAGGATCTCGGAGACCTGCTGGAGCACCTGCATCTGATGCGAACGGCGGCTCAGCTTGGCCCGCAGATCGCGGCTTTCGTGCATGGCCTGGGTAAGCTGGCGCTGGGTCTGCATGAGCTCGGCCAGCATCTCCGCGCCCTGGGGCCGCTGCCCCGGCGGCACGGCCACCTGTTTCGGGCCGGAACTGGAATGGGCTGAGACTGGATTCGGCTTGGGTCCAGAACCCGTCGTAGCGCCGGGCGCCGCCTTCGGACCCGAGCCCGTGTTCGCGGCGGGGAGGGACGGCTTGGGACCGGAGGACTGGTTCGCGCTGGTCATGGGCCTCCAGGATGGCCCTGCCCGGCCAAGCTGCCAAGGGGCCTGTCTCATAACCCTCCGGAGCTCCGTTTGCCCCAAGATAGGGACATGGCGAACCACGCCCCCACCTTCTCGCTCCAGCGCGTCATCTTCCTTTCCGTTTCCCTGGTGCTCTGCGTCCAGGTGGGCTGGTGGATCAACGTGCAGATCCGCGAATCCGGCCGCCTGCTCGAGGCCCGCGTCGAGGCTCTCAACGCCAACCGCGCCGAAGCCTGGCAGATGGACAGCCTGAGCGTCCTCGCCTTCCTCCACGCCCGCCCCGATCCCAGCTCCCGCACCGGCGTCGTGGAAGGGCGCATCGTCACCCTGCCCAGCCTGCAGCAGCGCCGCGAGGCCATCCACCGCATGTACCCCCATGTGGTCGTCGTGCTCACGCCCACGACGCCCAGTGACCTGCCCCTGCTGGACGGCGCCGCCTTCCTCGCCCTGCGCCCCGAACCCCTCGTGGAGCTGAAGAACCAGCGCTGGCATTCGGTCTTCCGAGCCGCCTCCGAGGGCGCCTTCATGGTCTTCGCCGTGCTCAGCGGCTTCGTCGTCCTCTACCGGAAACTGGCGGAGGAACTGGATCTGAAACTGCGCCAGCGCAACTTCACGTCGGCAGTCACCCATGAACTGAAGACCCCCATCGCCTCGCTACGCGTCTGGACCGAGACCCTCTTCACCCGCAGCCTCGCCGACGAACAGCGCCTGCGCATCCGCGGTCTCATGGAGAAGGACCTCGACCGCCTGCAGGAACTGGTGGGCAACCTCCTGGACGTGGCCCGGGCCGAATCCGGCAGCCTCGTGCTGCACCTCGCGCCACTGGAGCTGAAGCCCTGGCTCCAGGGCATCTGCGAGGCCATGGATCAGCGGCTGGGCCCTGGCGCCCTGGGCCTCCAGCTGGAGTTCGCCACCGAGCCCCTCTGGGCCAACGCCGATCCCAAGGCCCTGGGCACCGTCATCGAGAATCTGCTGTCCAACGCCTACAAGTACGCCGCCGAGCCCCGCCAGACCACGGTCACCCTGGACGGCGACGGCGACGATGTGCTCATCGTCGTCAGCGACCTGGGCCACGGCCTGTCGCCCAAGGACCTGCCCCGCGTCTTCCACCGCTTCTTCCGGGTGGGCGACGAGATGACGCGGCAGGTCGCGGGCACGGGCCTGGGGCTCTTCCTCGTGAAGGAGATCGTGACCCGCCACGGGGGCGACGTGCGGGCCTCCAGCCGCGGCCACGGGCTCGGATCGGCCTTCACCATCCGCCTGCCCCGCCTGGCTGAACCTTCGAACGAGTCCTCGAACGCGTCTGCGGAAGGTCCGGCCGATGCCTGATCCGGGACCGGCCCGGGACCCGCGTTCCGAAGGCGCCCTCGTCCAGGCCGCCTCCGAGGGCGACGCCGGGGCCTTCGAGGCCCTCGTGCGTCCCCACCTCGGCATGCTTTTCCGGGTGATCGACCGCATTCTCGGGAACGAGGCCGAAAGCCAGGACGCCCTGCAGGACGCCCTGCTCACCCTTCATCGGGAATTGCCGGGCTTCCAGGGCGCGAGCAAGTTCAGCACCTGGGCCTACCGCATCTGCGTCAACCAGGCCCTCATGGCCCGCCGCAAGCGGGTCCGCCGCCGGGAAGACGCCATCGAAGATCTGATGCCACGTTTCGGTGACGAAGGGCATCACATGAACGTGGACATGATCCTCGATTGGAGCGAGGACTCGGAGGCGTTGATGAAGGTCGAACAGGCAGAGCTGAAGGCCAAGGTCCGGGCGGGCCTGGACCGGCTGTCCGACGATCAGCGCGCCGTCTTCGTCCTGCGCGACCTCGAAGGCTGGAACACCGAGGAGATCGCCCAGCACCTGGGCATCACCCGCGAGCTGGTGCGCCAGCGCGTGCATCGCGCCCGCCTCGCCCTGCGCGCCATGCTGCCCGAATTCGCCCCGGAGGGACGATGACCATCCTCATCCCCACCTGCGAACGCGTCACCGAGCTGCTGACGGCCTATGAGGAGGGTGCCCTCGGCCCCCTCGACTGGCTGGGCCTCAAGCTCCACCTGGTGCTCTGCCCGCCCTGCCAGACCTTCCTGGATTCCTTCGAGCGCACCCCCGCCCTCCTGCGGCGGGCCTGGGACGACGAACCCACGCCCGTGGCCGAGCACGCGCTGTCGGGCGCCCTGGCGGCCCTGCGCGAAGGGCGCGTGCCCAAGGGCCCCCAGCATCACCCGGAACCCGAGGCGTGGACGGCGCTGGAGTCCGCGGGCGATCCCCTGTTGGGGATCCTGCTGCGGTTGCACCTCGGCCACTGCGAGTCCTGCCGCGACACCCGCGGCGCCGAAAAAGCCATTCCCCCCACGGCCGATCCGCTGGAGGCGATCCGCCCCCACCTGCCGCCCGAAACCCAGTGGCGGTGGACCCGGTACGGGCTGGGCGGCGGGCGCGCCGCGCTGATCCAGAAGAACGCCGCCACTGGGGCCGCCCTGCACCTGACCTGCCTGCCGGGGGGACGGACCTCTCCGCGACACAATCACACCGGGCTCGAATGCGCCCTGATCCTCGCGGGCGCCCTGCAGGACGGGCCGGCCCACCTGCGCGCCGGGGACTGGATCACCCATCAGGCGGGGCACTTGCATGGGCCCACGGCGGATCCGGGCACGGAATGTGTGGCCCTCGTCGCCCTCGAAAAGCCCGTGCAATTCCTCGGCTGGCGCCGGGCCTTCGGGCTCTTCGGCCAGTGACGGCCAGCCTCGGCATGCGAGGCGAAGGCGCAGCCCGGTTGTGACGCAGGTCCGTCCGGTGGGGGTGGCCTAAAGAGGACACGAGGGTTATGTTTTGCCTGCGGTACTCCCCCGCGGAGGTTCTTTCCATGCATGGCCCATCCGAATCCTTTCCCCTGGACGAGGCGTCCATCCGCTCGGCGCTCGATGCGGCACCGATCGACGATCCCGCGCTGATCCGCGAGATCCTCACCAAGGCCCGGGCCATGAAGGGTCTGGACGATGGCGATCTCCCGCCCCTCATGGCCATTCAGGATCCGCAGCTGCTGCACGAACTGTTCGACACCGCCCGCTGGGTGAAGGATCAGATCTACGGCAACCGCATCGTGATGTTCGCGCCGCTCTACGTCTCGAACCTCTGTGCCAACGAATGCCTCTACTGCGCCTTCCGCGCCACGAACCGCGAGCTCAAGCGCCGCGCCCTGAGCCAGGAGGAGATCGCCGCAGAGGTGACCTGCCTGCTCTCCCAGGGCCACAAGCGCGTGGTGCTCGTGGCGGGCGAGGCCTATCCGAAAGAAGGCCTCGACTACATCCTCAAGGCCATCCAGACCGTCTACAAGACGCGCCTCGGCAGCGAGAACATCCGCCGCGTGAACGTGAACATCGCGCCCCTGGACGTGGATGACTTCCGTCGCCTGAAGGACGTGGAGATCGGCACCTACCAGGTCTTCCAGGAGAGCTACCACCGCGAGACCTACAGCCGGATGCACGTCCGCGGCCTCAAGTCGGACTTCGACTGGCGCCTGGGCTGCATGGACCGGGCCATGCTCGCCGGCATCGATGACGTGGGCATCGGCGCGCTCTTCGGCCTCTACGACTGGCGCTTCGAACTGCTGGCCATCATGCACCACGCCCGCCACCTCGAAGAGCGCTTCGGCTGCGGTCCGCACACCATCAGCGTGCCTCGCATCGAGCCCGCCGAGGGCTCCGCCACCAGCGAAGCGCCGCCCCACGCCGTGACCGACGAGGACTTCTCCAAGATCATCGCCATCCTGCGTCTGGCCGTGCCCTACACGGGCCTCATCCTCAGCACCCGCGAACGCCCCGAAGTCCGACGCGAAGCCCTCAATCTGGGCATCAGCCAGATCAGCGCCGGCAGCCGCACGAACCCCGGCGGCTACGAAGAGGAGGCCTCCGACGGCGGCGCCCAGTTCTCCCTGGGCGACCACCGCAGCCTGGACGAAGTGGTGCGCGACCTCGCCGAAAGCGGCTTCATCCCGAGCTTCTGCACGAGCTGCTACCGCATGGGCCGGACTGGCGCCGATTTCATGGACCTGGCCAAGCCCGGCGAGATCAAGGCCCACTGCCATCCCAACGCCCTCTCCACCCTGCAGGAGTTCATCGAGGATCACGCCAGCCCCGAGACCCGCCGGGCCGCCGAGCGGCTGTTGGCGGACAGCCTGAAGGACATGGACGGCCGCGCCCGCGTGCTCGCGGAAAGCATGGTCGCCCTCGTGAAGGAAGGAGAGCGCGATGTGTTCTGCTGAGATGCAGCCCGCCCCCCGCAGCATCCGCCTTCACATCGGCCTCTTCGGCCGGCGCAACGTGGGCAAGTCCTCACTGCTGAACGCCCTCACGCGCCAGCAGGTGTCCATCGTCTCGCCCGAGGCCGGCACCACCACGGACCCCGTGGAGAAGCCCATGGAGCTGCTCCCCCTGGGCCCCGTACTCTTCGTGGACACGGCGGGTCTCGATGACGAAGGCGCCCTGGGCGCGGCGCGCATGAGCCGCTCCCGGGCCGTGCTCGACCGCGTGGATCTCGGCATCCTGGTGGCGGAATCGGGTGTCTGGGGCCCCTTCGAAGCGGGCCTGCTCGCCGAACTTTCGGCGCGCCGCATCCCCACCGTCGTCGCCCTGAACAAGTCGGACCTCGCCTCGCCACGCGATCTCCCAGCCACCGTCCTCCAGAACATGGACGGCACCCCCGTCATCGCCGTCTCAGCCCTGCATGGGCAGGGCATCGACCGCCTGCGGGAGGCCCTCCTGCGCGCCGCGCCCGAAGGTCATTTCGATTCGCGCCACCTGATCTCCGACCTGGTGCCGCCCGGCGAGGTCGCCGTGCTCGTCATGCCCATCGATTCGTCGGCGCCCAAGGGCCGGCTCATCCTGCCCCAGGTCATGGCCGTGCGCGACGTGCTGGATGGCGCAGGGCTGGCCCTCGTCGTGCAGGCCCGGGAGCTGCCCCAGGCCCTCTCCGCCCTGAAGGGGAATCCGGCCCTCGTCGTCACGGATTCCCAGGCCTTCCAATCGGTGGCGCGAGATGTGCCGGACGCCGTGCCCATGACCTCCTTCAGCATCCTCATGAGCCGCTTCCAGGGTGATCTGGCGGCCCAGGTGCGCGGCACCCTCGCCATCGAGAACCTGCGCGGCGGAGACCGCGTGCTCGTGGCTGAAGGCTGCACCCACCACCCCACCGAAGAAGACATCGGCCGCGTGAAGCTGCCCCGCTGGCTGAACGAGAAGGTCGGCGCCCCCCTGCACTTTGACACCATCCAGGGCCGCGACTTCCCGAGCGACCTCTCGCCCTACAAGCTGGTGGTGCACTGCGGCAACTGCATGGGCAACCGGCGCGAGATGCTGTCCCGCATCCACCGCTGCGAAGCCGCGGGCGTGCCCATCACCAACTACGGGCTGGCCATTGCCTATTCCTTCGGCATCTTCGACCGGGCTCTGCGACCCTTCCCCGAAGTCGAGGGGTTCCTCCATGCCTGCCGCGCCTGATCTCCGCCTCGCAGCCAGCCTCGACCAGCCCGGCCTGAAGGCCTGGCTGCAGGAGACCGATCCCGCGAGCCTGAACGAACTCTGGGCCTGTGCCGACGCGGTGCGCCGCGCGCAGGTGGGCGACGAGGTGCATCTCCGCGGCCTCATCGAAGTCTCCAGCCACTGCATCCGCCACTGCCTCTACTGCGGCCTGCGCGCCCCCTCCGAAGGGTTGGAGCGCTACCGCATGAACGCCGGTGAAATCCTCGAATGCGCGCGAGAGGCCGTCCGGCTGGGCTACGGCAGTGTCGTGCTCCAGGGCGGCGAGGATCCCGGCCTCACGCAGGATTTCATCACCGAAGTGGTTCGCGCCATCAAGCGCGACACGCCGCTCGCCGTTACGCTCTCGCTCGGCGAGCGCAGCGACGCGGATCTCCAGGCCTGGCGCGAGGCAGGGGCCGACCGCTACCTGCTGCGCTTCGAGACCAGCGATCCGGTCCTCTACCGGCGCATCCACCCCAGCCTGCCGGGCACCCTGAGCGACCGCTTCGCGCAGCTCGCGCGCATGCGCGACATGGGCTACGAGATCGGCACCGGCGTGATGGTCGGCATCCCGGGTCAGACCTGGGACACGCTGGCCGGCGACATCCTCCGCTTCCGCGAGTTCGATATGGACATGATCGGCGTGGGCCCCTTCCTGCCGAGCCCGCGCACCCCGCTGGGCCGCCCCGAGGCCGAGGCCTTCTTCGCGCCGCCCGAGGCCCAGGTGCCCAACGACGAACTCACCACACTGAAGGTCGTGGCCCTCACGCGGCTCGTCTGCCCCGAGGCCAACATCCCCAGCACGACCGCCCTCGCCACGCTCGACCGCGCGCAGGGCCGCGAACTCGCCCTTATGCGCGGCGCCAACGTCGTCATGCCCAACGTGACGCCCGTGTCGTACCGCGCGCGCTACGAAATCTACCCGGGAAAAGCCTGTATCAACGAAACGGCCTTGGCCTGCCAGGGATGTCTCGAAGGGCGCATCCGCTCCCTCGGGAGAAGCCTCGCCAAAGGACCCGGAGGGCGTCTTAAAGCAGACTGTAAAAATTTGATTGCAAGTGATTTCCATCACTGACCGATTGGTCTTCAATGAGCAAACTCCTCTTGCAGCCTCGTGTCCGGTCGCGCGGTGAAATATCAGTAGCCCGCACGCTGACACATCTTTGAACCCGCCCGGATCCCCCGGCGGGTAGGAGATCCCATGTCTCTTCCCGTACGCGATTTCTACCGGTCCATGGCGGACCGCGTTGGACAGACCCTCGCCGAGCGAGGTCTCGACGACAAGATCCTGATCCAGGTGGGATCGGCGACCTGCGAACATGCCGCGGGCTCCCAGACGGTCGAAGAGGAATTCGCCCGCCACATCCGCGCCTCGGGACGGAAGGACATCGTCATCCACCGCACCGGCTGCACAGGACGCTGCTCACGCGAGCCCATCGTCGGCATCCACGTTCCGGGCTTGATCCCCGTGAAATACGAGCGCGTGAACCGCGATCTGGTGCACCGCATCTTCACCGAGCACATCCAGAACAGCACGCCCGTGGTGAAGCACATCCTCGACCATGACGGCGAGACGCTGCCCGAGCGCGAATTCCTCTTCTGCGAAGGCGCCCGCTGCCAGCGCTCCGGCCCCAGCCTGCGGGACCGCTTCAGCGCCCTGCTGGAGGCCCGTGGCATCGAGCCCCACCGGGTGCGCGTAGGCGCCGCCAGCTGCTTCGGCGCCTGCGGCATCTCCGGGGGCGAGCCGGCCACCTTTGTCCTCGCCCGCCCAGAGAAGGTGCTCTACCGGTTGTCGAGCGACGAGGACCTGGTGGCCCTCGTCGAAGGCCACGTCCTCGCGGGCCAGGTGGTGGAGCGGCTGAAGGCCAAGGAAGAGCCCATCGCCCTCGAATTCCTCGAGCGCTACGGCGACGTCTCCTTCTTCAACCGCCAGAGCCGCATCGCCCTGCGCAATGCCGGCGTGGTGGATCCCGAAAGCCTGGACGAGTACATCGGCTGCGATGGCTTCAAGGCCCTGACCGATGTGCTGGCCCGGCGCGATCCCGAATGGGTGATCAACGAACTCACCAAGGCCCGCCTGCGGGGCCGCGGCGGCGGCGGTTTCACTACCGGCGCCAAGTGGGCCCTGGCCCGCAAGCAGGCCGACACGACCCGGTTCATCATCTGCAACGGCGATGAAGGCGATCCCGGCGCCTTCATGGACCGCTCCATGCTGGAAAGCGATCCCTTCAACATCGTCGAAGGGATGATCATCGGCGGCTTCTCCATCGGCGCGCAGAAGGGCTTCTTCTACATCCGCGCCGAGTACCCGCTCGCCATCAAGCGCATTCAGCACGCCATCGACGTCTGCCGCGCCAACGGCCTGCTCGGCCAGAACATCATGGGCTCGGGCTTCGACTTCGACATGGAGATCCGGCTCGGCGCGGGCGCCTTCGTCTGCGGCGAGGAAACGGCCCTCATCCGTTCCATCGAAGGCGAGCGCGGCCAGCCCAAGGTGCGCCCGCCCTATCCCACGGATCGCGGCCTCTGGGGTCATCCCACCTGCATCAACAACGTGGAGACCTTCGCCAACATCTCGGCCATCCTGCGCTACAGCGGCGACTGGTACGCCCGCATCGGCACCGAGAAGAGCGGCGGCACCAAGGTCTTCGCGCTGGCCGGCAAGGTCAAGCACACGGGCCTCGTGGAAGTTCCCCTGGGCACCACGCTTTCGCGGGTGGTGAACGACATCGGTGGCGGGGTATCGGGCGGCAAGAAACTCAAGGCCATCCAGACCGGCGGCCCCGCGGGCGGCTTCATCCCCGCAGCCATGCAGGACATGGAAGTGGATTTCGAGCCCCTGCAGAAGGCCGGCTCCATCATGGGTTCGGGCGGCATGATCGTGCTGAGCGAGGACGACTGCATGGTCGACATCGCCAAGTTCTACATGGCCTTCAGCCAGGAGGAGAGCTGCGGCAAGTGCACGCCTTGCCGTGAGGGCACGACGCGCATCCTCGAAATTCTCGAACGCATCACCCAGGGCAAGGGCGAGCCGGAGGACCTCGACAAGCTCCACCGCCTCTCACGACTCTGCCAGCGCACCAGCCTCTGCGGCCTGGGCCGCGCCGCGCCCAACCCGGTGCTCTCCAGCCTCAAGCATTTCCGCGAGGAGTTCCTCGCCCACATCCATGACAAGCATTGTCCGGCGAAGAAGTGCGTGGCCCTGATCCGCTACGAGATCAACGCGGAGAAGTGCATCGGCTGCACCATCTGCGCCCGCAACTGCCCCGTGGAATGCATCACCGGCGCCCGCAAGGAAGCCCACGTGATCGACCAGGAGGCCTGCGTGAAGTGCGGGAACTGTTTCGACGTCTGCAAGTTCGCCGCCATCGATCGGGTCTAGGAGTCCGCCATGTCCCAGATGATCAACCTCAAGATCGACGGCGAGTCCATCCTGGTGCCTGAAGGCACCACCGTGATGGACGCGGCCGAGCAGATCGGCATCCACATTCCGCGCCTCTGCTACCACCCCGACCTCAGCCTCGAAGGCAACTGCCGCGTCTGCGTGGTGGCCGTGGAGGGCTTCGACCACGGCCTGGCCTCATGCGCCACCAAGGCCTGGGAGGGCATGGAGGTCCAGACCAACAGCCCCATGATCCGCCAGGCCCGCCGTGACATCGTGGAACTGCTCCTCGACAACCACCCGAAGGATTGCCAGACCTGCGACCGCGACGGCCACTGCGAGCTGCAGAACCTTTCGTACCGCATGGGCGTGCGCGAGCGCCACTTCGAGGGCAAGCGCAAGCAGTTCCCCATCGACGACAGCGGCGCCTCCGTGGTGCGCAACGCCGAGAAGTGCATCCTCTGCGGTCGCTGCATCCGCGTCTGCGGCGAAGTCCAGGGCGTCTTCAACCTCAGCCAGCACGGCCGCGGCTTCAACACGGTGGTGGGCCCGGCCAACCTCGTGCCCATGGACGAAAGCGCCTGCATCCAGTGCGGCCAGTGCGTCAGCGTATGCCCCACGGCGGCCTTCCTTGAGCAGGATCACACCGAGCGCGTCTGGAAGGCGCTCGGATACAAGCGATCCGAAAAGCATGTGGTGGTCACTACCGCGCCCGCCATCCGCGCGGCCCTGGGCGAGGCCTTCGGCCTTCCCATCGGCACCCCCACCACGGGGAAGATGATCACGGCCCTGCGCCGCATGGGCTTCGACGCCGTCCTCGACGTCAACTTCAGCGCCGACCTCACCATCATGGAAGAGGCCCACGAGCTGCTGCACCGCCTCGAGAACGGCGGGCCCCTGCCCCTGCTGACCTCCTGCAGCCCCGGCTGGGTGAGCTTCCTGGAGAAGTTCTACCCCGAGATGATCCCCCACATGTCGACCTGCAAGAGCCCCATGCAGATGCAGTCGACCCTCATCAAGACCTTCTACGCCAAGCAGAAGGGCATCGACCCCAAGGACATCTACGTGGTCTCGGTCATGCCCTGCGTGGCCAAGAAGTTCGAGGCCGCGCGCCCCGAGCACACCATCGACGGCATGCCCACCACGGACGCGGTCATCACGACCCGCGAACTGGCGCAGATGATCAAGTCCTACGGCATCGACTTCCACAAGCTGCCCGACGGCGAATTCGACCATCCCCTGGGCGCCTCCAGCGGCGCGGCGGACATCTTCGGCGCCACCGGCGGCGTCATGGAGGCCGCGCTCCGCACGGCGGCCTTCAAGCTCACCGGGCAGAACCTCGGCAACCTCGACCTCACCATGGTCCGCAGCGCCAACGGCGAGATCCGCGAGGCTTCCGTCACCCTCGCCGGCAAGACCCTCAACGTGGCGGTGGCCGACGGCCTGCAGAACGCCAAGATCCTGCTCGACGCCGTGAAGCGCGGCGAGAAGGACTACCACCTCATCGAGATCATGGCCTGCCCCGGAGGCTGCATCTGCGGCGGCGGCCAGCCCTACCCGCCCATGGGCACCTACACGCTGGACCGCAAGCTGCGGGCCTCCCGCGCCAAGGCGCTCTATGACATTGATTCCGCCAAGGCCATCCGCTGCAGCCACGACAATCCGGAGATCCAGAAACTCTACGCCGACTTCCTCGGCGAGCCGCTGGGCCACACCTCGCACGAACTGCTCCACACGCACTACACCGCCCGCACACCCCGGGGGATCCGATGAGCGAATGCTGCCACTGCCAGACCGACAACTGGGAAGACCTCGAACGCGGCTACCGCACCATGCTGCCCGAGGATGTCCTCGCCTTCATCGACGCGAACCGCGAGAAGGAGCACAGCGAAAGCATGCTCATCGCGACGCTCCACATGGTGCAGGGCCATTTCGGCCACTTGGGCCCCGGACATCTGGAAGCCGTCGCCCAGCTCATGCAGGTGCCCCTCGCCAAGGTCACCGGCGTCGCCACCTTCTACCACTACTTCCGCCTGCAGCCCCGCGGCAAGTACCTCATCAACGTCTGCCTCGGCACCGCCTGCTACGTGAAGGGCGCCGAGAAGGTCGCGCAGAAATTGACGGAAGAACTGGGCATCCGTTTCGGCGAAACGAGCAAGGACGGCATCTTCAGCCTCGAAAGCACCCGCTGCGTCGGCACCTGCGGCCTGGCCCCCGTCGTGATGATCGGCGATGAGGTGCACGGCCCCCTCACGCCCAATCAGGTGCCCAACCTGCTGGAAACCTACCTCGCCCGCGCCGCCGAAGATCTGGTGGGCGCCTCGACGCCCGAGCAGAAGTAAATCGTTCCGATGTTCCGGCCGCGGGCGATGCATACGTCCGCGGCCGAATCATGTAGACGGATGCCTAACGGCCCGGCTCGCTTCCCGCCTTCCAGGCGTATTCCTCGTAGGTCGCCACCTGGGTGGCCGCCTCGGCACCCATCAGCCTTTCGATCACGTGCAGGGCCCCATCGATGCCTGCGGAAAGCCCGGCGGCCGTGATGATCTTGCCGTTGTCGACGTAGCGGCGATCCCCCACGACCTTGACCTTGGGATGGCGCTTGGCCAGGCCCTGGAGGTTGCCCCGGGTGGTGGTGGCCGTGAGCCCGTCGAGCAGGCCCGTCTGAGCCAGGATGAAGGCGCCGTTGCACACGGAGAGCGTGTGCTGGGCCTGGGCCGCGGTGTCCTTGATGTAGCGGAGGGTGTCCGCGTGAGCACTGGCCACGTTCACGCCGCCGCCGGGGATCACCAGCACGTCCGCCCTGGGCGCATCCGCGAAGGTGTAGGCTGGCACCACCACCATGCCCATGGCGGTCTTCACGGGATGCCTGGTGGCGGCCACGGTGAAGACCTGGAAACCCGCGGCCCCGAACATCTCGTAGGGGCCCGTGTAGTCGATGATCTCGACGCCATCGAAGATCAGGATCGCCACCTTCTTCGGCGCCTGAACGAGGGCCATGCCGCAGCCGTGGCAAACCCCAGCCTTATCGTGCACGACGGCGTCGCAGGGAAGGTCGCAGGGGGGGCAGGCCCAGCCCTTGGGGGCGGCGGACTGACCCTGGGCGGCCAGGGGCCAGGAGGCGAGCAGGCAGCAGAGGGCGACGAGGCTGGCGCGCAGGCCGGAGGCGAGGTTCACGGGGAACTCCGAAAAGGGGGTTGCTGGAAGCCGGGCCCGGTTCAGGTGCTTTGGAAGCGCGCCCGGTACTGGCCCGGCGGGATACCGAGGGTGCGGAGGAAGGCCCGGCGCATGGATTCGGGGGTGCCGAGGCCGCTGGCCTCGCAGATCCATTCGAGCGTTTCGCTGCTCTCCTCCAGCAGGCGGCGCGCGGTTTCCACGCGCACCGACGCGACGAAGCGCGCGGGCGTCTGGCCCACCTCCTCGGTGAAGCGGCGGGCGAAGTTGCGCGGGCTCATGCCCACGCGGCGGGCCAGCCGTTCCACGGAAAGGTCCGCCGAGGGATGGTCCTGGATGTAGGCCTGGAGGTCCCGCAGAGGCTCCTGTTCTGCCAGCTGCACGGACAGCTGGGCGCTGAACTGGGCCTGGCCGCCGGGGCGCTTCAGGAACATCACCAGCTCCCGGGCCACGGCCAGGGCCACCTCGCGGCCGTGATCCTCCTCCACCAGGGCCAGAGCCAGGTCCATGCCCGCCGTGACGCCGCCCGACGTGTAGATGGAACCGTCCTTCACGAAAATCGTGTCCGGCTCGAGCGCCACGTCCGGGTAGGCCCGTGCGAAGGCTTCGCAGTGGTTCCAATGGGTCGTGCCGCGCCGCCCCTTGAGCAGTCCGGCTTCAGCCAGGAGGAAGGCCCCCGTGCAGATGGAGGCCAGTCGGCGCACCTTCCCGGCCTGGGCGCGGATCCAGGCCAGCAGGGGCCGCTGGGTGCGGACCTTGGCTACGCCGACGCCCCCGGCGACAAGCAAGGTGTCGAGTCCGCCGCCCACCTCGGCGAAGGCGTGATCGGCGTGGAGGCGCAGCCCCGAGGAGGTGAGGAAGGCACCGTGCTTGAGGCCGATGATTTCGACGGTGTAGACGGGCTGCTTGGCCCGGCCCTGATCCACCAGCCAGCGGGAGGTGCGGGAGAACACCTCCAGGGGCCCCATCACGTCCAGCACCTGCACCTCGGGGAAGGCCAGCATGGCGATGCGGCGGGGCCCCCGCGCCACGGAGCGGGCCCTCGGGACCTTGTGGGGAGTGGACCGCGTCGGCATGAAAGCAGGATCGCGATGCCAACCGATGGCAGCAAGGACAAATGACACACGTTTTCTGCCAAACCGATACCGACGGCTCTGAGGGAAGGACCGACCAGGTAAGCAGAGATTCAGATATCCGAGGCCAGCCGGTAGATCTCCGAGGCGGACATGCCCAGGTGCTTGGCCAGGGGCTTCACGGCTTCGCGCTGGGTCATGCCGCCTTCCCGCGCGGCGGCGAGGAAGGCCTTGGCCCAGTCCGGCAGCTCCTGGCCGTCGAAGGCGGGATCCACCTCGGTCACCAGCCGTTTGGCGGCGGCTCCCGCCAGCACCAGCACCATCTCCCCGCGATCCTCGCGGCCGAGCTGGACCTTCACCTGGGCGGGTGTGCCGCGGTACCAGGTCTCGTGCAGCTTCGTCAGCTCGCGGCCCAGGGCGATCTCGCGGTCCGGCAGCAGCTCTTCCAGATCGGACAAGGTTTCGTGGATGCGGTGGGGCGTTTCGAAGACGACCACCGTTTCCTCCTCGGCGCCGAGCTTCTTCAGCATCGTGCGCCGCGGCTCGCTGCGGTTGGGCAGGTAGCCCCAGAAGCTGAAGGCGTGGCTGGGCAGGCCCGAGGCCACCACGGCCAGCAGCACCGCAGAGGCACCGGGCAGCACCGTGACCTTGGAGCCCGCGGCCCGCGCGGCCCGCGCGATCTCGAAGCCGGGATCGTTGATGCCGGGCATGCCCGCATCGCTGCAGTAGGCCACGGTGCGCCCCGACATCAGCTCCAGGCCCAGGCGCTCGAAAGCGGCGGCGCCCGCATGATCATCGAAGCGCAGCAGCGGCTTGTCGATCCCCAGGTGCTTGAGCAGCCCCCCCGTGCGGCGCGTGTCCTCGCAGGCCACCAGGTCGGCCTCGGCGAGGGCCTCCTTCGCGCGGTCCGTGAGGTCGCCGAGATTGCCGATGGGCGTGGGGACGAGGATGAGGTGGCCGGTCATGATTCTTCCAGTCTGGCAGCCCTCGATCGAACGCGACATTCAGGGCTTGCGCAGGACGGGCGGCTCCCAGCGTCGGGGGGCCGGCGGCTGTGCCGCGCGAACCTGATGTGGCGGTTCCACCGCCACACCCTCTGGCAGGTGCCAGACGAGGGCCGGCTGGCTCATGGCGCGGCTTTCAGCCAGGGCCGCGTCCAGCCGTCCCTGGCAGGATTCCAGCCGCAGACCTTCAGGACCCGGCAACCAGAGCGTGGCGCCCATGGGAGCCCCATCCAGCTGCGTGCGCAGGCGCAGCAGCTGGATGTGGGCGAGGCTGCGGGGCGTGTGCTGGAAGATGAACCGGAAGCGCCCCGGGCCGGCCTGCACCACCAGGTCCCCGCCCCGCACGCCCTCCAGCACCCTGTGGATCCGCGCCACGTCCTTGCGTCCCTTCATCTGCACCTGGCAGTCGGCGACAACCAAGCTTTCGGGCCGGTGTTCGGAGCCCAGCATGGCCTTCTCCCAGATGTCGAGGTAGCGGAGATTCGGCAGGTCCGTCTCGGGATCGCGGATGGAGCTGTCCTCCATCACGGCCTGGGTGATGGCCAGCGCGTCCTCCAGACGGTTCAGGGACTGTTTCAGATCCTCGATTTCGAGCACCCGCCCCATGAAGCCGGCCACCGCTTCCAGAAGGGCGAACTCGGTGCGGCTGAAGGCCTTCGGCCGGTCGAAGTAGGCGAAGAGCAGGGCCCGGACGCCCTCGCCGTGCCGGAGGGCGCAGGCGAGGGCGGCCCGGTGGGGAATGGCCGAGGGATCACCCAGCTCCTTCACATGAGGTCCCGTCGCCATGTCCCGGATCACGAGCATGCGTTCCGGGTTCACCAGCAGCCACTCGCAGAAGGCGGCGATGGGGACGGGCGCCGGTTCCTCGGGTCGCTCGGGGTGCCACCACCGGATCTCCGCCGCGGCCCCCGACACCATCACCAGGGCCGTTTGGGAAGCCTCCAGGCTGTCCGCCAGCAGTTCCAGGCTCTTCGACAGGAAGAAGGGATCCCCCGTTTCCCCGGCTTGCAGCAGGGTGTGGATGGCCCGTGTCAGCTGCTCGAGCGAGGCCGTACCCGAGGTCAGGCGCCTCGCATAGCGTTTGAGGAGTCGCTGATCCCGCAAACCGTCCTCCAGCCCCTTCCTTTCGGCTGCCCGGACGTCGGAGATGAACTCAGGCTAGGTCACGCGCTCCAGTTGACGGCGACTCCGGATCAGTCGGCTGTAGAGCATGCCCGTGTGGTACCAGTGAAGGAGGAAGGCTTCCGCCGCGGCACGCCGCCACCAGGACAGGCTGCCGCGCCTGGGGGGCGCCTCCAGGGCCGGGCTGCAACGGACGGACAGATCCAGGCCCTGGGCCGTGGCCTTGGCGCGGGCGAGGTGGAGGGGATCCGAGACCACCAGCAGGGTCCTCCACCCCTCGTCCCGCAGGGTGGCGCGGACGTTGAAGAGGTTTTCCAGCGTGTGCTGACTGCGGTCTTCGAGCAGGATCGCCGTGTCAGGGACGCCTCGCCCCAACAGCCAGTCCCGACCCGCCTCGGCTTCGCTGCGGTTCGCGGTGCCGGTGGTGCCCCCCGCCACGAGGATGCGCGACGCGAGCCCACGCCGCCAAAGGGACTCGGCGTGGGCAAGCCGGGCCTCGAATACGGGCGTGAGCCGGTCCTCTTCCAGGCGCCGGCCCAGCACGAGGATGGCATCGGCGGACTGCGGCGCGTCACCGCGGGTGCCGCGCAGCACCTGGCGGAGGCGGATCAGCCAGGGAAGGCCCGCCAGCCCCAGGAAGGACAGGATCCCCAGGCCCAAAGAGGCCGCCCCGCCTGGGCCCAGCTTCTGGAGGAAGCTGGCTCGCGGCGGGGCATGGTAGGGCTGCGGCATGTGTGGGAGGGCTACGCCATGGCGCGCGCTAGCCTAGGCTTCCGAGCGCTTTTCGGACTTCTTGCGCTCGTTGGTGTCGAGCACCCGCTTGCGCATGCGGATGAAGTTCGGGGTGACTTCCACCAGCTCGTCGGACTCGATGTATTCGAGGGCCTGCTCGAGGGTATGCTCCCGGGGCGGCGTGAGACGCGTGGCCTCGTCGCTGCCGCTGGCGCGCATGTTGGACAGCTTCTTGCCCTTGGCCACGTTCACCACCAGGTCGTTCTCGCGGGCGTGCTCGCCCACGATCATGCCTTCATAGCACTTGGTCTGGGGGTGGATGAAGATGATGCCGCGCTCTTCCAGGTTCATGAGCGCGAAGCCCACGGATTCGCAGGTCTCCATGCTGATGAGCACGCCGTTCTTGCGGCCCGGCAGCTCGCCCTTGTAGGGGCCGTAGTGGCTGAAGAGGCTGTGGATGATGCCTTCGCCGCGGGTATCGGTCATGAACTCGCTGCGGAAGCCGATGAGGCCGCGGCTGGGGATCTTGAAGTGGAGGCGAAGGCGGCCGCCCTCGTTGCCCATGTCCTGCATCTCGGCCTTGCGGTTGCCCATGTGCTCCATGGTCACGCCCATGTAGGCCTCGGGGATGTCGATGGTGACATCCTCGAAGGGCTCGAGCTTCTCGCCGGTGACGGGATCCGTGTGGAGGATCACTTCGGGGCGGCTCACGCAGAGCTCGAAGCCTTCGCGGCGCATGGTCTCGATGAGCACGGAGAGGTGCAGTTCGCCGCGGCCGCTCACCTTGAAGGAATCGGGGGTCTCCGTATCCTCCACGCGCAGGGCCACGTTGTGCTGCAGCTCCTTCGTGAGGCGCTCGCGGATGCGGCGGCTCTGGACGTGCTTGCCGTCCTGCCCGGCGAAGGGGCCGTTGTTCACCATGAACATCATGGAGATGGTGGGCTCGTCGATGTCGACGTAATCGAGGGCCCGGGGGTCGGTGGCGTCCGCGATGGTCTCGCCCACGCGGATGTCGGAGATGCCGGCGATGGCGACGATCTCGCCGGCGCTGGCCTCCTGCAGCTGGACGCGGGTGAGGCCCTCGAAGCCGTAGAGCTGGGTGATCTTCTGCTGCTGGATGCTGCCGTCGCGCTTCACGAGGGCCACGCTATCGCCCACGTGGAGGCGACCGTTCACGATGCGGCCGATGCCGATCTGGCCGACGAAGTCGCTCCAGTCCATGAGGGTGACGAGCATCTGCAGGGGGGCGTCGGGGCTGCCCTTGGGGTGAGGGCACTGCTTGACGATGGTGTCGAAGAGGGGGTCCAGGTTGTCGCTGGCGTCATTGACGTCGAGCATGGCGTAGCCCTGCTTGGCGCTGGCGAAGACGCAGGGGAAATCCAGCTGTTCTTCCGTCGCGCCCAACTCGATGAGCAGCTCGAAGACCTGATCCTGGGCCCAGACGGGGCGGGCGCCGGGGCGGTCCACCTTGTTGATGACGACGATGGGGCGCAGGCCCAGGGCCAGGGCCTTGCGGGTGACGAACTTGGTCTGGGGCATGGGGCCGTCGAAGGCGTCCACCACCAGCAGCACCGAATCGACCATGCTCAGCACGCGCTCCACCTCGCCGCCGAAATCGGCGTGGCCGGGGGTGTCCACGATGTTGAAGCGGTAGCCGCCCCAGTGCAGGGCCGTGGTCTTGGCCAGGATGGTGATGCCGCGTTCGCGCTCCTGGTCGTTGCTGTCCATGGCCCGTTCCTGGACGCGCTGGTTGTCGCGGAACATGTGGGCGCCCTTGAACAGGGCATCGACGAGGGTCGTCTTGCCATGATCGACGTGGGCGATGATGGCCAGGTTGCGGATCTTTTCGAGAGGCGTCATCAGGAGTCCTGGTGGGGCCCAGGCAAAGGCCGGGCAGAACCCTCGATTTTACCAGAGAGCCCAACCATTTCCGAGATCTATTCGCGCCCCCTTCCATTGCCGCGGCACAGGTCTAAGATAAGCGGACCCTCCTCGGGAGAACTCCATGCATATCAACGAACTGCTCACCGTGGTCTGCGAGCAGGGAGCCAGCGACCTCCACCTCAAGGTCGGCAACCACCCCATCGCGCGCATCCGCGGCAAACTCACGCCCATGACCCAGTTCAAGCGGCTGGTGCAGGAAGACACCATCGCCATGGCCTACGCGATCATGGCCAGCGACAAGCAGAAGGCGAAGTTCAAGGAGAACATGGACCTCGACATCGCCTATTCGGTGCCGAGCCTGGGCCGCTTCCGCTGCAACATCTTCAACCAGCGCGGCACCGTGGGCCTGGTGCTCCGCGTGATCCCGCGGAAGATCTACACCATCGACGACCTGATGCTGCCCAAGGTGCTCAAGACCATCTGCCAGGAGCAGCGCGGCCTCGTGCTGGTGACGGGCACGACGGGTTCAGGCAAGTCCACGACGCTGGCGGCCATGATCGACCTCATCAACGCCACCCGCACCGAGCACATCCTCACCATCGAGGACCCCATTGAATACCTGCACCGGGACAACCTCAGCATCGTGAACCAGCGCGAGGTCGAGGCCGACTGCAAGACCTTCTCCTCGGCCCTGCGCGCCGCCCTGCGCCAGGATCCCGATGTCATCCTCGTGGGCGAGATGCGCGACCTGGAGACCATCGAAACGGCCCTGCACGCCGCCGAGACGGGCCACCTGGTCTTCAGCACCCTCCACACCCTCGACGCCACGGAAACCATCAACCGCATCATCTCGGTGTTCCCGCCCCACCACCAGAAGCAGATCCGCCTCCAGATGGCCGCCGTGCTCAAGGGCGTCATCTCCCAGCGCCTCGTGCCCCGGGCGGACGGCCAGGGCCGTGTGCCCGCGGTGGAGGTCATGGTGGCCACGGAAACCGTGCGCAGCTGCATCGAGGACAAGGACAAGACCAAGATGCTGAAGGATGTCATCGCCGCCGGCACGGCCCAGTACGGCATGCAGACCTTCGACCAGAGCCTCTATTTCCTGCTGCGCCAGGGCCTCATCACCGAGGAAGAAGCCCTGCTCCGGGCCACCAATGTGGGCGAATTCAAGCTCCGGCTCGAAGGCGTCATGGCCACCGCCGACATGGCCAAGGCCAACATGGAGCGCGGCATGGCCATCGCCCAGGGCGGCGGCCGGGAATCCGGTGGGCCGCCTGCCCCGCCCATCCTTTCCCCGGCCCCGGGGGCGCCCATGCCCATGCCCCCCACGACGGATGTGAAAATCACCCTGGCACGTTGAACGTCCTTCTCCTATTCTGGCTCTCCCACCCCAAGGCCCGAGGTCGCAGATGATTAAGATCGACATCGCCAATTCGTTGATGAAGGTTCATCCCTGCTCGCGCGCCACCGCCCTCCAGGTGGTGGACCTGCTCACCGAGCGGCTGAAGGACGCCCTTCTCAACGGCCACCGAATCGAGATCCGCGGTTTCGGGGTCTTCGAACCACGCCCCCGCAAGCGCGGCATGGGCCGGAACATCAAGACTGGCGCCAGTGTCCAGATCCCCAAGGGCAAGAGCATCCGCTTCAAGCCCGGCAAGGACCTGCGGGAAATCGAAGTCGACTAGTTCCAAGCCCTCCTTTTGATGACACGCACGCCCCGGTGGCGTGCGTGTCTCGTTTGGGGCAGATTGGAAGCATGTCCGAACCGGAACGTCCCGAGATCACCTATCCCACCCGCATCCCCATGAAGATCATCGGTCGCCAGGAGGAGCTGCGCCCCGACATGGTGATGGAGCTGATCCTCGCCCACCTCGGCCCCCAGCCTGAAGGCGACCAACGGCACCAGGCCAACTGCAAGGGCGCCTTCATCAGCTACACCTTCTGGGTCACCCTGCCCCACGACCGGGCCGAAACCCCGCTGCGCGAAGCCATCCAGAAGCTGCCGGGCGTGGTGATGCAGTTGTGAGGGAGAGCCTTCCTGCGGAAGGCCCGTGGCGGCCCCGTCGGAGTTTTGTTAGGCACTCTAAGCCTGGAATTGGGCCACCGAGTGTGCCAAGTGTTCCGCCACGTGGGCCAGGTCATCGGCAGTGCGGGCCACTTCGTTAACGGTGTGGGCCAACTGTGTGGTGGCCGTGGCATTTTGGGTGGCCAGTTGGGCGCCTTCGTCGACGGACCTGGCCACCTCGTCGCTGGTGTGGGATTGTTCCTCCGTGGCCTGGCCGATTTCGCTGACCAGGGAGGAGAGCCCGGTGACACTCTCACGGATGGAGACCAGGGCGGTCACCGTGGCAGTTACAGTCTCCCGTCCTCCAGCCACAGCCTCGTTTGAGCTGTTGATCAGTTCCGCGATCTCCTTGGCCGCGAGGCCGGATCGCTCTGCCAGTTTCCGCACCTCCTCTGCGACCACGGCAAAGCCTTTCCCCTGGGCCCCCGCCTTGGCAGCCTCAATGGCCGCGTTAAGGCTCAGGAGGTTTGTCTGCCGGGCGATCTCTTGGATGACCTGGACGGCCCGCACGATCTGCCCGCTGGTGAGCTGGATCGCCTCCATGGCGGCGGTGGTGTCGTCGCCTGCCCGGTGTCCCTGGTCCGTGGCCTGGACGGCGTTGCCGGCCTGTTGGCGGGCCTCCCGGACGTTTCCTGCCACCTGCTGAATGGAGGCAGAGAACTCCGTCATGGCCGTGGAGAGGCGCTCGGAACTCTGGCGCTGGGACTCCGTGCTTCTCGCAATCTGATCCGTGGTTGCGGACATTTGCAGGGCACCTGCCGACAACTCCATGGATCCACTGGCCGTGCGGGCGGAGGCATCGGCCAGCCCCTTCCAGATGCCCCTGAGCTTCACCAGGAATTCATTGAAGGCGACTCCCACTCGGCCTAGTTCATCGTTGGAATGGACGGGCAGGTCCGTCCGGAGGTCCCCCTTGGCCAGGCCCTGTTCGATGGCCTGGCACATCTCCTCGGCGGGTCGTGCGATGCTGCGCGAGATGGCCACAGAGAGCCAGAGTCCGACGGCCAGCGCCCCCAATCCGAGGGACAGCAAGATGACATCCGAGCGGGTGGAGGCCATCACCGCCGCCGCGCTTCGGTCCTCGGCCTGCTTCTCCTGGAGGGCCAGGAGCTGCTCCAGCCCCTCCTGCCAGGCGTTGATGGCCTTCCGCCCGTCGCCGAATATGAGGCGGATGGCCTCCTCCTTCTTACCCTGATCCACCAGCTGAATGAACTGGGCATGGATGCCCTCGGACTGCTCACGATGAGGGGCGATGTTGCGGAGGATCGAGAGGGTGCCCGCATCCTCCGAACCCAGCAGGGCAGTCAGCTTCGCCTGCGCGTCCTCATAGGTGGCCCTGGCTGTCGCCAGCTTCCCTTTCTGGGTGGTCCGAGCCGCTTCGGATTCCTCCAAAGCGTAGGCACGGATGAACCGCCCGGTCAGGAGCATCTGACGATCCATGAGGGCACCCAGGATCAGGGCCCGCTGGTCACGTTCGACCAGGACCTTCAGAGTGGCCTGGACCCTGCGTGACTGCAGATGGGCCACGAACACGGCCAGGAGGATGAGCGCGAGGATCGCCCCGAACCCCAGGCTGAGCCGCCTTGCGATGTTCAAGCCCTTCAGCATGGCTTCTCCTTCCGGGACCATTGGCTTTCAACAATGGCTTTCAACAATGGCTTTCAACCCAACCTCTCGGCAGGTCGCCGTGGATCGTTATAATTGGTGGTTCTTTTAGAGGCAGTCTCACTTTTTTACTGGCCAGCAGCAGCCAGGAAGGTGCACGGGGTTTGGTCCACCCCGCACGTGAGTTCTGGCCCCCGTCAAGGTGGACCGACCATGCCTCTACCCGACTCCGACCAAGCGGTCTCCTGCGCCTCCGCCTGAGGAGAGGGAATTCAACCGTCGTTTCGAGGGGTTGCCCCCTCGAGATGGCTGCGGGCAGGGTGAGGCGGCCCTGAAGGCGAGGGGGGAAGGTCCGCCTCGCTTGAATGGGGCCTTGGACGATCAGGTCCGTCCCCGATAGTCAAAGAGCACAAACGAAGGTACCCACCTGCGCCCGGGCCCCGTCTGAGCCTCGCCCCTCAGGCCCTGCTCGGCTTCGGTCTCGTGCGAATCACGGCCTGAGCGTCCCCATCATCCGCGGGTACGGAATGGTTTCCCGCACGTGCGGCAGCTTGCAGATCCACGCCACGGCGCGTTCGAGGCCCATGCCGAAACCGGCGTGGGGGACGCTGCCGTATTTGCGGACATCCAGGTACCACTCGTAGTCGGCCCGGCTGAGCTGGTGGTGTTCGATCTGCTCCAGCAGGTACTGCAGGCTGGAGGCGCGCTCGCCGCCGCCGATGACCTCGCCGTAGCCTTCGGGGGCCAGCAGATCGGCGCCCAGGGCCAGGCGCGGGTCCAGGGGATCCGGCTCCATGTAGAAGGCCTTGAAGGCCTTGGGGAAGCGGTGCACCCAAAGCGGCTTGTCCGTGGCGTTCATGAGGATGGTTTCGTCGTCGTTGCCGAAATCCTCGCCCCAGTTGATGTCGCTGCCGAGCGCCTTCAGCTTCTCCACGGCTTCCGTGTAGGTCATGCGGTCGAAGGTGGTGTTCAGGGCCGTCTCCAGCGGTGCCTGATCGCGCTCGAGGATCTTCAGCTCCTCCTGGCGGCCTTCGAGCACGCGCTGGATGAGGAACTTGGTCATGCGCTCGCCCAGGGCCATGACGTCGTCCAGGTGGGCGAAGGCCACTTCGGGCTCGACCATCCAGAACTCCGTGAGGTGGCGGCGGGTCTTGCTCTTCTCGGCGCGGAAAGTGGGGCCGAAGCAGTAGGTCTTGCCAAAGGCGGCGATGCCGGGCTCCTGGTAGAGCTGGCCCGACTGGCTGAGGAAGGCCATGCCCTCGTGGAAGTACTCGGTGCCGAACAGCGTGCTGGTGCCCTCGCAGGCGCTGGGCGTGAGGATGGGCGCGTCCAGCAGCGTGAAGCCATCGCCGTCGAAGAAGTCGCGGATGCCTTTCACCAGGGTGTGGCGGATGCGGAGGATGGCCCACTGGCGACGGCTGCGCAACCAGAGGTGGCGGTTCTCCATGAGGAACTCAGTGCCGTGCTCCTTGGGCGTGATGGGGAAATCCGTGCTGCCGCCGATGAGTTCGAGCGCCTTCACGAGCAGCTCCGGCTGCCCGGTCTTGGGATGCTGCTGCACGAGGCCCGTCACCGTGATGGCGGCCTCCTGCGTGAGCTTGCCCGCCAGTTCGTAGCTCTCGGGATCCGCCTCGGCGGCCCCCACCACGCACTGCACGAAGCCCGAGCCGTCCCGCAGCTCGATGAAGCGCGTCTTGCTGGTGCGGGCATTGCGGACCCAGCCCCGCAGCCGGACGGTCTCGCCGACCTGGCCGGCGAGGAATCGGACTTCGGTGAAGGGCTGGCTGCTCACGGGGACTCCTGGGCCTAAACCTCCATTGTGCCCGGGGCGAGGCAGGCGCTCCAGCGTCGGCGTAAAAAACATGAAACCGCGAATGGCGCGGATGGGCGCGAATAGAAACGGAATGAGACAGATGGGTCATTCCGGGCCTTGGCCCCAGTCCTTCATTCGCGCGCCCGCAGCGCGATTCGCGTTATTCGCAGTTCCCGCTTTTTGACTCAGCTGCCATTCTTCGACCCCCGGAACTTCCCGGAGATCGCCACCTGCATGCCCTTGAGGTGGGACATGACCCGTTCCAGCTTCTGACGGGCGATATCCTGGAACTGCATCTGCTGGATGAGGGCGAAAACCGTGTCCTGCATGTCCTGGTTGATGCGCTCCAGTTCTGCGATGTCCCGCTCGTGCCCCTTCAGCTTGCCGAGGCCGGCCTCCTGTTTCAGGTAGCCGAGCCCGTGGAAGAACTTGTCCGTGCTGGAGAGCATCGCTTCCACCCGCTCCAGGACCTTGGCCATCTCCTGCTCGGTGTAGGAGATGGAGCTTTCGATCTGGGGCATGACCCGGTGCTCGCCCTCCTCCTTGCCCGGGGCCATCTCGATGAGGCGCCTCAGGCCTTCGTCCAGCCGCTCCTCCAGGCTGATGTTGGCGAGTATCTCCTTGCCCTGGGCTCGCGCGGCCCCCTGATTGGCCACCAGGGCCGCATCGAGCAGGGTGACCACCCGCTCGCCCTGGACGATGAAGCCTTCGACCCAGGCGCCGTCGAGACCCGCCAGCAGCGGGCTGGCAGGAACCAGATCCGACTCGGGGATGCTCACCACGGCGTCCACCGCGTCCACCAACAGGCCCGTGGCCGTTCCCGCCAGGTCGAGGACGAGGATGGTGCCCGTCTTTTCGGAATCGAGGGGCGGCAGGGACATCCGCACCCGCAGGTTCACCACCGGCACGACGCGGCCTCGGAGGTCGAGGATCCCCTCCACCGCCCGCGGCATGTGCGGCAGCTTGTTCAGCTCCCGGAAGGGCGTGATCTCCGCAACGAACCGGAGGGGGATGCCGTAGGTCCGGTCGTTGAGGAAGAAGGTCATGAACCGGTGATGGACGGCCTCCCGGCTTTCGGCCCGAGCGCTTGGCCGGGCCTCCATCTGGGGCGCGGCGCCAAGGCTCACACGGCCTCCTGGACGGCGAGCTGAAGGAGTTCGGCGGGATCGAGGATCAGCACCACGCCGCCATCACCCATGATGGAAGCGCCGCTGATGCCGGGCAGGCTGGCGAGGTAGGGCGCCAGGGGCTTGATGACCACTTCCTGGCGGCGGACGAAGGCATCCACGATGATGCCCATGCGCCGTCCGGCGGCCGAAACCACCACCACGGACAGGCCGTCGGTTTCATCAGCCTCGTTCACGGGGGCGGCAGACTTCAGCAGGTGCTTGAGGCGGCAGACGCCCAGCACCTCGCCGCGAAGGTTGATGGCCTGGCGGCTGGTGAGGTGGGACACGCTCTCCAGCGGCACGATGAGCGTCTCTTCCACGGCGGTGCCGGGCAGCGCAAAGACCTGGTTGCCGCTCTTCACCAGCAGGGCGTCGATGATGGCCAGCGTCAGCGGCAGTTTGATGGTGAAGACCGAGCCCTTGCCCACGGTGGAGCGCACGCCCACGCGGCCGTTGAGCTTGCGCACGTTGGAGCGCACCACGTCCATGCCCACGCCGCGGCCCGAGATGTCCGTCACCTTGGCGGCGGTGCTGAAGCCCGGAGCGAAGATCATCTCGATGACTTCATCGTCGGGCATGGCGTCGGCGCGGTCCTGGGTCAGCAGGCCCTTCTCCACGGCCTTGGCGCGGATGATGGTGGGGTCGATGCCCTTGCCGTCGTCCTCGATCTCCACCACCACGCTGTCGCCCTCGTGACGGGCCCGTAGGATCACGGTGCCCACCTCGGACTTGCCCGATTTCACGCGGGCCTCGGGCATCTCGATGCCGTGGTCGGCGCTGTTGCGGATGAGGTGGATCATCGGGTCGCCCAGCTCCTCGATGATGCTCTTGTCGATCTCGGTGTCCTCGCCGACCATCTGCAGATCGATCTTCTTGCCGCTGTTCTTGGCCAGGTCGCGCAGCATGCGCGGGAACTTGGAGAAGATGGTCTTGACCGGCACCATGCGGATGCCGAGCACCGAGGCCTGGATCTCCTTGCTCACGTGGTCGAGGTAGACGGAGGCGTGGGCCAGCTCCTTCGCCACGGTCGAGGCGGGGTGCCCGTTGACCTGGGGGATCAGGCGCTCCACGAGGTGGCTGATCATCGTTTTGCTGATGATGAGCTCGGCCACGATGTTCATGAACTGCTCGAGCTTGGCCTGGCTCACCCGGATGGTGTCGGAGGCGCCCTTGTCATCCGTGTTGCGGCGGCCGCTCTTGCGGCGGTCCTCCGCGGCGGGCGCGCCGTCGCCGGCGGCAGTCGCGGCCGAGGCCGTCTCCAGACTCAAGGGGTAGAAGCTGATGGTCGCGTTGGTCACGGCCCCGAAGACCTTGCGGATCTCCTCCATGGGCTCGGTGGCTTCGATGATCATCACCAGATCCAGGTGGAAGGCGCGGGCTTCGAAGCTTTCGAGATCCACCTCGGGTTCCCGAGGGATCAACTGGCGGTGCAGCAGCTTGCCCACCAGGTCGACCATCTGGAAGAGCGAGAGGGGATTGAAGGCCGTGCCGTAGATCGTGCCCGCCAGTTCCGCATGGATGCCCAGCACGGTCTTGCCCTCGGCCAGGGCCGTGGCGGCGGCGCTTCGTCCGGCCTCGCTCACGCGGGCCAGGGGCGCCGGCAGGTTCAGGGTGCCCGTGGAGGCGGCGGCCTGGGTGGGGGCCTGGGCCTCGCCTCCCTTCTTCAGCGATTCGAGGTTGCGGATCAGCTCGCTGGGATCGGGATCCTCGGCCTCCCCCTGCTTTCGGACCTGGACGCGCACATCCTCGACCAGGACCTTGAGCATGTCCACGGTTTCGAAGAGCAGTTCCATCACGCGGTCGCTGAGTTCCATCCGGGATTTGCGGAGGTCGTCCAGCACGTTCTCGCCCACGTGGGCGACGGCCTGGACCTTCTGCAGCCCCAGAAAACCCGCGGCGCCCTTGATGGTGTGGACGCTGCGGAAGATGGCGTTCAGCAAATCCAGGTCGCCGGGCGATTCCTCAAGCGCCAGGAAGTTGGATTCGATCTGCTCGAAATGCTCCTGCGCCTCGACGAGGAAATCCTCGTAGAAGCTGGGATCGTCGAGGGCGAAATCGCTCATGGCTCACCCGTCCTGTTGCGGCGCCCCTGGAGGCCCTGGAGCTGCTCGGTCTCCGCGTCGGTCAGGAGCTGCTGAAGTTCGAGCAGGAAGATCATGCCGTTGTCCAGCCGCGCCACCTTTTCGATGTAGCGGTTGGCGCCCACGGCGGTGACGGCGGGCGGGGGACCGAAGCGGTGCAGGTCCACCGGCCGCACCTCGTCCACGGCATCCACCACGAGGCCCGTGTAGACACCGCCAATGCTCGTGATGAGGATGCGCGAAATGCTGGTGGCCTCCACCCGCTCAAGCCCGAAGCGTGTGCGCAGATCCACCACTGGCATCACCTCGCCGCGCAGGTTGAGCACGCCGTCCACGAAATGGGGTGCGCGCGGCACGGGCGTGATCTGGCCCACCATGATGATTTCGCGGACCTCGTGCAGACGCAGGCCGTAGCTTTCAGGCCCCAGGCGGAAGACCACCAGTTCCAGGCTCGGAGTCGTTTCCTGGACCCGCGTGTCGGCGAGGCCGAGGCCCTGCCCCATGGCGGCGATCTTCTCCTGGTCGTCGCCGGTGATGATCTTCAGCACGTTGATGAGGCTCACCATGCGGCCCGGCAGGAGGAGGATGCCCTCCAGATGCTCGCGCTCGGCTTCGGACAGGGTCTGGGGCGGCGGCAACATCTGGCCGTCCTGCACGCGCAGGATCTCCTGAATCTCGTCCACCACCACGCCGATCCGCGCGGTGCCGAAGGAGAGCAGCACCACCATATCCCGCTTGCGCTCGGCGCCGGCCTGCTGGATGGACAGGATCTCGGAGAGGTCCACCAGCGGCATCACCTGGTCGCGAAGGCAGATCACCCCCAGCACGTAGTCGGGAGCGTCGGGGACCTTGGTCACAGGGGGCAGCTCGACGATCTCCTCCACCTCATGCAGGGCGATGCCGAAGGATTCGGCGCCCAACCGGAAGGTGACGAAGGGCCGACCATCCTCTTCGAGTTCCTCGTCCCCCTCGCCGCCGCCCGCAAAGGTGCCGGTGACGGCCAGATCATCGAATTCGGCCCGGCGCGTCAGCTCGGCACTGTCCAGCAGCTTCTCGAGGTGGATGAGCGTGATGAGCCGCGTGCCCACCGTGACCATACCCGCCAGGTATTCGGCGCGGATGCCCGCCACAAGGGGGGGCGTCTCCCGGACGGTGTGATCCTCCAGGCGCACCACCTCGGCCACGGAATCCACCTGCAGGCCCGTGGGGCCGCTGGCCATCCGCATCACGATAATGCGGGTCTTCGTCGTGGGCTCCTGGGGGGCCAGGTGGAAACGCACCCGGCTGTCGATGACCGGGATGATGAGCCCGCGCAGGTTGATGACGCCCAGGATGAAGCTGGGGCTGCCCGGAACGGGCGTCACATCGATGCGATGGGTGATCTCCTGCACCCGGTCGATGTCCAGGCCGAACTCCACGCCGTCGAGCGTGAAGGTCACCAGCTGGCCCGAGGGCACCAGCTCCGTGGCGAGGAGGGCCTGGGTGGACTCGGCGGCCATGGTTTACCCCTTCTTCTGGGATTTGAAGGCCTCGATCACGGCATCCGCGTGGGCCTTGTTCTCGTCGGGCGTGGTGCCCGTCTGGGCGATGGTGTGGCTAATGGAGGGCCGTTCGGCATCGCTCTTCAGGCCCGTGCCCAGCAGATCGACGATGTAGTCGTGGATCTGGCGCAGGTGGTGGACGATGCGCTCCAGCTTCTGCCGGGTGATGTCCTGGAACTGCATCAGGTCCATGGCCTCGAAGACCTTGTCCTGGATCTCCTTGCTGGCGCTCATGACCTCGTGGATGGCCTTCTGGACGCCCTGGGCCTGGGCGCCTTCGTGGCGCATCATGTCCGTGATGAGCTGCTGCTGGCGGGATACGAGCCGGCTGATCTGGTCCAGCTGGTCCATGACCTTGTTGGACTCGCGCTCGGTCACGGCCGTGACCGTGTCCAACTCGGAGATCACGTGGCCGCTGCCATCCTTGTGGGGCTCGCCATGGGCCGCAGACTGGGGCGCGGGTGGCGCCGGGGCCGGATCCGGCTCAGAGCCCTTGCCCCCCTTGGGCTTCTTGGGTGATTTGCCACCTCCGGCGAGGAGGGCGTCGATTTCGGACTGGTCCATGGCCTGCTCCCTACCCGAGGAGGGATTCGATCTTTTCCTTGAGGGTCTCCGGGGTGAATGGCTTCACCACGTAGTTGTTCACGCCGGCCTGGAGCGCCTCGACGATGTCCTCCTTGGCGGCGTTGGTCGTCACCATGAGGATCGGGATGGCGGCATTCTGGCCGCGCACGGTCTTCACGAATTCGAGGCCATCCATCTCGGGCATGTTCCAGTCGGTGATGATCATCTCCACCCCGCCCTGGCCGAGCTTTTCCAGCCCGTTCTTGCCGTTCTCACCCTCGACCACATCGGTGTAGCCGATGCGCGAAAGGGTGTTGATGATGATGCGCCGCATCGTCGAGGAATCGTCCACGATGAGGATCTTCACGGGGGGCCTCCTGGAAAGGATGGTGAAACGGAATCAGAGAGAGGGGGGAGGCGCGTAGGCCTCCAGGAATTTGATGAGGGCATCGAGGTCATCAGGGTAGACGTTCTGGAACTTCACGCCCAGTTCGTAGCCGCCGGAATCCAGCTGTTCGACCCGGACGACCATGCCGAGAGCCACCAGGGGGCGGGCCTCGGCGTCCTGCACAGGCCCGAAGTGGTTCTGGTAGCGGCCCCAGCCGGGCACCCGCAGCTCCAGCTTGAGCAGGGTCCCCAGGGGGTAGGCCCGGGGGGAATCCACCAGCAGGCCGCCGGCCGACACGTCCCTGTAGCTGCTCGTGGCCGGGATCTCGCCCTTGTGAAAACTCAATTCCTGGAAGCTCAGGTTGGCCTCCAGGGGGATCCGTTGGTACTGTCGCCGTTCCTGACTCATGAGTGTCCTCAGATGGGGCATCGGAGGGGCGGGTTTCCAACTTGAATCCTGCAAAAGCTGCCCCGGGGTCTCCGACCAGGGGCCCGGCTCGGCTAGACTGAAACGTGCGAGCGCGCCCCGTGGGGGAGCGCACCCCGGAGGTTCCATGCCCGCTGCCCCAGGCCCCTGCCCCATGGACCCCGGTCAGATGGAGGCGACCCTCCGGCGCCTGGCCACCGATCTGGTGGCCCGCCTGAAGGCCGATGAGGAGGTCGTCCTCCTAGGCATCCGCTCCCGGGGCCTACCCCTGGCCGAGCGCCTGGCCATCCTGCTGAGGGCCGCCACCGGCGCCCAGGTGCCCGTGGGCGCCCTGGACATCACGCTCTACCGGGACGACCTCACCGAGATGGTGGGCAGCCCCATCGTCCGTCCCACGGAGATCCCCTTCACCCTGAAGGAACGGACCGTGGTCCTCGTGGATGACGTCCTCTACACAGGCCGGACGGTGCGCGCGGCCCTGGACGCCCTGCTGGACCATGGCCGGCCCCGCCGGGTGATGCTCCTCGTCATGGCCGACCGCAGCGGCCGGGAACTCCCCATCCAGGCGGATCTGGCGGGGCTGCGGGTGGAGGTGCCCCCCGGACAGCGGGTGGCGGTGCGCGTAAAGGAAGTTGACGGTGAAGACGGCGTCACCGTGGAGGCCTGTTAATGACGTCTGAACGCTACGTCTTCCCCCACAAGCATCTGCTGGGCATCGAGCCCCTGAGCCCCCGGGACATCACGGCTCTGCTGGACCAGGCCCAGGCCTTCGAGGAGGTCTGCGAGCGCCCCAGCATCAAGATCGTCCCCGCCCTGCGCAAGAAGCTGGTGGTCAACCTCTTCTTCGAGAACAGCACCCGCACCCGCAACAGCTTCGAGATCGCCGAAAAGCGCCTGTCGGCCGAGATCATCAACTTCGACGCCGACACCAGCAGCCTGAACAAGGGCGAGACCCTCGTCGACACGGCCATGAACCTGGAGGCCATGCACCCGGACCTCATCGTCATGCGGCACAGCGCCCCCGGGGCCCACGCCCTGCTGGCCCGGCACATGAAGGCCAGCATCGTGAACGCCGGGGACGGCGCCCACGAGCACCCCACCCAGGCCCTGCTGGACGCCTACACCCTGCGCAAGCATTTCGGCCGGCTCGAAGGCCTGCGCGTGGCCATCGTGGGCGATATCCGCAACAGCCGCGTGGTGCGTTCCAACCTCTGGCTGCTCACCCGCATGGGCGCCAAGGTCACCCTCGTCGGCCCCCCCACCCTCCTGCCCGTGGAACTGAAGGCCACCTGGCCCTCCATCGACATCAGCTACGACTTCGACGCCATCATCCCCCAGCAGGACGCCATCATGATGCTGCGCGCCCAGTTCGAACGTGGCACCGGCGCCTACATCCCCGGCCAGGGCGAGTACAGCCGCTACTTCCAGCTGAACCCGGCCCGCATGAAGCGCGCAAAGAAGGACGTGGTGGTGCTGCACCCCGGTCCCATCAACCGCGGCCTGGAAATCACCAGCGACGTGGCCGACGGCCCGAACAACCTCATCCTCGACCAGGTGACCAACGGCGTGCCCGTCCGCATGGCCGTGCTCTACCTGCTGTCCAATCCCCACGGCGAGCAGGTGCCGTGAGCGCCCCCGTCGAGGTGCTGTCGCGGCTCCTCTGGATCCGCGACACGGCCGCCCTGCCCGACCAGGCCCTGGCCGACCAGCTGGGCATGGAGACAAGTGCCCTGACGGCCCTCGTGGAGGCCCACCCCGAGCGCTTCCATGAGTCCCTCGTCTTCCCCCTCACGGCCGAGGAGCGGCAGAAAATCCCCGAAGCCCCCATCCTGGCCTTCACCGAGGCCGGCGCCGCCCTGTTGACCGGCCTGCTTCCAGAGAAGGAATCCCGGCTGCTGAGTCTGCTGCCGGCCTTCGCCGAGGCCCGCCACCTGCTCACCACCCAGGCCGAGCTGTCCGCCCGGGTATCGGCCCTGGAACAGAAACTGGAGCTGGTGCTGAAGACCCTCCAGGACGAGGAGGAGCCGGCCCACGAGGAGCACCGCATCGGATTCGTGCCCGAGGACCTGCCCAGAGGCCTCAAGGCCAAACAGCGCACCGCGAAAAAGGACTGACCCCGCCCATGATCCAAGGCCCCATCACCCTCCTCATCCTCGACGGCTTCGGCGACGGCCCCCGGAACGCCTTCGACGCCACCTTCGTCGCTTCCATGCCGCGCTTCAACGAGCTGCGCAAGGCCTACGCCACCACCCAGCTGCTCACCAGCGGCGAGGCCGTGGGCCTGCCGGATGGCCAGTTCGGCAATTCGGAGGTGGGGCACATGAACCTGGGCGCCGGGCGCGTCGTCTGGCAGGAACTCACCCGCATCGACGCGGCCATCCGGCGCGGCACCTTCCGCGAGAACGCCGCCATCGGCGGTCTCCTGAAGGATCTGAAAACGTCGGGCAAGCGGCTCCACCTGCTGGGCCTCGTGAGCGACGGCGGCGTCCACAGCCACCAGAACCACCTCGTGGCCCTGGCCCAGTGGGCCCAGGCCGAAGGCGTGCCCACCACCATCCACGCCATCACTGACGGCCGCGACACGGGCCAGAAGAGCGCCGACGGCTACCTGCAGTGGCTGACCTTCCAACTGCGCGCCTGCCCCCTCGTCACCCTCGGCTCCGTCTGCGGCCGCTACACTGCCATGGACCGGGACAAGCGCTGGGAGCGCACCGAGCAGGCCTGGAAGCTCTACGTGGATGGGGATGCCGCCCAGACGGCTCCCGATGCCCTGGCCGCCATCACCGCCGCCTACGAGCGCGGTGAAACGGATGAGTTCGTGGCCCCCACCAAGCTGGATGCCTTCCATCCCATCGCCGACGGAGACGGGGTGCTCTTCTTCAATTTCCGCGCCGACCGGGCCCGGCAGATGTGCCACGCCCTGGTGAATCCGGCTTTTGCAGGCTTCACCCAGAAAAAGCGCCCCGCCGTGAAGCTCGTGACCTTCACGGCCTACGATGCCGAACTGGATCCTTTTCTTTCCGTCGCCTACCCGCCGCAGAGCCTCGACCACATCCTGGGCGAGCTCATCAGCGCCCAGGGCTGGAAGCAGTTCCGCACGGCCGAGACCGAGAAATACGCCCACGTCACCTACTTCTTCAACGGCGGTCGGGAAGAACCCTTCGAAGGGGAAGTGCGGCGGCTGGTGCCCTCGCCCAAGGTGGCCACCTATGATCTGCAGCCCGAGATGAGCCTGGCGGACGTGAGCCAGGGGCTCGAAGCGGCCATCCGGTCCGGCGACTACCGGCTGCTGGTCTGCAACCTGGCCAACCCCGACATGATCGGCCACACCGGTGACCTGGCCGCCGCCGTCACCGCCTGCGAGGCCATCGACGGCGCCGTGGGTCGCATCGCCGACGCCACCCTGGCCGCAGGCGGCGCCCTGTTCATCACGGCCGACCACGGCAACTGCGAATGCATGCGCGACGAGGGCGGCAACCCCCACACCGCCCATACCCTGAATCCCGTGCCCGCCGTGCTGGTGGCCAAAGGCTTCGAGGCCCGCCAGCTCCGCAGTGGCGGTGCCCTCAGCGACGTGGCCCCCACCCTCCTGAAACTGTTCAGCCTCGCCCAGCCCGAGGCCATGGACGGCACCAGCCTGTTCTAGCCCTTCTGCTTCCGTGATGGAGAACACAGGCCGGAGTCCCTGGTCCCCGGGGATACTGGAGGCTTGAACCCACCCGTTCATCGACGCCCCTCCTCCAGAGGAGGTCTGCGTTGGAACGCGCGGGGGCGTGGAATCATCCCATCACCCGGAGCAGGCATGAGCAGCCCCGATCCCCAGGCGCCTCGACCCGAGCGGAGCACCGCGCGGGCTCTGGCCTGGGGCGTGGCACTCTTCAATCTGCTCATCGTGGTCTTCGCCGTGGCGACCCTGACGATCAGTCGGGCCCAGTACATCCAACGGGCGGAACAGACCACTCACAACCTGGCCCAGGTGCTCGAAGAGAACCTTCTGGCCACCATCCACCAGATCGACCTGGTCCTCCTCGCCGTCAAGGACGAGGCGGAACGCCCGGGCCCGGGGGATGGTGGAGAAAGGATCGAAACCAGCCTGGCGACCCAGTTCCCGCGCCTCAAGTGGCTGGATGCCCTCCGCACAGCGGATGCCGATGGGTTCGTCAACCACGGCACATCCATCCTCAAAGCCCAACCTCACCTCAGCATCGCTGATCGCGGCTACTTCCAGCAGCTGAAGGCGCATCCCGAGGCCGGCCTGGTGGTGTCGCCTCCTCTCGTCAGCCGCTTCAGCGGCAAGTGGGTGATGATCCTGGCGCGGCGGCTGAACAAACCCAAGGACGGGTTCGGGGGCATCGTCTACGCGACCATCCCCCTCGACCACCTCAACCAGCTGCTTTCCCGCGTGGATGTGGGAGGCCGGGGTTCCATCTCCCTCCGAGGGGCCGACCTGTCGCTCATCACCCGGTACCCCTCCTTCCCCGGCCTGGAGCAGCTCATCGGAGACACCCGGGTCGAGGGCGAATACCTGGACGCCGTGCGGTCCGGCCTGGCCGTGAGCCACTTCTCCACCCATTCGCGCCTGGACGGTGAGGTACGGACCTACACCTTCCGACGGCTTTCGAATCCGACCCTCTTCCTCCTCGTGTCGCTGGGCCAGGCGGACTACCTGCATCCCTGGCGCAAGGAGGCCCTGTTGGCGGGACTCGCGGTGATGGGCCTGATCGTGCTCTCCGCGGTCGTGACCTGGATGGCCAAGGCCGCCTGGCGCCGCCAGTTGGCCGCCCAGGACCGGCTGGCCCAGGAGGAGGCCAAGTACCGCCTGCTGGCCGAGAACGCCCTGGACGTCATCTGGACGGCGGACGCCGAAGGGCGGGTCACCTACATCAGCCCCTCCATCCTGCGGCAGCGGGGCTGGACGCCGGAAGAGGCCGTCCGCCTCAGCCTGAGCGACCGCACCTTCTCCGCCCAGGGGCGGGACCAGCTCTACAAGAAGATCGCCGGCGCGCGGAACCTGCCCGCCGGATCCCAGCCCTTCGAGACCGAAGCCGTGGAAGTCAGCCTCCGCCACAAGGATGGCCGCGAGATCCAGGTGGAAGTCCGCATGCGCATCGTCTGGGGCGAGGACGGCAGCGTGCAGGGGCTCCAGGGCGTCACCCGCGACGTCACCGAGCGCAAGCGCATGGAGGCCGAGCGGGACCGCCTCATCCTCGAGCTCACCCAGGCCCTGGCCGAGGTGAAGACCCTCAAGGGCATGCTCCCCATCTGCAGCCACTGCAAGAAGGTGCGCGGCGACCACGGCTACTGGAAACAGATCGAGACCTACCTCTCCGAGCACACCGAAGCCACCTTCACCCACGGCGTCTGCCCCGACTGCGCCGCCGCCTTCCGCGCCGAGATGCAAGCCCGCCGAGCCCAGGCAGAATCGGGAGAAGACGTTTGAAAGTCGCATTCATCGGCACCCACGGGGTGGGCAAGACCACCCTCTGCTACGAACTGGCCGCCGTGCTCAAGCGGGAGGGCGTCCACGTGGACATCGTGAAGGAGGTGGCGCGGCTCTCCCCCCTGCCCATCAACCAGAAGACCTCCCTGGAAGCCCAGACCTGGATCTTCCTCACCCAGATGGCCGAAGAGATCCGCTCGGGCAGCCAGCACGACGTGGTCGTCTGCGACCGTAGCGTGCTCGACAACTACGCCTACATGATGCTGGCCTTCGGCCGCCAGCTGCCCATCGAGCGGTTCATGCACCACTGGATGAAGGGCTACGACCTGCTCTTCAAGGTGCCCTTCGGCGGCACGCTGGCCGCCGACGGCATCCGCGATACGGACACCTTTTTCGCCGAGGCCATCGACCAACTCGTGGACAAGCTGCTCGACGAACGCTCCCTGCCCCATGAGCGCCTGGAACCCGGTGGCCGCGCCACCTGGATCGAGCATGTGAAGAAGGTGGTCCTCAACCATCCCCAGGGCCAGAAACGCCTCATCTGATGTGGTAACCGCCTTTTGTGACCGAGGTCTCCACAATAGGAGTGGAGCCCTTCTGACTCCAGGTAGATCATCGAGGCATCGGGAGGTTCCCATGGCCTTGGTCGAGACCCAGTTGGTGCGCGGCGGCAGTTTCATGTTTCATCCCGCGGGCTCCCTGCCCCAGTTCATCGCCGAAGAGAACAGCGAAGACGCGCTGGCCATCGCCGAAGCCGCCCGCGATTTCGTGAACGGCGAGATCCTGCCCCGGGACGAGGAGATCGATCACCTCGACCTCGAGCTGAGCCGTGATCTGCTGGCCAAGGCCGGCGAGCTGGGCATCCTGGGCATCGAGATCCCCGAGGCCTACGGCGGCCTGGACCTCGACAAGAAGACGGCCCTCCTGGTCCTCGAGGAGATGGCCAAGCAGGCCAGCTTCTCCACCAGCTACTGCGCCCACACGAGCATCGGCTCCCTGCCCATCGTCTACTTCGGGAACCACGAGCAGAAGGCGAAGTACCTGCCCAAGCTCGCCACCGGCGAGTGGGTGGCGGCCTACGCGCTGACGGAGGCGGGCAGCGGCTCCGACGCCCTGGGTGCCAAGACGACCGCCGTGCTGCAGGATGGTCACTGGGTGCTGAACGGCACCAAGGCCTGGATCACCAATGCCGGTTTCGCCGACGTGTTCACCGTCTTCGCCAAGGTCAACGGCAGCCACCTCAGCGCCTTCATCATCGAAAAGACCGACCCCGGCATCAGCACGGGCGCCGAAGAAAAGAAGATGGGCATCAAGGGCAGCTCCACGCGCACGGTCATCCTCGACAACTGCCGCATCCCTGAAGACCGGCTGCTGGGCGGCAAGGGCAAGGGTGCCCGCATCGCCTTCGGCATCCTGAACATCGGCCGCTTCAAGCTAGGCGCGAGTTCCGTGGGCGCCGGCAAGCGGGTGCTGGAATACACCCTGAAATATGCCGGCGAGCGCACCCAGTTCGGCAAGCCCCTCACGGCCTTCGGCCTCATCCAGCAGAAGCTTTCGAACATGGCCATGCGGATCTTCGTGGGCGAAAGCATGAGCTTCCGCACCATCGGCTACCTCGACGAGGCCCTGGCCCAGACCAGTTGGGACAGCGAGACCGGCGGCGCCGACAAGATGAAGGCCATCGACGAGTACGCCGTGGAAGCCTCCATGTCCAAGGTCTGGGGCAGCGAGGCCCTCTTCGCCACCGCCGACGACGCCGTGCAGACCTTCGGTGGCGCGGGCTTCAGCGCCGAATATCCGGCCGAGAAAATCTACCGCGACTGCCGCATCAACCGCATCTTCGAGGGCACCAACGAGATCAACCGTCTGCTCATCGCGGGCACCTTCCTCAAGCGCTGCGGCGGTGTGGATGGCCTTCCCCTGGCGGGCAGCGACGCGGCCCCGGTGGATCTGCCCCAGGACGAGCTGCTGAAGACCGTGGCCCTCGCCAAGGCCCTCGCCCTCAAGGTGATCGCCCGGGCCCAGGCCGAACATGGCCCGAAGATCCTGGACAACCAGGAGGCCACCGCCCGCATCAGCAACCTGCTGGTGGAGGTCTACGCCATGGAATCGGCCGTGGTCCGCGCGAAGAAATTGACCGAGAGCGGTCATCGCTGGGCCGGCCTGGCCCGGGATCTGGCCACCGTCTACGCCCAGGAAGCCTGGAACCGCGTGCAATCCGAGGCCCGCATGCTGGCGGCCGAACTCGCCACCGGCCCGGCCCTGGATACCCTCCTGGCCGACCTCCTGGCCATGCACGCCCCGGCCCCGATGCCCCTGTCTTCCCTGCGTGAGCGGATCGCCCAAGTCCTTGTGGATCAGGGCCGCTATCCGCTGTCGGGGATGTAAATACCGGCCAAGCCGCCAGAACTAAGAAAGCCCTCATGAGGTGACCGATACCACGTGGGTGGAGATCTCGCCCATGAGCCTTCGGCCTCAACCAACCCAACACGAAAAAGTCCTGGGTGAAAATGATTTCATAGTGTCCAAGACGGACCTCAAGGGACTCATCACCTACGGGAACCGGGTCTTCATCGACATCTCCGGCTACTCGGAACAGGAACTGCTCGGCGCGCCGCACAACATCCTGCGCCACCCCGACATGCCCCGGTCCGTCTTCAAGCTGCTCTGGGACACCATCCAGGCGAAGAGCGAGATCTGCGCCTACGTGAAAAACCTGGCCAAGGATGGCAGCTTCTACTGGGTCTTCGCCAACATCACCCCTTCCTTCGATTCCCGGGGGAACCTCATCGGCTACTACTCCGTCCGGCGCAAGCCGAAACCCGAGGCCGTCCAGGCCGTCAGCGGACTCTACCGGGCCATGCTCGACGCCGAGCGGCGCGCCGGTGACGGCCAGGCGGGCATGAAGGCCTCACTGGCCGTCCTCCATCAAGCACTCGAACAGAAGGGCATGAGCTATGAAGAATTTGTCTTTGGGCTCTAGGGTCCACTATCTGGTCGCCCTCACGCTGGGGCTGTTCCTCGTCTTCGGCTACCTCGTCGCCACGGGCTCGGGGCGGGTTTCCACCTTCGGCTGGGCGCTGTTCGCCGTGACGGCCCTCCTGCTGGGGCTGACCCTCTATACGGTCCATCGCGTCCTGCTGGCCATCAAAAACCTCACGAAGAACCTGAAGGCCGCCGCCGATGGCAACCTCGACCAGCGGATGACGGGCATCAAGAAGGGCGCGGCCACGGGTGAACTGGCCTGGGCCCTCAACGACCTGCTGGATCAGCAGGAGGCCTACTTCCGTGAAGTGTTCTCCGCCTTCGACCACGCGAGCCAGGGCAAGACCTTCCGGCTCGCCATGGACCAGGGCCTTCACGGGGCCTTCAAGGACGCCATGACCCGGGTGAACGTCTCCGTGGAAAGCCTCGGCCAGGTGCAGCACATGGCCATCAAGGAACGCCTCATCGCCCGCATCACCGATCTCAATTCCGGCAACCTCATCGAAAACCTGAAGTCCATCCAGGAATACCTGATGAGCATGACGCAGGAATTGGGCGTGGTGGGCCAGATCTCGAAGGAGACGGCCCAGGAGGCCGAGGGCAGCCGAACCACCATCGAGAACCTGGTGGCCAACCTCAACCAGGTGGCCGAGATGATCGCCCAGACCAACGCCCAGACCACGCTGCTCCACGAGAAGGGCGACGAGATCAACCAGATCGTCCAGGTCATCACCGACGTGGCGGACCGCACCAACCTGCTGGCCCTGAATGCCGCCATCGAGGCCGCCCACGCGGGAGAGATCGGCAAGGGCTTCGCCGTCGTCGCCGAAGAGGTGCGCACCCTCTCCGAAAACACCAAGGACGCCGCGGCCTCCATCGCGGCCACCATCGAATCCTTCGGGGAAGCCACCAGCCGGATGATCAAGGATTCAGAGCAGGTGAAGGAGATCGCCGAAGGCAGCCGGAACGCCGTGCGCGACTTCCGCTCCCAGGTGCTGAAGTTCGCCGATTCCGCCAAGACCTCCATGGTCCAGGTGGATAAGGCCCAGGACTTCAGCTTCGCCTCCCTGGTCAAGGTGGACCACTTCCTCTTCAAGCAGAACGGCTACCGCGTGCTGCACCAGGGGCCCGATTCCCCCGAAGCCCGCGCCATCCGCACCGACCACCGCGAGTGCCGGCTGGGCGCCTGGTACTACCAGGGCCAGGGGGCCGAGCAGTATTCCCACGTGCCATCCTTCCATCGGCTGGAGACCCCCCATGCGGGCGTCCACGCCAGCATTCAGGAGGCCGTCAACCTGCTGGGCACCTCCTGGGACAAGGACGAAGCGCTACAGAACCGCATCTTCAGCCACTTCGAATCCGCCGAACGCGCCAGCGAGGAAGTGGTCCACATCCTCGACCAGATGCTCGACGAGCGGCACCGCGAACTCTGACCTACTTCACACCCGTGTGAAGGGCCACGATACCCCCTGTGAGGTTCGTCCAGCGGACCTCGCGGAAGCCCGCGCTTTTCAGTTCCTCCGCCAGGGAGGGCTGGTCCGGGAAGCTGCGGATGCTTTCGGGCAGGTAGGTGTAGGCCGAATCGTCGCCGCTGATCCAGGCGCCGATACGCGGCAGCACCCGCAGGCTGTACCAGTTGTAGAAGGCCTTCAGGCCCGGCCAGACCGGCGTGCTGAATTCGAGGATCGTGAGCTGGCCGCCGGGGCGCAGGACGCGCAGGAATTCGGCGTAGGCCAGGGGACGCTGCTCCACGTTGCGGATGCCGTAGCAGATGGTGAGCCCGTCGAAGCTCGCATCGCGGAAGGGCAGGCGCTGGGCGTCCGCATCGCTGGAGGCCCAGATCTTCGAGGCGAGGCCCTTGCGCGCGAACTTGGCCGGCCCCAGGCGCAGCATGGCGTGGGTGAAATCGGTGCTCACCACGTCCGCGCCCCGGCGCGCGAGGGCCAGACTGGAATCGCCGGTGCCCGCCGCCACGTCGAGGAAGCGCTTCCCCGGCGCCGCGCCACTGACCCGGGCCATGCGCCACCACCACCAGAAGTCCACGCCGCCGGACAGGACGTGGTTCAAGACATCGTACTTTCCGGCAATGGCCGAAAACATCTGCTGCACATCACGGCCTTCCGGCATCCAACCTCCTGGCACCTTCCATTGAACCAGACCAGATGGCCCCGTGGCGGTCCCCCCGGACAGCCTTATCCCCATTGACCAGAGGTAGAGGCTAGCCAAGCGGCCTCCGACCACCCATCTTGGACCCTACCCAATCCGGAGGACCCAATGAGCACCGCTGCTGCAGAGCAGGTCAAGGGAGGCAGTTTCCTGCTGACCCCCATCGGGGCGATGCCCCAGTTCACCCCTGAGGATTTCGGCGACGAGGCCAAGGAATTCGCCCGGGCCGCCAAGGATTTCATCCAGGGCGAGGTGCTGCCCAAGGACGAGGAGATCGACAAGCTCAACCTCCCCCTCACGGTCGAGCTCATGAAGAAGGCCGGCGAACTGGGCCTGCTGGGCCTGGAGGTTCCAGAAGCCTACGAGGGCATGGACGTCGACAAGCGCACGGCCATGCTCGTGCTCGAGGAGATGAGCAAGCAGGGCAGCTTCGCCGTGACCTACAGCGCCAATACGGGCATCGGCACCCTGCCCATCGTCTACTTCGGCACCGAGGCCCAGAAGAGGACCTACCTGCCCAAGCTCGCCACCGGCGAGTGGCTGGCCGCCTACGCGCTGACCGAGGCCGGCAGCGGATCCGACGCGCTCGGGGCGAAGGCCACGGCCGTGCTCGACGGGGACAGCTGGGTGCTGAACGGCACCAAGATGTGGATCACCAACGCCGGCTTCGCCGATGTCTTCGTGATCTTCGCCAAGGTGGACGGCCAGCAGTTCAGCGCCTTCATCGTCGAAAAGACCGATCCCGGCATCAGCACCGGCGCCGAGGAAAAGAAGCTGGGCATCAAGGGCAGCTCCACCCGCACCGTCATCCTCGAGAACTGCCGCATCCCCAAGGACCGCCTGCTCGGCGAAATCGGCAAGGGCCACAAGATCGCCTTCGGCATCCTCAACATCGGCCGCTTCAAGCTGGGTGTGGGCAGCCAGGGAGGCATGAAGCGGATCCTGGAATACGCCATCCGCTACACCACCGAGCGCCAGCAGTTCGGCAAGTCCATCAACTCCTTCGGCCTCATCCAGCAGAAGCTGGCGGACATGGCCACCAAGATCTTCGTGTGCGAGGCCATGAACTTCCGCACGGTGGGCTACATCGACGAGGCCCTCCACGGCACCAGCTGGGACAGCCCCACGGCCGGCGCCGACAAGATGGCCGCCATCGATGAATACACCATCGAATGCAGCATCTCCAAGGTCTGGGCCAGCGAAGCCCTCTTCTTCGTGGCGGACGAGGCCGTGCAGGCCTTCGGCGGCTACGGCTTCAGCGCCGAGTACCCCCCCGAGAAGGCCCTGCGCGACTGCCGCATCAACCGCATCTTCGAGGGCACCAACGAGATCAACCGCCTCCTCATCGCCGGCACGCTGCTCAAGCGCGCCATGAAGGGCGACCTACCCCTCATGCAGTTCGGCCAGCAGGTGGCCAAGGAGATCTCGAACCCCGTCAAGGCCGAAACCTTCACGGGCCCCCTCGCCCGCCTCAAGCACGGTGTGGAACTGAGCAAGCGCCAGTGCATGCTGGCGGCGGGCCTCGCGGTGCAGGTGCTGGGCCAGAAGCTCATCGACAACCAGGAGGTCATGGCCCGCATGAGCAACATGCTCATGGAGATCTACACCATGGAAAGCGCCGTCGTGCGCGCCGAACGCATGCTGGAGGGCGGCCACCGCTGGGCCCAGATCGCCCGGGACATGACCGAGCTCTACGTGAACGAAAGCTGGCACAAGGTCCACGGCGACGCCCGCATGCTCTGCGCCGACGTGGTGGAGGGTGAAGCCCTGCGTCATGCCCTGGCGGGCGTGAAGGCCTTCACCGAATTCCACCCCACCAGCAGCGCCCGCCTGCGCGGCCGCATCGCAAGCGAACTCATCCAGAAGGGCATCTACCCCATCGAAGTGGCCTAGAGGGCGCTCCGGTTCAAGAAGAAGGGCCCCAGTCGGGGCCCTTCTTCATTAGCGCATGTAGATCCTTGCGCCACGCTTCACGGTCAGCGCGACTTCTTTTCCTCGCGGGGCCTCTCCTTGGCCGGCTCGGGGCGTGGCGCCGGACGGCTTTCATGGGCGGGCTCTTGGCGCGGCGCAGGCCGGCTTTCACGGGCGGGCTCGGGGCGCGGCGCGGGACGGCTTTCCCGCTCCACGGGCCTCATGGGTTCCGGGCGGCGCTCCTCACGATCCATGCGATCGATGCGGGGCCGGGGCTCGGGGCTGCGTTCCCGCACGGGGTCCGGCCGCCGTTCTTCCATGGGCCTGGGCTCGGGACGTCGCTCCTCCACGGGCCGCGGTTCGGGGCGCCGCTCTTCCACGGGCCGGCGGTTCTCGAAGCGGTCCCGGACCGGCGGATTGTCGGGACGGCGCTCCTCGATGCGCGGCGTGGGCCGGGGGGCTTCGGGACGGATCTCGCGAGAAGGCTGGGGCTGGGTTTGGTCTGGCCGGCGCGGTTCGGGCCTCGGCGCGATGGGAGGGCGCGGGTCGCCGGGACGCGGTTCGACGGGCCGCTGTTCGATGGGCCGCTCGCGGGGGGCGAAGCGTTCCACCGGCTGGTTGCGGCGCTCTTCGAAGGGGCGCCGCACGGGCGCCACGACCGGCGATCCCGGGCGCGAGTCGACCGGGTTGGGGCGGCTCAGCTCCCGATGGAAGATTTCGCGGCCCGTGGTGTTCCGCGCCTGCAGCTCGTAGCTCCGCATGCGCTCCCGGTTCACGTCACGCTGGAAGGCGTTCTGGAACTGCCCGGGATTGTGGAACTCGGTGCGCGAGACGATCAGCGGGGAGCGCTGCCAGGGCGCGCGGAGGTCGCGGGGTCCGCCGCCAGGGCCGTTGAAGGTGCCGATGACGTGGACATCCGTGTAGACGCGGGTGTGGATCCTCGGTGCGTTGATGAAGTTGATGGACACCACGTTCCAGGCGTAGCCGCCACGCCAGGCGCCGTAGCCCCAGTGGCAGGGCGTGTTGTAGTAGCCCAATGGCGCCCAGCCGCAATAGCCCGGCGTATGGTTCCAGGCCACCCAGGCGGGGCTGTAGTAGACGCCGGGGATCCAGCACCAGCCCACGCCCACGCTCCAGTGCCAGCGGCCGTGGTGGTAGGCGATGTAGCCCCATGGCTCGTCGGAGACCCAGGTCATGCCCCCCGCGTAGGGGGCCCAGCGCCCCTCGTAGTAGGGACGCCAGTCCTCGGCGACGCCGTTGGGTTGCCATACCCATCCAAATTCGTCGGAGTTGATCCAGCGGCCATGGTTATCCAGATCATCAGCGTAGTAGCGGATCTCGGCGGGCACGTGATCCCAGCTTTCGCCGCGATGGACGATCACGGCGCGGTCGCTCCACCGGTCGAAGTCGTCGCCGTCATAGGTGTTGAAGCCGCGCACGCGATCGAGGCCATCCTGCGGGCTGTAGACCGTCAGGCGCTCGCCGGCGGCGATGCGGGCCTCGTCCCGTTCGTTGGTGAAGGTCACGCGACCGCTGTGCACCTTCAGGCGCACCAGCTTGTCGCGCTCGGCCTCGACGGTGAAGGCGCCCTTGTCGAAGCAGGTGGCCGTACCCGAGGGGGTGTCCACGCGGAAGCGGGCATCGGACTGCCCGCCCAGCAGCACGCGGAGCCGGCCGTAGTCGAGGCGGAGCAGAACCTGTTTCTCGCCCTTCCGGTCCGTGAAGAGGGCCGCCACACTGAACCGGGTGGCGCCGCCGAAAGCCACGCGGGTGCCATCACCCAGTTGCAGAACGCCACGGCCGCGGCTTTCCACGACATCCCCTTCCGCGATGGGCGTGCCCCGGCTGAGGGATTCCTCGATATCGCCCTTGCGAATGGTGACGTCGCCTTCCAGGGCCCGCACCATGGCGTAGCGCTCGGGCGACTCGCCCTGGTAGGTCTCATCGTCCTCGGGGGCCGCGGGCGGCTGAGGAGCCTGCGGCGCCGCCGCCAGGATGGCCGCGGGCAACAGCAGCGCCGCGAGTCGGGATTGGGTGAAGGTCGCGTTCATGGGGCCCTCCGCGGGATGGATGCCGGATCCCAGTGGGTCGGTTCCAAGATGGGTCACAGCCAAGGACGTGCCAATTCCGAAAGGCCCGAATTCAATCCTTGGGAAAGGGTGCGAGGGCGCTGCCCGTCTTGACCGGGTCCTTGTGCGGGCCCAGTTCCGCGAGGCGGGGCAGCAGGCCCATCCAGGGAAGGGACCAGCGCCGGGGAGCGCCCTGCTCCACCTCGCCAGCGCTCACTTCCAGGCGATCCGGCAGGAACCTCAGCTGGAGGTCGCGCCCGGGTGGAAGCGGCAGATGGACGGCCCGCGCCGTGGCGGGATGCACCACGGTGAGGAAACCTTCGCCATCCTCGAGGATCCAGAGCAAGCCCCGCAGGAAGGGCCGGAAATCCTCGGCGGCCCACTGGAGGCCGCCCAACCCCTGGCTTAGCGGCGAATCCTGGGGGAAGGGCCAGGTGCCCGAAGGCTCGGGAAGCAGCAGACCACCGTCCCGCCAGGCCTTGAGGGGACGTCCCGGCAGCCCGGTCTTCAGCCGGATGATACCCCGGGCATCCCAGATACTCAGGGTGCCATCCCCTGTCAGTTTCGCCACCACGGGGCCGGTCGAGGCTTCCAGGGCCGGGAGCGACCCCTCGGCTCGCAGGCCCGCGGGACCACTCTGCCAATCCAGGGGAAGCACCTTCTCCCAGGGCAGGGAGGGATGCTGCGAGCGTTCCTGGCCCGCGAGGTTCGGCGCCGCCAGCGCCGCCGTCAGGATGAGGGCGCCCAGCCGCACAGGGCCTCCAGGTTGCGCGTGGTCAGCTCCGCGAGTTTCACCGAGGGGATCCCGCGCAGTTCGGCCACCACTTCGGCCGTGAAGCGCACGTAGCCCGGTTCGTTGGGTTTGCCCCGGTAAGGCACGGGGGCCAGGAAGGGCGCGTCAGTTTCCACGAGGATGCGGTCCTCCGGCGCCCAGGCCGCCACGTCGCGGATGGCCTCGGCCTTCTTGAAGGTGGTGATGCCCGAAAAGCTCAGGTAGAAGCCCAGATCCAGGGCCCGCGCGGCGAAGGCGCGATCCTCGCTGAAGCAGTGGATGATGCCCTTCACCGCGTCGGCGCCTTCTTCCTCCAGCAGCCGCAGCGTCGCCTCGGGGGCCGAGCGAGTGTGGATCATCAGCGGCTTGCGAAGGGCCTTCGCCAGGCGGATCTGGGCCCGGAACGCAAGCTCCTGCTCATCCCGCGGGCTCAGGTCGTAGTGCCAGTCGAGGCCCGTCTCCCCCACGAAGCGCACGGCGGGATCCGCGAGCATCCGGCCCAGCGCCTCGGCCACCTGCGGCGACCAGCTGCTGGCCTCATGCGGATGCACGCCCAGGCTGGCCTGGACGCCGGGCGTGCGGGTGGCCAGGTCCAGCACGATCCGGGAATCCTCCAGATCCGTGCCCACGGCGATGAAGCCCGTCACGCCCTCTGCCCGCGCCCGCGCCAGGGTGGCCTCCACCTGGTCGGGGGCCAGGTAGGAACCGGTGAGGTGGCAGTGCGCGTCCACGAGCATGGCTCCATGGTCCCACGATCCTGCCCAGGTCGGTTCGGCGACCGGACGCCTAGGGGAAGCGCTTCCTCACGAGCCGTTCCACGGGCACACCGCCCTTCAGGTGGCTTTCGATGATCTCGGGCACGTCCGCGGGGGTGACGTGGGCGTACCAGATGCCGTCGGGGTAGACCAGCACGGCGGGGCCGATGGCGCAGAAACCCACCGAGCCGCACTGGATGCACTGCACCTCACCCTCCCGGTTGCCCTTGAAGAACAGCAGCTGCTCCTCGATCAGACCGGCCTTGAAGGCCTCCAGCACCGCCTCGGAGCCGTTGGCCGTACAGCTCTTCGACGTGCAGACGAGCACCTGCCGCTTCAGCGGGTGGTTGATGATCGGTGAAAGCGCCGCGTCCTGCTCGAGCGTTGGAAGACCGGGGACAGCATCCATGGAAGGGCCCTCGCACCCCACGATAGCAGTCCGCACGCCACTGCCGAGATGAGTCCAGATTCATGCCAATCGAATTGAGTGATTCAAATTACTGAGTGGTTATTTAATTATTAGTGATCATAGTCACGAACGACTTGACCACGTTAAACACCAGTTCATCCTCAATGACGATCCCGCTGCAAGTCCGCATCCAGGCCTTGCGGGTCACGGGGATCCCTAATCGTTTTCCAACCTCCGTTGGGATGGCGTTGCCCTGCCCCACCCACACAGAAAGGAAGTGTTTCATGCGGAACTCCCTGTTGCTCCTCGCTGCGATCACTGTGATCACGGCGCCGCTGGCCGCCGAAGGTGGCAGCGATACCAAGGGCAAGTTCTTCTTCAAGAAGACCTGCAAGTCCTGCCACACGGCGGGCAGCGCGGCCAAGGAGATCACCCCGCTCTCCAAGACCCAGGCCCAGTGGAAGGCCTACTTCGCCGCCGGGAAACACAAGAAGGGCGCCGAGAAGCTCGACACCCTCCTGAAGCCCGAGCAGGTCAAGGACGTGCAGACCTTCCTGGTGAACCACGCCTCGGATTCCCCCCAGCCCGAAACCTGCGGCGGCTGAGTTTACGTCTTAAAAGGGGGACCGCCCGCTCGCTCCAGCTCGCTCTGCGTCCCCCCTTTGACCCCCAGTTGCCTGGGCCAAGCCCAGCCACCAACTCCGCCCCAACCCCCATTCCCTTGCCCCTGAACCCCCTTCTGGAGGACATCCCATGCACTCCCGCCTCACGCTCGCCCTCGTCGCCATGCTGGCGCCAGCGGCCCTGAGCGCCCAATCCAACGAGGATCTGCAGAAGCAGATCGAACAGCTGAAAACCCAGCTCAAGGCTGTGGAAGAAAAGGCCACGGCCGCTCAGGAAATCGACACCCGTCTCGTCAAGGTGGAGACCAAGGTCGCCGGCGACAACATCCAGTGGGGCGGCGAACTCCGCACCCGCTTCGATAGCGCCCAGGAACACTTCAAGCCCTACATGCCGTTCTATGGATTCATGCAGACGCCTTCGGGCCCCGCGGCGGGAATGCCCATGGTCGTCCCCGCCCCGATGGTTCCGGCCCAGGACTGGACCAACTCGGTCCAGTGGTCCACCCGGCTCCGCCTGAACATGGGCATCACCATCAACGAGAACGCCAAGATCATGGGCCGCCTCACGATGTACAAGGTCCACGGCGGCGCGGACGTGCCCACCTTCAACGGCACGCCCAACACAATCAGCACCTCCTTCACCGCCGGCCAGACACCCGCCACGGATGCCCTCCTGGTCGAGCGAGCCAGCCTGGTCTACCACTTCCCCGCGGTCGCCAGCATCCTGTCCATCGGCCGCCAGAACACCTCGGACGGCCCGCCCTTCGAAGTCCGCGAAGGCGGCGAGCGGCAGGCCACTCCTCAGGCCCTGGCGGTGAACGCCACCATCGACGGCATCGGGTGGAAGTTCCAGCTCGACAAGCTCGGACTCCCCGAGAACACGCTGCTGGGCTTCTGCTACGGCGTGGGCTACGAGAGCGGCTTCGGCGGCGGCGGCAGCGTCAAGACCAACCAGACCATCGTCGGCATGAATTTCACCAACTTCAACGGGACCAATCCATCTGCCATCACGCCCGTGGTGGGCAACATCGGACCCCTGAAGGACACGACCGTGCTGGGCGCCATGTTCGACATGCCCCTGCTCTTCCAGATCGGCGAGTCCGTCCAGAGCGCGAACCTCTACCTGGGCTACAACCGCATGGGCAACATGACGGATATCCCCTTCGGCAACACCATCAATTTCCCGATCCCCGGCCAGACGCCCTCGACCCAGTACGTCACCGCCACGGCCAATCTCGGCGACATGGATCAGATGACCGCCACCTGGAAACACAAGATCGGTGACACCTTCACCTACTTCGTGAGCGGCGGGTACCTCAAGAGCCATCCCAACGGACAGGTCTCGCAGTACGGCGCCTACTGGACGTTCCCGTCTGCCATGCCTGCCGGGTACCCCACCGGCCTCACGCAGCTGTCCGGCTTCGGCGGGCTGATGGGCGACCCCACCAAGAGCCAGACCGCCACGGCCTACTACGCCGGCATGCGCTATGACCCCACCACCGACATCGGATTCGGAGTCGAGTTCAACCACGGCTCGCCCCGCTGGTGGACCTACACCCCGGCCACCGGTGAATACACCGACAAACTCGGGGCCCGCGGTGACGTGTGGGAGGCCTACATCCACTGGAAGTTCGCCCACCACGCCGCCCTTCGGTTGGGCTACATCGACTACAAGTACACCACCGCGATGAGCGGCTGGCAGATCGGCCCCTCCGCGCAGCCTGGGCAGAACTGGGAGACCGCCATGAACCTGAGCAACACGCCCATGCTCCAGTACGCCTACCCCGCGACGGTGAAGAATCTCTACGCCTCGATCGAAGTGAAGTTCTAAACGACACGCCGCCGGGCCGGAGGGGCAACCCTCCGGCCCGCGCTACACCCTGCCTGGAGATCGTCATGGGAACCACACGCATGGACCGGCGCCTGTTCCTGAAGGCCGCGGGCCTCACGGCCGGGGCCGCCGCCACCCTCGAGGTGGGCTGCCTCAGCTACTTCAAGAAGGGCCGGAGCGCGACGGCCGACAACCGGGAAGTTCCCACGACCTGTGAACTCTGCCCCAACAAGTGCTCGGCCATCGCCGTCGTCGAGGCCGGACGCGTCAAGAAGCTGAATCCCAATCCCGAGAATCCGAAGTCCCGCGACATGCTCTGCGCCCGCGGCAACGCGGCCATCAAGCAGGTCTATGATCCCGACCGCCTCAAGCAACCCATGATCCGCGTGGGGGCCCGCGGCGAGGGCAAGTGGAAGCCCGTAAGCTGGGACGAGGCCTTCGATTTCGCCGCCAAGAAGCTCGGCGAGGCCAAGTCGAAGTACGGCCCCGAAAGCACGCTCTGGTCCTCCACCGAGGGCTTCCAGGAGGTCTTCTTCAAGAACCTGGGCCTCGCCTTCGGATCGCCCAACCTCGTGCGCCACCCGACCCTCTGCCTGGCCTCCGTGAACCTGGCCTACAGCGCCACGTTTGGCACCGTGCCCAGCTTCGACCTGCTCAACAGCAAATACGTCATCATGTCCGGCGCCAACCGCTTCGAAAGCATCATCACGCCCGACACCATGGACCTCATCGGCGGCGTGATGGAGCGTAAGGCCAAGCTGGTCTACCTCGATCCCCGCTTCACCGTCACGGCCTCCAAGGCCGATGAGTGGTACCCCATCAAGCCCGGCACCGACCTCGCGTTCATCCTCGCCATGATCCACGTGATCATCGCCGAGAACCGCCACAGCAAGGAGTTCGTCAGCGCCTACACGGTGGGCTTCGAGCAGCTGGCCGAGCACGTGAAGCCCTACACGCCCGAGTGGGCCGAGAAGGAAACGGAGATCCCGGGCAAGGACATCACCCGCATCGCCCGCGAATTCGCCGATGCCGGCGCCCGGGCCCTCTACTACGCTGGGCGCCGTTCCTCGTGGTACCAGAACGATTTTCAGATGCGCCGCGCCCAGGCCATCCTCAACGCCATCGTGGGCAACTGGGATCAGATGGGCGGCATGGTGCCCAACGCCAAGCTGCCCAAGGGCGAGTTTCTCTTCATGCCCTGGGACGAGCCCAAGGCGCCCCGCGTGGACGAGATCGAAAAGCACTTCCCCCTGGCCGCCAAGGGCGACGGCGTCTACCTCAAGCTGCGCGAGAACGTGCTCAGCGGGAAGCCCTACCCCATCAAGGCCTGGATGGTCTACAAGCAGGATCCCCTCAACGCCATGCCCGATCAGTCGAAGACGCTGAAGATGATCGAGCAGATGGATTTCATCGGCGTCATCGACGTCCAGATGAGCGACTTGGCCTGGTATGCCGACGTGGTATTTCCCGAAAGCGCCTACCTCGAGCGCACCGATCCCGTGGAAGTGATGCCCGGCATTTGGCCCGCCGTCGTCTTCCGGCAGCAGGTGGTGAAGCCCATCCACGACACGAAGCCCAACCTGGAAATCGTGCAGGGATTGGCGAAGCGCCTGGGCCTCGGCGACTACTTCGACTACACCATCGAGCAGTGGGTGGAGGCCGAATTCAAGGACCTGCCCATTCCCATGGCCGCCGAACACATGAAGAAGCACGGCGTCTGGGCCGCCAGCGGGCAGCCCAGCTACGGCAAGACCCTGAATCCCGACCACCGCTTCGTCACCAAGACCGGCAAGGTCGAGCTTTTCTCCGAGCGGCTCCAGGAGGCGGGCTACGATCCCCTGCCCGTCTACGCGGCGCCCAAGCAGCCGCGGAGCGATCAGTTCCGCCTCGTGCTGGGCCGGGTGGGCTACTTCACACACGCCAACCAGTCGAACAACGTCTGGCTGCATGAATTCATGAAGGAGAACGACCTCTGGATCAATCCCAAGCCCGCGGCGCGGCTGGGCATCCAGAACGGCGCGACCGTGAGCGTCACCAGCAGCGTGGGCAGCGTGAAGCTGAAGGCTCGCGTCACCGAGGAGATCCGACCCGACTGCGTCTTCATGCTCCACGGCTTCGGCAAGAAGTCGAAGATGCAGAGCCTCGTCTACAACGTGGGCGCCAGCGACGCGGCCGTGCTCGAAACGGCCTGGGATCAGGTCTCGGGCAACGCCGCCTTCCACGAAACCTTCGTCAAAGTCGCGACCGCCTGAGGGGTGAACCATGGATATCAGAAAGCGGCGCTACGCCCTCGTCATCGACTCCCGGAAATGCATCAACTGCAAGGCCTGCGCGGTGGCCTGCAAGGCCGAGAACGAGGTGGCCGTCGGCAATACCCGGAACTGGATCAACGAGGATCGGCAGGGCGAGTACCCCAAGCTGCGCATCGATTTCGAGCCCGAGCAGTGCCATCACTGCGAACATCCCTCCTGCGTCCGCGTGTGCCCCACCGGCGCCTCCTGGCAGCGCAAGGACGGCATTGTGCTCGTGGCGGCCGACGATTGCATCGGCTGCCGCTACTGCATGATCGCCTGCCCCTATGACGCGCGGTACTTCCAGGAAGAGACTGGCACCGTCGGCAAGTGCACCCTCTGCTCCCATCGCATCGACAAGGGGAACATTCCGGCCTGCGTGGAGACCTGCCCCTCCAAGGTGCGCGTCTTCGGCGACCTCGAAGATCCCACCAGCCGCATCCACGAGCTGCTCGCGACGCGGCGCTACCACGTCAAGGAACCTCAAACGGGCAACGGCCCTCAGCTCTATTACCTGCTCTAGGAGGCAGCCATGCACGAGTTCAACTGGGGTCTCCTCATCGTCGTCTACCTCTTCCTGGGCGGGCTCTCGGCCGGGCTCTTCTTCGCCGCGGGGCTGGCCAACTACCTGGAGGTGGATGGCCGTCCCGCCTACCCGCGCATCGCCCAGGTGGGCGCCTGGCTGGCACCCTGGCCCGTGGCCCTCGGCTCGGGCCTGCTCATCCTCGATCTCGGTAACTGGTACCGTTTCTACAAACTGTTCATGCACTTCCGCTGGGAAAGCCCCATGTCCATCGGCTCCTGGCTGCTGACCCTCTTCACCGTCCTCGCCTTCGTCTACGCCTTCGCCTGGCTGCCCGAAGCGGGGCGCCAGAAGCTGTTCAGCAAGGTGCCTCCCGCCTGGAAGCTGGTCCATCGCCTGAACGTGGATCTCTCCGCCCACCGGAAGACCCTCGCCATGATCGGCTTCCCGCTCTCCATCGGCGTGGGCATCTACACGGGCGTGCTGCTGGGGGCCGTGTCGGCGCGCCCCTTCTGGAACACCAACCTGGTGGCCCAGATGTTCCTGTTCTCGGCCCTTTCGAGCGGCGCCGCGGCCCTGCTGCTGGTGCTGGCCCTGGACAAGAAACGCCCCGCGGATCAGCGGGATCTGAAGTTCCTCGTGTGGATGGACGTCATCTTCATCTCCCTGGAACTCTTCATCATCCTCCCCTACCTGATCCACGGACAGCTCTCGGTACTGGCCGTGAAACAGGCCCTCACGCTCATCCTGGGAGGCCCCTACACCCTGGTGTTCTGGGTCTTCTTCCTGGGTCTCGGTCTGCTGGTGCCCCTCGGCATCGAGATCTCCGAACTGGCCCCCAGCCTGCTCAAGGGCCAACCTTTCCACGGCGACCGGCGCCTCGCCCTCACCGCCTCGGGACTCGTCCTCATGGGCGGCTTCCTCCTGCGCTACATCTTCGTCTACGCGGGCCAGCTGAGCAGCTTCCGTCAGGCCGGGGTGCTCCAATGAGGCCATTCGTCTCCGAAACCGGCTTTGCCGGTTTCGGAGTGGTGGAATGATGGTGACTTTGCTGGGGATCACCATGCCGCTCGCCCTCCTGGCCGACCTCGCCCAGATCCTCGCCGAAGCCTTCATCGAACCGGATGCCGATCTCAGGGAGGATCTGCTGCAGCTGCTGGAAAGCGGCCCCGGCCCCACCCTGGCTGATCCCCTGAAACGCATGACGGCTGAGGTCATGGGGCCCGAGGATCAGGCCGTGGAATACGCCCGGCTCTTCCTGCATGCCAAAGACACGGACACCGTCCATCTCTTCGAATCCGTCCAGGCCCGTGGCCATCACATGGCTCCCGAGGTGATCGATCCCATCCGGGCCATCTACGACGAGGCCGACATCAGCCTCCAGGCGGACCTGAACCTGCCTCCGGATCACCTGGGGCTGGAACTCGCCTGCCTGAGCCACCTGCTCGGCGAATGCCTCGAAGGCGATCTCGCGGAACGTCCGAGGTACCAGAAGCTGGCACGGCGTCTGATCGGCGAGCACCTGCGACCCCTCCTGGCGCTGGTGCTCGAACAGCTTCCCCAGGTTTCGGCCCATCCCTACTACCTGGCGGCCGCGGAGCTGGCTTCGGCCCTGCTGCCTGAAACCGAGAAGGCGCTCGCAGAATTCTAGGCAAGCCCCTGCTGGACAAAGGCTTGTTCAGCATCCAGCATAAAAACATGCGCGCCCCCACGACCATTCTCCTGGTGGATGACGAGCCGGGCATCCGGCGCTCCCTGGGCGAAGCCCTGAAAGACGAGGGCTACCACGTCGTGAAGGCCGAGCGGGGCGAGCAGGCCATCGACCTGCTGAACAACCCTGACGGCGAAGGTCTGCAGCTCATGCTGCTGGATGTGTGGCTGCCCGGCCAGGACGGCCTGGAGACGCTGAAGCAGGCCAAGCAGCTCCGCCCCGACCTGCCCGTCGTGATGATCTCGGGCCATTCCAGCATCGACACGGCCCTGCAGGCCACCAAGCTCGGCGCCTTCGATTTCCTGGAAAAGCCCATCGACCTCGACCGCCTGCTGCTCGTCGTCGGCAACGCCCTCCGCCAATCCAAGCTGGAGCAGGAGAACCTGCGCCTGCTGGCCGAAGTGGAAGGCGGCCGCTTCTTCCTGGCGGACAGTCCCGCCATGAAGCGCCTGATGGCCGACGTGGCGCTCGTGGCGCCCACGGAGGGCCGCGTGCTGCTGACCGGCGAGAACGGCAGCGGCAAGGAGGAGGTGGCCCGCCTCATCCACCTGCAGAGCCCGCGGGCCGGTGCCCCCTTCATCGAAGTGAACTGCGCGGCCATCCCCGAAGAGCTCATCGAAAGCGAACTGTTCGGCCATCAGCGGGGCGCCTTCACCGGCGCCATGCGCGATCAGAAGGGCAAGTTCCGCGAGGCGGACGGCGGCACCCTCTTCCTCGACGAGGTGGGCGACATGTCGCTCAAGACCCAGGCCAAGGTGCTGCGCGCCCTCCAGGAGGGCCGCGTGGAGCCCGTGGGCGGGGGCGGCGCCGTGGGCGTGGACGTGCGCGTCATCACCGCCACCAACAAGGATCTGGCCGGTGAGATCACCCGCGGCCGCTTCCGCGAAGACCTCTACTTCCGCCTGGCCGTGGTGCCCCTGCGCATCCCGCCCCTGCGCGAGCGTCCCGAGGACATCCTGCCCCTGGCCGAGGCCTTCATCAGCCGCATCGCCCGCCAGTATGGGCGCCCGCCGCGCCATCTGGGCCCCGAGGCCAAGGACACGCTGCTGCGCCACGACTGGCCCGGCAACGTGCGCGAGCTGAAGAACCTCATGGAGCGCGCCGTCATCCTGGGCCGCGGCAGCGAGATCGGCCCCCGCGACCTGGGCCCTTTGGCGGCCCGCCACATCGCCGAGCAGGATCCCTTCTCCTTCCCCGAATTCGCCAACCTGCGCGATGCGAAGGACTGGTTCGAAACCCAGTACCTGCAGCGCGAGATGCGCCTGCAGAACGGCAACATGACCCGCGTCGCCGAGCGCGTGGGCATGGACCGCTCCAACCTCTACAAGCGCCTCAAGACCCTGGGCATCGAACCCAGGGAGAGCTAGGCAGGTGCGCCGATGAGCGACAAGAAGTGGTTCAAGATCGGCGAAGCGGCGGCCCTCATCGGCGTCGGCCCCAAGGATCTGCGCTACTGGGAAGACGTCATTCCCGACATCAAGCCCCGCCGCAGCAAGGGCAACCTGCGCTACTACCACGTGGACGAACTGCCGCGCCTGAGGCGCATCAAGGCCTGGCTGGCCGAAGGCCTCACGGTGGCCGATTGCGAGGAGCTGCTGGCCCACGGCCACCTGGTGCAACGGCTCGACCTCGGCCTCGATGTCGAGGAGCTGCCCGCCGTCCCCGCGCAAAAGCCCAAGCCCACCATCCCCAGGCTGCTCCGCACCAGTTCGGACCTGCAGCCCATCCTCAAATCCGTGCGCGCGCTCTACCAACGGCTCTGCTCCGAACCGAAACCTTGACCTGGGCCCGCACTCGGTCTAGAGTCAATAGTTCACGGCGCGTGGCGCAGCCTGGTAGCGCACTACCTTGGGGTGGTAGGGGTCGGAGGTTCGAATCCTCTCGCGCCGACCAAAACACCAGAGGGGCCTTCTTCGGAAGGCCCTTCTGGTGTTTTGACCCATCGGATCGAGAGGATTCGATGATGCTCACGCCGAGGCGTGCTCGGTTCGGCTGGCGCAGCCAGACGCGTTCGAATCCCGCCTGAGTGGGTTCGGTGCCAACCTCGGAGCCGGATCCATCTCCGTCCCGCGAGCGCCCCACCGGCTTTGGTCCAAATGACCTCGACGAGATCAAAGAGACCGAGTCGCTTGTAGGGATCAAGCCCAGCAGGCATGAGGCCGAAGGCCCATAAAGAAGCTTGCGTAAACTTGGTAATTTGCGATAGTTTGAGGTTTCAATTTCGCCCGATTCCCCCGTGGTGCACGCCCAGTGGAGCCTGATATGTCCACCCTTCAAGAATCAACGTCGTGTCTTCCACCCGCTCCCGCCTCGCCTTCCGCTCAGACGGGTGATACCCGGGCGGCGCGGCTTGGATTCGGAACGGCGCTCGGCGCCCTGCTTGTGCTCGGCGCCTGCAACGCACCCGGCATGAAGCTGGACGTGAAACCCGGGCGCACCGAGTCCACCACCCACATGGACGGGCTCAACATCACCCTGCACCCCCTCAACAATGAGACCCTGACGCGCCAACGCCCCCGCGAACTGGACGCCACGGCCGCGGAACTGCTGCTGAAGGAAAAGGCCCCGGCCTACCGCATCGGGCCCCAGGATGCCCTGCTCGTCACCGTGTGGGACCACCCCGAGATCACCCTGCCCCTGGGCCAGTTCCGACAGGATGCCTCGTCCGGGATCATCGTGGACGAGACCGGCCAGATCTACTTCCCCCACGTGGGATCGTTCAAGGTGGATGGCATGACCACCACCGAGGTGCGAGAAGCGCTCACCACGCGGCTTTCCAAGGTGCTGCACAATCCCCAGATCGACGTGAAGGTCATCGCCTACCGCTCCCAGAAGATCTATGTCGGCGGCGAGGTCAAGACCCCTGCGGTCTACAACGTCACCGACGTGCCCTTCACGCTCTCGGAAGCCATCAACCGCGCGGGCGGGTTCACCCCGGCGGCCGATGACAGCCAGCTGCTGCTCACCCGCGGAAACAAGGTGTGGCGGCTGAATTTCCAGGCCCTCATGACCTCGGGCAACCGGATCGGCCAGATCCTGCTGAAGGACGGCGATTCCCTCACCGTGCCCAACAACCAGGAGAACCCCGTCTACATGATGGGCGAGCTGGTTCGGCCCGGCTCCATGCCCATGCTCCACGGCAGCCTCTCCCTGGCCCAGGCCATCAATGGCGTGGGCGGCATCCAGGGCGGCAGCGCCGACGCGCGCTCGATCTACGTCATCCGCCAGGGCAGCTCGCCCAGCGCCGTGGACGTCTACCACCTCGACGCCCGCAATCCCACCGCCATGATCCTGGCGGACCGCTTCGCGCTCAATGCACGGGACATCGTCTACGTGGATGCCGGAACGCTCGTGCGCTTCAGCCGCGTCATGGGGCTCCTGCTGCCCACGGTCACGGCCGTCACCTCCACGGCGGTTTCCGTTGGAGAAACGCACTACTTCATCCATCGTGTGAACTGATCCTTCTGCCGATGCGTCCAAGCCCCTCCCACACACCTTGGGTCCCCTTCAGGCCAAACCTTTGAAATCCACACCGTCGATCCACTCCATCCTCGTCCTTTGCGTGGGGAACCATTGCCGCGCCCCCATCGCCGAAGGGCTTTTCCGCGCCGCGCTCGCCCCTACCATCCAGGTTTCCTCCGCAGGCCTGAAGGCCCTGGTGGACTGCCCGCCGGCCCCCGAGGCCGCGCGCATCATGAAAGAGCACGGGCATGACATCTCGGCCCACCGCGGCCGGCAGGTCACGGCTGAGATGGCCCTTGAGGCCGATCTCATCCTCGTCATGGACGCCAGCCAGAAGGAATGGTGCACCCAGATCGCGCCCGCGGTCCGGGGCCGGATCTTCCTCCTGGGCCAATGGCTGTCCACTCCCCCGCGCGACATCGAAGACCCCTTCGGCCAGGGCCCCGAGGCCTTCCGCCGGGCCTATGAGGACATCCGCCGATCCGTATCGGCCTGGCTGCCCCATTTCCATTCCAAGCAAAGGTCGGCATGACTTCCACGCACCCGCCCCAGGCCCCGCACCAGACACCCTTCCAATCCGGACTGACCCAGGCCTTTTCCCGCTTGGCGAGAGGGTTTGAAGAATCCCGCGAAATCGACTTCCATGAGTGGCTGCTGAACCTCTGGATCGGCCGCTACGTGATCCTTGGCAGTGTCCTGGCCTTCGTTCTCCTGGGCGTGTTCTACGCCTGGCGCACCACGCCCATCTACCAGGCCGAGGCCATGCTCCAGATCGAGCCGCCGAAGCCCGTCCGGGAATCCGACGCGGCCTTCGCCCGCATGGGGAACCTGTTCTCGGCACCCTCCGACGCCCTGACGGAAATCGAGATCATCGGCAGCAACATGGTGCTCGGCAGCACCGTGACCGCGCTGAACCTCGATGTCGTCGCCACGCCGGTCCTCTTCCCCGTCATCGGGGAGGCCATGGTGCGTGGCAAGGCGGATGCACCACTCATGGAGGTGGAGACCTTCGAGCTCCCCGACTACATGCGGGGCCTCGAATTCCAGCTGATGGCCCTCCCCGATGGTTCCTTCACCTGGTTCACTCCCGCCGAATCCCCCACCACGGCGAGAAAGCCCGGGGCCACCTTCCCCGCGAACGCACCTCTGGCCACCGGAAAGGTCGGCGACATGCTCGAGGGAACCTACGGCGGCGAAACCTTGAAGCTGCAGATCCGCCGCATGGTCGCCAAGCCCGGGCAGAAGTTCCACCTCATGCGCAGGCCCATGCTGGGCGTCATCACGGACCTCCGGAACGATCTGGAAGCAGCTGAAAAGGGCGCGAACCAGCCCGGCCGAGCCACCAACCTCCTCGCCCTCACCCTCCGGCAGACCAACCCCTTCCGGGCCGCGGATGTGCTCAACGAAGTCATGAAGCAGTACGTGCTTCAGAACACCGAGCGCAAGAGCGAGGAGATTGCAGGGACCCTGAAGCTGCTCCAGCAGCAGCTCCCCGAGGTTCACGCCCGCCTGGAGGCCGCCGAGAACCGCCTGAACCACTTCCGCACCCAGACCGGCGCCGTGGATATCCCGCGGGAGGCGGACCTGGCCCTCCAGCAGAGTTCGAGCCTCGCCGCCCAGATTTCCGCCCTGAAACAGAAGAAGGAGGAACTGCGCCGGATCTACCAGGAGAACTCGGATGTCGTGGGTACCCTGAACGCGCAAATCGCCAAGCTGGAAGGGGAATCCGCCGTGGTGAACCAGAAGGTGCGCGCCCTGCCCGGAGCCCAGCAGGAGCTGGTGCGCCTCTCCCGGGATGTGCAGGTCAGCACCGAGCTCTACACGGCCCTCCTGAACAACATCCAGCAGCTCCAGATCACCCGGGCCGGCGAAGGACACAACACCCGCATCGTCGATTACGCCATGCCCAGCCTGAAGCCCATCAAGCCCAAAAAGGAAATGCTCGTGGCCACGTTCTTCGTCGTCGGCTTGTTCGTCGGCGTGGGCATCGTGCTCGGCATGCGCACCCTTCAGAAGGGGATCGAGGATCACCGGATCATCGAGACCAAACTGGGTCTGCCCGTGTTCGTGACCATCCCCCACAGCAAGGCCCAGCGCCACCACAACAAGGCCCTCACAGAGCGCCATTCCGGCAGCCACCTCCTCGCGCTCCACGAGCCCGATGATCTCGCGACCGAAAGCCTTCGCAGCCTCCGCACCACGCTGAATTTCTCCATGGGACCCGCGGGCAGCCGCAGCATCATGTTCACCGGCCCTTCGCCAAAGATCGGCAAGTCCTTCGTGAGCACCAACTTTTCCGTGGTGCTGGCCCAGGCCGGCCTGCGGGTGCTGCTGGTGGACGGCGACATGCGCCGCGGCGACCTCCACAAGTATTTCGGTCTCCGCAACCGCCTGGGAGGGCTTTCAGAAGCCATCGCCGGCCTGACGAGCTGGAAGTCCGTGGTCAACCACACGGAAGTCCCGGGCCTGGACATGATGAGCACCGGCGAGATTCCGTCGAATCCCGCGGAACTGCTCATGTCCCCGGGCTTCGAGGCCTTCCTCAAGGATGCGGCCACCGAGTATGACTATGTCGTCATCGACGCCCCACCGCTGCTGCCCGTCACCGACGCCACCATCATCGGAGCCAAGGTCGACACGGTGCTGCTGGTGGCCAAATTCGGCCAGCACTCCATGAACGAGCTGCGCACCTGCCAGAGCCGCGTCGAATCCAGCGGTCTCCCATTGAAGGGCTGCGTCTTCAACGACATCACCCCGACCGGTCTCGGATACTTCGATCAGCAGTACCGCTATGCCTACCACTACAAGTACGGCAAGGCGGACAATTCCTGAAACAGGCCCGGATCGGCGGGCCAGCTGAACGGGCATCCCGCAGCGCCCGGCTTCACTTCCTCCCAGGCTAGGCTGGTCTTCAACGCCGTAGCTGCGGCACACTTGCTCCACAAGGACGACGGCTCATGGACATCCTGTACGTATCGGTGCTCCGCTCGCAAAAACGGTTCGCCGAGCTGCTGCGCGATCAGGCCGTGAAGCCCCCCCAGCAGATCCAGAAGTTCCACGGCCTCCTGGCCCGGGGCCTGAGCACCTTTGTCCGCGAACTGACAGCCCTGTCCGTGATCCCCAATCCGGCGGGAAGAAGGGGCTTCCCGCGACCATCCGCCGAATCCGAAGACGGCATCTCCTTCCGCTACCTGTCCCTGAAGATGGTCCCCATCCTGTCGCACCTGATCACCTTCAGCTGGAGCTTTGTCTCCTGCCTTCGGTGGAGCCTCGTCAGGCGTCGCCATCCCCGGTTCCTCATCTGCGACGCGCTGGACCTCTCCATCTCCGTAGGAGCCCTGCTGGCCGCCAAGCTGACCGGAACGCGCGCCATCACCATCGTCACCGATATCCCCGACTACATGTACAGCCCGGCGGACCGCGCCCGCTGGAGTTTTCACCATGTGATCCTCCGCATCTACGTGACCCTCTCCACCTACTTCATGGGGCGCTACGACGGATACATCCTCCTCACCGAGGCCATGAACGACCTGGTTAATCCGAAGGGCCGCCCCCACCTGATCATGGAAGGCATCGTCGATCCAGGCATGGGCGAGGTGCCCAACACCCTGGCCGGCAAGTACTCGGAACAGGTCGTCATCTACGCTGGAGCCCTGTACGCCCGGTACGGCGTCACTACCCTGCTTGAGGCCTTCCTGCGCGTACCCCACCCCAACGCCAGGCTCTGGCTCTACGGCTCCGGCGAACTGGAAGCCGTGATCCAGGACTACGCCGACCGTGATCCGCGCATCGAATACTGGGGCGTGCGGCCCAACGCGGAGGTCGTCGCCGCCGAGGTGCGGGCCTCCCTGCTCGTCAATCCACGGCCGGCCGAGGAAGCCTTCACGAAGTACTCGTTCCCATCCAAGAACATGGAATACATGGCATCCGGTACGCCCGTGCTGACCGCGCCCCTACCCGGCATGCCCAAGGAATACCTCGAACATGTCTACACCTTCCCCGACGCCTCGGCTGAAGCGCTGTCCGCTTCGCTCACCGACCTGCTGGGCCGACCCCGGGAAGAACTTCACCTCATGGGCCTGCACGCGAAGACTTTCGTCCTCACCCGGAAGACCAGCGTCATCCAGGGCGGGCGAGTCCACGCCTTCTTCCAGGGCCTGGCCTAGACGGCCGCAGGCCCCGCCAGGAATTCCGCGATGACCGCCACGCCCTGCTGGTATTCCTTCAGGACCTGGTCCAGCCTCGCGTCGCAGTTGGCTTCGAAGGCCGCCCACGGGATGGACTGGTAGTAGCTGAACAGGTCATCGGCGAAGGTGGAAGCGGCGGGGTCGCATTCCAGGCCGAATCCGCCACGGGTCACCTGGGTGCCCATGTAGGATCCGACGTTGCACAGCTGGGGCAGGTAGAACGTGATGCCGTCATAGAATTTGTTGGCCATGGCGGGCTGCGTCTTGATGTCGTTGGTGAAGATATTGTGCAGCAGGTCCGTGCCCTTCGCGAATTCGTAGCGCTCCTCGGGTCGGTAAAGCCCGTGGAAGAACACGTTCCGGATGGCCTCCCGCTCGCACTTCGCCTTTAGGTTGCGGGCCGCCTCCTGCTCCCGGCCATGGTAGTGCAGCTCGAAGCGCGGATCGTTCCCCAACCTCTCGATGATCTGGCGGTTGATCTCCTCGTGGCCCAGCAGACCCCAATGACGGATCCGGATGGGGTGGGCCGCGCGCGGTGCCGAACGGCGCACCTCGCGGTGCTGGAGGGAATCCAGCAGGAGGTTGTGGCTGGTGTGGATGCTTTCGTCAGTCAGATAGGTTCTGAAGGCGTCCGAACTGACGAAGGTGGCCCTGGAATGCCGGGCCACGTCGTTGACCTTCCGCTTGAACCATCCGACATTTTCGAAGGTCACGTCCCGATAATCGAAGATGTAGTTGTGGGGGTAGCGCTTCCTCAGCACATCCGCCAGCACCACGCCGGGCATGGTGGTCAGCACGATGACCGAATCGAAGCGCTCCGCGTCCAGGAGCCTGAGGCAGGCCCTCCGGTACTTCCAGAAGGCCCGAAGCTTTCTCCACTTGGGTGCGTCGTCTTCCATGTGGTGCTCGAACTTGTGGGCTACGACACCGCCGGGCACGGGGACGTCCTGCTTTCCGTCGCGGTCCCAATAGATCAGGTGCACCTCGTGATCCGTGCGCTTCAGCTGATCCAGGTAGAAATGCATGTACGACATGTAGTAGATCTTGCCGAACCCGATCATCAGGATCTTCATGAACAGGCCTCGAGAAAGCGCTGGATGTCTGCGAAGAGCGGCGCATGGGCTTCGATCCAGGCCGGATCCCGGTCCCACCACTTGACCTCGATCAAACGGCGGATCGTGTCATCGTCGAAACGCTGACCGATCTTCTTCGCGGGAACGCCCGCATAGATGGCATAGGGCTCGACGTCGGAGCGCACCAGGGCGCCGGCCGCCAGGATGGCCCCATCCCCGATGGTGACGCCTTCGAGGATCCGCACACCGTAGCTGATGAGCACATCGTGGCCGATGACCACGCCGTAGCGGTGTTCCGGGTCGGCGTAGGCGAATTCGTCGAAGAGCTGGGCTTTCGCGTAGGTGAACCCGGCCTGCTTGTGGAGGGAATAGAAGGCCGGATGGGTCGAGACGAAATCCGAAGTCGGGTGCTTGCCCGAGATGGTGATGACGTTCGCGCTGATCGAACAGAACCGGCCCACCGAGCCGTAGATCCAGCAGTTCTCGCCGAGGTAGGATCCGTAGCCGAGCCTCCCGTCGAAGGTCGTGCCCCTCAGGATCACGTTGTGGCCTTCCAGCTCGGTGCGGATGCCGATCTGGCACTTCGGCCCGATGCGAATCTGCCGCCGGCGGCCGAGCACCGAGAACTTGAGCCACTTCAGGAATGTCTTCAGAAGGCCCAGCACCGGCTCACCCCCTTCCCGAAAGCTTCGCCTTCAGCCGCCGCAGCGCCATGCGGAAGGCAAAGCGCAGGAGGGCCTTGTAGGAGAGGCTGCGCACATCGTACTTCACCAGGGCATCTTCGAGGCCACCTTCCGGGCCCGGGGCCACGGGTGCCGCGACGGACGTGTCATACAACTTGATGGCGCTCCCGGGCACACCGTGGAGCACGTTCGACTCCTGGGGGCGGAAGGCGAGGTCAAAGGTCCTGAGCACCTTGTGTCCCGCCGGTTCCAGCGTGAGCCAATACCGCGCCCCGGCCTGGTTCCGCTTGATGCCGTAGAGGTCGACGCACAGGTCGCGGGGATCGACCCCCAGGGGCTCCGCCAGGGCCAGAGATTCGAAGAAGGCGTCGTAGACCGCGCGGGAGTCCTGCAGGGCCAGGAAGCGGTAGGGCTCCGAGCCCCGCTCCTGCAGCGGGATCTGGTAGCCGTTCTCCTGGCCGACGTTGTGCTGCCCCTTGTCGCTGAAATTGGTGGACAGCCCTGCCCGAGGATAGACGAAGAACCGGTCCGTCTCGATGCAGTAGCGGATGTGATGCTTGAGCCAGGAATGTTCGGACCATTCCGCCACATTGAAGGGGATGGCCGGCCCCGCCTGGAAATCCCCCTCGTGCTGCCTGAACCACTCGACGAAACGGTTCCACTTGTCCCGCGACCAGATCTGCCCCCAGGAACAGGCGTACTGCATGAAGTAGACGTCGGAGGCGTCATCCAGGGGCAGGAAGGGCCGATCACAGGCCACATTCCAGAGGTGCGTGTAGAGGGAGATCCCGGCGATCCGGTCGTCGTCCTTGTAGAAGTCGATGGCCTGCACCGCGAAACGGTAGAGGTTTCGGGACACGTAGAGGTCGTCTTCCAGCACGATGAGGTGCTCGTGGTCGCGGGTGAGGTCGCCGCAGGCCAGGACGTGCTGCTTCAAGCCCTGTCGCTGCGGGAAGGTGCGCACCGTCTTGGCCCCATGCCGCCACGTAAAGGCCTCGGCGACGCGCTGGACCTCCTCGTTCCCGGACCGGTCCAGGCTGATGATGAGAGGCACCTGGTGGCCATCGAAGGCCACGCAGTCCAGCGAATTCAACAGCCGCAACAGCGCGTGCGGACGGTTATAGCCGATGACGACGATGGCCAGGTTCGGCATGGGCGGCTCGCTCCTTCCAGGCGAATGGGAGTTCACGGGACAGCATGGCCTTGATGTCGAGGGGATCCGAGCTGGCCCGGCTGGCGAAGTAGCAGTACCAGATCAGGGACCAGGCCAGGTTGAAATACCACCGGTTGGCCGTCAGGTGGTCCGACATGGAATTGATGAAGATCGCGGTCGATACGCCCGCCCCGGCGAGGGCCAGGGCGAGCCGCGAGGCATTCATGGGCTTCCGGTGGAAGAAGGCGAAGGTGAAGAACGAGAACAGCATGCTCGAGGGGTAGAGGAGGTAGACCAGCCCGCAGACCATCCCAAAGGCGATGCCGTAGGTCAGGTAGTCGTTGTGCGGATAGGTGCCCAGCGGTTCCACGTAGATGGACCAGCCGACGCCGCTGGGGTTTTCGGTCAGGTAGTTGAAGGCCTTCTTCCACCGCCAGGCCCGGTCGGCGGTGGAAGAGGAATTCTTCCCCACCCGCAGTTCGTACCGGCTGGTGGCGTAGCGCTGGATGTTCTGGGGCAGGATCGCGAGCGTGGTCAGGGCCAGGCCGCCTCCCACGACGAGGAGCACCACGTACCGCTTGATGGAGAAGTGCCGAAGGCTCAGCGAAAGAATGACCGTGATGCCCGCGAGGCTGGCGAGGGTGCTGCCCACGCTGCCGGTCACAAGCAGGATGTATCCCGCCGTGACCAGGCATCCCGTGGCCACGAGCCGCGTCCAGCGCGGCAGGGGCGAGACCGCCAGCGCGAAGGACGCGCAGATGAGCGCCGCCAGGGGGATGCCCACCTGGGTTCGCAGCATCTGGACGTCGATTTTCCCGAGGCGGAAGGCCGTGACATTCAGCATGCCCTCCGTGACCGAGGTGGCATCCATGATCGGCTGGCCGAAGCTCCGCGACACCATGAAGAGGAACACCGTGGGCAGGATCAGCGCGAACAGCAGGCCCTTCACCAGCAGTTCGGGGCTGTGGTCTCCCTTGATCCTCGAAAAAATGAGCGGGATGAACAGGAACGGGCCCAGCAGGTAGTTGGTGATCGAGACCAGCTGGGAAGACATGGTTTCCAGCGTGGCACCGCCACTCCAGGTGACCATCCAGGGCCGCGGTCGCGACACGTCGGTGGTATGGATGCTCGGCACGGCGAGGTCCGCCGAAAGCGAGGCGAGCACGCTGACCACCATGGACAGCAGCACGAAGAAGAGGGCCAGCTTGACCATCTTCGGCAGGGACTTCCATCCGCCGCCCCTCGTCAGCACGAAGAAGAGGCTCGCCGAATAGAGGTTCAACGAGATGGGGGTGCCGTAGTTGGCTGGATTGCCCGCGCTCACCGCGACGAAGACCACCCAGGAGTAGGGTCGGTCCGCCCAGACGAACATGGCCACGAGTGCGATGAGCAGGCCGATCGCCATCATCGCGTACGGGCTGGCGATGCCGAGCGACAGGAGGTTGACGGCCATGCCCGCGCCGAAGGGGATCAGCAGGGTGTGGAGGGTGCCTTCCACCGGTTCAGCCTGGGCCACCGGCTCAGGATGGGCCTCCGCTCCACCTGGAGGATTCAGGACATCATCCATGGCACTCATGCGGCCTCACGACGGGTCAGCACCGCGATCTCCGCATAGGCCACGAGGGTGCGGGCCGTGCGGCCCAGGAGCGAACCCAGGGCCACGGCCAAAATGCCGCCAAAAGCCGGCGTGAGGAGGTAGGCGCTGATGGGGAACACGATGAGGCCGATGATGACGCTGCGGCCGTACAACCAGGAATTCCCCGTGGCGAAGAGTGTGTTGAAGGGCAGCGAGGCGGCCTGGAGGACCGAGAACCAGAGGCAGACCTTCATGAGCGGAATGCCCGCCGCGTACTTGGGGATCGCCAGGGGCACCAGGATCCCGATCAGGTACGAGCAGATCAGGACGAGCCCCGCCATGCCTGCGGTCAATCCGGCGGTGACCGCCAATGAGCGCGCGTTGGCGCTGCGCACGCTGCCTTCGCGCGCGTAGGCCTCCACCACCCGGGGCGTCATGACCTGGTAGACCGATTGGGGCAGGACGATCATGCCGTCCCGCATCACCGCGGCCACCGCGAAGAGGCCCAGCCCCTTCACGCCGCCGAGGGACAACATGAGGGCGCTTTCCGTGGCCATCCAGATGGAGGTGTACAGGCTGCCCCAGACGCTGAACGGCAATCCGATGCGCACCACTTCGCCGAGGGATTTCCAGTCGAACCGGTAGCGGACCTTCAGGGGGCGGTTGCGGTGGAAGAGCGCCACCGCCGTGAAGGCCGGGATCGACCCGCGGATGCACAGTCCGAAAAAGCCCGTGAACGGCACGATGAACACGGCGCCGAAGACGAGGACCGCCTGGATGAGCTGGATCCGCGCCAGGGCCACGAACTGATGGATGGTGCGGTAGGTCGCCGTCAGGTACCCGCCGTAGTAGACGAACCAGCAGAACAGGACCTGGGCCAGCCAGCCGGCAACGCCGTAGCGGTCTCCCCGGATCAGCGCCACCGCCGCGCAGACCAGGAAGGCCGCCGATGCGAGGATCGAGATCAGGGCGTTCCAGGCCCCGGCGGCGGAGGCGAGGGCCTCCACCTTCTCGGGCATGTTCTTGCCCGTGTAGAAGGGGATCTGGCGCCACAGGCCGTCGAAGGTGCCCAGGTGCATGAAGGTGAGGTACATGAGCGGGATCGTGTAGACCCGGTAGCGGCCCGTCTCTTCGGGCCCGAGGAAGCGGGCCACCAGCAGGCCGCCGAAGGCGCCCAGCAGCGAGGCCGTGATGTTGCCACCGAAGACCGCGGCCACCGAGCCGAGGATCTGCTTGTTGCGGGTGAGTTTCGCCTTCTGCCGGATGAGGAAGCCGCCGATGAATCCGGGCGCCTGCTGCGTGATCCCCTCGGGACTGCGAGGCGCCGGGCCGTCAGACATGGAGGGCATGGGTATCGGGTCTCCCTGGATCGAAGGGCTCGCTGGCCCAGAAGAGGGTCACGAGGTCTGTGCTGCCGGTGTTGGTGATGCTGTGAGTGTACCCCGGGGGGATGTCCACCACCCGCGGTGCCTCGCCCGACACCGGATACTCGATCACGTCGGTGCCCTCGAGTTGCCGGAACCGCACGACCGCCTCGCCGCTCACCACCAGGAACTTCTCGGTCTTCGTGTGATGCCAGTGGTTGCCGCGGGCGATGCCGGGCCGGGTGATGGACACGAAGATCTGGCCCATGGCCGGGCTGCGCAGCACCTCCGCCAGCCACCCTCTCGGATCGCGCTTGGTGTCCAGCGCGTAGGCGAATTGATCCTCGGGGAGGTAGCTCAGGTACATCGAGTAGAGACGCCGGGTCAGCTCGTCGCCCACCTCGGGGACTTCCCGCGTCTGCCGCGTCATGGGAAACCGGCTGATGCGCGCGGCCAGGTCGCCCAGCGTGATCGTGAAGACCCGCCGCACTTCGGGATCGCCCTCCGGTCCGCGGTGGGGATTGCCCTCCAGGGCCGCGAGGAATTCGGCCACCACGTCGTCGACGTGCACCAAGGTCATTTCGCGGGTCGGATCGTGGATCTCCAGGGGCAGGCCGTGGGCCGTGTTGTGGCAGAAGGTCGCCACCGCCGAGTTGTAGTTGGGGCGGGACCACTTGCCGAAGACATTGGGCAGGCGGAACACGTAGACCGGGGCGCCCGTATCGTGGCCGTAGGCGCGCACGGCCGACTCCGCGTCCTTCTTGCTCGTGCCGTAGGGATTGTCCAGGGCCGCCTGGGTCGACGAGCTGATCAGCAGGGGCACGGGGCGGCCCAGGGCGCGGAGGTGATCCACGATCTGCTGCGTCAGCCCCGTGTTGCCCTGGGCGAATTCACTGAGGTCCTTGGGGCGGTTCACCCCCGCGAGGTGGAACACGAAGTCCGCCTGGGCCAGCAGCCCGGCCAGGGATTCCGGCGCGTCCTCGACATCGAAGGTCAGGATCTCGAACTCAGGGCGTGCGGACAGGGTGGCGATCAGGTTGCGCCCGATAAAGCCTCGCGCACCTGTCACAACGACTTTCCCCATGCTCTCCTCCTTGCCGAAGCGGATGGAATCCAAGCGGCCCTTCCGGGCATTACCCCATCTTCATGGGTGGATGAAGGACCGGGTGCATCGATTCAAAGGGATTGATCGATTCGTGGCCCTCCCCTTCGATTGGATCCTGCCGCTGTTCATACGTCAATCCCGCGTGTTTTTCGCAAGCCGCTTGAGGCTCGGACGGGGCGTTCCCCAGAAGGCCGGCCCGGCAGGGCGGATGGAACAGGTGCAAGCGCGGGTCCTCGGCCCCACCTGGTCGAGGGGAAGCGCCTTGAAGCCCAACCGGAAGGCCGGCGATCCCGGGCGCAGGGCGTAGTCATCCCCCTTGGCCATGCGGAACCGGGGGTCGGCCACCAGGGACGCCGCGTCCCGCCCCAGCCCCTGCCACTCGCTGAACCGCTCCGCCCCGGGCGAGGTGAAGACCGGGGGAACGCCCCCTGGGGGGAAGTAGAGGTTCCGATCCATCTGGAGGACCCCGGGCCCCAAGGTGCCCGTATCGAAGGCCACGGCCTCGGGGGAGGAGAAGGCGAGGATGTTCGCGTTCACCTTCAGGCCTGAAGACTGTCCCTGGTAGTTGGCGATGGTGCCCTGGGAGACCTGGCCGTCCACGAACACGTTGTTCGTCACCCGGTTCTCCTTCCCGCCCTGCAGCATGACGCCGCCGTTCCAGGTGCGGCAGACCACGTTCCCGCTCACTTCGTAGCCGCTGGCGAAGGAATCCAGGTAGATGCCCCAGGACATGTAGATCGGCTCGCCGAAGATGGAGGAGAACCCGATGGTGTCGGCCACCAGGTTGTTGCGGATGGCGCTGCCGCTGCGGAAGGCCCGGTCGTGCTGGGTCACTTCGATGCCGCCCGAATCGTAGGTCTCCAGGTTCGTGTTCTGGATGCGGTTGAAGGCGATGACATTCTTCTCGCCCGGTTCCTTCAGGGAGATGCCGTAGCGGGACGTATCGTGGATGGCGTTGTGGGAGACGTCGTTGCCCGAGGCGCCGACGCCTTCGAGCACGATCCCTCCCACGTGCTGGTAGGCCTCGCCGAGGTGGTGCAGGTGGTTGTCGGTGATCTGATTGTCGCGGCCACCCCGGATCAGCACCCCTCCGCCGCCCGCGTGGGCCACGTCGCAGCCCCGGACGGTGTTGCGCCGTCCCTGGTCCAGGCACACGGCATAGGCCCCGAGGTTGAGGAAGCGGCAGTCCTCCACCGCACAGGCCTCAGCGTTGGCGAAGAGGATCGCGCCGTCATCCCCCATGCCGTACCCCGCGCTCGCCCCGCCGCGGACCCAATCCGTATCGCGGAAGGTCAGACCCGAGAAGCGCAGGTGATGCACCGGCGTCTCCGCGGAGCGGCCCCCCTCCACCTGGATCAGCCGCGTCGTCATGGGGACGATGACCTCGCTCCGGGCCGAGAAGCTCGATCTCGGAAGGTAGGTCAGGCTGCGGGCCCGGGCGTCCAGGAACCACTCCCCGGGCGCATCCAGTTCCTCCTTCACGTTCTCGATGTAGTAGCGGTCCCCCGGATTGAGGGCGGAATGGGCCTCGGGACCTCCGAGCAGGAGCCGCCCCTCCGCGGGGTCGTAGCCCCGGATGGAGAGGATCTCGGAGAAGGCCCGCGAGTCGCCCGACTGGAAGACGTGCACCTCGGCATCGGGAGCCTCCAGCCAGGCCGGATGGACCTCGTCCCGGGCGCACCAGATCGCGTTCCTGGGCCCCGATCCGGCGCCGTTCACCGTGATCTGGCGGCCATGGGAACGGGCGAAGGCCCGCGCGGGCAGCACCACGCGATGCCCCTTCTCGGGCGCGGCCGTCATCGTGCCCTGGGGCATCCAGGCCGCGTCATCGCAGAGCACCAGCGCGTCCAGGACGAGTCCGCCCCCCTTCTGGTTCTGCCATCTCAGCAGGTGCGTGCCCGCGGAAAGGCGGATGCGGGCCGCCTTGGCCCACCGCGCGGGGCTCCATCCCCCGGTGTCCGCGAGGTCACCGAGGGGGAAGGTCCGCTGCCCGTCCACCTGCACCCAAGTGCGACCATCCATGGCCGTCACGCCGTAGGGCGCATTGAGGGCCCCGTAGTGCAGCCACAGGAGGTAGTCGCCGTCCGCCGGCACCTGCACGCGGTACTCCAGCCAGTCGCCCGGATGGTGGATGCCGCCCACGCTGACGCCGAAGCTGAGCTGGTCCGGGGCAGGCTTCACATACAGGAATGCCTTCCGCGGATCCGCCGCTTCGACGTTGGGATAGCGGGCCCGCACCTCCCGCCGCCCGTCGACGAAGAGGGACCGGAAGGCCCAGGGCCCCGCCCCGGTCTCGGGCAGGCTGAAGACGACGGGCGCGCCGGGCGATGAGGCCGGTGGAACCAGGCGGCGACCGCCGATGAATTCCGGATGTTCGCCCCGATAGGCCTCGTAGGAGACCGGTCCTTGTGCCGTGCCCGAATCCTCCACCCCGAAGCTGAGGGGCCGCTCCAGGAAGTACTGGCCACCCCGGATCTGCACCGTGAGTGGCCCGGACGGACCGGGCCCGGCCTTCAGCGCGCGGATGGCGTCGCGGGCCCGCGACACGGATGCGAAGGGACCATCCGTATGGTCGCGGTTCGGCGCGGGCAGCCGCCCAGTCCAGGCATCCGAGCCCTCCGTGGACACGTAGAACGTCGCGCCCGGTGCAGCCGCCCAGGCGTCAAGCGCAGCCACCGCCAGCAGGAGGACCAGGCACGTGAACCTTGCCAGGCTCGGCCATCCACCGGAAGGAAGGCCCCGAGCCGGGGTCCGATCTGATTCAAGGCGTTTGAACATTCCGGCGCTTCTCCGATCGGGCTGGCGTGTTTTTCCTGACCATTCTATGTAAGATAATGGCTTGAATGACACCTTTATGGACACCTAGACCAAGCTTTCCAGCGGCCGCACGAAGGCCTCCGGCGAGGGAGAAGCAGGCCCCGTTGCCACGCCGTTGCCCTTCGGCTTGGCCCCGAACACCGAAACAGGGATAGCCTGCGATGGAGCCAACCATCGCCATTGATTCGACACACGCGGTTTCCAGGTGCGCCCCCGGCGCCCAAGGATGGAGGGAACGCTTCATGCTCACAGCGCGGATACGGAACTGGGGCTTCTGGGCCTTCGATTTCGCCCAGGGCTCGCCCATCCGGAAACACTGCGAGGACATCGAGACCCAGCTGATCTCCGGAACCAAGTCTGCCGAGCGCCTGGAAGCCCTGCTGCATCACGCCGTGGACACCACGGCCTTCTATGCCAAGTACCGGGGATTCTCCTCCCTGCAGGATTTCCCTGTCATCCACAAGGCCGCCATCAAGCCTCAGTACGAAGCCTTCCGCTCGTCGGCCTACCAGAACGCCCGCCTGCGGACCATGCGCACGAGCGGCTCGACGGGCACCCCCTTTGCCGTGGTGCAGAACCAGGACAAGCGCCGGCGCGTGCTGGCCGAGATGATCTACTTCGGAGGCAAGGCGGGCTACCAGGTCGGAGACCGCTACATCTTCACGCGCTGCTGGACGGCGAACAATCGGAAGCCCCTGCATGTCGCCCTGAGCGAAAACGCGGTCATGTTCGACATCTCGTCCCTGGACAAAGGCCATGTCGCGGCCCTCGAAACCCTCCTGCGCACCGATTCCGGGATTCGCTGCATGCTGGGCTTCCCTTCGACGTTCGTGCGGCTCCTGCAGCAGCTCGATCAAAGCGGGGCGCCTTCCGAGGACTTCCACCTGCGCTCCATCATCAGCATCGCCGAGGCCCTCCCCAGGGAGGTGCGACTGGCCCTGAAGTCGCGCTTCAATTGCCCCGTGGTCGCGCGGTATTCCAATCAGGAGAACGGCGTCCTCGCGCAGCAGTGTCCCAACGGGGACGAATTCCACCTCAACACGGCGAGCTACGTCTTCGAGTTCCTCAAGCTGGAGGAGGACACGCCCGCCGGCCCCGGGGAGCGTGCGCGCGTGGTGCTCACGGACCTCTTCAACCACGCCATGCCCCTGATCCGCTACGACACCGGCGATATCGTGATCCGGCAGAACCACGCCACCTGCGGATGGGCCACGGAAACCCTGCAGGATGTCGAGGGCCGCCGTCTGGATTTCATCTACGACACGGAGGACCGTCCCATCTCGCCCTTCGCCGTCTGCACCCTCTTCTGGCCCTTCACGGAGCTGAAGCAATACCAGTTCGTGCAGGAGGCCAAGGGGCGGTACGAAATCGTCCTGAACGGAGCCAACCTGCACTACAAGGACGACGAATTCATCCGGCTCGCCAAGGATCTCGTCGGGGCGGATGCGGTGGTTTCCGTCACGCACGTCGACCAGATCCCCCTCCTCTCCTCCGGCAAGTACCGACAGGTCGCCAGCCACTACAGGCCTTCCGCATGAACCAGCCCCCTCCGCCCCTCCATCCGGCCGGGCCCCAGCCATGGGCCTCGCCAGAAGACGGCGTCTCGCCATGAACATCCTCTACCTCACCCTCGGTTTCCCCCTGCCCACCAAGCCGAGCGCGCCTTCCGACATCATGCAGCTCATGGAGACCTTCTGCCTCCAGGGGCACCAGGTGGACATCATCGCCGTCGACGAGCGGAAGAACCAGCGCCCCACGCGGCTCGTGCAGGAAGGCCCCTTCCAGGTGCTGCGGGTCCGCACGGGCAACATCTACGATGTCGGCCCCTACGAGAAGGGCATCAGCCTCACGGCCCTACCCTGGCAGTACCTCCGCGCGATGGCGGAGCATCTTCCCGAGCGCCGCTATGACCTCGTGCTGTACGTGGCGCCGCCCGTCACGTTCTCCCGTGTCATCCGCGGGCTGAGGCGCCGCCAGCCCTGGGCGAAGACCTACCTCATCCTGAAGGACATCTTCCCCCAGAACGCGCGGGATCTCGGGATGATCCGGAATCCGATGCTCTACGCCTACTTCCGGCGGCAGGAGCGGCAGCTCTACGCGGTCTCCGATGTCATCGGATGCATGTCGCAGGGAAACGTGGACTACCTGCTGCGGCACAACCCCGACCTGCCCGCGGGCAAGGTCGAGGTGCTGCCCAACACCCGCACCCCAGGCCCGGACCTGGGACTCACCCCGCCGGGCCCGCTCCGCCGCCAGTACGGCATCCCGGAAGCGGCCACCGTCGTCCTCTACGGAGGCAACCTCGGAGTGCCCCAGGGCCTGGGCTTCCTGCTGGAGGTCTTCGAAGCCAACCGGGACCGCACCGACCTGCACTTCCTCCTCGTGGGACGGGGCACGGAGCGCAAGCGGCTGGCCCACGCCATCGAAACCAAGCGGCTCAGGAACGTCACCCACATCTCCCACCTGCCGCGGCCCGAATACGAAGCCCTGGCGCGGGAATGCGACATCGGCCTCGTCTGCCTGGACCCCCGCTTCACCATCCCCAATTTCCCTTCCCGCGTGCTCTCGTACTTCGAGATCCGCATGCCCGTCATCGCCGCCCTCGATCGCGCCACGGATTTCGGGGGCATGCTCGATGAGGCCGAGGCTGGCCTCTGGTGCCACGCCGGCGACCTGCCCGCCTTCCAGCAGCACCTGGACCGGCTGGTCTCGGATCCGCAGCTGCGCGCCCGCATGGGCGCCTCGGGGCGCAGGTACCTCGAAACGCATTTCACCTCGAACCAGGCTTACGGAATCATCTCCAAGCACGTCACCCCTGAACTGGAGGCAGCATGTCCAGCCACCTAGACCTGAAGAACGAAACCCTGCTCATCACGGGCGGGACGGGATCCTTCGGCAACGTCGTGCTGCGGAAGTACCTCAGCACGGATATCGGCGAGATCCGCATCTTCAGCCGCGACGAGAAGAAGCAGGACGACATGCGGCATCACTACAAGGACGACCGCATCAAGTACTACATCGGCGATATCCGCGACCCGGGCAGCGTGTTGTCCGCGCTGCGGGGCGTCGACTACATCTTCCACGCCGCCGCGCTCAAGCAGGTGCCTTCCTGCGAGTTCTATCCCATGGAGGCCGTGAGGACCAATGTCCTCGGCACCTCCAACCTGCTGCAGGCGGCCATCCAGGCCCAGGTGAAGCGCGTCGTCTGCCTCAGCACCGACAAGGCCGTCTATCCCATCAACGCCATGGGCATCTCCAAGGCGATGATGGAAAAGGTGGCCATCGCCGAATCCCGCAACCTCGGGCCCAAGGGACCGGTGATCTGCGTGACCCGCTACGGCAACGTCATGGCTTCGCGAGGTTCGGTCATCCCCCTCTTCCTCGATCAGATCCGCGAAGGCAAACCCATGACCGTCACCGATCCGGCCATGACGCGCTTCCTCATGCACCTGGACACCGCCGTCGAGCTGGTGGAATTCGCCTTCTCGCACGGCCACAACGGCGACACCTTCGTGCGGAAGTCCCCGGCCTCGACCATCCTGGACCTGGCCCAGGCCGTGAAGGAACTGCTCCAGGCGGACAACGAGATCCAGGTCATCGGCACCCGGCACGGCGAAAAGCGCTATGAAAGCCTGCTCTCGCGGGAGGAGCGTGTGCGCTCCGAGGACCTGGGCGACTACTTCCGCGTGCCCGCCGATTCCCGCGACCTCAACTATTCCAAATACTTCTCCGTGGGCGATCTCGAAGTCTCCCAGAGCGATGAGTATCATTCACACAATGCCCAGCGGCTCGACCTGTCCGAGGTGAAGGAACTGCTCCTGACCCTCAGCTGCGTCCAAGAGGCCATGACCGAGCGGGGCATCAAGTCGGAGTTCGTTCGATGAAAAAGCTTCGCGTACTGACCGTGGTGGGGACCCGGCCGGAGATCATCCGGTTGTCGCGGGTGCTCGCCCGGCTTGAGGAGACGACGGAGCACATCCTCGTGCACACGGGCCAGAACTACGACTACGAGCTGAACCAGGTCTTCTTCGAGAACCTGGGCATCCGCAAGCCCGACCACTTCCTCGACGCGGTGGGTGATTCACTCGCCGAAACCATCGGCAACATCATCGCCAAGGTCGACAAGGTGCTCGACGAGCGCAGGCCCGACGCCCTGCTGGTGCTGGGCGACACCAACAGCTGCCTGTCCGTCATCCCTGCCAAACGGCGCAAGATCCCGATCTTCCACATGGAGGCGGGGAACCGCTGCTTCGACCAGCGCGTACCCGAGGAATCCAACCGCAAGGTGGTGGACCACCTGGCCGACATCAACCTGCCCTACAGCGGCCACGCCCGCGAGAACCTGCTGCGCGAGGGCCTTCCGACGGACCGCATCGTCAAGACCGGCAGTCCCATGTACGAGGTGCTCCACAGCTACCGGGAGGGCATCCAGGGCTCGGGCATCCTCGAGCGGCTCAACTTGGCCCCGCAGGACTACTACCTCGTCAGCTGCCACCGGGAGGAGAACGTCGATTCGGACGTCAACCTGCCCAAGTTCGTCGACCTGCTGAACCATCTCGCGGCAGTCCACGGCAAGCGCGTCATCGTCTCCACCCACCCGCGCACGCGCAAACGGCTTGAATCCGGCGGCTTCACCACGGATCCCCGGGTGGAGCTGATCAAGCCCTTCGGCTATTTCGACTACGTGAAGCTGCAGGAGAACGCCCTCGTCGTCCTCTCAGACAGCGGCACCATCACCGAGGAATCCTCCATCCTGGACTTCCCCGCCCTCAACATCCGCGAAGCCCACGAACGTCCCGAGGGCATGGAGGAGGGCGCCGTGATCATGACGGGCATGGAGATCGAGCGCGTGGAGCAGGCCATCCAGGTGCTGCATTCGGCGCCGGTGCACGCCAAGCGGCGCACACGTCTCGTGAAGGACTACGATGCGCCACAGGTTTCCGAAACCGTCGTCCGCGCCATCCACAGCTACGTGGACTACGTGAACCGCTTCGTCTGGCGCAAGGCCTGACGCCAGTACAGAGATTCACCACGGAGGCACGGAGGACACAGAGAAAACACGGAGAAAAACAGATTTTTCTTCTCTCCGTGCCCGCTCCGTGATCTCCGTGTCTCCGTGGTGGATCTTTTCCTTTCAGGCCTCGGCCCCGCCCCGGATGCGGGTGGCCGGGTAGAGGCCCAGGGTGGCCAGGATGACGAGGAAGTCCGAAGCCACGGAGGCCTGGGCCGCGTAGGCGAGGTTGATGCGCAGCTTGTCGGGCATGATGACGTCCACATAGGCCGCATCGGGATCCGCCGCCTCGGCCAGCAGCTCGCTTTCGTTCCGGTACTTGATCGAGGCCAGGTCCGTGATGCCGGGGCGCAGGGCGAGGATGGCGCGCTGAGGGTCCGTGTAGAGCTCCACGTAGCGGGGCACCTCGGGACGCGGCCCGACGAAGCTCATCTCCCCCACAAGGACGTTCAGCAGTTGGGGGATCTCGTCGAGCTTGGTGCTCCGCAGGCGCCGCCCGATCCGGGTGATCCGCGGATCCTGCCCCACGGTGATGGCACGCCCCTGCCGTTCGGCGTCCAGGACCATCGTCCGGAACTTCCAGATGCGGAAGGGAAGCCCCCCGCGGCCGATGCGGATCTGGCGGAAGAAGACGGGCCCGCCGTCCTCCAGCTTCACGGCCAGGGCCACCAGGGCCAGCAGCGGAAAGAGCACCGCCAGCCCCAGCACCGACCAGAAGAGATCGAAGGCCCGCTTCGCCATGACTAGGCCAGGTTCGACTGCACGAGTTCGCGCACGGCCTGGATCACGTCATCCACATCCGCATCGGTGAGTTCCGCGTGCAGGGGCAGGCTCAGCATGCGCTCGTAGGCATCGGCGGCCACGGGGCAATCCGCGGGCTTGTAGCCGTACTTGTCCCGGTAGAAGGGGTGCATGTGCACGGGCAGATAGTGGACCGAGGTGCCGATGTTGCGTTCCTTCAGGCCATCGATGAAGGCGTTGCGGTCGATCCGCAGCGCGCCGGCCCTGAGGCGGAGGACGTACAGATGCCAGCTCGAGTGGGCCCAGTCGCGCTCCACCGGAAGTTCCAGAGCCGCAAGATCCTTGAAGCCGGCCTCGTAGCGGGCCACCACTTCGCGGCGACGCTTCTGGAAGCGCTCGAGGCGCTTGAGCTGCACGAGGCCGATGGCCGCCTGCATGTCGGTCATGTTGTATTTGAAGCCGGGCAGTACCACCTCGTAGTACCAGGATCCCGAACGGTCGAAGCGCTTCCAGGCATCTCGGTTCATGCCGTGATGCCCGATGATGCGGGACTTCTCGACGAGGGCCGGCTCACCCGTGAGGCAGCCCCCCTCCACCGTCGTGAGGTTTTTGGTGGCGTAGAAACTGAAGGCGGCGAGGTTCTTCCGCGATCCCACGAGCTGCCCCTTGTAGCGGGTCGAGATGGCGTGGGCGGCATCTTCGAGAATGGCGATCCCGTGGCGTTCCGCGAGGGCGTCCAGCTCGTCCATCTGGACGGGGTGGCCCGCATAGTGCACGGGCAGGATCACCTTCGTGCGCGGCGTGATCGCGGCTGCCACGGCCTCGGGCGAGATGGTGAGGGTGTCGGGGCACACGTCCACGAGGACCGGCTTGGCGCCCACATGCTCAACGACGTTGGCGGTGGCGCAGAAGGTCATGGCGGGCACGATCACCTCGTCGCCGGGCCCGACGCCCAGGGCCACGAGTGCCACGTGCAGGCCCGCGGTGCAGGAGTTCAGGGCCACCACGCTGGGCGCCTGCAGGTAGTCCTGCAGGGCCGCCTCGAAGGCCTTGGTCTTGGGGCCCGTGGTCACCCACGGGGTGCGGAGGGTGTCCATCACCTCCGAACGTTCCTCGTCGCCGATGCTCGGCGGATTGTAGGAAAGGAATTCCTTCCTCATGGTCGATGTCTCCAAAACGGGGCCCAGGGTCATCGGGCGGTGGATTCAGGTGAAGGGTGGAGGAACAACCGACGGGCGAGGTCGGCGCGGCGCATCAGGTGCTTTCGGAACGGCGCCCGAGCAGGCGGTCGAAGGTGCGGATGAAGTGCTGGATGGCGACGCGGCGGGACAGGTAGGTTTCCACGTAGTCGCGCCCCCAGAGCCCGGCCTCCTGGATCCGGTCCGGCGCATTCCGGTAGTCGAGAATGGCCTTGGCCAGGCTTTGCGGATCATCCGGCGGCACGATCTCGCCGGAGCGGCTGTCGCGGATCACCCGGGCCAGGTAGCTGTCGGACTCCACGCACCCGATGACCGGACGACCCGCGGCCAGGTAGTTCCAGGTCTTGCTGGGGACCGCGATCTGGGCCGCGCCGGGCTTCAGCGGAATGACGCCGAGATCGCAGGCGTTGTAGACCGAGGCCACCCGCTCCAGGGGCTGCAGGGGCAGGAAGCCACAATTCTTCAGGTTCCTTTCGCGGGCCATGGTCTCCAGGGGCTGCTTGGCGTTGCCATCGCCGATGAAGACGAAACGGATATCGGGATAGTCCTTCAGGCATTCGGCGGCCAGCAACAGATTCTCCAGGTTCTGCACGAATCCGATGTTCCCCGCGTACTGCACGACGAAGGCGCCGCCCTGCCGGAATTCCGCGAGCACCGGATCACTCTCGGCGCTCCGAGGCGTAATGCTGTCCGTGTCCACCCAGTTCGGAACGGTCGCCACGGCCTTGCCGGGGACGATCTGCTGGACGTACTCCGAAAAACTTTCGCTGATGGAAATCACCAGGTCGGACACCTTGTAGGTGAGCTCTTCCGCCTTCCGGAAGCCCCGGTAGATCAGGCCCTTCCCGGGCAGCAGGCCCGCCACCACCGCCGATTCGGGGAAGATGTCCTGCAGGTTGTAGACCAGCTTGGCGCCCTTCATCCAGGCCAGCAGGGCCGCGGGAAGGCCCGCGAGGGGAGGCGTGGACACCACGAAGATGAGATCAACCTTCCGGACGAACAGACCCCGGAGGAAGAAGAAAGCCGAGAACCAGAAATATTCGAAGGCCTTGGAAAAGACTCCCAGTTTCCGGAGGAAGGGGTTCCAGGCGCGATGGATGCGGCCCCTCAGAAGCGGGTGGTCCTCGATGGGCGCGCCACTCCTGCTCGGACCGTTGGTCAGCACCGTCACGTGGTTTCCGCCCTCGGCCAGCCCTTCGGCCAGATCCCGCATGAGGTGCGTGGTGGCCGCGAGCACAGGTGAGTAGTAGGCCGTCACCATCAGGATGTGGCTGGGCGCGGAACGGGGCTTCAAGGCGATGGCCTGAACGGGCCGTGACACCCGGATGGTGCCCTCCTGGACCGGGTTCTGCAGATCCAGTCGGAGGTAGATCAGGCGCCGGGTGCTGCGCGAAGGAACTTCGACGAAACCCGCCTGCTCATTTAACAACCGAGCCCGCGGGTTCTGCCGGCGGACGCCCGTGGAGACCGCCACCAGGCCCCGGCGGCGGCACATCTGGAGCGAGGCCTCCTTCATGGCCTTGCCGATGCCCTGCCCCTGGAACCGCGGATCGACACCCGTGAAGGCAATCTGACCCACCCGCTCCTGCTCGGCGGCCATCCGTTTCTTAAACGCGATCCGTACGAGCCGCACCAGCAGATCGGTGCTGAAGATGGCCCATGGGTGCAGCAGGAAGCCCTTCACCAGTTCGGCCTTGCAGGCCCGCAGCATGGGAATGTTGTAGGGCCGGTCCGAAAGTGTCGTGAAGCCGATGATCTGGTCGCCGCGCCGCGCGACCAGCACGAAATTCTCCGGGGCGCTCACGAACCAGCGGTAGACCGCGTGGATGAAGGGTCGCCCAAGCTGGACCAGGATGTGCTCGTGCTTCGAAAAGCAGGTCTCGTGGAGATCCACCAGGGCGTCGACATCCCCCGGCACCGCCGTGGTCACGCGGAAGTGCTCGTTCTCGAAGAGCACTTCGGGCGGCTCGGCGAGCGGTGTGCATCCCGGCTCCGTGCCTCCAGCCTGATCCAGCGGCTCATCGCTTTCTCGCATACGCTCCAACTCAGCCTCGATCCGTCATGAACGTGCCGGTCGCCTCTAGGGACGGGGGCCGGCAAACAGGTACTGAACCCGGATTCCCCGTGAAAAGGCCGTCCTGGCGCGCCCCACGGGAGCGAAACCCCGGTCTCTTCGGGCAGGCTCAGCCCGTTCAGGCCTCATCATGTTCTCGGAATAATCCATGACTCCAGTATGGCAGCAGGGGCCGGGTCCCGCTCAAGCATCAGGCCATCTTTTTGCCCGAGGCATCTTCACCTGCGCTCGGGCACTACAGGCGCAGGATGATCGCCCTGGCATCGCCGTGGCCATCCATCGCGAAGCGGAAATCGGAATAGAGCTGTTTCCGCTCCACCAGCGCCTGGACGATCCGGGCCTGCCCCAAGCCGAACTCGAACAGGAGGTGTCCGTCTTTCTTCAGGAAGGGCGGCGCCTCCTGCAGCAGCCGCGTGAGAATGGACACCCCGTAGGGGCCGCCATCAAAGGCTTCCCGCGGCTCGTGCTGGAGCAGTCCCGCGTGGGATTTCTCCAGGGAGGCCGTGGGAATGTAGGGCGGGTTCATCACCACGAGGTCCATGGTGCCTTCCAGCCCCAGGTTGGCGAGGGGGGCGAAGAGATCGCCCTGACTGACCTCAATCCGGCCCTGCAGGCCCAGGTGGGCGGCGTTGGCCCGGGTGAGTTCGGCGCAGGAGGCCGTGATGTCCGAAGCCCAGACGCGAAGCCGCGGGATGGCCGCCGCCACCGCGCAGGCGAGGTTTCCGGAGCCGCAGCCCATGTCGATCATCCGCAACTCCCGCTCCGGATCTTCCTGGGCCAGGGACTGAAGGACCCCGAGGACCTCCTTCCCGAGGATCTCAGTCTCTTCCCGAGGCGCCAGCACATCCTTCCGGGCCAGCAGGTCGATGCCCAGGAAGTGTTCGCGCCCCGTGATGAGGCCCAGGGGCGCGCCCTCGGCGCGCTTGGCCGCCCATTCCAGGGCGAGGGAGGAGAAGGCCTCCGGATGCCTCGAGCGGGCGGATTCGATGATCTTCTCGGCCTCGCTCTCGGTCGCGGATCCCGCCTCGTGAGCGATGATCGTCGCCACCTGGACCTTCAGCTGTTGGAGATCCGTTGGTTCCATGTAGCCCTCCATCTTCCGTTCAAGCCTGATCGGTTTCAGCGCCCCTTCGGACTGACCTGGTCGCCGCGTCCTTCGATCACATCCACGATGCGCTGCCCGAGCAGCGGCGCGGCCTTCGCGCCGAGAGCCCGGGTCGGGTGCGGGTCGTCGGGCGCCGAGGCGAATTCCGGCTTCAGATAGAGCCCGCCTTCCGTCTCCAGCCCGTGGAAATCCCACACGAAAATGTTGTCGCCGGGCTCGTCCCACACCTCCTTCACCCAGGTCGTGAACTGCCGCGCCCGCTCGGCCTCCTCCGGGCTGCTGCAGGCCTGAGTCTGGGCGGCACCCGTCCAGACGATGAATCGGACCTGGGGGAATTCATGCATGCGTTGCTTGAGGGCCTCGTACTGCAGCTTGTAGTTGGCGAGGGTCTTCTTCGGCGAGGACACGTCAGCGGCGCCATCGTCGGCCTTGACTAGGCTGACGGGGAAGCAGTGCTTGAAGACGATCACGTCATAGGTCCGCGCGAGGTCGTCGAGGTTCAGCTCGGAGCGATCCCGGTTCTCGCCCCTGTGCTTCACCCAAAGGTTCCAGTAGTCGTAGGGATAGTTGTCCCAGGGGTAGCGGCCGCCGACCACCTTGTTGAAGATCCGTTCGGGCAGCAGCCGCCGCAGGGTCGTGCGTCCTCCCAGGGCGCTCGAATAGTTCATCTCGGTGATCTCGTACTGCGTGCCGTGGGCGGCGTTCCAGCCCTGGATGAACTGGGGGAGTCCCCCATTCCAAATGACCTCGCCCGTGCTGTGATGCAGGAAGACGATCTTCGCGTGTCCGGCGGAACCAGTCATGGCGTGCTCCTTGGCATGGGAATCGGCACTCCTGGAACAGGCGAGGAAAGCCATCAGCCCGAAGCCCACGAGGACGGCCAGCAAGCCGCGGATCACGGAAGGCTGGGGTTCGGAACTCGAAGCCATGGCGGCACCTCCACCGGATCCAGAAGGCGCCTAGACCCCGACGGGCGCCGGGCTGCCGAGGCCGACCATGTCGAGGGGCGGCGTCCGCAGGTAGTGGGTGCTGCGGGTCTTCCGCGTGAAATCGTCGAAGGCGTTCTGCACCTGGGCCGGCGTCAGATCCAGTGCCGCGGCGGCTTCATCGGGGGAGATGTGATTCTCCTGGGCGTACCAGAGCAGGTCCATCATGTCGAAGGGAAGGCGGAAGAAGAACTCCTCCTGGGTGGCGGGGGCGCTGTAGGTGTCGGAGGTGGGGGTGCGCTGCTGGATGATCTCGGGCACGCCCAGGTGGCGCGCCAGCTGGTAGACCTGGGTCTTGTAGAGGTGGACGATGGGCTTCAGATCCACGCCGCCGTCCCCGTGCTTCACGAAGAAGCCCTGGTCGTGCTCGTTCTTGTTGGGGGTTCCGACCACGGCGTAGTTCCGGAGTTCGGCGTGGTAGTAGAGCATGGCCGTGCGCGTGCGCTGCTTGAAGTTGGAGGCGGCGACGATCTGGGCGAACTCCTGGGGCGGAAGGCGCGCGGTCTTCTCCTGCCCGTCGGGTGTGAGGATGGTCAGCGAATAGATGTTGAGCGTGCCCTGCTCGAGCAGGCCCGGCGGAAGCACGATCTTCGCCTTGTAGCCCCGCTTGGGGTCGTATTCCGGGAAGATCCGCGCGATGGCCTCGTCCCGGCGCTCGTAGCAGGCATAGCCGTCCAGCGCGGGCGTGATGATCTCGAGCACCGGCTTGACGCCGTAGTGGGCGGCCAGGTCGCGGGCCAGTTGCTCGGAGGCCGGATCCGAATCCTTCTCCGGCAGCAGGAGGGGCACCACGCGCTCGGGGCCGAAGGCCTTGACGCAGAGCGCCAGGCAGACGGAGGAGTCGATGCCCCCGCTGATGCCGAGTACGGCACCGCTGCGGTGCAGGCCCCGCATGTTCTCCCGCAGCCAACTGACGATGCGGTCGGTCTCCGCGGCCGCGTCGATATCAAGGACTCGCCGGTTCATGGGCATGGCTGTTCCTCTGTGGAAGCCCCTTGGCGGAGGACGGTTTTCACGTCATCGGATTCGTCGAGAGGGGGGGAAGGTCGGAAGCCTGATACGAACTGCCGCTCCACCAGCTGGGTGGAGATGATGCCGGCCAGGGCCATGTCTTCGGTCTCACTTAGCCCCTGGCCCAGCTTGAGCTTGGCCACCAGGTGATCCACGGCCACGGGGTTGAAGCATCCCGAGGCCCGGACGGCGCCCGGCGACAGCAGCTCTTCCAGATAGTCCGGGGGCGTGTCGTTGAAGAAGGCCCGGTGGATCGGCGCGCGGAAGGGCTGCTTGGGTCGGTCGGTGATGGCCGGCGGCAGCCATTCACGGCTGATCTCCTTGAGCAGGAACTTCTCGGTGAGGCCGCGCAGCTTCAGCGTTGGCGGAAGCCGGTTGCAGAACTCGACCATGCGGTAGTCGAGGAAGGGGAAGCGCCCCTCCACGGAATGCCCCATGGCCATCCGGTCGCTCTGCGAAGACAGCAGGTACTGGGACAGGAAGACGGAGATCTCGAGGTACTGGGCGCGATGCAGGGGATCCCACTGCCCGAAGCCGCTGGGATAGGCCAGCCCGTGGCCTTCGGCAGCCATGGCGACGCCGATGCGCTCGGCCAGGTCCTCACTGAAGAAGCGCTTGGTGCGCGCGGTCGTGCGCCAGCGGATGCTGTGGGAGTAGTCGGGCGATCCGGTTTCTTCGAGGCCCATGCCGAAGAAGGCCGAGGCGTAGCTGCCCCCGCCCCGGGCCAGTCCGGAGATCCAGGGGTAGATGCGGTTGAAGAGGCCAGGCCTGAAGGTCGAATCGGGCCGGGCCGCCCAGAAGCGGCGGATCTTGGCCTCCTTGAAGAGGTCATAGCCCGCCAGGAATTCGTCGGCGCCTTCTCCCGTGAGCACCACCTTGAACTGCTTGTCCCGCACCAGCTTCGACAGCAGGAACATGGGCGCCGGAGAAGTCCGCAGGATGGGGATCTCCGCGTGCCAGACCACTTCTGGGAACACCCGGCCGATGTCGGCGTGGCTGGCGTGCACCACGTGATGCTGCGTGCCGAGGTGGCGCGCCATCTGGGTCTGATACTCGCTTTCGTCGAAGCCCGGATCGCCGAAGGAGATCGAGAAGGTTTCGAGGGGACTGGCCGTGTGGTGGCGGATGATCGCAGCGATGGTGGAGGAATCCAGCCCCCCGCTCAGGTAGGCGCCCACCGGCACGTCCGCGCGCAGTCGCACCTGGGTGGCATCGATGAGCAGGTCCCGCAGTTCGTCGGCGTACTCGCCCTTCGTCCGCAGGGGAAGGCTGCCCTCCTCCGGAAAACGCAGCTCCCAGTAGGGCTCGATGCGAATCCGCCCATCCTCGAGGCGCATGAAGTGGCCCGGGGGCAGCTCATGGATCCCCTCGAAGCAGGACCTCGGTGACAGGGGGCTCCAGTAGGTGAAGATCTGATCCATGGCCAGGGGATCCAGCTCCGCCTGAATGCCGGGATAGGCCAGGAGGGCCTTGATCTCCGAGCCGAAGATGAGGGTGTCCCCGGTCCGCGTGTAGAACAGGGGCCTCACGCCCAGGCGGTCCCGGCCGAGGAAGAGGCTGCGGCGGCGGGTGTCCCAGATGGCGATGGCGAACTGGCCGTTGAACTTCGACAGGCAGGCCGGGCCGTACTCTTCGTAGGCGAGCAGGACGGTTTCCGTATCGCTGGTGGTGCTGAAGCGGTGACCGCGGGCTTCCAGCTCCTGACGCAGCTCCACGTGGTTGAAAACCTCCCCGTTGAAGACGATCCAGAGGCTGCCGTCCTCGTTGGAGATCGGCTGCTGGCCCGTCTTCAGATCGATGATGCTGAGGCGGGCGTTGCCGAGGGCGGCCCAGTCGTCCAAGTAGATCCCGAACTGGTCAGGGCCCCGGTGCCGGATCATCCCCAGCATGGCGCGCAGCGTCGAGGCCTCCGTAGGCCGCGCCCGGCTGATCCCGCAGACTCCGACGATGCCGCACATCCGGGCTCCTAGCGCAGCCCGAGCTTGCTGATCTTCCCGGAGGAAGTCAGCGGCAGCTCGGTCCTGAATTCGACGAATTTCGGAACCATGAAATCCTCCAGGTGGGCCCGGCAGTGGGCGATCACCTGAGCTTCGGTCAGCGTCGCGCCATTGGGCACGATGAAGGCCTTCACCACCTCGCCCGCCGTTGCGTCGGGCACGCCCACCACCACCGCCGTAATCCCGGGGAGCATGTGGAGAACGTTCTCCACCTCCTTGGGCGCCACCTTTTCGCCGCGGCACTTGATGATGTCGTCCTTGCGGCTGATGAAGTAGAAATAGCCTTCCTCATCCATGCGGAACAGGTCGCCCGAATAACAGAGGCGCTCGCCGGGAAGCGGCCCGGGCCGGAACCGCTGGGCCGTGGCCTCGGGGGATTCCCAGTAGCCGCGCATCACGTGCCGGCCCCGCACCACGAGCTCTCCGGTCTCACCCGGCCCCAGGCGCCGGCCCGACTCATCTTCGATCCAGGCCTCGGTGCCGGGGATGGGGATGCCCACGGATCCGGCCCGCTGGGCCAGTTGGTCCGGCGGCAGGTAGAGGGTGCGCTTGGTTTCCGTGAGACCGTACATCGAATAGAGCGTGGCCCCCGGGAAGGCCGCCTGGATGTCGAGGATCCGGGAGGGCGAGAGGGCCGCCGCCGTGTTCGTGAGGTAGCGCAGGCTGCTGAGGTCGTACTGGCTGAGATCCTTCTGCAACAACATGGCGAACACCGTGGGCACGCCCGGGAAGCCCGTGGGGCGCTCCTCCTGGATGCGCTGGAGGATCAGGTTCGGATACATGAAGGTGCGCTCGAGCACCAGCGTTCCGCCGATCTTGAAGGTCATCAGCAGCTGGTAGAGGCCATAGTCGAAGGACAGGGGCAGCACGCTGAGCACGATGTCCCCTTCCCGGCTTCCCAGGTAGCTCAGAATGGAGGAACTCGCGAAATCCACGTTGCTGTGGTCGCACATCACACCCTTGGGTTCGCCCGTGCTGCCCGAGGTGTAGATGAGGCAGGCCAGGTCCAGGTCGATGTGGGTGACCGGAAGTTCCGTCGCCGGGCACTCCGCCTGGATGGCATCGAAGGCGCGGATCCGCGCGTCGCCTGAGCCGGCCGATTCCGCCTTGGGCCCGCACACCACCGCGAGGGCGAGCGAAGGCACCGTGTCCCACGCATTCATGGCTTCGAGGTTGCGGGCCTCGATCAACAGTGCCTTGGCGCGGCAGTTGTTCAGGATGTAGGCCAGCTTGTCGGTCTTGGTGGACGCGTTGACGGGCACGAACACGCCGCCGGTCTTCAGCACCGCGAAGATACCCACCACGGCCTCGACCGTGTTGTGCAGATGCAGGGCCACCCGGTCGCCGCGCACCACGCCACCCTCGGCCAGGGCCCGCGCCAGACGGTTCGCCATGGCGTCCAGTTCCCCATAGGTCAGGCGCCGCTCGCCGCACACGAGGGCGACCTTGTCCGGAAGGCGGCGGGCCGAGCGCGTCAGGAATTCGTGGACCAGCATCGAGGAACCATCAGGAGCCGTTGGTGAGCTTGTTCGTGATGAAGGCGCTCAGCCGGCTCACGGAATCGAAGTTCGTCGGAAGCAGGTCGCTGTCGGCGACCGAAATGCCGAAGGTCTTTTCCACAAAGGACACGAGCTCGATGATGCCCAGGGAATCGATGATGCCTTCTTCCAGGAAGGAGGCGTCGTCGCTGTAGTTGAACCCCGTCTCACTGAAGAGGAAATTCCGCGCGATGAACTCGCGGATGGCCGGAGTAATGGAGATGGTGTCGAGGTTCATGCGCGATCACCCTTTGTGGTTGGGTTCTGGGTGGGGCGGGGCAGCCGCCTTCGTATGAGATTCAGATCAGCATATACAGTCTAGCCCGCATTCAATAGCGTGCTCTTGCGAAATTTCGACCCCTGGATGAATGCTTCATTGGATTTGCACCTGCCCCATGCCCCGTGCACCGGAAGCCCAGGAGCCTCGGCTAGGACACCGCCCCCGTCTTCTCCTTCTCCGAGGGCGCCTCGATGCCATGGGCAGCCTGGGCCCGGCGCAGCGCCTTCAGCGGCATGCACCGGGCCGGGTTTCCCATGGCGATCATCCGAGGTGGCACGTCCTCCACGACGACACTGCCCGCCGAGATCACCGCATCATCACCGATGGTCACCCCCGGCTCGACGACCACGCCATGGCCGAGCCAGACCCGGTCGCCGATGACGACGGGGGCCGTCCGGTGCCCATCATGATCCCGGACCATCGCCATCGCACCGAACATGCATTCCTCGCCGATCCGGATGGAGCGCCGGGCCCGAAGGGAGGCGCCGTAATTGAACCCCGTGTGGACTCCGATCAGGATCTCCCCCTCGGGCTCGCACACCAGGGACGTCGGGATGGGCCCGCTGTTGAACCAGGCCAGATCGCTCAGCGTGATCCGCTCCTCCCCCTCCACCCAGAGACGGCCGCCCCTGAGCAGTCGTACGCGCCTGCCAAGCCGGGTGCCCCGCAGGAACACCCAGGCCCGGATGATCGACGGGATGCGGATCACCGGGAGCGCCAGGCGCCGGAGAGTGTCGAGCCAGGGCCTGGGGTTCATGTGGGCATCCGGATGACCGCTGGATGCCCCACCACCACCGCGCCCGGAGGAGTCCGGCGTGACAGGACGGTGCACGGCCCCACCCGGGTGCCACGGCCGAGGTGGGCCCCCGGCAGCAGGATGCTGCGGGGGCCGATCAACACGTCCTCTTCGAGCACGACAGGATGGGAATCCGGAAGCACCTCGCGATCCCCCTCCAGCTGATGGAAGCTGTTGTCGAGGATCATGCTGAAGGCGCAGAGCTGGGAGCGGGCGCCGATCCGGACCGAGCGCACCGCTTCGATGGAGGCGCCGGATTCGATCGTCACGCCATCTTCGAGGATGATTTCGGCGCCGGGAAAGGCCATGAGCAGGATCGGCGCCTGGCTGGCATCAAGGCGCACGCCAGCGCCGATCCGCACCAGTCCTTTGCCCGGGACCAGGATGCGCCCCACCACCACGGTGTCGGCGGCCAGCATGATTCGCCCCCTGGAGCCCCGCAGGCTCCAAAAGCGTTTGGCTTTCGCCCACAAGCTCATGCTTTCTCCGGGACTAGGACTTCAGGATGCTATCAGGAAATTTACGACTCTGCGGATCACACCGCGCTTCAAATCACACATCCTCCTGATAGGCTCGGGGCTGACCTTCAACCGACCCTTCCACCCTTTGACGAGGCCATGGGGAATACGCCCAGATGACATCCGACACGCCGCTGACGATCCAAGCCGAGACCCGGGGGCGGGCCCTCTTCATCGACCGGAAGGGGAGCCTCTACATCGCCCGCAAATACCGGATCTTCCGCTCAGACGATGGCGGAGCCACGTGGAACCTGGACTGCTACGTTCCCACTTCCGGCTGGAAGCCCGTGGCTTCGACCTTCTCCCTCGCGGCGCGCGCCCTTCGCTTCAACATCCAGGCCTTCCAGGTGCTGGCCGACGGCAGCCGGGTGGCCGTGGCGCGGGATGGCATCTACCGCGCCCAGGCCGGGGAATCCCGGATGACGCGGAGCTGGGCGGTCACCCGGGGCTCGCGTCCCATCACGCTCTCGGCCGAAGGAAACCGCGTCTTCTTCGGCGAGTACGGCGGCGCCGAGATGGATCACGTGGGAGTGCGCGTCTACCTGTCCGAGGACGGCGGGCGGCACTTCGAACCCTTCTTCGAATTTCCCAAGGGCGACATCCACCACATCCACAACGTGGTCGTAGATCCCTACGCCGATCACTACTGGGTGCTGGCGGGCGATCATGGGCGCACCCCGGGGATCGCCGCCCTTTCCAAGGATGGCCGCCACCTGGATTGGCTGGACCGCGGCCACCAGATGGTGCGGGCCGTGAGCGTCCTGCCCCGCCCCGACCACCTGATCTACGGCTCCGATTCTGAAGTGGAACCGAACTTCCTCATCCGGCTGGACAAGAAAACCGCCAAGTGGGAGCGGCTCCTGCCCGTGGAAGGGAGCTCCCTCTATGCCGCCGACGTGAACGGCATGGCCGTCATCTCCACCAGCGTCGAGTCCAGCGCGGTGAACACCGCCCGACACTGCAGCCTGTACGCCAGCCACGACGATGCGACCTGGACGAGGCTCGTTTCCCTGGAAAAGGACCTGTGGTCCCCCATCCTGCACTTCGGCCTGATCGTGCTTCCCACGGTCCAGGATGCCTCGACCCGGCGCTGGATGTTCAGCGGCCAGGCCCTGAAGCGGCACCACGACCGGGTCAGCCTCTGCGGCTAGACCCGGTCGGGATGGAAGACGATCTCTGGTTCAGCGTTTGATGCCGATCTGGGTGGTATCGATGCCGGGGAAGCCTGGGATGCTGAACATGGGGCTGGCGGACTTGAGGCTGAAGTCGAGGTTGGCCGGATCGGTGAACATCGGATCCTGGCTCAGGTTCTGACCCACGGAACTGAACCACGAGATCGGCGCCGCCAGGGACGTTGCCGAGTTGTGCTGCCGGTAGACGTCCGTCGTGATCCCCTGATGCAGGTTCCCGTAGCACACGGATCCTTCAGGCTCCAGCCAGTGCGTTCCCTGCAGCGACGACCACGTATTCGGGATCGCAGCCACGTTCGGATACGCCGTCGCCCACGCGCCCGCCTGATAGTTGAAATACTGGAGCTTGCCCAGCAGGTTCCAGCTCGAGCCCGACGTGTTGTTCACCACCTCGAACGCCACGTTGCTGATATCCACCCCATACCAGTGCCCTGAGAAAATGTTGTACTGCGTCTGTACGTCCCGGCCCCCGTTGTGCTGGATCGCGAACATCGGAGACACCTTGTAGAGGATGTTCCCCTCGATCTTCACGCCACT
>NZ_BSDE01000009.1 GCF_030268085.1 Geothrix limicola
CGAAGTTGAAAAATATATCGAGTCTTCATCCACCCACAGAATCCATCAATTAGTCTCAGAAGGTTGGAAATACACCGGTAACCTATGAACATCTCAGGCTGCCTAACCCTCCGCTCAAGTCGGACCCCGCCTGCATTGCCTTCCGCTCTCTCTCAGCATTTCGCTATCCCGGCTCCGCTCATCGCCTCGGTGCAGGCGCGGCCGCTTAGCTTCATTCGTTAGGCGTTTCATATGCACTCTTCGCGCATTTGCCCACATTGCGAAAAGCCGGCCAAGTCCTTGTTTGGCAAATTCACAGACACTGGCCTACGTCCCACAACTTGCTCTACGTGTGGTGGCCATATCTACCTTCAAATCGGATGGCCTTTCACACTCGTTTCAATGTTCTGGCTTCTTCCTTCGATATTCTTTCATTCGCTTTGGCTCAGACTATTGGTTCTGGCATCTACCCTGATCATCCTTGGCATTTTTCGTACAATTAAATTCAGTTACGCCAAATACTATCCGCCCATTACCTACTAACGCCTAACCCTCGGCTCAACTCGGACCCCGCCTGCATTGCCTTCCGCTCTCTCTCAGCTTCCAGCTACCTCGGCTTCGTTCAGCGCCTCGGTGCAGGCGGTGCCGGTTAGCCCCATTCGTTAGGTTGGCCATGCATCTTGGAGAATCATGATGCGAACAATACAACTAGCGTTGACGATTGCATTACTCTCATCGCAGTTCCTCTTCAGTCAGACCTTGGCTCCAAACAAGTGGGTTGCGCCGGAATACCCCATCATTGCAAAACAATTTGAAGAATCCGGCGTGGTGAGTGCTGCTCTTTCAATCAGACCGGATGGGTCGATAGCTAACGTCACCATGTTTGGCAGTCGTCATAACCGGGTGGCTGATCGGTTTCGACCAGCAGTCCATGAGGCTGTTCTGCAGTGGAAATACCCGCCCGTGCTCAACGATACAATTCGGACTTCAGTGGTGTACTTTGTCTTCCACCTATACCCACCCGATTTCCCTGAAAAGGAGCTACAACCAGAGCTCATTGCCCCAAACACGGTAATCATCAAGGCTCGGATCCAAAAATTTGAACCTGAAACTATTTCCTAATTCACTTGTATTTCTCTCGAACTGGCAACCTAACCCTCCGCTGCACTCGGACCCCGCCTGCATTGCATTTCGTTCTCTCTCAACATCTTGCTAACTCGGCTTCGTTCAGCGCCTCGGTGCAGGCGTGGCCGGTGAGCTTCATTCGTTAGGGCTCCAATGAACTTCCACAATGGAAACATTGCTTTCATTATTCTCGCGGCGTGCGTGGTTGTCCTGTGCATTGATACCGAAAGAAATCACGAAATCAACACAACGTATAAATTCATTTACACATCAAGCATTTGCGTTCTGGCATTCGCAATTGGCCGCCTTTTCTTTATGAAAAAGACTGAGATTCTGCACGCTAGCGGTATCTATTTTTACCTTGCTACTGTGCTCGGAATGCTCGGCAGCACGGTTGAAAAGGTCTATAAAAATCGGACTAGGCCGAAGCAATAACTCATTTCATTAGTATAATTTCCCCTTCAAAGTTTTCGATCGCCCTAACCTCTCGCTCAAGTCGGACCCCGCCTGCATTGCCTTCCGCTCTCTCTCAGCATTTCGCTATCTCGGCTCCGCTCGTCGCCTCGGTGCAGGCGTGGCCGCTTAGCTCACTCGTTAGGCCGTTGATATGAACAGTTGCCCTGCATGTAAACCCCACTCCCGTTGCTCGAAGCCCTGAAGGGTTCTCCGAGGTATGTGTGCATTTCTTGCGGGAGTGCATCCCGCCCATCGAAGGTAATCGCAAATGCCGGAATCATCACCTCGATTTGCATTGTCTCCTTTGGATCAAAACCCCTTAGGTCACACGTCGGAGTTTGGTCACTTCCAGTCGCCCTTTTGGCAGCGAGTGTCTGCTTTGTTGCATGGCAGCTTCTTTTGTCTCGGAATATCCCATGTTCAAGTTCTACTTCTCCTCCAGCCTAACCACTCAATGCGAGCGGACGCTGCCGCTATGCGGCATCGCCAGCGATTTCGAAATTTAGGCCGTTCCATCAGCTATAGTTCATTCCTACCACAACAACCCACCGGAGAAATGAATGGTAAAGGTTGGCCTCCTCCTTCGCTTAGAAGCCAAACCTGGCAAAGAAGCAGATGTTGCCAGTTTCCTCATAAACGCCCTTCCATTGATTCTCGAAGAAATCGATACAACGACTTGGTTTGCCGTTCAATTTGGTCCCACCACCTTCGGAATTTTTGATGCGTTCCCACATGAAGAAGGTCGGAACGCTCACATCGCAGGGAAAGTTGCCGACATTTTAAGAGCAACATGGTCAGAAATGCTTTCCTGCCCGCCATCCATTGAAAAGCATTCAATCCTTGCTGCCAAGTTATCCGGGCAGTAACCAACGGCCTAACCCTCGCTCAAGTCGGCCCCCGCCTGCATTCCCCTTCCGCTCTCTCTCAACTTCTCGCTTCCTCGACTTCGTTCGTCGTCTCGGTGCAGGCGGGGCCGGTAAGTATCCCCCGGCAAAGCCGGAGGCCTTATTAGGTGAGCCGCTCAAAGCGGCTAAGCGGGGTCGCTAACCGCTTGAACACCTCTCCAAGGTGCTGCCTCAGTTGCTTGTAGATCACCTTCCTTCTTCGTTTAGGTGCGAATATCACGTGGTACTTACACTGCCACTTTGTGTGGCTTAGACTTTCCATTGGGTCCATCTCAGTTCTCCTCTTGTGTGCTTGGCGGCTCACCTGTAAGAGTTCTGCGGTGGACTTCCGTATCTGTCAAACGACTACTGTCTCCCCCGCATAGCGGGGGGCCTATCCCACTTGGTTAGCCACATTCGTTAAGCGCCTCAGTCGGCATTGAGCGATCCATTAGCTTCGGAACTCCGAAAAATAGTTTGGAGGCCGTGTCGATTTGATGACTCGCCATTCGTCGTCTTAGTGGACGCACCAATCCATAGGAGACTCGAATGAGGAAGCTCAAAATCATAGAACACATTTCGCTGGACGGCGTGATCCAGCATTCGGCCGATGGGGATGGGTTTCCCTACAGCAACTGGACCGGACCCTATCGAACACCCGCTGGCCTGGAGGCAATCATCGCTGCCCAGGGGGAGAGCTTTGACCTGCTGCTCGGCCGTCGGACCTACGATATCTGGTCGGGCTATTGGCCAAAGGCGCCGTCCAGCCCGATGGCGGACAGCCTTAATGCAGCTACGAAATATATCGCAACCCACCGACCGGAAAGTCTTGAATGGGGTCCCTTCGAGGGCCTTGGGCCGAATATCGTCGAGGACATTCGCCGCATCAAGTCGCAGGATGGCCCTGAGCTTATTCTCTGGGGTAGCTCCACACTGACATCGGTCCTGCTCGAACAGGGGCTCGCCGATGAAGTGTTGTTGATCGTCTATCCGGTCCTGTTGGGCATGGGGAAGCGCCTCTTTGCGGAAGGGACCCCGCCGCGGTCATTCGAACTTGTCAGCACGAATACCTTCCCGTCCGGCCTCATCTTCATTACGTACAAGGCCGCCGGGCCATTAAGAGAAGGATAGATCCCCGTCCCAGGCCCTGGTGCCCCCAAGATGGGGCCAGAGCTTGGAGCGCACCAGCTTTCGACATTCACAGATTCGATGGTCATTGGCGGATGAATCAGGCTCGTCATCAGAAAGTAGCCGCTATCCTCAAGCCGACAGGCACTCCTGGTCGGGGGTACCCTAGATCTGTAATTCATCCCATCTTGCATTTGGTTTTGTCATTCCTTTGAGGTTCGTCGAAGCGTGCTCTACCCCTCCCTTCTATTCGAACCCTGCCTGCATTTTCTCTCAGTCATCTTCCAGTCTCTTTGTCTTCGCTCATCGCCTCAGCGGAGGCGCGGTCGGTTTGCCTCATGCCTCATGCGTCACTTTGAAAGTAGAGATGATGAATAAGAAAGTAACGGTTGGATTGGTTGGCGACTACAGCCAAGCTGTGCCAGCTCATCTTGCTATCCCAACTGCTTTGCTTAATTCCGCAGACGCGCTAAACATTGAAGTCGATATCAAGTGGGTTCCCACTCATGAGATAACTTCGACCTCTCGTCTTTCCGAGTTTGATGGGCTGTGGTGTGTGCCCGCGAGCCCGTATCGCAGCATGGATGGCGCCTTGCTTGCGATTCGGCATGCTCGTGAAAATGGCATCCCATTTCTTGGGACTTGTGGCGGATTCCAGCACGCCATTGTTGATTACGCTCGGAATGTGATGGGGTGGGTTGATGCAGAGCATGCCGAAACCTCACCGAATACGGGACGCGCAGTGATCTCAGCCCTTCGATGCTCACTGGTCGAAACAACTGGCCTGGTGAAGCTACTTCCCGGCACTCGCATTGCCTCGGCCTATGGAACGACCGAAACCACCGAGGGATACCGTTGTCGGTACGGGCTAAACCCTGAATTCCAAGCGGCACTCGTCACTGGTCCGCTCCGTGCCTCTGCCATCGATGAAAGTGGAGAAGTGCGTGCGGTGGAATTAGACAATCATCGGTTCTACCTTGCGACACTCTTCCAACCAGAACGTAGCGCTCTCAAAGGGGAGTCGGTCCCATTAGCGCTCGCGTTCCTAAAAGCCTGCGCCTCGTAACACTCAGCTTTTCGCTTAAGCCGGACTCCACCGGCATTGCCTTCTGCACCATCTTCTTATCCCTTAGACAACAGAGTCAGCCTTCGCAGCGATTGGCTGAAGCCCTTCCCTTGACGATCCGGCCGGATTTCCGCCCGACCAGAACCGCGACGGCATCATCATTCGCCGGCGAAGCGAATCGGCTTTTCACCCAGCGGCCCAGTGCCGTCCGACCTGATTGCACCCCATGCGAACATGGGGGATACCCATCGAAGGGAGCTCGCCATGAACGGTATTAATGTCAAGCGGGAGATCCAGGCTTCCCTCGATGAAGCCATCGATCGAACCACAACAGCCCTTGGTTCGGAAGGCTTCGGCATCCTCACCCGCGTGGACATGCATGCCAAGATCAAAGAGAAGCTCGGCAAGGATATGATCCCGACTGTAATTCTTGGCGCCTGCAATCCTCAATTTGCCTTTCAAGGCTATTCGCTCAACAGCGACATTTCCGCCTTGATTCCCTGCAATGCCGTGGTTCGTGAAATCGCGCCCGGAAGGATTTCGGTCGAGATCGTCAAACCCTCAGCCATGGTTCAGATCCTTGGCGACTCACGGCTTGTCGAATTGGCCCGGGAAGGTGATGCCGCCATCGAACGGGCCCTCCATAAGGTGTAGCCCGAAGCGACCCCTCTTACGCGTTCCATGCGAGATGGGCATCCCACTTCACGCCACCCCGCATCGGAGGTCCCATGAAACGAGTCACTGGTATCGGCGGCATCTTCTTCAAAGCCAAAGACGCGCCTTCCCTGCGGGCTTGGTACAAGCGGCACCTGGGAATCGATGTCCAGGCCTGGGGCGGAGCTGCCTTCGATTGGGTCGACGCCGAGGGCAAGCCAGCGGCGGGCACGACCGCCTGGATGATCGATTCGCAGAATAGCGACCACTTTGCTCCGAGCTCCTCGCCCTTCATGGTCAACTACCGCGTCGAGGACCTTCACGCCTTGGTCAAGGCCTTGAAAGAGGAAGGCTGTCATGTGCTCGATAAGATTGACGATTCCGAATATGGCTTGTTCAGCTGGGTCATGGATCCCGAGGGAAACAAAGTGGAGTTGTGGCAGCCCCCCGCAGGGCAATGAACGCTCGGCATCGTCAGAAGCACGGCGCAGAGCAGCTCTTCAGGCAGCCATCTCCTGCATGCGAATCCAACCTTAACGAGATCGAAGGGTGCCCATGAATCCTCATCAGCCCTCCCTTGATGACCTAGTGGCCATTCTGGCGCGCACGCCCGGTACCCTGGCTGCCCTGCTCGAAGGCTTGCCCCAGGCCCTGGTGACTGCCACCGAAGGCGAGCAGACCTGGTCCCCCTACGATGTGGTGGGGCATCTCATTTATGGCGAGCAAGTCAACTGGGTCCCCCGGATACGGCATATCCTGTCGGGTGAAACCCGCCCCTTCGATCCCTTTGACCGGACGGCTCAGTTCAGGCAAAGCCAAGGAAAATCGCTGGCGGACCTGCTCAGAACCTTTGAAACCCTCAGGCGGGACAACCTGAGCGTCCTGGCCGGAATGAATCTGACGCGCACCGATTTCGAGCGCGTCGGGCTCCATCCAGACCTCGGTGAGGTCCGGTTGGGACAGCTGCTGGCCACCTGGGCCGTTCATGACCTTGACCACCTCAGTCAAATCGCTCGAACCATGGCCAAGGTGCATACCAGCGCCGTAGGCCCCTGGAGGCAGTACCTCTCCATCCTGAAGGATCGCTAGCCTGAACCCTTTTCGACCGGGCCGAGTCGAACCAAACCAGACCTTGCCTTCCTGCTATCCTTCGGCAGCACGCGTTCAACTGCCCTCCAGGAAAGGATGAGGCCTATGAGACACACGCGTATCGTCGTGAGCCACTATGGCGGGCCTGAGACGCTTCAGGCCGTCGAGGAGGATTGCCCCGAACCGAATCCCGGTGAGGTGCGGGTCAAGGTATTGGCGGCCGGCGTAGCCTTGCCCGACGTCATGGCGCGGGAGGGCATTCATCCGGAAACCCCCGCCGTGCCCTTCACGCCTGGCTGGGATCTGGTCGGCCTCATCGACCGGATGGGCACAGGGGTCTCAGGATTCGAGCCGGGCCAGATGGTGGCTGCCCTGCCGATTCACGGCGCCTACGCGGAATTCATCTGCCTTCCCCATCACGAACTGATTCCGGTGCCTTCAGGACTGGATCCCGCCGAAGCGGTCAGTCTCGGATTGAACTACATCACCGCCTACCAGATGCTGCACCATTCCGCCGCGGCGAAAGCGGGACAAAGGGCCCTGATTCACGGCGCGGCAGGGGGCGTGGGCACGGCCCTCCTGCAGCTCGGGGGCCTGGCGGGCCTGGAGATGTACGGGACCTGTTCAGCCCGGGGTGCGCAGGCCGTCACCGATCTGGGCGGCATCCCGATTGATTACCGTGCCCAGGATTTTGTGAAGGAAATTCATCGCCTCACGGGTCAGGGCGTGGACCTCGTGTTCGATCCCCTCGGAGGTCCCCACCTTTGGGAATCCCGCAAAGCCCTCCGCCCCGGCGGCAAGGTGGTGGGCTACGGACTCATCTCGTCCATCCGTGGAGAGGGCCTGGCCTCAAGCCGCCCGGGCCGTCGTCAGCGCTTCCGCGGCACCGCCCGCTTCGCGTGGTACATCCTCGGAGGTTGGCTTCTCCCGGGCCGGAAACGGATCATCCCCTACAGCATCCAGACGCTGAAGCGCTTGAAACCGGGACTATTCCGCCAGGATTGGATGACCTTGCTGGACCTGCTTCAACAGGAAAAGATCAAGCCCCTCATCGCGCGACGCTTTCCACTTGCCGAGGCAAGACAGGCGCAAGAATGGCTCGAGAAGGGCGGTGTGGTCGGGAAGGTCGTCCTCATGATGAACGAAGCAGCCCGCCCCATCTGACCCCGGATATCCCGGCCCACTTCATTCCGCGGCCCTCCGATCCTTCCGCCCGGCCATGACCGTTGGGCACCCGATCAGCCACCGTTCGGCTGTTTCGGTCGATCCGGCCTCACACCCGTAGTTCCATGGGGGATCCCATTCTTCCGTTCGAGCCACGACAGGAGAATCATCGCCATGGAGCGGGTCCTATACGACTCCCAGGATTGCCCGATCGCCTACATTGCCGAGGACGGGCAGAGGACGATTTGCCTCTGGAACGGCCATGCCGTCGCCTACATTGATGACCATCTGAATTGCTTCGGATGGAATGGGCGGCACCTGGGGTGGATGGAAGATGGGATCCTATTCGACACCCTGGGCCAGGCCATCGGCTTCATGAAATCCAAACACCCGAGCCCTTCCCGGGCCCAGCCTCCCAAATTGTCGAAGATCGTGCGCGACGCCAAGCACCCCAAGGTCCAGCCCTTCCCCCGTCCGCTGCGAAAAACAGGGAAAGGTGATCGGACCCTGTCGGAGCTTCTAAGGGCAGGTGCCACCGACTCCGACCCCAGCTCAGCTCATGGTTCAGCTCAGGATCTACCTGAGCCGGACCGGGTCTTCCCATAGGCTTTGCCGGGCCCCGGCTTGAGCGCAATCGATTCCCTTGGGATCGGTTGCAGATGCCGCCGTGCCACCGCTTCATCCCAACGTCCCGCCAGATGGTTCGGCGACTTCCGATGGAGTTCCCTCTTTTTGCTAGGCTGTTGCGACAGGAGCTGCCCATTGCGCTATTGCCCGGCCTGCCGAGAAGAACTGACCCAGCGATCCATCGATGGCGTCGTGCGATTGGCATGTCCATCGACGCCGTGCGGATTCGTGTTCTGGGGAAACCCCATCCCCGTCGTCGCCGCCCTCGTTCGAATGGACGATGACTATGTCCTGGCCAGGAACGCTCAGTGGCCCGAAGGCATGTTCTCCCTGATCACCGGCTTCCTCGAGAAGGGCGAATCGCCAGAGGATGCGGTGGCCCGCGAGACCCAGGAAGAGCTGGGTGTGCGGGTGTCCGAGGTTCGATTCCTGGGTCATTTCACCTTGGCGCAGTTCAACCAGTTGATCATCGCCTATCTCGTTCGTGCATCCGGCGAGATCCATCCCAGTTCTGAAATCAGCGAATTCAAACGGCTGTCCTCGTCTGAACTCGGGGCCTTTGATTTCGGGCCGCTCGAACTCACGGCCCAGATCGTTCAAGTGGCCCTCCAGCAGGCGAATCCATCGCCCTCCAAGGTCGCCCCATGCGCAGGATGAGCTCTACTTCGTACATTCCGGAACGGGGGTGTTCGCGGTGGATGGCGAACGGCATCCTTTCGGCCCCGGAGACTGCTTCTTCGTGCCGGCGGGCGTGGCGCATCGCTTCGAGACTTTCAGCGAGGATTTCTCCACCTGGGTCGTGTTCTGGGGCCCGCAGGGGGGCGAGCCGTTGATCGGAAATCCTGCCCCCTGAACCCAGCCAGCCACGGGTCTTGTCCCCATGACGAAAGGACAGATTCAGGCGACCCGGCTCGACATTCAACCACCTTCCCTTGTGAAATGACCATCTCCCATGCACATCCAGCGCGACGATTTGTCTGGCCCCGAAATCCACGCCCTGCTCGCCGAACACCTGGAGGACATGCACCGCATCTCCCCGCCGGAAAGCGTGCATGCCCTGGATCTCGGCGCGCTCCGCAAGCCCGACATCACCTTCTGGACGGCCTGGTCCGGGGGCGACCTGCTGGGTTGCGGCGCCCTGAAGGAACTCGACCCGACCCACGGCGAGATCAAATCCATGCGGACGGCCAGCTCGCAACGGCGCAAGGGCGTCGCCCAGGCCATGCTCGAGCACATCCTCCGCGAGGCCGAGGTCCGGGGTTACACGCGGCTCAGCCTGGAAACCGGGGCCCAGCCCGCCTTTGAACCGGCCCGTCGCCTGTACGAACGTTTCGGATTCCAGCGCTGTCCCCCCTTCGCGGACTACCGCGAAGACCCGAACAGCGTGTTCATGACCCGGCGGCTCCCGCGCGAGGAGGGCTCAGGCGCCGGGCCCGCCTGATCGGTTAACATCGGGCATGCTCCCCGTGCTGATGCTCTTCCTTCTTCCAGTCGGGGGCGGCATCCCTGCCGGCGTGCTGCTCGCGCGCGCCAAAGGCCTGCCCTGGCCCCTGACCGCGGGTCTCTACCTCGTTTCAGACGTGATCCTCGCCCTCGCCTTCGAGCCGATTCTGCGCCTGCTCGTCGCGTGGTGCCGGAAGGTGCCCCGTCTGGCACGGTTCCGCGAGGCGATGAAGGATGCCATGGCGCGCAGCGTCGCCCATGTGGGCGGCACGGGCGTGGGCCCTTTCGCGCTTGTCATGATCGCCTTCGGCCTGGATCCCATGACTGGCCGAACCACCGCGCTCGCGGCCGGGCACGGCTTCCTCGCGGGCTGGGCCTTCGCCATCACGGGGGACATGCTGTACTACGCCGTCATCGCGCTCAGCACCCTGGGATTGAACGCCTACATCAAAAACCCGAACACGACGGTCCTCATCATCCTCGGGGCGATGATGGTCGTTCCCATGTGGCTGCGCCGAATCCGGGCTGCGTTCGTTTCCAACAAACAGGGCCGGTGACACCGAGCCGACCGGCCCCGACCGATGGACCCACAGGAGTGAGGACATGACCTTCACGAACCGCCTTTCTCTCGCAGCCACCCTGCTCCTTCCGGGCGCCTTCACGCTTCTGCACGCCCAGGCACCGGCGGTCGCCTCGACGACCCTCCTCAGAACCGGCACCGCTTGGACCGGCGCGCCCCTGGTCTATCCCCGGCTGGAACATCCCGAAATCCAAACGGTCCTCGTCGAGATCGCCCCGGGTGCTGCCACCGCCTGGCACAAGCATCCGATGGACAACATCGCCTACATCCTCGAGGGAAGCCTGCGGCTGGAGCTGGAGGACGGCACCACCCGCACCTTTCAGAAAGGCGAGGCCTTCGCCGAAGTGGTGAACACCTGGCATCGCGGCGTGAATGTGGGAACCGCGCCGCTCAAGATCCTCGTGGTCTACACGGGCGAAAAGGGGACGCCCCTGTCGATCCTGAAGGACGCCTCGAAGCCGGGCGAACACTGATCGGCTTTGCCGGGGCCCTTCAATTCCCGTTGGCCTCCGTTCGAAAAAGCCTGACCATGAGGCCTTCCCGCCAGGAGTCGACCATGGTCATCCGCATCGTGAGGCTTGGAAGTCCGCGCGCCGAAGGCGAGGGCCTGCGCATCGGCACCGTGCGCCGCCCCCCGCGCGGCGTGCCCAAATCCGAATTCGCATCCCAGAACTGGTACGACGTCTGGTATCCCAACCTGGCGCCCAGCGTGGACACCATGAAGCTCGGGCAGGAAGCCTCGACCCCGGCCCAGTGGGCGGCCTTCAGCCGGAAGTACCGCGCCGAGATGGGGGCGCCGGAGGCCAGCCGCAGCCTCGACCTGCTCGCCGCACTGTCGCATCAGACGAATGTGTCCGTCGGGTGCTACTGCGCCTCCGAGGCGCATTGCCACCGCTCGGTGCTGCGCGCGCTGCTCCTCGAAAGGGGCGCGCAGGTGGAAGGCCAGGGTCCGGTGGGCGAATGATGCCTGAGGAAGGCCCCCTGCCAACAAGCACACCCGGCCGCTTCATCAGGGCCACCTTCGCAGCCGTGGCGTGGACGGGCCTCCTCCTCGCGTTCCTCGTGGTCGGCTTCGGTCTCCTGAGCCTGTCCCGCCTGTCGCGAAGGGAACTGAATCCAGGCGCGGAACTCCCTTGATGCTCTGGGGTCGGCGGTCCGGTAGCCTGGATCCCGCTGCCCCGACCGACCGGAGGAACCATGGCCGACATCCTTCATCGCGTGGGCGTGGATGCTCCCTTGGCCCGGGTCTACTACGCACTTTCCAGCCTGGAGGGCCTGCGGCACTGGTGGATCGGCGACGCCACGGGCGATCCCAGTCAAGGGCACACCCTCGACTTCGGTTTCTGCCGGATGACCGTGCTGGAATCCGATCCCGCAGGCCTGGTGCACTGGAAATGCAGCGCTGGCCCAGAAGAATGGGTGGGCACCGAGATGATCTTCAACCTCGTCTGGAAGGAGGGCCAGACCTTCATCCTGTTCACCCACGGGAACTGGCGGGAGCCCGTCGAATTCATGCACCACTGCAGCACCAAGTGGGCCGCCTTCCTCCTCAGCTTGCGGGATTGGCTGGAGACGGGAGCAGGACGGCCCACGCCTCATGACCTGAAAATCCACGTGGGCGACTGAAGCCGGACCGCCACCGCTGGAATCGAATCAAAGGGATTCCATGACCATGCCGCTCACCATCCGCGATCTCCAGGAGGCTGAATCCGAAGCCCTCGGCCGGCTCATGGTCGAGGTGTACTCGGGGCTGGAGGGCTTTCCCACGCCCGAAGAGCAGCCCCGGTACTACGAGCTGCTCACCCACATCGGCCGCTTCGCCGAGAAGAAGGATGCCCGCGTGCTCGTGGCCCTCACCCCCGAAGGCGAGCTGGTGGGCGGGGTCGTCTACTTCGGCGACATGGCCGAATACGGCTCCGGGGGAACCGCCACGACGGTGAAGAACGCCTCGGGCATCCGCCTGCTCGGCATCAGTCCGCGTTTCCGCAAGCTGGGGGCGGGCCGGGCCCTGACCCTCGCGTGCATCGACCTGGCGCGCGAGCAGGGCCACGCCGAAGTCATCCTCCACACGACCCAGGCCATGCGGGTGGCCTGGCAGCTCTACGAGCGCCTGGGCTTCCTGCGTTCCGAGGATCTGGATTTCATGCAGCAGGAGCTGCCCGTCTTCGGCTTCAGGCTCAAGCTGTCGCCGCGCTGAACGCGCAAGCCTCGATCCCCGTTCCCACCCTGTGGAATCCTGATCCCATGCTCCTGCCCCTGCTCTCCGCCACCCTCGTCACGGCCTTCACCGCGCTGGGGATCCTGCACGTCTATTGGCTGGGGGGAGGTTCCCTCGGCATCACGGCCGCCGTCCCCGAGAAAGCGGGCAAGCCGCTCTTCCGTCCTTCCAAACAGGCGACCCTTCTGGTGGCGCTCGGCCTCTTCGGTTGCGCGGCCCTCGTCGCCGTCCTGGTGGGATGGATCCCCTGGCCCCTGTCCATGCGGGCTCTGAGGCTGCTCGGGCTCGCCGTGGCGGCCCTCTTCCTGCTGCGGGCGATCGGTGATTTCAAATGGGTCGGCTTCTTCAAGCGCGAGCGTGGAACCACCTTCGCGACCCTCGACACCGGCCTCTATTCGCCCCTCTGCCTCGGCCTCGCGCTGGGCGTGCTCAGCCTCCTTCTCCTTCGCCGTTGAAGCCCTCGAACGTCCCCTGACCCCGCGCCAAGGCCTCCCATGAAGCTGCTCCGCTACAACGTCGCCATGAGTCTCGACGGCTTCATCGCCGGTCCGAATGGGGAGTACGACTGGATTCCAGAGGATCCCGGCGTGGATTTCGAGGCCCTGTTCGCGGAATTCGACGCCTTCGTCATGGGCCGGAAGACCTTCGAGGTGGTCCTGGCCCAAGGCGAGGCGAACCCCACCCGGGGCCGCCCCGTGCTGGTGGTCTCGCGCACCCTTCCCCCGACGGATCTCCCCGGCGTCCAGATCGTGCGTGAGGCCATTCCCGAACGGGTGCGGGCCCTGAAATCGGCCGTCCAGAAGGATGTCTGGCTGTTTGGCGGCGCCCAGCTCTTCCGCCTCCTCCTCGATGAAGGGCTCGTGGATCGCGTGGAGGTTTCCGTCATCCCGATCCTGCTGGGCGGCGGCATCCGCCTGCTGCCCGAGGGACGGGCCCAGGTCCTGAACCTGCTCAGCAGCCAGGCCCTGCCCAACGGCATCCTGCAACTGGTCTACGCCGTGGCTCCGAAGGTTCCGGAGTGATCATGAACCTCGCCCCCGTCCCGGCCGCATAAACGCGGGGGATCGGGGGCCGTAGCCCTGGCTTCGGCGCCGCCTGCCCTGAACCTTTCCTGGGGCCGCCTCATCCCTGAATACACCGGAGTCCCCATGAACCTTCGCTGGATGCCCTGCCTGCTCGTCTGCGCCGTGATGCACGCCGACGCCCTGTCGGACCTGCGCGGGGCGCTGGCCCGCCTCAACGGCCAGGAGCCCGTGAAGGCGAACCTCGTCTACCAGTTCTGGAGCCAGCAGGGCGACGACAAGCAGCCCGTCGTCACCGAGGGCCGCGCCAACAGCCAGGTGGAGGATGGCCCCCAGGGCCTGAAGATCTGCTGGAACCGCAGCCTCATCCAGACCGCCGCCCAGGAGGCCCGGGCCAAGGCCCTCGACCCCGAGAAGAAGACGCCGACGCGCCGCGCCATCGAAGGCGTCAAGGCCATCGACGTCGCCGAGTACCTCAATGGCAGCGATGAGCTGCTGCGCACCCTGGACCAGGCCCAGCTCATCGAGGAGAAGGCCGAGACCTGGCAGGGCCGGCCCGCCCGCCTGCTCAGCCTGAAGGTGACGCCGCGCCTGGGCCAGCGGGACAAGAAATACGTCAAAGAACTCGAAGCCACGGCCAAGATCTGGATCGGCGCCGATGGCCTGCCCCTCGCGAGCGAAACCCAGGTCCACATGAAGGGACGCGCCCTCCTCGTCATCAGCTTCGAGCAGAACCAGAAGCAGGAATACCGCTATGTCCGCGCCGGGAACCGGCTCGTCGTCGTGCACCACGTCGACGAAAGCAGCGGCTCCGGCGGCGGCGAAAAGGGACAGACCAAGACCGTGGTGGATCTCAGCCTGATCTGAAGACGGCCCGCGGGAAGCCTTGTGGCGGGGACCCGCTTGCGCGACGCTTCTGGGAGTCCGCGGGGCCCATGCAGCGTTTCGAATTCCACCTCAGCCTGTCTTCCGAACATTACCTCGACTACTACCGGGGGGCCGTGACCAGCGTCGTCGCCCGCTGCGCCGACGGCCAGACGGTCCAATTTCCCGCCGCCCTGCTGCAACCCTTCGTGACCACCACCGGCATCCACGGCGACTTCGTGCTGACCTGCGACGACGCGAACAAGGGTGCGCGCCTGCAGCGGCGCTGAAGGAGCCCTGAACTCAATTACACCCGGCCGGGAAAGGTTCCACCATGCGCATCGCCATCCTCGGCAACTCTGGCTCAGGCAAGTCCACCTTGGCGCGCCGCATCGCAGCCCGTTACGGCGTAGAGCCCCTCGACCTGGACGGCTTCGCCTGGGAACCGGGAAAGATCGCCGTTCCCCGCGACCCCGCCGCCGCACTGAACGATGTCGAGACCTTCTGCACGCATCATCCAGAATGGGTGATCGAGGGCTGCTACGCGAACCTCATCGCAGCCACACTCAAGGCCTCACCCCTGCTCTTGTTTCTCGAACCTGGCGTAGAAGTCTGCCTGTCGCATTGCCGCAACCGGCCCTGGGAACCGCACAAATATGCGTCCAAAGCCGACCAGGACGAAAAGCTGGCCTTCCTGCTCGATTGGGTACGGGATTACTACGTGCGGGAAGGTGATCTGTCGCTCGACGCGCATCAGACGTTGTTCAAGAATTACGGTGGACCGAAGCAGATGGTCCGGGAGCCCGTCGGGCCGAGTTTCATCGAGGCTTTGGCGGCCCACAGAACAGAGCCTTCATGACTGATACCTTCCATTCGCGCCTCCTTGGCCTTTCCGACGCCGATCTGCGCACCTACCTTGAGCAACCCCTGCACTACCGAACCGAGGTGGTGGAAGCGGCCCTGCTCGAATTGGCCCGTCGCGGCCTGGCACCCGCGCCCGAGGACCTGGCTCGGATCCGCCACGACCTCGCCCAGCGGGACGCCGCCGCCCACGCGAACCTGGATCAAACCTTCGTCACCCGCCTCGGCAGCGACCCCGCAACGCGCCTGCGCCGTGTCCGCCAGATCACCCTGGGCATCCTCGCGACGGGCCTCGGCGCCGCGACGATCGTCTACCTGAGAACCATGCCGAAGGGCGCCAACCCCCTGGGCTATGAGCCCGAGGACACGAAGAAATACCTGCGCGATCTGGAGCTCTACGGCGGCAAGGTCAACGTGCTGGCCACCGAATTCACGCGCTGGTGGGAGGGCCTCTGGCAGGGGCGCAACCTCGCCTACACCCTCGCCTGGCTGACGTTCTTCGCGGCCCTGGGCTTCTGGCTCGTGGCCCGCCGCCGCGCCCTGGCGGATCTGCGGGCCACGACGACGAAGGACTGACGACCCTCCGCATCGAGAAAGATGAACCCGCGAAAGGAAGGCCATTCATCGGACACTGGAGGCATGTCCGCGCCTTCCAGGGGTCCCCGCCCCAACCAACCCACCAAGCCTGGCCGTCCCGCCAAGCCGGGTCTGCATCCGCGCAACCGGCACGCCGGAGGCTACGATTTCCCGGCCTTGGTGAAGGCCAGCGCGGATCTCGCCCCCTTCGTGCGGAAGGCCCCCCACGGCGGGCTCAGCATCGACTTCGCCGATCCCGCGGCGGTGAAGGCCCTCAACCGCGCCCTGCTGGCCGAGGCCTACGGCATCCGGGGCTGGGACATCCCGCCCGGCTACCTCTGCCCGCCCATCCCCGGCCGGGCCGACTACCTGCACCACCTCGCGGACCTGCTGGCGGCGGATGCGGACGGCGCGATCCCGCGGGGTCCCGCGATCCGCGTGCTGGACGTGGGCGTGGGCGCCAACGCCATCTACCCGATCCTCGGGCACTGCGAATACGGATGGTCCTTCGTGGGTTCCGAGCTGGACGAGGCCGCCCTCGCCGCGGCGGCGCGCATCCTCGCGGCGAATCCCGGGCTGGCCGAGGCCATCCAGCTGCGACGGCAGCGGGATGCGAAGGCCATCTTTACGGGCGTGATCAAACCCGGCGAGCGCTTCGACCTGAGCCTCTGCAATCCGCCCTTCCACGCTTCGGCCCACGAAGCCCGGGAGGCCGCCCAGCAGAAATGGCGCAAGCTCGGCCGTGAGGCCGCGTGGCCCGTGCGCAACCCCGCGCGTAATTTCGGCGGACAGGGTGCCGAGCTCTGGTGCGAGGGCGGCGAGGCGGGCTTCATCCGCCGCATGATCACTGAAAGCGCGACGCTCGGCGATCGCGTGACCTGGTTCACCAGCCTCGTCTCCAGCTCCGCCTCGTTGCCTGCCATCCACCGCGCCTTGCGCCAAGCCGAGGCCCGGGAGATCCGCACCGTGGCCATGGTCCAGGGCCAGAAGCAGAGCCGCTTCGTGGCCTGGACTTTCCTTGATGCCGAAGCGCGGCACAGCCTCCGCGCGGCCGGCGCCGCCCTCCCGAAGGAGCGTTCATGAAGCCCCTGCTCTTCGCGTTGGCCCTGGCCACGGTGGGTTCGGTGATCTACCACCTGGGCCAGAAGCTCGTGCCCCCCACGGCCCATCCCATGGCCGTGCTCATGGCGGCCTACGCCGTGGCCTTCACCCTGTCGGCCCTGGCCCTGCCCCTGCTGCAACCCGCGGGCGCGTCGCAGGCCGCGGGCCCCTGGCGCCAGGCCTTTGCGGCCATGGCCACAGGCCCGGGCCTGCGCGTGGCCCTGGTGCTGGGCGTGGGCGTGCTGCTCATCGAGATGGGCTTCCTGCTGACCTACCGCGCCGGGGGCTCGCTGCAGACCTCCAGCGTGGCCGTCAACGGCGCCGGCGCCGTCTTCCTCATCCCCCTGGCGGTCTACCTGTTCCGGGAGACCTTTTCCATCTCGAAGGTCCTGGGCATCCTGTTGGTGCTGGCGGGACTCGCGCTCATGGCGCGGAAGTAGCCGCCCGAACCACCGACTCCGAACCGTCACCGAGGCCCCATGTTCGTGCTGCGCCGCCTGCCCGCCTTCTTCGCCCTGCTGATGCTCGCCGCCCTCTCCCTCCGCCTGGGGCTGAGCCTCCTCGTGACCGGGCCGCTGACGCTGGCCCTGCTCGTGCTGCTGTTCATCCCGAAGCGCTTCATGCAGACGCTCCTCGGCGCCGTGCTCTGGGGCGGCGTCCTCGCCTGGCTGGGCATGGCCTGGCTGCGCGCCAACGAGCGCCTGGCCGGCGGACAGCCCTGGAGACGGCTCGTCCTCATCTTCGGGGCCGTGACCCTCTTCACCGCCTGGGCCGCCTGGCTGCTGCGTGCGAAGGGCTCGACGCCTGCCGACGAACAGCCTTAGCGGTGATCCCCGGAGATCAGAAGACGGACCAGCCCGTGCGCGTGGTGAAGCGGTCGAGGGCTTCGACGCCGGCCACGCTGTTGCCGTGGCGGTCCAGGGCGGGACTCCACACGCAAAGCACGCCCCGCTCGGGCAGCACGGCGAGGATGCCGCCGCCCACGCCGCTCTTGCCCGGCAGGCCCACGCGGTAGGCGAAGTCGCCCGCGGCGTCGTAGGTGCCGCAGGTGAGCATGATCGAATTGATGCGCTTGGCCTCGCTGCGGCTGAGCAGGCGCGAACCGTCGGCCCGCAGGCCGTGGTTGGCCAGGAAGAGCCCCGCCTTCGCCAGGTCCGCGCAGCTCATGCGCAGGCTGCACTGCCTGAAGTAGTGGTCGAGCACGCGCTCCACCGGGTTCTCCAGATTGCCGCAGCTGGCCATGAAGTGGGCGAGGGCGGCGTTTCGGTGGCCGTGGGCGGCTTCGGAGGCGGCGACCTCGGCATCCAGGTCCACCGCGGCCTGACCGCTTTCCGCCCGCAGGAAATCCCGCAGCGTGCCCAGCGAATCGCCCGTCAGGGAGAGCAGGCGGTCGATGAGGATGAGGGCGCCGGCATTGATGAAGGGGTTCCGCGGGATGCCCTTTTCGTATTCCAGCTGCACCAGCGAGTTGAAGGGATTGCCCGAAGGTTCGCGTCCCACGCGGGTCCACAGGGCCTCGCCGTCCCGCGCCAGCACCAGGGCCAGCGAGAAGGCCTTGGACACGCTCTGGATGGAGAAGGGCATCCGCCAGTCGCCGCTGCCGTAGGTGCCCCCGTCCATGGTGGCGAGGGCGATGCCGAAGTGCGTGGCGGGCACCGCCGCCAGGGCCGGGATGTAGTCGGCCACCTTCCCCTGCGCCGCGAAGGGCGCGGATTCCGAGGCGATGTCGTCAAGGAGCGCTTGAAGGTCCATGCAAGGAGCATAAGCCACGGATCGGCGCGGATGAACCAGATGAAGACGCCCCTTGCCCATCCGTGTTCATCGGTGTTCATCTGGGGCTGATTGTGTCCACCCGGAGTGAATATGACCCCCTTCGCCGCCGACCTCTTCATCCTGCTCCGCCGCGATCTGCGCTGCTTCGTCCGCGAGGTCGAGAGCTTCCCCGATGACGCGACGCTCTGGCGCACGCTGCCGGGCATCAGCAACAGCGCCGGAAACCTCGCCCTGCACGTCGTGGGCAACCTGCGCCACTTCCTGGGCGCCGTGCTCGGCGGCACGGATTACGCGCGCCACCGCGACCAGGAGTTCGCCCAGCGGGCGGGCACCCGCGCCGAGGTTGTCAGCCTGCTGGAAGCCGCCCTCAGCGACGTGGAAACCGGCCTCAAGGCGCTCACGGACGAGACCCTGGCCCAACCCTACCCCCAGGTACTCATGGGCCTCCAGCCGCCCACGGCGCGCTTCCTGATGCACGTCTCGACGCACCTGGCCTTCCACCTGGGCCAGGCGGGCTACCTGCGCCGCGCGCTGACAGGGGAGGCCGGGGCCACCGGAGGCATGGGCATCCAGGAACTGGCGGACTGATCAGGCGACGCCGCCGGCCCTTGAGGCGCTCCCACGGCGGGCGCAGAATCGGAGACATTCGTCGGATCAGCTCCGGGGAGGACCCATGCCGCTTCAAGGAAACGTCGCCCTCGTCACCGGAGCCAGCCGCGGCATCGGTGCGGCCGTCGCCAAGGCCCTCGCGGCCCAGGGTGCCGCAGTGGCCGTGAACTATTTCGGATCCGAGGACGCGGCGCTCGGCGTCGTCAGCGACATCCAGGCCGCCGGAGGCCGGGCCATGGCCGTGAAGGCCGACGCCCGCGATCAGGCCCAGGTTGAGGCCATGGCCGCCACCGTGAAGGCGCAGCTGGGGCCCATCGGCATCCTGGTGCTCAACGCGGCCATCGGCTTTCCCATGGCCGCCTTCCAGCATTACCCCTGGGAGGCCTTCGAATCCAAGATCCTCGGCGAACTGGGCGCCGCCTTCCACGGCTGCCGCGCGGTCCTGCCCCAGATGCTGGAGCGGAAGGACGGCGATATCGTCGCCATCACCAGCGGCCTGGCCCGCGATCCCGGCTGGGGCTTCTGCGCCCACAGCGCCGCCAAGGCGGGCCTGGAGGGCTTCGTGCGGGCCCTGGCCTTCGAGCTGGGCCCCATGGGCATCCGCGTGAACGCCGTCGCGCCTGGCCTCACACTGACTGACGCCACCGCCAGCCTGCCCGCCAAGCACAAGCAGGCCGCCGCCGAACACACGCCCCTGCGCCGCAACGGCCAGGCCGAGGATGTGGCCGAAGCGGTGCTCGGTCTCCTGCGGGCCCGCTTCGTCACCGGCGCCACCCTGCCCGTGAATGGCGGCAGCAGCGTCTTCTGAAACGGGGTGGACCGATTCACGCCCTCCGAATATGGAACGAAGCGACGATTGAATCACCCCTCTTTTCATCACTGTCCATCATCGTCCATCACCGGTTGATTTCTTCTTTTGCCAGTGATGGACGGTGATGGAAAGGCCGAGCCCCACCCAATCCACAAATATGATGCGGTTCCAGGCCACCCGGCTCACTGGATCATGCCGAGGGATTGCTCCGAGGCCCCGAGGGGCAGCACACTGAACGTCCCTTCGAGGTGCCCATGCCCCCCACCCTTCGCGCCGGCCTGATCCTCGGCCTCTCCGTGGCCGCCTGGACCTTCGTCATGGGCCTCACGGGCTGGTACAAGCATCCGGCGCTCCACAGCCTCTTCTTCCTCGTCATCCCTTTGGAGATTGGCATCCTGCTCTGGACCCTGCGCGGCACGGCCCCGGGCGCGGGCTACGGCCGCCAGGTCTGGAACGGGGTGAGCACTTCGCTGCTGGCCTCGATGATCATCTACGGCGCCAGCCTGCTCTTCACCACCGTCGTCTTCCCCCACTACTTCCAGGAACTCGAAACCCTGGGCCGCCAGATGATGGCCAGGCAGGGCCTGAGCCCCGATCAGATCGAAGCCGCCGTGCGCGCCAGCGCACCCATGCAGACCCCCCGCGCCAGCGCCATGGCCGGCGCCATCGGCACCGTCGTGACCGGCGCCCTCACCTCCATCCTCGCGGCGGTGTGGCTGCGAAAAAAAGGAACTCGTTAACCGCAGAAGGCGCGGAGACCGTAGAGAGGCCTCACCGCTCTACGCGGATATCGGCCACGAGATCGAGCGGGAAGCTTCGGCCCGCGAGGGCGTCCTCCAGGCAGCGCAGCACCCAGCCGGAACGCAGGGGCGCCGCGCCCAGTTCCTCGGGTGTGAGCCAGTGGCAGCGGAGGATGTCGGGATCCTCGGGCACGGCGTCCAAGCCCTCGGGCACGGTGCCCCGGTAGCACACGCGGAAGTAGTCGCTGCCGTTGGCGGCCTTCAGGGGATAGAGCCCCACGATGGACTGAGGGGTGAAGGCGAGGCCCGTCTCCTCGCGCACCTCGCGGCGCACGGCATCCAGCAGCGATTCGCCGGGTTCGACGTGGCCCGCGGGCTGATTGATGACGGGCCGCCCCGTCACCTTGTCAGGTTCTTCCACAACGAGGAAGCGGCCCCGGCGTTCGATGATCGCGGCAACCGTGAGGGCCCACATCAGACGCGGAAGAAGAGGAAGAAGCCGTTGGCGAAATAGACCATCCCGACCACGCCCACCACGAGGCCCGCCCAGTAGACGGGCTGCTTCTTCATCAGGGCCGCGATGGACGACAGCAGGATGGCGATCTGCAGGAAGATCACGGCCAGTCCGAAGGGCGCGCCGTGCTTCTGGGCATCGGTCTTGGCGTCTTCGAAGCCCCGGGCCTTCTTGTCGATGTCGGCCTTCTCGCCCTCGTACTTGGCGACCTTCTTCTCCACGTCGGCGAGGCTCTTCTCCAGCACGGGCAGCGCGGTCTTCGGCGCCAGTTCGATCTCCCGCTTCAGGCGCAGGGCCTCCACTTCGTAGAGGTTCCCCTTGATGCCCTTGGCCTGGTAGTGGGCCCATTCATCCGAGGCCATGGCCTGGTTCAGCACGGTCTTCGTCGAATAGCCGCCCCCCTTGAAGGTGGCCAGCGTCGCGCACACCGCGAGGATGACCGTCGTGAGGGCCAGCAGGTTCAGCCAGGGTTCCTTCTTGTCGTCAGCCATGGGCCTTGTCCTCCGAACCCATGATCATACAAAAGGCGGCCTGGCCGTTCACTCCCAGCCACGGTCGTCCAGGTGGTAGCGCTGGCGGAGGTCGCGGCGTGTGCCGGGGAAGACATCGGCGCGCCGGGCCTCGTCCTCGATGTCCCGCGAGCGGCTGCGCAGATTCTCCAGGGCCTGGCGCAGGTCGGTCAGTTTGGATTCGTGTCCCTTCACCGGGATGCCTTGGAGAGCCCCCTTCTCCCACAGCGCATAGAAATTCCGATCGAAGGTGCCCACCACCTTCCCGTCCCAGTAGTAGGTGAGGAAGCGGGCGAAGGCCCCTTCCATCTGATCGGCGGAGCGGGCGAGCGCGGCCACCTGAGCCGCGTAGCGCCGCGTGCCCTCCTCCCGTGTCTGGTCGGATTCGCTCGGGCCCTTCCCCTTCCAAAGGCCCGTCGTTTCCTCGTTCGAGGCCGGCGCCACGAAGGCCAGCTGCAGGGGGCGGCCTTCCAGCAGCGCCTTGGCATGGTCGATGGCCACGGCGAAGTTCAGGCCCTGACTGCCTCGGAATCCCATGGTGTTGATGCCCACCACCCGGCCTGCGCGATTGAGGAGGGGGCCGCCGCTGTTACCGGGATTGAGGGCGGTGTCGGTCTGCAGCACGACGACCTTGTCCAGCTGCCGCAGGCTGCTGACGATGCCGCGGGTCGCGGTGTTCTGGAAGACGCCGAGGGGCGTGCCGATGGCGAGCACCTCCTGCCCCTGACGAACCTCCTGAACGGTGCCGAGCTCGAGGAAGGAGCGGTCGGCAGCCGGTGCGGCACCCGAGGCCATGAGGCCCAGCACGGCGAGGTCGTAGTCCGGAGAGGTGGCGAGAATCCGCGCATCCAGCAGGCTGTTGTCGGAGAGCCGCAGCTTCACGTAGCTCTGGCCGGCGATGACGTGATGGTTAGTGAGGAGGCGATCCCGGCTGATGAAGAAGGCGCTGCCCCGACCCGCCGAAGTCTCCACCACCACCACGGCGGGCATGGCCTTGGCGAGGATGTCTTCGGTCGATGGGGCCGAAGCCAAGTTGGCGACAGGGGCGGGTCCGGGGACCGGCTCGCTGGCCATGGGCGCCGGGACCGCCACAGGGGCCTGCGGCGGAGGCGCGGCCCTGCGCCCCTGCATCCACAGCACAAGGCCCGCACCGCCCGCGCCTGCGAGAGCCACGCCCGCGAGGAGGATCAGGGTGTTCAAGGTCGTGCGTGATTCGGCCATGGGGCCCTCGAAGATGCCCCCATCCTGAGGTCAATGCCCGCCCAGATACAAGCAGGGCGCCTCGCGGCGCCCTGCCTTCAAGACATGATGGGTTTTTAGTAGCGGTAGTGGTCGGCCTTGTAGGGCCCTTCCACCGGTACGCCAATGTACTTGGCCTGGTCGGGGCGAAGGGCCGTGAGCTTGGCGTTGAGGGTCTGCAGCTGCAGCCGCGCCACCTGCTCGTCGAGGTGCTTGGGTAGCGTGTAGACGCCGACCTGGTATTCGCCCTTCTTGGTCCACAGCTCGATCTGGGCCAAGGTCTGATTGGCGAACGATGAGGACATCACGTAGCTCGGATGGCCCGTGCCGCAGCCCAGGTTCACGAGGCGGCCCTTGGCCAGGAGGATGATGCGGTTGCCCCCAGGATATTTGGCGGAGGCGGGGAAGATGATGTGGTCCACCTGGGGCTTGATCTCTTCCCACTGGTACTTCTCGAGGCTCGCGACGTCGATCTCGCTATCGAAGTGGCCGATGTTGCACACGATGGCGTTGTGCTTCATGCGCGTCATGTGGTCGTGCGTGATGACGTGAAAGTTGCCCGTGCAGGTGACGAAGATGTCGGCCTTGTCGCAGGCTTCGTCCATGGTCACCACGCGGTAGCCTTCCATCGCTGCCTGCAGCGCGCAGATGGGATCGATCTCCGTGACCCACACCTGAGCGGACAAAGCTCGTAACGCCTGGGCGCTGCCCTTGCCCACGTCGCCGTAGCCGCAGACGACGGCGATCTTGCCGGCCACCATCACGTCGGTGGCGCGCTTGATGGCGTCCACCAAGGACTCGCGGCAGCCGTAGAGGTTGTCGAACTTGCTCTTGGTGACGCTGTCGTTGACGTTGATGGCGGGGAATTTCAGCTCACCCTTCTTGGCCATCTCATACAGACGGTGCACGCCGGTGGTGGTCTCTTCCGTCACGCCCTGGATCTTGGCCAGCTGGGTGGAGTACCAGTTCGGCTGTGCGGCCAGGCGCTTCTTGATGGATGCGAAGAGCACGGTGGCCTCCTCGCTGTCGGGATGATCGAGCACGTGGATGTCCTGCTCGGCCCGGGCGCCCAGGTGCAGCAGCAGGGTGGCGTCGCCGCCATCGTCGAGGATCATGTTGGCGCCGCTTTCGAAATCGAAGATGCGGTGCGTGTAATCCCAGTAGTCCGGCAGGGTCTCACCCTTGATGGCGAAGACCGGCGTGCCGCCCGCGGCGATGGCGGCGGCGGCATGATCCTGGGTGCTGAAGATGTTGCAGCTGGCCCAGCGGACTTCCGCGCCAAGCGCTTTCAGCGTCTCGATGAGCACGGCGGTCTGGATGGTCATGTGCAGCGAGCCCGCGATGCGCGCGCCCTTGAGGGGCTGCTTCGCGGCGTACTGCTGGCGGATGGCCATGAGGGCGGGCATCTCGCCCTCGGCGATGGCGATCTCCTTGCGGCCCCAGGCGGCAAGGGACAGATCGGCGACAATGAAGTCGGTGGCGGCAACGGTCATGGGACCTCCTCGAAGGGCCGGGCGACGGATGGGGAGCCACCTCATCGACCCGATTCAGGGTTGAGGTGAGCGCCGTTCCTGGTCGATGCGCCCGAGCCTGAGATCCCAAACAGCCCATCTGCCGGGTCCTGCAGCGCTCCTCGGACGCCATCAGATTAATCGGTTCCGACAGGGATTCGAAGGCGGGATTTTTCAAGTTCACATATCTGTCATGTTTAATAAATAATTTAAAATTAAATTACATTTTTTAATTATTAAAATAATTATAATTATTATAAATTTTGAAAATTTTGTCACTTAATTATGACTTATTTTTATTTATTAAAATTATAAGACAAACCATAATAGAACTTACAAATCGGCACAACTCTCGATTGGATTGGTTTGCCTGAAAGGAGGCAACCATGTCCAACCCCTTCACCACCATGGCCTTGGCGCTCGCCCTGGCCCTCCCCCTCGCCGCGGCTCCCGCGGGCACCACCCGGGCTCCCCAGCGCCCCATCAATTTGAACAGCGCCGGCGTGACCGAGCTCATGCAGCTGCCTCGCATCGGGCAGAAGACGGCGGAACGGATCATCGCCTTCCGCAAGTGTCGGATCCAAGATTCTTTGCGAATGATCAGTAATGGATGCGACTCTCCATTACGTTATGCAAATATCCAACATCACCCAATAGATCCACCTCTGCATAAACAACTATTAATCACACAATTGGACCAGTCACATTTTGTGACCAGTCCAATTCCTTGAACTCTGCATGTCGACAAATAGCCGTTAAGGCTCCCTCAGGCACCAGTCCGGGATGCGTTCCTCCTGTGCCTCCAGGCTCAAGCCGAAGCCTGCTTGGTCGAGGTAGACCATGCCCCTGACCTTGGTAGCCTTAAGACCAACCCAGATCAATTTGTTGCCTTTTACAATGCAGTCAACACCCATACATTGCTAGGTGTCGTCGCCAACAGGGCTGTTCAGCCTTGAGGCTATGGGTCGCCGAACGGTAGGAGGTCTCTACAACACACAAAGCAAAGCCCACCATCGCTGTGGGCTTTGCTTGCATCAACAACCTGGATGAAGCTTTGAAAAGCAAGAATTGCGGCTAGTAGAAAGCCTTATTATCGTTCATATTTTTCTATTATTTTTTCAAATTTTAATTTATCCACCTTCCCATGAGAAAACTCTGAACTTAAAAAATTACCTTCAGAATCAATATAATACACAACAGAGTTATAGATAATTTTTGCCCGAACTCGACCCTCATTAAAAATGATTTTGTTATTATTTTTAGATTCCCTTAAGATCGATTCGATTCTATTTATATCTCTAGTGTCGCTTATGACAATCATGTCAGCTCCACACTTTTCCATATTTTCCATCATCACGGCAGTAATAGTTTCAATTCTAAAAGGCAGATACCATATTTTCATAGTCGCCTCTCCTGCTTGCAGAGTTAAAGGTATCGCCCATATTAATAATATTTTTTTAAGCTGATGAACATTCAACATAACCATCCTTTATTGAGCTGTTACAACGACAGTTGCTGAGGCTTCTGAAACAAAACCACCCCCTTTATAAGAAGTGCGCGGTTTTATCCCCATTACTTGCCTATAAGGATTTTCTGTTTTGTTAACATTATCCATTAGATTTGGACCTCCAACATCTCGTGTTCCATCTTCATGTCCGATTTCGTGAGCTGCAACAACATCTAAAGGCGTAGCTGCTGGGCCGTTAGCAGTCATCAAATAGAATGTTCCATTTGGGTTAATGTTCACGCTGTTGTCCTTTGGATCCCAGTATGCAGCTCTATCACCAGTTTTATCAGTGGCTCTTACAATTAACGGGCGACCATTCTGTGCTTTTTGGCCGCGATTATGTGCTTTCTCCACAACTTTTGTATTCATAGCTTTTTTAACTGCAGCTTTTACCTTGTTTTCATTGCGGATACCTGTTTTTTCAAATTTTATATTATTTCCTAGATCTTCTTTTTTAGTTTGCGCGTCCTTTTGGGCTTTCGAAGCAGCCTTATCGGCTTCGTTTCTAAATGCATGCTCGGTGATCGGATTATCAGTAGGAACGGGGTCTGGTGCCATTCCAGTCGGGTCAATCTTCATCACCGGGTTGTTCTGGCAGTAGCTATAAATATTCCAGCTCTGCGTCTCTTCAAAATGCTGGTCCCGTGCTGGGTCGGGGCTTAGGAACCTGCCGTATTGCGGCGCGTAGAAACGAGCCTGCATGTATGGCATCAACTGGCTATCTACGCGAATAGCCCTGATTCATCGATGCCGCATGGATTTTCAATGATCTAGACCGAAGTCCTACGAAGAGACCCCCTGAGGTGCGACTTCCAAGGGTTTGCTCACCTCAACCATCTCCCCTCATGCGGGCTCAGATGGCAGGAGAGCCTGAACAGAATTGGCGCTTGTAGCTATCGCTTCTTGTTTGACTGAGACAGGACAGAACCAGCAAGGGACTTGGTGGCATCACTAAATTTGTCACTCTGGAGCACCTTAGAAGCCTTGGCTTCCATCTCCTTTCCGGTTTCCTTGCCGGTGTGCGCCTGAGAAACAACAGAGGCAGCAAGTGACTTTGCAGTCGCTGAGGCGTTGGGATCGGAAAGAGTCTTGGCGGCTTGGTGAGTGACCTTCGCCCCGGACTGTTTATTGTTCTTCGTCATCTTTGACTCCCTTGGAGAATTGAGGTTGTTAATGAGTTGATCTGGGCTAAGACTTACTGCGTGAATCTAAATATCTAGTTTTTGAATGACCTTCACTTCTGACTCTGAACGACATTGCACAACGGCTTGAGGGGTCTGCTCGAAAATTCAATTCCCCTTCTTTTTTGCCCCCGTGCCCTTCTTGTCCTTCTCGTCCTTTTCATCCTTCAAGAAGTCTTTCGACCCCATTTCCATACCCCGCTTCAGGATTTGAGCGTAGAGGCTCGGATTCTCCTTCTGAATTCTCGCCTTCAGCTTCTTGATTACCCGATGGGGGTTGAGCAACAACACGAACTGGTAGTCATGGGTTCCTTTGCTGCACTTAATGAATCCCAACTCTTCCAGTGACTTCATCCGTTTCCGCCAGGTATACACGCTCCTGCCGCCAGAAAACCCGGCTTCAGTAGCCAGCTCTAAAGGTGTGGAGATCTCTACCACCTGTTCTGCAAGGCTCCGGGACCACAAGCAAAAGAATGTGTAGCCTGCAGAAGCCTCCTTCGTCATCGCATCGATGATGTTGATGATGAGAGGCATTGTCCTGGGGGAGACAACCCAACCATGCTCCGTCCGGTGCCATAGATCCTCCTCGTTGACCTCGGACCAAAGCTCCTCACGATACTGAGCAGCCCTGTCTTCCATCTTGTTTCGCCGTGCTGCCCTCTGCTTCACATTCATAGGTTCTCCAGAAAGGGGGCTCATGGCTCAAAGCTTGGAGGTCTGAGCCGCACGGGTCGCGCAAATCCCATGTTGAGCCCCACCACAATGCTCGTGTCGCAAGTGTTGTAATTCAATGACCTAGATTATTATTCCTGGCGACTCCCTGAACTTGCCCATGCATCTTGCCCTTTTGAAATGTATGGATTTCGGCAAGTGAAACAAGTCAAATGCACGAAATCGTGTAATACATTTTTCACATCATCTGCAATAAATAAACTTACGCCAAGCGCCCCTTGTATTCCCGTATATCTGTCTTCCTGGGTTGTCGCTGGTTATCCCGGTAGTCCTGGGTGCAGGGGCTGAGACCCCCCCCCCTAAGGCATTAGGTTCTGCCCGCTCCTGGCTCTAGCTCCTCTCCGTCAAGAGAGTGTTTGCCAGCTACGGGCATCCTCCCCGGATGGGTCGCAGTGTGGATGGCTTTCAACGCCCGGATGCTGACCTTCGTATAGACCTGGGTTGTCTCCAAGCTGGCATGACCCAGCATGTCCTGGATGTAGCGGATGTCTGCCCCGTTCTCCAGCATCAGCGTTGCCATCGTGTGCCGGAACAGATGGCAGGCACCATCCTTCCCGATGGCTGCCTTGGTGACATGCTTCTTCACGAGCATGGTCAGGTGGAACGGCTTGAGAGGATTCCCGAGGTTGTTCAGGAAGAGGGTTCCGTCATCGGGCTTGTCTCCCAGCAGCTCAGGACGGGCACGGTCCCGATAGGCTGCGATCCACGCCAGCGCCCTTTCCCCGATGGGGATCATTCGATCCTTCTTCCCCTTGCCCTCCCGGATGAAGAGCGTTCCCCGCTCCCGGTCTACATCCGAGATGGACAGCTTGGTCATCTCCATGCGCCGGATGCCCGTGCTGTAGAAGGTCTCCAGGATTGCCCGGTCTCTGAGCCCTACGGCTGTCCTGATGTCAGGCACGGCTAGAACGGCTTCCGTTTCCTTGGCGGTGAGGATGGCTTTCGGAAGCCGCCGCGCCACCTTGGGCAGCTCAAGCTCAGCGGCGGGGCTATGCTCCAGCACCCCCTGCTTCACAAGCCAACTGAACCACTGCCTCAAGGGGATCAGTAGGAATTGCTGACTCCGGGCGGTCAGGGGCTCTCCGTTCTTCTTGCGGTGATGGAAGAGGAAGCGCTGAAATCGCTCCACCAGGGCACGGTCAATCTGGCTGGGCTTGGTCAGGCTGCGTTCCTCACACCAGCGGATGAACCGGATGAGCCCCGCCTTGCTGGAGGACACCGAATGCGGAGACTGCCCCTTCACGCCCATGTGCGTCAGGTAGCGCTGCATGTGGTGGTAGAGGCTGTCTGGGTCATCCATGCCGCTGAGGGGAGGCAGAACCGACTTCCTTCCTCCATGAGCCTTCATCGAACCACCCCGGCGAGATTTGACGGTTCCGCGAGGGAGACCCCATGAGGTGCCTTTTCAGCCTCAGCGAAGGAAAAACCAACTAGATGCCCGTCAGAACTGGCTTTCTTCACCTCAGCCGCACCCTGACCATCCCCCGACTGATCCCCGACCACACCCCGACCAGTGACCGCCTGAATCCGCCCGCAATCAATCAGACCCAGGAGCTTCGCCCGCCCGTCCGCGTCCTCTCCCTCAAACACCAGCTCATAGGCATAGCTCTTTCCCTGCCTGCCTCGATGAATCAGCAGCAATTCCATCTCGACCAACCGCGCCAGATGAACCTTGAGCTGGGTGTCTCCCCATCCGAGGGACTCACGGATCTGCCTGCGGGTGAAGCGGAAGTCAGCCTGAGGAAGGGAGAGCCGCCCACATTCACCCTGAACCCATCCATACAGCAGCCCCAGGAGCTTCCGGGTCTGCGGCAGCAGCTCATCCAGGGTTCTCCCCAGCACCTCCTGAGCAAGGTCATTCGCCAGGGCGATGTCTTCGGGGGTGACCTCGATGTAGCGAAGGGGTTTGCCCTGATGGGTGAGGGTTCTGACTTCGCGCTGGAACTGATGCAGCAGGGCGATGGACCGGATGAGGGTCAGATACTTCACATGATCCCGCCTAGATCGGGTCTGATCGTCCCTGAAGCTCAGTTGATCGGCGTAGGGGTTCACGACCGCCAGGGGCTCCAGGAGCCTTTGTGCGTTGCGATGAAGGGCGATGAGGCTATCCCTGCTTGTCTTTGCCAGAAGCCCTTCCAGGGTCTCTCTGGAGCGCTGGCTTCCGTGAATGGCTCGTGTCTGCTCCCGGCTCTCATCCACAGTCAGGACAAGGCAACGGTTCAATAGTTCCTCATCCAGTTCAGCCGCCGTGGTGGTCAGGAACAGCATCACCGGACCCTCTACCGTGTAGTCGTGGGTCTCCAGCATCCCCGTGGTGGCGTTCTTGCCGGTGGAAGCCATGGTGACCCTACCTTCGGACTGGAGGAGTTTCAGGGCATAGCTGGCTTGTCTCGCCCCTTCCTCTTCCGCAATTGCCAGCACCTTATGGGTCAGATTGCGGTCTCCCATGTAGAAGATGGACTGCCCGCTCATGGCGGAATACCGAACCAGATCCTCATCGGGCATGAAGTCGAGCACGGCATCCATCAGGCTCGTTTTACCGGCAGCACTCGCGGATTGAATGAGCAGGGCTAAAGGACGATCCAGAAGCCGAGACACTGCCGCCAGATAGCCCGTGAGCTTGTTCGACTCCTCGCCCACCACGCCCAAGGCTTCAAAGTCATGCAGCACCCGGCGCATGAGGTCTGGCGATTTCAGAAGGGATAGAGCTTCCGCCCGCTCCTCCTCGCTGACTTCAGGGCGCTGATCCTTCTTTCGCAGGGCTTCCGCGAGAAGGTCAGCCTGCATCCCCTCCACCTTCCGAAGCACCTTCCCCAGCTCCAGTTTCAGGGCATCCTCACTGGCTCCCAGCTCCGAGCTTGCCTGCCGGATGAAGGCGGTTCGAGCCTTGGCGTGGTAGAGATCCAGGGAATCAATGTGGAAGCGGTCTTCCATGGAGACCATGAGGTTGACCTTGAGGAACTCGGGATTGAGCGCCTTCTGCCAGCCCCGGACGCGATAGGTTCGACCCGACATGGGCAGCAGCAAGTCCTGACCTTGGATCTCGTGGGGGAGGTCATCACCAGGGGTATAAGCCGCGTGAGGCGTGGTTGGCTTGGGGGGCTGGGTGGGTGCAATTGTGGTCGCCTGGGTAGTCGCCTGGGCGGGTGCCTGGGTGGGCGAGTGAGTGGGTGCCTTGGTTCCTGGTTTGATGGTTTCCCGGGAATCCGGCTTCCTGGTTTCCTGGGAAGAAGGGTGGGAATACGCCTGGGAGGGAAACCGGGGAACCGCTTGAGTGCCTGAACTAGGGCAATCCATCTCCTCTGCGGCACGAATGACCTTCCCCAAGGCTTGAGCCGCTGGAGGAGTCTTCAGGGCAAGAGAATTGGCGTCCATGCCCTCGGGAAACCGGATGCGATGGCAGGCGATGCCATGGACTGAAAGCTGGGCTGCCACCTTCAGAGCGGCTTGCTCCCCTGCCTCATCCGACTCATACGCGATCAGCACCCGCTGGGTTCCATGCCGCTGGAACGCCCTCAGGTGGTCTTCGGTGAATCCGTCCACGCCATAGGCGGCGGTGACATGGCGATACCCCGCACACCAGTAGGTCAGAGCATCCATGACGGACTTCGCCAGGATCACTTCCTCAGCGCCTTTGAGCCCGTCTAGGTTCCACACCCCGCGATGAGGTCCAGGCAGGTAGGTATGCAGCGGAGTCCCCTTCCGCAGGTTGTCCAAGAGCTTCCGCCCATAGACCTGGACCACCTTCCCCGCCTCATCGAGGATCGGAATCACGAGGCTGCCATTGAAATGCTCATGCCCGCTTTCACGGTAAAGCCCGACCTCAGCCAGCCGCCCGCGAATCTCAGCCCCCGCCTTGAGTTGCTTGACGGGCAAGGTCAGCCCAAGAGACCGATTGGCGTAGCCGAGGCGGAAGCGCTCAATAGCCTCTGGATGGTGGATGCCACGGGCTTTCAGGTAGTCCATGGCTTCAGGTGAGGTCTTCAGGGTCTCGTGGTAGTACTCCACGACTTGCCTTAGAAGGGTCTGTCCTTCTGCCTGTAAGGAGATGGGGGCTTCAGTCGTGCGCGGCATGGGCTTCTCCTTCAGCCGTAGAGGGGTCAGTAAGGCTCGTGGGGATGTCTGTGCTGGCATCCATGCAGGGATTACCTCCCTTGAGAATTCGAGCGATCTGGACGGGCAGGAACGCCTTCCCCGTGCGCGTGGTGATGCCACTTTCGGATAGCCGTTTGCCTATGGCGCGAAGGGATACACCTTCCTTCCTGAGTTGGTGGATGAGGCTCACCGTCTGCATCTCCTCAGGCACCACCTGGAGCAAGCCATCCACACATCGGAAGCCGTAGGGCTCAAAGCCGCCTGTATATCTACCCGATGACTTCATGTGCGCCATCGCCATGGAAGTGCGCTCGGAGATGACATCCCGCTCGAACTCACTCAGGACCGCCAGCATCCGAAAGACCATCTTCCCCGTGCTGGAAGTGGTGTCGATCCGCTCAGATAGGGACACCAGATCCGCGCCCTTCCGCTCCAAGGTCTCCGCAATCATCAGCGTGTCCCTTGTAGAGCGTGCAAGGCGGCTCAGGCTGTAGACAACGAGCGAGTCACCACGGCTTACAGCCTTGAGGGCTTCCTGAAGCGCAGGACGGTTATCGCAACGCCCACCACTGAGCCCACGATCCACCAGGACTTCCACCAGTTCATAGGTGTTTGCGAGGCACCATCCACGGATCTTCTCCGTCTGTGCATCCAGGCTCACGCCGAAGTCAGCCTGATCCGTGGTGCTGACACGGCAGTAGCCGATGGCTCGAAGGTGTTGTCTGATCCGTTTTGCGTTCATTGATGCTCTCCTGACTGACCACAGCGGGGTCCCTTGGTGACGGGAGCGACCCGCCGTAACGGGGATGCAGCCCACTTTTCAGCCCCATTTCTCACTCAAGGCACAGAGCATCCGCCGCAGTCCCAATGGACCGCTACCCCTGCCTCTCTCTTCTGAAGTCCTACATGGAGCCTTCTAAGCCCCTGTGTTGGATTACCACCCTTCAGCCATCTCCACCCCGCAAGGTCGAAGACACTTCTAGTATCCCAGTCGCACGAATGTAATCCGGGGTGACGGGAAGGATGTGGAAGAGATGCCATCACCCGCAAACCTGCATGGGGCGGGTGTTTGCCGCTGTTGTCTTCTGAATTCTGTAGGACAGGGGGCACTCTGCATTGATTCCGAGGTCACGCGGAATCAATACCAATGCGCCTTCATCTCAGACACGAGATCATGAGGGATCGGCTTCGCGGAGACATGAAATGGGACGCCCACGCATTCACGGAAAAGAGCAGCAGACCTTCAGACTGTCCAAACCCCTCATCGAAGCGTTAGAAGTCAGGTGCAGGGAAGAGGGGATGGAGAAGGGTGAAGTGGTGGAAGCCCTACTTAGAAGCGCCATGGGGATGCCACCACCGCCTGACCAGGAGGCGCTGGTTGAGTGCCTTCAGAAGTGCCGCAAGGACCACTTCGGAAGCGACTATCGATTGAGTCAGGCGCTGTCCATCGTGATGGGCGAAACGATTCCGGCAACTCGTTTGAGGGGATGGGCTGCTGATCGCTGCATACCCAGTCATGTCGTCCCATACATTGAACGGCTCGCGTCCGTTGCCGCAATCGTTCAGAAAACTTGATTCATTCATGACGAATATCCAACTTTGCAAAGTAGGCTATTCGATCAAATCAAGCATCCATTCGTTACGAAATTAGCCTTCCGGCGTGTCCCAGCGCACCAGGGGTAGCTCCAACGCCGTTTTCGGGCGCAAAAGTGCTTCGAAAATGAGGCGTAGATTGCCCTAGCGGAGCCCAGTGAGGGTGGTATTGAAATGATTGGTTTTATCTTTGAACGCACATAGTAGTAAGCCTACCCCACTGCCCATGCAGCTTGGTTGTCCACGCGATTCCCAGGTGAAAAGAGACGGTGGTAATAGGTAAAGAGGCAGCACGCTGAGGAGACAGCAGCAAACTGAGGGGACTTCTCATCCCTCCCGGCGGCTAGCACCTGATCGGGACCTCGGAGAGTCAAGGAGCAAACGATTGAGGGAATCAGACCCGAAACTTGTGGGTGTCGAAAGGCTAACCACAGGGAGAGCGTTGGACGCCGGTAAGGCGTGGGACTCCGCTTTGAGCTAGGTATCGGCAAACCGCCTAGCGCAGTAAAACGATGCGGAACTCCTCTCGGGGCTATAAGTGTATCGACTCATACACATCTGACCTCGAACACTACTTACCACCTGAGCGACGAGCGGGCGCTAGCAGGAGCGAGGAGGCGGCTTCAAAACTACCTTCAATCTCCCATCCGCAACAAGCGACTAGCGACTAGACGCATCCACTGCATGAGGGTCATGAGTTGAAGGCTGGTGGTAAGCAATAAGGAAGGGAGGAACAAGGGTTCTAGGGGGAATGAAATTGCAAGCCGCTGCAAGCATTCTCAACGGTAATCCTCAGCAGGAAGCAGTCGCTAAACATTGATTTTGTGTGAATTTCACACAGATCAGAAGCCAGGCTACTGCTGCATTTAAGATCAATCGAGCAAACAGCCCACTGGATCGGCTGATTGCACAACGCTGCTCACAAGGGTGATGCGGTGAGGCATCGCCGTGGGCAACAACCACTACCATGACCATCCGCCTTCGGAAGGGTCATCAACTGGAGTTAGGTCTTGAGCTACAAGAAGAAGACCCGAAGGAAAGCAGTCAGGGACCAATTCGATATTCACCTTCAGGCTGAGCGCCTGATCGTGGACTTGGAAATCGAGTCCTCCGACCCCAATCAGGCAGAGGCTCTAGCGATCATCCGACGATGCGGTTCGCTCGCTACAGCACAGGTAAGAGCCCTGCGATGGAAGAACAGCTATGGGAGGGAGGTCGGCACTATTGATGGGATCAACAAGTGCGGGGTCTCAGTCTGCCCCTTTTGCAACGGGGACCTTGTAGAGGCTGAGCAAGACCGCCTCTATGCGCGGTTCCAGGAGCTAAAGCAGTCGGGGCAATTGGAGAACACCACCACCTACTTTGGGATGTTCACTTGTGGGCATGGGAAAGGCGACAGCATTGCCGAGCTGGTAGCGCTTCTCAAAGGAGCCCACAAGAAATTCCATATGATGCCAGGAGTAAGCCAAGCGATTGCTGGAGGGTTCTTTGCAATCGAATGCACAACGGGGATGGGTAAGAAGTATGGACCTCATCCGCACATTCAGTTCGTCTACACCTTTCGGGGGACGGACAGGAAGGCACATCAGAGGTTGCTTGAGCTGATGGAATCCGTGTTCCGAGCCTACATTGAAGCTCACAGCCTTGCGGTCCTTGGGGCACAGCGAACCGTCTCTTGGCGATGGAACTGGGTTAAGAATGAGGGCGAAGGAGATGTAGGGTTTTATGGAGTCACTGGTTCGAACTGGGATCTTTTCCAGGAGATCACGAACGGCTTTGCAAAAGACGATGGGCTCTGCAGCGCCCTGGCTCCAGATGAGTTCGCGGAATTCTTCCTTTCGATGAAGGGAACGGGGTGGTTCGGCGCGTGCGGCTTCTGGAACTGCGATGCCGTAGAGCCTAACGAAAGCCGCCTGGAGGTTGTAGCGACCTTCACTCCCGAGCAGTGGAACCTGATGCCCCTTGAGGTGAAGCGGATTCTCCGCACCGTCGCCATGGACACGAAGCACTGGAGCGCCGAAGAAGTCGGCGAATACGCTGAGTTGGCAGTCCAGCAGCCACAGGGTAAGCCGATGGGTTCAGGTGTTCACTCTCGGTTCTTCAAGGACTTCCTGAAGATCAAGGGATGCGTTATCGGCGGCTTCTCCAGTCCATCCGGGCACGATCCCGAGACGGGGGCTTCGGGCGCAGCCTGATACGAGGCATGAGGGCTATGCCTCAGGAAGACCACGACCCCAGGGGACACCAAGCCTCTGGGGTTGTTAGGTCGTCGGCAGTCCAAGCTTGTCGAAGAAGGCGCGGTTCCTTTCCTTCGCCGCGTTCACGAGCCGGTCAAAGGAGATGACTTCGATGTAGGCGTTGTAGTTATCGTTGTAACCGAAGTATCCCATTTTATCGCTCGTGACCTTCAAGCCCTTCATCTTGCAGCGAGTTTGCATCGTCTGCGTCAGATCGGCGATCACATAGCAGAAGCCGGGAATCAGTTCAGAATTCGGGATTGGTCTACCCTTCACTGTCGTCACTTCTCCGCGCCGCACCCGTTCCAGGTAGCCCAACGCCTGTTCGATAGGATCCTTGTCTTCGCCTTCGCGGGCATCGTTCCGGAATGGTCTCTTCAACTCGATGACAGTGATGGTTGCGAGTGGGACGCTTGCACCTTCTGCAACTAGGAGCGGGTTGTCATACACATTCAATGCAAGGATGTCGGGCTCCTTTGTTGCCTCAGATCCCGTGACCGGCATGGAGCTTATGGTTTTGTCAGACGCGAGGTAGTTATGGAAGGTCAGCCTCTCATCAATCAGCCAAAGGTTGCACTGATTGGGGTCCATCTCAGTCGAATCGAGCCCCATCGGGACAATGAGCTTATGAATGAGTTCTTCACGAGCCACACTTCCGTCTTCCTTGCGGGCAATCGCCTTCTCCAGCAGGTCGAGAATCACCTTCCTGTGGGAGACATAGCTTGCTAGGTCGGATTTCTTGATGTCCTCTATCGTGCTTAGGTAGCTATCAACTCGCCGCTGGTAGTCGCCCAGGCTCTCGATGTCCTTCGGGATCATGATGTCGTGCCCGTCGGCGAGCATTTTGTTCTCGATCTCAGTCAGGCACTTGTGCAAGTGGACATCAAGATCCTTGTTGGGCATCTCAGGGTCGATGTTCAGCTTGTCGGCGGACAATCTCGGAATGATTGACTTATACCTCGGGGCACTGGTGTTGACGAACTCATCAACCCTTTCTCTTACAAGGCGCTTGTTCTCTTGAAGCAACGGGGACAGGTGCGATTCCACCGCGCCAAGGATCGCCTTCCGAATATCACCCATCGATATTTCGACATCAGCGAACATTCCATCACGGACCTCATCGATGGTCAGATCCGTGCGATCAGCTCGGACATTGGCATCAAGGAACTCGGACCGCACATAGCAGCCATAGATGAAGGTGCCATTTTCGTCAGTGATCTTGCCGTAAAGCCCATTGATCTTGCCGTTGATCGGCTCTTCCTTCACTACCCGGTTGGCAGCACAGTAGGCGATTTTGTGGGTCTGAGCTGAACTGACATGCAGTTTCACATGGGTCAACTCGAAGTCGATCCCCTTGATCTGGATGTCCTCTACCTTCGTCGAATCCGCCATGTGGGCTTCATACACTTCTTCGAGTCCAATAGACTCATCACCATCGATGATTCGAATCGATGGGGCACCACCGGGGCGAACGAAATACCAAAGGCAATGCTCGAAGAGCGCCCGTGCAATGGTGTCGATGGTCTTGAAGGAAGCTTCTCTATAAGTCTTCTCGAACCCGTGGAGGTGAACTGCGGTCTTCCGTTCGTCAGCATCCCCTGCCGGATTGTCGGAATGCGCGAAAATCGCGTTCTTATCATCGAAGCTGAACTTCTTTCGTCGCTTCTTCGATTCCCCGTCCAGGTAGACGCTATCGACATAAACCTTATCGAAGGCTTTCAGCCATAGCAGGCGTCCAACGCCCCTGCATCCCTGTGCTGCTTTGTGTTCACTATCCAAGGTTTCGAAGGACACATAGTTCTTTGAATCGAACCCAACGCCGTTATCGACCACCCGGAAACCGAGGATTTTCGCGGTGGCATCAGGACCGCGCTTCTTTGGCTTTCCATCGTATGGCAAAGATGGTGGGTCATCCCGGATGATCTCAACCGTGATCTCTCCCTTATCAGTCGGGATCTCTGCCTCTTCGAGAGCCTGGATGGAGTTCACGACCGCCTCGAAGAGCGGCATCAAGCCATGGCTCTTAGGTAGGTCTGTGTTACGAAGCCGACCTTTGAGGTTCGTTTCAAGAGCCATGGTGGGACCTCATCGAAGGGACCGAATGCTCAGGCAGTATGCAGTGCTTTGTTCATGCAAAGGACATGAAGCCCTATTCTTCCTTTGGAGTCGGATACGCTTTTTTCTGAAAAGCCGCTTCTATCGCGTCTTTTTGTAACTCCAAAATGTTTTTAATAGCATCCGAAAAAGCATGACGCTTTAGCTTAAAAATTCTTCCGCCAACCGAAACCCGGTCCAGTGGTCTATCCATCATAATGAGAATTTTTGATTTATTTTTTACCCCAATAATCACCAATCGACCATCCATAGAAGCGTTAGAAACGCTTTGGAAATCCGACTCATTATATAGCGTCAGGAGCCTTTCTCTTTCTTCGGATGCAACCTCAACCACAACGCCCATTTTTTCTATTTTTTCAGGACTTGGAGAGTGACTGAACATTACATGAAATGGAACAACAATCACTTTTTCAAACGAATCGACTTTTACTTTGCTAGAGGCGGTTAAGTCCCCTCCCCCAAAAACCAAAATCAATCCAAATATGAACCCAGCTCGAAACGGTGAACAGAGATTGAGTTTTTTCACTTTCCCCTCCCTCAAGGATTGAGACTATAGAGCGATTACTACCTGCCCTTGTCCTCCAGCTTTTTCTTGCTTGTGGCATCAACCTGCTCTTTTCCGCGAACAGGCGTTCGACTAGTCGGTCCTTTAACCTTTACATCACGACCGAGATGATTGGTTCGAGTTGGCTCACCAAGCTGTTTATTACCGGGTGTTTCTACCTGAGTGATATTACGCTTCTCCTCTGCCCTTTGATAAGCATTGGGCAGGTCTGTTTGCGCGTTCTTATCATACTCTTTTGGGTGCTCTAATTCTTCAGCTCGATGACCTAATTCATGCCCTAAGGTGACAGCTGGAGACTGAATCTGACCTGTATCTTGCCCACGATCATTCTGGAGCATGGTCCCATTAGTAGGGTCCCAGGCAATGCTCTTTCCACCTTGGTCACCGCGCGTAGATCCCTCTTCGATAAAAACCCAGGTGACTTGCTTCGAAGATTCGACAGTTTGAATTGCCTTCGCATAGACATCAGATTTATTCAGATAGTTAATCGCCGCGCCAGCTGTTCTTTGGACAAGAGGGTCATTCTTTGCTAAGGCAACGGAATTTCCGTTAATAACAGTCGCGTATTTAATTTCCATTCCATTCGGATCAAAGTTCATAGTCGGGTTGTTCTGAACATACGAGTAAATATTCCAGCTCTGCGTCTCTTCAAAATGCTGGTCTCGCGCCGGGTCAGGGCTTAGGAACCTGCCATACCAGGGGGCGTAGAAGCGAGCCTGCATGTAGATGAGCCCAGAGGGATCCGTCTGTTCGTGATTGGTGAAGCCCTTCGCGAACTTGGAAGCATCCGCAGGAGACATGAGTGATTCCCCAAAAGGAAGGTACTTCTGCTCGCCTTCGAGGGCCCCGGTTGGTCCAACAAGGTACCTGGGGCTTCCCAGGTGATCAACCATGGTGACGTGTGTCCCCTGGGTGTCAACTTCCGCCACCTCCTTGGCACCGACGTAGAGGATGTCCTTTTTCCATTTCAACACCCAGGCTTTCACTGTCACGCGAGCGCTGGCCGATTCCTGATAGGCCCCGTTCGTCACGGTTAAAGTGTAATCCGTGGTGGTCGTGACGGGGCCTACGACAACACCTACGCCGTTTCTCACGATGATATTTCCAGGGTTCAGCACACCCGTACCAGCCGCAAAGGACGGAGTAAGGGTCGCCATGTGCCCCGAAGGCACCGTGGTTGCACCCGCCAAGCTCACGCTAAGGCCTACCACGGTCACCTGAGTACTCGCTTGGGCCTGAGGGAACGCCGCGCTGGTGGCTGTCACAGTGTAGGGACCACCAATCGTCGTAGCGGTGAAAAGGCCATTGCCATCGATCGTTCCACCACCTGAAACATACCAAGTCACAGCCGAGTTCCCCGCCCCATTCGCCGTCGCGCTGAATTGGAGCTGACCTCCGTTATTTACGGTAGAACCTTGAGGACCCGGAGTAGAAACACTGACGACGGTTACCGTGGCACTCTTTGTCGGCTCGGTATACCCACCATTCGTAACCGTCAGGGTGTAAGTTGTGGTGCTGCTCAAGGGACCTACAGTCACTCCTACTCCGCTCGTCACGGGGCGGTTACCCGGATTCAAGACGGCATTACCCGCAGAAAAACTCGGGGTGAGGGTGGCTGAGCCACCGCTGACAACCGTAGTGGCACCCGCCAGATTCCCACTCAGACTAAGTACTGTTACTTGGGTGCTCGAACTGACCAGGGGATTGGCCACACTGGCAGCAGTCACCGTATATGGACCACCTACAGTCGTAGCCGTGAAAAGACCATTGCCATCGATCGTTCCACCACCCGAAACAGACCATGTCACCGAGGTATTCGCGGCTCCGGTCACGCTCGTGGAGAACAGAAGGTTATTGCCAGCATAAACCGGTCCACTCGGAGCGGTCGGGGTTGCAACTGTGATTGGAGATACGACCACGGTGGCGCTGGCGGATTTGCTTTGGTCCTGTTGACTGGTGGCCGTCACGGTGTAATTCCCATCCACAACAGGGGCGGTGTAGATCCCATTGCTGTAAGTCCCACCCGTGGTGCTCCACGTCACGCTCGGATTCACACCACCAAGCCCGACAGCCGTGGCGGTCAGAGGGGTTGACTCTCCCGCCTTCAGGTTCAGGGTGGTCTTAGAGAGGTTTACCCCTGTGACGACTGAATTAACCGTCACCTGCGTGCTCGCACTCTTTGTCGGGTCCGCCGCACTGGTGGCAGTCACCGTGTATGTTCCTGCGGTTGTGGCAGAGAATAAACCGCTTCCGTTGATGGTTTGGCCGCCTGAGACGGACCAGGTCACGGCCCCATTGGCCGCTCCACTCACTGAGGAGGTGTATTGCAGGGAACTCCCAGCGTTCACGCTGCCGTTTACCGGTGTCGGGGTCCCGACTGCGATGGTGGCAACGGTCACGCTGGCTGTTGCCGACTTGCTCGCGTCCTGCGCGCTCGTCGCAGTGACGTTGTAGGTCCCTGCAGCAATGGGCGCCGTGTACGTGCCATTGCTGATGCTTCCACCCGTCGTGCTCCAAGTTACGGCGGGGTTGACGCCCCCAATTCCTGTGGCCGACGCGGTAAAGGTGTAACTACCACCTGCCAAGGCATTCACCGTGGTTGGGGAGAGGTTCACGCCCGTGACAACGGAATTGACCGTCACTTGGGTACTGGCGCTCTTTGAGGGATCCGCCACGCTGGTGGCCGTCACGGTGAAAGTGCCTCCGGAGTTCGCACTAAACAACCCGCTTCCGTTGATGGTGCACCCTGCGTTCGTGGACCAAGTCACACCTGTGTTGACGGCTCCGGTTACCACCGCGGAGAACTGAAGGGTGTTGCCGGCATTCACGGATCCATTTGTGGGAGTGGGGGTCGCGACGACAATCGGAGAAACGGTCACGGTCGCCCTTGTTGACTTGCTCGAATCCTGCACGCTCGTGGCGGTGACGTAGTATGTTCCCGCAGCAATTGGCGCAGTGTAAGCTCCGTTGCTGACGCTGCCCCCAGTGGCACTCCAGGTCACAGAGGTATTGTTCCCTCCGAGCCCATTGGCGGAAGCCGTGAAGGTGGTTCCTTCACCAGCCCTAAGCGCCACAGTGGTCGGGTTGATGGATACCCCTGTCACCACGGAATTGACAGTCACCGACGTGCTCGCGCTTTTCGAAGCATCCGCCACGCTGGTGGCCGTCACGGTGTATGTGCCTGCCGTGGCCGCGGTGAATAGTCCGCTGCCACTGATGCTTCCACCACCCGAAACAGACCAGTACACGCCCGAATTCACCGCACCACTCGCAGTGGATGTGAACTGAAGAGCATTTCCGGCATTCACAGATGCGTTGACCGGCGTCGGTGTTGCCACGGATACGGAAGCAACAGTGATCGAGGCCGCGGCTGTTTTAGTTGGGTCCTCAATGCTTTGTGCAGATACGGTAAAATTCCCAGAGGATGTTGCCGTGTAAGATCCACCGCTATTTATGGATCCTCCAGACGCAGACCAGGTCACTCCTTGATTTGCAGGCGTCACATTTGCGCTGAAGGTTCTCGTTTCCCCTAGCAACAAGCTCGCTGATGTGGGGCTGACGGAGACACTCACCGTGTAGACATTGACCGTCACGGAGCCTGTCACGCTTCCACCAGCATTTGAGGCCGTCAGCACATACTGAGCTGTTGTGGTCGGGCTGACCACCTTCGACGTGGCACCAGTGACGGAACCAACGCCTTGGGAAATACTCAAACTTGTGGCGTTCGTCGTGGACCAAGCAAGCGTCGTTGAGGTTCCATTTCTGATCGAATTTGGGGTTGCAGTGAAGGTCCCAATGGTCGGGGGCGCGACAATATACAGAGTGATCTGAGCAGTCGAAGTGGAGTACCCAGTACCGCTGGCTTTAAAGGTCACCAGATATGTCCCAGGTGATGAGTAAGCATGGGCGGGGTTTTGCAAAGACGAAGAAACACCATCACCAAAGGTCCAGGTGAAAGATGTCCCCATGTCCGTGTTGCCGGTGAAATTAATCGTTTGGCCCGTCCAGTAGGTTTGGTTGGTCCATGGGTATCCAATAGACGCCCCTGCTGGTGGGGAATTGATTGGCCTCGCCCATAGCGACCCAGTGATGAGACTCACCACACACACAAGATTCCGGAGCGCCTTGATCATTGAATGCATGGTCATGGTCTACTCCGCCTCCAGCTCGTATTCGGACGTGAGTTGCCGTGCCTCGTTATATATTTGGTACTTCTTTTTCTGCAGATTCTGAATGGCCACTGGTCCTTGGTAGACTTCCACCATGACCCGAAGCCCCTGATCGTCGTATGTGTAGACTTCCGTCGTATTCAGAATGGAATCCGACATCGTCTTCACTCGCCCAAGGGCGTCGTAAGTCATACTCAGTGCCTGGGTGCTATCTCCGATTAATTTGTATAAACCGGTAAGATTCCCTTGGAGATCGTACTGCGCACCCGTCGCTGCGCCGTTGCTTGCATACGCGGGAAGTTGATTATTTCCGCTTAAAGCGGCATCCAACGGATTAAAAGTATAGGTCTGAGCTTTCGACGTAGTATCCGTCGTGGCCTGATTCACATCTGGAGGAGTTGCACCCGCCGCCCAATTAAGAACCATCTTTGAGTTCAGGCCGGTTCGATTCCCAAACGAGTCATATGCAAATTGCTGCATGACTCCGTGATTTTCATGGCCACTGGATGTATCCCATGGATCGCGCACGTACGCAGTTGTGAGTCTCCCGAGAGCGTCATAGAAGAACCAATCTTCTGTGTCATTCGTCATTCGTCCGGCAGAATCGTAGGTGTAGGTCCACGTTTTTGTAAATGCAGAAGGAATGACATGAGACATGGTCTTCAGGCGCACCTGATCACTATCGTAACCATAGGTACTGAATGCATTGTTTGCGTACGTAATATTGGTAAGGCCCCAGTGGATTGGGTCGTAAAATAGTGAGGCCAGATTACTGCCTCCAAACCCCGTCCAGTTTGGGAGTCCTTTCGCTTCATCGTAGGTAAATGATTGCGTGCTGCCGTCTGGATAAGTACGACTCGCGATAAAACCATAGTTATTTGCGTCGTACCCAATTCCTTGTGTGAATGGTGGCAGTCCATCGATGGTGTAGTTGAGATCCGAAAGGCGTCCATTGAGACCCCGATAGTGCAGGGATCTCGTTACGCCGCGTATCATTTCCGTCGCCGTCGTCAGTTTTCCATTAGAGGATCCGTGCCCTAATTCATCGTAGGCAAGACCGAAATTTACCGTCCCATCTGCGCTGATGATGCTTGTGGCACGCCCAAGAGAGTCATAGTTCGTCGTTACAGATCGACCGTTGTAATCCGTGGTCTGGGCTTTCCCGTGAATCGTGAAATCGGAATAGGTCGTCGTACCGCTTTCTGGTTGAGTCAGCTGGTACAACCAACCCATACCGTTATAGGCCCAATTACGAACCTGTGTTCCAGAGGTTCCCGCTTGTGTCACCTTGGTGACGCGCCCGGCTTGGTCATAGTAATAGCTTGTACCTTGACCTAGCGCATCTGTTACACCAGCTAGCTGACCCAATCCATCATAAATAAACTGGGTTTCGATACCGCCATGGACTACACGTTTCTTGGGCCCCTCATAATAGTAATGCACCACTTCGCCGTTTGGATCTGTTACGGTGCCAACGCGGCCCTGATTATCGTACTGGTATTGAGTGCCACTCGTTCCTCCCCATACGGATTCGAGGAGTTTTCTACCTTCGTAGTCATACTGGAATGTTTGACTGCCCCCCTGCCGATCCGTCTTAACCAACTCACCAAACCCGTTGTAGTGGTACGTCATCTGTTGCGCACCATGTGTAACCACAGCCGTGAGTAAATCCGGATAAGTTATTTCCGTCGACACCTCTGGAACCACCTGGACAGAGGAAAGCCTTCCGACGGCGTCCCACTGAATGGACGTGGTTTCCGAGTTGGCGCCGGTTTGTTGAGTAGGGCGACCAAACGAATCATGGATTTCTTCCACTGACCAATTCACCCCCAGAGGAGTGATTTTATTAACAAGCCCGTAAGTATCAAACTCGTGAGATATTCCATATTGGCCAGATAGTGCCAAGTTCGAACTGGTCTGGGTGACACTTGTAGGATCTGGAAGACCTCCCGTATAGACATAAGAGGTGTCTACTTCTGGTGTTCCTCCTTGATTCACAGTTGCCTGATGGAGGCTGTTGTCAGCATTGTATGTGAAATTCACTGCAGGCTGTCCAGGCTTCTGCTCGCTAAGCTTGCGGCCCAGGAACCAATTCGCCCAATCGGATTCATAGGACCGGCTGATAGTCCTAATTAACGGTGAATCACCGAAATCAGCAGTAAGAGTTTGAGTCTTCCATCCACCGCCGCTCGCATCCCAATCTCCGCGAGATTCAATTCGATGGCGCACCGCCCAATTAGGGCCATCTTTCTCCCAGGTCTCTTGCCTAGTTGAATAAGGAGCATTCCCCAAAGTGGCAGCTGGACTATAAGCAGTCACAAAATTCCAATAAGGGTTGACCCAGTTTGATCCTACGGCAAAGCGACTAGCCTCCCCATCAGGGGTTCCAGGAGTTCCAACCAAGGGGGCTCCAAACTGAGTCACCCTGTAGGCCGTGCTCTGCCCTGGAACAGCGGTAAGATCCGATCTCCAATCCATACCCGGAGAATAGGTACGTTCATCCACTGGTTGATGCTTCAAGTGGGCGAGGGATTGATAATTATTCGAAGGGGTCGAGAGACTAATCTGAGTTCCATTAATTGGTTCCGCAAACCGTGTCGTGATCACGTGTCCATCCGGATGTGTAACCGCCACCCAAAATGCCGTGCTGGTCCAGAACGGGCCGCTTGGACGGCTCGAATCAGGAATAGGTACCACCCGCTCATATGAGGTGGTTCGTGTCTGCCCACCCATCGTCAAGTCCTGATCGGCCACCAGAGAGACGCCACCAGCCGTATAGATGTCCGTTAAGACAGGATCGATAAGGTATGCCATCACCGCTGGAGGTCGCCGATACTTGTATGGCTGCCAAGTGAAAGTCTGCTTGCGATTCGGAAAAGTTAGGGATTTCAGCGTGACCGGTATGAACATATTGATTGGGTCTGAGCATGCCACTGCGTAGTCGAATTGGACGTACTCACCCGTGTTATCCACTGTGAGTCGGTACGGTTGAAGATGCCGTCTGAATGCATCCCAAGGCTTGGTCCACACGCCTCCCCAACCACAAATTCCTGTCATATCTACGTAGGTTCCGTACGTCACATATGAATCAAGGGAATAAGTGCTCGTCGTGGTACCTGGATAGCTAACCTGGATTCGACCCCCAGGATTGGCTTGCGAGTTTACCCCTCCGCCGGTGTTGAGCGCTGGAACGGCTGAGACAGCAGGCATCCCCTGCAGCCGAACCTGGATGGACGCCAACGGAGATCCGCCGTTTCGCGTCCAGGTAGCATCGTAGTCTACACCGTTACCTGAACCACCATTCGGCTTGTGGTTGAAGGCAATCACATCTCCAAAACGATTTCGCCAGGAGAAAGGCAAATAGTGAATGGCCGTCAGATTAATTTGTGGAGGAGGAGCAATTGGTAAGGCCAATGTCATTGCACAAAGTACCGGACGTTCGTAATCCGTTCTTCCCGCTGATGGCGATTTCGACCGATACGCCACATAGCCACTGCCAGCCGGTGACGGTGATCCACTCCAGTACGCACTATACTGGGGGTTCAAATAACGGAATTCCGTACACGTCAAGCCATCCCCGCTCACGACCAACATCCCGCCTGGTACGGTCTGAAGATCCGGATCAGGGTAATCAGAGGTTGGCCTCCAAGTGTACAGAGTGATCGGTGCATAGGGGGTCCCTGCAGCTCCATATAGATCGATCAACAATTCTCCGTGAGTTCCGATGCCCATTAATTGCGCAGAAGTCACACCTGTGATTCCAAATTGATTCACCATCCTCATGGCGCGATCAGGATCCACAGGTGCCCCTGCTGCCACCCCAAACCCCAAACCACCAGAGGATCCATCTGGGAGCAGGAACTCGTTTTGATCCGAGAGAGAGTCGACCGCAATGGAAGCCCGAACAAAATAGCCTGGAGTGCAAACGCAAGAAGACCCACCGGTAGCAATCTGAGTCGGAGGCTCAGTACCGAATGCCATCGCTGGAGTTGTTTGAGGCGCGAACCTAGTCGCCAATCGGGGGGTAAACCGTACACCTCGCGCCCCAATGCCGGGCCCCATAGGGACATCAAAACTGATAGCCCCTGAGGGGACATCAATAGATGCCCCTCCATGAATCACGGAGGGTGTTTTGGCACGATCGAACTTCACCTCTGTGAAGGCCGAGTTGAAGCTCTGAGCAAAAGCCCCAACCCCGATTAGGCTCGCAGTCAATGAGATCCGAAGATGGTGCCAAAACATACTCTCTCCAAGGGGAATTGATCGTGGGTTAACGTATTCAGGGCTCGCTTCAATAATCGTATTTATCCTTCTAGAACCTTGATTTTTTCAACCAATATATGTATTTCACCAATACACCCACTATTCGAATAAGCGATTTTTCAATATAAACATGAGCATGTTGGTCTTCCGAAATTGAGCTACGCGGAAATTATCCTCCCATAAGGTCCCCATTAATCACATTTCATCAGATCAATGAAAAGCCTGAATCCACATCTTGTCCAACAAAACCACCCGAACGGTAACGAATGGCCGCCGAACGGTAGGATCCCAATGTAACTTGCCTGGCATGTACTCGTTGCGGATGTGTGGTCGGTGCACCTTAACCCCTAGCGCAATTCGGCACCGTCGTCCTCGAACAAAATGGCACCGCCCACCACCGCGTACCCTAAAATGGATCCTCGAGCCTCCCAATTCCTCAGATCTAGAAGGCTCTCCAAGGAAGCTGAATCCCCTTCAAACGATCACCACAGATCGTCTGGAAGGGGCTCATCAAATCCCTCAGAAATGTGAACTTCATGTTTAAGTAATCCGAATCGGACCTCCCTCTTCAGGGGCTTGAGCGCGGTGATTCGCACCCATGGCTGTCCATGCCGAGTGATCACGACATCACATCCATCCGCCGCCAGTTGGCAGAATTTGGATAGTCGGGCCTTCGCTTCATATAAAGTCGCTTGTTCCGATTTGGTCATAGATCACCTACTGCGTGGACCTTAGCCTCGATGGTCACCACTTGCTCTTGGTCGAGCATCTCTGGATGGTTTGCACATTCGAGAAATTCCTCCAGGAATCCTGCCCAGTCCTCCATCGTCGAATAGACCGCCCCTCTGGCCCTCCTTTCGACTAGATCCAAATAGGCTGAGACAAGTCGGTGCAAGGCTTGAACGCTCAGATCGCTCAAAAATCCCAGGTACTTACTTTTGATCGCCCAAGCTAACTTGGCCCTGACGGCCGTATAGAAATCCGTGGTTATCTGAGCGTCGTTCCTATAGTCCACGGAGAGAGCGTAGATGTCCGGGATCTTCTGAAAGAAGTTCCGCTCGCTGAGTCGTATCTCCTGGATTTGCTCCAGCAAATCGTCGAAGTAGTTCTGCCCTATTACATCTGAGTCCTGCTTCAGTCTTTCGACGTCCAGGGCAAAGCCATTTACGACTAGGCTCACCAACGTCTTTGTGGCCCATGATCGGAACAGTATGACCTGGGGTGTGTTCAATCGAAGGCCGACAGCCATGATGGCGTCTAGGCTGTAAGACTCCCCTATTAGTTCTTCGAAATGAAGATCCATTTCCGCTCTGGAAATCGTTGTCTTTCGGTCCAGTTCACCGGAATCGAAGAGGTCCTTCAGGTACGTGGCAATGACTGGAATTTCAACTCCGAACAGGTTCGCCATGGCCCTCTGCGTCATCCACGTCGTTTCTCCCTGCAATTTGACATGGATATTTTTCGCGCCGCTGGGAGTGGTATAGAACAGAAGCCCCCCTCGGTGCTCGGGGAGCGTGTCCTTGGGTGTTCCGAGGTTGGTCCTGATCATGTGCGCCATCTTGGCAACTCCCATGATCGCCGAGAGATCAATTACTGAAGGATATTCCTGATCATTGGGCCATTGGGACAGTGGGACATTGGGATAGTGGGATAGTGGGATAGTGGGGCCTATTCCTCGGCGCGAACATCCCCTAGTTTGGTGAAGGGGATTGCTCGTTTACTTGGTTTGCTCTCGGAGCGAATCTGCTTCGCCAGATCCGATTGCAGCCCACGCGACAAGTAATCTTGGAGGAGGTCATCCGCGCTGGTTCCTCTGATCTCTGCCATGTCCCGCATCCCGGCATTCAAAGCCGACATGATTTGGTACACCGCCTCCTCTCGGGGGTCATCCTTTGAGCGATTGAGGAACGCCTGGATACGCTCTAGGCGTTCAAGACGGAGATTTGGTTCGATCCCGTGAATCTTAATGGACGCGGGATATATGTCGAGCACAATTGGGCGTTGCGTGGGGCGATAGTCCTCATCACAGCTACATCCGTTTATGTAGGTCGTGGCGCTGGACTGGGCTACGCCATAGGAATCGTGGATATGGCCAAAAATGTGGATGCGAGGCCGAACGGTGGCAAGTCGAGCCTTCAACTCCTCGCACCCCAGGTGAGTGCCACCACGGACCTGGTCGAGCACCCCGTGGGGTGGCCCATGGGTAATGAGAACATCCGTATCCAAAGGGATTTTGCTCCACACCTCCCTGAGGCCTACTCCCAGACGTGGCAGGTTGAAGGCCCAATCGAGGAACCAGGGTTGCCAGGGAGATCCCCAGAATTTGACGCCATCAATCTCGATAGCAGAATCTTGGAGGTAGGTGATGCCAGGGTGTGCAGCAAGAAGCTGAGCGGCCATTTCGGGATGCTTCTGAAAGAGCCAGTCATGGTTCCCGGCGATGAGAATCTTGTGCTGATGGGGTTGGGAACCAAACCATGTGAGGAAACGATCCACCTCCTGGCTGAGTCCCTGCCCAGTGGCGTCGCCTGCATGAATGAGGACGTCCCCATCTGGGATTTGCATCCCTTTGTGCGCGTTGTGCGTGTCGGAGATGCAGATCAAACGCATGGATGATCTCCCTCGTGAAGTCTGGATCACCATCATCGAGCGACTGAGGCGTCAGTAATTGTCCATTTCAGACCAAGAGTGGCGAGGAATTGCTCAAACCTCGAACAACATCCTTTACACACGACCAACAACAGGATGATACCTTAATTTTCAACAGCAATTTAAATTGCATCTACATTTATCGATTTGTTTTCTCAGGTGGTAAAATTATAAATGAAAAATCACTGAAAATAATACAGTTGAGGCATTGATTCAGACCATTATTCGGAATATCTTGTGTTTATCGCCTGGAGACCACAGGATGCGCTTCCCCATGCACCCAGACCGTCTGAACTGCGAGCTTCGCATTCGGGGGTACTCCCATCGGCGTATAGCCGAGGAACTTGGCTTAACCCGTGGCGCAGTCTCGACCGCATTACGCACCGGATCCTCTCCGGCCCTCAGGGAGCTAGTCGGTAGACTCCTCACCTGCGACCCGCGTGATATCTGGCCTTATCGGTACCCACCGACTGGCACTGAACTGGAAGGCAAGCCTGACATCTCGAAGGTGCCAGACACTTCAATAGCCGAAAGCTAACGCCACACTGGATTTCAATACAGGAGGTGCAACAAAAGCATTCCCCAACTTCTCCGGACCTCGAACCGGCGACCTAACAAAACATAAGGCGGACCCGAGGATCCGCCTTGCCATTCACCTCAGCCAACGCGATAGGTTTCGACTCCACCCGCAATGGCTTTGGACACACAGAGAGGCTCTATGCGTAGAAAAAAGAATAAGCCCCGACCCAGGGCCAAGCAAGGCTTTCCTGAAAATTCTGGAAACCCTGTCCCCAGGAGACCTGTCCGCAAAATCCGACCGACCTACCGAAGTGTGACTGGACAGATGTGGTCAGCAAAGAACCAGCGCCACGTTGGATTCGAGAGTTTCGGCGAGAAGCGAGTATTCCTGGCTCTGGAGATGGATCCACTGGTGCTGAACTATTGTGAGCAGCCTGTCTCCATCAGTTATACCGACGCGGAAGGGATCGAGCGCAGCTACACCCCAGACGTACTCGTAACCTACGACCAAGAACTCTGCAGCCTCCCTCCACTTCTTGCGGAATTCAAATACAGCAGGGAACTCATGGATGAAAGGAAGTGGAGACGCCTCCAGCCAAAGCTTCAAGCGGGTCTGGAGTTCGCGAAGGCCAACGACCTCTATTTCACCCTCTGGACTGAGCAGAACCTAGATCCGGATCACCACCACCATGTGAACGCCCTTCGCGCACTCCTTCGAGGGCCCGTCGACCCAGCAATGGAAACACTCATTCTCAGCCGCCTCCAGAGCATGGGGCAGACGACTGTCGAAGCGTTAGTAACTGCACTCCAAGAGGAGGCGGCCCCTGAGTCCGTGAGGCGTGCGACCTGGGGACTAATAGCGTCAGCCAAGATCCACGCGGATTTCATCGCAGCCGGACATCCCAGCACCCGGATCTGGCCCCTGAATGAAGGAGCTGCCCATGTCTAGGCTGAGAGAGCATCTTCAATCGATTCCAGTAGACCCAAGGGATCTGCTCAGACCCGATATCACTAGCTCACCCTCAGCGCCGTTGATGCGAGTGACGAGGCGGGAATCCAGATCAATACGCGACATTTTAGCAGCGGCTACCCCTGCTGCCCCTGAGCCCCCGATCAGTGCTCTCAAAGAAAGAGCCTGGGAGGAGGCTGTTCTTCGCGGACAGGCCATTCGTGACATGGTCGCAGCACCAGCAAGAAAGGACGCTGTTGAGGAAGTCGCAGCAAGGTACAGAGTTGATGTGTCAACCCTGTACCGATGGCTCTCAAGATTCCAGGAGGGAGGTGGACGTTTATCAGCGCTCGCACCTAAAAAGTGCGGGGGCAAAAGCTATTCCCGACTCGATCCGAGGGTTGAAGATCTCGTAACTAAGGCCGTTGACGAGTACTTCTTGGAACAACCGAGAAGGCAAGTCACCAGTGTGTGGGACGACCTGGATGACGCATGTCAGGCTGCAGGTCTAGAGCCGCCCAGCATTAATACACTTTGGAATCGTATTAAACGTCTGGATGATCATCTCATACTGGAACGTCGTTACAGTGCAAGAGTCGCGAGAGAAAAGCTCGGGGATCTTCCCAGTTCCTTCAAGGGGGCCAGCGCTCCACATGCATTGGTCCAGATCGACCACACCAAAGCTGACGTTCTTTTACTCGACGAGGAGTTGCGACTTCCAATCGGGCGTCCCTGGATCACAGTAGTTGAGGATATTTACTCACGGATGATTCTGGGTTTTTATGTCAGCCTCGACCCACCCAGTGCACTCTCCGTGGGCCTAGCTATCGCACATGCGGTGCTTCCGAAGGAGTCCTGGTTGGCCGAGCGCGGCATCGACCTCGCTTGGGCATGCCAAGGGCTCCTCGGATGCGCATACGTTGACTCGGGTCTCGATTTGAATGGGTCACTGATGAAAAGGGGCTGCCAAGAATACGGGATCGATCTTCAGAACCGCCCACTCGGCCAGCCCGATTTCGGCGGACACGTCGAGCGGCTAATCGGAACGCTCATGCGAAAGACGCACGAGCTTCCAGGAACGACCTACTCAAATGTCGCCGAAAAGGGTGACTACGACTCTACGGCTCAGGCCTGCATGACCCTGCAAGAATTCGAGATCTGGATCGCTCAGTACATCCTCGGTGTGTACCACAATCGCCCCCACCGCGGTATTGGTCGGCAATCCCCCAGGCAGCGGTACGAGTCCTGGTTCCAGGAACACGGAAAAAACCTCGGAATTACTGGCGCTCCATTGCCACATGACCAGCATCGATTCCGCCTCGATTTCCTTCCATTCGAAGAAAGGACCATCCAGCGGTCCGGAGTGGAGATGCACCACGGAATTTCCTATTTCGCTGACGTTCTCCGTCCATTCATAAAGGAGAAGGACCCGGAGAATCCCAAAAAGGGGCGTAAATTTCGTTTTGCGTATGACCCCAGAGATATTTCGATCATCTACTTCTGGCATCCGGTATCTGAGGAATACGTACCTATCCCCTGGAAAGATAGTTCCAAGAGGCCATTGAGCCTGTGGGAACGCCGTCGCGAAACTCAAGAAAGGCCATCCGAAGACCCGCTCGCCAAAGCGACCATACGCAAGAGCAGAACCGCTATGCGCAATACCCAAGAAGGGGCTAAGGCAGCGACACAAAAGATCCGTCGCGATTTTGCTCGTGCCAAGCAACATAGCACCAAGAATATCCACCGACAAATTGAGCAAGACACATCCCGGTTTCCACTACCAACTCGTCCCAACACAGGACTAGGTGAGCCGAATCTGCAGGACGAAGCGGCCTGGATCCCAGTCGCCCCATACAGCGTCATCGAATAGGACCTCCCATGACCATGACTCAGGATCCAGACGAATCCAGGCTTTATCCCCACCTCGGCGATGCCGCACGAGCGGTGATCGATGCAGGGCTTGAAGCTCGAATCCGCTTCATCAAGGAAACTCATTGGATCGGTTATGCACAAGCAGACCTCATCCTTGCCCGGATGAAAGAGTTACTGGACGCACCACGCGTTGACCGACCCGAATGTCTCGTCATTTTAGGCGACACCAATAATGGCAAGACCAGTATTCTTCAACGCTTCGCGAACTCCCAAGTACGGATTGAACGTGGAGATGGAAGTGGGTCCGAATGGCCCGTTGTTACTATCCAAGCCCCTCCAGTCGCAGATGAGAAGCGCCTGTATACCGCGATCCTCCACAGAGTAGGGGGCCTCGGAGCCAGTCTGCGAACCCGCTCTGCACTCTTCACTGCGACGATTACGACGCTTTCCGGCATCGGAACCCGGATGCTTGTAATCGACGAAATCCATCACCTCATTTCGGGAAGCACCAACCAGCATCGAATTTGCCTCAACGCCCTCAAATACCTGGCAAACGAGCTTCGCCTCTCAATCGTGGTCGCAGGTATCAGCGACGCTCATTATTCGCTCGGCGTCATCGATCCCCAGCTTGAAAACCGCTTCAAGCCGATGCAGTTGCCACGCTGGATAGATGGGGTCAACTTCCGCCGTCTGTTAGCCAGTATCGAGATGATTCTTCCCCTGAAGAAGCCGTCAATTCTTCAGAGGCCCGTGATGGCAAAGCGCCTCGCCATCCTCTCTGACGGCAAGATCGGTGAGCTCCTGACCATTCTCGTTGCCGCAACGGTCGAGGCCATTCGCTCTGGAAAGGAGTGCATCGACGAAGGTGTCATTACGCAGATCCAGGATATCGCTCCGGCATATCGTCGGCGCACCCTACGAGATGATCTCTGAAATGGGACTTGGAACTCTTTACCAGTCCGCGGCAGCGGCCAACCTTTGGCCCCTTCGTCCCCATCCCTATCCCGATGAGCTTCTTTCTTCTTGGATAGCTAGAATTGCTCAAGCCAATGGAGTGGATTTCAAGTGCGTCCTTAGTGAGATATGGCCAAGACAGAAAACCCCAGGGCCACTCCTCGAGGTTGATCCTCCTTCTGAGATCCTTTCAGTTCTCGCTCAGCGGTCAGGGTTACCACCGGAACACGTACACCACCTGGTGCTCTCAGAACTCATTGACCCAATCTACAAAAGTAACCCTAGAAAAATTCAAGAGCGCCTCGATTACGTACCTAGAGCACTTCGAAGCGTCCTCTCTCATCGAAACCAGTTTTGCCCGGATTGTCTTGCTACTGATCCTATTCCCTACTTCCGACGAAGCTGGCGGCTGAGCGCAGTAACGGCTTGCAGTTGTCATGGGCGATTACTGATCGAATGGTGTTGGAACTGCCACAGAGAATCTCGCTGGCGGCTTCCAGTATGGCTTCGATGCAAGGAAGCCCAGGTTTCTAGGAGTAGAAAAGGTTCGTGCACTTGCACTTTAGAGCCAGCAGAAAAGGCCTCCCCATTGGCAATCCGCTTACAGGATCGGCTTCTCACCATCCTCAGGCGTAAATCATTCCGACCCGATCCCGTGATGGCAGAAGCCAACCTTAGTCCGGTAGATCTCCACTTCTTGGTCGAGCATCTGCTCTCCAAGCGCACTGTGGCTTTGCAATTCCAGGACCGACTAAAAACACTAGCGGGCGACGGCCCAAACCGTGAGTGGTCACCCACGGGCCACCCCCGTCAGGCACTCGGGCACCTCACTGTACGAAAACGTCATGCATTCATGGATGCAGCAGCTTGGGCGTTGGAGTTAGGGCCTCATCGGACAGGGATGCCCATCCATAAAGCGACCCTCGCCGGAAAGCTTCGTTATCGCATTGAATTAGATCGGAGGAATCGATGAGCGGAGCATGCTGGCCAATTCGCCCACCTCCACTGGGTGGAGAGCTTCTCTCCTCATGGATGACCCGGATCGCCAAAGCCAATGGGGTGAGCCTCCAATGCCTCTGCTGGGAAACATGGCCGGGCTCGGACCTGCTCATGCGCGATATCGATCGCCATCCACCTCCCGGATTCATTGAGGAACTCGCCAAACACTCGGGACACCCAGCCGCAAGTATTCAGCGGTTGGTGCTTCGTTCATTGGTCGGGCGGCTTCTAGTAAACCTTCCACCTGGCTCTGGATGGGTCCAATGGATTCTACCAATCCTTCTGCGGACACGAGCCGCCTATGGCATCCAATACTGCCCCGAATGCCTCGCGAAGGATATCGAGCCTCACTGGCGTCTGAATTGGCGCCTAGCCTTCGTCACGACCTGCCCTCAACACTTTAGGGTTCTATCCGACACCTGTTCATCATGTGGTGTAGCACCAAACCCATTAGCCCTCTTCAAGGGGAAACGACCTGCTACAGAGCCAGTACCCGTGCATTTGTGCCGTTGGTGCGGACAGGACTTCCGGGTCATATGTAACGACCCTAGTAACTCAAATTCTCCGTCCAAGGGGGTGGTCCATTTCGAGACGACCCTGCTTCAAGCCCTCCAGGAAAATTGGATGGATGTGCCTGGACATGGCCTCGTTCATAGCATCCCGTACTTTCGAGGGCTTCACCTTATCGTGACCATCCTCGCCTCAAAGGGGCAGTCAGGACGGTTTCGGGCTGCTGTTTGCCAAGAATTGGGCATTGATCAACCCCCGAAACTCATTCCAGGACGAGGCGGGCGCGTTCTATTTGAGCTCCAAAACGTCAGCACCCGGCATCAACTGGTGGCAATGGCAGCATGGCTAATGGAGGATTGGCCTCATCGATTCACACAAGCCTGCCGAGAGGCTTCGCTGAGTGGGACTCGCCTTACACTCGAACTTCAGCGAGATGCCCCGTACTGGTATTGGAAATCAACGGGTGAACAATTAGGTTCGAAGCGAGCCCAGTGGCGGCGCGCGGCGCTGCCGGACGGCCTGAGCCTATCCTATGACGACGTCAGCCGCAGACTTCAGAGCAGGAAGCTTTTGTCACAGGAGCGTCGCATCCGGTTCGTCCGTGATCATCCCGAGCTATGGGGGGATCCCTTACGGCTCACAAATGCCCTGCGGAGCGCAGGACTCTATAGTCCGAACTCTGCTCCGTCGCTCTTGGTTCCGTACTGCACGGTGCTGATTGCATTGGCCAAAGGCGAGGGATTACTCCACTGTTTTACCAAGTCTCTGGCCGTGTGCTGCGTTAGGGGAAGAAGACAGATGGTCCTATTACCTTCCGTCAGTCCATCAACTGAGACTTCAGGCACTTCAGGGTGACTCGGCCCAAAACCGCCCCAGTAAACCCTGTTACCGAATTGAAGGCCCGGCGGGAAAAATTTCCTTCAGGAACCGGGATGGTTTCGTTCTAATATCTGGGTTCTTAAGCGTGAACAACATTAAGAGTTTTTTGGCTCGGGTGATGGCTACATATAGGAGCCTCCGACCCTCTGCTTCAATTTCATCACCAGGTTTGCATTTGTAGAATGGGACATGCCCATCGAACACATCGATAAGAGCAACAGCCTCGAATTCTCTCCCCTTCGAGCTATGCATTGTTAAGAGCCTTACTGCCTCACTACCTCGAGCGAATAGTCCAAGGTCCTGCACAGTAGTTCCTCTGGATCCATGGCTCCGCTCGTGATTCTGTATTTCAGTAATCATTTGATCGGACGCGGCCTTCAACTTACAAATATCCGTCTCCAGGATTAACTCGGATTCGATAAGAGTCTCAGCCAGGTGGGTGGTGAATTCTGCTATGAACTCAATTGCGGATTTCTTGGAGCCAGCTATCGCCTTCGCGTGACGAAGAATTCTGACTACAGTCACGTCGCCTTGAAATCCAAGATCTGACTGGCGCGAAACAGGGAGTTCACGCAACAGAGTGCTAACTTCCCTCCGAACAGTCGAAAAACTACCGATTGTCGGTGAGAGCGCACAAGCCGAAACTTCTTCTAGAAGTTTTGCAATTAAGGATGATCCACGCCTGTAGGGACGCGCGCCCGGGCCAATCACGGGAGTCTTATTTTCACGAAGAGCACGAGCCAGTGGCGGGTGACTTGTCCACCTATTGGCCAGAATCCCAACCTGAGACAGAGATATTCCATGCTCCTGCACCGCGGGAAGGAAAATATTTAAAATCCCGAAAGACATATCTGGAACTGCGTACCACTCTGGCCGCCTTGAGAATCCCGCATATTCACCAGAGGCTTTCATTCGTTCTGACCGAGGGCATAATTTGTCGGCGAGTTTGAGTATTTTCTCCGAGGACCGAAAGTTCTCTAGAAGCTCTATGTCAGTTCGAGCAGAGACCTCAGCACCGAATTCATTCATTAGATCTGGTCTAGCACCAAAGCCAGACATGATTGATTGAAATGGATCCCCGACAATAAAAAACTTGGTTCGCTTGTATCGATTGATTGCACGTAGGATTTCCACCTGCATTACTGTAGTGTCTTGGAATTCGTCAACAAGTAACCACTGGTACCGACTCGCCAAACCCCGTGCAATATGGCCAATTTTTAACACAAGACGAGCAGACCAGTAGATGATCCCATTAAGGTCAACAAGATTATTTTTATCTAGTACAGCCCAGTATTCCTTTGCAGCTTCTTCGCTAATGTCTTCTGGGAGCTGGCCGCTGCCTCGATATAGGTTTTCGAATTGACCACGCGCTCGACCAGGCAGCTTATATTTTTTTAAAATATGGGTAACTATACCTTCAAATCTTTGGTCATCACAGGCTAAGATCTCAAACCCATTCGAAAAGGCTTTAATGTGCCATGCGTATGGGACAAGAATGTGCTTCAAACAAAAACTGTGAATTGTCTCAACTTCGCAGCTGTACCCTTCCCTGAACCCAAGTCCGGAAAGGCGAGATTCAATCTCGTTAACAGCAGCGTTCGTGTACGTAATACATCCCACGAGGCGAGTGGATGATGTCACTTCCGGCAAAATCTCTACAATTTTAGCAATCAGAGTACGCGTCTTCCCACTTCCTGGGCACGAAACTAGCGATAGATGTGTCGGATGTGAAACAGCGCTCTGCTGATCTTGTGTAAGTTTCAACCTCGCACCCAAGCAACAGCTTCCTCGATGTAGGCAGGCAAATCGTTCGCCTGGTTTGCAAACTCAGAGGCCACTTGAGCGAATCTGGCTTTGCCAAACCTTCTCGCAGTTCGCAGAACTGCCTGGCCCACTGAATTCAGTTCAGTTTGGCTGAGAGACTTCTTTTTATCGGCCCCTTGTAACAGTGCAGCGGTTTTGGCGGCCCCAAGCCTAGTGGCTGTGCTTCGAAGCATCGTGAGGTTCCCCTTACTCGCAAGCTCAAGTTCAAAAGTGGTACGCGAAGCGATAACCTTGAAAAAAGGTCCCTCCAGCTTTTTTAGTCCCTCGATTGAAGGATTCCCACCATCCTCATTACCTCCGCCACACTCATCTTCAGCCTCAGTCTCTGGTGATAGATCTCCATCGGTAATCACCACGCACCGCTTTTCAATACCACCTTTTTTAAAGAGATTCCCATATGCAGCGAAATGAGTTCCATGTATCGCAATGACAGCTATACCTTCCATCTGAAGGTCTATTCCAAGTCGTTCCTTGACCAAAGGCGGAATCAAGAACACCTCTGACATCCCTTCAACAAGAATGACTCGCCGGGCGAAAAGGAGAGTTGATCGTGTTGCATCAAGATATCGTTCCAGGTCCTTCTCTTCCTCTGAATTCAAGCCACATCCAATGGAAGGCACCACGCAGGTAGAGTGGGAACTCCTATTTGCAGTCAGTATTACTGTGTTTTTCAAAGGAGAAATGGAAGTTACATGGGTACTGTGCGTTGTCGCAATCACCTGGCATCCACTTGTCTGCAGGCTCGAAAATACAATTCGTTGAAGCTCGGGATGAAGGTGTGATTCTGGTTCTTCAACGAGGAGCAGCTGACCAGCAATATTTGATCGCGATGTCCGCTGCCTAAATACCTCCATTAGCATGCTGATATAGAGTGCATTATTAAGCCCAAGTCCATTTCTAGATGGATCAGCTTCAGCGAGACCATTTGATGAGATCAACAAAACCAAGGATCGCGCCAAGGAATTAAATGAAGGATCGGAGATTCCGACCTCAACTCCGAAGTTGAAGCTATCTCCCACAGTTTGCAGCAGGGATGATCGGATGCTCTCACCTAGATTTGTGACAACCGCTTCTTTCTTGAGTTCATCATTCGCTGATCGGAGGCGGTCAAGAAGCTTCTCTTTTTCTATCTCGGAGAGATTAGCTTCATCGAGCAGTTTGGTAAGAGGAGAAAACCTGGAACGCCGAAGGTCTTCTTCCACATCCCGTAACGCCTGGAGAAAAGTGATATGAAAAGCGCAAAGCCGATCAAAACGAGCAGGAGCACCTAACTCGTCATCCCACTGAATCAAAGTTGGGTCTTTCCCTCCGATACCTGCCAGTTGCCACTCGTAGTCTTCGATTTTTAGCGACTTGGGCGATCTGGATCCATCCTTCACTCCCTGACGGGCGGACCTTCCGGGTCTGAACCTGTAACAAAGCGCGGCTACGTCATCAGATGTGGCCCACTCGCTTACTAGGGCTTCTTCTTCTGGCCGCGCTGCGAACCCTGTTAGTTCAACTGCAATCAGAATTTGTTGGGGTTCGTCACAATTGACTCCCCTTGAAAAGTCATCACGTGAAAGCTGTCGGGTATAATTTGAGAGATTGGCATCAAGTACTAATCTCAGTGCATGAAGAAGAGTTGTCTTCCCTGAATTGTTTTCACCGATCAGGCAGGTAAGGCCGGGTTGGAGTTGAATATCTAGATTCTTTAGGGCGCGGAAATTCCGAATTACTAATCGGCGGATGTACATCCTTGATTCCCTCCAAGCTCTGATCAGTAAAGAATAACTAAAATATCATCGAGATGCAGCCTCACCATCATTTAAACGCATATGTGGAGGAAGGCTTTGATTTAATTTCGGGTTCTTTTTCAGAGCGTCCACAATAAATTTATTCATGACCTGGAGTTTTCGATAGAAAGCTGTGTCCCGACTAAGCGTCGACTGATCGTGGCTAAGATATTCAGGATCAGTATATGCTCGCACTCGCGCAATGACAAAAGATGCTTCGGATGCCTTAAATCGATATGCCTTGGCCTTAGTCATTAGCACTTGTCGCCGAGCGTACTGCTCATACATCGATGGAACGGGCGCGAGTGAAAGGGCCTCCTTAAAAGAAATATTGACCCCCTGTTCAACGGCACCTAGTGCCTCAAGATCAAAATCCCTGAGAGAGAAGTAGAGTTCATTCTCACTACGGATTAATTCTTCGATGTTGTCGTTTAGCTCTCGTTGAAGTCTGGAGTAGAAAGCCCCTTCACGCTTTTGACAGGAAACAAGCTCAGTTGTGGCCTTTTCTACGGATTCGATCCGTTGACGGTGAAGACTGGCCTTAACAAGCATTACCTGGGCCCACGAATAGACCTCTTCTCCTGCTTGGACTTTCCGTTGATCAGTGAGGCGGGCGAGATCCTGATTGAACTCTCCAAGTTTGAAAGTTGCTTCTCCAATCTTTTGATAGGCAGGATCGTAGATACTCGTTGGAACCCCAAAATCTGGATTTGCGAGGATACTTAGAAGCTCCCCATATGCTTGGTGAATACTCTTAAGCGCCTCGGCACCCCTGTCATAGAGCAATTTATCATTTTGGCGGACAAATTCTCGATGTGAAGCTCCTAACTGGTAAAGATTGATACAGATTGGGATGAACGTCAAAATGGCGCCAATTCCTCCCACCCAAAGGGTGATTTTTTGTGAATTCGTGAATTTTCGAAATGGAATCATCAACGCCTCACAATGATCCGATGTGTTTATCTGACCCGCGGATCTGAAGAACTCTTTTATCCAATCTAGTTTTCCCCAACCAATCTGCCCCCTACCCCCTAACGTCAGCTAGATTGTACGCAAATAGCTCAATGGCATTTTGGGCAATGTATTCGTTCTTGAAAACCCGCTTTCCCCATGACCCCTGGTTTTCGCGCGAGATTTGAGGAAGGTCCCAATGACCACACCAATCCATCAGTGGTTCCAATCCCCTTGGAAGATGAGTCGTACTGAGAATTCTCAAGGGGAGAGACTTCGACAGTCGGAAGTGGAATTGAGCAAGCTATGAATGTGCAATGGCAATTTCTTCTGGTCCAACATGACCGAAAATAGGGAACACCTCGTCCTCATTCCCCCTGGAATCCTCGTAGGAAGCTCACTTCGAGCCGATACCACAGAATCTCTGATGTAATTTTTAGATAATGAGTCCGTATCACACCTCAAGATTCTCCCTTGACCTACCTGGCTATTTATTTCAACCTGCTGCACAGATTGGCCGGAGAAACTTATGTCGGATAGCAAGACAGTCACGATCTCAGTGAACACAGTTGATCATGTGGTACCTCACCAAAAGATTTCGTATGCGGCACTAGTGGCGCTGGCATTCCCCGGTGCGACTGGAACGAATTTCATAGTTAAATACTACAAAGGGAATTCCGACAACTTGACAGGCACTCTGCCTCCCGGCGGAGAAGTTATGGTGAGAGATGGCATGGACTTCCGAATTACAGGCACTGGCGAGTCGTAATCCGTTCATCGAAACTCTCGTCAAACAGGGCTACGACATCGGGTTTATTAACGCCCATCTCATCATTTTCGGCGTGCCTTATCTCAACGCCTCGGGTGAGTTGAAGTATCTCGACATGATCAGTCCAATAGATCTGCGCGAGGGATACCTGATTGGCAGTCCATCGGACCATAAGGTCTATTTTGCCGGTGAGATCCCTTGCAACCTTGATGGACAAAGAGTCTACGCAGGTACGATCGAAGAGCGACGTATAGTGTCGGATCAAATTGTCGGCACCCGGATGCTCTCCAGCAAGCCGGAAGGCTTGAGGCCGTACCACTCTATCGAGGAAAAAATCAACCAGTACCTTGCCCTGATTGCTTCGCCTGCCATTCATAAGTTTCCCGGCGTTACCCCTCGACGGGTCCTGACAAAACACATTGAGTCAGCAATAAGCCCGTTGAAATTCCCTGACACGCTGTCTGCCCGTGAAGGCGTGGTGGAGCTGTCACATAAACTACGACAGCAGAAAGTGGCCATCATTGGATGTGGCGGCACCGGCGCGTACGTGTTGGACTACCTCGCCAAGACCCATCTTGAGGAGATCCATCTCTTCGATGACGACATTGTCCACGTGCACACGCTCTTTCGACTCCCTGGGGTGCATGGAGAGAGGCAACTGGGTCTGCCCAAGGTCGAGGCATTGGCCGAGGCCTATGGAAACTTTCATGGCGGCATCAAGCCACATGTTGAACGCGTTGATCAAACCAATGTCGCGTGCTTGGCTGATTTCCACTTCATCTTCGTCTGTGTTGATGATGCTCCGTCTCGACAAATGATTGTTCAGGCATGCCACAGCGCTTCAGTGCCATTTGTGGACGTGGGCATGGGTTTGAATAAGGGCACAAATGGCTTGTATGGATTCGTTCGTACCGCTGGCGGCGCGCCTGGCGATTTTGACAAGCTCAATGGCACGCCTTACTTGCCCGCACAAAATGCCCATGATGAAGAATATAGAAATCAACCTCAGATTGCGGAACTCAACGCACTCAATGCTGCGATGGCGGTGATCCGGTTCAAGCAGTACATGGGATTCTTCGACCGCCTAACAGATTCACATGCCGTTGTGTTTGATGTTGCCGCAATGACAATTGATGAAACAACATGAGCGACAGATTATATCGCATAATCGAGAGTGATCGGCTTCCGCCCCAGGTAGGGCCATATGAGTTTTATTACAGCCGTCGCTTCGAGATGGCCGCCTTGGCCTGCGCCTGTGGTTGCGGTCATCGAGTCATGCTGAATTTACTTGATCAGCATCACCTCGTTATAGAAGGGGGATTTCCCACTGTCACCCCTTCTATCCTGGTTTCAGACGCTCCTTGTTTATCTCACTTCTTCATCCGACGGGGCCAGGTGGAATGGGCTCAACAATGGTCTAAGAAGACAGTCGATAGGGTCATGCGGTCTCAGGTACGTCGACACGTCGAACAAGACAAGAAGCGAAAGTTAAAACCTTCTCTCCTACGCCGCTGCGTAGATTGGTTCACATCGTGGTTTGAACGCTAATTCGCCACTGAAAACTCCACTCTGAGTACGTGCTATGTGGATCCGCTGATGGGTTGCTCTAACCTAAATTCGGGGTTGCCATGGTCAACAAGTTGGACAGGCCCTCGAGATCTCCAACTTTCTTGACAGCAAGCCTCCTGCGCAATCCTTCCATTTGAAGTATCGCGCACTAACCAAGCGACATAACCCCTGACCCCTGTGCCTTCAGATATTCATATTCTCCAAAGAATATGGGAACTCTGAATCGAGCATTCGCAAGGTTTGTTGGAAGTCGCAGGAATTCTTGGATCCGACAGCAAGCAGCACGGCGGCTTCCAGCGCCCCGAAGAGCTGATGAACGTGAAGGGGATCGGCGAGAAGTCCTACGCCAAGCTCAAACCCTTTCTCGCCACCACGCCCGCGCCGCATCCCGCGGCCCCCAAGAAGTAGGAGGCGGCCATGGCTTCGGGCTGCCGACGATCCGCCCAGCGGGGGGTGTCCCTGCTGGAACTGACCATCGCTCTGGGCATGGCGGCCTTCCTCGCGGCCGTGCTCCCGCTCTGCTGGGACAACGGAAACGCCGAGCTGGCCGCCGCGCACCAGGAGATCGTCGGCAGCCTGGATCAGGCCTTCACCCTGGCCCGGGCCCGGGGTACCGATGTCAAGGTGGCCCTGGGCAAGGCCACCGGCGCCGGAGAGCACCTCTCGGTGCAGCTGGGCCGCCGCATCCGGTGGGGCAAACCCGCCGCCATCCCCCTGCCGCCGGGCATGGATCCCGATCCCCTGGCCGCCCGCACCGGCGAATCCCACCCCATCATCACCGTCACGCCCCGCCGCACCACCCTGGCCAGCGCCTGGTTCCTGAACGATGGCACCGACGCGCTCTGCATGCGGCTCAGCGGACACGGTCACCTGCAGGTGCTGCGCTGGCGCGCGGACCTCAAGAAATGGACAAGGGCCTGATGAACCTCCTGACCGCTCCCCTGCTCCAACGCGTCACCCGGATCCTGATGGCCTGCCTGCCGGCCCCGATCTGCCCGCCCCTGCGGGCCGCGCAGACCGAACTCCATCGCAGCCTGCGCCTCGCCTTCGATCTGGCGACGACCCACCACCGGACGGTCGTGCTCGATCCCTGTCGGAAGGCCAGCGAAGGCCGGATTTCCCTCCGCCTGCCCGAAGGCGTGAGATGGGGAAGACCCGCCGCCGTGCCCCTTCCGCCGAGCCTGGCCGACAGCGGCTGGCGGGGCGGGCGGCCCAGGCCCATCACCGTCATGCCCCATCGCCGGGCCGCGGCCAACGTCTGGTTCCTCCATCACGGCCGCCAGGCTCTCTGCCTCCGGCTGGATCTGACGGGTTCGGTGGAGCTCCTGCGCTACCGCCCCCTGCTCGGCACCTGGATCGCGTGCTGAAAGGTCCCCATGCGCATCCTCGACCTCTCTCCCGATCAACGCCCCCGCGAACGCCTGCTGGCCGGCCACGGCGAAAGCCTGGCCGACGCCGAACTCCTCGCCCTGCTCTGGGGCACGGGCCGCCAGGGCCAGAGCGCCGTGGAACTCGCGCAGGCCGTGCTCGGCCGCACCGGGGGCATCGCGGGCCTTCTGGGCCTGGGGTTCCACGACTGGCTGGACCAGCCGGGGCTCGGCCCCGCCAAGGCCGGCCAGCTGTGGGCCGCCCTGGAACTGACCCGTCGTTCCCAACGCACCGCCGAACGTCCCCGCATCACCAGCCCCAAGGCCGCCGGCGCCTACCTGCTTTCCCGCTGCCTGGGCTGGGCCGAGGAACGTTTCGGACTGCTCGCGCTGAACGCCAAGGGCGATCTGCTGGCCGAGCGCATCCTCAGCCAGGGCACCGCCACGGCCACCCTCATCAGTCCGCGCGAATTCGTAGATTCTATGCAATCAATTTGTTCTATTTTTCTTTAATCATTGTTTTTTAAGGTTTTAGTAGTCTTAAAAGAAACCAACGCGTTTAAATTGACTTTGTCGCATTTCAAAGCAAGGGTACGACCCACCCCGGCAGAATCTCGATGGATGCCGGCCTGCAACGGCTGCTGGATTTCCTATGGAAAGCCCGGCCCCTCCCATGGATTGCGGGGCCCCACCCCCCCAATCCACGGGTCCCTCCAGCCTTTCCACAGGAAACGGCTGCAAGGCAGCCGCCCTTCGGGTCCACAACCATTGCCCTGCGGGTGGAAAGCCCTGAGGGGCTTTCCACAGGCCTTGGATTCCGCTTCGCGGAATCCACATCCATCGAGATTCTTCATCATCAGCGGATATTGATAGCTCGCCTCTCGCCTTTGTCTCCTCCCCTGAGGCTCACAAAACTGAGCCTCGAGTGCATTCATCCTGTGGGTGGTCGTCGCCGCAGGTCTCGCAAATCTGCTCAGATCGCAGCTCCGCCTGACCAATCAGCTCGTCGGATTCAGGGGTTCCACCGTCCACATAGAACCTCAGGCCTCCGTATTTGGATTTGACCTGGGCGGCCACCAGAACGAACTCCTCCCCTGCTTCGAGCTGTCGGAGGCAGATGGGCTCCAGCCTCCTACACAGGTCTCGAATGAGCTGGGTCCACCCAGGGCCGCATTCGAAGAACATGCCGTTCCGGAAGAGACACGGGAATTCCCAGATCAGTGATTCCATAGTTTCGACCTTCATGAATGACCTCTGATAGGAGATAGGATGCGCAGCTGCGTGTTCGGTGGGAGAGCTCCTGGCTGCTTGGAGCTCATCCATTTGGGTTTCGGGGAAAGCGAACTTGACTTTAAGTCTATAGATCTAAAGTCATTGCGCCTTCAGCCTCGGGCAGATGAGCCGAGCCCGATCCGCCCGAGAAGCCTTTGCCGAGAACCTGCGCCAGGCTCGTCTGGACAAGGGTTGGTCTCAAATGGTGCTGGCGGAGGCGGCGGGATTACATTTCACTTACGTGAGTTCAGTCGAAGGTGCGAAAAGGAATGTGTCCATCGATGCCATGGAGCGCCTTGCAAAGGCTGTGGGGGTGCCCCTTTCAGACCTCCTCCTTCCGGTAACTGAGAAGCGTAGGTAGTCCGGGCGCGCTTAAGCTCCTGGCGTGGGATGACGGGGGTCAATGCAGGCATTCGTGTGTAAAAGCCAGCCCTGGTTGAGGTGGGCATGGAGGTCAGCCATCCAGGTGGAATCGGCGGCTGCGTTAGGTCCTACCCAGCCACCCCCAGCGGCAAGTGTTCCGAAAATGTAGGCAGCTCCCGAGGATGCAACCCATTCTCGGAAATGGGAGACGTGGTGGGGGGGTCTGACCGGATGGAGATAGACATCCCCGCACTTATGGATCCAGAGGAGGTGAGGGGCGCTAGAGTCGTCGCGGGCTGCGACTAGGGCTTTCAGATCCTCGATGGTGGCTTGGTTGGGGAATCGCACGGCCTCTCCGTTGCTTTACTTATAGTCTAAATGAACGATTGCTCCTCGAGATTCTATGCGGCGCCATGTCAAGCTGCTCCTAGTTCCGCTCTGCCCACCGCCGGCAGGCCAATCCAAGGGGAAGGGGGCGGCAAAGCCCGCGCTGAAGAAACGCACTGCATCCTCGATTCTCTGGAAGGGGGTCTATCTAGAGAGCGCGGCATACGAAGGCGATATTCAAAGCGCTCGAACTGAATCCGATTCTGTCCGATTTCGGGGTGGTTCAGATCTCAAATGCGGACTGGGCGCAGTACCGGAAGAGCTACCGTAACTTTCCGGACTTGGCGTCCCTATCTCAGCGGGCACTCACCTACCCGCCGAAGAACGAGGGTCCGTTAACTTGACCACTTGGTCATAGACAGTTGGTTACACTCATGACACATTCGCGCTGTCACACGATTGGTTAGGGTGTAATTCGACCTGAGAAGTCGCCAGAACATAGGGGGCTAGAAGAGATGATTTCAGGACTTGAGATCCCTTCGACCTGGCTAGTTAAGAGTTTGGGAGGGATAGCGAAGAAACTAGTCCTGTCCCTACTTGGGAATCCTTCCGAATGGGTAGCGAAAAAGATCTTCTTACCTACCTATGTAAAATCCCACCGACTTTGGTATCGAAGGAACTGCTTGGGAAGCCACTGGGAGAGCTGCAAAGGGTTGTTTGAATATTCGTTATTTTTCCCATTGTCTATGGACCGAGAAAGCGAACGCATCCCCAAAATTGAAGTGCGGGCGCTTGACAAGGACATCCAGCACCTTGAGCTTCTGCTTGAGGTGGAATCCCAATTAAATCGTTATCAAGAATCGATCTCTCTGACCAATGTGACTAAGAAGTCCCTCATCAGGAACATGACCAACATTCCGATCCTAGATTTCCTTTATGTCAATCCGGACAAGGGAATACTCCTATTTACATGGGACACTTATAAGTTGTCAGTAAAGAAACTTGTCCAGGAAGATAGCAACGAATTCTTGCCATTTACTGTAACGTTCAACGATCTAACCCATTTCTCATTGTTGAATTCGGATTGGGTACATCGTTGGGGCATGTGGTGGAACCTGGATGTCATCAAATTCACAAAGGAAGATATTCGTATGAGATGGCGTCGAACGATCGATCCATTTGGTCTCTATTCCGAGAGACGCGGGCTCATACACCGAGTGGTGCACGTCCTTCTTCTGCGGCCCTTCGCTAGGGTGATGTCTCTTGAATTGGCAGTTTCCGGTCAATTCTGGATGGCGATTTGGTTTCGTGGCTTCCAGCTCGACGAGGGCCAACATGTATTTCGACCGCAATTGGAAAAGACGTCATAAAAATATTAAAGCCACTTAGCTCGTGTCCGCCCGTTACCCAAAAATGACTCGACGCTTTTTTGGGGTAATTCACTCCGCTGAAGGGCGGAGTCAATCGGGGTGATTCTTGAGAAGGGCCCAAAAAACCAAATCTATAAACCCACTCGCATTGCAGCAAAGCCTCATTTCTGGCAATTAATTAATTTTATTGAAGTAAATTTTTATTATGTAATTAAATAAGAATCATGCTGTTGCCGGGTTACCGGCGTCAACTCGACTAATTTATCTCCATCTTCCATGCCAACGAAAATACCAGATGGGAAAGGCGATGTTCCAAGAATGACCACAAGGAATGCCCCGATGTCCTTTTTGGATTTTTTGAACACAGACCTCGAGCTAGCTCTATCCAACCCGGAGGGGTGAGGTGTGGGTTCGGGATGCGAGTGCCAATCGCCGATGAAATGGAGGCCATTCTCGTACTCCTCAAGAATTTCCGCCTGAGCAGCAGTTTTGTTCTGCCTAAACCCAAATTTGGATCGCCTATCAGCCGCCTTTGGTGAGGTCGCCTTCATTACCATTGCATTGCCATTACAAAATCGGGCAAAGAGCTGGCCCCCTGCCTCAGGATCATTCGATACCTGCTGAAATGCAGTCAATGTATGCAGTGCTTCTGGTGTGAAATGCACTTGATGGACCCTGTCTGGTAGCCAGTAACTAAGCATGGCCACCTACCTCTGGGCGTGGCCACGGTGTTTCACAGTAGTACTGCCCCACGGGGGTATCTCCGTGTAACTCAATCCATTCCTGAGTCAGTTCACCGCCAAGTTGTCTGGCACGTTCAATGTCACCTACCCACGATCTCCAGCATGTAGCGTCCTCTTCCCGCAAGATCGTATCCAAAGCAATTCTTCCGATCAGAGCCTGCGTCTGACTTAGATCAACAGATCCATACGGCGCATGAATAGCCCCACAAACAATCCGAACGCCGTTCGAACCATCAGGCCAATCGAAGGTATGGAATCGGCGTTGGCCCGAATGGTTCAGCATGTCTTTGAACCGGGCAGAGCCAGTAGGTACCAAGACTCCATGCCCAGCGAGTGCGTGTGCCTCCAACCAACCGTATAGAACGGGAGGAAATTCTCCAGCCGCATGCAGTGCCTGAAATCGATCAAGAGCTAATTCAGAGGCCCATTCCGCAATGCAGCAAATAATCAAATCAGCTTGTCTTAATGAGTCGAGCTCCGTCGTTTGAAGATCTTCAAAGTTCTTCGGTATACCTTTGACCGTTAGATGAGGGAGGTTTTCCTGAATTACCTTCGCCAATCGGTCGGCCTTATTTTGGCCGATCGCACGTGCCCCAAGCGAATGGCGCGAGATATTTGCAGACTCGAGTGTTTCACCATCAATAAGAGTGAGGGTGCCAACGCCGGCTCTTCCTAGTAACTCCGCAACACCTGAGCCAAGCGATCCGACTCCAATCAGAATGACATGTTTCCCCATCAACACACCTTGTGTAGGGTCGAGGCTTCGTCCATGGATCCATGCATGATCAAGTCGATCGACCTGAATACGCTTCAATGGTGCTCTACCTGAGAGTATTGAGAAGCGAAAGACATCATCAGAAATACTCCCTGATCGAAAGCCCGCTAGGGTAATGCGGCCATTCTTCTCGAATTTTAATTGTTCTGGAGGTCTTAGAACAGCTCCTGCAAGGAGGTGCACGACAGGACCATTTGTTTTGAAGAGAAGAGATAGCCGCTTCTGTCGTTCTGATATCAAATTATCGAGGATGTCAAGCTCAGTACTACTTGCGTATTTTTTGATAAACCTCTCCAGCTGCTGCCCTGAATCTGGAAAATCCCATGGCTTCGGAAAGTCCTTCAGCTCGATGAACGCGGCATTGGTTTCGAATCGACTTGGCGCTACGCCCCTTGAGTTCAGGGGAATTCGGTAGCGTAATTGCTCATCATCATCATAGAAATACCGATCCCCTCCCTCAATCGAAGTGTATAAGATCTTTCGGCTTCCTTTTTTAAGGTCGACCAAAGAATAAGCTCTCTGAAGTGGCTTGACATCACGTGTCCAATAAATCGGCCACTCTTGGTCAAATTCTGATTCAATGTCGCCACTTTGATATTTTCGTATCAACCTTGATGCACTTGTCATCACGGCCTTAACGAGGTGAAGTGGAGAACTTGCTGAGAAGAATTGATCAGGCTCAAAAAGGCATAACACCCCAGAATGTTCGACATGGGGACACCGTTCCCTGAGTTCCCTGTCTGTGATTTGGACCCGAGGCAGACTAAATGGAAACGTGCCCTCAAACAGCAAGGAGCATGCTGGGAGGTTTCGAAGTTGTGGGAATTTCCATCCAGCCCGAAATACAGGGCTAACCGATTGAAGCTCAGGCGGCTTGAGCCTAGTAGCTGTTGGAATGGATTCCGATATCCATTGCTCAACCTTGCTGATCGCTTCCTCGAACAAGGCTGTATGCAGTCTTTGGTCCATTGATCAAGGAACCTTAGGCGTAGTCTGAATTCCCGCCCTTTATTACGACCCCTGGAGTTCCTGATGTCTCAAAGGCGGAGCTCTTTTTCCCGCTGTCTGATGGATCTGGTTGCTCGTTGAAGAAGTCCGTATTGAAAATCGCACTCCAGGCCTTCATGGCCTGTTCAAAGCTGCAATCCGATATTTCGAGCTGATCCAGATCCTTTTCCCTTTCAGAGAGGCAGTCTTTCAGGAATGTCGTCTTCGGATCGGGAATCTTCTTGGTAATGTTTTCACTCAATATGGGGTGTTTAACAACCGTGTCTATCTCCAATCGCCGAAGAATCCTTCTCATTGTCACTCTGAGGGACTCGTCATCTCGTCCTGCTGAGGGATAGTAGTTCTCCTGCACTAATTTTGAAATTGCAAAACCAGAAGCAGACTTCCCCACCCAAGATGAACGACTCACAGAAAATTTCTTCAACAGACGCACGATTCTCCGCAACTGTTCATCATCATCGGACGGGCTCTGTTTAGATACGACATCATTAAACCATGCGGTCACACCTCGGGCATCAGAGACCTTCCAGTCCGTACTTGCGAGTTCGGCGACCTCTCCCGAACCAGAAGATCCCTCGCTCAAGCGATACACAGGGACATCAACGTGATATCCCTCTTCGTAATAAACACGGACACAATTTGGTTTCACTTCGGGAGGTGTCTTAAAGGATCTTCCATTCGTGAGCGCTTCACAGACCATTTTTCGAGCATCGAGGGCAGTTTTATCCGCCCCCTTCTCGCCAACTAAATCCGATTTTTTGAAATAGACTCCGTCATCGATATCGATTTGATCTTCAGGTGTTTGGACCATGGTTCGCATCATGTACGATCCTTGTGACGCGAATCCCTTAGGATCGGGGTTCTTTTTCTTTTGGAGTCCAGAAGTAAGCGCGTCGCGATTTGTATCCCTACGCTGCTGCATCTTCTTGCGTTGATCAGTTGGTAGATCTACCTCTTCATCATGAAATTTCTTCATCTGCTTCGATGTATCGATCATGTTTGTCTCCTCAACTGACTGGCTGAATGGTTTCCATAAACAGACGATTCAGAGATTGAATGCTCCCTTCTTTCGGATCCATGCACAAACTACGAAGTTCGGTTGCGTGATTGCGGCCAAGATCTTCCAAGGCATTGGTCCCATTCATTGATGTTTCGTCAAGTGCTAGATATGGCTGGACAGATAAAGGAACTTCAAAGGTTGGGAATCGAGCAACCATTATGTTCGGTAACCATTTGGATATCTTACCGACTATCTTATCGTAGGCCGAGGCCTGCGCATCGATCCCCAAAGAGGCCGCTCTCCCTCCGAACTGCCACTCGGAAAATCCCCAATCAAGATCTGCTTCCCCGACAGGCCCCCCGTTAATACTTGGACAAGTACCTATGGAATAGATCTCTATGGGCCTACTGGTGGAATCGCCGCGTATCTCCAGGGCGTCCACCAGGCCAACCAATACCGGATTATTCGCCCAGAGTCCTCCATCTACGTAAAGCTGAGCCGGACCATTTCCAAGCGTCGGCGTAACTGAAGCGAGCGATCGGTAAATTGGAGCCGCAGAGGATGCGAGGCAAGCATCGACTAATGTCATCCTCTCGTCTCTCCGATCCAACCCTTGATGGTGAGCTGATTTGAAAACACGTGGATGATGGTGACCCAGTTCAACGGCGGGGATGCAGATTCCAATTCGGCGATCGGCGAACACATCGCCTAACGTTGTCGTTCCAAACACCTCACTGAGGGCTAATCGCAGTGCCTCGGCACCAGTCCTGTTGAGCGATTTTCTCTTCCTGACATGCCAGAGCAGGGAGAGAAGGGAACTCGGTAAGGGCTCTGGAAATATCGATGGACCCCATTTTTTATACAACTCGCGAACTCTAGATAACTTACATCCTGTGGCCAAGGCCGCAGCCAGGATCGCCCCGGTACTAGTGCCAACGATCAGATCAAATGATGCCCCGATGTCTAACTTGGCACACTGACGAGCACTTTCGCAGTAGGTGGCGAAGTGGTCTAAATAGGAGGCTGTGTACAGCCCTCGCATTCCCCCACCGTCAATGGTGAGAACTCGTATAGGTTTGGAGAATTGGTCAACCGTCAATGAAGTGCCTATGAGTGGAGAGCTAAATCGTACCTCACATGATGGATTCTTACAAAAATTTTGGTTAAGGAAATGACGCTGATCAACAGAATGAGTCTACCTCTCTTCTCTCCATCCACAATGCCCGAGTGAACAAAGCCAGACCTTGCCAACTAGCCACTTGCTCCTTCTCGCTCAGTCTCGATTTCTGAATTTTTCTCGGTGAGGTATCAGTTCTTCGAACATGAGTTTCAATTCTGGAATATATTTAATCTCCATTCAAAATCTAGCCACTCGGCAATACAGGAAGATCTATGCTCCCAGAAGATGAAAGGCTTAATCAGGCTCGGCGCGTAGCCATTCAGCATTCGGAAGGGTTCGGTATTGAACACAAGTCTTGGTTGGATCTCAGCAACCCGGATGACCAAGTTAAATTAATCCGAGCCATTTTAGCGCTTCGAAATAATGATGGCGGTTGGCTCGCGATTGGTGTCGAGAATGGCACGGGAATGACAGCGAAAAACCCACCTAGCAATCTACGTGTGTCCTACGACGCCGATGCTATCAACAAGTTGATAGTTGAATTCAGCAGTGATCCATTTGGGGTGGAAGTTTGCTACCCCGATGTTGATGGCGTCGAAGTGGCCGTTCTTCGAATTCCCGGAGGAGTAAAAAATCCTGCTGTCACCAAGAAATCCATTGGTGTGACCAAGCTACTAGAGGGCGACACGATTTATTGTCGATCAATGCGTGGGGGACAGGTGAGTTCCGTCAAAGCGAACCACCGAGATTTGGGGGAGATCTTGGAAAGGTGCATGCGTAACCGGGAGCTTGACATCGGGACATTCGTGCGCCGCCATTGGGAAGACTTGACCCGAGAGGTATCGAGTCTTCAAAGCCCACCCGAGCGACGATTAGACGAATTTGTAGGAACATGTCTTTCAAAGTTTGGACAAAGGCTAGTAGATCATAATTTAAAAAGAATCCCCATGCCTGGACAACTCGCGGTTGGTGTAGCGTGGGATGGCCGCCTTCCTGATACAAACTCTACAGAACACTATTTTACAAGGATGATAATGGCCCACCCCCAAAAGGGAGGTTGGCCTCCATGGATGGATCCAAGAGACTTCCCAGGATCTCATTGCAAGCGCGACGTTAGAGATGGCGCCTGGGAGGGTCTGATTGCGATTCCAGAATCCCATGCTCAAGGGATTGTCTTTAGCGCCCTGGACTTCGCAGTGTGGAACTTCTCGGTGGGACTGTTCCATTCTGGAAGCTACGTGGATGACCATCCTGCGCTCGGCATCCAACAAATGGTCTCACGAGGAGAGACATGGGTAATGGGGGGGCCACCTCCCTGGTACAGGAGAGCATTGGATCGAAGGAATATCGTTCGTGATGTGGCTAACCGACTATTCACAGCCCAAAGCCTTGTGGCTGGACTCTTCAAAGGACAGGACGCACCACTCCCAGAAAATTTATTCTTCTACTTCAGGTTCGATAGCTTGAAGGGGCGGCTTCTCGCGGATTATGAAGGCGGTGGATTTTCTAGGCCCGCTAACAAGGCAATGGATGAGTCAATCGTTTCGTACACCCAATTGAAGATGGACTCGGACCGGAGCGTGATTGCCGAACGCACTCGAAGTGTCCTTCGGCCCCTCTTCTCAGCTTTCGGCGGAGAAGACTTGCCCCAGCAAAGAGTTGATAATTGGCTCGCCGGGTTTTGGGTATAGTTTCTTGCTCTGCTGTATTCCTCGGACCGTAGCCATCACCGACGATTGCGTGAAAGGGGTGGGAGAGGGCGGTCTAGTTCCTCTGGTTCAAGCCCTAATCGGATTGCATTGAATTCGTACCTCTTCCACTTGGCATCGTAGGCGGAGAGGGTGTCCTTCAATGCCCTCAGTTCTTCTTCAAGTAGATCGATACGTTGGAGGAATGCCTCAGCCCCCGATTTGGCAGCTCTCTCCGGGCGGGTAAAAGGCGAATTTTTTGCCTTCAAGGCAGCCTTGGTCTTCCAGTACCTAGCCTTGATTTCGGGTCGAGCTTCTAGAGTTCCCCTTGAAAAGCCTACCGACTTCGCAAGTTCATCCCAAGTGAGATGCCCTTTCTTATTGCCTACCTCCCAATTCTCCAGGATCTGAAACACTAACTCACGATCTTTTTCGCGGAATCGAGGTCTAGCCCCTGTCTTACGACCCTTCACCTGTTTCTTGCTGATCAAAGTCCCTCCCTTTCAGACATATCAATGCCATCAGGAATCACTCGTATCTTCGCTTTTGAACCAGTGACCAGCGCATCCTCGATGTGTTGTAAGGCCTTGCTCGTATGCACCACGATCTCTTTGAAATGAAGAATGTTCTGATTTCGCTCTGCAATATCCCGAGGAATCCGGCGTGCCTCTAGGTGATCGAGAATCGAGGAAATCGTTTTCAAGGCCTCGTCTCTTGCCTTGATGAGTTCCTCCTTAGTTGAAGGATTCATCGGATCTACAAGGTGGTGGCGACATCCTCGAAGACAAGCTAGATGATGAGGGCAGGGGTTTAGCTGAAGGTCCCGTGTGCAGTACATACCCTCGGCAGTACGATGAACGATAGGCACCTGAGCTAAAAGAAATTCATTCTGTACTGTCGAATCCTTAAGCGCACGAAATGCATCAGCCTTAGGACCAATCAGCACACCAGAGCGCATCAAACCTGTGATCCTCTCCGTGAGCTCCCAGGGAGAGGAATGCTCATAATGAGCATTCTGGTGGGGAGACTTCCGCCCATGTATGGCGGCCAACATAGCATCTGAGGCCCCCCCATCCTTAAGCGCCGTTACATGGAGATGCCTCGGCATATGCGTGCGAAGATGGGGTCTATTCCCGCCCTCGTCTAGCAGATTTAATCTTGAGCATGTCTGCCCTAACCAGGTCAGTACATCTTGGTCCCGAAGCTGACGGGGGAAAAGAAAATGCTGAATATCTCTCGTTGCTTTGTGGCGATAACCCTTTCGATGACCCCATACACAAAGGGAGTTGCTCATCGAGAGCACGGCTCTTCCGTCGCGGAAGATTGTGGGGTGAGCGATCAGCTTCTTCCTGTGGCCACTCTCGATGTCGCCAGCCGATATTGTCATTTGCCCCCGTGGGATATCGGCGGCAACCTTCACCGCAGTCACCGTTTCAATTTTCTTCTTCTCCACATCTGGTCTAAGTTTAAATTCTGTGATGATTTGGCCAAGAGAAAGACGATAGGTGCCATCACAGCGGGGGATTGTTTTCCATGGAATTCGCCCGGGATTCTCTTCGATGAATTTAGCCGAGGATCTCGCCTCTGCACACAATGTGGCGAGGGTGGTGACGGCCTTCGAAATCAGCTCTCGGCACCTCTCAGCTACGGGGACTAGAATCCAGTTCCCACCTTTCTCCGGCCCCCCCGGCAGGCGGAGGTGTAACCCCTGATTGGCGATATCGACAAGGGGATCCATCGCTAGGGTCAACACCTCTCCTATCCTCAAGCCAGTTGCCATCTGAATATCGAAGATCGCCAGAATTACCCTGTCATACGGGTCGGTGAGCCTATCGCGCTCCCGCCCGATTGCCTCCAGGACCGACATCGATGGCAATTTTTCCTTCCGAGCTGCAGCAGCTTCGGCAGACATGGGATCAAGGTGGGTCGATACGCTGAGTACTCTCGGAGTGTAGTGAATGGGTGCCCGAAGAAGCCTCAATTCGTTGAGCCACTCACTGAGTTGACGGAGTACGCAGCTATAACTTGATGCACTCTTCGGCTGGCGTCGGTTTATCTCATCCTCCGCCCTGACGAAGTGAGACAGATGAAGCGACGTTACTTCTTCGAGAGCGTTCTGGGCAGCTCCCCCGAGATAGGCTCCAACTAGCACCCTGCGCTGAATAGTCGCATAGGACATAGGGTTCAAAGCCTGCTGAGTCACGATCCAAGCCTTGATGATTTCTTCGACCTGTGTCATCTGTCCAGAAGGGCTGCTATTGCGAAATTTTCGAAAGGAGATCATTGGGCGCTGCTGATGTCCGCGGAAGTTATCGAGCCAAGATCGGATGTCCCAACTAGCGGAATCCCATTTCAATATTTTTACAAGTGGATGAGTCCTTGCTGCTCTGATAAGCGCCGCTACATTTTCCTTGGCATCTAGACACCCTCTAGTCACCAAGTTATTGATGCCTGGATCAATGATCCGCCCGTGAACCGATTTACTACTTTTCATTGGGAGTCACTCCCATCCAATTCGATCGCTTCAACGACCGCTTGAACGCCATGGATGGCAGAGTCAAGCTGGGCCGCCAACAGCAATCCCGTTCTCCCTGTTTCAAGTAATCGACGCTTCCGATCCTGTAGTTGTTGAAGGTAGACCAGGTGGTTTCTACTCTTCAAAGCAACCAGGTACTCACACCCATAACAACTCAATGGCGGATCGAGGCGACACTGCCGTTTCGATCCACACTCCCCGATTTCTAAGATAGCCTTGTTCGATTGCGCAAAAATAGCCCGAGCTGGCGACACTTGATCTACTAATCGCCCAGAGTACCGATCGATAATTTCTCCAAGATTTTGATCGACAAGCCGATTATACAAACTGTCCTGGTCGGACCTAATTCGGTAATAGTGCTTCGCAGAATTCAAGGATGTGTGGCCGAGTTTCCGCGCAAGGACTGTCATCGGAACACCCCTATTCGCAAGTAGGGTTCCGAAAGTGTATCTAAGCGACTGAGCGCTTACCTTTCGTCGGGTATTGGTGCGACTCGATATGACAGGAATTTCGTTGCACCAAACTCGAATCTTCATACTCAGATGGTCATAGTTCCAATGCCAGCGAAACGGGTCCTCTACTCTACTTCGAGCCTCAGCCCTGAAGATCAACGGTCGAAAGTCTCCAACCTTGGTTTCAAATCGATTCCTGTTCTGTTGGATTAGATCTCCAATCAGTCTGGCCAATTCCGTCTCTAGCCCAATTTCGATAGGAGGGTTGCGTCTGGGGTCATCGTACCTCTGCTTCACTAAATGTACTTTCAATCTGAACCACTCATTCCCTCCGATTTTTTCCGATACAAAATCATCCTCCCGAATCATGGCAATCGATGCTGGACGTAATCCAAATGCCCCTACAAGAATCAGGACAACCTTACCTTCGAGTGGAAGTGTGGAACTCTTCCATACCCCTTTGATGAAATTCGCGAACTCAACTTCATCGAGAGGCCCCAACTGCGGGTCCATGTTCCTCACCGGCATTAGCGCAGGCCGCAAAACCTTAATCGATCGAACCTTGTGAAGGACGTCTTCAGTGACGAGATCAGGCCGGACATCTCCAATCCATTGAAGGAACAGCTTCCAAAATGGCCAATAGCCAATGAGGCCCTTTGTTCTCACCCATCCCAAAATCCCTGAAACTTGAGGCCAATCAAAGCTCTTCCACTGCTCTACCCCCCCGGTATTCAGTTCATACCCCCGAAGAGGAGAAAGCAGGCCATTCCAGACTGATCTGATGGAGGAATCAGCTTTTGATCTAATGACATGACGCATGAATTCCTTGGTCACTTCTGCCAACTCTCCCCTTAGAGGAAACTCGGTCCAGTCCAATCGAACGCTAATGGCATGTCGTCCACCGCGAAGAATCCAAGTGTCATTTTCGATAATCGCTTTTGCCCCACCTTTGGTTAGCAACTCCGTTAGCTGGGCTTCGGGTCCCTCGCCATTCTGATTTGGTTTAGAGATGATGGACTTCATCGGGCTCATTCGCTCTCCACGATGGAAAGGAACTTCTTCTGCATCTCTCGACAGACCGATTGGGCCATAGCCTCGATCCGCCTGTCCGCGTACCTATTTCCGGTATCGCTCGTTTTCGACCACCCATTGAGATAGTTCAAATATCGCTTCGCATCCTCATCTCCAATCCCCCTGGCATCAAAAAAGTCCATCAAACACTCTGTGTACGTGTGCCGGAGGGTATGCGGAGTAAGTCTACTCTCTCGAAACTCCGGGATTGCCCTCCTCAATGTTGCAAACAAAGCGTTCACGCTGTTCAATGCCATGGGCTGGCCACCTCGAGATAGAAAGAGAAAGGGGCTTTGCCAGGCCCCGGGGGAGGCGCTACGAGCTTTGAGAAACCTCCACATAACACCCGGAAGCCCGGCGTCTTCCGATATTGCCGTTCCAAAACCCTCCAGTGGGATCAATCGGCCGTTCGTTTTGACCTCCGGCTCTATCAATCTAGGATCCTCAGGGTCGTCTGGCCTTCGAACCACCTGTATGTAATTGTTTCGAGCAAGGACAAGGTCTGAGGTCCTGAGCTTGAGCGCCTCCCCACGTCGAATTCCCGTAAAGAAGAAGAGAAGCAAGAGGGCGTAGTTTCGCTCTCGCACATCATGGGAAAATGGGTTCTCGCTTGAATCAGGTCGGATAACCTCTAGGAATCGGCTTCGTAGACCAGGGCTCAAACTGCGCCCCTGACCACCCTTCCCACGTGGTCGTAAGGCCTTCATCCGCTTCAGGAAATGGTCCCGTTTGAGGTGGTAATGCCGAGCCATTTCTCCCGTACGCCTGGAGAGCTGAACGCCGGACCACCAATCGAGGTACCCGATAATCACTTGAAAGTCCGCTGAAGTGGTAGAGGCCAGGACTTCCCCACGATGAACGGAGTTCGTCCTGTGCCTACTTCTGAACTCCTCAAGGAGGCCGAGCGCTTCGTGCTCGTACAAAAAATTTGCGGTTCGTACCCGCTCATCCAGATCCAAGCCGAGGGCTTCGAACCAGGAGTACATCCTTGCTAAGGCTGCTGCATCCCTACGTAGAGTGCTTGCCTGGACTCGTGGCCTACGGATAAGAAGCAACCACTGATTCGAAGGGCGATGGGGCAACCCGCCGCTATCAGCCACCAGCGAATCTCTTTCTCCATCGCTATGAATGATATGCCTACATGTAAACAATCGATGCCTCCGACCAGAAGACGATAGATGTTTGACATTTTTTTGAACAAGTGTATTGAATTTTATGCACCAGAATGAGGCTGAGCAAGGGCGAAAAGGTGTAACACATGTCGACTGTTAAATCCTTTTTATGTATCTATTACGGAAAACATCTAACAACTCAGGTCCATCTTAGACCTAACTTCCGCGAGGCCCTGCGCTACGGCGCCACCACGGCCCTCGCCTACCACAACCATCCCAGTGGCGACCCCACCCCCAGCCGCGAGGACACCCAGCTCACGCGACGCCTACAAGCCGCCGGAGAATCCCTGGGTGTGCCCCTCGCCGACCACCTCATCCTCGGACACGGCCGCTACCACAGCTTCCGCGCCGCCGAAGGCTGGGATGCCAAGGCCTGATACGACGACGCCCCGCATCGCGGGGCGCTGGTTGGCGGAGGGAGAGGGATTCCCTCCAGGGCCACCGCTCCGCGGCGTCCCTTCCGGCCGCAGGCAGCGCTGGCACGCCGCTTCACGCCTCCGGCAGTCCCCCGGACTGCCTCCGCCTGCGGCTACCTGCCAGCCCTGCTCTGATTTCGAATCCCTCTCCCCCTATTACGACGACGCCCCGCATCGCGGGGCGCTGGTTGGCGGAGGGAGAGGGATTCGAACCCCCGGTGAGCTTCCGCCCACGCTAGTTTTCAAGACTAGAGCCATCAACCGCTCGGCCATCCCTCCAGACCTCCATCTTGAAGGCTGGGGGCGGCTTCCGGCAAGAAGCCTTGTGTCCAGCGGTCCTCAAAGGTAATCTGGAAAGCCTTGGAGAGATGCCGGAGTGGCCGATCGGGCTCGCCTGCTAAGCGAGTGTATTGGGTAAACCAGTACCGGGGGTTCGAATCCCCCTCTCTCCGCCACCGAAGCCGCCGCAAGGCGGCTTCGCTTCTTTCGGAAGAGGGGGATTCGAAGTCACTGAATCACCGGCTTTCGTTCTGGCCCGGACGTGGCAGCCCAGCGGGCTGATGCGTCTGGGACAGAAAGCCGCGTGATTCGTGCGAACGGAGGGCCGGAGGACCGGAGTGCCCCCTCTCTCCGCCACCGAAGCCGCCGCAAGGCGGCTTCGCTTCTTTCGGAAGAGGGGGATTCGAAGTCACTGAATCACCGGCTTTCGTTCTGGCCCGCTGGGCCACCGAAAATTTCGCAACATGAAGTGTCCTTTCCGGGCCGGGCCAGACGACTACCTGGTGAATGGGCTCGAAGCCCCGGAGGGACACCATGAAATACCTGTGCCTGATCTTTTTTGACGAAACCCAGCTGGAGCGGCTGTCCGAGCCTGAAGCCCGGGCCTTGATCAAGGAAGCCTCCCAGTTCAACTCGGAGCTGCGCGAGCACGGCCACTTCCTCGCCGCCCAGCCGCTCCAGCCCACCCGCATGGCCACGACCCTGCGCCTCCGCGGTGGCAAGAGGGAGGTGATGGACGGGCCCTTCGTCGAAACCCATGAGCAGATCGGGGGCTTCATCCTCATCGAGGCGCGGGACCTGGACGAGGCCCTTCAGCTGGCCTCGAGGATCCCCGTGGCCCGGCTCGGCGGCGTCGAGGTCCGGCCCATCATGGAAGCCCCCGCCCACCTGCTCCAGGAATCGATCTGACCCTCCAGAGGAGCTCCACATGAAGAACCTGTTTGAAGCGCCGGCCGTGGAAAGCTTGAAGACACGCCTCGCGAGCCTGGCCCCCGAACAGCCGCGGCTCTGGGGGCGCATGAACGCGGCTCAGGCACTGGCGCATTGCTCGGCGGGCCTGGAGATGGCAATGGGATTCAGACGTCCGCCGAGGGATCTGCTGGGCCGAATCATCGGCCGGATCATCAAGCGGCTGGCCCTCGGAAATGAGGAGCCCATGCGCCGGAACACCCCGACCCAGCAGGATCTGGTGGTGACGGGGACACCGGACTTCGAGGCGGAGCGCGCGCGGCTCAGGGGGCTGATCGACACATTCTCCACCGGCGGCCCCGAGGTCTGCAGCACGCATCCGCACACCTTCTTCGGCCCGCTCACACCGCAGGAATGGTCGGTCCTGATGTACAAGCACCTGGACCACCACCTGCGGCAATTCGGCGCCTAGGAAGGCACCCATGCGAAAAATGAAACTGGAAATGCAGGTCTCGCGGCTCATCTACGATCGCCCCCGGGAACGCCCTGGAAACGGAAGCCGCGATCCGTCCCTTCAACCTCGGGAAACCCGACGGGTCTAGACTGGGGGGTCGACTCACCCGGAGTTCCTGATGCGTGTTTCCTTGTTTCCAATGGCGCTGCTCGGTCTGGGACTGGCCCTGGCCTGTGGCGGGGGCGGTAGTTCCTCGCAGCCCGCGCCCACGGGCAAGCTGACGATCCGCCTGGGCTCGGACAGTTTCCCTGGCTACAGCCAGGCCGTCGTCAGCGTGGAGAAGGTGGAAGGCAGCACCGACGGCAGCAACTGGATGACCCTCGGCAACGTGAAGAAAACCTATGACCTGATGGTGCTGCAGAACGGCCACAGCACGGTGATCCTGCCCGCCACGACCGTCTCGCCCGCGACCTACACCCAGTTCCGTATCACCTGGGCCACGGACAACTACACCTCGCCCATCAGCAAGCCGGCCTACGTGTGGCCCACGGGCGCGGCCGTGGGCCAGCCCCTGGCCATGCCCACCACCACCCTCGTGAACGGACCCGTCACCGTGGCGGCCAACGGCGATGTCACCGCCCAGATCATGCTGAGCGGCCTGCAGCCCGTGCAGTTCCGCGCGGGGAGCACGGCCTATACCTTCCAGGCCGTGGGGCGCGCCCTCGATCTGGCGGCGAGCGCCAGCATCACGGGCCAGGTGGCCGACGGAAGCACGCCCCTGGCCGGAGCCGAAGTCTTCGCCGAAACCGTGGATGGCGTCGGATTCGCCACCCTGCAGCGGCGGGCCTTCGCGGATGCCTCCGGCACCTTCGTGCTAGAGGGGCTCCCCACCGGCAGCCTCTACTACGTCGTTTCACAGCCGGCCGCCTCCAGCAGCACCTGCTACGGGGCCAAGGCCTCCGCGGCCGTGAACGCCACGAGCGCCGCCGCCTACCCCACCAGCCTCGCGTTCAGCGCGCCGCAGACGCCGGGTTCGCTCACGCTCACCATCACACCCGCCTCCCTCGCCACCCAGAGCACCTGGGGCGAGCTGAGGCAGACCCTCGCGACGGGCGCTTCGGGATCCCAGACGCTCATCGTGCGCGCCCAAGCCGCGGACTCGGGCCTCACACAGGATCAGGCGGGCTTCCTGAACCTGGCTCCGGGCACCTACGGTGTGGCCGCCCAGCGCAGCACCTCCCTGGCGGCGCCGGTCCTGAAGGCCGGCTCCCAGGTGCCCGTGAGCGCCGGCGCCCTCGCCACGACCACGCTGAGCTACCCCTAGCCCGCAACATCCCCATCCAGAAAAAGGCCCGCCGGATGGCGGGCCTTTTCGTCGGTCGAAGCGGGCTCAGACGATCTTCGTCATCCAACCGTGGGTGTCGGGAGCGAGGCCGTGCTGCAGGTTCAGGAGGGCCTCGCGCAGCTTGGCGGCCACGGGGCCCGTCTCGCCCTTGTTGATGTCCCAGTTGCCACGGCGCGACTTCACGTGACCCACGGGCGTGATGACGGCGGCGGTGCCACAGGCGAAGGCCTCGGTCATGCGGCCTTCGGCGATGGCGGACTTCCACTCGGCCACGCTGATCTTGCGCTCCTCGGCGCGGAAGCCCTGTTCGCGGGCCAGCTGCAGCAGGCTGTCGCGGGTGATGCCGGGCAGCAGGGTGCCGGTGAGTTCGGGCGTGACGACGACGGTTTCGCCCTTCTCCTGGTAGACGAAGAAGATGTTCATGCCGCCCATTTCTTCGATGTACTCGCGCTGGATGGCATCCAACCAGACCACCTGGTCGCAGCCCTCTTCCTTGGCCTGGCGCTGAGCCACGAGGCTGGCGGCGTAGTTGCCCGCGCACTTGGCGAAGCCGGTGCCGCCGGGCGCGGCGCGGACGTAGTCATCGGAGATCCACACGGTCACGGGCTTCACGCCCGCGGGGAAGTAGGCACCGCTGGGGCTGGCGAGCAGCACGAAGAGGTATTCGTTGCTGGGGCGCACGCCCAGGGCGGCTTCCGTGGCGATCATGAGGGGGCGCATGTAGAGGCTTTCACCGACGGCGCCAGGCACCCAGGCCTTGTCCTGCGAGATGAGGGCCTTGGCGGCGCCGATGAAAATCTCCTCGGGCAGCTCGGGCATGGCGAGGCGGGCGGCCGAGGCGTTGAAGCGTCGGGAGTTCGCGTCGGGGCGGAAGGAGGCGATGCTGCCATCGGGCTGCTTGTAGGCCTTGAAGCCCTCGAAGATGGCCTGGCCGTAGTGCAGCACGGAGGCGGCGGGATCCATCTCGATGGGGCCGTAGGCCTTCAGCACGCCCTTGCCCCAGCCCTTCCCTTCCACGTAGGGCACCACGACCATGTGGTCCGTGAAGATGCGGCCGAAGCCGGGGTTGGTCATGCGGGCGGCGCGCTCCTCGGCGCTGGCCGGGTGGGCGGAGGGTCGGATCTCGATCATGGCGTCATTCGCGGTGAGACTCACAGGTACTCCTTTGAAAAAGAATGACTGGATCAGGCCCGGTGGACCAGATGTCCGAGCCGCGCGATGGCTTCCCGGGTGGTCTCAGGGTCGTGGGTGGAGAAGTTCAAGCGGAGGCAGTTGGTGCCCCGGCCGTCGGCGAAGAAGAGGGGGCCCGGCGCGAATCCCAGGCCGTGCTGCAGGGCGTCGCGGTGCAGATCGAGCGCCGAAAACTCCTCGGGCATCACCACCCAGAGGTGCATGCCGCCCTTGGGCTCCGATACCTGGGTGCCGGGGGGGAAGTGCTCGGCCAGGGCCTCCACCATGGCGTCGCGGCGCTCCTTCAGCGCGCGGCGCAGACGGGCCAGGTGACGGCGGAAGCCGCCCGTGTCGAGGAAGCGCGCCACCACGGCCTGCATGAGGGGCGGCTGGGCGATGGTCTGCACCTCCTGGATGGGCGCCATGCGCCGCAGCAGGTCGTCCCTGGCGATGAGGTAGCCCATGCGCAGACCCGCCGCCAGGGACTTGGAGAAGCTGCCCAGGTGGATGACGTGGTCCGCGCCCTCGAGGCGCCGGAAGGGCGGCAGGGAATTGCCGGAGAAGCGCAGGTCGCCGTAGGCCGAATCCGTCACGAGGATCACGCCGTGGGCCCGCGTCAGAGCCAGCACGCGCTCGCGGCGGGCCTTGGACTGGGTCATGCCGGTGGGATTGTGGAAGCTCGGCACCGTGAAGAGCATCTTGGCTTCGCTGCGCTGCAGGGCCGAGGCCAGCCGCTCGGGATCCAGGCCCTGGCGGTCCACGGGCACGGGCACGGCCTCGCGCCCCAGGGCTCGGATGAGCGCCAGGATGCCCACGTAACATGGGCTTTCCACGAGCACGCGGTCGCCGGGCACCGTGAAGGATTCCAGGGCCAGGGCCAGGCCCGACTGGGCGCCCGGAATGGATCGGATGCCCCAGCCCTCATCGATGGGCTCGCCCTCCGAGGCCAGCCAGCGGCCCACGGCCTCTAGGTAGGGCTGGTAGCCCGCGGGCGCGGAGTAGACCCAGGCCTCCGATCCCAGATCCTTCAGCACCTGGGCCGTGAGGCGTCGCAGTTGCTCACCGGGCAGCAAATCTGAAGGGATGAAGCCGGCGGAAAAGCTCACGAGGTGGCGGTCCTGGGCCCGTTCCAGGGTCTCGCCCAGCCAGGAGCCCAGCTCGCCGTCGTGGGCCAAGAGGGGCGAGCCCTCGAAGGGGAACTCGCTGCTGGCCCGCAGACCTGGCGCTTCTGGAAGCCGCGGCGCCACGAAGCTGCCCCGGCCCTGCACGGTCTGGATCCAGCCCGTGCGCTTCAATCCGGCGATGGCCTTCAGCACCGTGAGGCGGTGCACGCCCCAGCGCTGGGCCAGTTCGGGTACGGCGGGAAGGCGCGAGCCCGGCCGCCACTCGCCCTGCTGGATCAGGCCGCGAAGCCGCCTCTGCAGCTGCAGATAGAGGGGGCTGGACGCGCCAGGGTCGAGGGTGGGATCGAGAACCATCCCCACCAGGATCGGCCTGAATGCTCTGAAAATCAAAGAAACGAAACGCAAAGCACAGCCCGGAACAGACCATCTGGCCCGAAAGATGGGCAGCCACTGATTTCTCAGACCACCCTAGACCATTCGCCCTGGCCCCCGGTGCTACCCTCAGACCGTCCATGGAGGCTGGTCATGAGCCACCCCAAGAGACTTGCCATCCTCGTCGGCGGGGGGCCGGCACCCGGGATCAACAGCGTCATCAGTGCCGCCACCATCCGCGCCAACCTCGAGGGTGTCGAAGTCCTGGGCATCCGCGACGGCTTCGAGTGGATCATGCAGGGCGACATCGGCCACGTGCAGGTCCTCGAGATCGACGAGGTGAGCCGCATCCACTTCCGGGGCGGCTCCTACATCGGCATCTCCCGGGCCAACCCCACGCGGGATCCCCAGCATCTCGAAAACGTGGTGATCTCCCTCCTCCGCCTGAACGTCTCCATGCTCGTCACCATCGGCGGCGACGACACGGCCTACTCGGCCATGCGGGTGGAGGAGAAGGCCGGCGGGCGCATCCGGGTGGTGCACGTGCCCAAGACCATCGACAACGACCTGGACCTGCCGCCCCCGGTGGATACCTTCGGTTTCCAAACGGCCCGCCACCTCGGCGTGGACATCGTGAAGAACCTGATGGTGGATGCCAAGACCACGTCGCGCTGGTACTTCGTCATCGCCATGGGCCGGAAGGCGGGACACCTCGCCCTGGGCATCGGGAAGGCCGCCGGAGCCACCCTGACCCTGATCCCCGAGGAGTTCACGGGCGAGAAGGTCTCCCTCAAGACCCTGGTGGACACCCTGGTGGGCGCCTACATCAAGCGGCTGTCCTACGGCCGGCGGGACGGCGTGGCGGTCCTGGCCGAGGGCCTGGTGTTCTCCCTGGCCCCCGAGGACCTGGCCCAACTGGAGGAGATCGAGCGCGACGCCCACGGGAATCTGCGTCTCGCCGAGGTGAACCTGGGCGAGCTCCTGAAGGCCCAGGTGCAGAAGCGCCTGCAGGGTTTCGGCATCAAGTCCACCATCGTGGCAAAGAACATCGGATACGAGCTGCGCTGCGCGGACCCCATCCCCTTCGACATGGAATACACGCGGGACCTGGGCTACTGCGCGGCCAAGGTCCTGCTCTCGGGCGGCAACGCCCTCATGGTCTCCATGCAGGGCGGCCATTTCGTGCCGGTGCCCTTTGCGCAGATGCTGGACTCAGCCACCGGCAAAGCGAGGCTGCGTCTCGTGGACATCCACTCCACGCGCTACGCCATCGCGCGCCGCTACATGATCCGCCTGCGCAGGGACGACTTCGAGGATCCCCATGAACTGGCGAAATTCGCGGCCACCGTCGGCCTGAGCCTTCAGCAGTTCCGCCTGGAATTCGAAGGCCTCATCGCCGCCGAGCCCCCGCCCCTGATCCTGGAACCGGAACCCCACCCCAGCCCCGCGGGTTCGGGGTGCCCGGACTAAACCGATTCAGCACCCGGGGCGTCCATACTGGTGCTCTGGAGGTTCCATGCGCGCCGCTACCCTGTCCGCAGCCCTGCTTTCCCTGGTCTTCCTGGGGGCCTGCAGCAGCTACAACGTCACCTATGACTACGACGTCACCGCCTCGTACGGCCGCTACAAGACCTTCGACTACTACACCTCGAAGAAGGGCACCGGCGGCACCACCAACCTCATGGACAAGCGCGTGCGGGCCGCGGTGGAAAAGGAACTGCAGGCCAAGGGCTTCGTCATGGAGACGAAGGCCGATCCCGATTTCCTCGTGACCTACTACCCCATCGTGCATGATCGGAAGGTGCGCACCACCACCCACATGGGCTGGGGTTGGGGCTGGGGCTACCGGCCCATGTACGGGCGCATGGGCGTGTCCAGCAGCGAGGTGCGACACTACAAGGAAGGCACCATCGTCATCGAAATCGTGGACTTCAAATCGAACCAGATGATCTGGCAGGGCGCCGCCGCCGGAGCCCTCACGGGCCTGAACAACCCCGAGGACGCCGACGAGGTGGTGCCCAAGGCCGTGCGTGACATCCTGGCCAAGTTCCCGCCCAAGTGAGCCTCCGGGCCCTCGCCGCGGGGCCGGCTGTGACGAGCCGTGTGAAACGCGGGGCCAACGGTCTGGAAAACCCCACCCCTGCCGGGCAGGCTGAAGACTCCCCCGAGGTCCCATGCCGATCCTGCCCGCCCTTGCCTGGCGTCCCCGCCCCCTTCTCCGGCCCTGGATCTCGCTGGATTCGGTGCGGTGGGCCGTGGCCCTGCTGCTCCTCCTTCACGGCCTGCACGGGCTCCTGCGGCCCGCTGATCGGGCCGCTCTGGCCACCCTGCTGGCCAGCCACCACGTGCCCATGGGGCACCTCCTGGCCTGGCTCACCTTCCTCACCCAGACCTTCGCCTCCCTGGCCCTGCTGATGCGGCGCTGGGTGCTGCCTGCCGCGCTCGCCCATGCGCTGGTGCTGGCCTTGGGCATCCTGTGGGTGCATGCGCCACGCTGGTACGTGGTGGGAGGCGCCTCCTCACCCGGCCATCCCGGCGCGGAATACAGCGTGTTGCTCCTGGCCTGCCTGGGCACGCTGGCCTGGGTCCACCGGAAGGCCACGCCTTCGGCGGCCTCCGCGGCCCACGGCCTAGAAGTCATCCGCATCACCGCGGCCCTGGTGGTGGCGGCCCATCCCGTTCACGGCTTTTTCGACCTGGCCGGGCTCCCCGCCTTCGGCCGGTTCCTGGAGAGCCTCGGCCTGCCTTGGGGCCTGGCCACGGTGTGGGTCATCCTCATCACCCAGACTCTCAGTTCTCTGCTGCTGGTGGCCCGGCGGCTGCCGATCCCCGCCAGCCTGGCTCACGCGGCCATCCTGGCCATGGGCATCTGGACTGTGCATGCGCCGGACTGGTTCGTGGTGGGCCCGGGAGAAAATGGCATGGAGTTCAGCCTCCTGCTCATCACCTGTTTCCTGGCCCCGGTTCTGGCGGCCTGGCCCCGACGGGCCCTGCTGGCGGAAATCCGGGCTTGATCAAACTCTGGATCGCCACCACCCGCTTCACCCACCAACTGGGCCCTCAGGCATCCTTCACGAAGGGGCTGAAGTTCGTGCCCTCGTCGTAGACGTCCACGCCCTCGGTGCGCTTGAGGAAGGCGACGATGGCGTAGGTCACGGGCGTCGCCGCGGCCTCGTAGAGCACCTTGAAGAGGTAGCCGCTGCCGGCCATCACGAGGATGGTTTTCACCGGCAGGGTGAAGGCGAAGAGGCCGAAGGTGACCACCAGGCTGTCGACGGCTTGGCCCGCCACCGTGCTGCCCACGGTGCGCGTCCAGAGCCAGCGGCCGCCGGTCCAGAGCTTCATGCGCGCCATGACGTAGCTGTTGACGAACTCGCCAATCCAGAAGGCCGCCAGGCTCGCCAGGATGCCCCGGGTGGCCATGCCGAAGACGATCTCGAAGGCCCGCTGGTTCTCCTTGGGCCAGCCGGGCGCGGGCGGCAGCCACACCATGAAGAGGGCGAAGAAGCCCATGAGCACGTTGGCCAGGAAGGCGATCCAGATGGCCCGGCGGGAGCCGCCGTAGCCGTACACCTCGGTGAAGATGTCGCCGAAGATGTACGTAATGGGAAAGAGCAGCTGGGCACCGCTGAAGATGAAGGGGCCGATCTGGGTCGGCTTGGGACCCACGAGGTTGCTGATGATCAGTACCACGACGTAGATGTGGACCAGCAGCTCGTAGTGCCGGAAGGCGGCGAGCCGCTGGTCCCTCGCGGTGATCTTTTGCAGCAGGGCCTGCACGGAGCCTCCGGGGTGGAAGATCCCAGCCTAACCTAGCCTGGACCTCGAACATTCCTGGGCGGGCTCGGGAGCGTTAGACTGGCCTTTCATCATCAGGAGATCCCATGGCCCAGATCACCCTCAAAGGCAATCCCATCCACACCTCCGGCGACCTGCCGAAGGTCGGCGCGGCGGCCCCGGCCTACACGCTGGTGCGCACGGACCTCTCCGAAGTGAGCGGCAAGGATCTCGCTGGTCAACGCGTGGTGCTGAACATCTTCCCCAGCCTGGACACGCCCACCTGCGCCGCGAGTGTGCGCAAGTTCAACGCCCGCGCCAATGAGAAGCCCAACACGACGGTGCTCTGCATCAGCGCCGACCTGCCCTTCGCCCAGAAGCGCTTCTGCGGCGCCGAGGGCCTGGACAACGTCGTGCCTGCCTCCGCCTTCCGCAACGCGGACTTCGGCCAGGGCTACGGCGTCACCCTCGTCGACGGCCCCCTGAAGGGCCTGCTGGCCCGCGCCGTCGTCGTCGTCGACGAGGCCGGCAAGGTCATCCACACCGAGCTCGTCCCCGAGATCGCCCAGGAGCCCGACTACAACGCCGCCCTGGCCGCGCTGTAGGCCTCCGAAGATCCAACCGGAGCGGCCCTTCGGGGCCGTTTTTTTTTGCCTCTACCCGATGCGATCCATCTTCCGCAGCTCGGGCACGCGCCAGGAGGTGAAGGCCACCACGAGCAGGGTCATGCAACCGCCGAAGACGACGGAGGGCACCAGGCCCATGAGGCGCGCGGCCAGGCCGCTTTCGAAGGCGCCGATCTCGTTGCTCGATCCGATGAAGACCTGGTTCACGGAGGACACGCGGCCCAGCATGTGCTCGGGCGTGAGGGTCTGCAGCAGGGTGGCGCGCAGCACGACACTCACGTTGTCCACGGCGCCGCTGGCGGCCAGCAGGAGCAGGCTCAACAAGAAAGTTCGGCTCAGGGCGAAGGCGATCATGCAGACGCCGAAGGTCCCCACGCAGATCAGCAGGGTGCGTCCCGCGCGGCGCATGGGGGGCCGGTGGGCCATGGCGAGGCCCATGAGCACCGAGCCCACGGCCGGTGCCGCGCGCAGGATGCCGAGACCCTGGGGACCCGTCTGCAACACCTCCTTGGCGAAGACGGGTAGCACGGCCACGGCGCCGCCGAAGAGCACGGCGAAGAGGTCGAGGCTGATGGCGCTCAGCAGCAGCTTCTGCGAAAAGACGAAGCGGAGCCCTTCTCCCAGGCTTTGGAAGATCGAGCCCTCGCGGGGCCGCAGGGCCTTTGGCACGTAGCGGATGGGGATCTGCCCGGCAAAACCCGTGAGCAGCAGGCTCATCACCACCGCATGGGCCGCGACGGGCCCCTTCCATGCGTAGACGAGCCCGCCCAGGGCGGGGCCCAGCACCATGCCCGTGTGGAAGACGGAGGTGCGCCAGGTGGACCCGTTGACATAGAGCGCCTTGGGCAGCAGGTCCGTGCCCAGGGCCACGTTGGCGGGCCGGTAGAAGGCTCGGACGATCCCCGTCAGGAAGATCACGCCGTAGATGGGCGTGGCGGAGCGGGCCCAGGGGCCAGTTGTGACCTGCCACGTGAAGAGCAGCAGCAGGGCCGAACAGAAGGCCAGGCTCAGGACCGAGGTCATGCACAGGCGCAGGCGGTTCAGCCGGTCCGCCACGTGGCCGCCGAAGAGCGCCAGGGCCAGGAAGGGCAGCGCCTCCGAGAGGCCCACCAGGCCCAGGGCCAGGGGGTCTCCCGTGCGCTCATAGACCTGCCAACCCACCACCACGCCCTGCATCTGCAGGCCGAGGGTGATGAGGCCCATGGAGCCGATGAACCAGCGGTAGTTGGGATCGCGAAGAACGGCGTAGGGATCGTGTGAGGCTTCGGGCTCACCCATTGAACATCACTCGTACCTCAGCGCATCAATGACATCCAGATTCGCCGCCTTCAGGGCCGGCAGGAAGCCTGCGACCACGCCCACCACGCCGCTGAAACCGAGGCCCAGCACCACGGCCCAGGTTTCAGTGACGGCGGGCACCTGGAATTTCTGGAGGATGCCGATGGCCGTCATGGCGAAGCCGACGCCGATGAGGCCGCCGAAGAAGGCCAGCACGACGGCCTCCACGAGGAACTGCCAGAGGATGTTCCGCTGGGTGGCGCCCAGGGCGCGGCGGACGCCAATCTCGCGGGTGCGCTCGGTGACACTCACCAGCATGATGTTCGAAATGCCGATGCCGCCCACCACCAGGGAGATGCTGGCCGCCACGGCGAGCAGCGCCGTGAGGATGCCCGCCTGCTGCGTCTGCATCTGTACGATGTCGTCCTGCTTGCGGATCATGAAGGGGTTGTCATCCTTGGGGGCCACCTTCATGCGCTGGCGCAGGAGGGCCGTCACTTCGGCTTCGGCCAGCTCGGCCTTGCCTTCCTGGGCGCTCACCATGATGCGCTGGATCTTGTCGCGGCCCATGATCTTGCGCATGACGGACGTGTAGGGCGCCACGATGAGGTCGTCCTGGTCGCCGAACATGCCGGCGCCCTTCTTTTCCAGCACGCCCACCACCTGGAACGGCAGGGCACCGATGCGGACCGTCTGGCCCACGGGATCATCGCCGTTGGGGAACAGGTTGTCCTTCACGGTCTGGCCCAGCACGCAGACCTTGGCCATGCCGCGCACTTCCGCGTCGGTGAAGAAGCGGCCGCTCTCCATGTCCCAGCCGCGGATCTGGAGGAATTCGGGACTCGTGCCCTGGATCTGGGTCACGTAGTTGCTGTTCTGGAAGACGACCGGACGGGTGGTCGAGACCTGCGCCGCGGCGGCCACCACGCTGCTCTGGGCCAGCTCCTGCTGGATCAGCGGCACATCGCTTTCGAGCAGGATGTCGGCGCTGCCCATGGCCATGGGGCCGAAGCGGTTGCCGCCGCTGCCCGGGAAGATGGTCAGCATGTTGGAACCCATGTTCTGGATCAGGGCGATGGAGGCCCGTTTGGAGCCCTCGCCGATGCCGATCATGGCGATGACCGCGCCGACGCCGACGATGATGCCGAGCATGGTGAGGAAGGCCCGCATCTTGTTGCGGGTGATGGCAAACAGGGCCAGCTTCAGGAACTCCATCGGAGACATGCCCTACCCCCTACCAGGCCCAAGAAATTGCAACGGGGCCTCGCGTATCGCCTCAGGCGATACCGAGAGCATGGCCAGCTTGAGGAACTCCAGGACGCCCATGACCGCCCCCGGCTAGCGCCGTCCGCCCGGGGCTCCGCCCAGCGGCGACGCGGACCCGTTGGCCTGCTTGGCGCTTTCGACGCCCACGAGGACCTGCATGCCCTCGTTGAGGCCTTCGCCCGTGACTTCCGTGAACTGGCCATCGGAGATGCCGGCCTTCACGACGATGGCCTTGGGCTTGCCGTTCTCCAGCACCCAGATGCGATCCTCGCGCTTGGCCACCATGCCGCCCTTGCTGCCGGTACCGGTCTGGGCGCCGCCACTGGGACGCGGACCGCCCATCATCATGGGCTGGCCCAGGCGCGGACCATCGGTCTTCTTCTCGTCCTTGATGAAGGCCGCAGGATTGAAGCGGAGCGCGGCGTTGGGCACGCGCAGCACGTCCTTCACCTGGTTGGTAACGATGGTGACATTCGCCGTCATGCCCGAGCGCAGCGCCAGGTTGCCCATGAATTTGGGCCCGGGCAGCTCGCTGGCGCCGCCCGGAATGTGAGCCAGCACCTGGGGATCCTTCGACGAAGTTGTCGTGGCCGACAGCACCGGGGCCGACTTCATGTCGCGGGAGGCCATGCGCTCCTTGAAGCGCTTCATGAACTCCTGCTTGGTCATGCCCGCCGGCAGGCGGTCCTTCATCCGTTCCCAGGCCTTTTCGGGGTCGGGCGCACCCTCGTGAGAGGCGGCCGGCCGGTCGGCGTGGGTCCCGCCCTTCCCCGCTCCTGATGTGGCGTCGGGCGCGGCCTTGGCCCTGTCACCCTCTTCCGAACCGGGGAGCGGTTCGTTGGGCACGATCATCTCCACCACGTAGTTCACGACGTTCTGCGTCGTGACGGGCTCCTGGCGGACCAGGCTGACCGCCGCGCGGAACTGCTTGTCCGGCAGGCTGTCCACCGTGAACAGGGCCCGCTGGCCCACCTGCACCTCGTCGATGTCCGACTCGCCGATGTTGATCTGGACCTTCATCTTGGAGAGGTCCTGGGCGATCACGTAGAGGCTCGGCGTGCTGAAGCTGGCGGCCACGGTCTGGCCCACGTCGGCCAGGCGGGAGATCACCACGCCGTCCACCGGGGCCGTGATGTTGCAGTAGCCGAGGTTGGTCTTGGCCCGGTCCAGGGCGGCCTTGGCGGATTCCAGACTGCCCTGGGCGTTCTTGAGGGTCGTCGCCTTGGTGTCCAGATCCTGGTCTGCCAGCAGCTTGGCCGCGGAAAGCCGCTGGGCACGTTCGTAGTCCACCTTGGCGAAGTCGTACGAGGCCTGGGCCCGCAACAGGCTGGCCTGAGCGTCCTGGAGCTGGGACTCCCACACGGCGGGGTCGATCTGGGCGATGAGCTGGCCCTTCTTCACGATGCTGTTGTAGTCCACGTACAGGGCCTGGATGACGCCCGAAACCTGGGTGCCCACGGACACCTGCACCACGGGGCTCACGGCGCCCGTGGCATTGATGCGCTGGGTGACGTTGCCCCGGTCGAGCTTGGCCATGCGCCACTTCACTTCGTCCTTGGGCCGGGTCAGAACGTAAGCGGCGCCGCCACCCACCACCACGATGCCGATGCCGAGACCGATCCAGGTGTTCCGCTTCATGGTGCCAAGCTCCACGTGTCAAAGGGCCAGGTCAAGCCCAGCTACAACCTTCGCATAACGATGTATGGACCACCAGATGGGGTTCCCGGTTGAACCCAAATTTTCGCACTCAGCGGATCAGGCCGAGGCCTTCCACCAGGGCGCGCCGGGTGAAACCGTCCGACAGGAAGGTCTGAATGAAGCCCCCCGCCATCACGATGGCCGCGCAGACCAGCACCGTGGCGCCCGCGAAGGGGGCGTGGACGGCGGGACGGTCCGAGGCCAGGCGCTCGGCCTCGGCACTGGGGGCCTGGAGGAAGAGGGCCACCAGGAGACGCAGGTAGTAGTAGGCGGACACGAGGCTCGCCAGCACGCCCAGGATCGCCATGCCCACGTGGCCCGTGCCGACCAGTTCGCGGAAGATCATGTACTTGCCGTAGAAGCCGCCCATGGGGGGGATGCCCGCGAGGCTGAGCATGAAGATCGCCGCCGCCACGCCCATGGCCGGGCGTTTCCAGCCCAGGCCGCGCAGGTCGTCGAAGGTGGTCTTTTCGCCCACGAGGCCGAAGGCCGTCAGCAGGCCGAAGGCGCCCATGTTCATGGCCATGTAGATGACGAGGTAGAACAGCACGCCGTTGAAGGCGGCCGGAGTGCCCGCCACGAAGCCCAGCATGAGGTAGCCCGCGTGACTGATGCTGGAGTAGGCCAGCATGCGCTTGACGTTGGTCTGCACCAGGGCCGTGAGGTTGCCCACCACCAGGGTGGCCACCGCCAGCACGGCGACGACGGACTGCATCTTGGCGCCCACGGCGCCCAGGGGCGCGAAGCTGACGGGGAAGATGCGCATCAGGGCGATGAAGGCGACCCCCTTGGTGGCCACGGACATGAAGCCCGCGATGGGGTGCGGAGAAGCCTCATAGGCGTCCGGCGTCCACTGGTGGAAGGGCACGGCCGATACCTTGAAGAGGAAGCCCAGCAGCATCAGGGCGGCGCCCACGAGCACCAGGGGATCCAGGGCCAGGCCCTGGGTCTTGAGGATGGGCGCGGCCATGCTGAGGTCCAGGGTGCCGCTCAGGCCGTAGATCAGCACACCACCCATGAGGAAGCAGCTGGAGGCCACGGCGCCGGTCAGGAAGTACTTCATGCCGCCTTCGGAGCTTTCGGAGCGCGCGCGCACCGTGCCGACCAGGGCGTAGAGCGGGATGCTGAAGAGTTCGAGGGCCAGGAAGAGCAGCACGAAATTCGAGGTCGAGGCGAAGAGCATCATGCCCACCGTCGCGAACAGCAGCAGGCACAGGGTCTCGCCCTTCACCCAGCCTTCCTGATGGAAGTGGTCCCAGCTCTGCATGATCGTGAGGGCCGCGGCCACCAGCACGAAGATGCCGGTGAACTGGGCCAGCCGGTCCAGATGAAGCTGCCCGAAGCTGGGCTGGGAGCCGGATTTCCAGAGTTCGGTCAGCAGCCAGAAGCTGGCGGCCACGGCCAGCAGGGCCGTGCCGTACATCGCGCCGCGGATCCACTTGGCGGTGGCCTGATCCTTGTCGAGGGCCATGATCGCGATCAGGCAGGCGCCCACGGAGGGGATGATCAGCGGCAGCAGGGCCGCCCATTGGCTAGGGCTGAGGTTCATCGGTGCACCTCGTGGGCGGCGGGTTCGATGGACGCTTCGGGGGCGCCTTCATGCGGGGCCCCGGCTTCATGCGAGGGTGCGGCCTCATGCACGGCGGGCTTCAGCACGAAGGTGCGCGGCGCGGGGGCGTTGGCATCCTTCAGCAGGGCCGTGACGGGCGCCTCGCTGACGGCCACGAAGGTCTTGGGATGGACGCCCATCCAGATGATGAGCACGACGATGGGCAGCAGGACGGCGACTTCGCGGAGGTTGAGGTCGCTGTGGAGGTGGTGGGTGCCGCTGTCTTCGTCCTTGTTCTCGGGGCCCCAGAAGACCCGCTTGAACATCCACAGCATGTAGACCGCGCCCAGCAGCACGCCCGAGGTCGCCAGGCAGGCGTAGAGGCGGCCCCAGCCGAAGCCGGAGAGGAAAGTGCCGTTCAGGATCCAGAACTCGCCGACGAACCCGTTGGTGAGCGGCAGGCCGATGGAGCTCAGCGTCACGATGAAGAAGAAGGCCGTGAACACGGGCATCTTCACTGCCACGCCGCCGAAGTCGGCGATCATGCGCGTGTGGGCCCGGTCGTAGATCATGCCCACGAGGAGGAAGAGCGCGCCGGTGCTGATGCCGTGGTTGAGCATCTGGAGCATGGCGCCCTGGGTGCCGATCACCGTGAAGGAGGCGAGGCCCAGCATCACGAAGCCCATGTGGCTGACGGAGGAGTAGGCCACCAGCTTCTTGATGTCGCGCTGCACCATGGCCACCAGCGCGCCGTAGACGATGGCGATGACGCTAAGGATGGCGATGGGCTTGGCGTAGTGCATCGAAGCCTGGGGGAACATCGGGATGGCGAAGCGGAGAAAGCCGTATCCGCCCAGCTTCAGCAGCACGCCGGCGAGGATGACCGAGCCGGCCGTGGGCGCCTGCACGTGGGCGTCCGGCAGCCAGGTGTGCAGCGGGAAGAGCGGCACCTTGATGGCGAAGGCCACGGCGAAGGCGATGAAGAGCCAGCACTGGACGCCGAAGGGCAGCAGCGAGGCGGCCTGGCCCATGAGCAGCGGGTTGAAGCCGCCGGCCTTGTTGGCCAGGTAGAGCAGCGCCACCAGCCAGAGCAGCGAACCGCTCAGGGTGTAGAGGAAGAACTTGTTGGCCGCGTATCGGCGCTCATCGCCGCCCCAGACTCCGATCATGAAGTACATCGGGATCAGCATCGCTTCCCAGAACAGGTAGAAGAAGAAGAGATCCTGCGCCATCAACGCGCCCAGCATGCCCGTCTCCAGCAGGAGGAACATGGCGGCGAAGGTGCCGATGCGATCCTTGATGCTGTTCCAGGTGCCCAGCATGGTGAGGGGCACGAGGAAGGTCGTGAGGATGACGAGCCAGAGGTTCAGGCCGTCCACCGCCAGCGCGTAGTCCACGGGCAGGCCCACCAGCGTGAACCAGGGCGCGCGCTCCGAAAGCACGCCACCGCCGCCGTGGCCCAGCAGCCAGGCGAGGCTGAGGGCGAAGAAGGCCAGGGCGCCCATGAAACCGAGCATGCGGGAAAGCCGGCCCAGCGCGTGGGGCAGCGCCAGGATCAGAAGACCCAGGATCGCCGGCGCGAAGACCAGGAAGGAGAGGGGATGGGAGTTCAGCCAGGTCATCGCCCCACCTACTTCAGGAAGACATAGAGGAGGATCGCGGCTCCCAGCGCCATGCTGAGCGCGTAGTTGCGCACCCGGCCGGTCTGGAAGAGGGCGGTGAAATCCCCGAAGACCCGGGCCAGCGCGCCCGGCAGGTTCACGCCCACGCCGTCGATGATGATCACGTCGAAGAGCTTCCACAGCAGGTTGCCGAACCAGCGGATGGGCCGCAGGAGGTAGAGCTCGACGCCCTCATCCACGTAGTACTTGTTGAGCAGCAGGTTGTGGACGAAGGGGAATTTCGCGGCGAAGGCCAGTTCCGCCTCGGGGCCATTCTTGTAGGTCCTCCATCCGAGGAAGCCAAAGAAGAGGCCAAGGCCCGTGGAGATCAGGGCGAGCAGGACGGCGGGGCCTTCATGATGGCCGTGGGCCGCGTGCGTCTGGCCGTAGGTGAGGGCCGGCCGTAGCCATTCGCCCACGGCGAAGTGACCGCCGAAAGCCTCGGGCACGCCCCAGAAACCCCAGAGCAGCGAACCCACCGCCAGCAGCATGAGCGGAAGCGTCATCGTCAGCGGGCTTTCATGGGCATGGTCGTAGGCGTGATGATCCCGCGGCTCGCCCCAGAAGGTGAGGGCCATCAGGCGCCACATGTAGAAGGCCGTGCAGCAGGCGCCGATGACGCCCACCACCCAGAGGGCCGGTGACTTCAGGTAGGCGAGGTAGAGGATCTCGTCCTTGCTGAAGAAACCCGAGGTGCCCGGGAAGCCCATGATGGCGATGGTGCCGGCGAACATCGTGATGAAGGTGATCTTGGTCTTCTTCTTCAGGCCGCCCATCTTGAACAGGTCCTGCTCGTGGTGCATGGCGTGGATCACGCTGCCGGCGCCGAGGAAGAGGAGGGCCTTGAACCAGGCGTGGGTAAATACATGAAAGAAGCCCGCGGCGAAACCCGAGGCGCCGAGACCCAGGAACATGTAGCCCAGCTGCGAGACGGTGGAGTAGGCGAGCACCTTCTTGATATCGCGCTGCACGAGGCCGATGGTGGCGGCGAAGAGCGCCGTGGCCGCGCCCACCCAGGCCACCACGTCCATGGTGATGGGGGCCAGGCTGAACACAGGCGCCAGGCGGCAGATCATGTAGATGCCGCTGGTCACCATGGTCGCCGCATGGATGAGGGCGCTGACGGGGGTCGGGCCCGCCATGGCGTCCGGCAGCCAGAGGTAGAGGGGGATCTGGGCGCTCTTGCCCGTGGCGCCCACGAAGAGCATCAGGGTGGCGAAGGTGAGGACGCCGAAACCCACCTCGGGGGCGAGGTGGCCCGCCTGCACGAGGATGTCCGCCACAGTCAGCGTGCCGAAGGCGGCGAAGAGCACCATCATGCCGATGGCCACGCCCAGGTCGCCCACGCGGTTCATGAGGAAAGCCTTGAGGCCGGCATCGGGCGCGAAGTCCGTTTCGAAGAAGTAGCCGATGAGCAGGTAGGAGCAGAGGCCCACGCCTTCCCAACCCACGAACATGAGCACCAGGCTCGAACCCATCACCAGGGTGAGCATGAAGAACACGAACAGGTTCAGGTAGCTGAAGAACCGCGCGTAGCCTTCATCCTCGTGCATGTAGCCCACGGAGTAGAGGTGGATGAGAAAGCCGATGCCCGTGATGACGAGCATCATGGTGCCGCTGAGGGGATCGATGGCCAGGCCGAAGGGCACGCTCATGGAGCCGGTGACCATCCAGTCGCCGTAGTTGAGGATCAGGCGGTGGTCCGGCATGCCCTTCATGGCCAGGAAGGCGGAGGCGGCCAGCAGCAGGGAGGCGAAGACGACGCCCACGCCCACGACGGTGACGACGCCCTTGCCGGCACGCTTGCCCAGAAGGCCGTTGAAGAGTGATCCCAGCAGGGGGAGGATCGGAATGAGCCAGAAATACTTGTTCATCACATCCTCACTGCTTCAGGCTGGCGGCGCGGTCCGAGTCGGTGGTGTCCCGATGGCGGTAGAGGCCGATGACCAGCGCGAGGCCGACGGCCGCTTCGCAGGCGGCCACGGCGATGATGAAGAGGTAGAACACCATGGCCTGTGCATCGCCCCCGCGGAAGCGGGCGAAGGCCAGCAGGGCGACGTTGGCCGCGTTGAGCATCAGCTCTACGCCCATGAACTGCATGAGCAGGGTGCGCCGCAGCAGCACCGCCGCCAGCCCGATGGCGAACAGGAGAAGGGCCACCACCAGGTATCCCTGGAGGCCGCCGTTGAGGGTCGGGAGGATCGCGTCCATGCCGGTCATCGTGGGCTCCTCACAGGTTCCGCTTGGTCAGCGCCACGGCGCCGATCATGGCCGCCAGCAGCAGCAGGCCCGCCACTTCGAAGCCCAGCAGGTGGTCGGCGAAGAGCGTCGTCCCCACCTTCTGAAGGGTCATGGCCTGGGGCATGGCCGCGCCGCGGAGGTCCAGGGCCTTCACTCCGGCGGAGCTCAGCACGAGCTTCACGGCGCCGAAGGCCAGGGCCAGGACGAGCGCCACGGAGACCCAGCGCTGGACGGGCCGGGAGGTCTCGGCCTTCTCCTCCTCGTGGCTGTTCAGCATCATGATCACGAAGAGCACGAGCACCATGATGGCGCCGCTGTAGACGATGATCTGCAGGGCGGCGGCCACGGGGTTGGCCAGCAGCAGAAAGAGGCCGGCCACGCCGAAGAAGGTGGCGACCATGAAGAGGCCCGCCACGATGATGTTCTTCTGCAGCAGCATCCCGAGCGCGCCCAGGAGCGTGATGAGGGCAAAGGTCATGAACATGGCCGCTCCTACAACGCGATCGTGCGGCGAGGCACGGAAGGAGTGTTGTCCTGGCTGATGCGCTCCTTGCCATCGGCCTCGGCGTAGGTGTTCATCAGCTCCCACTTGCCGTAGTTCATGGAGAGGCGGTCGTAGGCGGCCACTTCGTAGTCCTTGCGGAGCCAGATGGCATCCTTGGGGCAGGCCTCTTCGCACATGCCGCAGTAGATGCAGCGCAGCATGTCGATGCTGAACTTGGCGGGGCGCTTCTCCTCGAAGCCCTGGGTGATGTTCAGATCGCTGAACTCCTCGGCCTCGATGCTGATGCAGCGGGCCGGGCAGGCCTCCTGGCACATGAAGCAGGCCACGCACTTGATGGCGCCGTCTTCGAAGCGCTTCAGCTCATGCAGGCCGCGGTAGCCGTCCGGCATCTCCTTCTTCATGTCCGGGTACTGGATGGTGTAGCGCTTCGACGTGGGCGTGAAGAGCTGCTTGATGAAGTGCCGGAAGGTGATGGCCATGCCCTTCGCCACCGGCCAGACATAGGTGCGGTCCAGCCAGCTCAGCTCGACTTTTTTGACGACGACGCCCATCGCCCCTCCTCAGTGGCCCTGGCTCATGCGCCAGGCGTGGAAGACCAGGTTGAACATGGACATCGGCAGCATGGCCTTCCAGCCCAGACGCATCAGTTGGTCATAACGGAAGCGCGGGACGGTCCAACGGATCCAGACGAAGACCCAGGCGAAGAACAGCATCTTCACGAGGAAGCTCAGGATCGACAGCATCACCGGCGGATCCGGCATGAAGGGCACCTGCCAGCCGCCGAAGTAGAGCGTGGCCACCAGGGCCGAGGCCGTCATCAGGTGGGAGTATTCGGCGAGGGCCAGCAGGCTGAACTTCATGCTGCCGTATTCGGTGTTGAAGCCCGCCACGATCTCGCTTTCGCCTTCGGCGAAGTCGAAGGGGAGGCGGTTCGTTTCGGCGAACATGCAGGTGAAGAACACGATGAAACCCAGGGGCTGGTGGAAGATGTTCCAGTTGGGCAGCACGTGCCAGAGGGCCCCGCCCTGTGCGCTGATCACCTCGGCGGGATCGTAGCCGCCCGTGGTCATGAAGATGGTGAGCACGGCGAGGCTCATGCCGATCTCGTAGCTCACCATGGCCGCCGAGGCCCGCATGCCGCCGAGGATGGACCACTTGTTGTTGCTGGACCAGGCGGCCACCAGCACGCCGTAGACGGCCACGCCGCCGATGGCCAGCGGGTAGAGCAGGCCCATGCCGTTGCCGGGATCCAGCACGGAGAGGTGGTAGGTGATGCCGCCACTCACGAAATCCTTGCCGAAGGGAATGACGGCGAAGCCGATGAGGGCGGGCACGAAGGCGAGGAAGGGGGCCAGCCAGAAGAGCTTCTTGTTGGCGTCCGTGGGAACCAGGTCTTCCTTGAAGAAGAACTTGATGCCGTCCGCCAGGAGCTGGGAGAGCCCCAGGATGGGCCAGCGGTTGAACAGCTTGGCCCGGTTGGGGCCGATGCGGTCCTGGATCATCGCCGAACCCCGGCGCTCGACCCAGGTCCACACCGATGCCAGCAGCATGACGGCTGAAAAGACGATGACGACCTTGGCCACCATCCAGAAGATGGCGGGGGTCATATGAAGCAGGCTCGCGAGCTTATCCATGGGCGGCTTCCCGGCAGGACCACCGGCGGGGGTGGCCCAACCCATCGAGACTAGCAGAGCCGCGGGCTTGCGGACACGGCGGGAAACCTCCCGGGGACCGCCGATGCGATCTGAGTCACAGGGACCAAGACGGGCCGAGGCCCGGAAAATCCGGGCCTCGGCGAAGTAGGGACCCTTCCAGGGCCCCCGGGATCTACTTCCGAAGGGGCAGAGCCTCGAAGACCAGCACCTCGAAGGGCCTCAGCACAACCTTCACGGGCTTGTAGGGGTTCTGGGCCCCCACCAGCTCCTTGAGCTCCCGCTGCTTGAAGGCGGCCTTGACGGCGTAGGCGTCCGCCGCGCCCTCGGGCAGCTCCAGGGCCTTGGCCAGGTCCAGGGTGAAGGTCTGGGCCTCGGAACTCGGGTTCCGCAGGGTCAGGATGCCCTTTTCGGGCGACCAGGAGGCCCACCCGTAGACCTCCAGCTTGCGGGGGTTCCCACCGACCCAGTGGGTGTCCACCAGGGTCGCCGCGTTGGCCCGCGACCACTTGGCCCCCTCGGCCAGGGCGTCCCAGTCCTCTGGCTGGAGCAGCTCGTGGGAGATGTACATCTCCTGCAGCTGGGTGCCCGATCCGAAGTAGCTGCGCACCTCGTGGGTGAAGGCCTTGCCTGGGTCCGCATTGAGGCCGCGGGCGCCCTTGGCGTAGAGGATGCCGTGGAGCATGAGCGAATTCAGCGGGTAGAGCGGCCCGGCGCTCACGATGCGCTCGAAGGTGTCGGCATCGCGGTAGGTGATCCAACGTTCGCGATCCGAACCGGCGCCCTCGAAGCTGTGGTCCTCCCCGCCCCGCCAGATGGAATCGCAGATGGGCAGCCAGAAGGGCGAGGGCCAGGTGCCCGTCGTGAGGTTGATGAAGAGGCCCGGCTTGGCCTGCCGCAGATCCTGGATCAGCGAGATGGCGGCCTCAAAGTCGCTACCGAAGCGGCTGCCGGGCATGACGGCGTTGATGCTGCCGGTGCCATCCAGCTTGAAGTGGTTGATGCCGTACTTGGTCACCATCTCCAGGCAGGCCTTGTGGAAGCTTTCGTAGTACTTCGGTCCCGACAGGGCGAAGAGCCGGCCGTACTCGGGATCGGCCTCCCAGGGATCCGACACCACCTCGTAGCCCGCAGCCTGGCCGCTCTTGCGCCGCGCCACGCGGGGCGGACCGTAGCCGCCCCAAGGCGAGAGCCAGACGCCGGGCTCGGCGCCGGCCTTCTCCGCGGCCTCCTTCACGGCCGTGAAGCCCCGGGGGAAGCCCTTGTGGAAGACCCATTGGCCTCCCTTGGAGGTGTCGTCCCAGCCGTCGTCGAAGAGGAAGGAATCCAGCTTCACGCCGCGCTTCTGGACCAGCTCCGCGTCGAAGGCCTTCACGACCTTCAGGCAATCCTTTTCGTCGTAGGGCGTGAAATAGCCGATGTCGTACCACGAGTTGTAGTGCAAAAACGTGCGGTAGGCGTGGGCCCGCTCGCGTTCGACGTAGTAGAGGAAGCCCCGCCGCAGCTGGCCCTGGGGCACCACGCCGAGTACCGAGGAGGCCTGGAAAGTCTTCCCCTTCTGGATCGGCAGCGAAAGGTCCAGCCAGCTGGTGGCATGGGCCTTGCCCCAGCGCGGCTCGAGCCCCTTGGATTCGGCCACCGCATGGTACTGATCCGAAGCCAGCGAGCCCTCGTCGCTGCCCGGGGCGGGGATTACCTTCGGCGCCCCGCCCGCCTCGATTTGAGTCACGGACATGGGATGCTCGAAGCCCGTGAACAGCGTTCCTGCCACCACCGGAGATCCGTTCACCTGCCCCGTGACATCCGCCCCGCGCAGCCAGTGATCCACCATCACGAGCCTGGCCAGATCGGCGTCGCCCTTCAGCGGCTGGATGAGGATCTCTTGCCGGATGTAGTTCGATCCGTCCCGCAGCGTGGCCTTCCATTCGACGCGGAGGGAATCATCGGTCGACATCAGCACCGCCGATACCTGCTGGCCGGGGATGCGGCCCGCCTCGCCCACGGCGCCGGGCTGGGCCGCGAGGGTCCGGACCTTGAAGCTGGACGCCTTCATGCGGCTCGCCTTCAGGCGGGTGCCGTCGTGGAACTCCAGCACGAAGGCTTCCTTCGCGGGTTCCAGATCCCGGCCCGACAGCTTGTCCTTGAGGGTCGCAGGCACGAGCCGGCCGCCGAAGATCGCCCAGGAGGCGGACAGGGCGTGGTTCGACAGGGACAAGTATTGGCCCGCCGTTTCGGCCGCCACGGCCTTCCCCGGGTTGGGCCCCGGGAAGTCCATGCCCAGGGCCACCCGGGCGCTGCCCAGGATGAGCCCCAAGGCAAGGCTGGAAAGCAATCGAGATGTTTTTATTGAGTAGTCGATCATTTTGTCTCCGTCCGACTCGCTGCCACAGGTTAGCCGGGTCCGGGCGGGAGAAACAGTCGCGAATGGTGCTTTGAATGAAAAGCTTTTAACCGCGAATGGCGCGAATGGAGAACTGAGGTTGGAAATTCCGCTTTTCCATTCGCGTGCCCGGAGGGTGATTCGCGGCTTCACGTCCCTACTGCTTGGCCTCGATCTTCGACCTCCCGACCGCCGGGTGACGCAGGAGGCTCCTGCGGAGCCTTCGAAGTCGGGACCCGGCGAGGAGGGAATCACCTACTGCTTGGCCTCGATCTTGCTCCAGCTGTCCTTCAGCCCCACCGTCCGGTTGAACACGGGCTTCCCGGGCCGGCTGTCCGGATCCACCGAGAAGTAGCCGGTGCGCTCGAACTGGAAGCGCTCGCCGGGGCGGGCTTCCGCGAGGCTGGGTTCGAGGGCGGCTTCGGCGAGCACCTCGAGGCTACCCGGGTTCAGGAGGGCCTTCCAGTCCTGCCCTTCGGGCACATCCATGGGATCTTCCTGCGCGAAGAGCGGTTCATAGAGGCGCACCTCGGCCTTCACGGCGTGGGCGGCGCTCACCCAGTGGAGCGTGCCCTTCACCTTGCGGCCGTCCGGCGCGTTGCCGCCCTTGCTGGCGGGGTCCCACTCGCAGCGCAGCTCCACCACGTTTCCGGCGGCGTCCTTGAGGACCTCCCGGCAGGTCACGAGGCAGGCGCCACGCAGACGCACCTCGGCGCCCGGAGCCAGGCGGAACCACTTCTTCGGCGCCTCCTCGCGGAAGTCGTCCTGGTCGATGAAGAGCTCCCGCGTGAAGGGCAGCTTGCGGGTGCCCATCGCCGCATCCTCGGGATGGTTGGCCACCTCCACCTCGAAGGCGTCGGCGTCACTCATGTTGGTGATGACGACCTTGAGCGGGCGCAGCACGGCCATGCGGCGGGGGGCGCGCTTCTCCAGATCCTCGCGGATGCAGAACTCCAGCAGACCCACGTCGGCCACCATGTCGCGCTTGGCCACGCCCACCTTTTCGGCGAAGGCCCGCACGGATTCGGGCGTGTAGCCCCGGCGCCTCAGCCCGCAGATGGTGGGCATGCGCGGATCGTCCCAGCCGCTCACGATGCCGTCCTGCACCAGCTGCAGCAGGCGGCGCTTGCTCATCACGGTGTAGGTGAGGTTGAGGCGGGCGAATTCGATCTGGCGCGGCAGAGGCCGCTGGAAGAATTTCCCTTCGACGTCCTGCTCCAGGAACCAGTCGTAGAGCGGCCGGTGGTCGGAGAATTCGAGCGTGCAGATGGAGTGGGTGATCGTTTCGATGGCATCCGACACGCCGTGGGCGTAGTCGTACATGGGGTAGATGCACCAGGCGTCGCCCGTGCGGTGGTGGTGGGCGCGGCGGATGCGGTACATGAGCGGGTCGCGCAGGTTCATGTTGCCGGCCTGCATGTCGATCTTGGCGCGCAGGACGCGCGAGCCGTCCTCGAACTCGCCCGCCTTCATGCGGCGGAACAGGTCCAGGTTCTCCTCGGGGCTGCGGTCCCGGGTGGGACTCGGTTTCCCGGGCACGTGGAAGTTGCCGCGGTACTCGCGGATCTCCGCCTCGCTCAGGTCGCAGACATAGGCCTTGCCCTGCTGGATGAGGTACTCGGCGTAGTCGTACATGAACTGGAAGTAGTCCGAGGCGTAGTGCTCGCCCTTCCACTGGAAGCCCAGCCACTGGACGTCCTCGCGGATGGAATCCACGTATTCCACGTCCTCCTTCACCGGATTGGTGTCGTCGAAGCGCAGGTTCGTGGCGCCGCCGTAGGCCTTCGCCAGGCCGAAATTCAGGCAGATGCTCTTGGCGTGGCCGATGTGCAGGTAGCCGTTGGGCTCCGGCGGAAACCGCGTGAGCAGCCGCCCCCCGTGCTTGCCCGAAGCGCGGTCCGCCTCGACGATCTCCTCGATGAAGTGGAGACTCCTGGTTTCAGGATTGGGTTCGGGGGTGGGCAGTTCAGCGGACATCGGGGCTCACAGGTGGCAAACATCTAAGATACCCCGGCGCTTGCGCCTCCCACAAAACCAATTGAAACCAGAGCGAAAGCTCCCTCAGACGAACTGCACCCGGACCTCCTTCAGGAACTTCTCGCTCAGCACCCGCTGGATGCGTTTCAGGATGTTGCGCCGGATGTCGAGGTCCTGGGGGAAGCTGGGGTCCTGAAGGGCGTCGTTGATCTTGGTGCCTGCCACGATGTGGATGACGTCGCTGTCCAGCAGGACGCCCGCCAGCAGGGTGGCGGCGTTGGGCTGGAGCCATTCCGGATGCTCGTGCTCCCCCAGCAGCCGGGCGGCGGCGGCCAGCGTGAGGGCGCCTTCGGTCACCAGGTCGAAACCCTCCAGGCTGGAGACCGGCGGCAGATGGGGATCCAGGTCCCGCAGGTTCATCTGCAGCGGCAGTCCCAGCTCGCGGCTGAGGATGGCCGCAGTGGTGCCGCCGCAGATGACCTTCCGACCCGGGAAGCTCCGCGCGAGCTTGGCCAGGTCCCTGTCCACGGCCCGGTCCACCGGGGCCCCCGTGAAGAGCATCACCTCCCGCGGCTTGCGGAGGTAGATCACCCCACAGCTGATATCGTCCTTCGCGGCGTGCCCATCCAGCGCCAGGGCCTGTTTCGTCACGGCCTGGGCCAATTGGCGAGCGGAGATGCCGGGCTGCTGCTTGAGCAGTCCATGCAGGAAGGCCGCCAGGGCCGGGCTGCCCCAGCCCAGCGGGGTGGACCGTTGGCCCGCGCCGGCCTGGGTGACGCCGTCGGAACACATGACGATGCGATCCCCCGGCCGGGTCTGGAACCGCGCCTCCCGGAGGACCGCGTCCCGGGCCGTGGGCGTCGGCAGGCGGTGCTCCTGGTACGGCACGGCCTGCGCGTCCCCCCCGCGGATCAGAAGGAAGGGCGGGTTGTCGTATTCCACGATGCGCGTCTCGCCCCGCCGATCCATGTCCACGAGGGTGAAGGTGGAGTAGGCGATCTTGCGCTCGCTGCAGACCGGCAGGGTTTCCAGGATCGTGCGGGCCGCCCGGACGATGTCGGCGTCCTCGGCCGCGTAGCGCGCCGCCATGGTGGCCGTGAGGTTGGCCAGGACCGCGGCCTTGATGCCGCTGCCCAGGCCGTCCGCCAGCACCGAAACCACCCGCGACCCGCCCTCCAGCTTCCGGGACTGGAAGACGTCCCCGCAGGCCGACTGCCCGGTCTTCTTCTCCTGGGCATGATCGAGCTCGATGACGAAGGGCGGTGCACTAGTGCTCACGGGGGGCTTCCTCGTCGGGCGCCGGTCCGCCCAGGGGCGAGGGCGCGAGGCGGAAGGACGAGGACAGCGATTCGAGCATCATCTCCGTCTCCGCCGCGTTCTCTCCCAAAAGAAAAGCGATCTGCTGGACGGTGCTGACGTTCTTGCGGATCACCTCCTGGGCCTGCTGGAGCACCTGCTCCCGCCGCACCGCGGGTTCGGTGATGTCCTGGAGGATGCCGCCGACGACGCGCCCCGGCTGGACCGTGAAGACGGTGAGCCGCAGGATGCGGTCGCCCATGCGCACTTCCTTGCGCAGCGCGTCGACCGTCTGCTCCAGCCCCTTGGTGAAGGGGGCCCGCAGCTCCGGGGCGATCCTGGCCAGGTCGGCGCCGCCCAGGCCGGGCTTGGCGTCGAAGATGTCCGGCACGTCCCCGCCCAGGGTCTCCGCGAAACGCCGGTTGCATTCGATGATGGCCAGGCGCTCGTCCGCGAGCACCACGCCCGCGGGCATGGAGCGGATCAGGGCATTGGCCTTGTCCATGGCCAGGTTCCGCATGTGGGAGACGCACATGTTCGGCTCGCCGCGGCCTTCCAGGAGCGCCTCCGCCAGGTGACGGCAGCGGTCATAGCCGCAGCCTCCGCAGTTGAGTTCGTCTTCGGGGCAGGCCTTGCCCAGGCGCAGCAGGGCCCCGGCCAGCGCCTCGGGCGCGTGGCTGAACCGGGGCACGGGATGGGCCGAGGTCACGGCGGCCAGGGAGAGCGCGGGTTCCCGGAGGGGTTCTTCGGGTTCCGAGGCGTGGCTCATCACCTGCAGCCACTTCAGGGCGGTGCCGCAGGCCTTCGAGGCCTGGGGCCCGTTCACGCAGCCGCCTTGGCAGGCCAGCAGTTCCAGGAAGAGGGTCTGCGGGATCGCACGGCCCGGCAGATCCTGGATGGCCGCCTGCAGCGAAGGGATGCCGGAGAAGGTCATGAACGTGGCATCGACGCCCTTCCCGCGGGAAGCGATGCTCTGATTCATGCCGCCCTCCGTGGGATAGCGCGCGCCATCCCGCGCTCCCCGGGGCAGGAAGACATCCGCTTCGCCCACCGGCTCGGACGTCTCATCGATGCCCCGTTCGTCCAGCCACTGGCGAAGGTCGGCGAAGGTGAGCGCCACATCGAGCAGGTCCGGATGCGCGTCGGCCTCCAGTTTCTTGGCGATGCAGGGGCCGATGAAGACGATGCCGACCTCTTCGCCGTATTCCCGCTGGAGCAGCTTGCAATGCGCCAGCAGCGGCGACATCAGCCCCATGAGCGAGGGGATCTGGTCGCAGTGGTACCGCCGGATCAGCTCCACCACCGTGGGACAGGCCGTGGAGAAGTAGACGCCCGGGCCGCCCTTCGCCAGGGCCTGCGCGCAGGCCGCGGATACTTCCTCCGCGCCCAGGGCCGTTTCGGAGACCGCCCAGAAGCCCAGCTCCTTAAGGGCGTGGATGAGCCGGCTCGGCTCCAGGTCGGGGAATTCCGCCCGGAAGGAGGGCGCCAGACTCACCACCACCTTCGCCTTGCGCTTGAGCAGCAGCCGCGCCTGACCCAGATCGTCGCGGACCTTCTTGGCCCCCACGGGGCAGACGTTCACGCAGGTGCCGCAGTAGATGCAGCGATCCGGCATGACGGCCGCGCTGTCGTCCACCACCTGGATCGCCTTGACGGGACAGGCCCGCAGGCACTTGTAGCAGTCCTGGCAGCGGGCCTTCTCGGTGTAGATCGGCATCTGGGAATTCATCGGGACCCGCCCGGCCCAGTCGCTTCCGCGGTGACGGGGTTCAGGTCGGGGGGCTCCCAGGGATCCACGATGATCCTCCGATACGTCCAGGCAGGGCGGCCGACTCAGCGGCGCCGCTGGGGTCATTAATCACGACCATTGTATCAGCTATCGTTCGAACGGGCGCTAAACCTCAGCCCAGGCCCGCCGCCACCTGGGTCGCGCGTTCGATGCCCCGGGCGACGACGGAGCGGATGCGGCCGTCTTCGAGGGCCAGCAGGCCGGCGATGGTGCAGCCGGCGGGGGTGGTGACCTCGTCCTTGAGGGCCGCGGGATGGCGGCCCGTCTCCAGCACCATGGAGGCGGCACCCAGGGTCATCTGGGCGGCGAGCTCGACGGCCACGGCCCGGGGCAGGCCGCACTGGACGCCGCCCTCGGCGAGGGATTCGAGGATGACGAAGACGAAGGCCGGGCCGCTGGCGCTGAGGCCGGTGACGGCGTCCATGTGCTTCTCGTCCAGATCCATGACGCGGCCCAGGGGTTCGAAGAGAGCCCGGGCCGTGGCCAGTTGGGCCTCGCTGACGCCCTTGCCCGGGGCCAGCACGGTCATGCCCTTGCGGATGGAGCAGGGCGTGTTGGGCATGGCGCGCACGAGGGGCGTGCCCTCGGGTGTGTGGGCATCGAGGAAGGCGAGCGTCGTGCCCGCGGCGATCGATACCACCAGGGGCTTGTGATCCAGAGCCCCCGCCGCCGTCAGCCCGGCCAGCAGATCCTTCAGGTCCTTCGGCTTCACGCAGAGCAACACCACCTCGGCGGCCTTGACGGCGGCCTCGGCATCCTTGGACAGCCCGATGCCGAGTGCCTCGGCGCGGACCTTCGCGTGGGCCGGATGGCAGTCGGCGGCCTGGATTTGCTGGGCCGGGTAGCCCGAGGCTTCCACGAGGCCGGCGCAGATGGCCTGGCCCATGGTGCCGAAGCCGATGATGGCGAGCTTGGGATGCTGGTTCACGGGTGCCCCCTAAAACAAAAACCCCGCCGGATGCGGCGGGGGGATGTCGAAACCTGGATCCAGGTCAGCGGCTGCAGCTCCCCCCCGCACGCAAGGTGCTAGGGCGCGGGTGCACGGCCGAGAAGCGGATCATGCAACCAGCATAGCGGGAACCCAGAAAAAGAAGAGTTGAAACCGCGAATGACGCGAATGGACGCGAATAAAAACACAACAAAACAATGGAAGCACCTTCCGGCTTTCATTCGCGCGCCCGCAGGGCGATTCGCGCCATTCGCGGTTCCAGCTTTTTTGAAGTGGCTACTGGTCCCGCCCCTGGCCCAGGGTCCACCAGGCGCAGTCGGCCAGGTCGGAGACGACGAAGCCCTTGTGCAGTTCGGAAATCTTCTGGAAGTGGGTGGCGACGGGTGTGTGGAAGCCGGTCGTGACTTCGCCCGGGCCCGATTTCACGCCGAAGTAGAAATCGGATTGCTCGAGGCCGAGGCGCTGGATCGTTTCCTGGAGCGCCTTCCGGTGGTCGAAGCCCTCGGGAATGCCCTGGATCACCTGGACGGTCTCATCGGCGAGGATGGTCGGCGCGTAGGCCGCCGTGCCCTGGTCCTCCAGCACCGCGAGGGTGAGATGGGTGAACTCCTGCAGATCCATCAATGCCGCCTATCCCTCACAGCCAGCGTTCCAGGCGCGCCAGCACCTCGTCCCGGCCCACGAGCATGAGCGTGTCATAGATGCCGGGGCTGACGGGCTTGCCGCAGAGGGCCACGCGCAGGGCCTGGGCAAGATCCTTGGTCTTGAGGCCGTGGCGCTCGAGGATGGCGTTGAAGCCCGCCTCCAGCCCCTCGTGGCTGTAGTCCGTCAGGCCCGCCAGATCGCGGAGGGCAAGCTTGGCGACGGGCGTCATGAACTTCTCCACGGCCTTCTCGTCGAAGGCGGCGGGCCGCTCGAAGGCGAAGCGCAGGGCCTCGGCCATGTCGGTGAGCGACTTGCCCTTTTGCGTGCATTGGATGGCCTGGGCCTTCCAGACGTCAGATTTGGCCTCCCAGGCCCCCTTGGAAACCTCCATGACGAAGGGGCGCAGATGCGGCTCCAGCTCCTGCCAGGTGGACCGCTGGATGAGCTTCTGGTTCAGCCACTGCAGCTTGTCCATGTCGAAGCGCGCGGCGCTCTTCTGGCAGTCCGCCAGATCGAAGAGCTGGATCATCTGCTCGTCCGTGAGCAATTCTTCTTCGGCGCTTTCCACGGCCTTGCCGTCGATCTTGGGTGTCCACGAGAGACGCGCCAGGGCCAGGCGCACGGCGGAGGGCAGCAGGCCCATGGCCTGGTACTCGGTGATACTGGTGGCGCCGTGGCGCTTGCTCAGCTTGGCGCCGTCGGCCCCGAGGATCATGGGCACGTGGGCGAAGGCCGGCAGGTCGTAGCCGAAGGCCGCGAAGAGGGGGATCTGCTTGGGCGTGTTGTTGAGATGGTCGTCGCCGCGGATGACGTGGGTCACCTGCATGTGCGTGTCGTCGACCACCACGCAGAAGTTGTAGGTGGGCACGCCGATCTCGCCGGGACCGTCGCCGGTGCGGGCGATGATCCAGTCATCGAGGCTGTCGGCTGGAAATCGCGTGTCGCCCTTGATGAGGTCGGGCACGACGATGTCGCCGGATTCGGGCATGCGGAAGCGGATGGCGGCGGGTTGGCTGGCGTCGTGGTGGGCGGCGGCACAGCCCTTCCCGGCGTCCAGGCCGCGGTTGTACTGGAAGACCTTGCCGGCGGCTTCCACCGTCTTGCGGCGCTCCTCGATGGCCTCGCGGGAGCAGCGGCAGCGGTAGGCGAGGTTCTTGTCCAGCAGCTCCTGGATCTTGGCCTTGTAGAGGTCCATGCGCTGCATCTGGCGGTAGGGGCCGTGGGGACCCTTCCACTGGCTGGCGTCGCCCACCACCGGGCCCTCGTCCCAGTCCAGGCCGCACCAGGCCATGCCTTCTTCGATGATGCGGATGTTGTCGTCGGTGCTGCGGGAGAGGTCCGTGTCCTCGATGCGCAGGATGAAGCGTCCCCCGTGCTTGCGGGCGAAGAGCCAGCAGAAGAGGGCCGTGCGGACCCCGCCGATGTGGAGCATGCCGGTGGGGGATGGGGCGAAGCGGGTGACGATCTGGCGGGACATGGTGGGGCCTCGAGTCCAAACCTCCAGTTTGCCTCAAGCGCGCGGACTGCGTCCGCGCGATCACGAAAAACGCGCGGCGTTTTTCGCCCTACTTGATGTAGAGCTTCAGCCGGATCTCCACGGGCGAATCGCCGCTGAAGAGGCTGCGGTCCAGCACCACGGGCACTTCCACCACGCTGCTGTGGGGCATGTGGGTGGCCACGGGGGCATGGGCCGGCTGTCCGGGCTGGGCGGGCTCGGTGGGGATCTCCTCGATCTCTTCCAGCAGTTCACCGGCGGACAGCTCCTCGACCTCCAGGGGCCGGGTGGATTCGGCCGACGGGGCCGGAGGGGGAGGCGGGGCGCCACCCAGCAGGACCGGGGGCTCCTCCACCACGCCGCCACCGTATTTCTCCGCCAGGCTCTTGAGCACCAGCTTGGCAACGCCCGTGAGGGTCTCCTTGACCCCTTCGCCCCGCATGGCGCAGGCCTCGAAGGTGGGGGCCCCGTAGAGGTTGATCTCCCGATTCAGCTGGTCCACCGGCAGGGCGTTGGGCGTGTCCCGCTTGTTCCACTGGATCACGTGGGGGATCTTCTCCAGGTCGGCCCCCTGGTCCTTCAGGTTGCTGATGAGGTTCTGGAAGCTCTCCTTGTTGCTTTCGAGGGCCGGGGCCTGGGAGTCGGCCACGAAGACGACGGCATCGGCCCCGCGCAGCACCAGCTTCCGGGTGGCGTCATAGAAGACCTGACCGGGGACGGTGTAGAGCTGGATGCGGGTCTTCATCCCGCGGATGGTGCCGAGTTCGATGGGCAGGAAGTCGAAGAAGAGGGTGCGGTCCGTCTGGGTGGCCAGGGAGAGCATCTTGCCGCGGCCGTCGCCGGGCAGCGTGTCGTAGACATGCTGGAGGTTGGTCGTCTTCCCACACAGGCCAGGGCCGTAATAAACGATCTTGGCCGTCAATTCCTTGGTGGCCGCGTTGAAAAGCACCATGCCTGCACCCTAAGTCTTGGGGGAAGAGTGGCGGGTCCGCATCAGCCCGTCAAGAAAGAACCGAGATCCACGGACTATTCGCACCCACCCCGGTGCGCTACACTTCCGCCCATCCCACATCCTGAGGATTTCCATGGCCAAACTGCTTGTCCACGAAAGCGCAGGCGCCCGAGAATTCGAAATCATCGATAACGAAGTCCACATGGGGCGCGAGCTGGACAACACCCTCCGGCTGCCCGATCCCAGCATCAGCCGCCACCACTGCGTGATCCGCAAGCTGGGCGGCGGCTTCGAGATCCAGGACCTGCAAAGCAGCAACGGCGTGCTCGTGAACGGCAACCGGGTGCAGTCCTCGCCCCTGCGCGACGGCGACCGCATCACCCTCGGCCAGGTGCAGCTCACCTTCCAGGATCCCCATCCCGAAGTCGCGGCCACCGTGGCCATCAACATCCAGGACGCCCCGGTCCCCTCGGGCACCGTGCGCATGTCCGCCGAGGACCTGGCGGCCATCCACGTCGGCAAGCCCGCCGGCGGCGGCGAAGGCCCCTTCCCCGTGCAGGATCAGAACGCCACGGGCCCCGTGGCCGTCCCCGCACCCGCCACGCCCGTCACCCCGCCCCTTCCCCCCGCCACTCCACCCGTTGCTCCGCCGCCCGCGCCCAAGCCCGTGACGCCCGCGCCGGCCTCAGCGCCCGCGGCCGACGGCCCCATGCCCGCCTTCCTCGCCGCCTACCTGCCCCCCATCCCCGACGACGCCCAGCCCATCGGGGAGCGGGGCGACTTCTTCACCCGTCTGGTGGCGGTGATCATCGACGTCGTGCCCTTCATCGTCCTCTACATCGCCGTCTTCGTGCTCGGCGTCATCGTGCCCTTCCTCGGCTGCATCGTCTTCCCCCTGCTGGGCCTGGCGGGCCTCGCCTACAGCTTCCTCTTCATCCCCTACTGCGAAAGCCACTACGGCGGCAGCATCGGCAAGAAGCTGATGAAGCTGCGCATCGTGCCCGAGGACAACCCCCTCGGCCGCATCGATTTCGGCACCGCCATCCTGCGCCGCGTGGGCCACATCCTCAACTTCACGATCCTCTACCTCCTCGTGTTCGGCAGCGAGCGCAAGCACGTCGGCGACATGATCAGCAAATCCGTCTGCATCAAGGTCGACCGCTGACATCACGTTGATGCCGCGTCGATGCCGCCCTGACCCGCGGCTCCCGCCGCTTGCGAAAGGAATCCCATGAACTTCGAACAGGACGGCTCCCGCCGCGCGGCCCTTGACCAGCTGAAGGGTCCCGCCATCGCGCTCATCGTCACCGCCGCCATCGGCATCGCGCTCCAGCTGTTCTCGCTGCTGGGCCACATGATGGGTACGGCCTTCCCCATGGCCATGCGCGGCTACGGCGACAATGCGCGCATGGCCCAGCTGATGGGCGGGGGCATCGGCATGGCCATGGCCGTCGTCGGCATCGCCTTCGGTGTGGTGGTCCTGATGGGCGCCCTGAAGATGAAGGATGCCCGCAGCTACGGATTCGCCATGACCGCCGCCATCCTCGCCATGGTGCCCTGCCTCTCGCCTTGCTGCTGCCTGGGCCTGCCCTTCGGCATCTGGGCCCTCGTCATCCTCGTGAAGCCCGAGGTCAAGGGCGCCTTCCAGGCCTAGGCCTTGGCGGAGATGGCTCCTTTCCATGAGCACCGCGCCGGGAGAGCGTTCCTGCTTCCCCGTGGCGCGACGCTCATGGCGGGGATTTGCGCCTTGGTCCTGGCCCTGAGCCGCCTGCTTCCCCCGGACGGCCTTCCCAGCTTCGGGGGCTTGGACATCTGCGCCTTCCATGCCGTCACGGGCCTGCCCTGCCCAGGCTGCGGGCTCACCCGTGCCTTCGTGGCCCTGGCCCACGGGCAGGTCCACGAAGCCTGGACCCTGCACCCCTTCGCCTTCCCCCTCTTCGCCCTCTGCCTGGCCGGACTCGGTGCCCCCTGGCTGCCGTCCCCCCTCCTCACGGGACCCCGTTTCACCCGGGCCCTGCGCCGGGCCGCCCTCGCCCTGGTCCTCGCGCTCACGGCCTTCGGCAGCGTCCGCATGCTGCGGGCCGTCATCCATCCCACGCCCCAGTGGAGCCCGCCATGATCCTCACCGGCAAGCAGATCCTCGAGGCGAAGGCGGATGGTCGCATCCGCATCGAACCCTGGCAGGGCAGCCAGCTCAACCCCAACAGCTACAACCTGCGGCTCGGCGAGGACCTGGCGGTCTACACCGAGCACGAACTCGACATGGCGAAACCCAATGGCATCGAGTTCCTGAAGATCCCCGCCGAGGGCCTGCTGCTGCAGCCGGGGAAGCTCTACCTCGGCCGCACGCTCGAATACACCGAGACCCGCGGCATGGTGCCCATGCTGGAGGGGCGCAGCAGCGTGGGACGCCTGGGGCTCTTCGTGCACGTCACCGCGGGCTTCGGCGACATCGGCTTCTGCGGCTACTGGACCCTGGAGATCAGCTGCATCCAGCCCGTGCGCATCTATGCGGGCGTGGCCATCTGCCAGATCTTCTACCACACCGTCAGCGGCGAGTACGACAGCTACGAATCGGGCAAGTACCAGCGGAACTCGGGCATCCAGCCGTCCATGCTGTGGAAGGACTTCATCAAGGAATCGGACCGCTGACGAGGGCCCCTGCCCCTCAGGGACCCGGAAGCAATCCGAGCATCCGGCCGATGGCATAGGCCGACCACAGCGCGACGCCCAGGATCTTCACCATCGACGGGATGGGCCGCAGCCGCCCCGCCAGGCTCAGTCCGAGGCCCAGGCCCACCAGCACCAGGGCCGGCGCTCCGAGCGCGTGGAAGTGCAGCGACATGCCGATCTGGCCCCGCGCCAGGGCCGCCCAGGACCGGGTGAGCCCGCAGGTGGGACACAGCAGCCCCGTCAGCCGGTGAAACAGGCAGAGGTCCGGCAGGGCCTCCCAGCCTGCGACCGGGACGAGCCCCACCAGCAACAGGGCCCCCCCGAACAGCAGGAGGGCCAGAGATCGGGAACTACTTGCGAAGAGGGAGTCCGTCCGCATCTTTGACGTTGTTCAGGGCGATCAGGATGAAGTCGATCAGGGCCCAGACGCCGCATCCACCGAGGGTGAGGAGCTTGGCCACGCCGAGACCGGTCTGTCCGAGGTAGAACCGGTCGATGCCCAGCCCGCCGAGGAAGAAAGAAATCAGCAGGGCGACGATCCATTCCTTTTCGGAGAAGACGCCGGTCAGTTCCTTGGCCGGGAACCACTGGCCGCCCTCCTTCCGGAGCAGGGTGGAGCCCTTGATCTGGCCGGATCGGGCCATCAGCTGAAGGTCCGTGAAGGGCACTGGCCCCTGCTCGGTCCCGAACTGCTGAATGAAGAACTGGTCTGAGCTCACGGAATCTCCCTTGGGGTGTTGATGTGATATGTGACCATGTCATCACCAACTTAGCCAGCAGTCAAACCGATGCCGCGCTCCAAGAGCGGCCATGTTCGAGAGCCCTGTTGGCTGGGATTCAACCCATGCCGTGGATCGCCGTGTCCGAATCCTGGGACCACACCACCTCGTAGGGCTTCACGTCCTGTTCGATGCCCTTGAGGGAGAAGGCCGCGAGCTGGCGCAGGCTTTCCTTGCCCACGAGCTCCGCGGTGCGGGGGCCGACGACGATCTGGCCGGGCTTGGCCACGCCGCTTTCCAGACGGGAGGCCAGGTTCACGGTGCTGCCCATGACGGTGTAGTCCATGCGCTTCTCGCAGCCGATGTCGCCCGCGAAGGCCTCGCCGCTGTTGATGCCGATGCGCATCCTCAGTTCGGGGTAACCCTCGGGCCTTGCCGAATTGAGGGCGTAGAGGGTCTTCTGCATGGCGACGGCCGCCTCCAGCGCGTGGCGCGCGTGGTCGGGGTCGGGGTTGGGCGCGCCGAAGAAGGCCATGATGGCGTCGCCGATGTACTTGTCCAGCGTGCCGCCCCGGCTGAAGATCTGATCGGTCATGGCCTCGAAGGTGCGGTTGAGTATGCCTGCGAGCACCAGCGGCTCCATGCCCTCGCTCATGCGCGTGAAGCCCGAGATGTCGGCGAAGAGCACGCTGATCTGGCAGCGCTGGGCCTGCAGGGCCGGGGCCTCCTTGCTCTGGCTGGACTTCAGGATCTGATCCACCACCGCCGGGCTGTGGTAGCGCTCGAGGCGCTGACGGAACTTGGCCTCGCGCTCGCGCTGGATGCCCACGGCGGCGAAGTTGGCCATGGCGCTGAGCAGGTGTTCGTCCTCGCGTTTGAAGCCACCCTTGTTCAGGCTCGTCTCCAGGTAGATCACGCCCAGGGCCTGCTCTTCCACGATGAGGGGCGCGCAGAGGGCCGAGGTGATGCCGTGGATCTTGATGCTCTCGCCCGCGCTGAAGCGGGGATCCATGCGGGCGTCCGTCGTGAGGATGGCCACGCGGTTGTCCATGGCCGTGCGGGCGATGGTGCGGCTGATGGGGTTGGTGTGCACCCCGGGCTGCTCCTCCCAGATCAGTTCGGGCACCAGTTCGCCCCCGGCGTCGGCCAGCAGGATGAAGCCGCGCTGGCAGGGGATCTGGGCCGTCACGAGGCCCATCACCGATTCCAGCAGCTCGGTCAGTCCCGCCGCCCGCAGCAGGGTGCCCGCCATGCTCGCCAGGCGCTGGAAGAGCGTGACCGCTTCGCCCGCAGGGTGTTGGCCGCTGGCCTGGGCCAGCATGGCCTCCAGGCTGGCGTGGGGCACGAGGATGGAGCCCGACGCGTCGAAGGCGCGGTCCTCCAGGGAAATCTTCGAAATGGCCGCCTTGGGCGCCAGGTCCAGGTTCAGGCCCGTCGGCGCCGCCGCGCCGCCCTCGGGAACCCACATCACCATGGCCTCGCCCAGCAGCACCGTGTCACCCGGGTGCAGGGGCATGGGTTCGGTCAGCGCCGCGCCGTTGAGCGTGGTGCCGTTGAGGGACTTCATGTCCATCACGTAGGGCTGGCCGCCCTTCAGGAAGATCCGGGCATGGACGCGGCTGACGGCATTGGCCTGGATCCGGATCGTCGCCTGGTCGCCCCGGCCGACGGTGATGCCTTCTTCCGTGAGGGTCACAGGGTGCAGGGCACCATCAACCTGGAGGGTGAGTTTCATGGCAGATCCGGAGGGGCGTTGAGTTTAACACGCGCTGCTGACTTCATCGGCCGCCCGTTGTATTCTATGAGGTTCACCCTGCGGGGTATGGAGTGCCTTTGACCAAAGTCGGTTTCATGTCCCTGGGATGCCCCAAGAACCTCGTGGATTCCGAGGTGATGCTGGGCCATCTGCGCCTCAAGGGCTACCAGATCACCCCGGTGCTGGAGGAGGCCCAGGTGCTCGTGGTGAACACCTGCGGCTTCATCGACGCCGCCAAGCAGGAGAGCGTCGAAGCCATCCTGCAGGCCGCCTCCATGAAGCAGGAGGGCGCCTGCGAAAAGCTCATCGTGGCGGGCTGCCTGGTGGAGCGCTACCGGGACGACCTCATGGCCGAGATGCCCGAGATCGACGCCTGCCTGGGCACCCGGGACATCGAGCAGATCGCCGAGATCATCGGCGCCGGCGCCAGCTTCGAGCTGAACCCCAACCCCGACTACCTCTACACCGAAGCCAGCCCCCGCATGCTGACCACCCCCAAGGCCAGCGCCTACCTCAAGATCAGCGAGGGCTGCGATCATGCCTGCGCCTTCTGCGTCATCCCCCAGTTGCGGGGCAGCCAGCGCAGCCGCAGCGTCGAAAGCGTCGTGAATGAAGCCAAGAACCTCGTGGCCCAGGGCGTGCTCGAGATCAGCCTCGTGGGCCAGGACACGACGGACTATGGCCGCGACTTCGGCGATCCCGACGCGCTGGAAAAGCTCGTGCGCGCCCTCGGGCATGTGGAAGGCCTGCGCTGGTTCCGCGTCCACTACGCCTATCCCAACCGCCTCACGGACGGCCTCCTGCACGCCATGGCGGAAACCCCCAACTGCGCGCGCTACCTCGACATGCCCCTGCAGCATGCGGATGCCGGCATCCTCAAGGCCATGGCCCGGGGCGGCAGCCGCGCCTCCTTCCTGAAGCTCATCGAAAAGGTGCGCCGCATCGTGCCGGGCATCGCCATCCGTTCGAATTTCATCGTGGGTTTCCCCGGTGAGGACGAGGCCGCCTTCGAAGAACTGAAGGCCTTCGTGAAGGAAGCCCGCTTCGAACACGTGGGCGTCTTCACCTACAGCCCCGAAGAGGGCACCTCGGCCTACGGCTTGGGTGACCCCATCCAGAAACGCACGAAGGAATCCCGCAAGCGCCGCCTCCTGGAGCTGCAGCAGAAGATCGCCCGCGAAAAGAACCAGGAGCTGGTGGGCCAGGTCATCGATGTGCTGGTGGAAGGCGCCCACGAGGAGACCGACCTCATCGTGAAGGGCCGCCACGCGGGCCAGGCCCCGGACATCGATGGCAACGTGCTGCTGGTGGACGGCGCCCCCCAGGTGAACACCATCCAGCGCGTGCGCATCGTGAAGGCCCACGCCTACGACCTCATCGGCGAAGTGGAAGAGGGCGGCCTCGAAGCGAGCACCGCGGCTTACGAGCAGGCATTCCGGGCCCGCAGACAGGCCTGACCGAACCTCGAGCATGCAAACGTCCACCTCCAACGAGGAGGCGCCGAGCCGCACCCTAATTGCGTCTATTGACGCTGGAGATGAGCAGCTGTTTTGCTAACATGGCCTTCGAACCTGAAATCAATCGTGCCATTTGTTTCGGAGAGCCCATGAGATGCCTCCTTCCGGTTGTCTGGACCCTGGCCCAGGCCCAGACCCCAGCGATGCCGGCCCTGACGCCGCCGACGACATCTCCGCAAGCAGCCACGCCTGCACCGGTGGCACTGGCGCCTGTCCAGATCGTCCTGGACGAGGTGTCCCTCAAGGGTGGCAAATTCAAATCCAAGATGGACAAGGCGAGCCTTCTGAAAGCCCTGACCGACATGTTCCAGCAGGCCGGATTCACGGTGCTTCCAAGCTCAGGATCAATTCCGCCCAACGCCCTTCAGATGCGTTTTTTGGTCGCAGCGATTCATGATCGTTACGACCGAGTGGCCTTTCAGGTGTCTGGGCGAGCCAGCGAGGGGAAGAATGCCAAGGTGAACGAGAACCTCCCAGGGCAGCCCCAGCGTATCTGGTTCGCCAACATCACTGCCGCTCGCAGCGGGATCGATGAGGGGGTTTCGGAAATCCATGCCACCCTGGCCGCCTTCGCCACCAACTTCTACAAATGGACCAGCTTCGCGCTGAACCGGCCCTATGCGAATGTGGTCTTCCCGATGACCTTCCCACCGGCCCCCGAAGCCACCCGGATCAATCCATCCGAGTTCCACAACTGGAGTTCGGTGAAGATCAAATCCGATGGTTACCGTCCCCCATGGCCGGTGGAAGCCCTGGAACGCCGAACCGCCGGCAACGTCCTCGTGGAACTGCTGGTGGGCGAAGATGGAAAGCCCATGCGCGCCTACATCAAACAGGGACCCCCGGAGCTTTACCTGCATGCCATCCAATGGGCGATGGGGTACGAATTCGAGCCTGCCATTGTGGATGGAAAACCGGTTAAAGCGAAATTCCTCTTCAATATGACCTACCAGCAGAGCGACCTGGAGCGCTTCAGCATCCGTTGAGGGATCCACCCTCTAAACCGATCTGCGAAAGTCCTCGTAGGCATGGAAATCACCCTTTTGGGGAACCCATGCGTCATCCGGCCCTCGCGCTTGCTTGTCTTCCCCTGCTCGCCTCCCAGTCCCCCAATCCGCCCCACGTCGCCATTCCGCGGCTAGCGCAGGCACCTTCGATGGCGCGGGATGCGGATCTTTCCACCTGGGCCGGTGCCCTGGAGATCCGGGAGTGGGGCATGATCATGCCCGATGACAAGGGTGAGAACCGCTGGCCCACCACCGTCCACGTGGGCTGGGGTCCCGACGCCCTCTACATCGCCATCGAGGCCAAGGATCCCGAGCCTGCGAAGATCCACGCCGCCCGCCACATGCGCGACACCAACAGCGGTGACTTCGACTTCGTCGGCGTGGACCTCGATCCCTCGGGCAAGGGGCAGAGCATCATCCGGCTCTTCGTGACGCCCCTCGGCGGGCAGATCGATGAGATCGGCTCGGACAGCACGGGGGAGAATTCGTCCTACAATTGCCTCTGGGATTCCACGGGCGTGTTGACCCCGGACGGCTACGTGGTCAAGATGCGCGTGCCCTACAGCAGCCTGCGCCGCAGGCCCGGCGACTGGGCCATGCGCTTCCTGCGCATCATCCCCCGCGAGCGCCGCTACGGCATCTCCTGGCCGCGCATGAGCAAGGATGTGCAGTGCGACATCTGCCAGATGGCCCGCGTGTCCGGCGCCCCGGTGGACCAGCCGGGCTCGCCCTTCCTCTTCATCCCCTTCGCCACCTTCAACCGCACCCAGGATCTCAGCCAGGACCCCAACGCGCCGACCCGGTCGAAGACCCAGCTGGGCGCGGACCTGCGCTATGCCACCACGGAACTCACCTTCGAAGGCACGTACCGCCCCGACTTCGCCACGGCGGACGCAGACGTGGATCCGCTGCAGATCAACAGCCGCTTCAAGGTGTTCTACCCCGAACGGCGGCCCTTCTTCCTCGAAGGCATGGACCTGCTGGGCGTCCAGGGCGCCCAGCGCCAGTTCTTCAGCCGCTCCATCCAGAACCCGCTCTTCGGCGTGAAGGCTTCGGGCCAGGCCTCCTTCGCCAGCTGGAGCGTGCTGCACGCCAAGGATGAGGACGGCGGCCTGCTCCTCGGTGCCAACGGGGCCGTGGGCCTGGATGGCAAAGCCACCCGCGATACGGCGGCGGCCATGAAACTGCAGACGGATGACCGCGGCTCGGGCCTCTCCTTCCTGGGCACCGAAAAGGCCTTGATGGGCGGAACCGGATTCACGGGCGGACAAAGCGGCGGCATCTACCTGGATCAGTACCTGGGCTCTGAATTCCACGTCCTTGGCAGCGCCATGAGCGCCGTGACCCACCTGCCCCAGGCCGACGGCACCCTGTCCTCCCAGCGCGGCACGTCGACGTCTGCCGAACTGGACTGGAACACGCGGAACTGGAACGCCGCCCTCATCAGCCAGGCCACCAGCCCCGATCTGATGCTGCTCTCGGGCTTCACGGATCTTCAGGGCTACCGCCGCCAGACCGCCTCCATCACATGGAAGGAGAACTGGAACGAAGGCCGGCTCTCCCAGGCCAACGCCACCCTGCGGTACCGGCACCTCGCCTGGTGGAACAGCGATCCCCTGGACCGGGCCGTGGGCCTCGACGCCTGGATGGAAACCGCGGGCCGCCTGAGCTTCTTCTTCAACTGGGATGTGGCCGGACGCACCTGGGGCAACGATCACACGCGATCCGTGGCGGCGCGCTCGCTCACCCTCGGCGGCAACTGGAGGCAGCACTCTCCCTTGCAGTTCGGCTGGAACGCCACGCGGGCCCGCACCATCGACCTGTCCTCGGGAGATCCCGCGCGGCTCCAGACGGCCTGGGTGTCCATCTATGGCACCGTCGGCGCCATCTCGTACAACCTCGCCGCCCAGCAGTCCGGCCTCGACCGCGAAGGGGACGACCAGCGCCTCGTGCGCGCCCGCGAACTCACGGCCTCGGGAAGCTGGCAGTTCCCGTACTCCATCTACGTGAAGACCCAGGCCTTCGTCGTGCGCTACGACGGCAGCGAGGCCGAAGGCGTGGACAAGTTCCTCAAGGGCTTTCTGGGCTGGCAACCCAACGCCTTCACCAACGCCTACATCGGCTGGTCGGGCCAGCGGCGCCGGGATCCCGGGGCCATCCTGCCCTCCGAACGCATGATCGAACGCGGGCTCTTCGCGAAGCTGGCCTACGCCATGCAGTTCTGATCCGGGCAGATCGCTACACTGATCGGATGCTGGAATTCCGCAACCTGACCCGCGCCTACGAACTCGGCGGCGAGCGCGCCGGCGTATTCGACGTATCGCTGCAGGTTCCGAAGGGCTGCCTGGCGGTGCTGGCGGGGCCCAGCGGCAGCGGCAAGACCACCCTCCTTCAACTGGCGGGCCTGCTGGACACGCCCGATGAAGGCGAGGTCCTCCTCGACGGCGAATCCGTGTCCACCTTGCCCGAAAGGGCCCGCTGCGACCTGCGGCTGCGGCGGATGGGCTTCGTGTTCCAGGCCTTCAACCTCGTCCCCGTGCTGTCGGCCCTGGAGAACGTGATGCTGCCCCTCCAGTTCCAGGGCACGCCCGAAACCGAAGCGCGGCAGCGGGCCGAGATGGCCCTCGACCGCGTGGGCCTCGCCGACCGGCGCCACCACCGGCCCGGACAGCTGAGCGGCGGCCAGCAGCAGCGTGCCGCCATCGCCCGCGCCCTGGCCCCGGATCCGCTGCTGGTGCTCGCCGACGAACCCACCGCCAGCCTGGATCACGCCCACGGCGGCCCCCTCATGGACCTCATGGCCGAGCTGGCCACCGAGCGCGGCGTCACCTTCCTCGTCGCCAGCCACGACCCCGCCGTCATCGCCCGGGCCCATCAGGTCTTCCGTCTCAGGGACGGGCGGCTGGCGGAGGCCTCATGATCCTCGCCCGCCTCGCCCTCCGGAACCTGCTGCGCCAGCGGCGGCGCACGGCGCTCACCCTCATGGTGGTGGTGGCGGGCTTTCTCGCACTCAGCCTGGCGGGGGGCTTCATGGCCCAGACCTTCCAGGGGCTGTCTGATGGCGCCATCCGCGGCGGCCTCGGCCACCTGCAGGTGATGCCGCCGGGCGCGATGGATGGCGATGAGGCTCAGAGTCTGGAAAAGGCCCTGCCGGATGGGGAAGCCCTGGCGGCGCGGCTCCGTCTGGACTCCGCCGTGGCCGAAGTGCTACCGCGTATCCAGTTCATGGGCCTGCTCAGCAGCGGCCCGAAGAGCGTGGCCTTCCTCGGCACGGCCGTGGATCCGGCCCTGGAGCCCAAGCACATGGCCTGCCTGGAGGCGGTGAAGGCAGGCGCACAGGTGGCGGGCGGCGCGGGTTCGCGCTGGCTTTCCGCCGATCCCGCGGCCCGCGAAGTCATCCTCGGACTCGGTCTGGCCCGGGCCCTCGGCGCCACGGTGGGCTCGCCGCTCACCCTCATGTCCACCACCCGTGATGGCGCGCTGAACGCCGTCGACGTCGAGGTGGTGGGATTGCAGGACCTCGGGCTCCGCGAGCTGAACGACCGCTTCCTCAGCGTCAGCCTCGCCACCGCGAGCCAACTGCTGGACGCCGGGCCGGCGCGGTCGAAGCTGTCCATCGTGCTGAAACGTCCCCAGGACACGGCCACCGAACAATCCCGGCTCCAAGCCCTGCTGCCGGAAACGTCGGTGAAACCCTGGTTCGAGCTGGCCTCCTTCTACCGCCAGGTGAAGCTGCTCTACTTCGCCATCTTCGGTTTCATGGGCCTCGTACTCTTCCTCGTGGTGCTGCTGGCCACGGCGAACACGCTGCTCATGTCCGTGATGGAGCGCGTCCGCGAATTCGGCGTGCTGCGCGCCATGGGCCTGCAGCCCGGCCAATTGCTGAGGCTGCTCCAGTGGGAGGGCGCCTGCCTCGGCCTCATGGGGAGCGCCCTGGGCCTGGCCGCCACGTTGATGTTGCGTGCGGGACTGAACGCCCTGCACCTCCAGATGCCCGCCCCGCCCGGCACCAGCCACGGCTACGAGCTGAACATCCACTTCGTGCCCATGGTCTACCTCATCGTCGCCCTCGGCCTGCAGGCGACCATCCAGGTGAGCGCCCTCTTCCCGGGCCTGAAGGCCGCACGCCTGCGCATCGTCGAAGCCCTGCGGCACGTCTGAAAGGGGATCGTCTGGAGGTGTCGCTTCCACGCGGGGGCCGGACCCTGCCTGTGAATCCTGCCAACCTCTCCGCGGATGCGTCACAATCCCGGAAAGCCGCGTTCCCCCATCGGATCCCGGCCCTTCTTGAGGAGACTCCGCCCTGAAGCTTCTCTGGCCGCTCCTGGCTGCCCTGCTCGCGCTCGCCCTGCACCTGTCGGGCGTGCTGTCGTCGGCGGAACTGCTGGTCCGCGACGCCATGCTCAGGAGCCTGCCGGGCCGGCCGCCTTCGAAGGTGGCGGTGGTGCTCATCGACGAAGCGGCCATCCGATCCGAGGGCCGCTGGCCCTGGAGCCGCGCGCAGATCGCCCATCTGGTCGACCGCATGTTCGCCGCGGGCGCCAAGGGCGTCGCCCTCGACCTCCTGTTGCCCGAAGCCCGGGAAGGCGACGAGGGTCTGGCGCAGGCCTTGAGGCAGGGCCCCTCCGTGCTCGCCGCGGGCCTGGATGATTCTGGCGCCTGGCTGATGCCGAATCGCACGCTCCAGGGCACCCAGCTGGGGCACGTGAGCTTCGACCTGGACCGGGACGGCGTCGTGCGCCGATTTTCGGCGACCAAGCAGATGGGAGGCCGGGTCCTCCCCGCCCTGTCCGTCGCGGCCGCGCGGCTCGGGGACGCGCGCCTTCCCGTGCCCGTCGGCGTGATCCTCCGGCCCGCCTTCCGCACGCGGCCCATCCCGCAGATCAGTGCGGCGGTCCTCCTCGGGTCGGATCGGCTCGGGTCGGATCGGCTCGGGTCGGATCGGCTCGGGTCGGATCGGCCCGGGTCGGAGCTGGAGGCCGCCCTCCGGGATCGCATCGTCTTCCTTGGCACCAGCGCGGCGGGGATCGGCGATCGGTTCGTGTCCCCCATTTCCCAGGGCGGCACGCCCGAACCCGGAGTCCTCGTCGAAGCGATGTCCGCCGAAGCCATCCTGTCGAAGGACCTGCTGCGCACGGCGCCACCGCTGCTCGATGCCCTGCTGGTCTTCGGCCTGGCCCTCCTCGGCAGCTTCCTCCTCGCGTCTCCCAGCCGCATCTCTCCGCTGATCGCCAGCCCCATCCTGCTGGCCCCCCTGATGCTTTCGGCCGGCTCGCTGCACCTCCTGGACCTGGAGCTGGCGCCCCTGGCGGAACTGAGCGCGCTCCTGCTGGTGGGAACCCTGGTGGGCGGATTGCGCGCGCGCCAATCCCGCCGCGCCATGCATGAGGCCCAGCGCCGGATTGCCGAGCTGGAGAGCCTCCAGAGCAGCCTCGCCGACCTCCGTCAACAGGACGCGGAGGCCCGCCGCGTCGTGGCCCACGAGCTGAAGACCCCGCTGACCTCCGTCAGGGGCCTGGCCCAGCTCCTGGCCCAGTTCGATCTCTCCGGGCCGGAGCGGAACCGCGTCGCGCAGATGGTGGTCACCGAAACCGCCCGGCTCGCCGAAATGGTGGACGCCCTGCTCGACCTGGAGCGCCTTCGCCTCAGGGACTTCGGCCAAGACGCGCGGATCCTGGATCTGTCCGCCCTCTGCCTCGCGCGGGCCGGGTACCTCCGCGCGGGCACCGAGCGGAACATCGAGGTCGACGTGGAGGCGGACCTGCGGGTCCTGGGCGACCAGGCCCTTCTCGAGCGGGTCCTCGAGAACCTCGTGTCCAACGCCTTCAAGTTCTCGCCCGCAGGATCGCCCGTCCGGCTGAGCCTCCGGTCGGAAGGATCGATGGCCCGGCTCGAGGTGGAGGACCAGGGGCCCGGGGTGCCTGTGCAGGAGCGCGGCGCCATCTTCGGCCGCTTCGCCCGGGGCAGCGCCCAGGGGATGGCGCCGGGCCTCGGCCTCGGCCTGGCCCTGGTTGCCGATGTGGTGGCCTGGCACGGCGGCACCGTGACGGTGGAAGCTGGCGCCGAGGGCGGAAGCCTCTTCCGGGTTAGACTCCCGCTGATCCCGGGAAATGCCGATTGAGGGTGGCATGACACGCATTCTGGTAGTGGACGATGATCTGGCGATCCGTGAGATGGTCGCCATGACACTCGAAAAGAGCGGCTACCGCGTCGAGCGAACCGACGGCTTCGCGGCTGCCAGGGCGGCGATCCGGGAACAGCGGCCCGACCTCATCGTCAGCGACATCTACATGCCCGGGGGCACGGGACTGGATCTGCTGGAGGAAGTCCGGGCACTCCCTGATCCCCCGCCCATGATCCTCATGACGGCCAAGGGCAGCATCGAGACGGCCGCCTCAGCCATGAAGGACGGCGTCTTCGACTACCTGGCCAAGCCCTTCGACCTGGATCTGATGCTGGAGCGGGTCCGCGCGGCGCTGGCCAGCCGGATGGCAACGCTGCCTGCGGAGGAGGAGGGTCCGGAGAGCCTGATCGTCGGTTCGCACCCCGCCATCGTGGAGGTCTACAAGGCGACCAGCCGCGTGGCGCCCCTGCGGGTTCCCGTCCTCATCCTGGGCGAAACCGGAACGGGCAAGGAGCTCGTGGCCCGCGCACTCCACCGCTACGGATCCAACCCGCAAGGCCCCTTCGTGCCGGTGCACTGCGGCGCGATCCCCGACACGCTGATCGAGAGCGAACTCTTCGGCCACAAGAAGGGGGCCTTCACCGATGCCCAGCGGGACCGGCGCGGCGCCCTCGTCCAGGGGAACGGCGGTACCGTGTTCCTCGACGAGATCGGCGACATCTCCCCGATGTTCCAGGTGAAGCTCCTGCGGTTCCTCGAGGATGGGGTGGTCCTGCCGCTCGGCGCGGAGAAGCCCGAGCCCGTCTCGGTGCGCATCGTCGCGGCGACCCACCGCGACCTGAAGACCATGGTGGCGGAGGGAAGGTTCCGCGAGGATCTGTTCTACCGGCTGGCGGGCTACGAAATCAAACTCCCGCCGCTCCGCGAGCGTCTCTCGGACCTCTCGACCCTCGTCGCGCATTTCCAGAAACGCTTCCAAGCCGAGCTCGGGCTGGCGGACACAGGCCGCCCCTCGCAGGAGGTGCTCTCCCTCCTCGCGGCGCATCCCTGGCCCGGCAACATCCGGGAACTGGGCCACGTCATCCGGCGCGCGCTCATCGAGGCGGGCTCCCTCGAAGATGGGCACGCCATCCAAAAGCTCCTCGGGACGGCGGCGTTCCCGGAGGGACCGACGGGCGGGTCGATGCTGGCGCTGAACGGCTTTGCGGAACCGTTCCTGCCGCTCGACGACATGGAACGGCTGTACATCCTTTCCGTCCTGGCTCACACGGGTGGCAACAAGACCGAAGCCGCGCGGATCCTCGGCATCGAGCGAAAGACCCTTGCGCGCAAACTCCGGCGGACCGAAGGTAGCGATGTGGAAGATCCGGAAGGAGGCGAATCATGATGAGGCGAGCCATGATCAGCATCCTCGCGCCCCTGTTTTTCACCCTGCTTCAGGCCCAAACGCCCGGCCCCGGGACGTTCACCTATCGATTCGACGAGGTCAAACGGTCGGTTGTCCGATGGCCTGCCGGAGACAAGGCTCGCGAAGTGAAGGTCGCCAAGGGGGATCAGGCCACCACGGGGGATGGCGTGAAGACCGGCTGGTGGGGCCAGACCGTGCTTTCGGTCCCCGAGCGCCAGGCCCGCTTCGAGGTCTACGCGAACACCCAGGTGAAGCTGGCGGGCGGTGAGCCGGGCGTCCTGCTCGTGCTCAGCCAGGGCCGCATCAAGGCCTTCTTCCAGCACCTCGTGGACGGGACCCAGATGGAGCGGCAGGTGGCGGTTCCCGGCGCCCTCCTCGCTGTGCGGGGCACGCGCTACGGGGTGGAGGTGAATCAGGACGGGAAATCCACCCTGGTGGTTTTCGAAGGCGTCGTCGAGGTGCTCCATCAGGCCCCCCACGCCGAGCCCATCTTCGTGAAGGCGGGCGAATGGACCACCATCAGCTCGGAGCGCGTCTCCAAAGTCGAACCCGTGGCAATGAGGGGGTTCGGCGAGCGGGCCTGGAGCCAGGGCATGCGCCCTGACGGTTCCGCGGGTGCCAGCGCCATGGCCCCGGGCAGCAGCATGTCCAAGGGGATGGGGCCCGGTTCCACCCATCGGCACTGATGAGGCCCGATGCAGAAGGCGCGTGAATCCTTTTTCCGTCGGACGGCCTGCCCGCCGGCCTGTTCCCTGATCCTGCTGGCCGGAGGCTTGGCCACCCGCCCCCTGGAAGCCCAGTCGGCCACCTACCTGGAGCTGGGCGGCGGATGGCGACAGGGCGACTTCGGCACGCCGGTCCGCAGCACCCTGTGGATGGGCCATGCCACCTTTGGCATCACCGGCGGAAGGTGGGAGGCCAACCTCACGGTCCCCACACTCAGCCTCACGCGCGAAGAGGGCGGGACCAGCTCGCAGGACCAGGGGCTCGGCGATGTGGTCGTCCGCGGCGCCTATCGTCTGATGCCCGAGAACGAGGCGGGCTGGTCTCTGGATGGCGCCTGCGCCATCAAGCTGCCCACCGCGAGCGAAACTGCGGGGCTCGGCACCGGCCATACGGACGTGGGCGGATTCCTCACCGCCCGCCACCGCGGCGGCGCCTTCCAGTGGACCTGCCTCGGCGGATGGATCCAGGCGAGCTCCAGCACCCTCGCTGGGACCGCTGAAACCCTGACGCCCGGGGCCTACGTGCTGGGACTCAACGTGGCCTGCTACGCCAACCTCACCCGCTGGGAACTCGGACTGGAGGCGCGGGGACCGGCCCTGGAAGGCGCTCCCGGAGCCCGCGAGGTGTCCCTGAAGGTGTTCCAGCCCTTCTCCTCGACCTGGGGAATGAATGTGGGCTTCACGCTGGGCCTCAACGACGGCGGGCCCCGGCGGGGCGCGGACCTGGCCCTGGTGTGGCGATTCAACTAGGCGCACCGATCAATCCCCAATGACGTCGCGATGGGACCTGGGGCGCGGGACATTCCGACTCGCCGGCCGGGGCACGGGCGGGTCAGAACGCCCCGGATCCGTCGCTAACCCCTGTCGATGCTGCTGGCATGCGCCTTGATATGGCTTCCCATCGCGGTTCATCCAGCCGTGGTCCGTCGGGGTTGAACAGATCCCAGGTTGGCCACCCGCGACATCACGATCACCGGGGGACACCATGGCAACCAGAATGACGCATCGCTTGGCCTTGGGCGGGCTGCTTGTCGCAGGAGGGCTCGGGTTCCTCGGGTGCGGAGGCAGCGCCTCCACGTCCACGGGCGCCACGTCGACGCCGCCCACGCCCGCCGCCACCCCCATGCAGGTCAGCCTTGGCGACGCGCCCGCGGATTGGATCATGGCCTTCGGCATGACGGTGAATGGCATCACGCTGACCAGCGCCAGCGGGACCTCCGTGAACGTGGTGCCGGCCGCCACTCCCATGGAAATGATGCAGACCATGGGCACCGTGCAGCCCCTCTCGACCCTGAGCATGCCGCAGGGCACTTACACCCAGGCCACCGTCACCGTGTCCTCGGTCGCCATGAGCTACATGGACCCGGCCACCCACACCACCAAGCAGAAGACGATGGCAGGCCCCTTCACGGCCACGGTTCCTTTCAGCCCCGCCATGACCGTGGGCGCCTCGCCCATGGCCCTCAACTTCGACATGGACATGGCCGCTTCCGTATCCATCGACGGTTCGGGAAACGTCACCTTCACGCCCATGCTCAGCGCCAAGACCGCGAACGCCCCGGGAACCGGCACCAACCCCTGGCAGGGCGGCATGCAGCACCAGGTGGGACGGGTGTCCGCCGTGTCCGGGTCGACCTTCACCATGAGTTCCATGATGGGCGTCCAGACGACGACCTTCGCCACCAACGGTGCCACGCAATTCCCCAGCGCCGGCCTGACCGGCATGGGCATGATGAGCACCGGCATGATGGTGGCCGTCGACGCGACGCTCCAGGCGGATGGTTCCTATCTCGCTCAGCGCGTGGAGGCCATGGGTGTGGATGCCGCCGGCATGATGGGCGGAGGCCTCGTCACTTCCCTCACCGGCAATCCCCCGACCCAGCTCACCCTGATGGCCAATGGCGGGCTGGGCGGCGGCATGATGGCCGCCTCCATGGGCGGGACGATCACCGGCTCCCTGCCCGCCTCGGTGCCCTTCAGCATCGATGCGGATGGCACGGACCTCGCCAACCTGCCCTTCACACCGGCCTTTGGCCCCGTCAGCCTGGCGCTGGGCCAGCGGGTGGAGGTCACGAGCCCCGGCGCGCTGATGGGCGGCGGCATGATGGGCGGGGGCATGACGGGGAGCGGTCTCGGAACGCTCACGGCCAGCCAGGTTCGGCTTGAACCGCAGGGCCTTCACGGCACCGTGTCCAACTACACCACCGCCGGATCCCAGGCGTCCTTCACGCTGACCCTGCCCGCGGATTCCGCCTTCGCCACCCTCACCGGCGCGAGCACCATCACCGTCTACCAGCAGGCGGGCACTCAGTTCCAGGGGCTCACCGCACCCGCCAATGGTGCGGCGATCCAGGCCAGGGGCCTGCTGTTCCATGACGCGGGGACCTACAAGCTCGTCGCGAGCTGGATCACCGCCCACTAGTCCTTGAACCCCCTTTTTCTCTCAAGGAGGCTTTATGAACTTCGCCCGCCTGACACTCCCTGTGGCCATCGGTTTCGGCTCACTCCTCTTTCTCGGCTGCGGTGGATCATCCAAATCCTCGACGCCCACCTCCGCCGCCATGAGCGTCCACCTCGTGGACGGCCCCATCTCCGGTTATCAGGAAATCAACGTCAACATCCAATCGGTGGAGATCAGCGGAAGCGGGGGCTGGACGACCCTCGGCACACCGAACAAGACCATCAACCTGCTCAACCTCGTGGGTGGCGTGGAGGAGACTCTGGCCAATGGCGCCTCCCTGCCCGCGGGACACTACGGCCAGATGCGGTTGATACTCGGATCCGGCAACACCGTGAAACTCTCCGATGGCAGCGTTCACGCCCTGACCGTCCCCTCGGGCCTGCAGACGGGCGTCAAGCTGGTGGTGAGTTTCGATGTCGCGGCCGGAACGACGAAGGATGTCTGGATTGACTTCGATGCCGCCCACTCCATCCAGCTGATCCAGGCGGGTGCCTCGAACCAGTATCTGCTCCGCCCCACGGTCTGGGCCTATGACAAGGTCGTCACCGGGTCCATCTCCGGCAAGCTCACCGATGCGGGTTCGGCTTCGGCCCTGGCCGGCGCCACGGTGTATGCCGAAACCCTGGACGCTTCCGGCAATGCGCGCATCGCCCGCAGCACGACCACCGACGCCAGCGGCGCCTACACCCTCGATCTGCTTCCCGTCGGCGCAACCTACTACGTGGTGAGCCAGCCCCTCGTCGGCTCGACGACCCTCAAGGCCTACGATGCCAAGGCCAGCGACGCCTACGCGCTGACCGCCACCAGCCCGGTGTTCACCTACTCGGCGGCCTTCACTTCGGATGCTTCTCTCGGGGGCGTTTCCGGTGATCTCACGCCCGTGGCCACCAGCAGCGAAAGTGATCAGGTCAACCTGCTGGCCTCCCTGACCTCTCCAACATCCGGAACGCACACCTTCATCGTGGACACCACCATGGCCATCGTGGGGACCTCGACGGAGACCTACGGATTCTCGAACCTTCCGATCGGAACCTACAGCCTCCAGGCCATCCGCACGACGCTGAACCTCGATGGCACCACGTCCTCGAGCGCGTCCACCGTCCAGCCCGCCGCGGTCACGGCCGGAGTCACCCTGACGGTCAACCTGGGGCTCTGATCCAGGCCCATCGTCCCCCAGGGCATCGCTCGATTGATGAACCAGGCCCCATCGTTTGGATGGGGCCTGGTTCTTATGGAAACCCAGGATCACGGGGTTCGGATGCGCCGTAAGGAATGCATGGGAAACTGGGCCCCATGACGTCATCGGCCGCCCTCCCTTCCCACCGCGCCCCCCGCCTCGCCTGGTGGCTCGCCACGGGCTTCGGCAGCGGCTACCTCAAACCCGCCCCGGGCACCTGGGGCACGTTGGCCGGGTTGTTGGCCTGGCTGGGCCTGGTGCTGGCCATGGGCCGGTGCCCCTGGCGCTTCGCGCCCTGGATCCTCGTCGCGGCGCCGATCGCACTGACCCTGCTGGCCGTGTGGGCCGCGGATCGCGTGGTGAAGGAAACGGGCGACAAGGATCCCTCCTTCATCGTCGCCGACGAGTGGGCCGGCGTCTGGTTCGCCCTCACGCCCCTGCTCTTCACCGTCACGCTGCAGCCCCAGCCCCTGAGCCTATGGATCGCGCGGCTGGTGGCGCCCTTCATGCTCTTCCGCCTCTTCGACATCTGGAAGCCCGGCGTCGTCGATCGAGCCCAGCACCTGCCCGGCGGCTGGGGCGTCGTCATGGACGACGTGCTGGCGGGCCTGCTCGCCGCCCTCATCGTCTGGCCCCTGGACCAGTGGCTGGGCGCCCAGTCCCTGCTGCATCCGGGGATGTGGCGGTAACCCGCGCCGGCAGGAGACGGCCGCCCGGGCCTCGATGCCTCAGTGCTCGGTCTCGACCAGCAGCTGCTTCCACACGGTGGGCTCGCTGAGCTGGTGGTGCTCGTTGAAGCGGCGGCTTTCAATGAGGTAGCGGTAGCCCTGCTCGGTGAGGAAGAGTTGGCGGTTGCGCGCGAATTCCTGTTCGGTGGTCTCGCTGCTGATGAGCGAGTAGAAGTAGCTCACGTTGCGGTCGCCCTTGGGCCGGAGGATGCGGCCCAGGCGCTGGGCCTCCTCCTGCCGCGAACCGAAGGTGCCGCTCACCTGGATGGCCACGGAGGCGTCCGGCAGGTCGATGGCGAAGTTGGCCACCTTGCTCACGATGAGCACGCGCAGGCTGCCTTCGCGAAACTGCTTGAAGAGCGACTCGCGCTCCTTCTCCGGCGTCTGGCCCGTGAGCACCGGCGCGTTGAGCCGCTCGCCGATGATGCGGAGCTGCTCGAGGTACTGGCCGATGATGAGGATGTTGTCCTTGGGGTGGCCCGCCAGCAGCTCGTCCATCACGGCCATCTTCAGGCTGTTCTCGGAAGCGATGCGGAAGCGCAGGCGCTGGTCGGCCACGGCGTATTCCATGCGCTCGTCCATGGGCAGGGGCACGCGGATCTCCAGGCAGTGCGCCGTGGCGATGAAGCCGTCCTTCTCCAGCATCTTCCAGGGCACGTCCACGCGCTTGGGGCCGATGAGGCTGAAGACGTCCTCCTCCTTGCCGTCCTCGCGCACGAGCGTGGCCGTGAGGCCCAGGCGCCGCTTGGCCTGCAGCTCCGCCACCGCCCGGAAGACCGGCGCGGGCAGCATGTGCACCTCGTCGTAGATCACCAGGCCCCAGTTCGCGGCCTCGAAGAGCTTGAAGTGCTCGAAGGGCCCCGTCTTGGTGCGGCGGTAGGTGAGGATCTGGTAGGTGGCGATGGTGACGGGCTTGATCTCCTTCGTGTCGCCCGTGTAGAGGCCGATCTGATCCTCGGTGAGCGAGGTCTTGTCGAGCAGCTCCTGCTTCCATTGCTTCACCGCCGTGCCGTTGGTCGTGAGCACCAGGGTGTGCGTCTGCAGGCTGCCCATGCAGCCGATGCCGATAACGGTCTTGCCCGCTCCGCAGGGCAGGACCAGCACGCCGGCGCCCCCGTCGGGCCCGCCGCCCGCATGGAAGACGTCCACCGCCGCCTGCTGGTAGTGACGCAGGCCGAAGGGCTTGCCGTTCTGCTTCGTGGTGGGGGAGAGCTCGAAGGGCAGAGGGTCGCCGGGCTTGTAGCCGGCCATGTCCTGCACGGGGTGACCCAGGCGGATGAGCTGCAGCTTGGCCTCACCGCGCATCCCGGTCTGGAGGTAGATGCCCTTTTCGTCGGGATAGGGTTCGGCCAGCAGGCCCTGCAGCGATTTCTGGTTCTCCAGTTCCCAGAAGAGGCCGCGATCATCCATCTCCAGGGCCAGGCGGTCGCCCTTGGCCACCAGGCGCAGCTTGCCGTAGCGCGTGCCGTGGTCCTCGATCTCCTGCAGCAGGTTCTGGGGCACGGGGTACTTCGACCAGGTGTTGAGGGTCTCGATCATGTCCGTGCAGGCCACGCCCGAGGCCGAGGCGTTCCAGAGGCTCAGCGGGGTGATGCGGTAGGTGTGGATGTGCTCGGGGCTCTTCACCAGCTCCGCGAAGCGCGCCAGCTCATCGCGCACCTGCTCGAAGGCCGGGTGGGCCACCTCGAGCAGCAGGGTGCGATCGCTCTGGACGATCAGGGGGTTGTCGGGACGGAGGGCGATCACAGTGGCGGGACCCAAACCTTTGAGCGTAGTTCGCCGGGGCCGGGCCGGTCAACGAAAGCCGCCCGGATTCCACCTCGGGACGGAATCCGGGCGGCAGGTTCCGGGCATCTAGGGGAAGACCGCCCCGCCCGGGGACCGGCCCCCTCATTCCCGCCCGTCCAGATGTCGATACAGCGTCCCTAGGAGGGTCCGGTTATCTTTAGGATCCCCCTGACCCACAGCGTGCTTGGACCCGCCGGCACATGTTCGGAGCCGTCATGACCTTCCCGTCGACCCGATGCCTCGCCCTTACCGGCCTCGTCCTGCTTGGCGCCTGCGGAGGCGGGGGCGGATCCTCGGCCCCGGCCCCCGCCGTCGCACTGGCTCCGACCATCAGCGCCTTCTCGCCCATGGCCATCGCCGAAGAAAGCACCGTCACCCTGACGGGGGCCCATTTCCTGGGTGCAACCCAGGTGGCCTTCAATCAGATCAGCACCTCCTTCACCGTGAGCAGCGACACTCAGATTCAGGCCATCGCCCCTGCGGGCCTGACGGCCGGCACCATCACCGTCACCACCCCGGGGGGCACGGGCACCTCCGCCACGGCCTACACCGTGGCCTACTGGGCGCCGACCATCACCAGCGTGAGCCCGTCTTCCGGCCAGGTGGGCATGCCCGTCGTCATCACGGGCACCAATTTCGGTTATGCGGGCACCACCCTCGCGCTTGGCGCACAGAACATCACGGGTTTCACCAAGACGGCCACTCAGATCTCCTTTGATGTGCCCTCCGGTGCCGTCACCGGAAACCTCGTCGTCGCGGGCCCCGGCGGGACCGCCTCCAGCCCCTTCACCGTGACCCCGCCCCCGGCCGGTGTGACCCTCGACCTCCACGTGGACAAGGTGGAGCTCACCCAGAGCACCCAGACCCTCGACAACAGCGTGCCCATCGTGGCGGGCAAGCCGGGCCTGATCCGGGCCTTCGTGCTGGCCAACCAGGCCAACACCGCCACGCCCGCCGTGCGGATCACCCTCCTGAACAATGGGGTGGCCGTGGGCGGGTATCCCAAGCTGGTGGCTGCCCCGGGCCTCAGCGTGCCCCAGGCCGTCGATGAATCCACCCTCACGTCCAGCTGGAACCTCAGCGTGCCGGGCACGGACCTCACGACGCCCACGGGAAGTGGATACAGCATCCTCGCCGAGGTGGATCCCACAGGTGCCGTGCCCGAGATCGACAAGACCAACAACACCTTCACCGCCACCCTCAACGGCACCACCGTTCCCACCTTCAAGACGACGATCTTCCCCGTGGTCCTCGGCAGCGGCACCGGCAACATCACGGAAGCCAACAAGGCCCAGTGGGTCGCGCGGCTGGCCAAGATGTTCCCCATCTCCAGCGTGGATGTGGCGGTGGGCAGCACCTTCACGGGATCGGTCTCGACGCTTACTTCGGATAACAGTGACAAAAGCTGGGACACGCTGCTGAGCGATCTCACGGCCAAGCACTTGGCCGACCAGGCGAACGACCGCTACTACTACGGTGCGGTGAAGGTCAGCTATTCGAACGGAACCGCTGGCCTGGGCTGGGTACCCAACTCACCCGGCGACGCTTACAAGTACCGCACCGCCGTCGGCTGGGACAAGGCCAGCGGCTACGCCGATGGCGGCCTGTTCCCAGAAGTCTTCTCTCACGAGACCGGCCACAACATGGGCCGCCAGCACAGCCCCTGCGGAACCGCCTCCAATCCCGATCCCAACTATCCAAACACCAGTGAGTATGTCATCAACGGAATCGGTGGCGGGATCGGCAAGTGGGGCTACGACAGCGTTCTAAACGCCCTCCATTCCCCGCTCACGAATAAAGACATCATGGGCTACTGCACGCCCAACTGGGTGAGCGACTACGTCTACAAGAGCATCCTCAGCTTCCGCGCCGGGAGCAGCGGTTTCCTCGTCGTCAGCGCCGAGGACGCCATCCTTCCCACGGCGCCCGCCAGGCAGGAATGCCTCATCGTCCGCGGCATCATCCACGAGAACGGCCAGGCGGACCTCCTGCCCTCCTTCCGCACCGAGGCCTGGCCCTCGACCCTTCCCATCGCGGGGGACTTCACCCTGGAATGCCAGGACGCGCAGGGCCGCGCCGTCTTCACCACGCCTCTCGAACTGATGGACCTGGGCTGTTCACCGCAGGATCACGTTCGCCACTTCGTCATGGCCCTGCCCCTGGATCCGGCCAAGCTCGACGCGATCGCAGGTCTTCGGGTGCTCAGGGCGGGCCAGGTGGTGACCAGTCTGCACCCCGCGTCGCCTAAGGGTTCCATCACGGCGGCCACCCCCAGCGCCCAGCGCCAGGCCGGGGGCAAGGTCCAGCTCGCCTGGGATGCGAGCCTCCATCCGGCGGCCCTCGTCCGGGATGCGGATTCCGGGGAAGTGATCGCCATTCTCTCCGGCGGCCGGCAGACCATCACCGCCACCTCCAGGCGCCTGGACGTGGTGCTCAGCGATGGCGTGAGCGGCCCGACCCACCACCTGGAACCCCTCGAATAAAACCGTCCCCGCGTGCGAAAAACGCCTGGCCTGCCCGGCGTTTTTTGCGCGTGAGTCAAAACGGCCTTCGTGAGATACTGAAAGATCATCTGTACCCGGGTGCCCATGCCGCACACGCACTTCCAGCTTCTATCGAACTGCTCGGATGAGCAGCTCCGGACCATCTGCGAACGTCGGCGGCTGCCCATTCCCATCCGCTGGGAGGATGGCGGCGAAGGCCGCATGCGCCTGCTCAAGACCATGGTCTTCCACCTGGAGGACCACAAGCGCCTCTCCGACACCCTGGCGGACCTGGACAGCGAATCCCTCGTGGCCCTGAAGCACCTGGTCGGGGAAGGCGCCCCGCCCGAGCCCCAGGTCATCGGCATCCTGCGCGACCTGGGCCTGATCCTGCCCACGGAAGGCGGCTGGACCGTGGCTGATCGGGTGGCCGATGCCCTCGAGGATTTCGACGAAGGCGCCCTGAGCTTCCAGGCCCCGACCGAAGTGAAACTGAAGAGCGCCGAGCCCTTCCGCTTTTCCCTCGCGCTCACCAGCGTGCTGCTGCGCTGCGTGGCGGGCCTGCGGGTGCTCAAGGGCGGCCTGCCCGCCAAGAAGGAGCTGGGCCAACTCATGCAGCGCAACGCCATGCTGCAGGAGGAGCAGGACGCGACCCTGCTCTTCACGCTGCTGCACCGCCTCGGCCTGCTCTGGAACCGCGACGGGCGCGTGGAGACCCTGCTGCCCGCCGTTATCAGCCACCCGCCCCGCTGGGTGGCCGAGCGCGCCTTCGCGAGCCTTCTGGAGCACGACCTCAAGGCCTGGGGCATGCCCCCGGCGGAAGACCGGCACTTCCTGATGCAGCACCTGCTGGAGCGCCGCGGCCAGGCCCTGGCGGTCCAGCCCTTCCTCGGCTTCCTCAAGACCCTGCATCCCCTCGACGAGGAGCGCACGCGCACGGTGTTCCTGCCCTTCCTCGGCCGCATGGGCATCATCCAGGGCGACGAGGGCTTCGCGCATCTCAGGCTCACCGAGCACGGCGAGGCCCTGGCCCACGAGTACCTGCTCCGCGACCTGAAGGGCACCGCCGCCCACTGGCAGCCCCTGGAGCAGGATCAGCCCATGATCATGCAGCCCACGCTGGAGCTGCTGACGCCCCTGCTGCAGAACCCCCACCGCCTGCTCCAGCTCGCGCAGCTGGCGGATGTGGAATCCCTCGATGCCATGGGCACCTTCCGGGTGAGCCACGCGACGCTTGTGCGGGCCCTCGATGCGGGCGTGCCCCTCGAAGAGCTGGGCCAGCGCCTCGGCGCCGCCACCCAGACCTTGCCCCAGCCCCTGCTCCAATTGCTGGAGGATCTCTCCCGCCGCGTGGGCGAGGTGGAGGTCCAGCAGGGCGTGCGGCTCGTACGGGCCCGCACGGCCCACCTGGCGGATGAACTGAAGCTGCGGCCCGAACTGGCGCCGCTGAAGCTGGGCTCCCTGTCGGACACCGTGCTCGAAGTGCGCGGCGACGGCAATGCCCACGCCCTGCTCAAGCAGGCGGGCTTCATGCCCAAGCCCGGCCGCTTCCTCGCCCTCAGCGTGGACAGCGACGAGAAGCTCTACCTGTGGGCCCTGGCCGCCCTCGCCTTCGTGGATGAGAAGGGCATGAACCACCACCTGGAGCCCGTGCAGCAGATGGTGCGCTCGGCCATCCAGCGGCTCCACGACGAGGATCCCTCCCTCTACCAGGAAGTGCAGCGGCGCATCCCCATGCTGCACCTGGGCGGCGAGGATCAGCTTGCCGAAGAGGTGCAGCGCATCCTCGAATACGCCGCCGGCCACACGCTCATGGTGGAACTCACCTACCTGCCTCCGGCCGCCCACCGTACGCAGCTTCGGCGGGTCTCGCCCCGCACCATCCAGGAGGACCACCTGCTGGCCTTCTGCCACCTCCACCAGGAGGAGATGGCCTTCCGCCTCACCCGCATCCAGGGCGTGAAGCTGCTCAACGAGCGGGGCTGGACACCGGCGAACCACAGCCAGGCGGGGTAATGTTCTCCGGGGGTTCCGCGCTGCGCGCACACCCCCGGGCCCCCGCGCGGATCCCGGTGCAGCCGTGATCCGCTTGCTTCTTAGAGCAGGCTTCGCCATGCGGGGCGCTGCGCGACTCCGGGTAACGCAACGCTGACGCTGCTTCCACGCGTCCGAACTAGCCGGCCAGTTCCTTCATGCGCTTGTCGAGCACTTCGGCGAGGCGCTCGACGACTTCGCGGCTTTCGGTGCGGGAGACCTGGATTTCCTTTTCCAGCTTGCGCTCGGTCTGAAGCACCGATTTCTGGAGCTGGGACAGGATCCCCTTGATGTCATCCAGGTCGTTGAGCAGCGAGTTCAGCCGCGGGTCGGGGGGCCGGCTGTTTCCGAAGACCCCCATGCCCGCCAGGATCGTGGCGAGGGCCGTGAGCAGAAGGATGAGTAGAAGCAGGGGATTGCTGGCCATGGGCACACCTTACCACCGGCGTTGCCAGGACCGTACCGGGCCGGCCCGCCTACTGGGGATTCTGCTTCACCCGCTGGTAGTCGTCCCCCACCACCTTGAGGGGTTTTTCCACAGGAATCACGAGGTAGGGCTCGGTCTTGCGCCCGCCCTTGCGGGAAGCCAGCTGCAGTTTCTGCTGAACTTCTTCCTTGGCCTGGCGCTCCTTGGCCACCTCCGTGGCGTGGAGCGTCGCCATGCGGGTCAGTTCCTGCTCCTGACGCTGGGCCTGGGCGGCCAGTTCATCGGCTCGCTCCTTCTGATGGAAGCCCCAGGTGCCCAGGCCAGCCAAGGACACGAGCAGCGGCAGGGCGGCAGCGGCCAGCAGGCCCCAGGTGGGGCGGGTCCGCTGGGTGCGGCTGCGGCGCTGGGCCTCGCGGCGGAGGTCGTTCGCCAGGGCGTTCAATTCGGCCGTCGGTTCGGCAACCCTGGGCGCCACGGCGGGCCCCAACCCCAGCAGGTCGCGGAGTTCGGCTCGGAGCTGGACGTCCTCGGCGGGTTCGAAGCGCCGTGCGGGATCAGACCAAGACATGCACGCCTCCTGAGGGGTTGAGCTGATCTTTGAGCTGGGCCTTGGCCCGGTGGATGCGGGTCTTCACGGTGGCCTCGGGAATGGCGAGGATGTCCGCGATTTCACGAATGGAGAGGCCTTCGACGACGAAGAGCCACAGGGCTTCGCGGAAGGTGGGTGAAAGCAGCCGCATGCGCTCCCGCACCTCCTGGTTCAGCACGAGATCGTCCGCGCCACCGGCGAGTCCGGGTTCGGAGACGGCCTCCAGGCTGAGGTTCTGGTTCTTCATGGGACGGCGCTCGGTGAGGGAGAGGGTGCGCACGGTGCCATACAGGAAGGCGGTGGGATGCTCCACCCGTTCTTCCCGCTGCATGAGGATGACAAAAGCTTCCTGGGCGATGTCTTCCGGGAAGGTGGCCCCGTAACGCCGCGCGTAGCTCACCAACCTCGGGTACAGTTCGGCGAAGGCGGCATGAAACGCCTCCTGGGTGCCGAATGGGGTTTCGGTGGGGGACTGCGGCATCTAGGCTCCGATACCTTAGGATGCCAGGAACGCGGCAGAGGTTCCGGCTAGGCTGGAAGGGATGGAACATCCGCTTCAAGCCTGGCGCGACACCCTCGAGGAGTTGGGGGTGATGGGCTTGGTGCGCGAACCCGCGCCGCCGGTCCAGGAAACGCCTTCGACTCCAGCCTCGGCCTCTCTGCCGGCGCGCCCCGTGGCCCCCCGCCCCGCGCCCAGGCCGGTGCCCGCACCCGCGGCGGCCTATGTTCCGCCCACGGATCCCGGCGGTTGCCCGCCGCCTGAAGCCGTCGCCACGGCAGCCACCCTCCAGGAGCTGCAGCGCGCCATCCAGGGCTGCCTCGCCTGCCCCCTGGGGCCCGGACGCCTGAAGTTCGTCTTCGGCGAAGGCCATCCCCAAGCCCGCCTCCTCTTCATCGGCGAGGGCCCGGGCCGGGACGAGGATCTGCAGGGCCGGCCCTTCGTGGGCAAGGCCGGCGAACTGCTGGACAAGATGATCGGCGCCATCGGCCTGACACGCGAGGCCGTCTACATCGCCAACGTCGTCAAATGCCGTCCCCCGGACAACCGTACGCCCACGACCGAAGAAGCCCGCGCCTGCCTCGGCTACCTCCGCCGCCAGATCGAACTGATCCGCCCCGCGGTGATCGTCACCCTGGGCGCCACGCCTCTGCGCGAGCTGGTGGGCATCAGCGAGGGCATCACGCGGGTGCGCGGCCAGTGGAAGCGCCTGCAGGTCGGCGACCGCGAGATTCCCGTCATGCCCACCTTCCATCCCGCCTACGTGCTGCGCCAGTACACCCAGGACGTGCGCCGCGCCGTCTGGGAAGACCTTAAGGCAGCGAAGGAGTGGGCGGACAAGACCGAGGGCTGAAGGTCCCCACGCGCTGTGTCATGCTAGGCGCATCCACTGAGGATCGTCGATGCGCCTAATTCATGTGTTCTTCTTCGTGCTCATCGCCTTCGTGCTCACGGTACTTGGAAACATGTATCTCGCGAACCATGAGCTCCTGATCCGTGAGGTCGTGGTTTTCGGCGAGAGCATCAAGCTCCAGTCGCTCATCCTCCTCACCTTCTTCCTGGGTTTTTTCCTGAACATCCTCTTCACGGGGATCATGGAGCTGATGCGTCTCGTCAAGGGGCTCAATGCCTCCGCCGACACCCGGCTGGTGAAGCGGATTTCCGAGCGCATGCAGGACGCCCGCGACCTGGTGGCTCACGGCCTTCCGCGCGAGGCGAAGGAGATCCTGGAGACCATCCTTGAGCAGCGCAAGGAGCACATCCCGGCGCGCATGCTCATGGGGGAGATCCTCCTGAAGACCGGCAATGCCGAAGAGGCCGTGAAGCTCTTCCAGGCCCTCTGCGAAGACGAGCCGGACCAAGTCGAGGCCCGCTACCAGCTGGCCGAGGCGCTGATGGCCGTGCGCAATCCCGAGGCCTCCGTCGCCGTGCTGAAGAAGCTCGCCGCCGATCATCCGAAGAAGGCCCTCCGCGCCTGGCGGCGCCTGCGCGCCCTCCACATGGAGGCCCAGCGCTGGGAGGAGGCCGCCGAAGCCCACAAGAAGCTCGTGGCCGGCTTCGGCCCGGAACTCACCCAGGGTGAGCGGGCCCAGGGCGCCGCCCTGGCCTACCAGGTGGGCATGGCCAAGGTGGACGCGGACCAGTTCAAGGATGCCGCCCAGATCTTCCAGCAGGTCCTCAAGGACGAGCCCGACTTCGTGCCCGCCTACCTCAGCCTGGGCCGCTGCATGATCCTGCAGGACCAGGAGGCCCAGGGCCTGGAGATCTGGCTCGAAGGATTCCGCAAGACCGGTGAGGGCACCTTCCTGCAGGAGCTGGAGGATTACTTCATCCAGCTCGGACGGCCCGAGGACGGACTGGCCCTCCTCCGGCGGGTCGCCGCCACCTCCAAGCACGCCACCACCGCCAAGTTCTTCCTGGGCAAGATGCTCTACCGCCTGGAGATCCTGGACGAGGCCCTGGACCTCTTCCAGGAGGTGCGCAGCCAGGTGGTCTACAGCCCGATCCTCTTCTTCTTCATGGCGAAGATCCACAGCCGCCGCGCCCGTCTGGATGCCGCCCTGAACGAGTACCGCCAGCTGCTCCGCAACCTGGGCGTCCTCAAGCTCCGCTACGAGTGCGCCGTCTGCAATCAGCGCACCCAGGACTACGCCGACCGCTGCGACAGCTGCGGCAGCTGGAACAGCAGCCACTTCATGTTCAAGGAAAGCGACCTGCCCGAAGGCCCCATCCGGGCGGAGAGCGGGAGCTGGATGGCGATGCTCTGACGGGTGGCAGGTGGCGCTGCAGTGCAGCGTCACCTGCCGGGACCCGTCGAGCAGAGCATCACACCCAGGTTGGCCCCCACCCCCCTCGAAGCCAAACCCCAACAACAAGGGCGCCAAATGGCGCCCTTGTTGCAGTCATAACTTGAATTAGATCAGCAAAGCACCGCCCTACGCGATCGCCTGTCGAATATCGAACAGGAGGCGCTTGAGTTCCAGTTCGGACAGCTGGAGAGGCACCTGCTGCTTGACCTCTTCCTTGCGATAGAAGGCGATGCGCTTCACGACGATCTTGTTCTTGCCGATGCTGATCTCGTTGAACTGGATCTGGGTGTCGTCCTTGTAGGGCGGCAGGCTGCGCAGCTGGATGTACATCCCGCGCCGGTCGTGGTCCACGATCTCGAGGCGTTCCTTGAGGTAGTTCACCTGCTCGGAAAGCTTTTCGGCCTTGGTCTTCAACTTGGCGAAGCTCAGCTTCTTCGGGGCGTGGCGCTCCAGCACCATCTCGCCCAGCTGAACACTCCCATCGGCGCGGCGGAGGAAGCCATCCAGCGTCCCATCCAACTCCACATCGGTCTGATGAAACGATTCGAAGCCCTGAAACTCGCCGGGAAGCACGGAATCGTCGTACCGCTTGGCTTTACGGGAAAGCTTCATGGATCACCTCAGCAGGGTCGGACTTCCCACTGAGCCAGAGCCGTGCCAGGAATTTTCTACCTCGACAAAAAGGCATAGGCCTTGAGTTGTCAGCACTTCTTCCCCAGGGTAGCCCTGCGATACCTGCCCAGAGGGCTGCATAATCCGTCCAGTTGTGGTCAGGCAGGAACTTACCTGTTCATTTTTGGACAGATTCGCTTGTGGAATCCGTCTCGGGCCAGCGCGTCCGGTAGACCATCCGGTCCAGGGCCCGGTTGTACGAGCTCCAGGATCCGCTCTCCGCCTCGTCCCGGATGGCCCGGAACATGACCTCCAGCTTGCCGTCCAGATCGTCGAGGTAATGGACCAGGAGCGCTTCGGGGGTCTTCGGCAGCACCGGCGATCCGAACTCCAGGCGGCCGTGGTGGCTGAGAACGATGTGCAGGATCTGCATGCGCAGCTCCTCTGGAAACCCGGGAATCTTGCCCACCGCCCGGCTGATCCATTCGGATTCCAGCGCGATGTGGCCCAGCAGGTTGCCGGCATCGGTGTACCCGAAGCTGCGCTGGTAACTCAGTTCGGCCGTCTTGCCCACATCGTGGAGGAAGACGCCGGCCACCACCAGGTCCCGGTTCAGCCCCCGGTAATGCGCGCAGGCCCGCTCGGCCATGCCCAGGATGGACAGGGTGTGCTCCAGCAGGCCGCCCAGATAGGCGTGGTGCATGGACTTGGCGGCCGGAGCCAGGGCGAAGGCCGCCCGAAGATCGCCGTTTTCCACGAAGAGCGCACGCAGCAGTCCCTGGATCCAGGGATCGCGCACCGAATCGATCAGCCCGTCCATCTCGGCCAGCATCTCGAGCACGGGACGCGCGCTCACGGGGAAGAAGGCGGAGAAGTCGCCCACCTCGGCGTCGGCGGCGAAGCGGGCCTTGTCGAGCTTCATCTGAAGCCGCCCGTTGTAGCTGGTCACGGACCCCTTCACGCGCAGGAAGACATCCGCGTGGATGGCATCCATATCGCCCTCGATGGCCCGGATGTCCCACAGGAAGGCCTTCAGGTCCCCCGAGGCGTCGGAGAGTTTCAGCTCCAGGTACTCGCTGCCCTTGGCACTGACCTTGTAGGCTGCCTCCTGGGCCAGAAGAAAACCCTGGAAGGCATCCCCCTCCTTCAGGTTCCGGATGAGGGACTGGTCGGGCATGGGTACTCCAGGTGCGCCCGGGATGGCCCCGATGCGACAAGGGCTGTCTAGTGGTTGCGGGGGGCCTTCGGCGGCGCGGCGAAGGGATCCTCGTCCCCGTAGCCCAGTTCGAGGGGAATCCGCTTGTCCTCCAGCACCTCGAAGAGGGACCACTGGTCCGCCTTCTTCACGTTGCCCTCCGGCAGCGCCAGCACCCGGACCTTCAGGACGCGGTTGTAGAGCGGAAACTCCAGCTCATCCTCGGGGTTCACGTCCTGGCTGGCCTTGCGGGGCACACCGTTCACCCGCACCATCCCCTCGTCGCAAAGCTGGTGGGCCAGCTCGCGCCGCTTGATGAGCAGGCTCTTCTTGAGGAAGGCGTCGAGACGCACGGCATCACCCCTTCAGGATCTGTTCCTTGGGCACCAGATACCGGATGTTGGCGCGGGTCCGCAGGTTCGACAGATACTGCTCGATGGCGTTCTGGGCCTTGGGCTCCTGCAGCTTTTCCAGGATCTTTGCCTTCACATCGGCGAAGGCCTTCACGGGGGCGTCTTCCAGCGCGATGAGCTGGATCAGGTAGAGGTCCTTGTCCGTCTCGATGGGGGCCGAAACCTGCTCGGGCTTGAGCTTCACGGCCGCATCCTCGATGCTGGCGCGCAGGAAACCCTTGTTCATCCAGCCCAGGTCTCCACCCGTGGCCTTACTGGGGCTGGTGGATTGCGCACGGGCGAGCTCTTCGAAGGACTTGCCCACCTTCAGCTCCGCCTGGATGGATTCCAGCTTCTTGCGGGCCTCGGCCTGTTCTTCAGGGGTCGCGCCCTTGGCGAGCACCAGCTCGCGGATGCGGAAGCGGCTCGGCAGGCGGTACTCGTCCTTGTGATCCTCGTAGTAGGCCCGCAGCTCGTTGTCTTCCACGGCGACCTTGGAATACACCTCGCGCTGCAGCACGAACTGCTGGATGGCCTGCTGCTTCTGGCGCTTGAGGAATTCGGGAAGGCCGATGCCCAGGCTGCCCTTGAGGGCGCGTTCGAGGTCGGCATCCGTAGCGAAGTTGTTTTCCTTCTTGATGGCATCGACGTTGGCGCGGACGTAGTCGTCCGTGACCGGGGAGTTCAACTCCAGTCCCTTGTCTTCCAGCAGGAAGGCGTCCACGAGCCCCTGCAGCGTCTTCCCGCGCGCATCCTTCAGCTTCTCATCCAGCTCCTTGCCGGCGAACTGGCGGTAGAGGGCCGCGTGCTGCTGCTCGACAGCCTGGGTCAGCTCGCGTCGCGTGATGATGTGCTTGTTGACGACCACGAGGATCTCCTCGCGGACATCGGTCTTGGTCTCCGCCACCAGGGCCGGGGCGGCGAGCAGGATCGCCAGGGTTGGCGCAATCATCTTCACTTGGCACCTTCTTTCGGGGTTTCCGGAGCCTTGGCGGACTCGGCGGCCTGGGGGGCCGGCGCAGGCTTCACCAGCTCGAAGGGGATCTCCTTGCGGAGGCCGTCCATCAGCTCGTTCCACACCTGCATCTGCCGCTCCTGCTGAGCCATCTTCTCGGCGGTCGGCTTGGCCTCCTCGAAGGGCACCTGGCGGGCGGGCTTGCGGTTCTCCACCTTCATCAGGTGGTAGCCGTACGACGTCTTCACGGGCGCGCCCACCTTGCCGACGGGCTGGGTACGGGCGGCGGCGCCGAATTCGGGCACCCAGCCCGAGGGATCGGCATCGGCATAAAGGCCGCCGTTGTCCTTGCTGCCGGGATCATCACTGTACTTCTTGGCGAGGGCATCGAACTTGGCGCCCTTCTTCAGCTCCGCCTGGATCTTCGCGATGCGGGCCTTGGCTTCGGCCTCCGTCACGCCCGGCTGGCCCTCGCCCTGCTTCACCGACACGAGGATGTGCCGAACACTGACGAGGTCCGGCTGCTTGAAGCGCTCGGGGTGCTTCTCGTAGTAGGCCTTCACGTCCGGCTCGGCCACCACCAGCTTCTTCTGCAGGGCCTCGCTTTCCTTCGTCAGGAACTCGCGGGCCAGAAGGTCGTCCTTGGCACGGTCCAGGGCCCGCTGATAGCTGGGGTTCTTGTCGAGCTCCATGCGCTTGGCCTTGATGGAGAGGAGCTTGCTCTCGGCCATGTGCTTGACGAACTCGTCCTTGCCGCCCTGGATCATGAGGATCTGCATCTGCTCCTGCTGGCCCAGCAGCTGGAAGGCCGCCTGGAAATCCGCCTCGCTGATGGTGGTATCACCCACCTTCGCCAGCACCACATCCTCGGGCTTGGGCGCAGGGGCGGGAGCTGGAGCGGTAGCCGCTGGAGGGGCCTGGGGCGCGGCCTTCGCCGGTTCCTGGGCGACGACACCGAGGGCGATCAGGGACATGAGAGACGCACGAAGCATGGGTTTCCTTGGGTTCGAAACGCGGGCGGTCGCCTTAGCGGCGCCGGCCGCCGAGAAGGTTCATCAGCGAGATGAAGATGTTGTAGAGGCTCACGAAGAGGGCCAAGGCGAAGCCGGCCGGATCACCGAAATCATTGGTGCGGAGCATGGCCGAGGTGTCCCAGAGCAGCTTCGCTGAGCAGGCGATGACCGCCACGCCGGAAATGATGAGCCGGAACGTCTCCAGGTGGAAGATCGCCGCCGCCAGGCTGCCGAAGAACATCACGGTGATGCCGACGATGACGAAATTGCGGAGGAAGCTGAAGTCCTTCTTGGACACGAAGGCCGTCACGGTGAGGGTCATGAAGACGACGCCCGTGAGACCGAAGGCCATGAACACCGGCATGAACCCCGCGCCCTGGGCGATCACCAGGGCCACGATGCCCGCGATGACCCCCGAGACGAAGGTGAACAAACCGTAGGCCACCTTGTTCAGCGGCTTCCGGCGGCTGACCGAGGAGGCGAACATCAGGGTGCCGAACTGGATCCCGAAGAGCACCCACCCCAGAAAGCTCCCGGCGACCGGCACCAGGGCCATCGCCACGAAGGGCGCGCTGAGGGCGCCCAGGGCCGCCACGGCGAAACCGCCCATGAGCCACAGGTAGACGTTCCGGACAAAATCGATCCGGGACCGGGTCCCTTCCGAAGCTCCCTGCCACGACTGCTGAAGATCCATGCCACGCTCCAAGGGAGATCCGGACGCGGATCCCTCTCAGATCCTAACATTCCCCCACCTTTCCCTGCCGTGAGCGGCCCCGAGGTTCCGTGATCCCCTCCCCCTGGCAAACGCGCCTCCAGCAACAGGCCGAGCGGCGCCAATCCTTGGGCCGCAACCGCGACATCCGGCCCCCGGCCGGGGTGGATCTCTGTTCCAACGACTACCTGGGGCTGCGACGCGATCCCCGCTTGGCCGAGGCCGCCGCCGAGGCCGCCAGGGCCCACGGCGCCGGGGCCGGGGCCGCCCGCCTCCTGCGCGGCACCTGCCCCCTCCACGAGGATTTGGAGGCCGACTTGGCCGCCTGGAAGGGCACGGAGGCCTGCCTGCTCTTCAATACCGGCTTTCAGGCCAACGCCACCCTGATCCCGGCCCTGGTGGGCCGGGGCGACGGCGTCTTTTCGGACGCCCTCAACCACGCCTCCATCGTGGATGGCTGCCGCATGGCCAAGGCCGGCGGCGCCCACGTGGGCATCTTCCGTCACCTCGATCTGGGGGATCTGGCCTCGCAGCTTGCCGCCTGGCGCGCCGGGGCCCCGCCTCAGGCCCAGGCCCTCGTGGCCACGGATGCCGTCTTCAGCATGGACGGCGACGCGGCGGACCTGCCGGCCCTGCTTGAGGTGTGCGACCGGCATGATGCCCTGCTGCTCATCGATGAGGCCCACACCACGGGCCTGCTGGGCGCCGACGGTGCGGGACTGGCCCAGGCCCAGGGCCTGCACGGGCGCATCCCCCTCGTCATGGGCACCCTCGGCAAGGCGCTGGGATCCTTCGGTGCCTTCGTCTGCTGCGACCGGCTGCTGCGCGACCACCTCCTCAACACGGCCCGGGGCTTCATCTTCTCGACGGCCCTCCCGCCACCGGTTCTCGGCGCAGCTCTGGAAGGCATCCGACTCGCGCGCGCCGAGCCCTGGCGGCGCCAGCGGGCCCTGGCGCTCGCCGGCCGCCTGCGTGCGGCCCTCGGGCAACCCGGTCAGCCCTCGGCCATCGTGCCCGTGTTCGTCGGCGCCGATGCGGATGCGGTGCGCCTCGCGGCCCTGCTCCAGGACGAGGGTTTCGACGTGCGGGCCGTGCGTCCGCCCACCGTGCCCGAAGGCTCGGCCCGCCTGCGCATCACCACCGGCGCCCACCTGGAGGAAGGCCAGATCGAGGCTCTCATCCAGGCCCTCGGCAGGCTCCTGGATCACTGATTTCGCTGCCGCTGGAAAGGCGCCGGAACCCCCGGGCCCCACCTGTGGGAGAATCCTAACGGACCACAGGGTCATCAGGAGGTGCCGCTTGAACCGCAACATCATGCTCGCCCTGGCTGGAGGTCTCGTCGCTGGATTCATCGCGGGGTACTTCGTGTTCAGCGGTGGATCCAAGGAAGAGGCCGGTCCTGTCGTGGCCGCGCCCACGGCCCCGGTGATGCAGGCGCCTTCGCTCGGCGGCGGGATGCCCGGTGGCATGCCTGGCGCGGCCCCCAGTGGCATGCCAGGCGCCATGCCGGCCGCTCCTCCCAGCGCCGAAACCATGGCCCGCATCTCCCGCATCGAAGCGGCGGTGCTGGCCGATCCCAAGAACCACGACGCCTGGGTGGCCCTCGGCAACGAGTACTTCGATTCCCACCAGGCCCAGAAGGCCGTGGACGCCTACGCCAGGGCCCTCAGCCTCAAGCCCGGCGATCCCAACGTCCTCACCGACCAGGGCGTGATGTACCGCCAGCTCGGCCAGTTCGACAAGGCCCTCGCCAACTTCCAGAAGGCCAACAAGCAGGATCCCAACCACGTCCAGAGCCTCTTCAACATCGGCATCGTCTATGCCAATGACCTGAACAAGCCCGCCGAGGCGGAGAAGGCCTGGAACAAGATCCTGACCACGGCCCCCAACAGCGAACAGGCCGGCCAGGCCCGCCAGATGCTCAGCCAGCTGAAGAAGTAGACGGGTCTATCCAGCGATGCTGAATTTCGATGCGCTTCCGAGTCCGCTCTGGGTGCTGGGCACCGGCACGGGCGTGGGCAAGACCTTCGTGTCGGCCCGCATCGCCGAGGCCTGGGCCCAAAGCGCACCAGTGACCTACCGCAAGCCCTTCCAGACCGGCGTGGACCGGGCCGATGATCCCGAAGCCGACGCCACCTACCTGAAGCGGCCGGGCGTGACGGTGGAGAACCACATCCTGCTGAAGGCGCCGCTGGCGCCCCTGGCCGCCGCCCAGCGCGAAGGGAAGACCCTCGACCTGGCCGCCACCGCGGCCTGGTGCCGGCGGCCCGCGGAAAGCGCCCATGGCCGGGTCCTGCTCGAAGGCGTGGGCGGGCTCATGGTGCCCCTCGCGCCGTCCACGCACTTCCTCGCCTGGGCCACGGATCTGAAGATCCCCTGCGTGCTCGTGGCCCTGGGCGGCCTGGGCACCCTGAACCACACCCTGCTCTCCGCCGAAGCCCTCATGTTGCGCGGCTGGCGCCTCGAGGCGGTGCTGCTCAACCCCGGCGCCGACGGCGCCACGCTCGAGGCCGCCGAAGAGAACGCGGCGGTGCTGCGCGGGTTTCTGCCGGTACTGGTTCACGTCCTAAACTGAGGGCATGCCGAGCCCCCTGCCTCCCGACTGGTCCGATCGCCTCGCCCTGGACCGGGCCCACGTCTGGCACCCCTTCACGCAGATGAAGGTCCACGAAGCCGATCCGCCGATGCCCGTCATCGGCGGCGAGGGCTGTGACCTGCTGCTGGCCAACGGCGAGCGCGTGCTGGACGGCATCTCCAGCTGGTGGACCTGCCTCCACGGCCACGGCCATCCCCGCCTCGTGAGCGCCCTCGAGCGCCAAGCCGCGCGCCTCGATCACGTGATGTTCGCGGGCTTCACCCACGAACCCGCCCTCGAGCTGGTGACGCGGCTGCGGCCGAAGCTGCCCGGGAACCTCACCCGCGCCTTCTTCTCGGACAACGGCAGCACGGCCGTGGAAGTGGCCCTGAAGATGGCCTTCCAGGCCCAACTGCAGCGCGGCGAAAAGGGACGCATCCGCTTCGGCGCCCTGCGTAGCGGCTACCACGGCGACACCCTCGGCGCCGTGGGCGTGGGCGAGCTGGAAAACTTCATGACGGGCCTCTTCAGCCCCCTTCTGCTGGCCTGCGATCGACTGGAGGTGCCCGAGGATCCGCGCTGCGAACTCCATCCCGATCTGACGGGCTGGCCCGAGACACTGGCCTCCGCCCGCCAGGGCATGCGCGCCTTCTTCGACGCCCACGGCGAGCGCATGGCGGCCTTCATCGCCGAGCCGCTCATCCAGTGCGCGGGCGGCATGCGCATGTGGCCGCCCGAGCTGCTGCAGGAGCTGCGCGCGCAGTGCGATGCCCACGGCGTCTACCTCATCCTTGACGAGGTGGCCACGGGCTTCGGGCGTACGGGCACCTTCCTCGCGTGCGAACAAGCGGGCGTGGCGCCTGACCTGCTCTGCCTCTCCAAGGGCCTCACGGGCGGCACCCTGCCCCTGTCCCTCACCTGGGCCACCGAAGCCATCTACGCGCACTTCTGGGGCGAGCCCAGTTCGGGGCGCGCCTTCCTGCACGGGCACAGCTACACGGGCAACCCCACCGCCTGCGCCGTCGCCTGCGCCAGCCTCGCCCTCTTCGACGACGAGCCCGTGCTGGCCAACGCCCGTGACATCCACACCGCCATGAAGGAGGCCTTCACGGCCCTCGCCGCCCATCCCGGCGTGCGCCAGGCGCGGGTGCTCGGCACCATTGGCGCCTGCCGGCTGGTTGATCCTTCCACCGGGCAGGCCCACGATCCCGAGTCGCGCTTCGGCTGGCGCCTCCATCGCCGCGCCCTTGATCAGGGCCTGCTGGTGCGGCCCATCGGCGACTGCATGTACCTCATGCCGCCCCTCTGCACGCCTCCCGCGCGCATCCGCGAAGCCACCGAGACCCTGCTGAAGCTGCTGTCCCGCTAGGGGCCCCCGCTCACTCAGGCGCTCACTCAGGGGACGACGGGCACCGTTGAATATCCGGAGCCCTTGGCCTCGATCCGCACGAGGCGCGGTAGGTGGGCGCCCGCCAACACCGCCTTCGACTGGGCGGCTTTCCTGAAGAGCTCCTGCCGGATCCGGATGGCCTGCTCGCCATCCGCATCGAAGGACACGCCCACTTCGGGCCGCTCGAACTGCACGGCGCCGAAGTGCATGAGGTCGCCCAGGCACCAGAGCTCGCGGCCTTCGGAGCTGAAGGCGTAGACCGTGTGCCCCCCCGTGTGACCGTGGGCCGCGATGGCGCGAAGGCCTGGCAGCAGTTCCGCCCCATCCTCGAAGGTGCCGAAGGCGCCTTCCTTTTCATAGACCGCGAAGAGCGCCTTCAGCTTGGGGATGCGTTCCCGCAGGCGCTCCGGCAGGGTGGTGGGTTCGCCCAGCCAGAAGGCCTGCTCGCGGCGCGGCACAAGGAGCTTGGCCTTGGGGAAGGCCCGGCTGCCGTCGGCCTTCAGCAGGCCGCCGATGTGATCGAAGTGGTAGTGCGTAATCACGATCAGATCGATGTCCGTCGGCGCCACGCCGGCCTCTGCCAGCCGTTCCATCAGGTGCCCCGCATCCACCTCGGGATTTTTGCCGATGCCCGTGTCCACGAGTACGGTCTTTCCGCCCAGGCGCACGAGGTAGGCGTTCACGGGCGTCACCGCCGCGTCCTTGCCGCCCAGCATCCGCCGGGCGTCGGCCGGCGCGAGACCCTTGAGCAGGGAGGCTTCGAGGGGGATCTCTCCGTCCTTTAGCGTCCAGACCTGCATCTGGCCGAGGCGCAGCGGCTCGATGTGGGCGGTTTTCACGCCGCCGGGTTCGATGGCGGATTGCGTCATGGCGACCACGGGCATGAGGAGGCTGATGAGAAGGGATCGGGTGAGCATCGGAAAAGGCTACCCGATTTTCCCGGGAGCCAAGGGCTGGAAGACCTGCTCTCTTCGCTCGCGCAATGACGACGCCAGAGTGATGTTCATCCGGCGGTACACTGGTCTTTTGCCTTGGAGTGCGCGATGAAGCTGGTGACTTTCCTGCAGACTGGAAGCGAGAAGATCGGCGCCATCCTGGCCGATGGCCGCATTCTCGATCTGGGTGCCGCCGAGGCCCGCCTGGCCGTGGACATGCTCACCCTCATCCGCCGCCAGGATGGGCTCATGCCCCTGGCCCGCCGCATGGCCGAGCATCCGCCGGCCCATGCCCTCGTGGATCCGGCCTCCGTGCAGCTGCTGGCACCCATCCCGCGCCCCGTCTCCATGCGGGACGGCTACGCCTTCCGCCAGCACGTCTCCACCGCCCGCCGCAACCGCGGCCTCGACATGATTCCCGAGTTCGACCTCTTCCCCGTCACCTACTTCACCAACCACCTGGCGGTCACGGGCCCCGGCGAAGTGAGGGTGCAGGACCACCATCTGGTGCGCCTGGATTTCGAGCTGGAGGTGGCCATCGTCACCGGCCGCCCCCTGCGGAACGCCACCCTGGAAGAGGCCGACGATGCCATCTTCGGATACATGGTGATGAACGACTGGAGCGCTCGCATGCTCCAGATGGAGGAGATGAAGCTCTCTCTCGGCCCCTGCAAGGGCAAGGATTTTGCGACCAGTCTCGGCCCCTGGCTCGTGACCAAGGACGAGCTGAAGCTGGAAAAGACCCCCAAGGGCGAGATCCTGCATGCGCCCATGACCTGCACGGTCAATGGACAGCGATTGTCCAACGGCGACGTCGACAGCATGAACTGGACCTTTGCGCAGATCCTGCAGCGGACGAGCTACGGCATCCAGATGCACCCGGGCGAAGTCATCGGCAGCGGCACCGTGGGGACGGGCTGCCTGCTCGAACTGAACGGCTCCAAGATCACCGACAACCTGTGGCTCAAGGCCGGCGACGAGGTCGTCATGGAGATCGAGGGCCTGGGCCGCCTCGTGAACACGGTCGTCCACGTGCCCGAGCGCCTGAGCGACATGCCGCCGCACCTGGTGGGCGGAACGCTTCCGGACCTCTACGCCGGCTCGCCCTCGGGCGAAGCCGGGGAGTGATCCCCATCCGGATGGCGGTCGAAACCGTCGCCCAAACAGTCGCCCAGTCGTTGCCCAATGGCCTTCCCTGGACCATGATGGCGGCATGATCCGGCCCCTGAAGCTCCGTCACCTGGTCGTCCTCCTGATGGGCCTGGCCCTCGCCGCCCAGGAACCTTCGCTCATCCGGGCGGGGCGCCTGCTGGATGTGCGCACGGGACAGGTGCAGACGGATCGCGGGCTGCTCATCCAGGCGGGCCGCATCGCCGCCAGCGGGCCCTGGGCGCAGGTTTCGGCCTCGGCACCCAAGGGCGCGACCGTCCTCGACCTCTCGGACCAGTTCGTCCTGCCGGGCCTCATCGAGGCCCACACCCACGTGCTGCTGCAGGGCAATCGCCTCAGCCAGGACTACGCCGACCAGATCCTCAAGGAGAGCGTGCCCTATCGCACCCTGCGCGGGGCGGTGGCGGCGCGTTCGGCCCTGTTGTGGGGTTTCACGACCCTGCGGGATCTGGGCAGCGAAGGTGCGGGATACGCGGACGTGGATCTGAAGAAGGCCATCGAGGCCGGCGTCATCCCCGGCCCGCGGCTCTTCGTGGCCGGTCGCGCCTTTTCGGCCACCGGCACCTACCCGCTGCAGAACTACGCCTGGGAGCTGGACCTGCCCTCGGGCGTGCGCGTGGTGGATGGCGTGGAGCCCATCCGCCAGGCCGTGCGCGACGAAGTGCGGCGCGGCATCGATTGGGTGAAGGTCTACGTGGACCGCAGCGCCTACCTCGGCGACGACGGACGCCTGCGCTCCCTGACCAACTACCGGCCCGAGGAGCTGAAGGCCTTCGTGGAGGAGGCCCACCGCCTCGGCAAACGCACCTCGGCCCACGTGAAGGGCTGGGATGGCATCGACGCGGCGCTAACCGCGGGCTTCGACACGCTGGAGCACGCCGACGGCTTCACGGACGATCTGCTGGAGCGCGCCCTGAAGCAGGGCACCTTCTGGTGCCCCACCATCTACGCGGGCGTCTGGGTGGCCGACGGACGGGGCCCCCTCGGCCACCTGTATCCGAAGCTCCTCGCTGCGGCCTTCCGCAAGGGGCTCGCCAAGGGCGTGAAGATCGCCCTCGGCAGCGATGCGGGCGCCTTCCCCTGGACCGAGAACCCCGCCAAAGAACTGGCCCTGATGGTCGATCGCGGCATGACACCCCTGCAGGCCCTGCAATCCGCCACCCTCGTCGCCGCGGACCTGCTGGGCGCGAAGGATCTGGGCACCCTGGAACCCGGTGCCCATGCGGATCTCATCGCTCTCGCCGAAGACCCCACGAAGGACATCACGGCGCTCCAGCGCCTGCGCACCGTCGTCAAGGGCGGCGCCGTGATCCGCGGGGACCGCAGCCGTCCGAACCAGTGAGGTTTGCCACCATGAGCCATCGCACGATCCTCCCCGCCGACCTGAGCCCCATCGAGACCAACGCCCTGCTCTGTGGCGGCGTGGCCCCGCGCCCCATCGCACTCGCCTCCACATGCAGCGCGGAGGGCGTGCGGAACCTGTCGCCCTTCAGCTTCTTCAACGCCTTCGGATCGAATCCCCCGACCGTGGCCTTCGCGCCCAACCGCCGTGGTCGCGACGGCACGGTGAAGCACACCTACCTGAACGCCGTGGCCACGGGGGAATTCGTCATCGCGGCCGTGAGCCACGCGATGTTGCATCAGATGAATGTCGCCAGCGCCGAATGGCCCGATGGCGTCGACGAGTTCCCCAAGTGCGGCCTGACACCCGTGCCCGCGCTCCACGTGCAGCCCGCCCTCGTGGGCGAAAGCCCCTTCCAGATGGAGTGCCGACTGAAGCAGGTGGTGGAACTGGGCGAAGGGCCCGGTTCCGGCCTCATGATCCTCGGCGAGGTGCTGGCCTTCCACGTGCGGGAGGATTGCTTCGTGGACGGCCTCCTGCACCCGGACCGCCTCGACCTGGTGGGCCGAAACGGCGGCGCCTTCTACACCCGGGCCAGCGGTTCGGCGGTGTTCGAGGTGCCCAAGCCCGCCGGCAAGCCGCTGGGCTACGACGCCCTGCCCGAGGCCCTGAAGCGAAGCCACGTCCTCACCGGCAACGACCTGGGCCAGTTGGCGAACAGCCCGAGCCTGCCGGACCTCACCTCCATGACCCGAAAACCCGGCGACCCCCCCGCCGCGGCGGGCCTCGACCATGCCATCCGACGGGCCCTCGCCGCGGGTGACACGGGCGAGGCCTGGCGCCTGGTGGGGCTTCGCGTCACCGAGCGCTAAGGGCTGATTCGAAGTACTTCCGGAGATCCGCCATGCTGAAGGGTTTGGGCAGCAGGGTGACCAGGGGGTGGGCGGCGATGAGATCCAGGACATCCTGATCGGCCCGCCCCGTGGCGAGCAGGACGGGCAGGGTCGGACGCAGGACCCGCAAGCGGGGCAGGGTTCCGAGGCCCCCCAGCCCCGGCATGTTCATGTCCAGGATGATCGCGTCGAGCGGCAGGTCTCCTTCCAGTTTCTCAAGCGCCTCCTCGCCGCTCGACGCCGTGGTGACGGCATGTCCCATCGCCTCCAGGAGGCATCTCACGGAGCCCAAAAACAGGTCGTCATCATCCACCAGGAGCACCCGGTGCCCCTCCTTGGGGGCCTCGGGCCGGGCCCCAGGCGGAAGCTCTTCGGCCTGAGTCGGAGCCGCGCAGGCGGGAAAGCGCATCTTCACGCAGGTGCCCCGGCCGGGTTCGCTCTGGATCTCCATCTCCCCATGGTGGGTCTTCACGGTGCTGTAGACCATGGAAAGCCCTAGCCCCGTTCCCTTGCCGTGTTCCTTGGTGGTGAAGAAAAGATCCATGGCCTTGTTGAGAACCTCCTTCGACATCCCGCAGCCCGTGTCTTCCACCGTGACTTCGACCCGGTCCCGGTCCAGGTTCCGGGTCCGGAGGGTGAGGGTGCCCTTCTCGGGCATGGCGTCCACGGCGTTGATGCAAAGGTTCATGAAGGCATGGGACAGGGCGTTGGCGTCGCCCCGGACGGGCCGCAGGTCGGCGCCCAGATCCAAGGCCAGGGACACCTTGGAGAGGGTGGTGTGCTCCAGGAGGCCCACCTCCTCCGACAATAGGGCGTTCAGATCCAGTTCCCGCTCTTCCGCCGGGCTTTGCCGTGCGAAATCCAGCAGGCCCCGGACGACCTTGCCACCCCGGAGGGCCGCCTTGGAAATGGTTTGAAAGGCCTGGTGGGCGGGACTTCCCGGGGGCTGGGATTCCAGGTTGGCGGAGGCCAGGCCAAGGATGGCGCCCAGCACGTTGTTCATGTCATGGGCGATGCCCCCGGCCAGGCTGCCCAGGCTCTCCATTTTCTGGGCTTGATGTAGGTGGGCTTCGAGGTTGTGTTTGGCTTCCTCGTTGCGTTTGCGTTCGGTGATGTCACTGACGATCACCATCACGCCGATGATCTCGCCCTTCGAATCGCGGAAGGGGGAGCAGGAATTGCTCGTCCACCCCCGTTTTCCCGTCAGGGGAAGCTCGTAGGGCCATTCGAGGGGCTGGACCGATTCCCCGGCCAGGACCCGTTCCAGGCAGGCCAGCAGTCCCGTTTCTTGCAGGAAGGGGAAGACCTCCATGGGATGCCTACCCACCACCTCGCTGGCGGGAACGCCCGTCAAGCCCTCCATGAAGGGATTCCACTCCAGGTAGCGCAGATCCCGGCCGTGGACGATGATCCCCTCCTGAGCGCACCGGATGACCTGATCATTGAACTGGTGCGCCTCGCGAAGGGCCGCCTCCACCCGCTTCCGTTCACTGATATGCCGGCGCAGGCGCCAAAGGCTGGTGGCCCCGCCCAAGCCCAGAAGCAGACACAATCCGGCCAGGGCCAGGGTCCATGGGCGCCCCTGGACCGGATGGAGACGGCTCGCCCGCAGGGAGAGCCCCTGACCCGGGGGCGTCAAGTCCACCACCCGGCGCGGCGTGGAAGGATCCGCCGGCTGGTCCGGCGGGGCCTCTGCCAGGAGACTGCCTGCCGCATCCACCAATTCCAGTTTGACGGCAGCGCTGTGCGAAGGGGGAACGCCCGCCTTCAGGAGCCTTTCCGTCGAGTAGACCCCCGCGAACAGCCCCAGGAACCGCCCCTCTTCGAACACGGGCACCCACACCTCGAAGGAGGGACGGCCCTGGATGGCCTCGAAGGGCTTCGTGTACTGGGGAATCCGGAGCCCCGCCGCCAGTTCTGCGGCCCGTTTGGGTTCCGGGAGTGAGAGCCGCAGGCCCAGGATCTGCTCGTTGCCCGCCCGCGGCGCCACGTCCTGAATGATGAAGGCGGCGTCCACCCAGGTCACATTGATCAGTTCCGGATGGGTGGCGATGTAGGAGGCCGCGCGCTTCTGGAAGCCCGCCTCGGTCAACGCGCCGTGCCCGCGTTCCTCCGCGAGGAGCAGCAGGTAGTTCTCGTTTCCCTTCAGTCTGAACTCGATCCCCTTTTGCGCGGCCTCCGCACTGGCGGACAGGGTCACTCCCGCCCGACGGCTTTCTTCGGTGAGGGTGCGCCAGGTCAGCAACCCGATGGCGGCCAGGAGGATCAGGGCCAGGAGCAGCAAGTGCGTGGTGGGCCCTGATCGGCTGGTCTTCGTAGCCATGGAGGCTCCAGAGGGTTGACCAGAGGCTACTAGGGTTTGCTTTCAAAGGGGGGCGTAAGCGCGGAAGGAGCGCCACTCCCCGCCTCGCGGTGATGCACCACCCGCTGGGCGTAGGGAATCTCGATGCCCGCCTCCCGGAAGGCCACCACGATGCTTCGGCGCAGTTCGCGCGCCACGTCCCACTGGGCGCCGGGTGCCGTTTTCGTGAGGGTGCGAACGACAAAGCCGTTGGGGCTGAACGATTCGATGCCCTTCACCTCCAGCACTTCGAGGGCCTGATAGGGCCGGTCCTCGTGCAGCTTCTGACCCACCTTCTTCAGAACTTCGAACACCTGGTCGGGATCGGCGCCGAATCCCACTTCCACATCCACCAGGGCCCGGGCGAAATCCTTGGACAGCACGACCACCCGATTGATGGAACCGTTAGGTACGAAGTGGGCGCGGCCCTCGGAATCGCGCAACTGGGTGATGCGCAAGGTCATGCGCTCCACCACTCCAGCATTCTTGTCATCCAGGTTGATGATGTCGCCCACGCCGAACTGGTTCTCCATGAGCAGGAAGAAGCCGCTGATGACGTCCTTCACGAGGCTTTGCGCGCCGAAGCCCAGGGCCACGCCCGCCACGCCCGCGCCGGCCACCAGGGGGCCGATGTTGACGCCGAATTCCTGCAGCGTCATCAGCAGGAAGAAGGCCACCACCACCACGCGCGCGGCATTGGTGAGCACGGATCCCAGGGTCTCGGCCCGGCGCTCGGCATCCGAGGTCACCTCGTCGTTGCCGTCGTCCACGGCGCGGCGCACCGCCCGGGTCACCAGCTTCACCGCCCCCAGGATGGCCATGCTGGCCGCCGCCACCAGCAGCAGGTGGGAGAGCCGCGACCAGCCCGAGCTCTGCATCCAGTCCAGCAACCCCTTCAGGCGCTCTGGAGCCTGCATCAAACCCGCCATGCCCGCCGACCTTTCCATGCGCGTCTCCAGGCACCAGCCTAGCAAATCCAGCCTCACCAAAACGTGCCGCCCCATGACAACAAAGGCGACCCAAAGGGTTTATGAAAGAATTTGATTTATCGATTTTTGACGCTTTTTTCTATTCACGGGCAAAATTTGCGACCTAGAATGAGGGTTCTCGATTCGACCCAGAGGTGTCCCATGGCCAATGGCGTTTCCCTCGACCGGCGCAAGCATCGCGGACCCTTCCGCATTTTGCACATGAACTTCGCGGATTTCGTGAAGCGGTTCTTCCTGCGGGGCGCCCTGCGGCGTTAGGGCCCTACGACGGGCCTTCCGGGGTTCCTACTTCCAGCTGGCCCAGTAGTTCAGATTCTCCACCGCCCCCGCGGCCGGGGTGGCCTTGAGCGGGCGGAACGTGTCCACCATGACGGCCACCTCGTCGGTGCGATCCTTGGTGCGGCTGAGGGGGATGGCCTTGGGATGGGGCCCGTGGTGGATGCCCTGGGGATGCCAGGTCACCATGCCCGCGCCGATGCCGTCTCTCGAGAAGAAATGGCCGTCGCTGTAGAACAGCACTTCGTCGTAGTCGATGTTGCTGTGGAAGAAGGGCACGCGCATGGCGCCCTCCTCCTCCTCGAAGGGCCGGGGCAGGAAGGAGCAGATGACGAAGTTGTTGGCTAGAAAAGTGGAATGGGCGCTGGGCGGCAGGTGGTAGCGCGCGCTGACGACCGGGCGAATGTCCTTGACGTTGATGCGCCAGACCGTGAGGTCGCCCTTCCAGCCCACCACGTCCAGCGGGTTGAAGGGGTAGTAGACCTTCGTGATCTCGTTCTCGCGCTTGATGTGGATGGCCCACTCACGAGGCCCCTCCTGGGCCTCGCCCTTCGGGCCATCCTGCGGACGGTGGCCCTCGGCTCCTGCCTCGGGCTCGCGCGGGCCACCTTCTGGCGTCGCGTCGTAGGGCTCCAGCTCCGGCGTATCGAGCATGGCCGGGTCGAAGATGGCGTTGGGCCCCAGCTGGTTGCGATCGGGAATCGTGACCTCGCTGAAGCTTTCGATGAGCAGGTAGCGCTGTTCGGAATGGTCGGGCAGGAAACGGTACGTGGTGCCCCGCGGGATCACCAGGTAGTCGCCCTTGGCGTAGGTGAGCGCGCCGAAGGTGGTCTCCAGCTTCCCGCTCCCGGCGTGGATGTAGTAGACGTCGTCGCCATCGGCATTGCGGTAGAAGAAATCCATGGCGGAGGGCGCCACCCAGTGCAGGGCCACGTCCGAGTTGTGCAGGATGCAGATGGGCGCGAAGGCGGCCTCGGTGGAGCCGAACATGGAGGCGCGGATGGCCTCGTCTCCTGAAGGCGCCAATCCGTTCAGATCGTAGCTGTGGGGGCGTAGGGGGCCCTCGATGCGCGTCCAGTCCGTGACGGGATGCAGGCGATAGAGGTGCGTGGTGCGCCCGTAGAAGCCCTTCCGGGCGTGTTCTTCCTCGAACGTGCCTGCGGGCAGGTCCACGTGCGCCTGTCGTGAGTGCAGGCCCTTGCGCAGGGGGAAGAGCGGCGTTTCCTTCTTCGACATGGCGACCTCGGAGGTCTCCCATTATCTCCAAAATTGAGTTTAATCCCCAGCGGAGCCCCAGAGAACCTCCTGTTCGGGTCACATGATCGCCTCTTTCGATCATGTTCATCCAATCCCTATGCTTTCTATGCCTGCGCCCCTTCCGCACCCTGGAAACAACTCCAGGGGTGCCCATGCAGTTCCGAAAAGGCCTTACCAGCGTGCAGGCGCATGTGGACGTGCCCGAAGGCCTCTTCGAAGAGGAATACGCCCGCAACGGCTTCTTCGGCCGCACGAGCCACCTCTACCGCAGCCAGCCTCCCGTGGGGTGGACGGACATCGACGGCGACCTGCGGCCTGAGGCTTTGCGCGTGCTCGACCTCGCAGGCCTGGGCGAGGGCGGCTACTGGAAGGGCCGCGTGGCCTTCCTCGAGAACGAAGACGTCGTCATCTCCCTCACCATGCTGCGCGAGGCCATGCCCGCCTACGTTCGAAATGCCGACGGCGACGAGGTCCACTTCGTGCACAAGGGCGCGGGCGAATTGGAAACGGACTTCGGTCCGCTGAACTACGAGGCGGGCGACTACCTCGTGATCCCGCGGGGCACGGTCTACCGGTACACGCCGTCGGATACCACCTCGCTGCTCATCGTCGAAGCCTTCAGCGAGGTCGGCATCCCTGATCGCGGCATGCTGGGTCGTCACGCGCTCTTCGATACGGATGTCATCAAGACGCCCGATCCCGCGCCGCGCGAAGGGGGCCCCTTCCAGCTGGAGATCAAGCGCCTGGGCCGCATCACGACGGTCACCTACCCCTTCAACCCCATCAACACCGTGGGCTGGAAGGGCGATCTCACGGTCTGGCAGCTCAACCTGCGCGACATCCGGCCCGTCATGAGCGAACGCTACCACCTGCCGCCCAGCGCCCACTCCACCTGGATCATGCGCAACGCCGTCATCTGCTCCTTCCTGCCCCGCAGCCTGGAGAACGGCGACCCCGGCGCCATGAAAGTGCCCTTCTTCCACAGCAACATCGACTTCGACGAAGTGCTCTTCTACCACGACGGCGAGTTCTTCAGCCGCGCCGGCATCGAACCCGGCATGGTGACCTTCCACGCCCAGGGCATCCACCACGGTCCCCACCCCAAGGCCATCGAAGCCGCGAAAACCAAGACCTTCACCAATGAGAAGGCCGTGATGATCGACACCCGCAACCCCCTCCAGCTCACCGAGGCCGGCCGCAGCGTCGCCATGGCGGACTACTGGAAGAGCTGGATGTAGGAGGCCCCATGACGACTCAGCCCAACCCCCTCGGCCTCCGCGGCATCGAGTTCACGGAGTTCTGCGGCCCCAGCACCACGGAACTGGAGCGGCTCTTCCTCGCCTTCGGCTTTTCGCGCACCCATCAGCATCCCGCCAAGCGCATCACCTGCTACCGGCAGAACGACATCACCTTCCTGCTCAACGACGAGGCGACGGGCTTCTCCCGCGCCTTCGCACAGAAGCACGGGCCGGCCATCTCCAGCATGGGCTGGCGCGTAGACGACGCCGTCTTCGCCCACGCGGAAGCCCTCCGCCGCGGCGCGCGGAACGCCGAGGCCCAGGATCTGCCCTACCCCGCCATCCATGGCATCGGGGATAGCCTCATCTACTTCATCGACCGTTTCGGCGCCCGGGGCAGCCTCTACGACACGGACTTCGCGCCTCACCCGGATCCGCTCCACCAGTCCGACAAGGGCTTCCTCGCCGTCGATCACCTCACCAACAACGTGCCGCCCGGCACCATGGAGCAATGGGCCGACTTCTACAAGCAGGTCTTCGGCTTCTTCGAGGTGCGCTACTTCGACATCAAGGGCATGAAGACGGGCCTCACCTCGTACGCCCTGCGCTCACCCGATGGCAGCTTCTGCATCCCCATCAACCAGCCCAAGTCCGACAAGGATCAGATCGCCGAGTACCTGCGCGAGTACGACGGCCCCGGCGTCCAGCACCTGGCCTTCGCCACCCGCGACATCCTCGCCTCCCTCGACGCCATGCGGGACACGCCCATCGAAACCCTCGACATCGATCCCGACTACTACGCCGAGGTCTTCCAGCGCGTGCCCGGCGTGCGCGAGGATCCCCAGCGCATCCAGGCCCACAAGGTGCTGGTGGACGGCAACGAGAACGGCTACCTGCTGCAGATCTTCACGAAGAACATCATCGGCCCCATCTTCATCGAGATCATCCAGCGCGAGAACGACCTGGGCTTCGGCGAAGGCAACTTCACCGCCCTCTTCCGCTCCATCGAACGCGACCAGCAGCGCCGCGGCGTGATCTGAAAAACCCGAACCGCGAATGGCGCGAAAATGCCCTTCGGGCACGCGAATAAAAGCAACAGACTTACTTTCTTTCTTTCTTCTTTATTCGCGCCCATTCGCGTCATTCGCGGTTCATCTTTTTTTAGCTCTGCCTCTGCAGCCAGCGGTTGTAGAACCACAGGCTGAGGGCGCTGCCGAGGCCGAAGAGGGTGAGGAGGATCCAGCCCGCGGCGGCCGCTTTCGGATCGAGCCGCAGGAGTCCGCTGGGCAGCTTCACGGCGCCGGCGCACATGATGCGGTTGAAGATCCAGGCGCCCGCCGGGCCGCCCACCAGGCTGCCCAGGGCCATGGGCAGGTTGGCGTAGCCGAGGAAGAGACCCTCCTGGCCCTTGGGCGCGAGGGAGCCGATGTATTCGTAGAGCCGGGCGGCGGCGAAGAGCTCGCCGAAGGCGATGAGGGCCACGGTCATCACGATGAAGAGGCTGCCCACGGGCAGCAGCACGCGGGCCGTCACGCCCCCGGCCATGAAGAGCGGCGCCACGTTGATGAGCATGGCGAGGCCGATGATGACCGTGCCCACGATGATGGACTTGATGGGCGGCAGCTTGCCGAAGGCCTTCGTGATCGCCAGCTGGAACAGCACGATGGTCAGCGGGTTCGCCATGGTGTAGAGGTCCATGGCCGGGCTCAGCTCCACGGTCTTCTTCACGTAGAGCGGCAGCACGTTGTAGACCTGGTTGTAGATGAAATAGAAGCCGCTGCTCACCACGAGGAACATGCTGAAACGGCCGCTGCCGAGCACCTTGAAGATGCCGAAGAACACTTCGGAGACGCTGCGCTTGGGCTTGGCGGGATCCACGGCGGCTTCGGGATCGCGGTAGCGCAGCAGCACCGTGAGGAAGGCCAGCACCGAGGCGATCATGGAGACGATGAAGATGGTGTCGAGCCGGCCCAGCTTGGTGCGCACGAAGAAGGCCGTGAGGCGCCCGAACACGCTGCCCATGTTGATCACGGTGTAGAAGATCCCGAAGGCGAGCGTCGCCTTGCCCAGGTGCGTGCGCTGCACCGTGCCCGCGATGCAGGGCTTCACGAAGGAGCCGCCGATGCCAATGAGCAGGATGGCCGCCGCCACGGGCACCATCACGGCCGAGCCTGCCGTGACGTCCTTCCCGGCCTGCAGGGCCAGCGTCTGCCCGCCGAACCAGACCGGGTAGCCCATGAGGAAGTAGCCGCCCACCAGCAGCACGCAGGCCAGGAGAAGGCTGCGGCGGAAGCCGATCTGATCGGCGACGGTGCCGCTGAGGATGGGCAGGAAGTAGACGAGGAACCAGAGCACACCGTTCAGGGTGCTGGGCCAGTAGTCGCCCAGGCCGAGGCGCCCGAGGTAGATCACGATGAAGCTGGCCATGGAGTAGTAGGCCGCCCGCTCGAAGAGCTCCGTCACGTTGGCGTTCCAGAAGCTGGACGGGAAGGCGTACTTCTCGCGGAAGGTGGGCTTGGCGCTCATGAATACCTCCCGGTCAGATTAGAGGCCGGGAGCTCTGCTCCGCGCCTTCCGGCAGGCAGGATTGACATTCATCACAGGGGGAGAACACTCATGGCTTCGGGCTCCCCGGAGGAATCCATGCGTGTGCCAAATTGGGGCTTGGGTTGGGGTACGGGCTGGATCCTCTGGCTGATGGTGGGACTCGCGCCCGGATGCGGCGGCGGCAAGAAAGCCGCGCCCCCGCCGGCGCCCTTCCTGAGCGTGACCATCACCCCACCCGGGGCCAGCCTATGGACGAACGGTACCCAGGCCTTCCAGGCCACGGTTTCCGGCAGCACCAACCAGGCCGTGACCTGGAGCGTGCTCGAAGCCTCCGGCGGCAGTATCACGGAAACAGGCCTCTACACCGCGCCCGGGAACGCCGGAACCTTCCACGTGAAGGCCGTGAGCGCCGCGGATCCCACCAAGTCCGCCCAGGTGCCCGTGACGGTCTCCGTGCAGCCTCCCGCGGGCGCCTGCAATGGCGCGGACCTGGGCATCGGCGCGAGCCTTCACGGCTTCACCGCCTTCCCCGGCGACAACGCCTGGAACCAGGATGTCTCCGCCGCGCCGGTGGATCCCAACAGCGCCGCCATCATCGCCTTCATCGGCGCGGGCACGGGCCTCCATCCCGATTTCGGCGCCGGGCTCTGGCAGGGCGCGCCCATCGGCATCCCCTACGTGGTGGTGGGCTCCTCATCCCAGGCCAAGGTCTCCGTGGCCTTCACGGCCTACGGCGACGAGAGCGACCCGGGCCCCATGCCCATCCCCGCCGCCGCGCCCGTGGAAGGCGGCAACACGTCCACGGGTGATCGCCACGTGCTCGTCATGGACCGCGACACCTGCCTGCTCTACGAACTCTATGGCACCTACCCGCAGGGCGACGGCAGCTGGAATGCCGACTCCGCCTCCGTCTGGGATCTGAAGAGCAATGCCCTGAGGCCCTACGGCTGGACCAGCGCCGATGCGGCGGGCCTGCCCATCTTCCCCGGGCTGGCCCGCTACGACGAGGTGGCCGCAGGCGCCATCCTCCACGCCCTGCGCTTCACGGTGCCCACCTCCCGGCGCGCCTACGTGCTGCCCGCCACCCACTGGGCCTCCAGTAACACGAGCGCCAGCGCGCCGCCCATGGGCCTGCGCGTGCGCCTGAAGGCCGGCGTGGATATCAGCGCCTATCCCGCCCAGGCGCGGGTGGTGCTGGCAGCCCTCAAACGCTACGGCATGATCTTGGCCGACAACGGCAGCGCCTGGTACCTCTCCGGCGCGCCCGACGAGCGCTGGGACAACACCCAGCTGGCCACCCTGTCGGGTATCAAGGGGTCGGACCTGGAAGTGGTGCAGATGGGCACGGTCTACACCGCCGATCCCACGGGCACCGCGCCGGCCATCTCCACCTTCACGGGGCCCGCCAGCATCCCCAGCGGCGCCAGCGCCCTGCTCAGCTGGGCCAGCACCAACGCCACCCGCTGGTTCATCACCCCCGAACTCGGATGGGTGACGGGCACCAGCGCCACCGTGCACCCCACCAAGACCACCACGTACACCCTCCTGGCCGAGGGCCCCTACGGCAGCACAACCAAAACCGTGCAGGTGGTGGTGACGCCCTGAAGGACGCCGCTCAGGGAAAACCTCATCCCTGCTACAACGGTTCGATGCCTTCAGCCCCCATCCGTGCCCCCCATCGCGTCCTGATCCTGCTTTGCCTCACGCTTCGCCTCGGAGCGGAAGCGCCTGCGACAGCACCCTATTCACCCGCGGCCCAGACCCTCATCGATCGGGCCTGCGCGGGCCTGGATCCGGCCCGCCCGATCGTCGACCTCCACGTCCACGCCGTGGGCCTGGGCCAGGATGGCGACGGCACTTCGGTGAATCCGGACAAGTTCAGCCCGAGGCATCCCTTCAAGCGCCTTGAGACGGGCCTCTACCTGAAGGCCACGGGCGTCCGCGACATGGCGCGCTTCGACCAGCAGTACCTCGAGGTCCTGGTGGCGCGGGCCCAGGCCTTCCCCCATCCCCTGAAGGTGCACCTGCTGGCCATGGATCGCGCCTACCACGGCGATGGCACACCCGATCCGACCCGCACGGAATTCCACGTGCCCAATGCTTACGTATTCGAGGCGGCCGCGGAGCACTCGGAGCGCTTCGTGCCCGTGATCTCCATCCACCCCGCCCGCCAGGACGCGATCCGGGAGCTGGAGGCCTGCGCCGCGAAGGGCGCGCGGCTCCTGAAATGGCTGCCCAACGCCCAGGGCATCGATCCCGCCGATCCCCGTTACGACGCCTTCTACACGCGCATGAAAGAACTCGGCATCGCGCTGCTCACCCATGCGGGCGAGGAGAAGGCGGTGGCCGTGAAGGACGCGCAGGCCCTCGGCAATCCGCTGCGCCTGCGTCGCCCGCTGGATCTCGGCGTTACCGTCATCGTGGCCCACTGCGCCAGCCTCGGGCGCAACGCCGACCTCGATCACCCCGGCACGAGCGCCTCCAACTTCGACCTCTTCCTGCGCCTGATGGACGAACCGAAATACCGGGGCCGCCTCTTCGGCGACCTGTCGGCCATCACCCAGATCAACCGCCTTCCGGCGCCGCTGTGCACCCTCCTGGCCCGCCCCGACCTCGACGGCCGCCTGTTCAACGGCAGCGACTATCCCCTGCCCGGCGTCGACCTCGTCATCTGGACCCGCCGCCTCGTGCAGCTGCGGATGATCACGGCCGGGGAACGCAAGGCCCTCAACGAGATCTGGAAGCGGAATCCGCTCCTCTTCGATTACGTGCTCAAGCGCACCTTGAGGGATCCGAAGACCGGGCGACGCTGGCCCGCCTCCCTTTTCCAGCGGGACCTGGACTCACTCGCGCAAGACGCAGACAGGGGCACCGTTTCCAGGTCTTGATGACCTGGACATCCCCTCCCACCGGCACCATATTGAGTCCGTTCGCCGCTTGGTTGACGTCAGGCTTCGCTTAGGTCGAAGGACCTGTTCCCGAGAGGTAGGACGAGGGCCCTCCGGCGAATGCCCCGACGCTCTCCAGCGAGAGAAGGGGGTGGTTCGTCCACGCGAACGCCGGGGTCAAGGACCCCGTTCTGGGAGGGTGCCGAGATGGAACGCTACGGCCTGAAATACGACAACCAGGGAAACCTGCGCACCGCAGTGCCCTACCGGGGAACGAGGCTGCTGCGCCACCCCATGTACACCAAGGGGACGGCCTACTCCCATGAAGAGCGCATGGCCCTCGGGCTGGAGGGACTGCTTCCGCACGCCGTGAGTACCCAGGATCAGCAGTCTCGCCGCGTCTACGCCAACATCAGCCGGAAGAAGGATCCGCTGGAAAAGTACATCGGACTGGCGGCCCTGCAGGATCGCAACGAGTACCTGTTCTACCGCGTGCTCATCGGCCACATCCAGGAGTTCCTGCCCATCGTCTACACGCCCACCGTCGGCCAGGCCTGCCAGGAGTTCAGCCACATCTTCCGGCGCGCCCGTGGCATCTGGATCACCCCCGAGCACCGGGGCAGGATCTACGAAGTGCTGGGGAATGCGCCCTTCGACGACGTGCGCCTCATCGTCGTCACGGACAACGAACGCATCCTCGGCCTGGGTGATCAGGGCGCCGGAGGCATGGGCATCCCCATCGGCAAGCTGGCCCTCTACACGGCCGCCGCGGGCATCCCGCCCTGGCTCACGCTGCCCATCAGCCTCGACGTGGGCACGGACAACCAGAACCTGCTCTCGGACGACCTCTACCTGGGTTGGCGCGCCCCGCGCCTGCGCGGCCCGGAATACGACTCCCTCGTGGACGAATTCGTCCACGCGGTGCAGCGGCGCTTCCCGCGGGCCCTGCTCCAGTGGGAGGACTTCAAGAAGACCAATGCCTTCCGCCTGCTCGACCGCTACCAGAAGGTGATCACGAGCTTCAACGACGACATCCAGGGCACCTCGGCCGTGGCCGTGGCGGGCCTGATCGCCGGCAGCCGCGCCACGGGCATCCCCCTGCGTGAGCAGCGCATCGTGGTGCTGGGCGCGGGCGCCGCGGGCATCGGCATCGTGCGCCTCGTGCGCGACACCCTCAAGCGTGAGGGGCTCAGCGGCGAGGCCCTCATCCGCGCGACCGCGAACCTGGACAGCCACGGCCTGCTGGTGGACGACGAGCCCATCGCCGACGTGCACAAGCGCGACTTCGCCTGGCCCGCCGAACTCGCCGCCAAGATGGGCCTCGGCAAGGGTCAGCCCCGCGACCTGCTGGCCGTGGTGCGCGCCCTGCATCCCACCATGCTCATCGGCACCTCCGGCGAGCCTGGCACCTTCACCGAAGCCATCATCCGTGAGATGGCCAAGCACGTGGAACGCCCTCTCGTCTTCCCCATGTCCAACCCGACGAGCAAGTGCGAGGCGACCCCCGAGAACGTGCTGCTCTGGACGGAGGGCCGGGCCCTGGTGGCCACCGGAAGCCCCTTCGAACCGGTGCACATGGGCGGCCGGGTGCACGTCATCGGGCAGGGCAACAACGTCTACGTCTTCCCCGCCATGGGTCTGGGGGCGCTCGTTTCCGAGGCTCGCGAGGTGACGACCAGCATGTTCGCCGCCGCCGCCCGGCGGCTCGCCGAGAACGTGCACACCGGGGAACTGGAGGTCGGCAGCCTCTTCCCGCCCGCGAGCCGCATCCGCGAGGTGACGGCTTCCGTGGCCGAGGCCGTGGTGAAGGAGGCCCTGGTGGCCGGCGTGGCCCGTCGCCACCTCGAGGACAAGGACATCCCCGCCGCCGTGGCCCAGGCCATGTGGTCGCCCGACTACCTCATGGAGGATCCGGCCCCCATCGAGGCTGGCGATACCTCGGCCTTCGCCCACATGGGGGCCCACTTCGACTGAAGCCGGATCCCCGATCGAACCCTAGTTGTAAGTGCCAATCAGGTTGTTCACCCGAGCTGATCTGGGAAGCTGAAAGTGCGACCAAACAGCTTTCAGAGGTGCTCGGGTGAACCTTCACAGTTCAGCAAAAACATGCCCTGCCAGTCGAGCCTTATTGATCCGACGAGTCCTGGATGAGGGTTGGACGGTCAAGGCTGCCGCCAATTCGATTGGCCTCAGTCCACGCCGAGCCTATGCGTGGTTGG
>NZ_BSDE01000010.1 GCF_030268085.1 Geothrix limicola
AGGCGGCAGTCCGGATCGCCTCGGAGTTGGGCGTTCCGCGTTCAACGGTGGGGTTCTGGCTGCGAAAGGCCGGGATCTCCCGCGTTTCAGATCTCCAGGGAAAGGAGCCACCCAACCGTTACGAGCACGATGCCCCAGGCGACTTGCTCCACCTGGACACGAAGAAGCTGGCGAACTTCCACGAGGTGGGCCACCGCGCCACGGGCATCCGCCACCACAAGAATCGCAAGGCGGGTTACCAGGTGCTACACGTCTGCAGCGACGACCACTCCAGGGCCTGTTACATGGAGGTGCTGCCGGACGAAAAGAAGGGCACCACAGCTGCTTTCCTCCAGAGGGCGCTTTTGCACTTCCTGGCCCAGGGCATTACGGCCCGCAAGCTACTGACCGACAACGGGTCACCTTACCGGTCTAAGGAGTTCAAGGCCATGCGCGAGTCCTATGGCCTCAAGCACAGCCGGACTCGGCCTTACCGTCCGAGAACCAACGGCAAGGCCGAGCGTCTGATCCAGACCGCCCTACGGGAGTGGGCCTACGGCCCTACCTGGCAGAGTTCAAATGAACGAAACCAAGCACTCAGCGCCTGGCTCCACTTCTACAATCACCATAGGCCTCATTCGGCCTTAGGCAGTCAGCCCCCAGTCACAAGGCTGAACAACCTCGTTGGCAACGACACCTAGTGATCCTCCGCCTCCTCCGTGAGGTGGAGGGTCACCGGGCCTCCGGGCGCCACGCGATCCAGCCCTTCGGGAATCACGGCCAGCGCGTTGGCCGTGAGCATGGAGGACAGGATGGCCGAGCCCTGGGGACCCGTGAGGCGTGCCTTCAGGTGGCCCCCTTCGCGCCGCGCCACCACCCGCAGGAAGGTGGTGCGGTGATCGCCGACCTTGCCGCTCCAGCCGCCTTCGAGGCTCGCCTCCGCCACGGGCCGATGCAGGTTCGCAAACCCCATCAGCTTGCGCAGGGCGGGCCGCACGTACTCCTCGACCATGAGCATGGCGGCCACGGGATTGCCCGGGATGCCGAACACAGGCTTGCCCTGCAGCATCCAGAAGCCCAGGGGGCCGCCGGGCTTCTGCGCCACCTTCCAGAAGATGCGCTCGGCGCCGAGGGCTTCGAACAGGCCCTTCATGAAATCGTAATCGCCCACGGAGATGCCACCGGTCGTGAGCACCACGTCGGCCTCCAGGGCCCGCAGCAGCGTCTGCTTCAGCGTTTCGCGATCATCGGGTACCCGCGGAAAGGGCACGGGGATCGCGCCGCAGGCGGCCACCTGGGCGCACAGCGCGTGGATGTTCGCATCGCGGATGCGGCCCGGGCCGGGCTCGTCTGAGACGTCCACCAGTTCGTCGCCCGTGGTGAGTACCGCCACGCGCACACGGGGATGCACGGGCAGCGCGGGCAGGCCCGCCGCCGCCAGCACGCCCAGATCGCCCGGGCGCAGCTGATGGCCGGCCTTCACGAGCAGTTGCTCCTTCTGCAGATCCTCGCCCGCCAGACGGATGTGGATGCCCGCACGGAGCGGCTTACAGGCCTCCATCCAATCGCCGCCCGGCCCCTCTCCGCACCGGGTGTCCTCCACGGGCACCACCGCGTCGGCGCCCTCGGGCAGGGGCGCCCCCGTCATGATGCGCAGCGCCTCCCCGACCTTCACCACGCTGTGGGATACGCCTCCCGCCGCCAGGTCACCGAGCACGCGCAGCCGCACCGGATGATCCAGCGAAGCCGAGGCCAGATCCTCGGCGCGCACCGCATAGCCATCCATCGCCGAATTGGTGAAGGGCGGCACCGTGGCGCGGGAATGCAGATCCTCGGCCGCCGCCAGGCCGAGGGTGTCCTGCAGGGGCCGCAGGTCCGCCGCCGGGCGGGGCAGGCGTTCCAGGATGAGGTCGAGGGCGAGGGTGGGCGTCAGCATCACTCCGAGTACCTCACGACCTTCCAGGTGAGGAAAGAGAAATGCCGCCAGCTCCCCGGCATGTGCGAACCGACGGAAGCGACCAAGGTGGCAGCCAGGTACCAGGTCAGACGGGAAGCGGGCTGGAGGAGACCCATGCCGAGCAAGCCGAGTTTCACGAGCACGGCAACGCCGCTGCCCTGGGTGAGAATGGCCAGATCCTTGGCGAGGTCGATGGCGAACAGCAGAAACCCGGTCGCGACGGTGACCAGGATGGCGCCCCGCAGCGCGTGGAAGTCGGCGCCGAAGGGCAGACCTCCCACCACCAGCGCCATGGCCGCGAGGTGGAGGCTGCGCAGCACGAGCTGGACCGGCCGGGCCCAGGCGAAGAAGCGGGGCCTTTCCGGGAAGAGGAGCTCCCGGAACGTTCGCCGTGCGGGTCGATCCGCGCTCACCGTATCCATGCCTCTTTTCTAGCAGAATCACCGCCGCTGCAGGCCCTTCCCGCCGATAATGGTCCGATTCCCGGAACCCACCATGAGCCGACCCGCCCCCCAGGCCACCATCCGCATCCGCATCGCCCACGGCGAGAACATCGCCATCGGCAAAGGCAAGGCCGACCTTCTCGAGGCGGTGGATCGCGCGGGTTCCATCTCCGCCGCAGCCCGCGAGCTCGACATGAGCTACCGCAAGGCCTGGCTGCTGATTGACGAGATGAACCAGAGCTTCAAATCGCCCGTGGTGGTGGCGGCGAAGGGCGGACTCCGCGGCGGCGGCGCCCAGGTGACGGACCTGGGCCGCGAGGCCCTGGTCCGCTTCCGCGACATCCAGGCCAAGGCCTCCGCCGCCATCGAAGCCGATGTGAAGGCGTTCAGGAAGCGCCTCCTCGCCTGATGTGACATTCCGCAAAACCATCCGCACAAGTCCACACGAATCGATGTATCCCTGAGAGACTATCGACTGGAGGCTCACGTGAATCGATCCAGATGGCGGCATGGGGCCCTGGCACTCGTCATCCTCCTGGCCGCAACCCTGCTGCCGGCCGCGCCGCCCGCGCAGCCCGCCGTCATACTCGCCACCACCACCAGCACTCAGGATTCGGGCCTGCTGGACGACCTCCTTCCCCTCTTCGAAAAGCAGAGCGGTTACGCCGTCAAGACCATCGCCGTGGGGTCGGGTCAGGCCATCGCCATGGGCAGGCGCGGCGAGGCCGACGTGCTGCTCGTCCATTCCCCCGAAGCGGAAGAAGCCCTCCTGGCCGATGGCGCCGGCATCCGGCGCCGCATCGTCATGCACAACGATTTCGTCCTGCTGGGACCACCCGGTGATCCCGCGGGCGTGTCGAAGCGCGGCGCCCTGGAAGGTTTCCAGCGCATCGCAAAGACCCGCTCGCTCTTCCTGTCGCGCGGTGACCATTCGGGCACCCATGCGCAGGAGCTGAAGCTGTGGAAGGCCGCGGGCATCACCGCGGAGGGCCAGCCCTGGTACCAGGAGACCGGCCAGGGCATGGGCCAGACCTTGGCTGTCGCGTCCGAAAAGAAGGCTTACACCCTGTCAGACCGAGGCACCTACCTGGCGATGCGCAGAAATATCAGCCTGATCATTCTTCATGAAGGCGATCCCACACTCAGGAATGTCTACCACGTCATCGAAGTAAACCCCATGCGGTTCCCCAAGGTGAATGGGGCTGGAGCCCGCGCCTTTGCTGACTTCCTGGTGTCGAAAGTTGTCCAGAAACGAATCAAAGAATTCGGAATCGGACTCTATGGGTCGCCGTTATTCTTTCCAGATGCCGATGTTCCGAACGTGGACGCCGGAAGGAGATAAACCCCATGTCGAATGCGATCTTCAGCCTGCCTGAATCCCACAACGAGGCGATCCTGTCGTACGCCCCCGGATCGAAGGAACGGGCCCGGCTCAAGGCCGAGCTGGACCGCCAGTTCAACCAGGAGCTCGACATCCCCCTCATCATCGGCGGCAAGGAAATCCGCACCGGCAAGCTGCAGAAGGCGGTCTGTCCCCACGACCACCAGCACGTGCTGGCCCGCTACCACGAGGCCGGCGAGGCCGAGGTGCGCATGGCCATCGACGCGGCCATGGCCGCCAAGAAGGATTGGGAGGCCACGCCCTGGGAGGATCGCGCCGCCATCTTCCACAAGATGGCCAGCCTCATCTCCTCGAAGTACCGCTACATCCTGAACGCCGCGACGATGCTGAACCAGTCGAAGAGCGCCTACCAGGCGGAGATCGACAGCACCTGCGAGACGGCGGACTTCTTCCGCTTCAATGCGAAGTTCATGGAAGACATCTACAAGCACCAGCCCATCTCCGATCCCCACGTATGGAATCGCGTCCACTACCGGGCTCTCGAAGGCTTCGTGCTGGCCGTCACGCCCTTCAACTTCACGGCCATCGGCGCCAACCTGGCCACGGCCCCCGCCATCATGGGCAACACCGTGGTCTGGAAGCCCGCCTCCACGTCCATCCTGTCGAACTACTACCTCATGCAGCTCTTCAAGGAAGCGGGCCTGCCCGACGGCGTCATCAACTTCATCCCCGGCCGCGGCTCCATGATCGGCAAGATCGCGCTGGAGGATCCCAACTTCGCGGGGCTGCACTTCACCGGCTCCACGGGTGTGTTCAACAGCATGTGGAAGACCATCGGCGACAATCTGTCCCGCTACAAGAGCTATCCCCGCCTCGTCGGCGAGACCGGCGGCAAGGACTACATCTTCATGCACGCCTCCGCCGATGCGGAAGAGACCGCCGCGGCCATCGTCCGCGCGGGCTTCGAATACCAGGGCCAGAAGTGCTCCGCCTGCTCCCGCGTCTACATCCCCGCCTCGCGCTGGGCGGAGATGAAGACCCTGCTCCTGGGCCTGCTCGCCGAAATCAAGATGGGCGACGTGCGGGACTTCCGCAATTTCTTCAACGCCGTCATCGACGAGGCGGCCTTCGACAGCACGATGAAGTACATCGAGCTGGCCAAGAACGCCAAGGACGCGGAGATCCTCGCCGGCGGCAAGGGCGACAAGAGCAAGGGCTACTTCATCGAGCCCACCATCATCCTCACGACGAACCCGAAGTTCGTGACCATGGAGGAAGAGATCTTCGCGCCCGTCGTCACGCTCTACGTCTACGACGACGCGAAGCTGGAGGAGACGCTCAAGGTGCTCGACCAGACGTCGCCTTACGCCCTCACCGGCGCCATCTTCGCCCGCGACCGCTACGTCATCAACCAGCTGACCGAGGCCCTGGCCAACACCGCGGGCAACTTCTACATCAACGACAAGTGCACCGGCGCCGTCGTGGGCCACCAGCCCTTCGGCGGAGCCCGCGCCTCGGGCACCAACGACAAGGCCGGCAGCCTCCTGAACCTCATCCGCTGGACCTCTCCGCGCACCATCAAGGAGAGCTTCACGCCGCCCCGGGACATCAAGTTCCCCTTCCTCGAAGCTGAATAAAGGAGCCTCGTGGATCTGATCTGGGAGGGCCTCCGCAAAGCGCTTGAGCTGCTGCTCACGCTGGATCCCGAAGTCCTCCGGATTACCCTGCTCTCTCTCAAGGTTTCGGGATTGGCCACCTTGTTGAGCGTCATCCTCGGGCTCGGTCTGGCCCTGGGGGTGGCGCTCAATGAATTCCCGGGCAAGCGCCTCGTCATCGCCCTTCTGAACACGGGCATGGGCCTTCCCCCCGTGGTGGTGGGCCTCTTCGTGACCGTGCTGCTCTGGCGGAACGGACCCCTCGGCTTCCTCGGCATCCTCTACACGCCCGCGGCCATCATCCTCGCCCAGGCGGTCATCGCCACGCCCATCGTCGCGGGCCTCGGCCTCGCCGCCTTCCAGCATCTGCCGCCGGGCCTGCGCCTGCAGATCCTCTCCCTCGGAGCCACGCGCACCCAGATGGTCTGGATGCTGCTGCGCGAGGCTCGCCTGCCCCTGCTCGCCGCGGTGATGGCGGGCTTCGGCGGTGTCATCTCCGAGGTGGGTGCCTCCATCATGGTGGGCGGCAACCTCAAGGGCAGCACGCGCGTCCTGACCACGGCCACCGTGATGGAAACGAGCCGCGGCAACTTCGATGTGGCCTTCGCCCTCAGCTTCATCCTTCTGCTGCTCACCTTCGGCGTGAACGCCCTGCTCACGCACCTGCAGCAGCGCGAGCGCCCGCGATGAGCGCGCCTGAGACCCTCCTCGAGGCCAAGAACCTGGTGGTCCGCCGTGGCGGCGTGCCGGTGCTCCAGGTGACCGACCTCGCCCTGCACCGCGGCGAGGTCCTGGCCCTCATCGGCCCCAACGGCGCCGGAAAAACGTCGCTCATGCTCGCTCTGGCGGCGCTCCTGGAGGCCGATGGCTCCCTGTCTTTTGAAGGCGAGGCACTGAAGGCCCCGGCCATGCGGCAGGCCTACCGTCGCCGCGTGACCATGGTGTTCCAGGAGCCCCACCTCTTCGACACCACCGTGCACGAAAACCTGGCCGCGGGCCTGCGATGGCGGGGCCTGCCCAGCCGGGTGCGGGACGAGCGGATCCAGACCAGCGCGGCCCGTTTCGGCATCAGCCACCTGCTCGACCGCTCGGCCCGACGGCTCTCGGGCGGCGAGGCCCAGCGCACGGCCCTCGCCCGCGCCTTCGCGCTGAATCCCGAGATCCTTTTTCTCGACGAGCCCTTCTCCGCCCTGGATCCCCCCACCCGGGCGGGACTGTTGGAGGACCTTGGCCGCATCCTGTCGGAGACACGCACCACCGCCGTCTTCGCCACCCACGACCAGGGCGAGGCCACGCGGCTGGCCCATCGCCTCGCCGTGATGAGCGCGGGCCGCATCGTCCAGGAAGGCAGCCTCGCCCAGGTGATGAACCATCCGGAGGACCCCTTCGTCGCAGCCTACGTGGGCATGGAAACCCTGGCGCAGGGCCGGGTGAGGGCCGCGGTGGATGGGCTGCTCACCCTCGACGTCGGCTCCCGTGCGATCTGGGCCCTCGGGGACGCGGCGCCGGGCCAGGCCGTCCTCGTGGGGATCCGTCCTGAGCATGTGACGCTGTCTTTACAGACCGACAACACCAGCAGCGCCCGCAACCAGCTCCCGGGAACTGTGACCAAGATCATTCCTTGCGGCCCCTTCCACCGCATCGAGCTGGACTGCGGCTTCGAGCTGTCCGCCTGGGTCACGCCCCAATCCTTGTCCGAACTGGCTCTGGAGCCGGGCCGTCCCGTCGTGGCGGCCTTCAAGGCGACGGCCGTCCACCTGATCCGCACAGGAGGCGCCGACACCGAACTGTGACCGCGACCATTGCGGCCTCCTGGGCCCAGGACTAGCCTCAGCAGAGGGATGGCGGTGCCTTCCCCAGTGTGGTTTTGCATCCTTGAACCCCGTCCGGAGGCGCCCGCGCCATGAGACAGCTGGTGATCGATTTCCAGAAGTGTGATGCAGGACGCAACTGCAATCACGAGTGCGAGATGGAGTGCGCCATCAAGGTCTTCAAGGTGGATGATCCCGCCCAGGCCGCCCTCCAGATCAAGGCCTACGAGGACGGCGGCGGCAAGGCCGTGCTCTGCGACCAGTGCGGCGATTGCGTCGTGGTCTGCCCCACGGAGGCCCTGAAGCGCAACAAGCTCGGCGTCGTCATGATCGACAAGAAGATCTGCGTGGGCTGCTACATGTGCATCGGCTTCTGCGAGAAGGAAGCCTTCATGCGGAACTCCGACTGGATCACTCCCCACAAGTGCACGTCCTGCGGCATCTGCGTGAAGGTCTGCCCCCACGGCGCCCTGTCCATCGTGGAAGTCCCCGAGCCGGCCGTCCGGATCATTTGAGCGCACTGAAGACCCACCACGGAGACACGGAGGGCACCGAGACATGAACACGGAGATCACCACTGAGAAGTGCCTCTTTCATTTCTCCGTGAACGCCCGATCCACACTCCGTGTTCTCCGTGCCTCCGTGGTGAATCCTTCCCAGGAAAGGAACTGACATGAGCCAGCTCGTTTTCGATCCCAGCAAGGTCATGGACATCGACTACACCCAGCGCACCGAGTACCTCGACGGGCTCGAAGCCATCCGCGCCGCCCACAAGGTGCTGAAGGAGATCGCCTACACGCCCAGCCTGCCGGACAAGGGCTACACGAACCGCACCCTGTACGTGAACGTGGATTCGCTGGAGATCACGGAAAAGCCCGTCACCCGGCAGATGAAGGAGGTCTTCATCGGGGGCCGCGGCTTCGGCCTCTACCACCTGTGGAACGCGGTGAAACCCACCACCCGCTGGAACGACCCCGAAAACGAGATCGTCATCAGCCCCGGGCCCGTGGCGGGCATGACCCAGTACGCGGGCACCGGCAAGTCACTGGTGGTGAGCCTCTCGCCCCAGACCGACATTCCCATCGATTCGAACGTGGGCGGCTTCTACGGCCCGCTGCTGAAGTTCTCGGGCTTCGATGCGCTGGAGCTGCAGGGCAAGTCCGACAGGGACATCATCCTGTTCATCGATGGCCAGAAGGGCATCATCCGCATCGAGGAGGCGCCCACGGATCCCGTGGACAGCCACGTCCTCGCGGAGATCCTCACGCACATGTACGCGGAGAACGAGGCCGACCTGCCCAACGTCTCCGTGGTGTCCACGGGCGCCGCCGCCGAGCACAGCCTCATCGGCATGCTCAACTTCTCCTTCTATGACCGGCGCCGCAAGTGCGTGCGCTTCAAGCAGGCGGGCCGCGGCGGCATCGGCACCGTGTTCCGCGACAAGCGCATCCGCGCCCTGGTGGTGCGCGGGCCCAAGGTCGCCGGCGACATGAACCATCCTGTCGATCCCGAGACCATCGCGAAAACCGGCATCAAGTACCACAAGGAGATCCGCGAGAACGACGGTTCCCAGTGCATGATGCGCCGCAACGGCACGGCCCACATCGTCGAGATCATGGACGCCTACGACCTGCTGCCTGTCCACAACTTCCAGTACGGCTCCCATCCCGACACGCACAAGATCGATAGCAGCTACTGGCAGCAGCGCTGCACCCAGCACACGGTGGACGGATGCTGGTACGGCTGCTCCATGGCCTGCGCCAAGGGTGCCGACGGACTCGTACTGAAGACCGGCCCCTACAAGGGCGACACGGTCACGGTCGACGGCCCCGAGTACGAAAACGCGGCGGGCCTGGGCTCCAACTGCGGCGTCTTCGATCCCGACTACCTGCTCGAGCTGAACTTCTACTGCGACACCTACGGCATCTGCACCATCACCTATGGCACCCTCTGCGCCTTCGTGATGGAGTGCTACCAGCGCGGAATTCTCAACAAGGAACGCACGGGCGGCCTGGACATGACCTGGGGCAACGCCGAGGCGGACCTCGAGATGATGCACCAGATGGCCCGCGGCGAGGGTTTCGGCAAGATCGCCGGCATGGGCGTGAAGAAGATGAAGGAACTCTTCATTGCCAACGGCTGGGGCGATCCGCAGCTCATCAACGACATCGGCATGGAGAACAAGGGCCTGGAGTACTCCCAGTACCTTTCGAAGGAATCCCTCGCCCAGCAGGGCGGCTACGCCCTCACCAACAAGGGGCCGCAGCACGACGAGGCCTGGCTGATCTTCATGGACATGGTGAACAAGCAGCTGCCCACCTTCGAGGACAAGGCCGAAGCGCTCTACTACTTCCCCCTCTTCCGCACCTGGTTCGGTCTCAACGGTTTCTGCAAGCTGCCCTGGAACGATGTGGTGCCGTCCAACAACAGCTCCCAGCCCGAGGCCCACAAGGTGCCCGAACACGTGCAGAACTACGTGGATCTCTTCAGCGCCACCACGGGCGTCAAGATCACGAAGGAAGACCTCATCGTGCAATCCGCGAAGGTCTACAACTTCCAGCGCGTGTTCAACATCCGCATGGGCAAGGGCCTGCGTGAACACGATGCGGCGCCCTACCGTTCCATGGGCCCCGTCACGAAGGAAGAATACGAGTCCCGCGCCGAGCGCTACGACCAGCAGATCATCACCGAGATGGGTCTCGATCCCGTGGGCAAGACCACAGAGGAGAAGATGGCCATGCACCGGAAGTGGCGTACCGGCCGCTTCTCCCAGCTCATGGACAGCGTCTACACCCGCCGCGGCTGGACCCTCGACGGCGTGCCCACCCTGGAGCGCTTGAAGGAGCTGGGCCTCGATGCCTTCCCCGAAGTGGTCGACGTCGTGAAGCAGTACCTCTGAGAGAATCGGCCGCGGACGCGGCCGATTCTCTTCGTGAAAAGCAAAGGCGGAATACGAACATGATCGTGGTGAACGAGGAACCCCTTGAGTGGCACCCGGGCATGACCGTGCGGGACGTGCTGCGCGCGAAGAACTACCGCTTCCCCATGCTCGTCATCCACGTGGACGACGCCCTGATCCAGAAGAAGGACTACGACACCGCCAGCGTTCCCGATGGCGCCGTGGTCAAGGTCATCCACCTCATCAGCGGGGGCTGAGCGCCTCGGACCGCATCAGTGGCATCAGGAGACGGAAACGGGATCCCTTCCCCGGCTCGCTTTCCACTTCCAGACGGCCGTTCCCCTCTTCCACCATGGCCTTGAGCGAAGAGAGGCCCAGGCCCGTACCTTTGCCCGGCGCCTTGGTGGTGAAAAAGGGATCGAAGATGCGCGCCAGCACCTCAGGCCCCATGCCCACACCGCTGTCGGCCACTTCGATCAGGGCCTGATCCCCGCTACGCGCCACCTTCACATGGAGCGTGCCGCCCTTGGGCATGGCATCGCCCGCATTGGCCACGAGGTTCACCAGCATCTGCTCCAGCCGGAGGCGGGTGCTCCAGACCACCATGGCCTCGGCGCCCACCTGGATGCGGAGGTCCACCGACCGCGGAAGCAGCAGGCGGAGAGTCTCCTCCATGCCATGGATCTCGCGGCCGAGCTCCACGGGCGCCAGCGCTTCGACTTCGCGTCGCGCGAATTCCATCAGGCGGCGGGTGAGCAGCGCCGCGCGATCCGCGGCCCCGCTGATGCGCGTGAGATCCTCGACGCCAGGCGGCAGGCCCTCCTCCAGGTTCAGGAGCGCCAGGTCCGCGGAACTCTTCACCGCGCAGAGCAGGTTGTTGAGATCGTGGGCGAGCCCGGCCCCCATCAGGGCCAGGGTGTTCATGCGCTCCGTGCGGATGAGGGTGTCCTGGGCCTGCTCCAGCGCCTTCGTGCGGTGCTGCACGCGGGCCTCGAGGGTGCTGCGCGCGGCCCGGAGATCCAGGATGGCCTGGAACTGCCGCAGCAGGAGCAGCACCACCACGGCGAGGAAGAGGGCATAGGTCTCCCGCGTCACCTGCCGGGGCGCCCAGGCCAGCAGGGCCGCCAGCACCAGCACCGCAAGCAGGACCGGCAGGTAGGAGAACAGCCCCGAACTCCGGTCGAAGTCCACCTCGACGACGATCTCCTCCACGGACTTCGGCGACCAGGCCGCCAGGCCCTGGAACAGCGGGATGGCGGCGGCGACGATGATCCATCCGTGAATGGCCACCACCGGTGGAAGGCCGCTCAGCGTCCAGCCGGAGAGCGCCGCCAGCCAGGCCAGGGACGAGGCCGCCAGCCAACCCAGGGGCCCCCGGATGCAGTCCGGATGGTACGAGGTCATGAAGACCAGGCCGCCGCCGAAGAGGGCGGCGTTCAGGTAGGCGGCGAAGACCCGCAGGCCGATGCCGTGGGCCGCCGCGTGGAGGGATCCCTGGATCCCCATCACCCAGAGCAGAAACAGGAGTGAGGCCGCGAAGATGAGGCTGTCCAGGGCACGCCGCCGGAACCTCAGGCCCCGGTCGTGCCCCATCGGGAAGCTCAGTACCCCCGCCAGCACGAGGAGTCCGGTGCCCAGGGCGAGGTAGCTTTGCAGGTGCTCGGCCCAGGCCGGAAGGAGGCCCTGGAGTTCGAGGCTGTTGAAGATCAGGTTCGGCACTTCCAGGAAGGCCGAAGCGGCCAGTAGCCACCAGGCGGTGCGGCTTTCCCCGGGCGTGCGCCAGGCCCGGTAGGCGAGGCTGGCGGCCGCCAGGGCTTCGAGCAGCAGGTAGCCGAGGGGCCAGGTGAGACGCCGCTGCTCCGGGCGCAAGGCCAGGTGGAGGCCGGCCACCAGCATCCACGCCCCCACCAGCAGGACCCGCGCGGTCTGTCGCATCCGTGACGCCATGCCCTCTCCTGCGGGCCGGGGCGCCGTGGCCGCAGCCGGGTCCGAGGACAGGATGAAGGAATCTGGCCCTTTCAAGGGCGCCTCTCGAGTGGTTGCCCTGAGCTTAGCGGGAAGCCCTGGGGCCCTGTCCAAGGGAATCGTCGCCAGAGGCATGGACTCGACAAAAAAGGGGGGCGAAGCCCCCCTTCCATATCTGAATTCGCGCGTCCTCAGAGTTCGAGGGTGATGCCCTGGGCCAGCTCCACCTGGCCGCTGAAGTTGATGGCGCTGGTCTGGCGGCGCATGTAGGCCTTCCACGCGTCGGACCCGCTTTCGCGGCCGCCGCCCGTTTCCTTCTCGCCGCCGAAGGCCCCGCCGATCTCGGCACCACTGGTACCCGTGTTCACGTTGGCCAGGCCGCAATCGCTGCCCGCCGCCGAGAGGAAGAGCTCGCTCTCGCGCTGGTCGTTGGTGATGATGGCGCTGGAAAGGCCCTGGGGCACGCCGTTCTGGAGGGCGATGGCCTCCTCGATGGTCCGGTAGGTCATGAGGTAGAGCACGGGCGCGAAGGTCTCTTCCTTCACGATGGCGAGGTTGCCCTTCACTTCGGCGATGGCGGGCGTAATGTAGCAGCCACCTGCGTGAGGCAATTTCTCGCCGCCGCAGAGGATCTTTCCGCCCTCGGCCTTCACCGTCTCGATGGCCGTCAGCATGGTATCTACGGCACCGGCGTCCACCAGGGGACCCATGAGGTTCTTCGAATCGCGGGGGTCGCCGATGGGCGTCTTCGCGTAGAGCTCCAGCAGGCGCGCCTTGAAGGTGCCGTAGATGGACTCGTGCACGATGACCCGGCGGGTGGAGGTGCAGCGCTGGCCCGAGGTGCCGATGGCGCCGAAGTAGATGGAGCGCAGCGCGATCTCCAGATCGCCCTTGTCGCTCACGATCACCGCGCCGTTGCCGCCCAGCTCGAGGATGTGGCGGCCGAAGCGCTCCTGCACCAGCTTGCCCACGTGTCGGCCGCCGGGTACGGAACCCGTGTAGGAAACCAGCGCCACGCGGGGATCGGTGTTGATGAGGTCACCGATGTCGCTGCCCTTGCCGATGGCCAGGCTGCAGATGGCGGGATCGAAACCGAAGTCGCGCAGCACCTTCTCGGCGATCTTCGTGCAGGCGATGGCCGTGAGCGGCGTCTTGGACGACGGCTTCCACAGCACCGTGTCGCCGCAAACGAGGGCCAGGGCCGTGTTCCAGCTCCACACGGCCACGGGGAAGTTGAAGGCCGTGATGACGCCCACGACGCCCAAGGGGTGCCACTGCTCCTGGAGGCGGTGCTGCTTGCGCTCGCTGGGCATGGTGAGCCCGTAGAGCTGGCGCGAAAGGCCCACGGCGAAGTCGCAGATGTCGATCATCTCCTGCACCTCGCCCAGGCCCTCGCGGAGGGTCTTGCCCATCTCCAGCGTGACCAGTTCGGCCAGCGCCGCCTTGTGCTTGCGCAACTCGTCGCCGAGGGCCTTCACCACCTCGCCACGCTTGGGCGCGGGCACCAGCTTCCAGGACGCGAAGGCGGCGTGGCTCTTCGCCAGGATGGCCTCGAATTCCTGGGGGGTGACGTTGGTGACCGTGGCCAGGGTCTCGCCGTTGATGGGGGACACGACCTTCTGGGCCTTCCCGCTGCCCGTCCACGCGCCCGAGAAGCCCCCGGGGTTCACATCTGAAATACCCAGCGAATTCAGGATCTTTTCCATGACTGCCTCCACGATCCATTAATATCGCTTTTTGTTTCAACAACAAAACTCATTCGATTCACGCCATCCATGAATATGATTCATGATCATGGACACCCTCCTCGACCTGCCCCAGCTGCGCACCTTCTACACCCTGGCCCAGGCGGGCAGCTTCACGGCCTGCGCCCGCAAGCTGGGCCGCACCCAGTCCGCCGTCAGCCACGCCATGGCCAAGCTGGAGGACCTCGCCGGCGTGCCGCTGCTGGACCGCAAGGGCCGGGACCTGGGCCTGACCGAAGAAGGCCGGCGCCTCTACCTGGCCTGCGAGCAGGCCTTCGCCACCCTCGACGCGGCGGCCGACGACCTGCGACGGCACCAGACCCTGGCGCGGGGGCGCCTGCGCGTGGGCACCACCGTCGAATTCGGCAGCAGCATCCTCATGAAGCACATGCAGCCCTTCCTCACCGCCCACCCGGATCTGGAGATCGACTTCACCCTCAGCCACGACCTGCTGGGCCCCCTGCTGCGCGACGACCTCGACCTCATCATCGACTGCCAGGAACACCCCCTGCCCACGCTGAAGAAGGCGCCGCTCTTTCGCGAAACCTACGTGGTGGCCTGCTCCAAGGCTTTCAGGAAAGCGCACCGCCTGCACCTTCCCGGGGACCTGTCGGGTTGCCCCGTGCTCTCCCTGGACAAGGCGGGCGCCTGGTGGAACCGCTTCCTCATGGCCGTGCCTGACCGCGAACAGCCGCAGTTGGACCGCATCATCGCCGTGAACCACATCCGGGCCATGGTGCATGCCGCCATGGAGGGCATGGGCGCCCTGCTGGTGCCCCGCTACGCCGTGCTCGAGGAACTCCGGCGCGGCGACCTCGTGGCCCTCTTCCCCGCCATCCGCCCCACGGAGGACCGCTTCTCCATCTACCAGAAGAAGGTGAAGGCGAGCCACGAGAAGCAGCGATTGCTGACGCGCTACCTGCAGTCCCTGAGCCCGGCGGAATTCGGATCCTAGGCGGGCGTTCCGGGGGATCCGGCTAGGGGAGCAAGGAGGCTTGGGCCGCTTCGGGTGCGCCCATGAGAAGACGGTTCTTGGGCGTGATGTCCCCCGGAATCACCTGCGTGATCACGCGGTATCCCCTGGGCCGCAGCCGCGCAGCGCGGGTGGCGTCGATGGCGAGCGGACCATCCAGCCACCCCTCCAGGCCGCCGAGATCGGAACTTTGGAGATCGTGGCAGCAAGGCAGGACGGCCACACAGGCCCCCACCTCGACGGCCCGTTCCAGGATCAGATCTGTCAGCCCCCCGCAGGCGTGGGCGGAGACGATCAGATCATCTCGAAACAGCGGCACGTCCCTGAGGTCGGCCTCGACATGGTGGACCCGACCCCGCAGTCGCGGCCAGGCTTCGTTCAGCGACGCCTCCAGAGTCGTGGCGCTTTTGGGGATCCTCTGGTCGACGGCCCAGGCATCGGGGGAGCTGTCGTCGAGCAGGAGGAGGGCCTGCGCCAGCAGCCCGTGCCCACACGCCAGGTCCACGACCCGCCTCCCCCGGAAGCGACGGCGCACCCTTCGGGCCACCTCCCAGGCTTCGTACAACTCCTTCCGCGGCAGGCATCCGGCGCGGCAAACGGCCCGGGCGAGAGCATTAAACAAGGTCTCCCCCGCGAACTGAGGGAGCAGCTTCTCGGTGAGCCGATTGCGTGAGGAACGATCCATGGCGTCACCAGATCCTGTCGGTTGAGGGGCGTTCAGTGGGGCATTCCATCAAGCCGAGTCTAGAGCAGGTTGAATTCTTGAGGCCCTTGGCGGTCATGGCTCGGGTCTCGGCGCCTCGCCCATCGGATGGTGAAGACGGCTTTGCACGGCCGCCGAGTCGTCTCTCCTGAACGACGAAGGCCGCCTTTCGGCGGCCTTCTGCGGCGTTCTCTGCCGATCCTTACATCTGATCCTTGAGGCCCTTGGCCGTCTTGGCTCGGACCTCCGGCCCTCGGGGCTTCGCCCCCGCCATCGGCTACGCCGATGCGGCCCCACCCTCCCTCCGCTGCGCTTCGGTCGGATGGTGAAGACGACTTTGCACGGCCGCAAAGTCGTCTCTCTTAAACGACGAAGGCCGCCTTTCGGCGGCCTTCTGCGGCGTTCTCTGCCGATCCTTACATCTGATCCTTGAGGCCCTTGGCCGTCTTGAAGACGACTTTGCGGCCGGCGGGGATCTGGATGCTTTCGCCGGTCTTGGGGTTGCGGCCCATCTTCTCCTTGGTCGCGCGCACTTCGAAGGTGCCGAGGCCGAAGAGGTTCACGCGGTTGCCCGTGAGCAGGGTCTCGACGATGTGATCGCGCACGCCGTCCAGGATGGCCTTGGCGCGGGCCTTGGACAGGTCCTGGGCCTCCGCGAGGTTGGCGGCGAGTTCAGCGATGCCGAGGGTTTCGGGCTTGGAAGTGGTCTTGGCCATGGAGCTTCTCCTTGAGGAGGGAATGAACGGGATCCCCGATGACACGCGAATCCCGGCGCGACCGGCTTCCCCTCGGGGGCCGGCCACAGGAGGGGATGGGGAATGGTGGATTACTCAGCGGCCGCGGTGGCGCTGACTTCCAGATTGACCTTGGCGTGCACGCCGCTGTAGAGGCGGACATCCACGACGTAGGTGCCCGCGTCCTTGATGTGGGGCACGGTGATGTCACGGCGGTCCAGCGTGAAGCCCTTGCCCTTGAAGAGCTCGGCCACGTCGGCGTTGGTGACGGAACCGAAGAGGTGGCCGCTCTCGCCGGCCTTCTTCGAGACTGCCAGGCTGATGGCTTCGAGCTTCTCGGCCAGGCTCTTGGCATCGGCCAGTTCCTTGGCGCGGAGCTTCTCGGCGCGCACCTTCTCCAGCTCGATCTGGCGCTTGTTGCCGGCGGTGACGGGCAGGGCCATCTTGCGGGGCAGGAGGAAGTTGCGGGCGTAGCCGTCCTTGACGTTCACGACATCGCCGCGGACGCCGAGGTGCTGCACGTTTTCGATCAGAAGGATTTCCATGGGTTCTCCCTGAGGGGATTGAGGGTTTGAGTCCGGCCAGCGCCATGCTGCTCGCGTTGTCCCCGCGTGGGTGAGACGGCGTCCTGCGCCGTCAGGGCCGGGCCATGAGAACCCTCCCTTTCCCCCGATGGGTTAAGGCCGATCGGAAAATCCAGTCTATCCTGGGAGGACCCGATACCCAAGCCAGGATTTCCTCCCCCTCGGAGCCCCGGATGAGCACCTATGCCGATCGCCGCGATACCCGCCGCATCATCGTCGGCCCCGAGTTCGGCATCTCCTTCATCCTGAAGGGACATGCCTACCAGGACGTGCGCATCACCAACCTGAGCAGCGGGGGCTGCTTCGCCCTGGTCGGGGCACGCGATGCCCGGTTGTTCGAGCGCGGCGCCGTCCTCGAGGGCCTGGTGCTGATGCACGCCGAGCTGCCCAAGGCCCCCATCATCGCCGCCGTGTCCTACGTCCTGGGCGGACGCCCCTCCGCCGACCCCATGGAGATGGTCGGCATCGGCATCCAGTTCCTGGGCGTGGACGATACGACCCAGGCGGCCATCGACACCTGGATCGATGCCGCGACAGCCTCCCAGGCCCAAGGAAACTAGGCCCAGGGAAATTAGGGGCTACTTCTTGCCGAAGAAGCCCAGGATCGCCGTGGCCACTTCCTCGCGCATGGCCTCGGTCATCTCGGGGTAGACGGGCAGGCTGAGCACTTCCTTGGCGGCCCGCTCGGATTCCGGCAGCTGGCCCGCCTTGTAGCCCAGATCCTTGAAGCAGGGCTGCTCGTGGAGGCAGATGGGGTAGTAGATGGCGCTGCCGATGCCGCGCTCCTTCAGGTGGGCCTGCAGCGCGTCGCGCTTCCCACCCTTCACGCGGATGGTGAACTGGTTGTAGATGTGGCGGCCGTCAGGCACCACTTCCAGGGGCAGCACCACCTCGTCGGCCCCGAGCCCCTTCATCCGCTCCAGGTACCAGGCGGCGTGCTTGCGGCGGCCTTCGTGCCAGCCGTCGAGGCTGGGCAGCTTGGCGCGCAGCACCAGGGCCTGGAACTCGTCCATGCGCCCGTTCATGCCCACCTCGTGGTGCATGTAGACGGGCTCCATGCCGTGCACGCGGATGCGCCGCACCCGCGCAGCCAGCGCCGCGTCATCGCGGATGGCCGTCATGCCCGCGTCGCCGAAGGCGCCGAGGTTCTTCGTGGGATAGAAGCTGTAGGCCGTCATGTCGCCGAACTGGCCCGCGGACTTGCCCCAGCCCTTGGCGCCCAGGCTCTGGCAGGCGTCCTCGATGACGGGCAGGCCGTGCTTCTTCGCCACGGCCATGATGCCCGGCATGTCCGCCAGCTGGCCGAAGAGGTGCACGGGCATGATGGCCTTGGTGCGGGGCGTGATGGCCGCTTCCACCAGGGCACCGGTGGCGTTGAAGGTGGCGGGTTCCAGATCGATGAAGACAGGCTTCGCACCCAGGCGCGAAACCACGCCCGCCGTGGCGAAGAAGGTGAAGCTGGGGACGATCACCTCGTCGCCATGCCCGATGCCCAGGGCCATGAGGGCCGCCAGCTGCGCGTCCGTGCCGCTGGACATGGCCACCGCATGGGCGGCGCCGGCATAGGCGGAGATCTCCGCTTCGAGCCCCTTCACGTTCTCGCCGAGGATGAAGGCCGAGCGGTCGATGAGACCGGAGAGGCCCTCCAGGACCTTGGTCTTGACGGCGGCGTTCTGCGGGGCGAGCTCAAGCATCGGGACAGGCATGGGAGCCTCCAAATTCGGTTTTCAAGTATGCCAGCGGGTCAAAGGCGATTCAGTCACATCGGGCGGGGTTACAACCGAACGGTTCCGCCCACGATCGGACGCGACATCAGGTCGCGTCCTCCTGCTTCGCAGGGCTTTCGCCCCGCTCAGCAGAGTGGGGCCTCATGAGGGGGAAGAGGATGACGTCGCGGATGCTCGCGCTGTTGGTGAGCAGCATGACGAGGCGGTCGATGCCGATGCCTTCGCCGCCACAGGGCGGAAAGCCGTGCTCCAGGCTGGTGATGAAGTCCTGGTCCAGCAGCATGGCCTCGTCGTTGCCCGATTCCCGTTCGTCCATCTGGGCCTGGAAGCGGCCCATCTGATCGATGGGATCGTTCAGCTCGGAGTAGGCGTTAGCCAGCTCCATGCCGCCGATGAACAGCTCGAAGCGGTCCACGAAGCGGTCGTCGCCTTCCAGGGTTTTCGTCAGAGGCGACAGCTCGATGGGGTAGTCCGTGATGAAGGTGGGCTGGATGAGCTGCTTCTCGGCGTAGTGCTCGAAGAGGTCGCCCAGCAGGGTGCCCACGGTCTTCTTCTCGACGTCCTCGATGTGGGCGGCCTTGGCGAAGGTGCGCACGCAGTCGCCATCCTCCAGCAGGTGCCGGTCGAGGTGGCCGTACTCGGCGATGGCGTCCTTCATGGTGAGGCGGCGGAAGGGCGCGGCGTACGAGATCTCCTGCTCGCCCCAGGGCAGGGTTTCCGAGCCGACCACGTCCTTCGCCAGGCTGGAGACCAGGCCTTCCGTGAGGGCCATCATGTCGCGCAGATCCTGGCCCGCGGCGTAGAACTCCATCATGGTGAATTCGGGGTTGTGGCGCTGGCTGAGGCCTTCGTTGCGGAAATTCCGGTTGATCTCGAAGACCTTCTCGAAGCCCCCCACGATGAGGCGCTTGAGGTAGAGCTCCGGCGCGATGCGAAGGTAGAGGTCCATGTCCAGGGCGTTGTGGTGCGTGATGAAGGGCCGGGCCGTGGCGCCGCCGGGGATGGGCTGCATCATGGGCGTCTCGACTTCGAGGTAGCCCTGCTCTTCCATGAAGCGCCGCACGGCGCTCACGATGCGCGAGCGGGTCTGGAAGGTCTTCAGCACGTCGCCGTTGGAGATGAGGTCGAGGTAGCGCTGGCGGTAGCGCTGCTCCTTGTCCTGCAGGCCGTGCCACTTCTCGGGCAGGGGCAGCAGGGCCTTGCTGAGGAACTGCAGCTCCTTCACGCGCACGCTCAGCTCGCCCGTCTTGGTGCGCATGAGGGGGCCGGTGACGCTGATGAAATCGCCCATGTCGAGGAGCTTGAGGGTCTCCCAGGCGGCCTCGCTCATGTCGTTCATGCGGAAGAAGGCCTGCACCTTTTCGCCGTTCTCCGTCAGGTGGGCGAAGACGCTCTTGCCCATCTCGCGGATGGTGAGCACGCGGCCCATGACCGAAACCGAGAGGCCCAGGCCCTCCAGCTTCTCGTTGGGCCAGGCTTCGGCGTCGGCATAGGTCGCCGCCAGTTCCGCCAGGCCGTGGGTGCGCTGCGCCTTCCGGGGCCACACGTCCAGGCCGAGGGCCTTCAGCTTTTCGAGCTTGTCGAGGCGCGCGTCGCGGTACTGGTTGGGCTGCATGGGAACTCCGGCACGAACCAATTAGTTTAGCGGAGGCCTATCGATCTCCGAAGCGATAGGCCGTGAAGGCCGAGATGTCCGGGGCCGTGAAGGATCCCGCCTCCTCGGAGAACCCGAAGCGCCAGCGGGGCAGGCGCGTGTGCCGGAAGGTCCAGTGCTGCTGCCAGCCGGCGCGGTCCAGGCGGTTCAGGCCCGTGCGGTAGGGACTGCCGGCATAGCCGAGGCTGATCTCGAGGCCGAGGCCCGAGATGAGGCCCGGCCCCTCGCCCTGCCAGGCGAGACTGGTCCAGGCACGGTTGAAGGAGGTCTGGCCCAGGACCGCCCGCAGGGGGCTGTGCTCGGGGAGGCCCAGCATCACCCGCTCGGCCTGGGCGAACACCTTCCAGCGTCCGAAGCGGCGCCAGAGGGCCCCGCCGATCAGGCCGTCCGTGCCGCCGTCGCCGGAAAAATCGGACTGCTTGCCCGTGGGCAGTTGGATCGAGGCGCCGATGCGACCGCCCGCGTCCGCCGTTCCGAAGGGCCGCACCCAGGCCACGTCGAGATCCATGAGCGTCACGCCAGGCTTCGACAGATCGCCCACAACGCGGCCATCCCGCTCCAGGTGGTAGGCCAGGCGGTTCTTCGGGGCATCCTCGCGACCGCCCTGGGGCAGGTTGAACATCTGGTGCCAGTTCCACATGGCCTGGTCGGCGATGCCGCCGGACCTTGAGGCCAGGCGGGCCCGGACGTTGATCCGCGAGGATCCGGCCTTCATGGCCCAGTCTCCCGTCAGCTGCCACTCCTCGCCGTCGAGCCGGGCGAAGCTGCGGCCATCGGAGGTGCGTTCGAGATCGGGACGCAACATCTGGCTCGTCGCCTCCAGCGCCAGTTCCGTCACGCCCTGGGGCTGGGGCTCCGGGAATCCCTCGAACCAGGCCACCCGGTTGGGTCGGGGAGTCTCCTGGGCCCGGAGGCCACAGGTTGCAAACCCCAAGATCAGTGGGAAAGAGGATTTGAAGACCCGAAAGGAGAGATTGATCAAGGTCACGGAAGATCCTTTGTGCAACGGTAATACTCTGCCGAGACCCCCCTGGCCCGACCAGATTGAATACTCGGATACTCACGAATGTTTGCGGTGGCTTCGATAAAAGAGCCACGCATAATGATTAGTTCGGCCTGCCCATCCCCTCCACCTTTGCACAGGAGCCGCCCATGACCCGCCTAAAAGCCCGACTGCTGGAGAAGATTCAGGAGCACCGCCCCCGCACCCAAAGACTGAACAAGGAATTCGGCGACGTGGTCATCGATCAGGTGACCATCAGCCAGGCCCTGGGCGGCGCCCGCGACATCCACGCGCTCGTGACGGACATCTCCTACCTCGACTACCAGGAAGGCATCCGCTTCCGCGGCAAGAACATCCCCGAGACCTTCGCGGCCCTGCCCACGGCCCCCGGCGGCGAGTACCCCACGGTGGAATCCTTCTGGTACTTCCTCCTCACCGGTGAAGTGCCCACCAAGGAAGACACCGAAGAGCTGGTGGCCGATTTCCAGATCCGCGGCCAGGTGCCTTCGTACGTCTTCGACGTGATCCGCGCCCTGCCCAAGGACAGCCACCCGATGGTCATGCTCTCGGCCGCCGTCCTCTCCATGCAGAAGGACAGCAAGTTCGCCGCCGCCTACCACGGCATGAAGAAGAATGACTACTGGGATCCCATGTTCGAGGACGCCTCGGACCTCGTCGCCCGCCTGCCCCAGATCGCCGCCTTCATCTACCGCTACAAGTACAAGAACGGCGACATCATCGCCCCCAAGCCGGGCCTCGACATGGGCGCCAACTTCGCGCACATGATGGGCATCGCCAAGCCCTATGACGACGTGGCCCGCATGTATTTCATCCTCCACAGCGATCATGAAAGCGGCAACGTCAGCGCCCACACCACCCACCTGGTGGCCTCGGCGCTATCGGACGCCTACTACAGCTTCAGCGCGGGTCTCAACGGCCTGGCGGGCCCCCTCCACGGCCTGGCCAACCAGGAAGTGCTCGACTGGATCCTCAGCTTCCAGAAGCAGCTGAACGGCGCCGAGCCCACTGAGGAGAACGTGAAGAAGGCCCTCTGGGACACGCTGAACTCCGGTCACGTGATCCCCGGCTACGGCCACGCCATCCTGCGCAAGACCGATCCCCGCTACACCGCGCAGATGGAGTTCTGCCAGAAGCACCTTCCGACGGACCCGCTCTTCAAGCTCGTCAACATGATCTACCACGTGGCCCCCGGCGTGCTCACCGAGCAGGGCAAGACCAAGAACCCCTGGCCCAACGTCGATGCCCAGAGCGGCGTCATCCAGTGGTACTACGGCCTGCGCGAATACGATTTCTACACCGTGCTTTTCGGTGTGGGCCGCGGCCTCGGCGTGCTCGCCAACATCACCTGGGACCGCGCCCTGTCCTATCCCCTGGAGCGCCCCAAGTCCGTCACCACCGCCATGCTCGAGGAGTGGGCGGCCAAGGGCGGCCGGAAGTAGACCCGACTCCTTCACATTAGTAGTGGACGCGAAAAGGCCCGGCTTCGCCGGGCCTTTTCGCGGGGGTCCGGGGGTGTGCGCGCAGCGCGGGACCCCCGGAGAACTTAGAACACAAAAGTTAGATGCTGCTCCGGCGTACGGCAGTCCATGTCGATGCCGCGGTCGCGGTGGTCGGCGATCTCGGCGGAGGCGCCCACGCTGCGGCCGAAGAGGAAGAGCGTGAAGGCCAGCTCCTGCACCTGACGCAAGGTGATGCGACCCGCCTGCAGATCCTTCCACACCAGTTTCAGCGTGATCACCGCCAGCACGGCGTCCACGTTCACGCAGAACACGTTCTTCGTCACGCCCTCGGCGTAGAGCTCCTTGACGAGGTGCCGGTAGAACTCCCAGAAGGCGTTGTAGATCGCCTTCTCGCCCAGCATGCCCGATACGAACTGCTCCCGAGGATCCACATTGATCTTGTTGCCGCGGAAGATCGGGTGGTTGATGCATGGGATGGGCTTCACGACGCCATCCTCCGACTCTTCGCGGACCTGCTTCTTGTAGGCGCCGTAGGCCTTCGCCGCCCGGTTGGCCATGGCCTTGAGATCCAGGCCGTGGTTCGGATCGCCGGGATCCGGAAGCTTCACATCCTTGAACTGTTCGACGAGGAAGTCGATGGCCTCGTACCCGTTGCCGCCGTGGGCGCGGCCCGTGTTCGCCAGGAAGCCGACGAAAGCCATGGAGATGTCGTTGCGGGCGCTGACGCTCTCCTTGGCACCCTTGGCCGAAAGCGTGCCCGGGCCGTTGGTGATGGTGAGGCCCAGCAGGGTCTGGAACTCCAGCAGTTCCGCCGGATCGGGCACCCGACTGAAGAGCACCTTGAAGGCGTTCTCCGTGAAACTGTGGTTGAGGTTCGACAGCTTCTGATCCACCAGCTTCTTCCAGTGCGGGTTGTGCTCGCGGTTCACCACGGAGTAGGCCACGATGCGCGACAGCAGGTAGAAGTAGGTGACCGAATCCTCCACGAGTTGGCGGCTGATGCGCTTCTCCAGCATGGGGTTCCACAGCACGCACACGGCGATGGTGGCCAGCAGGAACTCGTAGGTGTCGCGGATTTCGAGGCCGCGCTTTTCCGCAAGGTCGATGATGTGCTGGCAGACCCGCAGGGCCACGCAGGACTTCTTCGACTTCTTGACCTCCTTGAAGAGCAGGTCCGACACGTCGGTCTTGCGTGACGGTTCCATGCTCAGCAGGTGCTTCGCGACGAAATCATCCAGCTCGGCGGGGAAGGTTCGCGTGTGCTCGTCCAGACCGAACTCGCGGATGAGGTCGATGATGAACTTGGCGTGCTCCCGTGACTTCGCCAGCAGGTCCTTGTCGCCCACGAGGGCGATCTGGGAGGCCAGGTAGGCATTGGGCGTGCAGCCGTTGGCGCGGCCCACGTCGATGATCTCCATGCGGCGTTCATCGATCTTCATGAAGAGGTTCAGGATCAGGTTCAGGGTGGGGACGTCGGTCTTCTCGGGCATCACCTTCGCCAGCGAGAAGAAGAGGTTCTCCTCCAGAGTCCGCCTGGAGAGATCCAGCACAGACTTGCCGTGCAGTTCGGACACCTGGGTCTCGGGGCTCATGCGCGAGGCGCCGGACTTGTCGGCCATGTTCTGCCGCAGGTAGTGGGCGCCCACCTGCTTGTTCACCTCCACGATCTGGTGGTCGTAGGGCGAGGGCGCCTGCACGATGGGCAGGTCCAGGGCCGGCGGGAGCTTCATCATCGTGTCGCCCAGCCAGAGCTTCAGCGACAGGTCGCCCGTGGTTTCGAAGTCAGGCTTCTCGTCCATCTTCTCGTAGACGGCCCGCACCGCGTCAGGAATGTACTGGATGCTGGGCACGCGCACGCCGCGCTTGCTGACCTGCCGGGTTTTCGGGTCGAAGACGTCCACGCCGAAATACTCGTCGAACCAGCGTTCCTTGCTTTCCGCGTCATCACCGCTGCCCGAGAGGGCCCCGGCGTGCCCGCAGGCGCGGGTGATGTTCTTCTTCCAGCGGCCCGTGACGCAGGCGATGATCGGCTTGGTGAAGCCGAAATGGCGATCCTTGATCCAGTCCAGGGCCATCTTCTCGTAGTAGCCGCCGGGCTCCACGTAGATCACCACGGCCTTGGTGCGGGGGTCGTTCTGCGCCGCATAGAGGAATTCGGGCAGCGCGAAATGGATGTAGACATCCTTGCCGCTGGATACCGCCGTGCTGATGCCGAAGCCCGCGGTGCGGAGGTACTCCGCCATGGTCGTGGTGAAGTTGCCGGAATTCGAGTGGATGGCGATGGAGCCCTTCACCAGCGTCTCTTCGGGATGGTCGCCGCCGAGGCTGCCGCCGATGCGCACACGGTCCCAGGCATTGGCCATGCCCAGGCAGTTGGCGCCGATGACATCCACACCCGCTTCCTGGCAGAGCGCGCGGATGTTGCGGGAATCCCGGGCGGGTACCTTTTCCGTGACGATGACGATGCGCTTGAGGGCCTCGTTGTGCGTCACCAGTTCGGAGACGGCCTTGCAGACGCCGAGGGGCGGAATGTAGACCACGCCCATGTCGAAGGTGATGCCGTGTTCCATGACTTCGCGGATGCTGCGGTAGACGGGGATGCTGCCGATCTTCGTCTCCAAGGTTCCGCGGCGTCCGTACTGCACGCCGGCCACGATGTTGCCGCCGCTGTACTCGTGGGACACGGGCGTCACCTTGCGGCTTTCGCTGCCCAGGATGTTCATCACGCAGACGCGGTTCTCGCGGGTCACGAGCTCTTCGAGGGAGTGCAGCCCGACATAGTAGGGGAAGGGTTTGGTCTTCAGTCGTCGCATGGCTGTCTCCTAGGCCCGAACCTGCGTTTCAACCTGTTTGCGATAGGCTTCCGCGCCTTCCGCGCGCCACCACTCGTCGACCTTCTTCGCGTATTCCAGCGTGAGGATCATCGAAGTGTCGTGGCCGAACACCTTGTAGGGCAGGCGCAGGCGGTCGAGGATGTCCTTCGCGTAGAACATGCCCTTCACCACGTTGGGCCCGCCCCGCCCGATCACCACGTAGAGGGGCTTCCACCCGGCCTTCGACACATGGTCGCGCAGTGCGTCGAACACGCCCTTGAAGGTCACGTAGATGTCCGTGTTGTTGGCCTTGCCGCCGATGAGCAGGAGCATGCTGGCCTTGTCGTACCAGTGCTCGAAGGCGATGCGGCTGATCTCGTACATCTTCTCGTAGGGCGGATTGCCGCCGAAATCCGATGAGAAGATGGCCGCCTCACCCAGCGTTTCCGTGCCGGCGCTGTTGGCGCCGCCGCCGAACATGAAGGGGATGATGCTGCCGTTGGGGTTCATCTCCAGCACGTCGCTCTGGCCCTGGTAGGTGCGCAGCTCGTTGATGTCGGCCTCGAAGGCCGTCGTCTCGGTCTGGAAGAGATCCTCCGGCAGCCCGATGCGCTTCCAGGACGGGTTGTCCTGATCGAAGCTGGCCTTCACGTCGCAGGCCACGGGCAGGATCTGGTTGCCCTTGCGCTGCACGCGGATGGGATTGAGTTCGACCGTGGTCAGCCCGTAGCCATCGTAGAGTTCCCACAGCTTGGGCAGATGCTGGACCAGCGCGGAGATGAAGGCCTCGGGGCAGCCCGTGTCCGTGAGCGCGTTCGTGATCTCGAAGGCGTTGATGCCGATGAAGGGATCGATCTCCACCACCGCCTTCTTCTCGGCGGGCAGTTCCTCAATGTCGACGCCGCCCCAGGGAGTGATGGTGAACACGGGACCGCGATGCACGCTGGAGCTGGAGATGCTGAAGTAGACCTCCAGATCCGAGGGGACGAAGGCCTCCATGGTCACGCCGTTGGCCGTGACTGTCTTGTTGCCGTAGGTGTGCTGGGCGAAGAAGAGATCCCGCTTCGCCTGCAGCGCCTCCTGGAGGGTGCTCACGATGCGCACCAGGCCCGCCTTGCCCTTCTTGCCCACGCCGCCGTAGAAGGCCGGCTTCACCACCAGCTTCTTATGCTTTTCCAGGAACTGCTGAATGTCCTGGTTGGTGGCCGAGCCGTCAATGAATTCAGCCACGGGAAATTCAACCAGCTGCAGAAGTTTGGAGCCGTACCGCAAGCCCGAAAGTTGCATGATCCCTCCTCCGTCGACCTTGGCAATGAGCTGGAGTTCCGGTCCGTGCCGATGGTCCGGGTCCGCATAAATGATACATGTATCATTTTCGAAACCAAGCCAAAGATCACTCTTTGGTCCTGTGTCAAAATCTCCCCGGAGGCCCTTGCCAGAATCCCCTGTCTGCCCTAGTAGCCTGCATCAGAGCTGAAGATTTTGTGTAAAAAAAAGTCGCGACAGAGGGTTTTCCCCTGTCGCGACACACGCTGGATCTTGTTGGCTTGGCTCAGCCCCGGTTGGCCACACTGGCCTTCACGAAGGCCGTGAAGAGCGGGTGCGGATTCAGGGGGCGGCTCTTGAATTCGGGATGGAACTGGCAGGCCAGGTAGTAGGGGTGATCCTTCAATTCCACGATCTCCACGAAGACGCCATCCGGACTCATGCCCGTGAAGATCAGGCCCTGGTCCTCGAGAGCCTTCTTGTACTCGTGGTTGAATTCGTAGCGGTGACGGTGGCGCTCGCTGATGTCCGCGCTGCCGTAGGCCTTCGCCGCCTGGCTGCCCGCGGCGAGGTGGCAGGGGTAGGCGCCCAGTCGCATCGTGCCGCCCAGCTCTTCCACGTCCACCAGCTCGCGCAGCTTGAAGATGACGCGGTGCTTCGGCGCGTCGTCGAACTCGGTGGAATCAGCGCCCTCAAGGCCCACCACGTTCCGCGCGAATTCCACGGAGGCCATCTGCATGCCCAGGCAGATGCCGAAGAAGGGGATCTTGTGTTCGCGGGCGTACTGGATGGACTTGATCATGCCGCGGGTGCCCCGCACGCCGAAGCCGCCGGGCACGAGGACGCCATGGCAGTCCTGCAGGAAGCTCGCCGGATCCTGGTCCTCCAGGTCCTCGGCCTCGATCCACTTCAGGTCCACGTGGGTTTCCAATCCGTAGCCCGCGTGGTGGAGCGCCTCGATGAGGCTCTTGTAGCTCTCCTTGAACTCCACGTACTTGCCCACCACGGCGATGCGCACACTGCCCTTGGGGTTGCGGATGCGCTGCAGCAGGTTCTGCCAGGCGCTGAGGTCGGGCTTCTTCTCGCCCAGGCCCAGCAGCTCGGCCACCTTGGCGTCCAGGCCTTCGAGGTGCAGGTTGAGGGGCACTTCATAGATGGAGTGGGCGTCCCGGGCGCTGAACACCGCGTCCTGCGTCACGGAACAGAACAGGGCGATCTTGTCCTTCAGGTCGCGGGGAATGTCCTGCTCGGCGCGGCAGAGCAGCACGTCGGGCTGGATGCCGAGGGCGCGCAGCTCCTTGACGCTGTGCTGGGTGGGCTTCGACTTCAGCTCGCCCGCGGCCTTGATGAAGGGCACATAGGTGAGGTGCATGTTGATGGCGTTGCCGAGACCAGCTTCCAGCTTGAACTGGCGGATGGCCTCGAGGAAGGGCTGGCTCTCGATGTCGCCCACGGTGCCGCCGATCTCGACGATCACCACGTCCATGTCCTTGGCGACCTTCTTCATCACGGCCTTGATCTCGTCCGTGATGTGGGGGATCACCTGCACGGTCTTGCCCAGGTAGTCGCCGCGGCGCTCCTTCTGGATCACCGTGTTGTAGATGCGGCCCGTCGTGATGGTGTGGTTCTGGGTGGTGGGAACCGACGTGAAGCGCTCGTAGTGGCCCAGATCCAGATCCGTCTCGGCGCCGTCGTCCGTGACGAAGACCTCGCCGTGCTGGAAGGGCGACATGGTGCCCGGATCCACGTTGAGGTAGGGATCCATCTTCATGAGCGTCACCTTCAGCCCGCGGGCCTCCAGCAGCGCGCCCAAGGAAGCCGCCGCGATCCCCTTGCCCAGGGAACTCAGCACACCGCCGGTCACGAACACATACTTGGTCATCGCCTGCTCCTCACACTCAAATCGATCACCGCCATGGCGCCGGAGCACCAAGCAGCGTCAAACCTCGAAAGAACGAATTTAAGAAAGGCCGTGCTTCACATCTGAAACAGGGATCTTGCGTGGAGGTTCACATCTCCTCCGGGGCCTGGATGCCCATGAGGAACAGCCCCTGGCGCAGGGCGCGGGCCGTCGCCACGCACAGAGCGAGGCGAGCGTCACGCACAGTCGGGGTGTTCTCGGGGGCGAGAATGGGGCAGTTGGTGTAGTAGCCGCTGAAGGAGCGCGCCACGGCCACCAGCTGGCGGGCGAGGGGCGTGGCCATGCAGCCTTCGACCACGGCGGTCATGGCGCCGGGCAGGCCGGCCAGTTCGAAGAGCAGGGCCTGGGCTTCCGGGGCTTCGAGACCCACCAGATCCGCAGGCAGCGCCGCGGGCTCGAAGGGCACGACGGGGCCCACACATGCGCCGGGTTGAGCCTTCGCGGCCCAGTCGCCTCCCGCTTTTCGCAGCACGCTCATGATGCGCGCGTGGGCGTACTGCACGTAGGGGCCCGTGTCGCCATCCAGCGCGATGACGCGGTCCCAGGTGAAGGTGATGGGCTTCACGCGGTCGTTCATGGCGTCGAAGAACACGACGGCGCCCATGCCGAGCATCTCGGCCACCTCGGCTTTGTCGGCCAGCTCGGGATTCTTTTCGTCGATGATGGCGGCCACGCGCTCGCGGGCCTCGTCCAGCACATCCTCCAGGAAGATGACGTTGCCCTTGCGGGTGCTCATCTTGCCTTCGGGCAGCTTGACCATGCCGAAGGGCGTGTGCAGCATGCGGCCCTTGAACCAGGGATCCAGCTTGTCGAGCACGGCGAAGATCTGCTGGAAGTGGAGCACCTGATCGGTGCCCACCACGTAGAGGCAGCGGTCGAAGCCGTAGGCCTCTTTGCGATACAGGGCCGCCGCCAGGTCGCGGGTGGCGTAGATGCTGGTGCCGTCGCCCTTCTGCACGAGGCAGGGCGTAGAGATGCCGACGTCTTCGAGGTTGATGATGCGGGCGCCCTTGTCGCCCTCCACCAGCAGGCCCGCGTCTTCGAGGCGCTGCATCGTGGGTACGAGCCGGTCTTCGTAGAAGGCCTCACCCTGGGCCAGGGTGTCGAAGCTCACGCCCAGGCGGTCGTAGATGCGCTGGAACTCCTTCAGCGAGATCTCGCGGAACCAGCTCCAGAGGCGCCGGGCCTCGGCGTCTCCGGCTTCCAGCCGCTTGAACCAGCCGCGGGCCTCGTCGCGCATGGCGGGATCATTTTCTTCCTCGGCATGGAAGCGGACATACAACTGGAAAAGCCGGAACAGGGGCGTGCGGCGCTTGTCCGGGGCCGGCTCCGCCCAGTCGAAGTCCCGCTCCAGATCGGCGTTCCCGTCCTGGGCCCAGCGCGTGTAGGCGGCGAGCAGGGTGCCGAACTGGGTGCCCCAGTCGCCCAGGTGGTTGAGGCGGATCACGTCGTAGCCCAGGGCCTGGTGGGTCTGGGCCAGGGCGTGGCCGATCATGGTGGAGCGCAGGTGGCCGATGGTGAAGAGCTTGGCGATATTCGGCGAGCTGTACTCGACGATCACCTTCTTGCCGTTGGCGGGCCGGAAGCCATAGGGGCGCTCCGGTGCCGCTTCCAGGATGGCGCCCAGCACGGCCTTGGCGCGAGTCTCCGCGGTCAGCTTCAGGTTCAGGTAGGGACCCGCGGCCACCAGCTGGGCCCCTTCGATGGCGATGGATGCGGCCAGCTCCTGCGACAGCTGCACGGGGTTCTTCCCCAGCTGCTTGCCGGCGCGAAAACAGGGAAAGGCCAGGTCGCCCAGCTCGCCGGACTTGGGCCGCTCCAGCGTGATGTCCACGCCGGGCAGGGCCGCCGCCAGCCGCTGTTCGAAGGTGTGTCGCAAAGCATCCATGCAGGTCAATCCTCAGTCGGTTAGTCGGCGAGCTCGGCCAGGGCCTTTTCGAATTCTTCCTGCTTGGGCGCCACGCCGTGCCAGCCTGACTGGTTCTCCATGAAGCTCACGCCCTTGCCTTTCACCGTGGCCGCACAGATCATGACGGGCTGCCCCTTGATGGTGCGCGCCCAGGCCAGGGCCTCGAGGATCTGCGTGAAGTCGTGGCCGTCGATCTCCTTCACGGCCCAGCCGAAGGCCTGCCACTTCTCGGCGATGGGGTGGATGTTCATCACCTTCTTCACGGCGCCATCGATCTGCAGGCCGTTGAGATCGTGGAAGACGCAGAGGTTGTCGAGGTTGTGGTGCGCCGCGGCCATGGCCGCCTCCCAGATCACGCCCTCCTGGCTTTCGCCGTCGCCCACCACGCAGTAGACGCGGCTGTCGGACTTCTGCACCTTCAGTCCGATGGCGATGCCCACGGCCTGGGGCAGGCCCTGGCCCAGGCTGCCGGTGGTCACTTCCACGCCCGGCGTGTAGTGGTTCTCGGCGTGGCCCTGGAGCTTGGTGGGGTACTGGCGGAAGGTCTCCAGCCAGGCCTTGGGAAAGAAGCCCTGGTCCGCCAGCAGCGCGTACTGGGCGGGGCAGGCATGGCCCTTGGACAGCACGAAGCGGTCCCGGGCGGGGTTGGAGGGATCCTCCGGGAACACGGTCATCTCGTGGTAGTAGAGCGCCACGCCGAAATCGATCCAGCTGAGGCTGCCCCCGGGGTGTCCGCTCTGGGCCTTGTAGACCTGCAGCAGGATGTCCCTGCGCAAGGCTTTCGCCTTCGCCGCCATATCAACGACGGACTCCAATTTCTGCTGCGGCATGACCCCATCCTTCCCGGGAGGCCCATCGCCTCCGACTAGGATGCCCTGGGGAGGCCCGCTTCGGAAGGGGGCGATTGGGCTTTGAGCCCGGCCTTTTGCCCTTGACCTTCGGGCGGTTTGCGATAGGATGGTCTTTCGCGCTTCCCCAAGTCCCTGTACGGGGGACGGCCCCGGAAGCTGGAGAATCGAACATGGCCAATCACAAGTCTGCCGCCAAGAAGGCCCGTCGCGATGCCGAGGCCCGCCTGCGCAACCGCAGCAACCGTTCGACCCTGAAGACCGCCGTCAAGAGCTTCCTGGCCCTGATCGCCGGTGGCAACAAGGCCGAGGCCGCCAAGCAGCTGCCCCTGACCCAGGGCCTGGTCGACAAGGCCTGCCGCAAGGGCGTCATGCACAAGAACGCCGCGGACCGCACCAAGTCCCGCCTGGCCGAGAAAGTGAACAAGCTGGCCTAAGACGCCGAATTTCCTCTGAATGGACCCGCCCAGGCGGGTCCGTTTTTTTACCAAGATCTCCAGAAAGAACGAGGACGTGCCTTCGATCACAGAACGGAACCGAGCCCATCCAGAGATCAAGAAGGGTTTCAGGGGGACCGATAGAGGGTGGTTCATGGAGGCACCATGCTGAAGTCGGCCCGCACCCTTCTCTGCCTGCTCGCGGCTCTGCCATTGGCGGCCGACGGCACGGCCATGCTGAAGGACGCCATCACCTATTACTACGGCAACGGAGCCGTGGCGCTCATCAAGGAGGCCAATTCGGGCAAGTTCCACATCTCGCCCGCCGGCTACCTGATCGTGCTCGATGAAACCGGGAAGACCCTCATCCACGGCGAATCTTCGCGCCTCATCGGCGTGAACATGACCAACCTCAAGGACGCGCGAGGACGCCTCTACATCAAGGAGGCCCTGGACGCCCGCGCCAAGGGCAAGGGCAAGGTCCATTTCTTCATGCCTCAGGGCAGCAGCCAGGTGAAGGCCACCCTCCAATGGGAATTCCAGGAAGGTGTGCTGTTCGGCTGGGTGATGGCCGGCGAACTGTAGCCGGAGTGCCTCAGCTCCAGTCCTCGGGGACCCGCACGTCGCCCTTCGGCACGCGGGACCAGTCGAAGGATCCGATCAGGTCGATGACCCCGCAGGCCCTGGGCTCGTCCAGGCAGCCGAGGCTCCAACCCAGCCAGCCCACGAGCACCTCCATCGGGAGGCCCCGGCCCGTCAGCGCCTCGAGCCCCAGGGCCCCGGCCCGCTTGCCGAGCCGGTTCCCGTCCGGGGATATCACCATGCCCAGGTGCGCGTAGACCGGGCGTGGGAGACCCAGGGCCTCCTGCAACCGGATCTGGGTGGCGGTCACGGATCGCAGGTCCGCGCCCCGGACGATTTCGGTCACCCCCTGGGCGCCGTCGTCCACCACCACGGCGAGGTGGTAGGCGAAGCAGCCGTCCCGGCGGAAAAGCAGCGGATCCCCCGTGAGGCCCGCCGGATCCTCGGCCTGCGGTCCCAGTACGCGGTCCTCCCAGGACACGGTCCCTTTCGGCAATCGGAAGCGCAGGGCCGCCTCGAAGCCCTCCCAACCGCGGTCGCGGCAGCGGCCCGGATAGGGGCGCAGACCATCCTCAGCATGGGGCGCCGCGGCGAGGGTCTGCAGATCCTTGCGCGTGCAGACGCAGGGATACAGCCGGTCCGCGCGATGGAGCCTCGCCAAGGCCTCCCGGTAGGCTTCGCTACGATCCGACTGCCAGATCACGGGCTCATCGGATTCCAGCCCCAGCCGGGCGAGGTCCCTCAGCTGCGCTTCGCCGATGTCCCGGCGGCAGCGGGGACCATCCACATCCTCCATGCGGATGATCCAGCGCCCGCCCACGGCCCGCGCCGACAGCCAGGAAGCCAGCGCCGTGCGCAGGTTCCCCAGGTGAAGGATGCCCGTGGGCGAAGGGGCGAAGCGGCCGGTCATCATCCGTCTAGGATAGAGGCATGTCCCTCCTCCGCCGCCTGCCCCCGGTCCTGCGCGCGCTGCTGGCGCAGGCCCTGGCCTTCGCGGTGCTGGTGGCCCTGGTGCGCGTGGGCCTGCGTTTTCCGCCGCTCATCTGGGTGCTGCTACAGGCGGTGCTGGCGGTCTTCCTGTCGCGCTGGATGGCGCTGAGTTCCCGCTGGGTGTTCATGCAGGCGGCCCTGCCCTTCCTCGTGCGCGCGCTGTGGGGCGCGCCCATCCCCGCCTGGGTCTACCTCGCGCTCTTCCTGGCCCTGGCGCTCATATTCGGCGGGGGCCTGCTCACCCGTGTGCCCCTCTACCACGCCAGCCGCGACGCCTGGGAGAAGCTGGAATCGCTCCTGCCAGCAACATCGGGCCTGAACTTCGTGGACCTGGGCTGCGGCTTCGGCGGCCCCGTGGCCCACCTCGCCAAGGCCCGTCCCGACGGCGTCTTCGTCGGCATCGAGGCCTCGCCCTTCAGCTGGCTCGTGGCCTGGCTGCGCTGCCTTCCGAGGCCCAACGCCCACATCCGCCTGGGCAGCCTCTGGCGCGCGGATCTCGCAACCTTCGACGTGGCCTTCGCCTTCCTCTCGCCAGTGCCCATGCCCGCCCTCTGGGCCAAGACGCGCCGCGAGATGAAGCCCGGCAGCCGCTTCATCAGCCACAGCTTCGAAGTGCCTGGAGAAACGCCCCACCGCGTGATCCCCGTGAAGGGGCGCGATGGGGCGCGGCTCTTGGTTTGGGATTTGTGAGGACCGACTACCAGCCCAGCAGGTACGCGAAGATCAGCGGGGCGACGATGGTGGCGTCGCTTTCGACGATGAACTTCGGCGTGTCCACGCCCAGCTTGCCCCAGGTGATCTTCTCGTTGGGCACGGCACCGGAGTACGAGCCGTAGCTGGTGGTGCTGTCGCTGATCTGGCAGAAGTAACCCCAGAGCGGCACTTCGGTCAGTTCGAGATCCTGGTGCAGCATGGGCACGACGCAGATGGGGAAGTCGCCTGCGATGCCGCCGCCGATCTGGAACATGCCCAGCGTCGAGGTCTTGGTCACCTCCTGGTAGTGCTTGGCCAGCCAGGTCATGTACTCGATGCCCGTGCGCACGGTGTGGACGTTCTTCACATCGCCGCGGATGACGGCCGCCGCGTACATGTTGCCGAGGGTGCTGTCCTCCCAGCCGGGGACGACGATGGGCACGTTCTTTTCGAGGGCCGCCAGCATCCAGGAGTGCTTGGGATCGATCTGGTAGTGCTCCTTGTATTTCCCGCTCTTGAGCACCTTCTGGAAGAACTCGTGGGGGAAGTAGCGCTCGCCCTTGGCATCGGCCTCCATCCACACCTCGAGCATGGCCTTCTCCATGCGGCGCATGGCCTCCATCTCGGGGATGCAGGTGTCCGTCACGCGGTTCATGTGGCGGCTCAGGAGGCCGGCCTCGTCCTCGGGGGTGAGGTCTCGGTAGTGGGGCACGCGCTCATAGAAGTCGTGGGCCACCAGGTTGAAGATGTCCTCCTCCAGGTTGGCGCCGGTGCAGACGATGAGGTGCACCTTGTCCTGGCGGATCATTTCGGCGAACGACAGGCCCAGTTCGGCGGTGCTCATGGCGCCGGCCAGGGTCACCATCATCTTGCCGCCCTGGTCGAGGTAGGCCCGGTAGCCTTCGGCCGCGTCCACCAGGGCCGCGGCGTTGAAATGCCGGAAATGATGCTTCACATAGCTGCCGACGGGGCCGAGCTGGGGGCTGGTAGGGGCCATAAATCCTCCGAATCCTTTCATTGTGCCAGCCGGAAGGCCATGCACCGAGTGCAGAATTCAGCATCGGCCCTTCCTGGCCGATGATATCGGCAGGAGCTGCAGCATGTTCTTCATCATCGGCCTGGTGGTTGTCTTCGGCGCGGTCATCGGGGGGTACCTGATGGAGGGCGGCAGCATCGCCACCCTGGTGCACCCCCTGCCCGCGGAAGGACTCATCATCTTCGGCGCCGGAGTCGGTTCGTTCCTGGCCGCCAACCCCATGAACCTCATCAAGCGGGTGGCCGCCGACATCGCCAAGCCCCTCAAGGGCAGCCCCTACACCAAGGCTGTCTACATGGAAGTCCTCATGATGCAGTACGAGGTCTACGTGAACATCAAGAAGGGCGGCCTGCTGGCGCTGGAACAGGACGTCAACGATCCCCACAATTCCGCGATCTTCAAGAAATATCCCACCTTCACGCACAACCACCACGCCATGGATTTCTTCTGCGATTCCATGAAGCTGCTCATCAACGGCAGCGCCAAGATGGACGAGATCGACATGGTCATGGACGCGGAACTGGACGTCCACCACGCCGAGAACGCCGCCCCGGGCACCGCCATGAGCACCATGGCCGATGCCTTCCCCGCCTTCGGCATCGTGGCCTGCGTCATGGGCGTGGTCATCACCATGGGCTTCCTGGATCAGCCGCCCAACATCATCGGCGCCAAGGTGGGCGCGGCCCTCGTGGGCACCTTCCTGGGCATCCTGCTGGCCTACGGCGTCTTCCAGCCCCTGGCCAAGAACATCGACGCCGTGAACGCCGTCGAGGCCTTCTACTTCAACTGCATCCGCTCCGGCCTCACCAGCTTCGGCAACGGCGCGGCCCCCATCACCGCCGTGGAGTTCGCCCGGCGCAACATTCCCTCCACCGAACGCCCAGGCTCCGGCGAATTGGAGGAAGTGGTGCGGCAGATCAAGCCGAGGTGATGACCGATGGCCGACCAGCAACAGCCCGAGGTCAAGGTCCGGTTCGTCAAGAAGAAGGGCGGCCACGGCGCAGCCCACGGCGGCGCCTGGAAGGTGGCCTACGCCGATCTCGTGACGGCTATGATGGCCTTCTTCCTGCTGATGTGGCTGCTCAACAGCGCGGATAAGAACACCAAGGCCGGCATCGCCGGGATGTTCCAGGACGCCAACTTCTTCAACACCGAACGCGGCAAGGAGATCCTGGCCAACCACGGCAAGGGCATCCTCCCCGGCGGACGCGGCATGGCGCCGGGCCCCGATGGGGACGGCGGCAGCGATACGACCGCCGAGAATCCCGAAGTCACCGAGGAAGAACACAAGGCCATGGAGGCCACGGCCGAGGCCATCGACAAGGCCTTCCAGCAGGACGAACTGCTCCAGGCCTTCAAGGATCAGATCACCATGGATTTCACCGACGAGGGCCTGCGAATCCAGATCCAGGACAAGGCCTCCCAGGTGCTCTTCGATTCCGGCAGCGCCACCCTGAAGAGCTACACCATGTCGATCCTCAAGGAGATCGCCAAGGAGCTCGGCAAGCTCCCAAATCGCGTCGTCATCGGCGGCCACACGGATGCCGCCCAGTATTCCAACAAGGCCTACACGAACTGGGAGCTAAGCTCCGAGCGGGCCAATGCGGCCCGCCGCGTGATGGAAGGCGCCGCCGGCGGCCTCCGCCCCGGCCAGGTGCGGCGCGTCACGGGCTACGCCGACACCATCCCCCTCGAAGGCAAGGATCCCAAAGATCCCCAGAACCGCCGCATCTCCATCGTCGTGATCTCTGCCGCCACCGAAGCCGCCGAGTCCAAGCGCCAGAAGGCCCAGCCCTTGGATAAGGGAAGGAAAGTCGAGCCCTCTCCGGAGGCCCGCGAGACCCCGAAACACTGAGGCTAGGTTCGCAGCGCCTCTCGCTGCCCGCGATGTGGCTGCGAGAGGAGGCATCCCAAAAAACGCTCACGGCGCAAGGCCGGAACCCGCCTCCACACCCGAGGCCGATGACCGCATCCGGTCACCGAGGAACTGGGCACGCACAACCTCGAGAATCCGGTGCGAAAGAAGCGGATCCTGCACCGAGCGGGCCATGGCGAGTGCGCCGATGCCCGCGCACAGAGCAGCCAGGAGGGTTCCCTCCCTCCCGGGACCCGCCTTGGCCTCCCAGCGGCTGAGGGCCTGGATGAGAGTTTGTTCAAGCTGGGCCCTGGAAGCGGCCTCCATGCGGGGAAACTCTGAAATCATGGCTGGCAGGATGCAACCCCGTGACGCGGCATCCCTGTGTTGTTCACAGATATAGCCCGCGATGAAAGATTCCAGCCATGCCTCCCCTTCAAGCTGGGACAGCTTGTCTCCGAACAGGAACTCGCCGCTGTGGCGCAGGTTGTCCTGAAGCACCTCTCCAAACAGGGCCGCTTTGGAGCTGAAGTGACCATAGAACCCGCCCACGGTCATCCCGGCGGCAGCGGTAATGTCCTGAATGCTGGTCCCGAGGTAACCCTGGGTTCGGAACAGATGGGCCGCCTGCTTCAGGAGACGTGCTCGCGTGTGGGCTGCTTCTGTTTTGGAGCGTCTTGGCATGGCTTGTCCTATTTGGATTATGACTATAATCTAAATTCAGCATGTCATGGAGGCTGAATGCGTCAAGAGCATAGGGTCGTGGTTACGGGCATGGGCACCGCCAATCCCCTTGGGCTTAACCCCGAAGTCACGTGGCGCGCGGCCCTGGAAGCACGATCCGGAGTGGGGCCAATCACCCGTTTCGACCCCTCGGAGGCGCCGGTTCGCTTCGCCGCGGAGGTGAGGGATTTCGAGCCTTCGGTGCCCCTGCCGATCCTGGACCAAGCGCGGGCAGGACGCCCTGCCTTATCCCATTCGCTGGAGCCAAAGGACGTCAAGAAGTTCGGCCGCTACGCGCACCTGGGCATCTATGCAGGCCTGCAAGCCTACATCGACTCCGGACTGGACCTCCATCGTGAGCGGTTGGATGATGCCCGGCTGGGCGTGAATGTGGGCTGCGGAATGGGGGGGCTTCCCGAGATCCAGGAGACCCATGCCCAATGGGAGTCCAAGGGCTACCGGCGCATCAGCCCTTTCTTCATCCTTCAAGTCATCCCGAACCTGGTTTCAGGACAGCTGGCGCTGCAGCTCGGATTCAAAGGACCGAACCACTGCAACGTGACCGCCTGTGCCACCAGTGCCCATGCCATTGGTGAATCGTTCCGCATGATCAAGCAGGGCATCGCCCAGGTGATGCTGGCCGGTGGTGCCGAGTCCGTGGTTTGCGAAATCGCCTTGGGTGGCTTCGCGGCCATGAAGACGCTGTCGCTTCGGAACGAGGATCCCGCCAAGGCGTCCCGTCCCTTCGACGCGGATCGGAACGGATTCGTCCTGGGAGAAGGGGCCACAGTCCTGATGCTGGAAGATTACGAATTCGCCCGACGGCGCGGCGCCAGAATCTACGGAGAGATTCTGGGCTATGGTGCCTCTTCCGACGCCCACCATTTGGTGTCCCCACCCCCAGGCGCGACCGGAGCCCTTCAGGCGATGATGGCGGCCCTGAGTGAGGCCGGTGTGTCTCCGGATCGCATCGATTATGTGAATGCTCATGCCACCTCGACACCCTTGGGAGATCGCGAAGAAGCGCGCGCCATCGGCCAGCTGGTCACGTCCAGCCGATCCCGCCCCCTGCATGTGTCCTCGACCAAGGGCGTCACCGGACACCTTCTCGGCGCCGCCGGCGCCACCGAGGCCATGTTTTCGCTGCTAAGCCTGCGCGACCAGATCGTGCCGCCCACCGCCAACCTGGATCGGCTGGACCCGGACTGCGACCGCCCGGGCCTGGAATTCGTGCGGGAGCGGGGGCTGCACGCAACCCTGGACCTGGCGCTCTCCAACAGCTTCGGATTTGGGGGCACCAACGGGGCCCTGCTCTTTGGGCAGGCTTGAGATCCAGGTGAGAGGGGGCGCCCTCTCCATCCGAACAACTTTCCCAGTCCTGCACAGCGAACCAAAGAAGAAGCGCCCGGAGGTGCGGGCGCTTCGTGAGGGTAAGTTTGGCGGGGTTTCGAGTGGTGGGGAGTTGAAGCGGGAGTCCCTGAACGGGACTGGTGTCATGTGGTGGGATGGTTGGTGGCGGGAAGCCCTTGCGGGCACCTCGGGATCAGTTTATCACCGATCCCCATTCGGCAGTTCGAACACCGAAGCCTCCACCCCACCCCTGGTCCAGGCCCCGAAAACCAGCTCGGCGCGGGCCCCGGAGGGTTCTTCGAGGGTCATGCGGGAAAGCACGGCCTGCCCGTGGACCTGCACCGGCGGGCCGAACTGGGCGGTCCGCGCGAGCTTGCCCGAAGCCATCCGGAATTCCGCCTTCAGTGGAAGGGTGCCTTCCCGCGCCACCCACAGCACCACCTGGCGCGCGCTGAGGGCGGGCCGCTTGGCGGCGAGGTCCAGCCGCCAGCAGGCCTGCCCGTCCAGGTTCTCCTCGGCCAGAGTCCGCACCGTGTAGTCCTCGCGGAACCGCGTGCGCGCCACATCTCCACCCGCAGCTGGCCCCATCAGGCGCTGCTGGGGCGTGACCTTCAGCGGACGCTTCGAGCCCGGCAGCAGCAGCCACATCTGATCGCCCAGAAGCAGCACCGCCCGGCCCTTCTCCTTTTCGGAAAGCCCGTCGAGGCGCGCATCCCCGTTCTCCCGGGCCGACACCTTCCACCGCTGGGAAGCCCCGACGGCCTTGAGGGTCAGCTCCATGGTGAAGGCCGGCCAGGGATGGCGCAGACGGTCCACCTTGGCCAGGATCTCCTCACCGCTCTGGGCGAGCAGGGGAAGGGCGGCCAGCAGAAGGGCCGCGGGGCGCCATAGGCGCATCAGTTGCGCCCGTAATCGTCCTGAAGGCGCTCGATGTCCGCCTCGTCGAACACGCCCAGGCTCACTTCGAGCACGCGCACCGGATGGGCCGTCGTCGCATCGCAGCGCAGACGGTGCGTGCTCCCCAGGGGCAGCCAGATCTCCTCGCCCACGACGGGCCGCAGCTCCTCGCCATCGCGATCCACCACCACGCCCGGATCCAGGGCCACCCAGAGTTCGCCGCGGTGGCTGTGCCGCTGGAGGCTCAGCTTCTGCCCCGGCTTGCAGGTGAGGATCTTCACGGTGCAATTGGTGTTGAGGGCGTACTGATCAAAGGAGCCCCAAGGCTTTTCAACGTGGAGGGTTTCGGGTCTTTGCATGATTCTCTCTCGCAGGAAGGATTCGTTCATCATCACCACTCGGCTTCGCCTCGTGGGGGGCTCCGGGACTACCCCCGGATCGCACGCCACGCCCGTGGCGTGCTCCCGCTCGCCTCTAGGCTCGCGGACGGGGCCCCGTCCACCAAGGCTTTTCAACGTGGAGGGTTTCGGGTCTTTGCATGATTGTCCTTTGGTGAAGAAGGCTAGAGAAGGTCTTCGCGACCTTCGGCCTTGAGTCGTTCGACGATCTGCTTGACCGTCTGGGCGCGGTCCCGGCGGCAGATGAGCAGGGCATCATCGGCATCCACGACGATGAGGTCATCCACGCCGCTGGCGGCGATGAGGCGCTTGCCGCCGAAGAAGGCGCTGTTGCGGGTGTCCAGCAGGAGCGTTTCGCCCTGGCTGACGTTGCCCTCGGAATCGGTCTCCTGGAATTCGATGGCGGCGGGCCAGGAACCCACGTCCGACCAGCGGAAGCGCGTGGGCACCACGGCCACGGTTTCCGCCTTCTCCATGAGGGCCACGTCGATGGCCACCTTGGGCAGCTGCCGGTAGGTGGCCATGAGGGCCGCCGGATCGGCGCCGGCCTTCACCCAGGCATCCAGCGGCGCGAGCACCTCGGGCGCGTGCTTGTGCAGGCCCTCGCGGAAATCCGCCAGGGTCCACACGAACATGCCGGCATTCCAGTAGTGGCGCCCGGATTCGAGGTACTGCAGGGCCACCTCCACGGGCGGCTTCTCGCGGAAGGCCTTCACCTTGAGCACGGGGCCGTGGCCTTCGGATTCGATGTAGCCGTAGCCCGTTTCCGGGTAGGTCGGCTTGATGCCGAAGGTGACCAACTCGCGCTCCCAGGCGGCGTGCTTCACGGCGAGATCGAGGTCCTCCAGGAAGATCTCCCGGTCGCCGATCCAGTGGTCCGCCGACAGCACGGCCATCACGGCATGGGGGAACTTCCGTTCGATCTCCACCAGAGCCAGCGCGAGGCAGGGCGCCGTGTTGCGGCCCTCGGGCTCGACGATCACGTTCCCGGCGGGCAGCTCAGGCAGCATGCGCCGCGTCTCGGCGGCGAGGTCCTCCGTGGTCACGACGAAGATGCGGTCGGGGCTCACGTGGCCATCGAGGCGGCGCACGGTCTGATGCAGCAGGGTCTCGGTGCCGACGATGGAGAGGAACTGCTTGGGCCGCGCGTTCCGGCTCCGGGGCCAGAAGCGCGTACCCCGGCCACCGGCCATCACGACCGCAACCAACGAATCCTTGTGACTGTCCGTCATCACCGACCTCCTGCTGCCACGCGGCCCTTCAGCAGACCACGGCCTCACGGCACTTCACAACCGGCACCCTAGCGGGCGAGCACCGCCACCAGGCGGCCCAGGTCCCCCGGGGGCACGGGCTGGGGTTCGAGGATCCGCGAGAGGGGCTGGGCCACGAGCGCACCCGCGACTTCGCCGAGGTAGAAGCCCCGTTCGCCGCGATCCAGACGGCGCACGGCTTCGCTGCCCCAGCGGCTGCCCCAGATGCGGTCCAGGGCCGACGGGCTGCCGCCGCGCTGGACGTGGCCGAGCACGACCACACGCAGATCCAGCTCATGGTCCCGCTTCAGGCGCTCACCCACGGCCATGGCCCGGCCGCCCACGGCGTCCCCCTCGGCCACGACGACGATGGAACTGCGCTTGCCGCGCTTCCAGTTCTCCTCCAACTGGGTCACCAGGGCCTCGTAGCTGTCGTCCGGGGATTCCGGATAGAGCACCGCCTCGGCGCCGCAGGCGATGGCCGTGTGGACGGCCAGCATGCCCGAGGCCCGGCCCATGACTTCCACGAGGAAGAGTCGGCCGTGGCTGGAGGCCGTGTCGCGGATGCGGTCGATGGCCTCCACCGCCGTGTTGAGGGCCGTGTCGAACCCGAGAGTCCGATCCGTGCCCGGCAGATCGTTGTCGATGGTGCCCGGGATGCCCGCGCAAGCCACGCCATGCTCACGCAGCAGCGTCTCGGCGGCGCGGAAGCTGCCATCCCCTCCGATGACGACCAGGGCCTCGATGCCCGCGGCCTTGAGCTTTTCGGCGGCCTTGGCCCGGACGTCCGGATCATGGAAGGCCTTGCAGCGGGCGGTCCGAAGCATGGTGCCGCCCCGCTGGAGAATGTTGGCACAGGCACGGCTGGGAAGCGGCTCCATGTCCCCGTCCAGCAGCCCCTGGTAGCCCCGGTAGATGCCCCAGGCCTCATGCCCGAGCGAATCCGCCTGCCGTACCGCCGCGCGGATGGCCGCATTCATGCCCGGGGCGTCGCCCCCGGAAGTCAGGACTCCGATTTTCATTTTCCCTTCCCTTTCGCCGGTTTCTTGGAACGGGCCGCCGTTCCCTTCTTCTTCGCGCCAGCCTTGCCTTTTTTCGCCCTGCCCTTGGCCTTCTTCCCCCGGGGCGTGTCCTTCACGTGGGCTTCGGGCGGGGGCAGGGGCGGAGGTTCCACGATGCCCCGGGGCACCGGGGGCAGGTCCCCTTCGGAAATGCCCTGGGACGAGGCCCGCTGGGCGCGGGCGCGCAGGACGGGATCCTCCTGGGGATGGGTCGATGCCACGAGGCCCAAGGCCAGGCTGCTGATGAAAAGGGCGCGACGGGGCATGATCCCTCCCAGTGGATGATTATCCACCAGTTGGGTACCTAAATTCAGGCAGATGGATACCTAAATTGAACCCTCGGCCTTCTTGGCCGCTTTTTCCTTCAGGGCCTTGGCGAAGAATTCCGCCACCACGGAATCCGCGTCGGCCTTGGTGACGTCGGCCATCTGGGGCTCGCGGTGGAGGATGTCCCGGCCCGAGGGCGCCATCTTCGGCAGGTGGTCCTCGGTGGGCTGCAGGCGCGTCAGGACATACTGGGACACCTCGATGAGGCTGCGGCCCACCCGCTCGAGCTTCTGCCGCACCACATCCTGGTACTGGTAGAGGTCGAAGGCACCCTGGATGTTGTAGGCCCCGTTGTCCGCGTGGAAACCGATCTCCTCCAGCTTGGCGATGAGGACTTCCAGTTCTTCCGAAGGGGCCACCAGGTTGCTGAGGATCTCCTGGCACTCCTTGGAGAGGGACTGGATCTCCTCGAAGCTGTGCTGAACCACCTCGATCTGGCCGAGCACCCGCTCGGCTCCGCCTTCCTGCTCCTGGGCAATCTGCATGAGCTGATCAGGAATGGCCTGGTTGTCTGGGGGCTTTTCCGGCATGGGAGGGCTCCGTGAGGCCTATATCGGCTGGGGGCCGATAATCTTTGAATTCGTCTCAATTGCCCCCCTCGCGATAAACTTTGTAATTCGGGATCAAGCCCGGCCCGAATTTTCTCAAGTCCGGAGTTTCCATGACCATGCAGTCGAATTCCGCTCCGGCGTCCGCGCCCGTCCCCGTGGACGGAACGGCCCTGGCGGCCTGCCTCAAACCCTTCCCCGCCTCCACCAAGATCCACGTGGCCGGCACCCAGCCTGGGGTCCAGGTCCCTTTCCGCGAGATCAAGCTCAATCCCACCCGCGATTTCCGCGACCAGCTCACGGAAAACGAGCCCGTCAGGCTCTACGACACCTCGGGCCCCTACACCGACCCCGCCGTCACCATCGACGTGGCCAAGGGCCTGAAGCCCCTCCGCCAGGACTGGATCCTGGGCCGGGGTGACGTGGAGGAACTGGCAGGGGCCACCAGCCTCTACCGCAAGCTGCGCGAGCGGGACCGGGACCTGGACGCCATCCGCTTCCACGCGGACCGCAAGCCCCTGCGTGCCAAGGCCGGGAAGAACGTCTCCCAGATGCACTATGCCAAGCAGGGCATCGTGACCCCCGAGATGGAGTTCATCGCCATCCGCGAGAACCTCGGCCGCGAAGCCGCCGGCCTCAAGAGCCGCATCACGCCCGAGTTCGTGCGTGACGAAGTGGCCAGGGGCCGCGCCATCATCCCCGCCAACATCAACCACCCGGAAACCGAGCCGATGATCATCGGCCGCAACTTCCTCGTGAAGATCAACGCCAACATCGGCAACTCCGCCGTGGCGTCCTCCATCGAAGAAGAAGTGGAGAAGATGGCCTGGTCCATCCGCTGGGGCGCCGACACGGTGATGGACCTCAGCACGGGCAAGAACATCCACGAGACCCGCGAGTGGATCCTGCGCAACAGCCCCGTGCCCATCGGCACCGTGCCCATCTACCAGGCCCTGGAGAAGGTCAACGGCAAGGCTGAGGACCTGACCTGGGAAATCTTTCGCGACACGCTCATCGAGCAGGCCGAGCAGGGCGTGGACTACTTCACCATCCACGCCGGCGTGCTCCTTCGCTACGTGCCGCTCACGGCCAAGCGCGTCACGGGCATCGTCTCCAGAGGCGGCAGCATCATGGCCAAGTGGTGCCTGGCCCACCACAAGGAGAACTTCCTCTACACGCATTTCGAAGACATCTGCGAGATCATGAAGGCCTACGACGTGGCCTTCTCGCTGGGTGACGGCCTGCGTCCCGGCAGCACGGCGGACGCCAACGACGAGGCCCAGTTCGGCGAGCTGGAAACGCTCGGCGAGCTCACCAAGATCGCCTGGAAGCACGATGTGCAGGTGATGATCGAGGGCCCCGGCCACGTGCCCATGCACCTCATCCAGGAGAACATGACCAAGCAGCTGGAAGTCTGCGACGAGGCGCCCTTCTACACCCTGGGCCCCCTCACCACGGACGTCGCGCCCGGCTACGACCACATCACGTCGGCCATCGGCGCCGCCATGATCGGCTGGTTCGGCTGCGCCATGCTCTGCTACGTGACGCCGAAGGAACACCTGGGCCTGCCCAACAAGAAGGATGTGAAGGACGGCGTCATCGCCTACAAGATCGCCGCCCACGCCGCCGACCTCGCCAAGGGCCATCCCGGCGCCCGCATCTGGGACGACGCCATGAGCAAGGCCCGCTTCGAGTTCCGCTGGGAGGACCAGTTCAACCTGGCCCTGGATCCGGATACGGCCCGGGAATTCCACGACGAGACCCTGCCCGCCGAAGGCGCCAAATCGGCCCACTTCTGTTCCATGTGCGGCCCCCACTTCTGCTCCATGAAGATCTCGGACGACGTGCGCCAGTACGCCGAAACCCACGGCTACAACGCCGAGGAGGCCCTTCAGAAGGGCATGGAGGAGATGGCGGAGACCTTCGTGCAGAAGGGTGCCGAGGTCTACATCCAGGGCTAGAAACGGCCGCTTCGGGCCTTGCCCGCCTGGACAGCCGCGCCATCTTGATGGTCGATGCGCGTCTCACCCCTCGTGGGGGGGAATCGCCCGGCGGCCTTCCCAACCCCCTTCAGCCCCACCGACCTGGCCAAGTCCCGGGCCATCGAGGCCCTCAAGGCCCGGGACCGGCAGGTGCGCGCCCACGAGGCCGCCCACCTGGCGGCGGCCGGGGGCCTGGCCCTGGGCGGGGCCTCCTTCACCTACCAGCAAGGCCCCGATGGGAAGAGCTACGCCATCGGCGGCGAGGTCACCCTCGACACCAGCCCCGTGCCCGGCGATCCCCGGGCCACCCTGGCCAAGGCCCAGCAGATCCAGGCCGCGGCCCTGGCGCCCGCGGATCCCTCGCCGCAGGACCGGAGCGTCGCCGCGGCGGCCGCCGCCATGGCCATCCAGGCCCAACAGGATCTCCAGAAGGCCAAGGCCGCCGAATCCCTGGGCCAGAACCTCGACGTGGTGGCCTGAGAATTCACGCCGAAGCTCCGGGAGAGGACTAGCATGGGGTCCGTTCCCAAGGAGACCGTCATGGCCGCGAAACGCATCCTCATGCTCGTCGGTGACTTCGGAGAGGACTACGAAATCATGGTGCCCTTCCAGGCCCTGCTGGCCGTGGGCCACACGGTCCACGCCGCCTGCCCGGACAAGAAGGCCGGCGAATCCGTGGCCACGGCCATCCATGATTTCGAAGGCCACCAGACCTATTCCGAAAAGCCGGGCCACCGCTTCACGCTCAACGCCACCTTCGCCGACCTCAAGGCCGAAGACTACGACGCGCTGCTGATCCCCGGCGGGCGCGCACCCGAGTACCTCCGCCTCAATCCCAAGGTGCTTGAGTTCGTCCGCCACTTCTTCACCGCGAAGAAGCCCGTGGCCGCCATCTGCCACGGCGCCCAGCTGCTCGCCGCCGCGGGCGTGCTGGAGGGGCGCACCTGCTCGGCCTATCCGGCCTGCCGTGCCGAGGTGGAAGTGGCCCGCGGGAAATACGCCGAGATCGCCATCGACGGCGCGGTCACCGATGGCAACCTCGTCACCGCGCCCGCCTGGCCCGCCCACCCGGCCTGGATCGCGCAGTTCCTCCAGGTGCTGGGCACCCGCATCACCCTCTGAGGGAGGGCCGTCCGGCGCCGCGCGGTTGCTGCCCGCGCGCCCGGGTGCTAGCCTGCTTGGTCTTTGGAAGGAATCGCCTGGCCGGTCGGACGTGCTGCCCTGGATGCCTTCGGGAGACCGGGAGCCCACCGGATCCCAGCTTTGACACCCAGGACGGCCCATGACGAACGTGTTCGCCTTCTCCAAATTCCAAACGCTCGGAAACGACTACATCGTGATCGATCCGTCGAAGACGGCCTTCGATCCGAACCCCAAGCTCGTCCAGGCCCTCTGCGACCGCCACCGCGGCATCGGCTCCGACGGCCTCATCCTGGGCCCCTTCCCCGTGCCCGGCGATCCCGAGGCCTTCGGGCTGCGGGTCTTCAATCCCGATGGCAGCGAATCCAAGAAGAGCGGCAACGGGCTGCGCGTCTTCGCCCGCTACCTCCTGGAGGCGGGACACGTGAAGGGGTCGCGCTGCCGCATCCACGTCGCCGGAGGCTTCGCGGAGGTGAGCTACCTGACCGAAGACGGCAGCCGCATCCAGGTGGACATGGGCAGGCCGGATTTCCGGGCCGGCGAGATTCCCTACACGGGCATCCCCGCCCAGCAGGAGGTCCTGGAGGCCCTCCTCTTCTTTCCCACGGGGCCCATCACCATCACGGCCCTCAGCATGGGCAACCCCCATTGCGTCATCTTCCCCGGCCAGGTCACGGCCGCAGAGGCCCAGCGGCTGGGCCCCCGTATCGAGCGCCACCCGGACTTCCCCAACCGCGTGAACGTCCAGCTGGTGGAAGTGGTCGACCGCAAGCGCATCCGCGTCGAGATCTGGGAGCTGGGGGCGGGCTACACCCTGGCTTCCGGCAGCAGCAGCTGCGCCGCGGCGGCGGCCTGCAAGCGCCTGGGCCTGGTGGAGGACCATCTGCAGGTGCTCATGCCCGGAGGCGCCATCGACATCGCCTTCACGAGCGAAGGCCGGATTCTCATGACCGGGCCCGTGCAGGCCGTCTACGAGGGCCGGCTGCGCACCGAGTGGATGCCCTGAGAGATTGATTCTCCTTGGCAGTTCAATGGACTTGTCGGATACTGATGCTTCAGTAGGATCTTTGTCAGTTTCATCACGCGATATCCAGAAAGGTGGAGGGACGGGCCCTGTGAAACCTTGGCAACCTGCGAAAGCAAGGTGCCAATTCCTGCCGCAAGCGATTGCGGAGAGATGCTGACGTGTCAGAAGCTGACATGCGAAGGGGCCCGAGCAATCGGGCCCCTTCGCTTTTTGGATCGCGCTGAAACGACGAGGGTCCTCCCCACCAGGAGGCTCTTGTGAGCGAGCAGTTTCTAGACACCAACGTGCCGGGCAATCCCGCCTACCACTTCACCATCCAGCCTCCCGTCCGGGAGGGCAAGGCGGGCTGGATCGACCGCCCGGAGCTGGTGCCCCACGCGGGCCGCGCCACCCAGTGCGTGCACGCGGGCGTCCAGCCCGATCCCGCCTACGGCGCCGTGATGCCGCCGCTCTACCTCTCCTCCACCTTCGCGTTCAAGGACATCTGCACCAACGCGGGCTACGACTACACCCGCAGCGGCAATCCCACCCGCGCGGCGCTGGAGGAGGCCATCGCGCTGCTGGAAGGCGGCCAGGGCGCCACCTGCACCTCGACGGGCATGAGCGCCATCCTCGTGGCCCTCAACCTGCTGGAACACGGCAGCCACCTCATCTCCACGGTGGATTGCTACGGCGGCACCTTCCGCCTGCTGGAACACGCCAAGCGTTTCTACGGGCTGGAGGTCACCTATCTGGACCTCTCCGACCTGGAGGCCCTGAAGGCCGCCATCCGTCCCAACACGCGCATGATCTGGATCGAGACGCCCTCGAATCCGCTGCTGCGGCTGACCGATATCGCCGCCGTCGCCGAGATCGGCCACCGCCAGCCCGACTGCCTCGTGGCCGTCGACAACACCTTCCTCTCGCCCTACCTCCAACGCCCCTTCGCCCTGGGCGCCGACCTCGTCATCCACTCCACGACGAAGTATCTCAACGGCCACAGCGACGTGGTGGGCGGGGCCGTCGTCGCGGGGCCGCACCGCCGGGCCCTCACCCAGCAGATCCAGAGCGTCAACAACCTGCTGGGCACGTCGCAGTCGCCCCACGACTGCTTCCTCGTCCTGCGCGGCTTGAAGACCCTGCCCCTCCGCATGCGCCAGCACGAGGCCAATGCCCAGGAGATCGCGGAGTTCCTGGCGGCCCATCCTGCCGTCGGCAAAGTGCACTTCCCGGGCCTGCCCGGCCATCCCCAGCACGAGCTTGCCAAGCGCCAGCAGGACGGCTTCGGCGCCATGCTCAGCTTCGAGCTGAAGGAAGGCGGCCAGGCGCGCGTGAACCACGTGCTCACGCGGCTGCGCTGGTTCACGCTGGCCGAAAGCTTGGGCGGCGTGGAATCCCTGGTGGCCCACCCGGCCTCCATGACCCACGCCTCCATGACGCCCGAAGCCCGCAAGAACGCGGGCATCAGCGACGACCTCATCCGCCTGTCCATCGGCCTGGAGGATGTGAAGGACCTGCGCGCCGATCTGGCGCAGGCCCTGAGCTTCGCTTAGGCCTGAGCGCCTCCTCGGGGCGTGCCCCGGCGGCTACTTCACCCAGATCAGTTCCACATCGAAGATCAGGTCGGCGTTGGGGGGGATCACACCATCCCCGGCGCCCCTGGGACCGTAGCCCAGGTACGAGGGCACGTAGAGGGTGCGCTTGCCGCCCACCTTCATGCCGAGGATGCCCTCGTCCCAGCCCTTGATGAGCTTCCCTTCGCCAACGGGGACCGCCAGGGGTTTGCCTTGATCCCGGGAGCTGTCGAACTTCTTGCCGCGCCCGCCCCGCCCGTCATCCAGCCAGCCCGTGTAGTGGACGGTGCACTTCTGCCCCCGCTGGGGCGTGGCGCCCGTGCCCACGACGACATCCACATACTTCAGTCCGCTGTCGGTCGTCACCACGGCGGGGACTTTCGGCCCGGGCTGTTTCGCCGCCGCAACCTTCGGCGCGTCGCCCGCCGCGAGGGGAAAGCTCAGCGCCAGAATCATCAAGCCCGCAGCAGATCGCAGCATGTCCCACCTCGAAAAGGCATCGCCCTTCGAGCCTAACCCAGAACCGGCCCTGCCTTGTTTCCGGAACGCGTGAGGGGCCCATTGGGGCCCCTCATCTTGTCTGGCTCGGCAGTGGATCCATCGGACCAACTCACAGGGTGAGAAGCTCTCGATTCCCTGGTAACAGGCAATAAACAGGGAATCGAGGTAATTTTTGACCATCCTGAAGAGACCCGCATGGACTCAAAAACCCGACCAGCCTTGGTTTGGGCCTTCCTTCCGGGCTGAACCTCGTTCGAGTGGATCAGGGAATTGTTTGAGGCGGAACAGGGAACAAGATGCTCGAAACCGGGAACAGATCAAACCGTGACAGCCAGCCGATCCCGGAGGCGGGGCATCGCCGACTCGCCAGGTCATGCTGTTGAGATGCGTTGGCTTGCTCGTCTGCTTTTCATCAAGATGTGGCCATCCCCTGATGGATTGAAGGCCCGAATCCAGACGCTGGAGCTGGAGAACCTGACCCTCCGGCATCAACTGGCCGTGCTCCAACGAACCGCCAAACGATCCAAGACCACCCGTTGGGACCGGGCCTTCTGGATCGGCCTGAGCCGTGTTTGGTCGGGCTGGAGGGAAGCCTGTCTCCTGGTGAAACCAGCGACGGTGGTGGGATGGCACCGTTCCGGGTTCCGCTTGTTCTGGCGCATCAAGTCGCGTCGGCGGAGCGGACGGCCGCACCTTGAACCAACGCTGCGCCGCTTGGTCATTCAGATGGCCTGGGAGAATCCGCTTTGGGGTGCCCCCCGCATCCATGGCGAACTGCTGAAGCTCGGGCTCAAAATCTCAGAGCGCAGCGTGGCGCGCTGGATGCCTCAAAGGCAACCCGATCCCCGACGCGCCCAGAACTGGAAAGCCTTTCTCGAGAACCACCGCGACCTGATTTCGGCCATGGACTTCCTCGTGGTGCCGACTTGGAACTTCAGGCTGCTCTACGTCCTGATGATCCTGGACCACGGGCGGAGGATGATCCGGCACGTGAGCGTCACGGCCCATCCCACGGCGGAGTGGGTGCGGCAGCAGCTTCGTGATGCCTTCCCCTTTGACGATCTCCCGACCTACCTTCTGTTCGACCGGGACGCCATCTTCGGGGCCGCGCGCGCTTTCGTGCAGGCCTTGGGCATCACTCCGAAACAAATCGGATTCCAGTCACCCTGGCAGAACGGGCATTGCGAGCGCGCCATTGGGACCCTTCGGCGCGACCTTCTGGATCACGTCGTAGTCCGGGACGAAGCGCATCTGACCCGCCTGCTCAAGGAATACACGCGCTACTACCACGAGGATCGCACCCATCTCGGGCTCAACAAGGATTCCCCACTGAGGCGTCCAAGTGAGATGAAACCCAATGAATCAGCCGGAATAGTGACTCTTCTGCGTTGCGGAGGGCTTCACCATCGCTACCGCTGGACGGACGCGGCCTGAACGAGTTGCCTGACATGAGTGACTCGTCACCAGACCCGGCCGAAGGCCTATATATTCGCAAGATTTGGATCGGGTGTAGTTCTCCAAAGGGCTTGAAAGTGGTTCTGCTGATGCAATTCAGGGGTGAATTCCGACTTCCCCGCGTGGATTGCACCATCGGATTCGCCTCTGTGATCGAGCCTCAATGGCCCGGATTAGGTTTTGGCAAGGCACAACCCGTTTCACCATTGGGTTTCGCCTTTGGAAAAGGTTGATGCGTTTCAGGAAGGCAGATGGTCCACACGTTTAAGGTTGCGCACATATCGCATGACCTGGTTGATCTGATCATGTGAAAGTGTTTTCCCCCATGGTGGCATCGTGGCTGAAAGCCCCACCTCTTTCCCGCCACGGAAGATGGTCCCGGTAAGGCGTTCATCGTTCATCGAATTTTGAAAAATCGGGTCCGACAGATCTCGGGGACGAGGGAGTATGTTGAATGCATTGAACCCATCCCCTGCACCGGTTTTGCCGTGGCAAATTTGGCAATAGTGAAGGAAAACATGCTTTCCAAGCCGAAGCTCATACGACACCGAAAGCTCCGAGTGGAGGAGCCACGTGGGATTTTCTATGCGCTGTACAGAGGATTGTTTTTTTTTAACAGCTGCTACGGCGGCACTCTTCTCCTGTTTTCTGTCACAGCTGTTAGTTGCAAACAGCACTATGATCAAACTCCACATTGTGGATAAAAAATGTGGCCTCAACGAACACCCCCTTCACCCCTGGGGATCTTCGGGTTCTGACGGAGCGCCTGGAGGTATGACGTGAGCTTCAGGGCATCTGAGTTCGCGAGTCCGTAATTTGGGCAACGGACGTCAGCTCTCTGCTCTTGTGGCCCCTTCATCCATGCATAGAGCCAGCCTGGTTTCAGACGACGTCTCGTGGCGTTCAGCGACGGGCCGAAGTAACCACCCCTGCCATCCAAAATGTGACACGCGCGGCAAGGGGAAGGCCCACCGCCCCTATGAATTCGGCGTGAAGGTGAGCCTAGCAGTCACCCACAAGGAGGGTTTCTGCGTGGGCATCCAGACCTGCCCCGGCAATCCCTTCGATGGACACACGCTGGAGGGACAACTCGACCAGGTGGAACGCCTCACCGGCAAGGTTCCCAACACCTCCTTCGTGGACAAGGGCTACCAGAGACACGGCGTGGATCCAGGCAGAAGCCGGGTCCTCATCAGCGGCACGCGCAAGCTCGGCTACCGTCGCGCCCTGGAGCTTGATCCCAACGATGCGAACAACACCAGCAACTTTGCGTTGTTCATGTATAACGTCCGAAAAAATTACGAAGAAGGCGAGCGCCTCTACCGTCGCGCCCTGGAGCTTGACCCCAACGATGCGGACAACACTAGCAGCTTCGCGTCGTTCATGAATGACGTCCGCAAGGACTACGACGAAGCCGAGCGCCTCTACCGTCGCGCCCTGGAGCTTGATCCCAACGATGCGGGCAACACCGGCAACTTCGCGGTGTTCATGAATAACGTCCGAAAAAACTACGACGAAGCCGAGCGCCTCTACCGTCGCGCCCTGGAGCTTGATCCCAACGAGGCGCACCACACCGGCAACCTCGCGTCGTTCATGAATGACGTCCGAAAGGACTACGACGAAGCCGAGCGCCTCTTCCACCGCGCCCTTGAACTCGATCCCAACGATGGGGACAACATCGCCAACTTCGCCTCCTTCGAACTCAGCAGAGGCAGAGATACCGAAGCCCGCGCTCTCGCCGTTCGCGCGTGGAATGGGGAGCGGTCCACCCCGCTGCAATGCCGAGCCGAGGCCGCACTCTACCTACTCCTTCTAGACCGCAAAGAATCTCGGCCGATCAAAGGCGGTTTGGCCAGACTGAAGGGCCTGATGGTCAGGGAGTTCGCTCGCGGCAATTGGTCCTTCGAATCCGCGTTCCAGGCCGTATTTCCCCATCTCCTGGAAAACGAGCCCCCCTTTTTTCGAGCCCTGGGTGAGGCGATCCTCGACGCGACCCTGGTACAAGCCCTGGATGCATTCCCCCTTTGGTCTGAAACCGAATCCAGCGATCCATCCCTGCCATGGCCTGATTCGGCCTCGTAGCGCGTTCTGTGGGCTCCCAGAGTGGTTCTGTGGCTCTTCGAATGTGAGGATGGCCTTCACCTGCTTGCCTTTGTCGCCCTCCAACGCCACAAGGTCGGCATTCTTGATGGTTAGGGTGGGCTTGGACTCCCTGTTGAGGGGATGCGGGCACTGACCCCTGTCAGAGCCCACCAGCACAAGCTGCAAGCGGGCTTACCGCCTGGCGTTCTCACTCATGGGTCAGGCAGCCTCGCCAATCAAAGTCAAATGCGGGCCAGATAGACATGGCCTGAGGGGGTCCGGCCGGTCCAATCCCGGCCGGAGTTTCATCCCGAAGGTAGGCCCGCGGTAGGCCAAAGAAAAAGGCCACCGGGTCAAGGTGGCCTAAGTGCTTGGTTTTGCTGGCTCCGGAGGAGGGATTTGAACCCCCGACCTAGTGATTAACAGTCACCCGCTCTGACCCCTGAGCTACTCCGGAAAAAGGTCGAACGTCCATTCTACCGGATGGGCGCGTGGTTTCAAGCGTCAGGGTGCGGGATCTGTGATCCCGGTCCACGGCTAGGCCCGCTGGAGCTCCATGAGGATCTGGCGGGCGGAGGCCTTGAGGGTTTCGATGACGCCGGTGCCCTTGTTGGCCACGGCTTCGATCATGGGCTCACCGCGGAACCGGAGCAGGCGTTCCATCTCCTGCACGGGCGCGGCCGAGGGCATGTCCCGCTTGTTCAGCTGCAGCACGTAGGGGATGGAGCGGATGTCGAACCCGTTCTCCTTGAGGTTCGTGGCCAGGTTGGCGATGGATTCGATGTTCGCCTCCATGCGGGCCTTCTGGCTGTCGGCGACGAAGATGATGCCGTCGCAGCCGCGGAGGATGAGCTTGCGACTGGCATCGTAGAAGACCTGGCCGGGCACCGTGTAGAGGTGGAAGCGGACCTTGAAGCCCTTGACCGTGCCCATGTCGAGGGGCAAGAAATCGAAGAACAGCGTGCGGTCGGTTTCTGTGGCGAGGCTGACGAGCTTGCCCCGCTTTTCGGGGTTGGCCTGTTCGAAGATCCACTGGATGTTGGTCGTCTTGCCGCAGAGGCCCGGGCCGTAATAGACGATCTTGCAGTTGATCTCGCGGGACGCGTAGTTGATGAAGGTCATGGCGCGTCCTGGGCCTCAGTCGCCAAACAGGCGATCGATGTCTTCGTCGGTGATCTCCGAGAAGGGGCTCTCGAAGCGGCTGCCCGCATCGGATTCCTTCTGGGCGCGCTGTTCGACCTGGTCGAAGATCTCCTGCAGCTCCTTGCTGGCCTTCTTCACGCGCAGGCGCACGAGGGCGAGGCTGGAATTCTGATCGAAGATCACGACGAGGATGCCGCGCTTGCCCACGATGGAGATGTGCAGGTTGTCCTTCTCCCCCTCGTGGAAGAGCAGGCTGAATTCCTTTTCGCCGATCAGCTTGGCTAGGCCGTCCGTCGCGGCGACATTGCCGGCTGTGAGGGAGGCGAGGCTGGTGGCGTCGATGCTCTTCACGTCCCCGGCCGCGGCGATCTGCTGACCGTTCTTGTCCACCAGGAAGACCACTTTGGCGGAAGCGTCCTTCTCCAGGCGGCCAATGATCTCCTGGAGGAGTTTGTACTCCTCCTCAAACAACATGAGATCCAGCTTTGCCACGACCGCCTCCGAGGGACTGATAGCTGGAGGATACCGCACTTTTCAGTAGGCTCCGGAGCCTGTGCCGCCGCTCACGACCGCCACGGAGGCGGACAGGCCCAGCCGCGTGGCGCCGGCCCGGACCATCTGGAGCGCGACCTCGTAGGTGCGGATGCCTCCGGAGGCCTTCACGCCGAGTGCGGGACCCACCGTCTGGCGCATGAGGGCCACGTCGGCCTCGGTGGCGCCGCCGCTGGAGAAGCCCGTAGAGGTCTTCACGAAGTCCAGACCGGCCTCCTGGGCCAGCTCGCAGGCCCGCACCTTTTCGGCGTCGCCCAGCAGGCAGGTTTCCAGGATTACCTTGAGCACGGCCGGTGCGGGAACGGCGGCCCTCAGGCCCGCGAAGTCCCGGCGCACGGCTTCCCAGTCCCCGGCCCGGGCGGCGCCGATGGCGAGGACCATGTCGATCTCCTGGGCCCCGTCCTTCAGCGCCGTCTCGGCTTCGAAGGCCTTGGCGCGAAAGGCGGAGGCTCCGAGGGGGAACCCGACGACGGTGCAGGTGCGAACCCGGCTGCCCTTGAGGAGGGAGGCCGCGAGGGGCACCCACAGGGGATTCACGCACACGGAGGCGAAGCCGTGGGCCAGCGCCTCGGCGCAGAGGGTCTCCACCTGGGCGCCGGTGGCATCGGCCTTCAGCAGGGTGTGGTCGATCAACGGCGACAGGTCCCAGGGGCCTTCCGTGGGAGCGATCTGTCCGAGGGCCCGGTGATGCACGCCCCGTGCGTCGCGGAACAGGCCGTAGCCTTCGGTGCAGCCCAGGAGCTGGGTCACGCCAGCCTTCGGCAGTTCGGGAACCCGTGCGCGGATTTCGGCGGTGAGGTCGAGCAGCGGATCGATCATGGCTCCATGATGGCCGGGCAGGAGGTTCGCGAAAAGCCGGACATGAAAAAGCGGGCCGAAGCCCGCTTTTTCTGAACCAGGTGAAGCCTGATTACTTCTTGGCTTCTTCCTTCTTCTCGGCCTTCTTCTCGGCCTTCTTTTCAGCCTTCTTTTCAGCCTTCTTCTCGGCCTTCTTCTCTTCCTTCTTGGGCTCGGCCTTCTTCTCTTCGGCGGTCAGGGCCTTCTTCTCGGCGGCAGGAGCCTCAGCCTTCTTGGCAGCCTTCTTCGCCTTCTTGGCCTTCTTCTCGGCCTTGGGGGCGGCTTCAGCCTTCTTCTCTTCCTTCTTCTCTTCGGCGGTCAGGGCCTTCTTCTCTTCCTTCTTAGGCTCGGCCTTCTTCTCGCCCTTCTTCTCAGCCTTCTTCTCGGCCTTCTTCTCTTCCTTCTTGGGCTCAGCCTTCTTCTCTTCGGCGGTCAGAGCCTTCTTCTCTTCCTTCTTGGGCTCGGCCTTCTTCTCGGCCTTCTTCTCGGCCTTCTTCTCGGCCTTCTTCTCGGCCTTCTTCTCTTCCTTCTTGGGCTCGGCCTTCTTCTCCTCGGCGGTCAGGGCCTTCTTGGCCTCTTCCTTCTTGGGCTCGGCCTTCTTCTCGGCCTTCTTTTCAGCCTTCTTCTCGACCTTCTCGACCTTCTTCGTCTCGGGCTTCTTGGCCTCTTCGGCGAAGACGGGGCTGATCAGAGCGGCGGCGACGAGCAGCGCAGCAAGCTTCTTCATGGGGGTTCTCCCTGGGTTTATCCGGCACGGCCGGAAGTGCAGGACATCAAGCAGGCTTTGAGCCAATTCATAAATAAACAAATAAATAACCTTAAGCTAATTTGAAATTCACAAATTCTGTCGCATTCTGCAACTTGTGGCAGGCTGCGACGATTTTGGCCCCCGACGTCCGCTACTCGCCGTCGTGGAATCCGTAGCGCTTGAGCTTCCGATAGAGCGTGGTCCGATCCACCCCGAGAATCTCGGCGATGCGCTGTTTTTCCTTATGACGCCCAATCAGAACCTGGATGTACCGACGCTCCAGCTCATCGAGAGTAGGCCAATCCTCGATCAGCCCCGGCACCGCCTCGCCCGCCTCCGGGCGGCGGAGGGCCCGCTTGAGCACGTCGGCCTGGATCTTGGCCGGCAGGTCATCCACGGCGATCTCCAAGCCCCGGCTCAGCTGGGTGAGATTCTCCACCGCGTTGCTCAGCTCGCGCACGTTCCCGGGCCACGAATAGGCTTCGAGCACACGCCGCGCCTCGGGATGAAGCTGGTAGCTGTGCCCGTCCTTCTGTCCGAATTCCGAAAGGAAATGATCCAGCAGGGCCGGAATGTCCTCCCGCCGCTCCCGCAGGGGCGGAACGGCCAGTTCCACCACTCCGAGCCGGTAGTAGAGGTCCTCCCGGAAGGTGCCGGCCTTGACCATCACCTGCAGATCCCGATTCGTGGCCGCGATGACCCGGGCGTCCACCTTGATGGTCTTGTTGCCGCCCACACGGCGGATCTCCTGCTCCTGGAGCACCCGCAGCAGGCGCACCTGGAAGCTGGGGCTCGTTTCGCCGATCTCGTCGAGGAAGATCGTGCCGCCCGAAGCCTCTTCGAATAGCCCCGGTTTTTCGCCGATGGCGCCCGTGAAGGAGCCCTTCACGTGGCCGAACAGTTCGGATTCCAGCAGGGTTTCCGTCAGCGCGCCGCAGTTCACCGCCACGAAGGCCCGATCCCGGCGGTCGCTGGAAAGGTGGATGCTGCGGGCCACCAGCTCCTTGCCCGTGCCGCTTTCACCGGTGATGAGCACCGTGGCCCGGCTGTTCTGCAGGCTGGCGATGGTCTTGTAGACGGCCATCATCTTCGGGCTCGACCCGATCATGAGGCTGCGCTTGCCCTTGGGCGAGGCGCTTTGGGCCACGCCGTGGCCGCTGGATTGCCGGCGCGCCAGAGCGCGGGTCACGAGGGCCTTCAGTTCCTCGTTGTTCCAGGGCTTGCTGAGGAAGTCGAAGGCCCCTTCGCGCACGGCCTCGATGGCCGTTTCCAGGGTGCCGAAGCCCGAGAGCAGGATCGTGTCCACACCCAGGGGCTTGGCTTCCCGCAGCAGGTCCAGGCCATCCTTCTTGGCTTCCAGGTTGATGTCGGACAGCAGCAGATCGAAGGATTCCTTGTGCAGCAGCTCGATGGCCTTGTCCGGATGGGTGGCCTTGGCCACGTCCAGCCCCATGGTTTCCAGGAGCTCCTCCAGGAACTCGCAGGTCTCCTTGCTGTCATCCACCACGAGCACGCGGGCCATGGGTACCCCCAAACCTAGAAGGTATCTCAAAGTGACCTAGCCCCGGTGGGGGAGCAGGGGTATGCTCGGGGGGCCCCTCCACGGAGAATTCCCATGCGCACCCTTCTGGCGTCTGTCTTTGCGGCCCTGATCGCCCTTCCAAGCCTGCTGGCTTCGGATCTCACCATCACCAGCCAGGTCACCGGCAAAGGCGCCTTTGCCAAGGATGGCACCCAGGTCCAGTACTTCAGCCCGAGCAAGATGCGCGTCAACCACGCGGCGTCCAAGATCGACAGCTTCGTGGACTACGGGCAGGAGGTCATCTACAGCATCGACCACAACAAGAAGGTCATCACCAAGCTCACCTTCAAGGACATGCAGGAGGCCATGCAGGCCATGGAGGACCAGATGGCCGGCATGCCCGAAATGGTGACGAAGATGATGTTCGGCGATGTCAGCGACATCAAGGTCGAGCAGCTGGGGCCCGACACCGTCATGGGCCGGCCCTGCAAGAAGGTGCGCATCACCCTCGGCAAGATGATCGAGGAGATGAGCGTGGATCCCAGCCTCCAGGTGCCGGTGCGGGATTACGCCAAGGCCATGACCATGGTGAACCGGATGCCCGGACAGGCCGGCGCCCTCTTCAAGCGCATCTACGAGGAGACCGCCCGCCTCAAGGGTGTGCCGCTCCGCACCCACATCACGGGCCTGATGGGCATGGACGTCACCACCGAGGCCACGGCCATCTCCACCAGCTCCATCCCCGAATCCACCTGGGCCCTGCCTGCGGACTACACCGTGAAGGACGGCGGCAAGGAGATGAAAGGCGCCATGAGGGGCAAGCACTGAAGCGCCAATTCACCTAGACTGAACGGGGCCCCTCGCGGGCCCCTTCCCTTGGATGCCCCATGACCGCCCAACCTTCCTTCGACGATGGCCTGGACCGGCTCGAGACGCTGGTGCAGCAGCTCGAATCCGGCAGCCTCAGCCTGGAGGAGGCCCTGGCCCGGTTCGAGGAGGGCGTCCAGCTGAGCCAGGCCCTGCAGAAGCAGCTGGCGGAGGCCCAGCGCCGGGTGGAGGTCCTGAAGGCCGGCCTGGGCGGCGAGTACCGCGCCGAGCCCCTGGACGAGGCCAAGGGATCCCGATGATCGACGCCGCGCAGGACGCCTCCGCCCAGGTCAAGGCGGACTTGGACCGCCTCATTCCGCTGCTTGACGCGTCGCTGACCGCGCCCTTCCGCCAGGGAGAGGCCGCCCGCCTGGGCGAAGCCGTGCGCTACAGCCTGGAGGCCGGCGGCAAGCGCGTGCGGCCCGTGCTCTGCCTGCTGGCCTGCGAGGCCGTGGGCGGCACCGCGGCCCAGGCCCTGCCGGGCGCCCTCGCCCTGGAATACGTCCACACCTATTCGCTCATCCACGACGACCTGCCCGCCATGGATGACGACGACCTGCGCCGCGGACGGCCCACCAACCACAAGGTCTACGGCGAGGGGCACGCCATCCTGGCCGGAGACGCGCTGCTAACCGAAGCCTTCGGTGTGCTCGCCGCCGCGGATCTGGAACCGGTTCGAAAGGCCGAGGCCCTCGCCCTCCTCGCCGAGGGCGCCGGCTGGCGCGGCATGGCCGGCGGCCAGGCCCTCGATCTGGAAGGCGAGAAACTCGAAGCCTACGACCTGGACCACCTCCGCCTCATCCACCGCCTGAAGACCGGCGCCCTGCTGCGCGCCTCCCTGGAAATCGGCGCGGTGCTGGGCGGCGCGGCCCCCGCGGAACGGGCGGCCCTGCGGGCCTACGGCGAGGCCATCGGCCTGGCCTTCCAGATCCAGGACGACATCCTTGATGCCACCGCCACGGATGCCGACCTGGGCAAACGCGCCGGAAAGGATGCCGGCAAGGGTAAGATCACCTACCCTTCCCTGCTGGGCCTGGATGGTGCCCGCAAAGCCCTGAGTGAAGCCACCGAGACCGCCCTATGTCATCTAGCCTCCCTTCCCAACCGCAATTCCTTGGCAGCCTGGGCGCGATACCTGGCCCAGCGGGCCAAGTAAGCCGACCCGTGACGACTCCCAGCAGCCCCTACCCCCTCCTCGATTCCCTGGCCGCCCCCCAGCAGATCCGGCATTTCACTCCCGCCCAGCTGGAGCAGCTAGCCGCCGAGGTGCGCGCCTTCCTCATCGCCTCCGTGTCGGAAACCGGCGGCCACTTCAGTTCGAACCTGGGCACCGTCGAACTCACGGTGGCCCTCTTCCACCACTTCGACTTCCTGCAGGACCGCATCGTGTGGGACGTAGGCCACCAGTCCTATCCGCACAAGATCCTCACGGGCCGCAAGGACCGCTTCCCCACCCTGCGCATGCACAACGGCCTGTCGGGATTTTTGAAGCGCGACGAAAGCCCCTACGACCACTTCGGCGCGGGCCACGCGAGCACCAGCATCTCCGCCGTACTCGGCATGGCCACGGCACGCGATCTGCAAAAGCAGGACCACACCTGCATCGCCGTCATCGGCGACGGATCGATGACCGCGGGCATGGCCTTCGAGGCCCTGAACCAGGCGGGCTACCTGGAGACCAAGAACTTCCTCGTGATCCTCAACGACAACGACATGAGCATCAATCCCAACGTGGGATCGCTGCAGGGCTACCTGAACCAGATCATGTCGGGGCAGTACTACCACCGCTGGCGCGACCGCATCGAGCACGCCATCAAGGCCATTCCCCTCGAAGGCCTGAGCAAGGGCGTCGCCAAGGCCGCCAAGTGGAGCGAAGAGAGCTTCAAGCGGCTGATGGTGCCGGGCCTCCTCTTCGAGGATCTGGGCTTCCGTTACATGGGGCCCGTCAACGGCCACGACGTGAACGCCACCTCGAAGGCCCTGGCCGAGGCCAAGGAGAAGATGAAGGACGGTCCCGTGCTGCTGCACGTGCAGACCAAGAAGGGCTACGGCTACGAGCCCGCCGTGCAGGATCCCCTGAAGTGGCACGGCGTGACGGCCTTCGACGCCGAGGCCGGTGAGATCATCAAGGCCGCCTCAGACCCCACCAAGCCCGCCCCGCCCAGCTACACGAGCGTGTTCGGCAAGACCCTCGTCGAACTGGCGAAGACCGACGAGAAGATCGTCGGCATCACCGCCGCCATGCTCGATGGCACGGGCCTGAACATCCTGCAGAAGGCCTTCCCCGAGCGCTGCTTCGACGTGGGCATCGCCGAACAGCACGCCGTCACCTTCGCCGCGGGTCTCGCGGCCCAGGGCATGCGGCCCGTCTGCGCCATCTACAGCACCTTCCTGCAGCGCGGCTTCGACCAGGTGGCCCACGACGTCTGCATCCAGGACCTGCCCGTGACCTTCGCGCTGGATCGCGCAGGCATCGTGGGCGCCGACGGCCCCACGCACCACGGCCTCTACGACCTGGCCTACCTGCGCTGCCTGCCCAACATCATCCTCATGGCGCCCAAGGACGAGAACGAGCTGCGGCAGATGCTGATGACCTCCATCTACTGCGGCCACCCCGCGGCCCTGCGCTATCCCCGCGGCAACGGCCTCGGCGTGCCCCTCGAAACACCCATCACGGCCCTGCCCATCGGCAAGGGCGAGCTGCTGCGCGAAGGCGACGGCCTCCTGCTCTGCGCCGTCGGCGCCATGGTGGCGCCCGCCATGGCCCTGGCCGAATCCCTCCAGGAGGAAGGCCTCTCCTGCGCCGTGATCAACGCGCGCTACATCAAGCCCCTGGACGACGCGCTCATCCGGGAATGGGCCGGCCGCTGCAAGGGCCTCGTCACCCTCGAGGAGGGCTGCGCCCCCGGCGGCTTCAGCAGCGCCGTCGCGGAATCCCTGGCCGATGCCGGCCTCCTGCGCCCCATGCTCCGCTGCGCCGTACCCGACCACCTGGTCCACCATGGGGATCCCAAGCGGCTGCTGGAAGAAGAGGGCCTCGGCCCCAAATCGCTCTTCCGCAGGATCCAAGCCTTTGCCAGTCAAATCTAAGTAAAAACTTGCGAATGGGGCCGGGGTTTCCTATGGTTGGTCCATACCCCTGTTGACAGACTCCACCCCGAGGAATTTCGTGAGGAATGGCTCCATCCGTCTATCCCTGCTAAGCGCCGCCATCGGCTTCTCCTCCCTGGTGCTCTGCGCCCAGTCCTGGGACGCCGCCAGCCAGGCCCGCAGCTGGGCCAAGCAGGACAAGGACGATTCGTTCACGTTCTATGATCCCGCCGCGAGAACGCTCCACACCTGGATGCGCGAGGGCGGCCTCATGGGCAGCATCCCGCTCGCGAAGGTCGAGGGACAGCCCGAGCGTTGGCTCATCGATCCGCGGGGCAACGCCTGGATCTTCCATGGCCCGGCAGCCAACCAGATCGACAAGGCGGGCCGGGGCGTCGACAACTTCAAGCTGCCCGCCGAGGTCGGCGATGTGTGCTGGGACGCCAAGGGCTTCGTGCTCTCGTACCGCACCACCGAACCCTACCTCGAGAAGCGCGACTTCAAAGGCAGCCTGCTCTGGTCCTTCGGCGCCAAGCCGCCCAAGAGCGACGGACCTGTGCCCCAGAACCGGCGCCCCGTCCTCACCGACGATGGCGGCAACGTGCTGATGGCCGACAAGAACACGCTGAACCTCGCCATCCTCGACGGCACCTCCGGCAAGAAGGTGGCTGAGACCACCCTCCACCTGCCCGACGGGCAGCCGGCGCCCCTCCTGGAAGGCGTCGCCCTCGACCGCGGCCCCATGGCCCTCTGGCCGGGCAAGGGCGTGGTCTTCGCCGCCGTGAAGGCCTCCCAGATCCCCGCCGCGCAGCGCGGCACCCTCCAGGGCCTGGCCCTGGCCCGCATCGAATTCGCCCAGTCCCTGCTCGAATTCCTCCCCACCGGTCTGGACGAAACCCACCTGCTCATCGGCGTGCTCGAATCCGACGCGGTCTTCGTCAATCCCAAGGGCGGCCTGCTGCTCGTGAAGATCCGCTAGCAGCCCTCAACGCGCGAGACTGAGCACCCGCTCGCGATCGAGGAAGGGGACCGTGCGCCAGGTGTTGGTGGGCGTGGGATTCAGCGTGGGCCGCGACAGCACGTACTCGAAGAGCAGGTTGCGCTGCGAGGCCTTCGTGATCAGTTCGGGCGCGCCCGTGAAGCCGATGGCCGCCATGTAGCCGCCGCCGCCGCGCAGCCGGTACGTGGTGATCGCCAGGGTGAAGGTCTGATCGGGCTTCACGGGCTGGCCTTGGTAGCTGAGGTTGCGGATCCGGTCACCCACGGGCTGGCCCAGGTCCAGCGCGTAGGATACGCCGTCCACCATGTCGTAGTTGTAGAAGGGCACGTCGCGGTTGTAGAGCTCGGGCTCCCAGCTCCGCGTGTAGTGCCGCGCGCCGTGCTCCAGGTAGCGCTTCAACTGGTCCCCGTTGATGCGGATCTTCGCGACCTGGCTTTCATAGGGAGACAGCGCGTAGAACTGGCGCACGCTCGTCGGTCCCTTGGGGATGAAGAGCTTGGGCCCGGGGCTCGCGGCGGCCGACAGCTGGGCGCCCGTGGCCTGGCGCTGCACCTGGTGGATGAGCTGCATGAGCGGGGTGTCCTCCATCCGCGCCCAGCGGCTGTCCAGGTCCACCAGCAGATTGGTGGCGGCCGTATCGAGGTAGCGGTCGGTCACCGTGCGCAGATCGGCCGTCAGCCCCAGCACCTCGGGATCGATGGCCGTCTGGTCGTCGGGCTTCAGCAGCCGTTCCGAACTCGCCACCACGCGCCAATGGCCCTTCTCTTGGCGGAGGCTCAGCTCGGCCACGGCGAGGGCCCGGCCCCAGCACTGGGCCTGCAGGATGGGCACACCCTTGTGCTCGACCTGAAGGGCCTGGTGCGTGTGGCCCGAGAAGATGGCATCGATGCCCGGCACCTCGTCCGCCAGCCGGAGGGCCGCGTTCTCATCGCCCTCCCGGCCGTTCACGGCGCCGAGTCCCGAGTGCATGAGGACCACCACGACGTCGGCCTTTTCCTTGTCGCGAAGATGCGGGATCAGCACCTTCGCCGACGCCACGATGTCGCGGAAGGACAAGCCGGCATAATTGCCCGGCTCGGTCATCGAGGGCACACCCGGCGTCGTGAACCCCACCAGGGCCACGCGGATACCCGCCACCGTCACGAAGGTATGGGTGGGAAATCCCGGCTTGCCCTTGGCGTCCACCGTGTTGGCCGAGAGGAAGGGGAACTTCGCCTGCTTTTCCGCCTCGCGCAGGACCTCCATTCCGAAATCGTAGTCGTGGTTGCCCACGGCCATGGCGGCATAGCCCAGCGCATTCATGACGGCCACGCTCGGCTCGGGCAGGTCCCGGCGCAGCACGTTGCGCACATAGTTGACCGGTTCGCCCTGGATCGTGTCGCCGGAGTCGATGAGGATCGTGTTCGGGTTGAGGGCCCGCTGCTGGCGGATCAGGGTTGTGATCTTTGCCCACCCCTGGTTCGCGGGCTGGAGGCTGAAGGTGTCCTCGGCCATCACGTGGCCGTGCATGTCCGTGGTTCCAAGAATCTGAATCCGGGCCTCTTGAGCCGACAGGCCCAGGGTGATCAACAGGATCCAGAACCAATGCCGCATGCGGACTCCAGGGTGACCCCGCCATCCGATGGTTGGAAGGGGCGGACTTCAAGGGTAAACTTTCCCTTCACCCAAGGATGCCCCCTCTTTTTGGAGCCCCCATGCAAGAAGTCCAGATCAAGGCCCCCAAGCACGAATTCACGCTGCTTTGCGACGATATCCGCCAGGAGATGGGCGGCAAGACCTCGCTGATGGGCCTGTATGACCACCACATCGTGGTCCCCCAGGTGCCCTTCACCCTGCCCAAGGTGTGCTTCTACACCCGCTTCTCCCGCATGGACGGCCAGTTCAAGTTCGGCTTCTCCATCGTGAGCCCCACCGGCGACCGCAAGGACGTGATCCGCGACAGCGACGTGCAGATCCCCGACGGCGCCAAGGAAGGCACCTTCAACGTCATCGCCAGCCCCTTCGAAGTGAACGCCGAAGGCGTCTACGAAGTGATCATCGCCCTCACCAAGGGTGCCGACCGCTTCGAGTACGTCTACAAGTTCGCCATCTCGGACGCCAGCCGTCTCCAGGCCGAGTACGAGAAGGCCATGGCCGAGGCCGGTCAGGGCGGCAACTAATCCCCTTCCGTTTTTCCCGACGCGGCGCCCACCCGGGCGCCGCGTTCCTTTTAGACTGAAGGCTGGAGACGCCATGCCCAGCCGCTACGCCAAGCAACGCATTTTCCTGGGGCGCGAAGCCGATGAAGCGTTGCGCTCGAAGCGCGTGGCCATCCTGGGCCTGGGCGCCACGGGTTCGGTCATCGCGCCCTGGCTGGCGCGCGCGGGCGTGGGGCACCTCACCCTCATCGACCGCGACCTGGTGGAGGCGAGCAACCTCCAGCGCCAGCTGCTCTACGGCGAATCGGATCTGGGCCGGCCCAAGGCCGAGGTGGCGGCCGAACGCCTCGCCGAAGCCAACTCCAGCATCGAGCTGAAGGCCGTGGTGGCCGACCTCACCAGCGGCAACGCGCGGGAGCTGCTCTCGGGCTTCGATCTCATCTGCGACGGCACCGACAACTTCGAGGCCCGCTTCCTCATCAACGACGTGGCCATCCTCACGGGCACGCCCTGGATCTATGCGGGCGCCATCGGCGGCGAGGGCGTCGTCTGGCCCCTGAACCCGCCCCACACCCCCTGCCTGCGCTGCCTCATCGAGGAACCCCCGGCGGGCGGCGACGTGGACACCTGCGACAGCGCGGGCGTGCTGGGCCCCACCGTGGGCGTCATCGGCAGCTGGGCGGCCCTGGAGGCCCTCAAGGTGCTCACGGGGAAGGCGCCCCACCCCGACCTGGCCCGCTTCGATTTCTGGCACGACGAGCGCCAGTTCCTCAAGCCTCCCAGATCCCGCTGCCGCTTCTGCACCGGGAAGCTCACCGAATTCCTCGATGCCCGCTGGACGCTGAAGGCCAGCGCGCTCTGCGGCCTCGAAGGCGTGCAGATCCGCGTGAACCCCCCGGGCAAGCTGGACCTCGCCGCGCTGAAATCCCGCCTGGAAGCCCGCACCCGCAGCCCCTGGAAACAGGCCGGCCTCATGCTGAAGGGCTTCGAAGGCCCCGACGAGATCACCCTCTTCGCCGACGGCCGCGCCCTCGTCCACGGCCCCATGAGCCCCGAGCGCGCACGAAGCTGGTACACCGAGGTGGTGGGGTGCTGATCTCCGACAAAAGAATGTCCATAAGCGGAGGAGAACGGAGGGGCTGAGGAAAGCGGAGAAAAAACACCCCGTTCTCCGCTTTCCTCCGCCTCTCAGCTTTCCTCAGCTTTCAAAATTCCTTAGCTCTGATGAACGGGTGATGACGCGATGCTGAAGGTTCTTCTAGCCTCAAGAAACGCCGGCAAGCTGCGCGAATTCTCGGCGCTGCTGCCGGACCTGCAGTTCGTGCTGTGGCCCGCGGAGGCGCCCGAGCTGCCGGAGACCGGCGCCTTCTTCCAGGACAACGCGCTGCAGAAGGCCGAAGGGGCCCGGACCTGGTGGCTGGAGCATGGCAGCGAGCCCGTGGACGGCGTGCTCGCCGATGATTCCGGCCTTTGCGTGGACGCGCTCTGGGGCGGCCCCGGCGTGCTGAGCGCCCGCTTCGCGCCGGATCTGCCCGCCTATCGCGACAAGAACCGCCGTCTGCTCGGCATGCTTCCGGACGGCGCCGACCGCAGCGCGCGCTTCGTGTGCGTGCTGGCCTGCGTGCCCCTCAGGGGCGAAGCCTTCACCGTGAGCGGCTCCGTGGAGGGCAGCCTCGCCTTCGAGCACCGCGGCGAGGCGGGCTTCGGCTACGACCCCATCTTCATCCCCGATGGCCACGACCGGACCTTCGGCGAGCTGCCCGTCGACCTCAAGCACACCCTCAGCCACCGCGCGCGGGCCTGCGCGGCGCTGAGGGAGCGGTTCAGTTCGGTGCGCTGAGCCCGCGCACCTTCCGAACTACTTGAACAGTTCCTCGACGGGCGTGACGGTGATGTCCTTCGGATCCAGGTCCAGCTTGAGCCGGCGGATGGCCTCGTCTTCGGCTGCGAGCTCGGGCTTCGGGGCCGTATAGACCGGCACGGGCGAGGCCTCGGCCAGCAGGTCGCGCTTGAAGGCCTCGGCATCCTTCGTGACCACCACCAGATCCAGGGCGCTGGTTCGGAGATACTTGCGGATGACGCGGTTCACGTCCTCGCGGCTCACCTTGAGCAGCCGCGCCTTCATGGTGTCGGCGTAGGGCCCGAGTCCGAAGGCCGCGTCGTCCATGTCGTGGCCCAGGCGCTTGGCCCCCGTGTCCGTAAGGTGATCCATGAACCTCACGAGGAAGGTGCGCGCGGCCTGGAACTCGGCCTCGCTGAGCCCCTGCTTGATCAGCTTGTCCATCTCGAAGAGCGCGCCCTTGATGGCGAAGGCGCCCGCAGCTGGCGGCACGGGGCGGATCCACACCTGCCAGTGGTTGTAGGTGCGCGCCACGCCGGGGCTCGGCTGGAACTGGAACATGCCGTTGGGGAAGGCTTCCAGGTAGGCGTAGTCGCCGTAGTTGAGCCCGCGGACCTCGCGCAGCCGCTGGTAGAGCACGCCCGTGCTGTTGCGGTGCTGGCCGAGGTGGCTGGTGGCGATCCAGAGGGCGGGGAAATCCGGGTGGGCGCGGTTCACGCGGGCATCCAGCAGCTCGCCCTTGTCGTTGCGCTCGCGCAGAGGCAGGCCGAAGGAAATGGCCGTGGCCCGCGTGTCCTTCACGACGATCTGCAGGTGGCTGCGGTCCTGATGCTCGGCTTCGTTGACCATCACCTTGGGCGCGTCCGTATCCGGCAGGCGGCCGAGCCCCCGCAGCAGCGCGGCCTTGTGCGCGGCCTCGAACCCGCCGCCCAGGCCCAGGAACACCCGCTTGCGCGTGTAGAAGGCGCGGGCGAAGGCCTGCACATCCTCCAGGGTGATGGCCGCCAGGCCGCCCTCCGTGCCGAGCACGGGCGTGGCGTAGGGCCCCACGTACATCCGTGCTTCGAGGGCGACCTTGCCGAGCTCCTCATCGTTGTTGCCCTTCAAACCCACCTTCAGGGCATTCAGCTGCTGGGTCTTCAGACGCGAGAAATCCTCGGCCTTGAAGCCCGCCTGAAGAATCTGTTCCAGCATCAGCTCCAGCGCTTCCGCGGCCTTCAGCTTCGGCACGTTGAGGGTGAACGTGGTGCGTTCCTTGTCCACCTGGGCGGCGAGACGACCGCCGGTGGCGCCGTAGGCCTTGGTGAGCTCCGGCAGACTGCGCAGCTGGGTGGCGGCCTCCGTGATCATGGAGGCGGCGAGCTGGGCCAGGCCCTCCTTGCCCTTGGGATCGTGGATGGAGCCCACGCGGAACGAGGCGCGCACGTTGATGAGGGGCGAAGCCGCATTGGCTTCCTCCAGCAGCGGCAGTTCAGGCAGCTCCGCCAGCTTCGCGGCCCGGGCCTCCACGCCCTGGAAGGGCGCCTTCAGATCCTCGGGAAGCGGCCCGTGAGCCAGCGTGGTGATGACGCGGGCCTGATCCCGGAAGGTGGCCTTGGCGATGGCCGCGAGGTCGTCGACCGTGACGGCCTCCTGCAGGGCCATCACTTTGTTGACGGCCTCGGGATCCCGTTCGTAGCTCGTGAGCCGGGCCACCAGCGACGCCACGGCGTTGGTGGAATCGAGCCTCCGCTGGAAGCCCAGGCGAGCTTCGGTCTTGGCTTCTTCGAGCTTGGTGGCGCTGAAGGGCAGGGCCCGGCCCTTGGCGCAAGCCTCGATGATGAGGTCGCGGACGTAGGCCATGTCGCTGGGGTTCTTGAGCCGCGCGCCGATGGTGAAGAGGTCGGGATCCTTCGAATCGCCGCCGTTGGTGAAGAGCTGGTCGACCTTCTGCTCCTTCACCACCAGGCGCTGGTAGAGTTCCGAGCGCTCGCCGAACAGCTCCTCGGCCGCGAAATCGAGCGCGCTCGAGGCCTTGTCCCGGGTGCTGAAATGCGCCGGCGTGTGGAAGGCCACGGTCATCCACGGCAGGGTGGGCGTCTCCCAGGCCACGTGGGCCGTCACCGGCGCCTTCGCCTCGGGCTCGGCGGGGATGACCGGTGGCTTGGCGGTGCCGCGCTTCCAGGCGCCGAAGTATTTTTCCACCAAGGCGAAACCCTGCTCGGGCGTGACGTCTCCGGCCAGGATGATGGTGATGTTCTCGGGCTTGTACCAGCGCTGGAAGAACTGCTTCGAATAGGCGTACTGGTTGGGCATGTCCTCGATGTCCTTGAGGAAGCCCATGGTCGTGTGCTTGTAGGTGTGCGTCGTGAAGGCCGCGTCGCGTTGCACCTCGAAGAGCTTGCCGAGCGGGTTCGCCGCGTTCTTGTTGTACTCGCCCAGCACGGCGCGGGATTCGGTCTTGAAGTCGCCCTCGCTGTAGGTGAGGTGCTGGAAGCGGTCCGCCTCGAACCGAATCCAGGTTTCCAGATCCTCCTTGGCCACCAGCGTGTGGTAGTTGGTCAGGTCGTCACTGGTGAAGGCGTTCTGGCTGGCGCCGCTCTTCTGCAATTGGGCGTTCCACTGCTCGGGCTTCACCGTCGGCGTGCCGCGGAACATCATGTGCTCGAAGAAGTGCGCGAAGCCGGACTTCCCCGCTTCCACTTCGTTGCGCGACCCCGTGCTGACGGGGATCTGCAGGCTCACCAGGTTGGGCATGCCCGTGGGGATCACGACGGCCTTCAGGCCATTGGGCCAGCTCTTCTGGTGGATCTTGAAGGGGAAGGCCACCTTGATGGCGCGCTTCGGCGCCGCTGGTGCGGGTGCTGGCGCGGCCACGAGCATCGCGGGCAGGGCGGCGAGGATGAATCGACGCATGGCAGATCCTTTCAGCGGGGGACCTCCCAGTGTCCCGCAGAATGGGATCTGGAGCCTCTGGAATCAGGGGGCCTCTTCCGCCGATCGGGTGAGCAGGCCCAGGAAGGTGAGCGGGCCGTCCGAATCGTTGATGAGGCCGTGGCTTCCCCCGGCCTTCACCAGGAAGATGTCGCCCGGGCCCACGGGAAAGCGCTCGCCGTTCAGCACGCCCTGGCCGTGGCCCTCCAGGATGAGGTAGAGATCCTCCGTGTTGGGATGGGCGTGCTCGCCGATGGTGGATCCGGGCTCCAGGGTCGTGCGGCCCATGCTGAGCAGGCCCGACATCTCGCCGTGGCTCAGGTAGTCCACGCCTCGCGCCGCGCCGATGCCGCCGCGGATGTTCATCTTGGGTGCTTCCACCAGGTCGGACAGCCTTCGGATCATGCGCACTCCCGTGGATCGGAATCCCACGCTTCATTCTGCCCGCTCCCCGTGGCCGGGCCAACGAGGGGCTCGGATGGGGCTACGGCGCAGCTGCGCGGTGGCCGCTGCTAGGCTGGGAGGCATGACGTGGACACGGGAACCCCGCACCTGGATGGCCATCGCGGGCGTGCTGGTGCTGTGGGCCTCGGCCTTCGCCGGCATCCGCGCGGGCCTGCGGCTGACGCCCAGTGGGCTTCCCGGACCTGACGGCTACGGCCCCGGCGAACTGGCGCTGCTGCGCTTCGGCACCGCCTCGCTAGTTGTAAGTGCCAATCAGGTTGTTCACCCGAGCTGATCTGGGAAGCTGAAAGTGCGACCAAACAGCTTTCAGAGGTGCTCGGGTGAACCTCCACAGTTCAGCAAAAACATGCCCTGCCAGTCGAGCCTTATT
>NZ_BSDE01000011.1 GCF_030268085.1 Geothrix limicola
TGATATCCACCCCATACCAGTGCCCTGAGAAAATGTTGTACTGCGTCTGTACGTCCCGGCCCCCGTTGTGCTGGATCGCGAACATCGGAGACACCTTGTAGAGGATGTTCCCCTCGATCTTCACGCCACTACCCACGCCGTCGATGTAGATCCCCGACGTGTAGACCCCCAGCGGGCTCCCGCAGTTCCGGATCAGGTTGAACTGGATCAGGTTCCCCTGCGTCCCCCACTCCCGGCCCGTCGTGTAGATCACGCCCGCATCGTTCGTCCACTGCGTCGCGTCATGGATGTGGTTGTACTTGATCGTGTTCCCATTGCCGCTGAACAGGATCGCCGCGTGGGGCGAATGGTGGATCTCGTTGTGCTGGATCGTGAAGCCCATGCAGTCGTTGTTGTATGCGTCGCTGAAAGTCCCCAGGTTGATGGCCGGCTGGTAGGTCCAGAACAGCCGCCCGAAGTACTGGAACTCACTGTTCTCGATCAGCGTCCCGCTGGGCGTCAGCGTCGTCCGGTTGCCGCCCGAGGCCCAGATCCCGCCCTTGCCCAGCTGCCTGAAGTCGCAGCCCTCCACCAGGTTCGAGCTGCCGTTGAGGAGCATGGCGTAGCCGCCCGCGTTGCGGAACTGGCAGTTCCGGAAGGCCACGTTCTGGCAGCTCGAGGCGTAGACCAGCCGGTCCTTCGCCGCCTCGAAGCTGATCCCATTCCACGTGATCTGCTGGCAGCCCGACATCTGCAGCACCGGCGCCTGCAGCGTCGACAGCAGGATCTCGCTCGGCGGCACGTCGCCCACGGGCCGCAGGTAGAGCCGCGCGTTGACCCGATCGATGAAGCATTCGCCGGGCGCCGTCAGCTCCTCCAGCAGGTTGTAGATAAAGAAGGGCTGGCCCGCACGAAGCCCATAGGTCACCGAATTGGCCAGCACGATGCTGCCCGTCGTCGGATCGAAGGACGTGATCGCGCTGTGGCTGCCGGACCAGCTGTAGTAGCCCAGTCCGAAGTACATGGCCTCCGAGGCCCGCCACTGGCTCATGTTGGGATCGGGCGCCGTGATCTGGGTGGAGCCGTTGGTGCTGCGGATCAGCAGGAAGCCCGGGATCGCATTCGATCCATCCGTCGGCGACATGAAGGCCGTGCCCGAAGCTCCAGATCCCGCGACAAAGGCGCCCGCAGGGGCTGCGAAGGTATCCCAGGTTCCCCAGGAGGCCGCCGTTCCCGTGCCGCCCAGGTCCCTACGGTTGGACAGCCGCCAGTCGGGGCCCGTGGCCGAGGCCGCGATGGACCACACGTCGCCGTTCTTTGCGAGCTGGTAGTAGGGCCGCCCGCGGCTGTCCAGGCCCTTGTAGGCATAGTCGCCCGTCACGTCGGGGCTGAGCGTTCCGCTCACGTGGATGCTGGCCTGGGGCGCCGTGACCGCCGAGCCCACGTCCACGGCCTTGGGGTAGCGGGCCAGGGTGAGGGGCTTTCCATCCACAAAGACTTCCATGGACTGGTTCACGCCGCCGCTGCCGTCGGCGCGGCTGGTCAGGGTGCCCAGGCTGGCCTTGTAGGCCGTCAGGTCCACCACGTAGATCTGGCTCCGGGCGCTGGGATCCAGGCGGGACCAGTTGGGGTCCGTGCCGTCCACCAGGTGGGCGGAGGCCGGATTCACCGAGACGCCGCCGATGATCCGGGGCGCTTCATTGGGGTAGGCGACGTACTGGATGGGGTTGGCCGCTGAACCGGAATCCGCCGAGCCCAGGGTGAAGCTGGAGGTCCGTGGGTAGATGCCGCCACGCAGGTAGACGCTGAGGGTGCCCGCCGTGGCACGGCTGGCGTTCTGGAGGAGGGTGCGAGCCCCTTCCAGGGTCGTGGGCGAGGCCAGGGTGCCGGGGTTGGTCGAAAGGCCATTGGGGGCCACAAAGATCCCCGAGGGAGGAGCCGTAGCAGCCTGCACGGTCACGGTGCAGGAGCTGCTCTTAGTGCTATCCGTCGTGCTGGTGGCCGTCACCACGTCGCTGCCGCCGCTGGCAGGCGCCGTGTAGAGGCCGCCACTCGTGATCGTTCCCCGCTGCGCCGACCAGGTGACGGTCGAGCTGTAGCTCCCCGACCCCGAGACGGCCACCGTGAACTGGTTCTGGGCGCTCGCCGTCAGGGACAGCGTCGTCGGACTCACGGTCACCGAGGTGATGCTGCTGGTGGCGGAGATGGTGAGGGTCGAGCTCGCGGACTTGCTCGTATCCGCCACGCTCGTGGCCGTCACCACGTCGCTGCCGCTCGTCGCCGGCGCCGTGTAGAGGCCACCGCTCGTGATCGTGCCCCGCTGCGCCGTCCAGGTCACCGCCGAACTGTAGCTCCCCGTTCCCGAGACCGTGACCACAAACTGGTTCTGGGCGCTCGCATTCAGGGATAGTGAGGTCGGGCTCACCGCCACCGAGATGATGCTCGTGGCCGCCGTGATGGTGAGCGTCGAACTCGCGGACTTACTCGTATCCGCCACGCTCGTCGCCGTCACCACGTCGCTGCCACTCGTCGCCGGCGCCGTGTAGAGGCCACCGCTCGTGATCGTGCCCCGCTGCGCCGTCCACGTCACCGCCGAATTGTAGTTCCCCGTTCCCGAGACCGTGACGCTGAATTGCTGTTGGGCCCCCATGTTCAGACTGGTCGACGTCGGGCTGATGGACACGGAGGTGACGCTGATGCCATTGCGCACGGCCACCTGCCCGCTGGCCGTCTTGCTGGAATCCACAACACTGGTGGCTGCGATGACGTGGGTGCCTTCGGTCGCCGGAGCCACATAGGTGGCGGAGTTTCCGTTTTCAACCAGGGTGCCGACCACGCTGTTGCCGTTGGGAATGCCGTCGACCGTCCAGGTCACCGCTGTGCTGCTGGTCCCCTGCACCTGGGCCGTGACGGGCAGCTTGCCGCCAGGATTCACGGCGGCGGGCGCACCCACCAGGGACACACTCACCGCGCTGGCCGGGGGCACGGGCGTCGCCGGAGCACTCGTTCCGCTCGAACTGCCGCCTCCGCTGCAGGCGCACAGAACCAGCATTCCAGCCACGATCAGAGCCCGAGCCGGGACGACATGAAACCCAGTTCCCATGGGGACCTCCGTGACTCTTTGAAAGCAACGGAAATGCCGTGGAATCCATCCCGAAATCAATATTTAAAGATTGATATAATTGCATTAATAAAATACATGATACTTTGGGTCTAAATGCCGAGTCTGAAATCTGGATCTAGATTCTGGAATCCGGACAATCCAAACGCGTAAGTCCTTATTTTTTTCAACGCATCCAGAGAACCCCACCGGGGCCAAGCCCTCTTCCGGAGCATCAGGCGCGCAGATGTTTTGGGGCGGAAACCTCTGCCGAAGGCAGCGTGAAATGGAGGCTCAGCCCCCCCTCGGGAGCCGGACCCGCCGTGAGGGTGCCCCCATGGGATTCGAAGATCTGCCGCGCGCCAGGCAGGGTCAGGCGCCCCCATCCCCGGACCCGGAAATAGAACGGCTCGAAGAGGCGGTCTGGATCGACCGCTTTGAATTCCTCGCGGCTGACGTCCAGCAGCCCGCAAACCACCTCCTGGTCGCCGTGCCGGCCGGGCCTCACGCGCAGCACCAGGCCAACACCGGGCTCCTGCTGCTGCAGGGCGAGATCCAGCACGCGCACGAGTGCTGAACGGAGCCCGGCTTCATCGGCACGGATGGTGGGCAATGGACCCTCGACCTGGATCTGGAGACTGACGCGCTGTTCCGCTGCCAGGGCGCGGCGAGCTTCGATGGCGCTCCACAGCAGGGGCTCCACTTCGAGCACGATCCTGGAGGCCGGTTGGGGATGGCCGTAATCCTTCAATTCCAGGATGAAGGCATTCATCCTGCCCAGGCTCTTCCGGATGTTGGCCCCATACCTGGCCACGCCGTTCATGCCGCCGAATCGCGCCTCGAAGGCATCCAGGCTGGCGGAAATGCCAAACACGAAACTGCTCAGCTCGTGGACGAGTCCGGGCACAAAAGGGGCTTCTTCCGGCGTGCGCGTCGCCTCCCCGCAGCGATCCATCCGGGCGATGGTCTGGATGTGTTCCGCGAGGAGCATCAGCCCGCGGCGTTGAGCCTCCGCAAGGAGGAGGGGGTCACTGGAAAGCACCCACAGGGTGCCAATACTGCGGTGGCGATGGTCCCGCAGAGGCAGGGCCTCCAGGATCTGGAGCCCCTGCTTCTGCAGAGGGTGGAGGTCGCAGGCCTCGGCCTCCAGGGACATGACGAATTCCAGGTCTGCCAGCTGGTCATCCATGAGGTGGCTGGCATCCCGGTACCAGACGCCCGACTCATCCCACAACACCAGGGCCGTCTGGGCCCCGGTGAGGGCGGCTCCGAGCAGAACCGAATCCCTCAGCATGCGCTTGGCGGGTGAGTCGACGAGCGCATGCTGAAGCGACGAAGCGGCTAGGTTCTGCATCGGATTCCGTGGGTCGGGTGGTCAGGGCTGTTCCGGAAACGGGCTCAGTGCTGGATGCCGATCTGGGTGACGTCGATGCCCGGGAAGCCAGGGATGTTGAACATGGGGCTGGCGGCCTGGAGGCTGAAGTCGAGGTTCGCGGGATCGGTGAACAGCGGGTCCACCTGGCTGAGGTTTCCGCCCACCTGGCTGAACCAGGAGGTCGGCGCCGCGAGGGAGGTCGCCGAATTGTGCTGGCGGTAGACATCCGGCGAGCTGCCGAACTGCAGGTTCCCGTAGCAGACCGATCCCTCGGGCTCCAGCCAGTGGGTGCCTTGGATCGACGACCAGGTGTTCGGAATCGCCGCGACATTCGGGTAGGCCGGGGACCAGGGCGCGGACTGGTAGTTCACCGCGATCAGCTTGCCCAGCAGGTTCCAGCTCGAACCCGCCGTGTTGTTCACCACCTCGAAAGCCACATTGCTGATGTCGATGCCATACCACTGCCCGTAGCAGACGTTGTACTGCGTGTGGACGTCCCGGCCTCCGTTGTGCTGGATGGCGAAGAGCGGCGCGGCCTTGTAGAGGATGTTCGCTTCCACCGTGACGCCGCTGCCCACGCCATCGACGTAGATGCCCGACTGATAGACGCCCAGGGGGCTCCCGCAGTTCCGGATCAGGTTGGACTGGATCAGGTTCCCCTGCATGCCCCAGTCCCGCCCCGTCGTGTAGATCACACCCGCATCGTTGGTCCACTGGGTGGCGTCGTGGATGAGGTTGTAGCGCATGATGTTCGCGTTCCCGCCCCAGAGGATGGCGGCATGGGGCGAGTGGTGGATCTCGTTGTGCTGGGCCGTGATGCCCATGCTGGTCGCATCGATGTTGATGCCCGGCTGATAAGTCCAGAACAGGCGGCCGAAACGCTGGATCTCGCAATTCTCGATCAGCGAACCGCTGGGCGTCAGCGTCGTCCGGTTTCCACCGGCCAGCCAGGCCCCGCCCTTCCCGAGCTGCCTGAAATCGCAGGCTTCCACCAGGTTGGAAGAGCCAGTCAGGTAGATGCCGTAGCCGCCGGCATTCTTGAATTGGCAGTTCTTGAAGGACACAGACTGGCAGCTCGTGGCCGTGACCAGACGGTCCTTGACCGCTTCGAAGGAGACGCCCTGCCAGGTGATCTGCTGGCAGCCCGACATCTGCACGACCGAGGTCTGGAGGGTCGAGAGCAGGATCTCGGTGGGGGCGACGTCGCCTACGGGACGCAGGTAGAGCCGCGCGTTGACGCGATCGATGAAGCACTCGCCCGGCGCCGTGAGCTCTTCCAGCAGGTTGTAGATGAAGAAGGGCTGGCCGACGCGGAAGCCGTAGTTGGGGGAGCTGCTGAGCACGATGCTTCCCGTGGTGGGATCGAGGGACGTGATGGCGCTGTGGCTGCCGGACCAGCTGTAGTAACCCAGGCCGAAATACATGGCCTCAGAGGCGCGCCACAGGCTCATGCGGGAAGCCGGGGCCGTGATCTGCGTGGTGCCGTTCGTGCTGCGGATGAGCATGAAGCCAGGTACCGCGTCCGAGCCATCCGACGGAGAGAGGAGGGCCGTGCCCGAAGCTCCCGAGCCTGCGACAAAGGCGCCCGCGGGTCCCGCGAAGGTGTCCCAGGTCCCCCACGAAGCCGAGGTGCCCGTGCCGCCCAGATCCTTGCGGTTCGAGAGATACCAGGACGGACCCGTCGCCGAAGCCGCGATGGACCACACGTCGCCGTTCTTCGCGAGCTGGTAGTAGGCCCGCCCGCGGCTGTCCTGGCCCTTGTAGGTGTAGTCGCCCGTCACGTCGGGGCTGAGCGTCCCGCTGACGCGGATGCTGGCCTGGGGCGCGATGACGGCCGCGTTCACATCCACCGCCTTGGGGTAGCGCGCCAGGGAAAGGGGCTGACCATCCACGAAGACTTCCATCGATTGATTCACGCAGCCGCTCGCATCGGCGCGGCTGGTCAGGGTGCCGAGGCTCGCCTTGTAGGCCGAGAGATCCACCACGTAGATCAGGGGCCGCGCCGAAGGATCCAATCGGGACCAGTTCGGGTCCGTGCCGTCGACCAGGTGGGCCGAGGCACCTGCGAGCGCCACGCCACCGATCAACCGGGGCGTTTCATTGGGATAGGCGTCATATTCCACAGGATTGGCACTCGAACCGGAATCCGCACTGCCCAGGGTGAAGGAGGTGCTGCGGGGATAGATCCCACCCCGCAGCAGGACCCGCAGGGTGCCCGCCGTCGCGCGACTGGCATTCTGGATGAGCGTCCGGGCCCCTTCCAGGGTCGTGGGGGCCGCCAGGGTGCCGGGATTCCCGGCGACGCCATTGGGCGCCACGATGATTCCGGTGGGCGCCGCGACGGCCTGCACCGTCACAGACGAGGAAGCGCTCTTGGTGCCATCCGTCGTGGACGTGGCCGTCACGACATCGGTGCTGGAAGTGGAGGGCGCCGTGTAGAGGCCCGTGCTGGTAATGGTGCCCCGCTGCGCCGACCAGATGATGGAGGCGCTGTAGCTGCCCGTTCCCGAGACCGTCGCTGAGAACTGGTTCTGGGTGCCCGCATTCATCGACAGGGTCGCCGGGCTCACCGTCACGCCCGTGATGCTGGCGGATGTGGTCACCGTCACGCTGGAGGTGGCTTGATAGTTCGCGTTCTGCCAGGACAGCGCCGTCACCACGTCGCTGCCGCCGGTGGCGGGCGCCGTGTAAAGGCCCGCGCTGGTGATGCTGCCGCGCTGCGCCTGCCAGACCACGTTCGGGTTGTAGCTCCCCGTGCCGCTCACCGTCGCGCTGAACTGCTGCTGCGCGCCCACGTTCAACGACAGCGTCGTCGGGCTCACCGTCACGCCCGTGATCGTCGAGGGTGCGGTCACCGTCACGCTCGAGGTGGCCTTGTAGTTCGCATTCTGCCAGGACAGCGCCGTCACCACGTCGCTGCCGCCGGTGGCCGGTGCCGTGTAGAGGCCCGCGCTGGTGATGGTGCCGCGCTGGGCCTGCCAGACCACGTTCGGGTTGTAGCTCCCCGTGCCGCTCACCGTCGCGCTGAACTGCTGCTGGGCGCCCACGTTCAGGGACAAGGTCGCCGGGCTCACCGTCACGCCCGTGATCGTCGAAGGCGCGGTCACCGTCACGCTGGAGGTGGCCTTGTAGTTCGCGTTCTGCCAAGCCAGCGCCGTCACCAGGTCGCTGCCGCCGGTGGCGGGTGCCGTGTAGAGGCCCGTGCTGGTGATGGTGCCGCGCTGGGCCTGCCAGACCACGTTCGGGTTGTAGCTCCCCGTGCCGCTCACCGTCGCGCTGAACTGCTGCTGGGCGCCCACGTTCAGGGACAGGACCGCCGGGCTCACCGTCACGCCTGTGATCGTCGAAGGTGCCGTCACCGTCACGCTGGAGGTGGCCTTGTAGTTCGCATTCTGCCAGGACAGCGCCGTCACCAGGTCGCTGCCGCCGGTGGCGGGTGCCGTGTAGAGGCCCGTGCTGGTGATGGTGCCGCGCTGCGCCTGCCAGACCACGTTCGGGTTGTAGTTCCCCTTGCCGCTGACAGTGGCGGTGAACTGCTTCTGGGTGCCCACATTCAAGGACAGGGTCGTGGGACTGATCGACACGCCCGTGATGGAAGAGCTGGCGGAGGCGAGGCTCACCGCACTCATCACCACTCCAATAATGGTCAGGCCCTGGACCGTGGCATGACGAAATCCTGTTCGCATCGGAACCTCCGCAGGTCCATAAAGGCAACGGAGGTACCGCCGGATTTCGGTCACAGGCCAGTCTTCAACCAGCCTGCCTACAGCACTACTGGGTCACACTCGAAGCAAAGGGAACCATGAAGTCTGAAGCCTGGATCCGGATTCTAGAATCTGGACGACTCGGCTCCGTAAGTCTTCAGCTTCTGATAGAGGGTGCTCCGGGGGATGTCGAGCCGCTTGGCTGCCCGGTCCACATGTCCCCCCTCCTCATTGAGCACCTGGATGATGAAATGGCGCTCCAGTTCCTTCAGTGTCATGGAGGAAAGTCCGTTCTTCTTCTGACTCTCGGGGCTGGATGCGAAATCCAGATCTTCCGCATCGATCACGGCGGCCACGGCGCCCATCAGGGCCCGCTCCAGCACATTTCGCAACTCGCGGATGTTCCCTGGCCAGGTATGCCTCTGCAGCTTGGTCAGGGCCGCCTGGGTGAGGTGCACGGTCTCCCGTCCACAATCGGCGGTCAGGCGATTCAACAACATCTGGGCAAAGCTGGGGATGTCTGCGGCACGCTCCCGCAGAGGCGGCACGTAGATCTGGATGGCGCTGATGCGGTAGAAGAGATCCGACCGGAAGAGTTGTTCCTGGACGAGCCGGTCAAGCTTCTGATGGGTGGCGGCGATCAGGCGGAAATCCACCTTCCGGTCCTGCACGCTGCCCAGGCGCCGAAAGCGCTTCTCTTCCAGGGCCTTGAGAATCTTGGGCTGGAGTTGCACGTCCATGTCGCCGATCTCATCAAGAAAGACCGTGCCGCGGTGGGCCGCCTCGAGCAGGCCGATCTTGGCGCTGACCGCGCCCGTGAAGGCGCCCTTCTCGTGGCCGAAGAGTTCGGTTTCCAGGAAATCCTTGCTGAACCCCCCGCAGTTGAGTTCGAGCATCGGCTCCGAGGCCCTCGAACTGTTCCGGTGCAGCCACCGGGCCAGTTCGCTCTTGCCCGTGCCCGTCTCCCCCTGGATGAGGATGGGGCTTTCCGTCGCGGCCGCGAGCCGGGACTGCTCCTCCAGGCGATGGATGGCCGCGCTGTGGCCGATGAAGGGGTCCACGGCCCGCTGAGGCTGGTCCAGGGATTCCCGGGCCAGCTGCTTCCGCCGGTTCTGCTGATTCTCCAGGGCCCGTTCCAGCACCACGAGCAGGGCGGGGAGATCCAACGGCTTCACCAGAAACTGTTCGGCTCCGAGCTGGATGGCTCGCACCACCAGTTCGATGCTGCCGTGGGCCGTCAGAAGAATGATGGGCACGCGCGCATCGATGGCCTTCAGCTTTGGAAGCAGGTCGATCGCATTCCCGTCCGGGAGGGAGTAGTCCAGGGTGACGGCGTCGTAGACATCCGCGCGGTAGCGGATCTCGGCCTCGGCGCAGGTCTCGGCTTCATCCACGATGAAGCCGTGGAGCTCCAGGAAATCTCGGATGGCGAAAAGAATGATTTCATCGTCATCCACTACGAGGATCTTCGCTTTCGCCATGGATCCCTCAAGGTTGCGTGGCAGATCGCAAGGGATAAGCCACTTCCGAGGGCAGCATGAAGCTGATCCTCATGCTCCCGTCAGGCCCCTTCCCGGCCGTGAGCGTTCCCCCGTGGGATTCGAAGACCCGGCGGGCCCCCGGCAGCGCGAGGCGTCCCAATCCGGAGACCCGGTAGTAGAAGGGTTCGAAAAGGCGGGCCGGATCAATGTTCATGAAGGGCTCGAAGGAGAAGTCCAGGTGACCGAAGATCGCTTCCCGGTTCCCCTGGCGACCCGGCGCAACGCTGATGACCACACGACCTCCGGGCTCCTCCTTGTGCAGGACCAGATCGACCACCCGGGCGAGGGCCGTCCGCAGGCCCTCCCGATCCCCCTGGAGGGCCGGCAGGACCCCATCGATCCTGATCTGGAGATCGATGTTCTTTTCTTCGGCCAGGGAACGCTGGTGTTCGAATACCTCGCGCAGCATGGGTTCGGGTTCGAGCGGGGACCAGGAGAGCCTCTGCGGATAGCCGTATTCCCTCAACTCGACGATGAAGGCACCCATTCGGTCCAGGCTCCTCCGGATGTTCGCGCCATAGGTCTTCACTTCGTCCAGGTCGGCGAAGCGCGCTTCGAAGGCATCGAGGTTCGCCGAAATGCCAAAGATGAAACTGCCAAGCTCATGAACCAGGCCCGGAACGAAGGAGGCCGCCGCCGGGGGACGGGGGGCAGCGCGCGTTTCCAATTTCTGCTGATCCATCTTCACGATGGTTTGGATGTGCTCCGCGAGCAGCGCCAGGCCTGCCAACTGGGCCTCGGACAGCGCAAGGGGGACGGGTGACAGCACACAGAAGGTTCCGATGACCTGGTGGCAGCCGTTCACCAGGGAGACGGTCTTCACCATCTGGAGCCCTTCCCTCTCCAGTGGTCCCTCGGCATCGGTCCCCGGCTCCTGGGTCAGGGTCGATTCGAGCGCGGCGAGCTGGTCCCTGCTCAGGCCGCTGCTGTCCCGGTACCAGGTGCCTGTTCCATCCTGGAGGATGAGGGCCGTCAGACCATCGCTCAAGGCAGCACCGAGAAGCACGGAATCCCGCAGCATGTTTTCCGTATGGGATTCCGTGAATCCATGCCGGGGCGAAATCTCAGGCCGGTTTCGTGTCGAGAGGGGACTGCTCGCACTCATGGGACCACCCTCAAACCCAATCACGGAATAGCTTGGCATTCATTACTCTTCGTTGGGAATAATAATGGCTCTCTCGTCACCCGGAACGCCTTCGCGCCCCCGCGCTCGCCGTCCAAGCCCTTCTGATTCAGCGCTGGATGCCGATCTGAGTGGTATCGATGCCGGGGAAGCCCGGGATGCTGAACATGGGGCTGGAGGCCTGGAGGCTGAAGTCGAGGTTCGCCGGGTCGGTGAACATCGGATCCTGGCTCAGGTTCTGCCCCACGGAGCTGAACCACGAGATCGGCGCCGCCAGCGACGTCGCCGAGTTGTGCTGCCGGTAGATGTCCGTCGTGATCCCCTGATGCAGGTTCCCGTAGCACACGGATCCTTCAGGCTCCAGCCAGTGCGTTCCCTGCAGCGACGACCACGTGTTCGGGATCGCCGCCACATTCGGATACGCCGTCGCCCACGCGCCCGCCTGATAGTTGAAATACTGGAGCTTGCCCAGCAGGTTCCAGCTCGAGCCCGACGTGTTGTTCACCACCTCGAACGCCACGTTGCTGATATCCACCCCATACC
>NZ_BSDE01000012.1 GCF_030268085.1 Geothrix limicola
GCATTCAATTTTGGCATTGGTCTGAATGTCGTGCCGAGACCATCCGAGATGGACGAAGTAGGTTAATTGAACTTTTGACATTTGGAATTCCGTAGAAATAGTCTGGCTTTGCGCGCCATGGAGGCTGCCTAACGAATGAAGCTAACCGGCCCCGCCTGCACCGAGGCGCTGAACGAAGCCGAGAAAGCAGAATGATGAGAGAGAACGGAAGATAATGCAGGCTGGGTCCGAGTTGAGCGAGGGGTTAGGCCCAAGACAGAGCTTGCATATCTTTGATGTAATCGTCATAAGAATGCCAAGGTAGCAAGGCAACAATATTATGCGCGAAGGTGTGCAGATGTGTGTTAGTCAAATCGAAACATTTGTCTATACCACCACTTGCAAAACCAGAATCAGACCTGATCGCGAGAAACTCGAATACTCGTTGGCCAATGGGATTTAATTTGCCATCAGTTGCGTGGCAGAATTGGTTTCTGCCTGCGTATATAAGCAAGCCGAGCGGAATACCCCGGATTTCTCGACCCATGCAATATTTAACGGGCTTCTGCTTTGGCTTGATGATGTCAGAGAAATCAGAGTGAACCACTGTATTTGAAGAGAAGTCATAGATTGCGTTATACGCTACTTGAAGAATGAACCCACAAGCGAACGATCTTGAGGTTGTCGCCTCAAAATATGCTTTTTGGTTTTGGTGCCACTTGGTAAGCCAGTCCTCATTGGATTTATGCCAGGCAGAGTATTCTGCCTGAAACGATTCCTCATCGGAATGAGATGAAACAAATATAGGCAGCGGGTCTCGATGTAACGGGAAAATAAAATCATCAACATTGGAAAAGCAAGCCCTCACAATTTGCTCGGTTTCCTGAAAATATTTGAGGGCATCAGTGATCATGATGGGCCTAACGAATGAAGCTAAGCGGCACCGCCTGCACCGAGACGATGAACGGAGCCGGGATAGCTGAATGCTGAGAGAGAGCGGAAGGGAATGCAGACGGGGTCCGACTTGAGCGAAAGGTTAGGCCATGTTAATCAGTTGCGAATAATTCCTTTCGATTTTCAGCGACCTTTCGAACAAGCGAACAAAGGGACTCCATGTAGCTCGCTGCCTTCTCAAGGTTCGCCGCCTTAGTGAGCAGTTCCTCTTTGTGTTGTTCTTCATTCTCAATCGTCTTATTCACGCTTGCTTGCAATTGATAATAGTGATCCCAATCAACAGCGTAGCGAACCACATCACCACGGTGCTCCTCGAAGAATTGAGGATCAATCGCGGTTGCGGTGTCTCTTAGAAGAGCGGCCTCGCCGCGAGCCTCGCTCGCGACGGCGTAAAGGTCTCCGACATACAAGTAAGCGAAGGGGCGCCCGCCTTCCTTTAGCGCTGCCACGATGGCTTGATACATACGAATTACCAGCTGATTGTCAGTATTCTTTTCTTCAGTGTAGTTGTAGGCGCGCTTTAGGTTGTCAAAGGCGACTGCGAGCTGGCGCTCCCTTTCTTGAATCTCCGCTGCAGTTCGAAACTGCGCAGAGAGAACTTCCTGGAGGGTCTGGCAGGCGGACAGCAGGGGCTCCCGTAATATCAGGTCGAGTTTTGCTTCCAATTTTGAGGTTTCGTCTGTTAGCTGCTCAATTAATACTTTTACGGCCACACCGAGCGCGGGGCCAGCAATTACCGAAAATGGAGATAGAGCGGTTCCGGCTAGGGTTGCCACAAGAGCTGAATCTGTAACCTTCCCGGCGGTCGCAGCGAGGATTTTCGCTGCCAGCCTAAGCGCGCGATCTGAGGAAGGGCCCATTGTGCACCTCCGGAGGCCTAACGAGTGAGCTAAGCGGCCACGCCTGCACCGAGGCGACGAGCGGAGCCGAGATAGCGAAATGGTGAGAGAGAACGGAAGGCAATGCAGGCGGGGTCCGACTTGAGCGGAGGGTTAGGCCGATGAGCGGCAAGAGTCTATTCTAATCAACTATTTGTGCGTTCACTGTTAGCCAAAACACTCAAATACTTGTTGCTAGGGTACTGAAACATTGGCGTTATTTGGAGTTTGGGTTCTGGAGCTTCGGGTGGAATTGGAATTAGCGATCCGCCGCCACCCTCGGAAGCTGGTAGTTGATAAAAAAGCCATCCAAAGCCTGTTTTTGAATAAAATTTGCCGAGAATTTGAGCGCGTTTATCTTTGATTTTGACCTGAAATACTATATCACCCTTTGAATCTTTTACTTCAAAGGCATTGTTTGAATAATTTCTATCATATGCAAGTATAGGACTTGTTTTCCATTCATTATCAATTATTTCTGCGATTATATCGCCGTTTTTTGCTCTAACTGTTGTCGATAGTAAGATATTATTGTTCACTATTATGATTTTAATTAAGGGTGAATTATCGCTTTTCCATCTAAATAACACACCATCGGGAACTCCATTTGAAATGAAAGACCCGGAATTACCGATTTCCAGCTGAGGATAAATAATTGAATCTGATTTTTTACTTGTAATTGATTCTATTGTTCCAGATCTGGCTTCTGTTTGTTCTTTTTTAATGGCAATAATATGTCCAAAATAGGTATATAAACCCGTCGAAATTGCTGCCAATATGGTTGCAACAATTGAGAATGCCAACAGGGGAGTTCTGAGATTTTCAAGATTCATAATTGGCCTCTTGAGTAGTGTGTGTGCCTTTTTGTCGACGGCCTAACGAACAGGGCTAACCGGCACCGCCTGCACCGAGGCGACGAGCGAAGCCGAGAAAGCAGAGAGATGAGAGAGAACGGAAGGCAATGCAGGCGGGGTCCGAGTTGAGCTAGGGGTTAGGCCCTACCGAGCAGTGCCAAGAGATTTGGCGGTGTGAATTGATGATGATTGTAAGGCTCTCGGCCGTAACTTCGTGAGGAATGGGCCTGAATTGCTGCAGAGTCTTCGCCGACTAGTATTGGCCCTAGACGGTTGATTTCAGCTTGGTGCCAATCGTGAAGTGTATGGCCCATGTCGCGCTGGAACAGTTCTACAAAATCATCTTCAGAGAAGGGCCAACAGATTGCGTAAGGAAAAGATGCATAGGGCTCATGACCAACCACTACCCATAGTTGAGAGCAAGCTGGGCAAGCATCTAAACAGATGAAGTTGCCTCCCAACTCGGTTGAATGAAGTTTCGGTCCCCTTCCCGGAGGCCAAATCTCACGTTCGGGTGCCTGGCAGACCTGGCAGCTCATAGGTGGGCCTAACGAATGAGGCTAACCGGCCCCGCCTGCACCGAGGCGAAGAACGAAGCCGAGGAAGCGGGAAGTTGAGAGAGCGCGGGAGACAAAGCAGGCGGGGTCCGAGTTGAGCTGAGGGTTAGGCGATCTTAACGCGTAAGCCCACTAAATTGAACCAAACAACCGGATTTGGACGTTCGCAAGCTAGGCCCACCACTAGGGGAAGGATGGTGATTGAAAGCTTTGAGCAGACCAATCTCACATTGTTATGGACGAGGCAAGAATACGGAGAGCAGGCTGACTATGCATCGAAGTTCCGATGGCCGAGGGGAGAAACCGTGCCAGCCGAGGATGAAGGGACTGTTCTGCGAACCATTGCTGAGATTTATCCAACTCTCGGGGATTTGAGGTTGGCGAATCCTATCGCAGCGAAAAAATTCTTGGAACATACGAAGAAGCAGTCGCCAAAGTGGCCTATCGAAGGATTGATCGAAGGTTATCTTGATTCGATTCCTTAGAGGTATGGATTGGCGTTGGATCGGTCTTGGTCCGTTCCGTCGAAATGCTTGAGCGTGAAAAACGAGCATGAAGGCCGCGTTCGATTATCAGGCGCCTAACGAATGAAGCTAAGCGGCCGCGCCTGCACCGAGACGATGAACGGAGCCGAGATAGCGAAATGTTGAGAGAGAAGGAAAGGCAATGCAGGCGAGGTCCGACTTGAGCGGAGGGTTAGGTGCAACTGCAACAAGAAAGGCCTATTGCGTAAGACGAAATTTTACTTACATTCTGTTGATTCTTGGAGGCTTTATGGACTTATGTGCAAGTGCAAAAGTGACAATAATTTGCATGGTTGTATTTGCCTTCTCTTGGAGTGCTGATGCGCAAGATCGGGGGACTGCATCGTCTGGCCCGGCTCCAAAAGTGACTAATCCGCGTCCCAAACCACCTGTTCCCCCTAAAGGACCGAGGTACAGGCCACCTAACGAACGGAATGATTATAAAAAAGACAAAAAATTTATGAGGCCGAAGCCGAATAATCAATCTGATTCTAGTCGGTAAAAATTATAATTGAATGCTTCGTGGAGAAGTTATAATGCTTGAATCATTATTAGCTTCTATGAAAGAATTGTTTTTACCAATCATGGTTACGGTTTTATTGCTTGGAAGCTTATTTGTGGTTTTGATTCGATTTAGTATTTCAAAACCTATTGCTGGATCTACTCCTTTTATATTTGCATTTGCTTCCCTCGGCGGAATTACTGGCCTTATAGCCGGTTCGAGCAGAGAAGCTATTGTTGGTGGATTGTTAACGGGATTACTGGGTTTAATTTCTGCATTGCTTTCATATTTGTTTAGCAAGGAATCATTGAAGGAGTGGCGACCTTATATACCATTTGCTATAATTCTATTGGTGATAAATGCGCTTGTCGGTTTAAGCGTTGGAGGTATCTATAAAGAAAAGTGGGAACAATTTGATCGTGATTATATTGAATGGAAACTTGAGTACGAGAAGGTTTATCTTGAGGTATTGAAAGAGGAACGTTTGTCGGAGGTTCGATTGAATAATAAACAAATTTCTAATGTGAGTGGAAATAAATAGGATCGAATCTGTCTCTAAATGCTAAAAAAGCACCTAACGAAAGAAGCTCAGCGGACCAGGCGCTTGCGCCTGGGTCCGTTGCAGCGAGAGGTTAGGCCGAGACGACATATGATCGGGGCCTTTAGGTTGTGGGAATCGGAAGGTTGTGTTGCCGAAGAAAGCTTAACTTGTCCCAGTAGCCACGCTGGAACACGATTTGACCAGCCACGACGTGAAAGAACCCACATCCACGCAGGCCGAGTGGATCACGCCATTCAAGGATTGCCCATTCACCGTCTTCGAAAATGTTCTCGACGATGCAGACCATCTTGGCTGCCTTAAATCCTGCAGTGAACATATCGAAGATTGCAGTACGCCCCTCTACAGGTGATTCCGCAACTTGGTGGTTGATTGCGGTTTCGGCGTAGAAATTGGCCAAAGCTTGCGAATCGGCTTTGTTGAAAGCCTCAACCCAGGCGAAAACGAGTTCACGTGGCGTCATGGTTGGATGCCCTTTGAACGAGGCCTAACGAATGTGGCTAACCGGCCGCGCCTGCACCGGGGCGCTGAGCGAAGCCGAGGAAGTAGGGAGATGAGAGAGAGCGGAAGACAATGCAGGCGGGGTTCGAGTTGAGCTAAGGGTTAGGCATCGAACGGGTGCTGACAGAAGTGGCATACCTTTGCATTCTCTTTCACCTTTTCCGCGCATTGAGGGCAGTTCTTGAGTGTGGGAAGGCAGGCCAAGACAGCGTACGTAATCCAACCACCCAATGGGTGAACGCCGAACCACATCCAAAGGGCAGAGCGATTCCTTTTGTGGGCAATCCGGATACCAAGCCATATGGGGACTACCCAGAAGATGATCACGCCGATGATTGCGCCAACGATGCTCCAGAAGTAATCCATGGTGATCTCCGTGAATTGGGCCGATGGGTTGATGCCTAACGAGTGAGCTAAGCGGCCGCGCCTGCACCGAGACGATGAACGGAGCCGAGGTAGCAAAATGATGAGAGAGAGCAGAAGGCAATGCAGGCGGGGTCCGACTTGAGCGAAAGGTTAGGCTCACGAGACAGGCCTGAGTTGGTTAATAAAGTTTACAAGCGAACCGACGAGGAAAGTGGTCGTTATTAAAAGCTGGAGGCCGATAAGAGCCCAGAAGCTACCGGGATCTTTCTTTCGATTGATGGTGCCCATTTTGGACTCAGCACGACCGTGTTTGATTTGCCAGAACAGCCAGAGCAGATAGGGCACGCAGATGATGTAAGCAAGAAGCAGAATGCCAAAGGCCCGTTGAGGGTCTCTGGAAAGTGCTGTCGCATTGATCATGGGAGCCTAACGAGTCGGGCCTGACAAACCCCAGTTGAGGAATCAGGCAGGCATAGGTGTGGGCTGAGGGAAGGATTGGATGCCAATCTGATCGAGGAAATCCTTGAGAGCGGCACTGGCCCTCCCCGGCAGCAGGTACAAAAGGACCCTGAGACGGGCCGGGATCTTTCTCAGGTTGTGGCCTGCGCCGCAGAGGAGGGCATTGATCGCATCGCCCGCCATGCCCTTGAGGAAGTTCCGACCCAGAAGTCCATCGCTTTTCATGTGGCCGATCTCGGGTTCGATGGCGGCCCTCCTCCGCAGGTGGCGTTTGAGGGTGTAGCCGAGCTTGCGCGTGCCGCTGATGAGGACCCGGCTTCTGCCTGGATCCACGCCGTGTCCCTGGTAGCCCTTGTCCACGAAGGTGGTGTTGGGAACCTTGCCGGTGAGGCGTTCCACCTGGTCGAGTTGTCCCTCCAGCGTGTGTCCATCGAAGGGATTGCCGGGGCAGGTCCGGATGCCCACGCAGAAACCCTCCTTGTGGGTGACTGCTAGGCTCACCTTCACGCCGAATTCATAGGGGCGGTGGGCCTTCCCCTTGCCGATGCACTCCACCTCGGAGGCATGCAGGCTGTAGATCTTGTGCTTCGTCTTCCGCTTCTGGCTCAGGATCAGCTCGGACAGGATCATGGCGCCTTTGTTCCGGTCGAAGGCCGCGTCATCCATCTTGCGCTCGACATCCCGCATGACCCGGCCTGCCATCGTCTTCAGGCTCCGAAGCACCTTCCTGGCCCGCTTGAACGGCTTGGCCTTCATGTACCCGCCGTGCTTGCGGAAGCCCCACTCCATCAGCTTCCGGTAACTCTGGCGAAGGTCCAGATCCTCCTTCTCCGCGATCCGGAGCATGGCCGTGTGCACCTTCCGATACAGCCTCGCATCCGTCGGGTGCTGAATGGCCTTGGGCTGCACCGTGGTATCGACGATCACCTTCTCGAAACTGCGCTCCGTGACGGTCCTGCTTCGCTTCCCTACCTCGATCGTGAGGGCCAGCAGCTTCTCAACACCTGCTTCACCGATCCGCTTTCTCCATCGCGTCATCTGGCTCGGATGGATTGGGAGCTTGTGCTGAAAGAACTCCTCCCCGCAGAAGAACTGCCAGTAGGGGTTCAGCACCCACTGGGCTACCACCTGCTCGTCCGAAAGCCCGAACGTGTGCTTGAGGAAATGGAGCCCAGCCATGAGGCGGATGGGAACCCCTGGACGCCCGTTGTCCGGGCAATACAGGCTGCCGAACTCGGCTTCCAGCCCGCTCCAGTCGATGATCCGGGAAAGCTTGAAAAGCTCCTGCTCAGGATCCAGGACCATCTCCAGGCTCCAGCCGATCATGGGCGGCACCTGGGTTTTCGGCTTTGAAAATGGCTTCATCCGTACACCAGAAATCGCGGGGTCTCCCCTCACTTTCTGGTGTACCAGATAGGCTCAAGGTTCCCTCAAACCCTTGCAAATCTACATCTGGAATTTTGTCAGGGGCGACGGACCTAATGTGGGGGGCACGTCAATCCGTACACCAGAAATCGCGGGGTCTCCCCTCACTTTCTGGTGTACCAGATAGGCTCAAGGTTCCCTCAAACCCTTGCAAATCTACATCTGGAACTTTGTCAGGGGCGACTAATTAGTGCAGGAGGGTGAACGGATCATAGAGCCTTGCCAGCCTTTCAGATTTGGGTGTATTCACACCCCAGAAAGGCAGGATGCCAGACAATCCGCCAGTGTAGAGAACCTTCCCATTCTGGAGCAGTGTGGCTGTGCAGCCCTTATAAACTTCGCTTGCAGAGGAAGTATATGCGAAGGCGTCGAGGGTGGGAAAGTAAAGAGATGTATATGAGCCTTCGTAATCACTGGTACAATTGGTTATACATAAAACAGTGCCGTCTTGAAGTAAGGTCAGGGGACCCACTCCCACAAGAATCCTACTTTTACTTGTTGCGAAGACTCCAGTGGTCGGGTCATACAATTCGGCTCCCCCGCCTCTCACAACAAGCGCCTTACCGTTGGACAACACAGGTGCCGTGATGCCATCCGTCCCCATGCTCATGGGGCCTGTGGGAACAAAGGTTTCCGTGCCTGGGTCATAAAGCTCGGCACTCGCAAGATAGGAAGGGCCGATAGACCCACCCACAACAAGCACCGTACCGTTTGGTAACAAGGTGGCCATGTGATTTAATCGGGCCTCAGTCATGGTTCCCGTCGAAGTGAATTGGCCGGACGATGGGTCGTACAACTCCGCGGTAGCAGTCGCCTGAGTGGCAGAAGTCCTCCCCCCGGTGAGGAGGATTTTCCCGCTTGGGAGTAAGGTCGCCCTGTGGCCAGCCCTTGGCATGGACATGTTCCCGGTGGCCGAAAAAGCGCCTGTGCCCGGATCGTAGAGTTCTGCACTCACGGTTCCTCCATCATTCCCTCCTGCCAGGAGGACCTTGCCGCTGGGAAGTAGGCTTTCCGTGTGGTCATACCTTGCGGTGCCCATGGACCCGGTTGTCGTGAAGGCTCCTGTGGCGGGGTCGTAGATTTCCGCGCTCGAAATGGGACTAGCCTGTCCTGGTACCCCAGTTTCCAAAAGTCCCCCGGTCACGAGGACCATGCCGTTTGGTAAGAGGGTCGCAGTGTGATTGTGTCTACCACTGGCCATGGTTCCCGCATCCGCAATAGATCCCGTGGTTCCGACAGTCACCTTTACCTGTGATTCAACAGAGTCTCCGGCGGAGTTCGTCACCACCAAGGCGAAGGTGGTGGTGTCAGTGAGCGCGCCAGTGTTCACGCCATCCCCCCTGTTGGGAATGGCGCCCAGATTGTGGTCCAGAGTGGCTACGCCATTCTCGAATGCAGCCATGAGTGTTGAGCTCGAACCGGGGGCAATGAGGGAGGGGGTCGCCCAGAAACTGGTGATGTGGGCGGGAGGCACGACGGCGGTGGTGGAGACTGATTTTGTCACCGTTCCCCCCGCCGGATCAGTAACAGTGAGGGTATAGGTCGTGGCCATCGTGGGCATAACCCAGGTGGATTCGCCACTGGTCACGGTACCAATGTTCGGGGTGACAATTCCGGTGCCTCCCGTGAATGACCACCTGAGTGCGGTACCAATCCCAGCGGTAGTTATCGTTTTATCCAAATCGAAAGTGGTAATGACTGGAGTTGGGGCGATTGAAATCAGGAGGGTCTGGGTTGCCGTAGAACCGTTGGCATTGGTAACCGTCAAGATAAAGGTTGTGGTTGCGGATAAATTCCCGGTAGCGACGGGAGTCCCGCTGGTTACGGCGCCCACTCCGTTGCTGATGACCCCGGTTCCACCCGTGAATTCTGCGGTCAACATGACGCTGGCCCCAGCGGAGATGAGGTTCTTGGCGGCAGTGAAGCTGGTGATGACTGGGGGAAGGGCCTGATTGGGAGTTTTACCCCCACCGCAGGCCAAGTGCGTCAGGCTGACGAAAAGCAGAATCGCAAAGAAACCGTAAAGACTACGAACGCGTTTCATGTTCAGATCTCCTCGAGCCCACTCGATTCGCACATGAGTCAACAATCCAACCAATCGATATTTAAAATTTTAGCACAACACCAGGAGAGAGTCCTTGGTCGAACAGGTGCTCATGCCGCAAGAGCTTCTTAGGGATGGGTTATCAAGCAAGTCGGTTTGCCAGGCGGGTTCATGCGGAGGGATTCGTATCGTTGTCCGTGGATACACGGCTTTGAGGGTGCGGATGAAACATTCGCAGAAACCGGTCTGCTTGGGTGTTTGGGGCCTGATGCACATTCTAGGTTGAAGACGACGGTATCCCCGAAGAGGGGTGAAATGCATCCGCACCTCATCAATCTTAAAATGTCATGTATTTTTTTGAGAGCCCTGATTGGTGCACTTTCTCAGATCTTTAATGCATTTGTTGAATTCTGAACTATACTACCGACTGTTGATCACCATGTCCTCTTGGTGCATCCTTATTTCTACCTATAACCCTTGGGATTTTAAAAACGATGTATATTGACCCTGGTTCAGGCTCCATGACCTTTCAGCTGATCATGGCTGGCGTTCTCGGTTATTGCCTTGCCAATTGGCGAAGGTTCCAGGCTTTCATCCGGCGTCTGTTCGGTGGCAAACGGGATTCCTCGTCGTGAGCAAACCCAGTAGTCCGCCGCATGCTCCGGTTTGGAATTCCTTCCGGGATCCAGATGGTTTTGTCACCTCGACAGGTGATGGACCCAACATCGTGAGGCAATTGAATCCATGTGGCATGGAAAAGGCACAGGTGATCAATGCTTTGCCTAGCCTTAAAACCCTCCAGCATCAGGGACGGTGGATCAAGGCTGTGATTGCTCCCCAACACCCTGGCATAGTGCTTCACCCGCGGGTGTTCTTTCCGAGTTATGCGCATGAATGGTGCCACGAAATGTTGCACCGAGCTGCCTTAGTTACTTTGGATGTAAACCTGGCGCTCCTAGACGACGGTTGGGAGCTAAAGGACGCGACTCCATCTAATGTCCTTTTTGAAGGAGTCAGGCCTGTATTCGTTGATCACATGAGTCCAGCACAAAGGACTCCCAGCCAATTGGGGTGGCGTGCCTACGGTCAATTCGTGAGGAACTTCCTCATCCCAATGATGCTCAAACGTTTGCGCCACATTCCTTTGTCCTGGAGTTTCTTGAGCCGCAGGGATGGGGTTCCGCCTGAGGTCGCCCTGCCTCTTTTAGGGATGTGGCATCGGTGGCGCCCGGTCCCCTTCAAACTTATCACGGCGCCAGCAATGCTTGCTCGATGGACCAATCAGGGGCGCCATCCAAATACCGCCTCCAGCATGTCACCTGAAATCTCAATTGAAGTCACGCGAAGTATCATGAAAGGCTTGAAGAAGCTCCTGACAAGTCTGGCCCCAGAAAACGTGAGTCCTAGTTATTGGTTCAACTATCAGGATCTCGGAATCAGTTACTCGGCTGAAGCTATGGATGCGAAGGTCGCTTTCCTCCGTGAAGCGCTGCGTAAATATCGCCCCGTCTCGGTTCTCGATCTGGGCTGCAATACCGGGAAGTTCTCGATCCTGGCTGCGGAGCATGGTGCACGGGTGGTTGCTCTGGATTCCGATCCAGAATGCGTCAATCGCCTGTTCCGTGAATCGGAAGCAAAAGACCTCGATCTTCAGCCTCTGGTTATGGACCTCGGGCGCCCCTCACCCCGCCTGGGGTGGGGTAGCCAGGAATCGAAGAGTCTCCAGGATCGGATTGAGGGTAGCTTTGAGATGACTTTCGCCTTGGCTATTGTTCATCACTTACTGGTCCGGGAGCGAATTCCTCTTGGTGACATTCTCGATTTCATCCTTGGGACGACGACCAGGCAGGCGGTCATAGAATGGGTTCCTCCAACAGACCCTCAATTCCTGAAAATGGCCGGGGAGACCCTTCCTCTTTATAAGGACCTGACCATCGACCAATTCATTCAGGCTCTACCTCCGTCATTCCAAATCCTTGACCGTCTCGACCTCCCTAGATCAGAACGTACTCTTTTGTTGCTAGGTCGCTGAGCCACAGCCTGATTTCATGCTAGAACCTCCAAATGTTGATGTTTAATTCGTCAGATTGAAGCCCAGTGGCCGAATCCACCCACGCCTTTCACCATCAGAGCCTCGAACCTCTCCATGAATCGCACATTTTGGAACAATCTTCTCTTGGGAGTCGCCGCCCTTACGGTTGGACACTTGTGCTTGATTCCAATCTGGGATTTTGCCACTGGAGGCACACCGCGGCTCTACGTCATCGATGATAACAGCGCCCTTCACATTGCCTGGCCCTTGGTTATCACGAGTTGGGGGCTCGGCATCGCCGCATGGAGTTGTCTGAATCGACTATATAAAAAGCCCTTTAGGCTCAATGCCGTGATTTGGCTGGCCTTCTGTTTACTGGCAGTATTTTCAGTGGTCAGGATATTTCTTTTTAGTCAATTCATTCGGAAAATCCCAAGTCTTTCTGTTTCGCTTGTATTCAAGCCCGGTTCCATGGGTTTAGCATTGTTCCTGGTCATCGGTGTTTTTTTGCGTTTGGGGATTCCCCGATTCGCTCGTGGCTCTACAAGGTTGGCCTTGATGCTCTGCCCCATCTTGCCACTCTTGTATGTCAAGATGGTTATGTTCCATGCATCAATTCAGCATACTGCTGCCATCCGAACCAAGAATGATCAGGTTGTGAAGCGCCCTATATGGATTCTGGTCTTCGATGAATTGGATGAACAATCTGTAGAGCAAGGCGTATCGAATGGCCAACTTGCTGAATTCGCTCGCTGGCGTTCCTTCACGCTGTGGTGTAGTAATGCCTATCCGCCATCCGGAGCGACCCTTTACTCCATTCCTGCAATGCTCCGCGGTAAAGAACTCTCGAGTGATTCAACTGGAATTGATTACGAATTCAACCTCCATACCGCTGTACAGGATGGTGTGCGGAAGGGGTGGGACTGGGACGACTCCCTCTATCGAGATATCCAGAAATCCAACGGCACCGTTGCGCTCATTGGGTGGTGTTTCCCTTACGCTCCGTTGTATGGCCATCAAATCCATGATTTGCACTGGGTAACCCAGAAGGTTGGAAGTGCTGGAAAATTGGGTATTAATCGACTCGATTGGGAATGCGTAGATATAGCCCGGGAGGTAATTGGCCCGATTCTGTTTTTCTCCTTGCCTCTCGAGGAAAAATCCCGAAACCATGGTCTGGCACTTAAGGCCATGGAGAGCATGATAGAAAGACAGGCCATTGGTCCCAGGAGAGACCTTGTCTGGGTGCATTTTCCTGTTCCGCATTGGCCTGCCGTTTCAGGTCCCAAAGGTTCCTATTTGGATAATTTATTAGCGGCTGATGCTGCGCTGAAATCGTTTCGCAGCTGTTTAGTCCAGTCCGGCCGGTGGGAAGATGCCATCGTGATTGTGGTGGGGGATCACTGGTTTCGCAGGCCTGCTGACCCCAACGATCCCTTTGTCAGAGGGTCGGAGCGTCGGTGGATCAAGCGGGACCATAGGGTGCCGCTACTGATTAAACTGCAGAATCAAACGACTGGAGTGTCGTGTGATTCTCCTTGTAACACTCTGTTATTGAGATCGCTTGTAAATACTTTCCGACAGGACCGATTGCATTCTTCACAGGACATCATCCAGTGGATCCAGGCGAACGGCATTCACGGTGAATCAGACTCAACAAAAGACATGCCCTAATTGGTCGCCTCTGACAAAGTTCCAGATGTAGATTTGCAAGGGTTTGAGGGAACCTTGAGCCTATCTGGTACACCAGAAAGTGAGGGGAGACCCCGCGATTTCTGGTGTACGGATGAAGCCATTTTCAAAGCCGAAAACCCAGGTGCCGCCCATGATCGGCTGG
>NZ_BSDE01000013.1 GCF_030268085.1 Geothrix limicola
CCCTTGAGACTCAACGCGCTTGTTGTAGGCCTGAATGGCATCAGCATTTTCTGAGAGCCACACCTCGGCAAGGCGCGCACGGACTGCCTTGGCAATGGCCTCTTCGGCGAGACCGGAAAGGTTGAGGCCAAGGTCTTTGCTTACCTTCAGTAAGTCACCATTTAGGGAGAGGTTGACCGGTTTCTTGGGGGCGTCAGTTTTGTAGTAGACCTGCATGATGCACCTCGGCGATACGCATTCAGTATGCGCACCCATGAGCGCATGTCAAGTTGGCTAACGAATGAAGCTCACCGGCCCCGCCTGCACCGAGGCGACGAGCGAAGCCGAGTTAGCAAGAGGTTGAGAGAGAGCGAAAGGCAATGCAGGCGGGGTCCGAGTGCAGCGGAGGGTTAGGCGAGACCTGAGCCTTTGTGAGAGCGGGTAATGGGCAAGGAAACTGATGGAATTGCCGAATGTTCGAAGCGTAGCGCTCGATTTCGCAGAAGTGAAGGGAAATGCCGCCGGATGAACCGAAAGGACGCGTACATGCCGCAGCGGTGAGACGGCGCCCCGTTGGAGCTTTCGAATCCGTGGTTTGTGCAGCGGTGGGACGCAACCTTGCGGGGCGATCAAAGAACCGAGACGAGATTTAGAGTTTGAACCCGTAGAGGCAAAACCAGCGTTAACGCCTAACGAATGTGGCTAACCGGCCCCGCCTGCACCGAGGCGATGAACGGAGCCGAGTAAGCGAGAATTTGAGAGAGAGCGGGAGGCAATGCAGGCGGGGTCCGAGTTGAGCTAGGGGTTAGGCGCGTGAAAGGCCGACCGGAGCCAAAGGACAAATGGGATACAGACGAGAAGACTTATTACGATTCTGACAGTTCCAACAACGATAAACGACATGTCGAGTGTAGGGGAGGCAACTCGATCTATGGTTAGGAGGGAGATGGGGACAACTATCAATCGAATCAAATGCCCCAAACCCCAGGTCGAGAAAAAGGTGGTCGATATGAACAGAAGGCGGTTTTTGCTGGAATTCCAGTAAACCAGTGCCGCGCCTGCCGTGATCAGAATCGGCAATAGTTCAGCAAAAATGGCAAACGGTCTATACATGTGAGAATCCGCAGCTCAAAGGATGGTTGGGAATTTGTATGGAGTGCGCCTAACGAATGAAGCTCAGCGGACCAGGCGCTGGCGCCTGGGTCCGCTGCAGCGAGAGGTTAGGCGCGGCGTGAATTGAGTGCGAGGGCGACCCGAATTGCCGCGCCAAGGGTTCTGAGAATTGAAGAGCAAAGAACGAGTAAGGCAGGAAGAAGGCTTGAATTGCTGGGCGTTGACCCAGGTTACCTCGACGATGGCAGATGTTCGGCCGTTTCTGGGTGGGCCACCGCGAACGGTGCTGAAACGCGGCGCGAACGGATACAGCGGACCAAAAGAGCGAAAAGATCGATTACGCCTAACGAATGAAGCTAAGCGGCACCGCCTGCACCGGGACGATGAGCGGAGCCGAGATAGCGAGATGTTGAGAGAGAGCGGAAAGCAATGCAGGCGGGGTCCGACTTGAGCGAAAGGTTAGGCGCGATACCGTTCGATGAAACGGGGCTCACTTAACCCTGTATACGAAACACCTGTGCAAGAAACCTTGAAGATAGCACCAGAGTTGAATTCAATTTCAGCGTTCACTTCCGAGGACTCAACATTCAGTGGAAGCTCAAAGACTCCATTCTGAGTCTGCCCATTCACGGAGAGGGAACCCCTCCAGATATCGAATCCATCTGAATCATCTTCAACTTGAAACTCAGGGATTTCAGATGAGAGAACACCCGTGAAAACCAACCGTCCAATTTGCCCGCAACCTGATCCAGGTTCCTGAAACGGAGCACCATCAAACAGGTAGAGATAGACGTAGGGGAGCTCAATAACAATCTCATCCCCACATCGTGAGATTGTCTGAATCCGTGAGTCGTGAAATTCGACGAAGGTTGGCATGGTGAATGTGTAGCGCCTAACGAATGAAGCTCACCGGCCACGCCTGCACCGAGGCGCTGAACGAAGCCGAGTTAGCAAGAAGTTGAGAGAGAACGAAAGGCAATGCAGGCGGGGTCCGAGTGCAGCGGAGGGTTAGGTGGCATGTGAAGGATGATCGAATTGGAGGCTAAGACATTCTATATGTACGTTCAATTTCGACTTTCCACACACCATCAACCTTTCTCAGGATGATCATTTCAGTGCTTCCGGCATCCGGGCCTTGTTGCCCAGAGCGGATTACAACGGCAACGGTTTTTGTCGAATCAAAACCGATAGGGCTGAATTGAAAGATCGTGATCGGTGGCTGTTCATCAGGTAAAGACCCAGTTTGGAGAGGAAATCGAGAAGTCCACGACTGAATAGACCATTTGGACTTGGACTGGGTGATCAAATCATTGAATGCAGTTTGAACTGATGATGTGACACGGAAGGCCGCCCACATATGGCCATTGGACCTGGTGATGTATTTCCAAATAGAAGACAGTTCTTTGGGGCTTTGCGAAATCATATCTCTGGAGACAACCAGCTCTCCTCCGTATTGACCGATGAGGAGTTCGTAAATCGCAATCTCGTCTGTTGTCAGAATGCGAGGCTGGACTACCTCAGCATTTGCAAAAACCGCAAATGCAGTGCAAGTGAGAGTCAATATTTTCATTCGAAACATATGAAACTCATCGAATGCCACCTAACGAATGAAGCTAAGCGGCCACGCCTGCACCGAGACGACGGGCGGAGCCGGGATAGCGAAATGCTGAGAGAGAGCGGAAAGCAATGCAGGCGGGGTCCGACTTGAGCGGAGGGTTAGGCAGACTGAGACGAGGCCTTGGAATGACATATTCTACTTCGAGCTTGGACTGACTACCGAAACCACCTGTTGAATGACGAGCAGGCTGTAGGCGCCCATATGGCCAAACCCGGACCAAAAAGTGCCATTTGGGTTGGTGGACTTATTTCCGGCGAAGAATCTGCCGATCACTGTGACCTTTGCTTGGGAATCTTCCTTGATGACTACATCCATGAATTTCGCGAATGCCACGTCATTGATCACAGTGGTTTCGAACCCTTGAACGATTAGGGCCTTTTTACGGGTTTCCTCATAGGTTTGCCCACAGCAATAGGTTGTTCGAGAGCCAATCTTGCCGCCAATTTCTAACCAGACATATGTGGGTCTCTTTCCGCATGATTCGCTTGAGAGGGTGAAGTCCTCGAAACCGTGGCTAGCGTTGCCTGTTATTTTTATGAGTTTGTGATCGTAGAGCCCTGGGTCTCGAACCAACTCGCAGAACTCTACGTCAACAACCGATTCTGCGAGACATGGTAGCGCCTGACAGGCAAAGCATCCGATTGCCAAGAAAACCCATAAGTGCCGTTTCATCGAAACCTCAAAAGGCTGCCTAACGAATGAAGCTAAGCGGCCGCGCCTGCACCGAGACGACGAGCGGAGCCGAGGTAGCGAAATGCTGAGAGAGAGCGGAAGGCAATGCAGGCGGGGTCCGACTTGAGCGCAGGGTTAGGCTGCTCGTTATTGTGCCTTGGGCGTTGCTCGACTTTCTTGAAGATAGGCATGAAAGGTCTCGGTGACACCTCCGGCCCGTAGTGTGACCTGGTTTTGGAAAGTACTAGTGAAACCCCCATTTTCCATGAATATGACGTTTTCGGCCGAGTTGATCCATATGATTTTGGAGACGGTAACGTAGGTTCCACTCAGAACCAATGCCTTGTCAGATTGGCCTGACCGCTCCATATGAAGGTAGACCCTTGTGTAGTCGTTATCGATTGCTCCCTGTCCCTCGTAGGTTTCAACGGTATAGAAAACGCCAGCAACAGGTGATTTGATCGTCGCTATCTGGGTATGCCTCGAGCAGGCAATGAACGTTGCCAAGAGAAGAAGGGCTGATACTTGAATGACCTTGTTCATGAATCCCAATCAGCGTGGAGCAGCCTAACGAATGAAGCTAAGCGGCACCGCCTGCGCCGAGGCGACGAGCGGAGCCGAGATAGCGAAATGATGAGAGAGGACGGAAGGCAATGCAGGCGGGGTCCGACTTGAGCGCAGGGTTAGGGCGTGAATCGGGCACACGGGTCAGTACCCCAACCTTACCGACTCAGCCGATTCAAAGCTGGAAGAATCAATTTTTCCAGGAATGCCGGACTGAAATTCAGCGAAGCCTGATTCTAGTGCGAGGCGGCCCTGCTCGAAGCCCTTAACGGTGTTCAGGTGGGAATACATGCCGATGAATTGGTTGGATTGATCGAAAACGAGGAGACGATTCGTTGTTCGACATGAGCTGCCCCAGGTAGTGGTGAACAAAACAAGGTGAACAGATTTGCTGGATTGAGTGCTGCCAAGGTATTTGAATTCTTGATCGTGAAACTCTCCCTTGGCCCAAAGTGGAACCTTGGTGGCTTGGAGGTTCTGCCAGAGCGACTGGACTAACGGCATTGGGCCGACGAACCTTCGAATTGAAGCGCCATCGCTGCAATCATGGGCTTGCTGACTCTGGGCGGGTACGAATGAGCACCTCAGCAGCCAGAGTGAAACAAGGATTGAGTGAGAGGACATCGAGCGCCCTAACGAAAACGGCTAACCGGCCGCGCCTGCACCGAGACGATGAACGAAGCCGAGGAAGCAGGGAGAAGAGAAAGAACGGAAGACAATGCAGGCGGGGTCCGAGTTGAGCTTAGGGTTAGGCCGGGCCCAGAATCATTGCTTTTTGTTTTTCTTGGCAGCAACAGAACCACCTACAACCGCGGCGAGTATTGCCACCAGGATGACAACGATTACGCCGTTATTTCGCCGTGATGGGTCTTGGAGAATTGCCATTAGAGGAACTGAATTCAGAATCATCGGTGCTTCTCTTTTCAGTGAGGCCTAACGAGTGAGCTAAGCGGCCACGCCTGCACCGAGGCGACGAGCGGAGCCGAGATAGCGAAATGGTGAGAGAGAACGGAAGGCAATGCAGGCGGGGTCCGACTTGAGCGGAAGGTTAGGAGGAGTTAGATAACTAGTTGGTTCCAGTTGGCGCTGGAATGACATTCAAGATATTCACTTTGATTGCCCCGTCAGTTCTTAAAAAATAAGTCGACTTTCTATTGGAGGCTTCGGAATTTATGTCGATTTCACTGGATGAAAAGTAAATTTCAACGTTCCACGGTCCTGATGTGGCTTTGCTTGTCGCTTCAAATTCAATTCTAAAAAGTGATGATCTGATTAAACTCCACATCCTGCCATCGCAGGACATCAATTCTCGATTCAAAATCCGACCGTCGTTGCCAACTAATAACTTGATCTGAGCCCAGCCGAGTGTGATTGCGTTTTGACGACTTAATGAATTTGCTGAAAGTGTCCCATCTTGAGGTTCATAGGTGTCTTTTAGGAAATGGAGAAGTGTTTGCGGTTTGATATTCAATAATGAAGCGCTTGCGGACGGTTTTGGAGCAATTTTAGCAGGTGTTGTTGCTGGCCCTCCACAATGAATGACGCTGATGGAGATACCGAAAATTAATATAGCGTTACGGGCAGTCAATGTGACCTCCTAACGAAAGAAGCTCAGCGGACCAGGCGCTGGCGCCTGGGTCCGTTGCAGCGAGAGGTTAGGCCGAGCCCGAAGTAATGGTGCCCCGAGCGTGCACCACCTTGGGATTTGAGCCTGAATGGATGGGAG
>NZ_BSDE01000014.1 GCF_030268085.1 Geothrix limicola
ACGCTCGGGGCACCATTACTTCGGGCTCGGCCTAACCTCTCGCTGCAACGGACCCAGGCGCCAGCGCCTGGTCCGCTGAGCTTCTTTCGTTAGGCCTCGTTCGCCCGTTCAATGCTGTCTTCTGGGTGTGTGCGGGCCACGCAGGCCCGGTCGTCTCGTCATGCACCAGCGCCGATCCGTGCGATTCCCCATTCTTCAGCAATCCAAGAATGGCGTTATTGCTTACTCATCAACCGTCGGCCCATGGATTTCTGCCATCATTGAAGCTGCTTCAGCGCCCGATCCTTCAACTCCACGCAATAACTCCGGCACTTTCCCTTTGGGGTCGTCGGCATGAATTCCCGCTCTCATCCATTCAGGCTCAAACCCCAATGTGGTGCATGCTCGGGGCACCATTACTTTGGGCTCGGCCTAACCTCTCGCTGCAACGGACCCAGGCGCCAGCGCCTGGTCCGCTGAGCTTCTTTCGTTAGGCCTTAACTTGAGGTACTTATGACTGAGCAAGAAATAGTAATCAAAGCAATGCAACTTCTTCGCCAATGGCATGCTAAAGAATTCCGCACTATCGAAACCAATGAGCAGTTCTCATCACTCTTCCCGCTTTTTCAAGAAGCCTGGAAACATGGGTTGGTACAAAATCAAAGGTTATCTGGTCCAAATTTTACAGAGGCAATCAGTGTCCAATGGTTTGCAAACGACCCCACTTCTAATGTCGATCATGATTGGAATTCACTCTACGAACCAATCTTGACCGTCTGGAAAGCCTGGTCTTTCATGGCCGCGCACCAATAGCCATCTTTGCCCTCATAAACATCCCCAGCATAAAGGAGCCAAACAATGATTTTCTTTTTGCTTATTTCAATAATTGCTGCTTGGTCTAGAAAAAAACTTGACCTTCGCACAGCAGCAATTATTTGTGCGTTCGCAACATTCCCTCTTTATTTTTTGAATTCGGTGGGTTCACAGGGAAATGACTGGTCTATACTCGTCACAATAAAAAACACATTAACCTGGGGTCTTCTATATTTTTTGATAAACTTGGTCGCTGTTAGATTTATTTTCTGGAAGCGTTTTTTAGATAAAGAGGAATTATCAAAACTCTCTGATTACAAAGTTCTGACCCCTGGTGATAAAGCGAGAGCTAAGGCAGAGGCTGCAGGGCGGCCAGATGATTGGCAAGAATTTCTATCTGATGATAATGAAACCAAATGATCAAATTGCATATTGCGTCCATCGGCCTAACCCTTCGCTCAAGTCGGACCCAACCTGCACTACCTACTTTCATCTCTCGTGTTCCGTCTTTCTCGTCTCTGTTTAGCTGTCGGTCGCAGGTTGGGCCACTTAGCTGGTTTCGTTAGGCGCCAACCATGTCTCGTGCACGAGCGTCCGTTCTTGGAATTCTCACGGCGGCCTTGGCGCTGGTGTTCCTGATCTTCCCAATCATCGACACCGCAATTGGGCAATGGTCGAGAGTGCTAACCGTGGCGTGGCCACTCTTCGTGATTGGGCTGCTCATTGTCTACATCCCTCACCTTCGCGCTAATCCACGGATCACGACTGATTCCAAGAAAATTTGGCTAATCTGCCTCTTGGTCTTCAATGTATTCGCTATGTCCTACTATTGGTTCAAGCACATGTACCATCGGGCGTCTCGCGCCTAACCCCTCGCTCAAGTCGGACCCCGCCTGCATTGCCTTCCGTTCTCTCTCAGCATTTCGCTACCTCGGCTCCACCCAGCGCCTCGGTGCAGGCGGTGCCGCTTAGCTTCATTCGTTAGCCCGCCTTACCAGGAGCCCGCATGGATTTCTGCTTATTCGCTTCGGCACTCGTCGCGCTAGTCGTATCCCTTGCTCATTCTGTGATCGGCGAAATTGTAATTTTCCAGAAGCTCCGAAACACTGGCGCGATTCCTACGAACCCAGCACCACCACTACAATCTCGAAACGTAAGAATCCTTTAGGCAACATGGCACCTGGCTAGTGTTTTCGGTATTGCCTTCGCAGGTATTCTTTTTTCACTCTCAAATCACATCAAGTCTATTCAAGTCGTCGTTCTCAACGCATCAATCTTTGCCTTCTTTGGTGGTTCAATGCTCGTACTCGTTGGCACAAGAGGCAAACATCCAGGCTGGGTTGGTCTACTCGCCGTTGCGATACTTTCCTATCTCGGACGGGCGGTCTAACCCTCCGCTCAAGTCGGACCCCGCCTGCATTGCCTTCCGCTCTCTCTCAACATTTCGCTATCTCGGCTTCGCCCATCGCCTCGGTGCAGGCGTGGCCGCTTAGCTTCATTCGTTAGGCGGTAAGCGCTATGAACAAACATCCAGCAAGACCGGCACGGTTCATAGCAATACCCATCGTCCTATGCACCATGGTTGGTTGCTCCAAGGGCCACCCGGATGAAACAAGGGAAATCAACATCAAGGACGCTGGAGTTATTTTTATAATTGAAACATTCTACGGTCTAGCTGCAATGGATTCGGACATAACAAACGTGTACGTCAGCACGAATCCAAGGATCCAATCTGATAGAAAATTAGTTTTGCATGGTCAGAATCTGACGGTTGCAGACATCAAACAAGTATCCAAAACCTCTTTCACAATATTCATTCGTGGCGGGCTTATCACCCAATTTACTCCCCACATCACCACCACAAACAATGGGTCAACAGCTTTAATTGATTTCAAAGTTCAGGAGCTCAAATAGCAATGCAATCAAGTAATCTCAATGTATACCGACCGCCTAACCTTTCGCTCAAGTCGGACCCCGCCTGCATTGCCTTCCGTTCTCTCTCATCATTTGGCTATCTCGGCTCCGCTCGTCGCCTCGGTGCAGGCGCGGCCGCTTAGCTTCATTCGTTAGGCCGCCGATGGACTCCCAGGCCATTCTCAATGCATCTCGGCACCACCTACGCCTAGTTGTGTGGGCCAATACCGAAAACAATGAGTGGCGTTCATGCGGCTCTACCTCTGAGTTCCGCACGCTCTTCGTGGGCGAACAAATTGATCAATACCTCAAATCAGGCCCGCTATTCCTCGTCGCTCAACGGCATGATTGCCGATCCATTTCCATTGAATCTGCGGCCTCAGCGGTTCGAGAACACCTAAGCACCGGATCAGTTTGTTTGTGGGACAATGCTTTCGAACATGTCATTGAATTCAATCCAATTGGCGTCTTCCGAATTGGTACACGGCCGGCCTAACCTCTCGCTCAAGCGGACCCCGCCTGCGCTGCCTTCCGTTCTCTCTCAACCACTCGCTATCTCGGCTCTGCTCATCGGCTCGGTGCAGGCGGGGTCGCTTAGCTTCCTTCGTTAGGCGGTTTCATGTTCACATCGACTGCACTCTTAACAGAATTGCTTGTTGTCGGCAGCCTAGCTTGGCTCTGGATCCTGCCAATAATATGCGGGTCTTACTCCTTACGAGTCACTCAAATTTTTGACTTCTTAGGAAAAGCTCCCCTTTCACATCATCTTCTGATCGTGTTTGGAACATATGTAATCGGGGCATTCGTTGAATCACTTTCATTCTCTCTCGAAAAACTTGTTGTCGGGAAAACATCTGGCCCTCGAAAGTGGTACGCGCGCCATATTGCAACGATGGCCCCAGGTGATTGGCGCGCCGCTCAAGACAGAATTTGGTCCTCTGAGACTGCTTTCAGAGAATTCAGCCAAACAAACCTTAGAACAAGCATCTCACGGGCAGCCTTTCTTAATGCAAATATTGCCATTATAGTACTCATCATTTTAGTGATTTCTTCAAAGTGGGATTCTACTCTTAAGCCATTTCTTTGGATTTCGATATTCATCTCTTTATGCAGTCCTATCGCATGGTGGTTTTCTCAAATTGAACACACAGCTCGTGTGAGGATCGCCGGAGCAATTAAAAAAGATCAGGCACCCAATAACCCAACCGCCTAACCCTGCGCTCAACTCGGACCCCGCCTGCATTGCCTTTCGCTCTCTCTCAACTTCTCGCTTCCTCGGCTCCGTTCATCGCCTCGGTGCAGGCGGGGCCGGTTAGCTTCATTCGTTAGGGCTCCCTCCCATGGCTTTGATCCCACACCACGACGGAAGTTCAAATTGGCATGAAGTTCTCCGTGTTTGGGAGAAGGTTGTCAATTGGGTTCACTTCAAACCATCCCAATCCGAATTTGACAGTCAAGTTAAGACACTTCTGACCTTCCTATGGAATGAGAAAGACTGGCTCAAGGTCCAATATCCACAATATGCCGAAAAAATCGAAAAATATATATCTGACTCCAATTACATCTGTATTACAGCTGATTTAGCAAATACCGTAAAACATCGCATCTTGACCAAACACAAACACTCTAGTGCCTCCCAAACCGATTATTTTGGCCAAGTAACCATAACCGGCGGAACCTCCAGACGAATGCATTTCATCAGCGATGGCAAAGGCAATCACCCAGAAATCATCGAAATCCTTCGTGGCACACTCGATGAGTTCGAGGAACTTCACCTTCTTCTCGACTCGGGCAAATTGTGATCGCCCTAACCCTCCGCTCAAGTCGGACCCCGCCTGCATTGTCTTCCGCTCTCTCTCAGCATCTCGCTATCTCGACTCCGCTCATCGTCTCGGTGCAGGCGCGGCCGCTTAGCTCACTCGTTAGGCGTTCCCAGGAGCATCCTTGAAATCCATCGAGAAACTCGTTTTATGGCTTCTCCCAGCAGAACTGCTCGGAGTCATTCTTCACTCCGTCTTTCAATACTTCTCAGCATGGAATTCAGTTGATCACGGGTCGCGATCACTGGTGGCAACACTCGCCGTTGCTAGCGGTCTTTCCTATTTGATTGGGCATCTCGTAATTGGGATTTGGCTTTACTACAAGCCGCACCGCTCACTCTTCATTAGTTGGGTCTGGTTGATCTTCGGAGTCACCACCGGTTTCTGGGCACTCGGAATATTCCTCCTGCTGCAAATACCCTATGTGCGTTTTGCCCTAGAATCGGAAGGCACATCTTCATCCTCAAGCCCGAACGCCTAACCCTCCGCTCAAGTCGGACCCCGCCTGCGTTGCCTTCCGCTCTCTCTCAACATTTCGCTATCTCGGCTCCGCTCTTCGTCTCGGTGCAGGCGCGGCCGCTTAGCTTCATTCGTTAGGCCTCGTTCGCCCGTTCAATGCTGTCTTCTGGGTGTGTACGGGTCACGCAGGCCCGGTCGCCTCGTCATTCACCAGCGCCGATCCGTGCGATTCCCCATTCTTCAGCAATCCAAGAATGGCGTTATTGCTTACTCATCAACAGTCGGCCCATGGATTTCTGCCATCATTGAAGCTGCTTCAGCGCCCGATCCTTCAACTCCACGCAATAACTCCGGCACTTTCCCTTTGGGGTCGTCGGCATGAATTCCCGCTCTCATCCATTCAGGCTCAAACCCCAATATGATGCATGCTCGGGGCACCATTACTTTGGGCTCGGCCTAACCTCTCGCTGCAACGGACCCAGGCGCCAGCGCCTGGTCCGCTGAGCTTCTTTCGTTAGCCCGCTGGAATCGAGGTGATTACATGACACCATTTATTCGCGGTCTCTACCTTCTTCTTCACCTGCTCGGAGCAATAGTCTGGCTCGGTGGAATGTGGTTTGCCTATTTCTGTCTCCGGCCCGCTGCAAATGAGGCTCTTGATCCACCGAAACGATTACCACTTTGGGTCGCAACTCTCGATCGCTTCCTACCATCCATCGCTACAGCCGTAGCTATCTTAGTGGTTAGTGGTTTCATTCTTCTTCTCGAAATAGGAATTCGAGTGGCGCCCGTCGGATGGCTTGTCATGGCTGCCATCGGATTGGTCATGACTTTCATATTCGGCTATGTCTACCTGGTTCTGTACCCAAGGTTACGAACTCGCTGCCTAGCTTCGGCTTGGCCAGAGGCTCCGACCACCATGAATACAATTCGCTGGTTGGTCGCCACCAACCTCATACTTGGCCTCTGTACGGTCGTTTCCGCCGTTGTGGCCCGATATTATTAAACAATCAGCTCGCATCGGCCTAACCTCTCGCTCAAGTCGGACCCCGCCTGCATTGCCTTCCGCTCTCTCTCAGCATTTCGCTACCTCGGCTCCGCTCGTCGTCTCGGCGCAGGCGGTGCCGCTTAGCTGCTTTCGTTAGGCCTCGTTCACCCGTTCAATGCTGTCTTCTGGGTGTGCGCGGGTCACGCAGGCCCGGTCCTCTCGTCATGCACCAGCGCCGATCCGTGCGATTCCCCATTCTTCAGCAATCCAAGAATGGCGTTATTGCTTACTCATCAACAGTCGGCCCATGGATTTCTGTCATCATTGAGCCTGCTTCAATGCCCGATCCTTCAACTCCACGCAATAACTCCGGCACTTTCGCTTTTGGGGTCGTCGGCATGAACTTTCGCTCCCATCCATTCAGGCTCAAATCCCAAGGTGGTGCACGCTCGGGGCACCATTACTTCGGGCTCGGCCTAACCTCTCGCTGCAACGGACCCAGGCGCCAGCGCCTGGTCCGCTGAGCTTCTTTCGTTAGGCGTCAACTCTCCACAACCAAACCCGGGCTCCGGGCAANGATCCTTCAACTCCACGCAATAACTCCGGCACTTTCCCTTTGGGGTCGTCGGCATGAACTTTCGCTCCCATCCATTCAGGCTCAAATCCCAAGGTGGTGCACGCTCGGGGCACCATTACTTCGGGCTCGGCCTAACCTCTCGCTGCAACGGACCCAGGCGCCAGCGCCTGGTCCGCTGAGCTTCCTTCGTTAGGGCTCAAACTATGACTCATGATTTCGCCCAGCAGTCACAAAGATATCTAGCAATTACACTGTTTCTCTTTTCAATGGCTGCTTGCCAGCAACCAGCAGCCACCCAGCCTCCGAAGGTCAGTGCCACCCTGGTCCAGCCCTCTTTGATTCGTGCTCCCGAATTGCCATCGATATCCGCACAAACTGAATTCGTGTCTAAGACCCTCATAGAGATAATTGTCAACCCAGATGGGAAAGTCGAAGGAATTAAACTCATTTCTGGTTCAGCATCTGTTATCAAACAAGTAACTGAATGGTTGAATTCGTTAGAGTTTAAGCCTGGCGAACTTCTATTATCAAACGAATCGGTAGGAAGAAAGGTACATTGCAGAGTTTTGATTGAAATCAATTCTTCTTCCGAATCAGCTAAGTTTTCAATTCGGTATGCTGGTCCTAATGGCCGATGGTAGATCTACATTCACGATCCACGCCCTAACCCTCCGCTCAAGTCGGACCCCGCCTGCATTGCCTTGCGTTCTCTCTCAACATTTTGCTATCTCGGCTACGTTCGGCGCCTCGGTGCAGGCGGTGCCGCTTAGCTGCTTTCGTTAGGCGTAATCGATCTTTTCGCTCTTTTCGTCCGCTGTTACCGTTCGCGCCGTGTTTCAGCACCGTTCGCGGTGGCCCACCCAGAAACGCCTGAGCATATGCCATCGTTCAGGTAACCTGGGTCCACGCCCAGCAGTTCAAGCCTTCTTCCTGCCTCACTCGTTCTTTGCTCTTCAATTCTCAGAACCCTTGGCGCGGCAATTCGGGTCGCACTCGCACTCATTTCACGCCGCGCCTAACCTCTCGCTGCAGCGGACCCAGGCGCCAGCGCCTGGTCCGCTGAGCTTCATTCGTTAGCCATCTGGAGGAACCCTTTAGATATGCCCTACACACAAATGCTCTTCACCGCGATTACAGTTTTGTCGATAGCGGGATCGCAAGAACCGCCTTCGACCGCTCCTAGTCATACAAAGCAGAATTGTCGGCTCATAAAAGCGGAAGTTCTCGTTCCAAAGGGTTGGGAGCTACTGGAAGAGGATAAGGGATCGCTTGTCCTGGTTTCGATTACAAAAAATGGGAAACCCGCAGAATTCCAAAATGTTGGCGTAGGCATTCTCATGATGAAGAATGCCCCCGTAAAGTTAGGTGTACCCATTTCCCAATACATTAAGAAGGTAAAGGATCAGGTCGCTGGAGCCGGGAAGGTGCTCAGCCTGAATGAAATGAACAAAGGACCGTTTCGTTGCTTGCGAGCCGAATTCATTGGGCCGCGTGAAGATGGGAAGCTTCTTCATATTCTCAGCCTTACAATTGGCAATGAAAAAACTGGAACTATGTTTAGCGCCGTAGCCACTTCATTCGACTCGGATTGGAAGAATGACCGGGAGCAGATGGAACCAATTCTTCAGGCATTTGAACCGAGCGAGGCCGAGTAGTCACGATGGCTAACCCTCCGCTCAAGTCGGACCCCGCCTGCGTTGCCTTCCGTTCTCTCTCATCATTTCGCTATCCCGGCTCCGCTCATCGCCTCGGTGCAGGCGCGGCCGCTTAGCTTCATTCGTTAGGTTGCCCTCATGAACCCAGAAGCCATAATCCGATTCTGCTCGAGCAAGATCACCCTTTCGGCTTTCTTTGGTGCGGTGGGCGTTTTGATTGGCTACGTGCTCAACTTACTTCGTAATCGAGTGCGCGAACTCGAATACACCGTCACCCATGATCGGATTGCCCTTTCTAGCGAGGACCCGATTTTCGGGAATATCAAAGTTTCCTGGAACAATACCCCAGTAGAAACTTTGTTTTCCTCGATTGTTACAATTGAAAATACGACTAGCAAAGATTACGAGAACATTACGTTCAAAGTCTATTCAGCCGAAACGATGATGCTTTCTGAGAAGACCGAATTGTCAGGTTCTTCCTACATCCCAACCTGGTCCGAACCCTACGGGAAAATTCTTCATGTGGCTGATGGCGCTCTACCAACTGATGCACAGTTCGATCTCTACTATCACTCAAGGGAGTACCACATTCCTGTCTTCAACCGTGGCGAAAAGATTGTCCATAGATATCTAACCTCTGTTCCACCGGGCAAGAATGGTCCCATTCTGTTCGTTGATTTGCTTCATCAGGGGCTAAAGATTCGCTTCAAGGTAGCCGGTCCACAAATTCACGGGGTTCTTGTCGCTTATGCACTCCCGGTTGGTTTTATTACCTCTGTCGTTATCCTCGCTGCGTCTATATCTCTGATTCATACTCCATGGGTTATCGGGTTCATTGCGCTACCTGTCGGATTATTTGCCCAAAGCATCGGTGCTGGTGTCTTCAAGTTCTATCGTGTTCTCAAGGCGATTATTATCCAGTGAGCAACCTAACCCTCCGCTCAAGTCGGACCCCGCCTGCATTGCCTTCCGCTCTCTCTCAGCATTTCGCTACCTCGGCTCCGCTCGCCGACTCGGTGCAGGCGCGGCCGCTTAGCTTCATTCGTTAGGCGTTCCCATGGAGCATCCTTGAAATCCATCGAGAGACTCGTTTTATGGCTTCTCCCGGCAGAGTTGCTCGGAGTTATTCTTCACTCATTCTTCACATACTTCTCAGCATTGAATTCAGTTGATCACGGGTCACGATCACTGGTGGCAACGCTCGCCGTTGCTAGTGGGCTTTCTTACCTGATTGGGCACCTTGTAATCGGGATCTGGCTTTACTACAAACCGCATCGATCACTCTTCATTAGCTGGGTCTGGTTGATCTTCGGAGTGGCAACCGGTTTCTGGGCGCTTGGCATATTCCTTCTACTGCAAATTCCCTATGTGCGTTTTGCCTTAGAATCAGCTGGCACAACTCCACCCTCAAGCTCGAACGCCTAACCCTCCGCTCAAGTCGGACCCCGCCTGCATTGCCTTCCGCTCTCTCTCAACATTTCGCTATCCCGGCTCCGCCCATCGTCTCGGTGCAGGCGCGGCCGCTTAGCTTCATTCGTTAGGCGCTTGACCAATCTCCCCGGAGGTAGGCGATGACACTAGAAGGTCAGATCAATCGTTATCTCGAATCGATACCAGAACCCAAGCAGACAGACATGCGTAGGCTCCATGGCGCCATTCTCGAGATGAATCCAGGTTGCAAGCTTTGGTTTCTCGATGGCAAAGACGAAACCGGCAAGGTAGTTTCCAACCCAAACATAGGTTATGGCACGCTGATCAAAAAATACGCCGGTGGGAAAATCAAAGAGTTTTATCAAGCAGGTATTAGCGCGAATTCAACGGGACTATCGGTCTACATCATGGGGATAGACGACAAGAAGTATTTGCAGGAAAGGTATGCACGCACGATCGGAAAGGCGAGCATTACTGGTTACTGCATCAAATTCAAAGCGCTTAAGGATATTGACTTGGCTATTCTAAAGGCCGCAATCAAAGATTGTATGGAACAAACACGCGCCTAACCCTCCGCTCAAGTCGGACCCCGCCTGCATTGCCTTCCGCTCTCTCTCAACATTTCGCTATCTCGGCTCCGCTCATTGTCTCGGTGCAGGCGCGGCCGCTTAGCTTCATTCGTTAGGCCGCCCCCATGTCGATTGCCAAAAGGCTTGGACACTCCGAATTCGGCTCTCGTGACCTTTATGCACTGCATTTACGACATTACGAGATTCCCGAAGGTGCCTTCAGAGAGATCACTGGTCACTTCATCGCATGTCTGGCAATTGATGGTACCGAAGCCACCGATGATGAAATCAAAACCATTGCTTTAGATCTATTCCGCGCTGGGTGTGCTTACATCTGCTGCTGGGGCGAAGAGTGCGAACGAGTTAATGATCTTATCGATCTTGAAGATCTGGCTATCCATCCAACGGGTCCGTGGAAAATTTCAACCTGGCAAAACGATGTGCCTCTCTCAGAGGCGTTATGGTTCTCAATCAACTCAGCCTGGCCAGACCCCACCTTCATTGAAACGACACATGCAGTGGTTGGTATTTCCTTCAGAAATCCAGATTGGTCAGACATCATTTCAGAAGCCTTTTCTGACCCGATCAAGTTCTTCCAACACATTCCTAAAAAGTAGCCCCGGTCGGCCTAACCCTTAGCTCAACTCGGACCCCGCCTGCATTTCCTTCCGCTCTCTCTCATCTTCCCGCTTCCTCGACTTCGCTTAGCGCCTCGGCGCAGGCGGTGCCGGTTAGCCTCTTTCGTTAGGCCCTTGTTTTGGAGATTTGCCAATGCCAAATTCTGCACCAACAACGCTGTTCGCCATCCCCAAATATAAGGCACGGCTGGTGTCAAAATCCGAAAGCACACCAAGTATTATTGATTCAATATCACTATCATTTCCTTTTGGAATCAGTGTATCGTTTAAGCCTTCTGATGCCGAAAGTCAAATAGCAGGATCAATTATTGTGAAAGTTATAAACAGGAGAATTTTAAATGGGCGTGAATGCTGCGCCTCATGCATCAATGAATCTATCCAATGCCTTAAAGAAATTAAGTCGGATCTCGTGGCCGAAGAACTTCGACTCATCAAGGCAATCAATACACCTCTATTTTATCTTACCGATTACATTATCACCTCGATTAACGCATTTAATGATTTCATGGAACGCAATCGATTGATCGATGGCGAAAATATCAATATATATTTCGACGCTTTGAACAAATTAAGATGCCATATTGCAAAATGTTTGACGGAGATTGCCAAAATTGCATCGATAGAAATCGCAAAAGACAAATTTGCTTCCATTGAAGGCGGGCCATCGTGGAACAAGGACTCGTATTCGTCGGCACAAGGTTACACTGTCGATATTGTAATATAAAATGCTGATCAAGAATCGTGTATGCGGGCCTAACCTTCCGCTCAACTCGGACCCTATTGCTGCGCGTTAGTGTCCTCAAACAACTCAGCGTCCGTGTCCCGCAGCAATAGGGCCGGTTAGCTCACTCGTTAGGCCTCGTTCGCCTGTCTATTTCTGTCCTCCGGGTGCGCGCGGGTTGCGCGAGCTTGGTCATCTCGTCACCCACCAACGCCAACTCACGTAATTTCTCATTCTTCAACAATCCAAGAATGGCGTTATTGCTTACTCATCAACAATCGGCCCATGGATTTCTGCCATCATCGAAGCTGCTTCAGCACCTGGCCCTTCAATTTCACGCAATAACTCCGGCACTTTCCCTTTGGGGTCGTCGGCATGAACTCCCACTCCCGTCCATTCAGGCTCAAATCCCAAGGTGGTGCACGCTCGGGGCACCATTACTTCGGGCTCGGCCTAACCTCTCGCTGCAACGGACCCAGGCGCCAGCGCCTGGTCCGCTGAGCTTCTTTCGTTAGGCGTCTGATGATCGACCACAAATCACTCGCTTTATTCCTTGCCCTTGGAATGATGGCGGCACCGGCATTCTCTAATTCCGAACTTCCGAAGGAATCCAAGAAGGTCATCGCCCACAAGCGAGCGAAGTACCATCGAATCCTAGATTCTGCTGATAAGCCTGATAACAATGTTCATCTTGCCTTTGGTGAACTTGGAACATACGGCGATGAGAGTTCTATCCCCCACCTCATTTCAGCTCTTAGGCTTTTCCCGGACGAAGAACTTTCTGGCAATGTCGGAATGATCTGCACTCACGCCCATTGCGTTCAGGATCTGGAACAGCTCACGGGCGTCAAGGTTGGGGTTTCATTCTCATCTTGGAAGGCATGGTGGGAGAATTCTCATCCAGGTCAGCCACTTCCCACTCGTGCTCAAAAATCGCATTGAGCCAGCGCCTAACCTTCCGCTCAAGTCGGACCCAACCTGCACGACCTGGTTTCCTCTCTCTTGTTCCCTTCTTTCTCGTCTCTGTTTAGCTTTTCGGTCGCAGGTTGGGCCGCTTAGCTTCGTTCGTTAGGCGTCGCAACCTGCCAACAATACACTCAGGATTCATATGACTGCTTCAAATCGCGCTATCGCATTTATGCTCATGAATTGCTCCATTTTTGCATTGGCTCAAAGCAACATCGTGATGGCCAGCATCAAAGGAACCCGGGCATCTGTCTCATATGACAAAACTCATTTTCGCGATTGTCAGGCAACCATAGAGCCGCAGAACACCGACAAAGACATGGAAGGCCAACTTCCATGGGCAATTGCTCCTCGGCACTATTTGTTCAAGTTCAAGATTGATCCGTCAAACAAATTTGAACACATGAACGAACTCAGGCTGATTCCCATTCATGGTTCAGGAACACCTGAATTCAAAAAGCTGTACAGCGACCTTTCCTCTACAGTGGAGAAGCTTCGGCCTCTTTTAGCAAAAAAGCCTCTTCGCTTCCCACTGGGTTCGACCATTCCTGAATGGAATTTAACTGATTCCGAACAAACCATACACGCAAAAGTGAAGTATCTGAATTTCCCATCCCACAAGGGGGTTTTCTTCATTTCTCAGGAAACCCAAGAATCCGATGGCAATCCTATCAACAGCAATGAAACCTATTGTTCGTATCAAGGGCTCTCGGATGATGGGGAATGGTACATCGATCTTTATCTTTCAATATCCAACCCCTCACTTCCGAAGGATGCGAGTGCGGCTGATAACATTCCCCGTGACTCTGATCGGAAATACCTACTAGCAGCAGAGTCCATCCTTGAGGCACTCAATCCGGCTTCATTTACGCCGAACCTCACTCAGATAGAAAGACTGATTTCATCGATTCAATTGCCATAGTTCTCGGAAGCAACGCCTAACCCTCCGCTCAAGTCGGACCCCGCCTGCATTGCCTTCCGTTCTCTCTCAGCATTTCGCTAACTCGGCTCCGCTCGTCATCTCGGTGCAGGCGGTGCCGCTTAGCTTCTTTCGTTAGGCCGCCAATGCAACCTCAGACCAAATCCAGATTGAGAAATCGTATCGCCCTAGTCGGGATGACCACTTCTGCTCTGTTGGTCACGATCCAGTGCACCTACTTCTTCACCAGTTCCGGCTCCATTTACAGGTTCTATGCTTTGATCGCGTCGGGCATCGGGTTAATCATCATTCTCACCACCAACGTTCTCTATCGTCATTTACGAAAGAACAAGGCCCCAAAAGTTCATGGGCAATCCACATGAACGGCTTTCGTGTCGGCCTAACCCTTAGCTCAACTCGGACCCCGCCTGCATTGTCTTCCGTTCTCTCTCATCTTCCGGCTTTCCCGTCTCCGCTCAGCGGTTCGGTGCAGGCGGTGCCGGTTAGCCACATTCGTTAGGCATCCCTAAAACAACCAAGCCAAGAGACGTCACTATGTCCGCACGCGAGATCTCAAAGCTTCTTTTCACGACCGTCTATCCGCTTTACGTACAAAAGGCCGAACGAAAGAATCGGACCAAGGAAGAGGTAGACACAATCATCTGCTGGTTGACGGGCTACAGTCGTGAGCAGCTCAGCCACCACGCAGCGATCAACATCGATTTCCAATCCTTTTTCGACCAAGCCCCAGCAATCAACCCGAACACTTCTCAGATCAAGGGGGTCGTTTGCGGCATTCGCGTCGAAGACATTCAAGATCCCATGACACAGAAAATCCGGTATCTCGACAAGCTCATCGATGAACTCGCAAAGGGCAAATCAATTGACAAGATTTTGCGCCAGTAACCCCAGGCTGTCCGTATGAGTGCCCCAACCGTCAACTGCCTAACCTCTCGCTCAAGTCGGACCCCGCCTGCATTGCCTTCCGTTCTCTCTCAGTATCTCGCTATCCCGGCTCCGCTTATCGCCTCGGTGCAGGCGCGGCCGCTTAGCTTCATTCGTTAGGCCGACGTGGGCGGGCTCGGCCAAAACCTCTTCTGGTATGACTTCCCCGAGGTCCCGTCGCGCTAGAGTGGGTTATCTATTCACCGTCACTTCCCGCTGTTTCAGGCTTTCCGTTCTTCCGCTCTTTTCCATTCTCAGCGCTTGGGCCGTTGGATTCGGTATCGTGGCCTTACCCGCCCACCTCCGCCTAACGTGCCCGTCTCTTCGTCTCGGTTCATCAGTCGGTCGGCGTTCGGCCTAACCGGTCGCTCAACTCGGACCCCGCCTGCCTTCCCTTCCGCTCTCTCTCATCCACCCGCTTCCTCGGCTCCGTTCAGCGCCTCGGCGCAGGCGGGATCCGGTTAGCTCGAATCGTTAGGCGTCACATATTTGAGTCCCTACAACCTGAGTGTGGAGGTTTCTAATATGCAAATACCTGAGTGGGTCGAAATCGCCAACAAACTCGCGACACCCGCAATTGGAGCAGTCAGCGCATTCTATGTGTTTCTTCAATACAGACGAACCCAAAAATGGAAATCTAAGGACCTGGCAGCGACGCTAGTTGAAAAACTGAGTATTGATCAATCATTATCATTGGCATGCCAAGCTCTCGACTGGGGTGTCGGTCCACTGATCATCCCGGAAGAGTATAGAGAGCTTTTTCGATCAGAGGGCTTGAGCTATCTCCCTGGAGTAATGCAACATGACCCAATGGTACTGTGTGTTGCCGTTAAACCTCGTTTAGATCCATCAACGCTCAAAGATCCACGTGGATTGGTATACAGGAATTGCTTCATTAAACTCTTTGATCATCTTGAGACAATCTCTAAATTACTCGACAACGGCCAGATCGAACTGAGTGACCTTCAAGGACTCGACTATTGGTTGAACTCGATTCGAGATTACATATATTCACCGGATGGCATTAACAGTAAACGCGTATTTGGCCCCACAATTATCTCCTGGGGCTACAGTGGTGTTTTCGAACTCGCCAAAAAGCGTGGAATAGTAAATTGGGAATTCAATCCTGACGCCTAACTCTCCGCTCAAGTCGGACCACGCCTGCATTGCCTCCGCTCTCTCTCAGCATCTCGCTATCCCGGCTTCGCTCATCGTCTCGGTGCAGGCGCGGCCGCTTAGCTTTATTCGTTAGGCGCCACCATGCCCATTCCGTTCCAAGGCAAAGTTACATTCGAGCACTTCAAGGCCGCGGATGACCTTGAAAAGCCCCTATTTGCCAAGGCTGTTCCATTTGCAGTTGGACTTTTTGGCCTCGGATATGGCTTGTTTAAGTTCGGGTATAAGCCTGGTGGCCTTCTAATCTCTTGTTTCCTTGCAGCATTAGGGTTTTCTCTACTTTGGTTCTCAAACAATGCAGAGCGAAAAAGGTATTACCAGCAAACGACTTTGTTCCAATCTCAAATCACAGGTGATGTGTCTGAAAATGGACTGGTACTTCGAGGTGATTTCGTGGCGATTTCTATTCCATTGAAAGACATCAAGCGCATACAAAACAATGGCATCACCGCACTGATTTATTATGGCGTAAACGATAGTATCGTATTGCCCCGTGATTTTTTTGATTCCACTGCCAACTGGGAAATGTCGCTTGCGCTTCTCAAGAGCCACACTAATGCCTAGGCGCCTAACCTCTCGCTCAAGTCGGACCCCGCCTGCATTGCCTTCCGCTCTCTCTCAACATTTCGCTAACTCGGCTTCGCTGTTCGTCTCGGTGCAGGCGGTGCCGCTTAGCTTCACTCGTTAGGAGTTCCATGGTCATCCCACGCACCAAACGAATACTCCTTCCACTAGGATTCACGGTCCTCTTCCTAAATTCCTCGCTCTGCGCGGAAGAACCGAAGAGGGTCGCTAGTGGTTCTTCTTACGAAGAGCAGCGGGGGCCCCTGCCAGTCAAATTTGAACTCCTAAAAGTGCTATATGCCCCAGCACTACCGGATTATCCTCCGGCTGCTAAGAATGCTCGCGTTGAAGGCACTGTAATTGTTTCAATTATGGTCGACGAAGCCGGGAATGCAGTGGCTCCAAAGGCGCTCAGTGGCCCATCTCAGTTATGGCATGAGAGCGTATGGTTTGCATCCCGATGGAAATTCGAGCCATTTCTGTATCGCGGATCTCCAGTCCGGGTTCAAACCGTAATGAAGGTAGTCTGGAAATTGCCCCCACCATCAAAGACCTGACATTCGTTCCTGAACTCCTAACCCTCCGCTCAAGTCGGACCCCGCCTGCATTGCCTTCCACTCTCTCTCAGCATTTCGCTATCTCGGCTCCGCTCATCGCCTCGGTGCAGGCGCGGCCGCTTAGCTCACTCGTTAGTCGCCCCTGACAAAGTTCCAGATGTAGATTTGCAAGGGTTTGAGGGAACCTTGAGCCTATCTGGTACACCAGAAAGTGAGGGGAGACCCCGCGATTTCTGGTGTACGGATTGACGTGCCCCCCACA
>NZ_BSDE01000015.1 GCF_030268085.1 Geothrix limicola
CGCCATTCTTGGAGTGCTGAAGAATGGGGAGTCGCACGGATTGGCGCTGGTGCATGACGAGACGACCGGGCCTGCGTGACCTGCGCACACCCAGAAGACAGCATTGAATGGGCGAACGAGGCCTAACGAAAGAAGCTCAGCGGACCAGGCGCTGGCGCCTGGGTCCGTTGCAGCGAGAGGTTAGGCCGAGCCCGAAGTAATGGTGCCCCGAGCTTGCACCACCTTGGGATTTGAGCCTGAATGGATGGGAGCGAAAGTTCATGCCGACGACCCCAAAGGGAAAGTGCCGGAGTTATTGCGTGGAGTTGAAGGATCGGGCGTTGAAGCAGCCTCAATGATGGCAGAAATCCATGGGCCGACTGTTGATGAGTAAGCNCCAGGCGCTGGCGCCTGGGTCCGTTGCAGCGAGAGGTTAGGCCGAGCCCGAAGTAATGGTGCCCCGAGCGTGCACCACCTTGGGATTTGAGCCTGAATGGATGGGAGCGAAAGTTCATGCCGACGACCCCAAAGGGAAAGTGCCGGAGTTATTGCGTGGAGGTGAAGGATCGGGCGTTGAAGCAGCCTCAATGATGGCAGAAATCCATGGGCCGACTGTTGATGAGTAAGCAATAACGCCATTCTTGGAGTGCTGAAGAATGGGGAGTCGCACGGATTGGCGCTGGTGCATGACGAGACGACCGGGCCTGCGTGACCTGCGCANGGATTTGAGCCTGAATGGATGGGAGCGAAAGTTCATGCCGACGACCCCAAAGGGAAAGTGCCGGAGTTATTGCGTGGAGTTGAAGGATCGGGCGTTGAAGCAGCCTCAATGATGGCAGAAATCCATGGGCCGACTGTTGATGAGTAAGCAATAACGCCATTCTTGGAGTGCTGAAGAATGGGGAGTCGCACGGATTGGCGCTGGTGCATGACGAGACGACCGGGCCTGCGTGACCTGCGCACACCCAGAAGACAGCATTGAATGGGCGAACGAGGCCTAACGAATGAAGCTAAGCGGCCGCGCCTGCACCGAGACGATGAGCGGAGCCGAGATAGCAAAATGTTGAGAGAGAGCGGAAGGCAATGCAGGCGGGGTCCGACTTGAGCGAGGGGTTAGGCGCACAGGGACACTCAAGATTGATACGCAGTGGCTGTGAAATTGCTGTCAAGTTCAAAACGCTGGCCACAATCAGAGCAGGTGTACCTGCCTGGCGGCTGAAAGGCTTGTCTGCCGCAGGTCGGACAGTTGGCTGGAGGAAGTAGGGGGTTCAGTCCGTATTCGTTCTTCCAGTTGTTCGATGGCTTAGCTGCCAGATAGATCAACAAAAGGAGGTTAACGATAGGTATGAACATCAGCAGATAGAGAAACCCACTGTGGTTAAGGTCGTGAAGGCGTTTGATTGAGGTGCAAACCATTGAAAAACCAACAGCCACAAATATGAGTAATAATGGGATGCTGACGGCCAACGACGCAGAAAAATCGATCAATGCCCTCGTGATGCCATATGCGAGCAGGGTCAAAGCATACTGAACGATGAAGAACGATCGGTTGATCCGTCCAGCGGCGCTGAAAAGTTTCGTTTCAGGCATCAATTCCTCAAGGATGGTGGGCGCCTAACGAATGAAGCTAAGCGGCCGCGCCTGCACCGAGACGATGAGCGGAGCCGAGATAGCTAAATGTTGAGAGAGAACGGAAGGCAATGCAGGCGGGGTCCGACTTGAGCGAGGGGTTAGGCCCGCCGAGGCTTTAGAGTGTTCATTACTACTTTTTAACAATATCAACAGAGATCTCGATTGCTGGAATTGTTCCTCTGTTCTCAAGCCAGTGATTGGTGTTTCGGTCCTCGGGCCAACCAACGCCCGGCCCATATTCCGTAGCAATCCCATTTCGATGGTCGGTGATTGTTCCTTGAAGGATATAAACGGTTCCAGGGCGATCTACATGATCGTGTAGCGGGCCGAAGACACCGCCAGGTTCAATGGTGACCATTCGCATTCTTAGTTGACGGCCTTCCATGCCCTCGATTTCGGGCCCCAGATCAACCGTAGTAAGGGGTTGAACGGTTACACCTCTAGTCTCAGGAACTACCTCTTTCTCGCTCAAGGTGGACTCCTTTCACGGGGTGTAGGGCCTAACGAATGAAGCTAAGCGGCCACGCCTGCACCGAGGAGACGAGCGGAGCCGAGATAGCGAAATGCTGAGAGAGAGCGGAAGGCAATGCAGGCGGGGTCCGACTTGAGCGAGAGGTTAGGCGGCCGTGAGTCTTGAAGCGAATGATGCTTAGATACAGGCTAATACCGAAGGGGCGGGTTAGGCGTCATCACTGCCGTGTGCCACACGTTTCCGACTTGGTTTACGTTTGGTCATCCATGGCATCATTTTCTCAAGTCCGAAATAGGCTGAGATCGATTCATAAAGCTCACGGCGATGTTCTTTTAGCGCATTGTCGTCTTGTGTGGGGTGCTTTCGGTCCGCGATGACATAAGCTTTCTCCAAAAAGTCTTGTGCAGCCTGCAACGCATCTGGAGTTAGAAGATCAACATTCGCATGAACTACCTTTCGGTAGATCTCAATTGTGGCACTTGGAAGTTTTTCTGCATTCATCTCGCATCTTTGCACTTCAAGAATCACCTCCGTCATAGCGCCCGTAACAGTGCGGTGAGCACGCCAGATTTCGCCGAGAACATCATTTCGAAGGTTTTGCCAAACTGCCAATTCGGATTTCTCGGTTTCGACATTCTTGATGAGTTCTGCCTTATCTATCTCAAGACGTCGTGCGAATTCAGCCTTCATCTCCTCCAGCCTGCTTGAGAATCTTGTATCTACAGACTTCTCGATGATTCGTTGTGCAAAGAGAACTGCGATGACTAGGACGATACCAGCGCCACTTGCGCCGCCTAAGATGTAGTCCCATGGCATTTTTACCTCCATGATGCTGGCACCATTGTCGCCGGTGGATGACGCCTAACGATTCGAGCTAACCGGATCCCGCCTGCGCCGAGGCGCTGAACGGAGCCGAGGAAGCGGGTGGATGAGAGAGAGCGGAAGGGAATGCAGGCGGGGTCCGAGTTGAGCGACCGGTTAGGCCGTCAGAGTTACAGATCTTTGGCCTGACTTTGAAGTATTTCCTTCATACCTGGCGGGAGATCATTCCAGTGGCAATCGAGGATCGCGCCTTGGAGTGCGTATAGAAGCACCACTGTGACACCCTTTCGCGAGGCCTTCACGCGCCTGTAAGCCTCGATTGCACCAAGAGCGTGTAAGTCTGCCATCGAATGGATGCCAACCTCGTACATCCAGTTTGTGGACTTTGGACCAAGATTCCGAAATGGTTGGGGTGGCGTTCGTGCCAACAGTAAACCTCGAAGTGGGAGTTGGACTGACTGCGGCCTAACGAATGAAGCTAAGCGGCCGCGCCTGCACCGAGGCGACAAGCGGAGCCGAGATAGCGAAATACTCAGAGAGAACGGAAGGCAATGCAGGCGGGGTCCGACTTGAGCGAGGGGTTAGGCGTTCGACACATGACGGAAGAGACCATTTTAGAATGACAACAAGACAGGCAATAGGTCAGGTATGGATTCATTCGGTGACGCGGCCAACACCGAGTTTTTTACCGAGAGTATCCAAAACAGAAGCGGTGTCGTAGAAGGGGTAAGTCCCTACAACACAGCCGCAACTAGAACATTGAACAAACATGATTTTAAAATTTGAACCAGAAGGGGAATTCTCAACCATTTCAAATGAGTGTGAAGGGCACTTCGGGCACGATGAAAAGGCCATGAGCGGCTCCTGTTGTGGTTGGTTGGTTGGATGGTAGCGCCTAACGAATCAGGCTAACCGGCCGCGCCTGCACCGAGGCACTGAGCGAAGCCGGGATAGCAAAATATTGAGAGAGAGCGGAAGACAATGCAGGCGGGGTCCGAGTTGAGCTAAGGGTTAGGCAGCTAGTCATGATGGCCTGAAATTTTTGCAATTGCATTGATAGCGGTAAAAGCAGAGACCAGGGCTTGAGCGGCTTCTAGTGTTTCCATTTCGACCTTGATGATTTGTCCATCAAGGATGGCATCTGTGGCGGCTTTGGCCGCACCCAGGCCCATTTGGCCTTCATGAGCGAGCAATTTAGTGCTTTCGACCTTGTTGTAGCCGTAATTCCACCCGGTGATTTCGACGGTGAACATAGCTGCCTAACGAGTGAAGCTCAGCGGACCAGGCGCTTGCGCCTGGGTCCGTTGCAGCGAGAGGTTAGGCGCGGCGTGAAATGGGTGTGAGTGCGACCCGAACTGCCGCGCCAATGATTCTGAGAATTGAAGAGCAAAGAACGGGTGAGACAGGAAGAAGGCTTGAACTGCTGGGCGTGGACCCAGGTTACCTCGACGATGGCAGATGCTTGGCCGTTTCTGGGTGGGCCACCGCGAACGGTACAGAAATACGGCGCGAACGGTTACAGCGGACCAATAGAGCGAAAAGGTCGATTACGCCTAACGAATGGGGCTAACCGGCCGCGCCTGCACCGTGACGATGAGCGGAGCCGAGGAAGCAGGGAGACAAGAGAGAGCGTAAGACAATGCAGGCGGGGTCCGAGTTGAGCTAGGGGTTAGGCGCCAGTGGGGCGGGAGCTTATTCGGATAAGTTGTGAGAGCAGTGCCAATTTCGATGTTTTCAAATCTGCCCCGAGTTTGTTGATAGTTCCTTCTAATTGGCGAACCGTTGCAGCGTCTGCTATTTCATTGTCATGTTCCATTTTTTCCAGTGAATCGCGTAAAATATCTATAGATTCTTCGACATAATAATCACTATTCAGTGTTAATGATTTTTCAAGTAATTCTGAAGCTGCGCTGCAAGAATTCGCATAAACATGCTTCTCATTCCACAATATGATATCTTTCTTTATATTTAAATATTCTAACTCGCCAATTCGTTTAATGGCATTTGAAATCTGAGATTTGATTTGAGCTGTTGCCGCGTTACTCATTTTTTCTGCGGCGGAGGTGGTTATTTCGAGAATTTCTTTTGATTTAAGTGACATGTTTTCAGAATTTATTTGTTGGGCCTCAGCTGCTTTTTCACCCAATATTGCAATGAGTTCATCGCGAAGGGTCTGTATATCTCTTTGAATCATTCGAATATTCGTAAACCAGCTGAACCCAATTAGCGCGAATGCGATGGTTCCAACAGTGCTTAAACTCCATATAATAACTGACATAAAAGTGCCGTTATAATCTCTAATTACTGATACGGTGGTTTCGACTTTATTCAACCTATCGGCTTCGGACGACTTTTGAGCCTGCACTGTAACCGGTATCTGATTCTGCTTCGACGGCGTTTCCTGAGCAGCAAAGGAAAATGCGCTCATCAACAAAAACAGAAAAATGAGTTTCTTCATGATTCACCTTTTGATGATGTTGGCGCCTAACGAAAGAAGCTCAGCGGACCAGGCGCTGGCGCCTGGGTCCGTTGCAGCGAGAGGTTAGGCCGAGCCCGAAGTAATGGTGCCCCGAGCGTGCACCACCTTGGGATTTGAGCCTGAATGGATGGGAGTGGGAGTTCATGCCGACGACTCCAAAGGGAAAGTGCCGGAGTTATTGCGTGAAATTGAAGGGCCAGGTGCTGAAGCAGCTTCGATGATGGCAGAAATCCATGGGCCGACTGTTGATGAGTAAGCAATAACGCCATTCTTGGAGTGCTGAAGAATGGGGAGTCGCACGGATTGGCGCTGGTGCATGACGAGACGACCGGGCCTGCGTGACCTGCGCACACCCAGAAGACAGCATTGAATGGGCGAACGAGGCCTAACGAAAGAAGCTCAGCGGACCAGGCGCTGGCGCCTGNTGGGAGCGAAAGTTCATGCCGACGACCCCAAAGGGAAAGTGCCGGAGTTATTGCGTGAAATTGAAGGGCCAGGTGCTGAAGCAGCTTCGATGATGGCAGAAATCCATGGGCCGACTGTTGATGAGTAAGCAATAACGCCATTCTTGGAGTGCTGAAGAATGGGGAATCGCACGGGTCGGTGCTGGTGCATGACGAGACGACCTAGCCTGCGTGACCCGTGCACACCCAGAAGACAGCATTGAACGGGCGAACGAGGCCTAACGAAAGAAGCTCAGCGGACCAGGCGCTGGCGCCTGGGTCCGTTGCAGCGAGAGGTTAGGCCGAGCCCAAAGTAATGGTGCCCCGAGCATGCACCACATTGGGGTTTGAGCCTGAATGGATG
>NZ_BSDE01000016.1 GCF_030268085.1 Geothrix limicola
TCCCGTCCATTCAGGCTCAAATCCCAAGGTGGTGCACGCTCGGGGCACCATTACTTCGGGCTCGGCCTAACCTCTCGCTGCAACGGACCCAGGCGCCAGCGCCTGGTCCGCTGAGCTTCTTTCGTTAGGCAGCCGAATCATGATTTCACCAAGCACCCGCCACAAATTACATCTCCTGAGCGGCATCGGTTTTCTTCTTGCCGGAGTGATTTTTATCGCCCTCAGTTTTAGCTCTCCAAATCCACGTCGCACGATCTTTCTCATTGGGGCAGCTCTTTACCTTCTCAATTCAGCCGTTCAGCTTTTCACTTACTATAAAAAGCGGCCTGCCTAACCTCTCGCTCAAGTCGGACCCCGCCTGCATTGCCTTCCGTTCTCTCTCAGCATTTTGCTATCCCGGCTTCGCTCATCGTCTCGGTGCAGGCGGTGCCGCTTAGCTTCCTTCGTTAGGGCCACCCCGAATGCACCTCACTCCTGCCGCCATTCTATTGTTCGCTGCCGTGGCGGCGAGTAACACTTCGATTCAGAAACTGAAGGCCGTTAAGTCGAGTACTCAGCTGGCAAGGTTCATTCATCGAGGCGCCGCCCAGAAGATCAGCATTGACTCCCTACTGTCTGGCATTCGAAGCCAAGAATCGATTCGACCTGCTCCATACCAGGTCGACATCCCTATCCGAGAAGTGTTTGGCACCATTCTCACTGAACGATTCCCAAAGCTCCTTCAGGATCAGCAATCAGGCGAGGTGCGAGAGATCTGTTCATTTAGAACAAAGTCTGGTGAGTTGTATCGGTTCCACATCCTTAAATTTACAGAGGCCCAGTTTCAAGGTTTCGAGCAGTTTTTGGTATCAATGCAAAACAATGGGCACAGCACGGTGGCTCTAACCCTTAGCTCAACTCGGACCCCGCCTGCATTGTTTTCCGCTCTCTCTCAACTCCCTGCTTCCTCGGCTACGCTCAGCGCCTCGGCGCAGGCGGTGCCGGTTAGCCTGGTTCGTTAGGCCTCGTTCGCCCGTTCACTGCCGTCTTCTGGGTGTGCGCGGGTCACGCAGGCCCGGTCGTCTCGTCATTCACCAGCGCCGATCCGTGCGAATCCCCATTCTTCAGCACTCCAAGAATGGCGTTATTGCTTACTCATCAACAGTCGGCCCATGGATTTCTGCCATCATTGAGGCTGCTTCAACGCCCGATCCTTCAACTCCACGCAATAACTCCGGCACTTTCCCTTTGGGGTCGTCGGCATGAATTCCCGCTCCCATCCATTCAGGCTCAAACCCCAATGTGGTGCACGCTCGGGGCACCATGACTTCGGGCTCGGCCTAACCTCTCGCTGCAACGGACCCAGGCGCCAGCGCCTGGTCCGCTGAGCTTCTTTCGTTAGGTGTCCAAATGAACAGCTCGCCAGTCCAACACCAACCCGCCTTGATCACTTGGATCGGCGCTAAGACGCTTATCTTGGTTTCTCTCATTTCCTTGGTGGATTGTGCTCCTCTAGCAAATAAGCCGTTAATCGAAGAACCGTCTAAAATGACCGCAACTGTCAATCGCCCCTCCATTTTGTCCTTCACCCCAATACCTGATATTCGCCGAAAGGAAGGAGCACCAAAAATTACGGGCTATGCGGTAATCAAACTAATCGTCGATTCAGATGGGAACCCAATTGAACTGAAAGCAATTTCAGGCAATCTCGAACTACAGCCATATGCTATCGAATGGATTAAGAAAGTTAAATTTAACCCTGCGAAGGTAATTACCTCAACACATCCAGAAGGAATAATTCTGGGTGCACACGTGCATATGAAAGTAATCTGGGGAAATGAATCAAATAACTTCGAGATACTGTAACCATTTTACAAAATGCAGCCTGGGCCACCTAACCTCTCGCTCAAGTCGGACCCCGCCTGCATTGCCATCCGCTCTCTCTCATCATTCCGCTATCCCGGCTTCGTTCATCGTCTCGGTGCAGGCGCGGCCGCTTAGCTTCATTCGTTAGCCCGCCAATCATGGGCAAAACTCAAGGTCACATTCAAACGAGGTGCTCCAATGAAAAGGGTCGTCGGAGTCGGTGGGATTTTCTTCAAGGCTCGTAATCCAGAAGTGCTTCGAGCTTGGTACAAGACCCACCTGGGCATCGATGTTCAAGATTGGGGTGGCACGGCTTTCCCATGGAATCGGCCAGACGGAATGACGGTCTGGAGCATCTTCCCTGAAGACTCTGAAAACTTCACACCGAGCAAGTCTTCATTCATGGTGAATTATGTGGTCGAGGACCTCCATTCAGTCCTAGATGCCCTTCGGTCAGAAGGGTGCGATGTTGATTCCAAAGTCGATGAATCTGATTACGGGAAATTCGGCTGGGTCATGGATCCAGAGGGGAATCGAATCGAACTCTGGCAACCTCCAGAATCCCCAATATCCTGAACCCAAGGTTCGTCCCGCGGTCTAACCCTCCGCTCAAGTCGGACCCCGCCTGCATTGCCTTCCGCTCTCTCTCAGCATTTCGCTATCTCGGCTCCGCTCCGCGTATCGGTGCAGGCGCGGCCGCTTAGCTTCATTCGTTAGGCCTCGTTCGCCCGTTCAATGCTGTCTTCTGGGTCTGTGCGGGCCGCGCAGGCCCGGTCGTCCCGTCATGCACCAGCGCCGATCCGTGCGATTCCCCATTCTTCAGCAATCCAAGAATGGCGTTATTGCTTACTCATCAACCGTCGGCCCATGGATTTCTGCCATCATTGAAGCTGCTTCAGCGCCCGATCCTTCAACTCCACGCAATAACTCCGGCACTTTCCCTTTGGGGTCGTCGGCATGAACTTTCGCTCCCATCCATTCAGGCTCAAATTCCAAGGTGGTGCACGCTCGGGGCACCATTACTTCGGGCTCGGCCTAACCTCTCGCTGCAACGGACCCAGGCGCCAGCGCCTGGTCCGCTGAGCTTCTTTCGTTAGGCGTTCGATCAACATGTCCCCAACCCTTCGACGAGCCACCATCTTGGTAATGGCCCCCAATGAAGCAGACCCACCTGACTACAAGTGGGTCATCGCTTGGTTGGCCAAATGGGGTAACACTGTCGTGGTTGCTGACTATTCAACAGGTGGCTACGAACACATTTGGGACGTGGAAGGTCCGCAAGAAGCCATATCAGCAATTCCTAGTAGATTGCTATGCGCCAGTTCGTGGTCTGGAATCATTTAAGATTTCCAGGTAGCTCGTGAATCACAATAGGTCATAAATCAGTGTCCTCCCCACGCCTAACCCTCCGCTCAAGTCGGACCCCGCCTGCATTGCCTTCCGCTCTCTCTCATCATTTCGCTATCCCGGCTCCGCTCCTCGTCTCGGTGCAGGCGCGGCCGCTTAGCTTCCTTCGTTAGGTCTCTTACCCATTGCGGGCGCAAAGTGCTAAAATGAAACATGCTTCCCGCGGAACGCCGAAGACAAGGCATATCTCGAATCACTAGGCTCCACGAGCCTGAATCCATTGAGATGGACCCATTCGTAAACCAGACAGCTCAAGCGCGCATGGAGGCCCTGTGGGATCTAACCCTCGAGTACCTCACTTGGACTCGTCCCAATGAGTGTGAATCCCGACTTCAGAGATCTATTTGCCGCGTTGAACGCCGCGCACGCTGAATTTCTCATCATCGGCGGTTATGCTCTTGCGGTTCACGGTGCACCCAGATTCACCAAAGATCTCGATGTCTGGGTCAAAGCGAATCCTGATAACGCCCAAAAAGTTTGGAATGCTCTCGATGAATTCGGCGCACCGTTCCTCGATCTGACTCTTCAAGATCTTTCCACTCCAGGCATCGTTTTCCAAATGGGTCTCCCACCCAATCGAATAGACATCATCACCGTCATTGATGGGGTCGAGTTCCAGGAAGCCTGGGAGCATCGAGTCGCGTCTGCCTACGGAGATCAGCCCGTAATGGTCATTGGCATCGATGAATTGATTCGTAATAAAGAAGCAACTGGTAGGCCCCAGGATCGCCTTGATGCTCAGACCCTTCGACAATCCAGGTCTTAGCCTTATCGTCGGCCTAACCCAGCGCTCAAGTCGGACCCCGCCTGCATTACCTTTCGCTCTCTCTCAGCATTTCGCTATCTCGGCTCCGCTCGGCGTCTCGGCACAGGCGGTGCCGCTTAGCTTCATTCGTTAGGGCCACCAATCATGGATCGAAACATCTGGACCCAACAAATAACCAAAGATGAGTGCCCACCATGGCCATGCTCATTCTGTAGAAAGGGGGCATTGGCGATTGTCATGGATTCTTTGACATATCATGAAACCACCGATTCAATTCGTGCGCATGGCCATGATGAGTGGGATCCAGGGTGGATTTCATACTCGTTTACAGCCTGGGCACAATGCACACATCCCTCGTGTAAACAATTGTTTGCTATTTCAGGGACCGGTGGCGTTGGAATGGAACAAGTCGACGAGCATAACTGGGATTGGGGTGATTTTTTCTCACCTCAAATATGCACTCCAATGCCAGATATGATTGTTTTCCCCAACAAATTACCGAAAGAAATTTTAAGTGAGCTCCGAGCGGCATTTTCACTTTTCTGGCTCAATAGAGAATCCTGTTCTGGGAGAATTCGGGTAGCACTTGAATGCTTAATGGACCATCTTGGGGTTCCAAAGAGAAGAAAAAATAAAAATGGCAAGTTTACAGAACTAACTCTTCACGGCCGCATTGAAGTTTACGTCACAAGAGAGCCCTTAATTGGTTCCCAACTCATGGCGCTAAAGTGGCTTGGAAATACCGGCAGTCATAATGGCTCACTTAATGCCGCCGATCTTTTAGATGCCTTCGAAATTTTGGAGCATGCTCTTGGTGAAATTATTGGGCGTCGCTCAGCTCGGGTTGCCGAGTTGGCAAAAACTCTTACCAAAAAGCATGCGCCCAGGAAGCCCTAACCCTCCGCTCAAGTCGGACCCCACCTGCATTGTCTTCCGCTCTCTCTCAGCATTTCGCTACCTCGGCTCCGCTCATCGTCTCGGTGCAGGCGCGGCCGCTTAGCTCAATCGTTAGGCAGCCTACACGTTCCGAGGCAATACACAACGACAGGAGATAATCAGCGTGCGATCACTTGTTTTATGGCTTGTTCCAGTCGCTCTCAGCGCCCAGAGTGTGGCCCTTTCCTTCGACGACGGCATTAATCCAAGACAGCAACCACAAGGCAAAGCCTGGAACTCTTCAATTCTCGCCGCCCTCGCCAAAGGCAAAGTCAAATCTGTTCTGTTCCCCGCTGGTAAGGGGGTCGATAGTCCTGATGGGCTCGCCTTGGTACGAGCCTGGGGTGAGGCTGGGCATCTTGTGGGTAATCACACTTACTCACACTTCAGTTTGGCGGCAGAAACAACAACCCTTCTGGCCTTCGAGGCTGATGTTCAGAAATACGAAACACTGTTAAAGACGATGCCAGGTTGGACCCCCAGGCTTCGCTTCCCCTACTTAAAAGAGGGGAGCACAACGGAAAAACGAGATGGGTTCCGCGTATGGATGTCCACCCATGGGTATCAACCAGCTCCGGTAAGCATCGATGCCAGTGATTGGCACTACAATGCACGATTCTTAGATGCGGAGAATGATTCTCCCGGAACCAAGACCGCCGGTTTCCGCCAAGCCTACCTTGAGCACTTGTGGGACCGCGCAACTTACTACGACGGCCTTGCCAAACAGGTGCTCGGTCGCAGCGCCAAACACGTCCTGCTTCTCCACACGAATGGAATCAATGCGGCCTTTCTCTCCGACATAATTGAAATGTTTAGGTCCAAAGGTTGGCCAATCATCAGCCCGGAAGAGGCTTTCGCGGACCCGCTGTATTCTATGAAACCCAATGTCTTGCCTGCCGGTGAAAGCATTCTCTGGTCTTTGGCCAAAGAAAAAGGCGTTACGGGTTTGCGCTATCCTGGTGAAGACGACATTTATGAAAAGCCCAAACTTAAGGCATTAGGCCTCTAGCTCTCGTTTTCAGGTTTCACGCGACGTGCTGCCTAACCGTTCGCTCAACTCGGACCCCGCCTGCATCGCCTTCCGCTCTCTCTCAGCATTTCGCTACCTCGGCTTCGCTCAGCACCTCGGTGCAGGCGGTGCCGGTTAGCTTCATTCGTTAGGCTGTGCCATGTATCGATGGATCAAATTCGTTGTCTGCGCGTTCCTGCTTGGTTTTACGCCCAGCGTGTTCGGTCAACAACTCAACATCAGCCTTGAGGCCCCTTCAAAGCCTGTGAAGAGGGGTGCGAAGCATTGTTTCAAAGTCTCAATTACAAATGTCTCCACCCAAGAAGTCTGGATTTACAAAGATCTTTTCAAAGGCGTCGAGATTTGGATTAAGAACAAGGCTGGCCGGGACCTTGAGCACTCATCCGTTGGAGCTCTCTGCCCTCCGCCTCCGCCTACCCCGGAAGATTTCCTCTGCCTCAAACCTGGGCAATCCGTCTCAGTAACTGATGATCGGTCCCCGGCCGAACTGGGCGTGAAGCGCCGAGGTAAGTTCAGAGCAATCGCCTCGTATTACTACCAAGTTGAGGTAGCTTCAGGTGCCGAGAAGATCCTTCACCTCATCGATCACCCGCTTGAATCCTCTCCCATTGAATTCGAAGCCCTATAATCAAATCATCTTTCATCCGTTCAAGCACAGCCTAACCCTCCGCTCAAGTCGGACCCCGCCTGCATTGCCTTCCGCTCTCTCTCAACATTTTGCTATCTCGGCTCCGCTCAGTGCCTCGGTGCAGGCGTGGCCGCTTAGCTCACTCGTTAGGCCTCGTTCGCCCTTCCAATGCTGCTTTCTGGGTGTACGCGGGTCACGCCAGCTTGGTCATTACGTCATTCTCCAGCGCCAATCGATGCGATTTCCCAATTTTCCGCAGTTCAAGAATGGCGT
>NZ_BSDE01000017.1 GCF_030268085.1 Geothrix limicola
GGCGCTGGCGCCTGGGTCCGTTGCAGCGAGAGGTTAGGCCGAGCCCGAAGTAATGGTGCCCCGAGCGTGCACCACCTTGGGATTTGAGCCTGAATGGATGGGAGCGAAAGTTCATGCCGACGACCCCAAAGGGAAAGTGCCGGAGTTATTGCGTGGAGTTGAAGGATCAGGCGCAGAAGAGGCTTCAATGATGGCAGAAATCCATGGGCCGACTGTTGATGAGTAAGCAATAACGCCATTACTTGGAGTGCCGAAGAATGGGGATTCGCACGGATCGGCGCTGGTGAATGACGAGACGACCAAGCCGGCGTGACCCGCGCACACCCAGAGGACAGCACTGAACGGGCGAACGAGGCCTAACGAAGGAAGCTAAGCGGCCGCGCCTGCACCGAGACGATGAACGGAGCCGAGATAGCGAGATGCTGAGAGAGAGCGGAAGGCAATGCAGGCGGGGTCCGACTTGAGCGAGAGGTTAGGGCGACGACGGTTATTGAGCTAGCTTGGTGATGATCGATCGATATTTTTCTTTGAGTTCAGGGGCATTGCCGCCGAAATCGATGAAGGCTTGGCAGACCCTGATGACATCTTGATGTTTACCCTTTGAATTATAGATGATGCGAAGTCGCTCGTATGGATGAGAACCGTCGAAGCGATCGATAAGGTTTGATTCATAGAGCTTGATTGCTTTGCTGAGCTCTCCCGATTTCTCTAGCTCCTTCCCTCGAAGATTGCGATTCACCAATGTGTCTTCGATTTTATCTGCGGCCTTCATACAAGCAGTCATCAGGGCAAGATCAGAACATCCATCGAACATTTGATACAGCTCGTTACGTATGTCCATCAGCGGTATATTTGCTGATTTTCTGGTTTTGACCAACTCCGTTATCTCTGAAGCCACCGAACGAGCCTTGCCTGTGGATGGCTTGGCAGAGGGCCGGACCTTTGGACTTGTCGCTTTGGGTTTTCCCGCAAAGAAAGAGAGCAGAGTTTTCAGCATGGGAAGTGTGAGCCCTAACGAGTGAGCTAAGCGGCCACGCCTGCACCGAGGCGAGGAACGAAGTCGAGATAGCGAAATGTTGAGAGAGAGCGGAAGGCAATGCAGGCGGGGTCCGACTTGAGCGGAGGGTTAGGCAGATTTCGAGCCCTTGGGCATTTCCCAGGCAAGGCGAAGATGTTTGTGTGTAGCTGCGCACTCTCGAAGGTAGAGATTGATCAGGGTCTGGTACGGGATGGCCATCTCTTGCGACAAATTTTTGAAGTAATCGAGCGTCGGCTCATCGAGGCGGATGGTGACCTGGCGCTTGAGAAGCTTTGCGTAAGGATTGGGCTTGGCGTTAGAGAAGTCGTAGCTTTTCCTCATAATTTGAACCTCCGAAGGTAGTCTTGGCGTTCCTGACGGTCAGCTTTTTGAGCTGAAATGATTCGAATGACACCGCCTTTGGCGCGATAGCAGTGGCAAACGATCAAGAGTCGAAGTGTTGAGCTGAGCCCCATGAGAATAAATCGATCTTCCTCGTCGGAATGATCAGGATCAGCGATGAGCAGACCGTTTTCATCTAGGAAGACGGTAGAAGCCTCTTCGAAGGAGACCTGATGCTTCTTGATATTGCTGAGGTTCTTGGTGGGATCCCAGTCGAATCGGATGCTCATGAACTACATTGTAGGGTGTTTTTGGGCCGATGCCAGACTGCCTAACGAAGGGAGCTAAGCGGCACCGCCCGCACCGAGACGACGAGCGAAGCCGGGATAGCGAAATGTTGAGAGAGAGCGAAAGACAGTGCAGGCGGGGTCCGACTTGAGCGGAGGGTTAGGCTGGTGATAGATCTGGACGCCTTTGATTTACTCATTATGTTGCACTTGGTTGCGTGCAGCTAGATTGGTTGCGTTATGGATGGAGCTTTTTGCCATCACTTAGCATTTCAATGAATTGAGCGATCTTTTTCGCACGTGTCTCGGCCTTCTTGACGTTTTGAATTCGGAACAAAATGGCGTACCTATTTTGGCTATTGAGTGTTGCAAAAAAAGTTTTGGCTTTTGGGTTTGCATCAAGAGCTTGTTGCAAGTCATCTGGGACGATCGAAGTGCTCGCTGATGAGTACGCCGCATCCCATCTTCCGTCCTGCTTTGCCCGTTCTATTGCGACCAGACCTGCTGGCCGCATTCTCCCCGTCGTGATGAGTGCCTCTGCCTTTTCCTTGTTGATCTTCGACCAGATGCTCTTGGCCGTTCTCGGTGTAAAGCGTTGAAGCCAATAGTGCTGATCTTCTGATTGCTTTTGGCCATCAATCCAACCATGGCAAAGAGCACTCTCTAGCGCTTGCGCATAAGTGACCGTTGGTTGCTTGGCAGACTTCTTTGCCAAGCGGAGCCATACGCCAGGCGAAGTGCTGCCATTGTCTTCGAGCCAGCCTTCCCACTCTGATTGCGTTGTAAATGAAAGTTTCGGTTCGCTCATGGTGTTTTCACGAAAGCCTAACGAATGAAGCTAAGCGGCCGCGCCTGCATCGAGGCGATGAGCGGAGTCGAGATAGCGAAATATTGAGAGAGAGCGAAAGGCAATGCAGGCGGGGTCCGACTTGAGCGGAGGGTTAGGGCGATATGGGATCAGCGTACACGAACAGAGAGTTGCCTTTGGAGAGAGCTTCTTCATAGGCCTGGGCCAAGTGCTGCGCGGTGTTATCGAAGGTTTCAGGGTCAACAACACCACCACGTTGAATTTCGACGTCATGCCATCCACGCCCAGTTGCTAACCATTTGGCCTCATCCCAATCAAAATCTGCCCCTTCGTCTTGAAGGGCGAAGATCAATACTGCGTGGCGCTCACCTTCTGGGTAAGAGAACTGGTTGGTTGGGCCAGCGGCTGCGCTACCGATGAATATGTGGACCTGGGGCATGTCGGGAGCCCTAACGAAAGAAGCTCAGCGGACCAGGCGCTGGCGCCTGGGTCCGTTGCAGCGAGAGGTTAGGCCGAGCCCGAAGTAATGGTGCCCTGAGCGTGCAGCACCTTGGGATTTGAGCCTGAATGGATGGGAGCGAAAGTTCATGCCGACGACCCCAAAGGGAAAGTGCCGGAGTTATTGCGTGGAACTGAGGGAGTAGGCGCTGAAGCAGCCTAGATGATGGCAGAAATCCATGGGCCGATCGTTGATGAGTAAGCAATAACGCCATTCTTGAACTGCGGAAAATTGGGAAATCGCATCGATTGGCGCTGGAGAATGACGTAATGACCAAGCTGGCGTGACCCGCGTACGCCCAGAAAGCAGCATTGGAAGGGCGAACGAGGCCTAACGAATGAAGCTAAGCGGCCGCGCCTGCCCCGAGACGATGAGCGAAGCCGAGGTAGCAAAATGATGAGAGAGAGCGGAAGGCAATGCAGGCGGGGTCCGACTTGAGCGGAGGGTTAGCCAACGCACCGAGACGATGAATTAAAAGCCTGTAATTAGAAGATCAATGGCAGCGATCAGTTCCGAACGAACCTCGGGAAGCTGACCCACGACAGNGCCTAACGAATGAAGCTAAGCGGCCGCGCCTGCACCGAGGCGATGAGCGGAGCCGGGATAGCGAAATGCTGAGAGAGAGCGGAAGGCAATGCAGGCGGGGTCCGACTTGAGCGGAGGGTTAGCCAACGCACCGAGACGATGAATTAAAAGCCTGTAATTAGAAGATCAATGGCAGCGATCAGTTCCGAACGAACCTCGGGAAGCTGACCCACGACAGAGCCAAGGTGGCGTTTGCTGACGCCGGCCAATTCAGGGACCATGGCAACCAATGATTTATTTTGGAAAGCGATCACTGGTGTAAGGCGTGAAATCGGGTGGGTCTTCGCAGTCGATTTTAGGTACAAGGGGACAACTACACGAGTATCTAGGGGTGAGAGCAGCTCACTTTGGACATCGAGGAGGAAGGGTATGGCCTTCTGCGATTTCGGATCAGGGTTGGCATAGACGGTGAAAGAGGCCATCAGAAGTTCCTCAGGCCATCACT
>NZ_BSDE01000018.1 GCF_030268085.1 Geothrix limicola
TCCCATCCATTCAGGCTCAAATCCCAAGGTGGTGCACGCTCAGGGCACCATTACTTCGGGCTCGGCCTAACCTCTCGCTGCAACGGACCCAGGCGCCAGCGCCTGGTCCGCTGAGCTTCTTTCGTTAGGCGTCACAATGCCAATCCTTGCTCCGATCATGGTCCTTATCTGTATGAATCCACCGCAAGTGGCTCCAGTTTCTATCTTGAAACCAGGGCTTTACCTATCAAACGCTTATATTGAGATGCTCAAAAAGACCCGATCGCCGTATTGGTGCTGTAAGCATGATCAAGCACCTCAAATTCAACTTGAAGTATCCAATACCAAAACGAATATTTGGTTTTGCTGGGGCTTTCATGAAAGCGATACCGCACAGGTGTTGAATCAAGATGGTTCAACCACCCGTCTGGATGGCGTGGCAAAAACAGATCGATTAAGAATCGCACCTTCTGATCCAACCTCCTTTTCGGTGCTTTCCCCACGCAATGCCACAGGTCAATATTCCTGGGTTAACTCAGAGGAGCAGTTCTTCCGAACCTACACGGTCGCAGGAAATTATCAGGACTCTTACGGTCGGTCCTATGTTTTTGGGGTCGACGGAAAAGGTGTATTCCCCAACCGCACCTTCACATACTCCGTTGGACATGAATTTGTCGAAGTTTTTTTCGACTGTATGTATGTCGAAGGGGCCACATGGGGTTTTGAATCTGAAGGCGATATCCTACGAATTTACGAATGCACCGACTCGGAAGGGCCACCCGTTCGGAATAAAAAACCTTTTTTAACACTCAAACGATTGAACCCCTGAACTCGCCTAACCCTTGGCTCAACTCGGACCCCGCCTGCATTGTCCTCCTCTCTCTCTTATCTCCCTGCTTTCTCGGCTCCGTTCAGCGCCTCGGCGCAGGCGGTGCCGGTTAGCCCCATTCGTTAGGCCTCGTTCGCCTTTCTATTTCTGTCCTCCGGGTGTGCGCAGGTTTCGCCAGCTTGGCCAGCTTGGCCAGCTTGGCCACCTCGTCACTCACCAACGCCAACTCCCGTGATTTCTCATTTTTCAGCAATCCAAGAATGGCGTTATTGCTTACTCATCAACAATCGGCCCATGGATTTCTGCCATCATTGAAGCTGCTTCAGCGCCCGATCCTTCAACTCCACGCAATAACTCCGGCACTTTCCCTTTGGGGTCGTCGGCATGAACTTTCGCTCCCATCCATTCAGGCGCAAATTCCAAGGTCGTGCACGCTCGGGGCACCATTGCTTTGGGCTCGGCCTAACCTCTCGCTGCAACGGACCCAGGCGCCAGCGCCTGGTCCGCTGAGCTTCTTTCGTTAGGCCTCGTTCGCCTTTCTATTTCTGTCCTCCGAGTGTGCGCAGGTTTCGCCAGCTTGGCCACCTCGTCACTCACCAACGCCAACTCCCGTAATTTCTCATTTTTCAGCAATCCAAGAATGGCGTTATTGCTTACTCATCAACAATCGGCCCATGGATTTCTGCCATCATTGAAGCTGCTTCAGCGCCCGATCCTTCAACTCCACGCAATAACTCCGGAACTTTCCCTTTGGGGTCGTCGGCATGAATTCCCGCTCTCATCCATTCAGGCTCAAACCCCAATGTGGTGCATGCTCGGGGCACCATTACTTTGGGCTCGGCCTAACCTCTCGCTGCAACGGACCCAGGCG
>NZ_BSDE01000019.1 GCF_030268085.1 Geothrix limicola
CCCATCCATTCAGGCTCAAATCCCAAGGTGGTGCACGCTCGGGGCACCATTACTTCGGGCTCGGCCTAACCTCTCGCTGCAACGGACCCAGGCGCCAGCGCCTGGTCCGCTGAGCTTCTTTCGTTAGGCCCCAATGAAGATTCAAACCCGCTTTGGAGAAGTTGAGCTGATCGACGAAGGTCAGGTTGGCTATTCTTTCGGGTCTCAAGACAACAAGTATCAATACCCTTCCGAGATCAATTTTTCAGAAGAGCCAAGACCACCAGTCGTTTTGGGGATCAAATTGAACTCGGCCCCCCTAATTGCATTTGGTGGATACGGCATCGGCATTCAGATAGGTCCTCACCTATCGATCGCATTGAGTGATCGCCTGTTTGTGGTTTTCAAACGCTGGCTGATTTGCATAGACCTAGCCACCCATCAGCTTTTATGGTCCATAGAGGCTGATCCAATCAATTGTTTCGGCCTCTACCATTCCAGCGAGCACTCGGCCTTGATCACGCATGGCGAACTCGAGGTTGCCAGGTTTGATGAGGATGGCGCCAAGCTTTGGCACACTTCAGGCGCTGATATCTTTTCTGAGGGCTTCAAGCTAGAACCTGATTCAATCTTGGTTGTCGATTTCAATGGCACAAAATACAGATACTCCTACGATGGTGGCCTACGCATGGCCTAACCCTCCGCTCAAGTCGGACCCCGCCTGCATTGCCTTTCGCTCTCTCTCATTATTTCGCTATCTCGGCTCTGCTCATCGTCTCGGTGCAGGCGCGGCCGCTTAGCTTCATTCGTTAGGCCTTCTCTTGAGATCTCGAATTCCAATCTATCCAGTCATCGCCCTGCGCAACCGGTTTCAACTTGGTGGTGCTGGCTTGGCCGTTGCAGTTGTATCGATTGTGGCCCTGCCTGGGCATTGGAAATATCTGGGAATCATCGCTTCCGCTGCGATGGCGATATATTTCCTCCGAGCCGTGATTCGGATGAATAATTTTGAATGTCCTCACTGCGGAGCTTCAGCTTCATCCTTCTTGGGCGATGGTCTGATGTACACAGATCAGTGCAAAACATGTGGGCGAGATATGAATATTCCTCCAAATCCAAGCTATTAACCGACTGAGGCAGGCCGTATCTTCGTTCTCTGAAGGCCTAACCCTCCGCTCAACTCGGACCCCGCCTGCATTGCCTCCCGCTCTCTCTCAGCTTCCTGCTTCCTCGACTCCGTTCAGCGCCTCGGTGCAGGCGGGTCCGGTTAGCTTCATTCGATAGCCAACTTGACATGCGCTCATGGGTGCGCATACTGAATGCGTATCGCAGAGGTGCATCATGCAGGCCTACTACAAAACCGACGCCCCCAAGAAACCGGTCAACCTCTCCCTAAATGGTGACTTACTGAAGGTAAGTAAAGACCTTGGCCTCAACCTTTCCGGTCTCGCCGAAGAGGCCATTGCCAAGGCAGTCCGTGCGCGCCTTGCCGAGGTGTGGCTCTCAGAAAATGCTGATGCCATTCAGGCCTACAACAAGCGCGTTGAGT
>NZ_BSDE01000020.1 GCF_030268085.1 Geothrix limicola
CGCCATTCTTGGAGTGCTGAAGAATGGGGAGTCGCACGGATTGGCGCTGGTGCATGACGAGACGACCGGGCCTGCGTGACCTGCGCACACCCAGAAGACAGCATTGAATGGGCGAACGAGGCCTAACGAACAAGGCTAACCGGCCGCGCCTGCACCGAGACGATGAACGGAGCCGAGATAGCGAAATGCTGAGAGAGAACGGAAGGCAATGCAGGCGGGGTCCGAGTTGAGCTAGGGGTTAGGCCGAGTGAGCGACTTTTTCATTAATTCTATCCTTTCGTTCGTGACTCCATTTGCATTCATAAATGCGGTTAGCGAGCTGTACTTCTGATTTACAAGATCAAATAAATGATCGATTGTCTCGGGCAACGCACGGTAACCGTCTGAAACGGCCTGATCACTTTTTGCGTAGTCGTTACTTAGTTCAGAGGACTCACAACCAGACAGCTTCAATAATACAGCTATGACGATTCCAGTACGGTCTCGGCCTGCTGCACAATGAACTAGCACGGGATGGTTTTGTTTATCAGACAGAATGCCAATGATTTCTCGAATAGCTGAACTGCCTACCTCTAGGATTTCCAAATACCGTCTGGCAGTGGCAAGTGCATTTGTGTTCTTTGGATTTGCCCATGATCTGTTGATGCTTTCGAACAACGGAACTGAAAGGAACTGGGTTTCGACGTCTACTAAGTTGCTGTAGTCCTTTCGTTGTTCGTCTGAAGACCGGAGATCAATGACTGTTTTTATCCGTTGGCTTCGAATGAATTTCTGAAAAGAAAATAGATCAAGCTTCTCTGGTTCAGCACTCCGAAAGAGACATTGTCTGTTGACAGAATTTCCATCGAGGAGGGACAGCCCACCTACATCTCGAAAGTTGAAGGCAACCGGGAGTGAAAGTTCCGTAGTACTGTCCATTGATCGGCCTAACGAAAGAAGCTCAGCGGACCAGGCGCTGGCGCCTGGGTCCGTTGCAGCGAGAGGTTAGGCCGAGCCCGAAGTAATGGTGCCCCGAGCGTGCACCACCTTGGGATTTGAGCCTGAATGGATGGGAGTGGGAGTTCATGCCGACGACCCCAAAGGGAAAGTGCCGGAGTTATTGCGTGAAATTGAAGGGCCAGGTGCTGAAGCAGCTTCGATGATGGCAGAAATCCATGGGCCGACTGTTGATGAGTAAGCAATAACGCCATTCTTGGAGTGCTGAAGAATGTGAAATTGCGCGAGTTGGTGTTGGTGGGGGACGAGATGACCAGGCTGGCGCAACCAGCGCGCACCCGGAGGACAGAAATAGACAGGCGAACGAGGCCTAACGAATGAAGCTAAGCGGCCGCGCCTGCACCGATGCGATGAGCGGAGCCGGGATAGCGAAATATTGAGAGAGAACGGAAGGCAATGCAGGCGGGGTCCGACTTGAGCGGAGGGTTAGGCATTCTTAGCCCCTGACGCCGATATGGATCGCGATCTGATCAGGCCCACGGTACTCTTCAAAGTCAGTAGTGTAGCTACGAATGAACTCAGTGTTGTTTTCAAAGTAGGCCCAAATAATGCCCCAGGTATCGATGACGGCTTGAGGCATTGGCCCTCTGTTTTCAAAGACCAGGTATCTTCCTTCTTCAATGCTTACGGTTGTGAATTCAGAAGAGGTGGGGCCTGAGGTTGCCATTCCGGCAGTTACCGAGTAGAAGCCAGTGGCATCTGATTCATAGTCTGAATAGACACCGAAAACTGAAGAACCTGGAGCTTGATTAGGAACTTGGCCTGTGACTCCGTTTCCATAAAACCTAGCCCAAAGGTTCGGAAGTTTGGCCGTGGTTGGATTGAATTCGTCGCGATTAATAGTTCGGACCGAAATACCAGTTACCGAGAAGGGCGAAACGTTGGTGAGTTTTGGTGACATGTAATCTCACTCCAGGTTGAATGCCTAACGAATGAAGCTAAGCGGCCGCGCCTGCACCGAGGCGATGAGCGAAGCCGAGGTAGCAAAATGATGAGAGAGAGTGGAAGGCAATGCAGGCGGGGTCCGACTTGAGCGGAGGGTTAGCCAACGCACCGAGACGATGAATTAAAAGCCTGTAATTAGAAGATCAATGGCAGCGATCAGTTCCGAACGAACCTCGGGAAGCTGACCCACGACAGGGCCAAGATGGCGTTTGCTGACGCCGGCCAATTCAGGGACCATGGCAACCAATGATTTATTTTGGAAAGCGATGACTGGTGTAAGGCGTGAAATCGGGTGGGTCTTCGCAGTCGATTTTAGGTACAAGGGGACAACCACACGAGTATCTAGGGGTGAGAGCAGCTCACTTTGGACATCGAGGAGGAAGGGTATGGCCTTCTGCGATTTCGGATCAGGGTTGGCATAGACGGTGAAAGAGGCCATCAGAAGTTCCTCAGGCCATCACT